>NZ_CP162005.1:2989191-5978383 GCF_040822065.1 Pedobacter sp. WC2423
AAGTGCTGATTAAAAAACAAGGACTAATGTACCCTTATACTTATGGGACACATCCTTTTGATTTTGTAGGCTGGGATGGCTTCCATTACCCATGGGCTTTCTCAATTCATGATTTCGAGCCAATTACAGGCCGTCTTCATCAGCCGCCACCTGTGCATCAGACATTTGAAGGTCACAATTTCGTCATCTGTTCTTTTGTACCGCGCAAATTTGATTACCATCCTTTATCTATTCCTGCCCCTTATAACCACAGTAATGTAGACAG
Source organism: Pedobacter sp. WC2423 (assembly GCF_040822065.1). NCBI lineage: Bacteria > Pseudomonadati > Bacteroidota > Sphingobacteriia > Sphingobacteriales > Sphingobacteriaceae > Pedobacter > Pedobacter sp. WC2423. The sequence continues at coordinate 2,989,457 of NZ_CP162005.1, forward strand.
TGATGAGGTGTTATATTATGTAGATGGTGACTTTATGAGCAGAAAAAGTGTAGTTAAAGGACAGATCACACTCCATCCGGGAGGCATTCCTCACGGGCCGCACCCCGGTACAGTGGAAAAATCAATTGGTAAAGAAAGTACAGAAGAACTTGCCGTGATGATTGATCCTTTCCGCCCTTTAATGCTTACAGAAGATGCATTAGCGATTGAAGATCCAGACTATCATAAGAGCTGGCAAATCAATGTAGAATAATCAAAAACTAACTTATTATACCTGAACATTTTTTTTAATTCAATAAAAAGACAAAGACATGCAAACACTAGTTGTAGAAAAAGACACAGAAGTGCGTGATTTCCTGCCGCTTAATGGCACAGACCATCTGGAGCTTTATGTAGGTAATGCAAAACAATCTGCACACTTTTACAAAACAGCCTTTGGGTTCGAAACTGTAGCGTATGCAGGCCCGGAAACCGGCCTGAGAGATAGAGCTTCCTATGTATTACAACAAGGAAAAATAAGATTGGTACTGACTACGCCAATGGGTTCTGAAGGCGTAATTGCAGAACACATTAAAACACATGGTGACGGGGTAAAGATCCTTGCATTATGGGTAGATGACGCTTATAAGTCGTACGAAGAGACCATTAAACGCGGTGCAGTTTCTTACCAGGAACCACAAACTTTAACAGATGAATTTGGTGAGGTCCGTACTGCAGGTATTTATACTTATGGTGAAACTGTCCATTTATTTGTAGAACGCAAAAACTATAAAGGTGCATTTATGCCTGGTTATGTTGCTGTAGAAGGTGGTTATCAACCAGGAAGCACAGGTCTTTTATACATTGACCACTGTGTTGGAAATGTAGGCTGGAACAGAATGAATGAGGCTGTGAAATGGTATGAAGATGTAATGGGCTTCAGAAATATCCTTTCATTTGATGATAAACAGATCAACACAGAATACTCTGCTTTAATGAGTAAAGTGATGAGCAACAAAAATGGCTATGTAAAATTCCCGATCAATGAGCCTGCTGAAGGGAAAAAGAAATCACAGATTGAGGAGTACCTGGAGTTTTATAATGGTGAAGGCGTACAGCATATTGCCGTAGCTACCCATGATGTTATTCAAACTGTAAGAGAGATGAAAGCACGTGGAGTAGAGTTTTTGAGTCCACCGCCAAAGGCTTATTATGACACTTTACTGGAACGCGTTGGTAAAATCGATGAAGATATTGCGCCTTTACAAGAATTAGGAATCCTGGTTGATCATGATGAAGAGGGTTATTTACTTCAGATTTTTACTAAACCTGTTCAGGATCGCCCGACTTTATTTTTTGAAATTATTCAGAGAAAAGGTGCTCAATCTTTTGGTGCAGGAAATTTTAAGGCCTTGTTTGAATCCCTGGAACGTGAGCAGGAACTGAGAGGTAACCTTTAAAATAGTATAAAACCATTGTTGTTTATTGGCCGAGTTACGCTGTCTGAGGGGGTAGCGAACGTTAAGCCATATGATATAACAATGGTTTTTTATAAAAAAATGAAAATTTGCATAGGGGTATTACCCCTTCGGCACGTTTGATCAGTCAATACTTTAACCCTATAATCAGATTTATAGGGTTAATTTCCAAACTTATTCAGCTTAAATAGGTTATTTATAACCTGTAAGCTTATTACCCATATGGTCTTACCACTATATGGTTTGTTGTTTAGTTAATTATGTGGTGTGTTTAGCTAAATTGTTTACAAAAACCAGGTATAACTCGTGGGGTGTCCTTTTAGGTCTCCCGCGGGATTTCCCTGGTAAAGTTGATTTTTTCTACCTCTCCATTCGGAAAATTTAACTACTTTCGGACTTCACCGGCAATCAGAGAGGCATGTTTAATATCACTATCCAGAGAATTCATATTTTTACAGTGCATTTCCGGAGAGCATTTAAACTCTTTCAAAAGAATGATCCGTTAAGACTGGCCGGCGCAACAGCCTTTTTCGCAAATTTCGCCTTACCGCCCATATTATTGATCCTGATCAGGTTATTTGGTTTTTTCATAGACCGCAAGACCATGGCAAACCGGATCTTTGAACGTCTGGGAACCATACTTGATGACAGCAGTACCCAACAAATCAGACAAACATTAAGAAATATAAGGGGAATGGATCATCAATGGTATGCTACATTACTGAGTTTTGTATTCTTTCTTTTTGTAGCGACCACACTTTTTGCAGTCATTAAGAATTCCATGGATCAGATCTGGTCTATTGGCATGAAAGAACATACGAGTTTTATGTTTAAGCTAAAAATAAGAGCAAGATCTATGGTTATTATCCTGCTGGCAGGCTTATTATTCTTTATAGGCTTACTAACAGATAGTGTACAGGCTTTTATAGGTGTTTATATCAATACTGCCTCTCCTACTTTTGGAAGGGTATTTCTAATGCTCTTAAACCAATTGCTGTTTGTTGCGATTGTAACAACGTGGTTCAGTGTTTTATTTCGCTTTCTGACCAGCGGCAGGCCTACATGGAAATCTTCGATCAGAGGTGGCATTCTGACTGGAATCCTTTTCACACTTGGGAAATATATTCTACGTATCGCATTACCAATGAGCAACATAGGCAATATATACGGAGCATCTGGTTCCATTGTGCTGATTATGCTTTTTGTATTTTATTCTTCCTTTATCTTTTATTTCGGAGCTTGTTTTGTGAAAGTGCTGAGTGATGCCAAAGAAACTCCTATACGCCCCATTAAAGGAGCATTTAATTATGAAATCAAAGAAATTCTAAAGCCATCTTAACTCAGCTCCTGCAAAGCAGTCCGCTCAAATCCCTGCATTTCAAATACAGCTAATTTATTCAGGAGATTATAATGAAGGGTACCAAAAAAATTAATAATTCCGTCTTTATTTTTGCCTTCGATACAAATGCTCTCTTTAGAGATCTCAGGATGTTGCAAAAACTGTACAGCAATTACTTCTTCGTCCTTTATTTTAATATCGGCGATATCAATAGCATACTCTTTCATCAGCAATAAAAAGCTTGTTCCGTTTAATAATAACTCTTTGATACTCATAGCTTAAGATTTAAGGTCAGGGAAGATTATTCCAGCAAATTTAACGCCAAAAAAAGGAGTAAACGTGATCCGTTTACTCCTTTTTTGCATAGCAGCGCTTTAAAGTTCTGCTAATCGTTTTACTATAGAAATTCTTTGCTTAAAAAAGTTTAAGTGCCAATCCTAAAGTAAATAAGTTTAATCTCTGGCCATCATAGTTTTGTTTTCCTAATTTGGTAATACCAGCTTCATATCGAAGGTCTACACCTATTTTACCGATGTCTAAACCAGCACCAAACTGCCATGCAACAGCTTGTTTTTTGAAGTCACCACTAAAGATATTACTTGTAGCAGCACCAAAAGATTGTTTATCATCCAAAATAAATGAAACTACAGGACCTGTATTTAAACGCACTCCAACACCAACAGCACCGATTTTAGTACCAATCAATAAAGGTACATCAAGACTTGTAAATTTAACTTTGTTTTCCTGACCAGCACTTCCAGCTTCATTGCTCGTCATTGTCGTGTTTTTGCCTGACAAATAAAGCTCTGGTTGAAAATGTATCCCTGCTGCCCCGATTCTTGCCCACACACCTGCATAATAACCTGCTGAGTTATCGCTGCTGAATGTATTATGGCTACTTAATTTAGAAAGATTGGCTCCTCCTTTAACACCAAATTGAAAAGATGGCAGTATCTGGCCAAAAGCTACTGCGCTAAAGCAGATAAACAATGAGAATAGAACAATTTTTTTCATAAGTTTTTCTTTGTTTGTTATTTTAAAGGTAATCAAGCACAATATGGCTTTTATACGGAGTAAAATTAGGATTATTTTTTTTGCAAACTAAATTACGTCAATTTAAATTAATCACACGTTATTTCATAGCTTTGTTTATGCTCCCGAACCACATGCCGCACTCAGTTTTCTAATGGATTTAGATTTTAACCTTTATGCATTAAGCCTGATCATTTCTGGCATTATTACGTTTCTCCTTTCCGGATACATCTTAAGCAATGAAAAAGGAACAGTCCGTTGGGTAGGTTACCTGATGTTGTCTAATTCGGTCTGGTCTCTGGGCTATGGCTTTGAACTGGCCAGCAAGACATTAGAGCATATGAAAATGTTCATTAATGTTGAATACGTGGGTATTGTGGCTGTTCCATTTTACTGGTTTTTATTCTGTTTAGATCTGGCAGGAAAGGAAAAATGGTTAAAAAAACCAGGTAATCAGTTTCTGATTACTGCTGTCCCTGTTGTGTATATCATTTTGGTATGGACTAATAATTTGCATCACCTGAATTATAAGAAGGCCAGTATTGATTACAGCGGGAGCTTTCCTATGCTCAAAATCGTTCCTGGAATTGCCTTTTATTTTTTCGTCTGTTACTTTTATACCTTACTGATTGTTGGAAACTATTTTCTGGTTAAAAAATTCAGGCGTTCTGACCGGGTCTATAAAAAACAAAACAGGGTTATCCTGACCGCAGCAATGCTTCCATGGATAGCGAATTTCTCTTATTTAATCGGCTTAAGGCCAATTCCAAATCTGGACATCACTCCTTTTGCTTTTCAGGTTTCTACTTTTCTGATTTTTATAGCAATTTACAGGTTTAAACTATTGGATGTACTGCCTGTTGCCAGGGAAAAAGTCCTGGAACTGATGGGAGACGGATTCATGGTGCTGGATCACCGCAACCGGATTATCGATTATAATTCAGCATTTAAAAAATATATCAGTGTCTATCATCCAAATAAAATCATCGGTAAAGACATTAATGAATTGCTGCAATATCAGCCGGAACTGCTGGATCTGCTTAATCAACAAGAGTCCGGGAAAGTAGAATTAATGGTACATACGGCGAATGGAGTATTTGACCTGGAAGCAGATGTCTGTTTTTTGAATGAAAATAAGCTGAACAGAAATGCAACGATAATCAAACTTCAGGATTTAACAAATGCCCGGCAGGAAGCCTTAAAATCTCAGCGTCAGGCAGAAGAACTTCAAAAACTAAATCAGTTAAAAGACCGGATATTTTCTATTATGGCACATGACCTCAGAGGGCCATTGCTAAACCTGGCAGAAGTCTTAAAAATGACCTCTGACGATACCATCAGTGCAGAAGAATTTAAAGAACTTTCTCCGACACTGACTAAAGACATTTCTTATACTACTGATCTATTAGAAAACATCCTGCACTGGTCAAGAAGCCAGTTGAAAGGATACGGGATTAACCAGGAAATTTTTGACCTGAAAAAGCTGATCAATTCAGAAGTTAGTTATCATCTTAAAGCCGCTTCAGTAAAAAAGATAGAAATTGTTCAGCAATTAACAGATGATCTGGTTGCTTATGCCGATTTGCTGATGATGCAGATTGTGATTCGTAACCTGATTATTAATGCGATCAAGTTCTGCCACGAAAACTGCCGGATTAACATTATGGCTTCTTATATTAATGCAGAATATATAGGCTTGCAAATTCAGGACAACGGCGTTGGTATTGCACTCGAGAACATTCAGAAGATTTTCAATGGAGAGAATTTTTCCAGCCGGGGTACACAAAATGAAAAAGGCACCGGAATCGGTTTAATGGTTTGCTGGGATTTTATGGAGCGGAATGAAGGAAGTATTACTATTGAGAGCGAATTAGGTAAAGGAACTCTATTCAAACTGCAAATCCCAAGACGTTCTGCATAAAAAAGGGCCGTCTAAAAACAGCCCTTTTTCTACACACAACAATAAGGTTCACTAACCTTTTGTTGCCTCATCAATGATTTGCTGTTCTTTAAGCACATCAACATTGTTTTTGTTACCAAAATTTTGAGTTTTATCAGCAAAATAAGCTAATATCTCTACTATGGTATCCAGGTTATCAGCAACACGCTGATGCATATCTGGTAAATCTTTATCTAGTTTTTTATCTCCCAATTCAATATTATCTACTTCAATCTTGCCGATTTTTTGAATAATTGCCTGTTGCGAATGTTGTAAGTCTTCTAATTCTCTTACAATCTTCTCCATTAATTCGAACTTTTTTAAAGTATCCATATGACTATATTTTATATTCTGCTGTAATTATTTACAATTATTACTAACCAATTACCTTGCCATAGATTTTAATTTCTGTTCAAAAACCGGATAATCATAAGATAAACAGCAATATAGACGATTTAGGTTCGAATATTAAAAAATAGCCTCTATCTATTTATGAAGTAACCTTGCTACATATTTACCAATAATATCAAACTCAAGGTTCACCGTATCCCCTGCGTTCACCTCTTGTAAATTGGTATGTTCAAAAGTATAAGGAATGATAAATACAGAAAATTCATCAGTAGCAGAATTAACCACTGTCAAGCTGATTCCGTTAATACAAACAGATCCCTTTTCTACAGTTACATTGCCTTTGCTGCTATCATATTTAAAACGGTATTCCCAGCTGCCATCCAGTTCTTCCCTCAATACACATACCGCAGTCTGGTCAACATGCCCTTGTACAATATGCCCGTCCAGACGTCCGTTCATCTGCATACAACGCTCCAGATTCACTTTCATCCCCTCACTCAGGTGTTGCAGGTTACTTTTCTCCAGCGTCTCCTGAATAGCCGTAACGGTATGGCTTGTCTCATTCAATGCCACAACAGTTAAACATACGCCGTTATGAGATACACTCTGGTCAATTTTCAATTCATTACTCAATGCAGATTCGATTATAAAATGAAGGTTTGTTCCTTCTGCTGTAATCTCTTTTACTGTACCTAGTGTTTCAATAATTCCTGTAAACATAAATTTTAATATTTTGCCCGGTTTTTAAGCCAGTTACTTGATGTGCCTTCCGCTGATGTGATCACAGCAGAACTATTTTTTTGCTTCAGGCTTTTCAACGCGACTATTGCTGCAATCAGGGCATCATCTTCGTCTGTATTTTCCTTGTTTTCTGGATTGAAGTATTTACCAACGAAATGGGTATCAAAATTTCCCGAAGTAAACGCCTCATGTTCCATCACAAATTTACCAAAGTTCAAAGTAGTTTGAATGCCCGTAATGTCATATTCTGAAATCGCCCTGCGCATTCTCGCAATAGCTTCGTTGCGGTCTGCGCCAAAAGTAATCAGCTTAGCGATCATAGGATCATAATACACAGGAATTTCCATCCCCTGTTCAAATCCATCATCTACCCTTACCCCATTACCTTTGGGTGTACGGTAAGTTTTCAAGACACCGATATCAGGAAGAAAATTATGCTGAGGATCTTCCGCATAAACCCTGAGTTCTATCGCATGACCACTGATTTTCAAATCTTCCTGGCTATAGCTTAATTTTTCACCCCTGGCTATTTTTATTTGTTCTTTTACCAGATCAAGTCCTGTGATCAGTTCTGTAACCGGATGTTCTACTTGCAAACGGGTGTTCATTTCCAGGAAAAAGAAATCAAGATTTTCATCCAGAATAAACTCTACCGTACCTGCGCCAGTATAATTAACGGATCTCGCTACATCCACAGCACATTTACCCATTTCTGCTCTGATTTCAGGACTGAGTACACTGGAAGGTGCTTCTTCAATTACCTTTTGATGCCTTCTCTGAATGGAACACTCCCTTTCAAACAAGTGGACGATATTCCCATAATTATCACCTAACACCTGGATTTCTATATGTCTGGGTGAGGATACATATCTTTCTATAAATACTGCACCATCACCAAATGCTGATTTCGCTTCACTAACTGCCAATTGCATCTGCTCTTCAAAAGCAGCGACTTCCTCTACAATCCGCATCCCTTTTCCACCACCACCAGCGGCGGCTTTAATCAGGATTGGGAAACCAACTTCCTGCGCTCTGCGTTTTGCCTCTTCAATATCTGTAATGGCCTCTTCAGTTCCGGGAACCATAGGAATCTGATATTTCAGCGCAGCAGCTTTTGCAGTCAATTTATTCCCCATAATAGCCATTGCTTCAGGTGAGGGACCAATTAAAATCAGACCTGCATCCTTCACCATTCCTGCAAACTCAGCATTCTCTGATAAAAATCCATATCCAGGATGAATAGCCTCAGCACCTGTCAGCAAACAAGCACCAATGATCTTCTGCCCGACTAAATAAGATTCACTTGCCGGGGCCGGCCCTATAAAAACTGCTTCATCTGCATAACGTACATGCAGCGCTTCTCTATCAGCTTCTGAGAATACAGCAACTGTTAAAATACCCATTTCCTTTGCAGAGCGCATAATACGCAAAGCGATCTCACCCCTGTTGGCAATTAAAATCTTCTTCATATCAATCTGTTTAGGATTTTTTCACTGGTTTCAGTTCCTTGATCAGCTGGACAGCCTGCGCAATCTGATTGGCATCTGTATTCAGATGCGTCACAAACCTTAAGGTATCGGGGCCTGTAGCACCGCATAAAATCCCGCTTTTTGTCAGACTATCCAATACACTTGCTGTTGTATAGCTTTCAGCTATTTTAAAAATTACAATATTTGTTTCAACGGGCATTACAGCCGCTACAAAATCAGCAGTGCCCAAAGCATCAGCCAGTAACTGTGCATGCAGATGATCTTCAGCAAGCCTTGTAACCTGGTGATCCAAAGCGTAAATGCCCGCAGCAGCAAGAAAACCTGCCTGTCGCATTCCACCGCCAAACGCTTTACGGATCTTCTTTGCCTTGTGAATAGTCTCCTTAGTACCTAACAATACAGAGCCTACCGGTGCCCCCAGTCCTTTAGAAAGACAGATAGAAATTCCATCAAAATACTGCCCGTAATCTGCCGCAGCATCCCCGGTTTTAACCAGTGCATTAAAGATCCTTGCCCCATCCAAATGAAGTTTCAATCCTCTGCTTTTACATAATTCCGCAATTGGCGCAATCTGTTCCAGTGTATAGCAGGCCCCTCCCCCTTTATTCACGGTATTTTCCAGAACGACTAAACTTGAATTCGGATAATGGATATTATCCTCATTAATTTCCGGGCCTATGAGTTCGGGGCTTAAAATTCCTCTTGGGCCATTCAGTAACCTGACTGACGCTCCCGAATGAAAAGCAATACCACCGCCTTCATACCGGTAAACATGAGCAGTCTGATCGCAAATCACTTCATCCATAGGCTGAGTAAAACATTTAATTGCAATTTGGTTGGTCATAGTTCCCGAAGGACAAAAAAGTCCGGCTTCCATATTAAAAAGCACCGATAGTTTACTTTCAAGTGCAGCTACGGTCTCATCTTCTCCATACACATCATCACCAACCTTTGCCGTCATCATCGCAGCGATCATTTCTGGTGTGGGTATAGTTACCGTATCACTTCTAAAATCTATTTTATTTTGCATAGAAAAAACAGGACAGCATACAATTTAGTTATTTGCGCTTCTTTTAATCCTTAAAGGTGAAATTATCACAATTACAGCTTACATCAAAGTATTTTTATTCGTGCGTTCGTTAAATACCACATAAAATTCTTTAATTGCTCTTTATGAGTGTTTTAAAATTGAATGATTGGGTATTTTAAAAGAATATTATGACATTTGTCTTCCCCGATAAAATATTAAAATTTGGAATTTAAAATAACTAGTGTAATTTTATCTTAGTGTTAATTTAACAATATCTTAATTAAGATGGTTTAATACCTGAATATTTGCGGTTTACAAAGAAGCAAGAGAAGAAGATATTTGAACTGGGAAGGCTAATAACCAGTAAATAGAAGGAATAATAATAAAATTGAAAAATAACTTACAAGGATAAACGCAGGAATCAGAAAAAAAACTGAAAATGGAAAAAAACATGTTTGAAGTGTCAGGAATATTTACTTTTACCCCAAAAAAAACAAATTAAGATGATAGTTATTGCAGATGGTGGTTCAACCAAAACCAATTGGTGCTTAATTAATGAAGCTGGTAGAAAAATTCATTTTAATACCGAAGGTTACAATCCGTATTTTTCCCGTACAGATTATATCGTTGAATCTTTAAAAAAATCTTTACCAGATCATTTAGAGGCAGATAAGCTAACAGAAGTATATTATTACGGCGCAGGTTGTTCAACTGACGCGAATAAAAAAATTGTAGCGGATGCTATGGGACAGGTTTTCCCTAATGCAATTATCTTTATTGGACATGATTTACTGGCTTCTTGCAGAGCATTACTAGGTGATGAACCAGGTTTTGCCGCAATTTTAGGTACAGGTACAAACTCATGTCTTTATGACGGAAGTGATATCTCTTTAAACATTGATTCTCTGGGATATTTCCTGGGAGATGAAGGTAGCGGTTGCTATATCGGTAAACGTATCCTTGGGGATTACATGAAAGGTTACATGCCTAAAGGCTTGAGAGAAAGTTTTTATGACAACTTCGCTTTGACGAACGAAGATATCTTTGATCATATTTACAACAAACCTCTTCCAAATCGTTTTTGTGCAGGATTTAGTAAATTCCTATATGATTTCAAAGATAACTACGAGGATTATGCATTCTCTACAGTTGAATATGCTTTTACAGCATTCTTTGAAAACCTGGTTATCCATTACCCGAATTATAAAGAATACAGCCTGAACTGTGTAGGTTCTGTAGGTTATAGTTTCAGAGATATTTTAAGTATTGTTGCAGACAGATATGAAATGGGCGTAGGAAAAATTATCCGTTCCCCTATAGATGATCTTGTTGATTACCATATGCAACCAGCCAGAAGTCTGAAATAGAAAAAAAACAAGCGATATTAAAAATCCCGGTTATAAATAACCGGGATTTTTTTAGTTAAAACAGGAAAGAGGGAAATTTAAAAAGAGATTTCTTTTCCAAATAACTTTCCATATTTTCTTTTATCAAAACGGTATAAGGTTGCTGCGCGGAAAGAAACCCCTTTTTGCTTTTCATTCAGATCTTTCAAAACATTAAAGCTCAGCATCTTTTTCCTGAAATTCCTTTTATCTAATTTCTTGCCCAAAATCACTTCATACACATTTTGCAACTGTGTCAAAGTGAATTTCTCAGGAAGTAATTCAAAAGCAATTGGCTGATGTTTGATCCTTCTTTTTATTTTTTCAAGTCCCTGATCAAATATTTTTTGATGGTCAAATGCCAGCGGAGGTAAATCCTTGACATTAATCCAGTGCGCTTGTTTTGCATAATTGCTGATCGGTTTAAGCGCTTTATCTCCCCCCAACCGCAACATCGCATAATAAGCTACGGATATAATTCTCCCCTGAGGGTGACGGCCTACATCACCAAAAGTATAAAACTGTTCCATGTATACATTCTCTATCCCCGTGAGTTCGTGCAAGATACGGGCCGCGGACTGATCCAGACTTTCGTTCTCATTGACCAGATACCCCGGAAGGGCCCACCAATCTTTAAAAGGTTCTTCATTCCTTTCAATCAGCAGAACTTTTAATTCTCCTTCATCAAATCCGAATAAAACACAATCAATTGAGAAGGTGGAATTAAGCTGTGGTAAGACTTCTTTCAAAACATTAAATTTTTAAAAACTAAAGCAAATTAATATACTTGTTTGCGATTTACATAAAATAAATCAAAATAAATTACTTAGTGTAATATCTACACGGTATATTCGTAATATAAACAGATGAAACCAAATATCAAAAATATCGCTGTATTGACATCTGGGGGTGACGCTCCCGGAATGAACGCATGCATCAGAGCAGTAGTACGTACCGGTATTTACAATGGTATAAATATGTTTGGAGTTTTGCAAGGTTATCAAGGATTAATAACTAACAATATTATTCCTATGGATGCCCGTTCAGTGAGCAACATAATCCATTTAGGCGGAACAGTACTTAAAACAGCACGCTGTTTAGAGTTTAAAACCGACGAAGGAATGGATCTTGCTTATGAGCACCTTAAACTGCACCAAATAGATGCCCTTGTTGTGATTGGCGGAGATGGTACTTTTACCGGAGCCCGTCGTTTTGCTCAAAGACATCATATCAATGTAATTGCCATTCCTGGTACAATCGACAATGACTTATACGGATCTGATTTTACTTTAGGCTATGATACTGCAATTAACACCGTTATTGAAGCTATAGATAAGATCAGGGACACTGCAGATTCACATGACCGTTTATTTTTCGTAGAAGTAATGGGCCGGGATTCGGGTTGTATCGCTTTAAGAAGTGCTATTGCCTGTGGAGCTGAAGCGGTCTTGCTACCAGAGAAAGCAACAAGTCTTGATGAACTGATTAAACAATTGGAAATCGGGGCAGCAACAAAAAAATCATCCAGCATTGTAATTGTGTCCGAAGGGCATAAACAAGGTGGCGCATATGACATTGCAAAGCATGTTAAAGAAAAGTTCAATCATTATGACACAAAGGTCACTATATTAGGACACTTGCAACGCGGCGGAAGCCCGAGCAGTTTTGACAGGATTTTAGGAAGCCGTTTAGGTTACGCCGCTGTAAATGAATTGCTGAAAGGCAGTACACAGCAGATGGTAGGCTTACGTGGCAATGATATCAGGTTAACCAGCTTGGACGAAGCGTTGACAGAGCATAGTTTTAAATTAGAAAGTGATCTTTTGGAAATGACTAAAGTTTTATCAATTTAACATGATAGCGGTAGTATATAGCGGCTCAAAAACTGCCCTGTGGAAAATAGCTAAAGATGGGAAAACCATTGCAGAATGTAGTATGCCCGGTATAAATCCATTTTTTGTAGATCAGAAATCGTTGTTGCAGCAGTTGAATAAGAAATCTATTTTAATCAACAATGCAGAACAGATTAAAAAGATCCATGTTTTTGCCGCCGGAGCAACTTCCTTAGACCGCCGGAATGAACTAGTAGCTTCTTTAAGGATGTTCTTTAAATATAGTAAGATCACTGTTCAGGATGATCTATATGGTGCTGCTATCGCTGCCTGTTTCAATAAAAGCGGAGTTGTCGGTATCCTTGGAAGTGGCGCTAACTGTGCTTATTTTGACGGTACAAAACCTGAACCTAATAACTACGGCCTGGGTTTTATTCTCAGTGATGAAGGTTCCGCTACCTACCTGGGTAAAATGATCCTGAAATATTACCTTCAGGAGAAGCTGCCAGCCGATCTGATGAAAAAATTCAGTAAAAAGTATGACCTCAACAGGTCAGAAATACTGGATAAAGTATACAAGAAAACTATGGCTCAGCAGTTTCTGAGCTCTTTCCTGGACTTCTTTATAGAAAACAGGGAACATGAATATATTCAGCAGCTACTAGATAACGGATTTCAGCGTTATATAGATACTTACCTGTTACCGACAATCAAACTTCATCCTGGTGAGGAAGTACATTTTGTAGGGATAGTGGCAGGGAACTTTCAAGACCGTTTGCGTGCTGTGGCAAAGAAGAATGGTTTTGAAATTACTACGATTACCAAAGAACCAATATATAATTTACTTAATTACTATTCAAATTAATAATAATGACAAAGATTGGAATAAACGGTTTTGGCCGTATCGGCAGATTAGTTTTTAGAGCTGCGTTAAAAAGAGGTCTGGACATCGTTGCAATAAATGATCTTGTAGAGCCAGATTACATGGCCTATATGTTGAAGTATGATTCTACGCATGGTCGTTTTGATGGAACTATCGAAGTAGTTGACGGACATTTAGTCGTTAACGGAAAAACTATCCGTATTACAGCTGAGAGAGACCCAGCTAACTTAAAATGGAATGAAGTAGGTGTTGAAACTGTTATTGAGTCTACAGGGTTATTCTTAACTCAGGCTGATGCAGAGAAACACCTTACTGCAGGTGCAAAAAGAGTTGTTCTTTCTGCTCCGGCTAAAGATGATTCAATCCCTACTTACGTAATGGGTGTGAATCATGATAAATTAACAGCAGATCAAACTGTTGTTTCTAATGCTTCTTGTACTACTAACTGCCTTGCGCCAATCGCGAAGGTGTTAAATGACAACTGGGGTATTGCTGAAGGCTTAATGAGTACTGTACATGCAGTTACTGCTACACAGAAAACTGTTGATGGTCCTTCTGCAAAAGACTGGAGAGGCGGACGTGGTGGTTTCTCTAACATCATTCCTTCTGCTACAGGCGCTGCTAAAGCAGTAACTAAGGTTATTCCTGAATTAAAAGGTAAATTGACTGGTATGGCTTTCCGTGTTCCGGTTGCTGATGTATCAGTAGTAGATTTAACTGTACGTTTAGAAAGACCTGCTACTTACCAACAGATTAAAGACGCGATGAAAGCAGCTTCTGAAGGTGAATTAAAAGGTGTGTTAGGTTACACTGAAGATGAAGTGGTTTCTTCTGACTTTATTGGTGATGACCACGCTTCTATCTTTGATGCAAACGCAGGTATTGCATTGAATGATAACTTCGTTAAAGTTGTTTCATGGTATGATAACGAATGGGGCTATTCTTCAGCATTAGCTAAATTCGTAGAGTACTACGGAAACTTAAAATAACATCTGTTCAAACAGATTCATAGGTAGTTAGAACAGGGATTTTCCACAAGGAAGATCCCTTTCTGGTTTTAAGTATTAAACTCATCCAGAGAATAAGGCATTTCTATACACAAGAATCCCTTTTCCAGCAGTAACTGTTCTACTGCAATCGTACAGATTACCGGGCTCACTACTCTCAGAATTTTATCTATATCTTCTAAATCGAATGTCCAGTTCTTTTCCCCCAGAAAGACATCGAGCGCTGGCCTCACACAATCCAGATCACCTTTGTCCTGGACTGATGTTTTAAATATAATTACATTCATCATTTATAGTTAAATAGTTCAAGATTCAGCCCTGCTCACGAATAATTTGCTGTGGGCTGGCAGAAACTGCTAAGCTAAAGATGAGCTAACAAATCAACTATCCAAAGGCATTTAAGGCCGAAATGCACAAAATTGGCGGTGAACGGTCAAAAATAACCGGTAAACATGCTACTATTTTCTGGCCAGCCAATCCAGAACCTGAGGAGTCTTTTCTTTGCTGATACCATTTGTAAATGGCTTTAAAATGTAATCAATACCATTCGTTTTGAAAGCATTTAAAGCATATTCATCATAAGCAGTACAAAATTTAACTACCGCAGCGGAAAATATAACATCCAGCTGAATGCCTATAACCTGACTGATAAACGAAACGGATTGTGGTGGCGAAAACAGAGTGCTAAGTATTTCTCTCGTAAACAAAAGTATCCCTGACTCTTCCTTTCATCTCAAAGTGTTTCTTAATTAACTTGATTCTGAAGAAACCACAATGCTTTAATACGGCCTGGGAGGCAAGATTTAAAACATCACAAGTTGCCTCAATAGTCTTTATGCTTAATTCGGAAGCTACAAACCGGATCAAACCATTTGTAGCTTCTTTAGCATATCCCATTCTCCAATATAACGGATTAACAATATAACCTAAATTTCCTTTATGTGCTTCCTGCTTGTCAAATCTAAAACCACAGCCCCCAATCAGCCTGTTTTCCTCTTTCAGTACAATAGCCAGTTCGAAGCTGGTTCTGGGTAAAATTTCTTTCTGTCTGAGGGCTTCTTCAATAAAAATTAAGGTATCAGCCTGCGTATTAGGCCCCCAGTTTTCATAAACCAGGATATTCTCCTGGCTTGCGTATTCATGGACAGCCACCCAGTCTGCTTGCACATATTCCCGGAGTATCAACCTTTCCGTTTCTATCCGGATTTCCATCTGTTATACTGTTTTTAATATCATTGCACCCAAAGGCGCAATATTAACCGAAATAGCATACTCCCTTCCATTCACCGAAGCTGCTTCTGGCAGAAAAGCAGTTGTATTGAGTTTACCACTACCAAAATACTCCGTCGCATCACTGTTAAAGATTTCTTTCCACGAAGCTTTAAACGGTAAACCTATTTTATAATTCTGTCTGTAAACAGGAGTCATATTTAAAATGATGATCAAGGTATCCTTTGCTTTATGCCCTTTACGCGTATAAACGTAAATAGAATGATCCCTGTCATCTGCACTGATCCATTCAAACCCTTCAGCAGAAAAATTAAAATCATGCAGTCCCGGCTCTGTCCGGTATAATTTATTAAGCGCCTTCACATAAGTCTGCATCCCTGAATGAGACTTATACCGCAATAAGTCCCAGTCCAGTGAATTGGTAAAATTCCATTCCCCGTTCTGTGCAAACTCATTTCCCATAAAAAGAAGTTTTGTACCAGGCTGAGTAAACATATAAGCATATAAAAGACGCAGATTTGCATGTTTTCTCCACTCATCACCCGGCATTTTATAAATTATAGAAGATTTACCATGCACCACCTCATCATGAGAAAATGGCAGCATAAACTTCTCAGAAAATGCATAAGTAATACTAAAAGTCAGCTGATGGTGATTATACTTCCTGTCTATCGGATCAGTTTTGAAATACTTCAGCGTATCGTTCATCCAGCCCATCATCCATTTCATTCCAAAGCCCAAACCTCCTTCAGCTACCGGATGTGTTACCCCCGGGTAAGTACTGCTTTCTTCAGCAATCGTATGAACACCTTTAAAATTTGTATAAATAGATTCATTCAGATCTTTTAGAAACTGAATAGCTCCCAGATTTTCTGAACCACCAAATTCATTAGTTGCTGCATCCCCTGATTTCCGGGAGAAATCAAAATATAACATAGAAGCTACTGCATCTACACGTAAACCATCCGCATGAAACTGATCCAGCCAGTACATGGCATTACTGATCAGGAAAGAACGGACTTCATTTCTGTCATAATTGAATATATATGATTTCCAGTCCGGATGAAAGCCCTTACGCATATCCGCATGTTCATATAAATGTGTCCCATCAAAATGGAACAATCCATGCGCATCTCCCGGAAAATGTGAAGGTACCCAGTCCAGAATTACGGCAATATCATTTTTGTGAAACTGTTCTATCAGGTACATCAGCTCCTGTGGTGTTCCATGCCTGGAACTGGCTGCAAAATATCCGGTAATCTGATAACCCCACGAAGGATAATAAGGATACTCCATAATCGGCATCAGCTCGACATGGGTAAAGCCCATTTCCAGTACATAGGGCACCAGGCTATTGGCTATTTCTTTATAAGTTAAAATCCGGTCGGGTTCTGAAGGATCGCGCTGCCATGAACCCAGATGTACTTCATAAACAGACATTGGCTGATCCAGTGCATTTAATACAGGACGTTTCTTCAGCCATGCTTTATCTTTCCAGGTATAATCCGTATCCCACACTACTGAAGCTGTTTGCGGCGGATGCTCCCACCGGGTTGCAAAAGGATCTCCCTTTTCATATTCTTTCCCGTCAAACCCTTTGATAAAATACTTATAAACTGCTCCTTTTCCTACTGCGGGAATAAAACCTTCCCAGATTCCCGATTCATCCAGTCGTTTATATAACCGGTGTGAAGTTGCGTGCCACTGGTTAAAATCTCCGGCCACATATACATCATGCGCATTAGGCGCCCATACTGAAAAATAAGTTCCTTTGTTATTATTTACACTTAAAAGGTGCGCTCCCATTTTTTCATACAAACGAAAATGTTTGCCTGAAATAAATAAAGCGACGTCAAAGTCTGTCAGTAAACTAAAAATCCAGACAGGTGCATCTGCAGATACGGCAATATTTTCTTTAACAGGTTTACCCTGATTCGCTTTAGCCATTATTTTAAGGTTATATTTCTCCCTGAATTTGTATCACAGAGAAGTTCTTATTGCTTTTGAAACGTAAGCAGTTTCTATCGTCAGTAAAATAGTCTTTAATTTCCAATCCGTCTACAATGACCTTCTTAACTCCAAAAGGAATGCCAATTATGTTGTAATCATAGGTTTCATAATTCGGTGTATATAAGCCTTCCAGCTTCTGCTGGATCAGCAGGCGGCGATCATTTCCTTTAACTGTAAACTTTTTCTCCGAATAAATATCCTGCTCATAGGCAAAAGTATCGCCATGATCCTCAAAGAAGAATGAATTCACTTCATAGTCCGCATAGAAGATATTCAGCAATACTTCGTCTATATGTTTTTCTCCCACATACTGCATCACCGGATACTCCGGAATAACAGCGCCCGCCTTAATAAAAATAGGCATACTCTCTAATGGCGCGTCTACTAAATGCTCGTTTTCCCCAGCAAGCAATTCATGCGTCCAGATGTTATACCACTGTCCTTTTGGCAAATACACCGTTCTTGAAACAGCACCTTGCTCTAAAATCGGGCAAACCAGTATTTTATCTCCATAAGCAAATTCATCTTGTCTGAAATGATTGCTTACGTTTTCCTGCTCCAACATCACCAAAGGTCTCAGAATCGGGAAACCATAACGGTGATGCTCCCAGAATACAGAATAAAAATAAGGCATTAAACGGTATCTCAATTCAATAAACTTCCGGTTGATCGCGGTATAAGGCTCTCCAAAACTCCATGGCTCTCTTTCGGCTGTATCACCCGCAGAGTGTGCCCGCATAAAAGGAGAAAATGTTCCCAGCTGAATCCAGCGGGTAAATAACTCTCCATCCGGTTCACCACTAAATCCTCCGATATCCGTTCCGCAAAAAGGAACTCCCGAAACTGACATCCGCTGACACTGTATATTTCCTATTTTTAAATGTTCCCAACTTGCTACATTATCACCTGTCCATACACAACCATAACGCTGCATTCCGGCATATCCTGCACGGGTAATCGTAAAAGGACGCTTATTACGCATCAGCTTTTTTAAGCCGTCATAAGTTGAACGTACCATCTGCATCCCATAAACATTATGAGCCTTCCGGTGCGAACCTCTGTGCCCATCGTAATTATGACGTACATCGTTTGGAAAAGTTCCTGCGCCGAATACTGCCGGCTCATTCATATCATTCCAAACCCCTGCAACCCCCATGTCTACAAGCTCTTTATATAATCCGCCCCACCATTCTCTTACCGCCGGATTCGTGAAATCAGGGAACTGGCATCTGCCTGGCCACACATGACCCTCCATAAAATAATCGTCGCTCCTTCTACAGAAATAATTGTTCTCTTTTCCTTCTTTAAAAACCCAGTAATTATCATCCACTTTTATTCCCGGATCAATCATCACAACGGTTTTAAATCCATCGTCTGCTAATTCTTTGATCATTTTCCTTGGATCAGGGAAGTGTTTTTTATTCCAGGTAAAACAACGATAGCCATCCATATAATCGATATCGAAGTAAATCGCATCACAAGGAATATCCCTGGAACGGAACCCTTCTGCAATGGCTTTTACCTTGGTTTCCGGATAATAACTCCAACGGCACTGATGATACCCCAATGCCCATTTAGGAGGCATAGGATGCGTTCCGGTTAAAGTTTGATAACGTTTAACCACATCCATCATATGTGGCCCATGGATATAATAATATTGCAACTCACCACCATCCGACCAGAAGCTGGTCTTATCATTGTCTTCTTTACCAAAGTCAAAATAAGAGCGGAAAGTATTATCAAAGAAAATACCGTAAGCAGATTTTTGATGAACGCCGGTATAAAATGGGATTGTTCTGTATAAAGGATCCTGATCCCATCCAAAAGAATAAGCATCCGTATTCCAGTTTTGAAAATGACGGCCGCGCAGGTTCATATTTCCTGATTTATCACCAAGGCCGAAAAAGTTCTCTTCCGGAAAACATTTCTTAGTAGCAAAAACATAGTACCCACCAAAGTCCGCATTTTCTTCCCAGTGCATTGGAGAGGCGTCCTCACTCATTACAAGCTGAGACAGATTTTCCGTAAATGAAATATGAAAATCCTCTTTTCTGATTTTACAGGTTACCGTATTGGTTGCTATCGCATAATAATCTTCTTCCTCATCGAAATTGAAAGTACTTACTTTCTGATCCACAACCGGAACAGCATAAGAGAAATCTTCCAGAAAAACACTGTGAGGTGCGAGTCTGACACGTATAATTTCGTTACTCACTACTCTGACCTCTACGCTGGCTTCCCCGTCTGAGAAGAAAAATTTGTTCCCATCCTGACGGACTTCCCGAACTTGCGTTAGATATTTCTTAACTATCGGTTTTAAAGCTAATACCGGATTGTTTAAATGCTGAATAGTGGATTCAACTATTTCCTTGATATTTTCGCTGTCCGTTATTTCGTTTCCTTGCTCTTCGAATTCTTCCATAAAAAGGTTTCCGTAATCTGTTTATATGTGTAAACTGTCTGATTGACCAAGCTAAAGTGTTAATTATTATGCCAAAACACAAGATTTTTCAGATATAATTCAAAGAGAAATTCTAACCGGCAAAATCAAAATGCCGTTAGCTGAATCTATTTAGCTTTTTATGGAACAAATCAGCACTCCTATTCAGCCGAAAATCACAAATATGATTAAGATTAGCAATCCATACACTTTTATCTTAAATTGCCATAGAATACCAATTCTTTAACCGGTAATTCAATCTCATATGAAGAACAAATTTAAAGCATTCATTTGCGTCATTATACCTATACTGTTAGCCTTTGTACTCAACACTAAATTTGGTTCCTTACCCCCGCTTTTAAAATTCCTTAACCCATTTACCGGTTTCTGGCAGAATGCAGAAAAGATGAGTATTGCCAAAAAAAGTGCAATCCGTCTAAAAGGGGCCGAACAAACTGTAGAAGTAGTTTTTGATGACCGGATGATCCCTCATATTTTCGCCGGAAATGACCACGATGTTTATTATACACAAGGCTATATTACCGCGATGAACCGTTTATGGCAAATGGATTTCCAGACCCGTTTTGCAGCCGGCAGACTCTCTGAAGTGGTAGGAGCCAAAGCTATTGAAGTAGATAGATACCAACGCCGTATGGGAATGGTTTATGGCGCTGAAAACTCTTTAAAAGGAATGATGGAAGACCCCAGATCAAAAGCCATGATTGAAGCCTATACCGCCGGAATTAATGACTATATCCATTCGCTTTCCAGTGCGCAGCTTCCATTAGAATATAAGATACTGGATTTCACGCCCGAAGACTGGACACCCCTTAAATGTGCCTTGCTCCTCAAACAAATGTCGGCCGTACTGGCTATGGGTTCAGACGAATTTTACATGAGTAACATCCTGAAAAAATACGGGCCTGAAATAACAGCCGATTTATTCCCTGATTATCCCTTCCGTGAAGATCCGATTATCCCTGCAGGTACCCAATGGGATTTCAACCCCCTGCAACTTCCAAAAACACCTGCCAGTTTTACTGAAATGACCACAGGTAAAGTAAAAACCAAAGTATTGGAAGATGGGATCGGAAGTAATAACTGGGCACTCTCTGGTGCTAAAACAGCTTCAGGATATCCGATTCTCGCCAATGACCCTCACCTGAATTTAACCTTACCTTCTATCTGGTATCAGATCCAGTTAAATGCACCCGGACTTAACGCCTATGGCGTCTCACTACCTGGTGCTCCGGGTATCACGATTGGTTTCAATAAAGACATTGCATGGGGCGTAACCAATGTTGCCGCAGACGTCCTGGATTTCTACCAGATCAAATTTAAAGACGCTGCGCATAAGCAATATAAATATAACAATACCTGGAAAAACACAACCGTTAGACTGGAAACGATAAAAATCAGAGGTGCTAAAAATGAAATAGATACCGTTTTTTATACCCATCATGGCCCGGTTGTTTATTTTCAAAAACCAGAAAAACTCAGCATGGCCGACAATGTGCCAACCGGTAATGCACTGCGCTGGATAGCGCATGATAAATCAAATGAGCTGATGACTTTCTATTTATTGAACAGAGGTAAAAATTACAATGACTACCGGAAAGCACTTACTTACTATACAGCACCTGCACAGAACTTTATTTTTGCTTCCTCAGCAAATGATATTGCCATTACAGCAAATGGAAAATTTCCATTGAAATGGAAAGGTCAGGGTAAATTTATACTCGATGGCTCCGATCCAAAAAATGACTGGCAGGGATGGATACCCTACGCAGAGAATCCAACCGTTAAGAATCCGGAAAGAAACTTTGTCAGCTCAGCAAATCAATCCTCTACTGACCCATCCTACCCTTATTATATCAATTGGGAATTTGGTTCCTATGAACGTGGTAAAAGAATTAATGACAGGCTGAAAGCAATGACAAAAGCAACAGCCGACAGTATCCGGATCATGCAAAGCGACAGTTATAGTATTCTGGCGCAGGACCTGCTACCCGCACTAATTTCAAAAATTGACCCGGCAAAACTCAATGCAACACAAAAAGAAGCATTGGAAATCACCACTAAATGGGATAAGTTCTTTACAGCTAAAGCAATTGGCGGCAGTATTTTCGATCTGTGGACTAAACGCTTGTTTAAAGACATCTGGGATGATGAATTTACGATTGCCTCTGTACCCATGCGATACCCTTCCAAAGACCGGACTGTAGAATTGATTTTAAAAGACCCGGGTTCAAAATGGTTCGATAATGTGAATACTCCACAAAAGGAAACCTTAAATGACCTCGTTAATGAGGCTTTTAAATACACCTGTGATAGTCTGGAAAGGAAATACGGGCCGATTGGTAAAAGATGGCAATGGGCTAATGTGAAACAAACACATGTACCTCACTTAGCGAATATACCGGGAATGGGCTCTGAAACACTGCTGATCGGAGGGGCGAAAAGCACCATTAATGCCTTAGACGAAAAAAATGGCCCATCCTGGAGAATGGTCGTTGAGCTTGGAAAAACGCCAAAAGGTCACGGCGTATATCCAGGCGGACAATCGGGTAATCCAGGCAGCTTTTTCTATGATGATATGCTGAGTACCTGGGCAGATGGCAAATTATATGACCTCTACCTGATGCAATCGGCAGAGGATACCCAGGGTAAAGTTCTTTCACGTTTAAAAATTTCTAAAAAATAGCACATGGTCTTTCTCGTTATACTTATCGCCTCTTTTTTATTACAAATGATTTTACCCTGGTGGATCATCGTCATCCTTTCTTTTGCGACCTGCGGGTTAATCGGTAAAACAGCAAAACTATCTTTGTGGCAACCTTTCTTTGCGATTGCGCTATTATGGACAGGCGTCGCTTTATATCAGAGCCTGCCGAATCATAACCTGCTGGTTTCGCGTGTGGCAGAGATGTTTGGTCTCCATACCTGGTGGTTAGTCCTGTTGGTTTCAGCATTGCTGGGCGGCTTTGTGGCTGCGGTAAGCGGTTACTGTGGTTACCAGTTCAGAAAAGCAGTACTGGTAAAAAAAACAACGGCATAAGATTTATCTAACTGTTTATGTATTTTTGCGGCGTGAAAGCTTTAATTCCTCAAATATTTTCTATCCGCAACGCACAACAGTTTAATGAAACCGCACTGGCCATTTTCAAATACCAGGCGGAGTTTTGTGTACCTTATCGTCAGTTTATCACCCACCTGAATGTCAAACCTGAACAGATCACACAGGTAGCCGATATCCCCTATTTACCGATCAGCTTTTTCAAAAGCCACCGCGTAGTCAGTACTAATGAACCAGAGGAGATTGTTTTCAGCAGTTCCGGAACTACAGGAATGGTGCAAAGTAAACATGCGGTGACAGACCTGAGTGTATACGAAGAAAGCTTTAACAAAGCATTTGAGCAATTTTATGGTCCGGTTACAGACACCTGTCTGCTGGCCTTACTTCCATCCTATCTGGAAAGAGATGGTTCTTCGCTAATCTATATGATTGATGCATTGCTGAATCAAAGCAAACATCCCGATAGCGGTTATTTCTTACATAACCACGAAGCGCTTTTCCAAAAGTTAACCTATTTAAAAAAAGCAGGTCAGCCAACGCTGTTAATTGGTGTTACTTATGCCCTGCTTGACTTTCTTGAAACCCATCAGCTGGACTTTCCCGAATTAATCGTGATGGAAACAGGAGGTATGAAAGGAAAAAGGAAAGAAATGGTCAGAGAAGAACTACACGAAATATTAAAAAGCGGATTTGGTGTAGCTGCTATTCACAGTGAATACGGAATGACTGAGCTGCTTTCACAAGCTTATTCTTCAGGAGAAGGTATATTTGATTGTCCAAACTGGATGAAGATTGTGTTAAGGGACACGAATGATCCCCTAACACTCCTCAATTCTAATCAGACAGGAGGCATTAATATTATTGATCTTGCCAATATTAACTCCTGCTCGTTCATCGCTACACAAGATCTGGGCCGGTTATTGCCTGGCGGTTCCTTTGAAGTACTTGGCCGTTTTGACAATGCAGACATCAGAGGTTGTAACCTGCTGGTTCAGTAAACTACTCCGCTATTAACAGGAAATAGTTCTTTTTACCTTTCTGAACGATAATATATTTGTCATTGATCAGGTTGCTGACCGTATAACTGGCAGTAACCTCTGCTACTTTTTCTTTATTCATACTCAATCCACCACCCTGGATAGTTTTCTTCACTTCACCTTTAGATGGAAATACCGTCGTTTTCTCTGCCAGTAAAGTAGCTACATCTATACCTGATGCTAATTCTTCACGGCTAATTACAAACTGAGGTACACCTTCAAAGATTTCCAGTATATGTGCAGAGCTCAGGCTCTCCAAAAATGATAAAGAACCATTACCGAACAAGAATTCGGAAGTTTTCACCGCCGTTTCCAAAGCAGCCTCAGAGTGTGTTCTGATGGTAATATCAGTAGCCAGTGCTTTCTGCAAAATTCTCAAATGAGGGGCTGCATCATGTTCAGACTCTAATTTCTCCAATTCCTGCTGATTCAGCAAAGTGAAGATACGTATCCATGATTTCGCATCCGAATCTGTCGCGTTCAACCAGAACTGGTAATATTTATAAGGAGAAGTTTTCTCCGGATCTAACCAGATTGCTCCGCTTTCCGTTTTTCCGAATTTAGTACCGTCCGATTTTTTGATCAGTTGTGTAGTCAATCCATAAGCTGTACCTCTGTCTTTTCTTCTGATGAATTCTGTTCCGGTCACTATATTTCCCCATTGATCAGAACCGCCCATCTGGATTGTACAGTTATTATTTTTCCATAAATAATAGAAATCATAACCCTGGATCAGCTGGTAACTGAATTCTGTAAAAGACATCCCGGTATCACCCTCCAAACGCTTTTTCACGCTGTCTTTGGCCATCATATAGTTCACAGTGATGTGTTTACCTACGTCTCTGATAAAATCAAGGAAACTGAAGCTTTTAAACCAATCTGCATTGTTCACCATCACCGCTCCATTACCTGCCGCGCTGAAGTTTAAGAATTGATTCAGCTGTTTTTTAATTCCATCCAGGTTATGGGCCAGTATTTCTTCAGTCAGTAAGTTTCTTTCCTCAGATTTACCAGACGGATCACCGACCATACCAGTCGCTCCGCCAACAAGTGCATAAGGCTTGTGACCAGCACGCTGAAAGTGGATTAATGTCATAATCTGTGTCAGGTGACCAACATGTAACGAATCAGCCGTAGGATCAAAACCTATATATCCTGAGCACATGCCTTCATTTAATTTATCTTCTGCATTGGGCATGATATCATGTAACATGCCTCTCCATCTTAATTCATCAACAAAATTGGTCATCGCTTTATAATTTCGGCAAAGATAAGAAACCGTTTAAACTTAGCAGCCCATAAAAGCTGATCTTGGACAGATTCTTGTCAGGTATAAATAATTATGGGTTATCTGCGCCATTTCTCCGGCCGGCTCATTAAAAAATCGCTATTTTTAGAACAATGAACTTTCTTTCGCACTTTTATTTTGAACGGCAAAACTCCAATGATTATATGGTGATGGGCGTGGTACTGCCCGACCTGATTAAAAATGCAGACAAAGACTGGAACCTCAATCCGCAAAAAGATGAATACCTTTTCAGGGATGTCCCTGAATATGCCGCCCTGCTTAGCGGATGGAAAAGACATCTGGAAGTAGACCGTTTATTTCATTCTTCCGATTTTTTTAAAGAACAAACCGCTATCCTTAAACAACTGATTTTACCAGCCCTGCAAACCGGCCCGGTTAAGCCATTCTTTTTAGCGCATATCGGTTTGGAACTAGTCCTTGATCACCTGCTGTTAACCCAGAAAAAAGTAGACACTGCACTTTTTTATCAGCAGCTCGGCCATGCCCATACTGAATCGCTGACTGGTTTTTTAAAATATGCCGGATTAACAGATCAGCCCCGTTTTGCTCATTTTCTGGACAAGTTTATTTCCAGTGAATACCTATTCAGCTATGAGAAAATTGAGCATATTACCTATGCACTCAACCGCATTTGTATGCGGTTATGGCTTAATCCATTTACAGAAGAGCAGCTGGAAATCTTAACGCAGAAGCTCCAGGAATTTAAGCAGCAGCTGGACAAGCAGGGATTTCTGACTATATTCGATCAGATCGAGCTTGAACTGGCCGGACAATCCTTCTGAATACAAAAAAAACCATTAAAATAAACAAGCAAATCAGCCGATTTAGTAACTTCGCCTTATGTCGCAATCCACTATTAAAGACACTATGGACGCGTTGGTTAATGAACTTAACCAGCACAGTTATAATTATTATGTACTCGCAATGCCAACCATTGCCGATTACGAGTTTGACAAGAAACTGGAAGCCTTGGGAAAACTTGAAAAAGAACATCCCGAATTTGCTGATCCTGACTCTCCGACGCTGAAAGTTGGGGGTGATATCACCAAAAACTTCGTCACCGTTAAACACAGATGGCCAATGCTTTCATTGGGTAACACCTATAACGAACAGGATCTCCGTGATTTCGACGAAAGGATCAAAAAATCAATAGGTGATAATTTTGAGTACGTATGCGAACTGAAATTCGACGGACTTTCTATTAGTCTGACTTACCAGGATAACAAACTCTTAAGAGCAGTTACCCGTGGAGACGGAACTAAAGGTGATGACGTTACGGCCAATGTAAAAACCATCAGCAATATTCCCCACCACCTGAAAAAAGCAAACACACCTGCATTATTTGAGATCAGAGGGGAAATATTAATGCACAGTGCAGCCTTTGAAAGGCTGAACAAAGAAAGAGAAGAACTTGGAGAAATACCTTATGCAAATCCAAGGAACTTTGCTTCAGGGACGATAAAAATGCAGGATCCCAAAGAAGTAGCTAAAAGACCTCTTGATGCTTTCTTTTATTCGCTGCATACTGAAAAAGAATATTTCAAAACACATTGGGAAAGCCTGCAGGAACTTAACAAATGGGGTTTTCATGTTTCTGAACATACTAAACTGAGCAGCAGTATTGAAGAAGTACTGGAATTTATCCATTACTGGGAAAATGAACGTTTCAAACTCAGCTATGACATTGACGGGATTGTTATTAAAGTCAACAGCTTTACTCAGCAGCAGGAACTAGGCTTTACCGCTAAATCTCCACGCTGGGCAATATCCTATAAATATAAAGCACAAGAAGTAGAAACTATGCTGGAAAGCGTAAGCTACCAGGTTGGACGTACCGGCGCAGTAACTCCTGTAGCGAACTTAAAACCAGTACAACTTGCCGGAACAACGGTTAAGCGGGCTACACTGCATAATGCCAATGAGATCGAAAGATTGGGCTTACACATTGGAGACAGTGTATTTGTAGAAAAAGGGGGTGAAATTATTCCAAAGATCATCGGGGTGAACCTGGAAAAAAGAAAAGAAGGCGCACAACCCATTATTTATCCCGTTATCTGCCCTGAATGCGGTACTACACTAGTTCGTAAAGAAGGAGAAGTTGCTTTTTACTGTCTGAATGATGAAGGCTGCCGTCCGCAGATTGTGGGTAAAATTCAGCATTTCATTTCCAGAAAAGCGATGAACATTGATGGATTAGGTGATGAAACCATAGAATCTTTTTACCACAGAGGCTTATTAAGCCATATCAGTGACTTATATACTTTAAAAGACAGAGCTGAAGAACTAAAGAATATAGAAAGGTTCGGAGAACGTTCTATTGAAAACATGTTAAAAGGCATAGAATTATCTAAACAGATGCCCTTTGAAAAGGTACTTTTTGGTTTGGGGATCAGATATGTCGGAGAAACAGTGGCCAGGAAACTAGCCATCGGAACCGGAAATATTGATCGCTTAATTGCTGCTACACTTGAAGAATTAACAGCAATTGATGAAATTGGGGGCCGTATAGCAGAAAGTATACTGGAATACTTCAGTAAACAGGCTCATATTGATCAGATTAACCAGTTAAAAGCACATGGATTACAATTTGAGGCCATTCAGACCATAATAACACTTGATAGTGACAAATTAACTGGAAAAACATTCGTAATTTCGGGAGTTTTCGAACAATACAGCAGAGAAGAACTGAAAGATCTGATTGAAAACAATGGTGGAAAGATATTAAGTAGTATTTCCGCTAAATTGAATTATCTGCTCGCAGGTGACAATATGGGTCCCTCAAAATTAGAGAAAGCCCAGAAGTTGAATGTTCCCCTGATTTCGGAGAACGACTTATTAGAGATGTTGAATAAAGATTAAAAAAATGAACAAATTTCATGGAACAGGTGTAGCTCTCGTTACACCATTTAACACAGACGGATCGGTAGATTACGACGGTTTGAAAAAACTGATCAACTATCAGATTGACGGTAAGGTAGAATACCTGGTATCGTTAGGTACTACAGGTGAAACAGCAACACTCAATAAGGACGAAAAGAAGAAGATCTCGGCATTTACAGCAGAAATAAACAACGGCAGATTACCATTGATTGCTGGTATCGGCGGTAACAATACAGCAGAAGTTATTCAGGAGATCAAAGAATTTGACGCTTCAGGTTATGACGCGATACTTTCAGCAAGTCCATACTATAATAAACCTACACAAGAAGGAATATATCAGCACTATAAAGCAATCAGTGAGTCTACAGACCTGGATGTATTGCTTTACAATGTCCCGGGCCGTACTGCAAGTAATGTAAGTGCAGAAACAACCTGCCGTTTAGCAACAGACTGTAAAAATATAATCGGAACCAAAGAAGCCTCAGGAAGCTTTGACCAGTTCAATCAGATTATGAGAGATAAACCAGCAGACTTCTTATTGATCTCTGGTGATGATCCTGTTGCCTTACCCATGATTTCATTAGGCGCAGCAGGTGTAATTTCTGTAATTGGAAATGCATTCCCTCTTTTATTCTCAGAAATGATCAGATTATCTCTTAAAGGTGATTTCAAAGCTGCTCAGGTACTTCACCTGAAAGTAGTTGAATTCACAAGGCTGGTTTTCGAAGAAGGTAACCCGGCAGGAATTAAAGCTGCTTTAAAATACTTTAACATTTGTGGCGATCAGGTACGTTTACCATTAGTACCCGCATCCGGCCGCCTCGTTCAGCTGATCAGCACTCAAATCAAACAAATCAGCCTTTAAGCTTCAGCTTAAAACAGCGCTAAAAAAAACGCCCCGGTATTACCGGGGCGCTATAAAATTCAAACCAGGAAAATGGGTTTAAGCCTCTTTGTTTTTGGTCTCCTGAATCTCTAAACGAATAGCCTGAGCTATGTTTTTAAGATCCTGCATTCCTTTACGGACACGTGTTCCGGCAGCACTGTTGGCTTTGTTGTAAAACTTGTCTGCATCAGCTTCTAATGTGGTAACAAGCTTTTTTAACTCATCAAATTTTTTCATTTCTAATTACCTTTTTGGTTTATTTTTTAGGGTTGATTAATACTCAATTACTAATGTAAGCGGTTTATTCTAATAAATGAAAGATTAATAGCACAATTAGGACGAGGAAAACCCTGTTTTTATCCACAAAAAGCATGGTTATTCACAAATTCATCAAAAAACATAAGATATATCATTGATAAACAACAAGATACAAAATAAGCAAAACAAAAAAGGCCCTTTACAGTTAAGTAAAGGGCCTTTTTTTATTTATTGAAATCAGCTATTCCGGGCTGAATTTATTGTCATTATAATAGCCGCTTTTCAACTTCTCTGCAACCTCACTGAAAGCTTCCAGTGTGCGCTCCACGTCTTCTAAAGTATGCATTGCAGTTGGTATCAGTCTAAGTTCAATTAGGCCCTTAGGAATAACCGGATACACGACAATAGAACAGAAGATACTATAGTTTTCGCGAAGATCCATTGTCAATGCAGTAGCCTGCAGCAATTCACCTTTTAAAAATACAGGAGTAACCATCGTATTGGTAATTCCTAAATCAAAACCACGTGCTCTTAATCCTTTCTGTAAAGTAGTTGCGATATTCCAGAGTTTCTCTCTAAGCTCAGGATTATTTTTAAGCAGTTCTAAACGCTTCAGTAAACCAATGACCATTGGCATTGGCAATGCTTTCGCAAAAGTCTGAGAACGCATGTTATAACGGAAAAAATTAGTTATTTCTTCTGAAGAAGCAACAAAAGCACCGATTCCGGCCATTGACTTTGCGAATGTTCCGAAATAGATATCCACACCTTCAATACAATCCTGTTCTTCATGTGTTCCGGCACCAGTTTTACCCATTGTACCAAATCCATGTGCATCATCAATTAACAAACGGAAATTGAAGTCTTTTTTCAATTCAATAATTTCCTTTAGTTTACCCTGTGCACCAGACATTCCGAAAACCCCTTCAGTAATCACAAGAATACCTCCTCCTGAGCTGTCTACCAATTTAGTAGCACGTTCCAGTTGTTTGCGGGCGCTGTCAATATCATTATGCTGATAAACAAAACGTTTACCTAAATGAAGACGCAAACCATCGATAATACAAGCATGGCACTCTCCATCATAAACAATCACATCATTTCTGTCTACCAGACAATCAATGATAGACAACATTCCCTGGTAACCATAGTTCAGCAGGAATGCATCAGGCTTACCAACAAATTCTGCAAGTTCCTGTTCTAATTGCTCATGATATTTAGAATTTCCAGACATCATTCTGGCACCCATCGGATAAGCCATACCAAAATCGGCTGCACCTTTTGCATCCGCTTCCCTTACTTCCGGGTGATTAGCTAATCCCAGATAATTATTTAAACTCCAAACCAAATGTTCTTTACCCCGAAAATTCATATGCGGCGCAATGGCTCCTTCTAACTTCGGAAAGGAAAAATATCCATGTGACCATTTTTGGTGTTGCCCAAGCGGGCCCATATGCTTTGCTATCTTTTCAAAAATATCCAATGTATCTGTCTTTAAGTTGTCTTATTATTTTATGCAAATTTAAGCTTTCTGGGGCTGAAATACAAGATTGCCTGAAAACCAGTAATCCCGCTGTCCAGCAATCCATTATTATGCCAAAAAAGCCTTAACAATGAATTGCTAAGGCTTTTAATTTATTTTTCTATAGCGATTGATTAATCAACGTTATCATGAAGAAATGAATTGTTAGGTCTGATCTCTGTACTGCCTTCCTCATCATTGCTTAAAGTAAACCTAGATACCTGCGATTCCGAAGAATGCTGTACCTGTTGCAACTGCGTTTGTTTACGTTTATAAGCAGGTTCGTTTTCAAGCTCCTGCAATCCATTGGTTGTACGCAATTTCATGCTCAGATCTTTCAGCCTCATAATCCTTTCTTTAGATTTTTTCAGCTGGTCTTCAATAGATTCATCACTTTTGTCATCATCCAGACCAGGTACAATGATTTCCTCTTGTGCAGGCACAGCAGGTTCATTATAATTTGATTTAGGTGCTTCAAAAACGAAATCAGTTTCTGATGTTTTCAATTCAAAATCTGTTCCTGCTTCCTGTTTATTTTCCGCAGGTGCAGATTCTTCTTCTACTAAAGTATGTCTGATAATTCCGCTATCCGCGTCATCTCTTCTGTTCCTGTTCCCACTGTACATGTCACCGAACAGATCAGATTGTTTCAGATCATCTTTCAGTTTCATCACCGGTTCATTCGTGTAAGCACCTGCTTTTGGCTCAATAAATGAGTTAACAGGCTCTAATGGTTTTACCAGCGGAGCTTCTTCAGGAGTCAGCAAAGAAATTTTCTTTACGTTCTTTTTATCATGTGCACGTTGTTCCGTAGTCTGGAACCCTGTCGCAATAATCGTTACTGAAAGTTTTTCACCCAGATTTTCGTCAATACAGTTACCCCAGATCAAATCTGCAGTTAAACCAGCCTTATCCTGAATATAATCCGTGATAATAGCCACTTCATCCATGGTCACTTCTTTTAAACCGGAACTGATGTTCAGCAGGATGTATCTTGCTCCTTCAATCTCATTGTCTTTCAACAGCGGAGAAGCTAATGCACCTTCAACAGCACTCAAAGCACGGTTTTCCCCTTCACAGGCAAAACTACCCATGATAGAAACACCGCTGTCTTTCATCACTGTACGCACATCCTTGAAATCCACGTTGATATAACCCGGAACTGTTATAATTTCGGCAATACCTTTTGCTGCAGTAGTTAAAATATCATCTGCCTGTGCGAAAGCGGAACCTAAAGTGAGGTTACCAAATATTTCACGTAAACGATCATTAGAAATAACCAGATAAGAATCCACGTATTTCTTCAGTTCATCCAGACCATCTTCAGCCTGCATTTTACGTCTTTTACCTTCGAAAGAGAAAGGGGTTGTGATAATAGCAACAGTTAAAATGTCAAGTTCTTTCGCTGCCTGCGCAATGATCGGACTAGCACCAGTTCCTGTTCCGCCACCCATACCCGCAGTAATAAACAGCATTTTTGTAGTACTGCCTAACATGCTTTTGATATCGTCTATATTTTCAATAGCCGAATTTTTCCCCACTTCCGGAATTGAGCCTGCACCCATTCCTTCGGTCAAACTTGCACCCAACTGTACTTTATTCGGTATAGGACTGAACTCCAATGCCTGGGCATCAGTGTTACAGATTATAAAGTCTACACCTGCAATTCCTTGACGGTACATATGGTTAACCGCATTACCACCACCGCCACCAACACCAATTACCTTGATGATTGATGACTTATCTTTTAACATTTCAAAATACATATATTTATGAATCAGTTACTTAAAAATTGGTTTTACCTGTTCATCTCTCAATGTAATATTAACACTTTTTCAACACACGTTTTCCACAAGTGTTAAAAATGTGGAAAAATCGTCCATTGTGGATAAATATTACGGTTTTATATAATCCTCATCGCTTACGTTCATGTCGTCTTTGATGAAATCCTTGGTTTTTGCCAGTAATTTATCAAATAATCCACCTCCCGGGCGCTTCACTTTATCTTTTACAACTGCTGGTCTCTCGACATAAACACCAGGCTGCTTCAACTCTTCAATTAACTCTTCAGCTTTTTGAATTCCTTTAATCAGCAAGCCAACACTGGTCGCGTACATCGGGCTTTTCAGGTCATCATAAATAGTTTTTGGCATATCCTCATATTTCGACAAATGTTCATTCGGATAACCTACACGACAATCCAGTCCTGTAACATATTCAACCAATTGAGAGAGATGCTTTAATAACGCTCCGCCACCGGTAATTACTACACCACCGATTAGTTTTTTCTCATAACCAGAAGATTTTATCTCGTAATAAACGTGCTCAATGATTTCTTCCATACGGGCCTGGATCACATAAGCAAGGTTTTTTACTGAAATTTCTTTTGGTTCTC
Source organism: Pedobacter sp. WC2423 (assembly GCF_040822065.1). Lineage (NCBI taxonomy): Bacteria > Pseudomonadati > Bacteroidota > Sphingobacteriia > Sphingobacteriales > Sphingobacteriaceae > Pedobacter > Pedobacter sp. WC2423. Next base: position 3,022,986 of record NZ_CP162005.1, read on the forward strand.
TGCCACGCAGACCTGGTACACAAATAATTTCGTTTTCTTTATTTTCTTCAGCTAAAGCAGAACCGAAACGTGTCTTCAACAGTTCAGCCTGATTTCTCATTACTGAACAGCCTTCACGAATATCTTCAGTCACACTATTTCCACCGAAAGGGATAACCGCAGTATGACGGATAATACCTTCATGGAAAATAGCGATATCAGTAGTACCACCACCTATATCCACCAAAGCAATTCCAGCTTCTTTTTCTTCATCACTTAAAACAGATTCTGAAGATGCAAGCGGCTCTAAAATCAGTTCCTGAGTTTGTAAACCAGCATTGGTTACACATCTCATAATATTTTTCACCGCGGTTACCTGACCTGAAATGATATGGAAATTCGCTTCTAAACGAACACCTGCCATACCAATCGGATCTTTAACTCCCGGTTCATTATCGACAGTAAATTCCTGAGGCAGTACATGAATGATCTCTTCTCCCGGGGGCATAACCAGTTTGAACATATCATCAATTAACTTATCCAGATCTTTTTTACTGATCTCATTATTCAGTTCTCTTCTGGTCAGGATTCCACGGTGCTGCAAACTCTTGATATGCTGACCTGCAATACCAACATTTACAACACGTACTTCCACATTGGACTGACCGCTCGCCAATTCAACGGCCTGTGAAATACCCTGTACAGTTTTTTGTATGTTGGAAACCACACCACGGGTTACGCCCGCAGACTCTGCTTTCCCAATACCCAAAACCTCAATCTTGCCATGCTGTGTTCTGCGACCAACTATCACACAGATTTTTGTGGTACCGATGTCCAACCCCACTACAATTGGAGACTGAACGGTGGTTTTTTCTTTGCCCATAACTATATTTATTTGTCGAATTATATACTAATTATTATCACTGGTGTGTTTTGTTTCTTTTACTGGTTTTGTTGTCACTTTAGCTTTTACTGGTTTTGCTACAGCTGGCTTAATGACAGCCTTTACTGATTTTTGTCCAGCTTTCACTGGTTTATGCTCAGGTTTCACCCACTTTTTTTCAGGCGTTACTGGCTTATTTTCTGTTTTTACAGGTTTATGTACCGGTTTCACTACGGCAGCTTTTGCCGGACGCGGCACAACCTTTACCGGTTTATGGATCACCATCCCTGGTTTTGGTGTCGCTTTAACTACAGCCGGCGTATTTACTTTTTCCGCAGACTCACCCTCTGGAATTCCCTGTGGATTATTCCGGAGCTCCGCTGCAACCTCAGCCCTCACCAGCGAATCCATTACTTTCCTTGCAGAAGCAATTGTTGGTTTTGCAGGTCTGGTTTTACCAGCCGACCCCAATATGGAATCCATATTGCTTTTTTCACAAACAATCTGATTGGTGTATTTTATGTTTATGGTTTTATACGTGTCCCATCCTACCTTTGGCATGGCCTCTTTATAAAAGGTCCTCAGGTTGGTCATTTTCGTTTGAAGAGAATCCGCATTTCCTAAAATGATACGCTGGTTACCCACTCTTGGTATCAATTCGATATCATCTTTATCATTAACAAATATTTGTTCAATTTGTGAGTCCCACAAAGTATCTTTTTTCAAAAACAATGCCGTTTTATACAAATCTGAAGCCATCTTGGTAATCAAGGTATCTACCCTGCCACTAAAGTGCTCCAGAATCTTACCATTTGCGACCACAACATTTGCCGTAAAGTTCGGAGACACAGGCATTTTAAGTCCATATTTATCGATATAAAAATCTTGTCCGCTCGAACTTATAATTCTCAATAAAGGTTGTCTCTGACTAATTTCAATATGAATTACACCGTCCATATCTGCATAAACTGTAGACAAAGCTATATAGGGATTTGACTTAATTTTTTCTTCAATTGCGTGCAGGTTAATGCCTTCCAGTTTACGACCAATTAATTGTCCCTGACTCTGTTTCAATATCGCATCAATTTCCTCTCTTTCGATAAAATTATCTGCTCCAGGGATAAGGATTTTAATATTTGTTACATTGACAGTATGTTTTTTTACCGATATAAAGCTCATAAGGGTAACTATTCCGCCAAGACAAAAAATCCAGGCAAAACATTTGAAAACAAATTTCCAGTCAATCCTTTTAAACATTGGTCAAAATATTTTTTAACGGTTGAATCAAAGTATCAATATCTCCTGCTCCCACAGTAACCAATAATTCAGGTTGGTTTTCCTTTACATATCTCAGCACTTCTTCTTTCGAATACACCTCACTGTTTTCAAGCGTTAGCTTCGCTCTTAAAAATGCGGAAGTAATTCCTTCCATCGGTAATTCTCTTGCAGGGTAAATATCCAGCAGCAACAATTCATCAACCGTACTTAAAACTTCCGCAAACTCAGTTGCGAAGTCACGTGTACGGCTAAAAAGATGCGGTTGAAATACAACAGTCATCTTCTTGTCCGGATATAATTGTCTGACCGCATGAAAACAAGCACGCAACTCTTCAGGATGATGTGCATAGTCATCAATATAAATATGCTTATCTTCCCTGACAACATATTCAAAACGTCTTTTTACGCCTTTAAAATTCGCAACAGCAGCTTTCACTTTGACCGGATCAATCCCCAGTTTCAACGCAGCTGCCATCGCTACAGTAGCATTTTCTACATTATGTTTTCCAGGAAGCATCAACGGTATATCCGTAATACTCACACTTTCGTCCTGATAATCAAAAACAAAATTCCCTTGCTCTACCCTGATATTTAAGGCTTGTACAGCAGCAACTGTATCACTGCCATAACTTATTCCCTCAGCAATCGGTAATCCTTGTTTAAAGAACAAAGTTCCCCCAGGCTTTAACTGTTTTGCAAACAACTGAAATGATTCCTCTAATTGTGCTGCATCTCCATAAATATCCAGGTGATCTGCATCCATAGAAGTAATCACTGCGATATCCGGGTGTAAGGTTAAGAAAGAACGATCATACTCATCTGCCTCCACCACTACAACATTGTTATCACCAAGCAGGAAGTTACTTTGATAGTTTGTGGTAATTCCACCTAAAAAAGCAGTACATCCATAACCTGTATCCGTCAGAATATGTGCAACAATAGAAGAGGTAGTTGTTTTACCATGCGTACCCGCAACAGCAATACAAAATTGTCCTTTACTAATGATCCCCAATACCTGGGAACGTTTCTGCAAATTGAAACCATTAGCTCTGAAATAATTCAGCAATACTGAATCTTTCGGAATCGCAGGCGTATAGACAATCAGCGTATCTGCCGTTGTCACTTCAAATTCCGAAGGCAATGTACTCAGCTCATCCGCATAAGAAATCAGAATTCCTTCCGCTTCCAGGTGGCTGGTTAAAACAGTCCGGGTTTTATCATATCCGCCAACCAGGCAGCCGCGTTTGTTAAAGTAACGCGCAAGCGCACTCATTCCGATACCACCGGCACCAATAAAATAAACGCGTTTGATTAAATCCAGTTCCATTTATATATCTTTCTTTACTGCTAGTTTAAATACTTCGCTTGCAATCAGTTCATCAGCTTGTGGCAAAGCCATCTCCCCGATATTTACCGACAACTGTTCACAACGAACTTCATCTTTTAATAATTCCAGCGCCTGCGTAACCAAAGTATCCTCCGCAGAGCGGTCATTGATTAAAAGAGCTGCATTTCTTTTCACCAATGCCATGGCATTTTTAGTCTGATGATCTTCAGCCACATTAGGCGAAGGCACCAGGATTACTGGTTTTTTAATCAGGCAGAGTTCAGCAATTGTTCCTGCTCCCGCTCTTGAGATAATCACATCGGCAGCTGCATAAGCCAGATCCATCTGATTCAGAAATTCCAGTATCCGTACATTCGGATGAAAACTTGCGCCAAGACGCTGTATAATTCCTGCATAATAATATTTACCAGTTTGCCAGATTAACTGTACATCCTGAGCTATAAAATCCTGTAAATGCTTTTCAATACTTTTATTCAATGTGGCAGCACCAAGACTCCCCCCTGTAACCAGAACAGTTTTCTTTAGCGGATCCAGTTTCAGCAATTCCGATCCGTGGAAACGCTTATTGTAAATCTCAACTACATCTTTACGTACCGGATTACCCGTTTTTAATATACGATCAGCCGGAAAGAATTGCTCCATTCCATCAAAAGCAACACATATTTTCGAAGCCTTTTTCCCTAGTCTTTTGTTGGTCATACCAGCATATGAATTCTGCTCTTGTATCAGGTATGGAACATTCTTCCAGGAAGCCGCAAATAAAATCGGCCCCGAAGCATAACCACCAACACCAACTACCACATCAGGCTTAAAGGTTGCAATCAGCTTCAATGCTTTTTGCATGCTGTCAATCAGTTTAAAAGGTAAACTGAGATTTTTGAGTATTGATCCCCTTTGAATCCCACTGATATTCAAGCCTACAATTTTGTACCCGGCAGCAGGAACTTTTTCCATTTCCATTCTGCCTGTTGCGCCTACAAATAATATTTCACACTCAGGCTCTATGCGTTTGAGCGCATTTGCGATCGCAATGGCAGGAAAAATATGTCCGCCAGTACCGCCTCCTGAAATGATTATTTTTGTTGGTCCCATTTTATATATTTTATGTCATTGCAGGTAACTCACCTACAATCACTTTATTTACTTTACTTGCTGGTTTAGCCAGATCTTCGCTTAACCCTTTTTTACCATTCTCTTCTACATCCCTGCTTACGCTCAGGATAATTCCAAAAGCGATACTCGTGAAAATCATCGAAGTACCACCCATGCTTACTAACGGCAAAGGGACACCTGTTACGGGTCCTAAACCTACGGCTACCGCCATGTTTGCAAAAGCCTGTATCGTCAAACTAAAACTCAGTCCGGCGGCGAGCAGTGCCCCAAAGGCCTTCGGACTCTGCGTGACAATCCTGACGCACCGGTACAGCAGTACCAGGTACAGGACGATAATAATCAATGCCCCAAACAAACCATACTCCTCTACGATAATCGCAAAGATAAAATCGGAATAGGGATGAGGCAGGAAGTTACGCTGGGTACTATTTCCCGGCCCTTTTCCAAAAATCCCACCAGATGCCAATGCAATTTTAGCCTGATCTGCCTGGTATGTTTTATCTGAATGCTGAGTTTCAGGATGCAAATAAGAATTGACACGTGACTTGTAAGTCTCTCGTCTCGGCCCCAGGAAAACAACAAACATCAGCAGCACAAAACCGCCGGCACAAACCACCAGGATTTGTTTGATACTGATCCGGCCTATAATTAATAATAAGATACTTACCCCAAACAACATCAGCGCTGTTGATAAATTGGCCAGTGCAATCAAAACAAAGACCACACAAACAGAGCCCATAATCGGAATAAATGAAGTCTTCACATCTTTAATATTTTCCTGCTTCTTGGTCAGCATCCTGGCCAGAAATGTAATCAGCGCAAGTTTTGCCAAATCGGAGGTTTGAAAAGTCAATCCGATAATAGGAATCTTAACCCACCTGGAAGCATCATTCAGGCTCGTTCCGAAAACCAGCGTATAAAACAACAGCGGAATCGTAATAATCATCAGGATTTTTGAAATCCCAGCATAATATTGATAATCCACTAAATGCGCAATATAGATCATACCAATCCCCATCACCACAAAAATCAAGTGTTTGGTGAGCAGTATTTTCTCTACAGTTTTGCCCTGTTTATAAGCTAGTGTTCCAGTTGCACTATAAACCGCAAAAATAGAGATCAGAGACAACAGGATAATGATCAGCCATATCCAGCGGTCCCCTTTTGTTTTCTCTAAAAGCGCCTGTACTGTACCCATTTTTATAATTCTTTTACAGCCATTTTGAATTGGTTTCCACGGTCTTCATAATTCTTAAACAAATCAAAACTTGCACAAGCTGGTGACAACAACACGGTATTCCCTTTTGTTGCCAGGTGATAAGCTACCTGTACGGCTTCATTTGCAGAGAACGTATTGACAATAATTTCCACATCATTCTCAAAAGCTTCGTGAATACGTTTATTATTTTTACCCAGGCAAACAATAGCTTTCACTTTTTGCTTCACCAGGTCTTTCAGCATATCATAATCATTACCCTTATCCACACCACCCATAATCAGGATCACGTCGGTATTTACACTTTCCAGCGCATACCAGGTAGAATTCACATTGGTTGCTTTTGAATCATTGATGTAATCCACACCCGAAATCCTGGCGACATGCTCTAACCGGTGTTCAATATTTTTAATATCTCCCATACTTTCTCTGATGGTCGCATTGCGGATTTCCAACACTTTAGCGACTATGCCCGAAGCCATAGAGTTGTAGATATTATGCTTGCCTTGTAAAGCTAACTCTGAAATTGACATGGTTAAATGGTCTTTTGGATTTATATTGATATGAATATTGTTGCCTTCCAGATAAGCTCCGCCCTCTACCTTTTTACGAATAGAGAATGGACATTTCTGTGAATTCACCTTCGTGCCTTTTAAAGCCTTCAGGGTTTCTTCATCATCGGCACAAAAGATAAAATGATCTTCAGGTCTCTGATTCTGTACAATACGCATTTTTGAAGCTGCGTAATTTGTCATTTTGTAATCGTACCTGTCCAGATGGTCAGGCGTAATGTTTAAAAGTACAGCGATATCAGCTCTGAAATCATACATATCATCCAGCATAAAGCTCGATATTTCCAGTACATACCAATCGAAATTCTCTGTCGCTACCTGTGCTGCAAAACTATGTCCTATGTTACCTGCAAGGCCAACATTTAAGCCTGCTTTTTTAAGGATATGGTAAGTCAGCATCGTTGTGGTTGTTTTACCATTTGAACCGGTAATACAAATAGTTTTTGCCGTTGTATATCTTTTAGCAAACTCAATTTCTGAGATCACCGGAATATTTTTCTTCTTCAGTTCTTTGATAATAGATACAGAATCAGCAATTCCAGGGCTCTTGATCACTTCATTTGCATTCATGATTGATGAAGCTGTATGCTGCTTCTCTTCAAATGCAATATTCAGTTCCACTAATGTTTCTTTATAACGGCCGGCAATTGCCCCGAAATCTGAAACAAAAACATCAAAGCCCTGCTTCTGTGCCAATATTGCTGCACCTACCCCGCTTTCACCAGCTCCAAGTATGACGATTCTTTGCTTTTCCATTATCTCAGTTTTAAAGTGATGATGGTGATGATGGCCAATAATATTCCTACAATCCAGAAGCGTGTAACAATTTTCGCTTCATGGTATCCTTTTTTCTGGTAATGGTGGTGCAACGGCGACATCAGAAAAATCCTTCTGCCCTCTCCAAAGCGCCTTTTAGTATATTTAAAGTAAGATACCTGGAGCATAACCGAAGTTACCTCAATCAGGAATACCCCGCATAAAATCGGGATCAGTAATTCTTTCCTGATCATAATTGCCAGAGCAGCGATAATCCCACCAATAGCGAGACTTCCTGTATCCCCCATAAAAACCTGTGCAGGGTAAGAATTATACCACAAAAATCCGACACAAGCGCCCACAAATGCACCCGCAAAAATCATCAGCTCACCGGAATTGGGGATATACAGGATATTCAGGTAATCCGCAATCACCGTATTACCCGAAACGTAAGCCAGTAAGCCCAGCGTAATCCCTATAATCGCAGAAGTACCCGTTGCCAGGCCATCTATTCCATCCGTTAAATTTGCGCCGTTAGAAACCGCTGTGATGATAATCACCACAAAAAGGATAAAAACGAAAACTGCATATTTCTCATAACCAGGGCCTAAAAACTTAAGTACCTTAGCATAATCAAATTCATTATTTTTATAAAAAGGAATATTGGTAATTGTTGATTTTACATCCTGTGTGTAATAGAATTTCTCTCCCTTTTGTCTCAATACCATCGGCGCCGAATTTTTGCTCACCCCGGTTTCATCCACAGTTTGTCTGACTACGATATTAGGATTGAAATACATCGTCCAGCCAATGATTAACGCTAATCCTACCTGTCCGACAATTTTAAACCTTCCTGCAAGGCCTTCTTTATTTTTCTTAAATACTTTAATATAATCATCCACAAAACCTACTGCTCCCATCCATACCGTCGTTACAATCATCAGTAACACGTATACATTAGTCAGGTTGGCCAGTAATAAAGTCGGGATCAGGATACCCATCAGAATCATTACCCCGCCCATAGTTGGCGTACCTTGTTTCTGCATTTGTCCTTCCAGACCTAAATTCCTTACTGTTTCCCCCACCTGCATTTTGTGCAGATAGTTGATAATTCTTCTTCCGAAAACAGTGGTAATAATCAACGAAATGATAATCGCCAGTGAAGTACGGAAAGTAATATACTGGAACAACCTTAATCCAGGAAATTCGTAATGTGCATTTAAATATTCAAATAGATAATATAGCATTAGCTGATTAAGTTTAATTGTTCCATTAACACTTCTTTATCATCAAAATGATACTTTACTCCATTGATATCCTGGTATTTTTCATGTCCTTTACCCGCAATCAGGATAATATCACCTGGTCTGGCTAAATGACAAGCTGTTTTTATAGCTTCCTTGCGGTCTGCAATCGTTAATGTTTTTCTGCGGTTAGTTGGCGATACACCAGCTTCCATATCCGCCAGAATCTGATGCGGATCTTCCGTTCTTGGATTATCTGAAGTCAGGATTACTTTATCGCTCCAGTCACAAGCTACCTGAGCCATTACCGGACGTTTGGTTTTATCTCTGTCTCCACCGCAACCAATTACTGTAATTACCTGCTCTGTCCCTTTTCTGATATCATGAATTGTACTCAATACATTCTGAACAGCGTCAGGTGTATGTGCATAATCCACCAGGCCAATAATCTGTTTGGAGTTAGGTATTTCTTCAAATCTGCCTTCAGCACCAGTTAAGTTGCTCAATAGCGTTAATACCTGAAGCTTATCCTGACCCAATAAAATAGCCGTACCATAAACGGCAGCCAGGTTATAAGCATTGAATGAACCTACCAGTTTGAAAAACACATCGGTATGGTCAATTTCAAGATTCAGGCCACTGAACCTGTTTTCAATAATGCTTACTTTATAATCAGCCAGTTGCTTTAAGGCATAAGTTTTTTTAGAAGCCTTCGTATTCTGAAGCATCACCATCCCGTTTTTATCATCGGAATTGGTCAGCGCGAAAGAACCTTTTGGAAGACCATCAAAAAATGATTTCTTAGCTTTTATATAATTGTCAAATGTTTGATGAAAATCAAGATGATCATGTGTGATGTTTGAAAACACACCGCCTGCAAAAGTCAATCCTTCTATTCTGTGTTGCACCATCGCATGAGAACTTACTTCCATAAAGCAGTAAGTACAACCCAGCTCTACCATTTGCTTCAGGAGCTGATTCAGCGCCAATGGATTTGGTGTGGTATGTGTAGCCGCAATGATTTGATCATTCACCTGATTTTGTACCGTAGAAATTAATCCGGTATGGAAACCAAGGCCTCTGAATAATTTAAATAAAATAGTAGCAATGGTTGTTTTCCCATTTGTTCCGGTAATTCCAACCAGTTTCAACGAAGAAGAAGGATTTCCATAATAATTGGATGCCATTATCCCCAATGCCACCGAAGTATTTTCTACCACGATATAAGTCACCTCAGGATTTACCACTGCCGGTGTTTCTTCACAAAGAATAACTGTTGCTCCGGCAGCAATAGTCTGGTTAATAAAAGTATGTCCGTCCGACAAAGTTCCCTTTACCGCAAAAAATACAGCACCTTGCTGCACCTCACGTGAGTCAAACGTAAGCGCACTAATTACCCTGTTGGTTTTTCCAATCAGGTTTTTAATCGCCACTCCATATAAAACATCCTGCAACTGCATCTTATTTCAATTCTAATTGTACCAATAATCCTCTTCCAATTTTCATCCCTGAAGGAATCGACTGGCTTATTACTTTTCCACTTCCCTTAACCTGTGTTTTTAAACCGGCATTCCCTAAAAGATATAAAGCATCTTTTAAGCCCATTCCGCTTACATTAGGCATCATACCTTTCACAGAACTATATTCCTGGTAAACAATTCCATTGCTGGTATCCACACTATTGAAATAGTCAGATTTCGCAGCATAAAGGGCTTTAATTCCCAGGGCATTGTAAACACTTTTCACTGCCTTACTCTGTCCTGCTTTCGCTTCAGGACTTTTTGTGTTTCCAACCAGATGGTCAGTCACATTGTTATACATCTGCGCATCACTTGCGTAAATACGATCTGCAATTTCTTTAAATACCGGCCCGGCAACTGATCCCCCGTAATAGCCATTTTTAGGTCCGTTGATAGAAACCATAATAGAGTACTTAGGCTTATCAGCCGGGAAGTAACCACAAAAAGAAGCCTGATAACTTCTCTTAGCTTTATAACCTTTATTTCCATCAGCTACCTGTGCAGTACCTGTTTTACCAGCTACCCGGTAAAACGGAGATCCCATCAGTTTACCAGTACCTTCTGTGACCACACCTTCCAGCATCGCCTGTAATTTTTTCACTGTCGTTTCAGAACAAACCCGCTCACTGATTACCCTGGCATGAAACTGTTCAATCGGGTTTCCCAACCTTCTGATTTCTTTTACAAAAATTGGTGCTATATATTTTCCATCGTTAGCGATGGCATTATAAAACGTCAAAATCTGCAGCGGAGTAATCTGCATTTCATAACCATAAGCCATCTGCGCTAAAGTCAGACCACTCCAGGATTTATAGGCAGGATTCTTAATGACAGGTTTGGTTTCCCCGGGAATTTGCAGTCCCAGCTTTTCATTCATATGGATCTTATATAAATGATCCGTAAATTCTTTAGGGTCATCTTTATAAGCGCTATAAACAAATTTGGCTACCGCCGTATTGGATGAAACCTCAAATGCCTTTTTAGCAGTGACCACTCCTACGCTCCCATGGGAATCTTTTATATTATGGTTATAAAGCCTGTAAACACCATTTCCAGTATCCACCGTAGTATTCGTATCTATTTTTTTATCTTCCAGCAAAGCCATATAAGAGGCCAGTTTAAAAGTAGATCCCGGATCCTGGCTTCCACCTATCGCGTAATTGAACATCTCTTTGTAAACACCTTCACTCTCCCTGGTAAAATTCGCAACTGCTCTGACTTCACCAGTTTCCACCTCCATCAAAATCACTGTCCCATGATCTGCATCACTTTTAATCATTTGTTTCTCTAATGCGCTCTGTGCCAGATCCTGCATATTGATATCGATCGTAGAAATGATATCAGCCCCTTCTTTAGGAGCAATTTCAGCCTCATCATTAACCGGCATCCAGACACCACCAGCAATACGTTGAACTAATCTTTTACCACTTTCCCCATTAATATAATTTCCGTAAGCCCCTTCCAGCCCTACGCCATTGGAAACGTTTTCATTTTTATACCCGATCGTCCTTTTTGCAAGGTTCTGAAAAGGCAAAATTCTTTTATTCTGCTGAATGGCCATTAAACCACCACTGTACTTTCCAATATTATATAATGGGAAAGTCCTCAATTCTTTGAGCTGCTGATAATTCACTTTACGCTTGATCAATAAATATCTGACGCTGTCTGCTCTGGCAGTACGCAGCATACGTGAATATTCCTTTGGTGTTTTATCCACAAAAAACTGTGAAAGTTTCATAGCCAGAGAATCCACCTTGGCATAAAAAACTTTATTCTCACTAATTCCGCCAGCGTACAAATCCATTCTCAGTTCATACTCTGGTACAGATGTAGCTAACAGGCTTCCATCATTAGAATAAATATTACCACGTGCAGCATCCACATTGATATACTTTGTAGAGAGACTGTCGGCCATGGCACGCCATTTATGCCCCTCTACAAATTGTACATCGCATAATCTGACCAATACTGCCACGGCAAGCAGTACAATCAGTCCGAAGGACAAATAAACACGTAATAGTATGTTAGCTCTAATGTTCATCACTATTTATGATAATTTTTTTAGGAGGCTCTGTTAGCTCCTTAATGCCTAACGTATCTACTTTTTTAGCTACTTCTGTTAACTTGCTTTTGAACATTAGATCAGCTTTCAGTGACTTATATTCCCAGCTCAGTTCTTTTACTTCTTTATTAAGTTTATCTATATCCCTTATATTTTTAACCGCCATATGGCTGTTTGCGATGTAAAGCATCGTTAACAGCGACAAAAAGATAAGAAAAGGCAACATGGCAGTAGCGGCTTCTTTAGTCACTACACCATCCACAAAAAGCTTTTTAAAGAAAAGGTTAGCATTTTCAGACTCCTTCTTTTCTTTTTTAGGCTTTTTTAAGCGAATTACCGGTTCTTCTGGTAATTCCTCTTCGTCCTCTACCTCATCTGCTCTGAACTGGTTGTTCATATCTTAGATCCTTTCTCCAATTCTCAATTTTGCACTTCTGGATCTGCTGTTTCTTTCCAGCTCGTCCTGTTCAGCAATCACTGCTTTACGCGTAATCACTTTATATGGCTTTTCTTCATTACCAAAGAAGTCTTTATCTGCTTCGCCTCTGATTTTTCCTTTAGCAATAAAATTCTTTACCGGCCTGTCTTCCAGTGAATGGTAAGACATCACCACCAATCTGCCACCCGGGCTTAACACCTCAGCAGTTTGCAGTAAAAAGTTTTCCAGTACCTCGATCTCCGCGTTCACTTCGATACGTAAAGCCTGAAATACCTGTGCCATGTATTTATTTTCTTTTCCTTTAGGGATGTGCGCTCCTGCGGCAGCTTTAAAATCAGCCAGGGTTACAATAGGCTGTCCTGCACGGGATGTTACCACCGCTCTGGCCAATGATTTCGCATTTTTAACCTCACCGTAGATCCCAAATATTTTATGCAGTTTATCTTCAGTATAAGTATTTAAAACATCAGCAGCAGTAAGCTTGCCTTGTTTATCCATACGCATATCCAAAGAAGATTCGAAACGGGTAGAAAAGCCTCTTTCAGGCTCATTAAATTGATGTGAAGAAACACCAAGATCAGCCAGAATACCATCTACCTGCTTATAACCTAATAAACGAAGATTATTTTTTAAGAAAGCGAAATTCTGATCAACAAATAAAAAGCGGGGATCATCAATCTTGTTACGTTGCGCATCAGGATCCTGATCAAAAGCGATGAGTACACCGTCTTTGCCCAGTTTAGACAAGATTTCTCTTGAATGGCCACCTCCGCCAAAAGTAACATCCACATATACGCCATCAGGTTTGATATTCAACCCGTCAATACATTCCTGCAAAAGTACTGGTACATGATAATTATTTTCCATCTTCCCCCCTGTTTTTATTTCCCATCACTTCTTCTGCCAGATTTGCAAAATCTTCCGGCTCACTGTCCAGTAAATTGTCGTACGCAGTTTTAGACCAAAGCTCTATTTTATCAAACTGACAAGACAGGATTACTTCGCCATCTATACCTGCAAATTCCAATAATGACTTCGGAAGATTGACTCTACCCGAAGCATCCAGCGTCAATTCCGTCGCACCACGGGTAAAAAACCGAATAAATTCTCTCGTTTTCTTCTCGTACTGGTTCAGTTTACTCAGCTCTTCCACTATGCCTTCCCACACTTTTTTAGGGTAAATCACTAAATGCTTTTCAAAACCTCTGTTTATCACAAGTCCCTCTTGCTCAACGTTTGGCAATTGTTTTTTCAGATTCGAAGGGACCATCATGCGGCCTTTCGTATCCAATTTACAATCAAATTCTCCAAGTAGTTGAACCATTTTAGTATCTACACTTTTTATGTAGTGTAAAAATAGATACTTCTACCACTTTTTACCACAATCTACCACAAAAAAGTTATCAACATAAATCAGGTCCCACATTCTACCACCATACATGCAAAAAGAGGCTGTATCATTGATAAAAAAAATGATCAGCCTTTTTTATGTGTTTAGTATTTTATAACTACTCCATTTTGGAGTTTTGGGATTTGTACTGGTTATTTCGACTAATAACAGCAAAAAGTGCCTTTCTTAGGCTGCTTTTTTCCTTAAGTTCTGTGCGATAGCTAATAAACCCCATTCTATCTCCACTTTCTCTTTGCCCCGGAGCATGAAGCGGCGGAATCCGTGATTCTGTTTAATATTTGCAAAGACCGGTTCAACATCGAAGCATCGCTTTTTTCGATGTCTTATTCCTTCTTCAGTATTTAACAGTTCATGAGCCTTTTGTTTTAACCTTTTCAGGTTAACATTTATCTCCATGATGCGGTTGGTTTTTGATTTATGGCAAATGCCGTTTAAAGGACATTTACTGCAGTTTTTAGCCTGGTAGTTTCTGTAGATCTGCTTGAATCCGGTAGTTGTTTTTTTAGTGGTGTCACCGATGTAATGCATCTGCTGTCCCATCGGGCAGATATAAACGTCCAGCTGATTATTGTAAAACAACTTATCTGCGGCAAAAGGGTATTTTTTGTTATAGGTATCATTTTGGCCCTTGTCAAACAGATTGTATTTCACATAAGCTTCCATTTGCTTTCCTTCAAGCAGCGTATAGTTCTCTTCTGAGCCGTATCCTGCATCTGCAGTAAGGGTTTTGGGTACTTTGCCAAAGCTACTTTCATGCTGCTCCAGATGAGTTTTTAAAGTGGTGGTATCCGTTGGATTTGGGTGGATGGTGTAATTTACAATGAACTGGTTAGAAGTCGATATCTGAATATTATATGCCGGTTTGAGCTGACCATTTAACATGTGATCCTCCTTCATTCTCATAAATGTAGCATCAGTATCGGTTTTGCTATAGCTGTTTCTTTCTCCAAGAATAACCTCCTGCTGCTCATATTTATCAATATTTACAGGAAAGTTCTGGTTAATGTACCTGAGCTTTGCTTTTACCTTTTTATCAACCTGATCATTGTCTGCCAGAACTTTATTGAGCTTTTCAACAGTAGCCTTAACACTTTCCTTATTGATCGTGGTCGCAGTGGGTGGCTCAGGCATCATATCCTCATCGGCTGCAACACTTTGTGCGTAATTCCAGATCTCGTCCAATTGCTTTTTCATCTTTTCCTTGTTGGTCTGGATTGATTTCTTCCAGACAAAAGTGTACTTATTGGCATTAGCTTCAATCTTGGTCCCATCGGTATAAACCTGGTCAATACTCAGCAGCTCTTCTTTGGCCAGCAGCTTAACAACTTCTTCAAAAACACTGCGAAGTGCATGTTTAAGGCGTACCCCACGAAAACGGTTGATCGTATTGTGGTCAGGCTTATTCATCGCGCTCAGCCACATAAAAGGAACTCTTTCCCTGCAGGCTTCAGCTAACTTACGACTGGAATAAATATTGGTGAGATATCCATAAACCAATACTTTTAAAAGCATAAGCGGGTGATAATTAGAGCCACCACGTACGTGATAGGCTTTTAGAAGTGGTTCAACATTGATTGCATTGATCACATCATTGACGATTCTTACGGTATGGTCTGTAGGGATTAGATCATCAAGATTAGGCGGGAGCGCCATGAGCTGATCCTGGTGGTAGGGTCTGAAAATAGGTTTTCTTACTGACATATTCTACTAATGTTTGCAGCTTAAATATATGAAAATCAAGTTGTTAAATCAAATATCAGCAGAAATATTTTGCCCTAAATTACTTAAGATCAGGAAGAAAGAAGTCCTTTAAAACGAAGAAGAGCCTGAATCATGATTTATGATACAGGCTCTTCAAAAAGGATCATGATCCTGTGGAAATTTTACTGGATTTAACCTTATCCGTTAATAGCCTTAACACCAGGCAGTTCTTTACCTTCCATGTATTCAAGCAATGCACCACCACCGGTAGAAACATAACTTACTTCATCTTCCAGGTTGAATTTAGCTATCGCAGCAGCAGAGTCACCACCACCAATTAAAGAAAATGCACCATTTTCTTTTGTGGCCGCTACAACAGCGTTCGCAACTGCACGCGTACCCTGCTCAAAATTAGCCATTTCAAAAACACCCATCGGACCATTCCATAATAACGTTTTTGATTTCTTAATGACTTCAGAAAAAAGCTCAACAGACTTAGGACCAATATCTAATCCCATCCAGTCTGCCGGGATATGACCTGCATCAACATTTTTCTTTTCAGCGTTATTGTCAAATTTATCAGCGATAACAGTATCCAGTGGTAAAATGATATTTACACCTTTTGCTTTCGCTTTTTCCAGCAATTGCAAACAAAGCTCCATACGATCTGCTTCCAATAAAGAAGTACCGATTTCACCACCTTGTGCTTTACTGAAAGTATAAGCCATACCACCACCAATAATCAGGTTATCTACTTTTTCAAGTAAGCTCTCGATCAAAAGGATTTTGTCTGATACTTTCGCGCCACCCATAATCGCAGTGAAAGGTTTCTCTGCATTGTGGTTGATTTTTTCTGCATTTTTCAGCTCTTCAGCCATCAGATAACCAAAGTATTTTTCTGTTGGAAAAAACTCAGCAATAATTGAAGTAGAAGCATGCGCACGGTGAGCTGTACCAAAAGCATCATTTACATATACATCACCTAACTTTGCAAGCTTAGCTGCAAAATCTTTATCTCCTTTTTCTTCTTCTTTGTAAAAACGAAGGTTTTCTAATAATAAAACCTGTCCCGGAACAAGGTTTCTTGCTGCCTCAACAGCAGAAGTACCAATACAATCATCAGCAAATTTAACTTCAAGATCAAGCATTCTTGATAAATCACCTAAAATATGTTTCAGCGAAAATTGATTTTCAGGACCTCCTTTTGGACGGCCTAAGTGTGACATTAAAATCACAGCGCCACCATCATTCAAAATTTTAGTGATCGTTGGTAATGCAGCACGCATTCTTTTGTCGTCTGTAATATTGAAATCCTTATCTAAAGGCACGTTAAAATCTACCCTTACTAAAGCTTTCTTATCCTTGAAATCACATTGGTCAATTGTTTTCATCTTGTATCTAATTTTTAGGTGTTAAAAAAAGTCATGTGCATCATCTACGATGAATCACAACTTTAACGTTATAAATTTATTTTCTGGCTATTTGGCTAAACCTATCAAAATGCGGGCCGGCTCCTGAAATTCAGCATTCCTCAGAAATGACTTCAAACCCTGATCTGCTGTAAAACCTACAGCAAGAGTCCTTGCATTACACCAAATATAAGAAGCATGAACCGATCTAAGCTCATTGATTGCAAAAAATTATTCTAATTATGATTTTCTGAGATTTTAAGTACCAGGTCTGCCAGTCTTGCGGAATAACCAGACTCATTATCATACCATCCTACTACTTTAACCAGGTCACCAACGATAGAGGTAAGTTGCGCATCAAAAATACAAGAGTGCTGATTATCCAGAATATCTACTGAAACAATCGGATCTTCCGTATACTCCAGTACAGTTTTCATTTCATTTTCAGCAGCAGATTTAAAAGCCGCATTTATTTCTTCTATAGTCGCTTTCTCTTTAAGAATACAGGTAAAATCAGTCAATGAACCATTTAATACCGGAACACGGATACCTGCTCCTCCCAGTTTACCTTCCAGGTGAGGAAAAATATTAGTGATTGCTTTTGCAGCACCTGTACTGGTAGGTATAATCGAAGCAGATGCAGCTCTTGCTCTTCTTAAATCTTTATGCGGCGCATCATGCAGGTTTTGGTCACCAGTCATAGAATGGATTGTGGTAATATAACCGTCAAGAATTCCCCATTTATCATCGAGGATCTTTACCATTGGCGCTACATTATTTGTGGTACAGGAAGCATTGGAAATGATTTCTGCAGTTAAGTCCAGGACGGAATCATTCACTCCGAGTACGAACATAGGAATGTCTTTGTCTGCCGGGGCAGAGATCAGTACCTGTTTTGCACCCGCCAGTAAATGTTTGCCTGCTCCTGTTCTGGTTGTAAATTTACCAGTAGATTCGAGTACAATGTCTATATCCAAAGCTTTCCAGGGTAGATTTTCCGGATGGGCTTCGCGGTAAACGTAAATTCGTTTTCCGTTAATAATCAGTGCTTCCTGGTCAAAAGTCACCTTTCCTTTAAAACCACGGTGCACAGTATCATATTTAAACAAGTGCGCTAAAGTTGCCGGATCACCAAGATCGTTTATAGCGACCACATTGATATTTTTTTCCAGAGCAGTACGCAAAAATATACGCCCTATCCTGCCAAAACCATTAATTGCTAATTTCATTTCATTTTCAATTGACGGCACAAAACTAGCTATATTCTTTGGGCTTAACTTATGATATTTTATTGTTTTACATCCAGTTTATAGAGTGCCTGAATGATAAGGGTTTAAAATCGCGGGCATGACAGAGATAGTAACCACTGGCCCTGTTAAAACAACTGATGTCTTCGTAAATTAATACTATAAAACAGCCAATTATGGAACATTAAATCCAATAAAAAAATGGTTTATAACAAGAAAAGCCTGTAGTTTCCTACAGGCTTTCTTTAAGATTTGGCACCGACCTACTCTCCCACGTGTTACCGCAGTACCATCGGCTCTGGTGGGCTTAACTTCTCTGTTCGGAATGGGAAGAGGTGGACACCACCGATATAGACACCTAAATATTTTCGAACAATCTTTGCTTACGCAAGTCAATGTTTTTATGTCTTATTGATGGCTCAAAGATAGCTAAAAATATCACATTAACGCTATAAATAACAAATTATCCAATCTTAGCTTAACAATTATTTTTTGTATATTTAATATAAAGAATTTCTAACCAAATATACTTCTTGTTGCTAAGCTTAGCTTTCCCCAGCTCTCATTGGGGTATATCTGTCTTATATTTTTCAAAAGGTATATTTTCTGGAAATTATAACCGGTATGATAATGATCCAAAAACGCTCCAGGAAAATTAACTATGCTCAGTTATTGCTTACCGGAGGCGTAATGTTATACCTGCTGTTTGTAATAGCTCCTCCTGTCTATGCACAGAAATTTGAGTTCAGCGGAAAGCGGAGAAAACAGTCCATTCCTTTTACCCTGGTCAAAAATCTGATTATAGTTCCGCTGTACATCAACGGCAAGGGACCATATAATTTTCTCTTAGACACAGGCGTGGCGCAAATGATTATTACGGATACTACTTTTCTGGAGAATCTGGATCTCCAAAGAGCTCAGACCGTAAAGGTTCAGGGATATGGATTCGGTGACAATATTGAAGCTGTTTTAACCAGAAATATCACTGCCAAAATAGGCAAAGCTACGATTAAAAATATCCCTACTGCGATCTTTAAAAAAGACATTTTCGATCTGTCCAGTTATCTTGGTATTAAAATTTACGGTATTTTGGGCTACTATTTTTTCAATAGTTTTACAGTAAAAATCAATTATTATACGAATAAGCTTACGTTTTATAATCCTGACACTAAACTTGAGCATAAAGGGACAAGTATTCCGATACAAATTACAGGTGGAAAACCCTATTTAACCACACAAATACAAACCAGTGAACTAGGCACTATGGATGTTGATCTGCTAATTGATAATGGCTCCAGCCATCCGCTAATGATGGAATCTCTGCAGAATAAACCTTTCCCATTGCCTGTAAAAACAATCCCCGCCAATCTGGGTGTTGGAATTAACGGTATCATTAATGGCTCAATGGGTAGAATTTATGCAATTAAACTTGGAACTTATACTTTGAACGAAGTGCTGACAGGTTTTCCTGAATATAATACTGAACGTTCTACAATGGAAGGAAGGACCAGGAATGGTAGCCTGGGCTCTGACATACTCCGGCATTTTTTGGTTACGTTTGATTATACAGGCGGATTCTTATACCTGAAGAAGAACAATAATGATGTTCCAAAATTTGAGCATGACATGTCTGGTCTTGAAATTTACGTGATACAAGGAATAAAAGATCGTTACTATATTGGCAGAATTGAAATTGGTTCTCCTGCAGAAGAAGCTGGATTAAAAGAAAATGATGAGATCACTGCTATAAACTTTGCCAGTGTGATACACTATAAACTGAATGATCTTACAGAAATGCTAAAAGATCACAATGGGAAACAATTATTGATTGAAATCTACAGAGGTGATGACAAGCATGTTGTGCTGCTCAAATTAAAAAAACGTATTTAGAGCAAATAAAAAAGATTTATATATTCTTTTCAGACCCGGCGCTAAAAGCCATGATTAATATATAAAAAGGCTTATAACAAGAAAAGCCTGTAGTTTCCTACAGGCTTTCTTTAAGATTTGGCACCGACCTACTCTCCCACGTGTTACCGCAGTACCATCGGCTCTGGTGGGCTTAACTTCTCTGTTCGGAATGGGAAGAGGTGGACACCACCGATATAGGCACCTAAATGTCTTTATCCAGCTTTTGTTATTTTCAGCTATTAATTTATATAGCTTTTGTTATTATCGCTCGATTGATATTATAATTGTTTTCCGTTCCCGGGCTTAAAGGATCCGCATCACTGCTTTTCCTGTTTTAACTCCGGTCCATCAAACGATGACATATTATTGAAAGAAGTTAGTTATGAAGAACAAACAACAGTTTATTGCTCTTGAAAGCTTCGGATGATTAGTATTACTCGACTATGCTGTCACCAGCTTTACATCTGTAACCTATCAACGTAGTAGTCTGCTACGGTCCTATATGGAATTCTCATCTCGTGGCTAGTTTCGCACTTAGATGCTTTCAGCGCTTATCTATTCCCAACGTAGCTACTCTGCAATGCCCCTGGCGGAACAACAGATTCACTAGAGGTTAGTCCAACCCGGTCCTCTCGTACTAAGGTCAGCCCCACTCAAAATTCCTACGCCCACAACAGATAGGGACCGAACTGTCTCGCGACGTTCTGAACCCAGCTCGCGTGCCACTTTAATCGGCGAACAGCCGAACCCTTGGGACCTTCTCCAGCCCCAGGATGTGACGAGCCGACATCGAGGTGCCAAACCTCCCCGTCGATATGAGCTCTTGGGGGAGATCAGCCTGTTATCCCCAGCGTACCTTTTATCCTTTGAGCGATGGCCCTTCCATGCAGAACCACCGGATCACTATATCCGTCTTTCGACCCTGCTCGGCTTGTCTGCCTCACAGTCAAGCAAGCTTATGCTATTGCACTCCTCATACGGTTACCAAGCGTATTGAGCTTACCTTTGAAAGCCTCCGTTACCTTTTTGGAGGCGACCACCCCAGTCAAACTACCCATCAAACAATGTCCCCTCATTCAAGGGTTAGACACCGAATACAAAAAGGGTGGTATTTCAACGTTGACTCCACAACACCTGGCGATGCCGCTTCATAGTCTCCCACCTATCCTACACATCCTGTATCCAA
The DNA here is from genome assembly GCF_040822065.1 of Pedobacter sp. WC2423. Taxonomy (NCBI): domain Bacteria; kingdom Pseudomonadati; phylum Bacteroidota; class Sphingobacteriia; order Sphingobacteriales; family Sphingobacteriaceae; genus Pedobacter; species Pedobacter sp. WC2423. Next base: position 3,044,261 of record NZ_CP162005.1, read on the forward strand.
TGTCAATGTTAAATTGTAGTGAAGGTGCATGGGGTCTTTCCGTCCCGTTGCGGGTACCCGGCGTCTTCACCGGGACCACAATTTCACCGAGCTCATGGCTGAGACAGCGCCCAGATCGTTACACCATTCGTGCAGGTCGGAACTTACCCGACAAGGAATTTCGCTACCTTAGGACCGTTATAGTTACGGCCGCCGTTTACTGGGGCTTCGATTCAATGCTTCTCCTTTAACAGATGACATCCCCTCTTAACCTTCCAGCACCGGGCAGGTGTCAGGCCTTATACTTCATCTTTCGATTTTGCAAAGCCATGTGTTTTTGTTAAACAGTCGCCTGGGCCTTTTCACTGCGGCTGACATTGCTGTCAGCGCCCCTTCTCCCGAAGTTACAGGGCCATTTTGCCGAGTTCCTTAGCCATGATTCACTCGAGCACCTTAGAATTCTCTTCCCGGATACCTGTGTCGGTTTGCGGTACGGGTTTTTATAACCTGAAGCTTAGCGGTTTTTCTTGGAAGTCTGATTACCTGCGCTATCCACTTACCCGAAGGCTTGCGGTACTATCGACCTTCAGCAAGAGTGGCGGATTTGCCTACCTCTCCTATACCTACAGTCTTTAACGATCTATTCCGTCAGATCGCGGCAGTGTCACTACTCCGTCCCCACATCGCAGTTATAAAAAGTACTGGAATATTAACCAGTTGTCCATCGAATTTCCCCTTCGGGTTCTCCTTAGGCCCCGACTAACCCTGATCCGATTAGCGTTGATCAGGAAACCTTATCCTTTCGGTGGGCAGGTTTCTCGCCTGCCTTATCGTTACTTATGCCTACATTTGCTTTTCCAGAAGCTCCACCCTGGCTTACGCCAAAACTTCGCTGCCGCTGGAATGCTCCCCTACCGTAATATTAATATTACCCATAGCTTCGGTGTACTACTTTATGCCCGTTTATTATCCATGCACGATCGCTCGACTAGTGAGCTGTTACGCACTCTTTAAATGAATGGCTGCTTCCAAGCCAACATCCTAGCTGTCTAGGCAATCGCACCTCGTTAGTTCAACTTAGTAGTAACTTGGGGACCTTAGCTGATGGTCTGGGTTCTTTCCCTCTCGGCCCGTGACCTTAGCACCCCGGGCCTCACTGCAGTGTATATTTATTAGCATTCGGAGTTTGTCTGGATTTGGTAGGATTTGACTCCCCCGCACCCAATCAGTAGCTCTACCTCTAATAAACTTAACCACCACGCTGTTCCTAAAAACATTTCGGGGAGTACGAGCTATTTCCCAGTTTGATTAGCCTTTCACCCCTACCCACAGATCATCCGGAAACTTTTCAACGTTTATCGGTTCGGTCCTCCAGTACGTGTTACCGCACCTTCAACCTGTCCATGGGTAGATCACAAGGTTTCGCGTCTACCTCCCCTGACTATACGCCCTGTTCAGACTCGCTTTCGCTTCGGCTGCGTGTCTTAAACACTTAACCTTGCCAGAGAAGAGTAACTCGTAGGCTCATTATGCAAAAGGCACGCCGTCACGCCACCTGGACGCTCCGACCGCTTGTAAGTACACAGTTTCAGGTTCTATTTCACTCCCCTGTTCGGGGTTCTTTTCACCTTTCCCTCACGGTACTGGTTCACTATCGGTCTCTCAGGAGTATTTAGCCTTACCGGATGGTGCCGGCAGATTCCCACAAGGCGTCTCCGACCTCGCGGTACTCAGGATACTACTAGACTAATGTTACTTACGTGTACGCGGCTCTCACGCTATTTTGCCAGGCTTCCCATCCTGTTCCACTTCATTTCATTAATGCCATATTGTAGTCCTACAACCCCAGCTATGCCGTAACATAACTGGTTTGGGCTCTTTCCCGTTCGCTCGCCACTACTTAGGAAATCATTATTATTTTCTCTTCCTCTGCTTACTTAGATGTTTCAGTTCGGCAGGTTTGCGCATCGTAATGCGACTAGTCTTCAACTAGCCAGGTTTCCCCATTCGGAAATCTCCGGATTAATTCATATTTGCTAATCCCCGGAGCTTATCGCAGCTTATCACGTCCTTCATCGCCTCTGAGAGCCAAGGCATCCCCTGTGTACTCTTTCTTACTTTCTTCTCTCCATAGCCTTTTGCGCCTATGGAAATGCTTTTTTTAATCTGTTATTAACCCTTACGGATTCAGTTCGTGTATAAATACACTTGTGTTTCCTTCAAGCTAACAACGTCTCTATTGTTGTTTGCTCTTCTTTATTAACTTCTTCCAATATGTCAAAGAACTTTATTGTCCCGGGTACTATAGTATTGCTACCATCTTACCCTATTTCCTGTAGCTTTTATCTTAACTACGGGACAATCGTGGAGAATAACGGAGTCGAACCGTTGACCTCCTGCGTGCAAGGCAGGCGCTCTAGCCAGCTGAGCTAATCCCCCTTAGAATATATAATGTAGTCCCGAGCAGATTTGAACTGCTGACCCCTACATTATCAGTGTAGTGCTCTAACCAACTGAGCTACGGGACTATTTAACTGGGTCAGGGTTGTTGTTGAGGTGTCTCAGCACAATTCCTTTTCCTCGGTCAATTCCTTCTTTCAGTAGGTGAACAACACTAATGTTGATGTTTCATCCTATGGGTTTTTCTTTTGAGATTTTATTGTCATTTACTTATATACTATTACTGTTTGTATGGGTATAGTATATCATTTACGCAGCGAGTTATCTATCTTACTCCAGAAAGGAGGTATTCCAGCCGCACCTTCCGGTACGGCTACCTTGTTACGACTTAGCCCCAGTTATCGGTTTTACCCTAGGACGCTCCTTGCGGTTACATACTTTAGGTACCCCCAACTTCCATGGCTTGACGGGCGGTGTGTACAAGGCCCGGGAACGTATTCACCGTATCATTGCTGATATACGATTACTAGCGAATCCAACTTCAAGAGGTCGAGTTGCAGACCTCTATCCGAACTGTGAATGGCTTTTGGAGATTTGCTTGCTGTTACCAGCTTGCTGCCCTCTGTACCATCCATTGTAGCACGTGTGTAGCCCCGGACGTAAGGGCCATGATGACTTGACGTCGTCCCCTCCTTCCTCTCTGTTTGCACAGGCAGTCTGTTTAGAGTCCCCACCATTACGTGCTGGCAACTAAACATAGGGGTTGCGCTCGTTGCGGGACTTAACCCAACACCTCACGGCACGAGCTGACGACAGCCATGCAGCACCTAGTTTCGTGTCCTTGCGGACTCATCTATCTCTAAATGATTCACTAACTTTCAAGCCCGGGTAAGGTTCCTCGCGTATCATCGAATTAAACCACATGCTCCTCCGCTTGTGCGGGCCCCCGTCAATTCCTTTGAGTTTCAATCTTGCGACCGTACTCCCCAGGTGGAATACTTAACGCTTTCGCTTAGCCGCTAACTGTGTATCGCTAACAGCGAGTATTCATCGTTTAGGGCGTGGACTACCAGGGTATCTAATCCTGTTTGATCCCCACGCTTTCGTGCCTCAGCGTCAATTTAACCATAGTAAGCTGCCTTCGCAATCGGTGTTCTGTGACATATCTATGCATTTCACCGCTACTTGTCACATTCCGCCTACCTCTAGTTCATTCAAGCTCTTCAGTATCAAGGGCACTGCGATGGTTGAGCCACCGTCTTTCACCCCTGACTTAAAAAGCCGCCTACGCACCCTTTAAACCCAATAAATCCGGATAACGCTTGGATCCTCCGTATTACCGCGGCTGCTGGCACGGAGTTAGCCGATCCTTATTCCTTCGGTACATTCAGCTATCTACACGTAGATAGGTTTATTCCCGAATAAAAGCAGTTTACGACCCAGAGGGCTGTCTTCCTGCACGCGGCATGGCTGGTTCAGAGTTGCCTCCATTGACCAATATTCCTTACTGCTGCCTCCCGTAGGAGTCTGGTCCGTGTCTCAGTACCAGTGTGGGGGGTCATCCTCTCAGATCCCCTAGACATCGTGGTCTTGGTGGGCCGTTACCCCGCCAACTAACTAATGTCACGCATGCCCATCTTAATCCTATAAATATTTGATCATTGCACAATGCTGTGCTGTGATTTTATGCGGTGTTAATCCGAATTTCTTCGGGCTATCCCCCTGATTAAGGTAGGTTGCATACGCGTTACGCACCCGTGCGCCACTTTCCTCTCTAGCAAGCTAAAGAGTATCGTTCGACTTGCATGTATTAGGCCTGCCGCTAGCGTTCATCCTGAGCCAGGATCAAACTCTCCATTGTAAAATGTTATGTTTGAACACTGACCATTCTTAACTTGTATTAATAATAGTCTTATTCTTATTTGTCTGTCAGAATAGACTTAAAAAACTCGCGCGGTTCATGTACTTTGAACTTGTACTAGCTTACCTCGCTACGTTTGTAAATGACATCTCTTTAATGAACTTCTCGACAGTACCTCACGGCCAGTCTTTATATGTTGCAATGTTATTCCTTCTATTTCTCAGGTCTTCATGTTCCTGATTCATTTCCGGTATTTCATCGTTTCAGTCTTGTTATTGTGATCTGCTAACATCCGTTAGTGATCTTCCCGTTTTTGTTGGGACTGCAAAGGTAGAAATCTTTTTCGTTTTGTCAAGCTTTTTATTTTTTATTTTCAGAAAGTTTTAATTCCTTCCCAGGAGCTTAACAACAACCTCTACTTCACATCCTTTCAATCTTCAGCACTACATCTTTTTCACTCTTTCCCTTCCTCCGAAGCGGGATGCAAAAGTAGGAAAATTATACCGCCCACCAAACAATAACGCACTTATAATTGTATACAATCCCTAACTGCATGATTCTCAACACGAAATACTTCAAACTAAATCCCCCCGCAGCAGCAACCAGCCTGGATTGATTTTAAAAACCGCCAGAAACCTTTACAGCCTATAGCTAATTGGTGCTTTAAACGGTTCAAAAGGAATTCCAAAACCGACAGGCTGCACAGCAATTCCAGCCTCCAAACCTCATGATCAGACGATATAAAGTACAGAAAAACTCAAAACATGGCCTCGTCGTATAAAACAGGTATTTAAAAGGGGTTAAATAGTGCCTTGAAATGACCTTGGAATGAGGTTGGGATGAGGTTGGAATGACCTTGCAATGACCACAGTCATTCCAACCTCATCCCAAGATCTTTTCAAGGTCGTTCTAATACACTACAGTAGTACTTCTATACCATAAGTGTACTCAAATCACTTGACATGACAGGAGAATTTTACTGATTTCACTTGACTTCCACCTCAAAAGCAACCTGCTGAAGAAGAAACAGACAAAAACACTATATAAAATGACTTATTATGCTCGTGAAGAAAATAGATTTGTGGTAATTTGCTTATCCCCTACACAATATGTATCTGGTTTATCAAAAAAAATCAAATCAAAATAGTATCAAGCCCATAGCTAACGGGCTGATTCATTAAAAAATAAAATCTTAAGCTATAAGGAGATCAAGCAACATCCTAAGAAAGCTGGGGCGCCTTCCCTTCCATAGTTTGCTTGTTGATCATAATGACCGCATCATCTAATTCTTTAGAAGATATCGCAAGAAAGTTTATTAATTCCAGCACATCCTGGTTAACCGGAGAATCCTTAATCAAACTAATCAGTGCAAGTATATTACTGAGTGGCCTTCTCACCTGATGAGAATTCAGCCAGGCAATCTCTTTAAGCTGCTCATTCTGGCTTAACAACTGCTGCTCATATTTTTTTTGTTTATCAATATCCTGCATCGCCCCTATCATCCGGACAGGTTCTCCACACTGATCAAAAATCGCATAACCACGATCCCTTATATATTTGAAAGAACCATCAGCACACATATACCGGTATTCCGCAAAAAAATATTTCTGTTTATCCGTCAGGATTTTCTGAAAGGATTCCATGACCGATAAACGATCATCAGGATGGATCTTTTCCATGGCCCTGAAAATATCATGACTTGAATCTTTTGAATACCCATAAGTTTCATTATACCCCTGCATCCATTTCACCTGATCAGATACGAAATCATAATCCCAGATTACATCATTGGTTGCATGGTTGACCATTTCATACAAATGAAGCAAATCATTAATCTTCTTTTCATCTTTAATTGACTTGTCTATATCTAAGACCATGACCAGATATGCTCCATCCTTCAATAAAGGAACACGATGAAAAGTTATTTTCACATAAAAACATTCTCCATTTTTCTTCCGGTGCAACCAGACCTCAGAATCAAGGTCAGTCTCCCTACAGTGATCCATTAAATCCCTGATACGTTGATGCTCTTGTTCCGGACGGATATCCAATGTGGTCATCTCTGAAAATTCATCTAATGTATAACCATACAATTTTGTCATTGCTGCATTTACAGAAAGAATTTTAAAATTTGATTTGGCCACTACATAAATTGGAAGCGGGCTGGAATTAAATAGTCTTTGATAATTTAACTCGGTAGCCTCCTGATTTTTCTGGTAAAACCTGATCGTGAAAAACAGGATCAATGCTCCAATGACCATCAATATCAAATCCAGCAGGATATGAGAGTTTAAGAGCGTCTCATATTTGAGAACAATGGAAGTCCAGTTAATCAGTCCATGCCCAACAAGAAGTGCTATACATCCCAGCGACAGATAAAAAACAATTATTTTAAGCAGGGACAGGTTCTTCATTTAATTTGCATTTCTTCTCATCAAGTATCCTATTTATCTAAAATACTAATCAATTATCAAAGTTTTATGCTTTTAGCAATTAATCCTATCAAAAGATATCATAACCCGCTGTAACATTGTGAGTCCTCTCCAATCTAAAATATAACGATGACAACTTTAAGCTTAAAAAATCTGAACAAGCAATATGGTAACCATATGGTCTTTGAATTTGAACGTTGGGAAGTAAATGAGGGCATCTATTTAATCAAAGGAAGTAACGGAGCCGGGAAAACGACTTTATTTAAGATTATTTCCGGACAAATCCCGTTTAAAGGCGAAGTAGCTATTGATCATATCACTTTGAATAATCATCCGGTAGCTTACCGGTCTTTGCTCAGTTATGCAGAAGCAGAACCACAATATCCAAAGTTTCTTACAGGAAATGATCTTTTAGAATATCATTTAAGTATACGAAAGGCAGGTAGAAAAACTGCTGACGAACTAGTTGAAGCGTTTAAAATGGGAGATTACATGAAAAACAAAATCGCAGGATATTCCAGTGGAATGCTGAAAAAGTTATCATTGATCTGTGCATTTACCGGCCATGTGAAATTATATATTCTGGATGAGCTGATGATTACCATTGATCAGGCTGCTATTGAAGTTCTTTATACACTGATCAAATCTCATCTTCAGGAAGGAAAAATATTTCTGATTTCATCCCATCAGGAACCAGACGCTTCCAGAATTTCCCTGACCGGTATTTTTGAAATTGAGAATCAGCAATTAAAACTATGCTGAAATTATGGTTAAAGACCTTTGGTAGAGAATTTTTCGCACAACACGCCGGACTGTTTCTTTTTGTTTTTTATATCATTTTCGGCGCAGTACCACCAGATCATTTCAAAAATTATCTGATAGCATTAGGGATGACCATCAATTCATCGCCTATAATTCTTGGGATATTGATACTGATTAACCTTCTTTTTAGTATCAAATGCCTGTTTTTTGTACAAAAGCAATTAAACGATCCAACTTATCATTTTGTAAAAATCAGTAGTGCATCTGTAAAAAGCGTACAGTTGCAGCATTGGATTATCCTGTACTTGTTTATACATAGTCCGCTAAATGTTATTAATTTAATGCTTATTATAATTGGAATCTATGGACACTTTTATCTATCCGCAGCCACGCTGACTGGCTATATAATCCTGATATCCGCCAGCCCGGCTTACTTCACTTTTCGTTCAGTCAATTACGCCTTCAAACCAGCAATCCGTTTAATTAATTATCCAAAAATCTCCGTAAAAAAACCTTATTGGACCTGGCCGCTCTATGCCCTGTTAAAAGAACAGACGCTCTCCCTTATCATTTGCAAAGTTTTATCTTTTATGCTGTTTAAAGGAATCATCTGGATGTTTGCCGATAACGGTTCTGATGTCAGGATTTACTTACTCAGTTTAATGACAGCTACAATTTCACATAGCATCCTGATTTCAACAGCCTTGAAATTTGAGAAGAATTATATGAGCTTTGTCAATAGTCTTCCCATCAGTAACTGGCTCAGCTTATTTTTCAGATGGATTACGATGCTGACGCTCATGGCTCCCGAACTATTTTTTTACAGTAACCTTACAGGATTTTCAATTTTAAACACCTTAAAAGGACTAGTACTTTGTTCAGGAATTCTGCTTTACCTGCGGATGTCGCTGTATTTTACTAAAGAAGATATGGAAAGATATCTCAGACATCTATTCATTCTGCTAATCTTATCAATAATGGCTATAATAGCTAATTTATATCTTTCTTTCAGCCTGTTATTAATTGCTTCCGGAGTAATTTATCATCGTTACTTATATCAAAAGAATAGCTTTAATACTGACCAGTAGATAATAAAACCAGTGTACAAGCCTCAACAGCTTCTATTTTATTTTCTTTTAATAAAGCTTCCAGCTCATCATTTTCAGTTCCGGGATTAAAAATCACTCGTTTTGGCTTCGTTCTAAGAATATAATCAAAATAATCAGCCTGTAAATGCGGCCCGATATATAAAGTGATCGTATCTACATCGGTATGAATTGCTGAAGGCTTCTCAATTGGAACACCAGCAACTTCGCCGGTTTTGATGCCTACATTAACAATTGAATGACCTTTTTCTGTCAGCATTTTTGCCGCCAGATAAGCATATCTTGATGGGTCAGGACTTGCACCTATAATTAATGTGTTCTTCATTGTGCTCTATTTTACGCTCCGGTATCGTTAAACCTCTTGCAATTCTGTTGATAAAAACAGCACCTTTCTTAAATTGTTTAGCTAAACTTCAGGATCGCGTTTGCACAATTGACACCATCTATCGCCGCAGAAACGATTCCTCCGGCATAACCGGCACCCTCAGCGCAAGGATAAAGACCAGTAACTTCCGGATGTTGAAACGTCTCCCTGTCTCTTGGTATCCTCACTGGTGATGAACTTCTGCTTTCAATTCCTACCAGAATGGCTTCATTGGTATAATACCCCTTCATCTTTTTACCAAAAAGCGGAAGTGCATTTTTTAAACTTGTCGCAATAAAATCGGGCAGCATCTCTTTCAGCATGACACTTTTAGTACCCGGCAGATAAGAATTCTTTGGTAAATCGGCAGAAAGACGGTCTTCCACAAAATCGATCATCCGCTGCGCGGGAGCCACCAGATTACCTCCACCCATTGTAAAAGCCTTTTCTTCGATTTCGGATTGAAAGTTCATCATCCGCAGCGGATCTTCACCGGGGACATCTTCCAAAGTAACCTGAACGACGGTTCCCGAGTTTGCAAAAGGATTATTACGTTTGGATGGTGACCAGCCGTTCACTACAATTTCATTCTCATCAGTTGCACAAGGTGCGATAATCCCGCCAGGACACATACAAAATGAGAACACCCCCCTGCTGCCCACTTGTTCAACCAGGCTATAATAAGCCGGTGGCAAAAATTCGCTTCTAACCGGACAATGGTATTGTGCTTCATCAATAATGGCTTGAGGATGTTCGATCCTGACCCCCATTGCAAAAGGCTTGGCTTCTACCAAAATCCCTTTTTGATGTAATAAAGTATAAATATCACGCGCTGAGTGTCCGGTGGCTAAAATAACCGAATCAGCAGTTAAAGTATAAAGTTCATTCACGACTACTCCTTTGATCTTTCCGGATTCAATGATAAAATCTGTAACTTTTTGATCAAAATGAACTTCCCCGCCAGCTTTCAAGATAGTTTCGCGGATAGCAGTGATAATATGTGGTAATTTATTAGTTCCGATATGCGGGCGTGCATCTACCAGAATGTCGGCTGTAGCACCATGCTGAACAAAAACCTGGAGTACTTTGTTGATATCACCGCGTTTGTTAGACCGGGTATATAACTTTCCGTCGGAGTAAGTTCCCGCACCACCTTCTCCGTAGCAATAGTTTGATTCTGTATTAACGATCCCTTCTTTATTGATCAGTGCAAGATCTCTTCTGCGCTGTTTTACGTCTTTTCCACGCTCCAGCACAATAGGTTTCATCCCGTTTTCTATACATTGCAAGGCTGCAAAAAGACCAGCCGGGCCAGCACCCACAATAATAACCTCTTTCCGGTCACTTACATCCGGATAATTGACTGTAAATTCTTCTTCGGGGCGGGGTTCATCAATGAATACTTTAACCTGCATCCTGAAGATAACTTTTCGGGAACGGGCGTCGATTGATCTTTTAAGGATTTTGTATCCTTTGATATGCACTCTATCTATTGATAAAACAGTGGAAAGCTTGTTTAATAGCTGTTCTTCCTGTCCTGCTTCTTCCGGGGCGATGGTTATTTCTATCTCTTTTTGCATAGGTTACGTCAGGTATTTATCCTGAATGGCTGCAAAGATAAGAAAACTGGATTATAATCCGGAACCTGCCAAAACAGGCCATCAGACGTATGAAATCATATTTTTACATACAAGTTGTCAGGTTTTTCTCCCTAAATGTAACAAAGGTACGGAAATTGAGTTCTAATGTGTAAATTAACACGTAGAAACCAAAACATGATAAAAATGAAAAAAGCAATATTAGGAGTTATCGCTGCCTTGTTCATCACCACGACCTTAAGTAGTTGTGGTTATAATAGCATGGTTAAATTGGATGAGGATGTAAAAACTAAATGGAATCAGGTAGAAACACAATACCAGAGACGTTCTGATTTAATCCCTAATTTGGTAAGTACTGTAAAAGGTGCAGCTAAATTTGAGCAGGGTACTTTGACAGCTGTCATTGAAGCACGTGCACAAGCCAGCCAGATCAAAGTAAGCGCAGATGACTTAACTCCTGAAAAGCTGGAAAAATTCCAGGCTGCCCAGGGCCAGATCGGACAGGCCTTAGGTAAATTAATGGTATTGACTGAAAACTATCCGGAATTGAAAGCGACACAACAGTTCAGCGATCTTTCGGTACAATTGGAAGGTACTGAAAACAGAATTGCTGTTGCCCGTAAGGATTTCAACGATGCTGTTCAGTCTTATAATGTCAAAGTAAGATCGTTCCCTAATAATTTAACAGCTGGTATGTTTGGTTTCAAACAAAGAGCTGGTTTTAAGGCTGATGCCGGAGCACAAAATACGCCTAAAGTAGAATTTTAGTAAACGTTTATAATATTTAAGGGTAATGCGTGTTCTTTTAATGAGTTACGTATTACCCTTATTTGTTTAATTTTGATCATTATGCCATTTCTGACAGAACAAGAACAAGACCTGATTACCAATGCAATTGGAGAAGCTGAAAAGCTGACTTCAGGCGAAATTAGAATTGCTGTAGAAAAACATTGTAAAGGCGAAGCTTTTGAAAGAGCTACTGCCTATTTCTCTAAATTGGGTATGGATAAAACTTCACAACAAAATGGTGTCTTAATTTATCTTGCTCATATGGACAAAAAATTTGCCGTTATCGGCGACAGAGGGATTCATAAATTAGTACCTGAAGATTTCTGGGAAACTACACAAATAGCTATGCAGGCTCATTTTGCGGGTGGAAATATTGCAAGCGGCCTGATTGCGGGTATTGGACTGATCGGTGAAAAGTTAGCGATACATTTTCCTTACCGCAGCGGAGATATTAATGAATTACCGAATAATATTATTTTTATGGATAAGCAGCAAGCAAATTAGATAAGCCCGGATGAAGAAAATATTAATCGCATTATTTCTGACCGTACTCTATACAGGTGCATTTGCGCAGGATTATCCTGCCAAACCAAATACACTGGTTAATGACTATACGGGCACGCTGTCTGAATCTCAGAAACAACAGCTTGAAAGTAAACTTGTAGCATTTGACGACTCTACTTCTACACAAATTGCGATTGCAATTGTAAAAAGTGTGGGTGAATACGATATCAACGAATATGCATTGGGCCTGGGCAGAAACTGGGGTGTTGGGGGCGCAAAAAACAGCAATGGTGTCATGATTGTTGTTGCTTTAGGTGACCGCAAAATCGCCATGCAGACTGGTTATGGTGTAGAGGGTGTATTACCCGATATTATTACCAAGCGGATTATCGACAATGAAATTAAACCTGCATTTAAAGCTGGCGATTATTATGCCGGACTGGATGCGGGTACGACTGCTATTATCAAATATACTAAAGGTGAATACAAAAATGATAACCCAAGAGCAGCCAAAAAAGGTGGTGGCTCTGGTGGAATATTAGCTATTATTATCATCGTTGTTGTGATCATTATTATCATCAGAAAAGGTGGTGGCGGAAATGGTGGCCAGGTAATTGGCGGCCGTGGTGTTGGAGAAGCTTTATTCTGGGGCGCGTTATTAGGCAGCGGCAGAAGCTCTGGCGGTGGCTGGGGCGGTGGCGGCGGCAGCAGTAGTGGCGGCGGCGGATTTGGTGGCTTCGGCGGAGGTAGTTTCGGTGGTGGCGGTAGTAGTGGAAGCTGGTAAAAGAAGCTGGTAAATATGTATAAAAGAGATTTAATAACTGCCGAAATTCAAAAACTCGGACAAGCAATAGCAAGAATCCTGGGATTAAAACAGGAAGGCAGACTGGAAGAGACTGACAATGGTTTAAATGAAATGCTGGAATCTGATTTTGGAATCCTGTTTTCAGACCTGGTAGCTTGTGATGCAACAGATTTCATGGCTTTTCTGACGGAGAAAAATTTTCCTTCAGAAAAGCTGGAAATTCTTTCACAAGTGCTTTACCTCAAATTCAATACAGCAGTGCTGACTGAAGAAAATAAGTCCGTTGCAGAAAAATTGCAGCTGACTTATCAGACCTTGGAAGTGAAACATCATGTAGTCAATATGAACAATCTAAGCCGTCAAAAAACAGTCACAGATTTTCTAAAACAGCACGCCTGATACAATACAAACGAATGGAGATTAAAAAATGGGAAAAACTTTCCTCCAGGTACCTGGTTCAGGAAAAATGGGCGACGCTGCGTGTAGATACCTGTAAATTACAGAACGGTGCTGTAAAAGATGATTATTTTGTATTGGAATATCCTGATTGGGCCAATGCGGTTGCATTAACGAAAGATAATAAATTGATTATGGTGCGTCAGTACCGCCATGCAGCAGATATTATTTCATTAGAGATACCTGGTGGTGTTATTGAGCCGGGAGAAGATCCGGAAGCTGGTGTCAAAAGAGAGTTACTGGAAGAAACCGGCTATTCTTTCGAAAGCTGTGAGTTGATCGCAACACTTTATCCTAATCCGGCGACATCCGATAACAGGACATTTACTTACCTGCTAACCGGTGGTATTCAAACACAGGAACAGGATCTGGATGAACATGAGATCTTAAATGTGGAAGAATATACGATTGAAGAAGTTAAACAACTCCTTCTTGACAATAAAATAGAGCAGTCTTTACATGCTTCAGCCTTATTTTATGGATTGATGAAATTGGAGGCGATTAAATAAAGAAAAATAATATCAAATAATAAACGGGCTGTCTTGCATCAAGGCAGCCCGTTTGTATGGGTAAGACACCTGATGATTCTGATTAACCCATTTTCAGTTTCTTCTGAATATCGTGTACATAACCTTTAAATTTCTTATCTGTATCGATCAGATCTTCAACGGTCTGGCAGGCATAGATTACAGTAGAGTGATCACGGCCTCCAAAGAAAGCTCCAATAGTTTTCAGGGAAGATTTAGTGTGGCTTTTGGACAGGTACATGGAAATCTGCCGGGCTTGTACGATTTCTCTTTTACGGGTAGGCGATTTGACCATATCTACCGGGACTTCAAAGTACTCACATACCAGTTTCTGTATGTATTCCATGGAAATCTCTTTAGTGGTATTTTTGATAAAATTCTTCAGCATTTGTTTCGCTAAAGAAAGATCAATATCTTTTTTATTCAAAGTAGACTGGGCAAGTAAAGAAACCATTGCTCCTTCCAGCTCTCTGACATTATTATCAATATTATTGGCTACATATTCGACAACTTCCTGCGGAAGCTCAATGCCGTCTGCGTACATTTTCTTTCTCAGGATAGCGATTCTTGTTTCCAGATCAGGAATTTGCAAATCTGCTGAAAGCCCCCATTTAAACCTGCTGAGCAGCCTCTCTTCCAGTCCTGCCAGGTCTTTAGGTGCTTTATCTGAAGTCAGGATAACTTGTTTGCCAGATTGGTGCAGGTGGTTAAAAATATGAAAGAAGATATCCTGTGTTTTTTCTTTTCCGGCGAAATTATGTACATCATCCATGATGATGACGTCCATTGCCTGGTAGAAATTCACAAAATCATTGATGGTATTATTTTTCAGGGAGTCTACAAATTGCTGGCAGAATTTCTCGCAGGAAACATAAATGACCAGTTTATCGGGCATCGTCCGTTTAATTTCATTACCTATAGCCTGACCAAGATGGGTCTTTCCCAGGCCCACTCCGCCATAAATCATTAAAGGATTGAATGAAGTACCTCCCGGTTTTGCTGCAACAGCATAACCTGCCGAACGGGCCAGACGGTTACAGTCGCCTTCAATATAGTTTTCGAAAGTATAATTTGAGTTCAGCTGAGGGTCTACATTCAGCTTTTTCAGCCCTGGTATTATAAAAGGATTCTTAATGTCCTTGTTTATAGAAACAGGTATTGGCATAGATTGCATTTTAGCTTCTGCCCCATTCCCGTTAGAGGGCATGTTGGTGGTATAAGGTGAGCCGCTATTGGAAGATTTATCTACCACAATGTTATATTCCAGTCTGCCTTCATCTCCAAGCTGCTTCTTAACAGTCTTGCGCAGCAGCCCCACATAATGTTCTTCTAACCATTCATAGAAAAATAAACTAGGTACCTGTATTGTCAAAACTTTGCCGTCAAGTTTAAGGGCAGAAATCGGTTCGAACCAGGTTTTAAAACTTTGGCCCGGGATATTATCCTTAATAATTTGAAGACAGTTTTTCCATACTTCTGTACAAGTTTTTTCCATAGTGTCCTAAATATATTAATGATTTTCCCGAAGAATACAGCCTGCGAAAACTGACGTTCCGAGACATCGAAGATTCAAAAAATTATCAACAAAAAAAACTAAAATTTCATTTATTTAGTAAGTACCTAATCAGCAGAGTAATACCATAGTTAACCTAAATTTTTTATGTGGATAACTATTTTTTAACATTCAATTAATACTCTCCGAAAACACTGCGTAATACATCGGCAATCTCCCCTAAAGTGGCATAAGCTTCAACTGCGGTCAGGATAAGCGGCATCAGATTTTCTGTTGACTCTGCTCCTTTCTTCAAGTTAGCTAAAGCGATCGCAACATCTTCATTATTTCTTTCTTTTTTTAGTTGATTAATTTTATCAGTCTGGATAGTTCTTATCGATTCATCAATTCTTAAGGTATCTGTGATCCCTTCTTTTTCCTGTGTAAATTTATTCACGCCAACAATCACCCTGGTGGCTTCTTCAACTTCTACCTGGTAGGCATAAGCTGCATCCGCAATTTCATTCTGAATGTATCCGTTTTCTATCGCATTGACAGAGCCGCCCATGGCATCAATCTTATCAATGTATAGCTGAGCTGCTGCTTCAATTTCATTGGTCAGATTTTCCACAAAGAAAGAACCCGCTAATGGATCTACAGTTTCAGTGACTCCGCTTTCAAAAGCAATAACCTGCTGGGTGCGCAAAGCAATTTTAGCTGCCGCTTCTGTGGGTAAGGACAGTGCCTCATCAAAACCGTTGGTATGCAATGACTGTGTACCGCCAAGGACGGCCGCCATGGCTTGATTAGTCACTCTGACAATATTGTTCATAGGTTGCTGCGCGGTTAGCGTAGAGCCGCCCGTTTGGGTGTGAAACCGCAGCATCTGTGCCTTCTCATCTGTAGCCCCCAGAGTTTTGGTAATATTTGCCCACATTCTCCTTGCTGCGCGGAATTTTGCGATCTCTTCAAAGAAATTATTATGGCAATTGAAAAAGAAGGATAAACGTTTAGCAAAAATGTTAATGTCAAGCCCCTTTTCCAGTGCGGCATTCAGATAAGCCTTTCCATTGGCGAGTGTAAAAGCTAATTCCTGTACAGCGGTAGAGCCTGCTTCACGGATGTGATAGCCAGAAATAGAAATGGTATTCCATTTAGGTACTTCTTTACTGCAGTATTCAAAAATATCAGTAATGATCCGCATGGATGATTTAGGTGGATAGATATAGGTGCCTCTTGCAGCGTATTCTTTTAGAATATCATTCTGTATCGTCCCTGAAATCTGCCTGATATCTGCGCCTTGTTTTTTAGCCAGGGCGATATACATGGCCAGTAAGATGGAAGCTGTGGCATTGATGGTCATCGAAGTTGTAATTTTCTCCAGTTCAATTCCGTCAAACAGCGTTTCGATATCTTTGAGGGAGTCAATGGCCACACCTACTTTTCCGACTTCTCCTTCGGCCATTTCATGATCAGAGTCATAACCAATCTGAGTAGGGAGATCGAATGCGACCGACAATCCCATTGTACCCTGTTTTAACAGGTAGTGATAACGTTTATTGGATTCTTCGGCTGTACTGAAACCGGCATATTGACGCATCGTCCATAGTCTGCCGCGGTACATATCTTTTTGAATCCCCCGGGTGTAGGGAAACTGACCTGGTTTTTCATCCATCGGCTGGGCGAGGGTATAAGTCGCTTTGATTTCAATCCCGGAGCTGGTCACAAATTTTTTATCTTCCATATTAAAATAACTGGTGAATGTCTTTTTGAATCAATTCCAAACTAAGGTCATATGGATTTTCAGCAATTGTTGCCATATGTTCCAGTACTTTTCTGCTCAGGTCTATGCCGCTTGCATCCACAGGTAACCCTGCTACCGCATTATTGAGCATAGCGATAGTATCTTCTTTTAGTTTACGCAATACATTCCAGCCAGCAGGATTTACATAGAGCTGCTGGGTTACATTATGTTGATATTCTGTTCTGATTTCATTCAAAATAACTGCCTGCAGGTCTTTTGCAGAGATTCCCTGCTGATGCAGTCTGACTAACAGGTTCGCAGGATTAATGCGTTCGATAAAAACGATCATCCTTTCGTAAGCTTGTAACCGCAGCGGCAGTAAATGGATGCGTTCTTCTTTTCTGGCTTCAAAAGATTTCAAATTGAAATATTTATGTACTTCATTCCTGATCAGGTACCAGGCAAAAGCTACGGTAATGCTGCCTCCTATAGCCAGAACGGCCACTAGTGTCAAAAAGTATGGTATGTTCATTTGGTTGTAATTGTCTTCAGCAAAAATGTATTTTTATTTCTATAAATCTTGCAATTTATTCATTTGTGTTTAGCGGGCTTTTTAGAAACAATCTAAATTCTTGACGTCAAATTGACGGTCTTATTGTTTTATGTTATACAGTATAAACCATTTGTTATTATCTTTGCAAGAACAATCCTGATTTTGGACTGAGCACCATAAGGATATATTTGTTATTCCAAATTAGAAATATCATGAGTACAGTAGATACAGCGTTTGCACCAGTTTCTTTTACTGAAACGGCTTTAAAAGAACTTTTGAAATTAAAAGATCAGCAGGAAATTGCTGACGATTTTGGTTTGCGTGTTGGTGTTGAAGGTGGCGGATGTTCAGGCATGAGCTATTTGCTGGGTTTTGACCAGAAAAAAGATGGTGACCAGGAATTTATAATCAATGGAATGAAAATTTTCATGAATAAGGCACATCAGATGTACTTGCTTGGTATGCAGGTAGATTGGCAGGATGGTTTAAACTCAAGAGGCTTTACTTTCAGTAATCCGAATGCAGAAAGCACCTGCGGTTGCGGAACCAGCTTTTCAGTATAATTAAAACATTTTCTTTGTAACATTTTAAAAGTCCCGTTGTCCTAACAGCGGGACTTTTTATTTTTAAGCTCCCTCAAATTACATCTCAGAGAAATGACCTATACAGAAAATATAAGGCTGGCCCTGCAATCTATAAGGAGTAACCGTTTGCGCACGATGCTGACTGCATTAATTATTGCGATTGGTTTATCGGCATTGGTTGGGATTTTAACAACTCTGGATGCAGTAAAAACAAGTATGACTGATGCTTTTTCGAGCATGGGTGCCAATTCTTTTACCATTAGGAATAAGGGTACGGGAATCCGTTTCGGTGGCCCCGGTCAGGAGGCAAAGTCTTCGAAGGCTATCCGTTATGAGGATGCAATTGCTTTAAAGAAACAGTTTGTTGGACCAGCTACAGTCACAGTGAGTGTAATCGCGTCCAGTGCTGCAACGGCTAAATATGCGCAGCAGAAAACGAATCCGAATATCAACATCAGGGGTGTTGATGAAAATGGACTGAAGTCGTTGGGTGCTGATATTTCAAATGGCCGTAATTTCACGCCCGAAGAGTCCGATCAGGGTGCAAATATTTGTATTCTTGGTAGTGAGATTGCAACTACTTTATTCAAAAAAGAATCTCCTGTTGATAAATTTATAAATGCTGGAGGCAACAGGTTAAAGGTGATTGGTGTATTAGTGTCCAAGGGTTCAGGCATGGGTTTTAGTACAGACAGAGCGATATTTATTCCGCTTTATAAGGCTAAGGTGATCAATACGTCCCCGAATCCTTCGTATACAATCAGTGTGATGGTGCTGAAGCCGGAACAGATGGAGAATGTAATTGGAGAGGCTACCGCTGAGTTCAGAAATATCAGGAAAATTAAGATTAAGGAGCCGAATGATTTCGAGATCACCAAGAGTGATGCACTTGCACAGACTTTGTTTAAGGATCTGGCGATGATTGCGGTAGGTGGTATTGCGATTGGTGTGATTACTTTAATAGGTGCTTCTATTGGTTTAATGAACATCATGCTGGTTTCGGTGACCGAGCGTACACGTGAGATTGGAATCAGAAAAGCTATTGGCGCGAATCCTTCTGTCATCAGGAAGCAGTTTCTGATTGAGGCCATCATCATTTGTTTGATGGGTGGAGCGATGGGAATCTTGTTCGGCGTGTTGCTGGGGAATGCAATTTCCCTGATGATGGGTGGTGCTTTTATTATTCCGTGGTTCTTTATTTTCGGAGGGTTTGTGTTGTGTGTGCTTGTAGGGGTTGCATCGGGTTATTATCCGGCGAAAAAGGCTTCGAAACTGGATCCTGTTGAGGCTTTACGCTATGAATAGAGTTTCGTTTTTCAAAGTTCAAAAACACCCTGTTGCTACATTGCTGTCGGCGCCCCCTGAAAAGGGGCCAAGGCCAGCAATGTAGCAACAGGGTGTTTTTGAATCCAATGGGGCACTCCACGGCCTGGTTGGTGGCTAGCTGTTATTGGGATTACATAGTTTGTTAGAGGGTAATAATTGTTAGTTGCTAATTGTTAGTTGCTAATTGTTAGTTGTTAATTGTTAGTTACTAATTGTTAGTTACTAATTGTTAGATGCCAATTGTTAGATGCTAATGTTAGTTGCCAATTGTTAGTTATTAATTGTTAGATGCCAATTGTTAGTTATTAATTGTTAGATGCCAATTGTTAGTTGCTAATTGTTAGTTGCTAATGTTAGTTGCCAATTGTTAGATGCCAATTGTTAGATGCCAATTGTTAGTTATTAATTGTTAGTTGCTAATGTTAGTTGCTAATTGTTAGTTGTCAGGATGGTTAGATTAAGTGGTAATTAAGTCTGTTTAATACCAGGTTTTTATGCTGAAGTATTATTGATCTGGTAAAAAAGGTCACTAACTATATATCCGTTAGTGACACTGTAAAGTGAATTCTATTTTTTCAGAAGCTTCGTCATAAAACACATAGATCAATCCAACATCACCCCACATGAGTCCCGCATATTCTTCCGAATCAATTTGAAACAATAGTTTCATCGGTTCAGTACCCTTATCTGGTGTGCTCTCTCCCTGGACCCAATTAGGATAACCACCAATCTGACTTCTGTACATCTGCTCACCCGCCAATTTTTCAGCCGCTTTCTGATAACTCTCCCATGGTTGATCTTCATTCAGGACACAAGATAATTTCGAAGCATTTCTGCTATATATATCAATACCCTCCCAATCCGGTAATGATTGTACTGATTTAAATGTTACTTCACAAAATTTAGTACCTTCTGATTCAGTTGATTTATTAAGTTTTAAAACCTGGTCAATATTTATACTTTTATATATTTTCACCAGCCAGCCATCATTTTCAGTATCCCACGGAGATTCCTCCCAATCATAAAAAAACTGAATCAACTGAATATTATCCGGCAGGTTAATTTCACCATTATTAAAAACCTGAAAAATAAAGTCTAATTCCCGACCATCTTTTGTTTTCGGCCATTCTTCCTCCTTCTCAAAATAAGGCTGCCCACCAAAATGAGAAATCAATTGTGTATTTTCTTTTGATTTTAATTTTGAAGGTTTTGAAACCTCTATTTTTGTCGCCGACCTGATTAATGGTTTAATCAGATCTTCCAAATCTTCAAACGAAGTCAGATTGTCCTTACTTAATTCTTCCCTATACTTATCAAAATGCGAATTCATTTGTCTTTTTCTTTTTACCCTTTATAACTCCAGCTTTTGTACTTAATTATTTCTCCTGTTTTGAAATCCTAGAAAACATTTAAAAGGCCATAAATATCTTTTTGTACTTTATTATTTCTTCTGTTTTGCAATCAAAGAGAACCTTTAAAAGGTTATAAATATCGTTTTTACACTTAATTATTTCCCCTGTTTTGAAATCCTAGAAAACCTTTAAAACGTTATAAATATCGTTTTTACACTTAATTATTCCTCCTGTTTTCTAACCCAAGAGAAACCTTTAAAAGGTTATAAATATCGTTTTGCACTTTATTATTCCTCCTGTTTTCTAACCCAAGAGAAACCTTTAAAACGTTATAAATATCGTTTTTACACTTAATTTCTCTGTTTTCCAATCTGACAAGCATTTACAAGGTTATAACTTTTTTTGCATCATATAATTTATCCCGTCTTCCAGGAACACCCAAAATGTACAGAGGGGAACCTCAAAGCTTTATCATCCCGGTATAAAACAGGCTATGTATGGGGGAACTCGTGGAGTACAAAAAAAAGCAACGACTTTTCCGGGCATTGATCCCGTTTGGGGATCGTCGACCGGAAAAGTCGTTGCTTTTTTTTGTACCCTGTTTCCCTGTACCTACCTGTTATACTGAGTTTGATAGTACTTTTGATAGTTTCCTGAAGTAACATCCCCCAACCACTTTTCATTAGCCAAATACCACTCCACCGTTTTCTCTAACCCCTCTTCAAACTGCAAACTTGGTACCCAGTTCAATTTCTCCTGTAACTTCGTAGAATCGATAGCATATCTCAAATCATGTCCTGCGCGATCCGTCACAAACGTAATCAGTTTTGCTGACTCCCCTTCTGCCCTGCCTAACTTCTCATCCATAATTTTGCACAACAAATGAATCAAATCGATATTCTTCCACTCATTATGTCCGCCGATATTATAAGTTTCTCCTGTTTTAGCCTCATGGAAAATAACATCAATTGCACGTGCATGGTCCTCTACCCATAACCAGTCACGAATATTTTCACCTTTACCATATACGGGTACAGGAAGGTTATTTTTAATATTGTTAATAGCCAATGGAATCAGTTTCTCAGGAAAATGATGAGAGCCATAGTTATTTGAACAGTTTGAAATTACGATATCAATGCCATAAGTATCATGATAAGCTCTTACAAAGTGATCTGAAGAAGCTTTCGAAGCAGAATAAGGGCTATGAGGATCATAGCCAGTGCTTTCAGTAAACATACCTGTATCACCTAATGCACCATACACTTCATCTGTCGATACATGATAAAAACGTTTCGTCTGGTAATCGCCCTTCCAGTATTCTCTGGCAGCATTTAACAAGTTAACAGTCCCGATTACATTAGTCATTACAAATGCTGTAGGATCAGTGATTGATCTGTCCACATGAGATTCTGCGGCAAGGTGAATCACAGCATCAAAGTTTTCCTTCTGGAATAAAGCATTGATCTCTTCTGCATCAGTAATATCAGCCTTTACAAAGCTGTAATTTGGATTGGCTTCAATATCTGTTAAGTTAGCCAGATTACCTGCATAAGTTAATTTATCCAGATTTACGATCTGATAATCAGGATACTTATTAACGAACCTTCTCACTACGTGAGAACCGATAAACCCTGCACCACCTGTTATTAAAATCTTCTTCATTATTCTTATTTTTATCTTCTTTTTTTATAGGTATCGTTATAATTCTTTTGGCAGTCCAAGCGCTGAAGCAGCCTTTGTTAAATCGTACTGTTCAAGTTTTTTCAATACGCTGTTGAATTCTTCCTTCAGGTCATATTGTAAATCTTCGTGCAGCTTCACGTATTTTTTGTACAAGGCCAGTGTTGTTCTTAAAAAGTATGTTTTCAACCGGTCATTAAATTTGGCCATTGGCGAAAGTATACTTTCATTATATCCCGCTGGTATAGTCTTTAGTAAGTATAACCTCAGTTCTGCTTCTGTATTGAGGTCTTTGGTCACTTTATAATGATGGTTCACCCTGCCATTCAGCTTCCGGAGAATGATCAGTGCATCTTTAGAAGTTGCTTTCCTCAGCGCATTCAGCCAGGCTACGGATTCATCAATTTCCTCTTTAAGTAATTGATGTCTTTCTTCCAGATCAGCTCCATCTTCCAGTAGTTTAAAATGGAGATGCTCTGTCAGTACTTTATCTTTTGCGATCAGACGAAGCAATAACTTATCCTTTTCTTTATCAGGGATAGCTGTTATTGCTGCTTTAAGGTCTTTATGATCTTTTAATAACATTTAAAACGGGTTATCTTTGATGTAATTTTCCCAGGCCCATGCTGATGACATCATTTGATTAATATCAAGTTCCGCTTTCCAGCCCAGCTGTTCAGCAGATTTAGTCACATCTCCCCATACTTGTTCAATATCACCTTCTCTTCTTTCGCCTATCGTATAGTTTAACTGAGTGCCGGTAGATTTTTCAAAAGCACCGATGATTTCCAGTACTGAAGTACCTTTTCCTGTTCCAAGGTTGAATACTTCATAGTTAGTTTTTGCCCGACCACTTTCCATGCGCTTAATTGCTGCAACGTGTGCTTTGGCAAGATCCACTACATGGATATAATCTCTGATTGCACTTCCATCAGGGGTATTGTAATCATTTCCGTAAACGGTAATCGGTCCGCGTTTACCGATGGCAGATTGCGTAATAAATGGAATCAGGTTTTGAGGTACGCCTATCGGCAATTCACCAATCAGCGCTGTCTCATGCGCACCAACCGGATTAAAGTAACGCAAAGAAGTTACTTTTAAGCCTGGGTTAACGGCACAGGTTTCAGCCAGAATTTCTTCTGCAATCTGTTTGGTATTTCCATAAGGTGATTCTGCTCTTTTAACAGGAGCATCTTCGGTTACGGGTAATTGATCCGGCTGTCCGTATACAGTGCACGAGGAAGAGAATACCAGGTCTATTTTACTATCAAAAGCATTAATCAGATTGATCAGTGAATAGAAATTGTTTCTGTAGTATTTAAGTGGCTGTTGCACGGATTCCCCTACTGCTTTATAGGCAGCAAAGTGAATCACGCCTGTAATATCAGGATGTTTTGCAGCAAACTCTTTTACTTTTGCTTCATCACAAAGATCAAGCTCTGCAAATTCAGGTCGCTGACCAAGAATAGTTTCCAGTTGTGTCAGAATCCTCGGGCTGGAGTTAGAAAAATTATCTACCAGAATTATTTCATAACCTGCATTAATCAATTCTACTGCAGTGTGAGAACCTATAAATCCTGTTCCTCCTGTAACTAATATTTTTCCCATTTGTAATTAGCGGTTGTATGTTGTAAAATCTTTATGTTCTTTGTTCACCAATGCTTCAGCTGGCAGGCTTTTGAAGTAGGCATAAGTAATTTTTAAACCTTCTGCACGGCTTACTTTAGGCTCCCAGTTTAATAAGGCCCTCGCTTTAGTAATATCTGGTCTGCGTTGTTTAGGATCATCTACCGGCAAGTCTTTGTAAATAACTTTCTGGGTAGTTCCGGTAAGCTTGATAATTTCTTCAGCAAACTGGCTGATCGTAATTTCATCCGGGTTTCCAATGTTTACGGGTTGTGCGTAATCGCTTAAGAGTAAACGGTAAATTCCTTCAACAAGATCGTCCACGTAGCAGAAAGAACGGGTTTGTGAACCATCACCGAAAACAGTAAGATCTTCTCCTCTTAAAGCCTGGCCAATAAAAGCCGGCAATACACGACCGTCATTCAGACGCATTCTTGGCCCGTAAGTATTAAAGATACGGACGATGCGTGTTTCCAGTCCATGAAAGGTATGGTAAGCCATAGTCATCGCTTCCTGAAAACGTTTAGCTTCATCGTATACACCTCTCGGGCCTACAGGATTTACATTTCCCCAGTATTCTTCAGGCTGAGGATTCACATTCGGATCACCATATACTTCTGAAGTAGACGCAATAATCATCCTTGCTTTTTTGTTCTTTGCCAGCCCCAGCAGATTATGTGTGCCCAATGAACCGACCTTCAGGGTCTGTATAGGAATTTTAAGGTAATCTATCGGACTTGCAGGAGAAGCAAAATGAAGGATATAATCCAGTTTGCCGGGTACATATACGAATTTAGAAACATCATGATGAGAGAACTCGAAATTCTCTAAAGCAAACAGGTGTTCTATGTTCTGAAGGTCACCTGTAATCAGGTTATCCATCGCAATCACATGATAGTCTTCTTTAATAAACCGGTCACACAAATGCGAACCCAGAAATCCGGCTGCCCCGGTAATCAATACTCTTTTACGCTCCATTAATCTACTAATTTACGGCCTATGCTGTTGTAATAATATCCCAAATCAATCATCTTCTGCAAGTCGTATAAGTTACGGCCATCAAAAATAACTTTATTCGCTAATTTCTCTTCCATCCGCTCAAAATCCGGATTACGGAAAACCGACCATTCTGTAGCAATCAGCAGGGCATCTGCACCTTCCAATGCTTCATATTGGTTTGGTGCATACTTCACTTTGTCACCGATCTGGCCTCTTACATTTTCCATTCCTTCAGGATCAAAAACAGTAACTGTAGCACCGTGTTTGATCAGTTCGTCAATAATGTACAAAGCTGGTGCCTCACGGATATCATCGGTTTCCGGTTTAAAAGCAAGCCCCCACAGTGCAAAGTGTTTACCTTTTAAATCCGCTTTATAATAACGTAATAGTTTATCAACCAGTACAGTTTTTTGCTTTTCATTAATTTCCATGACTGCTTTCAGAATTTGGAAATCATATTGATTTTCTTCGGCCGATTTAGCCAGCGCCTGCACATCTTTCGGAAAGCAGGAGCCTCCGTATCCAATACCCGGAAACAGGAAACGTTTACCAATCCTGCCGTCAGAGCCTATTCCTTTACGCACAGCATCCACATCAGCACCTACCAGTTCACAAAGGTTAGCGACTTCATTCATGAAAGTGATCTTTGTAGCCAGGAATGAGTTCGCTGCATATTTAGTCAGTTCTGAAGAACGTTCATCCATAAATAAAATCGGATTTCCCTGACGTACATAAGGTCCGTATAATTCGGCCATCAGCTTTTGTGCGCGTTCACTTCTTGTACCAATCACCACACGGTCAGGCTTCATAAAGTCTTCAACTGCCACGCCTTCACGCAGAAATTCCGGATTAGAAACCACATCGATCCGGATTGAAGTGTGTTCAGCGAATACAGCCTGTACTTTATCTGCTGTTCCAACCGGAACGGTAGATTTATTGACAATAACTTTGTATTCGGTTACCAGTTTGGCAATATCTTTTGCTGCACCCAGAATATAGGAAAGATCTGCTGCACCATCTCCCCCGGGAGGCGTAGGCAAAGCCATAAAAATAATCTGTGCAGAAGCTACTGCCACCGCAAGATCAGTGGTAAAGGTTAATCTTTTCTGCTCAATATTTCTAAGGAATAATACATCCAGCCCTGGTTCGTAAATAGGTATTTCCCCATTTTGCATTTTCAGGACCTTTGCTTCATTGATGTCAACACAAATTACAGTATTACCTGTTTCAGCAAGACAAGTCCCTGTTACAAGCCCTACATACCCTGTTCCGATTACGGCAATTTTCATATATATATTTTAAAATATTTTTAACTCGTTTAAATTAATAACGCCCTGGTTCATTCGGTCATCCAAATTTCAACAGGCCCTCAGATACATCACACTAAAGCCTAACGACTTAACATATATTCAGAAAATTTTAAATTTTAATCAAGTATCTTCGGCTAAGATAATAAATAAACAACAAAATGCTTTTGCTTTATAATTTTGGTATCGCGCTTTACAGGGTGATTATTTTCATCGCTTCTTTCTTTAACCAGAAGGCCGGATTATTTCGGAAAGGCAGAGAAAACATCTTTAGTTTTATCGGAACCAAGGTAGATGGAAAACAGAAACATGTCTGGTTCCATTTTGCATCGCTGGGTGAATTCGAACAGGGAAGAACTGTTTTAGAGCAGCTGAAGAAAAACTATCCCGGTAAAAAAATCATCGTTACTTTCTTCTCTCCTTCAGGTTATGAAATCCGTAAAAATTATGCATTGGCAGCTGGTGTTTTTTATCTGCCACTGGATACTAAAAAAAATGCAAAACAGTTTATAGCGCTTATTCAGCCTGAGATTGCAATTTTCACAAAGTATGAGTTCTGGTACCATTATTTTCAATTGCTCCATGAAAGAAAAGTACCACTGCTGATTATTTCAGGAATATTCAGGCCTGATCAGTTATTTTTTAAATGGTATGGTGGTTTTTACCGCAGCATGCTTGATTGTGTAACTCACTTTTTTGTACAGAATACCGAAAGTGTGGAATTGCTGAGCGGGCTGAATTATGATAATGTAAGCCTGAGTGGCGATACGCGCTTTGACAGGGTAGCGGAAAATGTAGTAACGGTAAAACCTTTACCCTTGATTGAACAATTTTGCGGACAGGCACCTGTTTTTATTGCAGGCAGCACCTGGCCACAGGATGAGCAATTAGTAGCTGCTTTGATTTCAGCATATCCACAATGGAAATTCATTATTGCACCGCATGAGATTGATACTCCGCATATAGAACAGTTATTAAAGTTAGTGCCGGGCGCGCTGCGTTATACAAAGTTAACTGAACAGTTTTCTCCACCTGACAGCCAGGTAATGGTGATTGATAATATCGGCTTGCTTTCTTCAATTTACCAGTATGGGAAGATTGTTTATATCGGGGGTGGTTTTGGTGTGAGTATCCACAATACGCTGGAAGCTGCAGCTTTTGGTTTACCGGTGATCTTCGGCCCTAAGTATGATAAGTTTCAGGAAGCAAAAGATTTGCTGCGTTTAAATGCTGCAATTACCATCAAGTCTATGGCTGAACTTTCTGCAGCTTTTGAAAAGCTGCAGAAAGATACAAATGCAGGGCCTGCAGCAAAAAAATATGTGCAGGATAAAACTGGTTCTACCCAACAGATTTTAAGCTATCTGGAACAGTATATTTAATTTATTTAGTATGATGGTCTTTAACCATTTTCACTAAGGCAGCAATCCATTGAGGATGATCGTTTAAGCTGGAAACCAACTGCACTTCTTCTCCTCCTAATTTTTTGAATTCTTCACCGTATTCAACTGTTACTTCGTAAAGTGTCTCCAGACAATCTGCAACGAAAGCAGGACAGAATACCAATAGTCTTTTTTTGCCTTTTGCGGCTAATTCTTTAAGGGTATCTGAGGTATAAGGTTGTACCCATGGTTCTTTTCCTAATCTGGATTGGAAACATACGGAGTATTTCGTAGCCGGGATATTCAGTTCGGCTGCAATCAGCCTTGCAGTATCATGGCATTGTGCGGAGTAACAGAATTTATTCACGTCTGTTAATGTAGCGCAGCAATCGGTAGTTTTAAGGCAGTGCTGACCGGAGTGATCACATTTTTTAAGCTGACGTTCTGGTAAACCGTGGAAGCTGAACAGGATCTGATCGTAGGTTTCCGGCTGATATTTTTTAGCATTATCAGCAAATGTACTAATCATCATTTCGTTATCGTGAAAAGAGTTCACGAAAGATACTGGCGGAATAGTTTGCCATTTACCGACAATCTCCATGACTTTCTGAATTACTGATCCTGTACTTGCTGAAGCGTATTGAGGGAATAATGGAATAACCTGAATACTCTCAACCAGTCCTGCTTTCATTCTATCCAATGCAGCTTCAATGGAAGGGCTCTGATAACGCATAGCCAGCTCAACATGATAGTCTGAGCCCAGTTGTTCCTGTACTAATGCAGCTTGTATTTTACTGTAATATAAAAGGGGTGAGCCATTTTCATCCCAGATTTCTTTATAAAGTTTAGCAGTTTTAGGACTACGGAAAGGCACAATAATTCCTTTGACCAGTAGTGTCCTGCTTAATGTACTGATGTCAATTACGCGCTCATCCATCAAAAACTGATCAAGATATTTACGCACATCTTTTACTTCCGGACTATCCGGAGTTCCTAAATTCACTAATAATACACCCTTTTTTCCCATAGTTTATGTAAAAAACAACACTGGTATTAACCAGAGCTGATTTAAGCAGCAAATATACATTATGCTTAATGTGCCTTTGAACGGCTTTTGAATAATTACTTTTTAATGATGAACAAATTTTCAGCTAAAAAGACTCCAGTTTGGCTTTGACTTTTTCCATCAGCCACATTGGTGTAGAAGTCGCTCCGCAAATACCAATTTTATCGTTTACACTAAACCAGTTCAGGTCCAGTTCTTCTATATTGGAGATGAAATAAGAGTGTTCATTGAATTTTTTACAAACATCATAAAGGACTTTTCCGTTAGATGATTTTTTACCGGATACAAAAATTATCCTGTCATAGTTGACCACAAAGTTCTCCAGGTCTTCATAACGGTTAGAAACCTGCCTGCAAATCGTATCGTTTGCTTTCACTTCATATCCGCGGCTTAATAACTGCTCTTTGATGTGATAGAATTTATCTGTGCTTTTAGTAGTCTGACTGTAAAGGGTAAATTTACCGGGCAAATCTACGTGATCAAGTTCTGCAAGATCCTGAAAAACGATAGCGTTACCATCTGTCTGCCCTTGTAATCCGATCACTTCTGCATGACCGTGTTTTCCAAAGATTAAGATTTGCTCTTTATCGTCATAGGAGTTTTTAATCCTGTTTTGCAGTTTTAAAACAACCGGACAGGAAGCATCAATTAAAATCAGGTTATTTTCCAGTGCCAGCTGATAGGTAGAAGGCGCTTCTCCGTGAGCTCTGATCAGTACTTTTTCATCGCGTAGCTGCTGTAATTGTTCGTGGTCAATAATCCTCAGGCCTTTATCGGTTAAGCGCTTTACTTCTTCATCATTGTGTACGATATCACCAAGGCAGTATAAGTAGTCTTCTTCAGCTAAAATATCTTCAGCCATTTCTATAGCATATACTACCCCGAAACAAAATCCTGAGGCTTTATCTATCGTAACGGCTAAATCATATTTCATAGGAGTTGTTTTCAATTGATACTACAAAATTACGCAAAAAGAGTTTCATATCAATGTCAGTTATTTTTTGCGTGGCTGAAAGATCCTGATCGAAATTGCCTGCAGTAAAGAAATGACAAGAAAAAACATCTGGACGGGATGAAGTAAGACATTCCAGATGGCGTTTTGTCCGGATAGAAAAGAAATCATAATCCTGCTCAGGAAAATAAGCCCGACCGGAAGGATCAGTAACCGATAGTCATAATCGGCCAGGATATAAAGGGGGCCTCCTATGATCAATAGCAGGTATAAAAGGGCTACGAAGCTATTATTTCCGAAATTCCTTAGCAGACGCTGACCGGTTTTCTGCATTAAATCGTTTTGGTGTGCTGACACATAGCTATAGATCAATTTATTTCCAAGCAGAGTTTCTGCTTTAAATTTCTCTTGTTTAACGGCCTTAACAATTTCCATGGCTTCGGGTATCTCCCCTTTTAGCCGGCGGTGCCATTCGTATTTTTTATAGATAGCGGCATCAAAAAACATGCATTGGTTTGTTCCTGCGGAAAATGCAGGACTGGAAAAGAGACGGATGAGCCTTAGTGGGATTAAATTCAGCAGTACAAAATTATTTAGCGGCAGCAAACAGTAATTGAAGAGCCCGCTAATAGATTGGGTAGGAATGATGTTTAACAGCGTCAGGTTAAAAACTTTAGCCCGATAGATCAAACTATTGATCAATCCATCACAAATGATGGTATGAGTACCTAAGAATAAGAAATAATCGCCGGTGGCTTCATCTTCAGCTGCACCGTTTTTCTGCTTTCTGAGGTTAAAGCGACGGTCTGCTGCACAGAAATTGATGAGTTCTGCAGATTGAGCTGCATTTTCATGGTGCTGGATAATGACTTCGATGTTGTAATAGTCTTGTGCTTTAAGTGTATGGAGCAGTTCCAGCAAACCTGCGGTATCGGGTGCAGCCTCAATCAATACCGACACCTTGTCATCGAAATGCCTGCCGTAAATTCCAAGTTTAGGGTTAGACAGGAAATTAAATAAGGTTACACAGAACCGAAGGACAAGGAAAACAAGAATGATATAGATTGTGCTGATTATAAGCATACTAGCTTAAATAAACACCATCCTCCTGCCCTGCTACATCAAGAACTACATCTACATGCTCTTTTAACACAGTAGCCATCTGCAAACCTACAAAATCTGTCGCTACAGGGTATATTTTATGACTTCTGTCTACCAGCACTACGGTACGGATCTTTTTGTGCGGGGTATTCAGGAATACACCAAATCCATAGGCCAGGGTTTTACCGCTATTTAACACATCATCAACCAGGATGATCACTTTATTTTTCACTTTAGCTGGTTCCAGATCAGTTGTTGCTTTCAGGCAGCTGTTCTCTTTTTCCAGGTCAATTCTAAGCATAGTGACAGTCAGGTCAGAGATTTCCTGCAAAACTGTCTTTAGTCTGAGGGCAAGTTTATAGCCTCTGTCCCATATGCCTGCAAGTACAATTTCCTTCTCGTTTAAATTGTCCTCCAGGATCTGATAAGCTATACGGTTAATTTTCTGCTGAATCTGTTTTTTATCCAGAATAAGTAATTGTGAATCGGCCATCTAAATTATGATTGTTTTAAGGGACAAAAAGAAGGATTTATTATCTCAACCAAATATCAGAAAAATAATTTCAAAATGGTGCAACGTTTACAAGGTCTGTGCGTCTAATTTGTATAAACTAATAAAACTAAGATGATGAAGTCGAATTTTTTACTCAAACCAACACTGCTTTTACTGATCACTGCTTCTTTCAGTGCATTTACTTTAAAAGCTCAGGATACTAAAAACATAGCTTTAAGTAATGTTTCAGGGGTAAGTGTCCATGCAGGAATTGACTTATTTATTACCCAGGGCAATACGGAATCTGCTAAAATTGTAGCCAACAGAGATTTTATCAACGAAGTCGTTGTAGAAAACAACGGGGGAAATGTAAAAGTGACCTGGAAAGAAAATCATGGTTCAAATTTCATGAAAAATAAAAGCGCTAAGGTCTACATCACTTATAAAACACTAAATAGCATTGCTGCAAGCAGCGGAAGCTCTTTAAAGACTGAAAACACTTTAAAAACTGGTTCGCTTGATGCTAAGGTTTCTTCGGGTGCAAGTATGACTGCAAGTATTGTTTGTAAAGATCTTCAGCTCAAAGTGAGCAGCGGGGCTTCCTCTTCTTTTTCCGGAACAGCGTCCAATCTGGATGTTAAAGCAAGTTCTGGCGCTAATGTGAAAGCTTTAGAGCTAAAAACTGACTATGCAAATGCTACGGCAAGTTCTGGTGGGGATATTGAAATCAATGTGGCAAAAGCATTGGAAACTACTTCAAGCAGTGGTGGTAGTATCAATTATAAAGGAGGGGCAAGTTTAAAAAACAACTCTTCCAGAAGTGGTAATGTGAACAGGATAAATTAATTTTTGAGTTTTTAAAAGCAAAACCCCTGACCTATTGCCATTGGCCAGGGGTTTTTTATTACTTTTTATAAGGGTAGTATATGAAATTAGCTCCTTCGGGAACAATGACAAATACACACATAAAGTCTTCTGGCTTTTTATAATTCTTCAGGAAGAGCTCTTTAAGCTCAGGTTTGATGATGCCTTTTTCTATAAATTCTTCGACCATCGAAGCCTGGATATTCCAATTGGTATTCAGTTCTTCTTTGTTTAAGATCATCTCTCCTATGGATACGGTGTGCTGGTGGGCTACAAATATCGGATTCAGAGATACGCCTTCAGCAATAATCTCCAATGCAATCTCCCTGATAGAATCTGCATAAAGTTCCAGATCCTTTTCCAGGCTAACCAGCGGGCTAACCTTTTTCTCAGTTTTCCCTTCTTCAGGCTGTTGAGGCAATAACTCTTCTATATCCATGTTATTTATTTGATCAGATTTAATAAAACTACGTTCTCCACGTGTTGTGTATGCGGGAACATGTCAACCGGTTTAATACGGCTTACTTCATATTTCTCTTTCAGTAAAGCCAGATCTCTTGCCTGTGTGGCTGCGTTACAGCTTACATAAACAATTTTCTCTGCTTCCATTTCCAGTAATCTTTCTACTACATCGGTATGCATTCCTGCGCGTGGCGGATCAGTAATTACCACATCTGGTTTACCGTGTGCTGTAATAAAGTCTGTAGTCAGAATATCTTTCATGTCACCTGCATAGAAAACAGTGTTTTCGATACCATTCAATTCTGAGTTGAATTTGGCATCTTCTATAGCTGTTGGTACATATTCTATACCGATAACCTGTTTTACACTGCCTGCAATAAAGTTAGCGATTGTTCCTGCTCCTGTGTAAAGGTCATAAACTAATTCATCGCCTTTAAAGCCTGCAAATTCTTTAGTGATTTTATAAAGTTCGTGTGCCTGCAGTGAGTTGGTCTGGTAAAATGATTTCGCTCCGATCTTAAATTTAAGGCCGTTCATTTCTTCGAAGATATAGTCTCTTCCTGCATAAGTGATCACATCCTGATCAAATATAGTATCGTTCTTTTTCTGATTAAGAATGTAAAGCAGGGAAGTTATTTCAGGGAAATTAACTTTCAGGTGCTCCATTAATCCGTTCACCTGCGCTGGTTCTGCATAGGCAAAAACAACCACAACCATCACTTCGCCTGTAGAAGAGGTACGGATAATCAGGTTTCTCAGGCTTCCTTCGTGGTTACGGAGGTCATAAAAGCTTAAGTCATTTTTAAGGGCATAGGCTCTTACTTCATTTCTTAAGGTATTGGATGGTTCTGCCTGCAGATAGCAGTGCTGAATGTCAAGAATTTTATCAAAACGTAACGGAACGTGGAAACCGAGTGCATTCATTTCCAGATCGTCACGATCTGTCATATCCTGTGCATTTAACCAGCGTTTGTTGGAGAAAGTATATTCAAGCTTATTCCGGTAATATTTGTTTTCAGCAGAGCCTAAAATTGGTTCCATTGAAGAAGTATCTACTTTTGCAAGACGCTGTAGTGCTGCTTCAACGTTTTTTTGTTTGAAGTGCAGTTGTGCATCATATTGCATGTGTTGCCATTTACAGCCTCCACAAGTACCAAAATGCTCGCAAAATGGATCTGTCCGCAGGTCTGAAGCGGTATGCAGTGTTTCAATGACTGCTTCTGCAAAATTCTTTTTCTTTTTTACGATTTTGACATCAACGATATCACCTGGTACGGCTTTATCTACAAACACAACTAATTCATCTGCTTTGGCTACTCCTTTGCCTTCTTCAGCAATATCAATTATACTTAAATTGGGCAGGATGGTAACCGTTCCAGCTTTTCTATTTCTACTCATTCTGCTGCAAAGCTAAAACTTGTATTTAACAGTTCCTATTTTTTTTAGCTTCCTGAATAGTAAGATGATAAATTTACAATGGATAATCAGGGCACAGGGATTTTATCTGGATATAATTATACCCATCAGCGTGGTGAAATTGACTGTTCAGCTCCCAATTCCGAAAACCTTCAGGATAATTCCTAAAAGGCCTCCGTCAAGGTTAAAGCTGACATCGAATTTCTCTTCTACCAGAATGGTAATTTCTAAAACCTCTTTGCTCATTGTAAATGATGTTACAAAGTAAATATAGAGGTTTATATACCGAAAACCAAATTGGTATACACGATTGATATTAACAAATTGTCAACAATTTATACAGTGGGTCTAAAGCGCGGCCTTAACCAGAAAGGGCAGCATTTCTTTTTGGAAGCTGACAAAGTTTTTACGAACATCTGAGTCGCTTACAGAGGTAAAGGCGAAAGAGAAGACTATACTTTTACTTGCTTTCAATAAAAATGCAAGCCCTTCTCTTCTGGATGGATTATTTTTGAAATGATCCAGGCCCAGGTAGGCGGAAAGCAGTAAGGATTCCAGCTGGTCTGAAAGATGTTTCAGGAATTCTTGTGAATTGGCATTTTCCCTGACAAAATCCCACCCGATAAATTCGTTGCAAACGGTATAGGTAAGCCGGCAGGTTTTCATAACCAATGCCTTCAGGTGTTCTTCTTCGTCAACAAACTGTGCTTTGTTTTTTAATATTTCATGTAAATTAAGGTCAAGATAATCCATCAGAATAGCATCTAATACTTGTTCCTTACTTTCAAAATATTTATAAATGGTTGCTTTGGCTATTCTTGCCTTTTTTGCAATCTCATTTACGCTGGTCTTATGATAACCATATTTCCTGAATAGTTCTTTGGCAGCTCTAATGATGCTCTCTTTAATTTTTTCTGGTTCCATCAATTAGTGACTCGGTAACTGTTATTTCCTGAAATGGTTATATTATATGTTCTCAATGCTGCTTTAGCAGGTGCTTTTGTTGGGGTACCGTCTATCAGCGAGAATTTTGCACCTGAGCATGCATCGACTACATTATAGGGATTTTCTATGGTCACTGCGCATCTGTTTTCAGGATTTACAGTACTGCAACGGTCATAGGCTTTATAACTATAGCTTCCACTACCATCAAGACTTACATTGTAGGCGATAATCACCCCTGCAACCCCACCATCAATTAAAATTGCACCCTTTGCTTTCAGCTCTGATAACTGCGACGGGGTAAAGAAACCAATAATATCAACACCTACATTAGGCACCAGATTGGTTTGCTTTCCACACGCGGAAAATAAAAAAAGCACTAAAAGAAGGCCTGCAATTTTTCTCATAGATAGGTCTTAAATCAACGAAGTTTTAAATTGTTTCAGGAAGCGCTGATCGTTTTCTGAGAATAAGCGTAAATCTTTGATCTCAAATTTTAAGTTTGCAATACGTTCGATACCCATACCGAATGCGAAACCGCTATATTTTTTACTGTCAATACCACAGTTTTCCAATACATTAGGATCTACCATACCACAACCCAATATCTCTACCCAACCGCTATATTTACACAATTGACAGCCTGCTCCTTTACAAATGGTACAAGAAATGTCCATCTCCGCAGAAGGTTCTGTAAAAGGGAAATAAGAAGGGCGGAAACGTACTTGAGTACCTTCCCCATATAATTCCTGTACAAAATAGAACAGGGTTTGTTTTAAATCTGCGAATGATACATTCTCATCTACGTACAATCCTTCTACCTGGTGGAAGAAACAATGTGCTCTGGCAGAGATAGCTTCATTACGGTAAACACGACCTGGCATTAATGCTCTGAAAGGCGGTTTCCCAGCTTCCATCATTCTCACCTGTACAGAAGAAGTATGTGTTCTCAATGCGATATCTCCGTGCTCTCCTCCTTTTTTGATAAAAAAGGTATCCTGCATATCTCTTGCGGGGTGTTCTTCAGGAAAATTTAAGGCAGAAAAATTATGCCAGTCATCTTCTATTTCAGGCCCCTCGGCCACCACAAATCCAAGTCTGCTGAAAATATCAACAATCTCTCTTCTGACTAAGGCCAGCGGGTGACGGGCACCAACTTCAAAGCCTGCACCAGGAAGTGTCAGATCCAAGCCAGCATCTTTTCTGGTCAGTTCTGCAGCGTCCTGTTCTTTAAGTGTCTGGTACTTTGCTTCTGCAAGTTGTTTGAACTCGTTTAGTACCTTTCCGAGCGTTCTCTTCTCTTCAGGAGAAACAGCCTTAAATTCATCAAAAATATCTTTAATAATTCCTTTTGTTCCAAGGAATTTTATTCTGAACTGTTCTAATTCGTCTGCGTTTTCTGTAGAAAAAGCATTTATTTCCGTAGTATATTCTGTAATCTTAGCTTGCAACATAATGCCAAATATACAGCTATTTCATTAATATCTTAATAACGGGCAGATGCGAATTATTTTTGACGCTAAAACAAGAAACCGCCATTCCATGAACAGGAATGGCGGCTGATCTTTAGTTAATATAGAATAGACTAAGAGATTACTTTTAATTCTTTACCTACTTTAATAAAAGCAGCAATTGCTTTGTCTAAATGGTGTTGTTCATGTCCGGCAGAAAGCTGTACTCTGATACGCGCTTTACCCTGTGGAACAACAGGATAGTAGAATCCAATTACATAAATTCCTTCTTCCAGCATTTTTGCTGCAAATTCTTGTGCAAGTTTAGCATCATATAACATTACCGGCACAATCGGGTGAATACCTTCTTTGATATCAAACCCTGCTTCTGTCATTTTCTGACGGAAATAAAGTGTATTGTGCTCTAATTTATCTCTTAGTGCTGTACTTTCATTTAACAGCTCCAATACCGCAACTGAAGCACCTGCAATTGCAGGAGCCAGCGTATTAGAGAATAAATAAGGTCTTGAACGCTGACGGAGCATATCAATAATTTCTTTTTTCCCTGCTGTAAAACCTCCTGAAGCACCACCCAGTGCTTTACCTAAAGTACCTGTAATAATATCTATTCTATCGATTACGCCACAGTGTTCATGAGTTCCTCTTCCCGTTTTCCCCATAAATCCGGAACAGTGAGACTCATCAATCATCACCAGCGCTTCATATTTATCTGCTAAATCACAAATCTTATCTAATTGTGCAATGGTTCCATCCATCGAGAATGCACCATCTGTAACGATAATACGGTGACGGCAGGAAGCTGCTGCTTTTAACTGCTCTTCCAGGTCTGCCATATCACTATGTTTATAACGGAAACGTTTTGCTTTACATAAACGCACACCGTCAATAATAGAAGCGTGATTCAGTTCGTCAGAGATAATCGCATCCTGATCGTTAAACAAAGGTTCAAAGACTCCTCCATTCGCATCAAAAGCTGCTGCATATAATATAGTATCTTCAGTACCTAAGAATTCAGATAGTTTTTGCTCTAATTCTTTATGTACATCCTGAGTTCCACAGATAAAGCGGACAGAAGACATTCCATAACCATATTTATCAATTGCAGCTTTCGCAGCAGCAGTTACTCTTGGATCTGAAGACAATCCCAGGTAGTTATTGGCGCAAAAATTCACCACTTCCTGACCAGTACTTACTTTGATATCGGCTCCCTGAGGAGTGATGATTACTCTTTCCCGTTTGTATAATCCGTCTTTTTCTATTTGTTCTAATTCCTGCTGAAGAACAGGTTGCAGTGTTTTATACATATATGCTAGTTATTTGATGCATCCAAAGTTATAAAAATATCAATTTAGAAGCCGTTTAATTTTAGTCTTCTCCCCTGTTTGCTATTAAAAACCGGAATAAGAACTGTTTCGTGGTTAAATTAACAATAATGTTTAAATAATAATTCAGATAGCATACTTTAAAAGAATTTTATTTCTTATCTTGCAATAAATTATAAAGTAAGGATAATTTATCTTAACTTTACAATCTGCAATAAATTAAAAATTAATTATCCCAATTAGATAAATGACTGATAATCAAAGACAACATTTCGGACCCAGATTGAAAGAAATCCGGTTAGCAAAGAAAATGACGCTTCAGGAATTCTATAGCCCGATAGCTAAACACGTAAACAACTTTTCGCCTATAGAAAATGGCTCGAGAATGATAGGTAAAAGGCTATCAGAAGATGTGATCAGGTATTATCATATCAATGAAAGCTGGCTGGCCACTGGTGTGGGAAAAATATATTCAATAGATGAGCTGCTCAAAGAGACAAACAATTTAAATGCGGAACCTGAGGAAGGTGTGCCTTATATTAATGTTAATCCTTCAGATTTCTCATCCGGAGAGCTTAACTTTTTAAAAGAAAAGCCGGAGTATTATGTAAATTTCCGCCCTTTTAATGATTGTGATGCCTATCTGCCTGTCTATGGTGACAGTATGGTCCCAAAATATTCAAGCGGAGAAATAATTGCCATCAGAGAAGTCGTCAACAAAGACATTATCCAATGGGGAGAAGCTTATTTAATTATGGCAGACGAAAGTGCGAACAACATTACTACTGTAAAATTGTTATTTGAGCATGATACACCAGGTAAGATTATACTGCGTGCAGCCAACGAGGCTTATAAAGGAGATACAATCCTGGATAAACAAGCGATTAACCGCTTATTCATTGTTAAAGGAAAAATCACCAGAAATCAGTTGTAAGCTATGATTTGTTGCTGCGGCTGTTTATGGGACAATTGCCCCTCTGGTCTTCGCAGAGAATTATTGTATCTTTGCAGGCATCGGTATACTGTTAACTAAAATATACGACTATATGTCAATCACATCAGCAGATGAATTATTAGGAATGCAACGGGTAAGTGATGCGGTTGCAAATACACTCAGACAAATGCGTGAATTCGCTCAGCCAGGGATGTCAACCAAAGAGCTGGATGAATTCGGAGGAAAAATATTAGCTGGTTATGGTGCAGATTCAGCTCCAAAATTAACTTATGGATTTCCGGGATGGACCTGTATCAGTATTAATAATGAGGCTGCTCATGGTATTCCATCGGAAGAAAAAATACTTGCGAATGGTGATCTGATCAATATAGATGTATCTGCCGAACTTGATGGCTTCTGGGCCGACAATGGTGGCTCTTTTGTATTGGGAGAAGATATAAATAATCATCAGCCGTTAGTAGATGCTTCGAGAGATATCCTTTACAAAGCAATCAGCAAAATTAAGGGTGGTGTTAAGATTGCCGATATTGGCAGGTTAATAGAAACTGAAGCGAGGAAACATGGTTTTACTGTGATCCGTAATTTAGCTGGTCATGGGGTTGGACGCAGTCTGCATGAAGCTCCTGATTGTATTTTGAACTGCTACGATAAATACAATACGCAAAGATTTAAGAAAAATTCAACGGTTGCCATAGAAACTTTTATCGCTACAACTTCAAGCATGGCCATTGAACAGGCTGATGGCTGGACATTGAAAGGAAATAAAGGTGGCTTTGTAGCACAGCATGAGCATACGATATTAGTAACAGACGGAGTTCCTGAAATTCTGACCAGCGCCAATAAAATATAATTACAATATTCAGGTCTTTAGACATGTAGGGATGTATTCTTTAAGGATACATCCTTTTTTTATGGACTTTCAGTATTAATTAAGAATACTTCTTTTATCTTGAGAGAAAAATAACGAAAGAATTTAATCAGAAAATTATGGGTTTTTCAAAGGCAATAATCGCTATTAAAGGAAATCATCTTGATCATTTAGAAAAGGCAGCTGCTATTTTAAATTATTTTGACGGGGTAGATGACCGGGAAGTCCTGGAAGAATTATCAGCAACAGCAAAGTATGAAAATGACTGGACTTTAATCGCGGACGAAGAAATGGTTTATGTAGTCGAGGACGATCTGATTGGAGAGCTGTCACAGGAACTGGATACTGCGGTATACACATTTACTATACAGACAGCTTCGGCAAGTTATGGTTTTAGTTATTTCCAGGGAGATAAGCACCGGATCTTCTTAACCGAAGATGGCGAGATCATAACTGATGAGGGAGAAAGTATTGCTGTTGAAAAAGATCAGGAGGTCAGCGAAGATATGGGTGAAGAAGATATTGTAGCTATAGCAGGAAAATTGGGTATTAGCTTAGAAGAGGAGTAAAAACAGAAAGGTATGTTCCATCCAGAAAAATTCCTTATAGGCTGGCAGCTGTAGAAATTTGTATAAATAAAAACCAAGAACACCATCAATTAACTAATGGATAAAATTCAGTATTAAATACTGTTACTTATAATAAATAATGGCATTTCCAAAATTACCCCTTCCACAGAAAAGCGGCTTAAACCTTAAAAGAGATGGATTAGTCACTTGTTTATAAATTATTATCATGCATATATATTAGAGCCGCGATGTGTGGCTCTTTTCGTTTAACTTTGTAATTTAAAGACGTTGATCATGGGGCATAAAAAAGTTTGCTTTTCGTGTCGTAAAGCTTTTAGCCTATATGAGTATGAGCCTGCAAATGTAAACCTGACCTGCCCAGAGTGTGGGTTGCAAACAATAGTTCTTAATCATAAATTCCGCCCTCCCAGACGTGATGACTTAAAACAATGGCAGTTGTCAAAGTTCCTTGTTGATCATGGATTCCTTTTTCACCATGTTTATAAGGACTATAGAGTAATTGCTTATCCAACTAATATGGAAGATGCTAAAAAATTCGTAATCGAGAACAAGTTACAAACTGATATATAATTAGCATTCCTAAACTTAGCGCGAGGGTATAAGACAAACAGCAATATAAATATCTTAAAAACAAGAAAGGGATGTTCCATCCAGACACATCCCTTTTCTAACCAAATATAAACCTGTATGAACGGGTTTTTCTTTTCTGTATCTGAAACAGATACACATTATTATCTATATAAAAATTGAGCCAGTTTAATAAAACACTTATTTCTTCTGTATTAAAGGGGAAATAACCACTGACTAACCTGATTATGAACGAATCCGTATGATTACGAGGTCTAAAATGACCTGTTTACTACTCAAATATCGCAAAAACAATCAGTTTCCTTCTGTTAATTAACAATTTTTAACAATACATCGCAATTACCACAGGAAATCTTAAAATTAAACGCTGCTCAAAACCAATTATTATGATTATTACACAAAAACAGCGCGTAATGACATTAATTCAATATATAATCCTTTTCAGGAGTTGGTGTTTTAAGGTCACGGTCAGAAAGTTCCAGTAAAGTATTTTCTATTACCCTGCAAAGTGAATTCAGCGCAAGATCATTTGGCTCTGATCCAAAGGGATCTTCCAGCTCATCTGCTACAGCTTCTAAAGCAACAAAAGTATAAGCTATAAAAGAAACTATAACTGGCATCATCCAGCCTAAGCTATCTACAAAACCGAATGGCAATAAGAAACAGTAGATATAAACAGTACGATGGAGCAGTACTTTGTAAGTATATGGGATCGGTGTACTCGCTATTCGCTCGCATCCCCCTAAAATATTGGACAATTCACTTAAATTCTGATCGAAACTAACAGTTAGAATGGAATCGAACTCACCTTTTAATCTCTGCTTTTTTACCCAGAGCCCCATTTCTTTGATCAGCATAGCAGGTTTATAAACTGCGGGTTTCAATTTATCCGCCAAATTTTCACCTGATATTTCAGCAATATCATTTGTAGCATCTGTATGGCGTAATTGATGCTTTAGTGCGTAAGTAAATGAAATCAGCAGGTCTACAAAAGTATTGACCTCTTTAGCATCCTCTGTTTGAACAAGAGTCTGTGCTTGCCGCGTTAGAGAGCGTGAGGTATTCAATAAGGATCCCCACAGCTTCCTGCCTTCCCAAAACCTATCGTAACTAACATTGTTTCTGAAACCAAAGAAGATAGCCAGTGCAATTCCAAAAAGTGTAAATGGTCCTGGATTCAGCTGTATTTTATAATTAAAAAATGAACCCCGGAAATAGACGATGACAATGGAGATGAATAATAAAAGCAACAATCGAAAGAGAATCTGAGGTAACACAGATCCTTTCCAGATGAAAAGCATTCTTAGCCAGTTTTCCTTTTTCCTGATGATCATATGTTCCGGTTTTAATATTCTATTTTCTATCTGTTGCAATGAAGTAATTCGGATCCTCCAGAATATTAACTTCAATTACGGTTGCTGCATCTTGTAATAAGTTCCTGCAATCTGCACTCAGATGCCGCAATTGCAAAGTCTTGTGAGCTTCAAAATACCTTTTTGTTAATTTATGAATCGCATCTATGGCAGACATATCAGCTATCCTGCTTTCTTTAAAGTCTATAACTACATGCTCCGGATCTGAAGAAATATCAAACAGTTCAGTGAACGTAGTAACTGATCCAAAAAATAAAGGGCCAAATAGTTCGTAATGCATCACTCCTGACTGATCTGTATATTTTTTGACACGTATACGTTTAGAATTATCCCAGGCAAAAAAGAGCGCTGAAAGAATCACCCCAATCAACACGGCCAATGCCAGATTATGCAACCAAACTGTAATTCCAGCAACCATGATCCCTACAAAAATATCCTGCTTAGGCATTTTGTTTATAATCCTGAAACTCATCCACTCAAAAGTACCTATTGCAACCATAATCATTACCCCCACCAATGCGGCCATGGGTACTCTTTCAATAATTGGTGCGCCCCAGATAATGATGATCAGAATAGTAAAGGCAGCAATGATTCCCGACAAACGGGCCCTTGATCCTGCTGAAAGATTAACCAGTGTTTGCGCAATCATCGGGCAACCTCCCATTCCAAAAAAGAAACCGTTCAGCATATTAGCACCACCTTGCGCGATACATTCCTTACTGCTGTTTCCTTTTGTTTCTGTAATTTCATCTACAAGGTTCAGTGTAAGCAATCCTTCTGTCAATCCTACACCTGCCATAATTAGTGCAAATGGAAAGATAATACTTAGCGTATTCAGGTTAAAGGGTACCGAAGGAATATGAAAGGGAGGAAAACCACCGCTTACCGCAGCAATATTTCTTACAATCTTAGTATCAATGCCTAAGGTTAATACGATGATAAATACAACGATTATAGCAACAAGTGAAGAAGGAACAGCTTTAGTTAATTTAGGCAATAAAATAACAATGGCTATAGTCAAAGTAACCAAACCAAGCATAATCCAAAGCGGATTACCTGAAAGCCATGCCTGATGTCCATTGATTACAGTTTTGAACTGTTCTATCTGCGACATAAAGATGATGATGGCAAGGCCATTTACAAATCCAAACATTACTGGCTGAGGAACAAGCCTGATAAATTTACCCAGCTTAAAGATTCCTACCAGGATTTGAAATATTCCAGCCAATG
This sequence comes from Pedobacter sp. WC2423, assembly GCF_040822065.1. Taxonomy (NCBI): domain Bacteria; kingdom Pseudomonadati; phylum Bacteroidota; class Sphingobacteriia; order Sphingobacteriales; family Sphingobacteriaceae; genus Pedobacter; species Pedobacter sp. WC2423. Next base: position 3,087,583 of record NZ_CP162005.1, read on the forward strand.
CAACCGCAGCAAAGACGTATTCTATTCCATGAGATTTCATCAGGGCAATCAATACAATTACTGTAGCACCAGCGCCTCCTGAAACCATACCTGGCCTGCCACCAAAAACAGCTGTAAACAACCCCATGATAAAGGCAGCGTATAAACCTGCCAGGGGCGGAAATCCACCAAGAATAGCAAAGGATAAGGATTCGGGTATCATGGTCATGGCGACCGTTAAACCAGCAAGAATTTCTACTTTATAATCAATCTTTTTGGTAAAATCGAAAAGATTTAGTTTTGACATCATTATCGGTCAAAGCTAATCAATAAAATTAAAATGATCAGCCAATAGCTCTTCAAGATTAAGTAAAAGCACGAGAAATTATAGAAGACAAATTATATTGCTCAGAAATGAGTTTTTGTCCTTCAATAGCGATATTATGCTATGGAGTAAACCTGCTATTTTTTAATGGCAGGTTTTACTTTATAACTTTACCAGACTCATTATGTGTATTCGGGTTGTGATTTTTTTTCTTGGTAACTTTGTAAGTTCCTAAAATAAGCATCGAAGCAGCTAATACTGTAAAAAGGAAATAAAATGATCTCTTATCCATACATTAAAAATTTAAATTGAAGATGTGCAAAACCTGTGCCTATTCTGATTTGCAGGAGAAATTCTATTCTGAATGAGAAGCGGAAGAATTAGAAGAGCAAATGGTAAGGCACTGATTGTTAACCCCAATTTAAAAATAATTAAGAATAATAACAAATAATTCAACAAAAATCAGAAAATTTATTTTGGTAAAGGAGAGGTCTGATCTGCATCAATCGCCTGCCAAATCATATCCTTTAACTCAACAAGCCCTTTTTGTGCAACTGAAGAAATAAATACAGAAGGAATATTTGCAGGAAGATCTTTTTTAATTTCTGCAACCAACTCTTCATCCAGCATATCAGATTTAGTGATAGCTAATAGATGAGGTTTTTGCATTAACTCAGGATTGTAGTCGAGCAATTCTGATTTAAGAATTTCGTACTCTTCTGTGATCGTTCTGTTAGTATCGGCAGGAACCATAAATAAAAGAACGGAGTTACGTTCGATATGACGCAAGAAACGGTATCCTAAACCTTTTCCTTTTGACGCACCTTCAATAATACCAGGAATGTCAGCCATGACGAACGATTTATTCGCACGGTAAGATACAATACCTAAGTTAGGGACAAGCGTTGTAAAAGGATAATCAGCAATTTCAGGTTTAGCAGCTGATACGACTGAAAGTAAAGTAGATTTTCCAGCATTAGGAAATCCAACTAAACCAACGTCAGCCAAAACTTTTAATTCAAGTACCACCCATTGTTCGGTACCTGATTCTCCAGGTTGTGCGAAACGTGGTGTTTGCAGTGTAGAAGTTTTAAAATGCCAGTTTCCAAGACCTCCTCTACCTCCTGCTGTCAGGATTTCAGTTTGTCCGTCTTCGGTAATTTCAAAAAGATCTTCTCCAGTTTCAGCATCCTTAGCAATAGTTCCCAGAGGAACATCAAGGTATTCATCTTTACCAGATTTACCTGTACTGGTAGAACTTGAACCAGGTCCGCCATCAGTAGCAAGAATATGCTTGCGATATTTTAAGTGTAAAAGGGTCCAGAACTGTGCGTTTCCTCTCAGAATAATATGTCCGCCTCTACCACCATCACCACCATCCGGACCACCTGTTGAGGTCATCTTATCACGGTGTAAATGCGAAGATCCTGACCCTCCTTTTCCTGAACGGCAGCATATCTTAACATAATCTACAAAATTCGAACCCTGTGACATAACCTTTTATTTTTTCTTACTAATAAAAATAGCGGGAAGAACTTACATCCGTCCCGCTATTCATTATATTATTTTAATTAATATTTATCAAGCACTTCGCATAGTTCAGCAAAGATCTCATCGATCTGGCCTATGCCATTTACTTTTCTTAATTTGTTCTGTGCTTCATAATATGGCAAAACATGAACTGTTTTGCTGAAATACTCATCAATACGCTTTTGTAACTTGTCTGCATGATCATCAACTCTGTTGGTTAACTTCTGACGTTCGGCAATCCGTTTTGTCAGTTCAACCTGGTCAACGTCCAGTGCAATTACAACTGCGATAGAACTTCCTTTACTTACCAAAAATTCATCTAATGCTGCTGCCTGAGCTACTGTTCTCGGGAAACCGTCAAAGATAAATCCTTTAGCATCAGGATTCTTATCTACTTCTTCTTCCAGCATAGCAATCGTAATCTCATCCGGGACAAGCTGTCCGTCTGCTATAAGCGCACTTACTTGTTTACCAAGTTGGCTTTGATTAGTGATATGTGCTCTAAAAAGATCACCTGTAGAAATATGTATCAATTGATAACGATCAATCAATTTTTGTGATTGAGTGCCTTTACCTGCACCCGGTGGGCCAAAGAGAACAAAATTTAGCATTTGGGTTGTCTTTAAAATTTAAAAGCCTTTCCGCGATTTGCTTAAGGCTTTTCAGTTGATTATATTAGCTTCTAAAAAAAAGAGATTTAACCACTGAAAACAATTTATTTATTTTTGTTAATTTAAATCACATTAATCCCTGACTATATCTTCAGTAAAAGCACTGAACAAACAAGAAAAGGTTTAAGTTATAAATCAGCCTTAGCCAAAAAGACGAGCCTTTTGTTCCAATTGACTATTTTCCTTCAGAAGAATTCAGTGCCATTAAAAAGAAAATTTCTCCTCTTTATTACAAGTAACTTTAAATCTTTTCAAGGCTGCAAATATATAATTATTAATTTACTATACTTACTTTTTTTCAAAATACTGCTGTGTATTAGCCCTCTGATTATCTTCCCTAACTTCTGCTTTATGAGGAATCATTAGCTGATTTTGTGGCTCAGCAGGCTCCAGCATTCTTTTAACCAGCATCATGAATAAAGCCGCTCCTCCAAAAGCAAGCATGACCCAGGGTGTACTATGTATTCCATGTGCAGCAATGGAAAATCCACCGATAGCTGTTCCAATTGAAATACCGAGGTTCCCAAAAGAAATTGATATACTATTTGCAAATTCAGGTGCTTCTGGCGCAGTCTCTATCATGTAGGCCTGGGAAGTCAGAAAACATGGAGTTTGTATGAATCCCCACACCGCTATAAGGAGTACTGTAGCCACAGACATAGGTCCTGAAAAATAGATGGGTACAGTAATCACGATTAATGCGATCAGAAAAATTGCGGTTATCCGGGTGATATTTTTTGTTAATAATTTACCTGCAATATAGTTACCCAGAACACCTGTTAATCCGAATAGTAAAAGCATCAGACTAATTGTCTGCTCATCCATTCCATTAACTTTGCTTAGATAATCAGCAAAATAACTGTAGGTACTAAAAATTGATCCGATCATCAAAAATGCAAATAGGGAACTGGCAATAAAAACAGGTTTTTTTAAGATCCGGAGCTGTGAACTATATGATTTTTTCTCCGCAACCGGCATGGATGGAAGAAGCGCTATAATTGCCATAAGTACTGCTAAACTAATCACAGCCTGTACCATAAAGGAAGATTGCCAGTTATTAAACAATCCGGCAATATAAGTTGCAAATGGTACAGTAGTAATCGTAGCGATTCCGATCCCTCCTATTACAATAGCCATCATTTTATGCGCGTCTTTCCGGTCTGCATGCGTAGTTGCTGCTGCAACAGCAGTTGAAACTAATACCGGGTGAAGGAAGGCGGGTAAAACTCTCACGAGCATTAACAGCCAGAATGGAGGTGCTAAGGATGATATGACCCCGGTAAACAGGAATATAGACATGGTTAAAGCCATCAGATATTTACGGTTATAACCAGATGCAAACATCGTCATAAAAGGGCCGGCCAGCGCAACAATCATTGCATAGGCGCTTAATAACATACCCGCTTTATCAATACTGATCTGATAATAATCAGCTACCTGAGGAAGTATTCCAATTACCCCAAATTCAGTTGTAATCATGCCGATCAGGCTAAGACAGCCGATATAAGCTATTTTATTTTTCATTGATATAAACTACTTAATATGGAATAAACATTCCTTTTAAATGAATTTAGTTTTTTACCGCATCCCAGGCTGCCTGGATATAATTATCGATGGTTTCTTCTCTGAGTGCGATATAATTACTATGGTGCAGTTTGACCAGCGACACGAGAGATCCACTTGTAAAGCCTATCCATTCTTTAATGTCTCCATCTTTCATGAGTTGCTGTTTTTGACCATCGAGATAAACCTGATCAAGGTCTTTGAGGTATAAACTTCCATGATGCTTAGCTTTCGGATCAATTGCAGGGGAATAATAGAATTGCTCTAAAAACATGAAATCTAAAGGCTCAGACAGGAAATATGTAATCATTTTCTTCCATAAATAAACGAATCTTTGTTTAACTGAAAGATTTTCATCGTATCCTTCAGCGATTATAGATGATTCTTTGGTCTTTAAATAGAAGTATAATTCATTGACCAGAGATTCTTTATTAGGGAAGTAATTATATATAGCCCCCATTCCTGTGTCTGCTGCTTTGGCTATTTCTGACATAGGAGTTGATTCAATACCTTTCTGGACTATTAATTTCAACGTGGCATTCAATATTTGCTCTCTTTTATTCATATAAAATTGTTCATTGAGATTACAAATGTATTAAAAATGGAATATATATTCCATTTTTAATACATTTAATCATTCAAGAAGCCATAGCTTATGCTAATTATCAGTTCTTTTTTAAATTATAAGCTTTAGTTTTGTGAAATGAAACAAAAAGTAGCTGACCCTAAAACAAGGATACTGGAAACAGCAACCAGACTTTTCTATACTCAAGGTTATAATGCTACTGGTATCAATCAGATTATCAAGGAGGCTGAAGTTGCACGCGCAAGCTTGTATATGCATTATCAATCTAAAGAAGAGCTATGCATTGCCTTCCTTAATTTCCGTCACAAGTACTGGTTTGATGCCTTGATGAAATTCACTGAAGAGTTAACTGATCCTGAAGAAAAATTGATGGCGGCATTTGATTTTCTGATCAGCATGAATGATCAGGAAGACTTTAGAGGTTGTGCCTTTATGAATATACTTTCGGAAATCAGTCCGGCTGATCAAACTATCTATACTATTATTCAGCACCACAAACAGAATTTACGCGATTATCTGGCCGGCATATTTCCTGAACAAGGTCAATTGTTAAAAGATCACATTTACCTTTTATTTGAATCCTCTATGCTGGAAAGCCATCTTTACAGAGATCAATGGCCAGTTATTCAGTCAAAAAAAATTATAAAAACATTGCTTTGATTGTAATAAAAACAAAATAGACCGATCTGTCTGTTTTATGAATAATACTCATACATTTGTACTGTCAAACACAGACAGATCGGTCTATCTTCAAACGTATTAAATCAATAAAACCATGGAAAAGAAATTCCCATTACCTCCATTCACTCAGGAAACAGCAATACTTAAAGTACAAAATGCTGAAGATGCATGGAATAGTAAAGATCCTGAACGCGTATCTCTGGCCTATACAATAGATACAGAATGGCGCAATCGTGATCAATTCATAAATGGACGTCAGGAAGTAGTCAGTTTCCTTACAGACAAATGGAAAAAAGAACAGCATTATAAACTTAAAAAGGAACTCTGGGCTTTCACAGACAATAGAATTGCGGTTAGATTTGAATATGAATTTAATGATGAATCAGGGCAATGGTATCGTGCTTACGGCAATGAAAACTGGGAATTCAATGCGGATGGCCTGATGCAGAAGAGGTTTGCTGCTATCAACAATATTCAAATTGAGGAGAAAGACAGAAAGTTATTTTAGACGCACTAAAAAATTCAATACATCAATTGCTTTATAGAAATTCAGGGCTATTTTTTCAAAGAAAACGATTTTTATGCATTACCAGCTATATCCTGAAAATTATGTTTAAGCAATTCTAATGGATGGTCTCTAATGACAAAGGCTTAAGAAGAGGCTAATTTTACAATGCTAAATCTTAATAGAATAAATTCATGAAAACAAAAAAGAGGATGTTCATCTTTTGATTGAACCCCAAAAGTTTTTGTGTGACTTTTGGGGTTCACTTCAATTTCAATAATAATACATCCTCTTTTTTTTAATCAGAAAATGAAATTATTTGTAATTGTAATCAACGATTACGCCATTGATAACTAAACGTTTATTTTTAACCTGCATTTTACCCTGAGCAGGAACACTTACCAAAACAACTGATTTTAGTGCTGGAATAGTCACATTAACCGCTTTAGACACATTACGCGCCACATAGCGTTGAGCTACCAGATCGTAAACATCTGATTTCGCCTGGGCAACTTTGAACGAAATGTTTTTAGATGCAGGGTAAGGATTATAAAATAAATGTGTCGGATAGGCATCTTGTTTAAAGAAATCGGTAGCCAGTAAATCCAAACTTAAAATACCTTTCACCTCGGTTTCTTTAACAATGCTACCAAAAATCCCAACATGCCCACTTCCATATACACTAAACTGCGAAACCTCTGGATTTTGACCAGGAACCCACTTTGGCCCGTCACCTTGTGCCAATGGTGCTGTCAAAGACTGATACAAGGTATCAAAAGTAGATGCTTTGGCAAAACCTTCATAAGCAATTACACCTTTGGTCACTGCTGCTAAACCAGGTAAAGTTTGATGCGCTTCAGGCATATACTGAGGGTAAAAAAGACGGGATGCATTGACTGCGTTCAACATCCATTTACCAATGGCATCTGCATACGCTGGTTTATACCTCACCATAGATACTAATGGCCATGCTGCATCAAAAGTATTCATTAAAAAAGCGTACCCGCCATGATCTACAGTGCTGCCCACGGTTCCGGAAATGTCAAAACCATTCCAGTTTCCGACCAGAAAGCCCCAACCCGCTCTGCAAACTGCAGTTCCGTCAAACGTCCAGTTCAGCATTTTGGCAATATCAAAATTAGTTCCTTGTTCTGCATTCATCCTGGCCGCTACATAAGCACCAAAAGGCATCAGCAGTTCATAAGTAGGATTGATCTTTTCACTTTCCAGAGCCTTCATGGCACTTATTGCACCTTTCAAGTAACGTGGATCACCAAACTTTTTATAGGCTGAATACAAAACGTATGCATGTCCGGCAGCTGCGTCCGGTTGGGCACAGATATGTGTAGACATGGGTTTCATCTTTCCATAATCAAAATAGGAATATTTGTAATTGCCGTTCAAAACGGAATCGGCCTTATAAAATTTCTCTGCGATGCTTCTGGCCATCATTTCAAAACCAGGCTCTGCAGGGTATTTGTCATAAACTGCATAAAACAACACATTGGGATACACATCGTACCACCAATCGCGACCGTAACCACCACCCAATAAAGCAACTTCAGGCGCGGTATTGTTCATCATAATATCCCATCCGGTATCTTTATTGAAATAATTCCGCAGCATCCCCACATAATTTAAACCCTGTTGTTTGCTTTTATCGATTCCGACCAGCGTAGCGCCTAAAACCCCGCCCATATTGGCCAGCGCTTCATGAAACATGCCTTTATTATGCTGTAAGCCTTGTCTCACATCTCCAACAGCGGTATACATCCCTAAGGTCGGTTCCTTAAAGTTTTTGCCAGTACTGTCTATCCAAACCATTGGCCAATATTTCCCTTTAGCGTTGAAATCATATACGGTGCGGTCAAATTTAAGCGCCATAGCTTTCCAATCTATAATTTGGAGCGGTTGAGGCAGATTGGCCATTGCGTCAACACGACTGATATTAACTTGTTTAACCTGAGCCTGGGAAAACGTAAATAAAAATAAGGTAAAGAAGGATATCAGTTTAAATTTCATAATATCGGGTTATTTTATGTATTTACTAAACTACTGAATGATTTGGATTGATAACACTGCTCAAACTTTCGGTTATCGATCTGGATATTGGCTTTTATACTCCGGATCTAATCTATACCGCTACTTCCTGCTTTAAATAAGGACAGTTGACCATCATTTTGCAGTGCCCAGATGACATTGCCTTTTCCGCTTTCGATTTTGACAACTGCGTTAAACCCATCCGCAGATTTCATTTGCTTAAACTGATTGGTCTGCCTGTCAAACCTGCTCAAACCATATGTTTTACTATAGCAGAAAGCAGTTCCATCTCCTGAAACAACCAATTTATATTCCTTTTCGGTTATGCTTCGTTTGATATTGAGATTGTAAAATATTGATAAAATTTACCCGTATCCTTTTCAAAACGGGTAATTCCACCAACCGTACTAATCCATATGTTAGCATTTTTATCTTCTTTGATATCCTGGATTACATTGTTACCAATTCCGTTTCCGTGATTTTCGGTATTGTGATTGAAGATCCGGAACTCCGTACCATCATACATATTCAAGCCGTCCCAGGTTCCGATGCATAACAATTGATCTTTATCCTGAAATACCCTATTAACAGCACTGTTTGATAAACCATTCCGGTTATCAAACTGCTGAAAGTAATACGCGTTAGTTTCTTGCCCCAATACAGGGCTCTGTTTGGTAATACAAATAAAAAATACTGCCAAACAGACCTTTAAAAGGTGCTTCATCTATAAGTATTGGGATTGCAGATTAACGTGTACAATATACGACAATTCTTCCGCCCGAATTTTAACAACACTGTCCAAATGACATCAAAAACCTTTTTAGGTGTTCCCGTTTGTTCGTACATCTTTGCAACATTTTTTTACCTACAAACTAAACAATTCACAAAATCTACATTTAACAAGTGATCAGAAGAATATACTCACCCAAATTGATGACTTATCTGCAAGGTTAAGCAAATCGAGGAAAATATTATGGATTTCCCAAAACCCCTGAAAACAAAAACACCTTAGATTTCTCTAAGGCTTTCAGTCTCGTAATGCTACAATCGAACCCCTTATACCGGTATTAAATTTTCATGACAGTCTGAATTCCCTATAAATACGGGTTACAATTTCTTAAAGGATATTTTTGTAACTATATGTATCTGACAGTAAACTGTGAGTTTGACAGGTTACATGAAATCATACTTTTCTGTTTACTCATTAGTAAGCAGTACTTTTCATTTTAAGCGTATTTTCACCAATATTAAATGCGTACAAAGAAGAGGGAACAAAAGTGAAATGTAAATCACCTATATCTTTAACACCTTGCTTATCAATAGAGGTTACTAATGCACTTTTGAAGTCATTTGCCTGACAGAATTGAATTAGACTATTCAATTCCTGAGGCTTTTCAAAATAACGGTTACTCCATTTGATCTCCATACCCCAAAGTGGTTTGAATTTCTTATCGTCCAAAAGAACAAGATCAACTTCTCCTTCTTTTTTATCTTTCCATCTTGCATACTTCAAATCCATATTGTCCCTATGCATCCATTGAGACAATATGGCCGTTTCTACCATATTTTCCATTTCGGCATCCGTTTCAGTTATAGGAGAAAATAGAGCTGTTCTTAACGATGGATTAGTCAGATATACTTTAAAACTTGTTACTCTTTTTAGACGCTTTGCAGTGATATCTACTTTATTTAAAACTTTAATTAAAAAAGCAGACTCCAGATATTCCAGGTATTTTTTCAACGTATCTTTAGGTATTCCACTTTCTCTGGACATAGTTTCATAAGAAAATTCGTTACCAGTATTATAGGCTATATATGTAAAAAAACGATTGAGTTCCTGTACATCTTTAATACCATAAAGACTTGGTAAGTCTCTTAAAAGTACTTTATCTACGATGTCATTTTTAATATATCGTCCCATATCACCTTGAATCTTTTCTGATAAAACCACTTCAGGATAACCTCCAAAATTCAAATAATTAATAAACTCATGATTTAAAGCTTTGATATCGTGTGTCAAGGTGTATGGAACCTTGCGTCTTCCATATTCAATTTCTCCTTCAGATACCAGGTGATCCATATTTTTCAGGTAGATGTATTCCTGAAATGTTAAAGGGGGCAGCATAAAATCAGTAAATCTCCCGGCACCACTTTCTGTACTATGCCACCTTAATGCTGCTGCTGCTGAACCCGAAACTATAAATTTAGTATTGGGATAAGAATCTACCAATACCTTCAAATGACGTTCCCAATCTTTTAAGTATTGTACTTCATCAAAAAACACATAACATCCATCCAAATTTTGAAGTTTAACAGCATCTCTCCCTAAGAAAAGTAAATCTTCCAAACTCAAACTCAAATAAATTGGGTTATCGATACCAACAAAAAATATTTTTTGAGGATTTACTCCTTCTTTTATCAGCTCATCAATAGCATGAAACATCAATACAGTTTTCCCTACACGCCTTGGTCCCATTAGAACAACTGCTCTACGAATATCTTTTTCTTTTACAAAAGGATAAAACAAATCAAAATAAAGCCGTTTTTGCATCGATTTATAGACAGAATGCACTTGTTTAGAAACCCACCAGGGATTTTCATAATGTAACCGTTCTATAATTTTCTCCGAAGGAATAAAGCTAGAAACTTTCATAAAAACATTTATTTAACCAAAAAAAAACAAAAATAAGCAGATTCGAAACTATCTATTTTTAGTATTAATGAGCAAATAAGAAAATATAACTACTTAAATTTTCTTATTTAATTGAAATTGATAAAAAATCGCTGAAATTGAATACGAAGTATATTCCATACACCTTTTAAATGGATCAAGTCATAAACTCGGAGAGCAGGCTCTTTTTTAAGCATAAATTTTGACACGCTAAACAGAAAGTCTTTGCTGTCACGGATGCTCTTATGCCTCTGGAAGTTGCGCTGAAAGCTTTCAATTTGCATGGGAATGGTTCAGGGAAAATAAGGCCGGGCTGTTCGTAAATAAATTCAAAATAGCTAAATCATAAAGCTATATCGGCCGGGTACTGTCCGGGTACTGGTCGGGTACTCGTTAGGGTAAGAGCAGTGCTAAAGTAACGCGAGAGCATGGCAACTCTAAGTCAAAACAACTAGTTGAAATGACTTAGACCTGCCATGCTTACAGCCCGTTTACAACCTGGTGTCACCCCGACCACCACTCAGGCACAACCAAACCATAACTAGTTGAAGATTAATGAAATTATAATTTTCCCTTTGACTAACTCACGGACAACTGCGGACAATTGCAGACAGCTGCGGACAATTGCAGACAGCTGCGGACAATTACGGACATTTTTTACGCATCAGGATAATCTTTAACGCTAATAGCTTACATTGGTGGAAAGGCATTTATTTATTATGGGAAGTTTAACGGGTAAATTTTCAAAGGGAATCCTGGGCGATTTCATTTTTAAAGCAGCAGTTTGGAGTACAGGTTATTTCAAAAGTTCTGTACCGGGCAAAAGGAAACAAACAATGGAAGCCCAAAGGCATCAGAGCACTTTCGTCAAAGTAGCCAGCCTGGAAAAATCAGGATCTTTCCTCCCCTTGAGAATTCCGCTGAAGCGTTGACCGATCTCTTATCAAAGTATTCAGGAGCGTTTAATAAGGATAAATTGAACTATAAATCAGGAAGTAATTAGTTGATTAAAGAATCGTAACCATCTGCTTTGAACTCAAAAAATATCAAATACCATAAATAAGAAAAGCCTTAGATTTCTCTAAGGCTTTCAGTGCACTTGTAGGGATTCGAACCCCAAACCTTCTCATCCGTAGTGAGATGCTCTATCCAATTGAGCTACAAATGCATTTCCCAATTCTGTATCGCTTTGGGATTGCAAAAGTAGTATTTCTATTTGAAATTCAAAACTTTTTTCAAATAAATATTCAAATAAATAAAGCGTCTTCCCCTACTATCCCTCTACAACTTTCTTAATTGCATCGAAATCAGGAAGATCACCAGCCGATTCTAAAACTTCAGCATAAATAATTTTTCCTTCTTCATCGATCACAAAAGCAGCTCTTTTGGATACACCTTTCAAATTATAGACAAATTCTTCATAAATTGACTGGTAAGCCGTCGATGTTTCTTTGTTAAAATCCGATAATAAAGGGAACTGATAGAACTGTTCTTCTTTAAATTTAGCCAGGGTAAAAGGTGAATCCACAGAAATACCTAATACTTCAGCATTCATTCCCTGGTAAAAACCAAAACTATCTCTCATTGTACAAAGCTGAGTAGTGCACGTACCAGTAAAAGCCATTGGGAAAAACTGTAACACTAATTTCTTTCCTTTGAAATCAGCTAATGATGTCTCTTTTAAATCTGAGCTGAATAATTTAAAATCCGGAGCCTGATCGCCTATTTGTAATCCCATTTTGAATATATGTTAGTTGTTTATATAATTATCTATTTCGCTTCCTGTTCAGTCAGCCTTTCTCTTTCTTTCAATTGTTCATCCAGCAAAGCCAGTCCCTGCTCAAAACTACGTGGCGCATAACCAAGTTCATGAATCGCCTTATCTAATATAAAACCAGTCTTCACCGGTCTGGCCGCCGGCTGATTAAGAGAAGCCGCACTAATCTCTGTAATGAGTTCTTTATTTAAGTTCCAAAAATCAGCAACCTTAAATACCAATTCTGAAATACTCATCATATCTCTTCCTGAAATATTAAATACACCATGCGCATCCTTCTCTACAACTAAAAAACAGGCATCTGCCAGATCCTCTGCCAGAGTCGGCATCCGCCACTGATCATTGACTACACGAATAGGAGTTCCTTTCTCCAACACGCCCTTAGCCCACAATACAATGTTACTTCTGCTTTCATCACTGATAATTCCATATACAATAATAGTACGCAGAATAGCCCACTTACCAGTAGCACTCTTTATCAATTCTTCCGCTTCTAATTTTGTCTTTCCATAATAGCTTAAAGGATTCGGAACATCCGATTCAAGATATGGGCCGTTCAAACCGTCAAAAATAAAATCCGTAGACAAATGAACCAATTGTATATCGTATTCTTCGCAGATCGTGATCAATGTTTTTACTGCTTCCACATTCAGTGCATAAGCCAGTTCTTTTTCCATCTCACATTTATCAACATTTGTTAGTGCAGCCGTATGGATGATCGCATCGGGCCTGTAACGCTCCAGAACTTCTCTCACATTCGCAGGATCAAGAATATCCATTTCCGCATACGCATAGCCTTGCTTGATTTTAAAACGGTTTTCTCCTTTCGAGGTAGCGACCAGATTAAATTGCTTCCCCGACAATATTGCTGCGGTAATTTTCTGTCCGAGAAGCCCGTTACTGCCCGTAACTAATACTGTTTTCATGCCTGCTAAATTATTGATAAAAAAACTGTGGAAAAACTTTTTATTTATATACAAAAATTATATCGAAAATCCTTAGCTTTGCAAACCGAATTGAAGCCTTTAAAACGGCCTTTAACAATTTGATATTTATAATTTTACCAAAAACAATATATGCCTAACATTGGAAAAATAGCGCAGATTATAGGACCGGTAGTAGACGTGAGTTTTGCTGACGATGCTCATTTACCTCAAATCTTCTCTGCATTAGAGATTGAAAAAGAAAACGGACAGAAAATCGTTTTAGAAGTTCAACAACATCTTGGTGAAGACCGTGTCCGTGCAATTGCAATGGACTCGACTGATGGTTTAGTACGTGGAATGGCCGCAGTAGATACTGGCTCTCCTATCAAAATGCCTATTGGTGATCAAATCAAGGGTCGTTTATTCAATGTTGTAGGTGAAGCTATCGATGGAATTAACACAGTTGATAAAACTGGTGGTAAATCTATTCACAACGCCCCTCCACGTTTCGACGAACTGTCAACAGAATCAGAAGTACTTTATACAGGTATCAAAGTAATCGATTTATTAGAGCCTTACGTTAAAGGTGGTAAAATCGGATTATTTGGTGGTGCAGGTGTAGGTAAAACTGTATTAATCATGGAATTGGTAAACAACATTGCGAAAGCATATGCTGGTTTATCAGTATTCGCTGGTGTTGGTGAGCGTACACGTGAAGGAAATGACCTTTTACGTGAGTTCATTGAGTCTGGTGTAATTAACTATGGTGATGAATTCCTGCATTCCATGGAAAAAGGTGGATGGGACTTAAGCAAAGTTGATACAGAGAAATTAAAAGAATCTAAAGCAACATTGGTGTTCGGTCAAATGAACGAGCCTCCTGGAGCACGTGCACGTGTAGCTTTATCAGGATTAACTGTAGCTGAATACTTCCGTGATGGTGATGGAGAAGGCGCTGGAAAAGATATCCTTTTCTTCGTTGATAATATCTTCCGTTTCACTCAGGCTGGTTCTGAAGTATCAGCACTTTTAGGTCGTATGCCTTCTGCGGTAGGTTACCAACCAACTCTGGCAACAGAAATGGGATTAATGCAAGAACGTATTACTTCAACTAAACGTGGATCAATTACTTCCGTACAAGCAGTTTATGTACCTGCGGATGATTTAACTGACCCGGCTCCGGCTACAACGTTTGCCCACTTAGATGCAACAACAGTATTATCACGTAAAATTTCTGAGCTGGGTATCTATCCTGCTGTAGATCCACTGGATTCTACATCACGTATCCTTTCTCCGGCTATTTTAGGAGACGAGCACTATAACACTGCACAACGTGTGAAAGAAATTTTACAACGTTACAAAGAGTTACAGGATATCATTGCGATTTTAGGTATGGACGAGTTATCTGAAGAAGATAAATTAATCGTTCACCGTGCACGTCGTGTTCAACGTTTCTTGTCACAACCTTTCCACGTAGCTGAGCAATTTACAGGCTTAAAAGGTGTATTGGTTGACATTAAAGAAACCATCAAAGCATTCAATATGATTATGGATGGTGAAGTTGATGAATACCCTGAAGCTGCATTTAACTTAGTAGGTGGCATCGATGATGCAATTGAAAAAGGAAAGAAACTATTAGCTGAAGCAAACGCTTAATTAAAGCGTATACACTCAACATATGACATTAGAAATATTAACACCAGATAAAAAAGTCTTCGAAGGCGAAGTTACAGCAGTTACTGTACCAGGTACGATGGGATCTTTTCAGATTTTGAGAGACCATGCTCCTATTATTTCAACTTTAGAAGATGGACCAGTAATTATTAAAAGCAAAGCTGACGAACAAATCTTTATTATTAAAGGTGGTGTTGTAGAAGTTTTAAAAAACAAGATTATTGTTTTAGCTGAGGGTGTAGCTTAATATTTAATCCTAAATTATTAAAAGAGAGTACTCCAAAAGGATACTCTCTTTTTTTATGCGCTATTCATACTTTAAAGCATCCACAGGATTTGCTCTCGCCACCTTAAAAGTTTGCAGGCTAACAGAAACTATGGCAATGAATACAGATAACAACAATGCTGCTAAAAATGGCCAGCAGCTAATCTCTATCTTATAATCATATTTCTGCAGCCATTTGAAAGCTAAAATATAGGCCACAGGAATAGAAATTAAATTGGAGATCATCACCAGTTTAATAAAATCCTTATTCAAAAGAACCAGTATACTTTTCATATCTGCCCCCAGCACTTTACGGATACTGATTTCTTTACTTCGCTGTTCTGCCATATATAATGCTAAGCCAAGTAAGCCAAGACAGGAAATGAAGATGGCAAAACCACCGAATATATTAGAAAGCGTACTTAAAACTTTTTCCTCATGAACCTTTTCCGCCATCTGCTGACTCACAAAAGTCATTTCAAAAGGATAGTCAGGATTAAGTTTCTGACTCAATGCCTTTATCTTTTCTATAGACTGAGTTATATTGACCGCTGGATTAAGACGGAGCACAAGCACATTAGCATTATCTTTTTCTGTATAAAAATATAATACAGGCTCTACCTTTGCTCCTAAAGAGGAATAGATATAATCCTTAATTACACCAATAACTGTAAAAGTCTGCCCCCAGTCACCATTCCTGATTTGAGCACCAATTGGATTTTTAAGATTCATTGTTTTCACCGCGGTCTCATTCAGTACAACAGCTAAAGAATCAGTAGCAAAAGCACGGTTAAAATCACGCCCCAAAAGCATTTTAGAACCAATAGTATACGTAAAATCATAACCAGAAAAATGAAGCTGCATCTTTATCTGTTCGTTTTTCTGTTGACCAGGCCATCCTATTTTCTCCGTGCTTACCGAATTATTTGTTACTCCGTTTGCTGTTTCTGTCGCCGCGACTATGGCGCCTGATTTCATTAATTCAGCTTTAAAAAGATCCAGTTTATATTTATCCCTCAAAGATCCGGATCTCCACAACTGAACCAGGTTATCTTTATTAAAACCTAAAGGTTTGGTGTTCATGTACTGCATCTGATTGTAAACAACTATTGCACATATAATCATCCCTATAGAAAACACAAACTGAAGAACTACCAATACTTTACGTATAGGTAAGGAAGTCTTACCTGCTCCTCTGAATCCTTTCAATACTTTAACAGGAATAAATGAAGACAAATAAAATGAAGGATAGCTTCCTGCAAGCAAGCCTGTAATGATAATCAGCAGCAACAGTGTCACCCAGATACCATAGGAATGGTAATCGATGACGATATGAATACCCAAAAGATCATTAAACCAGGGCAATGAAACTTCCAGCAGTATAAATGCAAATAGCATCGCCAGGAAAGATAACAATAAGGATTCCGTTAAAAACTGCCATACTATTGCCTTCCTGGATGACCCCAGAGTTTTACGAACGCCCACCTCTCTGGCCCTTTTTTCAGAACGTGCAGTAGAAAGGTTCATGTAATTTATACAGCCAATAAATAAAACGCAGCCAGCCAGCATCAGATACAGCCTCACCTGATCAATTCCCCCTCCTACCAGCTTTCCATTTTCAAATGAGGTATATAAATGATTTTTCCTGAACGGGAAAAGAAAAAACTCAATGTATTTCTCCCCATTTTGTTTTTGCATAAAAATCTTTCGCATTTGCGCATCTGCTGCTGCAAAAGAACTTGCATCTTTCAGCTGGATCAGCGTATTTAAAGCACCATCACTCCAATCCATGCGTGTAAAGTAAGGCTGTTCCTTTTCGAGCAAAGACCAGGTCATCAGCATATCAAACTGATAGCTTTGATTCGCTGATTTCTTAATGACCGCAGTAACAACTAGCGGAATACGGTTATCGAATTTTAAAGTCTTGCCTACAGGCTCGTCATCTCCGAAAAATATTCTTGCCGTCTCTTCCGTAATCACTACAGAAGAAGGTACTGTTAAAGCGGTTGCAGGATTTCCTTTGATAAATTCGTAATTGAATAGCTGGAGAAAAGAAGCATCAGTATAGATGATTTTTTTATTGAAGCTGTTCTCCTTATACCTGAAAAGCCCGCCGCTCTCAGCTAAACGACACGTATATTCAATTCCTGGTATGGTTTGCATTGCAGTAGCCGCAAGCTGGCTGGGTGTACCATATGCACGATTCGTGGTCACCTTATCACTCATCCGGTCATTTTCATACACAGAATATATCCTGTCAATATTCTTAAACTGCTTATCGAAGCTCCATTCGTAATTCACATACAGCAATAACAGCAAACAACTGGCGAGCCCGATGGCCAGTCCGCCAATATTGATCAGCGAAAAGACTTTGTTCTTCCAAAGATTCCGCCAGGCGATTTTTAGCGTAAGTTTATACATGTCGGTTTGTCAGGGTTAAGATACCAGTTAAAAACCACAGACACTAACTTTATGCCATAACAAAAACAAGCAAAACATGCTATCAGACACCGATTTAGTGCCTATACATTTAATATGAGTACGATATTGAACAACCTGCTGTACGGAAACGAACGGTATTTTAAAATCCAGCCTTGACAACACCAGATTATTCTTCCTGTGAAACCATCATAAATCCATTTTTCAACCCCGGTAATCTGGTACATTTTTATAAATTCCTCAGCACTTTTTCAGATTTTAAGCAGAATTTCTCCAAAATTATAATGCAAGCATAAAACTTATACCGAATACCGATATCATATTTGGTATAGTACACACCAGTTTTAGAAATGCTAATCCTATTTTACACCAAATTTTATATTGAATAATTACAGTTTTTATATATTATATTTTTTTTCATTTATTTTCATTCTGCTATTGACAGTATGTAAACCAAAAACTAAATTGTATTTATATAAAGCAAACATAAAATACAAGAAAATGCAAGGTTTATTCAAAGCGCAAATTAATGTCATTATTAACCTGATTGTTCTGCTGATTCTTCAGGAGAGTAAGGCGCTGTAAATGAATATTTAACCTAAAAAAATATCCGAAAGCGCCTCCCAACAGAGGCGCTTTTTTAGTAAGAGCAAAACCAAACCACCGAAACCAAGAAAAAATGCAATACTACGATTCAGCCACAGTACTTTACCTAAACGGGAAGTTTATCAAAGCCCCGGAGGCCAAAACGAGCTTGTATAGTCAATCTTTACATTATGGCTATGCAGTGTTTGAAGGGATCCGTGCGTACAATACACACAATGGAACCAGAATATTTAAAGCTAAAGAACACTATGAACGCTTAAAGCGCTCTGCCGAACTGATGCATATTCCATTTCCGTTTGATGTCAACGACCTGATCAAACAAACCTACAAACTACTGGAAAAGAATAAATTAAAAGACGCTTACATCCGTCCTTTAGTGTATTGCGCGCCCAACATGACCTTATCACCGGCAACAGAAGTTTCAATCATGATCTGTGCCTGGGAATGGGGAGCATATCTTGGAACACAATTACAAAAAGTTTGCATTTCCAGCTACCAGCGACCAAATCCTAAATCTACACACGTAGAAGCTAAAGCCAGCGGACACTACATCAATTCAATATTGGCCACTACCGAAGCAAAAAGCAAAGGCTTTGATGAGGCTATTTTACTGGATATGAACAACAACATCGCTGAGGCACCGGGAGCAAATATTTTCATTGAGAAAAATGGCAGACTATATACTCCTCCACTGGGAAATATCCTTGCAGGAATTACCAGGGCAACCGTTATCCGGTTATGTAAAACACTTGATATCGAATGTATTGAAAAACACTTATCGGTGGATGACCTGAAAAATGCAGATAGTGCTTTCTTCTGCGGAACAGCAGCTGAAGTTATTGGTATCGCCTCTGTGGATGAAGCAGCTTTCACTGCAACATGGACAGAAACCCTGGGCGCAACTATACAGCGCACCTATAAAGCATTAGTATTAGAAAAACAAAACTACGAAGTAATCATATAAACCTATAAAAAGATAAGATGTCACAAGAATCACCAGAATTGAACCGCTACAGCAAAGTTTTCACACAAGATCCTACCCAACCAGGCGCACAAGCAATGTTGTATGGTATTGGTTTGACCACAGAAGATATGCAAAAAGCACAGGTGGGTATTGCCAGCATGGGATATGATGGAAACACCTGTAATATGCACTTAAACGATTTGGCTAAAATTGTTAAAGACGGCGTGTGGAAAAATGATATGGTCGGCTTAACTTTCGGTACAATTGGTGTCAGTGACGGGATGTCAAACGGTACAGATGGCATGCGCTACTCACTGGTTTCCAGAGATGTGATTGCAGACTCTATTGAAACAATCTGTGGCGGACAATACTACGACGGCCTGATTACTATTCCCGGCTGTGATAAAAACATGCCAGGTTCAATCATGGCTATGGGACGCTTGAACAGACCTTCTATTATGGTTTATGGTGGTAGTATTCATTCAGGAAAATACAAAGGGAAATCACTAAATATAGTCTCTGCTTTTGAAGCATTAGGAGAAAAATTAGCCGGTAACTTATCAGAAGAAGATTATCAGGGTATCATCCGCCATACCTGTCCCGGTGCGGGGGCTTGTGGCGGGATGTATACCGCAAATACAATGGCCTCGGCAATTGAAGCTTTAGGAATGAGCTTGCCTTACAGTTCATCTTACCCGGCACTAAGTGACGAGAAGAAAGATGAATGTTTCCGCGCAGGAAAAGCAATCAGAGTCCTGTTGGAGCGCAACATTCTTCCTTCAGATATTATGACTGACAAAGCATTTCACAATGCCATTGTAACTGTAATGGTGTTAGGCGGATCTACAAATGCAGTACTGCATTTAATCGCTATGGCAAAATCTGTAGGCTTAAGCTTAAAATTAGAAGACTTCCAGCATATCAGTGACAATACACCTGTTTTAGCCGATCTAAAACCCAGCGGTCAGTATTTAATGGAAGATGTCCATGAAATAGGCGGCATACCAGCAGTTTTAAAATATCTGTTAAAAGTTGGGTTGATCCACGGAGATTGTATAACTGTTACGGGTCAGACCATAGCAGAAAATGTGGCCGGAGCAGCAGACCTTGATTTCGACAAGCAGAAAATCATTTTTCCGGTAACCAGTCCGTTAAAAGCTACTGGTCACTTACAAATGCTTTATGGAAACCTGGCCGAAAAAGGTGCAGTAGCCAAAATCAGCGGTAAAGAAGGAGAGAAATTTGAAGGCCCTGCCCGTGTATTCGAAGGAGAGCAGAAACTGATCGCAGGAATACAAAGTGGCAAAGTACAACGCGGTGATGTTGTTGTCATTACCAATGTTGGTCCAAAAGGAGCTCCGGGAATGCCGGAAATGCTCAAACCAACTTCTGCAATTATTGGTGCAGGTTTAGGTAAATCAGTGGCATTAATTACAGACGGACGTTTTTCGGGGGGTACACATGGCTTTGTAGTTGGCCATATTACACCAGAAGCCTGGGATGGAGGAAACATCGGACTAGTCAGAGATAACGATATGATCACTATAGATGCAGTAAACAATACGCTGCAATTAAATATATCTGATGAGGAGCTTGCACAAAGAAGGTCCGAATGGAAACAGTTACCACCACCCGTCAAAAGCGGCGTCCTTTACAAATACCTGAAACAAGTAAGTAATGCGAGCGAAGGCTGTGTTACAGATGCTTACACTGATTAATTAACCTAAGCCCCAATTTAAACGCGAACAAAATGGACACTACACAAGAGGCAACGACCAAGCTGGCAGAACCTAAAAAGACCACGCAGGTAACAGGCTCGGTAGCCTTACTCGAAGGATTAATTGCTGAAGGAACCGAAACTATTTTCGGTTATCCAGGCGGAGCAATCATGCCTATCTATGATGCAATTTATGATTATAAAGAAAAGTTAAACCACATATTAGTAAGACATGAGCAAGGCGCTACACACGCCGCTCAGGGTTTTGCCCGTACTTCGGGTAAAGTCGGCGTAGTTTTTGCCACCAGCGGCCCGGGGGCTACCAACCTGGTTACCGGATTAGCCGATGCACAAATAGACAGTACGCCTTTAGTTTGTATTACAGGACAAGTGTTTGCACACCTTTTAGGAACTGACGCATTTCAGGAAACTGATGTAATCAATATTACTACGCCCGTTACCAAATGGAACTACCAGGTAACAGATGCCAGTGAAATTCCTGCTGCACTGGCCAAAGCATTTTACATTGCCAGAAGCGGAAGACCAGGACCGGTATTAATTGATATCACCAAAAATGCGCAGATGCAATTATTTGATTACGAAGGTTATGTTCCTTGTAATCATATCCGCAGCTATCGTCCGAAACCAATTATCAGAAATGAATACATTGAGCAGGCAGCTGCTTTAATCAACAGTGCTAAAAAACCATTTATCCTTTTTGGACAAGGCGTATCACTAGGTAATGCAGAAGAAGAATTTAAAGCTTTTGTAGAAAAAAGTGGCATCCCGGCTGCCTGGACTATTTTGGGCGCCGGAGCCATTCCAACAGATCACCCGCTGAACGTAGGAATGCTGGGCATGCACGGTAATTATGGTCCTAACGTACAAACCAATTCATGTGATGTATTAATTGCCATCGGAATGCGTTTTGATGACCGTGTAACCGGCCGTCTGGATAAATATGCAAAACAGGCAAAAGTTGTCCATTTAGATATTGACCCTGCAGAAATTGATAAAAATGTAAAAGCAGATGTACCTGTTTGGGGAGATTGTAAAGAGACCCTTCCTTTATTAACAAAGCTGATTACTGAAAAAACACATGCAGGCTGGTTAGCAGAATTCAAGGCTTACGAAAAAATTGAAAAAGAAGAACTGATCCAGCCAGAATTAAATCCGCAAAGCGGAGAGTTGACTATGGGTGAAGTTATTCATCAATTGAACCTGCTCACTAAAGGCGAAGCAGTCATTGTAAGTGATGTAGGCCAGCACCAGATGGTAGCTTGCAGATACGGGAAACTGAATGCAACCCGCCTTACCGTAACCAGTGGTGGGTTAGGCACTATGGGCTTTGGTTTACCAGCAGCTATAGGTGCTAAATTCGGCGCGCCAAACCGTACAGTTGTTGCGGTAATTGGTGACGGAGGATTTCAAATGACACTACAGGAATTAGGCACGATTATGCAATTCGGTGTAGATGTGAAAATTCTGATCCTGAATAACCAGTTCCTGGGTATGGTTCGTCAATGGCAGCAATTATTTAATGAGAAACGTTACTCATTCGTAGACATTACCAGTCCTGATTTCGTCAAACTTGCTGAATCCTATTATATCGCCGGCAAAAAAGTTACTGAACGTGCTGATCTGGTTGGTTCATTAGAACAAATGCTGCAGCATCCGGGATCATTCCTTTTAGAAGTAATGGTAAGTAAAGAACATAATGTATTCCCTATGGTTCCTCAGGGCTGTAGTGTAAGTGAAATCAGACTTAAATAATTAACGATTATGAGCAATTCTCAGGACATAGAGTTAGCCAATGCTAAACAAGAATTTACCATTACGGTATATACTGAAAATCAGATCGGTATACTTAACCGTATTGCGATTATATTTTCAAGACGGAAGATCAATATTGAAAGTTTGAATGTTTCCCCTTCTGAAATTGAACACATCCACCGTTTCAATATTTTAATTACTGAAACTGAAGAGGTCGTTAGTAAACTGGCCAGACAGATTGAAAAACAAGTAGAAGTCCTCAAAGTATACTTTAATACAAATGAGGATATTATCTGGCAGGAATTAGCCTTGTATAAAGTACCTACTGATACCATTGTAGAGAAAGTAGTCGTAGAACGTTTACTTCGTGAAAATGGTGCAAGAGCTGTGGTGATCCGTAAAGATTACACGGTATTTGAAACTACAGGTCACCGTACCGAAACAGATAAACTAATCGAAGTATTGCAACCTTACGGACTGATTGAATTTGTCCGCAGTGCACGCGTTGCCATTATCAAAGACAGCGAAGGCTTCAATAGCAAGCTGAGAGAATTTGAACGTCGTGAACCAGGTCAGGAGGTCATAGAAAACGAATTCCTTGACAAAGAAAAGAACGTATTTACAATGTAATCCATTGTGAACCTGAAAAATTAACCAATAAACAATTCAAAGAACCTTAAAAATCAAAAACAATAAACGATGTCAAATTATTTTAACACACTTCCTCTTAGAGAAAAATTAAACCAATTAGGTGTTTGCGATTTCATGGACAGTTCAGAATTCCTGGATGATGTAAACGCATTAAAAGGGAAAAAACTAGTTATTGTAGGCTGTGGCGCACAAGGACTAAACCAGGGTTTAAACTTAAGAGATAGTGGTTTAAATGTTTCTTATACCTTGCGTAAAGAAGCTATTGAAGGTAAAAGAGATTCCTGGAAAAATGCGACAGAGAACAATTTCACTGTAGGCACTTACGAAGAATTAATTCCTGAAGCTGATGTTGTCATCAACCTGACTCCGGATAAACAACATACTGCGGTAGTTACTGCAATTATGCCATTAATGAAAAAAGGTGCTACTTTATTATACTCACACGGTTTTAACATTGTAGAAGAAGGCATGCAGATCCGTAAAGATATTACGGTAATCATGGTAGCCCCTAAATGTCCGGGAAGTGAAGTAAGAGCAGAATATGTAAGAGGTTTCGGTGTTCCGACCCTGATCGCTGTACACCCTGAAAATGACCCTGAAGGAAAAGGCCTGGTACAGGCAAAAGCATACTGCGTTGGAACAGGCGGACACAGAGCTGGTGTATTAAAATCATCTTTCGTTGCCGAAGTAAAATCAGATTTAATGGGTGAGCAAACTATCCTTTGCGGATTATTGCAAACAGGCTCTATCCTCTCTTTCGATAAAATGGTTGAAAAAGGAGTAGATGCAGGTTACGCTTCTAAACTTGTTCAATACGGTGTTGAAGTGATCACTGAAGCCTTAAAACAAGGTGGAATCACTGCCATGATGGACAGATTAAGTAACGTGGCAAAAATCAAAGCTTTTGAAATCTCAGAAGAATTGAAAACAATTATGCGTCCATTGTTCCAAAAGCATCAGGATGATATCATGAGTGGGGAATTTAGCCGTACCATGATGGAAGACTGGGCAGCAGGAGACAAAAACTTATTGGCATGGCGTGCAGCTACTGGCGAAACAGCATTTGAAAAAACACCAGCTGGTAACGTTAAAATCGGAGAACAAGAATACTTTGACAACGCTTTATTAATGGTTGCTTTTATCAGAGCAGGTGTTGAATTAGCCTTTGAAACTATGGTAGAAGCAGGAATTAAGCATGAATCTGCCTACTATGAGTCTTTACATGAAACTCCGCTGATTGCCAATACCATTGCGCGTAAAAAATTATTTGAAATGAACAGGGTAATCTCTGATACCGCAGAATATGGTTGTTATTTATTTGACCATGCCTGTAAACCTTTGCTGGCAGATTTCATGAAACAAGTAGATACTGATCTGATTGGTAAAAACTTTAACGAAGGCAAAGACGGTTCAGTAGATAACAGAGCACTGATTGCAGTGAACGAAGTTATCCGTTCACATCAGGTTGAAACTATCGGTGCAGAACTGAGAAAAGCAATGACGGCAATGAAATCAATTAAAACAGCATAAGAATAATAGAAGATCTCTCAGGTTAATAGCCTGAGAGGTTTATAAAACAAGCAAAAGATGTCAAAAACATTAGTAGAAAAAATATGGGATGCACACGTTGTAAAAAGCGAATCAGGATTTCCCGATATTCTATATATTGATACGCACTTAATCCATGAAGTAACCTCGCCGCAAGCTTTTGATGGCTTACGCAAAAGAGGCTTACCCGTTTTCCGTCCGCAGCAAACTGTGGCTACTGCCGACCATAATGTACCCACTATCGATCAGCTGCTGCCAATCAAAGAAGAATTATCACGTTACCAGGTTGATATGCTGACCAAAAACTGTGCAGAATTCGGTATCGAACTGTATGGTCTGGGACACCCATTTCAGGGAATCGTTCACGTAATCGGCCCTGAACTTGGAATTACGCTTCCAGGAAAAACAATGGTTTGCGGGGATAGTCATACTTCTACACACGGTGCTTTTGGTGCCATTGCATTCGGTATAGGTACCTCACAAGTAGAACAGGTTTTTGCAACACAATGTTTATTGCAGCAAAAACCAAAGACCATGAAAATTGAGGTTAATGGTACTTTAGGAAAAGGCGTATCTGCTAAAGACATTATTTTATATATTATCTCCAAAATATCAGCCGCAGGCGGTACTGGTTATTTTATAGAATATGCAGGTTCGGCAATTGAGGCTTTAAGTATGGAAGCCCGGATGACGATCTGTAATATGAGTATAGAAATGGGTGCCAGAGGTGGATTAATTGCACCTGATCAAATTACTTTCGATTATATCAAAGGCAGAGAATTTGCCCCTGCAGGTGCAGAATGGGATAAGTCCCTTGCTTACTGGAAAACTTTGTACAGTGATGCAGATGCTAAATTTGATAGCGTATTAACATTCCAAGCTGAAGACATTGCCCCAATGATTACTTACGGAACAAATCCGGGTATGGGGATGGGCATTCAGGAAAATATACCCTCTACAAACTCACAACCAGATAAAGAACAATTGTCTTATCAAAAGGCATTGGATTATATGGGATTTGATGATGACTCGTCTTTAATCGGAAAACCTGTTGACTATGTATTTATTGGAAGCTGTACCAATTCCCGTATCGAAGATCTGCGTGAAGTCGCAGAATTTGTAAAAGGAAAACAAAAAGCAGAAAATGTAACGGTATGGATTGTTCCAGGTTCAAAACAAGTGGAACAACAAGCCAAAAATGAAGGTCTTGACCAGATATTTGAACAAGCAGGCTTTCAGCTTCGTGAACCGGGATGCAGTGCATGCTTAGGGATGAATGAAGATAAAATACCTGCTGGAAAATACTGTGTTTCTACTTCAAACAGAAACTTTGAAGGTCGCCAGGGTCCTGATGCAAGAACTTTACTGGTAAGTCCACTAACAGCAGCAGCAGCGGCTGTTACAGGAAAAATTACAGATGTAAGAGAAATGTTGACCAGGGCTTAGAAAAACACATGATGAAAAAATTCGAGAAACTAACATCGGCAATTGTGCCTTTAAACATAGAAAATATTGATACTGACCAGATCATCCCGGCCAGGTTCCTGAAAGCGACAACCCGTGAAGGTTTCGGTGAAAACCTGTTCCGCGACTGGCGTTACAATGGAGATCATACTTTAAAGCCAGATTTTGTACTGAATGATGCTACTTATAGCGGCCAGATTTTAGTCGCAGGAAAGAACTTTGGTTGTGGCAGTAGCCGTGAACACGCAGCATGGGCAATCCAGGATGCAGGTTTTGACGTTGTGATCAGTAGTTTTTTTGCTGATATCTTCAAAGGAAATGCTTTAAACAATGGTTTGTTACCTATTCAGGTCAGTGAAGACTTCTTAGCTGCAATTTACACTGTGGTTGGTAAAAATCACAAAGCACAACTGGATGTCGATCTGGAAAAACAGACCGTCACTATCCTGGATAGCGGAGAGCAGGCCGATTTTGAAATCAATGCCTATAAAAAATCATGTTTGATTAACGGCTATGATGACATTGATTTTATCTTAAACCAAAAACATCTGATCGCAGCATTCGAACAAGCAAAATAATGACGCAGCCCATCGTACATATCACCAATCTGAACTTGAAGTACCAGCACAAACCGGTACTTCAGGAACTGAACTGGACAATAAACCGCCATGAAAACTGGTTGTTACGTGGGATTAGTGGCAGCGGAAAAACATCATTGGCAAAAGCAATTGCGGGCCTGGTTAAGTTTCAGGGCGATATTGAAATTAACTTTGATACAGCGCACAATTTAGCCCCTATGGTTCATTATGTGGCGAACTGGTATCAGTTTAAAGATCTGGAAGGCCAGTCTAACTTCTATTATCAGCAGCGCTACAATAAACAGGCGACAGAAACGACTGCGACTGTTAAGTTCGAACTGGAAAGCTATGGCAAAAAACACCAGCTTCAGTTTAGTGAAGCTGAGAAACTTTTAGCCGCTTTAGGTTTTTCAGATTTGATAGCATCGACGCTGATTCAGTTATCAAGTGGTGAACATAAAAAATTGCAATTAGTTCTTGCTTTATGGCTTAAACCACAGTTATTAATCATAGACCAGCCTTATAACGGATTAGATAAACTTTCCCGTCATAATTTAAACCTGCTATTTGAAGAGATTACCGCAGCTGGCACAACTTTGATTTTAATCAGCAATGATAAAGAGATACCTCCATGCGTTCATCGCTATGCTGAAGTTACAGGAGGTCAGCTGATTGAAATCTCAGCTGATGAACATACATTGGAGTTTGATCAGGAAAGCAAACCGATTCCTGATTTTTTAAAGGAAGCTCCGGTTTCATCTGCGGATAGCGTGATCAAAATGATCAATGTCAATATCAGCTATGGAGAAAAGCAAGTCTTAAAAAATATCAACTGGGAAGTTAAAGCAGGAGAAAAATGGTTGCTCCAAGGCCCTAACGGATCTGGTAAATCGACACTGTTAAGTTTAATCACAGGCGATCACCCTCAGGCTTATGCGAACAACCTTTACCTGTTCGGTCATCAAAGAGGCAGTGGTGAAAGTATCTGGGATATTAAAAAACGTATCGGTTTGATCTCACCAGAACTTCACTGGTATTTTGATCCACTGGCAACTGTCAAACATAGTATCATTTCCGGATTCTTTGATAGTTCAGGCTTATTCCGTGAAGCTGATTATACAAAAAAAACGCAGGCAGCAGAATTAATTGATTACTTCGGCCTTACTGAATATCAGGACACCCTGCTCAACCAGCTTCCTTTAGGGAAACAAAGACTGGCATTTTTAGCCCGTACCCTTATAAAAAACCCCGAGCTGCTCATCCTGGATGAACCATGTCAGGGCCTGGACCAGCAACAAACACAATATTTTAACAAGCTCGTAGACGAATTATGTAAAAACGGAACCACATTAATTTATGTCGGCCACTTTGAAACACAACTGCCTGCTTGTATTGAGAAAAGAATTTTATTGGAAAACGGCGAAGTAAAATCCGTCGGAAAAATATTAGAACCCGTATTAAAATGAAGAAAAACATATTAGTTATACCAGGGGATGGCATTGGACCAGAAGTAACCCAATGGGGGAAAGCCGTATTAGAACAAATTGCAATCAGCTTTGATCATGAGTTTACTTTTGATGAGGCTTTAATGGGACATGCAGCTATAGAAGCAACTGGTAATCCATTACCAGATGAAACCTTAGAAAAAGCCAAAAAGAGTGATGCAATCCTATTCGGAGCAGTAGGTCATGCCAAATATGACAATGACCCTTCTTTAAAAGTGCGTCCGGAACAAGGACTGCTGAAAATCCGTAAAGAACTTGGTCTTTATGCAAATCTGCGCCCTATCTTATTATTTGATGAATTATTAAACGCGTCAAGTATTAAAGCACATATTCTGCGCGGTACAGACATCCTGTTTTTCAGAGAACTGACAGGTGATGTTTACTTCGGTGAAAAAACAAGATCAGAAGATAAAAATACCGCATCAGATTTGATGATTTATCACAAATATGAGGTAGAACGAATTGCACATAAAGCTTACGAAGCTGCTATGCAACGTGGTAAAAAACTATGTTCTGTAGACAAGGCAAACGTACTGGAAAGCTCAAGATTATGGAGAGAAACCGTTCAGGAAATCGCTAAACAATACCCTGAAGTAGAAACACAGCATTTATTTGTTGATAACGCAGCGATGCAATTGATTAAAGATCCTAAACAATTTGATGTGGTCTTAACAGCAAACCTGTTTGGTGATATTTTAACTGACGAAGCTTCACAAATTGCAGGCTCAATGGGTATGCTTGCTTCTGCTTCAATTGGAGATGGTACTGGCTTTTTTGAACCTATCCACGGCTCTGCGCATGATATCACAGGTAAAGATCTGGCCAACCCGCTGGCTTCTATCCTGTCTGTTGCGCTGATGCTGGAAATCAGTTTCGGCTTAAAAGAAGAGGCACAATTGATTATTTCGACTATTGACAGGGTATTAAAAGATGGCTACAGAACCAGTGACATCGCAGACGAATCCACCAGCCCGTACAAAGTATTAGGTACTCAGGATATGGGTAAACTCGTCTTAAAATTCATTACACAACAAACTTACACTAACTAAACCATGACTATGCTACACGATCCTAATAGAGTTTACGTATTTGACACGACCCTTCGTGATGGAGAACAAGTTCCAGGCTGCCAGCTTTCTACACCAGAAAAAATAGAAATTGCAAAAGCACTGGAGGCGCTCGGCGTAGACGTGATTGAAGCTGGTTTCCCTATCTCCAGTCCTGGTGATTTTCAAAGTGTAGTTGAATTATCCAAAGCAGTAAGAGAGCCTATTATTTGTGCACTGACCAGAGCAAACAGAAAAGATATCGATTCGGCTGTAGCTGCATTACAATACGCTAAAAGACCAAGGATACATACCGGAATAGGTTCTTCTGATATGCACATCAAATACAAATTCAACAGTACACGCGAAGAAATTCTGCAACGTGCTGTAGAAGCTGTAAAATATGCCAAACAATTTGTAGAAGACATCGAGTTTTTTGCAGAGGATGCAGGCCGTGCAGATAATGTATTTCTGGCCCAGATGATTGAGGCTGTCATTGCAGCAGGCGCAACCGTGGTAAATATCCCTGATACCAACGGCTATTGCCTTCCTGAACAATACGGTTCAAAAATACTTTACCTGAAACAAAATGTTCAGAATATAGACCAGGCCATTATCTCTGTGCATTGCCACAATGATTTAGGATTGGCGACAGCTAATACGCTGGCCGGCGTAATCAATGGAGCACGTCAGGTAGAATGTACGATCAATGGTATCGGTGAACGTGCAGGTAATACTGCATTGGAAGAAGTCGCTATGGTTTTAAAAACACACCATGCGCTGAACCTGAAAACCAATATCAATACTAAACATTTCAGTGAGATCAGTGCTAAAGTGAGCCGGATGATGAGAATGCCGGTACAACCTAACAAGGCGATTATCGGACAAAATGCCTTTGCACATAGCTCAGGTATTCACCAGGATGGTTTCCTTAAACACAGAGAGAATTACGAAATCATTAACCCTGAAGATGTAGGGATCGATGCAGCTGGAATTATCCTGACTGCAAGAAGTGGTCGTCATGCTTTAAAGCATCACCTGGAAAGATTAGGTTATGTGATTGAAAAGATCAACCTGGATCAGGTATATGAGAAATTCCTTTTACTGGCTGATCAGAAATTAGAGATCTCAGATGATGATTTATTATCATTAATGAGTGATGGTGAAGAACATACCTATAAAAACGGTTATAAACTGAATTCTTTACATGTAGTTTGCGGAGATTCAGCATTACCGGTAGCGACAGTAAAATTAGAACATGAAGGGATAGAAAAAGAAGCGAAAGCTGAAGGTAACGGCCCCGTAAATGCGACGATTAAAGCTATAGAAAGCATCATTGGTAAAGATATTCAGTTGAAAGAATTTACTATTCAGGCAATGCACGGTGGCAGTGATGACACCAGTAAAGTAAATATGAGAGTAATTTTCGAAGAGCGTTCTTATTTAGGTTATGGCTTCAGCACCGATATCGTTAAGGCATCAGCCGATGCTTACCTGGATGCATTAAACAAATTCTTATAACATGGAGCTGGAAAAGGAAGTAGAACTGGATTTTGAGGCAGCGGCCGCACGTATTGCAGATACTGTTAAACGTACTCAACTAGAGTATAATGAAGGACTGTCGCTAAAATACAATGCTAAAATTTATCTGAAAAGAGAAGATTTGCAAGTAGTACGTTCCTATAAATTACGTGGTGCTTATAATATGATCAGCACACTGGATCAAACACAAACCAGCCGCGGCGTGGTTTGTGCAAGTGCAGGAAATCATGCACAAGGTGTAGCTTACTCTTGTAAAAAACTAGGTATCCAGGGTGTTATTTTCATGCCTGAAATCACTCCAAGACAGAAAATCAAACAGACTGAAATGTTTGGTGGAAACAATATAAAAATTATACTTGTCGGTGATACTTTTGATGACTGTATGAAGGAAGCCCTGGCTTATACGGCTGAACACCAGATGGTCTTTGTTCCTCCTTTTGATAACATTAAAGTAATAGAAGGTCAGGGAACGGTAGGTATTGAAATTTATCAGGATCTTCCGGAAACTGAAATTATCGTGATGCCTATTGGCGGCGGCGGCCTGGCTTCTGGTGTAGGCAGTTACTTCAAAAATATCAATCCGCAGATTAAACTGATTGGTGTGGAACCAGAAGGCGCTCCTTCCATGAATCATGCACTAAAAAACGGTAGTCCGGTTACACTGGATTATATTGATCGTTTTGTAGATGGTGCAGCAGTGAAACGTGTAGGTAACCTCAATTTCAAATATTGCAGTGATTTACTGGATGAGATGTTATTAATTCCTGAAGGTAAGATCTGCACGACTATCTTAAAATTATACAATGAAGATGCGATTGTTGTGGAACCAGCAGGAGCACTTGCGGTAGCTGCACTCGATCAATTAAAAGATACAATAGCCGGCAAAACCGTGGTTTGTATCGTGAGTGGCGGTAACAACGATATTGAGAGAATGCAGGAAATTAAAGAGAAATCTTTACTTTTCGAAGGCCTGAAGCACTATTTCATTGTTCGCTTTCCACAAAGACCAGGTGCGCTGAAATCATTTGTGAATAACGTATTAGGGCCTCATGATGACATCACCCGTTTTGAATTTATCAAAAAGACTAACCGGGAAAATGGCCCTGCACTGGTTGGTATTGAACTACAGGAAAGCAGTGATTATACTTCTTTAAAGGAAAGAATGGCAGAATTTAAGTTTGAAGTCATTGATCTGAATGATGATCAGACCTTGTTTGAATACCTGGTATAATAACCTTTCTTTTCCACTACAAAAAGACCTTAGCTATTTGATTAACTAAGGTCTTTTTTATGCTATTGCCAGCAGTTTTTATACCCGCTATTGGCTTTAACCTGATACTAGTTTCAACTTGATATTAATTTCAACTTCCGTTTAAATATTCTCTCTTAACCTGCATCCCATACCAGAGGCAAATACAAATAAGCAGCAACAGCTACACAAACTACAGTGCGTAACCTGGGTACAAATATTTAAACCCGGCCAGATCTCCAGCAGATAAAGCGGTTCTTTGTGAGCCAAAAGTAGATCCGTCAAGTTTAGTAATTGTAGGTTCACCATTACTGGAGAAAGCACTTGAAGGATACATCATAATCGATCCAAAATCAAAGGCGCCAGTTTGTCCGCTAGTATTCCTCTATCTGACCAGGTATCGAAATTATGTTCATAACCTGCTTCAATATTGTCTTTGTTAATAATTACATAATCATCACGATCAGTACGGCTTTGCTCATGCAGTAATCCAAGTGCATGTCCTATTTCATGGATCGCATTACCCGTTGAACAGCTTGATGACAAGTTCAATTTCTGAGCCCCTCCAATCATTCCTAATGAAGAAGAACAACCAGACCCGACTACAAACCTGATATAGTTTGCCTGGTTGGTACGCACCGTAAAAGTTAACTTGGTTTTAGTTTTCCAGTGTGCAATTGCATCAGTAATTCTTGCCTGATTTGGAACATTAGTATCAATAGCATAATATACGATACCATTTGTCCATCTCCTATTCAGGTAATCAACAAATGTACTTTCCGTAGATGCTCCAGAAACACCAGCCTTCTGTTTTAAAAAGGAAACCTGATCATTACTCAGTAAGATGTCTCCTCCAAGAATAAACTGATCATTCTTTTTCGTCAGGCTGATCTTTTTAGCCCCATTGCCAAAAGAAATTACTTGTCCCTTAACCTCGGGCAACGCCTGTTCAATAGCACAATTACAATCGTTTTGTTTAGCATCAGCTAATGGAGCCTCTTGTCCACTTTGTTTCTTACAAGCAGTGGTGAAAGCTGCGAAGGCAAGCGCAACTAATAATGTTTTGTTTTTCATAGGTTTAGGTTTTAGGTAAAAAATCTATTACATAAGTATTTACTAAACTTAGTAGTTTTTTACACAATACAACAACATTTGCTAATTAATAATAAAAAACATAACCAATTGTAAACAAACAGCATATAATTTTACAATACTGCTGGAAATATTAAAATCATAGCTCAGAAAAAAAGATCAATATTTAATTATTAATAATTTAAATTAAATTATTGATAATCATTAATTCTATTTAGTATTTTAAATACACACTAATAATTACTATTAAATCAAATAAGATTAAATATACAGCCTTTGAAAACATTTTAATATTTTCTCCACACAAAAAGTCTCTATTTCTAATAAAAGTATAGAGACTTTTTTTATTTAAAATCAATTAATGAGCATAAATTTTAACCAATAATATTATATTTACATATAATGACAGGGATAATACTATAATCAGATACTATTAAAAAGTTAAAAACTGTTAATTATTATGACCAGCAAGAACTTGGCAATACATTTGCTAAGTAAATATGAAACATACAAATATGAAAAAATACCTACTATTACTCTTAAGCATTACGGCAATTGGATTGTCTTCATGTAAAAAAGAAGTTATTGCCAATGATAATAACCAGACTACGAACAGAACTATTTTAGTTAATGTTCCAAAAGCAAACTGGAAGTTAACCAGTGATAACAAATCATGGTTTACAACCATTAAAGTTCAGGAAAACGATGCTTATTTCAATAAAAATGGCCATATCGTAGTCGCTATGGCAATCGATGATCCAAATGTTTATGAAGCCATTCCTCAAGTATATAAAAACATAGCTTATACGTTTGATTCTGGTATAGGTTTTGTAAATGTATACTTTAGTGATCCGGCTGGTAATGCAATTGCAGCACCTAACTTTGATTCAACTGTAAAAGTAACCCTAATAGACTCTTATCTGATTCAGTAATCAGGTAACTTAAAATTCTAAAAAACGACCAATGTTCGCCTGAACGTGGTCGTTTTTTTTATGCTCTCCCCTGTTCAGCTGAATAGCCCTGATAACCACTCCATTTCTCTCCAGCAACAGCTCTTCATAAAAGCCCTTATAATAAACATCCTTTACCTCGTACCTTTTACTATTCCATCCCCCCTTTAGCTCTACCCATTCAGGATAAAACACTACAGACTGCTGCTTAGCCTGAAGTCCTAACTTAATCGCATCCTCCGGCTTCAGCACAACGGCATTCCCTAATAATTGTGCAGTGTAAATATGTTCCGGATGATTGTAAACATGAACAGGGCTGCCCTTTTGGATTAACATCCCATCCTTCATCAAGATTAACTCATCCGCCAAAAACAATCCATCAGCAGGATCATGAGAGACAATAATCACTGTTACTCCCGTTTCAGCAGCAATACGCTTGATATCCGCACGCAATTGATTCTTTAATAACGCGTCCACCTGGCTAAAAGGCTCATCCAATAACAAAACACTAGTATCCGTAACCAAAGCCCTGGCAATCGCCACACGCTGCTGCTCCCCCCCGCTCAGTTCAGTTATCTTTTTATTCCTCAGATGATCAATATGCAAATGCTCCATCATCTTCACCGTCTTCTCCTGCTTGCCCTTTACATCCGTATTAGACAGCACAGAAGCAATATTATCATACACCTTCGCATAAATATTCAGTGAGAAATCCTGAGTCACGATCTTCATTTCCTTGTGTCCGGGAATAAGCTGTTCATCCGGCCCCAGCACACGCTTACCATTCAGCAGAACCTCTCCCTCATCAACCTTCAGTAAACCAAAAATAGATTTCAGTAAAGTAGACTTCCCACTCCCACTCTCACCGATCACCGCAATGATGTCTCCGCGTTTAATATCGAAAGTGATATTTCTGATTCCTGAAGCCTGTTCAGTTTGATATTGCTTAGTTAGTTGTCTAACGCTGATGATAATTTCGTCCACACCGTAAAGATACGCTTCAGAGAGAAATTACCTAATATAAGCACCGAATTGAATCCCATATGACATAAAAATCCCCAGTACGATCACTAAGTTCCCTCCCGCAATTTTAGGAATAAGGAGTATAGCCTGGTGATCATACTGAGGCTTATAATGCCATCAAATATCGTCTAATGAATCCCGAAGGTAATACCGAAAGCCAAATTCTTAAGTCCCTTCTGTGCTTCAGTATCAAACATATCATTGAAATAATACTTAGTAAACAAGCCAATCCCAGAATATCCAACTCTCAGCGTACCGCCTAAACGAACCTTTTGAAAATCATAATCATTCCTGAACTTCTGCTTACCACGTTCCTCACTAATCTGTTTAACCTTTCCGTTCAGCAAAAAGCTCACTTCAGGCCCAACAACAAAATAAAATCTTTTTCCCCTTTGATTCTCGTTCGTCCTGAACTCAAAATTCAATGGAATATGCACATAACTACTCGAAAATCTATTCTTACTAAAATCAATCGATTCCTCTGCATAAGTAAGATCCGGCGTATTCTTCTGAATCGTAATATTCTTTTCCAGTCTTATCAAAGTCCAATCAAACCCTGCCGCTGCATAAATCCTGAAATTTGGATTGAAGCGATACCCAAAGTATGCCAAATCAAAAGATATCGTACTCGTTTTGATCCCTCTGTAATCTAAAAAATCATTTTTAGGAGAAAGCTTAAAACTTCCATTATCAATCAATCTTGAAAAACCAATATCCAGCCTCGTAAAAGTAAGTGCGTAGCCAAACTGCCCCTTAGGAGCAGAAACATTCTTCACACTATCCTCATTACGTCCAAAAGACATCTGCAAATTGTATTTCCGGCTCTTTACCGAAGTTTTAGCGGTCTGTACCACTGTTGTATCCACATGATCACTCGATTGCGCAACAGCCGTAAAATAAGCCACCCCAATCAATCCAGTCAACATTAAAGTCTTTAGTAAATTCTTCTTCATATTATCAGTTCAGTTCTATATCTTATTCAATACCCGTCTCTATCAAATAACCAGTTTATATATATTAATGTTCTTCAGAAATTGTTATTTACAAGTATCCTTCCAATGTAGCAACTAATTAACATATATACCATTATCGTATCCAGCTGCTAAATTAAGCATTCCTTAATCTAATCCAATAAAAGAGGGCTTAACAGACCAGGTAATTCATCTATTGTATCAAATAACATTTTGTTGATACCTAATAGATCTACAAATCCGACATAAGTTTCACAACAGAAAAGATTAATATTAACCTGCGTCCTTCAACAGTGCTACTAAGTTATCTTCCTGAATTTATACTCACATCAATGCAGTGTCTATTTTCTCCACCAAATCTTTCAACCAAGTTTCGCCACTAAGTCTTTCCACCTAGTTTCGCCAACTAATCTTTCCAACCCAGCTTAGCCACCCAGTCTTTCCACCCAGTTTCGCCAACTAATCTTTCCAACCCAGCTTAGCCACCCAGTTCTTCCAACAACCAAACCAAACAAGCAATTCTCGCTTAAACATCCTGCATGTAAAAAACCCCCTCAGAGAAATAAAAAAACACCATGCAGTATTTCGAGCCTTATTCATCCCTTCAGATGAATTCCAGCCGAAATACTGCATGGTGTTTTTTTATTTCCCTCTTACAGTACCTTTTTACTCTCCCCGTTTCTGACGATAATTCTTGTACAACTTAACAGCCGTCATAATCCCCCCGGAAAACACGATCAATCCGATCAACCCATAAACCCAGTCAACCGCACTCTTTAACACGACTGTAAACACGATCGCTACCAATAAAACCGTAGCCACCTCATTCCACAACCTCAGCTTAAAAGAACTCAGTTTAAAAACCCCATTCTTCATCTGTTTCATTAACCGCTGACAAATAAAATGATAAACCAGCAATAACAAAACAAAACCAAGCTTCACATGTAACCAGGGCGTATGTAACAAACCCGGTCTGATGCAAATCATACTAATCCCCGCAAGCACGGCAAAAGTCATTGCCGGGTTCGTAATAATGTGCCACAACTTGTGCTCTATCTTAATAAACTCCTTCTGAAGAATCTCTTTCTCAACCTCAGGACGATCATTTGCCTCCGTATGATAAATAAACAAACGGACACTATAAAATAACCCAGCCATCCAGCTCACCACAAAGATGATATGGACAGAAAGTATATATGGATAATAAGAGTCCATTAATAGCGGAATTCTTTAATGAAATCAATCGCATACTTCACATTATCAAAAGGGATATCAGGCATGATACCATGTCCCAAATTGAATATAAACCCTTTCTCACCGCGCATACGCTCAAACAACTGTAAAATATGTTTCTTAATTACCGACTTATCAGCATATAAAATATGCGGATCAAGATTTCCCTGAACAGCAATACCAGCAGGTAAAGCCTGTTTAATATTTAATAAATCAGCATTCCAATCCACAGAAATCACATCCGGTTTTGCAGTAGCCATAATCGGCGCAAACACAGAACTACCCTTACAGAAAGAAATTACAGGAATATCTTTTCTATTTAAATTCGCGATGATCTCCTGGATATAACGATGCGAAAACTCCTGATAATCATTCCATGACAAAGCCATAGCCCAGCTATCAAAAATCTGTACCGCATTCACACCAGCAGCAATCTGCAAATTCAGATAATCAGCAGTTACCTTTGCAATTTTCGCTAACAATTTGTGCGCAACCTCAGGATGATTATGCATCAGCAACTTTGTTAATTTGAAATCCTTCGAAGAAGCACCCTCTACCAGGTAACTCATTACCGTAAACGGAGCACCAGCAAAACCGATCAAAGGAATACTGCCATTTAAACGCTGCTGAATTACTTTAATCGCATCAGCAACATATTCCAGCTGATCTAAACAATCAACATTCAGGTTTTCTACATCCTTCAATGTACGTACAGGATTCGCAAAACGTGGTCCGACACCTTGCGTAAAGCTCAGATCACCACCCATTGCCTCACCAGTAACCAATATATCACAAAACAGAATAGCCGCGTCAATACCCAATAAATCTACCGGTAACATGGTTACATCAGCAGCAATTTCGGGTGTTTTGCACATTTCCAAGAATGAATACTTGTTTTTAATCTCCCAATATTCTGGCATAAAACGACCAGCCTGACGCATCATCCATACCGGTGGACGTTCAGTTTGTCTGGACCATGCTGCATCTAAAAATAAAGTGTTCATCTAATCTTAATTTGTTGGTAAGCTATTTGCTTCTTTTTCTATTTTATTAATTATCTCTTTCGTTCTCTCCGTATTTGCAAGATCCTTTGCTTTATCAGCATAAGCCAATGCTCTTACCTTATCCTTTTTGCGCAGCGCAAGGTTAGCCAGATGTATCAATACAAAAGACTTATCGCTTTTTGTGCCCAGAGGGAACCTGCTCGCTACCTGAAAATGATATTCAGCAGCCTGGTAATCCTCCTTCTTCAGCGCGATATTCGCAATCATAAATTCGTAGTAACCACGTCTGTTTTTAGCCAGACGATCCGGATTTGGCACTTCTGCCAATAATTTCTCAGCTTTATCGTAATCACCATGCTTAAAATACTTCGAAGCAATTAAGATGGAGCTGCTTTTAAAATGGCTCCAGACTACAAATCCAGCCATTAATCCTGAGATTACTGCAAGCTGGAACTGATCATAAAAAAGGCACACCCCAGCGGCAATAACAAAAATTGCCATCAGAGCATACCTGCCTTTTGCGTTATACATTAGTTATGGATATCCGTAAACTTATAGCCTACACCACGAATCGAGTGGAAGTAAACCGGGTTTTTCTGATCTGGTTCAAAATACTTACGGAAAGTAAGGATAAAGTTATCAATCGTACGCGTCGAAGGATAAACATCATAATTCCAGACAGTCTCTAAAATCTGCTCTCTGGAAACAGCTTCGTTTTTACGCTCAATCAGTAACTTAAGCAGCATCGTTTCCTTTTTAGTTAAAGGCACAATCACCCCATCATCCTGTTTCAGCTCAAACGAATTGAAATAGATAGTTTTTTCGCCGATTTTATAAGAATTCAATTCCTTTAAATCGTCAGATTTCATGCTGCGTTTCACCAGGATACCAACTCTTAAGATCAGCTCTTCTAAATTGAAAGGCTTCACTAAATAATCATCAGCACCTTTTTTAAGGCCCATTACACGGTCTTCACTTGTATTTTTAGCCGTTAAAAATAAGATAGGGACCTCCGTATTTTCTAAACGTATAGTTTCACAAACCTGGAAACCATCCATTTCAGGAAGCATCACATCCAGGATAATCAGGTTAAAACGTTCCTCTTTGAAAATCTTCAAGGCCGTTTTACCATCCTTCACTGCATGGACTTTGTAACCTTCCAATTCAAGGTTTAATTTTATAGCATCTAATAAATGGTCTTCATCTTCGACCAATAAAATTCTTAATTTCTGTTGCATAATGATCAACTAAATGTGATTTCAAAAATCGTACCCTGCGGCACATTGTCTCTGACGCTGATATCAGCGTCATGTTTTTGCAAAACTTCTTTGACTATAAACAATCCCAGTCCAGTTCCTTTCGCTTTCCTTGTATTTTCTTCACCAACGCGGTAAAACTTATCAAATATGAGCATTTTTTCCGCATCCGGAATACCAGGCCCTCTATCAGAAACACTCAGGAAAGGATGTCCATCACGCATTCCCAGTTCAACCCCCACTTCAGCACATGGGCCAGAATATTTCACCGCATTTTCTACCAGGTTAGTGACCACAGAAGAAAGGGTGAAAGGATCTCCCAGTACAACCACATTCGGCTGGATGACAGGATTAATCACCTGTTCACATCCGCAGGAATGAATTTGTAACCTGTCCGTTATTTTGGTAACCAGTTCTGAAAAATCAAACTCTTCCTTAGGGAAGGAATACGAGCGGTTTTCAATTTTTGTAGCCAGCAGCATATTTTCCACCAGATCATCCAGGCGTTCAATATCCTTTAATGAATTGTTCAGTAAAGAAGTCTGACGTGCTTTATCCAGATCACGTTTCACAATAGTCTGAAGTGATAATTTAATAGCTGCCAGAGGCGATTTCAATTCATGCGTAACAGATAGCAGGAAATTCTGCTGCTGCTCTCTTAACAGATCTTCCTTTTTGATCGACTGGTGCAGGAAATAAGCCCCCACACACAAAAGAAACAAAAACACAGATCCCTCTCCCATCACCATGGCCATTCTGGAAGGTTGTAGCTTCACCACAAGCGTTCCCCAGGAGATCAGCTGTACCAGA
This sequence comes from Pedobacter sp. WC2423, assembly GCF_040822065.1. NCBI lineage: Bacteria > Pseudomonadati > Bacteroidota > Sphingobacteriia > Sphingobacteriales > Sphingobacteriaceae > Pedobacter > Pedobacter sp. WC2423. The sequence goes on from NZ_CP162005.1 coordinate 3,128,197, forward strand.
GAGTACAGCAACATGAAATAAAATATGATAATTGATTTCTTCAAAATGTTTAAATCTCTTGGAACTGTTCAAAATCAAACAGTTCTTAAATATACGCTAATTTACTTATTTCCTAAAAACAATGTCCAGCGCTTCCAGAATAGCTCTTTTAGCTTTTTCCAACTCTATTTTTGTATGCGCTGCAGAAACAAATCCTACTTCATATCCCGAAGGCCCTAAATAAATTCCTCTGTTTAATAATTCACGGTGCATAATTTTGAATTTCTCCATACTTGCCGGATCAATATCTTCTGCACACTGTATTTTATCCTTGTCCGTAAAAGCGAACCAGAAAATAGAACCTACATGAAATACTTTGAATTTATAGCTTCTTGCCGTAGCAAAGCGCTGGATACCTTCTGCAAATTCAGTAGCCTTTGCATTCAGTTCTTTATAGAAACCCGATTTCAACAACTCAGTCAGCTGGGCAATACCCGCAGACATAGCTACAGGGTTTCCAGATAAAGTACCCGCCTGGTAAACACCACCATCAGGAGAAATATGTCCCATGATTTCGGCAGATGCCCCGTACATTCCTACCGGTAAACCACCACCTAATATCTTACCATAAGTAACAATATCCGGCTTCGCATTGTAATAACCCGCAGCACCTTCAAAACCTAAACGGAAACCTGTAATCACTTCATCAAAGATCAGTAAAGTACCATTGTCCTTACAGATCTTCTGCAGGAATTCAATATAAGCAGGATCCTGAATCAGTAATCCGTTATTTGCAGGAATACCTTCAATAATTACTGCAGCAAGCTGATCTTTAAACTGTGCAAAAGCTTGTGTTAAAGCTTCCGTATCATTTAAAGGAACTACAATCGTTTCTTCCGCAAAAGACTTAGGAACACCTAAAGATGAAGTTTCGCCAAAAGTAACCAGGCCTGAACCTGCTTTTACCAATAATGAATCACTGTGTCCATGATAGCAGCCCTCGAATTTCAGGATCTTATCTCTTTTGGTGTAACCACGTGCCAGACGGATCGCAGACATTACCGCTTCCGTACCAGAACTCGTAAAACGAATTTTCTCTACGTGTTTGTTATTTTTGATAATCAGCTCAGCCAGCTCATTTTCCAAAGCAGTAGGTGCACCGAAACTCATTCCATTCTGCATGGTTTCAATTACTTTCTCTCTTACTTTAGGAGGATTATGACCTAGAATTAAAGGGCCCCAGCTACCGCAAAAATCAATAAATTGATTTCCATCAGCATCCCAGACGAAACACCCATCACCTTTTTGAATGAATAAAGGCGTTCCATAGACAGATTTAAAAGCCCTTACCGGTGAATTTACGCCACCAGGGAAATAGGTTTTTGCCTTTTCGTACAACTCTTTAGATTTCTCTCTTGAAATATCCGGCTTACTTCCAGTATTCACAGGCATATCTCCTTCATTGCCGGAAAACATCTTTTTTAACGATTCTAACATATTACATCCAGTTCTTTTCTACAATATCTCTTATATGGTAAGTGGTAATGATGCTTGCTCCCGCACGTGCGAAAGCATACATAGTTTCCATTACAATCTTTTGTTCATCAATCCATCCCTTTTGTGCAGCTGCTTTAACCATGGCATACTCTCCGGATACATTGTAACAGGCAACAGGCAAATCAGTATTTTGTTTCAGGTTATGAATTACATCCATATAAGCCAATGCTGGTTTTACCATTAATACATCCGCCCCTTCACGCTGATCAAGTAATGCTTCACGCAAAGCCTCTTCAGGATTCCTGAAATCCATCTGGTAAGCCTTCCGGTCTCCTTTGCCTGGTGCACAATCCGCAGCCTCTCTGAACGGCCCGTAATAAGCAGAAGCAAATTTAGTAGCATGAGACATAATCGCTGCGTTCACATAACCATGCTGATCCAGTAAATTCCGCATTGCGCCAATACGTCCGTCCATCATATCTGAAGGCGCTAACATATCCGCTCCGGCCTGTGCATGTGTCAGAGCCATTTTAGCAATCACCTCTACGGTTTCATCATTCTGCACATAATCATCTTTCAAAATACCACAATGACCATGTGTAGTATAAGAACAAACGCAAACATCAGTAACTATATATAAATCATCACCAAAGTTTTTCTTTAACTCACGAACAGCAGCAGGTACCAGCGAATGATCATGGTAAGCAGAACGTGCATCCTCAGACTTTTCATCTCCCACACCGAAAAGCATGATCTTGTTTACCCCCAGTTCAAGTCCCTTTTCAACATCTCTGATCAGCATATCCGTTGAAAAATGGTTTATTCCAGGCATGGAATCAATAGCATGTTTCACTCCGTTTCCAGGAACGATAAAATAGGGATAAACAAACATGTCTTTCGACAGTTTTGTTTCGGCCATCATCTCTCTTACAATTGGGTTCTTTCTTAATCTACGCGGACGGTGCAACATAATCAACCTCTTTTTTTATTTAATATCAATTCCGAATACTGCTTCTGCAAGGCCAATTTCGTCAGGCGAATAAGGAAGTACGTACTCCACTCCCATTTCCTCAAATTTCTTTCCTGTTGAATTTCCTATGGCAATTACCTTTTGTCCCGGATCCAGTAAGTTGTCAGCGAAATAAGCTTCCACATTGGATGGGCTGGTAAAAATCAATACATCAGCATAAGTATGGTCTATATTTTCTTCAATGACCGTCTCATAAATAGGCAGGTCAATGATTTTTGTGTCTTCAGCTAACGATTTCTGAATGCTTAACAGTGAATCCTGTGCACGCGGAAATAAGACAGTCTGATTGCGGACCAGTACCGCAAAATCTTCCGCTACCTCAGTAATATCACCACTTTCACCTACATAATCAGCTTTATAACCCTGTTTTCTAAGTGCATCTTCTGACCCTCTGCCAACCACACCAAACTTGACGTGTTTAGGCAATACGGGTTTCAGTTTAAAGAAGTATTCTACCCCATTACGGCTACTGAAAAAGATCCAGTTAAGGTGTTTCAGATAAAAAGGATCCAATACATTGACAATAGGAAAAGTACGGATCAATGATCTGCCTTCTATTTCTATATGATTGGTTTCCAGTGCTCTTCTGAAGTAGTTATGTTCCCCGATTTCTCTGGAAATAAATACCTTTGCAGGCATCTTTCTGTCCTTATCAAATTTAGCAACGATCTTTTCTGCCAACCCTTCCACGCTATCTACCCTGAAGAACAAACGGTTTGGAAAATCATCAGCTGTTAATGCTTTGGAAGTCCATACCTCATATTTGCCGTTTTCTTTTTTACAATAACAACCCAAAGGCATATGGCAGCCACCTTCAAAAAGGTTTAGTACTTTCCGTTCCACACCAATCTGTTCAGCGGTATCTGCATCATGGATTCCTTGCAGTACATCAAATAACTCATGGTCATTTTCTCTGATCTGAATGGCCAGTACCCCCTGTGCAGGAGCAGGAATCAGCTCAGTAGTATCTATCACCTCCATATGGAATTCAGACAGATCAAGATTCAAACGGTTTACACCTGCTTTTGCCAGTAAAATAGCATCATAGTTTTCATCTCTTAATTTTTGAATACGGGTATTTACATTCCCACGCAGGTCTTCAATATTAAGATCTGTTCTTAAAGCAAGCAATTGCGCTTTACGTCTGTTTGATGAAGTACCAACCTGCGCGCCCGTTTTCAAAGAAAGTTTTTGCGTAACATCTACACAATCTTTCAGAATAAGTAATAATTCTGATGCATCTTCCCTTTCAGAAACTGCTGCAATCGTTAATCCGGCAGGGTGGGTGGTTGGTAAATCTTTGTGAGAGTGTACAGCAATATCAATGCTGCCGCTTAATAATTCTTCTTCAAGCTCTTTGGTAAAAAAACCTTTTCCTTCAAGTTTGTCCAGCCTCAGGTTTAGTATTTTATCCCCCTGGGTTTTAATGATCTTCAGTTCTGCTTCGACACCAATTTCCGCAAGTTTGTCTTTCGTATAATTAGCCTGCCATAGTGCAAGATCACTGCCTCTTGTTCCGATAATAAGTTTTTTCATCAGTATATAATTGTTCTTTTATAAGGCTGCCGTCAACCATTAACAAATAGTTGAGTTAAGCTTTTGTAGATATCACGTATTTAGATCGCGCAAATTTAACCTAAAAGAGCTATAGTCTTAAATAATAAACAAATAATGTATTTGTGCTGACTAATCTACCCCGGAAGGCTAGCTGTTGTTGACCAGAATTTCTTTCGCCATGATCATCGGTACGCTAATATATTTCTTTTCCATGTAATCCATCACCCGTTCAAGAACCAGTCTTGAATTTTCATCCAGTGTATTGATTTCCTCTGCAAAAACAATATCCAGTGCTTTACTTTTAATTGCTTTAATTTTCTGAGGAACTTCACTCATTGCGATTTCTATTTTGCGCTGGCGAAGTACTAAATCAAATTCTTTGATATTCTGATCGATAATTTGCTCTGCATTAACCAGTTCATCATAACGTTCCTGAATATTTTTGCGGGCGATCTCTTTTAAAGATTCAACCTCAATATAATGTACAGGGAAGTTTTGGATAACCGCTGGTGCAGTATCATTAGGAATTGCAAGATCTACAATAACTTTTTTGCCCGTTTCACCATTTAATAGCTTACGGTAAATTTTTTCTGTGATGATGGGTTCAGTAGCACCGGTACAGGTAATGATGACATCAAATCCCTGATCGAAATTTTCCAGTGCAGTCAATGGATAAGCGATACCATTTAAATCTTTTGCAAGCGACTGTGCATTTTCTACCGTTCTGTTAAAGATAGAAAAATTAGAGTACTTGTGTTTTTTAAGGTATTGCGCTAAGTTCTTGTTAGTCTCACCAGCTCCTATAATCAGAATTCTTGAGCTGGCAGTTATAGTCAGGTCCCTTAATTTACGATAGGCCAAAGACACTACCGAAACCGGGTTTTTAGAGATATTCGTATGGGTATAAACTTCCTTTGCCGTTTTGACAACCCGGTTCATGATCATTCGCATATAATCGGCTGTAAAGCCAGAAACACGGCATGCTTCATAAGCCCGGCGTACCTGGGCAAGGATTTCTTTTTCACCAACCACCAGACTTTCCAATGAGCAGGAAGTACGCAACAGATGATTAAAAGCTTCCACCTGTTCATAAACAGAAACGCTTTCCAGAAACTTATCCATATACGCTTCCGGTAATCCCATGTCCAGCACAGTCAGGAAACGAAGGATAAATTCACGATCCAGCTCGTGAGCAGTGGTAAAAACAAACTCAACGCGGTTACACGTACCGATATAAAAAATTTCTTTTACATCCAGTTCATTTTGAATATTCTTCAGTCTGTCATCCAGTGTCTGCTCACAGATAACTAATTTCCCTAAAGACTTTAAGTCAATTTGTTTATGAGTGAAAGCAAGTATCTTTAAATATTCCAATTTGGGTTTGTGTTGTGTTTATATAGTGGAAACAAAAGTAACAAGACCTCCCTTAGTGTCTGTCATTATGCTGTAATTAAGAGCAATTTAGAAAGATTTTAAATTAAACATTCCAAGAAAAAAACAAGAGATCATTATGTTTGTTAATAAGCTAACCAGCTATAAAAGAAAGTTATGATTAAAAAAGAGCACTTTATTCTGTCCGGATCCAAAGATAAAACCATTTCTGGTGACCTTACCTATGACGATAACCAGACAAATCAACCTTGCATTTTATTTGTACATGGCTTCAAAGGATTTAAAGATTGGGGTGCACATAACCTGGTAGCCTCCTATTTTGCTTCCAATGGTTACCGTTATTTCAAATTTAACCTGAGTCATAGCGGCGTAACGGATCAAAAACCTGATGATGTTACCGATTTAGAAGCATTTGCTGCAAACACAGTCAGTATGGAGCTTAAAGACGTAGATACCGCCCTTAATTATATTGCCCATACCTATCCATTAACACCTATTTATGTGATTGGTCATAGCCGTGGTGGTGCTTTAGTGATTTTAAAAGGTGCGTCCGATGAACGTATTCAGAAAATCATTACCTGGTCTGCCATTTCAGACTTTAGTTCTTTATGGAAAAAAGAGCAAGAGAAAGAATGGTTATCTACAGGAAGAATCTTTGTGGAAAATGCAAGAACAAAAGAAAAAATGCCTTTAAATAGTACGCTGCTAGAAGATTTCAAGGCGCATCAAAGTGAATTCGATCTGCTGCATGCTGCCAGGCAGGTTAAAATTCCCTGGTTAATTTTGCATGGTGATGATGACGTCAATGTAAAATTCAGCGTAGCACAAGAGCTTGCGCAAGCACAACCAAATGCCCAATTGCAGAAAATCAAAGGTGCAAATCATGTTTTTGGCGCCTCACATCCTTATACGGCAACCGAACTACCTGCTCAATTGCTGGAAGTGTGTGAAAAAACACTTGCCTTCATTAAAAATGCCAGCCTGTAAATTCATACAGGGCTGGCAATCCATATTTTTGATTACAAATCAAATTTATCTCACTTCTGTCCAATTACCATCTTCTCTGATCAGATCAATCAGATCATCAAGTGCTTTGGCAGAGCTCACATTTTTTTTCACCACTTCTTTACCGCGGTATAAAGTGATTTTACCAGGGCCTGTACCTACATAACCATAGTCGGCATCTGCCATTTCACCAGGCCCATTTACAATACAGCCCATAATCCCGATTTTGATCCCTTTCAAATGATCAGTTCTGGAACGGATCAATTGTGTGGTTTCCTGTAAATCAAACAATGTTCTGCCACAACTTGGACAAGAAATATATTCTGTTTTAGAAATCCTCGTCCGGGTAGCCTGCAAAATTCCAAAACTTGTAGAATTCATCATTGGAAGACCAACCGCTTCAGGAGCATCAATCCAAACCCCGTCACCAAGACCATCCGTAAACAACGCTCCTAAATCAGTTGCCGCATATAATTGCAGATCATCTGCACTAATTGCCGCATAAGATCTCCTGATAATTACAGGAATCTGATTTCCGCTATTCAGCAACTCAATAAAAAAAGCTCGCTGCTCAATGGTTCCCTCTTCCGAAGAAGTTTCCAGCACCAGTACCACAGTTTCATCTAACAGTGACAGCAAAACCTGACTATAATCCTTTGCATTGACACTCACAAGATTCAGGATAGGATCTTTCTGACCGGCCGATGCATAATCTTCCAGTTTAATCAGCGGATGACAATTACTTTTATCCTTCAGCACTAACCATGTGCTGTAATTATAAATCTGGCGCAGATTCCCCGGAAAAGAGAAAGAAGGCAGCTCATCACCCAAATAAACAAGGTCACAAGCCTGATCAGCCATATTATATTTATCCAGTCCTGCACTGTATTTATACCCAACCTCAGTCAGGAAATAAGGATCCTTTAAATTCTTCGAAGACACATCGAGCATCACTACCGGATGATGATGTCCTCCGATATGCTGTACCGGTAAAGTCACCCTGCGGTTATATTCATAAGGATTATAAGGCAGATCCCGGATCTCAATCTTTTCCTTCTCTACGCTATTCAGCGCGCGTTTTACATAACGATCAGCTAATGCTTTAGCTACAGGAGCTTCAAATTCAGGATCTTCTGTCAGAGAAACCCTGATCGTATCGCCTAAACCATCTTCCAGTAAAGTACCAATACCAACTGCAGACTTGATTCTTCCATCCTCTCCATCACCCGCTTCAGTAACCCCAAGGTGCAGCGGATAATTCATCCCCTCCTTCACCATGGTTTCTACCAGCAAACGATAAGCCTGAACCATCACCTGTGTATTGCTCGCTTTCATTGAAATCACCAGGTTATAATAATTCAGATCCTCACAGATCCTCATAAATTCCATGGCTGACTCCACCATCCCGCGTGGCGTATCTCCGTACTGGCTCATAATCCTGTCCGATAACGAACCGTGATTGGTACCAATACGCATTGCAGTACCATATTCCTTACAAATTTTCACTAAAGGTGAAAACTTCTTATAAATTCTTTCCAGCTCGGCCTGATAAGCCAGCTGTGTATATTCTATATTTTCAAAACGTTTCTTATCCGCATAATTACCCGGATTAACCCTCACCTTCTCCACAATACGGGCTGCAGCTTCAGCAGCATTAGGTGTAAAATGTATATCGGCTACTAAAGGAACATTATAGCCTCTGAACCTCAGCTCCTTTTTGATATTAGCCAGATTCTCAGCTTCCTTCATACTCGGCGCTGTGATTCTTACATATTCACAGCCAGACTCTACCATTCTGATGGTCTGTTCTACCGTCCCCAGCGTATCCATAGTGTCAGTAGTGGTCATAGATTGTATCCTGATCGGATTCAATCCGCCCATAGGGATATCCCCTATAGAAACCTCACGAGTTAAGAACCTGGAATACTGGTTTAGATGATTACAATACCCTCCGGCTAATTCTTTTTGTGCTGCTACGTTTTCCATAAGGCCACAAAGATAAAGATTATGTTTTGTATGTGAATTCACATAGAAATTATAAAGATTAAATTTTGTATGTGAATTCAGATAAGTTCCAAATAATAAATGATTCAGGAATTAATCTTCGAAACTCCAAAATGACATCAACTTATACTACAATAGTGGTCTGAAGGCCTATTAAAGCGTCATTGAGATAACCTTGGGATGGGGGTTGGAATGACCCAGGTCATTGCAAGGTCATTCCAAGGCACTATTTAACCCGGTTTCAACACCTGTTCTATACACCAAGGCCACGTTTTAAATAAAGGTTTGAAACTGTGTAATCCCAATAAATGGTGGAAGAGAAAAAATAAAAAAGGAATAGCCATATTCCGGACATTGTTCATTCTTCATGAACGTCGGCCGGAATATGGCTATTCCTTTTTTATTTTTAGATCAGGCGATCCTTGATAACCAAAGTGCGCGCAGCAACATCGTGAAAACACTGTTGCTTCTTATTCAAAAAACTATACAGATACCCAAAAAACAATGGAGCGACAGATAAAACCTTCCCCAGGTTCCTTAAGAAAGACAAACCAATACTTACCCTTGCCCCTCCCATATCCGTCACCTTAATACTTAACAATCTTTTACCAATCGTGCCCTGCCTGGCAGAAGCCTCCGCAAAAACACCATAAACAAACTTGAACACCGGGATCAGCGGCAAAAGCAACAACGCAAATGAAATCCTTTCACCCTGCCCCTTCACAAACATAAAACAGCAAAGTATCAACACAATGTAAACCAAAAACAAAATGAAGTAATCAATCACGGCAGCCAGCAAACGCTGATCAAATGAAGCAAAATACTGCGGAGCAGTCTGTTCATAACTGAAACCAAAAAGCGCACGGAGTTCAGGGAACTCGTGCGCTTCTTTATAATCGTCCATTCCGGGTTTCCTCACAAAGGTTCCCGCTACAATATTCATCTGCTTTAAATGTTCAAAATCGTATGGCCCCTCAGGCTTTCCATTGACGACAACAATATAGTTAGGTTCCAATAGCTGTTAATTTCTGGTTACTTCAAAATTACTCAATCCACCATCCAGATTAATAAAAATCTTTTTCGCAGCTGTTTTATAATTTGAAGTCTCATAATTATTATTGTCAATCTTGATAAAACCAGGGAAGTCTTTTGCAGAAAGCCCCGTTTTAGTGATGATTCTGCAACCCGATGCTTCAGGAATAGTGATTTCTATCGAAGCAACACCAGTTTTAACCACCACATCAGTAACAGGCAATAAATCCCCTAACGTAAGGTCAACAGAAGCCGCACCACCATCAAACCTGAAACTTCTCACCTTATAAGCTGTCAAATCCAAATCTACCTCACCGGCGCCCATATTCATATTCACAGTCCATTCTGGTTTTTTATTCAAACTCAACTCTACATTGTTTCCTCCATTGCCAAGAGACCAGTTTCCTTTCTTATCCTTCATTTTAAAGGTCACTGTATTTACAGAATCTGAACTCTCTTTCTGCAAAATAAAATTCCCATTTTTGCGCTCTACATCTGCTGTGATCAACTCCTGAGTTTCCCCCTTCAAATTAAAAGACGTTCCTCCGCCAGAAATATTAAGCACAGTTTTTTTCAAACTGTCGGCCGCAACAAATGGCTCCGTAAATTTGATATTCTGCGCATCTTCATCCCCGGCACTATCTAAATCAAGATCCAGATCTTTACCTAGACGATCACCAATCCAATTTTTATGAAGCGGAGGCTGTTGCCCCTTGTAGAACATAAAACCCAGCATCAATACCAGTACCCCAAGAGAAATCATGTTTCCAGTTTCTGACTTGTTCCTGTTAAACAGGATATTTACACCGGCAATGATCAAAAACACAGGCCAGAAGCTCCATATATTTCTCCAGTAAAAAGTAATCACATTAAAATTCTCTAACAAAAGGACCGCACCTACAAACAGTAGTATTATGCCCCACATTACTCTATTCAGTTTCATAATATATTTAAGTTAGCAGGTTTACAATTGATTTTCCGGAGCCTGATCAGCAGGTTTTGCAGTTTCCTGGGCAACAGGCTGCTCTGCTGTAGTTTTAACATCTTCAGCCTGTTTATCCTTCCAGTCTACCCATTTATTCTGGCGTTTAGCTTTCAAAATAAAACTTAAACCGATCGCAACGAAGAATAAAGGCCACAATTTATCTAACCTGACCCAGTAAGGAATCAGATCGAACTCATTCATCAGACAAAATAAACCAATCACCAGCAAAACTAATCCTCCTACAGTCCGTCCTGTATCATTATTCTTAGGTAAAGATTTAAAATCTATCGGGTTCTGCCAGTCCTGTGCAGGGGCACTTTTCACATCCGGGTTCCCGGCTGCTGAAAACGGCTGCTCCTGTCCAGATGGAGGTGGCGTATTAAATCCCTGAAAATCATTCTGTTTTTTGAAATAATCATTAAACTTTGAAAATTTCGCAGCCGGATCATTGTTTACCGGCACTACAATCCACATCACCAGATAAACCACGATACCAGTTCCAACCAAAAATATAGTTGACAATACAAATAACAACCTGATGATAGTTACATCTACCTGCATATACTCTGCTAATCCCGATGAAACGCCTGCAATTATTTTATCATGTTCGTTTCTTAACAATCTGTTTTCCATAAATCACTCTCCTATTTTATTAACAATAAAATCATTAACGGTCTTAACAACATTTATAATGTTTAAGTTTGATAAGCTATAAACATTGATTAAGCCTCAATACACAATTAAGACTGAGCAAGTACTATTTAGTTACAAAACTCTGCAAAGCATTTTTTTCCGACATTAACAATGCTATAGCTCAAGTCCTAAGCGGCTGCAAAAAACCGCATTATTCATCAAATAGCAGAATATTTTTTTGAAATAAACAAACCCACAACATTTTTTGTTGTTTCTTTGTATTATTATAGTATTAATACATTAGCTAATTTCTTACTGAATGAACTTCACCAATTTTGGTAGATATCTGTTGCTGTTGAGAGCAGTTTTCAGGAAACCCGAAAAATTTAAAATATATCTTAAGGCCATTTTTCAACAGATGGATTTTGTAGGTGTCGGCTCCCTTGGTTTGATTGCTATCATTTCTACCTTTATCGGGGCGGTTATGACTTTACAAATCGCCTTCCAGCTGGTGAGTGACTTTATACCTAAAACTATTATTGGTTCGGTTACACGGGATTCAAGTATCCTGGAACTCAGCCCGACAATTACAGCAATTGTACTTGCGGGTAAAATTGGTTCTGCTATTTCTTCGGAAATTGGTACCATGCGGGTGAGTGAGCAGATTGATGCATTGGAGATTATGGGGATCAATTCACCTGGTTATCTGATTCTGCCTAAACTGATTGCAGGGATTACGATGGTACCGGTTCTGGTAATTTTTGCCATGGTATTAAGTATTACCGGTGGTTATTTAGGTGGTACTTTATCAGGCGCAGTAACACCTGCTGAATATATTCAGGGTATTACCACTGATTTTAACCCTTATACTATTGTTGTGGCACTGGTCAAAGCATTTGTTTTTGGTTTTATCATTACCACAGTTCCTGCATACGAAGGTTTTTACGTTAAGGGTGGTGCATTAGAAGTAGCTCAGGCAAGTACAAGAGCAGTTGTAGTAAGCTGTATCAGTATCCTGGCCTGCGATTACATTGTAACCCAATTATTATTATGATCGAAATCAAAGACATTGAAAAATCTTTCGGGTCCAATACTGTCCTGAAAGGTATATCAGGTACATTCAAAGAAGGATTAACGAATTTGATCATTGGTGGCTCAGGTTCAGGAAAAACTACTTTGCTGAAATGCATGATAGGTTTACATACGCCTGAGAAAGGAAGTGTACAATATGATGGAAGAGAGTTCATTGATATGGATTTCGAACAGCGTATTGAAATCCGTAAAGAAATCGGCATGCTTTTCCAAGGTTCAGCACTTTTTGACTCGATGACCGTGGAAGAGAACATTATGTTTCCCCTGAATATGTTTACCGATCACAGCTTTAAAGAAAAACTGGAACGCGTTAATTTTTGTCTGGAAAGGGTTAACCTGGAAGGTAAAAACAAACTGTTTCCGGCTGAACTTTCAGGAGGAATGAAAAAGCGTGTGGGAATTGCCCGTGCGATTGCCATGAACCCTAAATATCTTTTTGTTGATGAGCCTAACTCAGGACTTGATCCGAAAACATCTATCGTGATCGATGAGCTGATTAAAGAGATCACAGAAGAATACAATACCACTACCATTGTAGTTACCCACGATATGAACTCGGTAATGGGCATTGGTGATTATATTCTTTTCTTACACGAAGGAAAAAAATTCTGGGAGGGTTCTAATAAAGAAATTGCCCATACTGACATTGCAGAACTTAATGATTTTGTTTTTGCCAGCCGTTTTATGAAAGCTGCCAAGAAAAACTTTTAATAACATTTGTACAAAAATATTTATGATAAGCCTACTTACCCCCACGCACTGGAAAGATTATGAGTTGATTGACTGTGGAGATTTTGAAAAATTAGAACGCTTTGGCAATCTGATCCTTTGCAGACCTGAGCCTCAGGCTGTGTGGAAAAAAATGCTTCCTGAACAGGAATGGAAAAAATTAACACATATCAGGTTTAAAGGTCGCTCTGCAACTTCCGGAGAATGGGTAAAATCTACTGGAAACGTTCCTGACCGCTGGAATGTAGAATACAGGAATGAGGAGGTAAAGATTAACCTGCGTCTTGGTTTAACCTCTTTTAAACATGTAGGTGTTTTCCCTGAGCAGGCAGTGAACTGGGATTATATCTCTTCTTCCATTAAAAAATTTAAAAATCCAAAACCGAAAGTACTTAACCTTTTTGCTTATACAGGTGCAGCATCATTGATTGCACAAGCTTCAGGTGCAGATACTACACACGTGGATTCTATCAAACAGGTAGTCAACTGGGCAAACGAAAACCAGGAGTTATCCCAGTTAAAAGATGTGAGATGGGTTGTGGAAGATGCTTTGAAATTTGTAAAGCGTGAATTGAAACGCGGTAAAAAATATAATGGTATCATTTTAGACCCCCCTGCATTCGGACATGGCCCAAATGGAGAGAAATGGAAACTGGAAGATCATATCCAGGAAATGATGCAGGATGTAGTACAGTTACTGGATGAGGAGGAGCACTTCCTGATTCTGAATACGTATTCGTTAGGGTTCTCTTCTGTAATTGTTGAAAACCTGATTAAGACTTCTTTCCCTCAGGTGAAAAATCTTGAAACTGGTGAATTATATCTTCAGGCTACTTCAGGAATAAAATTACCACTGGGTGTTTTTGGAAAATTTAATACTTTCTCTTCTTAAGAAGAGAAAGTACAATGACCTGAACTGATTATTGGGTGACCCCGGGAGTTATTGCCCCCTCTACCAGCCTGTATTCTATCACAGGATTACCTATAACTCCCCCGTCAGCATTACTGGAACTCACAAACCTGAGTTTATAAACATTCCCATCAGCATCTTTAACCACATAAAAACGATCTCTGTTGACAATAGGCCTGTTATCTGCTGTCAGTGATCTCCACTTTACCCCGATAGCTTCACGGGTATTCAAATAGGTTAATCCAGTCAGCTTATCTTTATTAAAATTCTCATATTCATTCGCAGCCTGATTCACAATCTTTACTTCAGCAGCGCTTACGCCTCCTAAAAAATTAATCAGTACAAAATCGTGGGTTGCTGTGGCTACTGTACCATCTGTACTTTTACTGGTAGTCCAGGTCCATTCTATATCCCATAATGATTGTGCAGGCTCTCCGGCAGTAGACAACTGTGTAAAACTGAAATAGTTAAAATTATAGGATAAATCTTTATTCACTGTAAATTCTGTAAAAGCGGGATTGTCATTGAACATCGAAGCATACTTAATGCGGTACCCATTATTCCCTTTATAAACTTTTACTTTATACCAGGGTCTTTTAAATGGCACAGGTGGAATAAAAGGTGTGGTTGGAGTTGCTGGTATCGCATTAGTCAGTGCCGGAACTCCTGCATAACCACTGTTAATAATATAGATATTGCTGGTTGCTTCAGTTTCTCCAACTTTCAATGTCACCAGCTTAGCTAAATAATCAGCCGCTGTACCGGTCACAGGATCTGCATATTTTGAACTGCCGGCAGCATCAAGTTTTAAAGACGACATTATCGCAATGGAATCGGCCTGCAAAACATTTGCAAAGTTTTGCTTACCCGTATCAAAAGCCAAAGCCCCCATAGTGTGGTTGAGAATAACTTTAAAATCTGCACCAGGATAAAGTCCAAGATCCCAGTTTGCACGTCTGATGGGAGTCACTACACCTTTACTAAAATCGACAAAAACACTGTTAGCTGCATTCAGACCAAGTTCAGTTCCGGCCACACCAGGAAGTGTTGCCTGTTGCCCTGCATATGGCTGCGGGTATTTGTAGTCAACACTGTCTTTTTTACATCCTGCAAAAGCAAAAACTACACAGCAGCAAATAATAAGTATATTATTTTTATTCATGTTAAATCTCTAGTCCTCTAAAACGCTAAGAAGCGTAAAGATAATATTCCTGATCTTGAATTTTTCACAAATCTGGCGCAGAATAGGCAGATTATCTCAGTTTCAGCGGCCTGGCTCTTATTAATCTGATAATTCTTTTATGGATTAGAGATTTTGTCAGCTGAATGTGTAGTTTTGCAACCACACGAATTCATACTTAAATCACTTTATAACCTATGAAAATACCACAACTCGCGGGAACATTATTAATTGCATTTACAACGATTACCCTTTTTGCCAATTGTACTTCCAGTACTGATAAAAAAGGTGACAAAACAAAAACGACTATAAATGCATCAGGAGATTCTTCGGAAGTTGCTGTTACTGATACCTCACGCAAACCTATTGATACTGCAAAATACAATGCTTTAATGGTTAAGCTTGCGCATGGAGATACTACTGGAAGATGGCCGGTTAAGCCTCAGCCTTATCCACTGCCGGGTGCCATTTTACCTTACAAAAGGATCGTTGCTTACTACGGAAATATATATTCAAAAAGAATGGGTGCTTTAGGGGAATATGCACCTAAAGAAATGTTATCCAGACTGGATGTTGAAGTTAAGAAATGGGAAAAGGCTGATCCTTCTACCCCTGTTCAGCCTGCTTTACACTATATTGCTGTAGTAGCTCAGGGTGACCCTGGTAAAGATGGCAAACATAGATTCAGAATGCCGGATAAACAAATTGATTCTGTACTGGCTATTTCAAGAATGCGCAAAAATATGATTGTGTTCCTTGATATTCAAGTATCGTTAAGCACAATCAGAGATGAATTGCCTTTGTTGGAAAAATATCTGAAAATGCCAAATGTTCATTTAGGAATAGATCCTGAATTCTCTATGAAAGAAGGCGTGAAACCAGGAAAAAGAATTGGTACATATGATGCTGCTGATATCAATTACTGTTCACAATTCCTTGCTAACCTGGTAAAAAAATACAATTTGCCTCCAAAGGTTTTTACTGTTCACCGTTTTACAAAGAAAATGATTACCAATTACAAGAACATCAAGCTACGTCCTGAAGTTCAAATCGTAATGCATATGGATGGATGGGGAGAACCTGACCTTAAAAAAGGGACTTACCGTCACTTTATCTTTAGCGAACCTGTTGAGTTCACAGGTTTCAAATTGTTCTATAAAAATGATTTGAAAAAAGCACCAAACAAATTAATGACACCAGAAGAATTAATGAAACTTACACCAATACCTGTATATATACAGTATCAGTAGGCCTGCCTCATTTTTAGATAAGAAACGCTCTGTTATTGATTAACAGAGCGTTTTTTTATTCCTCCAAATCGGATACCTAAAACGGTTATCCTGTAATATAACCGTTCCTTCGCCTGGAGACACCACAATTATACTTTCATTGTTAATTAAAATTAATAAGTTTGGTCTATGCAGGATTTCTCTTTATACTTCGAATTGGGCTGGCAGCATATATTAAACTGGAAGGGATACGATCATATTCTTTTTGTAATAGTTTTATGTGGAGCCTATACTTTAACAGATTGGAAGAGAGTATTATTACTGGTCACTGCTTTCACAATTGGCCACAGTATTACACTTGCACTAAGCGTACTGAAAGTAATCATAGTCAAAACTAATCTGATTGAATTCCTGATTCCAGTAACGATATTGATTACTGCGGCTTCAAATATTCTTAGTGGAAAGTCGTCAAAGCCTAAAGGGGTACAATTAAAGTATATACTTGCACTTTTCTTTGGATTGATCCATGGAATGGGTTTTTCCAATTACCTGAACAGCCTGCTTGGCAAAAGCACCAATATTGTAGCAGAGTTATTTGCTTTCAATATCGGGCTGGAATTCGGTCAGGTTCTTATCGTAACCGGAATATTGCTTATTTCTTTTGTCCTGCTCAATATCTTCAAGGTCAAAAAGTGGGATTGGAATTTCTTCCTGTCTTCCGCAATATTTGGTATCTCGTTTATTATGGCCGCAGAGCGGTGGCCTGACTTATTCCGTTAGAATAAGCCAAGCTGACCTTTATCATCGATCTCTACGTCATCAGGATTAGTGATCTCGAATTTAACATTTTTATTCAGTGAAGCTTCTTTGGTCACTTTACTTTTAGCATCGTCCGTTTTCTTTTGCTTTGCCGGTTTAACTACTGGTGTTTCAGTTTTTTCAGGAGTAACTTCTGCTTGTACTTCAACAGGAGTGATTGGTGTTTCCACAACTTCCGGAATAACTGGTACTTCTGCTTTGACAGGAACCAATGGTGTTGCTATCACTTCGGGAGTAACAAGTTCCGCTGATTCCACAGGAGCAACTGGTGTTCCCTCTACTTGCGGAGTAACTGATGCTTCTGCTTTCTTAGTGCGTTTAACCGGAGTTCGTACCGCTTTATCTGCTTCTTCAACAGGCTGAATTGTATTTTCCTGCCTGATCCATTCTTTTTTAACAACAGGAGCAACTTTTTCCTCCTCAGCTACGGAAGAACTTTCCTGATTGTCTGTAACGGTATCTTCAGTTTCTACGCTTGCTTCTTCAGGAATTACTTCTTCAGCTGTTTCTTCCATAACCTTTTCAATTGATGCAGCTTCTTCAACTGACGTCACTTCATCCTCAGTTTCAGTTTCATCAACAACTTCCATCTGCTCCTGAGTTTCGGTTTCGGCAGCAACAGTTGTTTCAGCTCCGGCAGATTCTACTGAAGCCGGTGATTCCTGGTCATCTTCAGCAACTTCTCCTGCTGCAACGTTACTTTCTTTAAGTTCTTCCAGAACAGGCTCGTTCTCCTCAGCATTACTGATGGCGATATTTTTCACCTCATGCTGACTCAACCGGTTACCATTAGCTTTAATACCTTTTACATCTATAAAGTCTGCCAGCACGATTTCCAATGTCTCAGGGATCTGTGTTTTGCCTTTTAACACATCAACTGTTAATGTCGCTTCAGGATTACTGGTCAGGTGAAGGAATCTGGAACCAGTTTCTTCACTAATCAGCGTTTGCTTTTTGCCAATTGCAATAGGTTCAAAAACAAAGCGTTTAATAAAGTAATTCTTAGCTTTTCCTTCATACTGTACAACCGCAAATGCTTTTTCCGGATCAAATTTCTGGATCAGCAGTAAATCAGCATCGAAATGGTTACTCAATTCGAAAGAACTCAGCTCATACCAGCCTTCTTTATGTACTTGCAGAATTTTGTCGTCGCCATCAAATTCACCCAGGTATTTACCTCTTCCGTCAACATTTAATCTTCTTAATAAATCATCATACCAGATTTTCAGGCCCGATAATGTAGAAACACCTTTACTCTTCAGTAAAACTTTCTTGATAGGATATTTAGAAACAATATTTCCCTGAGAAGCGCGTCCTTTGATCGCAATATCTGCGAAGTCAATATCAAACTGTAACTTCTTCAGCTTAGTATGCGGTTTAAGCAGTATGGTAACAATCTCAGCCTCTCCGTTAGGATTAGGTGTGAAATATAACATCTTCGACCCTTTAGTTCCTTTTGTCAAGTCGTATTCTTTGTCGCGGGTAACCCCCATCACAGCGAAACGCTTGATATAAGAAGTACCGCTTGCCCCGTCTTTGTAAATCAGGTTATAAATGGTACGTTCATCATTCTTTTTAAAGACCTGTGCGTACACGATTCCTTTTCCTACAAATGTTTTATCTGCTACTTTAGTAATCGTGCATTTACCGTCTTCTCTGAAAACAATAATCTCATCCAGATCAGAACAGTCTGCAATAAATTCATCTTTTTTAAGTCCCGTTCCGATAAAACCGTCTTCCCGGTTCATATAAAGTTTAACGTTGGCTAAAGCAACTTTGGAAGCTTCCACCCTGTCAAACAGGCGGATCTCCGTTTTACGTTCTCTGCCTTTTCCGTATTTATCTTTTAATTTCTGATACCATGCAATTGCATAATCGGTCAGATGACGAAGGTGATTTTTCACTACCTTAATATCATCGGCCAGTGCTTTCATCTGATCATCCGCTTTTTTAACATCAAAACGGGTGATACTGCTCATCGGTTTATCGATCAGCTTTTTAAAATCTTCTGGCAGGATTTCTCTGTATAATTGCTCCTTGAAAGGGGTAAATAATATATTCAGCACTTCTACTACGGCATCGAAATTACTTGCATTCTCATATTCAGCATGCTTGTACATGCCTTCCTGAATGAAGATCTTCAATAAAGAACTGAAGAAAATCTTTTCCTGAAGCTCATGCAGTTTGATTTCAAGCTCCTGTTTTAACAGATTTTTAGTATTCTGAGTATTTTCTACCAGGATAGTATTCACACTCAGGAACTGAGGTTTGTCATCTTTAATGATACAGGTATTCGGAGAGATAGAAACCTCACAGGAAGTAAATGCGTATAATGCATCTATAGTTACATCCGGAGATATACCCGGAGCAAGCTGAATGACAATTTCCACATGCGCGGCTGTATTATCTTCAATCTTCTTGATTTTGATTTTACCTTTATCATTGGCAGAAAGTATACTGTCAATTACAGAGCCTGTAGTGGTGCTGTAAGGAATTTCAGTAATGACCAGGGTCTTCTTGTCTTTTTCAGTGATTTTAGCACGTACACGAATCTTACCACCACGCATTCCTTCGTTATAAGCAGAAAAATCTGCCATACCTCCGGTAAAGAAGTCGGGAAGGATATTAGGTTTTTCACCCTGAAGGATGGCAATAGAAGCATCAAGTAATTCAATAAAGTTATGCGGCATAACTTTAGTAGCCAAACCTACTGCAATCCCTTCAGCTCCCTGCGCCAATAACAGCGGGAATTTTACGGGTAAAGTAAGCGGTTCATTATTCCGGCCATCATAACTTAATTGCCAGATAGTTGTATCTGCATTAAAAACAACTTCTGTAGCAAATTTTGACAGACGCGCTTCAATATAACGCGGCGCAGCTGCACTATCTCCGGTAATCGGATCTCCCCAGTTACCCTGACAGTCAATCAGCAGGTCTTTCTGACCGATTTGCACCATGGCATCCCCAATAGAAGCATCCCCGTGCGGGTGATACTTCATGGTATTTCCAATCACATTGGCTGCCTTATTGAAACGTCCGTCATCCATCTCTTTCAGCGAATGCATAATTCTACGCTGAACAGGCTTCAGTCCATCATTAATATGGGGTACTGCCCGGTCTAAAATTACATAAGAGGCATAATCGAGGAACCAGTTCTCGTAAAGGCCATTAATAGGTATTACGGTATGTTTTGTCTCTTCGTTTACGTTATTATCTAATTCGTCGCTCATCAAGAAAGGGGTTTGGATGGCGTAAAGATAAGGCATCCGCTCAAATTTTGAGAACACAATTTCCCAACAGTTTTAAAAAAAACTGATGCAGTGCCTGGATTCCGGAATTATACTGCCAGACGATCTTCTACAAACACAAAAGGAAGTAAACTTCTGATCCCTTTCACTTTTAGAACCTTACCGTCCAGACAATAGAAAATCACTTCTATCTCTTTATGCTGTTTCCTTTCAAATTCGGCCATCACTTGTAAACAAGCACCGCAGCAGGTAATAGGCTGCTCAATTTTAAAGTTATCGGTATGGGCAGTAATTGCCATACTTTCTATAATCGCATTTGGATAAGTTGCGCCGATTGTAAAAAGAGCTACGCGTTCTGCACAAAGCCCGGATGGATAAGCCAGATTTTCCTGGTTACTGCCGGAAACAACCACACCATCATTTAACCTTACCGCAGTGGCTACTTTAAAATTAGAATATGGAGAGTAAGAGGTCTTAAGTGCTTCCTTTGCTTGCACACATAAGGATTGATCAACTGCATTCAGTTCTTCTAACTGATCGTAAGATTCATAAGCAATGGAAATATTTAGTTTATTCATATTAATTTAAAAATTAAAATACAGCAGACCTCATTATTGATGGTCTATAGCTGGTAAAAATTAGGGCTCACAATATACGTTGTTAATTTGAACAGATCCCAAATAATACAATACATATAACAATAAAACATATTATTTCCAATATAGATAAAAATTACCAATAACAGAGGTACACAGCGTAAGTTGGGCGCAGTCAATATCTGTAAAGCATTTCACTGAATAATTTATAATTCTCCTATTCCATACATAAAGATCCGGATCCAGGGCCTTCCTGTCTGAATTGTCATATTTATTTAAACAAAGTTTTGGTTTATTTGTAGTATACTACAGGTTAAAACCGCCTTATGGCATAGTTTTTATACCTTGGTTAGTCATAAATCTCTCAAAATCTAATTGAATTGAATAAATACGTACGTAAAAGTTTAAAGGTTGTTTTATGGATTATTGCTGCTATCATCTTATTAGTAGTTGCAATCGCTATATCTTTAAATATCCCCGCTGTTCAGAACTTCGTTAAAGGCAAAGCTATTGGCTACCTGAAAAATAAAACCCATACAGAAGTTAGTCTGGAAAGTATTAAAATTGCCTTGCCTAAAGATATTGTGCTCAACAAATTCTACATGGAAGATAAAAAAGGCGACACTTTATTGTATGCACAGAAATTAGCAGTCGATATCAGTCTTTTCAAACTATTGAGTAATAAAATAGAAATTAACAATATTGAGCTGGAGAAAATCCGGGCAAATGTGACCCGTATTGATCCCGATACCACATTTAATTTTTCTTTCCTTCTGGATGCATTTATGTCTGAACAGAAGAAGCCGGAAGACCAGGTGAAAAAGGATACCACTTCTACCATGAAGTTTTCTATCAGCAAAATAAGCTTAAAAGATATTGGTATTGTTTATCGTGATGATGTTGCAGGTAATGATGTAAGCGTAAATCTTGGAGAATTCCAGACAAACATTAAAAATTTTGACATGGATAACCAACACTACGTCATTAAAGACCTGGTGCTGAAAAACACTTCCCTTAAATATTTACAGCAAAAACCACTTACCCAGCTGGCAGCTCACCTGGAAAAAAGTATCGATACTGCTCAAACAGCTTCAGGAAAACTTCCTTTGGTAGAGATTCAGGATGTTGCTTTTAATCATGTGAAGATCAACTTTAATGATATGCTCTCAGACATGCGTGCTGATCTGAATATTAATGAACTTAACCTGAAAAAACTGTTTGCCGACCTGACTAAAAGTAATTTTAAATTAGATGAAGCTACGCTGAATAAATCTAACATCCTTTTTGCTTTTAAACCACTTTCGGTGGCCTCAGGAACAAAATCTGCCGATAGTACAACTGCAAAGCCTTCTGCATTAGCTGTCCTGGTCAGTAAATTAAATCTCGCAGAAAACAATATACAATATGATAACCTGGCTGTAAAGCCTACCGCAAAAGGACTGGATTATAACCACTTAAAAGTTAATGGACTTGGACTGGAAGCAGAGGCACTCTCCTACAGTCAGACCGGAATCAAGGTAAATGTTAAAAGTGGAACATTCAAAGAAAGAAGTGGCTTTGAACTTTCAAAGTTGCAGGGTGATGTAATCTACAGTGATAAAATGGTTAAACTTACCAATCTTGTCTTTAAAACACCTCATACTCATATTGAGAATAATACCACGCTGAACTATACTTCACTGGATGATTTAACAAAACATCCCGAAAAGGTAAAAATAAACATACAACTAAAAAATTCTGTATTAGGCTTAAAAGATGCGACCTATTTTAGTGATGCAATTCCAGCAGCATACCGCAATGAGAAAATTAAAATAACTGCCCGCGCAAATGGGTTTATGAATAATCTGTCAATTCCTCAATTGCAGATTAGTGGCTTAAAAAGTACAAATATAGATTTGAATGGTACGGTTAAAGGTTTACCAGATGTCAATAAGACATTTCTTGATCTTAACATTAAACGCTTCTCTTTAACAAAAAGAGATCTGCTGGTAATTATTCCTAAAAAATCTTTACCTGCCAATATTGAATTACCCAATACAATTGCAGCCACAGGAAAATTTAAAGGGTCTATGACCAATTTCAATACTGATTTCAATATCAACACAGATATGGGGGCAGCCAAATTACTGGCAAGTATGAAAGGGCCTAAAGGAAAAGAAAGTTATACTGCAAATATCAATCTGAATAATTTTAATGTTGGCCGTTTAATAAAAATGCAGTCTAAGTTAGGCAGGATAAGCGCTAAAGCTACTGTAAACGGAACAGGTTTAGACGCAAAAACTGCCAGTGCAAAGATCAATGCACAGGTATTAAGCGCTTATTATAATAAATATACCTACAAAAACCTGTTACTGAGCGGTACCTATTCGGGTCAGAAAATGAATATCAAAAGTGAAATGGCAGATTCCAATGCTAATTTCAATTTAACTGCTTTTGTCAATATGGCTGGTAAATACCCTGCCGTTAAAGCAGATCTTAATTTAAAACAAGTTGATTTGCAGAAATTGAATTTCAGTGCTACAGAATTAAGGATGGCGGGTCTGGTTAAAGCGGATATTAAAACTGCCGACCCGGATTACCTGAATGGGGATGTAAGTATCAGAGGTATGCAACTGGTTAAAGATGGACAAAGATTTAATGTAGATACGATTGATGTACATGCTGAGGCGACAGCCAGACATACTTTATTGACTTTAAAATCAGAGTTGCTGAGTGCACGTGTTGATGGACAATATCAGCTCACTAACCTTGCCCCTGCAATGATCAACCAGATTAATAAATATTATGCATTTGGCGAGGTTACCAGGATACCAGATCAGCGTTTCAGATTTAATATGAACATTTATAATCCTAAGTTCATTAAAAACTTTATCCCTGAACTAACCACCTTCTCTCCTTCCAGAATCAGTGGTTTACTGGATACAAAAAAAGATAGTTTAGTGATGAATGCCTGGATTCCCCAGGTAGTTTATGGAGATTACCAGGTGGACAGTACACGCATTACTATAGACAATATCAATCAAAAACTGAACTATAAGTTATTGGTAAAGCATGTGCAAAGCAAATCAATCGCTTTATATAATACAGAACTAAGTGGTGAAGCTGCGAATAATCTATTGGGGGTTAACATCTTCCTTAGAGATAGTAAACTAAAAGATAAATATGTACTTGGAGGTACATTTAAATCAATTCATAAAAACTTTCAGTTCAGTTTTGATCCGCAGAAGTTAACCCTGGATTATGAGAAATGGACAGTTTCTCCGGAAAACTTTATTCAGTTCGGCGCTTCGGGTATCCTGGCAAATCAATTCAATTTAAGTAAAGACGGACAGTTACTGAGTGTAAATAGTTTGAATTCGACACCAGGCTCACCGCTTAAAGTAGAGTTCAGGAATTTCCAAATACAAACACTGACCAAATTTGCAGAGCAGGATAGTTCTTTAGTAGGCGGAGCAATTAATGGAACTGTAGATGTGAAAGAATTAACAGGTAGTCCAAAGTTCGAAGCTAACCTGACAATTGATCATCTTCGTTATCAGAAAGATCAGCTGGGAACATTACGTGTTGCTGTAAATAACAATACAGAGAATGCATTTGAAACTAATATCGCTTTAACCGGGGTACATGAGTTAAGGGTAAACGGATTCTATTATACGAAAGCTGAGAATGCTTTGGATCTTACTTTGAATATTGACAAGATAGATCTTAAGGCATTGGAAAGTGTTTCTATGGGACAGATTAAACAGGGTTCAGGAACAATAACCGGACAACTTTCGATTAAGGGGGCGATCGCTTCACCAAAAGTATTGGGAGACGTTAAATTTAACCAGGCTGCATTCAATGCAACTTATGTGAATTCATATTTCAGAATGCCGAATGAGACGATCAGCTTTACTGAAGAAGGTGTTAAGTTCAATAACTTCACCATCATTGATTCATTGAATAAACAAGCGACCATAAATGGTGGAATCCTGACGAAAGATTACAGGAACTTCAAGTTCAATATGGATATCAGAACCAATAATTTCAGGGCGCTGCATTCTACAGCAGCAGACAATGAAATGATCTATGGAACAGTTTTCCTAACCAGTATGATCAAGGTAAGAGGTGATTTAAATCAGCCGGATATCAATATGAATGTTCAGGTAGAGAAAGGAACTAAGTTCTTCTTCGCATTACCTCCTGATGATCCTTCGGTAATCAGCCAGGAAGGGATTGTCCAGTTTATTGATGCAGATGCTGCGCCATTTAACGGCCAGAAGGCACTGAAAGCAGATAGTATCAGTAAATCGCCTATTAAAGGAATTAATCTGAGTGCCAATATTAAGATTGATCCGGATGCAGAACTGAATGTGGTGGTTGACCCTGCAAATGGTGACGCGCTGAAGGTAAAAGGAACAGCTAACCTGATCGCCACAATGGACGCCAGTGGTAAGACAAGCTTAACAGGTCGTTATGATCTGAATGAGGGTTCTTATAACCTGTCTATCGGCGGCTTAGCTAAAAGATCATTTAAACTGGTTAAAGGAAGCAGTATTATCTGGACTGGAGAACCTACAGAAGCCAATGTAGACCTGACTGCATTATATGAAGTTAATGCAGCTCCAATTGACTTGCTTAATCAACCTGATAACATCCCGGCTAAAACAAAACTGCCTTTCCAGGTTTATCTATACATGAAAAATCAGCTGATGAAGCCAACCATATCGTTCAAGCTGGATATGCCTGCAAACGAACAAGGCGCTTTAGGCGGAGTTGTTTATACTAAAATACAGAATATAAACAGAGATGAAGGACAGCTTAATAAACAGGTATTTGCTTTATTAGCGCTGGGCCGTTTCATTGCAGATAATCCATTCGAGAGTCTTGTTGGTGGTGGTGGAGGTATTTCCTCGATGGCACGTTCAAGTGTGAGTAATTTGCTGACCGATCAGTTAAATAATCTCGCTTCAGATTTAGTTAAAGGTGTAGATATAAACTTTGGACTGAATTCATCTGAAGATTACTCTTCAGGCTCATTGCAGCAAAAAACAGACCTGGAAGTAGGCTTATCTAAAAAACTGCTGAATGACAGGTTAACAGTAACTGTAGGTAGTTCATTTGGCCTGGAAGGCCCGCAGGCACCTGGGCAGAATGCAACAAATATTGCGGGTAATGTGAATGTGGAATATGCGCTTTCTGCTGATGGCAGATACCGTTTGAGAGCTTACAGACGTAATCAGAACGAGGGTGTAATTGAGGGACAGATTATCGAGACTGGTGTTGGATTTGCCTTAGTTGTTGATTATAATAAATTCAAAGAGATTTTCCAGAAAAGAAGAAAGCGGTATCAGATTACCACTGAGCAAAAACCAAAAGAAAAAGCGGTTAGTAATACACCTGCAAAAAGCGAAAAATAAGATTTAACAAAAAAACAGCTTCTGCAGGTGTAAACCTGCAGAAGCTTACAAACATAAATAGTGAATGAAAAAACTAATTCTACCCTCTTTATTAATCTTTTCATGTTTAGTGTGGGCCGCCTGCAGCAACACTAAATACCTGAAACCCGGACAGACTTTGTATACAGGTGCTGAGGTAAAGATTAATCCCGATTCTTCTTCAAAAATTGCAGATGAAAAGAATGTAAAGAGTGATTTGGAAAGTAAAACAAGACCTGCACCTAATAAAACGATTCTTGGCTTAAGACCAAAATTATATATCTATAACCTTGCCGGTGAACCTAAAAAACCAAAAGGTATCCGCCACTGGCTAAGAACCAAAGTTGGAGAACCACCTGTATTATTGAGTGATGTCAAATTAAAAAGCAATAATGCCATATTAACCAGTTATCTGATTAGCCAGGGATACCTGCAATCTGTAGTAACCGGAGATACTATTGTTAAAAAACGTTCTGCTAAGGCTGTTTATACAGCACAAACAGGTACACGTTATAAAATCAATAACATCACTTTTCCTAAAGACACAGGGAACCTGGCCAATATTATTAATCAGAATAAAGAAAATACCTTGCTTAAGAAAGGAGATTTCTATAATCTTGAAGTCTTTAAAAATGAACGGATCCGTATAGATAACGACCTGAAAGAAAATGGTTATTTCTATTTCAGCCCGGACTATCTGATTCTGCAGGTGGACAGTACTATTGGAAAAAGCCAGGTTAATATTACTGTGAAAGTAAAAGACATAGCACCTGATGCAGGTTTGAAGCCTTATACAATCAAAGAGATTAAAATATATCCGAACTACTCCTTAAGAAGGGATACTGCACTGAGGAAATTGCAGCCTGTCGAGTATAATGATTTCGAGATCTATGATGATAAAAAAACATTTAAACCTCGTTTATTTGACAGGCTGGTCTTCTTTAAAAAAGGTGAAACTTATAACAGAAAAGACCATAACCAGTCTTTAAACAGAATGGTTAATATCAATGCATTTCAAGCTGTTAAAGCAGAGTTTTTGCCTGTTGACAGTTTTAAAAACGACCAGCTGGATTTAAATATTTACCTGACCCCTTTAAAGAAAAACTCCCTGTCATTTTCAGTAACGGGAACCAGTAAATCAAATAATTTTGTAGGTTCAGAGGTAAAAGTAACTCAGACTACAAGAAACCTGTTCAGAGGTGCTGAGCAACTGGACGTAAGTTTAAGCGGTGGTTTTGAAACACAGGTAAGCGGACAAGCAAAGAACCTGAACTCTTATTCATTTACTGCCCAGGGAAAATTAACTTTCCCAAGATTTATTGTTCCGTTTTACAAGCCTAGCAGTACCACTGCATTCATTCCAAAAACTATTGCATCTCTGTCTTATGAGTTGTTAAGCAGAGGATCTTTATATGATTTAAGTTCATTTAAAGCAGAATATGGCTATGTATGGAAGGAAAACGTTCATAAAGAACATACTTTTAATCCTATTTCAATTACCTATGTAAAACCAGGCATTGATTCCGCTAAAAAAGATAGTATTTTCAGACTTACTCCTGGCTTGAAAAACATCCTTGATAAACAGTTTATAATTGGAAGTAGCTATAACTTCAACTATACCAATCAAATGGAAGAGTCCAGAAGAAACAATATTTACTTTAATGGGAACATACAAACTGGTGGTAATCTATGGGGTGTATTTATTTCAAAAGATGGCAAGGGTGAAAAATCAATTTTTAATGTGCCATTAACTCAGTTTGTAAGATTAGAGACGGATCTGAGAGATTATTTTAAGATCAACAGAAATGTGATCTGGGCTAATCGACTAAACCTGGGATATGGTTATGCTTACGGTAACAGTACATCTATGCCCTTTGTAAAACAGTTTTTTGCAGGAGGAACAAACGATATTCGCGGTTTTGCTTCCAGATCACTTGGCCCTGGTACTTATAAAGTGCCAGATACCACACAATTCGCTGATCAAAGTGGTGACGTAAAAATTATGCTGAATACAGAATTACGTTTTAAACTAGTTAGTGTATTATACGGCGCCTTATTTGCTGACGCAGGAAATATCTGGCTAAGAAAAGAAGATCCAGCCAGGCCAGGCTCAGGCTTCAAGGTAAAAAATGCATTAAGCGAAATGGCCATATCAACCGGAGCTGGTTTACGCGTAGATGCTAAAATCTTTGTTGTCCGTTTAGACGTAGCCTTCCCGATCAGAAAACCATACTTACCTGAAGGACAAAGATGGGTAATTGATCAGGTTGCATTTGGTGATAAGACCTGGAGAAAACAAAACTTAGTTTATAACATAGGAATTGGCTATCCATTTTAATTACCAATCCAATCTAAAGACATTTATCTAAAATGGAAGTATTACATCAAATCAAACGTTTCTTTATTGCACTGTACCATCTGTTCGTGGCGGCCGGAGCAGGCTTTATCGAAGACCGTGTGATGAAATTAAGCGCCGCACTTGCTTACTATACGATCTTCTCTTTAACACCACTGATCATTATCGTTATTTCAGCAGCGAGTATATTTTTCAGTGATAAACTGAATCCGGGAACAGAATTATTTGCTCAGATCAACGAAATAGCAGGAGCTGAAGCAGCTAAACAAATACAGGGATTTGTTACTAATGCTAATCTTACCGGTAAAAGTACAATAGGACTGATTATTGGGATCGGAACATTGATTGTCGGTTCAACTGCTATTTTCATTGAAATCCAGGACAGTATCAATATGATCTGGAAAGTAAAAGCTGTTCCTAAAAAAGGATGGTTAAAAATGCTGACCAACAGATTGCTTTCTTTCTCATTAATTGTATCAATGGGTTTCCTGTTATTGGTTTCACTGGTCATTAACAGTATTGTGGTCGGGCTTGGTTCTAAATTAGGAGAGCTGGTAGCCAGAAGCAAAATAAGCGAAATTATTCCTGTTGCAGATACAACAACTACCCTGTTAATTTACATCCTGAACAATGCTTTTACTTTAGCAGCTGTAACGGCTGTGTTTACTATTATTTTTAAAGTATTGCCTGATGTCATTCTAAGATGGAAATCAGCTCTTATAGGCGCTTTATTTACAGCACTTCTATTCAGTTTAGGTAAATATCTGATTGGAGTATATATTGAGAAAGGAAATCCGGCATCAGCATTTGGTGCTGCAAGTTCAATTATTGTGATCCTGCTCTGGATTTATTATACTGCTATTATTCTGTACTTCGGAGCTGAATTTACCCAGGTGTATGCAGAAAAATATGATAAAGGAATAAGACCAAGTAAGTATGCGGTCCATACACAAATTACTGTGGTCGAAAAGAAAGTAGATGTTTTGCCTCCGCAACATCCTGAAGAAACAAAAACAGAACCGGCCTAAGCCGATTCTGCAATTTCATCTTCAATGATATCTTCAGAAACTGCCGCTGTTGCCGCATCCAAATCAGCAGAGATTAACGCTTCTACGGTATCTTTCTCTATTCTTAAGTTTCTGATAATATGCTGTTGTCTGTCTGGTGTATTTTTACCCATATAATATTCCAGCAAATTCTTGATCGTCTGGTCTTTCAGAATTACCGGATCCAGGCGGATATCTTTACCAATAAATAAACCAAACTCGTCAGGAGAAATCTCTCCTAAACCTTTAAACCGTGTAATCTCAGGCTTATTTCCTAATTTCTCAATTGCTCTCTTACGCTCATCATCACTATAGCAATAGATGGTCTCTTTCTTATTACGTACCCTGAATAAAGGAGTTTGCAGAATATATACATGTCCTGCTCTAACCAGATCGGGGAAGAACTGCAAAAAGAAAGTCATCATCAGTAACCTGATGTGCATACCATCCACATCGGCATCAGTGGCGATTACAATATTGTTATAATGTAAACCTTCCAGCCCGTCTTCAATATTCAGCGCATGCTGCAATAAGTTGAATTCCTCATTCTCATAAACCACCTTTTTAGTCAGCTCATAACAATTCAAAGGTTTACCCTTCAAACTGAATACTGCCTGGCAATCTACATCTCTTGACTTAGTAATAGATCCGGATGCAGAATCTCCTTCGGTAATAAACAAGGTAGTTTCGTAACGTTTTTCATGCGTACTGCTGAAATGGACTTTACAATCTCTGAGTTTCTTATTGTGAAGTGATGCTTTTTTAGCCCTGTCATTCGCCAGTTTCTTGATTCCGGCGATATCCTTACGCTCACGCTCAGATTGCAGGATACGCTTTAATAAAGCGTCTGCAACATCGGTATGCTTATGCAGGTAATCATCCAGTTCTTTCTTCACGAAATCATTGATGAAAGTACGTACAGAAGGCCCGTCAGGCCCCATATTCTGAGAACCCAGTTTGGTTTTTGTCTGTGACTCAAATACCGGCTCCTGCACACGAACAGAAATCGCAGCAATAATAGAAGAACGGATATCTGAAGCCTCGTATTCTTTTTTATAAAACTCACGGATAGTTTTCACTACCGCTTCTCTGAAAGCAGCCTGGTGTGTACCGCCCTGAGTGGTATGCTGCCCGTTCACAAAAGAATGATAATCTTCTCCATACTGCTGACCATGAGTCATTGCGATCTCGATATCATTGCCTTTCAGGTGAATAATCGGATAACGGATATTTTCTACATCTGCTACCTTATGCAGCAAATCATACAGACCACGTTCCGATAAGTATTTTTGATTGTTAAAATTAACCGTTAAACCAGTATTCAGGAACACATAGTTCCAGATCATACTTTCTACAAAATCAGGGATATAATGATAATTTCTGAAAATGGTCTCATCAGGATAGAAAGTAATGGCAGTACCATTTCTTTGCGTGGTATCAATAACAGGATGATCCATGGTGATCTCCCCTCTTGAAAACTCCACCTTTTTTGTTTTTCCATCACGGTAAGACTGCACCACGAAATTGGTCGATAAAGCATTTACTGCTTTTGTACCTACCCCGTTTAACCCTACAGATTTCTGGAAAGCGTTACTATCATATTTACCACCGGTATTGATCTTTGACACGCAGTCAATCACTTTACCCAATGGAATACCACGGCCATAATCACGTACATTCACCTTAGAATCAGAAACAGTAATATCAATGATACGGCCAGATCCCATGACAAACTCATCAATAGAGTTATCCATGATCTCCTTGAGCAAGACATAAATACCGTCATCCTGAGCGGAGCCATCACCCAGCTTCCCGATATACATACCAGGGCGCAATCTGATGTGTTCTTTCCAGTCCAGTGACCGTATACTGTCATCGTTATATATAGGTTCAGCCATAATTTTTGTGTAGAACTGCAAATTTAATGAATAGCTACCTCAATTAAACATCAAAGTTTCAACAAATACACATTTTGCCTTACCTTCGTGCATTTACTCCAACAATAAATGCAGCCTAAAAAACAGCTTTCCCTTTTCGATCTGTCTATGATCGTTGTCAGCCTGGTCATCGGAATGGGCATCTTCCGTACACCAGTTAATGTAGCTGCCAAGGCACAAATTCCCGAATTATTCTTCCTGGCCTGGATTATAGGCGGTTTGGTTGCCTATTGCGGGGCATTGATCTATGCAGAAATCGGTTCACGTTTTCCGGTAACCGGTGGTTATTATAAAATATTCTCTACCTGTTATCATCCTTCGGTAGCTTTCGCCATTAACGGTATAGTCGTGTTGACAAGTGCGGCTTCTATGGCTGGTGTAACCTTAATTGGTTCAGAATACCTGAGCAGTGTTATTTTTCCGCCAGAGATGCAGACCGACTTTTACCGGCTTGTGGTCGCTGCGGTAACCATACTTATATTTTACAGTATTAACCTGATGGGTTTAAAGGCGAGTTCGAAAGTCCAGAATATCCTGACGGTGATTAAAATTACGCTCGTACTGACGCTGATTTGCGCCATATTTTTTGGCGGACAAACGGAAACCATCACCCCTGTATTTAAAACAGTTTCAGGGAACAAACCTGTCTGGTCAGATTACGGGAAGGCACTGGGAATTTGCCTGATTGCAGTTACCTTTTCTTTTGCAGGATATACACAAACGATCAACCTGGGCGGAGAAGTTAAGGATGCCAAGAAAATCATTCCCAAGGGTATTAAGCTGGGGTTGTTTATGATTATTTCACTTTACCTGCTCATCAATTATGCCTATGTAAAAGTTATCGGATTTGAACAGTTAAAAACTGCGCATAGCATTGCGTCCATATTAGCGGGCAGAATTTTCGGACCCGCAGGCTTTACTATACTTTCTGCGGTTATTTTTTTATCTGTTCTGGGTTATGTCAATGTGAATCTTTTAAGTAATCCAAGAGCGATGTTTGCCATGGGTGAAGAAAAAGCACTCCCTGCTGTATTTGCACAAAAAAGTAAGAGAACAGAGGTGATGGTAGTCAGCCTGACTACTTTTACTGCACTGGTGATGACTACGCTCTTTTTCGCCCAGACTTTCGATAAAATTGTCAACTACTCCATTATACTGGAATGCATCGGAACAGCAAGTTCGGCAGCTACTTTATTTATTCTGCGCAGAACTACTGCTCATTTAGATAAAAGCAGTATTTACAGGATGAAATGGTACCCTGTTCTTCCTGTGCTATTTATTTCTTTTTATTTATTCGTTGGAATCAGTATTTATCAGGACGATCCTTCCGCTGCCAGCAATGGATTGTATATATTTATAGGATTCATAGCCATTTATTTTATTTCAAAAATATTCAATAAAAAGAAGAAGATAGCCGATGCAGCAG
This sequence comes from Pedobacter sp. WC2423, assembly GCF_040822065.1. NCBI lineage: Bacteria > Pseudomonadati > Bacteroidota > Sphingobacteriia > Sphingobacteriales > Sphingobacteriaceae > Pedobacter > Pedobacter sp. WC2423. Next base: position 3,161,296 of record NZ_CP162005.1, read on the forward strand.
AAGCAACTGCCCTTAAGTAAAGAGATCACCTATGCAGCCGGAATGATGGGCTGGAGCATTATGACCAATATTATTATTGTGATGCTTCCCTATTTCTACCTGCCGCCTACCAATTCAGGCTTAACTCCTTTAGTTCCTCAGCTGATCGTATTTGGTATATTTAACATCCTGTCCCTGATTGCAGCATCAGGCAGATTATTCGATGCTTTTTATGACCCTTTTATTGCTTCAGTGAGTGATGGAAGTACAAATCCCAAAGGCAGACGCATCCCGATTATGCGTTATGCGATTATCCCTGCGGTTATTTTCTGCGGATTGATCTTTCACCCTTTAGTAAAGGCAGAGTCTACTGCAAATGCCTGGTGGCTTACCCTGATGCTGATTGGTTTTTTCATGTCAGTTACGAGTTATATCATACCTTACAATGCTTTACTGGCCGAATTAGCACACACAGCGGAACAAAAAGTTAAGCTTTCTACTTTTCAGCAGGTTGGTTTTGTCATGGGAATGATCCTGTCGGCAATGATCAATAACTTTGCCGATCTGATTCAGTTTGTATTTCATATCCCGGAAAGAATGGAAGCCCTTCAATATACCATCATCGGACTCAGTATTTTTTCCGGACTGGTGATGATCCTTCCTGTAGTTACAATCAACGAAAAGGAATATAGTAACGGCAAGCCTACGCATATCCCCTTGCTTCCAGCTATTAAAAATACTTTCCGCAATGCGAATTTCAAATATTACCTGATTTCGGATTTTGCCTATTATATGGCGCTGAGTATCATTTCAAGTGGTTTGCTTTATTTCGTCAGTGTTTTATTGAAATTACCTGAGTCGGACGGTGGAAAATATATGGGGACTATGGTCTTTCTTTCCCTTCTGTTTTATCCTTTCATAAATTCAGGGGCAAAACGCTATGGCAGAAAGGCACTGGTGCTTGCTGCTTTTGCGATCCTTAGTCTTATTTTTGTCACTATTTACTTTCTCGGGCACCTGCCCTTCCCACCGGCTATGCAAATGTATATCCTGGTAGTTTGCGCTTCTTTTCCACTGGCCGCGCTTGGTATTCTGCCAAATGCAATTCTGGCTGATATCGCTCAAAAAGACACCAGGGAGACCGGTGAAAACCATGAAGGCATGTTTTTCGCAGTTAAATATCTATTTGTTAAACTTGGCCAAACTGTAGGAATTGCACTTTTTGCCATGCTGACTGTTTATGGTAAAGATCCGGGACACGATTTTGGCCTGCGTTTAAATGGTGTTGCAGGCTTTGTTTTATGTGTGCTCGCCTTATTGTTTTTCACCCGCTTTAAAGAAGACAAATAAGTTACGGAACTTATATGTATATTTGCGCCAGCGAAACGTAACTCTTTAATCAGCAAGGAATTCATTAATTAAACGCCTGCTGATTGTTAACGTCTCTTCATTATTATACACATTAAAATTCAAACACATTGTTATTCGAAGAATTAAACCTGATTGAGCCTATTTTAAAAGCGCTGCAAGCAGAGGGTTATACTAACCCAACCCCTATACAAGAACAATCTATTCCTACTATATTAACAAGCAGAGACTTACTAGGCTGTGCGCAAACCGGAACTGGTAAAACAGCGGCTTTTGCAATTCCTATGTTACAACTGCTGAATAAAGAACATCAGAATACTAAAGGCCCGAGACCGATCCGTGCCCTGGTATTAACGCCAACACGTGAGCTTGCCATTCAGATTGAAGAAAGTTTCAAGGCTTATGGTAAAAATCTTTCGCTGCGCCACCTGGTTATTTTTGGTGGTGTTGGACAAAAAGCACAAACTGACGCTTTACATCGCGGCGTAGATATCCTGATCGCTACACCAGGCAGATTGCTTGATTTAATGAATCAGGGTTTCATCAACCTTAAAGATGTTGAAATATTTGTACTGGATGAAGCAGACAGAATGCTGGACATGGGTTTCATTCATGATGTGAAGAAAACTATTGCAAAGCTGCCTGCTAAAAGACAAACTTTATTTTTCTCGGCAACGATGCCTGGTGAAATTCAAAAACTGGCCAATACGATTTTAACTGATCCGTTAAAAGTAGAAGTAACGCCTGTGTCTTCAACTGCGGAAAAAATTGAGCAGTCTATCTATTACGTAGATAAAAATGATAAGAAAAATCTATTAATCCATATTCTTAAGGATAAAACGATTACTACAGCACTTGTTTTTACCCGTACAAAACATGGTGCAGACCGTATCGTTAAAGACCTGATTAAAGTTGGTGTAAAAGCCGAAGCTATTCACGGTAATAAATCACAGAATGCAAGACAAAGAGCTTTAACTAATTTTAAAGACAAAACTACCCGCATTCTTGTAGCAACTGATATTGCTGCCCGTGGTATCGACGTAGATGAGTTAACACATGTGATCAACTATGAATTGCCAAATGTTCCTGAAACTTACGTACACAGAATTGGCCGTACAGGTCGTGCTGGTAACAGTGGGGTTTCCTTCTCTTTCTGCGATGGAGAAGAAAAAGAATACCTGGACGATATCGAGAAATTAATCGCGCTTAAGATCCCTGTACAGGAAGATCATCCTTATGCAATGAGCTGGCAGAGCCTGATGTCTGGCGCCGCAGCGGCAAAAGTAAAAGGAAAGAGCAAACCTTCAAGAGGTGGCCGTCAGGAAAGAACTGAATATAAGCCAAACCTTAGCGGAGCAAAAAGAACTCCGGGTGGCGGCAATGGTGGTGGTAACCGCAGATTCAGCGGATCAAGACCTAAGGCTAAAACAGATTAATATAAACATTAAGATCTTGAAACCGTTTCCTGTTGTGGGAAACGGTTTTTTTTGTTTCAGGGGTTTTGACAATCAGATGGGCAGTTGATTTATGCTCTATAAAATAAATCTGTCAAATGTTTAAAGAATTAATCTGCAAAGACAACTCAGAAGTCGTTATCTTCATAATTCCGCAGATTTTGGCGACTTTAGTAGGCAGCCAACATGATCTTAATTCTCTCCGCCGAAACTTTGGAGATTCCAGGTAAAACTTAACAGAAAATACCTGGTAATCTGATTAGTCCTGCTTTCTGTAGTCGTATTGTCTGTGACCGTTCTGGTCAGGTTATTCCCCTGATTTAAAAAGTCATTTCCTTCCAGTTTCACACTCACCTGCTTATGCTTAAAAAACGTCTTCTCTATAGAACCATTGATAATAAACGGGTTTGTAGCATTAACTGAGAATCCCTGATTCAAAGTTTTTGCTGCATTCACTCCCAGTACCAAACTCTTTAAAATAAAGATCCTGCTATCCATATTAAACGTCCAGATCTGTAACGTATTCGAATTAAAGCTTCTGATCGAATACCTATTACTATTGTAACTATAATTCGCACTGGTATGCAGCATAATCCATTTGCGGTTCATCCTTAATCCAACCCTTTGATTGATATTAACACCCTTTCCAATATTCTTCACCTCTTCTGCAAATGAAATACGGTGATTATAATTAATGCCGCCAATCATTTCAAACGTATATTTTTTTCCAAAAGGCAAAGACCAGTAATAATTAGTACCGAAATTATAATTACCATTGGTATTCAGATAATGCGTTTCCTGGTTAAAATTCTTCAACGAATCAGGAACCAGCTTATCAGCGATCAGCAACGTATTCGACACGACCTGGTTTTGTGTAACCGACCCTCTTAACCCTACCTGTAAATTACTTCCGCTCTGCGGATTACTATGGTTATAATTCAGATTAATCAAATGATTAAACGCAGCCTTCAAATCCGGATTCCCAATCACTATATTGTTCAGGTTACGGGTATCTCTTACCGGTTGTAGCTGGTTAAAATTAGGTTCTACACTATTTCCTGTATAAAAGAAATTAAACTGGCTTTTAGTGGAAATCATGTAATTTAAACGCGCAATTGGTGAGAAATTAAAACCTGCGCGGTTAATCCGGTCAGTTCTTCCCTCATAGGCTCCGGTCAATAAACTCGGCTGTCCGGTTATCCCAAGAATATAATTGAGTTTTTTTGTTTCATACCGGTAATTGATACCAATGATATGTTTACTAAAAGAAGAAGTGTAAGAATTGCTTAAAGAATCTACATCCCTGATATTTCCTGACTGATCCCTGTCTTTGGTATCCAGGCTGTTTCTTGTACGGCTCAATGAAAAAAGATAATTAAAATCCAGGCTTCTTTTAACCAGTGAATCTTTTGCTTTCAAAGGTTCAGTAAAGGTGAAATTAGCATTCAGCGTAGTTGTGCGGTTACGTTCATCTACCAATTGATTCAATAGCGAATCTTTAACCGCCACACCTGTCTTAGGATCATAATACTTAATCTGGTTATCCAGATCACTGTTATTAGCTGTAAGACCAGAACTGCCATTCACACCAGCAGAAATAATTCTGCCTGGCTTTTTCAACTTGCGGGCCATAGTAAAATCAGCATTCAAATTTGGATTATCCTGTTTACTGCTCCTTTGGGTATTCAAATCGCGGCGGACAACACCGGTTTGTAATGACTCATTGATAGCATTGCTGTTTGTGCCCTGTAAAGCTCCTCTGAACCCACCTCTGAGATAATTCTCCTGATCCGTAGATTCCAGGCTCAGATCCAGGTTATGTCCGTTACTTTTGGAGGAATTTGTATTCGCAGATTTATCGTAGATAATTCCCTGAGGATTTACTGTTTCAATTAAACTCTGTTGTATACTTTCGTTTTTATTGTAAGCGTAATTATAGTTGCTGCCAAAAATCAGCTTTTCTTTAATCTTATCTCTATAACTGAAACCCAGATTGGAATTGGTATTGATCCCGGCTCCCGTATTGGTATTACCCGCATTTGCATTTACACCAATCTGCCGGAGATCTCTCCACAAATAATCATTCAGATTTAAACCATAACGTTTATCCGTTCCGGCACTCGCTGTCACACTGCCGAAATTTCCATTATTGCGGTCTGACTTCAGGACAACATTCAAAATCTTTTGTGGTTCTCCGGTTTTGATCCCTGTAAAATTTGCTTTATCTCCATAATCATCAATAAACTGGATTCTGGAAACCGTTCCCGCTGGCAACTTTGAAATAAACTCCTTGACATTACCTGTAAAAAAGTCTTTTCCATTCACACGTATTTTAGTGAGTGCTTTACCCGCAGAAGACACATTACCATCCTTATCTATTTCTACACCAGGCAATTGTTTCAGTAAATCTTCCACCTTATCATTTTCATGAACAGCATAGGCATCTGCATTAAACTCCACGGTATCTTTCATTACCCGCATAGGAACTACCCTACCTTTAATTACCACCTCATTTAACTGAAGCGCAGCCGACTTTAAGACCAGGGCTGGTAACGATTGCTCCATGATCCCATCTTTCAAGGTAATAACTTGATGATAAGCAGAATAACCTATACCCCTGACCAGCAAAGTTACATTCCCGCTCCTCACATTCGAAAAGCTAAAGCTGCCTGTAGTATCGGTATTACTGCTCAAAGTATCTTTGCCTGCAATCAGGCGCACATTTGCACCAGGAATACCCACTTTGGTCGTATCCTGGACAACACCCCGAAGGAGAATGCCATTTTGCGCATTCACTGGAGAAAGCAGCATTGTATTTAAAAATATAAATAGAAAAAAAGCTGTATATATCTTCAAAATCGTAGCTGGCAGTTATAAAAAAAGATGACTATGGACCTGTTAGGTCTTTCTGATTCTGATGATATGTAACCAATGCATCACTTTCATCAGCGGATAAGTAGGATCAAACTCAAACCACTTAGAAGCAAAATTCGGATTGTTAGGTTTTTTATGGTGATTGTTCTGGAACAACTCTCCCATCATCAGGAAATCCAGTGGAAGGGAATTTTTACTATGATCATTATTATCATGGTTTGAATAACCATATTTATGACCACACCAGTTTACGATAGCGCCATGCAGAGGCCCCATCAGGAAATGAACCGGCAACAATAAGAACATCCACCACGCCGTAGCAAAAGTCACATAGAACCAGATATAAAAACTAATGAATACCATTCTTGTGATCCAGGAATCGCCAATTTTATCAATCAGCGGCCATGAAGGATAGTTATCACGGAACTGTTCTTCCGGCTCTTCATTATATTTGGCATAATTCAGATAGATATTTTTAGTCTGTATCATCATTCCCCATACATCCTTTACAAAATGAGGAGAGTGCGGATCTTTCTCGGTATCACTGAAAGCATGGTGCATGCGGTGAAGGATAGCATATGCCCTTGGATTTAAGAAAGAAGAACCTTGAGACAGAAAAGTAATCGTATAGAAAAACTTCTCCCAGAACGGATTCATTTTAAACATTTTATGCGAAGCATAGCGGTGTAAAAAGAAAGTTTGAGAGAAAAGTGACAGGAACCAGTGCAGTAGAAAAAATATTAATATAATCATATTGAATCGGGTATACTATAGAACTGAACATCCTTCGGGATGTTTCAATTACAAAAGTAAAGAAAAGAAAAGGATTTGGCGTGGAATGTTCAGACTATTAATTTTTTGTTGAATACCGACACGCGCAAAAGAGAGAAAAAAAACATGTGTTTGATTCCAGAATCAAACACATGCCGGAATATGATTTATCTGCCGAAATCGTCTGATACACGTACAATATCAGACTCATCAGATGGATCAGAAGGATCAGTGTGCTGCCAGATTTCAGAAACAATGCCCCAGTCATCTAAACCTACCAGGCGATGTCTTTCTCCTTGTTTCAATTTAATAGTTTGTTCAGGAACCAATTGCTGTACATCTCCCTGCTCATCAGTCTCACTGGTAATCACACCAACGGTACCACTTACCACTCTCCATATTTCAGCACGGCGGTGATGATATTGCCATGATAAACGTGTATTTGGTGCAACGATTAAAATCTTAGGACTTAATTTTCCTGAGATTTTCAGCTCCTCTACATTTAGTCCGTCAAAGTAAACATTGGCAAACTGTTGTGCTTGTGCTTCATCAATAACGAAAAAACCACCCCATGGACGGGTTTCATCACGATTTACTACGTTAAAACCTTCAATTTTCAGTCGCTGAGCAACACTGTCGAATATTTCTTTTTTCTGATCTGACATTATATATAAATATTTTAATGCTCAAATATAAGAAACAGTTTAAAATTCATCTGATTATTTGTTAGTACTCCATATACCTTTCAGCCCCCCCTCCTTTCGCTATTTTCAGTGCATTGCAAAATATCAGTTACATAAATAAACATCACCGCAATCTATTAAAGAACCCGTTTAAATATAAACACACACAGGCAACATAAATTTAAACACACTAATATTTGATTTTAATATTTGTATTTTCGCGTCATAATGGGGTGAAACGGTAAATACAGCACTGAATTATACCATAAGGTATTAAATATAATCTTACTTTTGTAAGAGTTTGTATTAAGTTTAAACAGACCCAGAGTTTAATCAAAGCCGTCAGGGCGATGATCAATCATTAATTTATATATGCATATGTTAAAAAGAGTTGTTATCACAGGAATTGGGGCATTAACGCCTTTAGGAAATGATGTAAATACTTTCTGGAGCAATACCATAGCTGGAAAAAGCGGAGCTGCAAAGATTACCCGCTTTGATGCCTCCCTGTTCCGCACGCAATTTGCTTGTGAACTCAAGGATTATGACGTTACAAAATATTTAGACAGGTCTGACATTAAAAGAACAGACCGTTTTACACAATATGCTTTAGTGGCATCTGATGAGGCAATCAAAGACTCTGGCTTTGAATTTGACAAAATGGATCCATTTGATGTAGGTGTGATCTGGGGATCAGGACAGGGTGGAATGGATACTTTCGAGCAGCAGTCTGCTGAATTTGCGCTTGGAAATGGTACGCCGCGTTACAGCCCGTTCTTTGTTCCAAAACTAATCGCGAACATGGCTTCAGGAATGATTTCTATCCGTAATGGCTATATGGGAATCAATTACACTACAGTTTCTGCCTGTGCAACTTCCAATACAGCAATTATGGATGCTTTCACTTATATCCGTATGGGTAAAGCAAAAATCATTGTGACTGGTGGTTCAGAAGCGCCTATTTCGGCTTCTTCAGTTGGTGGTTTTTGTGCAATGAAAGCAATGTCAGCACAAAATGATACGCCGGAAACAGCCTCAAAACCATTTGACATTAAACGTGATGGTTTTGTGATGGGTGAAGGTGCAGGCGCACTGGTTCTGGAAGAATATGAGCACGCTGTAAAACGTGGTGCAACTATTTACGGAGAAATTGGTGGTGCAGCAATGACTGCTGACGCTTACCATATGACAGCAACCCATCCTGAAGGTTTAGGAGCTTCTCATGCGATGAAATTAGCCCTTACAGAGGCTGGCTTAACTATCCATGATATTAACTACTTAAATACGCACGCAACCTCAACCCCTGTTGGTGACCTTTCTGAAACTAAAGCAGTAAGTAACCTGCTGGGAACAGGTAAAAATGAATTGTTTATCAGCGCAACAAAATCTATGACTGGTCACTTATTAGGTGCAGCCGGAGCAATTGAAGCAATTATCTGTTTATTATCGATGCGGGATAGCATTATCCCTCCAACCATCAATACAGATGAACTTGACCCTGCAATTCCATCAAATCTGAATATTGTAATTAAAGAAGCAATCTCTGCTAAAGTTAAAGCAGCAATGAGCAATACTTTCGGTTTTGGCGGTCACAACGGAATCGTTGTTTTCAAATCGTTATAAACCAGGATAAATTTCAGGCCGGCATGCAATTAACAAAACATGCCGGCTTTTTTATGCCCGAAAATGAAGACATTATACTTTTAATTGATGAATAACCTGTTCTACAGTGATCAGGATTTTATCCAGATTTGAAGGATGACCGGTAATTTTTGCAATCATAATCCCACCTTCAATCAACGCAATGATAGAATAAGCTATCCGGTCAACATCCGTGTCTGCTTTAAATTCCCCTGCTTCCATTCCGGCAGCAATCAGGTTACTGATATCTTTTTTCCAATCCGTTACTGCCTTCGCAGCTTTTGCTTTTAATAAGGTATTGGTATCATCAGCCTCTATGGCCGTATTCAGGATCGGGCATCCGCCTGTCGGAAAAGATGCTCCGCTAAAACTATGGTAAACTTGTGCATAAACCATTAGTTTCTCCTGGTAGCTGACTGCTTTTTGCATGCGCTGAATGACAGCTTTTCTGATCTTGGATAAATTATAATCAAAAACCGAAAGCGCAACATCTTCCTTATTTTCAAAATTGCCATAAATACTTCCCTTGGTCAGGTGAGTAGCCTCTGTTAAATCTGACAATGAGGTTCCCGCATATCCTTTCGTATTAAATATACCCGCTGTGGTTTCAATAATAAACTGACGGGTACGCTCTGCTTTTGACAATACATTATCCATAAAGCAAAAGTCCAGAAAATTTCTGTCCCAAACCATAGCTGAGTAACAAATCAGGAGCAGAATGTTAAACAGCGTGTGATAATAAATTGCATAATAAAATTATTATACTAAATTTATTTCGATAACCAATTATAAACCAACCTCCTGATAAAGGAAATGGTTCAGTGGCCATAGCCGCTGAATCTGAACCACTTAAACTATGAACTCATTAGGCATTTACGACTACGTCGTTTTCCTCGTTTATTTCTTCATCGTCGCCCTCTATGGCTGGACAGTTTACCGCAAAAAACAAGCACAAAAGGAAAATTCAAAAGATTTCTTCCTGGCAAAAGATTCCTTAACCTGGTGGGCCATCGGTGCCTCCCTCATTGCTTCCAACATTTCAGCAGAACAATTTATTGGAATGAGCGGATCAGGCTTTACTATGGGCCTGGCAATTGCCAGTTACGAATGGCTCGCCGCTGTAACCCTGATTATTGTCGCTATATTTTTTATTCCTGTTTATATCAAGAATAAAATCTATACGATGCCACAATTTCTTGGGCAGCGGTATAACAGTACTGTAGCCATGATTATGGCTATTTTCTGGCTTTTACTTTATGTAGTGGTCAACCTGACTTCTATACTTTACCTGGGCGCTTTAGCTATCAACAGTATTTCCGGGATCAATATTACCGCCTGTATGTATGTACTCTCTGTTTTCGCTGTAATTATTACCCTCGGCGGAATGAAAGTAATTGGCTATACAGATGTTATCCAGGTATTTTTCCTGATTCTTGGTGGTCTGGCAACAACCTACCTTGCGCTGGAATTAGTCTCGGCACACTTTGGAACCACTGGTGTATTCAACGGGCTCTCGCTGATTAAAGAAAAAGCTGTCGATCACTTCCAGATGATCTTCCATAAAGAAGATGCAAATTATATGGATCTGCCTGGTCTTTCTGTATTGATTGGTGGAATGTGGATCGTTAACCTCAACTACTGGGGCTGTAATCAATATATTACACAAAGAGCATTAGGTGCTGATTTAAAAACTGCCCGCAGCGGATTATTATTTGCTGCATTCCTGAAATTACTGATGCCGGTCATCGTGGTTCTGCCGGGTATCGCTGCTTATGTATTATATAAAGAGGGTTATGGAGATTTCCAGAAAGCCATGCTGAAAGACGGTTCCTTAAATGCAGATTCAGCTTACCCTGTGTTACTTAACCTCTTACCACAAGGGCTGAAAGGTCTGTCCTTCGCCGCTTTAACAGCAGCTATTGTAGCTTCTCTTGCAGGGAAAGCAAATAGTATTGCTACGATATTTACGCTTGATGTTTACAAGAAAGTGATTAATAAAGACGCTGATGAGAATAAACAGGTTATCGTCGGCCGGATTACTGTTATTGTAGCGATGATCCTTGCAATTATTATTGCACCACAACTTGGGATTGATAAAAAAGGAGGCTTCCAGTTTATACAGGAATATACCGGTTTTGTTTCTCCAGGTATTTTCGCCATGTTCTTACTTGGATTTTTCTGGAAAAGAACAACCTCTAATGCGGCATTATTTGCAACTATCGGCGGTTTCATCCTTTCCGTTTTATTCAAAGTACTGCCATTATTCGCTAACCTGGAATGGTTAAGTCCTTATGGTTTTTCAAAACTCGTAGAACAGAAAAATGGTGCCATGTTATATGAGATCCCTTTCATTGACCGGATGGGCTTTGTATTTGCAATTTGTGTAATTGCCATGTTCATCATCAGTAAAATGGAAAACAGGAATGGTATCAATCCTAAAGGGCTGGAGGTTGACAGATCTATGTTTAAAACCAATCAGAGTTTCGCTATCGGATCATTGATTGTAGGTGGAATTATTGTGGCCTTATACAGCCTCTTCTGGTAAAATATTCCCGGTAAAGATATCCCCAAACACAAAGCCCCTCGGCCATAACGACTGAGGGGCTATTGTATCCATTTGTGTGTGTGTGGAATTTCATCTACCCAAAAGTTCAAATTCCTTGTATTCTCAACATTGGCGAGCAACAAAACACACCACTGAAGATCCCTTAGGTAACTACCATTACCCGATTCCGGAGTTCGAATCTAACCTATTAACTGTAAAACGTAAGTAAATCAGCAAACGCTACAGTAATAAAAATATATTTTAATCTTTCAGCAAATTCGCTTTAGTATATTCCCAGTTCATTCTTGCGATATTGAGTACGGAAATACCCTGCGGACATTCCACCTCACAAGCTTCTGTATTGCTACAATGCCCAAAACCCTCCTCATCCATACGGGAAACCATTTTCAATACTCTTTTAGCTGCTTCTTTTTCTCCTTGCGGGACTTTGGCTAAATGAGAAATCTTGGCAGAAGTAAAAAGAGCAGCACTTGAATTTTTACAAGTAGCTACACAAGCACCACAGCCAATACAAGCAGCCGAATCAAAAGCAGATTCCGCAGTTTCGTGCGTAATCAATAAAGTATTGGCCTCCACAGGTTGTCCGGTATTAACCGTAATAAATCCACCCGCCTGTATAATCCGGTCAAAAGCTGAACGGTCAACCTTAAGATCGCGCTTAACCGGAAAAGCAGCTGCCCTGAAAGGCTCCACATAAATCGTAGCTCCATCTTTAAACTCCCGCATATGCAGCTGGCATGCAGTTAAACCCGGAACCGGCCCATGAGCCTGCCCATTAATCATCATCCCGCAAGTCCCGCAGATCCCTTCCCGGCAATCATGATCAAATTCAACAGGCATTTCTCCCTTAAGGATCAGCTGCTCATTTAAAGTATCCATCATTTCCAGAAAAGACATGTGGTGATCCACCTCATCCAGCATATAATCTACCAGTTTCCCTTTAGTTTTCGCATCTTTCTGACGCCATATTTTAAGATGTATCTTCATGATTTCTAACTATAACTTCTTACTGATAATTTAATAAACTCAAATTTTAAGTGCTCAGGGTGTAATACAGGGAGACTATCTTTTCCCTTCCATTCCCATGCAGACACATAACAATAATTTTCATCATCCCTTAACGCTTCGCCATCCGCAGTTTGATATTCTTCCCTGAAATGTGCACCGCATGATTCTTCTCTGCTTAATGCATCATGACACATCAGCTCAGCGATCTCCAGGTAATCAGCCACCCTGCCCGCTTTTTCCAGTTCGCTGTTAATTTCATCAGCTGTTCCAGGAACAATCAGGTCTTTATAAAACGCTGTTCTTAATATTTTAATCCCTTCAATAGCTGCTGTTAACCCTTCAGCAGACCGTGACAAACCACATTTATCATATAATAATTTCCCTAATTTCTTATGGAAGTAATCTGCTGTTTTTGTGCCTTTGATGTCGCAAAGCCCGTCCAGCTGCGTAACAACGTCTTTTTCAACCCGGTCAAATTCAGGATGATCAGTCGTTATCTTTTCTTTCTTCAACTCCCCAGATAAATAATTAGCCAGGGTATAAGGAAGGATAAAATAGCCATCTACACAGGCTTGCAACAAAGAATTTGCCCCCAGCCTGTTTGCACCATGGTCAGCAAAATTAGCTTCTCCAATTGCAAATAAGCCAGGAATGGTAGTCATCAGCTCATAATCTACCCATAACCCACCCATCGAAAAATGCGCAGCAGGAGAGATTTTCATTGGTGCAGCATACGCATCATCGGCAGTTATCTTTTTATACATAGAAAACAGATTCCCGTATTTCTCTTTAATCTTATCTTTTCCCTGTTCTCTGATGGCTTTTGAAAAATCAAGATATACTGCATTCCGCTGTGCACCGACCCCAAAACCAGCATCAATTCTTTCTTTAGCTGCTCTGGAAGAAATGTCTCTTGGTGCCAGATTACCAAACGAAGGATAACGTCTTTCCAGATAATAATCTCTTTCCTGTTCAGGAATATCATTTGCAGCCCTTTGTTCATCTGGTAATTGAGGAACCCAGATTCTTCCGTCATTCCGCAATGATTCTGACATCAGCGTTAATTTCGACTGGTAATCTCCCGATTGAGGTAAACTCGTCGGGTGGATCTGTGTCCAGCTTGGACAAGCCATCAGCGCTCCTCTTTTATGTGCCCGCCAAATGGCCGAGCCGTTACAGCCCATAGCCAGCGTGGATAAATAATAAATCTTACCAAACCCGCCTGTGGCTATCACTACAGCTTCGGCAGCAAAACGCTCTGTTAACCCGGTGTCCAGGTTTCTTGCAATAATTCCTTTAGCTTTCCCTTCTACAACTACCAGATCCAGCATTTCATGTCTGCTGTATAAAGTAACTTTCCCAAGAGAAACCTGCCGCATCAATGCCTGATAAGCACCCAGCAGCAATTGCTGTCCGGTTTGTCCCCGCGCATAAAAGGTACGGCTCACCTGCACTCCGCCAAAAGAACGGTTACTCAGGTATCCGCCATATTCCCTCGCAAAAGGTACACCTTGTGCTACTGCCTGATCGATCAGATTTAAAGAACATTCCGCTAAACGGTATACATTAGCTTCACGTGCCCGGAAATCCCCGCCTTTCAGCGTATCATAAAACATCCTGTAAACAGAGTCTCCATCATTCTGATAGTTCTTGGCTGCATTCACGCCGCCCTGAGCAGCTACTGAATGTGCTCTTCTTGCAGAATCCTGGAAACAGAAAGAAGTGACCGGATAACCCTGTTCAGCTAACGAGGCAGCAGCAGATGCCCCCGCAAGCCCGGTTCCAACCACAATAACAGGTAATTTTTTCCGGTTTGCAGGATTGACCAGTTTAGCCTGCGCTTTATACTGGCTCCATTTAGTTTCTAATGGGCCGGCTGGTATTTTAGCATCTAATTCCATCATCCGAATTGAGTAAGGTGAACATAAACCGGTATGACTGCAAAACCGATAGTAATTGCATAACTGTAAACCGTACCAAAGGTTTGTACGAGCGCAGCATAGCCCGGATGGTATAAGCCCAATGTTCTGACGGCACTTTTAAAGCCATGTAAAAGATGAAAACCTAAGGCAAACATCGAGAGTACATAAAGCAATACATACCACCATGATTTAAAGGCATGGACAACGACTATATATAAATCCTTATTTCCGTTCCGGTCAAAGGGTACCGTCCCGAATTTATAGACATACCAGAAATCTTTAAAGTGGATCACCAGGAAAATCAAGAGTATTGTACCTAATATCCCCATATTTCTGGAATACCATTTACTGGCTTGTTTCCGGTTATCATATGCATACTTGGCAGCCGTTTGTTTATTTTTAAAGGTGATGATTAAAGCATCCACCGCATGTGCAATCAGCGAAAAATACAGTACATAAGAAATCACCTTGATCAATATATTTCCGGATAAAAGGTTAGAGTAGTAATTAAAACGCGCTGATGCCTGGTCTGCCGGCAACAACAACTGCAAATTTCCCAATAAATGGATGACCAGGAAAAAACACAGGAACAGCCCGGTCAGGGCCATCAGGTTTTTTCGTGATAAAGTGCTTTTTAAAAAGGCTGTTTTCATCTTATTTTATTTAATAAACTCCGGTGACTTTCCACCATAAACCGCCCAATCCCATCCAGATGGCTAATAAAGCAACTCCGACAATCAATCCCATAATCCACCACTGTTTCACGTCCACATAACCACTTCCAAAATAGACCGGAGCAGGGCCATGCGCATAATGTGTAATGGTACCAAACAAAGAACCTGTAAAACCTAACATCAGCGCCAGTAATAGTGGCGGTACGCCCATTGCGATACCTACCGCTAATAAAGCAGCATACATCGCAGCCACATGTGCAGTTGCACTGGCAAACAGGTAGTGACTTAAAAAATAAACGACTATAATGATCGGGAAAGCCAATGTCCAGGACATCCCTAAAAGTAAAGTCTGTATTAAATGTCCAAACCAGGGAATAAAGCCTAATTCGTTTAATGATCCGGCCATCATTACCAGTGTCGCAAACCAGACGATGGTATCCCATGCTCCTTTTTCAGCTTTCACATCTTCCCAGGTTAATACCTGGGTAAGCAATAAGATCGAAAGTCCGATAAATGCAGTTGTTGTGGCATCGATTTTAAACAAATCTCCGGTTACCCAAAGCACTAGTAAAATCACGAATGCCAGCAGCATCAACCACTCATTTTTTGTGATCTTACCCATTTCTTTCAACTTTGCTATGGCCATTGCAGGTGCTTCTGTTGTTTTTTTCAATTCTGGAGGAAAAATCTTGTACAATAAATAAGGGATAATAATTACAGAGGCCAGTCCGGGAACAATTGCAGCCCAGAACCAAGACATCCAGCTGATATGAATCCCCATATCTGCTGCAAATTTCTGACACATCGGGTTACTTGCCGTTCCGGTCAGGAACATAGCCGAAGCAATCAGGTTCATATAATAACTGTTCAAAGTCAGGTATGCCCCTACTTTACGGTGCGTTTCTGCCTGATCGGGCATAGAACCCAGACTCATCGCCATAGATTTCATAATCGGATAAATAATCCCTCCACCCCTTGCTGTGTTACTGGGAATAGCCGGAGCAAGTATTAAATCGGCAGCCCCCAGACTATAAGCCAGGCCCAGAGAACTTTTACCGAATAATTTGATAAAGATGTAAGCGATCCTGCTCCCTAAACCTGTTTTGATAAAACCACGGGCGATAAAAAAACTGATCCCGATCAGCCAGATCACTTTATCGCCAAAACTTCTTAAGGCCAGTGTAATTGATTTTCCAGGATTGCCAGGAGCAAGCACACCAGTCATGGCAACCAGTGCGATAGCCATCATACAAAGTGTACCCATACTTGCTGCCTTCAGGATAATCCCGACAATGGTAGCCAGAAAGATTGCCAGTAAATGCCAGGCTTCTGGCTTCACACCTTCCGGAGCGGGAATAAACCAGACTGCGAGACCGAATAAGACGGTAATCAGTAATGGAATTGGTTGAATTTCTTTTTTTGGAGGCGCCGCCGCCGCTTTAGTAGCTGTAGATTTCATGATCTTATTTTAACTTATAGCCTTGACTGGACCTGTACTATAAACATTTCATTATTGTATTGTGTGGTTCCGGGAATATTTCTTTTATAACGGTCAATATTAACTCCAAACTGGATGCGTGCACTGTAAGCTTTTAAGAACTCTGCACTAATCATTGGTGTTATGGTTTGTCTTTGATTATTAGCGGCGTGCTTAAAATCGTTATTGAAGTTTTCGTACCGGCAAGAGAATTCCAATGAACTTAAACGGTGATAATTAATCGCATACCTCAGGTTGGGTAAAAAATACATTCCACGCATCTGGTAATTGCCTATGCCCCCCACACGTTTCGCAGAATCCAGCGCATAATAATAAGTATGGTTATTTCCCTGCTTAAATTCTGTTTCTATTTCCAGCGACCACTTTTTACCCAACGGAACTACACCGGATAAATCGACTCCGGAAGCATAGACGCTGCTTCCCAAAACCGTTGCCAGCCCGCCGTTCAATCCTAATTTAATTTTCAGGCTCTTTTGCAGGCCTAATTCTACCCGGGTAGAAAAATGTTTTCCATTATCATTATCCATCAGCTGATTCCTGTTATTCCCGTTGACCACAGACAATTCATATTTGACAGGAATCTCCCCATGCGTTGCCCCATAAATACTTGCACCAATCTGGAAACTCTGCCAGCCATTATTCCCGAAAGCTGTATATTGATTGGAATAGTCCATTGATTTAATGACATCAACAGGATACATATCCTCTAATCCAAAAGCGGGCCTGAATTGTCCCATCTTCAGGTTTATAAAATTATCCAGCCGATAGGTGATATAAGCATTTTCCAAAACTTTATTTTTAGGATCAGTTTTAAAATCTGCCAGGTTAAGCAGTAATACGACATCGGTACGATCCGATATTTTTGAAGTAAACTGTAACCTGGCCCGCTTAATATCAAAGTCATTATAAACCGCTTTACCATCAGGATGATGCAGGCCATTTAAATCGATGTTTTTATGACTGCTAAAGAGATAACGGGCTTGAAATAGCCCCTTCATTATAATCTTCCCTTTCGCTGTAGAATCTGATTTCACAGGCTCCTGTGCCCGGACCTGGAAAACGCCGGTAAAGGAAATTACCAGTATGAATAAGAATTTATTAACCATGGCTAAAGGTCCGGGTAAATAATGCATCAGCGTATGCTGGTCATCATCACAAAATATGATCTTCATCATTACCGTAGGAAAAACCAATTAATATTATTTACTTTGCGCTCTTATCTTAATTCATTCTAAATAAATGGCATGAAGGTTTTTATCCTTTTCCAATTATAATCAGGTTTCGGTTATGACTTTAAAAAAGATCAATGCATGGTTACATTTATGGCTGGGACTTGGTTCAGGCCTGATTGTATTTATTGTAAGTATTACAGGATGTATTTATGTTTTTGAAAAAGAAATAAGAAGCTTTTATCAGCCCTGGCAATTTGTACAGCCTCAGGAGAAATCCTTTCTATTGCCCACACAGCTTATTGACCGTGCGAAACCAGAGTTAGGTAAATTAAAGCCTACTTCTATCAATTACGGGCAGAAAAATGAAGCGGCTACCGTGAATTCTCTAAACCGTAAAAAAGGGACAAGCCTGGTTATTTATATGAATCCTTACACCGCTGAGATCATTCATATTGACCGCAGGAACAAAAGAAGTAATGCTGATTTCTTCAGTTTTATCCTGAATGGACACCGCACACTCTGGATGGGCAAAACAGGTTCAAAAATAATCGGAGCTGGCGTACTGGTTTTTGTAGTTTTATTGATCTCCGGAATTGTTTTATGGTGGCCTAAAAAGTGGATCAGATCCATACGTGATCAAAGTTTTAAAATTAAATGGAGTGGCAGTTTTAAACGCGTCAACTATGATCTGCATAAGGTTGCAGGGTTTTATGTTTTTCTTGTCTTACTTTTAATTTCATTAACAGGCCTTGTTTACAGTTACAAATGGTACAGTAAATCTTTGTACTGGGTAACTTCAGGTGGCAGGTCTTTAGAAGCCAAACCAAGACCGCTATCGGATACGACTACAAATGCTGTGTTTCAGCCAAAAAATATAGATAAAATTTACAGTAAGCTGGTCACAACCGATCAGGCCTCAGGGATGTTTATTACGCTTCCTGCAAAAGCTTCGGATGCTATAGGTTTCATTGTTTATTTAAAAGCAGGAACATTTTATAAAGCAGACAGGTACGCTTTCGATCAATACACAATGAAACAGTTTGCAGGCAACTCTCCCCTGCTGGGAAAATATGAGGATGCCAGTATCCCTGATAAAATCAGAAGAATTAACTATGATTTACACGTAGGCTCAGTGATGGGGCTTCCAACAAAAATTATTGCTTTTTTAGCCAGTCTGATCTCTGCGAGTTTACCTGTTACCGGATTTTTAGTTTGGTACGGTAAGAAATTCAAAAAGAAAAAAGGGAAGAAACCACTGGTTCAGGAAAAGATGGTTTTGAAAAAGACAACTGCTCCCTGGAAGCTTAAAAAGATAAGGGCTGCAGCTATGCAGGAGCCTGTTGTTTAGCTGAATTCAGCATTAGTATTTTACTGAAACTATCCAAAAATCATTTCCTTCACTCCCTTTTTTGCTAAGCTTCAATCTGCTTATTATTTATTTTAATTTTCCTTTAAATATGTTTTGCAACTATGTTGCAAATAACTATCTTAGCATTGTTGCAACCGGGGATAAGCCAAAAACCCGTTATCACAGCAGGCATTATACTTAATTAAATTTGATGAACCATTGTGGCTCGTCCATGGTGCTTCATGAACATTAAACAAATTATAATCTTATGAAAAATCAATCAGAAAAAATCAAGTTAAATCTTGAAGATCTTCAATTAGAAAGTTTTGTAACCAGTATTGACAGTGAAGTTGCTATGCGTTTATCGGGCGGTTTAGGTAATGTATCAGAACCAACACATACTGAACCTACCGATGACCACCATACACCTGCCATTAAGTGTACGACAGTTATCTGCTAGTTTAAATCCAATTTGTTTACAAAAGAGGGCCGGTTTCCGGCCCTCTTTTTATACTTGTTCTTTTAACCCGATCATTCCACTGATGATCAGGGATCTCATTTGTAAAAGGATTCTTTCGCGTAATACTGTAGTTTCCAGTCTCAGCTGTGCGTTTCCTGAGAAATCCCCTAAGATTAAGCTGATCAGTTCCTGTCCCGTCACAGCCTGCTGATTCAGATAATTCAGAATCAACGTACTCAGCTGACCAATGTAAACCGTATTTACACCGTTCTCTTCAGACATAAATAATGCAGCCTGATAGGTTTGTAAGAGTCCAAGAACCTTTTTAAGTTTGATACTCAACGGATAAAAACATACATGATCATTGAGCTTGAATGATAAACTACACAATTCTTCGTTAGTTACTATAGACAACTGATTCGCCTGACCCAGAATAAATTCCTTCTTCTTTTTATAACATAAATGGCCTTTATGTAATTTCCACCTGATCGCCAGTTTATGCTCAAAGTCAAATACTTCAGCAATTCCAGATACTTCAGGCTCAGACAATCCGTTAATCTTTTGATAAAGCTTCTCCTCAAACTCATTGAAGTCTTCCGCTTGAAATTTCAGCATAAAACAGGGTTCAAACTGATCTAAAAGGTAAATTGTCTGCTTATAATACGTGGAGAAAATCCGTTGCTTAATGGCAAACTTATTATGACTGACTACCGCAGCCGGTGCTTTTCCGCTGGGGGGCAATACGGGATAAGCTACACTATCCATTCCCTTATTCAACAATTGCAACAATAGATAACCAACTCCAGATTTGCCAGATAATAGTCCATAATCAAATTGATTAGCAGAAATGTAAGTATTATAGCTCCGTTTGCGTGTATATTGAACGCCCGCCCGATCAGCAACTGATAAAATTAACTCATTATAATTTTTATGTTGCTGATCAGCAAATCTGGATAGAAAAGGTAATAGCCCCATATATCCGCTACAGAACGTAAAATCAGTACGGTGCATCTTTTCCAGGTCCTTTAAACATTTTTTCATCACCAGCTGACATTGCTGAAGGTAAATTTCCTTTCCAGTCAGTTCATAAGCATATAACCTGGCCAGACCAATTCCACCAGCACCATGTGCCCAGGAATTTACTTTGTTCATTTCCGGAATAAACACATTCAGATCCCAATGGTGCGCATCTGGCAGGCCCAATCTGAATTTCCCCAACCTCAAATCCAGCCAGTTTCCAGAACCGGGATGAAAATATTGCATCTCATAAGCCAATGCTTGTTCAGCAAGGTAAATTAAGCCATCATTTTTAAAATAATTGCCCACCTGCATTAAAGCATAAGCAATTCCTGATGCCCCATGAGAGAACCCCGCCAGACTATCAAAAGAAGATTTCGACTGATTATAATCCCATTTCAGCCCAGCTGCAGAAATTCTTGCTTCTTTGATCACCCTGTCAATCAGCTGATGAATAATCATTAACAGGTTTTTAGTACGCAGGTGATGATAAAGTAAAGTGATGACCAGCAAACTGCCGCAATATCCGCTTAACAAATCAGCCTTAACCGTACAATCCACAATGTTCTCCTGGTGAGCCAATAACAAACGCGATGCATGGCTTAAATATTTCTCGTCTTTATGATGCTCATAAAGCTTGATACATACGTAAATCACACCAGTTATCCCCGTATAAAAGCCAAAAGAACGTGGTTTTAATACCGCTTCTTCCTTCAATACTTTATTCATTATATCCGCTGCAAATTTCAAGTCTTCCGTATTACCGGAAAGCTCAAAAAGGCCGATATAAAATAAAGCAATGCCGCTATTTCCATTAAAAATATCAAATGTGGTTTGAAATGAAAATTTGTCTGCCGTCTCATAAAAAGGACTTTGCCAGTATACACCAGCTTCATCTCTTCTGGAAGAGGCCAGCAAATCGCTTTTAAGCTGTGCTAATTGTTTGTGGATCCTTTCAATTTGTAGTGAGGTAAATGAATGCATGCATTTTAAATTAAGAATTAGCTATAAAATCAAGACATTGGACCGTGCAGTACATCCCATAAGCCTCTTCATGGTTACTAATACCCAGGCGATTATTATTCATATGCATCAAACTCGTCATAATTTCAATGAGCTTTATTTCCATAAAATCTGCCCGCTGATAATTTTGCAGGGTCAGCCTATTCGCTTTAAACAAATCTTGTACTTTTTGATTTGCCGTTCCTGTGATAATTTCTTCCCAAAAAACTTTAGACGCCGGCAAAATAATCTCTTTTGTCCGGTTAAACGAAATTTCAAATTCTTTTAACCAAAATATTTTTTGAACTGCGGTATCCGTTCCCGGAATATATAAGCGTGGCAACCAGCCGTCTACAAAAAAATCACAGACTGTAATCAACCTGGAAATTTCCCACCCGGTGGCCAGCAATAAAATCAGATGTAACCGTAAGGATTGTATTAAAGCAGAAGCTCCCTGTTTTCTGGTACAGATCCAGTCTAAAATAAAAGCTGAAGATTTAAAAAAATGCAACTCAGCCCAGGGCATGCTCTGGTGATTCCCATAGCGTGCCGTTTCTGGTTCATAAATAGGAAATTGCAGCGCATGGTTAACAGCTAAAGTTGTGCGATCAGCAGCATCAGATACCGGGTACTGCAGAAAAAATTCATTTGCTCTTTTTTCCAGTGCTTTAGTCAAAACATCCTGTAAAGAGAGTTCAGTATGCATTCTAAGCCTGATATGACTTCCGTTTTCCCAGTAGCGGATAAAGAACCAGGATGCTTCAGTATCTTCATCAGGAAAGAATTCCCAAACAAAGGGTGCAACCAATTCCCTTAACATCAGATCCAGGTCTCCGGGATAAAACAGGCAGGCAGCGAACCATTGTACAGCTTTAACTTTCATATTTAGTATTTATACCATTGCAGCAAGTATTCTTTTACAGGTTCATGATTTCCGGATTGTCCTATATCATTAACTAAAGGAAGCATTTCTTCCATAATCACATACGCTCCTGCCCTGGCCAGCAAACGCTTAAACATTTCGACTAATAAGGGTTGTTCAAAAGAGATAAACTGGGGTTTATAATCATCACTAAGTCCTTCTTTTTTACCTTCCGGCCCCGCGGCAGGTTTAATGACAAAAGACCTTTTCCTGAGGAATAAAAACAACGTAACAGGGATTCCATGCTGACTGCGCCAAACATTGATCCGGATAAAATAAGCATAAGCAGTTTCTCCGGGCTGCTGCACAGGTATTGAGTCCGTTTTTACACGCCAGGTTCTCCTTCTGAGAATGACTGAGTTTTCATAAGTAATTCTCGGCAGTGATTCAATCTCGTGCGCTTGCTCCTGTGCTGTATCCAGATAACAAGCATCCACAAGATTTATAAATGGCTGTAAAGAAAGCTTGTTTTCCTGGTTAAAATGTGCCATAAGCTGGTACAGATTCGAGCGGTTATAAAAAGATTCCAGGCATAAATCGTAGGTATAGACTTCCTGCTTCCGATGGGTTAATTTTAAACTGCCCGTCTGCTGCTCAAAACTTACAGTTAATTCATCTACAGGAATCTGCTGTTTTTCCTGATAACTTTTATTTCCACCAGGTAACGCGATTTCATGGGTGAGTAAAGAAGGATGAATATTGGCATTAAAACTTGAAGCATCATTGAGCTCTGCCTGAATTATCCCGGGATAAAGCTGACCATTGTATTTAACGAAATCTGTAGTGATATCAGGTGCAAACAAGGGCAAAAAACGACCACTTACCTTACCCATTCCCGGCAGGATGCTGTTGATCACCCCAAATACACCATCCTGATTTTCTGCTTCCTGTTCTATTTTCCCCTTATAAAACTGCACGAAAAGTCCCCTTGAATAATAAGCAGGTGGTAGCACTGCTAAAGATTCCGGAAAAAAATCATTTTCCAGATTTAGCATATCCGGTTTATGCTGCGTGAGTACAGCTAATTTTTTACTGATCTCTTTTTCCCAGTTACCGGGCTCCGGTACCACCGTACCAGAGTTTGCCGACTTCTCCTTTTCAGGTTTTTTAACATGGAAATAATAAGCCTGGTAAAAATCAATCAATTGAACCTGTGCCTGAGCAGCATAATGTTCCAGAAAAAAGCTGCTCATTTTTTCCCGCTCGGTTTTTAGTAAATCCAGCGGAAGCAGGTGATTCAAAAGCTGATCAGCCTTTGCCGTGAAATCTTTAAGACAATGATCTTCGAGGATTTCCTGAGCAGTTGTATAACAGTCCTCATAAAATAACTGTCTGCCTGCAAAATGATGCGGCATGAAATTCAAGGTTTCAAAAGCCCCGTTAACAGCTGAGGTTTTAGCTCCGGCTGAAATAGACCGATCCGCATTGACAGGTAATCCAGCCTCAGTCTGTAATTTCTGAAAAACATCTGCCACAGTTTTTTCTGCGTAGTCCAGAATTAATTTCCGTTTTGCAGTATCACCCTGCATATAAGCCAGCTGATACTGCTGCAATTGTTTAAATAAGTAAATAATTTGAAAAACTGCCGGCTCACTGCTCTCCAGTTTGGTAAAGAATTTCAGTAGGTTGTGATCCCATTGCGGATCAATGCCTGAAGTCTCCATACCAGCTTCCAGCAACCCTGCAGCAACCAGTTTAAAGAGATATTTTTTTATGAATACATCACTGGCCTCTTCTACTGCACAGGCCATATAATTTGCCAGCTCTTTTACATTTACCGATTCTTTAGTCTCATTAAGGTAATTAAAGACCAGCAATTGCAGACCTGAAGCAGGTAACAGCTGAAAGGATTCGATGTTATTAAAATTAACCAGGAATTGTATTTTTCCTGCTTTGACCACTGCCGTTTTATTGAGTTTTACAGTCAGCAATTCATTGACTCCCGGATGATGAATCAGGATAGATTTCAGATATTCAAATAATGCATTGTTAAGCCGGAGGCTATTTTTAACAGTTTTAACCGCTGGTGCAGCAATAGCAGACCGCGTACTGGCCAGTTGCATAATTCCAGTATAGGTAAAAGTACTGAACGGAGAGGTTTTAAAACACATCCTTGTTAAGTAGCGCAGCAAACTGAACTCTATTCTCAATTCCTTTTGACGGAAAGAGGCTGGTTCTTTTTGTACATATGCTGATAGTTGTTCCAGTAAAACAGGACTGGATAAAAGCAGTCCGTTTTGTAAGGAAGCATCCATGGCCAGTCTCTGAAGTTCCCTGCGCTGTTCAATGATCAGTTGCTGATAATGGAAAGAATAGGTTTGATGGAAAGTCTCCATGTGCTGACTTATGTGCATATAGTTCTGAAAATCCAGCTTCAGATCTGCGGGAAACAGGTCCAGCAGTTCTTCCAGCTTTTGTAGATTTACCTTCTTATCATTAAAGATTTGTCTTTTAAGATTAATGAGCCCCTGTCTCAGCACATCAGCTGTTTGAATCGTAATCAGATCAAATAACCCATCACAAATTAATGCTTTAAGCTTTGTTTTTGCAGCTTTCATCTGATGATCTTTTTGCAGTATCTCTTTCGATTCTGCCAGTTTAAAAGAATCAAAAGCCTGGTAGTTCATCCCTGCGTATCTGACTAAAGAGTGTGGAAATATCTCTATGCTCATTTGTTATTTATTTAGATTATTTACTTAGCTCCAGCTGATTTTTAATGAGTTGGTAATACTTTCCCTGTCGTGCAATCAATTCCTGGTGCGTTCCTTTTTCCACCAGTTCACCCTGGTGCAATACCACGATCTGATCCGCATTTTTTACCGTACTCAGCCGGTGTGCAACGATCAGCACTGTTTTCCCGGCAAAGAAATTATTCAGATTGTTGACGATTGACAATTCATTATGTGCATCCAGCGAGTTGGTTGCTTCATCCAGAAATATATAGGCCGGGTTTCTATAAATCAACCTGGCAATCAGCAGTCTTTGCTTTTGGCCTTCACTTAAGCCGTAACCATCTTTTCCAACTACAGTATCATAGCCAAATGGCATAGACATAAAAAAATCATGCATATTGGCGAGTTTGGACACTTCATAAAGGCGCGCTTTATCTTTGACTGCTGATCCGGCAAAAACATTATTTGCAATCGTGTCCATAAAAACATAGCCATCCTGCATCACCACCCCGCATGCTGCTCTCCATTGTTTGGCATGTACCTGGTCTACAGAACGGTTTCCGATGGTAATCGTCCCTTTGCTCACCTGGTAAAACTTTAGCAACAGTTTGATTAAAGTCGTTTTACCGCTTCCGCTCATCCCGACAATAGCTGTAACTTTACCAGCAGGGATCAGCAGATCCAGGTTTTTCAAGACGAATGGTGCCTGGTTATTTCCATAGTGAAAGCTCACTTGTTTCAGCTCGATAGCTTCGGGAGCATTATTCATCTCCTGATATTCAACTTCAAAATCTTCTGCTGCTTCCTGATGTACTTCTGCCATCCGCTGTAAACTGAACTTTGTATTCTGGGAAACCCGGGCAAATTCAACGAGTTGTGTAACCGGTGTATTGAGCTGACCGCAGATATAGGTAATGGCAAGCATCCCACCCAGGGTAACCTGATCATTGATCACCAGCATCGCAGCTGCATAGGTAATCAGCACATTCTTGACTTCATTAATAAAATAGCCAATCCCCTGCATCAGCTGATCTAACTGTAAAGCCTCCAGTTTAAGTCCATAAGACTGATCTTGCAGACGCTCCCATAACTCCTGCTTTTCATCAGCACTGCCTGTAAGTTTGATTTCCTGCATGGCATAAAAAATCTCCAGCAAAAGCTGTTGATTGGCAGAAAGCACTTTAAATTTCTTCTGGTCAATGACTTTCCTTTTTTGCTGGAAAGAATTAGACCAGACCACACTGATCACCGCACCAATCAGGAAGATTAAAAAGATCTGCCAGTTATAATAACACAATACCCCGCCCAGTACTAAAAGTGTAATTGCAGAAAGAATAAAGCTGATCAGTGAATTCGTCAGAAATTCTTCGACCCGCTGGTTATCATTGACCCGCTGCATATTATCACCGGCCTGGCGGTTATCAAAAAAAGAAAAAGGTAACTGCATGAGCTTGGCCAGGAACTCTTTCAATAAAACAATACTGGTTCTTGCACCTAACCTGAAAAGCAATCTTGCACGGAGAAAATCCATCAGCATCCTTCCGGAAAACAACATCAGTTGCCCGATACAGATCAGAAAAAGCAAGTTTGTATGCTTTCCCTGAATACCTTTATCTACAGTCAGCTGTGTTAAAAATGGGATAATCAGAGAAAAACCGCAGGCCAGTAAAAGGCTCAGACCAACAGGAAGCACGCTTTTACGGTGTAATTTTAGATAGGGTAATAAGGACCATAAAGAAGCAGAATGATCAGCGACACTTTGTTTTTCTTCAAAAACAGGCGTTGTTTCCAGCAATAAAGCTCTGCCAATAGTACTGCCCTCTTTAATTTGCCAGGAGCGGATAAAATCTTCCTTTCGCACTTTAACCTTTCCACTGAGTGCAGGGTCTGCTAAGTAAGCATAATGGCTGGTCATCCGGTATAAAACTACATAATGCTCCTTTTCCCAGTGGAGGATGCAAGGTAGCCCAACTTTATTTAACAACTGCTCATAGGGCAGTTCCACTGCCAGTGTTTTAAATCCAAGCAAATTTGCCGCTTCAATCATACTGGCCATCGTTGTTCCCTGTTTGCCTATACTGCACAGTTTCCTGAAATAAGCTACTGGAAAAGTTTTCCCATAATAGGCAGAGACTATTTTAAGACAAACAGGCCCGCAGTCCATAGCGTCTGGTTGTTTATAAAACGGAAATTTCCTGTCAGAAGAGAAATGTTGAAACATAGCTAAACGATTCTTAAATACAACACTGTTGCAAATATTATAAATATAATGCAACTTTGATGCAATTAACAATTAATAAATGTCTCCATCCGCTTACACGCCTTTACGTACCTTAATCTGGAAAGAATTCAGGTTAGCTTTCCGTGACCAAATCATGAGCACGCTGGCTATCATTATTTACACGCTGTTCCTGACCAGCGGGCTATTAACTATTTTTCAGTACCAGAACGATCAGCAAAGCCGCGAGATCTCCAATAAAAAGTTTCGTCAGCAGTGGGAAGCACAACATCATAATCCACATGAGGCTGCGCATTTTGGCACCTATCTTTTTAAGCCTTTAAATCTTTTAAGTGCGTTTGATCCCGGCCTTAATGATTATTTCGGAACTACTTACCGGGTAGAAGCTCATATACAACATGAGGTAGATTATAGCAATGCAGAACGTAACGATGCTTTGATGCGGTTTGGTCAGTTTACCCTGGCTTTGATTATGCAAATGCTGATTCCATTATTGCTGCTGTTTATCAGCTCCTCTGCACTGACTGATGAGAAAGAGTCTGGTACTTTCAGAATGCTGATGGCGCAAGGGATAAAGCCTTCACAATTGGCATGGGGAAAGGTTTGGTCAAATTATTTACTGGTCGTATTCCTGGTCATCCCAATTTTTATCGTGCTGTTTTTCGTCATCCTGTGCTCCCCTTCCGGCGCAGCTTTACTGGGCCGGTTTTTAATTATTGTATGCAGCTATCTGCTTTTTTATTTACTGATCACGTTAGCTGGCGTGATCATATCTGCCCTGAGTGGTACTTCAAGAACAGCCACACTAACTGTTTTAACCCTATGGCTGTTCAGCAGTATTCTCCTCCCTAAAATAGCAGCTGCTCAGGCAACTGAGTTATATCCTTTAAGCTCACGTGCAGCTTTCAACAATAACGTTAAGCAAGGGTTTCTAAAGGGGATTAAAGGGGATCTTCCTTACCAGCAAAGAGGGGAAAAACACTATGCGGCTTTATTAAAAAAATATGCGGCGGATAGTACAACCCAGCTTCCGGTTAATGCCGACGGCCTGATGCTGCAATACCATGAAGATTATCAGAACAAAGTATTTGATTATTACTATACAGCACTGGCAAACACTTTCAACCAGCAGCAATCTTTTTTAAATTATGCGGGTTTAGCAGATCCGTTTATTAGCTTGAAGCGGCTTTCAATGGCCATGGCAGGCACAGATTTTGAGCACCATCAAACTTTCTTTCTTCAGGCAAAAGCATACCGCAATACCCTGATCCGCAAACTGAATCTCGAACTGGCCAGTCATCCTGTAAAACCAAATGAAAGTTACCGGGCAGATCCACAGTTTTTCCAGCAGCTTAAGGATTTCCAGTATCAGGCGCCAACTTTATTGCAAACCCTGTATTTACAGCGTCTGGCACTAATTTCACTCTGCTGCTGGATAGGCTTGCTTTCTGCCACTTTATACTTCATTACCAAACCTTCATTGCGTTAAATATGCAGTTATTCATTTTAATTTCCCGTTTCGAATGGCGGCAATTCTTACGTCAGCCGGTTCAATTACTCTTGCTGCTATTTTTCCTGCTGATGAGTTTATACAGCCTGTACAATGGGCAAAGTTTTGTAACCAGACAATTAACCGGACTGGATACCCTGACAAACAATCAGCAGTCGCATCGCCAGGAGCTGATCAGCAGATTTTATACGGATACTGCTACTGTCAAAGGAAAAATGCTGGCTGAGCAGGCAGGTTTGCCACAAGTTGTAGAATTTAAAGCACCGCCCGCAGCAACAAACCCACCTCATGGACTGGCTGTAATGGCTATTGGCCAGCGCGATTTACTGCCATATTTTGATATTGTAAGTAGTAAACGTGATATTTTAACTCCACCCAATGCAGAAATCGCCAATCCGGAGAAACTCGCTTCGGGTAATTTCGATTTCTCATTTGTGCTGATTTATTTGTTTCCACTCTTGATTATTATCCTGAGTTACGATCTCTTTTCCAGAGAAGCCGAGCAACAAACTGACCGTTTGCTCGCTGTACAAAGTGGTGAAATAAAGCGTATCCTGGGGTATAAAATTCTTTTTCGCCTGCTGTTCATCTGCCTGCTGACCAATATACTCAGCTTGATTGGATTATTGATCCGCCCAGCCTCTGCTGCCCTGCATCTGCCTGATGTTCTTTTATGGTTTCTGGTGACCAATACCTATCTGCTATTTTGGTTTGCGGTCTGCTGGCTGGTTATTATGCTGCGCAAATCCTCACAGCTTAATGCTTTAATTTTACTGGGCACCTGGTTACTGCTGACTCTAATCTTACCAGCGGTAACCAACAAATCAGCCGCGCTTAAATATCCTATGCCACTGCGCACTGAACTCGTATCCCATCAGCGGGAAACGATGACGCATACCTGGGAAATGCCGGTCCCGCAGTTATTAAAAGAGTTTTATCAGAATAACCCGCAATACCTTAAGCTAAAAACTGCTGGCGACACGGCTATTTATGGGAATAAAAGATTCGTAGCCTATTATGACCTGCTGGGCAGACGGATGAACAAAAATGTTCAGGAATATAATGCTGCTGCTGCAAAACACAATGCCTGGTTAAGTCAAATGGCCTGGTTTAATCCGGTAGCTCAAATGCAGGCATTGCTGAATGCGACTGCACAGACCGGGCTCAGTGACTATCTGTATTATCAAAACCAGACTGGCATCTTTCAGAATCAATGGGTAAAACTGATGAACAGCTACCTGTTGTCTAATAAAAAATTAAGCCTGGCTGAAGTCCGCCAACTGCCTGTATTTCGGCCTGCAGCAGATCAAACCAGAACAAACCGGATTCTAGTCAATATCCTGTCTATCTGGCTGGCCATTTTACTGATCCTGCTGATTGCCCGTCAAAAAAACAAATCCAAATAATTAACAACTCCATTAATTGCCACACCAAATGAAAAAAACCTTTTACTTACTTATGCTCAGTTTGAGCGCTCTCCCCAATTTTCTTCATGCCCAGCAACCTAAAAAGTTAACCGATACCACGAGTCAGATCAATAAACTCAATCAGATCAATGTAACCCGTAAAAAGAAGGTCAGGATTAAAACTGATACCCTTTCCAATAGCTTAAAGCTGCAACAGCCATTAATTCAGATCCCCCAGAATATCATCAGCGTATCGACCGGCTTATTACAACAACAAGGCGCATTGGAACTCAAAGATGCTGCACGTAATGCCAGCGGTGTTTATTTTGGTTATAACAGCACTCCATTTGATAACTCTGCCGTTGCACAGATTCGTGGTTTCGCCGCTTATACGACCTTAAATGGAATGTCACGCCGTTTTAGTTATGGTGCTTCTATTGACGATGAAGCGCTGATAGAGAACGTAGAATTTGTTAAAGGCCCGGCGGGCTTTTTAAATTCTGTGGGGGATCCGGGCGGATCAATTAATATCCTCACTAAAACCCCCGGGCATAAAATGTTCAATATCGTACAAACAGCTGGAAGTTTCAATTTATACCGGATAACTGCGGATATTGGTTCTGAAGTTCAGAAGAAAGGATTCTCTTATCGTTTCAATACGGCTTATCAGCATAAGGATTCTTACCTGAATGATATCAGCACGAATAAATACGTGGTTGCCCCGGTATTACAATATAACTTTAGCCCGGATACTTATGTACTGGCAGAATATGATTTTATAAGAGGGGAAATACAAAATGGTTCTGCCATTGTCAAAGTACGCAGTGAACAAGACATCTTGAAAGGCCCGATCAGTACAAATTACAGTTCAGAACGGGCTTTACCTGCAAGTTATACACAAAATGAAACCGCAAGATTCTATGCAGTACATAAATTCAATGACAACTGGCAGGTTACTTCCCAATCTTCTTATTTATCATCTCCTTATAAAAACTGGAATATGACCTCCAAAGGAAGTATGGTGAATTTTGATGCAAATGGGAATACAAAACGCAGGGCCAGCCTATCCATGGGTGCGGGAAAAACCTTCTCCAGTCAGTTATTTGCAAATGGACAGCTCAAAACAGGAGGTATTAAACATCAATTATTATTTGGTGCAGATTATACCAATAGCAGGGATTCCTTATCATTGAATAACGGAAAGATAGAATCAGATTATAACAAATCCGGAACGGTAAATACAGCCAGACCAGAAACAGTAAAACTAACTACGAGGATCAACAGGACGAACAACAACACTTTTATAAAATCTGCCTTTATCTATGACAATATCCAATTGCAGGAAAAGCTTTTACTAACTCTTGGTGCAAGGTATACCTGGTATACGAATGAAAAAGAGACCACGAATGCTAAAGGTGTTGTCAAAACCAATAATTACAACCAGAAAGCACTTTCTCCACGTGCCGCATTAACCTACCTGGTTAATCCAGCCACCTCAATTTTCTTCTTATACGACCAGTCTTTTGTGCCTCAGAGTTACCAGAGAGCTATTGTTGATCCTCTTACAAAAGAAGTAACCGGAACGGCAGCTATTGATCCTCAAAAAGGGAAAGACATGGAATTGGGTATCAAAAGAAACTGGTTCAATTCTCATTTATACACGACTATAAATGGATTTCACACGTTAAAATCAAATGTACCGGTAACGGACCTGATCAATGCCGGATTCGTTACCCCGGCCGGCCAGGTAACCAGTAATGGAATTGAAGTGGATGTGATTGGAAATATCACCGATCAGCTTTCCATTTCCACCAACTATACCTATGTAAAGGCTACCATTACTAAAGATGAGGATCCGGAATTAGTAGGTAAAGAACTTCCGCAAACCCCGCAACAGATCTTTAATACCTGGATACAGTATAGTTTTCCACTGAAAAACAAAGCGAGTCTGAACCTGAGCTTAGGCCAGACCACCATGATCAAACGCAGTACCTCAGAGAAAAATCAATATATCCCAGACTTCACCAAATATGATGCAGGTTTGAGTTATGTACAGGATAAATATTTCTTTCGGTTAATTGCGGATAACCTGACTGGTAAACGTTATATGTCATCCGGCGATTTGATTACAGGTTATCCCTATGATGGCCGTAATTTCTATTATATCGATGGTGATCCGTTTACTGTAAAAGTATCTTTAGGAATTAAGTTTTAAACCATAAAAAGCATGTTACAAGCCATAGAACTGACTAAAAAATACGGGGACCATACAGCACTTAATGCGCTGAACCTGAATGTTGAACCGGGAGAAGTGTTTTGTTTATTAGGCCAGAATGGAGCTGGTAAAACCACGACAATTAATTTGTTCCTGGGTTTTACAGGAGCTTCTTCGGGAAAAGCACTGGTCAACGGGATTCTGGTTAGCCCGGATCAGCCGGATACCAAGAAATTCCTGGCCTATATTCCGGAAATTGTCATGTTATATGCAAACCTGACCAGTTTAGAAAACCTTGACTTTTTTAGCCGTATTGCCGGATTCAATTACAAAAAGGAAGAACTCGAAAAGTATTTGTTACAGGCAGGTTTACAACCGGAAGCGTTTCACAAAAGGGTTGGAAATTACAGCAAGGGTATGCGCCAGAAAGTAGGGATTGCTATTGCTGTGGCCAAAAATGCAGAAGTCATTTTAATGGATGAGCCCACTAGCGGACTTGATCCAAAAGCAACACACGAATTCAGTGAAATTGTCAAACAGCTTTCTAAGGATGGAAGAACTATTTTTATGGCTACACACGATATTTTTAATGCCGTAAATGTGGGTACAAGAATCGGGATTATGCGCCAGGGATCACTCATCCATACGCTGAATGCAAAGGACATTTCTGCCAGCGATTTACAACAGTTATACCTGGAAACGATCTGAGCTGCTCAGCCAGGCAGGAGAATTAAACCTCCTGCTCAGCTTTTAATTTTTGAGCTTCATCCTTGCGTAAAAAGCAGAATAGAGAAAATCCGATAATCAGGGTGATAATCCCCTGGGCCATGACGGTATCCGGCGTACCGATCCATTGGGACAGTGTTCCGATCAATAAACCACCCAGGGGCTGCATTCCGAAAAAAGCCATCGCATAAAAGCTGATTACTCTTCCGCGCATCGCCGGATCTACGGTTGTTTGAATTAAAGTATTACTAATGGTAATCTGTGACATCATTCCAAAACCGGATATCGTTGCAAAAACCAAAGCAATGGGATAATAGGTTGTATGTGAAAATAAGACCAGCCCAGCTCCGAATATAAGCGTGTTGGTTGCCAGAATCTTTCTCAGGTTTCTGCCGGGTTTTAAAGAGGCGAGAAAAATGGCGCCACAAAATGCACCCAGCCCGATTACACTGTCAATCACACCGAAGGTAGAGGCCGTTCCTTTAAAAATATCTTTCGCATAAACAGGAATCAGCGTACTAAAGGGTAAAACAAGCAGACTGATCAGCGCCAGCATAATCAGCACAAATGCAATAGAAGGTGTTTGTTTAATATATTGGAACCCTTCTTTAAGTTCTCCAAACACATTTTTAGTTCTGGGCTTTTCTAAGTATCTGGGAAGTTTCATCAGCAGCAGAGAACCGATTACTGCAATAAAGCTCACAGCGTTCAAACCGAAACAAATGTCCTCTCCAAACTTCTCCAGCGCTATTCCGGCAATACCCGGACCGATGAGCCTGGACAGGTTCACCATGGAAGAATTTAAAGCGAGTGCATTAGGCAAATCGGCTTTATCATCGACCATCTCATAAACTAAAGATTGCCTTGCCGGTACATCAAAGGCATTGATCAGCCCGAGTAAAGCACTTAACGCAATAATTTCCCAAACCGAATAGTGTCTGAAAAAGATCAGTAAAGTTAATAGAATTGCCTGCCCCATTGAAGCAAACTGGGTAATTAACAAGAGCTTATACCGGTTATACCGATCGGATGCAACTCCGCCAAGAAACGAAAAGATAAAAGAAGGAAACATACTTGCGAACAGTGTGAGTCCGAGCATGAATTTAGAATGCGTTTCTGAATACACTACCCAGCTCACCGCAGTTTTCTGCATCCAGGTTCCAATCAGTGAAATAGACTGACCACTGAAATACAGCCTGTAATTACGGCTTTTAAAGGCATTAAATGTACTGATGTGCATGTTAGTCTAAACGCAGTTTGAAAATTAGCGGCCAGTTTTTACCAGTTACATACAATAATTGATGCGTTTTATCCCAGGCAATACCATTCAGCACACTATCCTCAGATTTCGGGGTATAATCTGGTGCATAATTTGACAACAGTCCGAAGCAATCAATAGTTCCAGCCACCTTTCCGGTAGACACATCCACTTTCAATATTTTTGTCGTCTGCCATTGATTAATGTAAAGGAATCCATCCACATATTCCAGTTCATTCAGCTGATCTACGGTACCTAAATTATCTGTGACTTGTATTTGCCCGATAACAGCAAAGCTTTTTGGATCAAGTTTATAAATAATAGAACTCCCCACACTCACGTAAAGATTTTTACCATCATTAGTCATTCCCCAGCCTTCCTGCGGCCACTTGAAGGTCCCGGTTGGTTTGGTCAGGTCTTTCAGGTCATAGACATACGCGACATGGTTTTGATAAGTCAGCTGAAAAAGCTGATTGCCCAATATGGAGATTCCTTCGCCATAAATACTTTTGTCTTTCAGAGGGAATTTTTTCTCCAGCTTGCCAGCACTCGTATCAGATACCGAGACAAATGAATTCTCATAGGTTCCGGTTCCTTCATAGATTTTTCCACCATGGAGTTCAAACCCCTCGGTGTAGGCAGCAGTATCATGTGGTAAGGTGCCCACAACTTTATAGGTGAGCTTTTCAGGAGCCTGCGTGGAAGTTGAGTCTGCTGCTGTAGCTGTTGTTTTTGTTTCCTTATTTTTATTTTGACAGGAAGCAACGGTCATAGCCAGCCCAAGAGCCAGCACTTTATATTTGTTATACATGGAATTGTTTGTTTCTACGGTTTGAAATCCGCAGGAAATATATAAATATTCTTAACAATAAAAGGCCGCCTTTTTAGAGGCAGCCTGATTTTATGAAGGTAAAAAAACCTTATTCTTCTTCTTTTTTTGGAGCAAATCCCCGATCTGCATCTAAAGTATAGGAAGCTTCTGAAGATTTATCCGCTTGTTTTAAATTGTCAATTTCGGCAGCTAATCTATCTGCTTCTGAAGCAGGAATAGCATCTATTCCGTCCGATTGCACATCTTGCTGACTCAATTGGTCATCTTCCTCTTCTTCGTTGTTAAACGGTGTATTATTTTCTGTGATAATCATATGTCCTGGTTTTAGTGATAAAACAAAATAGTGATCAGCTTGTTTCAGTTCAGCACATTTTATAAGTAAAATTATTGTGAGCTGACTGAAGCTACGGGCTGCTTAAACTTTTTTAAAACTCTTTAACAGGGTTATCCCTGCTATACCTGCAATTAATGACGCCATAAGAATACCATATTTAGCCTGATTAATGAATTCTGGTTGTTCAAATGCCAGGTTACTGATAAACAGGGACATGGTAAAACCTACACCAGCCAGCAAAGCCACACCTGTAATATGTTTCCAGTTTGCCTGATCCGGCAATTGTGCCAATCCGGTTTTTACCATTAACCAGGTAAATAAAAGCACACCCACAAATTTACCAATGATTAAGCCGGATATAACCCCCAGACTCACTGGATTCACCAAAGCGGAGAAGAAGTCTGCACCTATAATTATACCTGCATTAGCGAGCGCGAAAAGCGGCATAATTACAAAAGCAACCCAGGGATGCAAAGCATACTCAATTTTTTGCAATGGGGTTTCTGCTGCCAGCGTCAGGCTTTTGACTTCTTCGATAGTTCTATGTTGTTCTGAAGTGGTCAGCAGACCATCATTAGGGATTTCCTTTTCAAAATCTGCTGATAACTTTCTCAGGTTTTCGGAGAAGCTATTTTCATTAATCTTAGTCACCGCAGGAATAGTGAATGCGACTAAAACCCCTGCGATTGTGGCATGAACTCCCGAAAGTAAAAATCCAATCCAAACTGCAATTCCGATTAAAAGATAAAAGGCTGTACTTCTGATCCCTAATTTATTACCGGCCAGGAGTACCAGCAGAAAAACTGCTGCTATGCCCAGTGGAACAAAATTTAAATTACTGGTGTAAAAAAATGCGATGACTAAAACTGCCCCCAGGTCATCCGCAACTGCCAGAGCAGAAAGAAACACCTTTACTGAGCCGGGAATATGTTTTCCAGCCATAGAAAGCAGCGCCAGTGCAAAAGCAATATCTGTAGCCATTGGAATACCCCAGCCGTGTTCAGAAGCCAATCCTTTATTGATCACAAAGAAAATAGCGGCTGGAATCAGCATTCCGCCTAAAGCGGCCATCATCGGTAAAGAAGCCTTCTTTAAGGTGGACAATTCACCTTCCATAAACTCTCTTTTAAGCTCTAATCCAATTACAAAGAAAAACAGAGCCATCAACCCGTCATTAATCCAGATGTGAAGCGGCTTGTTCAATACATAGCTATCAAAACCAATAGAGAATTTAATATCCCACAAATGATGATATGACTCATGAAATGGTGAATTGGCCCATAAAATGGCAATAATCACACTTAAAAACAGGACTATTCCACCAGTATATTCCAAATGAATGAATTTGCTTACCGGGGCAATAATTTTTTCAATGGGTGATTTAGGTATTAATTCCATAGTTATCTGATCACCCCAAAAATAAGGTTAATAAACCTATTTTACACCACCAAATGCGGCAAAACATGAGTTTTTATGCAGTATTTCAGTGTTTTTGAACCGTTATGCATCGTTGTCAAATCTCTGCTGTTGTCGCCCTGTTGGTATAGTCTGTTTTTATTTTTTGTCATCATTTACTTCAAGCCAGTGTCCGTCAGGATCCTGGAAATAGATTTGCTTCACACCATCTACTCTGATGGTCGGCTCCTTAGCTGTACCAGGCCAATTGGAATAATCAACTTTCTGCTGATCCAGCAACTGAATAAAATCCGGAATCGAACGTACACTAAAACACAGGTGTTCATTTTTATCATGAACAGTGGTTTGTTTTGCACCCAGGATAAGATGCATTTGTCCGGCAGCTCCAAGCGTAAACCAGCTATGTTTACCATCTTTAAAAGGTTCCTGAATTTGTTGCAGGTGGAATAGTTTTTCATAAAATTCCGTACTTTTTTTTAGATCGGTCACATAAACAGCGATGTGATTGAGGACTGCGGCTTCTTTTCCTGGCGAAGTTTGCGCAAATGATTGACTTACAGCACCCGCAAATAAGCAGAGTACAAGCAAAAAAGCATGAGGTTTCATAGTGGTAATTATTAAAAAGGTGGGTTGAAATAAGAAAGGCCGGGCATTGTTCAGTCTACCCGGCCCCGTGTCATCAATTCATATGAACTGGTGGTGTCATAAGGACAATACAAATATAAAATATCTTTAGAATTAAACAACAACTAAAATCGTTAATTAGTTAAATTTCAGCTAACTATATTTAATATAAAAGATATAAAGGTGTTTTATTCTCCTATAATTAAATTGTTTTGCAACGAATTCAAGAGTTATTTAACTTAAAGTTTCGCATTATCCTTCTCTTTTTACATAGGTTTTATTTCCATTTTTATTGATATAGTATTTTCCACCACGTGGCCCGGTCATGATTTCTTCTCCATTTGGTCCGGAAATACTTCTGTCAACTGTTGGTTTGTAATCTTTTGCAGCTGGTGCAGCAGCAGCTTTAGGTGCTCTGGTTGCTTTAGTGACCGTAGTTTTTGTTTCTTGTACAGGAGCCACTGCTGGTTCAGCTGAATTGCTGTAGCGTTTATCTGGCGTACCATCTTTTTTAAGTCTGACCGTTCCGGCAGCAGGTGCCCCCGTTACTGGTTTTGTAATGGTCGTCACTTTAGTAACTCTACTTGCTTTTTCTTTTTGTACTGTTTTATCAGGAGGGGATACTTTAGTAGTGGTAGTCGTTGTATAACGCTTGTCAGGCGTACCATCTTTCTTTAATTTTGTCGTAGTTTTTGTCTCTTTTACAGGCGTGTAACGTTTGTCTGGTGTACCATCTTTTTTAAGCTTAACTGTTGCAGGTGCAGCAGTTTGTGCCATTGTTAAGCTTACCCAGAAACTTAATATGGCTACTAACGAAAGTAATTTTTTCATAAGATTCTCATTTAATAAATTGATTTATATACAATGTAAGAAATTGCCTATGTATTCCACAAAAAAATGTTAAGAACTGAAATTTACTGATACTCAGGATAATGAGTCAAGCCAGTCTATAGCTGATGTTTTATCCTTAAAAAACTGAATATTGATTGTGCTCTTTAAAGGTGCGGCACTTTTTTCAGCGGCAAGCTGGCTAAAGCTGCTTGGCGAATAGATCCAGGCCAGATATTTTATTCCAGTTTCTGCCAGAGCCGGTAAACATTCCTTGGACACCCAGTCTGATGCTTCCGACCAGTTTCCCCTCACTTCAGTGTTATCATTTAATATTTTAGCAACCTGGTTCTTTTTCAGCAGATCCAGCATAATCAGGCAGCCATCCTGTACACTTTTGAAGTTTTGATAACCTGTCCAGTTTACATCCAGCCTGTTTGCTGCAGTATTAACTTGCACATCAATTGTTTCATCCTGGTAATAACTAAACTCATCTGTATGGACATCTGCATGTAAGTGCTGCTCAGTAAGCGGCAGGATAAAGTAAAAGGTCGCCCCCTGCCCTAATTCGCTTTCAATCCAGAAACTGCCATTATGCCGTTTAATAATTTCCGAAGAAATAAACAACCCTAAACCCAATCCATCGAATTTCATGATGGTATTATCGACCCTGTAATACCGTTCAAAAATCTTAGCCAGGTTCTCCCGCTTTATTCCGATCCCGAAGTCTTGTACAGAAACGATGATATTTCCATTGATGACCTCTGAGGTTACAATAATCTCTTTTCCTCCGGGTGAATATTTGACTGCATTGGATAGAAAATTATAGATCACCTGCTCCAGCCTGAACCTGTCACCCGTAAAATTTACAGCATCAGATTTGCGCAGGGTAAAGTGATGGTCCGGCGCAATATTTTCCATACTCAGCACAGCATCTTCCAGCATCTGTTCAAAGGCAAACTCTGTATAATCATAGCTTAATTTTCCAGCATTGATTTTTGATACATCCAGTAAATTTGCAATCAGTGTTTCCAGCCTTATAATGTTACTATTGGCTCTTTCCATGAAATGATAGATTTTATCTTCAGGGGTTATGCTTTTCCCTATCAATTGAAAAAGTGCTTTAATACTTGTCAGCGGGGTTTTAAGTTCATGGCTGGCAATACTCAGGAACTCATCTTTACGATCTGACAACTCCTGAACGGCTATAGTAGAATTTTCCTGTTCTGTAATGTCGATGATACTGCCAATGTAACCCATAAATACATTACCAGTATGGTATGCGTTTGCTCTGGCCATTACCCAGCGCAATTCTCCGGATACATTTTTGATCCGGAATTTTATCTCATAAGGCTGATGCCCTTTGATCATGTTCCACCACTCTTGCCTGATCTCCTGATTTTCCGGAATGGCCATTGGTTTGGCAAACCCAAAACCCAGGCTATCTTTATAACTCATCCCAGTAAATTGTATCCACTTTTTATTGACGTAAATACATCTTCCATCGGGATCTGAACGCCAAACCATAAACGGGATCTGATCTGCAATAGTAATAAAACCAGTTTCATTTTCCGCAATGTGGTCTGCTGTATGTTGTGTTGTGTGCTGTTTTTTAATTTTGTCTTCTCTTCTGGCCTTTCCTTTTTTCTTCTTTTTCTCCTGAGCAGAAAAAACGACAAATAAAATCAGCACAGCAAGCAACAGGATCAGATGCAGAATTAAGATCACCTGCCGGGACAGCAAGTTAAATACATCCGAAAAAACAACCAATAAAAGAATCAGCAAAAGAAGGTAAAGACACCTCTTAGCAGTTACATAGGCAGTGAATAATTTCATCAGCAGTATATATCAAATGATATAATAGATACTTTGAATATAAGTAAAATATTAATTTACCCAAAGAATTGATGAATTGATCGTGAATAACTGATCTTTTACAGGGTCACCGAAGGCTGATCCATATTTATTTCCCAGGTTTGTTCAGGGATATTGAACTCAGCACTTCTTAGCTGTCTTCTTCTGGTTACGATATCATTTACATTTACAAAACCATCAAAAGGGACGTAGCTGTATTCATCCTGATTTTGTAATAACTCCTCAGAGTTTTGAGTAGGTTGAGGTTGCATGGGTTAAATAATAATTTGACTAGCGAATTTAAATATAAATATAGAAAATTATTAACCAAACACCTAAATATGAATTAAATAAGTGAAAAATAATTAAAATAAAAAGATATAGCCCCGGGAACCACACCGAGGCCACTTTCAAATAAATCTGAATTTAAAAAACTGGAAGATTGTACGCTAAAACGAACAGGCCCTCTGATTTTAAATCACTTCTTACAAGTGTATTCTTTCTTTTCTCTGATGGTGATCTTTTAGTAATTTCACTGCCGTTTTAAGTTTAGAAATATCTTTCATCAGTATAGTGGCTTGTTTCAGATCTTTTCTCATCAGGTCTTCTTTTTTCAGAAATGCTGACTTATTTCTGATTTCATTTTCGAGTATGGTAATTGCTACTTCCATAATTTGTAAGTAAATATGATCAATAATTTAAATGGCGAATTAGACATCACCTGTGTATTTAACGCAGTCACTCTTTAAATCGCATACCAGTGCTTCATCTTTGAGCATTTAGGCCTGTTTAAATTAATTAAATTGATTAAGCAAATATAAGTAATTAGCTTTACCTAATTGAATAGAGTAACTAATATTTATTTACTTTTGTGCCGGAGAAGCTATAAAATGAAGAAAACCTATTCTGAGGAAAACTATCTGAAAACGATTTACCACATCAGCAAAAGTGAAAATAAGGTCAGTTTGAAGGCCATAGCTGATGCGCTGGAAAACAATCCTGCTTCAGTAATTGATATGCTGCGAAAATTAAAGGAGAAGGAATTAATTACTTATGATAAAACTCAGGGTGCAATTCTAACTGTTACGGGAGAAACTGTTGCACTTGATATTATTCGTAAACATAGATTGTGGGAAGTATTCTTAGTAGAAAAATTAAATTATGACTGGCACGAGGTTCATCATATTGCTGAACAGCTGGAACATATTCACGATGAACAACTGGCAAAAAAACTGGATGACTTTTTAGGAAATCCTGCATTTGATCCGCACGGAGATCCTATTCCTGCGTCCAATGGTCAAATGCCAGTTTATGCCAATAAACGGCTGAGTGAACTGGAAATTAATCAGGTGGGTAAAGTAGGTAGTGTAAGAGATACCTCCACACCCTTTTTAAAATATCTGAAACAGCTTAATTTAGGACTGGGCTCAAAAATAGAAGTGCTGGACAAATTAGATTTCGACCAGTCTATGGTGATTGCTATTGATGGCAGTACCCCGAAAACAGTGTCCAGCAAAATGACAGATAATATTCTGCTGATTATCGATTAATAAAAATGCTCAATTGACCAGAGGGCTCATTTTATAAGCCTCCTGGTCAATTTATTATTATTTTTCCGCTCTGATCGCTTTGAACTCAGAACCTTCTTTCCATTTCGGATAAGTAGTTTCATGACTTAACCGGTAGCCCATATCAAATAATAAGCGTGCATCTTCCACCATTCCACTGTGGTCAGTGATCGCATCAGAATTATCAGCTGGTGCATGGTAACGTGATTTTGTATAATCGGCTACCTGTTTTAACCCCCATGCCCTCCCATGCTGAATATTATCTACTCCTGAACCAGTAAACAAAGACGGAATACCCACCTTGGCGAAGTTAAAATGGTCAGAACGGTAATACAGACCCGATGAAGGAACAGGATCCTTTACAATTACTCTGCCTTGTTTTTTTGCAGAAACCTCTGCGTAGTCTTCTAAATCTGACTGGCCATACCCATAAACAACGATATCTTTTGTTTTCCCGGCAATCCCCATCATGTCCATATTCATATCTGCAACCGTTTGACTAACCGGATAAACAGGATGTTTAGCATAATATGCTGAACCAATCAGTCCTTGTTCTTCTCCGGTAAAAGAGACAAATACGATGGAACGTTCAGGTTTGCGTGCTGATTTTTGAAAAGCAGACGCAATTTCCAGTAAAGCTGCTACACCTGTTGCATTGTCAACTGCTCCATTATAAATAGAATCACCATTTACTTTCTCACCAATCCCGAGATGATCCCAGTGGGCAGAATAAATGATATTTTCTTCTGGTCTTTTAGTACCGGGAATGATAGCCACTACATTATTTGATATTGACTTTTTAATTGTATTCTTTATCGTCAGAGAAGTAGTCAATTTTAAGCCAACCGCTTTGAAACCTGGTTTACCAGCTGCTTTAAAAATAGCTTCAGACTGGCCACCAAGCTTCAATAAAGATTTGGCAATGTCCATACTGATCCATCCTTCTACGATAGCTCTTGACCTGTTGTTATCCTTTTCTTCTGCTTGTAACTTGGATTTTGACCAGCCACTACGTACTACAGACCATGGATATGCCGCTGGTTCTGTATCATGGATAATCAATATACCAGCCGCTCCCCTGCGGGCTGCTTCTTCAAATTTATAAGTCCAGCGACCATAATAAGTCATGTTCTTTCCTCTGAACTGTGTTGAATCAGCAAAACCAGGATCATTAATCATGACCACTACAGTTTTTCCTTTCACGTCCAGACCTGCATAATCGTTCCATTTATATTCAGGAGCAACAATTCCATAACCTGCAAATACAAGATTGGAATTGGTCAGCTTTACTTCGGGCTGTACTCTTTTGGTCGCCGCAACGAAACCAGTCAGATAATCTGCAATCACTTCACCGGCAGCCCCTTTAAATATCATTTTACTTTCAGGAACAGATTTAATCTCGATCATCGGTACTTCCTGAAAATAACTATCTCCATTACCAGGTTTAAGTCCCAGTAAACTGAATTGTTCTTTCAGATAATGAATAGACCTGGTTTCTCCAATAGTGAACGGTTTACGACCTTGAAATTCATCAGAGGCCAAAACACGGATATGACTGGCAAAACTGGAATCATTAATCATTTTAATGGCTACAGAATCCGGAGAGGCATCTGCTTTACTTTTTTCACCTGGTTTACAGGCAGTAAAACACGAACCGGCAACGGCTAAATAAAGGATAGTTTTCTTCATGCTGACAAATTTCGCTCAATTTATTACAAATAATCAAAATTGCGGCAGCAGAAAAACGAAATACCCTTAAGGAATTTTAATTCAAAAGATTCCGCTGACCAATAAGCGGTCGAAAAATATTTTATCCATTTAACTGGTAAAATGCAATCGCATTTCCTCCAAAAAAAAGCTGCTGTTCTGAGGCAGAAAAAGAACTAAAATATGATTTCACCAATTCCATTACAGCTTTATAATTTCCTGCGGCTAAACATACCGGCCAATCTGACCCATACATAACCCTGTCTATACCAAAAGCATTAACGACTACATCCAAATAAGGAATAAAGTCTTCATTTGTCCATGCTTTCAGATCTGCCTCTGTGATCAGACCCGATATTTTACAGGAAACATGAGGATGCAAAGCAACCAATTCTATATCCCTTTTCCAATTCCTGATGTCTTTTTCTTTGATACCTGGCTTTGCGATATGGTCAATGACAAAACGCTGATCCGGAAACCGGGCCACAAATGCAGGAATAAATGGCAATTGATCCTGATGAATCAGAATGTCATAAGTGAATCCATGAGGTGCCAATAGCGCAATTCCATCCTGAAAAGATTGCTCCAGGCAAAGGTCACGTTGTGCTTCCCCTTGTAAAATATGCCTGAACCCCTTCAGTTTTTTAAACTGACTATAATTT
This sequence comes from Pedobacter sp. WC2423, assembly GCF_040822065.1. Taxonomy (NCBI): domain Bacteria; kingdom Pseudomonadati; phylum Bacteroidota; class Sphingobacteriia; order Sphingobacteriales; family Sphingobacteriaceae; genus Pedobacter; species Pedobacter sp. WC2423. The sequence continues at coordinate 3,205,506 of NZ_CP162005.1, forward strand.
TCAAGCTGTCTTTGAAGATCAGCAGCCTGAAGGTCTACCCAGCCTACCACCCCTTTAATAAAATCGTGCGAAGCAGCCAGCTGCAACAAGAATTCAGTTTCTTCAACCGACTGATCTGCTTGCACAGCAATACATCCGTCCACCTTGTTTTCCGCGAGAACCCCTGCAAGATGCTCAGGTAAAAAATCACGGCGGATTACAGCCATTTCTTCACTGATCCAGTCATGCCTGCGGGTATCATATTTCCAGAAATGCTGATGGGCATCAATTTTCATTTGCTATGATTTAAGGTGTAATGATCAATTCTAATGTGCCGTGGTCAATTTGATTTTCTTTACTTTCAGGTTAGTCAGCGCGAAATATAAGACCACTGCAAAACACGCAGCCGGTACAATATAGGCCGTATGAATATTGGTCATATCGGATACCTTACCCATGATCACAGGGAATACTGCTCCCCCCACAATAGCCATAATCACCAGAGAAGAACCTTCTTTCATTCTGGAACCCAACCCGCGGATACTCAGCGAAAATATAGTCGGGAACATAATTGACATAAAGAATTCAACACCTAATAAAGCATAAATCGCTGTCATACCATTAGTGGTTACCGCAGCAAAAATCAAAGCAATATTAATCACACTATAAATTGCCAGAAGTTTTGAAGGAGAAATATACTGCATTAAGAACGTTCCTATAAAACGGCCAGTCATAAATCCAAGTAATGCGCCAGAAAGATATAACGCGGCTGATTTCTCAGCGATTCCGGCCACCTGCGCAGAGAAACGGATAAAAAAGCTGGATACACAAACCTGTGCACCTACATAAAAAAACTGGGCAGTTACCCCAAGCATCAGATTTTTTTCTCTGAATAAAGAGACACTGCTATCTGAATCCCCTTCATGATCTTTAATTTCAGGCAATGGGGTCCTGATCAGAAAAACAGCAACCAGCAAGACCACCGCTCCGATAATTAAAAAAGGTATTTTAACAGAAGAGGCTTCATGATTCAGATAAATATTCAGCTGTTCCGGACTCATTGCAGCTTCTGCTTTTGCATCCAGTGTTTGTCCGGAGAGAATAAACATTCCTCCTAAAAATGGCGCCAGCGTAGAGGCAAGTCCGTTGAAAGATTGCGCAAAGTTCAGACGCTGTGTTGCCCCTTTTTCATCTCCCAGCACTGTAATATAGGGGTTAGCAGCCGTTTCCAGAAAAGCGAGTCCGCTGGCTATAATAAAAAGTGCAATTAAAAAGAATATATAAGACCTGGTGACTGCTGCGGGATAAAAAAGAAATGCACCCGTAGCAAATAACAATAATCCCAATACAATACCACCTTTATAGCCGAACTTTTTCATGAATTTACCCGCAGGAATTGCCAGCAGGAAATATGCGATATAAGAAGCAGAGTCTATCAATGCAGATTGTGTATCGGAAAGCTGACATGCTTTCTTTAAATGAGGGATAAGGATAGGATTTAGATTGAGTGCAAAGCCCCACAAAAAAAACAGGGAGATGATCAGTACTACAGCAAATTGATTCTTTCGCATTTTAATCGTTTATACGTTTTCGGTTTATATTGGTTAGGCTAAAGAAAGGATCTTTTCGTCAAAAAAAGCAATACCTGTTTATCCAGTTATTAAGCTATTTTAACATCGGCATGGATCCTGTTTCTAAATATAAACAGAAAAGCCCCGGTATTAAAATACCAGGGCCAGGAAAAAGCACTAATGAATTTTTTATTGATTTTTAGCTTCAGGATTATTAACCAGGTAAGGGAATAAAGATTCCAGTAATTGTATATAGATATCCATGCCCTCTTTAATCTCTTCGAGGTAAATAAATTCATCGGCAGTATGAGAACGGGCAGATTCACCAGGCCCCATTTTTACAGAAGGCATATCCAGCCAGCCCTGATCAGAACTTGTTGGAGAAATATAAGCCATCCTGCCAATAGAGAGCCCGGTTTTAACAATCGGGTGAAGCTGATCGATACAAGAAGGTTTCAATACCCCCGGGCGAACCGTAAACTCACAGAAAGTATGGTTCTGAATGATATGTAAAAGCTCTTTCTCGGTATAGGCATCCGTTAACCTGACATCTACTGTGAACTTACATTCCGAAGGAACAATATTATGTTGTATACCCGCATTTACTTCGGTAACGGTCATTTTCACAGGCCCCATTATGCTGGATTCAATGGGGAACACATAAGAAGAAAACCACTGAATATCTTTTAATGCTCTGTAAATCGCATTATCCCCTTCTTCCCGGGCTGCATGTCCGGAACGTCCAAAAGCAGTACAATCCAGAACCATTGAACCTTTCTCTGCAATAGCCATTTGCATATGTGTAGGCTCTCCGACAATAGCGAAAGAAACAGGCAGCAAATCATCTAATATAGATTTAAGCCCTTTTTCACCAGAGTTCTCTTCTTCGGCCGTTGCTGCTAAACAAATATTGAAAGGTAAATCTCTTCTTTTGAAGAAATGAAGAAAAGTTGCGATCAGTGAAATCAATGCTCCTCCGGCATCATTACTCCCCAGGCCATATAGCTTGCCATCACAAACTACCGGTTCAAAAGGATTTTTCGTATAAGCTGCTGCAGGACGAACCGTATCATGGTGTGAATTCAGCAAAATAGTAGGCTTGTTATGGTCGAAATGAAGATTATAACACCATATATTATTGTGCTTTCTTAGCGTAAATACATAATTATCCCGGAGAAACGATTCAATCAAATTTGCGGTCACTTGTTCTTGTCCGCTAAAAGAAGGTGCTGAAATTAATTTTTTTAATAATTCAAAGGATTCCACCTGATATGGAAAGAAAGAATCCTGATCAGTCTGGTATTCAAAATCTGTTTTCATAAATACAAAGATTAATTAGCTTCTGAAAAAATACATAGGAAAATGACTTAATACTTCGGCAGGAAGAGTATCTGCCTGCTCTTTTTCGGGATCGAATAACATAGCTGTACATAAACAGTTACATTTTTTCTTACCCTCCAGAATGTCATAATTTATACAGCTTTTACAGCCTTCCCAAAAGAATTCATCATGGGTAATGTCAGCGAAGGTAACGGGTTCAAAACCCAGGGCAGAGTTCATTTTCATGATTGCCGCACCTGAAGTAATACTGATAATTTTTGCCTCCGGATATATTCTTCGGGATAGCTTAAAAACTCTTTCTTTAATTGCTTTGGCTACGCCAGAATTTCTGAATGCAGGAGAAACAATCAAACCAGAGTTGGAAACGAATTTATTGTTTTCATAAGATTGAAAATAAGCAAACCCAACCCACTGCCCGCTGCTGGTCACAGCGATAACAGCCTGACCAGCACGCATTTTTTGCGCTATTGATTCAGGAGTACGTTTTGCAATCCCTGATCCTCTGACAATTGCAGAGGCCTCGGTTTCTTTAACTATTTCATCGGCATATCTGATATCATTTAATGTGGCAACACGCACAAATATCATTTGATTCTCCATTTGAGTCTAAATTTTTTTAAAAATCTAAACCCAAATGATATGCCCGGACGGACAATTCCTCATCAATCCTTTTTAAAGCTATTTAAAGGGGAATTATATTTTTCATGCTGAAGAAACCAGTGCCCGGACCTTTCCGAAATGGAAAGGTTCATTTTCATTTTAACAAGGCATAATCTGAAACTGGCTACAATTTCCTTAACAATAAACCAAAAGGGACTTTCGGCTCTATCCAGGTAGATTTTGGCGGAAGCAAAATCCCCTGCTGCGCAATATCCATTAACTGATCGGCATTCATCACAGCCAGGGTGAAAGCAATAGCCGCAGGGTTTTCTGCCAGGATCTGCTGAATCTGGCTCAATGCATCAGTGCCACCTACGGCAATTAACTGCGCATCAGTTTCCGGATTTTTAATATTAAACAAAGGTTCAAATACTTTTTGCTGCAACAGACAAGCATCTGGCATCTCATTTTTATCCACGAGCTTATAAACCATTCTGTACCATTTTTCTTCCATAAACAGCCCAAATTCACGCGGGTTTAAAGGGATTACGGGTTCGTTACGTGATGATTTTGTAACAGAAAACATCTTCTTCAATGTCCGGAATACCTGATCGATATAAACATCATCAGCCGGAATAATTACCCGGTGAGATCCTTTAATACTCAATTGATCGCTGGAAAGATAAAAAGAAGAGATATAATTAAAATTTCTTGCTTCTACTAAAGTTTTAGCTTCAATATTCCTGCATTTAGCGGCTGCTACCAGGCGATGATGGCCATCTGCAAGATAAACATGCTGTAACTCTGAAAAACATAAACTCAGCTGACGGATTGTCTTTAAATCATAAACCCGCCATATTCTATGAAAAATCTTATTGGAATAATAAACTGAACTGGCTTCAGCCTGCTTAATCTGATTCAACAGCGAACTGATTGTCCTGTCAGGCCGGTAAGTTAACAATAAAGGGTCTCCTTCCAGTCCCACTTCATTCCGGTAGTTCATTAAACTATAAGAATTACAGTTCAGGGTAGATTCATGGGTCTTGATATGTCCGCGGTCAAAATCATCCAGATCAGTAACTGCCCATACTCCTGTCTGTGTATGGGTACCTTTTGTGATTTCATAAATAAAAATACAAGGATGCTCTTCCTGGTAAAAATCACCTTTAAGCAGCATTCTCTTCAGGTTTTCCAGCAAATGTGCATTAGTCAGCTCTTTATTTTCAGGATGGCCATTATCCAGCATCCTGGCAATAAATCCGTTGCTTCCCCCATTACCGGAAGAAGCTTTGAGGGTTAACATTTTATCTAAATAAACTTCCTGAGGCCTTAACGCGACGAAAGGTCTAATTGTTGCCATATGATAATAAACTGTGTTTCTCGTAATCCTGCATACAGGCGACCAGTGCTTTTACAGCGTCCAGCCTTAATGCATTGTAAAGCGAAGCTCTGAAACCTCCCGCTGTCCGGTAGCCTTTGATCCCTACCATACCCCTTTCTGCAGCAAAAGACAGGAAATCTTCTTCCTTAGACTCATCATGCATTTTAAAACAAACATTAACTCTGGAACGGTGCGCCTGATCAGCCATTCCAAAAAACAGCGGATTTCTCTCGATCTCTGCATATAATAAACCTGCTTTAGCGATATTTTCTTTTTCAATCTCTGCAACTCCGCCATTAGCTTTTAACCATTGCAGGTTTAACATCGCCACATAAATAGCATATACAGGCGGGGTATTGAACATACTTTGATTGTCACGGTAAATCCGGTAATCTGACATCGAGGGAACCGGATGTTCCACCGTATCGAGTAATTCATTTTTCACTAAGACCAGTGTCATTCCTGCCGGGCCCATGTTTTTCTGTGCACCAGCATAAACCAGGTCAAACTGGCTGATTGGAATTACCCTGCTAAAAATATCAGAAGACATATCACAGATTAGTGGTACACCTAAATCAGGAAAGCCGAACATTGCTGTCCCCTCAATAGTATTATTGGAAGTACAGTGAAAATAGGCAGTATCTTTACTGACATCTCCAATTTCTGGTACTCTTGAATAACTGTCACCCGCAGAAGAGCCCACCACATCTACCCCGCCAAAATATTTCGCCTCCTTAATAGATTTATGTCCGAATAAGCCAGCATCAAGATACGCTGCTTTCTGATGTTTCTGTAAAAAATTTTGCGGAATCATCGAGAATTGTGTACTCGCGCCGCCTTGTAAAAACAGTACCGCATAATCTTCTGGTACTTCCAGAAGTTCTCTTACCAATTCTTCTGTTTTGCGCATTACTTCTTCGAATTCTGGAGAGCGGTGAGAAACTTCAAGGATAGACAGTCCGCTGTTATCCCAGTTTTTTACTGCTTCAGCAGCTTGTTCCAATACGCTGGGAGGAAGGATACAAGGTCCCGCCCCAAAATTATATTTAATCCGGATCGTCATCTCTAATTTATATTTGGTTTAAGAAACTCTTAAAGATGCAACAAAGATTACCCGATATCGTCCCCGACTTGAATTAAAGATAAATAAACTGATTACCAGCCAATTTTCAGAATAAAAAATTGGGAATCAGTAAAACGATACCTGTTCTGCAAAATAATGTTTTATACCTGGCGGATATAGATCAAATGAATGATTTGCAATTTAAGGGAACAAACGGGAGTCATTTTATGCGATTAGATTAATACCGGACAGCTGCGTATTTTCCAGGCTTTTTAGCAGGAAATAAACCAATATTCAAAGAGAAAGATACCCCTGCTGATTTTAAACTTGCATCCCCATAGCCAATTCCTGTCAATGGCAACTTTGCAAAAGGCTGCACACCTACGCTAACCGATGGAGTGAGCTGATGATCAAAACTAACTGACACATTCGCAATTCCAAAAAGATGTTGATTCTCATTGTCAATTTCCAGATTTGTAACCTTTGCCGCTGCCCCCTGCCCTGTTGTAATCTGATATTTTTCTTTCAGCATAAAATAACTGGAAACCCCGGTATTCAAACTTACCGATAGTTTTTTCTTGTTAAAGATCTTATAGTTCACATTCAATGGAATATCCAGTACATTACAGTCTGCATTGACCTGCCAGTCCGAACCCGGTACATAAGTAATATTTGCCCAGTTCCCTCCTCCAGAATTACCAGAATTATAGAACTTTCGCGCATAAACGGCTCCCGAAGTCATACTGATCTTCGATGTGAAAGCATAAGTAGCCAGCACACCAACATTAGAACTTACTTTAGAAGGCCTGCTTGATTTTGCAAAAGACATATCTGGCGCAGCCATGGCACTTAATATCAAATCGTTTTGTGGCTGTAAAGCTTTCTCCATTTTATTTTTTACGCTGCGTGCGATTTCTGAGGCCTCAACCCTTTCAAACGGATCTTTACTCTGCGCTAAAGCATTCGCCTTTCTGACCAGCATAGCGCTGTCTGTTTCCACTGCTGGAACTGCAGGTTTTGTTTTAGCATTCGCAGCAATAGTGGTTGCAGGGGTTAATACAGGAGATATAGGATTTGATACTATGGATGAAAAATCTAATAGCGGAGATGTAATCCCCACTAAAGGTGATGTTGCAGCGATCCCCTTATTTCCAGCAGAGCGTTCTAATGAAGAACCCGTTCCTGAAGAAACCGGTGTCATTCCTGCCAGCGAAAAATCTGTATGATCAGTGATATATCCATTTTGGATACCGGCAGATTTTCCCGTAACTGGCACTTTCACACCTGGCGCTTTCAATGAATCTACAGCCGTTAAAGGAACAAGTTCTTTCCCTGGTTTCACCACATGACTTGTTAACGGATCTTTAACGATCTGCTGATCTGAACTTACAGGAGCAAGGAAAATCAAGTATAAAGAGATCAGCAATACAGCGGCAATACTGCACGCAGTATATACCCATAATGGAATAACTCTTTTTTTCGTCTTCCCATCAAGCCTGCGCTCCATCTTTTCCCAGTTCATTTCATTGAAAGGGATCTCAGGATCACTTAACCTATCTCTAAATAGCTGATCTATATCGTTATCTTCATTCATCAGTATTTATTATTTTCTTTGCATTTCATTGTTAAAACCAGATTTATCTTCCATTATACCCAATGCCCCTTCCCTCAATCTGTTGTAAATCTGCAGTTCCTTCTGCTGGCTTGTTTACATTCAAGACTGCGAGCTTTTCTCTTAACTGTTGTCGTGCTTTAAATAGGTTAGATTTAGATGTTCCTGTTGATATTTTTAAGAGACTGGCTATTTCTTCATGCGAATAGCCATCAATAGCATATAAATTAAATACGGTACGATAAGCCGGTGAAAGTTTTTGGACTAAAACCAGTAAATCTTTATAAGCCAATTGCTCATAAACCGAAGCAGCCTGGCCAATTTCCTCATGATCATTTACGTCATCATGATCTGAAAACTTCAGATTCATCCGGTAACGATCAATTGCCGTATTTGTAATAATGCGCGCAAGCCATGGTTTAAAGGGTTTTTCAAGGTCATATTTTTCTATATGTGTAAAGACTTTCAGGAATCCATCATTTAATACTTCGGCAGCGTCAAAATCATTTAAAGCATACCGACGGCATATAGCCATGCAATAACTATAAAATTCTTTATAGAGTAAATACTGACTTGACCTTTCCTTCTTGATGCACCCGATAATGATACTTTGCACCTATTCTTATAATTTAACCTGAGCCATTTTCCTACCAATACGTCGCTTATAGACCAAAGGTTGCCAAACCTAATAATAAAATTTGTTTTTACACATAAAAACCTGTACCACAGACAATTATTTTTATTAACAATATTTATTTTCTATTCCACACAACCTTTAGCTCTTATTCGCCGTAACCGCAATAATTAAAAACATTATTAACATTTATCCTCAGCAACCATGAATTTATCTTTTAGAAAATGGATGGCTCTTTGCAGTTTAACATTGATAGTTATGCTCTCGGCCTGTTCAAAAAACAATGACTCCACACCTGGCGGACAAGATCCATATGGTAACACACCGGTCACCACACCAGCCACATCCAGCCTGGCTCTGACTACCAATGCAAAATTTGGCAGTATCCTGACCGATGCCAATGGAAAATCACTTTATGCTTTTGCTATTGATGCCAATGGTACATCAGGCTGTTCAGGCTCATGTGCGATTGCATGGATGCCTTATTATGCAGGAAACGAGACTGCTCCTACAGGAATTAAAGCAACAGATATCAGTACCATTACCCGTGCGGACGGCAAAAAACAAACTGTTTATAAAGGATGGCCTTTATACTATTTTTCCGGAGATACAAATAAAGGAGACGTAAATGGCGATGGTTCAGGCGGAACATGGTTTATTGCTAAACCGGATTACTCCGTAATGTTCGCAAACAATCAGCTGGTAGGCATTGACGGTAAAAATTATACTGCTGATGAAAAAGAAGGTACAGGAATTACCCAATACCTGACCGATGCAGCCGGCAGAACTTTGTATGCATATGCACCTGATAAGTTTAACCTGAATACCTATACTAAAGCCGATTTGAGTAATGATGGCGCCTGGCCTATCTATGAATCAGACGTGCTCAATGTACCCTCAGTAATCAAAAAAGATATGTTTGTACAGATTACAGCTGCGGGCAAAAAACAATTAACCTACAAAGGCCATCCACTATATTATTTCGGGCCGGACGCCAAACGCGGTGACACTAAAGGCGTCAACGTAGGCGCAGGTTTGTGGCCAATTCTTACTGTAAACACAATTGCATTAACACCTTAATTTAACCACTATGTCAAAATTCACCTATCCTGTGATTACGATCATGATGACTTTACTTATTTTATCAGCCTGTTCAAAAAACCAGGCTGATGAACCTAAACCTGTGGTACCGGAAAAACCCGGTACCAAGGTTTCTTATGCCGAAGTAATGCAACCGCTGCTTCAGGCTAAATGTGCCGGATGCCATGCTCCGGGTAACAGAGCCTCTGCTGCCTGGAGTTTTAATGGGTATACCTCTGTTACTGGTAATGCAGATAGAATCAAACAGGCTGTTTTAGTCAGTAAAACTATGCCGATCGGAGGAACACTCTCTGCCACAGAACTTCAATCTATTAAAGACTGGTTTGACCAGGGTATGCTCCAATAATTATTTAATCATCAAAATATGAAAACATACTATCTAATGAAAAGGGTATTACTCTTTATCTGCATTTGTCTATTCGCAATTCATGCCCGCGCCCAGGACATTTTAGTCAGTAAAAACGCATCTGTTTCTTTCTTTTCCAGTACAGTCGTTGAGGATATAGAAGGAAAAAGCAATACAGCCAGTTCTGTGATCAACGCTAAAACTAAAGAACTCATTTTTAAAGTCAGCAATACCTCATTTCAGTTCCCAAAAAAACTGATGCAAGAGCACTTTAATGAAAATTATATGGAAAGCGACAAATTTCCATTTTCCAAGTTCAGCGGAAAAATCACAGATGATGTTGACCTCAGCAAAGATGGAAATTACACCGTTTCTGTAGCAGGGAATCTGGATATTCATGGGGTAGTCAAGCCTTATAAATGCAAAGTAACCCTGGCCATCGCTCAGGGAGTAATTACGGCAAAAACAACCTTTAAAGTGAAAATCGAAGATCACAATATCAAAGTACCTTCTCTGGTTTTCAAGCATATTGCCGAATTCGTAGAAGTACGTTTATCCGCAGTATATCAACCTAAAAAACCATCCTGATTCTCATCAACTGACCACTTACGAAAATAGTATAAAATGATACAAAAACGATTAATGTTATTCTGGAAAAACCTACTGCTGACAGGACTTGTTCTCAGCAGCTTTCATGGTTTTGGACAAGACCTGGAAAAAGAACTGACCAATACGAACCCGGGTCATGAAAAAGTGTTTGCTACATTTAAAGACACTAAACTAATTAACGGGCACACCAATGAAACGATCCATAAAAATGAACTTGAATTCAAGGTTGATCACCGCTTTGGAGACATCGCAGGCAGCAACGGCGGATTAAAACAGTTCTTTGGACTTGACAATTCTACCGATGTAAGAATTGGTTTTGATTACGGGCTCACCGACAGGCTGAGTATTGGTCTGGCCAGGGCAAAAGGTGCAACAAATGTACAACAGTTATACGAAGGAAGCATAAAATATAGATTACTGGAACAGACTACGGATGATTATATTCCTGTTGCTGTTACCCTGTTTGGAAGCAATACAATTGCCGCAGTTAAGGCCAGTGATGATCCTGCCGCAGCTACAGCTTACCATAAATTCAGTGACCGGATGAATTTTGTCAGCCAGGTTATCCTGGCCAGGAAGTTTAATTCAAATTTCTCCTTCAGCCTTACGCCAACTTACGTGCATAAAAATTTTACTGCTTTCAGAGATCAGAATGATCTTTTTGCCATTGGGGCAGGTGCAAGAGCTAAAATCAGTAAACGCATGGCTATTGTGGTTGATTATTTTCTTCCGTTCCGCAATAAAGAAGACAAAGCTTACCTGGAACAAACCAGTGGAGTGAAATTTTATAACCCTTTAGGTGTAGGCCTTGAAATTGAAACTGGCGGACACGTTTTTCACCTGAACTTCACCAATGCCGCAGCGATAGAAGAGATGCAGTATATCTCGCAGACAACCAGTTCGTGGCTAAAAGGTCAGTATCGATGGGGTTTCAGTATTGCCAGAAGATTCTCTTTCAATAAGAACAAAAAAGAGAAAATATAGGCTTAATCTTTTTAGATTTTATGTGGTCATGAGGAATGATCACATAAAATCTATTTTAATTTTACAACTTCTCTTCCAGATTTGCTTTCGCAAAATCAAACCATTCTTTTCTCAAAATACTGAGAACAGCACTATCTCTTCTGCCTCCATGTCCATCAGGCATATGGTTACGAAGTACTCCTTCAAGTTTACAGCCAATACTTTTCATCGCAGCGAGACTTCTGTGGTTACTATTGTCTGCCCTGAATTCAACTCTTTCCATGCCCAGGTCTTCAAAGGCATACTTTAATAAAAGATATTTGCAATTTTTATTGAGCCCTGTACCCTGGAAATCACCACCATACCAGGTGTACCCCATGAGCAATGTTTTGAAAACTGGCTGTATATCATAATACCGTGTAGAACCAGCATAACTGTTGGTTTGCTTATCAAAAATAATAAAAGGATAAGATTTGTCTTTTTCCTTATCATCCATCGCCGCTTTGATATACGCAGTCAGATTTTCAGCACCGCCTGCACTTGACAACGAATAGTGCCATATTTCAGGTTCATTCAATGAAAAAGGCAGTAAATGTTCATGGTCGGCCAGCCTAAGCGGGCGGATTAAAGCACGTTCATTCTCTAATATAACAGTAGTTTCTTTCAGTAATTCGCTCATACCTTAAGGTAATAATTTTTCTTCGGGATGCTGTAAACAATTTTAAAACACCTGTTAATAACGGAAACTTAAAGAGATATAAGGATACCATCCTTCATCAGAATGTCCGGCAACAACACGGACAACCGTCATAGAAGCAGGTGCAAAATACAATCCCCCACCCACGCCATTGTGCCATTTAGTGGAGTCTTCTCCTTTTTTCCACACTCTTCCTATATCATGAAAACCAAGCAATCCAAATTGCCCCGGCAATACATAACTCACAAAATCTGCCAGTTTAATGCGCATTTCAAGGTTATTGTAAAAACTATGATCACCAGCAAACCGGAATTGACGGAAGCCCAGCAGCGTTCCTTCCCCACCTAAAAATGCAGACTGATAAAAGGGTTGTTTACCTACAGTTACTGCACCCCCAAAACGCTCTGCAATTACAAAATTAGCCCTGCTATCCAGATTTTTATACAAAGCCACACTTCCGGTAAACTGCCCATAGGTATTCGAATATTTATTCAGTCCCGTATAACCCTGCAATTTCAGATTGATATAACTTCCTAAAGAAGGCAGGATTTCATTGTTCCGGGTATTGTTGATAAAATTAACCACAACACCAGTATATAATTTATCTTTTGAGATAGTCAGGCTATCTGATGAGTGCAGGTTCGCACTGTTATTAATAAACCTTCCGGTATTGTCATCCTTGTTGAAACTATAATATTGAAAAGACGGCCCGATACTGAAAGAAGATTTTGTCCGTTTCCAACGCAATGCCGGATCAAATTGGTATAAACTAAACCTTGCGCGGTAATAGCTGATCCCATCAATAGAATTATCAAAAGAGGTTTCATTCCCCGCACCAAAGAAATTTTGTGTATTGTGCGGCGCATAAGCACTGGCCTGTAAAATTAAATCTGCTTTCCCGAAAGTGTGCATCCATTCCCCGCGGTAGTCAAACTTAAAAGCTTTTGTACTAAAAGAGTGGATAAAAGAAAACTGCTGTATATTTCCATAAGGGAATTTTCTGAATCCAGGATTCATAAATTTAACAGAGAAGCCTAATGATAATCCATCATCTTTGTTAAATCCGCCATTCAGCAAATACATACTTCTGTGGTATAGGTCTGTTTGCTTGTAAGAAACATTGCCAGTATCATTAGATAATATTTTAGTAAATCTGCCGGCATCTCCCGTAAAAACAGCACTATCAACCTTATCGTAAAGTTTTACCCGATGATAAGAGTTTTCTACATGATAAGCTTTAACTCCATGACCACCGATAATGCGTAATTGAATATCAGTTCCTTTATTGTTTAAAATAAGACTATCATTTCCATTGTGAGTATATAACCTGATTTCTTTCGTAATTTTCGGATCAAAGGTCTTGATGAACATTTGCTCTTTTACCTTTTTATTTTTAGATAACTGGTGTATATTCACTGTTAACCCGCCACCAGCAGCATCCGAAATTTCTATCAGTTCTCCTTTATCACTCGCCTGTATGTCTACAATTTTATTTAAGAAATGATAATATTCATTCATCATCGCAGGTAATTTCGCTCTTCTTTCTTTCAATTGTGCCAGCAGCTGGTCATGACGTAAAGAATACCCCGGTTCGGGCAACTTCTTCAATGCTTTTTCCATCACCTGATCTGTTAAATCAGCACAAAAAGTATGAATAATATCCATCCACTGTTTTTCTGATAACTGACTTAATAAACGGGTAGCCATTGCCCGGCTTTCCCAGACAAACCAGTTGACATCATTCACATTTCTTTCATAGCCTTGAATCATTGGCAGCAGGTAAGAAGACTGTGCATAGCGCGGAATGAGTCCCTGACTCAGATAAAATACCTGGTCACGGTCACGTGGGACTGGCTGATAAACTTCTCTTTCGCCTGTTTTATCCAGCGTCCATCTCCACTGATCAAAATGTCTGTCCCAATCTCCGATCACTATATCCAATGCTTTTGCTCTCAGGTATTGAGGCCCGTCATAAGTATAGTCGTTGTCTTTGGCCAGTTTCTTATACATTTTATAAGTGTTATCAGACTTACCGGTTGGTTCTCTTTCTTCCAGAAGACAAAGTGTATTTTCAAATACTCTTCCGTACTTACCCAGATTAGCATCCGGAGAGATCCATCCGATAATTGGATTAGCGTGTGCTACCCCAACGGCTTCAGCGATATCCGGCACAATTAATGCCGAAAACGGATGCTGTGCAGACATGTTATCTTTTAAAATATCCTTCGCAAAAGTTTCCCTCAGATTCTCTGGCAACAACGATTCAGGATATTTCTCTACACTTCTTAGTACCCATTCTTTTCCTTGCTTATCCACCATACGCAAAGAGTGTGACTGAAATCCACCACCCCGCTGTAATGGTGTCAGCCCTCCTTTAATCTCAGAAAGCCTGATCACTTGTACTTTAGTTTCCAGCGCGTATTCTTTCCTGTAATTCTCTCCGAAAAAGAACCGGTGAACTTTACTTACACTATCATATTTTGGATATATTTTGATAGAAATACTATCTTTTGTGATCACTTTTACTGTATTCCCGGATTCACGGGCAACAGGTACAAAAGGTTTAGTATAACTGTATACTTTTTTGACACCACCCTCTGTATATACATAAAAATCGTAACGCATATCATTATTCATCAGCAAATCGGCAGTTACATAACCTTGTTCGGATTCCTGAAAAATAGAGTTTTTCCCTTTTTTATTAGCAGAATGTTTAGCTCCGCCACCACTCACCACCTGTAGATTAAGCTGTTCACTTTTGATCAGCTGTAAACCATGATCATGTCCTGAAAAATAAGTAAGATTCGGATAAGCACCGAAAACCCCGTTTATCTTTTTAATCATATCCTTATAAAAGGGATGCTTCAGGTCTTCCGGACTCAAAAACGAAGAGCGCAGTAATGGATACAATGAACCGATAATGGGCAAAGGGATATATAGATTTTTATTCAGTGAGGTTAATGGGAAAATATGGTTTTTTAAGCTGAAATATCCACCGTGCGCGCCGTAGCTCTGCAATGGGTGATGATCGGCAAATAATATGACCTTTCCCCTGTTGGCTTCCAGCAATTCCTGCATCCAGGCAATTACATCATCTTTAGTCTTGCAGCTGCATTCAGATTCAGGGTTTTGTTTGGCGTAAGGATATAACCACCATTCGCTATCAAAAGCAATAATCGTTAAGTTGTCTGTGAGTTGGATCGCTGTCGGATCAGGACATCCGTTTGGCGGAATCATTTTTAATAAAGAGTCATTTTGCTCAGCCAGGTATTCTCCCTGACGGATGATTTTAGCCAAGCCATCCGGTCCCATTTTATCCCAATCGTGGTTTCCCGGAATAAAATAGACCGCAGCTCCCATTTGACGCATCGGCTGAAATTGAGATTGCAGAATCTGTTTGGTCGTTTCTTCTTCTTTACTTCCGGGTAAACCCATTCCTCTTGGATAGATATTATCTCCCAGGTACATCACTGTAGTTTTTCCGGCAATGACATGTTTAGCCGCATTTTTTAAAGACTCTCTTTGTGCAACATTCATTTCTCCGGCATCACCAATAAAAATGACCCGGTATTTTATAGAATCTTGTGCATTAACAAAAGCAGCACTGAATAAAAAGAAGAGTAAGAGCGTAGCATTTTTCATTTGCGGATAACATTTTATATGATGTTATAAAATTACAGCATTTCTAACAAAATAAAAGATTAAAACATGATGGTAGTTCAATCTACCTCTAATAAAAAGCCAGAAATGTTTAATAGCTACCCTTCTTTGATATTGTTCAAATTAGTCATACCTTTTATCGCCAATCAATAAGACCAGACTAAAACAACCTCATTATGGAATATTCAGTGCTTCAACCACGAAAACCTGAACATATTGCATTAAGCTTTTCAGGTGGTGGTTTCCGGGCAGCATCTTACGCACTGGGCTGTTTGTCCTATATGGAGACTGTTTATATTGATGGTAAAAAGCTGACCTCACTTGTTCATTTTATTTCTTCTGCATCGGGCGGAACCATTACCAACCTGGCCTATACTGTCAGCCAGCGAAAGGGACAATCTTTCGCTGACTTTTATGCCAGCATGAACAAGCATATTTTGCATGGGACCAAATTAATTGACCGTGTTTTTAAGATCCTCAATGCTGAAAGCGCCTGGAAAAAGCGTCCTGGTAAATCAAGAAATATCATCAATGCTTTTTCAATTGCCTACGATGAACTGCTTTTTAAAGAAGAAGTGTTTGGTATTTACTGGAACCCTGTTAAAAATGGCGTTAAAGAAGTTTGCGCCAATGCCACAGAATTTGATAATGGTATGCTCTTTCGTTTCCAGAATGCGGGTTTACCAGGAAATAAATTCCTAAGATTTAAAGCACAACACGCTGCACTGGAAACCCTGAAAAAGATTAAGCTCGCAGATATATTAGCCTGTTCTTCCTGTTTCCCGGTAGGCTTTGAACCTTTCGTATTTCCGAATGATTTCACCTATACTCAATTAAGTAAAAGCGAACTGGAAGCTGCAATTAAAACAGACCCGCGTTTTTCCCCTGATAAAGGAGAACAAGCGATCATACCTCCTGCTCATTTTGTATTAATGGATGGTGGAATTGATGATAACCAGGGGATCGATTCTTTTACAAAAGCAGAAGAAAGACTTCAGAACAAAAATGTATTCGGCTATGACCTGTACATTACCTGTGATGTAAGCAGTAACTATACCAGTGGCTATAATTTCCCTGAGGAAAATAAAAAGAGCTGGCTGCAAAGGCTTAACCTTTTACAATACCTGCTGATTTTAATCCTGTTCACTGGAATATGTATCACTGGAGTACTAACTAAAACCTATGTTGAATTATCATTTTCACTTTTAGGAATCAGTTCTGCCTTACTGCTGACCACGATCTGTTTTTCCATTACTGGTTTCCTTGCCTATCAAAAAGTGCAGGAAAAGAAACAGACCTATGGCATCGTTATTCTTGGGCGTATTTCATATTTCTTACGCCTGCGGCTCAGTGTTCTTTTACAGCTGATTATTTCACGTGCCACCTCAGTAGCTTATCTTTCAGCCATTGTATTTCTAAAAAAAATAAGAAGAGTATCTTACGATAGATTATTTGAGAAGATCTCTGAGCGGAAGCTCAAAGCCGATGGTACCTTATTGAAAAAGGGGGAACAAGAAAGTTTAGTGCAGCAAATAGAATTGAAACATTGGCGGCAATTCACCCTGATGAATGCGATCTACTTGCTGAGTCCTAAAAATGACTTTCAGCGAATTGCAGATCTTAAAAGTGAACCCTGGTACAAAAATAACCTGACTGTACAGATCAATGGAAAAAAAATGAACCTGAACGAACTGATGAAGCCCACCCTGGTTTTACAGCAGGTAGCTGAACTCGCCACAGAAATGGATACTTCACTCTGGTTCGACAAAAATCATCTGGCAGAGAACAGACCTGCAGCATTGATTGCAACCGGGCAGTTTACAACGTGCTACAGTTTGTTGCGTTATGCTTTCAGATTTGATCAGAATGATCCCTACTGGGGTGATCTTCAAAACAGGCTGGCACAAGACTGGTGGGATTTTAATCAATCACCATTTCAGCAATACAATAAATCCTGATTTCCTTTACTGGTCAAGCCATTTTTTAAAAGCTTCTGCTCTTTCTTCACTAACAACAACCTCCACATTTTCTGGTTTTGGAGACAAATGTATTCTGACCCGGTTCCGGGAAAGTTTATACATTTCTTTAATTGCATTGATATGGATGATAAACTTCCTATTGATCCGGAAGAAATTATCCTGATCCAGTTTGGGTTCCAGACTCCCAATAGTTTCTTCAATAATATAGTTTTGCTGATCTTTAGTCACCAGGAAAAGATACTTATCATCGGCCATAAAATAAGCGACCTGATCGGCAGGCACTGTTTTGATCAGCTTACCAACCTTCACCATAAACCGGTTACGCGTTTTTCCTAATACATCTTCCACCTTTTGCACCAGTGCAGGAGTATTGACACTGCTGGTCTGGCGGATATTATTCAGTTTCGTTAATGCACTACGTACATCTTCTTCGTCAAAAGGTTTAAGCAGATAATCAATCCCCTGATTTTTAAAAGCCTTTAAAGTATATTGATCGTATGCCGTAGTGAAGATAACCGGACTGCTGACTTCTACCTTCTGGAAAATCTGGAAACTTTCTCCATCACCCAAATGGATGTCCATAAACAAAAGATCTGCCTGATGGTGTTGTAGCCAGTTTACCGCAGCTTCTACTGTTCCGACAACTGCATGTACCTGTATTTCGGGATTAATGTGTACGAGCATATTCTGCAAGGTGATTGCAGCGAGTTCTTCGTCCTCAATAATCAGTACAGTCATGCTTGGATTGCTTAACTGTAAATGTAAAAAAAAACTCCGGCCTGCAAAAACAGACCGGAGTTAAATGTATCATTTGATAATCTATATGCTATCTATAATAGATTTGGGTTATTCACGATCGCATCCTTAGGGAATCTCAATGTATATCTTGGATCGTTTAGCTGTAAAGTATAAGTTGTGCCCGATATGGTATGCGTCAAAGCAGGCTGTCCATATCTTCTTAAATCATACCAGCGATGACCTTCTAAAGCTAATTCTCTTTCACGCTCTGCATAAATCTCCTTTAGCAGCTCTGTTTTCGCTAAAGCCTGAATTCTCGTTTGCTCTGTCAGGAAATAAGCAGGCTTTAAACGCTTAGCCTTAAGTGCCAGTAAACTTTCCGTTGCCAGCGCAGTATTCCCGGTTTGTAAAGCTGCTTCGGCCTGGATCAGATAGAGTTCTCCGTTACGGAAAGAAATCTTAGTTTCGTTTCCTGTTGTTTTCTGAGAAACGTAACCTTTGCTTGATTTACTGAAGTACATTGGAAAACGAAGATCATTCTCCTGATTATAAATATTAAGCAAATGTGATGAGATAAAGAAAGACTGCGCTACAGAAACCACTAATGTTTTCTCCATCGACAGGATATTCTCTTTAGCCTGATAATGATTGGGTAATTTACTACCCTCAACATTCAGGTCTTCCAACTGATTGTTGATTGCTAAAGCCTGCTGAGCAGCAGCTAATGAATTGTTCCAGTCTCCTTTAAATTCATAAACTCTGGCTTTCAGCGCCAGTGCCGCACGCGTCGTAAAACGATAGTTCTTTCCAGCCTCGAAGGTAGCTACATTTAATAATTTCTGACCTTCATTGATATCTTCAATCACCTGATTATAAACAGCCTCAATAGTAGCAGGAGCGTATTTTTGTTCCAGATCCATTT
This sequence comes from Pedobacter sp. WC2423, assembly GCF_040822065.1. Classification (NCBI taxonomy): domain Bacteria; kingdom Pseudomonadati; phylum Bacteroidota; class Sphingobacteriia; order Sphingobacteriales; family Sphingobacteriaceae; genus Pedobacter; species Pedobacter sp. WC2423. Next base: position 3,224,702 of record NZ_CP162005.1, read on the forward strand.
TGATTGATAAAGGTATCCCACGATCAGTTCCAGCAGTAGCCGCCAGGTAAGGTTTCGCATATACATTCAGTAATTCAAAGTGGCTATACGCTCTTAATAAGTAAGCCTCTCCTTTTAACTGATCTGTTTCTGCACTTTTACCTGCCTTCTCCTGCACTTCCGCAATCACTTCATTGGCATAAAATATAGTTTTATAAAATTCCAGGTATTGGAAAGAGGTTGTTACAGGATCCGGAGAAGCATCATTCCATTTAAAAAGATCACGATAAAATGCGATATCATTACCAGATTCATCGATAGCCAATTCATCTGTCCTTATAGCCAAAAGTGATTTATTAGTGGAGAATCCAGCATAGGCTGTATTCAGTAAATCCCTGAAATCATTTGCAGTTTTAGGGACAACTTTTCCTACGGGTTCTATATCTAAATATTTTTTACAACTGCCCAGGGTGAGTAACACCAATAGCACAGCAGATAATTTTATAATTTTCTTCATTTTGAATCTGTTTTTAAGTTTAAAATGTTGCATTCAAACCAACTGAAATACTTCTGGAAATAGGCTGAGCATAAATATTACCATAAGTTTCAGGATCAGTATATCCTTTGTATCCTGTGCTCAATACGAATAAGTTTCTGCCTTCAACACTAAACCTCAATGCATTTGCTTTGATTTTCGATGAAATTCTTGCTGGTAAAGTATAACCTAAACGGACACTGTTTACACGCAGATAGCTCATTCTTTTGGCGAAAATATCCAAAGATTTGTAAGAGTTTCCAGGATCTGTATTGTTATACCAGTTATAAGCCATCCAGCGGCTTCCATCACCAGTCGCACTATCAAAAATCTGCGGCTGATTGGTGTTTGTATTGGTAGGTGTCCATGCGTTTAGAATGTCTTTAGAGAAATTCATTCCACGGTCAACTGCTGCTGGATTATAAGCAGGCGTAACAGTCATGAGCTGACTGAGGTTAAAGATTGCTGATATAGACAGATCAATATTTCCAAAACGGAAACGGTTAATCAAACCTCCTGTATATTTAGGATCTCTGTCACCTGCATAAGTAAATAGTCCCTGGTATTCTTTATTTGTTAAAGAAGAAGCGGTAGCGTTTCCAGGGAAGAAATCTGCATATGGATCATATAATTTATAGAAGTTTTCTACAGATACCACTTTACCGTCCTGGATGAATTGTGGAATTCCATTAGCATCCAATCCTGCTGTTTTCAAAACGAATACAGCATTTACAGGATAACCTTCTCTTGATGGCGTGAATTGATTAGCTCTGGCCATCTCACGGGTAACTTTACTTTTATTATGAGCAATGTTAAAATCAGTCCACCATTGGAATCCTTTAGTGCTGATGTTTCTTGTCGAAATAGTCAGCTCTAATCCTTTATTCTTAACCTGAGCAAAATTAGAGTTGGTAAATTCAAATCCATTCTCTAATGGTAAAGATTGTAAGCCGATCAGATCTTTACTGTTCCTGTTGTAATAATCAAAAGTAATCTGGAAAGCATTGTTAAATAAGCCCAGATCTACACCTGCATTAAAAGTTGTCGTTTTTTCCCAGCGAAGTTTATTATTTGGCGGACTTTCTACGTTAATTGTTTCTTGTGTGCCACCAGGTAATATATCTGCACTACCATACCTGCCGACAATTTGCGGCGTAGTGTTTTTGTCAATATTCCCTTGTATACCGTACGAAGTACGGAAACGCAGATTCGAGATCCATTTTGCTTTTTTTATAAAATCTTCCTCATTCGCATTCCATGCGCCCGAGATAGAGTAAATTGGCAGGTACCTGTATTTAGGATCTACACCGAATAAATCTGATCCATCGTAACGAATACTTCCGTAAGCCGTATATTTTCTATCATAAGTATAAGAAAGTGTACCATAGAAAGAAGCATAAGCATTGCTCAGTTTTGACTTTCTGTAAGCACGATAAATTTCATCGTTTATCCTGTCTGAACTTGGGAATAGAATATTCTGATTAGTTAAAGTACGTTCATTATAACCGAAAGCTTTAGTAGCCAGGTCATCACTGTTATTTTTCCTGAATTCAGTACCCGCAAGTGCTTCAATTTCATGTTTCTCGCTAATTACTTTTTTGTATTCCAGCAAAGTTTTCCAGTTGTACTGAAAGAAAGAAGTCTGCTGGTTCTGCATAATTGCGCCGGCAGGCAAAAAGTATTCGTACTGTTTGGTTTTAGCGTTGTAATAACTTGTACCCTGTCTGAATTTACGCGTGAAATAAGATTCTTCACCTGCATATTTTTCAATACCTGTCTCTTCAAATTGCAAGCCTAGTTCAGAATGGAATTTCAGGTCTTTAAAGATCTGATAATCCATATCAATAATACTCTTTACACTTTTATTTCCTAAAGTATAACGGGTGTTATTTCTTTCTTCAATGATGTTGAAAGGGACATAAATATCACCACGCAGGTTATTGGTACCGAAAATATCCCTGTCATAGGAATAACTTCCATCAGCATTTCTAACCTGCTGGTATGGGTTGACATTCCTGGAATATCTTGCTGGATTCGTAAAGCCATCTATATCGGCAAGGTAATTTTTACGATCTGATTTGGAACCGAAAATTGCAACGCCAAGTTTTAACTTCTGAGAGATATTAAAACCAGTCTTCAAAGTCATATTATATCTTTTCAGCCCTGTCCCTATGGTTGTTCCTTTTTCATCGTAATAGCCTCCTGAAAAATAATAATTGGCCTGGTCATTTCCACCAGAAAGACTTAAACTATATTGTTGGTTAATAGCAGTCTGGTAAAGTTCTTTACCCCAGTCTGTATTGTTTCCGCGCAGTGCATTAATTGCTTGCTGAGTAGCAGGGCTCAAAGCTGAAAAACCATTGGTTTGATAGTTTTCCAATTCTTTGCTCTGATTAAGAATTCTGGCTACCCCACCCTGACTGTTCCGGTAAAGAAGATCTGGTCTTGCTGCAAGTCCTAATTCAAAATCAACTTTTTCAGTTGAGTTCATCAGGTTCAGTTTATCCAGGTCCGGACGTTCTGAGATGAAAGTATTGGCATTAAAGTTTATTGATATTGGCCCTTTCTTTCCTTTCTTAGTGGTGATCACAATAACTCCGTTTGCTGCTCTGGCTCCATAAATAGAGGTTGCTGCTGCATCCTTCAAAATTGTAATATCAGCAATATCATCAGGGTTTAAACCTGCGATTGGCAAGTTACGCAACTGGTCAATATTATCTTTATCTGTCAGGTTATTCGGCAAATTGGTTCCTTCTAGTGGAATTCCGTCCAGTACCCATAAAGGATCTTGTCCGCCGTTCAATGAAACTGTACCACGGATACGGATTTTCGGTGCTCCCGACGGACCACCACCCAATGAAGTCACTGCTACACCGGCAATCTGACCTTCCAGCATCTGATCGATTCCTGAAACACCAGACTGACGAACTTTGTCATAATCCAGCACAGTTGCTGCTGTGGTATTCTTACGTTTTGAAATGGCAGTATAACCGTTCACAACTACTTCGCCGAGGTTATTGTCATTACTTGCCATCGAAATGGTGATTTTAGTCTTATTGATAATATTTACCAATACTGAGCTATACCCCATATAACTTACGCGAATGGCTGGTGTACCTTCAGGAACAGTTAATGTAAATTTACCCTCAGCGTTAGTTACAGTACCAATCGCTGTATTCTGGATTACTCCTGTCACATTGGTCTGCTCCCCTATGGTGGATTTGTCCACATAAACAGATGCACCTGGTATTGGTAATCCTTCCGGATCCAAAACCTGTCCACTTATAGTGGTTTGTTTCTGACTGTATCCTGAGAGACTGAGGCCAATCAGGAAGAGTATTAACAGTAGATTTTTAATCATAGTTTGTTGTTTAGGTGTGTTTGATAATAGTTAATTGTGGTGTGTTTATTTGTGTGTGTGTGCTTTTATTTCGTTTGCAGGCTCTGACGAATCCGGAGGATCAAATCCATGTAATGACCTTTAGTAGCCTCGTCACCTCTGTTTTTATGAGTTTCCAATAGGGTTAAGATTTGTAAAAGTTCTCCTCTTTTGGCTGCTGCAACTTCCGAAGTACGGCTCATTGCAGAAACATAGATATTTCTCAGGTTTGCCGAAGGGTTGATCCCATTTTTCATGGCATAGTTCAAATCAGCATCATCTTTATTTAAACCTAAATCACAAGTTTGTGGTAAGTTATTCAAGCTGGTCTGGAACAGAGATTTTTTAGTAATCTTTTCCAGCATCTTATCAGTACTCACCAATAAAACATCTACATAATTTTGCTGTAACATGCGGTCTGTAATAGACAATGTTTTGCCTTTCAGCGTCTGCGCAAAAATTGCAGGACGGATATCTTTAAATAATTCACCTACAGTAAATACGTTTTCCTTGCCAAACTGGACTTCCATCTCCAGCATTCTCAACAGACGGTCCTCGCCCAATAAACTGTAAAGCAGACCGTACTGATATTCACGTCTCAGGTTTAATGGTGCATATTCCATCGGGCCTATCGGAGTATCTTTTACAGGGAAGGTTTTTTTAAGTAACTCTTTGTTGAACAACCATTCCGGCATAGTAAATACCTGCTCTTTAAAATATTCCAATGCGCCCTTCTGAATCTTAACGGGCACTGGTGTATAAGCATCTTTACCGTCTCCGCTAACCGGGTTTTCTAAATAATAACCTCCAATGTTCGCAGTTACATGCTCTGCATAGGTTTGCCATTGCCAGATTGCAGCCAGGTAGAGTTTACCTGCCTGGTAATAGTTATCACCTTCTGGTGCAGACCAGGTTAAGATTTGCGGGATCATACGTTTTAAATTCGCCAGTCCGTAACGGCTTGCTTTTACAGCATCATCACCAAGATCTTCAGATTGTGCTCTTGGATCCACGATGTTTTTCGCTTGCTGCTGTTCTCCATAATGGTACAAAGGATCATTTGCATGTACTTTAATCCATTCTTTAAGGATTGGCAATTCCTGATGCGGGTCATCTACCGGTAACCAGCGGTACCCCCATGCAATAGCATATTTATCATAAATACCGATTTGCGGGGTGATATTAGTAACTTTATCTTCTGGTTGTGCTACATAATTAAAACGTGCATAATCCATAATCGAAGAAGCTGTTCCGCCCATACGATTGGTAAAAGCCGGGGAACGTAAAGAGTCAACCGGGAAGGATGCCGAAGAAGACATATTGTGTTTCAGCCCTAAAGTATGGCCAATTTCATGAGAAGAAACGAAACGGATTGCATGTCCCATTCTTTGGTCAGACACGTCATTATTTCTTACTTCAGGATCAATAATCCCGGTTTGCACACGCATCCAGTATTGAACTGAAGTCATTACATTATGCCACCAGATCACATCAGATTCCAGAATTTCTCCTGATCGTGGATCTACCACAGCCGGGCCCATTGCATTTGATTTGGGCGAAGCGGCATAAGTAATTTCTGAGTAGCGTACATCGTCCCCATCGTAATCTGTGGTATCTGTAACTTCACGTGCCTGAATTGCATTTTTGAAACCAGCTTGTTCAAAGGCTTTCTGCCAGTCATATACGCCGGCAATAATTTCCTTTCTCCATTTTGGCGGAGTTGCAGGGTCTATATAAAAGATGATCGGTTTAACTGGCTCTACCAATTCACCTTTAAGATATCTTGCACGGTCTTCTGGCTTAGGTTCCATTCTCCATCGGGTAACCAGTTCTCTGGTTTCCAGTTTATGCTGTGCATCTGAAAAATACCATCTTGGCGTGCTGAAGAAACCAACTCTGTTATCTGCAAAACGAGGTTTCATTGGTTTTTCAGGCAATAAAAGAATATTCGTGGTTACTGTAATACTAATAGGCACACTGATTCCTGCATCCGTTACCCTGGTACTCATCAATGCACGAACGACAATATTCTGAGGGAAACTTTTAATCTTTTCAATAGCCGACAGAGAAGTTTTAGGGGTAGCTCCCAGTCCCATATCATTGAACACATCATTGAAACTTTTCTCTGTTCCGTCAAAAACCTTGTTCATTTTCACAACAACTGCCGAGGAATCAGGGGAATATGCTTCAATTTTAAATGATTCGATTACAGAACCAGTAAAGTTATCTTTCACTGACCGGGTGATCGCATCGCCCGCAGGAGATTCTACCTGTGGCACAATCACCTTAACCCATACTGTTTTTGCTGCTTTATTTCTGGAGAAACGAATGACTTTGTTATCGAAGTTCATTCCTTTATTAACTCCCGATTCATTAAGTGACAGGGGTACTGATGATATTTTATTGACTACTAAAAAGTCCTTTTCCATCAGGTTCAAAGGGATTTCAAAGTAATAATCGTTCTCCACCTGGTGTACTTTAAATATACCTTTTAGTGTAGTTGCCTTCTTTAATAATTCGGTATAACTTTTCTCTTCCTTTTTACTGGTGCTATCTGCTTTCTTTTTAAGTGTATCTGTAACTGCTTTTTTACCAGTAATCTTACCTTTATGTACAGGTAATTTCTTCGGTTGCACTGGTAGTTTATTAGGTATCTGGGTAAAACCGTTTACGTTGCATAAGAATAAAAAGAGCGCCGTAAAAGACAATTTCAAAAGTTTTTTAGTCAAAATCATGCTACAAAATCCCCCATAGTTGGGAGATTATGAAATTATTAAAAGTGAAAGTCCTGTTATGTGAAGTGAAAGCGCAGTTTTAAGGAGTGAAAGGTTTTTTAATCAGTGGCAAAAAGCATTGATATGTCCCATTTTCAATTCCATAGCTCAGTTTAAAGTCTCCAAAGTGTGCATAAATACCTTGCAGATATTTTAATCCCTGTTTCCCGGAATCTTTCACATCAGTGCGTAATTGTAAGTTGTTGGTGACCACGATACCTTCTCCTTTACTCCTGATACTGATATGCAGCGGCTGAAGTTTAGCTACTATATTATGTTTTACAGCATTCTCGACTAAAGTCTGTACACTCATAAATGGAATATAAGCAGAAGAGTGTTGAGGATCAATGTCTATTTCCAGGAATGCCAGTGCTTCACCGAAACGTATTTTTAACAGGAAAAAGTATTCACTGGCAAAACGTACTTCTCTGGAAACTTCTTCCAATCCATTTGGTGTAGGATCTAAAACATACCGGTATACTCTGGAAAGCTTAACGACAAATGCTTTAGCCAGATCGGGTTGTTCTTCAATTAAACCATTCAGCGAGCTCAGGGAATTAAACAGGAAATGCGGATCGAGTTTTTCTTTAAGTTTATCGAGTTGCAGGATTGCATTCTCTTTTTCCTGCTGTGCGGCCAGTATTTCTGCCTGCTGCCTCAGCATGAACTGTTTCTGCCATTTGGCTTGTGACCATTCAATTAAAACCAGGATAATTAAAGTGGCAGCGATCAGCATCAGAAACACATACTTTTCGATGGCCTTTACATCTTCGTCTATCACAAAAACAGGTGTTTCCAGTACCATCGTCCATTTCATCCGGCTAAGGCCAAATGGGGTATAAAAACGAAATACAGGTATCCCCAGGTAAGAAGAAGTGGCAATTTCATAAAAACTTACGCTATCTGGAAGCTTCTCCAGCCGGGCTGTTTTGATCCCGCCAGGCATTTGTTTCCCAATCTGTTTCTCATCCGGACTCAGTACATAATCGCCCCGTTCATCAACAATATAAATAGCTGCACGACTTTTACTATCTACACCCCATAAATAACGTTGTAATTCTTTGAAATTAATATCCAATCCTAAAATAAGCGTAGAGGAATCAGCAAGGCGATGCCGGGTAGCCAGCAGGCCATGAATAGAATCTTGTACATTGATAATAGTTCCTATTCTGGTGATGGTATCTTTTGAAAGCAGTTGATTACGAATCCATTTCTTCTGATAGGCTGGTATCTCACCATGCTGATCATGAGTTCCCTTTTCACTAATTGTCCTGTAAACAGTATCCTGACCGTTGACGATAGCATACCAGCCATGTTTTATTTTAGAATGGCTCAGCAGTAGTGCATTGACCAGCTTTGCTCCTTTCAGGAAATCACCGGCAGATTTGAATTGTGGGATGATGAGTTCAGTATTGTTCAATCCTCCGATAAAACCTCTGAACTCATTATTGATAACATTGGATTTCAGCTGATAAATACTGGTTGCCATATCCATGCTGATCCGTTCTGTGCGCTTATTGAATTTACTGGTTATAAAAAAACCAATCCCACTAAAACACAGTAAGATAAATACTCCGATTGCGATAAAGTACCTGGAGTTATATACCGAAGTTTTCATTCCGGCAAATATAGTCAAAATGCCTAAAACCTATTTTACAGGTCTGAGTTCCATCTTGGCATCCGCTGAAAGAGCTGATAATGTTTTTCAAATAGTATATTTTCCACTTTTCCGGGACTATCGGTATACTTTTCATTATAAGTTACATACCAATAAACGTCCAGCGCTTCAATGTTTTCTTTTTCCATTTGAGCGGGCCAGGATATTGCTCTGGGTATATCAGTAAACTGCATGCCGTTGATCAGCTGATCTTTTAGTCCTCCGGCCCCTGTACTTTCAATAGTGCTTAATTCTTTTTTAGTCACCTCACCTGTCCCTCCAATAAATACAAGCTCTACTTTTCCATTTTTCAGGGCATAAGTAAGGAATATCCCTAATTGCTTTTCAGGTGCGTTACAAACATCCTGTAATTTATCTTCTGGCATCAAAAAGAAATGTCCATTCTTTTTATACTTATTCAATTCGTTAAACATATGCTGATTGTTTCAAATATTAGTTAATAACTTATAAATCAATATTCTCCACGGTAGAATATAAATATATTAAAAACCAACTAATAACAGGATCATGAATAGCTTTTATTTCAATAAATGCACTGGTTAATTTGTCCAAATGAAAAGGCGGCAAGGATTAATTTTTAATCCTTGCCGCCTTTTCATTTTATAGCCTGTTGATCAATTCACACAATTCGTTAAGCTAATACGTTCTCTTCCTTTTATTACACCAGTACTGGTAACTACAGTTAACTCAACCCATAGGGTATGCGGTGGAACTTCAACGCTCCATGAGCTGTACTCAGTAAGCTCAACATTCCCCTGGGCCGTACGGGCTACCCATTTTCTAGTTGATGCACCAGCTATCGGATTTGCGTATAAAATGAATAAGTCATTATAATCACAGAGTACATAGGGCTTAAATGTGACACCCGTCTGAACATTCCCTGACCGCCAAATTCCGGTGACAGCCTCAGTTTTGGTTATCTTTGAGGAATTAAATCGTGCTGCCTGTGCTTTCTGATCACCACTTTTAAAGGAACAGAAAAATAGCAACAGGAATAAATAACAAATACTTTTTTTCATAACAGTCTTATTTTTAATCAGTTAATTTAACATTATTATTTCACAAAGAAAAATAAATAAGCTTCAGATGAAAATACTTCTTTTATTCGCTTATTTGTCTTTTGCTTTAGGAAACTTCACGCTGATGGCACAATCAGGGAATGTTACCGGTATAGGACAGTTATATACTCAGGCGAGCTCATCTTACCGGGAATTTGAAAGGAAACATGGAGGTTATGTCCGGACAGATAATGTCTTGATGCACTATCTATGCTGGGGAAATCCAAAAGATGTTCCTTTAATCTGGTCACATGGAAGCTTTAGTCACAGTTATGAACTGGCTGGTCTGGCAAAACTCCTCAATGATGGAGGATATTATTTAATTGCTGTTGATTATTACGGACATGGTCAGACACCGATTCCAGAAAAAGAAGTATCACTTTATAATTCTGCGGATGATATCCGGGTATTAATGGATTCTTTAAAGATTGATCAGGCTATCATTGGAGGATTTTCCAGGGGAGGATATATTGCCGCTGCCTTTTATCAAAGTTATCCGGAAAGAGTTAAGGCCTTAATATTAGAGGATGGAGGCTCTGTAGCATTTAATACCTTTAACCATCAAATGAGCGAAGAAGCGCTTCTTATTAAAATCAAATCTATGGTACCTGAACAAGGAGTCCATAGTATTTATGAAGCCTCGTTTGATTCACCAGTTGCAGCTTATGAGAGCCTGTATGATAAGAGTGCAGGTGGCAATCAGTTTGAATTATTAAATACGATCAAACGGAAAGGCAATCAATGGGTTACGTATGCAGGATTAAGTGACTTTTTCTATATGAAAGATGATCAGCAATTTAAAAACCTGGTATTGAAGCCAAATAATTCGCCATTGTATGCGGCTTCGATCACCATGATTCAACCGAAAATTATCTTTAGAAATCTGCATGTACCTCTATTAATACTTGATCCGGTATCTGATCATGATCCAATGCCATTTGAAAAAGATAACATTGCGCTGGCGAATCAATTTCCACAGTTGATAACCCGGGTTGAGTTTGCGGGAGTTGAACACAACATTCATTATGAAAAGCCAGTACAATTTAGCCAGGAACTCCTTAAGTTTCTAAATATCGTCAAAAAAGAAACACCATTGTTTTTACAAAAGAAATAACTGATAAGCGAATAGATGCCCTTATCTTTGGCTCTCATAGCTTATCTTAATAATTTCACAGCACATACCATGATCAGATTAAACAATGAAACACCCACTGATATATTGCAGGAGGTTAAGAAAGGTAGTTTAGTAACAGATACTTTTAGTAAAACAGGTTTAGTAGAAACGATTGATATCAGCGACGACGGATTATATCGTATTTACACCTTTAACCTGGTTACCGGCAGAAGCATTGTAGTGAAGAGATAATAGCACAATCAATAAAATCAGGATCGGAAGTATAACTGGAAAACTCATTGTTTTAAAATATAAAATGACGAATACGACTATACTGGTCAGGAAAATTACTGCTAAAGGTTTACTTAGCTTTTTAAAGAAAACCAGCAGATAAAAGGGATGACACCACAGCAGGTTTAAATTATATTTTACTAATTCCAGGCTGGAAAACAGAGACAGACAGAGCAGTAAAAAACCCAGCAAACTGACCATTGTAAAAATGGTTATAGTTACCCACATCATTAATTTATTTGCCCCGCTAAATTTCTCAATAAATGGACTGATCAGCATAAGGATCAGTAAAAAACTATAGAGAGAGATGGTTAAAACATTAGAGTAAAGATGTTCTTCATTGCCAGATATGAATAAAAAGACAACTGGCTCAGCAAGTTTACGCCGCTGCAATTGAATGTTTCCTAATCTTTTTTGTAAAGTATCAGGCAGAAATAAATTGACGGCTTTACTGGAAGACCTGTCTGCTTTGTTTCCTAATAAAACATTCATTCCGATCATATAAAGGGCATCATTTGTCAAATAATTACTCACCAGTGTCCTGATTGGATTACCTGGCCCCCGGTTAGCTACAGCAAGAGAATGGTCAAAATCAGGCCCTATGCTCTGTGCTAACAGGTCAACTATTTTTGTTGCACAATTATTCCTGATAAAATCATAATAGTAATATTTATTCCTGGGTTTGAGTTGTTCATTCAGCAGTATAAAGAGTTTATTTTTCTCTTTCAGCGTCAGGTTAAGTTTTTGGGTGGAAACAGTTTGCTGATCTTTTATATATTCCTGTAAAAAGGAATAATATGCCGAAACGGATAAACAATATTTCATTCTTCCTCCAAGAAAATTGATATAAAAATTAGGATCACTATTATCAAATGTTCCATAGTTATAAACCAGATCCAGCTGCCTTTCCTGATCTGTGATCCTGACTGCACTATGGCCAAATAAGGTATAGCTATATTTGCTGGTTTTGCTACAAGTAAGAACGCTTACAGTAGATCTCTCTGAGAGCAAGAAAATATTTTCTGATGGTAAACCGGCAACAGCAATTCTGATACATCCCAGAACAAAGCCGGACAAAAGAAGTATAAGTTTTCGCATTAGCTGGTCTGTAAGCGTAAATTCAGGGCAATTTGCATTTATACTGTTAACTTAATGCAAAATAGTCATTGTTTTTCAGGTTAAAATGAATAAATCAATAAATTGTTAACTTATTTAATTCTGCACAAGTTGAACATATTCAACCGATTAAATACCATTACGGCCTTAATCCCTTATATAAGCCACAATATTTTCATTATTTAATTTGCATCCCATTCAAATTTAATTACTTTTGCCATCCCGGGGGATTAGCTCAGTTGGCTAGAGCGCTTGCCTGGCAGGCACTCGGACATCAGCCTCTGGAGTGCTTTAAAGCCTCATTTCACAATCTCTTTTATTTTTCACAGAAATTTCACAGAACATCTAACCTGTTTATAATATTTGTTAATTATTGCAATTTAGTATTCTATTTTATTTACATCAAGCCTTCATCAGCAAAATTGTAAAAGGTATCCTTACTTATAATCAAATGATCCATGATTATTAAATCTAGCAATGCACCTTCGTCTTTGAGTTTGTTAGTTAATGAAATATCTTCACTGCTGGGATCTATATCTCCACTTGGATGATTGTGACAGAGGATGATCCCACAGGCATTGGCTTTCAACGCTGATGCAAATAGAACTTTAGAATCTACTGCTGTTGCAGCAACACCACCTTGTGAAATATTAACCACTCCCAATACTCTGATTCTTCTGTTTAACAACAAGATTTTAAACTCTTCCAGAAACTCAATCTTACCTGAATCCCATTGCTGTCTCAATATCCGATAAGCGTCATTAGAGCTTCTTATTTGCGGCCTTTCTGATACCTTAAATTTTGGATTGTAACTGATCTGCACTTCTGCAACTTTGAATAATTTTGATTGTAATACCATATTATTTTAATTAATTATGGTACTAAACCAAGCTTTCAACGAAACTAAGTCAAGAAGCAACGGAATAAATGGATATAGTGCGCAAAAGCCATTTTTAGCGTTTATGCCGGAATTTCTTGAAACGTGTTGAGGTGACGAAGCTTACCTTTGTGGTGTAATTAAAAAAAATATTACTGTTATTCTTCCTTTTTAATTCTAATTAATTCGTCGTAAAGAGATGTTATTGTCAATTTCATTTTATTCTTTAGATGTTCATCGATATTTCTGTCACTTCCAAATTCCAATAATAAACTTTTCAAAAGAGAATCAATCTCAGTTAAATCCATACCTTTTCTTTGATATTTGATTGTATAATTTTCTTGGATGCGTTCGTATTGGTTTTGAAACATATGGCAGATGTTATGTCTGCGATATTCGATGTATATCAATTCTCTTTCGGTTAATTGAGACTTTAGTATTGTGAGTCCTTCAACACATTTTATATACCAGTTTTTCTTATTTAAGTTTTTACCGTTTTCCAAATGCTGTAAAACAATTTTCGCATATTCCAGACCTTCTGTTAAAGTCCCATATAGTTTAATGTAATGCATGTCTTGAAGCGTCGGGTCGAAGACCTCATACAATTTATATGTAAGGTAGAAAAACGTTCTCATCCATTGTTCAAACTGTATCTGTTGAACCTTTGTCTTTATAGTTAATTCGTGATTAAAGTCTTCAGTTTTCATGTTTTTTGTGAATGCGGCATGTTTAAGATATTAGCTATTTTCTATTTGATCATGCCCATTTTCTTGAATTTTCTTTGTAATTCGTAGAAGGTTTGTTCAATATTATTCTTTGCAAAAGAAATATATTGGAGCCCCGAAATGTTAGAAAACTCTTCAATATTATCTTCCTTTAGAATAATTACATTGTCAAAACCTAACCGCCCTTGAAAAAGCCCGGCTTCATGAATAACATTTTGTCTTGCTCGTAAGTTCCCGTCAACAGTTTCATCTTCGGAAGTCATTATTAGTATGGCAAATGAAGCTTTGTCTAAAAACTGAGATAGAATATTCACGATTGTCTCACTTGTTCGAGATTCTTCTTCGAATGTTAATGTCTTTAAACCTAAATCATCTTTAATGAAAAGCTGGAGTCTCGCCCATAATTTACTTCTCCCATGTCCGATAAATATAATTCCATCACTCTTGGATTGCGGTTTAGAATTTATCTTCAGTTTTGCAATTTCCCCATTTAATTCAATTGCATCAAATTTTTTTAATTTATTTAGTAGCGCACTTATTTTTTTCACAGACTCATCGTTAAGTCTAATCAAAGGTGGTTCAAAGTAGAAACCACTGCTACTAGGCTTATCCCTATAGCTTTCAAAGAAGTCTTCAATTTTATTTACGTAAAGAGCGGCTTCGTCAATATTATCCGCATCCAAATAGGAAAGTTCTGAAAGGTTTTTAATAAAAGACTGAATTGGAGAAAAAAACTTTAAATCAGTCTTAGCACTTTCCCATAAAGCTTCCGATAATATTCTAATTTCTTTTAGGATCATAGATGACAGAGTAGTTTATATGAAAGGATATATATTATATCCGTAAATGTATTAAAAAACTTAAGAGGCTGGTTCAGATTTTGGATATGTAGAACTTTTGTTTCCATGCCGGCATTTCTTGAAACGTGTTGAGGAGACAAGCTTAACTTTGTGTAATTATTAATATAATTATATGTTTCTATAATAGACTGACATTAAAGAATTCTGTTAAGCAGCTGATTAACTGTATTTAATAGCTTAACAGTAGATACTTATCTATGAGGATTGTTTAAAACATTATATAAATATTTGCAGCTCATTAACTAGTTTCACTCACAATGATGACGTTTTGTTAAGTAAAATTAGGCCGGGTTGATTAAGCCCGGCTGATAATTTCCTAATAGCTTTGAGTTCTAATTATTCAACTATCTCCATTAGTTATAATTTGATAATAAAGTCCAGCAATTTATTTGCTAACTTATCTCCCGCAACAAAGACAACTACCATTACTAGTTGGACCAATCGTTCTCTGAGCCTTTTCTAGAGATTCATTTAATGATCTTTTTTCAGAAAAGGTCTTGGTTTTAAAGTTCTGAGATTCTCTAATTATCTCTTGTCTTTCAGATTCTGAAAGCTCCAAAAGGCCTTTCATTACTAATTTTTGCTTGTCTGTCATAATCTATAGTTTTAGTTAAAATTTTCCGCATGTTTGACATTCTGTTGGGGACATATTTATTGGTATAAGTTTACAGGTAGCGCATTCTTTCTTCCTAATCCATAATGCATATCTCATACCTTTGCAATTTTCCTTCGAGGTAAACACGATCTTCTCGTCTTGGGCAGTTCTAAAGTCATCCCTTGCTTTTAATAAGCTATACTTTGTCTCATGTTCAAGTAAAGACGTTGGGGGAAACTTAGCGATTTCTTCGTATTGTTCTGAGATCACACGATTATCCGTTAATGACTCTAAAGAATAAGCTAGTTGTTCATCCCACTTATAAACTAGAGAGACTGCTGATAATAAAACTTGAGCAATAGTTATCGGTGCAGTTATAGTAACTGCAATAATTAGAACTATAGAATTACCTCCATATGCAGCAAGTGTGGCTCCTAAAAGTAAAGGTGCGGCTATTCCAAACACCGTTATCAATCTAATTAGCCTCTTATATACTTTAACCTTCTCTTGAAAAATATAGGAAGTTCCTAATGCATTCAGGGACTTTGACCAAGAGTCGCTCCTTAATTGTTCTGATTTATTTAACATAAAGCTTTTTACCATTTAACATTATCGCTCAATAATATACCTTTATTCATGTTGACCATTTATAGTTAGAAGCTGTTCAACAAGCTTTCTATTTTCGTCAGAAGCAGCTGCAATAAGCCTTTGTTTGACTTCTGGTTTTAATTCTTTAGCATTTAAAACTGTGGACAAATTTTGTCCTCCCGGATAAATATGCCTATCATATTCATGTAAAACCTCGCCATTATCATACATTGTATAATCATCATCAAGTCCTCCTCTCGAACTATTTGAAACAGCTATTATTCTTTTCATTTTTATATTTGTTTATAGTTAGTTATTTATTTAGACTTCAATTTAAATGATTATAAGTTGTAATATGATTCAAGTGCATATTTATTTTTTAGTCACACTAATGTCCGGGATTTAATTAGCTATTTAATACGGTAAACCGTAAACATTTAGCAGAGAACCTAACCTTCGCAAATTAAGATGGAAACGTAAGCACAGACATCCATCGGAGGTATGTGAACTATGTATATCTTGAAACAAACCTTTGGACTCAATATTTGTTTCAAATAGGATAACAAAGGTTTTAAGCAAATTGCTAGATTATTATTTCTCCTTTTTGGTTAACAAAACTAATTGCAATTGTTTTTTGTTAGACTTAACTATTATTGTACATCATACTTCTCAATTAATTCAGCATATTGATTATAGATCCATTTAAATGGACCTTTTTGGTAGCTCATTAATTCTATTGGATCATCTAATAAGTCCGCCAATTTAACCCCACTGTCCACATATTCAAATCCATTTAATAATTCATTATTAACAATCATAGGTCTAATGGAAACAGCAAAACCTTTATGCTTATGGCGCTTTAGAAAGTGCAATAGGAAATCTGTATTACCGAGTCCACCTCCAGATCCCTCAAGTGCAAAATAACCTTGTCCAAATTGTGTAATCTTTCCTGTAACTCTTTCAAGAATAACAGGGACGACTAAATTCCAAGCACTTGAATCTTTATGTTTTTGAATGAATAGATAAACAGTTAAATCATTATTCATCTTTTCTATCACGTTTATATTACTTCCATGTAGTAAGGTTTTGTAATCTCTTATTTCCTTTTTAGTCTCTAAGGGCGGTAGTTCAATATTGATTTTGTTTTGAATTTCGTCTTTCTTATTGAATGATATATTAATAGATATATTGAAAAGGTTAAATGAGGAGATTGTATGCTTAATGCCGTTATAATTGAAACTTATCATATATCTATATGCTTAATAACCAAAATGAAAGTACGTTATCATTAAACATATTAATTAATTACCATATTTACAAATAATTTTCAATACTAAATATTCCTTCCTCAGATGTAAACTAAGCTAAACTCTAACGAATAGAATATCTTTAGATCATTTATTCTAAGAAGAAAGTAGAATTAGGCAACGGAAGAATCGCGAATACTCATAGCATAATAAACAGAGCTCACTCAACCTTTGGGAATTGAGATAAAATCTAAATAGAAACAATCCTTAGCACGACTGCTCAATCCTTTTATAAGGCTTTTGACATCTATACAAATGAAGCCAGGCTGATAAAATTTTGAAACGTGTTGAGTGGAGAATCTTAACTTCTTGGAGTAATAAATAAATAATCATCATATACGATTAATGAAATTAGCGCAGCCATTATTACTAGAATAAATTTAACTATAGCACCTCGAAATCGTCAGGAACACATGAGTTTACAAATAATAAGCCAAATTCTGCTAATTTCCTCTCACTATTGATATACACACCAATCTGCTTTTTAGTTTCCGGCTCGTAAATAGATTCTTGATCGCCTATCTCATAAGTTCCTGCTATGTTTAAACTATTTAAGTGATTCATGTATAGTGACATATGAGAAGAGAATTGTAATTTATCAACAGGGAACTCATCTTCAACAGTAGTTAACTCAGCAAACCAATTTCGCCCGTTATCATATGCTGAGTGCTGTTTTATAACGTAATTTTTCTTTTTTAAATAAAACAAGATAACAGCTTCATCATGTGAAAGTTGTTTGATGATATTAGGAAAGGCTGGGTGTGCAAAATCCTGCTTGGTTTTATCTATTGAGTTAGCTAGAAGATTTATAAATAGCTCACTCAATAATGTATTCTCATAAGTAAGACTCAAACCTTCCAATGTTGGTATCACTATCTGAGGATGCCCCTCCATTAAATCTTCTGCTTTAACTTTCTCTGATACCTTTTTGAGGTAGCGTTCCCATCGATCATGTTGCGCGGCAAGATAATCAAATGGTGCAAGAAGAAATCTTGATGTCTTGGCAACACTCTCTAAAGATTTGCCAATTTGCTTCATAGCAGGACTAAGTGCGTCCTCATAGATCTTATCAATTGGTATAACACTTTTAATATTATCTATTTTCATATAATTTTAACTTTACATTGGCCATTAAACATTTGGTATCGATTTAAGTTAGGCAGTTCGTTTAAAGCCTCGTATTTTAGAAGCTGAAATTGTTAACCGCTAGAACAAGCTTTGTTATTACATTATGGCGAATTGAAATAAAAATGCACGCAGAGGTAATCCGAAGGATGATTTCATGTTAAGTAGTTCTAGATATAAAGTTAGCAACACCCTGATACATCATCTCAACCTGCTCCTTTGTGTATTCGGTGTATTTACCATGCGCGGCTTTATTTCTAAGATCAAGCCATGTGGTAATAGCCTTCTGATCTAACTTGTTATAAGCTTCTGCATTAGCCAGATCAGCATTAAGTAGATCTGCTTTCTTAGGTGATAATTTGCCTCCTTTTTCGACTTCAACAGATATCTCTGCTCTATTGCATAATTGCCTAAGATGCTCCTCTAAGACACTTCCAGTCATTACTGCGGCAGGGTCTTTATACCCTTCTTGCAATAGATAATCTGCCATCTCCAAGAAGTCGGAGAATATCTCTGCCGAGACCAACCCCTTTACAGTAAACAACCATCCACCATCAATTTCTTGCTTAGCAGCTTTCAAGATGCCTATACCCGCAAGCAACTCAGTAGGATTATTCTTATTTGTCTTGGCGTCAAACTCTTTATAAAATGGATGCCTCTCTTCAAATATGGTTTTCAAGAAGGAAAGTGATGCAGACCTTAATTCATTGAACATTGATACATTTACTGACGGTAAGCCATACTGACCACCATCTTTTTGTGTCTTCATTACCTCGGCACCAAACGAGATTAATTCGTTTATTCGTCCTTTAATGTCTTCGATCTTCATACGTTAATTTAGAAAGTTAAAGTTAAAACATTAGAATAGAAATACAAGTGTAACAAGAACTCAAAACTATTAATGCTCACCGCCTGCGCACAGAGAAATTGTGTCAAAGGAAAAGTACGCAGTACGTCTTTGACTATCTCTTGACACAAGCGACTTGTGGGATATTTGACCAAATATCGTAACAGTTGTGCAGCAATTTCGATTGCGTAGGTGAACTGAAAAGTGGAATGCGATTAGTTTTATCCAGGATGAAGCTTCAGCAAATCCTAGATAAAGATAAAAAGAGCATTCACGGAGCAACCGATGCTCAATATAAAAACCATGACAAAGCGAAGCTGTGGCTGGGGTTTTTAGAGAGCAGAGCTTTGCGTAGTACCTTTTTTCGACGACTTGCTTTGTTGATCCACAGCAGGAATGATAGAACGAATAGTCCGTACTGGCACAGGTTTGATACCACCGCAAGAACTTTATAATATAACCGAATGACCAATCCATCCCTTTCACGGCTTAAGCCGCTTTTCTGTGGAAGGGATGGCTTTGGGAATGCTATTCATTATTGTAAGCTCTTAGCTCGTTTAATGTAACCATCTATATATCCAGAGACACCATGATACATGGCTTGAAAGATGTTGTCGTCAGAAATGACTTCATTGTGCTTACTTATAATATTCCGGCTAAAGGCACGAATTACATGACCAGTTGAATCTCTTAGACTGTCATTCTCCTTATCAAAATCCAATATGATAACCGGCTTCTTGGTGGATTGACTAACGAGATTCTCATAAAGATTACTAAAAGATGCCTCACTAAGCATATTCATAAAATCAACGCCTGTACCAATTCGGGCAAATACCTTAATTGGAAGTGCAGCAGCTTGAAACGTACTTCCGAGGAACGGGCCAGTAGTTGCAGCAGTAAAAGTACCATCAAGATACTTTTTACCAAAGCCTTTACGGTCTGCATAGTAATTCTTCTGTTCGCTAAAGTGAGCTTTGTTATAAGATTTTATATTGTAGATCAGGTTATTGAAGTTACGAACTCCCTGAGGGAACAAATTCTGAACACGGCTTAAATTCATTAGAGAATCTCGTTGAGTTAGTGAATTTGTTGTTCTCAACTTACCGTTAATCTCCTCCATCCTTCCGTCAGATCTGGTAGTCTCTCCAGAATGTATCCGGCCTTGCTCACCACGTGCTGTTACGGTGTCGATATATGCGCATTGATGCGTTTGGATGATAATCGATCTGCCTTGTTCCATAAATTTAATCCAAATCCCATTGAATTGTAATGAGTTTGTATTCTCACCATCCCCAGACAATAGAATGTTATGTGATTTAATATGCCACTCTTTCATAATTTTACAGGATTTAAATACAAAGCAGAAACCACCAGATATGAGTATAGCAGTATAAGAGCTATCGCATTATACAGGACTCCTTTCCAGTTCTGTTCTAAGAAGCTTCGATAAATAGGTACTCCAAGCATTGTAGTGATGAATGCGGTTATAGAAACTAATAATAGAATCTTATTATCTGATATAACATAAATTATAATAGATGCGAGCCCTAGTAAAACAATTAAGGGTATGACTATCTTATCAGATTTGTATTTCTTGTTCGTTAGCATGTGGATATCCGGTAAATGTCAATCTATTTGGCTATGTATCAAATATAAACAACGAATCAACATAACCTGTTTTATTTGAATGAATTTTATCCATTGGTTAATTATCAGTGCACTTAGCATTTCATTTCTAATAATTACACTCATTCCTTTTGTCTAAAACAGTATTGATTATCACCATAACGCCGTTCTGTTATGGCTAGACTGCTTGTGTTATTTGCACAAAATTTGCACACTCATTTGCATAATGTGGGCTTTACATCTTAATCTTTTATATACAAGAGAGTAAAACTCATATAGTAATTAAGACTTCTAAACGCCTTTAAATTGTGTTAAAAGCCACTTAAAGCATCTATTTTCACTTATTTCATTATTTAATTTGCATCCCATTCAAATTTAATTACTTTTGCCACCCCGGGGGATTAGCTCAGTTGGCTAGAGCGCTTGCCTGGCAGGCAAGAGGTCAGCGGTTCGACTCCGCTATTCTCCACAGAGAATTTCAGAGAAAAACTGAAGCTTTCTTTTTTAGCTTTATAAACCCTTCAGTGCCGCAGGGATATAGGCCAAATGATCGGGGGGATACCAGAGTGGCCAAATGGGACAGACTGTAACTCTGTTGTCGCAAGACTTCGAAGGTTCGAATCCTTCTCCCCCCACTACAAAAAAGTCTTTCAGTTAATTCTGGAAGACTTTTTTTTGCGCCTTGAATTAAATCAACTCTGGAGAAATTAAGGATCAAGTCAGAACTTTTGAAACAACTTGTACTCCAAACTGCTGCTTTAAAAATGAAATCGCCCAGGATTCCCTTTGAAAATTTACCCGTTAAACTTCCCATAATAAATATCTTTTCACCAATGTAAGCCATTCGCGTTAAAGATTATCCTGATGCGTAAAAAATGTCCGTAATTGTCCGCAGCTGTCTGCAATTGTCCGCAGTTGTCCGTGGGTTAGTTAAAGGGAAAATTACAATTTCATTAATCTTCAGCTAGTTATGGTTTGGTTATGCCTGAGTGTTGGTCGGGATGACACCAGGTTGAGAACGGGCTGTAAGCATGTCGAGTCCATGTTGTTTCAACTAGTTGTTTTCACTTGGACTTGCCATGCTCTCACGTTACTTTAGCATTGCTCTTACCCTAACGAGTACTCAGGCAATACTCGGGCAGTACCCGGTCGATATAGCTTTATGATTTAGCTATTTTGAGAGGCATAAGAGCATCCGTGACAGCAAAGACTTTCTGTTTAGCGTGTCAAAATTTATGCTTAAAAAAGAGCCTGCTCCACAACTTTATGACTTGCCCCTAAGTTATCCCTAATCTCCATTTTTTAATTAAAATAATTTGTTAAACAATGCACAGCATATCTTGTTTAACAAATATATTTTTCATTAATAAATCTTATGTCAAAACTGATTCAAATCATAGAAGACGATGAAGCTATACGCGATGTAATAGAATATATTCTGCAACAGTCAGAATTTGAGGTTACGGTTGCTGCGAATGCAAAAGAATTTAAAATCAATCTCTTTAATACCCTGCCTGATCTTATCCTGATGGATGTCAGACTTCCGGATGGAAATGGTATACAGTTGTGCCGGAAATTGAAACAAAGCCTGGATACCAGGCATATTCCGGTAATTATCATTTCTGCACATGCCAATGCGGAACAGAGCAGTAAAGAAGCATTTGCAGATGATTTTATCAGCAAGCCTTTCGATTTAGACGATTTATTAAAACGTGTTGAGAACCAATTAGCTTAGAAAGTTAAAGCAAGCCACAATGTCACCCATCCCTTTATTTAGATTACAACAAACGGGGTATGCTGGAAATATATAAAACAGGTCATCAGGAAAATGGCCCGTAATTTCCGTTCCAATCCTGATGACCTGGCACAGGCCTCTTTTACAGGCCCCTAAATAGAGAATTTATACCCGGTTATATATGGATATAAGTTCAGCCCCGGACGTTTTTCTTCAATGACCGGAATCTTCTCCTGATCATTTATTTTACCGTGGCTGCCCAGCTGTCCATTTTATTTTCAAAAACACTGAGGGGTAAAGAGCCATCTTTAAGTACCTGGTGATGGAATTCGGCAAGCTTAAATTTAGTGCCCAGTTGTTTTTCATATCTGGTGCGCAATTCACGAATCTTCATCGCTCCTATTTTATACCCTAATGCTTGTGCAGGCATCCCCATATAACGCTCAATTTCGGCTGTTGCTCCTTGTTCGTTAATAGCTTCATTTTCCATCATATATTTAATAGCCTGCTCTCTGGTCATATTTTTAGTATGTATAGCTACATCTACTACCAGGCGGATAGCACGATGCATTTCATCGCCCAATGCTCCCATATATTGATAAGGATCTGTATATAACCCTAATTCTTTACCTAAAGATTCACAATATAAAGCCCATCCTTCTACGTAAGCATTATGCATTCCAAAGCGTCTGAATTTAGGAAGTTCTGTATTTTCCTGTGTTAATGAAATCTGATAGTGATGACCAGGGATTGCTTCGTGCAGGAATAAAGACTCCATACCCGAAGTGGTATTGAATTTAGCCGCATCCAGTATAGGTACATAAAAAATACCCGGACGTTTGCCATCGGCAGATCCCTGATTGTATTCTGCACTGGCAGATGCCGCACGGAAAGCTTCTGTCTGACGAATCTCAAATGGTGTTTTAGGAACGGTAGTAAACATTGTTTTCAAGTTTGGTTCCATCCGTTTATGAATTTGATCAAAGGCAGCCAGAATTTCAGCAGGTGTATGATAAGGCATGAATTTAGGATCAGTTTTCATGTACTCAAAAAATGCTTTAAGATCACCCTTGAAACCCGTTTTATTTTTGATACTATCCATCAAAGAATGGATTCTTGCTACTTCTTTCAAACCCGTCTGATAAATTTCTTCAGGAGTTTTAGTCGTTGTAGTTTGCTGTTTCACCAGGTAAGTATACATGGCTGTACCATCCGGTAAGGAAGAGAAGCCAGAAGTAGTTCTGGATTTCGGCAGATATTCATTTTTCAGAAACTCTCCCAGCTTTTTATAAGTTGGGACAATAACAGTCATAATGGTATTGCGATAAGCTTCAGTAAGTCTTTTTTTATCTGCAGCTGCAAATTCTTTTGGCATTTGCGCAACAGGTGCATAAAATAAACTTTTTGCCGGGTCGGTAACTACCATACTCAGCATTTGAGGATACATTTTAACCACTAACGCTTTTGGCAGAACTATACCAGATGCTATTCCTTTTTTAAAATTACCAATAGCTGTATCCGCCCATACAGAAAATGCATTGACACGTTTCAACCAGTCTTCATAGTCCTTAACTGTTTTAAAAGGCTGTGCACCTGTGCCAGACCCCAATTGCCCGATAGTTAATGGCAAGGCATTCATCTGATTGAAAGGAAGATATTCGAAATGATATTTTAAACCTTCAATACCTGTTTCTAAATTATCTTTTAATACATCAAAAGATAACTTATCATTTTCATCCAGCTGGTCACGTTTATATTTGCCTAAACTATCCAGATATTGTTTATAGAAGTTTTTAGTGGTATTCAGATAAGCAACAGATCCATCATTGGGTAACTCGCCGTTATACCTGTTATCCCCTGCGTAGGTAGCAGAAACTGGATTTAATTTCAAATAATCTTCGTAATACTGATCGCATAGTTTACCAAATTGCAGATTCGCATTACTTTTTTGGTCTCCCTGTTTACAAGCCACTATAGTACCAGCAAACAGAAGAACAAAAGCTATTCTTTTCATAAATTTTGAGTTTAGAAAATAAAGCTAGTGAATATTTATCAGGTTCTATCTATTCAATCAGGGTATTAAATCTGGATTCAATATGGCTTTTAGCTTGCTTTTGAAAGTCTTCGGGAGATAACCCGGTTTGTTTTTTAAAGAACCGGCTAAAGTAAGAACGGTCTGTAAAGTTCAGGTTATAAGCAACTTCTTTAAGTGTATTTTCGCTGTGGATGATTTGCCGCTTAGCCTCCAGAATAATCCGGTCATGAATGAGCTGCATCCCTGTTTTATCCAGTTTATCTTTTAAGATCTGATTGAGGCGTTTAGCACTTAATCCTAATTTTCCGGCATAAAAGTCGGCATTCCGTTCCAGTTGATAATTCTCTTCCAGCAGCATCATAAATTCATATACTCTTTTCTGATTGACATCCTGCGTGGTAAATACATGTTCTTTAATACGGATAAGTTTCAGCAGAAAAACTTTAAGCAACGCTTTCAATATTAAAAAGCTATTGCTTTGCTCTTTGTATTCTTCTTCCAGCAATTGATAAATTTTATCCAGTTCAACAGCATTTTCCCGGGTTAAGGGCAAACAGGAGAATTCTCCCTGAATATTAAAGATTTTAAAGATGTCGAGGTAGAATTCCTTATCTTCATCATCCAGAAAGTCTCTTTTAAAAGATAACAGGATACCGTTTTTACCTGCTTTGTTCAGTTGATGCACCCGGTATGGCGGAATCAGGTAAATCCAGTCTCCTTTTGCTGGCTTTTCTTCTTCCTTAACGGCATGTAATGGAAATTCATTTTGCAGCCAGACAATTTCAAAAAAGTCTTTTCTCCCTGGATCATTCAGATAGCTTGGTGGACAATTTTCAAGGTTTCTGATATATATTAATGACTTTTCTAATCCAAGGCCGTTACTTTCTTCCATCTGGGTCAAATATATTAATAGTTAAGGATGTATTTGTGGTCGTTTCCAAATTGTCCCATACTATGCGCATATAGTGTAACGAGAGAGCTGCATGCCCCGGCTATCTTTGACCCAGACAAAAAAGAGATGGGTAGTGCAAACATAAATGAGCAGGCAGCCAGTTTAAAGGCAAACCTGGAATTGATTTTACAAGAGAACCAGAAGTTAGCGGATCAACTGGATTTTATTCAGTTAACAGCAATAATTCCTTATTTACAACAGGCAGAGCGTGTGTTTGTAATTGGCGCCGGACGCACTGGTTTAGCATTGAAAGCTGCTGCAATGCGTTTAATGCACTTTGGGTTTACAGTATTCGTAGCAGGAGAAACAACTACACCGGCAATTAAAAAGGGGGATCTTTTAATTGCAGCTTCAGGTTCAGGCACAACCAGCACTATCGTCAAGGCAGCAGAGAAAGCTATTGCTGCTGATGCAAAGGTCATTGCTTTTTCTACAACCAGCGATTCTCCTCTTGGGAGTTTAGCGACACTTTTACTGCTGCTTCCCGCAGCACAAAAACAGGATCACGGAAAAACTATTTCTGAGCAATATGCAGGCAGTTTATTTGAACAAGCTCTATTTCTGTTGATGGACGCACTTTTTCAAACAATGTGGGCTGCAGACGGTACTCCTGCCGAAGAATTATGGAAAAGACATGCCAACCTGGAATAATAAATACCTGCTTATAATCAGTTTTAAAGAAATACAAACAATAATTAAAAACAAATAACAATGGCAAAATTACAAGTCGCAATAGATTTATTAACTACGAAAGATGCTTTAGCCTTAGCTGCTAAAATTGCTCCTTATATTGATATTATTGAATTAGGTACTCCATTAATTAAAAATGAAGGTATTGCAGTAGTCACAGCAATGAAACAAGCTCACCCTGATAAATTAGTATTTGCTGATTTAAAGACAATGGATGCTGGTGAATTAGAGGCAGATATTGCTTTTAAAGCGGGTGCTGATTTAGTAACTGTATTAGGTGCTGCCGGAGATGCAACGATTGCTGGTGCAATTAAAGCAGCTAAAGCGCATGGTAAAGGTATAGTTGTAGATACAATTGGCGTCGCTGACCGTGTTAAGCGTGCACAGGAAGTCACTAAATTAGGTGCTGAATTCGTGGAATTACATGCAGGTTTAGATGAACAATGGACAGCAGGATATTCTATCCAGGTTTTAATTGACGAAGCTGCGCGTGCTGGTGTTCCTGTTTCTATCGCTGGTGGTGTAAACATAAACAATGTTACAGCTGTGATTAAAGCAGGTGCAATAGTAGCAGTTGCTGGTGCTGCAATTTATGGTGCAGAAGATCCTGCTGCTGCTGCAAAAGCTTTACGTGAAGCAATTGATGCTGCATAATTAAAATATTCCATTGCAAAAGAGCAGCTCAATATCGTTGAGCTGCTCTTTTTTTTGAACAAATAACTTTCACACAATGTTATGTAATATTTAAACCGACACAGTCCTTAATGGCTATTATGGAACACTATTTGATGACATATGGTTCAAATAATAGCCAAACATAATTAGTTATGATTAAAAGGATACACGTACTTGAAGATGACAGTGATATCAGGTATATCATTGAATATTTATTGAAGGATGAGGGTTATGAATTGCAACTTTCTTCGTCAGTTAGTGAACTAAAAAGTAAACTGAGAGACGCTCTTCCTGATCTGTTTATTATTGATGTGATGTTACCTGACGGAAATGGAATCGAGATTTGTGATGATCTTAAAAATGATATGTTTACTAAACACATTCCTGTTATCGTGATGTCTGCGAATCCAAGAAGTAAACAAATGAGTACACAGGCTTGTGCTGATGATTATATCAGTAAGCCATTTGATCTGGATGATGTGGTTAAAAGAATCAATAACTTATTAGTTAAAAAGACTGCTTAACATAGCGATGATCACCTGCCCTGATAGTTTCAAGGCAGGTACTTAAATTTTAACCTTTTAGCAGATATGCTGAAATCAGTGATGCCGTTCTGGCAGAAGCTCCGGGTTCTCCCATAATAACCGACAATTGTTTATAATCTTCCATTATTTGAGTTCTTCCCGGCCCCTCAATCAGCCTGAGCAACTCATCAGTAATATTCACAGTATTGCAATCCTCCTGAATGAGTTCAGTAACGACCTTTCTATCCATAATCAAATTGACCAGGGATATAAATCTGATCTTTACCAGCATTCTTGCAATCGCAATGGATATTGTTCCTCCTTTGTAAACCACCACCTGCGGTACATGAAATAAAGCTGTTTCTAAAGTTGCTGTACCCGAAGCAACCACAGCTGCTGTGGCTACATTCAACAAATCGTATGTCTTTCCGAAAACCAGTTTCACATTTTTAGCACCAATAAACTGCTGATAATAGACTACAGGAAATCCTGGTGCCGCCGCAACAACAAATTGCTGATCAGGAAATTGCTCAGTAACGCTAAGCATTGCTGGCAACAGCCGTTCTATTTCCTGTTTACGGCTTCCCGGAAGCAGGGCAATAATGTGATTCTCGTTTAATTGATGCTGCGCACGAAAATCCGGATCGGGTATAAAGGAGGCTTTTTCATCCAGTAAAGGGTTACCTACATAATCCACCTCCATTCCCCATCCTTTGTAAAACTCTACTTCAAATGGCAGGATGCAAAACATTTTATCGACCACCTTTTTGATCTTGAGTACCCGCTTTTGATTCCATGCCCAAACCTTTGGGGAAATATAATAACATACTTTAATCCCTTTCTCTTTTCCAAAACCGGCAATCTTTAAATTGAAGCCCGGAAAATCTATCAGAATTAAAACATCGGGCGAATAGGCCAGGATATCTTCTTTACAGGTTTTTAAATTTCTGAATATTGTTCTCAGGTTAAGCAGCACTTCTGTAAAGCCCATAAATGCCATCTCTGCATAATGTTTTGCGAGCGTCCCGCCTTCTGCTTTCATTTTATCCCCGCCGAAATATCTGAATTCAGCTTCCGGATCCTGATCCTTCAATGCCTTCATTAAATTAGCTCCATGGAGATCTCCGGAAGCTTCACCGGCTACAAGATAATATTTCATGATTGCGAGATTTTATAGAAAAAGAAAAGCATTCCCCATATAAATGTGGCTCCTAATACGCCTCTACCGGTATTTTCCTGATTCACCTTGAAAAAGTACTTCAGCAGTAAAGCATTCACAGCAATACAGCCGATCAGCAACAAGTCTGCTTTGGCCAGGTAAGCTATCTGGTGCATAATAAACCATACGATAGAAAGCAGCACTCCCGGAAGGAAAATACCGATTCCAAAACCTACCCACACATTATTTTTAATTTGCTTAATCATTAAATGTCCACGAGTTTAATATTGGGATAGCGTGATGTGCAGTTAAATCAAATTGTACAGGTACAACTGACACAAACCCGTTCTCCAGTGCCCATACATCTGTATCTTCTCCTTTATCGTTATTCTGAAATACCCCGGACAACCAATAGTAAGGACGGCCATAAGGGTCTTTACGTTCGTCAAATTCTTCTGCCCATTTTGCATTTGCCTGTCTGCAAATTTTAATCCCTTTCAGGTCTGCACCTTTAGGAAAATTGACATTCAGCAAAGTTGCCTGCGGTAAACCATGATCAAGTACCTGACGGACTATCGTTTTAACAAACTTAAGACAATGACTGAAATCAGCTTCTTCAGAGAAATCATCTAAAGAGAAACCAACCGAAGGAATACCTTCAATCGCTCCTTCCATAGCAGCTGACATCGTACCTGAATAAATAACATTAATCGAATTATTTAATCCATGGTTGATACCTGAAACACACAGATCAGGTTTTTTACCTTTAAATATTCTGTTTACTGCCAGTTTTACGCAGTCTACAGGTGTTCCTGAACATTTATACATTTCAACACCTTCATATAGATATACCCTGTCAAAACGCAAAGGTTTTCCTATGGTAATTGCGTGCCCCATTCCGGACTGCGGTCCATCTGGTGCAACCACTACAACATTACCGAATTCCTTTACGGCTTCAATCAGATTCCTGATACCTGGTGCAGTAACACCATCATCATTTACTACTAAAATATTGGGCCTGGATTGCTCTTTCTTCATGGGGGTAAAAGTACAAGATTATAGGATATATATAACTAGTTTCTCATATTTCAAAAGTATATTTGGCCATAACTTATTAAACATGAAAAAAAAATTATTACTCTTATCCTGCTTTATCCTTGCTGGATCGTCCTTAATGGCGCAGGTGGGATATGAGTGGAAAACGGCATCCTCTGGTGGATATACTTATAAGTATGTTACCAATGATCCCACAAAATCCCGTTTCTATACCTTACAAAATGGGCTTACAGTAATTCTTTCTGAAAATGCAAAAGAACCCAGCATCGAGTTTCGTATGGCTGTAAGAGCTGGCAGCAATAACGACCCGAATACTTCCACTGGACTGGCACACTACCTGGAGCATCTTTTATTTAAAGGAACCGACCGCTTTGGTACGCTGGATTATGCTAAAGAAAAACCTTTACTGGATAAAATAGAAGGATTATATGAAAAATATCATGCAACAACTGATCCTGCTAAACGAAAAGAAATCTATGCCCAGATAGATAAAACTTCCAATGAGGCTTCTAATTACTCTATTGCCAATGAGTATGATAAAATGATGAAATCTATCGGTGGGCAATCAACCAATGCACACACCTGGTATGAGGAAACTGTTTACAATGAGGATTTGCCTTCCAATGCAACAGATAAATTCCTGGCCTTACAGGCTGAACGTTTCCGCAACCCGGTATTCCGTATTTTCCACACAGAACTGGAAGCTGTTTATGAGGAGAAAAACCGCGGACTTGACGATGATTCCTGGAAAATCAGTGAGAAGATGAATGATTTGTTGTACCCTACACATAACTATGGACAGCAAACTACCATTGGAACAATTGAACATCTAAAGAATCCTTCTCTGGTAGAAATCCGCAAGTATTATAACAAATATTATGTTCCTAATAATATGGCTGTTATTCTTTCTGGCGATTTTAAGGCCGATGAGATGATTAAAAAGGTAGATCAGTCTTTCTCTTATATGAAAGCAAAACCTCTTGAATTATACAATCCTGCTGCTGAAAAACCATTAACCAAAATTCAGGTAACCGATATCAATGGTCCAAGTGCCGAAGCGGTTAGAATCGGTTACAGAGGGTTTGCAGAAAATACAAAGGAGAGTATGATGCTTGATTTAATTTCCAGCATTCTTGCCAATGGTAAAGCTGGTTTAATGGATATTAATTTAAACAAACAACAGAAAGTATTAAATGCAGGTGCGGGTTATCAGCAGATGAAAGATTATGGTACTTTCCTTTTAGTTGCCCAACCTAAACAAGGCCAGTCACTGGACCAGGCCAAACAATTATTATTAGATCAGGTTACTTTATTAAAAAAAGGTGATTTTGACGAGAGCCTGATCAAAGCAACAGTTGCCAATAGTAAATTAAGCTTATTAGAGTCATTTGATAAGAATGATTTCCGTGTAGAAGCGGCCACCACTGAGTTTATCTTAAACCGTGCAACGAAATGGGACAAATCATTGAGAAATCCTGATGATATGGCCAAAATCAGCAAGAAAGAATTGGTTGATTTTGCAAACAAGTTCTTTAAGGATAATTATGTGGTTATTTTGAAACATAAAGGAGAGGACAAAAGTACTCAAAAGGTAGATAAACCGGCAATCACTCCGGTTAAAACGAACACGAATGAGACTTCTGCTTTCACTAAAAACTTACTGGCTACACCTTCAAAACCGATTGAGGCGAGATTCCTCGATTATCAGAAAGATCTGAACTTCAGTAAAGCTGGCATCGCCAATGTGGTGACTGTTCAAAATAAAGAAAACAGCATTTTCAATTTGACATATCGTTTTGATATGGGGTCCTGGAATTCTAAATTATTACCTTATGCAGCAAAATATCTTGCTTTTTTAAGCACCGATAAATATACTGCAGAAGAAATCAGCAAGCAGTTCTATAACATTGCCTGTAATTATTCATTCTCTGTAAAAAATGATGTAACGACGATTGAAATCAGTGGTCTTCAGGAGAATTTTGATCAGGCTATAAATTTAGTGGAACATGTGTTCGCTAATTGCAAAGCAAATGAAGAAGCCCTGAAAGAGATGAAAACCAGTATCCTTAAAGCAAGGGAAAATACAAAACTGAACAAGTCTGCTATTCTTTCCGGTTTAATGAGCTATGCGCAATATGGTTCATTAAACCCTACTAATTTTGTTTTATCCAATACAGAAGTACAACAACTGACTTCTGCACAATTACTGGATATTTTACATCATATCAATGAAACCAAACATTCCATAAACTATTATGGTCCGGAAACCATTGATGTATTCACTAAAAACATTGAAAAAGTGCATGCTTTGCCAAAAGTATTTACTGAAACAGTACCTGCCCAGCAGTTTGTTTATACCGATAATAAAGACAACCAGGTTTATTTTGCAAACTATGATATGGTACAGTCCGAAATTCGATGGATAAGAAACAGTGGAATCTACAATCCTTCAGAGGCAGCTAAAATCAATCTGTTTAACAGCTATTTTGGAGGTGGTATGGGTTCTATCGTTTTCCAGACCATCAGAGAGTCTAAAGCTTTAGCTTATTCCACTTATGCCTATTATTCTTCTCCTGATAAAAAAGAAAAAGATAATTCAATGATTGCTTATGTAGGCAGCCAGGCAGATAAAATGAACGACGCTGTCGGTGCTATGAATGAATTATTGAACGTATTGCCTGAATCTGAGAAAAACTTTCAGTCTTCAAGATCCAATACTTTAAATTCTTTAGAAACTTCAAGGATCACTAAAAATGCAATTATCGGTCATTATTATGCAGACCAGAGATTAGGACTTGATCATGATTCAAGAATTGATGAGTACAAAGGCTTACAGCCTTTAACCTTTGCAGATATTAAAGCTTTTCATACCAGTCAGGTAGCCAATAAACCATATAACTATTGTATTGTTGCTTCTGATAAAAAAGTAAAAACACAGGATATGGAGAAATTCGGAAAGCTGAATACGATTACATTAGAACAAATATTCGGCTATTAAGTTAAATTTAATATTTTATTCAAAAGGAGATGTTTTTAGCATCTCCTTTTTTTTAGCTATTTTTTTAGACATAAACACCTGTCTTACAACAGATATAAATAAAAAAAATGAAAAAAAAATTGTAAGTGTAAAAAAAATTTCTTTACATTAGTTAACACAAACTAAATGAATAAATTTAAAATAATAATCAGACAACTATTCTACTGAAAAACTATCAGATTTACGTTTATTAACTATTATTTTCAACCAACAACTTAAAACAAACAAAACTATGAAAAAACTAGCTTTACTTTCACTAGTGCTTATTGCAGGCACTTTCACCGCTTTTACTGTTAAAGCCAATCAATCAAAATTAGCAGCTTTCTGCCATTGTGAGCCGGATATTAAATGCAATTCGACTGGGGCATGGGGTATTAAAACTCAAATCTGTCCTTAATTCAAAAACAGGAAATACTTATCGTAAATTTTAATGCGCTCTAAATTTTAAAACAAAAAGGCCGCGCGAGCGGCCTTCTTTTTTATGAAAAAAAACCTGCTTATACTTTCTGCACTTTTTTGCAGTGCTATCCTGATTATGTATATTTTAATCAGGTATGCTGAACCAGACAGAATTTATGCGAATTTCACCAGAGACTATCATAAATTTAAATTGCTCCCTATTGATACTATTCTTTTTCCTGGCAGGGTAAGCATCATGAAGGCCGGTCAGGGTAATATCTATGGTTATGTATATAACCAAAACAGCATATTCCGCTATAATTCTTTCAGTCATCAAACTGATACCTTTTTTGCTAAAAAAAACCTGCCGGTAAATATTGTCACCAGACTGGAAATTGACACAATTACTAATAAATTTTATATTTTTGATGATACAGGCAATAAGGTAATTACCTACCAGCCGGATAAAAATAAAATTGACAGTATTCTTTTTCGAAAAAATACTAAAGGAGTGTCCGGGGGCAGTTTAGAAAACAACTTTTTTCTTTCTTCTGACTATGATACTACAAAAAAAATCTTGCAGTTAAAACTCAGAAATTTCTCATTTCCAGGTAAAGACTCTGTACTTCATCAATTTCCTTTCTTCGAAGACGGCGGACTTTCAGCAGACGGATTTTTTGTCAGGAACCTTCATTCTCATGAACATTTTTACATCCCGTTTTATAATGGGGAAATTATCAAATATGATGATCAGCTTAATAAAACGTCTTTATTTCATACCATTGATCAAACAAAATCCGGCAACATTACAGTAAAGACCGGAAAAATATATACGCGTTCAAGTAAATCTATTGTAATTAATTCTACAGCTGCTGTTGATGACAGATATCTTTATATACTATCTTACGTACTGACACAAGATGCAGCAGCCAGTGGATACCGGGGCCCCGCAATAGATGTATACCATACAAAAACAGGAAATTATGAAGGTAGCTTCAGGCTGCCTGGTTTCGAAAACAGACCTGTCATACAACTGGCCCGCTATGCTGACAAACTGATAGCAGTATATGAGAATAACATCTTAATTTTCAAGCTCAATATTTATGAAAAGTAATTATATCCAAACTGCCGTAGTTATACTTTTATCTATACTTTTTATTTATGCAGGGATTTTCAAGGCTATGGATTATCAGTTATTTCTTTCAGACCTCAGCAAATCACCTTTACTGGTAAAATACGATAAAACCTTATTGGCGCCTGCAGTACTCGGCACTGAATTCCTGATCGTAGTTTTACTGAGCTTTACTTTAACAAGGAAAGCCGGACTATTTCTTTCTTTTTTTGTCATGCTCCTGTTTACCTTATATTTAAGTACACTTTACTTTCTTTATACAAATATCCCTTGTTCATGCGGAGGTATACTAGGTAAAATGTCCTATCCAACACATATTATTTTTAATGCTGTATTTACAGTAATGTCAGCTGCCGCCATACTGGTGGGTGTTAAAAAGCCAGTTATTCTAAAATAAAAAAGAGAGGCCTTTTCAGACTTCTCTTTTTTATTTTTATCAGGTTGAATTATCGTTTCGATAAGGAACAGATGAAAATGAAAAATTATTTGCAGAAGCAGGGCCTTAAAGCTATTTATTCCAAATAGCTCCGTTAATAAACAGAAAATCCGGAGCGGCTGTTTTGTTTATAACTTCATATAAAAATTTAACTTAAAGGAAGTATATTTAATGACGAGATATTCAGTATTTAAATTTATCCAAAAGTTCTATGTTAGTAACAGACACAAATATAAGTAACCTGCCATGGAGCAGGAGCTTAAAGATCCAGTCCATTATCAGAATTAATCGCCGGAGCCGGACGATAATCCCTGAAATCAAACTTTCAGGCCGATGGCTCAGTGAAGCAGGCTTCACTCCAGATCAAAGAGTAAACATTACGATAGTCAATAATGCATTGGTTATTGACTTGGCAAAATAGAAAAAGGCTCCTCAAAATAGTTTGAGGAGCCTTTTCTTAATTAACATATTAATCTATAAAGATTTTAACCAGGTGATCACTTCATCACGGGTTTTACCTGTTTTTTGCTGCAATTTACCGTAAAGCTCATCTTCTTTTCCTTCTTCGTGTTTCAAATCATCCTCAGTAAGATCTCCATAAGCTTGCTTTACTTTACCTTTCAACTCATTCCATTTTCCTTTTAACTCTAAACTGTCCATAGTATCTCTGTTTTAAATTAATGATCGTTTTGATAAGGAACAGTTAAAGCTTAAAAATTGTTTTAAAGGGCATGAATCTTTATAATTGCTGTGCAGAGACAATGATTTCTTCTACAACTCCCGGATCTAATAACGTACTGGTATCACCAAGATTAGTAATTTCACCTTCAGCAATCTTACGAAGTATTCTGCGCATAATTTTTCCTGAGCGCGTTTTCGGTAACCCACTTACAAATAAAATCTTATCTGGTTTCGCAATAGCTCCAATTACACGGGTTACTGTTTGCAGAATATCTTTTTTGGTTAATTCAGGTTCATCATGCAGGTTCGGAAAAATCACGAAAGCATATATCCCCTGCCCTTTTACTTCGTGAGGGTATCCAACAACAGCACTCTCTACTACTCCAGCATGCATATTAATTGCATTCTCCACTTCGGCAGTACCAATCCTATGCCCTGAAACGTTGATGACATCATCTACCCTTCCGGTAATTTTATAATAACCATCTTCATCGCGCATACAGCCATCACCTGTGAAATAAAGGTTTGGATAAGTAGAGAAATAAGTCTGTTTACATCTTTCATGATCGCCATAAGTAGTACGTAATATACCCGGCCAGGGGAATTTAATACAAAGGTTACCATTCACGCCGTTTCCTTCAATCTCTTTTCCATTCTCATCAACCAGCAACGGCTGAATCCCCGGTAAAGGTAAAGTTGCACAAGCAGGCTTTAAAGGTGTTACAAAAGCAATCGGGGAAATCATTAATCCGCCAGTTTCTGTTTGCCACCAGGTATCCACGATAGGACAATTTTGATGACCAACCTCTTCATCAAACCAGTGCCATGCTTCTTCATTGATTGGTTCTCCTACTGATCCTAACACACGCAGACTGCTCATATCTATTCCTTTTAAAGGTTCTGTACCAAAGCTCATCAATGAGCGGATTGCGGTTGGAGCGGTATAAAGGATATTAACTTTATGTTTTTCTACGACTTCCCATAACCTTGATGGTGTAGGATAGGTAGGAATCCCTTCAAAGATCAGCGTCGTTGCTCCCTGGGAAAGCGGGCCATAAACAATATAAGAGTGCCCGGTAATCCATCCGATATCGGCAGTACAGAAAAATACTTCGTCTGGCTGGTAATTAAATACATTGGAAAAAGTATAACCCGCGTAAACCATATAACCACCTACAGTATGTACTACACCTTTTGGCTTTCCGGTAGAACCAGAAGTATATAAGATAAACAACAGGTCTTCTGCATCCATTTCTTCAGCAGCACAGATGGTATCTACCAGTTTAATCTCATCTTCAAACCATAAATCGCGGCCCTTTAACATAGATACAGGTGTACGTGTGTGGGTAAGCACGATCACTTTCTCTACTGTCGGACATCCGATCAGCGCATCATCAATGACTTCTTTCAGCTGGATTTGTTTATTTCCACGGAAAGATCCATCGGCAGTAATCACCAGTTTACAAGCTGAGTCGTTGATTCTGTCTGCAATTGATTTGGCAGAGAATCCACCGAATATAACAGAGTGGACTGCTCCGATACGTGCACAGGCCAGCACTGCAATTGCCAGTTCTGGCACCATTGGCATATAAATACAAATACGGTCACCTTTTTTTACACCATTTTTCTTTAGCACATTAGCAAACCGGCATACTTGTTCATGCAGAATTTTATAGGTCAGTGTCACACTTGGTTTTTCAGGATCATTCGATTCCCAGATAATTGCAGGTTTGTCACCACTTTTCTCCAGGTGACGGTCAAGGCAGTTTTCAGTAATATTCAACTTCGCACCTTCAAACCATTTGATCTGCGGGTCTGTAAAATTCCAGGATAAAACTTTATCCCATTTTTTTTTCCATAGAAATTGATCTGCTATACCAGCCCAGAATTCTTCTGGATGCTCGACACTGAACTTATAGGTTTTCTCGTACTCGGCTAAAGATTCGATTTGCATCATATATTTGGTGATAATTTTAGGCTAATATAAATTATTTGAAAGGTACTTAAAAGATTATTACAGCAAAATATTGCGGTCATTTCACTATAATACAGCATAATAACGCACTGAATCGTTTAAGATTCGTATTTTTAGGGTATTTATGTATCTTTGCCGCAAGAGCAATAAGAGGCAATCCATAAAATTTGAAAAATAATCACATGGACTCTTGATCGTTACAAATATTTTCGTGATATTTGCACACTCTTAAAAAATTAAGCGAAGAACAATTTAACAATATATATTAAAGGCATGTCTAGAGTTTGTGATTTAACCGGAAAAAAGGCTATGAGTGGTTTTAATGTTTCTCACTCAAACGTTAAAACTAAACGTAAGTTTTATCCCAACTTACAACTTCAGAAATTTTATATTCCTGATGAAGACCGTTGGATAACACTGAAAGTTTCTACTTCAGCTATCAAAACCATCAATAAAATTGGTATTACTGAAGCTATTAACCGTTTCGTAAAAAAAGGATTTTTGTAAAAACATTGTTGATGTGAATCAACTAAATTATTAATAAAATGGCAAAAAAAGGTAACAGAGTACAAGTTATTCTAGAATGTACAGAGCATAAAACTAGCGGCATGCCTGGTATGTCTAGATATATCTCTACAAAAAACCGTAAAAATACTACTGAGAGATTAGAATTGAAAAAATTCAATCCGGTATTGAAGAAAGTAACTGTACACAAAGAAATTAAGTAATACATTTCCAATCTATTTAGATCATGGCAAAAAAGGTAGTTGCAACCCTTAAAACGGGTAAAGGTAAAGAATATTCAAAAGTTATTACGATGACTAAATCACCAAAATCTGGTGCTTATTCTTTCAAAGAAGTTATCGTTCATAACGATCACGTTAAAGATGCTATTGCTGGACAAGGCAAGTAATTTTAATATTTAATGATATTAAAGCCGTCCCTATATTTATGGGAGGGCTTTTTTTGTTTTCATCTACATTTCTATGGGACTATTCGATTTTTTCAAGAAAAAGGAAACTGCTCCTGAAGCTCAGGAAGTATTAAACAAAGGTTTAGAGAAAACTAAAAACGGATTCCTTAACAAAATCACGAAAGCTGTTGCCGGAAAGTCAACAGTTGATGATGATGTATTGGATAATCTGGAGGAAGTGCTGGTTACTTCGGATGTCGGTGTAACTACTACACTGAAAATCATTGAAAGAATTCAGGACAGAGTGGCAAAAGACAAATATTTGTCCACTTCAGAATTGAATCTGATCCTCCGTGATGAAATCCAGCTTTTACTGGCTGAAAATAACAGCAATGATTTCCGTAATTTTGAGTACGGTGACCATAAACCTTATGTAATCATGGTAGTTGGTGTGAATGGTGTAGGTAAAACAACCACCATTGGCAAGCTTGCACATAAACTTAAAGCCGAAGGGTTGAAAGTAGTATTGGGCGCAGCAGATACTTTCAGGGCAGCAGCTGTTGAACAGATTAAATTATGGGGTGAACGCATTGATGTAAGAGTAGTTGCCCAGGCAATGGGTTCTGATCCTGCTTCTGTTGCATTTGACACTATACAATCTGCCGTTGCTAACGGAGAAGACGTAGTTATCATTGACACAGCCGGAAGATTGCATAATAAAATCGGGCTGATGAACGAGCTTGGCAAAATCAAAAAAGTGATGGAGAAGGTAATTCCTGATGCACCACATGAGATTTTACTGGTACTCGATGGATCAACCGGACAAAATGCATTTGAGCAATGTAAACAATTTACAGAGGCTACAGATGTAAATGCACTGGCAATTACTAAACTGGACGGCACTGCCAAAGGTGGTGTAGTGATTGGTATTTCTGATCAGTTTAAAATCCCGGTTAAATACATCGGGGTTGGTGAAGGGGTGAATGACCTTCAATTATTTGATAAAAAAGCTTTTGTTGACGGCCTGTTTAAATAAGCCTTCTTTTTAAAAGCAAATATATATATACACAAGATGAATACGAAAACGACTTCTAAAATTATCCCTGTTAAAAAACCAAAAATCAACGTAATTACACTGGGTTGTTCCAAAAATATTTACGATTCTGAGGTTTTGATGGGACAATTAAGAGGGAATAGCTTAAATGTGGTTCATGAAGCTAATGAAATCAATAAGGATGATATCATTGTGATTAATACCTGTGGTTTCATTGACAATGCAAAACAGGAGTCTATTGATACTATTCTTCAATACAGTCAGTTAAAAGAAGAAGGCAAAATCAGTAAAGTAATTGTAACGGGATGTCTTTCGGAACGTTATAAGCCTGAACTGGAATCAGAAATAAAAAACGTTGATGCTTTTTTCGGTACTAACGATTTACAAAACATATTACATTCATTAGGTGCAAATTATAAGCATGAATTGATTGGAGAACGTTTATTGACCACTCCTTCACATTTTGCCTATTTCAAAATTGCAGAAGGCTGTAACCGCCCCTGTTCTTTCTGCGCGATTCCTCTGATGCGTGGCAAACATGTATCGACAGAAATGGAAGCTTTAGTTAAAGAAGCAAAAATATTAGCTGCCAACGGAACTAAAGAGCTGATCCTGATTGCTCAGGATTTAACGTATTACGGTTTGGACATTTACGGTAAACGTAATCTGGATGAATTGTTAAGACGTCTTTCTGATATCAATGGTATCGAATGGATCAGGTTACAATATGCTTACCCTTCAGGATTCCCAATGGAAATTCTGGATGCAATGAACGAAAGAGAAAACATCTGTAAATATCTGGATATGCCTTTACAGCACATTACAGATAATATGCTAAAGTCAATGCGTCGTGGAATCACGAAACAAAAGACGATCGATATCGTTAACCAGATCAGAGATAAAGTTCCTGGAATTGCCATGCGTACTACACTGATTTGCGGTTACCCTGGCGAAACGGAGCAGGACTTTGAAGAAATGTTACGCTGGGTAGAAGATACCCGTTTCGACAGATTGGGTTGCTTCACTTATTCTCATGAAGAAAAAACACATGCACATAATTTAGTGGATGATGTACCAGATGAAGTAAAACAAGAGCGTGTTGATGCGATCATGGAATTACAACAAGGAATTTCTTATGAAATCAACCAGGATAAAGTAGGTCAGACTTACAAAGTCCTGGTAGACCGTAAAGAGGGTGATTTCTTTATCGGACGTACTGAATTTGACTCTCCTGAGGTTGATAATGAGGTTTTAATCGACGCCAGCACAGGTTATGCTGCAAATGGCAGTTTCGTAAACGTAGCAATTGATCGTGCTGAAGATTTTGATCTATATGGACAGATTGTAAAATAATATTGCGTTTTGCTGAATTATGGTTTATTAACTTAATTTCGTAGCAATGCAGGCCAAGTACATCTCTTATCAGCAAACACACGCTTTTTCATCCATTGTATTGGATTACATAGATGGAAAAGATAATCTGGAGTCTTTTTATAAGTACTCCCCTACTTTAGAGGGTTTTAAAAAAGCAATCGGAGACCGGAAATATTCTGGTGACCGCAGCTTATTAGTAAACAGCCTGCACAAGCAGTATCAGCATTTACAGCCTTCTGCTCTAGTTCTTGAAAATATCAGCTTATTAGCTGATGACCGTACGTTTACCATAACGACAGGTCATCAGCTGAATATTTTTACAGGCCCCCTCTATTTCATCTATAAGATTGTGACTGCGATTAAACTGGCAGCAGATCTCAAACAACGTTTTCCTGACTATAACTTTGTACCTGTCTACTGGATGGCTACAGAGGATCATGATTTTGAAGAAATCAATCATGTGAAAGTAGAGGATAAAATGCTGACCTGGAAAAAAAATGCTGCTGGTGCTACCGGCAGATTAAGTACTTCAGATATTACGGAAGCACTTGTTGGTTATAAAGGATATTTAGGTATCAGTGAAAATGGTACTGAATTCTCAAAAATCGTTGAAAAAGCCTATACTTCCAATAAAACACTTGCTGATGCCACACGTGAACTGGTAGACACTTTATTTGGTAAAAAAGGTCTGGTTTGTGTGGATGCTGATGATGCAGCATTGAAAGCACAATTTTCATCAATTGTGTACCAGGATATTGTAGAACAGAACAGTTTCGCACAAATTAATAAGAGTAGCGAAGCGCTGGAAGCAAAAGGTTATAAACCCCAGGTCAATCCGCGGGAGATCAATTTCTTCTATATGGATAATCAGCTCCGTGAACGTATTGTAGAAGAAAACGGCGAATATAAAGTCCTGAATACAGCAATCAGTTTTACCAAAGAGAATTTACAGCAAGAAATCGCTAATCACCCAGAGCGTTTTAGTCCCAATGTGGTAATGCGCCCTGTTTACCAGGAACTGATCCTTCCGAACCTTGCTTATATTGGTGGTGGAGCTGAAGTAACCTACTGGTTACAGCTTAAGTCTAATTTTGACTTTTACAAAGTCCCTTATCCTATTCTGATCCTAAGAAATTCTGCTTTAGTTATAGACGATAGAAGTGCCCGTAAAATGCAAATCCTGGATATCAGCCCGATCACCTTATTTAACAGTGACGAGCAATTGAAAAACCAGTGGATCAAAGCACATGTAGGAGATTCTCTTTGTCTGGATGATGAACAACGTGCCATAAGGGCTGTTTTCGATCAGATCAAATTAAACTCCTATAAAATCGACAAGACACTTTCAATGTCTGCAGAGGCAGCTAAAACAAAAGCATTGAAACTGGTCACTAACCTGGAGAAAAAACTTTTAAGAGCTGAAAAGCGCAAGCATACAACCTCTTTGCATCAAATAGATACTTTAAAAAATAAATTGTTTCCATCAGGTGTATTGCAGGAACGTGTGCTGAATATTGCACCAATGTACGTGCTTTATGGTGAAGATTTCATTGAGAACCTATTGTCTGCATTCAAACCGCTTGATTATAAATTTACGGTTCTATACGCTTAATTCATTCAAATGACCTTTCATACTTTTACAGAGACACGTTTAAGGAATTTCACCAAAAGCGTCTTTTTGAAAATGGGCTGCGCTGCTACAGATGCAGATCTTGCCACAGATGTATTGTTACGTTCTGACCTCAGAGGAATAGATTCTCATGGTGTAGCCCGGTTAAGCGGCTATATCCGCTTATGGGAGAAAGAAAGAATTAATGCGACACCAAATATCAGGGTTGTGCATGAAACCCCAACCACAGCGACCGTAGATGGCGATGCCGGCCTTGGCCTGGTAGTCGCTCCTTTTGCAATGAAAGTCGCTATGGAAAAAGCTGCAATCTATGGTAGTGGATGGGTTGCAGTAAAAAACTCCAACCATTTCGGTATTGCCGGTTATCATGCTTTGCTGGCCGTAGAAAAAGATATGATCGGTATGAGTATGACCAATGCAAGTCCGCTGGTTGCTCCTACTTATGCAAATGAGAGGTTATTAGGGACTAATCCTATATGTTATGCTTTTCCAGCCGGGAAATATCCTCCTGTAGTAGTTGATATGGCTACCGCAGCAGCAGCCAATGGAAAACTGGAAATTGCACAGCGTGCAAATCAACCAATTCCGGATGGCTGGGCACAGGATAAAGATGGCCATGGGACTACTGATCCGAATGCACTGAAAAATGGTGGTTCTTTATTACCATTAGGGAGTGATAAGGATCATGGCAGTCATAAAGGTTATGGACTAAGTGCAACAGTTGATATTTTGACTGCTGTACTTTCGGGTGCCAATTATGGCCCATGGGTTCCTCCTTTCGTAGCTTTCCTGGAACCGTCAGCAAATCCTGTAGGAGAAGGCTTAGGTCATTTCTTAGGTGCAATACGCATCGATGGATTTCGCCCTGCACAAGACTTCAAGGATCACCTTGATAACTGGATAGAACGCTTTCAAAGTGCTGAAACTATTGATCCTGCCAAACGGGTAATTATTCCGGGAGAACCCGAATATGCATTTGAACAGGAACGTAAATTATCAGGGATTCCTTTGGTAGAAGCAGTTGTAAATGATCTTAACGAACTCGCCGATAAGCTACAAATCAGCCGGTTATAAAAAAGGGTTGCTATGTATCTCTGACATAGCAACCCTTTTTATTTGTCTTTAAAATTCCGGCTTAATGAATACCGTTAAACAAACGGCCCCATCTGATTTTACTAAAGAAAGAACCATTAGTATCGTAACTCATCCAGATGAATAAAGCTTTTCCTACAATATGATCTTCTGGTACAAATCCCCAGTATCTTGAATCCAGTGAATTATGTCTGTTATCACCC
The DNA here is from genome assembly GCF_040822065.1 of Pedobacter sp. WC2423. Classification (NCBI taxonomy): domain Bacteria; kingdom Pseudomonadati; phylum Bacteroidota; class Sphingobacteriia; order Sphingobacteriales; family Sphingobacteriaceae; genus Pedobacter; species Pedobacter sp. WC2423. The sequence goes on from NZ_CP162005.1 coordinate 3,267,928, forward strand.
ATCATCCAGTAATAATTCATTTTAAAAGTATAACTATCAGCTTTTACCCCATTAATTAACCATCCACCAGCAACTTTCTCTAACTTATTTCCTTCGTAAGTAGTAATAGCACGCTGATATAAAGGCATAGATACGCTATCCAGTTTTACAGTCCATCCCTTTTTAGGAACCTGAACAGGCCCCCAGTTATCCGCATTCCATTTTCTGTTTGGATCTTGTGGAAATACATTCGCTTCAACGGCTCCAGGTGCAGCAGTACGGGTATTGACAGCAGCAACGAAATCCAGTTTCTTCACTTTGTCCATCATTAAGGGTGTACCGACAAAATTATAAGTATCCTGAGATAAAGCACTGATGTCTCTGTCAATTACAAAACCCATTTCTTCAAATACCTGGAAATTGACATCACTGGTTTTAAATTTAACCATATAATCAATTTGTCCTGTATTTTTCATCGGTTCAGCCTTTCCATTGATCGTCACCAATCCGTTAGACATACTTAATATATCACCGCTGATACCAATACAACGTTTGATATAATTCTCTCTTTTATCTACCGGCCTGCTCACAATTGTATACTGACTTTGAATAGCCTGTCTGCCAACTGCACGTACCATATCATAATAATCTCTATCCTGGGCTTCTAAAGCTACGGTATCGCCATCAGGGAAGTTAAAAACGACAACATCGTTTCTTTTGATATCCTGCATTCCGGGTAACCTGCGGTATTTCCATTGTATACCGTCATAATAAGCTTTTGTACCCGTTATAGGCATTGTATGGTGTGCAAAAGGGAAAGCAACCGGAGTCATAGGTATTCTTGCTCCGTAATTCACTTTACTCACAAATAGAAAATCGCCGATTAACAGCGACTTCTCCATGGACCCCGTAGGAATAGTATAAGCTTCAATAAAAAATACGCGGATTACAGTTGCGGCAATTACAGCGAAAACAACGGCATCAAACCATTCTCTGCTTTTGGTTTTTTTCTTTTTCGGCTCAGTATTATTCTTTTGCCAGAACTTCCAATTCATATGTTTTGTTATTTTAAATTAAATATATCAGATATATTATAGAATCCCTGTTTATTTTGCAGCCATTCAGCCGCAACTACTGCACCTAATGCAAATCCAGCACGGCTATGCGCCGTATGTTTCAATTCTATTTCATCTACCTCTGAACTATAAATCACTGTATGTGTACCTGGTATATTTTCAATTCTTTGCGAAGCAATTAATACTTGTTCCTGCTTAAGGACTTCAATAGCCGGATTACCATCCAGTTCATTTACCCATTCAGATTTACGGTCCATATTTTCTATAATACCCTCCGCCAGCGTCATGGCAGTACCACTCGGTGAATCCAGTTTCTGCGTATGGTGAATTTCTTCTACCTGCACCTCATATACCGGGTAATTGTTCATCACTTTGGCAAGCACTTCATTAATATGAAAAAACAGGTTCACACCAATACTGAAATTAGACCCATATAACAAGGTATTGTTACGGCGCAGACATTCATCCTTTATTTCCTGTAATTGCCCATACCAGCCAGTTGTACCTACAACGATAGGTACGTTTGCATCAAAACAAGTATATATATTGTTAATAGCCGCATCAGGTGTACTGAAATCGATAGCTACATCTGCTTTTCTTAAGTTAGAAACAGTCAGGTCGGCCAGCTGATCTGTGCCAATTTTCAGGACAACTTCATGTCCTCTTTCTATAGCAAAACGTTCAATGATCTGACCCATTTTACCGTAACCGATTAAAGCTATATTCATTTATTTATATTTAGAAAAGATTGTTGGTAAATCATATTGAAATTAGAATCTAAAGGCAACTTTCAGACCCGGATTAAAAGCGTTGTATCCATACATAGGTGATTGTGTACCAATCATGGCAGGTGAAATTTTGATAGCCAGGTTATCTCCGATATCAAAATAAGAAAGTCTTGCATCAACATAAGCTTCTACGATATTCACCACATATAAGCCTACAAAAGAGAAGATAATAACCTCCTTGTTTCTGCGAAATACGTCCTTGGCAGTTAATAATCCCGCACTACTGATACCAGCCAGCGGACTTCCCTGTGTAGGCAGATTGCCGTTCGCTGCTCTGTTCTGAAGTTCAGTCAGGTATTCGTGATATTTATTGTTATTCTGGATAAATGACATGGCCAGCAAGGTACCACCTGTGTAAATTGCAGCTATTTTTATCCCGCGATAGACGGTTAGTCCATTTCCATACTGTCCCCAGCCAGGAATCAGTGCAGATCTGATTGCTGCCTTGCGGCCGGCAATACGGCCCAGATTTACATAACCCGTATCCGCTTTAACCGGCGTACGTTTAAGACTATCACCTTTTACACTAAATTTTTCCTGTCCGCTAACTGCAAATACAGTGCAGCAAAACAAAACCGATAACAGTAGGTTTTTTGGCATTACCAATCTAATAATTCTAATATTCTGCTCAGGTCATCATCAGAGACAAATGGAATTTCTATTGCCCCTTTGCCATTTTCACCAACTTTAAGTTTCACTTTAGTCGCAAATCTTGAAGCCAGATCTTTTTGTAGTTTCTGATATTCGAAAGACACACCCTGTGGCTGCCTTGCACTTTTTGGTTTCAGCTGAAGACTATTAATACTTCTGACTAACTCTTCCACCTTGCGTACAGAAAGTCCTTTGTCAATAATTTCCTGATGGATAAACAATTGTTTGTCGGTTTCTTCTACACTAATCAGCGCACGTGCATGCCCCATCGAGATTTTCTGATCACGGATCGAGATCTGTATAGCAGGAGGTAATTTAAGTAAACGCAGGTAATTAGTAACCGTTGACCGGTTTTTACCGACACGTTCTCCCAATTGTTCCTGTTTAAGATTACATTCCTCCAGCATGCGCTGAAAGCTCAGTGCAACTTCAATCGCATTTAAATTTTCACGCTGAATATTTTCGATCAGGGCCATTTCCAGCATCTGCTGATCATTAGCCTCACGGACATAGGCAGGAATCTCCGTTAATCCAGCGAGTTTAGACGCTCTTAAACGTCTTTCACCTGAGATTAACTGATAATTTCCACCTGCAGCTTTTCTGACAGTAATCGGCTGGATTAATCCCTGTACCCTGATGGAATCAGCCAGTTCATTTAATGCAACCTGATCAAACTCAGAACGCGGCTGATAAGGATTGGTCGCGATATCACTGATCCTGATCTGACCAATATTACCTGACTGCGTTTTCTGTTCAGTTTCACTGACCGGGTTAATTGCATTCTTTTGCGGATGAGCAGAATCTGAATCATCTAAAAGAGCACTTAATCCTCTACCTAAACCTGTTTTTCGCTGAAACGATGTCATTAAGTTATATTTAAATAGTTGCAGAAGTCAAACCCTGATTTTCTTTGACCAATCCGTTTTTACGGACAATCTCACGGGCAAGGTTCAGATAATTTATTGCTCCCTTACAATTTGCATCATGCATGATGACCGAAATCCCATAACTTGGTGCCTCACTTAAACGGGTATTTCTTTGTATAATCGTATCAAATACCAGTTCCTGGAAATGTGTTCTTACTTCTTCTACCACCTGGTTTGATAAACGTAAACGTACATCGTACATGGTTAAAAGAATACCTTCAATTTCCAGTTCAGGATTTAATCTGTTTTGTACAATTTTTATAGTGTTCAACAATTTGCCAAGCCCTTCCAATGCAAAATATTCGCATTGAACCGGTATAATAACAGAATCTGCAGCCGTTAAAGCATTGATGGTAATCAAACCCAGTGAAGGGGAACAATCAATAATGATAAAATCATACTGGTCTTTAATTTTCTCCAGGACGGCTTTCATTTTATATTCCCTGTTGTTCAGATTGATCATCTCAATTTCTGCCCCAACCAGGTCGATATGTGCTGGTAATAAGTCAAGATTAGGCGTTTCCGTCTTTTGAATAGCTTCTGATGGCTCTACATCATTGATGATGCACTCATAAATACTATTCTTGATGCTTCTGGGATCAAACCCGATTCCTGAAGTTGAATTGGCCTGAGGGTCTGCGTCTACCAATAAAGTTTTATATTCTAATACGGCCAGGCTGGCGGCTAAATTTATAGATGAAGTTGTTTTACCTACTCCACCTTTCTGATTGGCCAATGCAATAATTTTACTCATTTATCTTTTTAATAATTACCAATTATTTCCTGAGAATTTGTGAATTAGATCCTTTAGGTATAAAACGCTATTTTTACCTATATTTAGGGGCTTTTTAACAATTAGCTAAGATACAAACTAAATGACAATATTTGTGTTAAACAATAGCGTGTTTTAAACATCTTACTAACAATTTTTACATGATTACGATCATTTCAGGTACAAACAGACCCGATAGCAATACGCTTAAAGTCGCAAAATATTATAGAGACGCATTAGCTAAAAAAGGTCAGCAAGCTAATATACTGAGCCTGACAGACCTTCCCGCTCAATTAATCGTTTCCGATTTATACGGAAAAAGATCTCCGGAATTTATAAAAATACAAGAACAAATTACAGCAACTGAAAAATTTGTATTCATCATTCCTGAATATAATGGCAGTTTTCCCGGTGTTTTGAAAACTTTAATAGATGCTTGTGACTTCCCGGACAGCTTTTATGATAAAAAAGCATGCCTGATTGGTATCTCCTCCGGCAAATATGGAAATATCAGGGGGATTGATCATTTTGGTGGTGTATGCAGTTATCTGCACCTGAATGTTCTCCCTTTACGTTTACATATCCCGGCTATCAAAACGGAACTGGATGAACAGGGTAATTTCTATAAAGAAGATACTTTAAAATTTACAGGACAGCAGATAGACAAGTTTATTGCTTACTAAACAGCAAAGGATGTCCAGTTTTTGCCTTCATTACCAAAAATAAAATAACCAGGATAAAGCATTTCTGCCATGTCTTCCATAGCCTCTACAAAGGATACCGGATCACTTAAAAAGGCAGAAGTGTCTTCCATCAGATAAACACGGTTATAAGCAACTGCCGGCCATTCCTTTGCTAAAAGCGCAGGTACCATTCCCATCAGCTGTACAATACCTGTATTGGTTTGATGATAGATCAGTACTTTTGCCTGCTCAGCAATTTCAAGCACTTCGCCACCAACAGCCTCCAGGAGCACGTTCAAAACGTGGTTAGGCGTATTATTGGTATCCAGGCATATGACAGGCACTTTGTCCATAAATTTAATCTTATGCAGAATAATATCCGCACGCTCCTGCAAATCTTCGCGCAGCGTTTCATCCCCAACATTATTTATAAGTGCATTTAAAAAAGACATATCGATTAATTTATTACTTTGTGCAAAAGTAATATTCCTGACCTGATGCCCCGAATTATAAAAAATATATTTTACACTTTATGTCTGATTACACTCGCTGGCTGCCATTCCGGGACACAGGACACTGATAAAAAAGTCTTTAACCTGAATTTTGACCAGAGCCTGACTTCATTGGACCCGGCTTTTGCCCGTAATCAGCCTGCCATATGGATGATGAACCAGCTTTTTAACGGGCTTGTCCAGGCAGACAGTGCCCTGAATACTATTCCCGCAATTGCCAGCTCATGGGAAGTCGCTCCCGACGGGCTTCAATATACTTTTCATCTGCGCAATGATGTGTACTTTCACGATGATCCTCTTTTCACAAACGGAAAAGGAAGAAAAGTTGTTGCAGCAGATTTTGCCTATAGTTTTAACCGTTTGTCAGATCCCAAAGTGGCTTCTTCCGGAGGCTGGATTTTTAGTGATAAAGTAAAAGACAAAAGCAGCTTCCAGGCACTCAATGATACTACCTTAATTATTCACCTGATCAAACCATTTCCAGCATTCCTCAACCTTTTGACTACACAGTATTGTGTAGTTGTACCCCATGAAGTAGCAGACTATTATGGAAAGGATTTCAGAAGTCATCCGATAGGCACAGGGCCATTTCGTTTTAAATACTGGAAAGAAGAGGAAATCCTGGTGCTATTGAAAAACGAAAATTACTGGGAGAAAGAGCATGGTCACAGACTCCCCTACCTGGATGCTGTTAAAGTTTCTTTCATCACAGACAAACAAAGTGCATTCATGTCTTTCCTAAAAAAAGATCTTGATTTCTTTTACAGCGTAGATGGAAGTTACCGTGATGATATTTTAACCAAAAGTGGTCATATGACCCGCAAATACAAAGGGAAATTTCAGTTAATCAAAGGAGCCTATTTATGTACCGAATATGTTGGCATATTAGTAGACACCTCAAAATCCATTGTCAGAAATTCTCCCTTAAGATTTAAGAAAGTACGTCAGGCAATCAATTACGGCATAGATAAAGCAAAGCTGATCAAATATCTGCGCAATAGTACAGGCACCCCTGCGACCTCTGGTTTTGTACCTGAAGGCATGCCTGGCTTTGATAGTATTAAAGTAAAAGGTTATCATTACGACCCTGTAAAAGCTGCACAGTTACTGGCCGGAGCAGGCTATCCCCACGGAAAAGGGATGCCGGAAGTCACATTGAGTACTTCTACAACCTACAAAGATCTGATCGAATTTATACAGGGTGAATTAAACTCATTGGGTATGAAAGTAAAAGTTGACGTTACACCAAGCTCGAGCTTAAGAGAGCTGATGTCTAAAAATGAAGTCAATTTTTTCAGAGGTTCCTGGATTGCTGATTATCCGGATGCAGAAAATTATCTTTCCGTTTTCTATTCTAAAAACCGTGTTCCTTACGGGCCAAACTATACCGGGTATTTCAATAAAGAATTTGACCGTTTATTTGAACAGAGCTATTACGAGAATGATGCAAAAAAGCGTTACGTATTATATCAGAAAATGGATAACATGGTCATAGAGAATGCCTCTATTGTTCCTATTTTATATGATCAGTCCGTGACTATGCTGCAAAATAGCATTAGCGGGTACCCAATCAATCCATTAAGTGTAATGATCCTGAAACGGGTTAAAAAGAAACAGGATTAAATTTTCAGCTGGCTGAAAATTTAATCCTGTTATTGAGCTCAGCCTATTGTTTTGGAGCTGCACCTCCGCCTAATCCTCCAGCACCTTCATCCTGTTTCAAATCGTCATTAGAAATCCCTTTTTTCTTTTTAGGAGCAGTAAAAGTAACCTTACCAAACTTATAACTAAAGTTAACCCCAAAAGATCTTAGCGGATAATAAATATTCATATTCTGGCGGAAATCAGCCCCTGTATTCTCATTGTGAATATGCAGATCTCTTGAAAAGACATTCAATACATTGACACCAACCGTCGCTTTCTTTTTCATGATATCTTTCTTGAATGCACCGCCATAAAATGCCATTGGCCCTGAAGTACCCTGAAAAGTTCTTCTTGATGCATTATACACGCCGAAGATCTCCGTATTCCATCCGCCTTTAAAAGAAATTGCAGACCTCGCAAACACCGAGTAATTCACAAATACACCAGTACTCTGATTGGTCTGTGAATTTCTTAAATCATAAGTATTCAAGCTGAAATTACCCATTAAAGTCCATTTAGGTAATGGGTTATAAGTAGCGAACACGTTGGCACCGTAAGATTTATTCTTACCTACGTTGGCATAAGTAGTCAGTTTTTGATCAGGAAAATACAAACTCTCAATGACATCGGTAGTTGTACGGTAAAATATCGAGGCATTGATTACAGATCCCTTGATAAAGGTCGAATAACCAAGCTCCACAATATCACTGATTTCAGGATTCAAATTCGGATTACCCTGCTGCTGATTCTCCGGGTCATTCCTGTTTAAGAAAGGATTCAGATAAGACAAACTTGGTCTTTGCATCCTTGTATTATAGCTCAGTTTTAAGGTAGAATTTCCCTTCAGTGTTTTGGAGACAATTATACTTGGAAATAAATTAGTATAGTTATTATTGAAATTCAGTGAAGAACCGGAAACACCGCTGATATCAGTGTATTCTGCCCTTAAACCACCCTTAACATCAAACAACTGAGCAAGTTTAAAACTTAAAACGCCATAAACTGCACCCACATTCTGTTTATAATCAAAATCCTGTTCGCTGCTTTGATATTTACTTTTTATATCTCTTAGAATTCCTTTAACACCTGTTTCCAATGACATCGTTTTACTAAAAGGATATACATAATCCGTTTGTAACGTATACTCATTATTTTTTCCCGTATTATCACCATTGACATCAGGAGCCAGTGCTGACCCGTCCGGATTAATCAGGCTGGTATTAAACTGAGTTGTATTTCTGCCAAAACTTGCCTGACCGGAAACCGTAAACTCTTCTCCTTCTTTTTTGGTTGTTTTTCTGTAGTCGGCACTCCAGTCTATATTATTCAGACTACTCTTGCTATCAGAAGAACGTACATAAGTCCGCAATATAGTATCCATGATACTGCTGGTCACATTTGAACTTCCTTTTGCACCATTCGAAAAATCATTGTATTTAATATTCGTAGAAAGACTGTTATAGGCGTTAATATCATAATCCAGACCTATACTTCCATTATAAGCATATCTTTTTGCTTTACTGAACCCGTCCTGAAAGATATGTGATTGCTGGCTGTAGACATCATTTTCTAAAACAACTCTCGTATTCTGAGGGATTGCATACTGCCCGCCAAAGCTTGAGTTGATTCCTAAACGTCCCTTTTTAGCATTTAAACTAAAATTTCCATTATTCTGGCGTGTACCAACTGATAACGAAGCATTACCATTTACACCCTGAGCAGTTTTCTTCTTGGTAATGATATTAATAATTCCACCAGCACCCTCTGCATCATATTTTGCCGAAGGACTTGTAATGACCTCTACACTTTTAATCTCTTCTGCCGGAATCATTTTCAAAGCATCAGCAACACTATTCGACATTGTTCCGGACGGTTTCCCATTAATCAGTACCCTAACCGCAGAACTCCCGCGAAGGGATGGATTTCCATCAATATCTACAGTGACCATGGGTACTTTACGCATGACATCCCCCGCATTACCTCCTGATGTGGTTACATCCTGTTCCGCATTATAAACCAATTTATCAATTTTAGTTTCTATCATCGGCGTTTTACCAACAATAGCGACTTCTTTCAGATTGCTCTCCGTACCCGTCAGTAAAATGTTTCCCAGGTTCAGATCAGGTTTCTCAGGACTGGTTTTCACTAACATAGTTTTACCCTTATAGCCCATAAAACCAATCAATAACTTATAATCATCAGGTGATACATTTTGCAGTACAACCTTGCCTTTTGCATCAGTTACACCCCCGTTAATCGATTTATTATCTTTAACCCTAACCAGGGATACCGTTGCATAATCAACAGGTTGTTTAGTAGCAGAGTCAATAATAACAGCACTTATTTTTCCGGTTATAGTAACTTTCTGTGCTCCTCCACCAAGCGTGAATTGGGCATTAACCTGCTGTAGTAGTCCCAGAAAGACAAATAGTAGTAGTAATTTTTTTTTCATAGTTTAGTAATCGTGTGATTCTGTGTGTGTTGTTTAGTCGCTGCAAATTTAACTTTGTTACTGGCTATTTAAAATTCTTTTTACCTATCAGATAATTATAAGCGGTAAACAGCAGAAATTTACCAGTAATTATTGGAAATGCCTTTAAATAAAAATGGTTATTAAAGATTTGACACCTTAATAACCATTCTGTATATTATATATGTGATTGAATTAAATCACAATATTCACAATACGGCCCTTAACGATAATCACTTTTTTAGGTGTTTTACCCTCAAGATATTTCTGGACCTGTTCATCAGCCAGTACAATTTCTTCAATCTCTTTAGCCTCAAGCGCTAAACTCAGGTTTAAATTTAACCTTGTTTTTCCGTTTACAGAAACAGGATAACTGAATTCATCTTCCACTAAATAAGCCGGATTAAACTCCGGATAAGCAGCATAAGATAAACTACCCTCATTTCCTAACAATGACCATAATTCTTCCGTAATATGCGGTGCATACGGAGAAAGGACAACAACCAGATCCTGTAAAATACTGCGTTTATTACATTTAAGATCCGTCAGTTCATTTACAGCGATCATAAAGCTGGATACCGAAGTATTGAATGAAAAACGCTCAATATCATCCTGTACCTTTTTAATGATTTTATGTAATGCCTTTAATTCAGCTTTTGAAGGTTCAGCATCAGATACCGTAAATTCCCAGGAGTCATTGTGGAATAAGCGCCAGAATTTACGAAGGAACTTAAATACCCCTTCAATTCCATTGGTATTCCATGGTTTACTTTGTTCAAGCGGGCCTAAGAACATTTCGTACATCCTTAGCGTATCTGCACCATAACTGGCAATCAGTACATCAGGATTCACCACATTGAAATAAGACTTGGACATTTTTTCTACCTCTACTCCACAGATATATTTACCATTCTCCAGGATAAATTCTGCATCAGCAAACTCAGGTCTGAATAACTTAAATTTTTCAATATCCAGGATTTCATGCTCTACAATATTGACATCGACACGTAATGCCGAGGTTTTATAATTGTTCTTTAAACCATGAGAAACCAAAGTATGAGTACCTTTACCCGATTCATCAGCTACCCGGTAAACAAAATTAGTTCTGCCCTGGATCATTCCCTGGTTAATCAGTTTTTTGAAAGGCTCTTCTTCTTTTACATAACCCATATCTTTCAGGAACTTATTCCAGAAACGGCTGTAAAGCAAGTGGCCCGTAGCATGTTCGGCACCACCGATATATAAATCTACGTCTTTCCAGTATTCAATCGCTTGCTGACCAGCAAAACTCTTTTCATTATTGGAATCCATATAACGATACCAGTACCAGCTTGAACCCGCCCATCCTGGCATGGTACTCAGCTCATAATGATACTGATTTTCGTAAGTCCAGTTTTCAGCTCTGCCCAGCGGCGGTTCACCAGTTTCTGTTGGCAAATACTTATCAACCTCAGGTAACAATAAAGGTAACTCCTCTTCCTTAATCAAATAAGGCAGCCCATTTTTAAAGTATACCGGAATAGGCTCTCCCCAATAGCGCTGACGACCAAATATCGCATCACGCATACGGAAATTCACCTTCGCTTTTCCTGCACCCTGATCTTCCAGCCATTTATTCAGCGTAGTTACAGCTTCTGCATAAGTCATTCCGTTGATAAAACCAGAATTGATATATTTACCTTCTTTAGTACTGTCAGCCTGTACATCAATAGCTGTTTGCGCATCAAGAATCTGAACCACCGGCAAATTAAAATGCTTTGCAAATAACCAGTCACGCTGATCACCACTCGGCACGCCCATTACCGCACCAGTTCCATAACCAGCAAGCACATAATCAGCGATCCATAACTGGATACGCTCACCACTTACCGGGTTTACCACATAAGTACCCGTAAAAGCACCAGAAACTGTTTTAGTATCCGCCATACGGTCTAACTCAGATTTCTTTTTAGTCTGTTCTATATAATTCTTAATATCACTTACCTGTGCTGGCGTAGTCAATGCTGCGACCAGTTCATGTTCCGGAGCTAGTACTACATAAGAAACACCAAAAATAGTATCCACACGAGTGGTAAATACTTCAATGTAATCCGTATTGATGTCTGCATCGGTCTCAATTTTGAAGCGGACACTCGCCCCAACACTCTTACCAATCCAGTTCCGCTGCATTTCCTTAACCGGTTCCGGCCAGTCAATTGTATTTAAACCTTGTAACAAACGCTCTGCATAAGCAGAAATACGCATGCTCCACTGCATCATTTTTTTCTGTTCTACCGGATGGCCGCCACGTTCAGAGAAACCATCTTTAACTTCATCATTAGCCAGTACCGTTCCTAATGCTGCGCACCAGTTTACTGTACTTTCCTTCAAAAATGTTAAACGGTATTTTAACAGCTCTTCCTGTTTTTCTTCCGCGGTCATATTTGCCCAGTCACTTGGCATGAAATTTTTCACGTCCTCATCACTTGCTGCTTTTACATCAGCACTGCCCGAAGCATTGAATTTTTCAATTAACGTACTGATATCTTCCGCGCGGTCAGTTTCCAGGTTATACCAGGAATTGAACAGCTGCATAAACACCCATTGCGTCCACTTATAATATTCAGGTTCGCTGGTCCGTACTTCGCGGCTCCAGTCAAAAGAAAAACCAATCTGATCCAGCTGACGGCGGTAAGTACTGATATTCGCTTCAGTAGTTAATGCCGGGTGCTGTCCTGTTTGTATCGCATATTGTTCAGCAGGTAAACCAAATGAATCATATCCCATCGGATGTAAAACATTGTAACCTTTTAATCTTTTGTATCTTGAAAATATATCGGAGGCAATATAGCCCAGTGGGTGGCCAACATGTAAACCCGCACCCGATGGGTATGGAAACATATCAAGCACATAAAATTTAGGTTTGGCTGATGTTGCCTCTGCTTTAAACGTCTGGTGTGCTGCCCAAAACCCCTGCCACTTCTGTTCTATTTCTTTAAATTGGTAATCCATTACAAAAATCCTTTATATACCGCGAAAATAAAGAAATTAAGGAGGTTTCAGAAGCCTTATCAAAAGAACTTTAGCGATATAAACGATATTCATACCAAACAAGATATTTTACCCGTTTAAAAGGCATCTAGTTTGCATATATTTTTTTATTTTCGCAGAACATAAAATACACCCAACTCATAAAATATGGAAGAATTTGAAGTTAGTGATGCTTCTAAGAAGACGAAAACCATTTATATCTCTACTATATTTAGTATAACCCTGGTTTTGTTGATGCTTGGCGTATTAGGACTGATACTGGTACATGCAAAGAATCTTTCTAACTATGTAAAAGAGAATATTGTATTAAATATCATCGTTGACGAAGGCGCAAAAGAAGCAGATGTTATTCAGTTCAGAAAGGAACTTGACGCTAACCCGGCCGTTAAACAGACAGAATATGTCAATAAAGAAGTAGCTGCAAAAAATCTTACACAAGATTTAGGAGAAGACTTCGTGAATTTTCTGGGTTACAACCCCTTGTTGTCTACCGTAGATGTTTACCTGAAAGCTGACTATGCCAACAATAAAAGTATTGACGCCTTAAAAGCAAACATCAGTAAAAACCCGGTTGTTAAAGAAGTCATTTACCAGAGTTCACTAATTGATATGGTGAATAAAAACATCAATACCATTGGTTTAATTGTATTGGGATTTGCCGCTATATTACTGGTAATCTCTGTGGCCTTAATCAACAATACCATCAGACTGGCAATTTATTCACAGCGTTTCCTGATCAAAAGCATGCAGCTTGTAGGTGCAACAAAAAACTTTATCCGCAAACCCTTTATCTTCTGGGCAATGCTGCATGGCTTAATCGCTTCTTTTATCGCTATCCTGATCTTGCTTGGCCTTTTATATTACGCACAAAAAGAGATTCCTGAGATCATTATTCTAAGAAATTATACCGAATTTGGTATTGTCCTGCTTGGTTTGGTCGGGCTGGGAATTTTCCTGACCGCGCTGAGTACAAGCTTTGCAGTAAGCAAATATTTACGTTTAAAAATTTACGACCTTTACAGATAATAACAAATGATCGAGAAAAAAACTAGTCCAGCAACGCAGGACCCTAAAAATGAAATGGTTTTTACAAAAAAGAATTATCAGCTGTTGTTAATCAGTATGGCTATTGTTGTGGCTGGATTTATGCTGATGATCGGAACAACTGACATTTATGATTTAAGAAAAACACTTCTTGCGCCAATGGTTGTCCTTTTTGGATTTGGATTTGGTATTTACGCAATCCTGAAAAAGTAAGCTGTACATGACTCTTATAGATGCCATTATTCTCGCTGTAATAGAGGGACTGACTGAGTTTTTGCCAGTTTCTTCTACTGGCCATATGATCCTTGCCTCTTCCTTTATGGGAATTGCATCCGATCCTTTCGTTAAACTGTTTACCATTGCCATTCAACTGGGAGCAATTCTTTCGGTAGTTGTTTTGTACTTCAGACGTTTCTTCAAAACAATTGGTTTCTACGTTAAATTACTGGTTGCTTTTATTCCCGCAGCTATTTTTGGATTACTGCTCAGCAAAAAGATTGACCAGATGCTGGAAAGCCCGATGACAGTTGCCATATCTTTAGTAGTTGGAGGTATCATCCTTCTTTTTGTAGACAAATGGTTTAATCAGCCAGCTATCCATGAAGAAGAAGAGATCAGTTACCTTACTGCTTTAAAAATCGGCTTTTTTCAATGTCTGGCTATGATACCAGGTACATCAAGATCCGGCGCAAGTATTGTTGGTGGTATGTCCATGAAACTAAGCAGAAAAGTAGCTGCTGAGTTCTCTTTCTTTCTGGCTGTCCCTACGATGTTTGCTGCAACAGGAAAAAAGTTATTCGATTTTTATAAAGAAGGCCATACCATTAGCCACGATCAGATCCAATTGCTTGTTATCGCTAATGTCATTGCATTTATTGTAGCCTTACTTGCTATTAAAAGTTTTATCGGTTACCTGAACAAACACGGATTTAAAGTGTTTGGATGGTATCGTATCATTGCTGGATTGATCATCATTGTATTAATATATAGCGGGCATAACCTGCAAATAATTTAATGTGTAAATTGCAGCTTAATTTAGATTACCATTTTGAGCGCACAAAAGTTACTGGAAAGAACCTTCAATTTTGCCGAAGGAGAGTTATTACTCATCAATAAACCCTATAAGTGGACGAGTTTTGATGTAGTAGGGAAAATAAGAAATTCGTTAAAACCCCTGAAATTAAAAGTTGGCCATGCAGGGACATTAGACCCGCTGGCTACAGGCTTATTGATTTTATGTACAGGCAAACTGACTAAACAGATCGATACCTTTCAGGCAGAAGACAAAGAATATACCGGAACGATGATCCTGGGGGCTACAACGCCCTCTTTTGATATGGAGACGGTAGTGGACCAGGAATATCCACTCACTAATTTAACTGAAGAAGCAATTTATGCCGCTACTGCACCATTTACCGGTGACATACAGCAATATCCACCAGCCCATTCCGCAGTCAAAGTAAACGGAGAACGTTTATATGTCAAAGCCCGCAGAGGCGAAGAACAGGAATTGAGGCTTCGTTTTGTATCCGTACCCGTCTTTGAGATTACCCGTATTGCTTTACCAGAGGTTGACTTCAGAATTATTTGCAGTAAAGGTACTTACATCAGATCACTGGTTTCAGATTTCGGAAAACATCTTGAAAATGGTGCTTATTTATCGAAACTTACCCGCACCAGAAGTGGTAATTTCTCTTTAGAAGACGCCTTTGAAGTAACCGATCTGGTAGAATACCTTAAAAACAAAAGAGAAGCAGCCGCAGCCGGACAAGCTGATACAAATACCCAATAGCAACCATGCACAATCATCTCAAAAATACTTACTTGCGTCATTTAAAAGATTTTACCCTGATCGGGCTGGGTATTGTTTCTGCCTGCTTTGGTCTTAAAAGCTTTTTAATGCCCAGTGAGTTTATAGATGGCGGAGTGACAGGTATATCCCTACTGATCAGTACGCTGACTGGTTTTAAACTATCCTATCTGATTCTGCTGATCAATATCCCTTTTGTGATTCTGGGTTATTCACAGATTGGTAAAGGATTTGCCATAAAAACAGCATTAGCGATTATTACCCTTGCTATTTTTCTGATTATCCTGCCTTTTCAGCCAGTTACCCATGATAAATTACTGATCGCTTTTTTTGGCGGTCTGTTTTTAGGCGGCGGAATTGGTCTGGCTATGCGCGGCGGATGCGTCATTGACGGCACAGAAGTACTCGCCTTATATATCAGTAAGAACAGCATGCTGACTGTTGGAAATATTATCCTGATCCTTAACATTGTCATTTTTGGGGTTGCGGCAATTTTCCTGGATATAGAAACGGCGATGTATGCCATTCTAACTTATTTATCAGCTTCCAAAACCATAGACTTTGTAGTCAACGGGCTGGAACAATATATCGGAGTAACGATTATCTCTGAGAAAAAAGAAGAGATCAAGCTGTTCCTGATCAATGATATGAAAAGGGGCGTGACTATTTATAAAGGGGAAGGCGGATACGGGGAGAAAAAAGAAATTGATATTTTATATACTGTAGTTACAAAACTTGAAATGGGTAAACTGCAAAATGAAATCCGCCAGCTGGATCCGGATGCTTTTATTGTGCAGCAGCAGATTTCTGACCTCAAGGGTGGCGTAGTAAAACGACATGCCTTACATTAATACTAAATATTTTGAAAATATATAACCACCTTTCCGAATTTAAAAGGTTGAACAATGCGGTTGCAACCATAGGCACTTTTGACGGCGTTCACTTCGGGCACCAGAAAATCATTAACAGGCTTTGCGAACTTGCGAAAAATACTGGTGGCGAAAGTGTAATTCTAACCTTTTTCCCACATCCCCGGTTGATTATTGATCCTGAAAATCAGGACCTGAAGATGATCAATACCATTGAAGAAAAAGCAGAGATATTAGCGGCGCTGGGAGTTGATCACCTGATCATTACTCCATTTACCCGTGATTTCTCCAACCTCAACCCTGCTGAGTATATTAAAAATATCCTGGTAGATACCATTGGCATTAAACAGCTGATTGTTGGTTACGACCACCGTTTCGGAAAAGACCGTTCAGGAGGTATGCTGGACTTAGTTGCTTTTTCAAAACCTTATGGTTATGAGATTGAAGAAATTAAAGAGCAGGACGTCAATGATGTTGCTGTGAGCTCAACGAAAATCAGGAAATCACTGCTTGAAGGACATGTTGGTTTAGCCGCAGAATACCTGGGTTATAATTTCTCTTTATACGGCCCGGTAATTAAAGGAGATAAAATAGGCCGTACTATTGGCTTCCCGACAGCAAACATATTTATTGAACAGCCTTATAAACTCATCCCATCCGACGGAATATATGCCGTGACCGTTGAAATGGAAAATGAGACTTATAAAGGGATGGCTTACATAGGTCAGCGTCCTACTATTAATGGAATGACCAGGAATATAGAAGTCAATATCTTTGATTTTGACAAAGAGATCTATGGCCAGTATATCAGAATGAACTTCATGGAATTCCTCAGACACGATGTAAAATTCACCGGACTGGAAGCGCTTAAAATACAACTTCAGCAAGATAAAGAAGATACACTAGCTTATTTTGCACAGCAGGGCTAATTCAAATATGTGTCATCTTTACTCAAAATAAACGTCAATTCATTAAAGAAAACGCCTCTTTTTTTGTATATTTACAATAATGAGGCATTTTTTAATGATGATCACAATCTTTTTCATTACAAATTCATGCTTTGCCTTAAAGCCTGATCGTATTCAGGCTGCCTGCAGACCAGCTTTAGAAATTAAGGCGATTTCACTTCACCATCAGTTCAATAAAACGCAGCACGAAGACGTATCGAGCTTAAATGCAGATGATTCAGAACATCCTACCCTAATCCGGCAAAGCTTAAATAAACAATCCATAGCCAGCTTACAATTGTTTCGTCTGCCCGAAAGCAAAACGGTCAGAAATACGCCTTTCCGGGCTTATAACCGAAAAACCTGCTTCCATTATAATTTCATATACGATTTCTTGTATCCTAACCATGTTTTCTGGTAACGTCTTTATCACCATACCAAAACCTGTTTTTTTACAATTAAATATCATGTATGCTACACTTACCCGTATTAATAACTGATTTAGGCTTAATACTCGCAGCGGCTGGAATTACAACCCTGCTTTTCAAAAAAATCAAACAACCACTCGTACTCGGCTATATTCTTGCCGGCTTATTAGTTGGCCCTCATATTAATTTTATCCCTACCGTTACCGACAATGAAAGTATCCATATCTGGGCAGAAATCGGTGTTATCTTTTTACTGTTTAGTCTCGGGCTGGAGTTCAGTTTCAAGAAGCTCGTTAAAGTAGGCGGATCAGCTTCTATCACAGCTATTGTCGAAGTCGTTTGTATGCTGCTCATCGGGTTTGTTGCGGGGAAAGCGATGGGCTGGAAAACGATGGATAGTATTTTCCTCGGCGGGATTCTATCCGTTTCCTCGACAACGATCATCATCCGTGCCTTTGAAGAGCTCGGTGTTAAACATAAAAAATTCGCAGGCCTGGTTTTCGGTGTCCTGATTGTAGAAGACCTGGTTGCCATCCTTTTACTTGTCCTGCTCTCTACGCTTGCCGTGAGTCAGCAATTTGCCGGAGCAGAGATGTTTTTCTCTATCCTGAAGCTATTATTCTTCCTGATCCTGTGGTTTATCGGTGGTATCTTCCTGGTTCCTACTTTCCTGAAGGCCACAAAAAAGCTCATGAATGATGAGACTATGCTGATTGTTTCCATCGCTTTATGTCTGCTGATGGTTTTACTTGCCGTTAAAGTCGGGTTTTCCCCTGCTCTTGGTGCATTTATCATGGGCTCTATTCTTGCCGAAACCACGCAAGCAGAGAAAATTGAGCACCTGACTAAATCTGTAAAAGATCTTTTTGCCGCTATATTCTTTGTCTCTGTAGGGATGCTGATTGATCCGCGGATACTGATTGACTATGCGGTTCCTATCCTGATCATTACTATCGCTACCGTTCTGGGAAAATTCCTGAGTTCAGGCTTAGGCGCATTACTATCAGGCCAGCCCTTAAAAACCTCCGTACAAACCGGGATGAGCTTAGCTCAGATCGGTGAATTCTCCTTTATTATAGCGACACTCGGGCTCACGCTGAAAGTAACCAGTGATTTCCTATACCCAATTGCAGTAGCTGTTTCTGCAATTACGACCTTTACCACCCCCTACCTGATCAAGGCATCGGAGCCCTTTTACCTGTTCCTGGAGCGTACCCTTCCAAAAAGCTGGGTGGCTGCCATCAACAGATACAGTTCCAGTACTGCAGGAATCACGACGATGAGCGACTGGAAAACATTATTAAAGTCATATACCTTCAATACGATTATTCACTCTGTAATTCTCATTGCCATTATCTTTTTAGGTTCCCGGTATCTGCACCCATTTATCACCAAAAACCTGATTAATGGCAATAAAGGCATCATTATCAGCCTGATTATTTCCCTGATCATTATGGCCCCTTTTTTATGGGCGCTGGCCATCCGGAGAATCGAACGGAAAGCACACTCCCACTTATGGCTGAATAAAAAATACACCCGCGGGCCACTCATCGCACTGGAAGTACTAAGGGTTGCCCTGGCTATATTTGCCGTATGTTTCCTGATTTTCCAATTCTATAATACCTGGGTTGCGATGGTTATTGCTCTCATCCTGATTGTTAGCGGAATGATTATTTTCAGCAGGAAACTACAGGCCTTTTATGACCGTTTAGAACACCGCTTCCTCTACAACCTGAACGCAAGAGAAGAGCAGAATAAACAACCAGAAATATTACCCTGGGATACCCACTTAACAGAATTGACCATCGCTCCGGAATCAGCCCTTGTTGGAAAATCACTGATTGAATTGGCTGTAAGAGAAAAATACGGTGTAAACATTGCACTGATTGAAAGAGGTAATATGATGATCCCTACCCCCGGACGTGATGAGCGGCTGTATCCAAACGACAAAGTGATGCTGATCGGTACAGATGATCAGCTGGCAGCAGTAGGAGAACTTTTCAAAGGCACTAACAATGATAACCAGGAAAGTGCTTTCCCTAAAAAGGATATGACTCTTCAAAAAATAGTCATCAATGCCTCTTCCCCGGTATTTGCTCAAACCATCCGCGAATCCGGTATCCGGGAAAAAACGCAGGGCCTGGTCGTTGGCATCGAGAGAAATGGCATCCGTATCCTCAATCCCGATTCAGATCTCGTGTTTGAGAATGAGGATATCGTATGGATTGTAGGGAACAATAAAAAGATCCCCGACCTGCTCAGGAAAGTTTAAACTAATTAATTTTCTGTTTGTTCAATTAAACAACTAGATTCGTTAAGCCTGATTCTTGCCTGAAAACAGGATTCAGGCTCAACTGCTAACCAATGAAGATAGACCAGGAAAAGAGTGACTTTTTAGATGAAATGCTTGACCACTGGCAGGAAGAGAACCTGCTCACCCCTGCCGACATCCAAAAGCTGAAAGCCAGCTATGAGACGAAGTCATTTGATTGGCGAAGGCTGGCCCAATACTCTTTCTGGGTGGCGATGGCCTGCGGTGTAATCTCCCTTGGAGCGCTATTAATAGACAATAAATTCCTCGACTACTTAAAAAAACTTTACGACACCCCTGACAGTATGATCAGTCTGCTCTCTGCCGCAGCGGCGGGTATTCTCTATAAAATAAGCTTTACCAGAAAGAAGACCATGCCGATGAAGGTATTCAGTAATGATGCCCTTATTTTCACTGCCGTCATGCTCACTGCCAATGCCATTGCCTACCTCGGTAAAACCTTCGATAAAGGGGACGGGCACTTCTCCATCCTGATTCTGCTCTCGGTATTCATCTACGGCATATTGGCTTACCTCTTTAAATCCCGCCTCATCTGGATCTTCGTCCTGATTTCCCTTGGCGCCTGGTTTGGAACAGAAACCGGCTATATGTCCCGTGATAACCTCTACTTTCTCGGCATGAATTACCCTTTGCGTTTTGTCGCCTTCGGGCTTGCCCTCACTGCAATCTCACTATCCCTGAAGAACGTAAAATTCTTCAGCCTATTTTACGATACCACTTACATCTGCGGGATGGTCTACCTGTTCGTATCCCTGTGGCTGATCTCCGTATTCGGTAATTTCGGCACCCTTGACAAATGGTATGCCATCAAGCAAATCAGTCTTTTCTACTGGGCTATCATTTCGGCTGTAGCCTGCGTAGCCAGTATTTTCACCGGCCTTAAATATCGTGACGACATTGCCCGTGAATTCGGGATCACTTTCCTGTTTATCAACCTTTACACCCGCTACTTTGAATACTTCTGGGACAGCTGGCATAAGGCCCTTTTCTTTAGTGTTCTCGCTGCCTCCTTCTGGCTGATCGGCCGGAAAGCCGAAAAGATCTGGAACGTTGAATTCCTGAAAAAATAGCAGAACAACCAAGAAACGCCCCACTAATGAACAACCAAAGTAAAAAAAGGAAAGACCTCCTCCTGCTCACCTTATGTCTGATCCTATCCCTATGCACTAGATCAACCCAATTAATCGCCCAGGAAAAAAGTGCAGACAGCTTAAAAGGAGACTTTGCGATATTCATGAAGCTATTAAAAAACAGCTATCCATCCCTCTACCGGTATAACAGCCAATCAAAAATGGATGCCATTCTCAATAGTACCTATAACTCGATCCAGCCAAACACTACAGATTTCGAATTCTACAGACTCTTAAAAAAGACATTAAGCACTATTAAAGACGGTCACCTGTACTGTAGTCTGCCACCAGCCCTGCAAAAATACCGCGAAGAAAAGGCCAGGTTCTTTCCACTGAAACTTTATTTCACAGACCACCACACCTATCTGACAAAACCCATCAACAATGAAATACCCATAGGTTCAGCAATACTGTCCATCAACAATCAGCCAATCCAGGCGATCAGAAAAGATGTAATGCAATACATCGTTTCTGACGGAGATATTCAGACTAAAAAACAGAAAATATTAAATGATTTCTTTTACTTCTACTATTACTTATCCCAAGGTGAACAGCCCCTTTACACCATTAAAACTAAAACTCCTGACGGAGCCATAAAGGAAATCAAAATTGCCGGAAAGCCAGAAAAAGAGCTCGCAGAGAATGAAAAAGAAAACGAACCTGTAAAACATCTGCAATTAACAATCAAAGCCAATAACACAGCTATCCTAACCATCAAAAGCTTTGAAAAATCACAACTGGAAACAACCGGAGAAAACTTACCCGGGTTCCTGAAAAAGTCTTTTGCTGCCCTTCACCAAAAAGGAATACAAAAACTAATCATAGACCTGAGGGGAAACGGAGGAGGCAGAGATACCTATGGCCCACTACTCTATTCTTACTTAACACAACAGCCATTTCAATACTATAAGAGTTTGACGACGGCCACAGCAAACCTACCATACGAACAATTTAAAAGTAGCCTCTCCTCCTACAATAACCTCAACAAAGAGATGCTATTAAAAACCAGCCCCCACATCTACCAATTAAAAAACGCAGCTCACCCTAACTTACAATATACCGCCCCCCAACCAAACAATTACAAAGGAAAGCTTTGGCTCTTAACCGATGGCTTATCATTTTCAACAACAGCAGAATTCTGTGCTATTGTATCCAGTAACAACCGCGGGAAATTTATAGGAGAAGAGACCGGGGGCACTTATGAAGGCAATACATCCGGCGTACAAATAGAGTCTGCTCTACCTCACAGTAAAATCCAAATTTCCTTCGGTACCGTTAAATACAACATGTCCGTAAAGCCCTCAAAAAAATCAGCAAGAGGAATCATACCCCAGTACAAAATCCAGCAAGACATCAGTGGCAAAGCAGATAGTCAATTAAACTATGCGCTGAAACTAACCAAACAATAATTGGGATTAATCACCCAACAAGCAAACCTGATAGCAAACCCACAAGCAAACCTGATAGCAATCCAACAAGTAAACCTGATAGCAATCCAACAAGTAAACCTGATAGCAATCCAACAAGTAAACCTATTAGCAATCCAACAAGTAAACCTGATAGCGATCCAACAAGCAAACCTATTAGCAATCCAACAAGCAAACCTATTAGCAATCCAACAAGTAAACCTATTAGCAATCCAACAAGTAAACCTATTAGCAATCCAACAAGCAAACCTGATAGCAATCCAACAAGCAAACCTGATAGCAATCCAACAAGCAAACCTGATAGCAATCCAACAAGTAAACCTGATAGCAATCCAACAAGTAAACCTATTAGCAATCCAACAAGTAAACCTATTAGCAATCCAACAAGCAAACCTGATAGCAATCCAACAAGCAAACCTATTAGCAATCCAACAAGCAAACCTATTAGCAATCCAACAAGTAAACCTATTAGCAATCCAACAAGTAAACCTATTAGCAATCCAACAAGCAAACCTGATAGCAATCCAACAAGCAAACCTATTAGCAATCCAACAAGCAAACCTGATAGCAATCCAACAAGTAAACCAACCGCGTCGTCAAACTCGTCATCCTTGTAGTGCAGTCCTATTGTTAACCCATAAAACCTTACGTATCGAAAATAAAAAAACCTGGTATGTATTTTCCAGACCTCATTCCCGTTCGGGGAATGCCAGTCGGAAAACACATACCAGGTTTTTTTATTTCCCTAAGTACACGAGCCCCAGTTTAACAATATGATAAGCGGAAAGAGCGAAGAACAATAACGCGATTGCCCTATTGACCATATAACTACTTAAAGCAAATTTAGTTTGAATATATTGAGCAAACCTTGCAAAACCATATAAAGCTACAGCAGCGCCAATCCCAGACCCGATACTAAACACCGTCAACGACAAATATCCAACATCAATCCACTCATGAGAAATCAAGTACGTCCCCACAAATAACCAATAAGGAATCTGCATTGGATTAAGCACACCAAGTAACATCCCGTACCTGATACTATCCTTTTTAGAATAATCAGCCTTTGGCATTTCCTTTCTCGACCGCCACGTGATCACCCCCAGTACCGTGAACATCACAATCATGACTACATCAATATAATTGCCCACTTTGATCTCGCTCGACAACCACTGCACAAACCTCATTACACCAAACGTGAACAAAACTTCTACCGCAGAAAAAGCCAGGATAAAATACAAAGCCTGTTTTATCCCGCGTGTAATAGTAATCTGTACCACCGTAAGGTTGATATTTCCAGGCGGAATATACCCTATCGAATTTAGAATTATTCCGAGGAATAAGGTTAGAAAAAGCATGCGCTAATATAAAAATTTAATTGATCCGTATAAATTGTTCAAAAAAAGAGCTGATGAATAAACACCAGCCCTTAAAAAATCATGATTAAACCAAAGAAGGCTTTAAATGCGGCAGTAAATACTTTGCAGTATAAGAACCCTTTGTACCAATCAGATCCTCAGGCGTTCCCTCAAAAACGACACTCCCACCACCATCACCACCCTCAGGCCCGATATCTATCACCCAATCCGCAGACTTGATCATATCCATATTATGCTCGATCACTAAAATCGTATTTCCCTGCTCAATCAATGTATTCAAAGCAATCAACAATTTCTTAATATCATGAAAATGCAAACCAGTAGTGGGCTCATCAAAAATAAACATCGTTTTACTCGCGCTATTTCCCTTAATTAAGAACGAAGCCAACTTGATCCGTTGCGCCTCACCACCAGACAAAGTATTAGAACTCTGTCCTAAATGAACATACCCTAACCCAACATCAACAAGCGGCTGTAACTTATTTAAAATCTTAGTCTCATTCTTAAAAAACCCTACAGCCTCATCAATCGTTAAATCCAGGATATCAGCCACATTCTTATCCTGATAAGTAATATCAAGAATCTGCTGCTTGAACCTGCGGCCACCACAAGCCTCACAAGGCAAGTAAATATCCG
This sequence comes from Pedobacter sp. WC2423, assembly GCF_040822065.1. Lineage (NCBI taxonomy): Bacteria > Pseudomonadati > Bacteroidota > Sphingobacteriia > Sphingobacteriales > Sphingobacteriaceae > Pedobacter > Pedobacter sp. WC2423. The sequence continues at coordinate 3,292,461 of NZ_CP162005.1, forward strand.
CCATGAACTGCATCTCAATCTTCACCTCACCCTCACCCTGGCAAACATCACAACGGCCACCCTCCACATTGAAAGAAAATGCAGCAGGCTTTAACCCCGCAGCCTTTGCAGCAGGTAAAGCAGAAAACAAAGCACGCACATCATCCCAGGCCTTTACATACGTTACAGGATTAGAACGCGAAGAACGGCCAATAGGATTCTGATCCACCATTTCTACCTGGCTGATCAGCTCATAATTACCAAATATCCCATCATATAAACCAGTCTGCTCACCAGCATAATTACCAATTGCCTTTTGCAGCGCAGGATATAAAATCTTCTTGATCAAACTTGTTTTTCCCGATCCCGAAACTCCGCTCACTACCGTAAAAACACCAAGCGGAAACTTCACCTCAATATTCTTAAGATTATTTTCCCTTGCCCCCTTAATCAGAATATGGTCAGCCCACTTTCTTCTCACCGCAGGAATTGCTATATTTTCTTCGCCTGACAAATATTTCCCCGTCAAACTCTTTTTATCTTTAATAATCTCTTTATAAGTACCTGTAAAAACCAGGTTCCCCCCTAAAGTACCGGCCTCAGGGCCAATATCGATAATATGATCCGCAGCCCTCATCATCTCCTCCTCATGCTCCACCACAATTACTGTGTTTCCAACATTACGCAAAGACTGCAGCACCTCGATCAACTTATTCGTGTCCCTTGGATGCAAACCAATACTAGGCTCATCCAGCACATAAATAGACCCCACTAAACTACTGCCCAGTGAAGTTGCTAAATTAATACGCTGAGACTCCCCGCCCGAAAGCGTATTCGATAACCTGTTCAAAGTTAAATAGCCTAAACCAACATTATTAAGATATAATACACGGCTCGTCACCTCTGCCAGTAAACGCTTTGAAATCTTAACATCCGTTTCAGAAAGCTCCAGGTTATCAAAAAAATTCTGGATAATAGACAAAGGCATTAATACGACATCGACAATCGACTTTCCGCCAATCTTAACATAAGAAGCATCTTTACGCAATCTCGAACCTTTGCAATCCGGGCAAATAGTTTTTCCGCGGTAACGCGACAACATCACCCTATACTGTATTTTATAAGTCTGCTGTTCCAGCTCCGCGAAAAATGCATCCAGTCCGTCAAAATATTTATTACCCGTCCACACTAACCGCTGCTCCTTCTCCGTTAACTCATTAAAAGGTCTGTGAATAGGAAAATCAAACTTCGATGCATTCTTGATCAGCTTATTTAACCACTCCCGCATTTTTTCACCACGCCACGGCGCAATTGCATTATCATAAAGACTCTTGCTCTTATCAGGAACGACCAGATCTTCATCAATTCCAATCACATTTCCATACCCCTCACAACGCTTACAAGCACCATAAGGATTATTGAAACTGAAGAAATTTGGTGTAGGCTCTTCAAAACGAATTCCATCCAGCTCAAAACGATCACAGAAATGAGTGATTTTTCCCTCATGCTCCACATAACAATCGCCCTTACCCTCAAAAAACGCAGTCTGAACAGAATCAGCTAACCGGCTCATCGTTTCATCATCCTCATGGAAAACAATCCGGTCAATCAGGATTTTGATCGTCTCCGCATCCTTGAGTTCGGTATCCTTAAACTGTTCATCTTCCAGCACCGCTTCAATTTTATGAACCGTATCTCCAAGGTAAACCCTTAAAAACCCTTTCTGCAGCAATACAGCCAGTTCCTCTTTCACAGATCTGTTATTGTGCGGATGTAGCGGGCAGAAAATTGTGGCCACACTATCCTCTCCAAGTTTGGAAACAAAATCAACAACCGTACTTACCGTATCCTTTTTCACTACAGTTCCTGATTCCGGCGAAATAGTTTTGCCAATTCTTGAAAAAAGCAATTTCAGATAATCATAAATTTCTGTTGAAGTACCAACCGTAGATCTCGGATTGGACGTAATTACCTTTTGCTCAATTGCGATTGCAGGGGCAATACCTTTAATATAATCAACATCCGGCTTATTCATCCGGCCCATAAACTGGCGGGCGTAAGAAGAAAGACTTTCTACATATCTTCTTTGTCCTTCAGCGTACAGGGTGTCAAAGGCAAGGGAAGATTTCCCTGAACCCGACATTCCGGTGATGACTACCAGCTTGTTTTTTGGTATTGCAACATCAATATTTTTGAGGTTATGTACCCTGGCACCCTTGATAATAATGTTTTTATGTGGATCTTTCTCCGTTTCCTTACTCATTGACTTCCTTATAGGATTTGCTAATATAACCCAAAAAACACAAAATTAGTTTGTGGGGAGAATGCAAAAATACGGCTCTTTAAACTAAATTAATTTTTTTTACTACTTTTATTCTTGTAATCTGATAAAAAAATGCTTCTTTTGAACTTGTAACACAATCAATTAAATCATCATCTTTAAAAAACATAGGAGAACCACTATAGCAAAAACATCTACTCAATCTTTTTTTAGCACACCAAGCAAGGGAATTTAGTTTAGATAATCCTATGAAGTTACAATCATATAGTGATCAGGAATTAGTGAAGTTATACCTGAAAGGAAATGAATCAGTTCTTGAAGAACTCCTGAACAGATACAAATCCAAGATATACACCTCTATATATTTACTGGTTAAAGATCAGTATTTAGCAGAAGACATTTTTCAGGATGCTTTTATTAAAGTCATCAATACACTCCGTTCAGGAAGGTATAATGAAGAAGGTAAATTTTTACCATGGGTAATGCGTATTGCCCACAATTTAGTCATCGATTATTTCAGACGTGAAAAGCGTGCGCCGGTAATTACCAGTGCAGATGGAACTGATATACTCAATATGCTGCAAATTCACGAAGAAAATGCAGAAGACAAATTACTGAGAGAACAAACCCATACCGACCTGCGTGTATTGATCCAGCTTCTTCCCGATGAACAGAAAGAAGTACTGATTATGCGCCATTACGCAGACCTTAGTTTCAAAGAAATAGCGGATCTTACCGATGTAAGTATCAATACGGCATTAGGCCGGATGAGATATGCCCTGAGTAATCTTCGTAAAATGATGAAAGTGAAGGAAGTGACCTAATCGGCTGAAATAGTCATTGTTATATTTTTTATCGTTTTAGCAGCGTCCCTATCAGGGCATAATTAATCTGCTGAAACGCCGTAGTGCTCATAAGTTCAATAAAAACAGACAAACGGAAAAAACAATATGCTCTGATGAAAATAAATGTTGAATTGTTTCGTTAAATTAGAAAACGAAAACAGTTTAATGCTTATGATAACAACCTCTACTCCTATCACAAATTCCCACTGCTTAAATCAGCATGCTGAAAATATAAGCAGTGAGTTTTTCAACGACCTTGATTTAATGTTTTATGAAAGCATTAAATGTCAGATGGACCTGCTGAATAAAAACCCTGATGAGGAAACTATTTCCAAAATCCTGGCTTATTCCAAGTCTCTGTAAACAATCTAAAAGACAAAGCTGCCATTAATGGCAGCTTTTTTTGTTTTATCTTTGTCACACTATGCTTAAAAAAGAAAGGTATAAACAATTTGTAGCCTATTTTTCTGCTAAACAGCCTGATGCTGAAACAGAACTTCATTACAATAACCCTTTTCAGCTGCTGGTCGCTGTAATTTTATCCGCACAATGCACCGATAAAAGAATCAACCAGGTTACACCCGCTTTATTCCAGCGCTTCCCGAATGCGAAAGCACTCGCGGAAGTTACTCCAGATATTGTTTTCGACTATATCAGGAGTGTAAGTTATCCGAACAACAAAGCGAAGCACCTGGTAGGCATGGCCAACATGCTGTTGAATGAATTTAATAATGTAGTTCCTTCAGACATTGATCAATTGCAGAAAATGCCCGGAGTGGGCAGGAAGACAGCCAATGTCATTGCTTCAGTAATCTACAATGCACCGGCCATGGCTGTAGACACCCATGTATTTCGTGTGGCCAACCGTATTGGGTTAACCACAGGAAAAACACCACTGGCAGTAGAAAAAGATCTGGTCAGGTATTTACCAGAAGAAACTATTCATGTTGCCCATCACTGGCTGATCCTTCATGGCAGGTATGTATGTGTTGCACGTTCCCCGAAATGCAATATTTGTGAAATCACTTCGATCTGCAAATATTATGAGAAGCTGAACAAACCAGCTAAAGCTATTAGCCAGGAAGCCCATTAAATTCAATAATTTTAGATATTTTATTATTTATTGAAAATAATTACTTATTTTTGCTAAATAAATTAGTATAATTACTACAGTTTATAGTTTTAAATATTTTATATTTACGACCTAATTAAATAAGATGATCCCAAACCCAGATAAATTAAAAGCATTACAACTTACATTAGATAAGTTAGAAAAATCTTACGGTAAAGGTGCCGTGATGAAATTAGGTGATACACCTACTGAATCTATTGAGTCTATCTCAACCGGCTCTATTACTTTAGATATCGCTTTAGGTATTGGTGGTGTACCAAAAGGACGTGTGATCGAGATTTACGGTCCGGAATCGTCTGGTAAAACTACTTTGGCAACCCATATTATTGCTGAAGCACAGAAAAAAGGTGGTGTAGCCGCATTTATTGATGCAGAACACGCTTTCGATAAATTCTATGCAAAGAAATTAGGTGTAGATGTAGACAACCTGCTAATTGCACAACCAGATAACGGTGAACAGGCTTTAGAAATCGCTGACAACCTGATCAGATCAGGAGCTATCGATGTAATCGTTATTGACTCGGTTGCAGCTTTAGTACCAAAAGCAGAGATTGAAGGTGAAATGGGTGACTCTAAAATGGGTCTTCAGGCACGTTTAATGTCTCAGGCCTTAAGAAAGCTAACAGGAACAATCGCTAAAACAGGATGTTGCTGTATCTTCATCAACCAGTTACGTGAAAAAATTGGTGTGATGTTCGGTAATCCTGAAACAACAACAGGTGGTAATGCCCTGAAATTCTACGCTTCTGTACGCCTTGACATCAGAAGAACTTCTCAGATTAAAGATGCTGATGAAGTTTCAGGTAACAGGGTAAAAGTAAAAATTGTTAAAAACAAAGTAGCTCCTCCATTCCGGATTGCAGAATTCGATATTATGTTTGGTCAGGGAATCTCTAAAGTTGGTGAGATCATCGACTTAGGTGTAGATTTCAATATCGTTAAAAAAGCAGGTTCATGGTTCTCTTACGGTGAAACTAAATTAGGACAAGGAAGAGATGCTGTGAAACAACTACTTTTGGATAATCCGGAATTAGCTGACGAAATCGAAAGAAAAATCAGAGAAGAAGTAACTGGTGAGAAATTAGAAGAATTGTTATAGTTCTCCATATTAACCAAAAAAAAACCGGTATATCCTTTTCGATATACCGGTTTTTTTATGAAACCTGGAAACTAAATTTAAGGGTTCATAAACTTCATATCCACGTTAACCGCTACATAAGCAGCTATAAATATAGCAGCAACCAGTACGACAAGACCGATATAGTTCTTATTCTTATCCTGTTTGATCATCCAGATCAAAAGCAAAATGAAAGGAATCAGCATCATGCCGAAAAATAAAAAACTCATTGAATTCATAACAAATTATTTTAGTGTCTTTAATATTAAATATACTACTGTTACCCGAAGCAACAGCTTAAAACTCCATTCTTGATGCAGGAGCAATATCCTGACCAACAAACTCTTGATTGATAAATTTATAATGGCCGGCGATAGCAATCATTGCAGCATTATCTGTGCAAAACTGAAACGCAGGAATAAAGACCTTCCAGCCCAATTCTTCAGATTTCTCTTCCAGTGCCTTGCGCAACCCTGTATTTGCAGAAACGCCACCAGCAATTGCAATCTCTTTAATATGATACTGCTTTGCTGCTTTCTTTACCTTATTTAACAAGATATGAACAATACTATGTTGTACAGAAGCACAAATATCATTCAGGTTCTCCTGAATAAAATCAGGATTTATCTTTTCCTGCGCTCTGATAAAATATAATATTGCAGTCTTTAAACCACTGAAACTATAATTCAAATCTTTAATCTGAGGCTCAGGAAATTTATAAGCCAATGGATTACCTTTTGCCGCATGCAAATCAATCAGTGGCCCTCCAGGATAAGGAAGGTTCAGAATCTTGGCAGTCTTATCGAACGCTTCACCCGCAGCATCATCCAGTGATTCTCCTACTATTTCCATATCAAAATAGTCTTTCACTAAAACAATTTGCGTGTGCCCACCAGAAACTGTTAAACATAAAAATGGAAATGACGGTTTCGGGTCATCAATAAAATGCGCAAGAATATGCGCGTGCATATGATTCACAGCGATAAGCGGCAAGTCTAAAGCCAGTGCAAAAGATTTGGCAAACGACACGCCTACCAATAAAGACCCTAATAATCCCGGTCCCCTGGTAAAAGCTATGGCATTTATATCCTTTTTGCTAACTTTAGCGTCGGTTAATGCCTGCTGAATTACTGGTACAATATTCTGTTGGTGAACTCTTGAAGCTAATTCAGGAACGACACCACCATAATTTTCATGAATTGTTTGGTTTGCAATAACATTGGCAGTAATTTTGCCGTTATTACAAATAGCAACAGAAGTTTCATCACAAGAGGATTCGATAGCAAGTATTACTGACACGTTGATTATTATTAAGCTACAAAACTATCAAAAAACTATTAAAAATACTTCTTTGGTTTATTGCATCGATTCTGCTGCTGCTCGCGATTATCCTATTTTCGCTTCAGTTCCGTCCTGTGCAGACTTTTGTGGCAAAAAAAGCAGCCAATTACCTGTCTAAAGAATTAAACACGACAATTTCTTTACACAGTATTTACGTTAAACCCTTCAAATATTTAGTTATCGAAGACCTTTTGGTACTAGATCAGCAGAAGGATACCCTGTTAAGCACCCCCAAATTTATTGTAGACCTCAACATGCTGTCTTTCGAGAAGCGAATTATTGACGTCAATACAGTACAATTGAACAACGGCTCTTTCTTCCTGAAAAAATATAAAGGCAAAAATAAAGGCACAAATCTTGATTTTATCATTGACTACTTTGATTCAGGCCCCTCAACTACTGTTAAAAAGAAAAAGAAGCCTTACAAGATCACGTTTAACAGGATAATCCTGAATAACCTGCAACTCAAATATAAAAACCTGAATGTTGATACCTTGATGAACGGAGTAAACTTCGAGGACGTAGAACTGACCAGCCTGAACGGTATTTTCGAAAAGCTGAATACGACCGATCACCTGATGCAGGCGGATATAAAAAACCTGACCTTTAAAGAAAAAAGTGGTTTTTACCTGAAGAACCTATCCGCATTTACCACGGTGGATACCAACCGTATTGAACTTAACAAATTAACCCTGGTGACCAATAAAAGTCATCTGTCGGATTACTTCGAAATGAAGTTCCATGCTTTTGAAGACTTCAGCGACTATGTAAATAAAGTGAGAATGAAGGCTCATTTCAAAAACAGTCACCTGGATTCAAGAGATGTCGCCTATTTCACTTCAGAAGTTGCAAAGATGAACCTGAACATTGACATCGATGGACAGATTACCGGACTGGTGAATAACCTGAGAGCAAAAAAGCTCTCTGTTAAGGCCGGTAAGGCAACCTACATCAAAGGTGATTTTAACCTGAAAGGCCTGCCTGAACTCGATGAAACTTTTATGGAGATGAAAGTTGAGATGGCTTCCACTAATAAAAAGGATTTAGATGAACTGCTGACTGGTATAACCGGGAACCGTAAAACAGCGATCCCTGTGATCGTTCAGAAATTCGGTACTATTTATTTCAATGGGAACTTTACAGGTTTTCAAAATGACTTTATTGCTTTTGGCGAGTTTAAAACCAAATTAGGCAGAATCGTTTCAGATGTAAACATGAAAATCAGTAAGCAGGGAGTCCCTTCTTACTCCGGAAATGTAAAAACATACGACTTTAATTTAGGAAACCTGATTGATGAAAACAGTATCGGAAAGATAACCGCCTCGGTTTATGTGAAAGGTAAAGGTATAGAACTGAATAGCCTGACCGAGCAGGTAAATGGCGACGTCAAATATATCGACTTCAATAATTACCGTTATACCCATGTTAAAGTGGATGGAAAGTTTGATAAAAAGTATTTCGACGGGAAACTGAGTATTGACGATAAGAATATAAAACTTGACTTTGACGGTGGGGTCAACTTAAATCCTAAACTTCCTGTATTCGACTTTAAGGCTTCTATCAAAAATGCCAAGCTTCGTAATCTCCATTTGTTTAAAGACTCATTGATGGTAGATGCGACCTTCCAGACCAATTTTTCAGGGACAAACCTGAACAATATTCAAGGTGATTTACTGATTGAGAAAATAAGACTTAACAATGTAAAAGGAATCTATAATATTGACTCCGTTCAATTGCAGGCAAAAGGAATTGGTGCAGACAGGATGTTAAGAATTAATTCTGACGTACTGGAAGCCAGTATTCAAGGTCAGTATGACCTGAATACCCTCCCTTCCTATTATAAATCACTTGCAAAAACTTACATCCCTTCTCTTAAAGCAGACATTGTAAATTTCAAAAACCAGATCTTTAAGTTTCAGCTTAAGATCAAACGTTTTGAGCCTGTTGCCGAATTAATTGCCCCTGGTTTGGAAATAGAAGATCAGGCAGAATTAGTAGGGAATTTTGATTCCGAAAAGAAAATAGCCACGCTGAACGGATTCATCAAAAAACTGAAATATAAAGGCGTCATCGCTAACAATATTATTATCGATGAAAACACGACTACCAATCAGTTGCAGGCGATTATTACTTCCGACCGTGTAGACTTAAATGATAGTTTGTATATCAAAAATGTCAACATTTCAAATGTACTTCGTAATGATAGTCTTGCACTCAACGTCAAACTATCCAATGCAAATGATGCCAATCAACTGGATTTAAACGGACTGGTAGAATTTGGAAAAGACACAACCCGTATCAGTGTCCTTCCTTCAATATTAAAAATTAACAGTCAGGATTGGGCTATTCAGGATAAAGTGAGAATAAGTTTTAAAAATGGCAAAACTGAGATTAGTAATTTTGATCTGCGAAATGGCAATCAGCTGTTAACTGTTGATGGAATTTTATCCGATGATCTTAACGATGTTGTTAAAGTAGGATTTAAAGACTTCAGCTTAAAAACACTTAACCCTTTCCTTAAAACAATTGGCGTACAATTATCTGGTCAAGTAAACGGTAATACGAAACTTTACGGCCTGTTGAAATCACCAAAGATCAATGATGATATTAAAATTGACTCCCTGAACTTCAATGATACTTACATTGGTTCTTTGACAGATACTTCTTCTTATAATCAGGAATCCAATCTTGCCAATGTATTTACGCGGATCAACAGAGATGGAAAAGAAACCCTTAAAGTGAACGGCCGTCTGGATCTGAAGGAGAAAAACATAGACCTTACCGTGAAAATGGATGAAAGCGAACTGACTGTATTGTCTCCATTTGTAAGTGATCTGGTTTCTAATCTTAAAGGGCACATCTCTACTGACCTCACCATTAAAGGTGCATTTAATTCCCCGCAGATTGACGGAGATATTACTCTTGATGAAGCAGAATTAACCGTTAACTACTTAAAAACTGCTTATACCATATCGCAGAAAGTGAGTGTGGATAAAAGTGTAATCGACATTGACGACCTTGAATTAAAAGACGTTGGCGGCAATATTGCTGTTGCCCGTGGTTCGGTAGATATGAACAATATCAATACACCAACACTGGATATTAGTATCAAAGCCAAAAACTTCATGGCTTTAAACACGACAATTAAAGATAATGAACTCTATTTCGGACAAGCTTTTGCCACAGGTACTTTCATTTTCAGAGGCCCGACAAATAAGTTATTTATCGGAATTGACGCCAAAACGGAAAAAGGAACAGTATTCAATCTCCCTTTAAATAGTTCAGAAACTGTATCAAGTAAAGACTTCATAACGTTTTTGAACAGGGATACCACTGCCAACGTTAAAAAGGCCATCAGTTTTGATGGGATCACGATGAGCTTTAAACTACAGGTAGACCCTAACAGTACCGCTAACCTGTTTACTAACCTGGGGAACTTAAGCGGAAAAGGAAATGCCGACCTTAACCTGGAGATCAATAGCCTTGGAGACTTTGAGATGTCGGGAGATTATATCATTGAATCGGGTAGTTTTGATTTTACTGCACAGGAGATCATCAACAAGAAATTTAACATCAGGCAGGGAGGTACCATCAGATGGACTGGAAATCCAACACAAGCCCAAATACAGCTAAAGGCGATCTATGAGCTCAGAGCAGGTCTTTCAGACCTGTATGCTGCTGCCAACAGAGATAACAGCAGCAACTCGCTGTTAAGAGTACCTGTAGAAGTTGAAATGGGTCTGAGTGGTCTTTTATTGAAGCCGGAGATTAAACTTGATGTATTTTTCCCTTCTAACCCGTCGATCAAAGAAGAACTTCAGGCTTACTTTAGTGATCCGAACAACCTGAACCTTCAGGCATTCAGTTTAATTATCAGGAGAAGTTTTGCTCCCGGAGGCGGTAAAGAAGATTTGGGTAAACAAGTAACTTCTGGTGTGGCCAGTACCGCAACAGAGCTGCTGTTTAACCAGTTTAACAACGTATTATCTTCACTGAACCTTGATTTCGTAGATATTAATATCCGGTCACTGAGTGAAGCAAGTGCCTCGTTCAAGTTTTTCAATAACCGGATCATTGTCAATGCTGGCGTTATAGATAACAGAAGTACGAGTGATCTCTCGCCTATCGGATTTTCAAGAAATAGTGTGGGCAGTGAGGTTGAAGTCCTGGCACTCATCCGCAAGGATGGTACGCTGATTGGTAAGCTGGCCAATAAACCGCCTACACAACAAAGTATTTTCGTCAATACTGGAATAAATCAGAACGTGAATGTAACTTCATTCGGTCTGATTTATTCACAGCAATTTGATAATTTCAGAGAGTTTGTTCAAAAGGTTACGGGAAAATACCGCAAAAACTTAAAGAATAAACAAGATGACACGCGTCAGCATAAAAAACAATCTGTTAATAAAGATGCGGTCACCGAAGAGCAAAAAAGGTTACTTAAAGAAGCGGTATTGACTACCCCTTCATTATAGTATGGCCCATTTTATCTCTTTTTGTTTTCAGGTAAGTCTCGTTATGTAAATTGCTCACAATTTCAATCGGGATATTCTCCACAACTTCCAAACCATAACCAATCAGTCCGGCTCTTTTTGTAGGGTTATTAGACATCAGGCGCATTTTGCGAACACCTTGTGCTCTTAGAATCTGTGCACCTACCCCATAATCACGTTCATCACCTTTAAAGCCTAATTTAATATTAGCCTCTACCGTATCAAAACCAGCATCCTGAAGGTTATAAGACAATAATTTATTCACCAGCCCAATACCACGGCCTTCCTGGTTCATATAAACTACAATTCCTTTACCTTCTTTTTCAATCATCTGTAATGCTTTATGCAGCTGAGGGCCGCAATCGCAACGGCAGGAACCAAAAATATCACCAGTAACGCATGAACTGTGTACTCTAACCAATATAGCTTCCTCTGCTGTCCACTCTCCTTTGCTCAAAGCAAGGTGTGTCGCATTATTCTCGAGTTGTGTATACGCGGTCATTTTGAAATCACCCCATTCTGTAGGCAGGTTAATGGTAACCTCTTCTTTAATCAGGCTATCATTTTTCAGGCGATAAGCAATCAGATCTTTAATAGAGATTATTTTCAGATTGTGCTGCGCTGCTATTTTAATCAGATCAGGCAATCTTGCCATCTCCCCGTCTTCTTTCATAATCTCTACCAAAACTCCGGCAGGTACCATTCCAGCTAACCTTGCTAAATCTACAGCTGCTTCGGTATGGCCTGCACGTCTCAGCACACCACCATCTTTAGCACGTAAAGGAAATATATGTCCGGGTCTGCCCAGTTCATCAGGATTCGTATCCGGATTGATCAATGCCTGTATAGTCTTGGAACGGTCTGAAGCAGAAATACCAGTGGTACACCCATGTCCTATCAGATCCACAGAAACCGTAAAATTAGTTTCATAAGCCGCGGTGTTTTTACCGACCATCAGCTCCAGGTTTAATTCATCACATCTTTCTTCAGTAATTGCGGCACAGATCAGGCCTCTTCCATGAGTGGCCATGAAGTTAATAACTTCAGGTGTTGCATTCCCAGCAGCAGTAAGGAAGTCGCCTTCATTCTCACGATCCTCATCGTCAACAACAATAACGACTTTACCGGCTTTTATATCTGCAACAGCATCTTCTATTGCGTTCAGTTTAATTTCCATTTTATAATCAGACCTTCAACAAAGGATATATAATTAAATCCCATTTAAGATTCATAAACAAAGTTACAACCTTCCCCGGATAATATATATTTAAAATATCATCGTTAAGTAAGACTCTGATTAAAGACTTATGAATTCTGTATGCTGTTATTTATCAGAGATCTTTTTCTTTTTGAAAAGTCTCATGACCAGTGATTTATAGTAAGTAAGATCAAAGAGTGCGGAATCGACTGTGGCTTTATAGGTTAAGAATGCCCCAACGGGCGATAAGACAATAATTGCCATCCATATACCAACCACAGGGTGTATATTCCCCTGATTAGCAGACTTTTCTGCTACCGTAGAGATGATATGGTAAAAAAGGAAAAAGATAATGGCCATGACTACTGGTAAACCCAGGCCTCCTTTGCGGATAATTGCCCCTAATGGCGCACCAATAAAGAACAGCATCAAACAGGAAACTGCCAATGTAAATTTTCGCTGATATTCTATTCTGATCCTGATCAGGTTTGCGACTTTATCATCATGATCCGGAATCCGGCCTTCTACCGTTTGTTTAATAGAATTAGCCTGATCCAATGCGGCCTGAACAGTATTCACCCTTTTATCTTCCGGAAACTCAGTCAGGATATTATCGTTAATTTTTGCCGGCGCAACTTTAGCCTTTGTATAACCTTTGGTATAATTGTTCTGCTTGTAATAGTTGCTGATATTCACCCTGGCATAACGGTTTACGCTATCCAGTTCTTTAGTCAGGGAATCTGATTTATGGGTCAGACCTTTGAGGTTCAGCATCTGATTATTTGACCGGAAACTATTCTCATCTGTCCTGTTCATTTTAAAACTTGACAGATCAAACTTTTGCTCTGTTTGACCAAAGCGCATCCGGGTTAATTGCTGCCTTGGATCATAGCCCTTATTCTGTCCGCTGGACTCTTCGTATCTTACACCATCATTCAGTTTTAAGATCAGGTACTGTTTATCTTTTGTGGTATTCATGGTACCATCTTTAGCCACAATGATTTTTGCTACCCCCTGATTTCCGGTATGGTCATAAATCATGATTCCTTTTAAAGAGGTCCCATCCGCCCCTTTTTCATCTACACGAATTGAATAACCGGGAATACTATTATTGAATACACCTTCTTTAATCAGAAAAGACAATTTCTTATTCCTGACATCCCATAACAGGGAGCCAAATTTAAGGTTGGCTTTTGGCAGCATGTATTCTGAGAACAGAAATGAAGAAAAAGCGATACCGATGATCAGTACCAGCAATGGCCGCATAGCCTTTTGTAAGGAGATCCCTGCAGACTTAATAGCCACCAGCTCATAGTTCTCCCCCAACGTCCCGAAAGTCATGATAGAGGACAGCAATATCGCTAATGGCAAAGCCATCGATACATTTGCAGCCGAAGCATAAAACATCAGCTCCACTATCGTATACCATTCAAATCCCTTTCCGATCAGATCATCCACATATTTGAACAGGAAAAACATCAGCAAAATAAACATCACTATAAAAAAAGTGACGATAAATGGTCTTATGAATGCTTTAAGAAGTAGTATGTGTATCTTTTTCAATGTTACAAATGTAGGCAATGCAACTCAAATACTATACACCAATTATTAGACTACGCTCCGATTACACTATGGAGGTAAGTAATCTGGTTATCCCAAATCTGGGTTCTTTCTTTAAGTGTTTCTTCAGTTGCGAAATCAGTAATAGACAGGGCTACATCGTTCGTTAATTCATCCTGTACAATTTCCATTTCAAAATAACAGTGTGGTTCATCATCAATCCATTTGAACTTAACCATCTTATTCTCTTTAAAACTTAACATTTTTGCTTTCTGCACTTCATCATCCCAGGTGAAGGTATAAACCTGATCACGGAAAACCACATCATCAGCAAACCATTGAGAAAGGCCATTTGGCTCACTTATAAAACTAAACAAAATACGCGGAGACGACTTCAACTCATATTCCAGGGTAAATTTTTTCTTTTCTGACATCTTAAATCGCTTATATCTTGTTATTTGTAAATTATTTTTATTTTTTTTCCTAAAGAAAAGTATTTTATTCTATATTTGCAACTCTTAAAAAATAAGAAGCCCACGGCGGGGTAGCTCAGATGGTTAGAGCGCAGGATTCATAACCCTGAGGTCGGCAGTTCGATCCTGCTCCCCGCTACTTGATAATCAAACCTTTAGATGAAACACTCTAGAGGTTTTTTTATGTCTTAAGGTATTCAAATATACCTTTTCCGTGTGCTGTCTACCACCATGTGCCTATTTCAAATATAGTATAATAACTGAGAAACAAGCAGAATAAACATATTTTGAGCAGGAAGCAGGTTATTATTTAGACGTATCTTCTCGCTCGGCCTAAATCTTCCTTTAAAATCCATTTCTATACCTATATATTTTGTTATAACAGACCATACTATTATGCCAGACCGCATTCTGAGGCTTATTATGATGAATGAGACCATACCTGTTCGGCGCAAGCTACTGTTTAACCATCCGGATATATTTTTGGTCACAAGCATTAAGTTGCACATAATGATTCATAGCATTGCCAGAATTTTGTATCATTATCTCATTATTTAATAAAACCGCTCTAACACCTACAGGTAGCTTAAGTGATTGCGGCTCCTCGTCTTCTTTTAATTGTGAAATGTCACCTTCGTTAACAGCCCAGGTTATGCCGGTAAAAATAAGATACCTTGCTTCTGGCTTTTCACCATGTAAAACCTTCAGGATGCCCTTATAAGTAGTCCCCGCTACATATAGTTTATAACGGTATAAATTTTTAACTTTTATGATTTCTACACTAATGTCACAACTGTCATCAGATCCTTCTATTGCTCTGCTAACATAGTTACCTTCAATACGCACAGAAGCACCAGTAGCATAAATGGGCCGATGAGGTTTTTGCAGGATAGTGTGACTATCAGATATGTTTAATAATGAAGTTGAATTTTTGATTACTGCTGGTATTAAATCCCCTATCTGGTCACCAGCGAATAAAAAATTTGCGTTTAGGAAAAGGAATAAACTTAAAGTACCCATGTTTCTATTTATTTAAATTGTGTATGCATCAACTAATACATCCTGTTATCATATTCTTTAATGTAATGTAAAAAAACAAAAAATTATAATATAATTGATATATCAATTATATTTACGTCAATGAAAATCAAAACTACAGCAGAAATTTTTCTCTTTCTCGTACTCTTTTCTTTAACGACTATTTGCTGTGCTCAAAATAACAACCGGGATAGCGTGGTTAAAGCAATTATGGCACAGCATCACATCGCCGGTTTATCCGCAGCTATCATTGATAGTGGTAAAATTAGCTGGACCGGGTATTATGGCTATCAGAACATAGCGCAACATAAGCCCGTAAATGCCCAAACCATATTCGTCGTCGCCTCTACCTCAAAGACCGTTACCGCAGCAGCACTGATGCAGCTTTACGGGAATGGGAAATTTAAAATGAATGACGATATTAATCAATATCTGCCTTTTAAAATCATCAATCCCAATCATCCAGAACTGCCCGTCACTTTTGCCCAGTTGCTTCGTCACCGTTCGGCTATCCAGGACAACATCACATACATGGGTCAGTTCTGGAACATTAATAAGGGAGATCCGACTATTCCACTGGGTACTTTTTTGAAGGGTTATTTAGCTAAAGGCGGAAAAAACTATGATGCTGCTAAGAACTTTTATAATGAAAGACCCGACAGCGCCTTTCACTACAGTAACATAGGTACCGCATTAATTGGCTATTTAGTAGAACGCATATCTGGTATGCCTTTTGAACAGTATTGTAAACGTTACTTATTTACCCCATTGGAAATGAATGCTACTTCCTGGTACCTAAGTGGGATTGATACGACCCGGCTGGCGATGCCATATGATTACAACGATTCGCTGAAAAAATTTGTCCCACTGGGGTTTGGAGGTTTTCCCGACTATCCTGCCGGTACGTTACATACTACGGCTGCGGAGTTTGCTAATTTTCTAATTGCATGGACACAGGATGGCAAATTCAAAAATGAACAGGTATTTAAGCGGAACGCCGTGCAGCTATTAACGCCGGATGAAACCAATTTAGGTTTTTATGCATGGTTCTTAAGGGGCACAAATAGGGGCGAACTAATATACAACCATACAGGTGGTGATATGGGCGTAATGAGCTTTATCGCGTTTAATCCAAAAACAAAAAAAGGCATTTTGTTTATGATGAACGGTTATTTAGAATCCCGTGAAGCCTATATAAAACTGATCAACATCTTCTATTATGGTACGCTTTAATCCAAACGTTTCATTTTTTTTTAAATTACCTTATAACAAACAGATTCATGAGTGAACAGCAAAACCTGGAAGATATATTATTCTATTCCCTCGAACGGTCAATCAAAAGTTACCGGCAATTTGCACAGCAACAATTGATTAAAAAAGGATTTGAGATCACAATTGATCAATGGCTGCTGCTGAAAACAGTTCATGAAAATCCTGGACAAACACAAAACCAGATTGCTCAAACTATATTTAAGGACTTTGCTTCTGTTACGCGTATGGTAGAATTACTGGTAGAAAGAAAATATATATTCCGTAATCCGCACCCAACAGACCGTAGAAGATTTCATCTGAAATTAAGCGAAGTCGCTGTCAAACTATTGGATAATATGCAACTTGTGATTGAAAATAATCGGAGAATAGCTTTAAAAAACATCAGTGAACAACAAATTTTACAGTTTCAACAGGTTTTGGATGTTATCTATAATAACTGTACAGCCTAAACAAAATTATTCAATCTGAACATAGTGATTCATCGCGTTTGCCGAATTTTGGATTATAATCTCACTGTTTCTTAAGATCCAATTTATGCCAGCAGTCTTGCAGAAATAGCATTGATCGATATCATTGACAATACAGATGATCTCTATGATCTGACTTATGCAAATGCGACGCTAAATACAATGGGAACGCCAAGAGCTATTCCATCTCTGGAAAAGCATCTAAAAAGCAGAAAAAAGGATGTAAAAGATTCGGCACGGTATGCAATTGATGAAATTAAAAATCAGAAAACAGGAAGCGCAAAGAAAAAAAGGAGGCTGACTACAAAAAAAATGGGTGAGTTTTAATTGTAAAAACAAAATCAGCCTCCAATTGTAAAAGTAAATTTAGTCAACCAGATATTGACTTGATTAGCGGGACAACTCGATCATGGCAGAAAGTTCCTTAACCGCAGCTTCATTTGGTGACAGAAATCCACTTGTTTTAAAGCGTATTTTACCATTACCGTCAATTACAAACTTTGCAGGGATTCCACTTACACCAAATGAAGACACCGCAGGGTTCTTTTTCGTCTCCGGATTTTTAACATCCATATACAAGGGCAGATCCAGGTTATGGGTCAACAAGTAGTTCACAGCGTCCGATTTAGGATCAGCAACATGCTCCCAGGTGTGTATGAACAGAAACTTCACATTCGGATCATCCTTGTATTTGTTGACCAACAGCTGCATTGCCGGAAGAGATCTTTTACATGGCCCGCACCAGGTAGCCCAAAAATCAAGAACAATAATTTTCCCCTTAAAATCTGACAGCGAAACTTCGCTGCCATTCAGGTCTTTAACTTTAAAATCTGGCGCCTGTTCGGCTATCATTTTAGCTATTAATTTACCTTTATACTTTGCTTCAAACTGACTGGTTAACCCAGCCAGGTAAGCGTTTGCATCTTTCCCAGGGTTCAGTTTTGAGTAAGCATTTTTCAGTTCGTCCTTAAAATTATTATCAGCTAAACCTGCCATCACTGTTTTTTCCATCTCTGGAAATGCTTCCTGGTATCTCCCCGTTTTACTCATCAAATAATAGTATTTTGCAGTCATCCCGGCACTTTTCCCTGCCATCTGATCATAGCACTCCTTAATAGCTGCAAAGGCTTTGTTATGGTCCCCCAGCTTATCCATCACCTCGCTATACACATTTAACAAGAACAGCCGGTCATCCTTAACATTAGTCTTATTCGCTAATTCTTGCTGAATTAATATTTCTGCAGCCTTCGCATCATAGGTCATGAGTTCCTCTGCAACTGATCCAACATACATAATACGTGCAGTTTCTGTAATCTGATTAAAATAGAATAAAGCTTTCGCTGAGTTTTTCGCCATAACGAAATTATCTACGAGTGTGGCTCTGTACTGGTCAAAATTATCACCCGGATGGGCTTTGATCAGGCGCGTAAGAATAGCTTCTTTTTTTGAAAGATCGATTAACATCTTCAAAGAATCAAGACTTGCTTTATAAGGCGGTCCTGCCTGCTGGCTGTATGCTGCGCATCCTATAAACAGGATAGCAATAAGTATAGATAGTTTTTTCATTTCGATTAAAAATTAAGTAATCTTCTTTAAATTGAGTGTATAGTCTATAGATTTTGACGGGCAGCGGCAACTTGTACAATTTCACCAAAGCCAGTAAATTTTTTGGTGTAAGTATTATTGCTGAATTGTCCCTGGCCATTGATGTCGAAATAATAAACCTCACCTGCTGTACCGTTATTCACACCGATCACCAGTTGCTTACTGGTACTACGCAGCATTTCAATATCTTTAATTACATAGCTTCCGGGGAATGTATAAATCAGGCGTGCTGATTGCGCAAGCATATCGTATAAATACACCTTATTGTCAACAGTATAATAGAGTTGTTTTAAGATGGATGATGTTGCAAAGTTAGTTGCATTACCAATTTCCGGACTATTCTCCATTTTTTGATTAACCCCTGTGGCGCTGTTGTTAGAGTCACTTGTGATGGACATTAAGTAGCGGCCAGCGCTATCTTCCATGATGTAATACCATTCAATTCCTTCATCGCCTAACGTGGTTACGCCGCGGTCATAAGCAATCATTTTTTTGCCCACGTTTGCCATGTCAAAAGAGTCGGATGTTGTGGTTGTTGCAGGTGCATATTTCAGAAATCTTGACAAAATCTCCATCTGCATGAAGCGCATTGTAGTGTTATCATAAAAATAGGTCAGGTTAAAAGTGCTGGGAAAAACACCAGGGAATAAATCATAATTGCCAGGAATGCGTTGGGTGAGCGGCTTAACATTATCAGAGTTTGTACCGGAAATGCCAACGTACAAACCGCCGTCCGCAACAATAAACTGTTCAAATTTTGAAGTGTTCATCATAAATACTGGTGCCATTTTGAACGGAAGTGGTGTAGCTAAACCTGGAAGTACCGAACTTTTATCACCAAGCTCCAGCCAGTCGTTCATATTAAACCGATACGCATTCTGATCTGTGAAGTAATAAAAGAAACCACCCTTCCCAAAATTATATAAGGCTAATGCCTTACCGGGATAGCTTTTATTGTTGGCCACTTCCATAGGATTGTCAAAAATCACATCGTCCGTGCGGATCAAAGAAACCTTACCTTTCCCATTCTTGTTATTGACGATATACCAGCCATCCGGATAGGCCCCGGTCACGATAATCGTATAACGCTGTAGTGTAAAAATACCATTTCTATTACTCGTCACCTTATAAATCATCTGATAGGTACCTGGACTTAAGGTTACTTTGATACGCAAATTTTTAGATTCAGCAATCACATTTGAATCAATCTTCCAACTGTAGGTAAATGAATCACCTGCAGGCAATGTTTCTGCTAGTGTTGGTGTGATGATCAGCGAATCCAGTTGAGGTAACGTAAAGCTGGTTTTTGTATCCGTAATCTTAATGTCGTTGATTGGCTCATATTTAAATGATTGATTGTCCTTACGGCAGGCAAATGTTAGCATGATCAGCACAGCCAGGCTAAGCTTTAAAAAGTATTTTAAATGCATAATATTTAAATTAAGGGAAAGAAATCTGTTGACCTTTCTCATCTAACAATGGACCATTCGCAGCTTCATAAGCGGCCAGCGCATTTCTTAAGGTAACCGGGAAGTTCAGCAGACCGTCAGAACCAATCTTCTCGAAAGAAAAATCTGTTATCCCCAGGACCTTCACCATGAACTTGTATTTCACAGCGCTGAATTCTCCAAAATCCGTAAGGAGATTATCCCAATAAGCAGGTTCAATATACTGGCTGGTCACATCAACCTTCAGATATCTGAAGTTCTCTTCAGTAATCTCGTCATTGCCAGGAGTCTGACCAAAAGTCCCTAAAGTAAAGTCCTTGGTTTCTGCTGGCTCCAGCACAATTCTATAAACATGACTTGCCATTCCGACAGAGTTGATCAGCACAAGAGGATAATTAAAGAGGTAAACTCCAGGTGGAATGATGGCTTCTTTCAATTCAAAATCCACGCCTGAGGTTGCCGTTGTTCCATCAGCTGTTTTCAGCAGCACTGTACGCGGCCGATCAGACAACTTTCCGGTAAGTCTTAAGGGTATATACATCGTGTCCCTTGTTTTTTCAGTGCTTTGTAAGGCAAAAGAGTAGCTTCTCACTGCTGTGGTATTTAGTTGTTGGTAGGTATAGGCAAAGAAACTAACCCCATCCTTTCCCTGATAGGTTTCTAACGCTTCTTTCTTGCAGGAAAAAAGGCAGATGACCATCGTCACATATAATAAGTATTTCATGATACAAGTTTGATTAGTTAGCATAATTCGGATTAAATTGAAGTTCAGAATCTGGTATAGGAAGTACATACTGCTCTGGTGCCATATTTATCCTGCGGAATTGCATTCTTAAGGCTTTGATGCGCTTATAGTAAAAGAACAATTGCCCTTCCGCATAAAATTCCTTCTGATACTCCTTGGTGATCTCTGCTTTAAGCGCATCGGCCGTAATCGTATTTGGCAAATTTGAAATTCCCCTGTTCAGGCGTACCGTATTTAAATAGTCTACGCCGGTTGCAGGCGTTGACGCAGTTTCAGCCAGTATATAGTACATCTCAGAAAGACGTATACCTGGTACATACTGATCGAGTAAATTGTCGGTGATTGTAGTTGTAGAGTTGGATGTCTGCCAGAATTTAGAAGGGAACAAGACTCCTGCATCGCGCTCAATGCGATATGCCCATCTGATGTCTGAAACGCCTCCTGATTTGGTTTCGTAAAGCGTAGAAAAGTCACTCTCAGGACGGGTAAGAGTCTGGTCTGCAGTCCCTCTGAATCTAAAATAACTCTGCACAGTGGTTAGTATGTCCCTTACTCTGATCATAAACACCTGTTCATTAAAATACAAGCGGTCACGCGCAACTATTCCGGAGCCAACGTTACTAGCTTCTGCCTGGGTTATAAAATTATATTTCGCCGAGTTAATCACCACGGTTGCAGCGGCAGCAGCCCCGATGTTATCGCCACTATATAACCTGATTCTTGCTTCCAGTGCTTTTACACCATAGTAATTAAGCTTATTCCGCCTGGTTCGTAAACCGCTGGTCACAATTGGATCAACCGGTAGTAGCAAGCTCTCCGCTTCTTTCAGGTCGGCCAGTGCAAATTTGACCACATCTGCGGTTGTTGCCGGCATAATTGCATTTTCATTAACGTCCTTTTTGTAAGGGATAGCTTTTAGATTGGCACCCGCAGTATATTCAGGCCCAAACATCCGTAATAAATCAAAATGTATAAATGCCCTTAAAGCCAAAGCTTCACCACGCAGCAGTGCATACGAATTATTCGATAGCATAGAGCGGCCAGTTTCTGTGTGGCTAATTATTTTATTAGCTGCGGCAATTGCAGTGTAACTGGAAGACCAGATGTTATTGGTATAACCGGTAACTTCTGTTGAAGTATAGTTCAGGAGTTGTGTCTGTTGTAGCAGAACTGGCGATTCAGTTGCAATTGTTGCATAATTTTGAGCCAGCGCGGAAACGAAGCCCATAGAAAGGTTATTTCCATAGAGGTTGTTACTGGCAAGCTGGCCATAGACTCCTGATAAAGCCTGCTGAAAACCGGTTTCCGAAGTAAACAATTGCTCTTCTGACAAACTTGTTTTTGGCGTTACATCCAAAAATTTTTTACAACTGAAAGACGTCGCACATATGGCCACAATTCCTATTATTAATGTTGTTCTTTTCATTGGGATATGAATTTTTTTGAATTTAAAATCTTGCACTCAGACCGAATGTGTATTCTCTTGCAAACGGATTATCTGTGCCGCGTTCAATATCAATTGTACTGAAAGTGGCCAGGTTATTTGTTGTTGCGCTAACCGTAATATTCTGCAAGCCTAATTTTCTAACAAATGCCGTTTTGAACTGATAGCTTAAATTAACAGAGCTGAGCTGGATGTTATTGTCGTTTTGAACAAAACGTGAGGTTAGTTTCGTTTGTGTTGGTGAGGAAGTAATCCTGCGGTATGGACTTATACTGCCAGGACCGGTCCAACCCAGATCGTAAGCTCTCCGGTCCACATTATTACGTGCATCAACAGCTTCCACACGATTTAACAAAGTACTGTTATACAGTTGAGCACCATAATTGTAATTAATGCTGAAGTTTAAGGCAAAACCTGAATACATGAAATTTGAATTTATTGCACCGGTCCATTTAGGGCGTGTATCACCAGCATAGGTCTTATCATTGACATCCCAGACAAAAGTTGGGGTGCCGTCCGCTTTCAGATATACTTCCTGCCCGGTAACGGGATCAATACCCAATGATTTCACTGCATAAATAGCCGTTGTTGACCTGCCTTCAATAAACTGGGCATTTTCAACCGTCTGATTGGTATTATTGGTATTTAGTGCAGCATTAAAGGCTTTAAGCTTATCAGAAACTTGTTTTAGCACTGATTTGTTGGTAGCCGCATTCACAGAAACATTCCATTTTAAGCCATTACGAGGTCGGGATAATATCGTATAGCCCAGTTCAAGCTGCAATCCTCTGTTCTGGATTTTACCTAAATTTTCGGTATAGGAAGGAAAGCCGGTACTCGGCGCAAGTGAAACTGTAGTCAGCGCATTCTGGGTTACCTCATTGTAAAACTCCGCATTGAAAGTCAAACGGTTGTCCAGAAATGCTGAAGCAATACCTACGTTCGATTTGAGTACTTGCTGCCAGCTCAGATTCGGGTTTCCAAGTCCGCCGGGAACGGCACCTACTTCCCCAAAATAACCGGACGATGTGCCCAGGTTGTACCTGAATTGCGCTGCATAAGGATCCTGTACAGAGGTACCGGTAGAGCCATAACTACCACGAATCCTCAACAAGTTAATCACATCACTGTCTTTAAAATATTCTTCGTTGCTGATGTTCCAGCCTAAGCCTGCCGACCAGAAATCACCAAATTTATTATTTACCCCATAAGCCGAAGAGCCATCCCTGGTATAGGTGAAATCGGTAAAGTACCGGTTATCATAAGAGTAATTGGCGCTTCCGGAAAAGGAAAGGTTGTTTATGGTGCTTTCGCTTCCCGTTGGCCTGCTGTCTAAATATTGAGCAGCAAACAGGATATTATCTAAACGATCAAAAGGGAAACCCTGCGTAGATACGGTATAGGAATCAACATGTGCTTTGGCAACCCTGAAGCCTGCATATACAGTAATACCATTTTTTCCAAAATTCTTATTATAGTTTACTGATCCCGTGCCGTCCATCATAAAGGAAGCGGTGTTATTGATAGAATAGGTACCCCGTTGACTTGGATCGGCTATATCATTAAACCGGCTGTCCAGAGCCGAATAGAAATTGTCTATCGTTCCATTTACTTTGGTGATTCCCAGGGCGCCATTAAACCATAATGATTTATTTACATCGTAACGAACTGTGGTGTTGTTTCGTAAATTAAAATTCTTGTTTCTGTCATTAATGGTGTTGTGTGTGACGTCCATCAGTGGATTTGCCACAACAGAGCCTGCGTTACCGAAGCCCATGTTAATGTTTTCCAGGTATTGGTTTACGTTGCCGTTTGCATCATAAGGCTTCCAGTAGGGGTTCAAATTCAGATACTGACTGAATTCTCCATACGGAGAAGCATTGGAGATCACCTGGGTTCCGATGGTATTATTCTGGAATGTCAGTTTATTCGTTTTATAGCTCAGCGTAAAACTTCCCGCATAATTTTTCCTGTCCTGCCCCTTCATTACCCCCTGTAAAAAATTGCTGCTGAAAGACAGGTTAAAGGTCAGCGACTGGTCGCCGCCACGTAAAGACAGGTTGGTCCTGTTATTGTAACCAGTTCTAACAGGAATAGATTTCCAGTCGGTGTTCACACCGCTTAACATTGCTTTGTATCTTTCTGCATTGATATACTGGCCTCTATAACTGTCGGTGAGTCCAACACGCTTTTCGAAATCAAGTTTCTCTGCCGAATTCAGCATGTGATAAACAGAAAGATCCGGAGATGATAACGTAAAATTGTTATTGATAGAAACTTCTACCTTTCCTCTTGGAGGGAGGATAGTGGTGACAACCATGACACCGTTACCGCCACGGGAACCGTACATTGCAGTAGCTGAAGCATCCTTTAATAAAGTTACTGAGGCAATCTGGTTCATATCCAGGTCTACAATAGCCTGCAGCGAAACTTGAAAACCATCCAGAATAAATAATGGCGTATTGGGATTTCCCACAAGTTCTGCCCCAAGGGTAGGATAGGAAGTCTGGCCACGCATAGTCACCTGCGGAAGTGTATTAATGTTACCGCCTGTAACATTGTTCGGAATCATTCTGAAAGACGGA
The DNA here is from genome assembly GCF_040822065.1 of Pedobacter sp. WC2423. Lineage (NCBI taxonomy): Bacteria > Pseudomonadati > Bacteroidota > Sphingobacteriia > Sphingobacteriales > Sphingobacteriaceae > Pedobacter > Pedobacter sp. WC2423. The sequence goes on from NZ_CP162005.1 coordinate 3,317,487, forward strand.
TCCAGAGCAGCAACGGCAGTAAACAGGTTGACCGGACTCACCGCCTTAAGCTCTGCACCAGTCATGGCTTTGGCAGCCCCGGTATAAGTACTGACCTTCCTGTCAACAATTCCCGTAATTACCGTCTCATTCAGTCCAAGCATATTCTCAACCATATAAATGTTGTAATTAGAGTTGGCAGAGATAGGTACTTCAACGGTCTTATAGCCGACAAATCTGAATTCCAGGGATTTAGCACCATTGGGTATGCTTAAGGTGAATTTTCCGTTTTTATCCGTCTCAACGGCAGATTTTGTTCCCTTAATGAAAACTGTAACCCCTGGAATAGGCGCGCGGTCTTTCGCATCCCCTACAAAACCAGAAATGATTTCCTGATTGATCACGGTACGTGCTTTGATGACCACAGTTTTATTGCGTATAATAAAATCCAGGTTTTGTCCAGTAAGGACTTCGTGAAGCACAACTGGCAATTCAGAGTTTTTAACATCAATGGTCACTGGTGACGAATTTTCCAACAAGTTGTCTGTATAAAAAAAATTGTACCCAGTTTGTTGGTTCAACTCCTTAAAGATAGATCTAAGCGAAGTATTAGCTTTGGTCAGGGTTACTTTTTGGGCAAGGCTCGACGCACTTACCTGCATAAAGCATGCTATTATTATTACGATGGTTAAGCGCATAGTCAGCAATAATTTTGGGTACAGCCGTTCAGGCATACCAAATTTCTTTAAATATTGATACATTAGTTGTCGGTTTGGTTGAGCAGCCTCTTATGCCTTGAACCGTAAGGAGGACTGCGATTATAACTTTGATTTTTAATTGAATGTTCCAAACTTTGACCAGGTCCGGATGGGTAGTCCGGGCTTGGTTTTGTTGAACATATTGTGGCTAATGTAATTTTCTTTTCATGTGGTGTGGTTAAGGTTTAATATTCTGTTAATTAATAGTTTAGCTCTTTATTTTGACACATACACGGTTCTTCCCCTGATTTCAAAATGGGCTTCTCCGGTTGATTCTACAATCTCAAGGACTTTTGACATTTTATCAAATCTTGAAACACTGCCACTAAACCGCTGCCTGGTTTTTTCGCCAACGTAAATGACTTCAACATTATACCAGCGCTCAATCATTTTCATGATGGTTTCAATGTGCTCACTTTCGACTACAAATTCATTATTTTTCCAGGCAACAGCCAGGTCTGCATCCGTTTCATTGAGCTGCAATTTACCACCAGCCAGCACAGCCTGCTGCCCTGGCTTCAGGATTTTGGAAATTCCCGATGCCGACAACTTCACACTTCCTTCCAGTAAGGTGGTTTTTTCTACTTCGTCATCAGCATAACTGCTGATGTTAAAGTGCGTTCCCAATACTTCTACCTCTTGCTTGTCTGTCTTTACAATAAATGGATGATGCTTATCCTTCGCTACTTCAAAATACCCCTCACCGGCAAGCTTAACCACCCGTTTTCCATTTTCAATCAGAGAAGCGGTATAAGTGAGGCTCGAAGCCGCATTTAAATAAACAAGTGAACCATCAGGCAAACGTACCTGGTAAGTTTCTCCCCGGGCGGTAGATAAAGTATTAGAGGCATTCGGATCAGAAACCTTTTCATTAATCTCATAGACCAGCCTGCCATCACCAGATTTAGTGATGATTATTCCCGCTTCCCTGCCAATTTCTCCCTTCGAAGCATTCGCTAAACTGATCTTCCTGCCATTTGCCAGTGTAAGTGTGGCACCAAAATCGCCAGGTTTAGCATCTTGTACTACTACTGTGGCAGCAGCGCGAAGTTTGCCTGACTTGTAATTGAAGAAATAAACGCCCATGCATACGATGGCCAAAGTGGCTGCAACAGCGGCGATTTGTAACCAGAGTTTAAGTATTTTATTTTTTCCGGCAGGTACAGGTACTGCTGCTGCATGAATTTGAATACGCAAATCGCGGTCAACTTTTGCCAGCACCCCGGCAATGGCAGCATTAGTTTCATAACTTTCATCCTGAGTTTCTAAAACATCAATGATCATGTCTTTCAACAGTTCCTGATCTTCATCAAGTTGAAAGTAATCCATCAGACGCTGTGTTTCCTCAAGGTTACAGGTATTGTCCAGGTATTTTTTGAATAGTATATGGAGTTGATCAGATGATTTCAAGGCTCAATTTTTACAGCTAATACGGAGCTGAGCAAAAATATCCTTAGTCTGTTAATAAAAAATTAACAATTAATTTCCAAAATCAATGATAAGCACTAAAAACCTTTGAGTAAAACACTTAAAAACAAAGAAATTGTAAGCGTAGAGGAATTCTTAAAATATGTTCTGAGAAATCTATTGGCTTGCAGCATATGGCTACTGATGGTTTTGGCATTGATCCCCATAATCTCCTCTACTTCTTTATAAGATTTACCTTCTAATTTGCAGAGTGTGAATACCATTTTACGCTGAGGGGGCATCAGGTTTACGACCTCCTGCAATTTCAGGGCCTTCTCTTTACTCAGTATATCTTCTTCAATATGAACGTACAGTTCTGAACTTGAAGCCACCATTTTAGCCAATAAACGTTTGTCTTTAGCCACTTTCCGATAATAATCATGTACCAGGTTCTCTGCTATAAGAAAAAGATAAGATTTAAAAGACTTTTCAGGATCAATATTTCTCCGAACTTCCCATATTTTGAAAAAAAGCTCTTGCAGTATTTCTTTGACCAGGTCGTCAGATTTGAGAAGCTTGAACAAATTTCCAGCAATCCGGAATTTATAATTGTTGTAAAGTATTTGAAATGCAAGTTCATCACCGTTTTTCAATTGTAGCAATAAAGACTTCTCATCAGTTTGATTAATGTTGACCATTCGTCCTGCAAGTATACATTTACTAAAAGAAACAAGGTAATAATAATTTCTGGAAGATGCACTGATGCGTATTTCCGTCAGACCAGTAGAGAAATCGTACAACATCATTGGCAAAAAAATATTAACATTTTATAGGGTACAATCCAAACAGTATTAACATAAATTTTCCATATTATAACCATCAACTCTTACGTTTAGTGCAAATATTTATTAATTCAGCCCTCCAATTACAAAAACTTATTTATTATTGATTCATAGCTGAAATCCATTTGTTCTTGACACCAAATGATTCAGAAAGCTGATCCGATGCAGTAATCACCAGTTCCCTCCTTTCATGATTTCCTCCTGAGTAATCCAGCCCCTTTCCAGTATTTTGCCATTCAAAGTTACCTTTTCCACATATTTTTTGGTTTTCCACATAGTTATCCACACTAATGTTAAGAACTTTTCCATTGAAAAATTTAAAGAAACCCACTTTAGCAGATTTAAAATCTGGTTTCGTTTAAAGCCGGTTTTCACTGACATTAACCTGATAGGTTCATATGCTCATGATTTTCCCGATAAGGTGTGCCTGGCTGCCCATAATTTCCATCAGACGCAATGGCATGGGAAAGAGTTTTGCTGATGTGTTTTTCTACCGCTTGATTGTGCAAGAAATGGGTTCCTATTAAGGAATACATTCCGTAATTTCGGATCTGATGTTTATCTTATGAAAAGACAACCAGAACCAGCTAACGAAACCAGCATAATCACCACCACAGAAATTTCTACTCCACTTGGCCCAATGCTGGCAGGAGCTACCGCAAAAGGTGTTTGCATACTGGAATTCATTAACCGGATCAGATTAGAAAAAGAGATCATTGATTTACAGAAACTGCTGAATGCAGTGATGCAACCCGGAGAAAATCAACATTTAGCGCAATTGAAAGATGAACTGGCCGAATACTTTGATGGAAAACGGAAAGTATTTTCTGTTCCCCTGCACGCACCCGGCAATGAATTTGCACAAACAGTCTGGCAAACGCTTCAGAAAATTCCATATGGTCAAACCTGTTCCTATAAACAGCAAGCCGATCAAATGAATAATCCAAAAGCTATTCGCGCAATTGCCTCCACAAATGGCAGGAACCGCCTGGCTATTATTATCCCTTGTCACCGCGTAATTGGTAGCGATGGCAGCATGACCGGATATGCAGCCGGAGTAGAAAAGAAAAAATGGTTACTTAAATTTGAAAGAAATAATTCTGAAAAACCAGCAGATACCTTATTTTAACAAGATGCAGACTTACAAAGATTTTAAAATCGGCCAATGGGTAAAATCATATGGCAAAGGAATTCATAGAATAGAAAAATTTATCCCTGTTGAATACGAAGAATATCACTTTTTTGTGATGGGAGACTGGGAAACAGGGTCAATTAAAGAAAGTCAGATTGGAAGTTTGCAAGAAGAACCGCTTGTTGAATTAAAACGTCTTTTCAATTCAAAATTCAAGAAACAAATTGGTGCCGATTATTGCTCAGGCTATTACTTAAAAGATTTAACAGCAGAAGAACAGGCAAACATAGCGGAGCAACTCAAGTCTAATCCAAAATATATAACCGATCTTGACAAGTATGTAATGCCAAAGTTTGAAAGCCGCTATGGATTAAGCTTTTCCTTAACAGGCGACACTATTCATCTGGTTAAAGAACTGGCACAATTTATCAGACAGGAAAACGGAAAAACTTTTACTGAGATTTTTGAATGGCTGGGACATAAAAACTATAAACACCTGCTTTACAAAGAGGAATTACCCACTGACAACAAAGGACATTACCTGCAATTCGTCAACTGGAATTACCAGGTCAGAAACAATCGGTTATTATTTACAGATCTACTTGCCTTTACGCCGGATTTCGCAAAAATAGACACCATTTAATATAACATAACATAAGAAAGCTGGGAAACAACATACGGAACAGACCCTTCCCAAATCGGTATATCAGGTTTCTTCGCTGGCGGACATGGCTGGAAAATAAGCAAAAAGAACTCATCCGTTTCTGTATGGCCTGACCTTTTCCAAACCTGGTTAAAAGCTAAAGGATTTTAATCTAATTATTGCTGAGAAATTTCAAAAAAAATGGGATCTAAGTTTTTAACTTAAATCCCATTTATGCAGTTTTTTATACATTGCCCCATACAGCAAATTCCCCGTTATTAGTTTAATTATTCATAGATTCTGTCAAGCAAGACATGGTTAATTATTTTGGTAATCTGTTTTGGTTCATCATGCAAAAAGAAATGTCCGCCATTGAAATAATGAATATTACAAAGTTTATTGGTATGTTTCTTCCAGCTATCGCACTGCTCAGCTGTTAAATCTTCGTCTTTTCCCAAAAAAACAGTAAGATTCTGATCAAATGGTTTAAGGTCTGCGTGAATATCATCTGATTCTGATAATTTGAAATCATTTTTTAATAAAGGCAGGAACAATTGCATTAATTCAGGATGTTCAAAAAATTCCGGAGGAGTCCCGCCCAGCTTCATTATTGCCTCCTTAAATTCTTCCTCATTCATTAAATGATATTTCTTTTTATCATCTCTTTTGATCCCCGGTGCTCCCCGCCCCGAAAGAAATATATGCACCGGTTCTACATAACCGGCATCTCTGATTTTCTGAACAAGCTTATAAGATAACATAGCACCCATGCTATGTCCAAATATTGCATAAGGAGCCTGCTGAATATCTTTGCTGATGAATTTAAAAATATCTTCCACAGCTTCAGAAATATTCTGATACAATCCTTCCTGAATTCTGCTTCCCCTGCCTGCCAGCTCAATCGCATTCAGCTCGATAGATGGACTTAGATGACTCTTCCATTTATTATAAATTGCAGCTGATCCTCCGGCATAAGGGATACAGAAAAGTTTTATCTTCTTCATTTTTTTTAGGTTAAAATTAAAAAAAATTACTACAATGATTCTTCTATTTGTTCAACAATAAGTTCCTCTGCGATCTGATCAAAAAATTGAAAATAAACTGCTCTTATTTTCTCCCACGAAAAATCCTCATTCATAGCCCTTTTAACAAGCTGGTTCCATTCCTCCGGTTGCAATTTATAGAGCTGCACCAGCTGTTCAAAAGCCATGCAAAGGCTGCTGTGATTGAATTCTTCAATATAAAATCCTGTACTAACTGAAGGATTATGCTGATAAGATTTAACAGTATCACGTAGTCCTCCTACCGCTCTGACAACCGGAACTGCTCCAAAAGACATTCCATAGATTTGTACTAAACCACAAGGTTCAAAGAGTGAAGGACATAATACAGCATCCGAAGCAGCTAAAAGTTGATGGGCTAATTCTTCATTATATTCAGATAGATAACAGAACCTTCCTGGAAATCTTTTGGCAGCCAGTGAAAATCTTTTATGGACATTACCATTTGTTCCACCTGAAGGACGGCCGCAGACAATTAACCTTACACCCTTGTCCAGCAGCTCTTGCAGGTTTTTCATAGCAGTTTCTTCATCGTTCCAGAAATTCATTAATAAAGTAATTCCTTTCTGTTCAGTCAGTCTGGCCATCATTAAAATAACCGGATCACCAGATGGTGAAAACTGTAATTTTTCCAAAATTTCTTTCTTCGCCTTTTTTTTCATCTCCAGAGCAGAAAACTGATTATAAGGATGCGCCAGATATGGACTGTTTTGCGGTGACCAGAGCAAAGTGTCAATTCCATTTGGCAAAGCATAAATTTTCTTCCTTTTGATCAGCTCAAGGAACTTAAGACCAGTATGCGGTAATCCTCCGGCTTCAAGTTCTTTTGCATAACTATCGCTTACAGTTGCTACATAATCAGCATTCTTTAATCCAAGTGAGAGCAATGTCGCAGTACCATATTTTTCTAAAACCGGAGACAATTCCTCTACAGCTTCCCTGGTCAGCAGATGAAGAGAGTCTGGCAATATTTCACCCTGATATTCATAATTATGAATTAGTAAAATAGTAGTATAGTTTCGTTCTGATCTGATGTTTCCCATTAATTGACGAAAGCCAAAACACCCGCAAACGTGCCAGTCATGAAAAATAAGGTATTCTGGTAATAACTTCAAAGTATCAATCAGCTTTAAAGCAGCCTTGGCAAAATAGATATAAATGAAGAAGGAGGAATTATGCTGATAAGGTTTTTCTCCATCTTCAAGCAACTTGTCACCTTCTCCAGATTCCTGATCGCTGAAAATATGCCGATCAGACATATTCAGAAAATAATAATCTATCTGTTCGCTATGATGGTGATAATAAACAAATTCATATTCAATACCTTGTATACTTATTTGAATGGATTTTTTTGTTTCAAGATCAATTCCTTTCATCCTGTTTTCATAAAAAAAAGAAATAACAACATTTTGCTGTCTTTCACTCAGGTATTTTGGAAGTGCCCCAACCACATCGCCGAGTCCTCCTCTTTTATAAAAAGGTGCAACTTCAGAAGCCAGATGAACTATCATATCGTGATACTTATTTAAAAATAATTCTATGTTATAAATTAACAGAACAGACCAAAACCATCGCTGTCCTTATTATAATAGATGATTTTTGCACTAAAAGGCATTATATTTACTAATTGCCTCTCTCCTGCGTTTTTGCCATCTATTTCACAATCCATCGGATAGTCTTGCGGTATACTGTTAAAATTCAGGACAAAATAAAGATGCTGATCAGCGAATGATCTTTTGATAACCATCAGCTTATCCTTATCACTTACAAAAGGGATCATAATACTCCCGTAAGTAAAGACTTCAGCATATAACTTTTTAATATGGTTGAGATTCCTGATCAGCTTAAATAAAACAGAATCCATTGTTGATCCTTCGAAACTCATGCAACCTCTGTTTGCAGGATCCGCCAAACCCTCCATACAGATCTCTTCTCCATAGTAAATAACAGGTGTTCCCGGCAGTGCATAAATCAACGTAAAAGCAAGTGCATATTTATCTTTACTTTTCAGAACAGAATAGAACCTGGGTACATCATGATTACTCAGGAAATTCCAGGAAAACAAATTGGTATGGAAGGAATTCTGACTTTGCGTATTCATAATGGTCATCCCAAAATTAGAGAGAGACAGTTTTTCCTGTTCAAACAAGGGAATCATCCCCTCCAGATACAAGGTGAAATTGGTAATTCCGTTTACTTCACAATTTTTTGCCAGCTCATGGCCATGATCCTGCCAGGTCTCCCCAATAAAAACCATTTCAGGTTTTATCTTTCTTGATTCTTGTGCAAATTTTCTTACAAACTCAGCAGGCATTTCAGTACAAACATCTAATCGCCAGCCATCAATATCAAAATTTCCAATCCAGTACCTTGCAACCTGCATAAAATATTCAACTACTTGTTGATTATTTAAGTTAAACTGTGGTAATTCCCGATGACCATGCCAGCAGCTATAATAATGTTTATTTCCATCCAGTAGTGGAAATTGTTCTATTTCAAACCAATCTGTATAAATTGACTGTTCCTGATGTATCAGAATGTCTTTAAATGCAAAAAAATCTGTGCTGCAATGATTTAATGAGATATCAATAATAACCTTTATACCTAATTGATGTGCTAAGTCCACCAGTTCTTTTAAATCAGCTTCATTTCCCAATACCGGGTCAATTAACATATAATCAGAACAATCATAACGATGAGAATTCTTCGCTGCAAATATGGGATTCAGATAAATAAAATCTATTCCCAGATCCGCAATGTATTCCAGCTTTGAGCTTATACCTTTTAAATTACCGCCAAAATAACTTTCATTGGCTGGCTTTTCGCCCCATGGATCAAATTCACGTTCAACAGGCACGACGTCAACCCGGTGAAACCTATCCGGTAAAATCTGATATCCTGCTCTTAAAAACGGTATAGCATTGTGTTTTTCTCTTTCTTGCTGCAGATTGAATGAAAAAAAATTTTCCCTGACAGGATATTCACTGATATGGTACGCCTTACTGAGGAATTTAATCTGCCCTCCACCAGAAATCTTAATACAATAATTTAGTTCACGACTATCAGCATGAATCCTGCAAGACCAGAAAGCAACATTTTTATTCACAAAGGAAATACAAAGCGGATATACCGAATCAATCGTAACTAATTCAACTTCGTTGATCCAACCCTGATAGGTAATTACCTGAATTTCCCAGATGTCGTCCTTTATATAATTTATAAAACTTGATTCGTTCAAAAAATAAACAGGACAAAAAACTTGGTTTTCAAGCATCATTGGTGCTCTTTTCTGCGCATCATGTTGAGAAATAACAAGCTGTTCATTATTTTTAGGCGCACTGAAATTCCCATTAAAAAAATACTGGTAAAAAGACTTACCTCTTGGCAGCATAACCTCCAAAACGAAACAACTATCACCTTTATCAAACATTTCCTGTATAAAGTATCTCCCTTTAGCAGGAAAAAAGCCCACATGTACAGATTTCACTGACTCATCAAAGGACTTGAATATCATTTCTTTCCGCATCAGATCGCTGCTATTTTTACCAGCAGGAACTTCGTATATTAATTGGTTCATAAAGGATGGTGTCAGATAAGTAATCCTATTTCATTAAATGTTCCGCTACAAACGGTATCCATTTCGCTAAGAGATCAGGTAAGAAAAGAGTCCCATGATCACCGGAAATAGCTTTAACAGTTAAATTATTCTGAAAAATATTTTCCCTTATACTGTCTGCAAAATCAGGTGGAAGTAAATCGTAGCTACTTTGAGGGAATAAAACTAAAGTATGCCCAATTTTTATTTTAGGGTATAAATAGCCGATACCAGCAAAAAACAGTTGAAGAGCAATATCATTATAGAATTTATTTTCAAAGGCCTGCTTAAGTTCAGAAGGCTTTACACGTTCAGAAAGAACCCCTGCCGCTGTGAGATGTGAATGACTAATTTCCCAGGCACATTCTGAAGGATTTGTGGCTATTTCTGCTGTCAAATTCTCCAAACTCATCATTGGGGATGCCCAGCCAATATCTTTTGCAACAAACCAGGCAATCTCTTCTTTTGTATATTTTGAATTAACCTCTTCCTTTTTGATAGATTGTACCCATAAAGGCGGATCAATAAGTACCAATTTTTCAACTTCTTTACCCAAAACCGTTAACTTTTTTGCGATTTCCATTGCCAAAACGCATCCACTACAGAAGCCTCCCAAAGCATAAGGTCCTTGCTCCTGAATGGCCAGCAGATTATTCACCGCTTCGTCGACTATCTTTTCAAACGCCGAAAATTCAAAATTCCATTTGTCTGGATTTATTACTTCATTATTTTCAATTGCTTTCTGGATTGCAGTATCCAGAGCTGGCGCCTGGATACTATAAAAAGAGGCTTTGTCCTTTAAATAAGGTGCCATATCCAAGATTCCTATGATACTCGTAGCAGGTAGAATACCACCCAATGGTGCAGAAAAAAAGAAAGGTTGTAAATTAACTGTTTCCGTCAAATGGGCTATTTTAAGCACCTTTGCTTTTTCTGAATTTTTATTGTCCGGTTCAAAATTACCTATCCAGGTACTTCTTTTCTGAATTTTGCCAGCTATCCCTTCTATAGTAAATACTTCAAAAACCCATTTTAATGGAATTGAAATACCAAGCTGTTTATTGATTTCGCTCACTAAATTTATACTTGAAACAGAATTACCCCCTACATGGAAAAAATTATCTTTTATTCCCACACGCTTTATACCAAGTATATCCTGCCATATCTTGACCAGTGTCTTTTCGACCTCTGTCTTTGGAGCAGCATATTCATTTACCAGCAAATCGTTATACTCAGGATCAGGAAGGCTTTTTTTAGCTAATTTTCCATTAGCAGTTAATGGAAAATTTCCCTCTAATTTCACCCATACCAACGGAACCATATAGTCAGGAAGATAAGTCCGCAGATAATCAATGACCGCTTGTTTTTCAGTATTTTTATCTGTTGTAAAATAGCCAATTAATTTTTTATCCTCAAGATTGTCCCCCCCGGCTACAACCACCGCCTGACTCACCAATCCACTTTCAAGTAAAACTTTTTCTATTTCTCCCAGTTCAATTCTATATCCCCTGATCTTGACCTGTTCATCAATACGACCAAGATATTCCAGATCTCCCGATGGAATTTTTCTAACCAGGTCACCAGTACGGTATAAACGTTCACTGCTATCATAAGGATTAACGATAAACCGTGCCGCCGTCAGCGATTCTTTGTTCAGATACCCTCGACAAATCCCTTCCCCACCAATAAATAGTTCACCACTTGTTCCAGAAGGAACAAGTTTTAAATGGCGGTCAAAAATATAGGCCGATAAGGTAGCAACCGGCTTACCTATATTGCTCCGGCCTGCTAAAATATCAAACTCTTTAATCTCTTTATAGGTCACATGTACAGTTGTTTCTGTAATCCCATACATGTTAATTAATTTGGTCTGCGGGTATTTTGCATGCCAGGACTGTAGCTTTAATGGCTTTAACTCTTCTCCTGCAAATATAATATAACGCAATTGCAGGTCAGGTTTGTTATCCTGAACAGATGCATTCTCAAAATAATCCTTTTCTGCGTTCATCAAATTGTAAAAAGCAGATGGAGTCTGATTCAGTATTGTTACCCCACGATCTGTTAAAGTCTGCAAAAAAACGAAAGGGTCCTGAGCCGCCTGTTTTGAAATAATAACGAGTTCCCCACCATAAAGCAGTGCGCCGTACATCTCCCACACACTGAAATCAAAACAGTGGCTATGAAACATTGTCCAGACATCAGTTGAACCAAAATCAAATTCGGAATCATCATTAAAAAACAGACGAACTACATTCTTGTGTTCAATCATTACACCCTTAGGCTGACCTGTAGTACCGGAAGTGTAAATAATATAGCATAAATCAGCAGGCTGATTTACCATGGCCGGATTTTCAACACTGTAATCTGCTGCTCCATCCTGTACTAAATATAAAGTGTCTACCGTAAAACCTATTTCACGCTCTAAAGTAGTCAATAACAATTCTATGCCACTATCGGCTATCAGGTAAGTGATACGCTCCAATGGATAATCTGTATCTATAGGAAGGTATGCGCCGCCAGCCTTTAAAATAGCCAGCATACCAATTACCATTTCCATGCTCCGGTCAACCAGTAAACCAACAATTGTATTCGGTTTTACGCCACGTTCACGCAACACATGTGCCCATTGATTGGATCGTCGGTTCAGTTCTGCATAACTCATGGTCTCCCCCTGGAAAAACAGCGCGGTATGCTCACCATATAAAACAACCTGTTCCTGGAAAATTTCGACTATCGTTTTTGAAGAAGGATAAATAACATGACGGTGATCCAGCCCATCCAGCAGTTCTCGCTGCGCGGTCGAAGAAAAAATATCAATATCGGCCAGCTTCACGCTCCTGTCAGTAATTACAGCAGTCACTATCTTCCGGAAATAAGTTATAAAACGGTCAATTGTTGTCGCTTTAAACAACGAAGATGCATATTCAAAACTTATCTCAATCTCTTGCTTATTATCAAAAGCTGCAATACGTAGTTCAAACTTTGCCACATGAAAACCGCTCTCATAACCACTGATGTGCAGACCAGGAATATCAATAGAAGTCTCTCCCTGGCGCTCATAAGTAAACATAACATCAAACAATGGATTACGCCCTGTATCACGCGGCACCTTCAATTCATTCACCAGGTTATCAAACTGGTAAGCCTGGTTATCAAAACAGCTAAGCGTATTCTGTCTGACCATTGACAAAAACTCCTGAAAGGTTAATTCTCCTTTCGGATAATTACGCAATGCCAATGTATTGACAAACATCCCTATCACTTTATTTAGTTCATCCTGCTCGCGCCCTGCCCCAGGTACTCCAATCACTATATCCTCTTGATTCCCCAGTTTTCCTAGTAAAACATTATTTATAGCAAGCAATAACATAAACAATGTTACTTCTTCTGCTGCTGCAAGTTCCCTTAATGCTTTACTTTCTTCAAAATCCAATTTGAAATGCGTTCTGGCTCCTTCATGCAAAGCCACCAGAGGACGATTAAAATCTATTGGAAGTTCCAGTAATGCAGGCATTTCAGCAAAATTTTCTAACCAGAAATTACGTTGCTGTTGTTGTACGAATTGTTGCTGATCGCTCTGTTGCCATTCCGAATAATCCTTATAAGTCAGTTCAAGCGGAGCAATTGTTTCATCCTGGTAAAAAGCAATCAGCTCATTAATGAGGATTCCATGAGAGATTCCATCAGTAATAATGTGATGCATATCAATTACCAGCAAATGTACTTCAGCAGAAAGCTCAATCAATGCCACACGCAATAAAGGAGCTTCCTCCAATAAAAAAGGACTGATTGTATCTTTAAGCAAATCAGGGATATCTGCTTCCGTTTCAGCCTGATAGATATTAATATTAAAATCTACTGCAGGTAAAACTCTTTGTACTGGAACGCCATTAAACAACCCAAAATAGGTACGCAGACTCTCATGACGATTAATCAGTTTGTTAAAGGCAAGCCTTAACTGTTCCCGATCAGGTATTCCTTCCATTTTCACGACCTGAGGCATATTGTAAGCCAGCGAATTCCGGTCCATCTCGTACAAAAGTATAAACGTTGCTGTGCTGACGACAGCTTATACCCATGCTTATTGTCGGCCTGGTCAGTAATGTGAATAACACGTTTGTTTTCAAGAATATGAGAAATCAAGCTTTGCTTATTAGCTTTAACCTCTATAAGAATATCCTGAGCATCAAAACCATTTGGAATATTCAATTTTAGATTACCATTCTCAACTTCAACATTAATTCCGTATCCATTAAGTTTGTACAATAATTTTTCCATTTTTACCTATTGAATAAATTCTGATTCAGAATCTACTATTTAATATGTGATCTATACCTTTATTAACTAATATTATGCAATAGCAGAACAGAGTTCTGCTGATAAATCGACTAATATATTTCGGTTCAGGATGTAGGTCCTGATCAGGATCTTTGCTTTGCCATTATACTTTACCATCTCTCCTTTCAGACCAGCCAGTATACCCTCTTCTATTTGAAGTTTCTGACCTGATTGAAAACATTCATCAGAGATTTCTATATTTCCATTGTAATTAACCATAATTTTTAGCTGGTCAATTTCATCCTGAGAAATCCTGCCCAGCTGTTTGCCAAACTTCACAAAATAACACACTCCGTCAATTTCCAGACAATTAAAATAGTCGGCAGAATCATAAATTTTGACAAATATATAGCTGGGGAAAAGTGGTTTACTAATGACCTTTTTTCTGTCATTCCATTGCCTGACATCTTTAATAGTCGGGAAGAAAAATTCAATTCCCTTTTGCGATAAATAATTAGATATTTTATTTTCTCGCTGTGGCCGTGTATAAATTACATACCAGCCATGATGAAATATACCCATAGGATCTTAGTAATAATAAAGAAAAGACTATTAAATTATTTTTTAAATCAATTTGATTAAAGAAAAACCCGAGATGATAAAGCTATCGCTATAGTGAGTTACAGTGAACTTCTACAATGAGCAAAGATGTGCTCAATAAAACAGTAAAAAATATATTTGGTCACAAAATATCCATTTTTTACAATGAAAAATTGCTACGAACAATAATAGAGAAATAATAACGAATTTTCAATTAAATAAAGATTATTTTTCAAAAAAATTCTACTAAAATGATATTAAAAGATTACAAACACAACATCAAAGAAGAATTTAATTAACCAGCAGTAGTTAGTCTCCCTTGCTTTGAAATACAAAAGCAGGTTTTCTGAAGAAACCTGCTTATAATCAACTCAAACTAAGGAGCTATAATAGTGAAAAGGTATACTGCAAAAATAACCAGCAACACTATACCCTGTAATATGTTCGTACGGCCGGTAGCCAGCGAAAGCATAATGGTAAACTGAGCGAGCAACAATAACACTGTTGCCTTCATATCGATTCCTAAAGTAATACTCATACCGGTTACCATAGCAACAATTGCAACCGCAGGAATCGTTAAACCAATACTCGCAAGCGCAGAACCCAGTGCCAGATTAAGACTGGTCTGTAAACGGTTCTTTTTGGCAGCGCGGTAAGCAGCAAGTCCTTCAGGCAATAAAACTACAGCTGCGATAATTACGCCCACTAAAGATTTTGGTGCTCCCATATTTACGACCGTATTTTCAATATCCGGAGCTAAAGCTTTAGCCAGTAATACTACAATGCCTAAACACAGCACCAATAAAAAGGCACTCATTAAAGCCACTTTATTTGTTGGTGGTTCTGCATGCACATCTTCATTTCCATCGGCCTCAGGAGGTAAAAAATAATCACGGTGTCTAACTGCCTGAACCATAACAAATGAACCATACAGTACTAAACAAATTACAGCGACAAAAATCAGCTGAACCTGAGTATATTGCGGACCAGCTTTACTTGTGGTATAATTTGGAAGAATTAAAGTAAGTACCATAATCGCTGTGAGTGTAACCAGTGCCGCACTTACTCCCGGTAAACTGAATACCTGCTCTTTAAACTTTGCTCCTCCAACGAGCAGACTTAATCCAACAATTCCGGTTAAAATAATCATAACGGCCGCGAGAACTGTGTCTCTGGCAAGTTCAGCCACATCAGGTCCTCCGGTTAACATCAGAGATACAATTAATGCAACTTCTATAATGGTGATTGCCAATGCGAGTAGTAAAGTACCAAATGGTTCGCCCACCCTGTGTGCTACAACTTCAGCATGATGCACAGCAGCAAGTACTCCACCAATTAGTACAGCGGCAAGAAAAAAGGTATAAAGAATACCAAGATCCAGAGAAATCCCGAAATAAGCCAACCAGGCTATAACAGGCGTTACTATTGTCCATAATGGCAGTGGTAATTTTTGTTTCATAAAGATTCTTGTTGATTAAGTAATAATAAAATTAAGATTAAGCAATTATGATGCTAAAGAATTAAATCGCCAATTATTTAGCTATACTTAACAATTAAATAACACCCGATTGTTTAGTTATATTAAACAATAAACCTATAATTGTAAACAATAAAATTAGAAGTAATGTCAATAAAACTAGTAGTGTTTGATATGGCTGGTACAACTGTAAGTGATGAAAATTACGTAGCCCTATCCTTTCAGCAAGCCATGAAAAATCAGGGATATCATGTGGAATTAAAAGATATAAACCCATTGATGGGTTATGAAAAACCTCTTGCTATTCAGATGATACTGGACAAGTATGAAACTGATGTTCAAAAAATCAATACAGATTCCATAGCCCGGATACATACTGATTTTGTAAATATAATGCTGGAATTTTACACTAATTCCAATGAAATCAGGCCACTCCCAAATGTTGAAAGCACTTTCGGACAGCTTAGAACTATGGGTATTAAAATTGGTCTGGATACAGGGTTTTCCAGAAATATTGCAGAATTGATTATCAGCCGTCTGAACTGGGAAACACAGATAGACATCATGGTTGCCAGTGACGATGTAAAAAATGGCCGTCCATATCCAGATATGATTCATAAAATGCAAGCCGACCTGAATCTGCTTACAACGGATGAAATAGTTAAAATCGGAGATACAGAAGTCGATGTAAATGAAGGGATTAATGCAGGATGTAAATACGTGGTCGGAATTACTACCGGAGCTTTTACAAGGGAAGAACTTGAACCACATCACCCGACACATATCATTGATGATATTTCAGAACTGATTGCAATTATCAAAGCATAAAATACAGGAATATAGCACTCGCCGGGAATATACACACCGGTTTAACGATTATTAACTATTAAACTCTGCCGAATTTCTTAAGTTTGAGCAATTGCCCCCTTTATGGAAGAGAATATTATACTTAAGATAAGTACCAGGATAAAAGAAATAAGAAGAGAGCGTAATACAACAGTACAGGAACTTGCTGATCTTGCGGGTGTAAGCAAAGGACTGATTTCACAGATTGAGAATAACCGTACTGTACCTTCTTTAATGGTATTGATAGATATTATCAGTGCTTTAGAAGTTGATTTAAACCAGTTTTTCAAAGATATATCAGCGAGCAGCCAGCTTAGTCCTGTAATCATTAAAAGAAAAAATGAATACGAGCCGTTCGAAAAAGAACAGGCAATGGGATTTTTATATCAGCGTATTTTCACAAAAACCTTTAAAAATTCAACAGTCGATATCGTATTGCTTGAACTTGAACCAAATGCAACCAGGCCAATGGTGGTTACTGAAGCATTCGAATATAAATATATCTTATCAGGGAAAGTAGACTATATTTTTGAAGATCAGACTTACAGCCTGTCTGATGGAGACTCTATGCTATTTGACGGGCGTTTACCCCATACGCCTAAAAATACCTCTGATCAAAAAGCAATCATGCTGATTATTTATTTCTTTGAGCAAAACGGGAACAGCTTAACAAAATAAATTATAGGGCTACCTGCACATTTATCAGGATAAATTTATTGCCATTTCATTTCGCAGGTATTTATTGAGGCCAGCAGATCAATAGGAAAACGGTAGATATGTCTAAAACAGGCCATATTTCCAGGATGTTATTTGGTCTTCGGTCAGGGGGCTTCTTTTGCAAAAGAACTTTTGTAACTTTACGATTGCAAATCTCTTAATACAACAGAATTAATGCCACTGACTACACAAATGAAATCAAGCTTGGCCGCTAATTTAACTAAGCTTTTTAATAACCGGCTATTTATTCTCAGTATTTTTATCCTTTTGCCTGCAATTACTTCCTACAGACAATATCATTCGGGTACCTCTCATAATAACTATCTGATTTTCATTTATACTTATTTTCACGCCAACGAGCATGTATCCTTATTTGGCAGGTATCCTGAATATGCAGACATGAATCATTACGGGCCGTTGTTCTCACTCCTCATTGCACCTTTCGCTCAATTGCCTGAATTTCTGGGGATGTTTTTCTGGGAGCTCGCAAACAGTCTGTTCTTATACTATGCGATAAAGACACTACCACTAAAAGATGCAAAGATAAATGCTGTGTACTGGATCATTGCCCATGAATTGCTCACAGCCTTATTTGCCTGTCAGATTAATCCTTCGATTACAGCAATCATTGTTTTAAGTTATACCTTAATTGATAAAAAAAAGAACTTCTGGGCAGCATGCCTCATTTTACTAGGTACATTTATCAAACTATACGGTATTGTCGGGCTTGCATTCTTCTTTTTCGTTAAACAAAAGCCAAAATTCATTGCCTATTGTATCTTCTGGGCTATCGTATTCTTTGGACTGCCGATGCTCTTTTACGGTCATGAATATATCTTATTACAATATAAAGAATGGTATCTTTCTTTAAGTGCTAAACAACTTGAAAACGCGACACTGGTTTCCTGGCAGGATATATCCCTGATGGGAATAGTCAGGAGAGTGACCGGAAATCCTGATATTTCAAATTTACCGTTTCTGATTACCGGCGTTATTCTTTTCTGTCTTCCTTATCTAAGGATTAAACAATATCAATCACAGGCATTCAGGCTGATGTACCTGTCATCAACGCTGATCTTTACTGTTATCTTTAGTAATTCTTCTGAATCACCGACCTATATCATTGCATTTACAGGTGTAGCTATCTGGTTTGTCTTGCAGGAAAAACCTATACAACCAATCGTGATTGCTCTTTTCGTTTTTGCGATATTACTTACAACTTTAGGGTCTTCCGATTTATATACCAGGTCTTTCAGAGACAATTATATTATCCATTATTCGTTAAAAGCTCTTCCATGTGTGCTCATATGGTTCTATATGACTTATCAAATGATCTTTAAACAATTTGATTTAACAAACAATCCAACGGCATGAAGAAAACCGTATCTGTAGTGATCCCCGCCTTTAATGAGGCCGAGAACTTAATCGTTATTATCGACAGGCTGGAGGGTATCTTCAAAAATACGGTCTATGATGCCGAATTTATAATTATTGATGATGGTAGTACTGATCACACCCTCACCATCCTTAAAACGATGGCAAGTATCAATACTAAATTATTTTATATAGAGTTTTCCCGGAATTTCGGACATCAGCTTGCTTTAAAAGCTGGATTAGATCAGGCCAAAGGTGATTGTGTAATTTCTCTGGATGCAGATCTGCAGCACCCACCAGAGCTGATTATCCAGATGCTTGAAAAGTGGGAAGAAGGTAATGATGTAGTTTATACCCGTAGATCAGAAGATAAGAGTCTTCCTTACGGAAAAAGAAAATCGTCATCCCTTTTCTACAGACTGATCAATGTCTTATCAAGCATACAAATTGAAGAAGGCACTGCTGACTTCAGGCTGATGGATAAAAAAGTGATAGATGTATTCAGAAACTTTGAAGAAAACGAGCCCTTTATTCGTGGCCTTGTCCAGTGGATGGGTTATAAACAAATTGCGATTGATTATATCCCGCATAAAAGACACGCAGGTACAAGTAAATATAATGTTCGGAAAATGATGCGTTTTGCCTTACAGGGCGTAACCTCGTTCAGTATCAAACCACTTTACACTGCTGTATATCTTGGTTTCGCTTTTTCTATGTTATCTGTTTTATACATTCCTTATGTATTCTACTCGGTTTACATGGGCATAGAAGTAGACGGATGGGCATCTACTATTATGACTATAGTGTTTTTCGGAGGATTACAACTCATTATTATGGGGATTATAGGAATCTATATCGGCAAGATGTTTATGCAGACAAAAAATCGCCCTAACTATATCATTAAATCTACAAATTTCGTTCCGGCACCTACAAACACAAATTATGATATTGCTCAGCTTTGATATTGAAGAGTTCGATATGGCATTTGAATATGGAAAAAGTATCACTTTCGAAGAACAAATAAGAATCTCTTCTGAAGGTACCCTGACCATACTGGAACTGCTGGCTAAGAACAAACTTAAAGCGACCTTTTTCAGTACGGTTACCTTTGCAAAAAATGCAACTGCAATTATAAAGCGTATACTCGATGAAGGTCACGAGCTTGCTTCCCATGGCGTATACCATTCAGATTTCAAAAAAGAACACTTACTGGAATCCAGGTTAGCCCTGGAAGAATTATCAGGAGTAGCGGTAACAGGTTACAGAATGGCAAGGATGATGCCCGTAGATGAGCAGGAGATACAAAAAGCAGGTTATCTATATAATAGCTCCATTAATCCAACGTGGTTGCCTGGAAGGTATAATAACCGCCATATTTCCAGAACATATTTTTATCAGAGCGGGGTTTTACAATTACCGGCTTCAGTAAGCCCGATTTCACGCTTTCCGCTTTTCTGGCTATCATTTCATAACCTGCCTCTTTGGTTTTACCAGCATCTGGTCAAAAAGACTTATCAGAAAGATAATTATATTAATATTTATTTTCATCCATGGGAGTTTACAGACCTGACCGATAAAGAGCGTTTTGGTTTTCCGGGTTATGTCAGTAAAAATTCTGGTCAGGATATGATTACCAGAATGGATAAATTTATGGGATGGCTGAACAAGCAAGGTTATCCTTCAGGAACGATTTCACAATTCACTAAGAACATACCTTTAGCATAAAAAAAACATTGAGTTTATTGAATATCTTAAGGCTCATCTTATAATTAAAGTTATTTTCGTTCCCGAAAAGTTACATACGATTGAAAGAAGTAACTGAACGCAGACATCAGTACAATAATAAAAGCTTGTGAAGGCGTGGCCCAAAAGCCAAAATATCCAACCAGCAAATGTAGCAAGCCGTAATTCATCAGTAGTGAACTTACAGTAACAAATGCGTATAGCCCCAGCTGCTGAATCCCTCTTCCTTGTTGTTGGAAAACCAGATACTTATTCAATAGAAATCCTACCGGAAAACTCACAGAAAGAGCCATCAGATCTGCTCCAATATAAGAGGTGATTGTATAGCTTCCAATTCTTAATGCTTCTCCCTTCAATATATAATTGTAACTCAGAAAGAATATAGTCAGATTGAGCAGGGCATTACTTCCGCCGGTGACACCATATCTAAAAGTCTTTATCGGTATAAAATGTAAGAAAGGAAAGTAAAAGAAGTCTATGAGCTTAATGAGTGGATTCTTGAGCAAGTCTTGATCAATTATGTAATATAAATATTATAAATAGCAGGTAAATATAATATTCTTTTCAGACCCGGCGCTAAAATCCATGATTAATATATAAAAAGGCTTATAACAAAAAAAGATTGCAAACAAGATTGTAAACAAACAAGATTTTAAACAAGAAAAGGCATTAAACAAGAAAAGCCTGTAGTTTCCTACAGGCTTTCTTTAAGATTTGGCACCGACCTACTCTCCCACGTGTTACCGCAGTACCATCGGCTCTGGTGGGCTTAACTTCTCTGTTCGGAATGGGAAGAGGTGGACACCACCGATATAGGCACCTAAATGTCTTTATCCAGCTTTTGTTATTTTCAGCTATTCATTGCTATAGCTTTTATTATTATCGCTCGATTGATATTGTAATTGTTTTCCGTTCCTGGGCTTAAAGGATCCGCATCACTGCTTTTCCTGTTTTAACTCCGGTCCATCAAACGATGACATATTATTGAAAGAAGTTAGTTATGAAGAACAAACAACAGTTTATTGCTCTTGAAAGCTTCGGATGATTAGTATTACTCGACTATGCTGTCACCAGCTTTACATCTGTAACCTATCAACGTAGTAGTCTGCTACGGTCCTATATGGAATTCTCATCTCGTGGCTAGTTTCGCACTTAGATGCTTTCAGCGCTTATCTATTCCCAACGTAGCTACTCTGCAATGCCCCTGGCGGAACAACAGATTCACTAGAGGTTAGTCCAACCCGGTCCTCTCGTACTAAGGTCAGCCCCACTCAAAATTCCTACGCCCACAACAGATAGGGACCGAACTGTCTCGCGACGTTCTGAACCCAGCTCGCGTGCCACTTTAATCGGCGAACAGCCGAACCCTTGGGACCTTCTCCAGCCCCAGGATGTGACGAGCCGACATCGAGGTGCCAAACCTCCCCGTCGATATGAGCTCTTGGGGGAGATCAGCCTGTTATCCCCAGCGTACCTTTTATCCTTTGAGCGATGGCCCTTCCATGCAGAACCACCGGATCACTATATCCGTCTTTCGACCCTGCTCGGCTTGTCTGCCTCACAGTCAAGCAAGCTTATGCTATTGCACTCCTCATACGGTTACCAAGCGTATTGAGCTTACCTTTGAAAGCCTCCGTTACCTTTTTGGAGGCGACCACCCCAGTCAAACTACCCATCAAACAATGTCCCCTCATTCAAGGGTTAGACACCGAATACAAAAAGGGTGGTATTTCAACGTTGACTCCACAACACCTGGCGATGCCGCTTCATAGTCTCCCACCTATCCTACACATCCTGTATCCAATGTCAATGTTAAATTGTAGTGAAGGTGCATGGGGTCTTTCCGTCCCGTTGCGGGTACCCGGCGTCTTCACCGGGACCACAATTTCACCGAGCTCATGGCTGAGACAGCGCCCAGATCGTTACACCATTCGTGCAGGTCGGAACTTACCCGACAAGGAATTTCGCTACCTTAGGACCGTTATAGTTACGGCCGCCGTTTACTGGGGCTTCGATTCAATGCTTCTCCTTTAACAGATGACATCCCCTCTTAACCTTCCAGCACCGGGCAGGTGTCAGGCCTTATACTTCATCTTTCGATTTTGCAAAGCCATGTGTTTTTGTTAAACAGTCGCCTGGGCCTTTTCACTGCGGCTGACATTGCTGTCAGCGCCCCTTCTCCCGAAGTTACAGGGCCATTTTGCCGAGTTCCTTAGCCATGATTCACTCGAGCACCTTAGAATTCTCTTCCCGGATACCTGTGTCGGTTTGCGGTACGGGTTTTTATAACCTGAAGCTTAGCGGTTTTTCTTGGAAGTCTGATTACCTGCGCTATCCACTTACCCGAAGGCTTGCGGTACTATCGACCTTCAGCAAGAGTGGCGGATTTGCCTACCTCTCCTATACCTACAGTCTTTAACGATCTATTCCGTCAGATCGCGGCAGTGTCACTACTCCGTCCCCACATCGCAGTTATAAAAAGTACTGGAATATTAACCAGTTGTCCATCGAATTTCCCCTTCGGGTTCTCCTTAGGCCCCGACTAACCCTGATCCGATTAGCGTTGATCA
This sequence comes from Pedobacter sp. WC2423, assembly GCF_040822065.1. Lineage (NCBI taxonomy): Bacteria > Pseudomonadati > Bacteroidota > Sphingobacteriia > Sphingobacteriales > Sphingobacteriaceae > Pedobacter > Pedobacter sp. WC2423. Next base: position 3,340,509 of record NZ_CP162005.1, read on the forward strand.
GGAAACCTTATCCTTTCGGTGGGCAGGTTTCTCGCCTGCCTTATCGTTACTTATGCCTACATTTGCTTTTCCAGAAGCTCCACCCTGGCTTACGCCAAAACTTCGCTGCCGCTGGAATGCTCCCCTACCGTAATATTAATATTACCCATAGCTTCGGTGTACTACTTTATGCCCGTTTATTATCCATGCACGATCGCTCGACTAGTGAGCTGTTACGCACTCTTTAAATGAATGGCTGCTTCCAAGCCAACATCCTAGCTGTCTAGGCAATCGCACCTCGTTAGTTCAACTTAGTAGTAACTTGGGGACCTTAGCTGATGGTCTGGGTTCTTTCCCTCTCGGCCCGTGACCTTAGCACCCCGGGCCTCACTGCAGTGTATATTTATTAGCATTCGGAGTTTGTCTGGATTTGGTAGGATTTGACTCCCCCGCACCCAATCAGTAGCTCTACCTCTAATAAACTTAACCACCACGCTGTTCCTAAAAACATTTCGGGGAGTACGAGCTATTTCCCAGTTTGATTAGCCTTTCACCCCTACCCACAGATCATCCGGAAACTTTTCAACGTTTATCGGTTCGGTCCTCCAGTACGTGTTACCGCACCTTCAACCTGTCCATGGGTAGATCACAAGGTTTCGCGTCTACCTCCCCTGACTATACGCCCTGTTCAGACTCGCTTTCGCTTCGGCTGCGTGTCTTAAACACTTAACCTTGCCAGAGAAGAGTAACTCGTAGGCTCATTATGCAAAAGGCACGCCGTCACGCCACCTGGACGCTCCGACCGCTTGTAAGTACACAGTTTCAGGTTCTATTTCACTCCCCTGTTCGGGGTTCTTTTCACCTTTCCCTCACGGTACTGGTTCACTATCGGTCTCTCAGGAGTATTTAGCCTTACCGGATGGTGCCGGCAGATTCCCACAAGGCGTCTCCGACCTCGCGGTACTCAGGATACTACTAGACTAATGTTACTTACGTGTACGCGGCTCTCACGCTATTTTGCCAGGCTTCCCATCCTGTTCCACTTCATTTCATTAATGCCATATTGTAGTCCTACAACCCCAGCTATGCCGTAACATAACTGGTTTGGGCTCTTTCCCGTTCGCTCGCCACTACTTAGGAAATCATTATTATTTTCTCTTCCTCTGCTTACTTAGATGTTTCAGTTCGGCAGGTTTGCGCATCGTAATGCGACTAGTCTTCAACTAGCCAGGTTTCCCCATTCGGAAATCTCCGGATTAATTCATATTTGCTAATCCCCGGAGCTTATCGCAGCTTATCACGTCCTTCATCGCCTCTGAGAGCCAAGGCATCCCCTGTGTACTCTTTCTTACTTTCTTCTCTCCATAGCCTTTTGCGCCTATGGAAATGCTTTTTTTAATCTGTTATTAACCCTTACGGATTCAGTTCGTGTATAAATACACTTGTGTTTCCTTCAAGCTAACAACGTCTCTATTGTTGTTTGCTCTTCTTTATTAACTTCTTCCAATATGTCAAAGAACTTTATTGTCCCGGGTATTCAGTATTGCTACCATCTTTACCCTATTTCCTGTAGCTTTTATCTTAACTACGGGACAATCGTGGAGAATAACGGAGTCGAACCGTTGACCTCCTGCGTGCAAGGCAGGCGCTCTAGCCAGCTGAGCTAATCCCCCTTAGAATATATAATGTAGTCCCGAGCAGATTTGAACTGCTGACCCCTACATTATCAGTGTAGTGCTCTAACCAACTGAGCTACGGGACTATTTAACTGGGTCAGGGTTGTTGTTGAGGTGTCTCAGCACAATTCCTTTTCCTCGGTCAATTCCTTCTTTCAGTAGGTGAACAACACTAATGTTGATGTTTCATCCTATGGGTTTTTCTTTTGAGATTTTATTGTCATTTACTTATATACTGCTGTTGCTCTAGCTGTTAGAGTTTCATTGGTATATCATTTACGCAGCGAGTTATCTATCTTGCTCCAGAAAGGAGGTATTCCAGCCGCACCTTCCGGTACGGCTACCTTGTTACGACTTAGCCCCAGTTATCGGTTTTACCCTAGGACGCTCCTTGCGGTTACATACTTTAGGTACCCCCAACTTCCATGGCTTGACGGGCGGTGTGTACAAGGCCCGGGAACGTATTCACCGTATCATTGCTGATATACGATTACTAGCGAATCCAACTTCAAGAGGTCGAGTTGCAGACCTCTATCCGAACTGTGAATGGCTTTTGGAGATTTGCTTGCTGTTACCAGCTTGCTGCCCTCTGTACCATCCATTGTAGCACGTGTGTAGCCCCGGACGTAAGGGCCATGATGACTTGACGTCGTCCCCTCCTTCCTCTGTTTGCACAGGCAGTCTGTTTAGAGTCCCCACCTTAACGTGCTGGCAACTAAACATAGGGGTTGCGCTCGTTGCGGGACTTAACCCAACACCTCACGGCACGAGCTGACGACAGCCATGCAGCACCTAGTTTCGTGTCCTTGCGGACTCATCTATCTCTAAATGATTCACTAACTTTCAAGCCCGGGTAAGGTTCCTCGCGTATCATCGAATTAAACCACATGCTCCTCCGCTTGTGCGGGCCCCCGTCAATTCCTTTGAGTTTCAATCTTGCGACCGTACTCCCCAGGTGGAATACTTAACGCTTTCGCTTAGCCGCTAACTGTGTATCGCTAACAGCGAGTATTCATCGTTTAGGGCGTGGACTACCAGGGTATCTAATCCTGTTTGATCCCCACGCTTTCGTGCCTCAGCGTCAATTTAACCATAGTAAGCTGCCTTCGCAATCGGTGTTCTGTGACATATCTATGCATTTCACCGCTACTTGTCACATTCCGCCTACCTCTAGTTCATTCAAGCTCTTCAGTATCAAGGGCACTGCGATGGTTGAGCCACCGTCTTTCACCCCTGACTTAAAAAGCCGCCTACGCACCCTTTAAACCCAATAAATCCGGATAACGCTTGGATCCTCCGTATTACCGCGGCTGCTGGCACGGAGTTAGCCGATCCTTATTCCTTCGGTACATTCAGCTATCTACACGTAGATAGGTTTATTCCCGAATAAAAGCAGTTTACGACCCAGAGGGCTGTCTTCCTGCACGCGGCATGGCTGGTTCAGAGTTGCCTCCATTGACCAATATTCCTTACTGCTGCCTCCCGTAGGAGTCTGGTCCGTGTCTCAGTACCAGTGTGGGGGGTCATCCTCTCAGATCCCCTAGACATCGTGGTCTTGGTGGGCCGTTACCCCGCCAACTAACTAATGTCACGCATGCCCATCTTAATCCTATAAATATTTGATCATTGCACAATGCTGTGCTGTGATTTTATGCGGTGTTAATCCGAATTTCTTCGGGCTATCCCCCTGATTAAGGTAGGTTGCATACGCGTTACGCACCCGTGCGCCACTTTCCTCCTTAGCAAGCTAAAGAGTATCGTTCGACTTGCATGTATTAGGCCTGCCGCTAGCGTTCATCCTGAGCCAGGATCAAACTCTCCATTGTAAAATGTTATGTTTGAACACTGACCATTCTTAACTTGTATTAATAATAGTCTTATTCTTATTTGTCTGTCAGAATAGACTTAAAAAACTCGCGCGGTTCATGTACTTTGAACTTGTACTAGCTTACCTCGCTACGTTTGTAAATGACATCTCTTTAATGAACTTCTCGACAGTACCTCACGGCCAGTCTTTATATGTTGCAATGTTATTCCTTCTATTTCTCAGGTCTTCATGTTCCTGATTCATTTCCGGTATTTCATCGTTTCAGTCTTGTTATTGTGATCTGCTAACATCCGTTAGTGATCTTCCCGTTTTTGTTGGGACTGCAAAGGTAGAAATCTTTTTCGTTTTGTCAAGCTTTTTATTTTTTATTTTCAGAAAGTTTTAATTCCTTCCCAGGAGCTTAACAACAACCTCTACTTCACATCCTTTCAATCCTCAGCACTACATCTTTTTCACTCTTTCCCTTCCTCCGAAGCGGGATGCAAAAGTAGGAAAATTATACCAGCTACCAAACAATAACGCACTTATAATTGTATGCAATCCATAACTGCATGATTCTCAACACGAAATACTTCAAACTAAATTCCACCGCAGCAGCAACCAGCCTGGATTGATTTTAAAAACCGCCAAAAACCTTTACGGCCTATAGCTAATTGGCGCTTTAAACGGTTCAAAAGGAATTCCAAAACCAACCGGCAGCATAGCAATTCCAGCCTCCAAACCTCATGATCAGACGATATAAAGTACAGAAAAACTCAAAACATGGCCTCGTCGTATAAAACAGGTATTTAAAAGGGGTTAAATAGTGCCTTGAAATGACCTTGGAATGAGGTTGGGATGAGGTTGGAATGACCTTGCAATGACCACAGTCATTCCAACCTCATCCCAAGATCTTTTCAAGGTCGTTCTAATACACTACAGTAGTACTTCTATACCATAAGTGTACTCAAATCACTTGACATGACAGGAGAATTTTACTGATTTCACTTGACTTCATCTCTCTCACCTAACTAATTTCATCCGCACATGCCTCATTAAGAAATCTAAACCATCTTCTCCAGAATCGCCAGTGCGCACATCAAAGATCATTCAACCTCATCCCAAACTACTGTTATACAGACTATAAGATCTGATTCAACAATTGCCATTCCACTCCAGAAACAAAAGGATATCACATCCACTTCCTTTTCAAAGCATAACAAAATCACCGCTAACATCAATTCAAACCCTATTCAGCATCTTAACCTCCCTTTTTCAATTATAATACTATATATACATACACTATATATACCCTCCAAAACTCCCTAATCCACATTATCAATCAATTTCGCAGTATTTAGATTTTATTCTTAAATTTGCAGCCGTTAAACGCCGTTTGCAGCGGTATCAATTTTTATGGAAAAATTCAATACAATACTATACTACTGCTATAGTCCAATAGCAGATGCGGAACAATTTGCTGCCGATCACCTCAAATTTTGTAAATCATTAGGTCTTGTGGGCCGGATCATCGTTGCTGATGAAGGTTTAAACGGAACAGTTTCAGGTACAGAAACTGCTTGTAGAGCTTACATGGAAGCTGTTCATGCAGATGAACGCTTTGCAAAGACAGAATTTAAGATTGATGAAGTTCCGGAACCTTCTTTCATTAAAATGCACTGCCGTTATAAATCTGAGATCGTACACTCTGGTTTAAGAGACACCAGCATTATCAATCCTAATGAGCAGACAGGAAAACATCTTGAACCCGCAGCATTTAAAGAAATGCTTGATCAGGAAGATGTAATCATCCTGGATGTACGTTCGAATTATGAACACAGCCTTGGTAGATTTAAAAACGCCATTACTCTTGACATTGATAACTTCAGAGAGTTTCCGGAAAAGATAAACGAACTGGCACAATACAAAGACAAAAAAGTCCTTACTTATTGCACCGGGGGAATTAAATGTGAAAAAGCCTCTGCCCTATTGCTCCACCATGGCTTTAATGATGTTTACCAATTACACGGTGGTATTATCAAATATGGTAAAGAAGCAGGTGGAGAAGACTTCGAAGGAAAATGTTATGTATTTGATAACCGTATAGCCGTAGATGTAAACTCAGTAAACCCTACTATAGTATCAAAATGCTATAACTGCGGAACAACTACCGCAAAAATGATCAACTGTGCCAATCCGGAATGTAATGAGCACATTACTCAATGTGATGAATGCGGTACAAAACTAGAAGGATGCTGCTCTGCTGCCTGTGTAACGAACCCACGCCGTCGTCCTTATGACGGAACAGGTTACTACGTAAAAGTTCCTCAGCAAGTAAACGTTGCTGTAAAATAAAATCATATCCTATTTTAACCTGACTGATCATCATTCAAAATTTTAATCAGTCAGATTAATTTAAACCAGCGCTTTCGTTTATAGATAAATATGCCTTAATGCGGTGTAAACGCACGCCGGAAAGGAAAATCAAAGGGCCTGTATTAGATTTTATAAAGGGAAACTAATTTTTAATGTATAATTTGCAGCTTCTAAATAATTGAGCATCCATTTTATAAATGAAAATCCGTTATCTACTGAATTTCCTGTTATTCCTGTGTTTCATCCTGACAGGTATGCCCCTGAAGGCAACACAAATAAAGAGTATTGGTGTTCCTTACGTTCAGAACTTCCCGAAATCAGTATACCTTTCCGGGAATCAGAACTGGTCTATCGCTAAAGATGCCCAGGGAATCATGTATTTTGGCAATACGCAGGGCCTGCTTACCTACGATGGTAAATACTGGCAGCAGTACCAGTTACCTAACCGTCAGATCGTACGTTCAGTGGCTACTGATTCCAAAGGAAAGATTTATACAGGTGCATTCGGGGAATTTGGTTACTGGTCATCGCAGCACAAGAAACTTACTTATACTTCACTGGTCAGGCTCATTCCTAAAACAGGACAACTCTCTGATGAAGTCTGGAAAATCATTGTAGATGGCAAAAGAGTTATCTTTCAGTCATTCACTACCATCTATATTTACGAAAATAATAAAATAACACAGATTAAAGGGCAGGGGTCATTCTTGTTTATGCACCATGTGGGCAGCAGATTTTTAATTGAGATCTTAGATAAAGGGATATTCGAGCTCAAAGGTCATAGGCTGACGCCGCTTCCGCATACCGATCTGGCCAGTCCGAAAAATATCATGACAATCCTTCCCTATAAAAATGGAAGTATGCTGATCGGGACAAGTAAAGACGGCTTGTTCATCTACAATGGATCAACTTTTACTCCTTTTAATATTCCGGCCAATGATTTCCTCAAAACATTCCAGCTGAATAACGGAAGCAGGATCAACAATCAATATTATGCTTTTGGTACTATCCTGAATGGAATTATCCTGATTGACCAGGAGGGAAATATTGTACAGCAGATCAATAAGTCGAGAGGTTTACAGAACAATACGGTATTAAGTGTATTTACGGATAACGAGCAGAATCTCTGGGCAGGCCTGGACAATGGAATTGACAGGGTAGAATTGAACTCTCCGCTTTATTTTTACCTGGATAAAGCCGGACAGTTTGGGACAGTCTATTCCAGTTTAATTTACAATAACAATATTTATCTGGGAACCAATCAGGGGTTATTTTATAGTCCATGGGTTTCAGGCAATGGTAAAAGCTTTAATACTTTTGATTTCAGACTGGTTCCGAATTCACAAGGGCAGGTATGGGACCTGAGTGTGCTGGATGGTCAATTGATTATGGGCCATAATGTGGGCAGTTTTAAAGTAAACGGCAACCAGCTTGAAAAGATTTCCAGCAATAGCGGAGGCTGGACCATTAAAAAGCTAAATAGTAATCCAAATTACCTGATCCAGGGAACTTACAATGGTCTTGTTTTATATCAGAAAGATGCGAAAGGGCAATGGAAGTATTTTACGAAAATCCAGAACTTCGAAGAGCCTTCCCGTTATGTAGAACAGGATTCCAGGGGAGACATCTGGGTAAGCCACGCTTATAAAGGTTTATACAAACTTACTTTAAGCCCTGATTTTAAAAAGGTGATCAAAACTCACTATTATGACGAACGTAACGGACTTCCCGGCAATTACAATATTAACCTGTTTACCCTGGAAAATAAACTGGTCTTCTCTTCTGATGCTGGTTTTATGCTCTATGATGAGATCAGCAATCGCTTTACGCCTTATAAAGAACTAAACAAAGGATTAGGAAGTTTTGCCAATTCAAATAAAATCATCAATGCAGGTGTGAAGAAATACTGGTTTATCAATCATGGAAAAACTGCCATGGTCGATTTCAGTGAGCCAGGCAAACTGAACATCGACTCTAACAGGCTGAGTTTACTGGATGGCAGAATGGTTCAGTATTATGAAAATATCAGCCCGATCAGTAATACGATGCACCTGGTAAGTGTTGATGATGGCTTTGTGATTTATGATGCCATTGCGGGTAATGACCATGGAAAGAAAACGGTTTTACCGGCAGTACTGATCAGAAAAGTAGAAGATGTAACTGATGTTTATAAAACAATAAGTGAGAATGGGAATAGTGGAGAAGAGATTGAAATCCCTTTCAACAGGAATAATATCAGGATCTCTTTTTCTCTTCCTTATTACAGACAGGCAAAAATCAAATTCCAATATTACCTGGAGGGTTATTCTAACCAGTGGTCTGAGTGGAGCGCTTCTTCTGCGAAAGACTTTACAAATCTGGGTAAAGGAAGTTACCGGTTCCTGGTCCGTGCTAAAATCAATGATGAGCTGGTGAGTAAAGTCAGCGTATTTGAGTTTACTGTTCTCCCTCCATTTTATGCGAGCAACTGGGCTTTCGCGTTCTATGCGTTATTAATTATTTTACTGTTTATACTCGCTAAAAAACAATACCAGCTGAAGCTTCGCAAAGACCATGATGAAATCCTGGCCAAAGTGGAATTGGAAAAAGAGATTTTCCTGAAAACAGAGGCAGAAGAAAGAGAGAAACAACTTAGCGTTATTCAAACGGAAAGACTGCAAACAGAACTGAAAAGTAAAAACCGGGAACTGGCAAATTCGGCTATGAGCCTGGTTTATAAAAATGAGTTGTTGCAAAAGCTGAGTCAGGAGATGATCAAGCTGAAAGACGAGAAAGGTAAGGTACTTGCAGACGACCAGTTCAGAAAAATACAAAAGGTTATTGATGAAGGGATGAATGATGAGCGGGACTGGAATTTATTCGAGACCAGCTTCAATGAAGCGCATGGAAGTTTCTTCAAAAAACTGAAGGCAAATCATCCTGACCTGGTTCCGAACGACCTCAAATTATGTGCCTATCTGCACATGAATATGAGCAGTAAAGAAATGGCTTCTTTATTGAACATCTCGCTCAGGGGGGTTGAAATCCGGAGGTACAGGCTGCGTAAGAAGCTGAATATACCACATGACAAGAACCTTGCAGAGTTCTTTATGGAGCTTTAGGACTACATCATTACTACACAAAGCCTCAAAAACGCTTTAAATACATCAATTCTTCTTTTCCACAAACCTGGTCTTAAATCCTATCTTAAATGGTATTTCAGCGGCATTTCTACCGCTTAAATACTTATTGTCTTTTTTACACAAAGGTACCATGATGTAATAATGTAGAGGTACTTTCCTTGTTTATGACCCAAATCCACCAGAGATTTAACAAACTATTAACACAAAACCAATAATCAGTATGAAACGAATCTTTACAAAATTTTCTGTTTTAACTTTTCTATGTTTGCTTTTTATTAACGCAGCATCTGCCCAGAACATTACTGTTAAGGGTACCATCACAGATGGTCAGGATAAGACAACTATCCCGGCAGTGAGCGTCGTTGTAAAAGGGACAACCATAGGAACACAAACAGATGCTAATGGTAAGTATGCCATCAGCGTTCCGGCTAACGGAACCTTAGTATTTACCTATATCGGATACAACACACAGGAGGTTCCTGTAAACAATCAAACAACTGTTAACGTATCCTTAGCTTCCAGCTCGCAGCAATTAGAGCAGGTAGTGGTAGTAGGTTATGGTACACAGCGTAAAGTTGACGTCACAGGATCAGTAGCCAGCCTGAAAGGAACTGAGATCTCCAAGCAGGCATCTACCAACCCGGTAAGTGCATTGCAAGGTAAGATTGCAGGTGTGGCGATCACCAATTCAGGTACACCAGGTTCTGCGCCTCAAATCCGCATCAGGGGTTTAGGTACGATCTTCGGTAACCAGGCTCCTTTATATGTAGTGGATGGTGTATGGTACAGCGATATTAATTTCCTGAATCCAGGTGACATCGAGAACATGAGTGTTTTAAAAGATGCTTCTGCACAATCTATCTATGGTATCCGCGCTGCGAATGGTGTAGTATTGATTACTACCAAAAAAGGAAAGTTAGGCTCAGCGACTACCATTAACTACGATGCTTATGCAGGTTTCCAGTCGGTAACGAATAAAGTTAAAATGGCTGATGCTTCTGAATATGCAACGTTGACAAACGAGTTGTATACTTTCAATGGTCAGGCTCCATTATTTAAGGATACAAACCTGGGTGCTGGCACAGACTGGTACAAACAAATTCTGCAAAATGCTTTTGTAATGAACCACAATATCTCTATTGCTGGTGGTACAGAAAAATCTACTTACAATGTTTCCCTGGGTTATTTAGATCAGGATGGTATTGTAAAAACAAACAACTACAAAAGATATACAGCAAGAGTATCGAATGATATCCAGGTTTTCAAAGATTTGAAAGTTGGTTATAACGTGACTGGTGTTGCCAGTAAATCAAAAGATATTCCTCAAACTATCTTCCACCAGATGTATTCTGCATCACCAACAGTAGCTGTATTTAATGCAGACGGAACTTATGGTGATCCAAAATTACAGAACTTAGGAGATGGTGCTAACTTCAATCCTCAGGCTACGCTTGATTACTTCAATCAGCAAACACAGGATTACAGAGTTACAGGTAATATTTATGCTGAATTAAAATTCGCAAAACACTTCACTTTCAGAACAAGTGTAGGTGGAGAATTTGGTCAGTCTGAAAACAGAAAATACAACCCTGTTTATTTCGCAACTACAGCACAGAAAAATGACATCAGTCTTTTAGATCTTAAACGCGTAGAAACGAGAAACTGGATCGTAGAGAATACATTGACTTATCAGAACACTTTTAATGAAGATCATAGTCTGACTGTATTGTTAGGTCAGTCTGCACAAAGCAATAAATCTTATACGTTAAATGCTTCTGCACAAAACGTACCTTTTAACAGCGATGCAGATTTATATTTAAGATTAGGTGATGCAGCAACAAGAAATATACTGGATCAGGGATCTCTGATTAAATTTGCTTCTTATTTTGCCAGAGTAAATTACGCGTTCAAAAACAAATACTTGTTAAACGCTTCTATTCGTACTGATGGAGCTTCACAGTTTTTTGGTAGCGAGACCTGGGGTTATTTCCCTTCTATAGGTGCCGGATGGGTATTAACGAATGAAGACTTCATGAAAGATCAGACCGTATTCAGCTCTTTAAAATTAAGAGGTAGCTGGGGTAAAGTTGGTAACGCAAGTGTACCGGTTAACCCAAGTCAGTCTTTAATTGCTCAGACTGCTGATTTGATCGCATTCTATAATAACAATCCAAATACTGGTGCAAGTGGTAATACTTTGGTACCTCCTGTTATTGTCTGGGAAAAAGGAATTGGAAGTAATATTGGTTTCGAAGCTGCTTTCCTGAAAAACAGGTTAACAGTTGAAGGTGATTATTACAGCAGAAAAACTTCAAGAGCGATCTTCGGTTTGCCAATTTTAGGTTCATTAGGAACTGTTGACAACCAGATTTTAGGTAACCAGGCTGATTTACAAAACAGAGGTGCTGAGATTTCAGTAGCCTGGAGTGATGTAACAGGTGGTGGTTTAACTTACTCTATTGGTGGTAACGTCAGTTATAATCAAAATAAAGTTCTTTCTGTATTATCTGGTAAAACTCCTATCTATGCTGGTAGCACTGGCTTAACGAATGGTTATGTAGCCAACAGAACTATGGAAGGCAGCCCGATCGGAGAATTCTTCGGTTATAAAACTGTAGGTATTTTCCAGAATGCGGCTGATATTGCAAATTCACCTACTCAATCTGGTGCTTTACCTGGTGGATTTAAATATGCAGATACCAATGGTGACGGACAAATTAATTCTCAGGACAGAGTTGCTTTGGGAAATCCTAATCCTAAATATACTTATGGTATCAATACAAGCTTCTCTTACAAAAACTTTGATCTTGCTTTAGATTTCCAAGGTGTGGCTGGTGTTGATGTTTACAACTCTAATCTTGCTTACCGTTTTGGAAATGAGAATTTCACTAAAGATTTCGTAGATAACCGCTGGCATGGTGAAGGTACTTCAAATACCTACCCTTCAGTAAATATCGGGTCGTCAGCGAACTCAGCGCCAAACTCTTTCTATGTGAGCAGCGGTTCTTATTTCAGAGTTAGAAATGCACAATTAGGTTATACTTTACCTAAGAGCGTTCTGGCTAAATGGAAAATCCAGAAGATCAGATTTTATGCCAACGCGCAAAACGCAATCAATTTATTTGGCTACAAAGGATTCAGTCCTGAAGTTGGACCAATCCCTGTTGATAACGCTGAGAAAATTTTAGACAGACCATCGAACTCATTAAATGCAGGTCTTGACGCTAACGTTTACCCGTTATATGCGACTTACAACTTTGGTGTTAATCTTACTTTTTAATCCGGAACGTCATGATACAAAATAAAAATATATACACAAAAACGGTTTTGGCTTTTGGCCTGATTGTTTCTATTGCTGTAATCCCTGCTTGTAAGAAGAGCTTTTTGAATGTACCTGAGCAAGGACAACAAAATAGCGCTGTCTTCTGGAAAACAGCTGAAGATGCCGGAAAAGGTGTCAATGCAATTTATGGGAACCTGCGTTCATGGGAAAACACAGCTTTCCCTGCAATTGCAATTGAAAGTATGGGTTCTGATGATGCAGAAAAAGGTAGTACACCTAGTGATGCAAGTTTTTTCCTGGACTTTGATGAGTTCAAGGTAGACCCTGCACAAGGTAATATTGCTGGTTTCTGGAGTGGTCAGTATAGAAATATTAACTACACAAACCAGGTACTGGATAACGTACCTGCAATTGTAATGGATGAGGCTTTAAAAGCAAGATACCTGGCTGAAGCTAAATTTGTAAGAGCTTTCTCTTATTTCAGATTGGTTCGTGCTTTTGGTAACATTCCTTTGCGTCTGCATGTCCCAAAAGATCCTAACAAGGATTATAACTTGCCTCAGACTCCGGTTGCACAGGTTTATGCGCAGATTGAAAAAGATTTAACGGAAGCTGAAGCTGTACTGCCAGCTAAATATGGAGCTGCAGATTTAGGCAGAGCAACCAAAGGTGCTGCTTTAAGTTTACATGCTAAAGTAGCCATGTATCAAAAGAAATGGGGTGATGTACTCAATTATACCAACCAGGTAATGGGTTTAGGTTATGCATTGTTACCTGATTTTGAACAAAGTTTCAGACTTGCGAATGAGAACAGTTCAGAATCAATATTTGAAATTCAGTGTGCTTTAGTTCCTGGAAATCCGGATGCTTCCAATTCTCAGTATTCACAGGTACAAGGTGTACGTGGAACAAGTGGTGTAGATGGTGGCGGATGGGGGTTCAATGTTCCTACTCCTGATCTGGCTGCTGCTTTTGAACCTGGTGACCCAAGAAGATCTGGTACTATTCTTTTCAGAGGCACAACTACTCCAGAAGGCGACGTAATTCCTAAAGTTGGTGACAATCCTATGTACAACATGAAATCTTACTCTCCTTTCAAATTATTTGTAAGTAATTTCAATGAAGGTGCACAACAAAATGTACGCATGATCCGCTACTCTGATGTTTTATTAATGAACGCAGAAGCAGCAAATGAACTGGGTAATTCTGGTCAGGCTTTATCTTCTTTAGAACAAGTAAGAAAAAGAGCCCGTCAGGGTAATCCTGATATTTTACCTGCGGTAACAACCACAGACCAGACGGCTTTACGCGCAGCGATCTATAAAGAAAGACGTGTGGAGTTAGCCATGGAATTTGACCGTTACTTTGATGTAATCCGTCAGGGAAGAGGAACAGCAGTTTTCGGCCCTAAAGGATGGAAAGCTGGTAAAAATGAAGTTTGGCCGATTCCTCAGACAGAAGTTGACCTCAGCGGTGGGGTATTAGTTCAAAACCCGGGTTACTAATTCAAATCAAACATACCAAATGAGAGGTTGCCAGGCTGAGCCTGGTAACCTCTTTTAACATCACTCCTGCCCTGTACCTAATTTAAAAGCCAACGATGAAATTAAAATCTTTACTCAGCCTCTTTATTTTAACGATACTTACTTTTTTTGCAGTAGCGCAAAAGAAAAATGTAGCATTTCAGGGTATTAAAGCCGAAATGAAAATACAGAAAAACCTGACTGACGACCAGCTTCTTGATTTAGTACAGAAACAAACCTTCCGTTATTTCTGGGATTTTGGTCATCCTGTTAGTGGAATGGCACGTGAGCGCAGTAATGTCGCTTTTGAATATGGCAGTGAGGTCGTGACTATTGGTGGAACTGGTTTTGGGGTCATGGCAACTATTGTAGCTGCTGAGCGTAAATTTATAACGCGTGAACAGGCTGCTGCAAGAACTAAAAAAATTGTAGACTTTTTATATAAGGCTGATCAGTTTCATGGTGCTTTTCCGCACTGGCTGAATGGCGAAACAGGAAAAGTAATCCGTTTCAGTCCTAAAGATGACGGTGCTGATCTGGTGGAAACCTCTTTGCTTTTCCAGGGTTTACTGACGGCACGCCAATATTATACGGCAGACAATGCTGTAGAGACTGATATTCGCAATAAAATCCTTTGGATGTGGGAAGGTGTGGAATGGAACTGGTTTACACAACAACAAAATGTTTTATACTGGCATTGGAGTCCTAATAATGGCTGGAGCATGAACCACCCGATTAAAGGATGGAATGAATGTTTTATCACCTATGTGCTGGCGGCTTCATCTCCAAAATCACCTATTGATAAAAAAGTGTACGAAGAAGGCTGGGCAAACAGCAATACATTTTTCAACGGAAAAAAATTTGAAGGGATTACACTACCTCTTGGTTTTGATTTCGGTGGCCCCTTATTCTTTTCACAATATTCCTTTACAGGACTGGATCCGCGTGGTTTGAAAGATCGTTACGCAGATTATTTTGAACAGAATAAAAACCACACGTTAATCAATCGTGCCTATTGTATAGAGAATCCTAAACATTTTAAAGGTTATGGAGAAAATTGCTGGGGATTAACTGCAAGTGATAGCTGGCAGGGTTATGCTGCACATTCTCCTTCGGAAGATTTAAGTGTGATCAGCCCAACGGCTGCTTTATCAGCTTTCCCTTATACGCCTGAATATTCGATGAAAGCTTTGAAGCATTTCTATTTTGATCTTGGTGACAAGATCTGGAGTGAATATGGTTTCGTGGATGGCTTTAGTGAAGAGCATAACTGGTATGCAAAATCACATCTGGCAATTGATCAGGGGCCTGTTATCTGTATGATAGAAAACTACCGCACAGGATTACTATGGAAATTATTTATGAGCAATCCGGATGTTAAAAACGGATTGAACAAATTAGGCATTGAAAGTCCTGCCATCGCTAAATAAAATAGTCATGAAAAGAACGCTGCTGTTGTTTTGCCTGCTGATTTCAAGCACTGCTTTATTCGCTCAGAAAAAGCAGCTGACTTATTGCAATCCGGTCAATCTGGATTATGGCTATACCCCTATTCCTCATTTTACAGAACAGGGGAAACACCGTGCAACAGCAGATCCTGTGATTGTAAATTATAAAGGAGATTATTTCTTGTTCTCTACCAATCAGATGGGCTATTGGTGGAGTGAAGACTTATATCACTGGAATTTTGTTTCCCGCTCTTTCCTTCGTCCGGAGCATAAGGTGTATGATGATCTGTGTGCGCCTTCAGTTTGGATACAGGGTGATACCATGCTGGTTTTTGGTTCTACTTATTCCAAAAATTTCCCGATCTGGATGAGTACAGATCCGAAAAAGGATTCGTGGAAGGAAACGGTACATGAATTTGAAATCGGGGGCTGGGACCCTGCACATTTTGTGGATGAGGATGGGAAGTTATATATGTACAATGGTAGCAGCAATCAATATCCTTTGTACGGAATTGAATTAAATCGTAAAACTTTCGCTCCGATAGGTACAAGAAAAGAATTGCTCTTGTTGAATGATGAACGGTTTGGCTGGCAGCGTTTCGGTGAAAACCTGGACAATACTTTCCTTGATCCTTTTATTGAAGGCGCATGGATGACTAAACATCATGGAAAATATTATTTACAGTATGGTGCACCAGCCACAGAGTTTAGTGGTTATGCAGATGGTGTAGCGATATCAAAGAGTCCGCTTGGCCCCTTTGAGCATCAGTCATTACCGTTATCTTATAAACCGGGTGGTTTTGCAAGAGGCGCCGGACATGGAGCAACCTTTCAGGACAGATGGAAAAATTACTGGCACGTTTCTACTATGGTGGTCTCTGTCAAGAACAATTTTGAACGCAGACTAGGTATCTGGCCTGCAGGATTCGATCAGGATGATGTCATGTATATGGATGCTGCTTTTGGCGATTATCCGCATTATTTTCCTGACCAGACTACAGATCATTTAAAGTCTGGTTTCACCGGATGGATGTTGCTGAATTACAATAAGCCTGTTATTGTTTCTTCTACTTTGGGTGGTTATACTGCAAATTTAGCAGTGGATGAAAGTATCAGGACCTACTGGAGTGCAGAAAGTGGTAAAAAAGGAGAATGGATACAGACCGATCTTGGGAAGTTATCCCGTGTAAACGCAGTACAAATAAATTATGCGGACCAGGATGCAGAATTTTCAGGAAAACAAAATGACATTTATCACCAATACAAACTGTGGTATTCGGTGGATGGTAAAAGTTGGAAAATATTAGCTGATAAAAGTGCAAACCGGAAAGATGTTCCGCATGATTATATAGAATTGGATCAGCCAGTCTCTGCCCGCTTTATCAAATTAGAGAATATCCATATGCCTGCTGGCAAATTTGCGATCAGCGGGTTAAGGGTGTTTGGAAATGGCAATGGAAAGAAACCAGCAGCTGTTAAAGGTTTCACCGTGTTGAGAACGGAAAAAGACAAAAGAAATTCATGGATCAGATGGAGTACCGTAGACGACGCTTATGGGTATAACATTTATTTAGGTACGGATCCTGATAAATTATACAATAGCATCATGGTTTACCAGGCCAATGAATATTGGTATAAAGGCATGGATAAAGAAAAACCTTATTACTTCTGTATAGAAGCAATCAATGAAAATGGAATATCTGAAAGATCAAAAGTAACGAGAGTCAATTAAGATAGATTTTATAAACTGAATAACACACGATAATATATTAAAATGAAAACAACGACTTCCTTATTTTTCCTGGCGGCTCTTTTCTGTGCAAACTCTTTAGTGGCACAACAGAAAAAAGCTGCAAGCGCGACTGACCAGAAGATGAACACGTTCATCGACAATCTAATGTCTAAAATGACAGTGGATGAAAAAATCGGACAACTAAACCTTCCTGCGGTTGGTTTCGATGTAACGGGGCCGATTTTAAGTCAGGGAGTAGATGAAAAAATTGAAAAAGGCCTTGTAGGAGGTGTTTTCAATACATTCACCCCACAAGCAGTACTTAAATTACAAAAGCTTGCCGTGACTAAATCACGTTTAAAAATTCCTTTGTTATTTGGATATGATGTGGTGCATGGTCATAAAACGATCTTCCCTATTCCTTTAGGCTTAAGTGCAAGCTGGGATATGGATTTAATTGAAAAAAGTGCGCGTATTGCTGCAAGAGAAGCTAGTGCAGATGGTTTAAACTGGACGTTCTCTCCTATGGTGGATATTGCAAGAGATCCGAGATGGGGAAGGATCGCTGAAGGTTCTGGCGAGGATCCTTATTTAGGATCTTTAATCGGTGCGGCTATGGTCAGAGGTTATCAAACCAATAGTCTTTCCAATAAAGATGCGATTATGGCTTGTGTAAAGCACTTTGCTTTATACGGTGCTGCTGAAGGCGGAAGAGATTACAATACCACAGACATGAGTCTGATCAGAATGTACAATGAATATTTACCTCCTTATAAAGCAGCTATTGATGCAGGTGCTGAAACGGTAATGGTTTCTTTCAATGATATTAACGGAACACCAGCTACTGCCAATAAATGGTTATTAACTGATTTATTGCGTAAAGATTGGGGTTTCAAAGGTTTTGTGGTGAGTGATTACACGGGTGTGAGTGAACTGATTGCACATGGTCTGGGTGATTTACAAACGGTGAGTGCAAGATCTCTGGAAGCTGGAAATGATATGGATATGGTGAGTGAGGGTTTCCTGACTACTTTAAAACAGTCTTTGAAAGAAAAGAAGATCACACAAGAAGTGATTGATATGGCCTGCCGCAGGATTCTGGAATCAAAATATAAATTGGGTCTGTTTGAAAATCCTTACAAGTACGTGAATGAAGAACTTGCAAAAACAGAAATCCTTTCTGCACAAAACAGATCAGATGCAAAAAACATCGCAGCTGCTTCTATGGTGTTATTGAAAAACAACAACCAGTTGTTACCGTTAAAGAAAAATGCAAAGATCGCTTTAATTGGCCCGCTTGCGGATAATAAACGTGATATGATTGGTAACTGGAGTGCAGCGGGTGACTGGAAAAAAGCCATCAGCGTAATCGAAGGTTTAAAAAATGCAGCTCCGGATATGGAGATCACTTATGCTAAAGGTGCGAACCTGGTTGATAATCCAGCAATATTAAAACAGATCAATGCCAATGGTGCTGATATTACCGCAGATGCAAAATCACCAAAGCAATTAATTGATGAGGCAGTTGATGCAGCAAAAAAAGCTGATATTGCTGTAGTTGTTTTAGGTGAAAGTGCGATTATGGGTGGTGAGGCAACAAGCCGCACGAACCTTGATTTGCTGCCGAATCAGAAAGATTTATTAAAAGCACTATCAGCTACTGGTAAGCCAATCGTTCTGGTATTGATGAATAGCCGTCCGTTGACACTGGAATGGGAAGATGCCAATGTTCCTGCCATTTTAGAAACGTGGTTCAGTGGTACAGAAGCTGGGAATGCAATTGCTGATGTACTGGTTGGTAATTATAATCCTTCGGGTAAACTGACAGCTACTTTTCCAAGAAATGTAGGTCAGATCCCTCTTTATTATAACCACAAAAGTACTGGACGTCCATATGACGGGATTTCGAATGAGAAATTCAAGTCACGTTATATCGATAGCTCAAATGATCCTTTATACCCGTTTGGTTTCGGATTAAGTTATACCTCTTTCGATTTCTCAGCAGTTAAATTAGATAAATCTACCCTGAAAAGTGGTCAGACTATTCAGGCAACTGTAACGGTTAAAAATACCGGAAAATTTGATGGTCATGAAATCGTACAGTTATATCTTCAGGATATTTATGGTTCGGTTACCCGCCCGGTAAAAGAGCTAAAAGGTTTCCAAAAGATCTTCCTGAAAAAGGGTGAATCTAAGAAGATTACGTTTACTATAGACACAGAAATGCTGAAGTTTTATAACTCAGATTTAAAATTTGCAGCTGAATCTGGTGACTTTAATGTCTTTATCGGCTCAAATTCAAGAGACGTTTCAACAGCTAAATTTAGCTTCACGCTTTAAGAATAATATTTCAAAAAGCCCCTTAGCCAATTGCTAAGGGGCTTTTTTTTGGTTAAAAAAACAAGAACATTACCTTTTTATTTTACCTAGATTTACAGCGTCTGCGGTTTTAATATCCGGAATAGAAAAAATAATATTTTTAACTATTGCATTTAATCTTTCCTTTCTTTAGTTTAGATATAGTGTAAGAACTACACATACAAATTGTTTATCAACTATATAACCTATTTATTCACCCTTAAAAAAACGAGCTATTAAACAACTTTTATAACTAATATCCCTTCACTAAACCAAATATAACTTATGCAACGAAATCTACCACTTTTCAAGAGGGTTCTCCTTCTCTTGTGCCTGGGCCTGTCATTCGCTATTGGCGCAATGGCCCAAAGCAAAATCACCGGAAAAGTCATCGGCAGCGATGATAAATTACCGGTTATCGGCGCTTCCATTAAAATCAAAAATGCTCCGGGTGGCACGACCACAGACGGAAATGGTGCATTCGCACTTCTTGTAAAACCAACTGATGTCCTTGTTGTTTCCTTTGTTGGATACGGCTCTAAAGAGATTCCGGTTGGCAAGCAAACCAATATCAGTGTAATTTTACTGGC
This sequence comes from Pedobacter sp. WC2423, assembly GCF_040822065.1. Lineage (NCBI taxonomy): Bacteria > Pseudomonadati > Bacteroidota > Sphingobacteriia > Sphingobacteriales > Sphingobacteriaceae > Pedobacter > Pedobacter sp. WC2423. The sequence continues at coordinate 3,360,403 of NZ_CP162005.1, forward strand.
CGACAACAACAACCTGACTGAGGTTATTGTAACGGGTTACTCTTCACAACGTAAAAAGGATCTTACAGGTGCTGTAGCAGTGGTCAACATGGGCCTTTTAAAAGCTCAGCCTGCTGCGAGTGCTGTGGAAGCCTTACAAGGTAAGGCAACTGGTGTGCAGATCATCAACGATGGTGCGCCAGGTTCAACACCACAAATCAGAATCCGTGGTATCAGTACAATTAACAACAACGAACCTCTTTATGTAATCGACGGGGTACCATTTGAAGGAAAATTATCATGGCTTAATCAGAATGATATTGAAAGTCTTCAGGTACTGAAAGACGCTTCTTCTGCTTCTATCTACGGATCAAGAGCAAACAATGGTGTTGTAATTATTACCACGAAAAAAGGAGTTGCAGGTGCACCAAAAATCACATTGGATTCTTACTATGGTACTCAGGTTCCAAGGAAAAGCAGTTTTCCAAAAATGATGAATCCGCAGCAATACGCACAGTATGTATTTGACGGTTATACCAATGCTGGAAAAACCATTGCAGCAGGAACAAATTATGGTTCAGGTACAGTACCTACATTGCCAGATTACCTGGTTGCAGGTGGAAAAACCGGTCAGGAAATTACCGCTGCTGATTATGACCCGTCAAAATATAACTACAGCCGCGATCCTGCTTTATTCTATCAGATCACCAAAGCAAACAAACAGGGAACTAACTGGTTTGACGAAATTACAGACGTTGCTCCGGTTCAGAATTATCAGTTAAGTGCTACTGGTGGTGGAGAAAATGCGACCTATACTTTTTCAGGTGGTTACCTGGATCAGAAAGGAACAATCAAATATACAGGCTTTAAGCGTTATAATTTCAGGTCTAATACGAACATTTCAGCCTTTAACAAAAGAGTACGTTTTGGTGAAAATGCGCAGTATAGTTATTCTGAAGGTTATGGTTTGGGTGTAAATCCAAATACATCCGGAGATTATCAGGATCAGGGAAGTGCAATAGGCTGGGCATACCGTATACCAACTATTATTCCGGTTTATGATATTAACGGAAATTTTGCAGGAAGCCGCGGCAGCCAGTTAGGTAATGCTGAAAATCCACTGGCTTTCCTTTATCGTGCAAAAGACAATAAAAACAAAAGTAACTTCTTCTTTGGAAATGTATATGCTGAAGGAGATATTATACCAGGACTTGTTTTAAAAACAAATTTTGGTCTGCGTTACGAGAACTTTAACGGGGTAACTATGCGTTATCCAAACCTGGAATTCTCGGAAGGGAACAACTCTAATAACCTGGGTGAGTATATGGGTTATAATACAGAATGGACGTGGTCAAATACTTTGAACTATAGTAAAGTTATTAATGAGAAGCACAGACTGAATGTATTACTTGGTACAGAGGCTATCAAATCTAAATCCCGTCAGTTAAATGCAGGAAGAAATGATTTCTTCCTTTTAGGAAATCAGGATTATTATTATTTGAACACTGGTTCTTCTAATATCAGTAACTCTAGTTATGGTGCAATTGGATCACTTTTCTCTTTATTTGGTAAAGTTGATTATTCTTATAATGACCGTTACTTATTCAGCGCTATACTTCGTCGTGATGGTTCTTCTAATTTCGGAGCGAACAACAAATATGGTTATTTCCCGGCAGCAAGTGCAGCTTGGAGAGTTTCTGAAGAGGACTTCATGAAAAGTGTTAAATGGATCTCTGATTTCAAATTCCGTGTAGGTTATGGAGAAACAGGGAACCAAAGAATTCCTTCTAATCAGTATCTGAACAGATTTCAGAGTTCTATCGCGAATTCAGCTTATGCTCTTGGTGGCGGAAATAGCTTAACTACTGGTGTTTGGCAAAATGCTTATCAAAACCCGGACATCAAATGGGAATCTGTGAAATCCCTTAACGTAGGTATTGACTTTACATTGTTTGACGGTGCATTTGACGGATCGGCAGACTGGTATAATAAAAAAACCACAGATATGCTTTATAATTTGCCACAACCTTCAACTGTAGTTGGATTGGGTAATTCACCATATGTAAATATTGGTGATATGAGCAATAAGGGTGTTGAGTTTAACGTTGCTTATCATTATGGAAAAAAATCAGACAGCCCTTTTAAATTCGATATCGGCCTGAATTTCTCTAAAAACGAAAATAAAATTGTAAAGCTTGCTCCTGGTATTTTCAACCAGATTTATGGCAACTACAGAAGTTTACAAACAAGTGTATTACAAGAAGGCGCTCCTTTTGGTTCATTCTATGGTTACCAGACTGCGGGAATTTATCAAAGTGCAGCAGATATTGCAAACAATCCTTCTTATGTTGGAGCCAGGGTAGGTGGTTTACGTTATGCTGATATCAATGGTGATGGCGTAATTGATGCTAAAGACCGTACAATTATTGGAAATCCAAATCCGGACTTCACTTATGGTATCAATTTAAATGCTTCTTATAAAAACTGGGATCTTGCAACCTTCTTCTACGGCGTTCAGGGAAATGATCTTTTTGAAGCAACACGTTACTTCACAGATTTCCCATCATTTGACGGTGCAAAAAGCACAAGATTGTTAGGTGCCTGGAGCCCAACGAACACTTCAAGCCAGATTCCTTCTGCTTATACCGGAGCCTCTGATCTTGAATATACTTCTTCAAGCTACTATGTACAAAAAGGCAGCTTCTTCAGAATGAAGAATATCCAGATCGGTTATTCAATTCCAACAGCTAAAGCATTTGGTCCAAAATCAGGCATCAGCAGAATGAGAGTTTACGTAAGCGCAACCAACCTTTTCACGATCACCAAATACACTGGTCTTGATCCGGAAGTTAGTCAGACCAGAGATGCTTCTGCTGCTGTTGGAAATTCTGGACCACCAGCTGATACATTCTCAGCACTTGGCGTTGATAAGGGAGTTTATCCTTCACCTCGTCAGTTCCTAATTGGTATAAATGTTGGATTTTAATTAAAAGATACAAAGATGAAACACTTAAAATATATTTTCTTATCCTTTATAATTTGCAGTACGCTATCCTGCAAGAAGTCATTTCTGACGGTTCAGCCCCAGGGAGAGCTGACAGGAGAACAAATAACGACACAGGATGGTGTTGAAGGTTTACTTATCGGTGCTTATGGCTTACTAAATGGTAATGTAAACGGTACATGGGGCAATTACGGTGCTGCTCCAAGCCAGTGGTTATTTGGTGAGGTTGCTTCTGACAATGCCCATAAAGGGAGTAGCAATGGTGATCAGCCAAATATGAACGCGATAGAAAGACACGCACCAACGAGTACAAATGATAATTTAGCAAATTTATGGGACAGATGTTATGAAGGTATTCAGCGCTGTAACAACACCCTGAAAATTTTAGCTAACCTGCAAGCTGGTGGTGGTGCTGCAAAATTTAGTGATGCACGTGCTAAAGAAATCGAGGGTGAAGCCAAAGTACTTCGTGCTCATTATTATTTCTTTTTAGTAAGGGTGTTTAAAGTTGTTCCTTATGTTACTGAAACTACTGTAAGTGGAACTATCATACCAAACGACAAGGATATTTATCCTAACATTATCGCAGATCTTCAGACAGCAGTAGCAAATCTGGGTACAACAAAACCAAAAGGTCAAAAAGCGCGTATGGATAAATTTGCCGCACAAGCTTATCTTGGAAAAGTATTCTTATATCAGAAAAGATATGCTGAGGCCTATGCACAGTTTAATGCTATCATTGCAGCAAAACCAAGTCTTATCAACTTACCTTATTCAGATAACTTCGATATCACTAAAGAAGATGGTCCGGAATCAATTGTTTCTGTTCAGAATTCTGTAGGAACAGATGGTACAGGTGGAGATAACGGAAACGTGGGTGATATGTTAAACTTCCCTTCCGGAAGTGCACCGATCAACTGCTGTGGTTTCTTCCAGCCAACAATTGACCTGGCTAACGCGTTCAAAGTTGATGCTGCTGGTTTACCATTACTAGATGGAAGCTACCGTACCAATCCATATATTTCTGATTTAGGATTAACAACAGATCAAAAGAAAACCTATGTATTGAATACTGCTTTAGCTTTAGACCCAAGGATTGAGTCTACTTTAGGCAGAAGAGGTACTCCTTATCGTGATTGGGGTGTAATGCCTGGTGATGCCTGGATTCGTGATGCGAGTAATGGCGGACCATTTTTACCGATTAAAAACACAATTGAAGTTTCTCAGCTGGCCAGCGGAACAGCTCCGGGAAGTCCAAACGTAACCGGATTAAACATTAACCTGATTCGTCTTGCTGATATTTACCTGATGGCAGCAGAGTGTGCTGTAGAAACAGGTGATCTTGGAACAGCATTAACCCTGGTCAATGCAGTGAGACAACGCGCAGCAAAAATAACACCTCAATTAGCGAACGGCGCACCTACAGCAGCTTATAAAGTAGGTCTTTATCCTTCTTTCCCTAGTGTTGATTATGCTAGAAATGCAGTTCATTTTGAACGCAGATTAGAATTGGCATTGGAAGGTCACAGATTCTTTGACCTTGTACGCTGGGGTGTTGCAAAAACAACACTGGAAAGCTACTTTAACTTTGAAGGTAAATACTTCGATTACCTGAAAAACATTTCGCTTAAACCACGTGATGAGTATTGGCCATTACCACAAGATCAAATTGACAGAAGTCAGGGTAAGCTGGTACAAAGCCCTGGTTACTAACTCACAAATGGCTTAGCCATTCAAATAAACATTAATTCATTAAAACCCGCTTATATTCAAGCGGGTTTTTTTAATTTAGTTGTATGAAGCATTACAAATTAATTCTCTGGTTCTCTCTCCTGTTTTCCCTTCAAACAATGGCTCAGGATCTCAAAAAATACGATAAAGGCAGCTTTATTGACGGCAAAGACAGTATCTCCTATCGTATCCTATTCCCCGAACACTTCGATCCAAAACAAAAATATCCCGTCCTGTTTTTCCTTCACGGCAGCGGAGAACGCGGAAATGATAACGAAAAGCAATTAGTACACGGTGGCAAGCTCTTCCTTAGAAACGATATCCGTGAACAATATCCCGCCATCATAATTTTCCCTCAATGTTCAGAAGACAGTTACTGGGCTAATGTGCAGTTTTCTTCAGATTCTACCGGAAAAAGAATCTTTAATTATCAAAAAAAAGGAAAACCTACAAAAGCGATGAAGGCCCTTTTAGGAATGATCGATAATATTCTTGATAAACCCTATATCGATCACCAGCAAGTTTATGTTGGCGGACTTTCTATGGGCGGTATGGGAACCCTTGAACTTTTGAGACGTAAACCTAAAACATTCGCCGCTGCCTTTTCAATATGCGGAGGTGACAACATTGCAAACGTTGAAAAATACAAACATGTTCCCCTTTGGATTTTCCACGGTGGAAAAGATGATGTGGTACCACCAGCAGGATCTACAGCAATCGCTAACCAGTTAAAAATTATTGGTAAAGAAGTGAAATTTACGCTTTATCCTGACGCAAATCACAACAGCTGGGATTCCACTTTTGCAGAACCCAAGTTACTTCCGTGGTTGTTTAGTCACAAGAAGTAGTTCTGAGAAGCAATCCTGCAAGGTTTTCCTTAAAGCAATTCTTAAAGTGCTTTTTATAAACAATCCAGCAAGGTTTTCCTTAAAGCAGTTCTTAAAATTAATCCATAATACAAAAAAAAGATCGCTGGCAGTTTTCTTCTGACGTTCATGAAGAATGAACAATGTCAGAAAACTATCCAGTGATCTTTTTTTTTGACACCCGGCTTATTTCTGCGATTGGCCAGGGGTTTCTTCTCTTTCTTTCTTTCTTTCTTTCTTTCTTTCTTTCTTTCTTTCTTTCTTTCTTTCTTTCTTTCTTTCTTTCTAACCTTCCCAACCCCTCCAAATTCGGATGCGAATAAAAAAAACCAGGAAGTAAGTTTTCTGACATTGTTCATTCTTCATGAACGTCAGAAGAAAACTACTTCCTGGTTTTTTTTATACTCAGAGGATATCCCCCTTACTTTTACTCAGCCATATTATTATAAACAGCCTGTACATCGTCATCCTCTTCCAACTTGTCAATCAGTTTGAAAACATCAAGCGCCTGTTCTTCTGAAATAGGCGTTGTGGACATTGCAATTCTTTCCAATTTCGCGCTTTTCATTTCAAAGCCTAAATCTTCCAGCGCCTTTTGCATCTTACCAAAATCCTCAAAAGCTGTCTGAACAACTGCAATATCGTTACCCTCTTCATCAGACTCCAGATACAACTCTTCCAAACCAGCGTCAATCAATTCAAACTCCAGTTCTTCCAGATCCTTGTCACCCGGTATAAATCTAAAAATAGACTTGCGGTTGAAAATGAAATCAAGGGAACCTGTTTTTCCTAAAGAACCACCGGTTTTACTAAAGTAACTACGTACGTTAGCTACCGTTCTGTTCGTATTGTCGGTAGCAGTTTCGATTAATATAGCTACCCCATGAAGTGCATATCCTTCATATACATGCTCCTCGTAACCATTTTCATCCTTATTAGAAGCCCTTTTAATTGCAGCATCCACTCTGTCTTTCGGCATATTTACCGCTTTAGAGTTTTGGATTGCTGTACGTAAACGTGAATTCGTATCAGGATTAGGACCACCGTCCTTTACTGCCATTACAATCTCTTTCCCTATACGGGTGAACTGCACGGCCATTTTAGCCCAACGCTTAAATTTTCTTTCTTTTCTAAACTCAAATGCTCTTCCCATGGTATAAATTATAGAGGTCTACCCTATCTTTTTTAAATTGTTTAACATATCAATCGTCAGTTTTGACAGATCAAATTCAGGCTTCCAACCCCAGTCGCGTCTTGCAATCTGATCATCCATTGAACGGGGCCAGCTTGAAGCGATCTGTTGACGGGGATCATCAGCAGTATAAGTTAATGTAAATTCCGGAATATGTTTCTTTATTTCCGCTGCCAAAGTTTCAGGCGTAAAACTTACACCAGCAAAATTATAGCTCGAACGAATAGAAATACGGTCTGCCGGAGCATCCATCAATTCTATGGTTCCACGGATCGCATCATCCATGTACATCATTGGTAATTCTGTATCTGCAGAAAGGAAAGAAGCATAATTCGCTTTCTTTAATGCATCATGGAAAATATGGATGGCATAATCCGTTGTACCACCACCCGGAGCAGCTTTCCAGCTGATTAAACCTGGGTAACGGATACTGCGCACATCAAGACCAAATTTCTGATGATAATACTCACACCATCTTTCACCTGCTAATTTACTGATTCCGTAAACCGTATTTGGATCCATCACACAGTATTGTTCAGTCTGATCCTTCGGAGAGTTAGGCCCGAATACCGCAATGGAGCTTGGCCAGTAAACTTTGGCAGTTTTATAGACAATCGCCAGGTCAAGAATGTTCAGCAGACCGTTCATATTCAGGTCCCAGGCAAGCTTTGGATTCTGCTCACCGGTAGCTGATAATAACGCAGCCAGCAAATAAACCTGGCCAGGTTTATATTTATTAAATATGGTATTTAAAGTATCCTTCTCTAAAACATTAACGAACTCAAAAGGTCCTGAATTCTTGATGTCATAATCAGGACGTCGGATATCACAGGCCACTACATTGTCTTCACCATAAGTTTTGCGCAGTGCAGTCACCAGTTCAGTTCCTATCTGCCCATTAGAGCCTAATACTAGTATTTTTTCGGTCATTGGTCTTTTGATTTTGGCAAAGGTAAAAAATTGCACGAAACCTGTTAAAAAATGTTTTTACATAGCTATTGTTTATATTTAATGAGTGCTGCAAAAACAGCCCTTAAAAGGGTGTTTAGACATCCTTTTGCTAAATCCTTATTTAGAATGAATATAGGGTGTAACAAAAGCAAGAATATTGAGAATTAAATATCATTTTTTTGTTTGTTCCGTCTATTTTTTTTCTATTTTTAGTAGTTGATAGTGTATAAACAACACCTTAAATAACCAAATATCAAAGTATGGAAAGAAGAGACGCAGTCAGAAACATTGCCTTTTTAATGGGAGGCGCATTATCTGCTACTACAATCGGAGTATTTCTTGACAGCTGTAACACCCCTTCTGCCAAGAAAGGATCGGGACTATTTTCAGCAGATCAGGACCAGTTGATCACTGAAGTAGCCGACATTATTATCCCATCTACAAAAACACCAGGTGCAAAAGCAGCAGGCGTTGGACCATGGATTTCAATGATGGTGAGAGATTGCTATCCTAAAGAAGCGCAAGACGTTTTTGTTAAAGGCCTTGAAGATCTGGAAGCCCGTTCTAAAAAACAATACAATAATTCATTCCTTAAAATTTCTGTAAAAGAACGTGGAGAATTACTTGGAAAAGTAAGAGATGAGACCGTTGCTGCTCAGAAAGCTGATGGCGAAAAAGCCGCAGCCGCAGAAAAAGCGAAAGGAACTGGAAAAGCATTAACAAATACTGTTAAGGCTGCTAAATATGGACCACAAGGCCCATCTTACTTTTTTGCCATTGCGAGAGATTTAACTATGTTAGGTTATTTCACCTCAGAAATCGGCGCTACACAAGCGTTAGAGTACATTGACGTTCCCGGCCGTTACAATGGCTGTGTCGATTTAAAACCTGGACAAAAAGTTTATTCTTCTTAATCTATTTACAAAACACATGAATTTAAACACAAAAGCAACCGCACAAAATACATACGATGCTATCGTAGTCGGATCAGGAATAAGTGGAGGATGGGCAGCAAAAGAACTTACTGAAAAAGGACTTAAAGTTCTCTTGCTTGAACGCGGCAGAAACGTCGAGCATATCAAAGATTATACTACAGCAATGAAAAAACCATGGGAATTTGAACACCGTGGTAAATTAACTGAAGTACAAAAAGAAGCACACCCGGTACAAAAGCGTGATTATCCTTACCAGGAATTCAATGAGAGCTTTTGGGTGAATGACCACGAATGTCCATATACAGAAGTCAAACGTTTTGACTGGTACCGCGGATTTCACGTAGGTGGAAAATCATTGATGTGGGGCCGTCAAAGTTACCGCTTCAGTGACCTGAACTTTGAAGACAATAAAAAAGATGGCCATGGTAATGACTGGCCAATCAGATATAAAGACTTAAGCCCATGGTATGACCATGTAGAAAAGTTTGCAGGAATTAGTGGTCAGGTAGAAAACTGGCCTGCTTTACCTGATGGACACTTTCTTCCGCCAATGGAAATGAATTGTGTAGAGAAAGATGTGAAGAAACGAATAGAAGATAAGTGGAAGAAATCACGTATTATGACTATTGGCCGTACAGCCAATCTGACTGTTCCCCATGGAGGAAGAGGAAGTTGTCAGTACCGTGACAGATGTAGCAGAGGATGTCCTTTTGGTGCTTATTTCAGTACACAGTCTTCTACCCTTCCAGCTGCTGTAGCTACTGGAAACCTGACTTTACGCCCTTTCTCTTTAGTTGATCATATTGTTTATGACAAAGAAACACAGAAAGCAACAGGTGTAGTCATCATAGATTCAGAAACGAAAGAAAACATAGAGTATTTTGCAAAGATTGTATTTGTAAATGGCTCTACTTTAGGTAGTACCTTCTTATTGTTGAATTCAACTTCTGCTGAGCATCCTAATGGTTTAGGGAATGCGAGTGGTGAGCTTGGACACAATTTAATGGATCACCATTTCCGTTGCGGTGCTTCGGGAGATGCAGAAGGTTTTGACGACAAATATACTTATGGCCGCAGGGCAAATGGTATTTATGTACCGAGATACCAGAACATGGGTGGTGATAAACGTGATTATTTACGTGGATTCGGTTATCAGGGTGGTGCAAGTCGTACAGGATGGCATAAAGATGTAGCTGAACTTGCTTTTGGTGGCGACTTTAAAGATCTGATGACGCAGCCAGGTGCCTGGAAAATGGGATTAGGTGGTTTCGGTGAGTCTCTTCCATACCATGAAAACAGGGTTTATATTGATAAAACCAAAAAAGATAAATGGGGAATGCCGGTATTGGCTATTGACTGTGAGTTTAAAGGTAACGAAGAAAAAATGCGTATTGACATGATGAACGATGCAGCAGAAATGCTGGAAGCAGCAGGAATCAAGAATATACAAACTTATGATGCGGGATCAACTCCAGGTATGGCTATCCATGAGCAAGGAACAGCCCGTATGGGAAATGATCCTAAAACCTCCGTATTAAATAAATGGAACCAGATGCATGAAGTTAAAAATGTATTTGTAACGGATGGATCTTGTATGCCATCGATTGCTTGTCAAAATCCTTCGCTGACTTTTATGGCTTTGACAGCCAGAGCCGCAGATTTTGCAGTAAGTGAACTAAAAAAAGGTAATCTTTAATGAACGGTAAAATAAGAATGGGGATGATCGGTGGCGGTAAAAATGCTTTTATAGGCGCCGTCCACCGTATCGCAGCCAATATAGATGGTCAGATAGAACTGGTTTGCGGAGCTTTAAGTTCCAATCCTGAAACCGCTAAGGAATCGGGCGAATTATTGTTCCTGGCAGCAGACAGAAATTACGGGACTTACCAGGAGATGATCGAAAAAGAGAGTCTCCTGCCTGCAACTACAAGAATGCATTTTGTAACTATTGTTACGCCTAATTTTGCACATTTCGCGCCTGCAATGCTGGCATTGGAACATGGTTTTCATGTGGTGATTGACAAGCCGATCAGCTTAACACTGGCAGAAGCTAAACTACTCAGAGATAAGGTATTGGAAACAGGTTTGACTTTAGCGCTTACCTATACGTATTCTGGTTACCCGATGGTTAAGCAGGCTCGCCAGATGGTGAAAGATCATGCTTTCGGAAAGATCAGAAAAATCCTGGTAGAATATCCTCAGGGCTGGTTAAGCTTACCTTCTGAACGTGACGGCAATAAACAGTCTGCGTGGAGAACCGATCCTTCGAAAAGTGGGATCAGTGGCTGTATGGGTGACATCGGAACACATGCTGCACAGCTTGCCGAATATATTTCAGGCCTGGAGATTACAAAAATCTGCGCGGACCTGAATATTATGGTAGATGGCCGTGCGCTTGATGATGATGGAAATGTATTGCTAAAATTCAGCAATGGCGCCAATGGAGTTCTAGTGGCTTCACAGATTGCTGCGGGAGAAGAAAATGCACTGAAAATTAAAGTTTATGGGGAAAAAGGAAGCCTGGAATGGCACCAGGAAGAACCAAATACGCTGAAAGTAAAATGGCTGGATGCACCAAGTCAACTGTATCGTGCGGGACAAGGTTATTTAACCCCGGCAGCACAATTTAATGCAAGAACACCAGCCGGACACCCGGAAGGTTATTTAGAAGCTTTTGCTAACATTTACCGGAATTTCGCGTTAACTTTAAAAGCAAAGCAGCAAGGTGAAACCCCTACCCCGGAGATGTTAGATTTCCCTGGCGTAGAGGATGGTGTACGTGGAATGGCATTTATAGAAAATGTAGTAGCCTCAGGGCTGTCAGATCAGAAATGGTTTGATTTTAAAATATAAATAACGATGACAACAATTAAAGGACCAGCAGTTTTTTTAGCCCAGTTTATTGGAGACCAGGCCCCGTTCAATTCCCTTGACGGGATTTGTCAGTGGGCAGCAGATTTAGGATTTAAAGGTATACAAATGCCAACCCTGGATAACAGATTTATTGACCTGCAGCAAGCGGCAGAGAGTAAAACCTATGCGGATGAATTGAAAGGAAAAATCAATTCATATGGTCTGGAAATTACAGAACTTTCTACGCATATCCAAGGTCAGTTAGTGGCAGTTAATCCTGCTTATGACAAGGTATTTGATGGTTTTGCACCGGCTGCTTACCACAATAATCCTGCAGCCAGAACAGAATGGGCAGTACAGCAGCTGAAATATGCGGCAAAGGCTTCTCAGAATCTTGGTTTGAATGCACATGCTACTTTTAGTGGCTCTCTTTTATGGCATATGTTCCATCCCTGGCCACAAAGACCAGAAGGATTGGTAGAGGAAGGTTTTAAAGAACTTGCCCGCCGCTGGTTACCGATATTAAATGAATTTGATACTTGTGGTGTGGATGTTTGTTATGAGATCCACCCGGGTGAAGATTTATTTGACGGGATAACTTATGAGATGTTTTTGGAGCAGGTAAATTTCCATCCAAGAGCATGTTTACTATATGATCCGTCACACTTTGTATTACAACAACTGGATTACATCCAATATATTGATCTTTATCATGAAAGAATTAAAGCTTTCCATGTAAAGGATGCAGAATTTAACCCAACTGGCAGACAAGGTACTTTTGGCGGTTACCAAAGCTGGGCAAACCGCGCAGGCCGTTACCGTTCTCCCGGAGATGGACAGGTAGATTTCAAAACGATCTTCAGTAAACTGGCACAGTATGATTTTAAAGGCTGGGCAGTAATGGAATGGGAATGCTGTATTAAAGATTCTGAGACTGGTGCAAGAGAAGGTGCTGAGTTTATTAAAAACCACATCATTCCGGTAACAAGCAGAGCATTTGATGATTTCGCTGCGACAGGTGCAGATTCAGAATTCAACAAACAAATATTAGGTATAAAATAAAATAGTAAAACACAAACACACAAACGAATGAAACCTGAATGAGCTTACCTTTTATAATCAGGATAAAAAGCTCATGAAAGCTTCATAATCATTAATAACAATAAGAACATTATGAAAAAGACACTGTTAATTTTGGGATGTATTAGTTTAGCGATAGCTTCTTGTGGAAACCCGGGTGCTACTACTGAAGGATCAACTACAGCAGCTTCAACAGATACTGAAACTACGGTAAAAGCACAAACTCCATCAGAAATGTTGCCTGGTGAGAAACTAATAGCTACAGCAGATTGTATTGGCTGTCATAACAAAACTCAAAAAGTAATCGGGCCTGCATATGTAGATATCGCAGCAAAATATCCTTCAAGCGAAGAAAACATCAATAAATTAGCTGATGTAGTTATCGCAGGAAGTAAAGGAACATGGGGCGATCTGCCAATGACTCCTCATCCGAACTTAAGCAAAGACGATGCGAAACAAATGGTGACCTGGATTTTGTCACTGAAAAAGTAAGTTCTCCACAACACCAGCAGATCCCTGTCTAACCAAATATTTTTAAGCCGATGAAAAAAACCAACAAAGAAACAGATGCGTCTAACAGACGTTCGTTTCTTAAGACAACAGCAATTGCAGCAGCTTCATTTATGATTGTGCCCCGTCATGTACTGGGTGGCAACGGATTTATAGCACCGAGTGACAGATTAATAGTTGCGGGAGTTGGTGCAGGTGGAAAAGGCGGTTCGGATATTGCAAATTTTGCTAAAAGCGGAAAAGCAGACATCGGATTTCTATGTGATGTAGATACGAACAGGGCTGCGGGATCAGTAAAAAGCTTCCCTAAAGCTAAGTTTTATAAAGACTGGCGTGAGTTGCTGGACAAAGAGCATAAAAACTTTGATGCGGTTAGTGTTTCTACACCAGATCATAGTCATGCGATGATTGCCCTTGCAGCAATGCAGCTGGGTAAACATGTTTATGTTCAAAAACCGCTGACGCATGATATTTATGAAGCCAGAAAGTTAACAGAAGCGGCTAAAAAATATAAAGTGGTTACACAGATGGGTAACCAGGGTGCCTCAAACGATGGTCCCCGCCAAATGAAAGAATGGTATGATGCAGGTCTGATCGGAGATGTACATACTGTTTATGCATGGACAGACCGCCCGGTATGGCCGCAAGGTATTCCATGGTCTGCAAACAAGGCAGATATCCCTAAAAACCTGGATTGGGATTTATGGCTGAACAGTGCTCCTTACAAGGACTACGTAGAAAAGCTTGTTCCTTTTAACTGGAGAGGCTGGTGGGATTATGGAACTGGTGCATTAGGAGATATGGGTTGCCATTTGCTGGAAGCTCCTTTTAGTGTGCTTGGTTTAAAATATGCTGCTGAGGTAGAAGCCAGTGTGGGTTCTGTTTATGTGGATGAGTTTAAACGTGGTTATTTCCCGGATAGTTGCCCGCCTTCAAGTCATGTGACGTTAAAATTCCCCAAGACAGCTAAAACTCAGGGTGATGTTACTGTGCATTGGATGGATGGTGGTATTCAACCCACGCGTCCGGAAGAACTGGAAGCGAATGAAGTATTTGGTGATGGTGGTAACGGAACGTTGTTTATCGGAACAAAAGGAAAAATGATGAGTGAAACGTATAGTGCGAATCCCCGTCTTTTACCGCTGAGCCGCAATAAAGAAATTAAAGTTCCTGAGAAATTTGCCCGTGTACCGAATGGTGCAGAAGGTCATTATGCGCAATGGGTGGAGGCTTGCATTGCTGGTCATGGCAAGAAAGAACTGAGTTCTCCATTCGAAATTGCAGGCCCGCTTACTGAGGCTTTATTAATGGCTAATCTTGCCATCAGGGCAAATGATATTCAACGCAAAGATGCGAATGGAAAAACCAGTTATCCTGGCAGAAATATCAAACTGTTATGGGATAATGACAATATGAAAGTTACCAATTTTGATGCTGTAAACCAGTACGTCAAACGCGAATACCGCAAAGGATGGACACTGGGCGCATAATTTTATTTTAAAACAACTGATATGAAGACTTACGCAATTTCTGCGATACTGGTATTTACAATGATTGGCTTCAACGCACAAGCTCAGCATTCAAAAAAAGGGTTCACTTCTTTATTTGATGGAAAAACGACTAAAGGATGGCATAGCTATGGAAAAAATACAGTTGGAAAAGGCTGGAAAGTTGAAAACGGCGCAATACATCTTGATCCTAAGTCTAAACAAAATGACGAGGGTGATTTGGTAACGGATAAAGAATATGCAAACTTCCATTTGAAAATTGACTGGAAAGTAGCTCCTAAATCTAATAGCGGTATTTTATTCCATATCAACGAAAATCCGGAGAAATACCATCAAACTTACAGTACCGGTCCCGAAATGCAGGTAATTGACAATGACGGTCACCCTGATGGAAAAATTATCAAACACCGTGCGGGTGATTTGTACGACCTGGTAAAAAGCAGTTCAGAACCTGTTAAACCAGTTGGACAATGGAATACTGCCGAAATAATCAGCAATAAAGGTAAATTAGAATTTATACTGAATGGCGTAAAAACAGTTTCAACTACACAATTCGATGAGAACTGGAAGGCACTGATTGCAGGCAGCAAGTTTGCTAAATGGGATGGTTTTGGAACTTTTACTAAAGGAAAAATTGCCTTACAAGATCATGGCGACGAAGTTTGGTTCCGTAATATTATGATCAAAGAATTGTAAGCTTGTTAAATTCTGATACACCTTAAAAACATTTAAACTATATGATGAATATCAATACCCGTATTAAATTATCAGCTATGATGTTCCTGGAGTTCTTTATCTGGGGTTCATGGTTTGTTACACTGGGTACTTTCCTGGAAAAAAACCTGCACGCTACAGGCGCAGACTCAGCTGCTGTATTCTCTACGCAGTCCTGGGGAGCGATTATTGCCCCATTTATTATCGGACTGATTGCCGACAGGTTCTTTAATGCAGAGAAAATTCTCGGTGTACTGCATCTGATCGGAGCAGTATTAATGTACCAGATGTATACAGCTACGGATGTAAATGTATTCTATCCTTATGTTTTAGGTTATATGATCCTGTTCATGCCTACCCTGGCTTTAGTGAACTCGGTTTCATTTAATCAAATGAAAGATGCTGAAAAAGAGTTTTCAAATATCAGGTTCTGGGGTACTATCGGATGGATTGTTGCCGGATTATGTATCAGTTACTTATTCTTATGGGATTCAAAAGCTGGTATGGATTCAGGTCTGTTAAAAAACACTTTCCTGATGGCTGGAGTAGCTTCTCTGATTTTAGGTTTGTTTAGTTTCGCACTGCCTAAAACCCCGCCAAAAGTATCTAAAGATGATAAAGTTACGATTTCAGATATTCTGGGTTTAGATGCTTTGAAGTTATTGAAGGATAAAAACTTCGCGGTTTTCTTTGTATCTGCGATTTTAATCTGTATTCCGCTTGCTTTTTATTATCAGAATGCAAATCTTTTCTTATCTAATATTGGTGTAGAAGGGCCTACTGGTAAAATGGCAATCGGACAAGTATCTGAAGCGCTGTTTTTATTAATGATACCGGTATTCTTTAAAAGATTCGGCTTTAAAACCACGATTCTGGTCGGAATGATTGCATGGGCTGTCCGTTATGCTTTATTTGCTTACGGTAATGCTGGTGAGTTAAGCTTTATGCTGCTGATTGGTATCGCGTTGCATGGTGTATGTTATGATTTCTTCTTTGTATCAGGACAGATCTACACGAATTCAAGAGCTGGAGAAAAGTATAAAAGTGCTGCTCAGGGTTTAATTACTTTGGCAACTTATGGTGTAGGAATGCTGATTGGCTTTAAAGTTGCTGGCATGATTACTGACAACTATAAGTTAGCTGATGGTTCAGTAGACTGGAAAATGGTCTGGATTATCCCTGCGGGAATTGCATTGGCTGTATTCCTGCTTTTCACCCTTTTCTTTAATGAAAAGCGCAAAAGAGTTGTGGACACCCAATTTAATGAGGTTTAAGGATGGCCACTGCACAAAGCCGCAGAAATGCACTGAAAACAATGATTACAGGTTCAGCTATTTTAGGACTGTCTTCTGCAATGCCTTCATACGCTGCGGAACTGGAATCAGCTAAGGATATGTTAAAAAACAATGCCCCTTTAAAAGGGAATGTAAACCACTCTGTTTGCCGCTGGTGTTTTAGCGACATTGAATTGGATGATCTTTGTATTGCAGTCAAAGGAATGGGTTTAAAAGCAATGGACCTTGTGGGGCCTGCTGAATGGCCTGTTTTGAAGAAACATGGCTTGTATTCTTCGATGTGCAATGGTGCAGAGATTAACCTGACCGATGGCTGGAATGATAAAAGCTTTCATCCGAAACTGATAGAGAATTATACAAAAATGATTCCTCTGGTAGCAGAAGCCGGGTATAAAAACCTGATTTGTTTTAGCGGAAGCCGCAGAGGCAAAACTGATGAAGAAGGCTGGAATAATTGTGTTGAAGGATTAAAGCAGGTAATCAAGCTTGCTGAGCAACACAAAGTTGTGCTGGTGATGGAATTACTGAATAGCAAAATTGATCATAAAGATTATCAATGTGATCATACTGCCTGGGGCGCTGAACTGGCTAAAAGACTGGGTTCAGAGAACTTTAAGCTGTTATATGACATTTATCATATGCAGGTTGATGAAGGTGACGTTATTCATAATATCAGGACTTATCATCCGTATATTGCGCATTACCATACTGCTGGTGTACCCGGCAGGAATGAAATAGATGATACACAGGAGCTTTTTTATCCTGCAATCATCAAAGCTATCCTGGCAACAGGCTTTAAAGGATACATCGCACAGGAATTTATTCCTAAACAGAAGGATAAACTTCAGTCCTTAAGAAACGCGGTTAAAATTTGTGACTTATAAAGATTTAATTATGAATTCAAGAAGAAATTTCATCAAACAGGCGGGTTTAGCTGCGGCAGGTGCTGTGGTATTACCCTCACTAACCTTTGCTGCTGCCCCGGCTAAAGTTGTTGGTTTACAACTATATTCATTAAGAGCACAATTACCAGCTGATGTAGCTGGTACGATTGCTAAAGTTGCAAAAGCCGGCTATAAAGAAGTGGAAACCTATGGTTATTCCTTAAATGGTAAGTACTGGGGTTTAGATCCTAAGGCTTTTAAAACTTTATTATCAAATAATGGATTAACTGCGCCAAGCGGGCATTATGGAATGGATAAGTTCATTGGGACTGGTAACACAGATGAGCTTAAAAGCTATATTGAGGCAGCGAATACAATTGGCAGCAGCTACATTGTAGTTCCTTATTTAGGAGATAACTTACGCAAAACAGAAGATGACTGGAAAAAAGTTGCAGCAAGGTTAAATGAAGCTTCGGCGATCTGTAAAGCAAGCGGCCTTGGCCTTGGTTACCATAACCACCATTTTGAGTTTGTAAAATATGGAGAAACTACTGGATATGATATTCTCCTTAAAGAAACAGATCCACAAGCTGTTAAGTTTGAAATGGACTTATACTGGGTAGTAAGATCAGGTAATGATCCTGTCAAATTATTTACTGACCACCCTGGGCGTTTCCCAATGTGGCATGTGAAAGATATGGACAAAGTTGATAACACGATTAACACAGAAGTAGGCTCTGGAAAGATCGACTTTAAGGCCATTTATAAAGAGGCTAAACTGGCAGGATTAAAACACCTGATCGTGGAGCAGGAGAACTTCAGCATTGATCCTTATGTGAGTATTAAGCAAAGTGCAGATTATGTCAAAAAGTCAATCTTATAAATAATATGTTTAAAAGGCGGGCTTAATTGCAATGCCCCCAAAAAGTTAGACACTTTCTGGGGGCATTATTATGAAAAAGAAAAACAGACACAGTTTTGAATTCAAGTTATACTGTGTGAAGCAGATGTCGGAACATTATCGTTCTGCAAAATCTCTGGGTGAGGAATACGGGATTACTTATTCTCTTTTCGAAGATTGGTTTAGGATATACGAGCATCTGGGAGCTCCTGGATTACTTCCCAGAAAGGGGAAAAGAGTTTTTAGTCCATCCTTTAAGCTAGCAGTCCTGAAGTCAATTCGTGAAGAAAAGTTATCTTTGAGAGCGGCGGTGCTACGTTTTGGGCTTTCAAGTGATGCGGGAATTATCGAATGGCAGAAACGATTTGAGAAGTTTGGATCATCTGGACTAGAACCGCGACCTAAAGGAAGACTACCGATGGCATATAAGGAGAATCCAGCAAACAAGCGAAAACCGAGAAAATCGGATAGGCCACTTACCCGTGAGGAAGAGCTTTTACGGGAAAATGAATATTTACGTGCAGAGAATGCCCTGCTAAAAAAGCTCCAGGCCTTAGTTCAAGCCGAAAACAAGCGCAAGCCATAATGGAACTAAGGCATCAGTTCGACCTGGATACCCTGTTGAATTGTATTAGCATGGCAAGAAGTACATTTTATTATTATTCTAAGAAGGCCAGTTTGCCTGATAAATACGAACAGGTCAAGATCCAGATCAACAAGGTCTATCATGCCCATAAAGGTCGCTTCGGCTATCGGCGCATTACCTTGCAACTGAAACGGGTCGGAATGGCTATTAACCATAAGACTGTATTTAGATTGATGGGAGAAATGAGGTTGAAGAGCCTGATCAGGATAAAAAAATACAGGTCTTATAGGGGCAAGCTAGGGAAAATAGCTCCAAATATCCTTAATAGGAATTTCAAGGCTAACCAACCTATGCAAAAATGGGCCACAGATGTTACAGAATTCAAAGTCAAGGGAAAGAAATTGTACCTCTCTCCAATAATAGACCTGTTCAATCAGGAGATTATCAGCTATGAACTCACTGACAGGCCGGTTTTCAAGGGAGTATTGGACATGCTCAAAAAAGTATTACCACAAGCTAGGAATACTTCTCAGTTAGTCTTGCATTCTGACCAGGGATGGCAATACCAGATGCCAAAGTATCAGCAACTGCTAAAAGCAAATGGGATTATCCAAAGTATGTCCAGAAAAGGTAATTGCTTAGATAATGCTATAATTGAAAACTTTTTCGGAACCTTAAAATCGGAACTCTTCTACTTAAATGAATATGAATCGACAGATCAGCTCAAAAAAGATATAAATGACTATATCTGGTACTACAACAAGGAACGAATAAAATTGAACTTAAACGGAATGAGCCCGATGGAATATCGGGCTCATTATAACAAATCTAATACTAAATTTGTCTAAACTTTTGGGGGCAGTCCAAATAAGCCCGCCTTTTTTGTGCAGCAAGGTTTCCTGAAAATTTGTAAAATGCTTCAGAGAGAGACAGTTTTAAGAAACTATTTAAACAGATGCCAAGGAAAAAGCGAAGTTTTTTCCCATATTTGAAATATAGTATATCATCATTAATAAACTTTAAATAAAACCATTAAAAACAAAATCGAAACATGAAAATTGCAGTTGTAGGTGCTACTGGTTTAGTAGGCACTGTTATGTTAAAAGTACTAGAAGAGCGTAATTTCCCGTTGACCGAACTAATTCCGGTTGCATCTGAGAAGAGTGTTGGTAAAGAAATCACATTCAAGGGTAAGAAGTTCAAGGTCGTTAACATGGAAACAGCAATTGCGATGAAACCTGATGTGGCTTTATTCTCTGCAGGTGGCAGTACTTCTTTAAAATATGCTCCTTTATTTGCAGAAGCAGGAACAACGGTGATTGACAATTCTTCTGCCTGGCGCATGGATCCGTCTAAAAAACTGATTGTACCAGAGGTTAATGGTCACGAATTATCAATTGATGATAAAATCATTGCTAATCCAAACTGTTCAACGATACAAATGGTAGTGGCTTTAAAACCATTACATGATCAATACAGAATTAAACGTGTAGTTGTTTCTACTTACCAGTCTGTTACCGGAACTGGTGTTAAAGCTGTGGAGCAAATGATGAATGAGCGCAAAGGTATTTTAGATGGCCCGATGGCTTATCCTCACCAGATCGACTTAAACGTTATTCCTCAGATTGATGTATTCGAAGAAAACGGATATACTAAAGAGGAAATGAAAATGATTAAAGAAACCCGTAAAATTATGGGCGACGATAGCATACGCGTTACAGCAACAACAGTAAGGATCCCTGTAATGGGTGGGCACTCAGAGTCTGTAAACATAGAGTTTGAGAATGACTTTGATGTTGCTGAAATCAGATCAATTTTAGAAAAAACAGAAGGTATTATTGTAGTAGACGATATTGCAAATCTTAAATACCCTATGCCGAAAGATGCGCATGAAAAAGATGAAGTTTTTGTAGGCCGTATCAGAAGAGACGAATCCTTGCCAAACACTTTAAATATGTGGATTGTTGCGGATAACCTGCGCAAGGGTGCTGCAACAAATACAGTGCAGATTGCTGAATTTTTACTAAGAAAAGAACTGATCTGATCCAGTTCTTTAAAAATACAGGATGTGGTGTTAATCTGGCAAAATGCTGGAATAACACCACATTTTTTGTTATTAGTCTTTTGCTTTCCCGTTATTTGCAATAGATTTATCAGATACATATGTTAAAAAAATCAATAGTTTTCCTGTTCGTGCTTTCGCACAGTTTATCTTTTGCACAGAGTCCTGTACAAAAACTAACGCAATCCTTCCATACACTATCAGAAGACAGGCAAGCAAAATATGCGATTACTTCCATTTGTGTTTTAGATGCCAAAACAGGAAAACAATTGTATGCGAAGAATGAGAACATTGGCCTTGCTACTGCTTCTACGCTAAAAACAATTACTTCAGCAACTGCATTCTCTATTTTAGGGAAAGAATTCCATTATCAAACCACAATGGGCTACAGCGGCAGTATCAGTGCTGATGGCACCTTAAAAGGAGATTTGATTATAACTGGTGGCGGCGACCCTACCCTGGGTTCTCCACGTTATGCCAATAGCAAAGAAAGCGTAGTCTTAGCGCAATGGGTAGCGGCTATCAAAGCAGCAGGTATTAAAAAAGTTGAAGGTAAAGTGATTGGCGATGATGGTCTTTGGGATACGCAGTCTACACCTGACGGCTGGTTATGGCAGGATGTTGGCAATTATTATGGTGCTGGTACCTCTGCTTTAAGCTGGAGAGAAAATCAATTTGACATTAAACTCCGTCCGGGAAATCCGGTTTCAGTTCTTAGAACTGTACCAGAAATGCCATATCTGACCATCATTAACGAATTAAAACCAGGTTCCGCAGGTAGCGGAGATCATGCTTATGCTTATCTCCCTCCCTTAGCAAACATCGCTTATCTGAGAGGTACATGGGCAACAGATATACAAAAACAAGGTATTGCAGCAGCATTACCCGATCCGGCTTATGAAGTGGCATTCCGCCTGAAAGATACTTTAGCTAAAGCAGGTATCCAGGTTACTGAGGCTCCGGTAACAAGCCGCCAGCTTTCTGCAGCCAAATTACCTTTGCCAGAGGTTAAACAAAAACTGAGTACGATAACCTCTCCCGCCCTGCCTGAGATCGTTTACTGGTTAAATAAAAAGAGTATCAATTTATATGCGGAACATCTTTTAAAAACTATCGCCTGGAAATCGGGTGTAATACCTACCACAAGCAATGGTGCAGCCGCCGAGATTAAATACTGGGCAGCGAAAGGCTTTGACAAAAATGCTTTGAATATTATTGATGGCAGCGGACTTTCACCAGCCACCAGAGTCACTACATCGGCCATGGCCAATATCCTTTTCCAGGTACAACAGGAAAACTGGTTTCCTGATTTTTATAAATCTTTACCAGAATACAACGGAATGAAATTAAAAAGCGGGACAATCAATGATGTTTCTGCATTTGCGGGATATTATACAGCCGGTAATGGCAGTAAATATGTGATTGTGATTAATATTAACAATTATTCAGGTTCTGGGATCAATAGCAAACTTTTCAAAGTGCTGGATGCCCTTAAATAACAGTATTTTCTCCACAGAATCCCCTTATTTATCCACAAATTACTAAATTGCAACCTTTTACCAGTTTCACAAGCACAAGCCGCTGTTAATTTTATGAATAAATTCTTACCTTTTATATGCTGCCTTCTTTTTTACACAAGCACATATAGTCAACAAATGGGATCCGGAACTTCTACTTCTTCTGTTATAGATAGCAATACTAATTTGATCAGCAGGCCACCTGAATTTTCAATAATTCCTGAGCCGGTATCTTTGTTAAAAACCAATGGTTCTTTCACCTTACCAGATAAGGTAGTTGTTTTAGCTACCCCGGAAATGAAACTCGTAGTAGATTATCTGAAGGAAAAACTGTCCGTTCCTACGGGTAAGTTTGTTGCTGAATTTGCACATACACAAGCCACAGGAACGATCAGATTAATACTCAATCCAAGACCAGATGCAACTTTAGGAAATGAAGGTTATCAGCTTTCGGTAACACCAGCAATGATCGTCATTAAAGCGAATCAGGCTGCCGGACTGTTTTATGGCGTGCAAAGTTTGTTGCAGCTTTTTCCAAAAGAAATAGAATCCAAAGAGCTTGTTGAAGGTGTAACCTGGAAAATTCCATGTGTAGAAGTTACTGACTACCCGCGTGTAGCCTGGAGAGGGCTTATGTTTGATGTAGCCCGCCACTTTTTCACCAAACAAGAAGTAAAGCAATATATCGATGCGATGGTTCGCTATAAGTTTAACCTGCTTCATCTTCATCTGACCGATGATGAGGGCTGGAGACTTGAAATTAAAGGCTTGCCGAAACTAACCGAAGTAGGTGCATGGAATGTTAAAAAAGTAGGTGATTTCGGTACTTTCAGTACACCAGGAGCTGATGAGCCCCGTACTTATGGTGGTTTTTATACGCAGGACGATGTGAGAGAACTGGTTAAATATGCAAAAGATAGATTTGTAGATATTTTACCAGAGATTGATGTTCCCGGACACAGTCTGGCAGCAATTGTATCTTATCCGGAACTCTCTTGTACCCCGGGTGCAGAAACTTATCGTGTGCGTTCCGGAGAGCGTATCATGGACTGGTCAAAAGGTGCTCCTCCAATTGCACTAATAGACAATACGCTATGCCCGGCCAATGAGAAAGTCTATACTTTTCTGGATACTGTTATTACACAGGTAGCTGCCTTATTCCCTTTTGAATATATCCACATGGGTGGCGATGAAGCTCCGATAAACTATTGGCAGAAAAGTGATGCGATTAAAGCTTTGATGTTAAAAGAAGGCTTAAAAGATATGCACCAGGTTCAGGGATATTTCGAAAAAAGAGTGCAGAAAATTGTAGAGTCAAAGGGCAAGAAATTTATGGGATGGGATGAAATTCTTAATGGCGATATGCCGGCAAGTGCTGCGGTGATGAGCTGGAGAAGTGCGAACTTCGGTATAGAGGCTTCCCGTGCCAAACATGAAGTGGTGATGAGCCCGCAAAACACGAATTATCTCGATTTGATGCAAGGTGATGTAACTTCCGAATCCAAAGTGTATAATTCTGTCCGTTTAGGTAAAGCTTATGAATTTGACCCTATCCCGGCTGGTGCAGATGCTAAATACATTAAAGGAGGCCAGGGTAACTTATGGTCAGAACAAATTTATAATATCCGTCAGGCCGAATATATGACCTGGCCAAGGGGTTATGCGATTGCAGAATCTGTATGGTCTCCGAAAGAAAAGAAAAACTGGACAAATTTCACAGGTAAAGTGGAACAGCATTTTCATAGAATGGACATTGCTGAAACTAAATATTCGCCGGCAATTTATGACCCTGTTGTAAAAGCAAGCAGAACTGCTGATAAACAGGTAATGGTTGAATTAACTACCGAAATTGATGGTCTGGATATTTATTATAGCTTCGACAATTCAACTCCAGATAGATTTTATCCAAAATATACAGAAAAAGTAGTGATCCCTAAGGATGCAAATCAAATGCGTGTGATTACCTACAGAGGTAAACAGGCGATCGGCAGATTGTTAACTATTGCTGTTGATGATTTAAATAAAAGAGCAGGAAAAAGATAAGCAGTTGAGATATTTCGTACACATCAGTTATAATGGTTTACAATATAATGGCTGGCAAAAGCAGCTGAATGTATTGAATATCCAGGGCGTAATAGAAAATGCCCTGACCCAGATTTTTAAGGTACCGGTTTTCATTAATGGATGCGGAAGAACAGATGCTCAGGTTCATGCCAGCCAGTTTTTTTTCCATATGGATATAGCGCAGGAATGGGATTTTGATCTGATCTTCAGGCTCAATAAACTATTACCATTGAATATTGCTGTTTATGATGTGATACCGATGGAAGGCTTACCTCATGCCCGGTTTGATGCGGTACAGCGTGCTTATGATTATTTCCTGCATACTTATAAGGATCCGTTTTTAAATGGTTTGAGTTCTTACTACCTGCTGGAAAATCTGCAATGGGATCAAATGAAAGCAGCGGTAGCTTTACTTCCTCAGTACAAAGACTATCGTGCCTTTTGTACGAGCCCTGATAAATATGAGCATACTTTATGTTATGTGAGATCTGCCAGCTTAATGGTAGATGAGAAAGGGGAGAAAATGAGGTTTCAGATCTCTTCTAACCGGTTTTTAGGAAAGATGATCCGTATTATTATGGGCCAGCTTTTGAAAATTGGTCAGGGAACGCTCAGTGTAGAGGAGTTCGAAAGTCACCTGATCAGCAGAAAAACTCCTGCATTGATTACTCCAGCACATCCCCAGGGCCTTTACCTTTCTAAAGTAACCTATCCCTATCTGAATCTTCCTCCGAGGGTAGATTTTTCTGCCGTACTTCAAAAACACGCAGATACAAACTGGAAAGCACTCTGATATTATTTACGCTCAGGTGAGATTCGCGCATTAAGAAACTCTTATTTTTGTGGAAATTTAAATATTATGAATTTCCACACCAGAAAATGGATCAAACCCGAAGATTTAAATCCTAACGGAAGCTTATTTGGAGGTAGTTTGTTAAGATGGATAGATGAAGAAGCAGCAATTTACGCTATTGTTCAACTAGGCAATCCAAGAGTTGTTACCAAATATATTTCAGAAATCAACTTTGTAAGCTCTGCAAAACAGGGAGATATTATTGAGATGGGTATTACTGCAATCGCTTTCGGAAATACTTCTTTAACGATGCGTTGTGAAGTACGCAACAAGATCACCAGAAAAAGCATTTTAACGATTGATAAAATGGTCTTTGTAAACGTTGATGAATATGGCAACCCTGTCGCACATGGCAGAAAAGAGATCAAATTTATAGAAGAGCAGTTCGCTGCCGAAGATAACTAGTTCCGGGCCAGGATTTCTGCGCGGATATCGTCGGCGGTTAAGCTGATTCCACTCATCACCAATGATGCTTTAGCATAGAATGGTTCACGTTCAGCCAGTTTACTTTCAATAAATTCAAGCACTCCTTCGGAAGTCAGGTTACGCAGCAGCGGACGCTTGGCTATTCCACTTTCCAGGCGTTTAGCCAGTGCGGCCGGCGGCATCTCAATATAGATAGTTGTTCCATTAGCATTCATCCAGTCTATATTATCAAAGAAGCATGGTGTGCCTCCTCCTGTTGCAATTACACAGTTCTTAGGGTAATCAAATGCCTGAAGGGTTTCACTTTCTAATTTACGGAAGGCTTCTTCTCCATGGGCTGAAAAATATTCACCTACAGCGAGTCCCGTATTTTTCTCAATCTGGTGATCCAGATCAATCAGATCATAACCAAGCTTAGTCGCTAATTTTCTTCCCAGCGTACTCTTGCCGCATCCCATAAAACCAATCAGAAATATCTTCATTAATTATTCAATTTTACCCTCGGGTCAACAAGGGCGTACAATACGTCTACAAAAATATTAATTACTACGAATACCAGTGCAATAAAAAGAATTGATCCCATAACTACAGGGAAATCGGACATCTCCAAAGCTCTGACTGTAGCCCTGCCCAGCCCATTATAACCAAAAATATATTCTACAAAGAAAGAACCGGCAAGTAAAGAGGCAAACCAACCGGAAATCGCTGTAATCACAGGATTCATAGCGTTCTTTAAAGCATGTTTATAAATGATCGCATTCCGCCCCAGACCTTTGGCACGTGCGGTACGGATATAATCCTGTGCCAGTATATCCAGCATTGCTGTTCTGGTGAGCTGTACGATAATTGCCAGCGGGCGCAGTCCAAGTGTAAGCACTGGTAATACCAGGTTTTTCAACGTCAGCACTTCTCCTTTAAAAGGATCATAGCTATATAAACTCCCCGACATATTCAATCCCGTATACGGGCCGAGTACAAAGCCGAAAAACCAGGCGATGATAATACCCGCAAAAAATGAAGGTGCTGATAAACCCATGATTGCAAAAGCATTCACGGCATGATCAATCCATGTGTTTTTATATACTGCTGATAGTACACCGAGTAAAATACCTAAGCAGGTAGCAAACAGCATAGCTGTTGCAGCCAATACGAAGGTGTTAGGGACAGTTTCTGATAGAATTGTTGATACTTCCCGCTTTGTTTGATAAGATCGCCTTAGATAAGGCCATTTCAGGGCAATCACATCAGCGGAAGAACAGCTGATCAAACGCATATAATGATACTTTTCCTGCGCCTGTTTGTTATCGTCATGAAAACCTACCGGAGAGAGGTCATTCAGAAAAAGGACAAATTGCATAGGTTTTGAACGGTCTAATCCGAATTCTTTACGTACAGCTTCTAAAGATTGTACATCGGCGCGCTGTCCCAGCGTCATCCTTGCCGGATCGCCCGGAAGGATGTTGAACAGAACAAATACAACTACGACCACACCCGCCATCACAGCGAGCCCATAGCAGAATTTCCTGAGCGCGTAAAACCACATCTGATTTACTTATTGAAGTAAGTGGCTTTTAATTTTTCCAGTGAAGGCAGAGACTGATAACTCCATTTATTAATTACCACCCCGTTTTTCAATAATACAATACCCGGGTTAGCTCTGACCATACTTTTTAAAGGTACAGCATCGGCATAAAATACCTCTGCAAACAATTTGTGTTTTTTACTGAATACCGCAGCATCCTGTGCAGAATTAGACGTCAGCAATACCGTACGGATATTGAATTGTTCTGTCAGATCCAGCGTCATTGCGTTCAATTTCCCAATCGCATCTTCATCTGTATGATTCAGGTTATAGGCAACGATCAAAATATTATAATATGGATTTTCTATCAGTTCTTTGGTATAATCGGTTCCTGAGGCATCACTGATTACTAAATCTTTGATTTTAGCTTCGTAACCTTTCTTAATCAGTTTCTGTACCGGCTGACCTACGATTTCCCAGTTATTATCTTTCCATATTTCTGTTTTCAGATAATCTTTATCACTCATTTCTTTAGTTTCCCCGGTCGCTTTATTTTTCAGCTTATACATGATCAGATAAAGATCCGGTTCTGCACCAGCAGGAATCTTCATCGCCTCTGGTAAGCTGGCTCCTTTTTTATAAGGTAAAAAGTCGAGTACAGGAAGGTAGGTATAAGTGTAGATACTGAAGATTACAGCAAGTGCAACTACAGCAATCAAACCAATCTTTTGCTGGCCGGGATTTGTGGTCAGCGGTAAAATTTTATTGCGGTTGATAAACAGGTATACAATGAGTACCAGCAAGATCAGATCTTTTGAGAAAGATTGCCATGGCGTTAATGGAATGGCATCTCCGAAACAACCGCATGAAGTCACAACTTTAAAAGCAGCAGAAACAAAGGTCAGAAAAGTAAAAAAGATGATAATCCCAAGCAGGCCTGTAGTCACTTTCTTACCCCAGAAACCAAATAGTAATAACGCACCCAATACAATTTCAAGCACACAAAGAAAGATAGCTATCCCGGTTGCATAAGGACTAAAGACAGCCATATGAAATACATCAAAGTATTCCTCCAGCTTATAACCGAACCCCAGCGGATCGTTGGCCTTAATCAGACCTGAGAAAATAAAAAGTATACCTACAAATATTCTTGAAAAATTCAGCGCAGCTTTGTTCATCTTTTTACAGCTATTTTTATGATTGATATTATTTCACGTCCATTCTGATCAATGCAAAAACTGCATAATTCAGCATATCCTGATAGTTGGCAACCACGCCTTCTGAGGCTACAGTTTCTCCAAGGTTATCTTCAATTTGTTTCACCCTGAATACTTTCATCAGAATAAGGTCGGTCAGTGAACTGACTCTCATATCTCTCCATGCTTCACCGTAATCATGATTTTTGGCCAACATTAAATCTTTTGTTTCCTGTATCTTCTGATCAAACAAAGTTTCCACTTTGGACAGCTCCAGTTCGTTCGGGTCATTCGCTGTCATTTCACTTTGCATCATCGCGATCACACAGTAATTGATAATACCAATATATTCAGGAATGATTCCCTCTCCCACTTTAGAAACTTTCTTCTCTTCCAGGGTACGGATACGCTGGGCTTTGATGAACAGCTGATCGGTAATTGAGGATAATCGCAGGATACGCCAGGCTGTTCCGTAGTCTTTGGTTTTCTTTAAAAAAAGCGATTTACAAACCGCAATTACTGAGTCGAATTCTTGTGAGGTATTTGTTGCCAAAACAATTAAAATATTTAGAGTCTGATAAATTTTAAACGGCTATTTTAATACTGTATTTTTGTACAGAATGATGGCTAAAGATACGTTTTTAAACCGAAAAATAACACTTAACCTAAAAGGTGAACTCCTTGATTTAAGCCGCCCGTGTGTGATGGGTATCCTGAATTTAACCCCGGATTCTTTCTATAGCAACAGCAGAACGGGATCCATTGATGCGGCCCTGGAAAGAGCAGAAACCTGCCTTAAAGAAGGTGCTGCTTTTATTGATATCGGAGCTTATTCTTCCCGTCCCGGAGCAGCTGAAGTGACTACAGACGAGGAACTCCGGAGAATGATCCCTGCAATTACAGCAATCAGTAAAAGATTTCCGGAAGCTAAGTTATCTATTGATACTTTCCGTGCTAAAGTTGCGAAGGAAAGTATTGAAGCGGGAGCGCATGTGGTGAATGATATTTCGGGCGGAAACCTCGATGAGCTGATGTTTGATACCGTTGCGGCATTAAATGTACCTTATATCCTGATGCATATGCAAGGGACACCTCAAACCATGCAGCAAAAACCCGTTTATAAAAATATAGGACTTGAAGTAGTGGATTATCTTGCAGAAAAAGTGAGTACTTTAAGAGCATTGGGTGTTAAAGATATTATCCTGGATCCTGGTTTCGGCTTTGCTAAAAATACGACACACAATTATCAGTTAATGAATCAGCTGGAAAATCTGGATGTATTTGGTTTACCGGTACTGGTTGGTATTTCAAGAAAATCGATGATCTATAAATTATTAGGCACTACCGCTGATGAAGCACTGAATGGAACTACGATATTAAATACCATCGCCTTACAAAAGGGGGCAGCAATTTTACGTGTGCATGATGTAAAGGCCGCAGCTGAGTGCATTGCAATTGTCGAAAAAATGCAACAATCTTAATATTTTCCTAACTTGGCAACAATGAAAGGCTTTGACTTTGATTTTCTAACAATAACAGTCACGGATGTAGTGGACATTTTGTTCGTTGCCTTCCTGATCTATTATACTTATAACCTGATTAAAAATACACTGGCAGTTAATTTACTCCTGGGTATGTTTATCATCCTGATCCTGTGGTTTGTGGTGGACGCGTTAAATATGCGCCTGTTATCAACCATCATTAACAAATTCATGAGTGTGGGGATCATTGCTTTGATTGTGATTTTCCAGCCCGAGATCAGGCGGTTCTTACTGTTAATTGGTAAAAACACTTTTTTACAAAAGAATAAAGCCTGGTGGGGATATTTATTTGGCAGCAAAGATATTGAACGCGATAACCTGGTGAGGATCAAACCCATTATTGATGCTTGTAAAAGTATGAAGAAGTCCAGAACAGGGGCTTTGATTGTGTTTGTTAAATTTTACGATGATCAGTTATTTGCCAATAGTTGTGAATTGATCGATTCTAAAATCTCTAAACGTTTGTTAGAAAGTATATTTCAGAAATATAGTCCTTTACATGATGGAGCAGTAGTTATTGCTGAAAATAAGATTAAAAGTGCCAGCTGCATCCTGCCGCTGACAGACAATGATAAATTGCCTCCGCAATTCGGTTTACGCCACCGTGCAGGAATTGGCGTTTCTGAAACTACAGACGCTGTTGCAGTTATTGTATCGGAAGAAACTGGTGAAATTGCTTATGCGAAACAAGGCAGGGTAAGGATGAATGTTTCTTTTGGAGAACTGGAAAAGCTACTGAACAAGGATTTTTAAGCTGTTCAAACAGCAGTATTCTCAGAAATCCGGACGCAATAAAAAATCCGGTACAAAGACCGGATTCCTTACCGGTATACACCGGACATATCTTTTAAGATATCAATTAGCAATATTGATCAAAAGCACCTTTAAGGTTATCAGCGATCATTTGAGCTGCACGTCCTTCAATTTGATGACGTTCAATCATATGTACTAATTTACCGTCTTTGAACAATGCCATAGCTGGTGAAGATGGAGGAAAAGGTACCATGTAACTTCTTGCTCTGTCTACTGCTTCTTTTTCCATTCCTGCAAAAACAGTAATCATTTTATCAGGGTGTTTTTCATTAGCAGCTGCTAATTTTGCTGCTGGTCTTGCATTTGAAGCTGCACAGCCACAAACAGAATTCACAACTACAAAAACAGTTCCTTCTGAAGAAATCGCGTTGTCCACATCTTCTGCAGTTTTCATTTCTTCAAAACCTACATTCGTAAGTTCTGCACGCATTGGTTCAACTAAATATTCTGGATACATATATAAAAGCTTTAATATTATTCAATTTTACTATACAAAGGTACTGCACTGTTACATAGCATCAAAGGAATACTCATGGGCTGACCCGTTTTTTACCTTGAAATTACTTTGAACCGGTGGTCTTGCAAATTCAAATCTAACAGGATTAAATGATTTCAAAAGCAGTTTTTCCCTTTGGAATATAGAACATCATATCAAGCATCAGTTCTTCTTTAGTTTCTTCATTCACCAGGTACAAAGCAGATTCACCATTGATTTTCTTTAATGCAGCCATCTTTCCGTTCCCGTAAGTCTGCAACACAGCATTGGCAGGAATAGGTGCAACTTTAAATCCAGCCTCAAAATCTTCAATTAAACCGGCAATCCTTGCATCGGCCTGTTTTGGGCTCATATACATAGAAGTGACCATAATATGTTCGCGGTTAGTAATTACTTCTTTAAAACGATCATATCTCTTATTATTAATTAATGTAGCTATATTTTGATAAGCTGCTCTCAACTTCTCATTCATATCTTCCACATCTTTAAGGTTAGTTCCCTCCTGCCAGCCTTTCAGCTGATAAGGAACAGTTGCGTTAAAGGTTAACTGATGACGTAAGACCGGTATTTTTTGTTCCTCTTTTACAGGCGCAAACTGATAAGCTGCCAGCTGCTCTTTAAATACAAAATCCTTGTCTACATCATACAACTTGATATTAAATTTAAGCATTGCAGCAGGGTCAAGGCTCAGCTGTCCGGAATGCGGGAGTAAAGTTGCAGAGATCGTTTGCACTCCACTCTCCAGAATAGAGAAATTCACTGGAGTCATAGAGGCAACCTGCCCCGGAATATCCAGTGTCATTACAGAAATGTCGTTAATGCGGATTTCAAACATGCAATGTGCCACACTGAAATCGACCATATAATAGGGTTGTCTCATCAGATTTTTATTTTTTATTTGCCGTTGGAAGTAGTTTACTGGCTTCACGTACATCCAGATTGATACTTGAAGAATAACCTTTCAATGCTGCCAGTTCGGATACCTGGGAATTTGAATAGTTCAGAATCGCCAGTCTTGCTTCTTCATGTTTCTCCTTTGACATCGCATCCGTAAAAAAATGACCAATGGTTGTTTTAGGATCTATCCATACCCGGTTAAAATACTGAACGTTTTCACTAAAAACAGTGGTATAAGCATCAGTAGGGTAAGGTGCTTTTCCTAATTTCTTATCCAGGGCGGCAGCAAGAGCTTTAACTTGTGGCTCAGAAAACACTTTAAGCTCCACAAAACTTATCGTACTGTCTTTACGGGAATAATGAATAATAACCCTGTTCACAGAATCACCTAGTTTCCCTGATAAGTCAACACCATTAAACTTCATCACTTTTGGATCTGCACTTTCAAATATATCATATTGTGCCAGTGTCCAGCTCGTAGTTTTACCTCCCTTTACAGGTAATGAGGTACCTTTGAGAGCCTGACCTATCGTTTCTTTAAAATTGATATGAGCCAGGTCAAATTCAGCCGGTTTCTCACTTTTGCATGAGCAGCTGATCAGTACAATTAAAGCTAAGTAGATTGATGTTTTCATTATAATTTGTTTTTTAAGTCTATTCCTGAAGTCTCTTATAAGACCTCTTCAGCCTTTCGGCTACCGTATCACTACTGCCCTGATCAGCAACCTTAGTACCATTATCAATGATAAACAGATCTGTTGAAAAATCCGGCTTGCCATCTATCTCCGTATAATTATCAGCAACGACAATTGTTTGGTTTGTTTTCTTATTTACATAAAATACTGCTGGATAACCCAGTACCTCTCCGGTAGCCCTGGGTTTTGGAACAGCTGCAAGTACAGTTCCCTTGCCGTATTTCGCAGCTATATATTTTCCTATTTTTTTAGCTTCTGCTTTTTTCTGTATTCTGATCACCAGACCGGCCAGTTTTGTATGCGCCTGATCACTAAAAAGAAATGAAATTGTACTGCTCAGGTCTGATTTAGAACCACTTTGGCTGCCATCTGTAAATTGCAGCGTACCAAATCTGAATTTATTAACGCTTTTGGTTGTCAGACAGGGTAAAGTTGTGGACATCTCTCTTTCCTCAGGATAAGCATCTTTACCTTTTAATACCTCAGTGATCGCAGTTCGGTAAGCCAGTTTTTCAAGGTCATACTTAGTCTGCGCTTTTACTATATTGATCATAAAAACAGTGACCAGTGTAAGTGTTAAAATTATATTCTTTTTCATAATTAATTGTCATCCCCTCTCATTAATGGTATCTGAACACTTATTCCTGAAATTTCCTCTAAACTTTTGATGACATCAAATTTCGGGATCACCTCTTTATAGTTTCCTTCTGCAAGTACCCAATCTCCTTTTTGATCTTTAACTAAATCTGCCGCAGGTGTACCTTTTTTAGTGGCTAATCCTACACTTGCAGTAATTATATATTCTGCATCCAAACCATCAAACCCTAGTTTAGGTTTATACATCAATCCTTTTGAATCATAATAAACGCCATGTCCGAAAGTAATCGACGCGCTGCCTTTTGCTTTAACTTCAAAATAGCCATCTACAGAAACCACTAACATGGAAAGCTCCCCTTTGATCATCACACCAGCCTTTAATTCCACACCCAGCGTACTGCTAGCTTCCAGTTTAAAGGTATCTTCTTTGGTCTCAGATACGGTATTAAATCCAAAACCTATTTTAGTATTGATCATACTTGTAATGACCAGATCCATATAAAAATCTACATTGGCTTTAAATCCTACATCATCATTTCCAAGATCTAAACCTGTTTTAAGCTGCTCTTTAATTTTCTGGTATAATTTAACTGCTCCGGGAGCAGCAGAACCACCAGAAATAGCGCCAGCGACAAGACCAACAGCAGTTCCAATCAGATCGACTGTCAATTCCAGACCAATCAGCGGATTTGCATTAAAATTAATATCTATCCGGGTACCTATTTTAGACATAGGTGCACCTTTCTTTTTAGCACGCTGCAATTGCCAGGTTGCTGATAAAGAAAGATTAGGTGGTTTTACAGCAAATGAGATCGGCCCGTTTTTAAATCCGATATTTCTTACCGTTCCTTTAGTCTGCGCAGTAATCGCATCAGAAATAGAATTTAATCCGGAAAAAAGGCTATAGAGTTTTTTAAATTTCCCTTCATGCTCTTTTTTAAACTCATCATGCCCGCCATATGTTCCGTCACCGCCCATATTCCAGTTGCTTTGCAAATCAAAGCCAAAAGAAGCTTCCTTTTGTTTCCACCTTCTTTCTGCACCCAGTTTACCAGCCCTGCTCTGCATCTCTTTATGCTGTTCGGGCGTAAAGTTCTGCCACTTCACACTCAGATCATTGGTCAGGTTTAAGAAAAAAGTCAATACCCATTTAATATCAGAATAGGTATTGATTACAAGTGTTGGTTTATTCTGGTCAGAAAAATAAGCACAGGAATTGATATAATAATAGAACTTATTCGCCTGCCTGCTCATCGGCCAGATATAATCATAGGCATGTGTCCTTTCATCCAAAGGAGAATAAACCTTAGGGTGAATAGTCTCCGCTGCATCCAGCTTTAGCGTCGTACTTGCTTTATTGGGCAGCAGATCACCATAAGGAACTTCCAGCTTGTGCGGATTAGAAATCAGATTACATAAACCTTTAGTTTTAAAGTTGGAAATCTTTATCGGAATTTCTCTTTTGATACTTTCACCAGGCCCGATAGTCTCATATTGTATACTTACTGCATTATGGGTGAAAATTTTAAGTTTAATAGTCGTCCTGCGGTTGACTATACTCCCCTGCTTACTTAGATTTTCATCCGGATTATAAAGTTTTGTCTTTCCATATCCTTTAGGAAAAATTCTGGAAGCATCAATATTTTTAGAGACCAGATAATCTACAGCAGCTTGAGCCCTTTTTTCAGAAAGTTTCATATTGTACTCTGGCGTACCAAAACGATCGGTATGTGAGCCTAATTCTACTGGCGTGTAAGGGATCTTCATCAAGATCTCCGCAATCTTATCCAGCTTCTTTTTATCACTGTCCCGTACTTTATACTCATCAAAGGCATAATTGATTTTCTCATCCAGATAGAATTCTGAATTTTTTGCGCCTTCAAGGTTGATCTTACCTTCATCAAATACCGGAACCGCTTGAGGATCCATGAGCTCAATTTTAGTATACCGGCAGTGATCTACCTGTTTCAAATTCTCTAATGGAGGCCCTACCGTAGCTACAGTTAAGTTGGTCGGGCTTGCTACTGCAGAAGTAGAAACTGCATTTTTAAGCCTGAGGAACCTGGCATGCATATCCTGCTTACGGCTATCCAATACCAATTTTTTTGTTAACGGATCCAGTACTTTAACATAAATCTCCTGAATGTCCGGACCAGTTTTAAGTTTGGGGTACCATAAATAAGTATGCCGGATCAGTAAATTGACTTCCCCATTCTCACATAAAATATTGTTTAAAGTGTCTACTGGAAAATCATTCCCCCATTCCATTTTAAAGAACTGCAAAGTGACCCTGTTTCCATTTAACCCTTCAGTAAATAATCTCAGATGCACGTCATCACCAAAACGGATAGGTTCTTTTCCCAGGGATGCTCCTTTATATTCCTTACTCCAGCTTGATTTTACAATCAATGGTTCGCAAACTCCCCTAACCAGTATACCAGCATGGAGACTCAGGTCAATAGATCCTGTCAGACTCGCTTCCAGGTAATACATGGGTGAACTCCCGCAAAGTTTTTTAGGAATGGATAATGCTCTGACTTCCGGAACACCGGTTTTTGAAGCCATGAGCACCTTTTTGCGCTTTACATCTTCATATAACCAGGTAATGTTATTTTTTTGTGCGTCAGTAGTTCCAGGAAACCATTCAACTACTTCAAATGCAGAGGCTACATCTGCTTTGATCAGCACTAAACTATCATTGGTGGTTCCGGGGAAATAACTTTCTCCGGCTTTTAATCCAATCTTCTTTGGTCCTTTTACAGTTTTCGCCATGCTATTCAAAAATTATTCCTTCAATACTAACCGGTTCTTCTGTTAATGCTCTGGGGTCTACCGCAGGATTTAATACTTTGCTCACCTTAGGCTCTGCATTTTTAAAATTCTGCCCGCCCGGTTCAGCAATCTGACCATGTTTAATTATTTTAATGCAATCAGGTCCGCCAACCGGACAGGTTGCCTTGCTGTCTTCCAGTATTATTTTACCACCATTGGTTAAAGTAGTATGTTCATAAAAATATTTCCATTCCAAAACGATAGCATTACAGGGTTTGCCCAGCTGTTTTGCACATGGGCCAAACGTATTCTGCTTAAATGTGGCACCGATATCTTTGGTACTGGCAATATATTTGGTTGATCCGCTTTTGTCATTAGCATACTCACGCTTATGCGTAAGCACTTTTAAAAAGTCAGGATTTTTACCAAAATCACACATACACATTGCGCCCTCCACTACTAAATGTTTTTCTGCCATGTCTTTATCTTTAAGTTATTTCTCCCACAAAAAGTTAAAAATATCTGTTACTTTTTTCCCTTTCGGCGAAGCATTCCCATCAAGGAATGTCATTCCCCTTTGTTGATTTTCAGTTGCTATAATTTTAATTTCTTCCTCTTTATCTTCAGTCAACTCAAATATTTTGAGCTCTGTTTCCTGAGGAATATTGAATTCAAGAGTCCATTTAGCCACAATCGACCGGATAGACCTGGTTGATGGATCCAGTACATACTTTGCTGTATAAATTCCTGTTGCTCCGGCTGCATCTGGATTGAGCAACTGTTCTAAAGGAAAACTCTGCTCTTCTAAAAGATCAGCATTACTTCTTTTATCAGTCACTACACCATGATGATGTATCTCGATATAATGTGCTTCATTCAAAAAAGGAACGACTTCCTGTGTGATTTTGAATTCTACTGGTGCTGCACGGCCCGCGATTGGGAAAGACATATGTTCTTCTACCTTAAATTCACCTCCGTAAGACTTGTAAACAGGAGAAAAGAAAACCGAATAAAACAACTCGTTTCTAAATAGCTCACTCACCCGCTCTGGCGTAGAAATAGCTTCCTCCATCAGCTCCAGGTACTTTTCGGTTGTTTCACCCTGAAAATATTCCAGCACTGCTTTTTTAGTTTCACTCCACCTGCTGATGAGTTCTGTATAATTATGGACTCCGATATACTGTCCGTCAAAATCTATTTCCAGCAGCAGCGGATAAAATACTTTTCCACATTCATAAGCCAGCTGATCAGCTACCAGATCCGGGACTTTATTGTTCAGGAAAACAGGGGAAGTCCTTTCTACTTTAAAAATCCGGGCACGGTCAATAATAGTTTTCACAAAACTGATGTCCAGGTTAAATTTTATCGAATGCTCTTTTTCACCCAATAAATACGTGTACTGCACCCCATAACTACGGCAAAAATCACCTGATTTTAGCTGTAGTTTAAGCGCGTGCTGATCAACGAATTCTACCTTTTCCATCTTTAATCTGATTCAAGTTCAGTCTTAGCTTTCTGTTTAGTTATTTTAGTTTCCTGAGTTCCTGTTTTAAAAGTAACCGCAATGGTGTATTCATCAGGATCTACCTCCAAATGAAGTTCCGCTTTACCCATTTCAGGGATCCTTGCAAATGCTGTTCTGAGCTCGTTTTCATCAAAATCAAGTGTAGTCAGCATTTTTTGCCCTTTTTTATCAATCCAGGCTACAATAACTTCTCTTGGTAAAGCTCTTTCTGCTACCGGATTATTTAACAGGGAATCTCCAAAAATCTCTTCAGATTCCTGGTTAAAATAAAGAGGTTTAAGCTCATGAAATTTAACGGTCTTTGAGTTTACTGTAAAATTCCAGTTATACCGCTTTTGCCAGATATCAAACTGAGCAGGTTGTATTTCCCCTTTCACTACACGCTCGCGTACTTCTGCCGGAGCATTTCTTTCGTAAGTTTCCTGAACAAATCCCGGTTCGAATATAAAAGCATAATCCTTGCCCAAATCATGCGCAGTCAATTTCACCTCTTTAGCTTGAAATTTAGCCACTGCTATTTGTTTAGGGCCACCGGAAAGCCATAAAACTATACCCCCGCCAGGAGTGAGCCCCAATGTTAAATAATTATAATCCTCCCTTTTATTAGTGATATGATCAATATAACCCTCTTTTAAAAGATTTGCTATTTCCTGCTGAGGCAAAGCAAAGCGTCCACGATAAAACTTATTTTCTGCGAAAGACAACCAGGTTAAAGCAAGACTATCTGGTGCTGGTCTTTTCTCCGGGCCAACATCCATTACCCCACCATTATCTCCCCAACCCATATTTACAAAAGCAGATCTTGGTAAATTTGGGCTATACCCATGATTGGAAATAAATTGTCCTTCAATAATTCTGATAGGGTACTCCTGCGGAGCCCCAACTGTTGGTATCCACTTATATTCTTCTGTCTGCATACGCTGGCAAGATGATAATTGAAAAATTAAGACCAGCTGAATTAAGATCAGCTGGAATATCGTTACTGCTTTAACCTTCATAAGGTATTCTTTTACGTACACCATTCTCTATATTTGGCTGGAATGGGTCTCCTATTCCGTCATAATCAGCCGACCAATGCAGGAATTTATTCCGTAACACTCTCAGGTCCTTTTGTTCGGCTACTGCTTTGTTATAATCAAATGCACTAATTTTTTTGGCATTATAATTTGCCATTAATTGTTTATAGTATATGAATTTATAAGGAGGCTCCTTACCAAATACATACCCATGTAACTTCTTTTTAACCCCATGTAACATGGTATAGGTTAATTTATATTCACCTTCTACACCAGCCTGATCAAAAGGTAAAGGCACCGGTTCTTTCAATCCGAATTCCGACATAAAATGAAGCGGGATATAGCTGTAATTTTTTTTCAGCACACGTGTACCTGATAATTTACCCAGTATAGAATGCAATTCCAGTTGTCCTTCTGAATACCAGCCTTCAGCAATGAGCCTGTTTTTTTCTTTTTCCAGCACATCACTGTTACCATTCAGAATTTCATCTACATATTCGGTTTCATCCGGATAACTACCTCCAATATCAGAGTGTACACCCGGCAGTTCTCTCTCAATACCTTTGTTTCCGGCACTTTGAATACGGGTAAGCGCGAAATATTTACGATGCTCATTTTCAGCAGTAAAATGAATAACTTTCTGTGCTTTAAAAAGCCTGTCCAGATGCAGTTCTTCCACATCATTGCTAAAATCAGGAGAAATCACAAAACCACTTTTATTAAACGATGATACGGTATCGAATAAACCCACAAAACGAATAATGATATTGGTGACTTTCACACCTTTAGCTAGTAGTAGTTTACCTAATTCTCCGCCTTTTGGCAATTTCTCCAGGGTAGTCTCCTGTCTGTGCATATCATATCTGACACCTGTACCTGCCTGATAGGTTGTATATTCAGCATGAGTCACCTCATATATGAAATTTCTCGCGGCAGCTGCCCCCCTGCTGAAACCAAATACATCAATCGTTAATGTATTCACCTTTTTCTTTGTGGCTTTGGCTACAACACGGTCAGCCAGTTGCTGGCAACCTTTCAAAACCTTTTTAGGTATACCGGTTTTTCCGGCACCAAATCCAGAACCCGTGGTATCATCTGAGTCCAGGTTCGTCGTTCCCATTCCTTCGGTATAGGTCTTGATGATCTTATCAGATTCTTTGTAATAAGCGAGCAGCCTCGCTACATTAGACAGATCATTTCCATAACTCCCTTTATTTTTACCCGTGTCATGGTTTTTGGTATTGGTCATATTGTTTAAAGTACCATCAAAGAATACTCCCGCAATAATGTCTATTCCATCAACCGTGGTGTATTTCATTTGTTTAGGTTCTCCGTAAACAATTCCGTCTTTAGAGTTCTCCTTTACTTTTTGAGCAGCATTGGACTGTATAGTCTTGGCAAAAGAAGTATGTTCCTGTTTTGCCACTTCCTGCATATGCCCATTGGCAATTTTCGTGATATTACCATTTCCCATACCTAAAAGAGATTACTTTTTTCTCCGCTATTATTGTGAATCGTTTTGGCAGCATGTTTGGTAATGCTACCCTCCAGACTACTCATACTGAGCGCACCTGCCGCAGTCTTGGTAATATTGGTAGCCTCACTCTTAAAAGCATCCAAAGCAACCTCACTGATATTCGCAGCAGTTAATGAATAGTCAGCTCCGGTACTGATCGTGTTATTTACGCCAACCTGCGTGGTCATATCATTGCCCGCAAGTGTTCCAATATTCTTACCTACGTTAATATCCAGATTCTCTCCTACATTGATCTGCATGTTCTTTGAATTCAAAGTCATGTTCTCATTAGCAGTAATCGTAATGTTATTTCCGCTGGTATCAATATGAATCAGGTTTTTATTGATATCTGTGATGGTAATTCCATGTCCGGAAGGCCCGTCGTTGAATTCTACCAGGTGTCCGCTTCTGGTGGTAATACTTTTCAGGTGATTCGCGTCCTTACCTCCGGCACCCGTATTGCCATGAAAAATACTTCCCATTACAAATGGTCTGTCCGGATCATTATACCTGAACCCGACTACCACCTGGTCACCAACTTCAGGAATAAAAACATATCCCCTGTTTTTTGCAAAAGGTTCACTGCTTCCTCCATCAGGAGTCAGTACCCTGATCCAGTCGGTAGTAGAATTGTCTTTTTGCCAAAGCATCTGTACTTTAATCCTGCCCGTTTGCGAAGGATCATTGTTATCGGTAACAATAGCTACCTGAGACTCTGCCTGAGGAGCCTGAATATGTGCCACAGGTAAAACTTCTGTATTGGAAGGAACACCTTTAAAAGTATTGTTATATCTGCCCAGACCATCAATATGATGGCTGATTTCTGTGACCAGAAACTTGCCAACAGAATCCTGGTTAAAAGTTGCCGATCCTATTTTATGAGAAACCTGCACATCCGCAATGCTTCCGATATTTAAAGCGGTATTGGTGCTCTCTCCGGTAAGATCAGAAAGGTTTGAAGCCATTGCAGCTTTATGTTTATCAGCCAGTTGTTCCAGCTGACTTTTATTTTCTACCCTTGGTTTGACCGGCGTATTCACTTTACTGTCAAATACAGTAGTGGATTCCTTAAAGGCATGCTGAGCGTAATCATTGAGTCCTTTACTCTGGTTAGCAGAGTTGGTAGACATGGTATTATCTTCCTGAGAACGATAGGAATAATAAGAAAAATTCATCGGTTGAATCCGCACTGCCATATTCATAAAGTTCAGGTTCTGACCGTGCACCAGTG
The DNA here is from genome assembly GCF_040822065.1 of Pedobacter sp. WC2423. Taxonomy (NCBI): domain Bacteria; kingdom Pseudomonadati; phylum Bacteroidota; class Sphingobacteriia; order Sphingobacteriales; family Sphingobacteriaceae; genus Pedobacter; species Pedobacter sp. WC2423. Next base: position 3,402,131 of record NZ_CP162005.1, read on the forward strand.
AAACGGTGCGCTGGCTGGAAGGCATTCCAAAATGAAGTGCTTTTCCATCGTAATAGAAGAATTCACCATATTCGGAGCTCAGTCTGTTAATGAAAGCAAAGTTGCTCTCTTTAAATTGAGTGATATATTTAAGTTCTTCTTTGTAAGCAGGTTTAATCGCAAAATCCATCTCATTGGCTGGAATGGTGCTTGTAACTTTTGTCACAATCTCATCCAGCTTCATATCACTGTAAGAGATAAGATTTCCGCCGGTTTCCAGCAAGATTGTCGGAGAAAATCCTTTGATAATCAGGTTACCTCTCAGACCATGGCTTTGCGTCAGGTTAACTTCGCAAACCACCCCTTTAAAGTCCATATTACCTTTATCAATACTAACGATAAAGCTCTTGCCGACCCATGTTTTTGACTGGTCAATTTTAAATCCCCCGGTTTGTTCAATCACATCCTGGTTAATGATGAGCTCAAATTCATGGTGACGGTTAAACGCCTGAGTAATACTCAGTGAGTTAAAATGAACAATTGCTGTATCATCAATGTGTATTTCCAGATTTATTTTCTTTTCCATCTTGCAGAAATTAGCTGTTAATTTTGTTGGTATTATTTTCCATAGGTCAGTTCGAATTTCATTCCCGGAACCAGCCCGTTAATGGTTTGTCTTATAAAATCAAGATGTCTTCTTTTGAGCTCTGTTCCGGTATTCATAATTCCGGGAAAATCATTCAGTGTATTTTCCCAGGACACTCCCTGCTCCAGGTAAGTACCTGGTGTATAAAGCACTCCATTGCCTGTATGGACAAACTTATGATTTATGGGAGACTGATCAGGGCTGTCGAGACTTAGTTTTCGCGCATCCCAGCGGATATCCCCTTTCTGATAGGTATTTGGATGTGTTTTATGAATTGCAGCTGTCCAGTGCGCACTATTGTCCATAACCCAGTTGACCTCAAAAGAGGTCTTGATAGGTGCAGCAGGATAATTTATGGGCAGCGTTGATCCTGGAATAACTTTAATAAGCAGTTTACTTCCCCATACAGACCGGATCAGCCTTTCTACTTTCCTGTGAAAATCTTTGGTTTCAGTATACGTCCACCTGCTGGTACCCGGAACATTGTTCCAGTTATATCTCCATCTTTGCACCACTTTAAAATCATTTTTTTCAAGGTCGAACAAGATGGAGAAATAAGGCGTATCTTTTTTGTAGCGTAACATAGATGAGAACTAAGAGAACATTAAGCTTTTGGCCAGTCGTTGGTATGCTCAGCATTTCCAAGTTTTAGTTTCCTGGCAGAAATGACAAAACTCAGTGTCATTGGGGTATTGTCATTAACAGCAATCCCTTCATTATACTGAATGATATACCCATCTTCAAATGAAAGCTCTTTCATCTTGGCATCTTCTTCGCCTTTTTTAAATACGATTGTGCCTGCTAATGGTTTGTATTGATTATTGACCATGGATTCGATAACTGAAGTATCTTCGGTCGATTCTATTTCAAGGTGAATAGATCCACCATAAACACCGGAAGACGGACGTCCTTTAGCATCTACATCTCTATTTAACGAGAAACTGCATTGCAGTACATCGAATTCCTTAGCGCCTAGAGTTAATCTGGTTTTAAAAGCCATAATTTATTATTTTAATGGTATTAATAATAGTCTAAATTGATTTATCCCGGAATCCTGCAGCACCTGGATCCAAAAGATATGAATTTATAAGCCAGTAATGTTAAGCTTTCGGCCAGTCATTGATGTGCTCGGCATTGCCAAGCTTCAGTTTACGGGCAGAAATCTGAAATTTCAGGGTCATTGGATTAGCACCAGTGATATTAATTCCTTCGGTATACTTGACAATATAACCATCCTCAAAATGAACTTCTTTCATTTTGGCATCTTCTTCAGATTTCTTGATCAGCAGTGTGCCTGCTAAAGGTTTATATTGATTGTTAACCATTGATTCAACGATAGAAGTGTCTTCTGTTGATTCAATTTCCACGTCGATTGTACCACCATATACTCCGGAAGAGGGTCTTCCTTTGGCGTCTACATCCCGGTTCAGCGAATAGGAACAATGGAGTACATCGTACTCCTTGCCCGAAAAGTTTAATCTTGCTTTGAAAGCCATAACTTTAATTTTTGGGTGAAATATATTTAATAAGTATGTACAATACTAACAATAATTTTGCCAACATTAAAACTTTCGTTTCTTTATCAGACACGCCCCCTTTGATTACAGATCAGGGAGATATATTTTTTTTATCAGGGATAAAACTGGTAAAAAATCGAATTAGATACCGTTTTGTGAGTGTTGAATTAGACTACAGTTTGTAGTTAAAAGATACAGTTATGTCAAATTTCAGGATTGGAGCAGGTAAAGTAAAAACAGGAATTACAATCGATTATCAGACCTGATGTGTCAGGTGAAATCGGTATAAGACAGTTCATAGATTTCTTATACTGATCAATAATAACCAACTTCTAACATTGATCAAAACTTAACATTCAGAATCTAAGTGCCGGGATTCAGATCAGCTGAACGCAATCGAGTTGATAATTGAGCGTAACCGGGCTGGAGAACAGATGACAATATAGACCCGGTATTAGTCCAGAATATTGGCCGTGTGATTGATGAATATAAGCAATTTGATTCATAAAAATGCCTGAAAATCCCAATAAGTGAAGAAGAAAGTTACGGGTTTCCGTAATTGCCTTATTTTCACCGCGTCAAAAAGAGGTTTGGTGTAAAAAAATATTCTTTTTATAAAGGTAATATTATACTTGTCGAAAATATACTCAATTATGAAAAGACAAATACCAATAAAATCTATTTCTAAATGGATTATTTTAATTTTTATAACTACTTTCTGCGTCTCATGCAAAAAGGATGGAACTACGAGTGAAAATTCAAAAACCAGCAAATATTCTGAATTGCAAAGATGGTATAATACAGAGAACGCAAAGTCACTAGGTGGAAATAACACTTTACCAGGATTAATACCTAATTGGGAAAAAGTCAATGCAAGACAAGACAGCACTAAAATCATTTATGAAGTCGAAGTCGAAAATCCAAACAAAGTTTTTCTTGCAAATGAAAAAATTGATGCGTCTAAAGCTTCAGAAAGTTATAAATTGAGCCAATTTCGCCTGGTATTCATTATTGATCAAAAAACAAAAGAGATTAAAGGAGGGTTCATGAATATTCTTAGCGAGAATATAAATGAGACTGATAAAGAAATACATTATAAAAATGTCGGTACTTTCTCGGGAAAAATACAATATTATTCAATTTCCGGAAAATATCTGAATGGTTGGGCCTACAAAAATGGGAAAATAAATAAAACAATTAAACCTGGACAATTTACAATAAACAATGGTGTTAAAACAGAGTATGATCTATGTTCTACAACAAAAACTCCAAGATATGGAACTATTTGCGCTGGAGAGGGTGATGGCGGCGGCTGCACTACATCGTTTTTAGGGTGGGATACTGCAACTTCTTGTCAATCATTTAATCCAGATGATGGCAGTGCTGGTGGTGGTGATTTTGGAGGAGGTGGCGGTGACCCAGCACCAAATCCATCATTAACTCCACTTGATAATAATGACTTTGTTAATAAGATTGATGATGAAAAATTAAAAGACTGTTTTAAAAAGGCATTAGAAAAATTAAAATATATTGATAGAGCTTGTCTTCCAAATTTAGTTACTGCTTTTGCTGGAACTACACCTGGTTACAATTGGAAAATGCAAGATGGAATTACAAATGGGAATAATGCTGTAACAAGTAACATATATAACAGCAGCACCGGAACAGTAACGACAACATTCAATTCTGCTAATTTCAAGGGTGGAAGTGATTTAGCAATTGCTAAAACAATTCTACATGAATCTGTCCATGCTTATTTAGTTGCTTATTTTAAAGTAGATCCATTGTCTGCACAAAAGACATTCTCCCAGTATCTTCAAGATTTCAATAGCACAACACGTCCCGATCTAAATGACCTACAGCATAATGAAATGGTCAGAAATTTTATAGGTAGTGTAGCTGGTAATTTAATAACTTATGGGAAAAATCAAGGATACAATTTACCTGATCAGTTTTATTATGATTTATCTTGGGGTGGACTTCAAGAAACCTCAGCCTTCAAGGCTTTTAGTGAAGAAGTACAAAAAAGGATTAATAATGTAATTCTTAGTGAACAAAGCGGAAAAGATATTGATGGAAATACAAGTTCACCCAAAGGTAGTACATCAGGTGGCTGCTAAAAATATTAGAATTATGAATTACACAAATTTAGTTCGAACAATCATTATAACAATTCTAGCATTTTCGATTTTTACAGGATGCGTAACCCAGCAAGGCCAAGTAATAACGAAAGACGGTAATTACAATGTACACATATCGAAATCCAACTCTAGCAAAGATCCAATAGTTTATGGCCGTCTACATGAATATAACTCTGACTATATTATAAAGATTGGTATTGTTAAGATAAATGACAGCATTATACATCACGCTGATACGACTGGAGAATTCAGTTTTAGAGTTAAATCCGGTAGATATAGTTTTAAAGGCCGATGCATTGGTAATCGAGATGTGAAATCAAAAAAAATCAGAGCAAATCTGGGTGATTCAATTAAAATAGATTTTTATCTTAAACAAGATACAACGAAATTTGTAGACCCTCCAATACATAAATAAAGGAATATGGTAGAATGCAAAATATGCCCCGCATGGTCAAGGAAACATAAATTTAATTAAAATCGCTCATATCGCCTTATTTTAAGTCTTGTTACTGTGTAAAGCACAATTTACATGTTCCGTGGATAGTTTTAATTATTGTACTCCATTACTTAAATCCGCAGCATTACCGGATAAGGAACAGCACGACTTTACCAAATTACTAGATTTGTTGGTATTTCACTAATCATAACTCACCTTCAAGTTGATTGCCTGCTCTATGTGGCCAACTGGCATTTCGTAATATCAGGCCATCAGAATTTTTGTCCCACTTGTACCGATACGAGACAATCCCACTTTGCTATTTGAAAGTAAGTTCTGCTTACATACAATTATAAGCACATTAAATTGCATCTTCCACCTGGTAATTCCAAATTATTCAGTTATTAATATATTTGATTTTCGCACACCGACTAAGTTATGCTTAACCAGCCCCACTTGAAGGCAGTAAATTAGGCTAAGGACTTAGCAAAACTTAGTCTTCACCTAGTAACGCTGGCAATGAACAATGCGCACAAGCGAGACGATCAGTAAATTATTGGTATACACCATTGATAATTGAATTTTGAGAGTCCATACACATGCGAACATTTGGATATTAAAGAGTTTACGTCCTTCAGGATAGATCTCATAGAATTTTAAACATTAGCTTTACCCCAATTTTGGGATAAACTAAATTCGACATGATGTCGAGCTAATTTGGCCTCCATTAATTTATAGAGTCTGGATAATTGAATTTTCGGAGTCAGTAATGGGAGTATCATGAAGAGTTTTGCGAGTCAGTCTGCAAAGCTGTAGAATAAACGAAAAAAGTATTCTAGCGGTCATATACGCAATGTGCTTAAGTTTACAATCCGCATTTCAAACTCTAGAAGTTTTTCTAAAGGTCAAATACATACGATCTGGTTATTCCGTTACCGTCACGAGGCAAAGAGGTGCTGCTACATCCGGTTGGGATGCGTATGGGTCAGTTAAATGGGTAATTAGCCGACTTAAGCTAGATGTAGTTGCCAGAGCATCAAAAAGATAAACTTTTTTTGATGGAAGATAAAATTATCATATTTATCGATATAACTTAATAATCAAAGCTAAAGTCTAGTCAAAAAAAAGAGACCTGACTAGGTCTCTTAAATATTATTCAATTGAATTTTTACCATGAAAGACTAAAGTCTTCCAACTTTGAAATACTATTAAAAACTAATGTTTTATAACTAGTGGTAATTGCTTTTCTTTTCGTCTGTGTATTTGAAACAGCCCTCAACATTGAAATAATGTCAAAAGAGGCATTCTTAATATCTATATCTATATCTTGTTCATCAACATACAAATCTTTATGAAATTGATCTGCGAATGAACGTGACATAAATATGGTACCACTAAAATTTATCTCAATCTTTGAATTAATTTTACCCTCCTCTTTAATGACATTTACCAGCCTTGTAGCTGACTCACGTGTATCTAAGGTTGATGGCAATATATCTGTGACTTTGATTTCCGAAGTAAACATAATCGTTTCCCTTTCTTTTTTTGAGTGTGCAAAGATAATTAAATATAATTATAATTTCATTAATCTCCAAGTATTATTCATAATAATCAGAAGGCCTGAATCCAGGCTTCGGTATTACCGGTATTCTCAAACATAAATACACTCCTTGCCAGTAAATTGTTTCAGGTAATTCGTATATCTCATTTATTTCTGAATTATGCATATTACAAACATTTCCTGAATAAATGAAATATTTACCATTCAAGCCTTTAGTTAATAACTCTTTAGACGTACTTATTCCAAAACCCCTATCCACATCGGCGCTTTTAGTAGATTTACCCCCTAAAGCCGCTTCCATCGCCAGCCTATGATTAGTTACTTCATTTTTCAATTTTTCAAAGCCCGCATATGTTTCTAATATAGTCTGACCAATGTCAGCAACGACCAAGTCAATATATCCTTCTGATTTATAATACTGAGCAAATAAATATCCTTTATCATCTTTAGAATGATGCAAAACATTGTTTACGGCCTCATCAATTAAGTACATCAAAGCAGTAATCATATTAGCAGAGACACCACATATTTTTACCAATAACTGATTGACTGCACTTAAAAACGCATCTCTAATTTCAGTTACATTAGCACTAGAACCAGTTGGAAAGCAAATGATGGGGATGTAAGACTTATTTTGATAACCTGCGATAAACTGATTAAAATCACCTTCTAATTTATCTGGATCCAGTCCTTCTGGAAAATTAACGTAATGCATATAATCTTTAAAATACCCATGATTAAAATCGGTGGAGATATTGATGTTATAACCTTTTCTTTTATATTGCTCCACTATTAATGGCAGTGATAGCAAGAAAAAAGGATTAGTAAACTTAGCTTCCTTGTAATCTAGAAATATTGCTTCACTAATATCAGCTGAAGATAATTGTTCTAGGAGACGCCATATTTTCTGTATTGGATCACCAAAATTCGAAAAAACACGTGATTCTAATATTATGTGCATAATTTATATCTAATAAGTTTACAAATGCAATATATGCAATTAATCATGATTCAATTATAACTCATAGTTAAATATTTGTTTATTACTACTTGCATGACAATCTTTTAGATTTAATTTATTCGGTCTTATAGCGAATAGTAGTGCTGTATAAATCAATAAATTATAAATATACTTGTTAAGGAAGAATATTCGAGAGATTCCCTCTTAAGTTGTCGAACATTAGTATCATTTGAAAATCAAGAATGCGGAGATCTTTGTATAAACAGCCCAACCATCTGATCCCTTTTTGAATTTGGTTAAACTATTGTGTAATTTTGTAGAAGAAAAACAGATGTTTTGAAAAAGGTGGGCAAATAGTGAGCAACGCCAAAACTGTTACTTCTTAAATAATTGATATACAAATAATTAAACAAAACAAAATATGTCATCAGTAGAGACTACTTACGTTCCTTTTAAAGTAAAGGACATTTCACTGGCAGAATGGGGCCGTAAAGAAATTGGATTAGCAGAAGCAGAAATGCCAGGCTTAATGTCTTTGCGTGCTGAATTTGGTCCTTCAAAACCATTAAAAGGTGCACGTATCGCAGGATGTTTGCACATGACTATCCAGACTGCGGTTTTAATTGAAACTTTAGTTGAACTTGGAGCAGAAGTGACCTGGTCATCCTGCAATATTTTCTCTACACAAGATCACGCTGCTGCTGCTATTGCTGCTGCCGGAATCCAGGTTTACGCTTGGAAAGGCCTGAATGAAGCAGATTTCGACTGGTGTATTGAGCAAACTTTACATTTCGGTCCTGAGCAACAACCGTTAAATATGATCTTAGACGATGGTGGTGACTTAACTAACATGGTTTTCGATAAATTCCCTGAGCTGATCGCTGCAATCAAAGGATTATCAGAAGAAACGACTACTGGTGTTCACCGTTTATATGAGCGTATGAAAAACGGTACTTTGCATTTACCAGCTATCAATGTAAATGACTCTGTTACTAAATCTAAATTTGACAACAAATACGGTTGCCGTGAGTCATTGGTAGATGCGATCCGTCGTGCTACTGATGTTATGCTTGCAGGTAAAGTTGCTGTAGTTGCAGGTTACGGTGATGTAGGTAAAGGTTCTGCTGAATCTTTAAGCTCACAAGGTGTACGTGTTATCGTTTCTGAAATTGATCCTATCTGTGCATTACAAGCTGCAATGGAAGGTTATGAAGTAAAGAAATTTGCTACAGCAGTTCAAGAAGCTGATATCGTTGTGACTACTACAGGTAACTGTAATATCGTTCGTCCTGAGCATTTCAGAGTAATGAAAGATAAAGTTATCGTTTGTAACATTGGTCACTTTGACAATGAAATCGATGTGGCCTGGTTAAACTCTAACTATGGTGATACTAAAATCGAAATCAAACCACAGGTTGATAAATATACTATCGACGGTAAAGACGTTATTTTATTAGCTGAAGGCCGTTTAGTAAACTTAGGATGTGCTACCGGCCACCCAAGTTTCGTGATGTCTGCCTCTTTCACTAACCAGACTTTAGCGCAGTTAGAGCTTTGGACTAACCCAGGAAAATATGAGAACAAAGTATATGTTCTTCCTAAATCACTGGATGAGAAAGTAGCCCGTTTACACCTGGCAAAAATCGGTGTTGAATTAGACGTATTAGATCAGCAACAAGCGGATTATATCGGTGTACCAGTTGAAGGTCCTTTCAAACCAGAAGCTTACAGATACTAGTCAGTTTAAATAATAAAGAAGGGATGTGCCGAAAGGTTACATCCCTTTTTTATAAGACAGGCTATTCAGATCCTCCAAATTCATCTTCTACACTTTCCGACAAATCATACATCAGCCATTGCTTGCTTGTGACCTCGGCTGTCTTACTTTTTAACAGCTTGATAAAATCAGCCACCCCTGCAGGTTCGTTTCCATTTCCATGAATCAGAACGATACTGCCCGCAGCAGGCTTCTGCCCTTTTGCTAACCAGGCATCACTCCCTACCGGGATAATCCCATAAGCTAAAACTTTATCCACTACCCGCTGATCAGAAACCAGCCCCGGGAACCTGAAAAAAACAGAAGGAATCAAACCATGCTGCAACATCGCCAGTTCGGTACCCAATATTTCAAAATTCATATCCGTACCCGGTTCTAACAGAAAATTAGTCTTTAAGGGTGCAGTCGGGCTCACATGGTGATTGAAAGAGTGATCAATCCAGGTGATATCAATTTCTTTTTTTGCAACCAGTTCTTTCAGCCAGTTCAAATCGTCAGTATGTGTTAACATCCAGCGTCCGGTTATAGAAAGCGCTACAGGAACAGGCTGCTCAATTTTTGCAAACTCCTTAATCAATGAAGTGAAGATAATCCGGTCCAGCGGTTTATGCGAAGGACAAAGATCGATAGTCAGCGTTATTCCTTTGTCTTTAAGGAAGCCATGGGTAACTCCGGCATCCTGTAATGCCAGTGCTTGTTTTGCTGCAGCATCATAAGCTTTAAAATATGGGGTCTGCTGAAAATAAGCTTTTGAACTTTTCCAGTCCATTGGGCGTACCACAACATCGGCAATCAATTGTGTCGTTAAAGTCTGTGGATTGACAGTCAGGTAAACTACTTTACCCGATTTTTCCATTTTCCGGATTGCCAAAAGTTCGGTTCCCTGCACCTTTACGACCCCAGTATAAACTGTATAATTTTTAATCACCTCTTGTGCAGAACAGACAATTGCTCCAAAAATTAAAAAACAACAAATAATTACACAGAACGTTGACCTGTTTACAATAATATTATACCTGTTCATGTTTAATGGTTTATCTTTGTACATGGCAAAACTATCAGTAAATATCAATAAAATAGCCACGTTACGCAACAGTCGCGGGGGAAACAATCCAGATCTGGTTAAGGTAGCACTTGACTGTGAACGTTTTGGTGCGGAAGGAATCACTGTACATCCAAGACCTGATGAACGTCATATCCGTTATCAGGATGTATTCGATCTTAAAACAGCCATTTCAACAGAATTCAATATAGAAGGTAACTGCAAAGAACAAAAATTCATTGATCTTGTACTGGCCAACAAGCCCGCACAGGTAACATTGGTACCAGATACTGAAGGACAGATCACTTCCAATCATGGATGGGATACTATAAAACACCAGGCCTATCTTAAAGAAATGGTTCAGCTATTTCAAAAAGAAGGGATCAGAGTTTCGATTTTCACAGATCCGGTAAGGGAAATTATCGAAGCTGCACAAACGACAGGAACTGACCGGATAGAACTTTATACAGAGTATTATGCAGCTAATTACGCAAAAGACCCTGTAATGGCAATCAGTCCGTATACGCAAGCTGCACATACAGCGAATAAACTAGGTTTAGGAATCAATGCCGGGCATGATCTTGACTTGCAGAACCTGAAATACTTTGCGGATAACATCCCTAATTTACTGGAAGTTTCTATTGGCCATGCTCTAATCAGCGATTCCTTGTATTTAGGTCTGGAAAACACAATTCAGCTCTATTTGAAACAATTGTAGAATATATTTTGATCGGTCCATTCCATTGGAATGGAACTGAAATTTTAATACCTTTGCGCAAATTTATTGTTAACCGTCATGAGTTTAAACATCCATTACAAAGAAGACTTTAAAAACCGTCATATCGCTCCAAATGCGGAGGATACGGAGGCTATGTTAAGCACCCTTGGTCTGAATTCTATTGAAGAACTGATTGAACAAACTGTTCCTCAAAAAATCAGACTGAAAAAACCACTTAATTTACCTGTTGCTAAGTCTGAGAAAGAATATTTGGAAAGCCTTAGACAAACGGCTTCACTGAATAAAGTTTTCAAATCTTATATCGGACAAGGATATTATGACACCACTACTCCAGGAGTAATTCTGAGAAATGTGATGGAAAATCCAGGATGGTATACACAATATACTCCATACCAGGCTGAAATTGCGCAAGGTCGTTTACAGGCTTTGCTGAACTTCCAGACTATGGTTATTGACCTTACAGGTATGGAAATTGCAAATGCCTCTCTTTTAGATGAAGGTACTGCTGCTGCTGAAGCGATGTTTATGCAATTCAGTTTGCGTAAAAATACACAGGCAAACAAGTTTTTCGTTTCGGAATTGTTATTCCCTCAAACTATAGACATTTTAAAAACACGTGCAAATCCATTCGGAATTGAACTGGTCATTGGTGATCACCAGACGTTTGAAGCAACTGAAGAGTTTTTTGGCGCAATCGTTCAATATCCTGCCGGAAATGGTGAAGTGTTTAACTATACTTCATTCGCTGAAAAAGCACATGCTAAAAATGTTAAATTAACAGTGGTTGCTGATGTTTTAAGCTTAACGCTATTAACTCCTCCGGGAGAATGGGGAGCTGACATCGTTGTGGGTACTACTCAACGTTTTGGTGTACCAATGGGCTTCGGTGGCCCGCATGCTGCATTTTTCGCTACTAAGGATGAGTATAAACGTTCTATCCCAGGAAGAATCATCGGTGTAACTATTGACAGTCACAACAATTACGCTTTACGTATGGCACTGCAAACCAGAGAGCAGCACATCCGTAGAGATAAAGCAACTTCAAATATCTGTACTGCACAGGCATTATTAGCTATTATGGCTGGTTTCTATGCGGTATACCATGGCCCGAAAGGTCTTAAATTAATTGCAGAAAGAACACACGGTTTAGCGGTTGCCCTTTCACAATCAATTGAGCAAATCGGTTATAAACAATTAAACAAAGTTTTCTTTGACACCATCCGTGTCGATTTAGGTGATTTAAAAGATTCAATCCATAAAGAATGTATCGATAATGAAATCAACCTGAACTATATCGGTAGTGTAGCTACAATCGCATTAGATGAGACTACTTCTATCGAAGACATCAAATTGCTGAATAAAATATTTTCTAAAGTAAAAGGTATCTCTGCGGACAGCGTTGAACTTGCTGAAGAAAAAAATATTCAAACTGTAATCCCTGCTGAATTACAACGTACTTCAGCTTACCTGACGCATCCGGTATTTAATCTGCACCATTCAGAACATGAGATGCTGCGTTATATCAAATCACTGGAAGCAAAAGATCTTTCTCTTTGTCATTCTATGATTGCTTTAGGTTCATGTACCATGAAGTTAAATGCAACGACAGAAATGATCCCGGTTACCTGGGCAGAGTTTGGCCGTGTTCACCCTTTTGCTCCGGCAGATCAGGTGGCTGGCTATTATACTGTATTCAATGAGATTGACAGATGGTTAAGTGAAATAACTGGTTTTGCAGCCATGAGTTTACAGCCAAATGCTGGTGCTCAGGGAGAATATGCAGGTTTAATGGTAATCAGAGCTTATCATCAGGATCGTGGTGATCATCAGCGTAATATTGCTTTAATCCCTTCTTCAGCACATGGTACTAATCCTGCATCCGCAGCAATGGCCGGAATGAAGATTGTGATTGTTAAATGTGATGCAAACGGTAATATTGATGTCGCTGATCTGAAAGCAAAAGCTGAAGAGCATAAAGCTAACCTATCTTGTTTCATGGTAACTTATCCGTCTACACATGGTGTATTTGAAGAAAGTATCATTGAGATCTGTGAAGTTATCCACGCCAATGGCGGACAGGTTTATATGGATGGTGCAAATATGAATGCACAGGTAGGTTTAACCAGCCCTGCAAACATTGGTGCTGATGTATGTCACCTGAACTTACATAAAACATTCTGCATTCCTCACGGTGGTGGCGGTCCTGGTATGGGCCCGATTGGTGTTGCTGCACATCTGGTAAAATACTTACCGGGTCATGCTGTAGTAGATATCAACAATGAGAAATCAATTCACGCAGTATCTTCTGCTCCATGGGGTTCTGCTTCTATCCTGATCATCTCTCATGCTTATATTGCAATGATGGGTGGCGAAGGGTTGAAAAATGCGACTGAATATGCAATTTTAAATGCGAACTACATGAAAGCGCGTTTAGAGAAACATTATCCAGTACTTTATTCCGGAAGTAAAGGACGTTGTGCTCATGAAATGATCCTGGATTGCCGCGGGTTCAAAAACTTCGGCATCGAGGTAGTTGATATTGCGAAAAGATTAATGGATTATGGTTTCCATGCACCAACGGTATCTTTCCCGGTTGCCGGAACATTAATGGTTGAGCCCACAGAAAGTGAACCTAAACATGAGCTTGACCGTTTCTGCGATGCTTTAATTGCCATCAGAAATGAAATTACTCAAGTAGAGAACGGTAAACTGGATAAGTTAGATAATCCATTAAAAAATGCGCCACATACTGCTGCTAAAGTTACGGGAGATGAATGGGCACATAGCTACAGCAGACAAACTGCCGCTTTCCCATTACCTTATGTAGCTGAACATAAATTCTGGCCTTCGGTTGGAAGAGTTAACGACTCATTTGGAGACAGGTCATTAGTATGTGCCTGCCCGCCAATAGAAAGTTATATGGAAGAAGAAGTTAGTTTATAACCAGGCTTCACCTTCTTTTAATTTAAGAAGACGGGTCATTTTTGAAATGATCCGTCTTTTTTAAAATATATAAATCATCAAAGATTTACTTTACGTTTCTATTTTATATCTTTATATTAATCCCAGTGATCTTTCTATAAACTATTAAGCTGATGAATACTAAAATTAACCTGTTGGTAATTGACGATGATGACATTAACATTTTCATTATTAAGAAAATTGTTGAGAAAACAGGCTATGAGGCTAAAATGGTTGCCAAGACCAATGGATCAATGGCGATTGATTATCTGCAGGAATTAATAGCGAGCGATCAGATTCTGCCTCACCTGATCCTGATTGATATCAACATGCCTGTACTCAATGGCTGGGAGTTTTTAGATGCTTATGAAAACTTAGGTATCCAGAATGATATAGACATGTATATGTTGTCTTCTTCGGTTTATGAGAATGACATTGAAAAAGCCAAAACCTACAAAACAGTAAAAGGGTTTATTTCTAAACCCCTTTCTATTGAACGTCTTGTCGAACTATTTGAAGGCAAAAATTCAGAGGCTATATAACTTTAAACTGACCTTCTTCGCCCAATTCTATAAAACCTGTCGCTTTACTTTTACCATGATAGAAAAGGCAGTTCCAGTGTTCAGTAACAGCTGTATGTCCAAATTCTTCTCTTAATTCCATTGACTTGCGGCCATCGAAATCATATTTGGCAATAAATTTCTTGTATAATTCCTCTGGCTCCGGTAAAACATCACCACCAAAAAATACTTTATTCTCTTCATCTTCTAATAGCCATGCCTGGTGAAAAGGAGTATGTCCGCCAGTCAGGATATGTTTAATGCCGGGAATTAAATCACCGGTTTCATCTACGAAAACCAAAGTTGCATTTCGCTGAAGAAAATCAAATATTTCTGTTCTGTAAGAGGAAGAGGCATTGGTAAATGCACCCTCCCACTCTCCACGCTGAATTACGTAAGCTGCGTTTGGGAAACTAAGTTCCATTCCATTGTTTTCTTTATGCACCATACCACCAGCATGATCAAAATGCAGGTGCGACATTAAAACATAATCCACATCTTCAGGATTAAAACCTGCTTTGCGGATATTTTCATGTAAAATCAACTCTCCGTTACTGTTACTATAGCCCAAACCGGTATCCAGCACCACTAATTTATCCCCAAATTTAACAAGGAAAGGGTTAACATGTATAAATAGAGATCCGGGTCTGTCTTTGGGGCTATCTGTCTGAGGATTAAAAGGAACGAACTTTTTATCGGCTGCTACAGAATAAGAACCTTCATATAAAGTGAAAACTTGCAATGGCGTAGGTGTTAGTCAAAAGAATAATTAATGATATATTTACAATCTGTTACAAAGATATGGAACCTGCATGAAATACCTTCATGCTAACGTCATTACCGCTTAAACAGCGCTTTGCAAAAAACACAAAACTAAAACTAAATGAAGAAAAGATGGGTGCAGGCCGTAAAGGGTAAAGCAGAAACAACAGATTCGCTTGCACAGCAATTAAATATAGATACAAGTTTAGCTGAAATATTAGTACAACGTGGTATCTCCTCTTTTCAGGAAGCTAAAGACTTTTTCAGGCCGCAACTCACACAATTACATGATCCTTTTTTAATGAAGGATATGGATAAAGCCATCGCCAGAATCGATCTTGCACTGGCTGCCGGAGAAAATATCATGATATACGGAGATTATGATGTAGACGGAACAACCTCAGTGGCTCTTGCTTACAGCTTTTTCAGTCAGTTTACTTCAGCGATTGAATATTATATTCCTGACCGGCATAAAGAAGGATATGGAATTTCTACTGCAGGGATTGATCATGCAAAAGCGCAGGGGATTACCCTGATTATTGCACTGGACTGCGGAATTAAATCAAATGATAAGATTGATTATGCAAATAACCTTGGTATAGATTTTATCATTTGTGATCACCATTTACCAGGTGATGAACTACCGGCGGCAATCGCCATCCTTGATCCTAAAAGATTGGATTGCCCTTATCCTTTTAAAGAACTTGCAGGCTGCGGAATTGGTTTTAAACTGGCTCAGGCTTATTGCCTGACGCACAATCTTCCGGCAGAAAATTACGAAAGATATCTTGATCTGGTTATGGTTTCCATTGCTGCGGATATTGTCCCGATCAATGAGGAGAACCGTACCCTGGCTTATTATGGGCTGATCAAATTAAATACAAACCCTTGCACAGGGTTGAAAGCATTAATGGATAGCTGCGGTAAAAACAAAGATTTTACCATTACCGA
This sequence comes from Pedobacter sp. WC2423, assembly GCF_040822065.1. NCBI lineage: Bacteria > Pseudomonadati > Bacteroidota > Sphingobacteriia > Sphingobacteriales > Sphingobacteriaceae > Pedobacter > Pedobacter sp. WC2423. Next base: position 3,418,164 of record NZ_CP162005.1, read on the forward strand.
TGTTGTATTTACTTTAGCACCACGGATTAATGCAGCCGGAAGGATGGATCACGGTAATCAGGCCGTTAAAATGTTATTGTGCACAGCGGATACACTGGCTGCAGAACAAAGTCTTTTCATTAACCTGCAGAATACAGACCGGAAAACTACAGATCAGCATATTACCGCAGCAGCATTAGCACTGATCGATGAATCTGAAATCCTGATCAATAAAAAAACAACAGTAGTTTACAACGACCAGTGGAATAAAGGGGTAATTGGCATTGTCGCTTCCCGCCTGACGGAAAAATATTACAGACCTACCATAGTTTTAACATTATCCAATGGAATGCTGACAGGATCGGCACGTTCGGTACCGGGTTACGATTTATATGAGGCGCTTTTAGGTTGTGCCGATTTACTGGAACAATTTGGCGGACATAAGTTCGCAGCCGGAATGACAATTAAGCCTGAAAATATTGAAGCTTTCGCCGAAAGGTTTGAAACAGTGGTTGCGGCAACCATAACAGAAAATTTACTTTGTCCGGAGATTTTGATTGACAATGAAATTTCATTGGCTCAGATTGATGGCAAATTTCAGCGTATACTCGCTCAGATGGCACCTTTTGGCCCGGTTAACCCAGCTCCGGTATTTGTAAGCCATAATGTATTTTATGTGGGAAGACCTTATATTGTAGGGGCAAAACATTTAAAGTTGAGTATTAAACAACAAAATTCCAGTATTTTTGAGACCATTGGATTCGGGCTGGCAGAATTTGAGCAACTATTAAAACCTGATCAACCTTTCTCTGTTTGTTATACAATAGAAGAAAATGTGTGGAAAGAGCAGAAGCGTTTGCAATTGAATATTAAAGCAATAGAGATAAATAACCAATCATATAAATGATATTAAGAGCTGATAATCTTATAAAAAAATACAAACAGCGGACAGTCGTCAACGATGTTTCGTTTAGTGTGAGTCAGGGGGAAATTGTAGGATTACTCGGCCCTAATGGAGCGGGAAAGACCACTTCCTTTTATATGATTGTAGGATTGATCAAACCTAATGAAGGTCATATCTATCTGGATGATGAAGACATCACCAAGGATGCAATGTACCGCAGGGCACAAAAAGGAATTGGTTATTTAGCACAGGAAGCTTCTGTTTTCAGAAAACTGTCTGTTGAAGATAATATCCTGTCGATTCTGGAGATGACCACCATGACCAGAGTAGAACGTCAGGAAAAACTGGAAGAGTTAATTGATGAATTCAGTTTGCACAAAGTGAGAAGAAACCGTGGTGACCTTTTATCAGGAGGGGAACGCCGCAGAACAGAAATTGCCAGAGCACTGGCAGCAAGCCCTAATTTTATTTTACTGGATGAACCATTTGCAGGGGTAGACCCTATTGCAGTAGAGGAAATCCAGACTATCGTAGCCAAATTAAGAAATAAAAATATCGGTATCCTGATTACTGACCATAATGTTCAGGAAACACTTTCCATTACTGACCGGGCTTATCTCCTATTTGAAGGTAAAATACTCGAGTCTGGTACTCCCGAAGTACTGGCCGCCAATGAAATGGTAAGAAAGGTCTACCTGGGTTCCAATTTTGTACTTCGCAGTAAAAACTTATAATCTATCGTATGGCAATTGTAAATTCTATTTTTACCTGGTATATGAAAAAGCGTGTCCACCAGATAGAGCTTTTCATGAAATATCCGACAGATGTCCAGGAGGAATGGTTTCACACCCTGATTTCCTGTGCGGAAAACACCGAATGGGGAAAGAAATATGATTATAAGTCTATTGAGACCCCGGATCAGTTTAAACAGCGTATTCCACTTCAAAATTACGATTCATTAAAACCTTATATAGAGCGGATGCTGCAAGGGGAACAAAATATCCTCTGGCCTTCCGAGATTAAATGGTTCGCCAAATCATCCGGCACAACCAGTGACCGGAGTAAATTTATCCCCGTCTCTCCTGAGGCTTTAGAAGAATGCCACTTTAAGGGCGGGAAGGATATGATTTCCATCTTCTGCAATAACAAGCCATCCAACCAGATCCTGACTGGAAAAGCACTTGTCTTAGGCGGCAGTCATCAAATTAACCAGTTAAATGAAGATTCATTTTATGGAGACCTCTCTGCTGTATTGATCAAAAATCTGCCAATGTGGGCAGAATACTACCGTACGCCGGATATTTCAATCGCTTTGATGGACGATTACGAACAAAAAATGGATCGCATGGCAGAGGCCACCATTAAAGAGAACGTAACCAATATCTCTGGTGTACCTACATGGACCATTGTACTGGCCAAAAAAGTACTGGAAATTACAGGTAAGAAGAATTTACTGGAAGTATGGCCAAATCTGGAACTTTACTTTCATGGTGCGGTTAATTTCAGCCCTTACAGAGAGCAGTTTAAAGAATTAATCCCCAGAGATGATATGTATTACCTGGAAACCTATAATGCTTCTGAGGGCTTCTTTGGTATACAGGATCAGAAAAATTCGGAAGAGATGTTATTAATGCTTGATTATGGTATTTACTACGAGTTTTTACCTTTAGAACAACTTTGTGATGACAACCCGGTTACTTTAAGTCTTGGAGAAGTTGAGTTGTATAAAAATTATGCAATTATCATTTCTACCAATGCTGGTTTATGGCGTTATGTAATCGGAGATACGGTTCAGTTTACTTCTTTGTATCCTTTCAGGATCAAAATTACCGGCCGGACTAAACATTTCATTAATGCATTTGGAGAAGAAGTGATTATTGACAATGCGGAACAAGCCATCAGTAAAGCGTGCAGGGAAACTGGGGCAGCCTTTAAAGATTACACTGCCTGTCCTATTTATTTCAAAGGAAATGATGCCGGAGGACACGAATGGATCATAGAATTTGATCAGCAGCCCGATAACTTTGAGAAATTTGTAGACATATTGGATCAAACACTCAGAGACATCAATTCTGACTATGATGCCAAACGTTTTAACAACATGGCACTTTGCAGACCTAAAGTTCACAATGCACCAAAAGATACTTTTTATAACTGGCTGAAATCAAAAGGTAAATTAGGAGGACAGCATAAAGTACCCCGTCTGGCTAATGAAAGGAAGTATGTGGATGAGATTTTACCAATGCTGAAAGCCTGAGGATAAGGCTGCATAGAGCTGCAGAAACGTTTCCTGGTATCTGTTACACCGATTATAAATAAAAGCCCTCTTTTCTCTACTTAATTTTTTAGCTGTGCTAAATTCTGAACAGCTTTCAGCAGAGAAGGATAAGTATAAAACTTACTTCTCAATGGAAATCTTGTGATAAGCAGTAACAGAGAGTGAAGAAGGATTTTATGCTTTTCTCAGACCTGTGAATATAGAAACTTAATAAATCCCAGGCAAAGTCTAATTATACTCATAACTTATAAAGATGAATAATTGTGATACATAAACATACACGGACCGGTCATTGTAATTCTTTTATTAGTATAGTTAATCAGCATCGTGTTATAAAAAGAACAATTTATACAACAATCAAACCAATTTTTTGTTTAATGCATAATATTATTCTTAGGATTTCTTTTTATGCCCGGTCAAGCAGGGCTAAAACGCACCCTATCACCTAACCATGGATGTTCTGAATTAAAATCAATGACAAATAATAAAACGCCGGATGATCTTATTCCTGCTCATGATGAGATCAGATTAAAAAAGTTATATCAATATGAAATTCTGGACACCCATTCTGAAACGGATTTTGATACGATAGCGCTAATGGCGGCCGAAATATTTGGAACTAAGAAAGCTTTTGTGACTTTTGTTGATAAAGGACATGTTTTCGTCAAAGCGAGCAGCAGCAGAATTGAGGTTGACCATATTTCCAGAGCTTACGGCCTCTGCTCACTGAGTATTATGGAGGATGACCTGACTATTTTTCACGACACTCATCAATTTCCGGAGTTAATGAAAAACCCTTACATCTCCAGACCGGGAGGTGTGCGGTTTTATGCAGCCGCACAGATCAGAACCGCCGATGGGTTTGCATTGGGCACAGTTTGCGTTTTAGATGCAGAACCCCGGACCACAGTAACTGATCATCAGTCCAGAATGCTCTTGCTACTTTCCAGAATGGTTATGGAGAAGCTGGAAACAAGAATGGTCAGCAGAAAAATTGTAAGAGCTTATGATGACCGGTTGCATCGCCTGGCCCATGATATGAAAAACCCAATCACCTCAATTTCATTATATGCGCAATTACTGGGCAGCCGTGAAATGACCAGTGAAAAAGTATTTACTATGGCCGCTAAAATTGAAAATTCTGCTAAAGGAGTAGAGCAGAAGCTTAACAATTTGCTTACCGATGCCAGAAGCGAGAATTCAATGGTTGAATTAGTGCATGAACCAGTGATTATTAGTAACCTGCTTTTGCAGATGCAGCAGTCGTTTGAGTTGTCGCTGATTGCGAAAAATCAAACCTTAATCATTAATAATGAGCTCTCTGCTTTAATCTATGCCGATCGGGAACGGATACTGGATGTACTGGATAATTTGTTGAGCAATGCGATGAAGTACTCTTACGAAGGCGCTACAATTATCATTAATACTTCGCTGTCCGAAGACCAGTTAATCATTGAGTTTAAAGATGAAGGCCTTGGCCTGAGTGAAGAGGATATGAAAAAGCTATTTACGAAATTCGCAAAGCTAAGTGCTATCCCTACAGCACATGAAAAATCTTACGGCTTAGGTTTGTTTATTGTGAAAATGCTGGTGGAAAGCCATAAAGGTAAAGTATGGGCAGAAAGTGAAGGTAAAAACTTTGGAAGCTCTTTTTTCATCTCTCTGCCCACTTATAAACAAGGATAAAGATAGTTACAGAATTCCTGCCATGTAAGGATCAGAAATAGATTCTTTCCCGGTTTCCACGTGGCCTGCATATTGTCTGCTATAAGCCTCGTCTGTGGTTACAATAGTAAAATCATACCATCCTGAATTTTTCCCAAGGTTTAAAACTACCTGTTCTTTACTTTTAGGTTTTAATTGGATTTTTTGCGGATTACCTGCATATACTCCCGGTTTGATTTCAAGCGTTAAAGCTGCTGCTCCTGTATTTTCCAATAGTATACTCACATTTCCGCTAAGTTTTTCCTTCAGTAACCCCGATTTTTCATAGGTGCAGTTTACGGTAAGTTCCGGATCATTTTTACTGCCCTTGAAATGTCTGAAAAATCCATTAGGCCCTCTAACCAGCAGGTTATAATTTTCAGTTTTAAATTTACTCAACTGAAGCTGGTGTGTTACCTGATCTCCTGCATTAACCGCATAATCCCAGTTTTTACCAATAACCTCAGCATACGGATTTAAAGAAGTCACATTGAATGCAGAACCTACTGGTTCCAGTAATTGCCCAAATCCTGTTTTACCAGATTCAAATCTTAATTCTATCGCCGTTTTATCAGCATTCAGGTTAGCTTCTGCAAATAATTGGTAAGGCAAAGCGCAGGATTTTCTTGTGCCCTTTTCTTGTACTGGCATAGCTACCGGCGATGCAGAAGAAAATGGAATATTGGCATTAATTGCCGTTATTTCTGCTGCAGTTAATGCATCAGGAGTAACCTGCGCAGGTTTATTCTTCGCATTTTGAATACTGGTCACTACCTGCTCTTTTTTCAAAGATTCAGGGTTAACTATTTTTTCTCCGTTATAAGGTCTGAAAGCTGAGGTTAAGTCTCCGCAAACGGCCCTTCTCCAATCACTGATATTGTTATTTTTAATCTTCTTACCCGTCTTTTTACTTAGAAATTTCTCCAGGAATTGTTGTGAAGAGGTATGGTCAAATACTTGTGAATTTACATATCCTCCTTTACTCCATGGTGAAGCGATCAGCATCGGTACGCGGTAACCCAACCCAAGCGGGCTTCCCGTTTTAGCTTCCCATTCTACGTCAATATTCATTTTTGAAGAGACTTTTCCTGTTTCCGGATCATTAGGATTCGGAGCTACAAATGGAGGGATATGGTCAAAATATCCATCATTCTCATCATAAGTTAAAACAAAGATGGTTTTTTTCCAGATTTCAGGGTTCTTAGTCAGAATGTCAATGGCCTCGGATACATACCATGTTCCGTATAAAGGGGAACTGGTATGGTCTGAGAAACGCTGAGGAGCAACTAACCAGGAAACAGCAGGTAATTTACCCTGATCTACATCTGTCCGGAACTGATGGAAAATATCATTTTTAGGGATATCCACTGTTTCTTTTTTTCCCTGATCATCGGTATAAGTGAAGGGTTCAAGTTCCAGATAATCTCCCGGCATATTGATATTGGTCGCAAATGCTTTGTCGATCAGGTTTCTCTCTTTCTGGCTCAGTTTATTGTATTTTGCAGTGACTTGTTCTGCGGTTAAAATTTCTTTTTTATTAGTCTGGTCACCATGTTTACGGAAGTAGGCAGAAAGTTTAACGTTATATCTTTTCACATATTCCAAGGCGTTATCACCATAATTATCCACCCAATCACCAACTCTTTTATCCTGTAAATTTACCGTCCAGAGTTCGTTTTGATAAACCTTCCAGGATATGCCATTGTCTTCCAGTAATTCTGGAAAAGTATCCCAGTCTACAAAAGTACCAGTATGGGATTCAGCCTGTGAGTTATTGACTGCTGCTACAGCTTTTCCATTTTGCTCCGGACGGATCGTACCTGACCAGAAGAATAACCTGTTTGGTGTAGTCCCGGTCAGTGAAGAACAGAAACTATGATCACAAATCGTAAAGGCATCAGCCAGTGCATAATAAAAAGGGACATCAGTACGCTCATAGTGTCCTAAGGTCATGAGTGTTTTAACAGGTACCCATTTATCATATTTCCCTTGATTACGCGCTGCAATCTGATCATTCCAGGAGTGAGGCAGTCCCCCCTGCCAGGTGATCTTGGTTTTGTTAATATCTATGTGGAAGGGTGCGAAAGTATTTCCAGAAGCGTCTTGTTGCAGCCACACTTTATTCTTGTTGGGCAGAATTGCTGCGCGGGGATCATTAAATCCGCGTACGCCGTTCAGTTTACCAAACATGTGATCAAAAGAGCGATTTTCCTGCATCAGGAATACCACGTGTTCTGCATCATAAAAAGTAGTTCCGGGATCTGCTTCAATTGCCATTGCCTTTTGTATCGACATTGGAATTACGTTTGCTAAACCGGCAGCACCAGAAAACATTGCTGCTTTCTTTAAAAAGTCTCTTCTGGAATTCATTCTTGTTAATCAAATTATGTGTATCAATCTAATAGAGCGCATTTTAGATATCAAATTATAAGAAATATTTATAATTAATGCGCTGTACAAAGATATTGCCCACATAAATCTTTAGTGTAAAGCCTTTATTAAACTTCAGTCAGCTGTTTAAACTTCAGTCCGCCGTTTTAAACTTCAGCCAGGTACTTATGGACAAAGCTGATCGCCATAGAGCCTTCTCCTACTGCGGAAGCTACCCTGTTCATGGCACCCGAGCGGACATCACCTGCGGCAAAAATACCCGCACAACTGGTTTCCAATAAAAAAGGATCTCTTTTCAGTTTCCATGTTTTATTGAAATTCTCATAATTCCTCAATTCACGGCCAGTCTCAATGAAACCTTTTTCATCTTTCAGTATATTCAGCTTCAACCAGTCTGTATAGGGTTTAGCGCCTATAAAAATATAAAGTGCTGCTGCTTCTTCTTCTCTGGTCTCTTTTGTTTTAACGTTAATCAGTACCAGTTTCTCTAAACACTTATCTCCTTTCGCTTCAATCACTTCGGTATTCCCTAAAACATGCACATTAGATGTATGTCCGATCTGATCAATCAGGTAAGAGGACATGGTCGATGTCAAATCATCTTTACGGATAACAATGTTTACACTGCAAGCAAACTTTGACAAATACATGGCTGCCTGCCCAGCCGAGTTTCCTCCGCCAATGATATAAACATTTTTGTCTCTGCAGGCACTGGCTTCTGTAGTGGCAGCACCATAATAAATACCAGCACCGGTCAGATCAGAAACACCTTTTACTTCCAGCTTCCGGTAATCAACACCCGTGGTGATGATCACCGCACGGCTGATAATCTCAGGCCCGTCTTCCAGGATAATGGTTTTATAGCCATCTTTTTGTTTGATATCGCTCACCGATTGCGGAGATAAGAATCCAGCACCTAAACGTACAGCCTGGCTGATTGCTCTTCTGGTCAGATCTGCTCCGCTCAATCCAGCAGGGAAGCCCAGATAGTTTTCTATTCTTGAACTTGTCCCTGCCTGTCCTCCGGGAGCTTTACGTTCGATCATCAATGTTTTTAATCCTTCGGAAGCCCCATAAACTGCCGCAGCTAAACCCGCCGGGCCCGCACCAATAATCACCACATCGTACATGTCATGAATAATTTCCGGGTTCTTTCCTATTTTAGCCGCAATTTCCTTAATAGAAGGTTTAGTTAAAAATGTCCCATCATCCATTAAAACCATAGGCAGATCATCATTTGTCAGTTTATTAAGTGTCAATAAACTGGCCGCATCAGGATTAGTCTGCACATCCATCCATCGATATGGAATTAAATTGCTGGCTAAATAATCTTTGACCACATGCGATAACGGGGAGAACTGAAAACCGACCACTCTGATTCCTTTAAATTCAGGCGTATAATCACCCTGCCAATCATCCAGCAGATCATTAATTACAGGATACAGCTTATCTTCTGGCGGATCCCATGGTTTAATCAGATAATAATCCAGTTTCACATCATTGATAGCTTTAATTGCAGCTTCGGTATCAGAATAAGCGGTCAGCAGGACACGCTTCGCTTCGGGATAAATCAGCATTGCTTTTTCCAGAAAAGCTACACCTTCCATTTCAGGCATCCGCTGGTCACATAAAAATAAAGCGACCACATCTGCACTGTTTTTAAGTTCGATCAGCATATCCAGTGCCTCCTGAGCAGAAGTTGTACTTAATATTTTATATTCTTTACCGTATTTTATTTTCAGGTCACGGCTGATTGCACGCAAAACCTGTGGATCATCATCTATAGAAAAAATTATAGGAAGGTTCATCTTTTTTACTAATTTAAAATTCGTTAAACAGCTGATTAAGCTATTAGTTTTCTAACGGAAAACATACCATAAATTCCGTTCGGCCCGGGACAGATTTAACCTTAACACTACCATTGTGCTGGTGAATGATTCTTTGAACTACTTCCAGCCCCATACCTGTGCCTTTACCCATGGGTTTAGTCGTGAAAAAAGGATCAAATATACTAGAGAGAATGTCGGCAGGAATGCCAGGGCCATCATCAATAATAAAGACATTAACAAATTCTCTGTCCTTTTCTGTTTTCAGGATTAAAGTACCTTTCTGGTTGGGTTCCATGGCATCAATGGCATTGTCGATCAGGTTTGTCCAGACCTGATTTAATTCGCCAATTATTCCTTTGATCTGCGGAAGCGTTTCATCATACTCTTCCACTACTGTAATATTCCCTTTCTTGATTTTGTGACCTAACATGGTCAGTGTATTGCGGATACCCATATGAATATCTGCGTATTCTTTATCCATGCCCCTATCCATATGGGTGAATGTTTTAACTGAATTAACCAGATCAGCTATTCTTTTAGAGGATTCCTGAATATCTTCGACCATCCGCTCTGTAACCAGCAGATTACTGATCCAGTTAAAAACCGGAGAAAGATGTTCGGCAACTGGTGCTGCACAGGCTTCCAGATCAGCAACACTAAAGTTAAAGTCAACGAAACTCTCTGCAATTGCATAACCGTTCTCAACGTTCTGCGCTTCAAACCAGTCTGCAATTTCATCTTCCAGCACCATCCGCTGTTTTAAGTTCAAAAGAGGTTTCTCTTTACTGGCTAATATTCCGAACAATACCTCATTTAATTTGTCGATCTGAGCTTCGGCAATAGTGATGGCCGCCACTTTCTTAAAAACTTCCGGCCCCATTCTTAAGTGTTCCTTCAGTGAAATAGAGTCACGTACAATTGCTGAAGCAGGATTGTTCAGCTCATGCGCCAGCCCGGCACTCAATTTACCGAGTGCCATCATTTTTTCATTTTGCTGCTGCATTGCTGTAAACTCTCTGACGCGGTTACTCATCACATGAACGAGTGATTGTGTCAGCTCAAAATGATCCTTGATCATTTCCTGAATACTGTCTGTATGGAAACTCAAGAGTTGAACCTCGCCAATTGCCTGCGCATATCCCCCCGAAATCTTCCCTCTGGAATAAGGCAGATAACCTGAGATATCCCCTTTGTTAAACATCACAAATTCACGTTTGGAACCATTCTGTAACATATGAAGACTCAACTTACCTGCTACAAGCACATGAGGTCCCTCGATCGGATCGCCTGGCCTGGTCAGGTAATCACCGTCATTCAGCAATTGATTTTCACTGTTATCTATAAACCACTGTAACTGATCATCAGGAACATTACTAAAAAAATCGAGTGACTTAAGCCATAAAACTGTTACGATATGCATGGTCTAAATTTAACCAAATTTATGAATCAATTGTTTACCAAAGCTTAACATTGAGGTTATTTCATATTAATAAACAAAGTTTAGTATTGCTAAACAAAAGATAGCAGCTATGAGCACTATTAAATTAGCAGTATTTGATATAGCCGGTACTGACCATTATAAATGGATAGTATGAAATTCATAGATCGTCTGCGCGCTAAAGTCGCAACATTACCGTACGCTGTAATCTCTGTAATGGCCGCTTTAGCTGCATTTGGAACTTATACAGCTATGTATTCCTTTCGCAAGGCATTTGCAGCAGGCACTTTTACGGATCACCAGTATGTGCACCTTGACTATAAAGTATGGTTGGTGATTGCACAGGTTATGGGGTATATGTTAAGTAAGTTTTATGGTATTCGTTTTATCTCCGAAATCAAAGGGAATAACCGGGGTAAAAGCATTTTGATTTTAATTGGAATTTCATGGCTTGCCTTGCTGGGGTTCGCACTCGTTCCTGCCCCCTGGAATATCGCATTCCTATTTATTAATGGTTTTCCATTAGGGATGATCTGGGGACTGGTATTCGGCTATCTGGAGGGTAGAAAGTCTACTGAATTTATGGCAGCTGTAATGTCTATCAGTTTAATTTTCGCTTCTGGTTTTGTCAAAACTATCGGTCGTACTTTATTGACAGATTTTCATATCAATGAATATAATATGCCTTTCCTTACGGGAGCAATATTTGTAATCCCGCTATTACTTTTTGTGTTTTGCCTGGAACTGATGCCCCCTCCTACTGCGGAAGATAAAAAGTTAAGGGTAGAACGTAAGCCAATGAATGCTAAAGAGCGAAAGGATTTCCTGATCCGATTTTTACCGGGTATTATTCTGACACTGATTATCTATGTGCTATTAACAATTATGCGTGATGTCAGGGATAATTTTGAAGTAGAAATCTGGGCAGACCTGGGCGTAAAGAGCAATAATATTTATACACATATAGACCTGTTCATTTCAGTTATTGTTTTGATTGCGATGAGTCTGCTGATTTTGGTTAAAAAGAACATCAGGGCTTTTAGTATTATTCACTTATTTATTATTGCAGGATGTTTGCTGGTCGGCATGTCTACTTATTTTTTTGATCACAGGATGATCAGTCCGATTGCCTGGATGACAACCGCAGGCCTGGGTCTTTATCTTGCTTATGTTCCTTACAATGCCATATTTTTTGAAAGGATGATTGCTTCTTTCAATTATCGCAGCAATGCTGGCTTTATTATGTATGTAGCTGATGCTGCGGGTTATTTAGCGAGCGTAAGTATTTTGTTAGTCAAAGAACTGGGCAAACCCAATATTAGCTGGGGTAACTTTTTCAAAGAAGGTATAATGCTCGTTGCCATTGTGGGTGTGATTAGCGGAGTGTTATCCCTGATTTACTTTTTACAAACCGCACAAAAGAATCGAAATAAAGAAAAAAAAGCTAAAGAACAGAAAACAAGAGAACAGCTTTTAATAGCGTATCATTATGAGTAAAGCAATAGTAATTGGTGCAGGTATTGTAGGTTTGGCTACTGCCCGTGCCCTGGCCATCAGAGGCTATAAAGTCACAGTTATTGAGCGGAATGAACGTGCCGTTGGTGCATCTATCCGTAATTTCGGCATGGTATGGCCTATTGGGCAGGCTACAGGCCCAATGTTTGAAAGAGCAATGTTATCACGAAGTATCTGGAAAGAGGTCTGTACAGAGGCTAAGATATGGCATGAGGAGGTGGGTTCTTTACATTTAGCCTATCATGAGGATGAATTGCAGGTGATGAGTGAGTATGCAGAAATTAACCGCCAGCACCGGAATTGCAGTTTATTAACGCCCGGACAGGCTTTAACAAAATCACCAGCAATCAATGTAAATGGATTAAAAGGTGCTTTATGGAGTGCAGAGGAAATGATTATTGAATCCAGAGTCGCTGTTGGACAAGTAGCGGCTTACCTTGCTGAAAAGTATGGTGTAATCTTTCATTGGAATACAGCCATCAGCCGGATTGAACATCCGAAAGTGAGTTCCGGAAATCAAAGCTGGGAAGCAGAAGAAATTTTTGTTTGCAGCGGTGCTGATTTTGAAACGCTTTATCCTGAATTATTTGCGGCAACGGCGATCACCAAATGTAAGTTACAGATGATGCGTTTGGTCACTCAGCCTGATGAATGGCGTATTGGTCCTTCTCTTTGCGGTGGTTTATCTATGATTCATTATCCGGGTTTCCAGGCAGCACCTTCTTTACCAGCTTTAAGAAAAAGATACAAAGAGCAGTATGCAACGCATTTGAATTGGGGTATCCATGTGATGGTTTCACAAAATGGAACTGGTGAACTGACCATCGGGGATTCACATGAGTATGGTTTGGTTCATGATCCTTTTGATAAAGAATTTATCAATACCATGATTATTGATTACTTACATACTTTCGCTGATTTCAAGGAATGGAAAATGTTGCAGTCGTGGCATGGCATCTATCCTAAAATGACTAATGGGGCTACTGAATTAATTACGGAGGCAGCACCAGGGGTAACCGTGATTAATGGTCTGGGAGGTAATGGGATGACTTTATCTTTTGGATTATGTGAGCAGTATATTGCGTCAAGAGGTTAACCCTATTTTCAATAAAAAGGACAGCATTTACATTGCTGTCCTTTTTATTGTTATTTAAATTCTTTCATATCCACGATCCTGTTATCGTCATGATATTTCAGAAAAGTATTTCCACTTTTATTTTTCTCAAAAGTATAGTTATTTGTGATCCATTTATTAAAAGCTGCTTCATCTCCTTGAGGACTGCCAGCAACAATAGGTTCACTAACTACTTCATCAGTCCTGTAATTTACCTGGTACAGAACGTTCTTAACAGCAAAAACAATAGTCTGTTTGTCTGGTGACATCAATAAGACGTCTCCCTGAATTCTCTCCTCAGGATTTTGCCTTTTAACTAAGTAAACCTTAGCGGTTACATTGGTAATGAAAAAATCATTGTTGACCAGGTATCCGGTTGCACCAATTTTCTTCACTCCCTTGCTGAACTTTAAATCTTCTTTGCCTTTAGACGGACGGTATAAACTAACCACTTCTAATGCACCATTTTTTACTGCAATCAGAAACGGGCGCGGAACCAGGCCTGAGCTATCTGCAATCTGAACCAGCAGCGCTGTTTTTTGCTTGTTAATAAATTGCGCAGAGGCAAATTTTGTTGGGCCTTTACTTAGATCGGCCGCGTCAGCCTGAATGTGAACTATACTGTCTTTGAACTTTGCATTAAAGGTCTCTGCCTTTCCTTCATTGTTACTTAAAACAGAAATAGAGTCTGAGGCATTCGCTGGAAAATCATTAAAGACTTCGTTTTGGGTTAAAGTCTTTGGCGTATAGTGCTTAACTTTTTGATCTTGCTGGCTGCATCCGGCAGAAACGATTAGCAGAGTAATGGCAACTAGAGATAATTTCATAATAAATCAGGGTCAGGAAAAATCTTTTTTTCGCAAATATGGGCTAAATCGTTTAAAAATAATAATTTAAATCTCACTCCGCATGTGAATGTAAAGTTTTGCAAAGCGATATGATCAGCCGTAATCAATTCATTGATGTTGTATCATTTCTAATTGTAATTTCTTCCATAAAGTTTTTAAATGAATATTTTCTTAGCTAACTGCCTTTTTCTTTTGCTCAATATCAGGAAGGAATCCAGTAATTATACCAATCAGCGGTAGAAAAGCACAAACTTTAAATACATATTCAATACTGGTCTGATCGGCCAGTTTACCTAATACAGCTGATCCTACCCCTCCCATTCCAAACGCGAAACCGAAAAACAAACCGGCAATCATACCTACCTTTCCAGGAATCAGTTCTGTCGCATAAACAAGGATTGCAGAGAATGCAGAAGAGATAATTCCACCAATCACCACAGCAAGTACTCCCGTTAAAAATAATCCGGTATAAGGAAGAAGCAACGTAAATGGGGCAACGCCTAAAATAGAGATCCAGATAATATATTTCCTGCCGAAACGATCACCTAATGGTCCTCCAATCATCGTTCCCGCCGCAACCGCAGCTAAAAAAGCAAATAAATAGAGTTGAGATTCCTGAACCGAAACATGAAATTTGTCAATCAGGTAAAATGTGAAATAACTGGTCATGCTGGCCATGTAGAAGTACTTGGAAAAGATCAGTACCAGCAGAATAACAATAGAGCCAATTACTCTTCCCCTGGATAAATTATGTTTAGGTTCATCTGAAGCCTGAACCTTCCCCTGAACTTTAAGATTAAGACGGCCTTTGTACCATTTCCCGATCTGGAATAAAATCAGTATACCTAAAACAGCAGCTACTCCGAACCAGATAATATAAAATTGACCGTAAGGAATAACAATCAAGGCAGCCAGTAAAGGACCTATTGCACTTCCTGCATTACCACCTAGTTGAAAGATAGATTGTGCCAGTCCCTTTTTACCACCAGAAGCCAAATGTGCAACTCTGGATGCTTCAGGGTGAAAAATTGAAGAGCCTATACCGATGAAACCGACAGCTACCAGGATGGCCGCAAAACTGGCAGCCATAGCTATAAAGATCAGACCGATCAGCGTGAACCCCATGCCTATGGCCAAAGAATAGGGTTTTGGTTTCAGATCAGAATAATGACCTACAAAAGGCTGTAAGAGCGAAGCAGTTAGCTGATAAGTTAGCGTAATCAACCCGATTTGAGAAAAAGACAAATTAAACTCAGTTTTGAAAAGCGGATAAACAGATGGAATAACAGCTTGCAGCATGTCATTTAATAAATGCGTAAAACTTATCGTAAAGAGAATTGGATAAATCGTTTTTTGAATAATGTCTTTTTTGATACCGGGATCAAGTGTTGCTGTATTAGTTTCCATAAATTAGGTCAGTTCATCTTTGTGATGAATTGTTATTGAGAAATATGTCCTATGATTTTTGCTGAGTTATTCCATGCTTTTTTTGCATCGCCAGCTGCTATACTTTTAACGAGTTGTTTATGTTGATGATTGGTTTCTTTGAATGCTCTTGTGTCATGATGAACTTCCATAAACCAGTTTTTCATATGGATGGCCACTGATTTGTACAGGTCAATCAGGATCTCATTTCCTGAGGCTTCTGCAATAGATATGTGAAATTGAATATCTGCATCGATACATTCTTCCAGTAAATCGTTCTTCGCTGCCTTATCCCGTTTTTTTAACCAGTCATATATTTTAACCAGGTCTGCTTTTGTTCTGTTCAGTGCAGCTTTTTCAGCAATCTTCATTTCCAGCAGATGCCGCACTTCATTTAAATCTTCAAAATCAGCACGTTTCAGACGCTGAGATAAAGGTTCTTTAATGCCCGTTGAATTCTCTACAAAAGTACCTACTCCCTGTTGGACTCTTAATAGTCCACAGTTTGCCAGGATCTTGATAGCTTCCCGGATTGTAGAGCGGCCAACACCAAAGGACGACATCAGCTCTGGTTCTATGGGCAATTTTTCGCCTACTTTATAAGTGCCAAAAGCGATTTGCTGTTGTAGTTTTTCAGCTACTTCGTCGGCCAGTGACTTGCGGGAAATTAGATTTGTATTATTCATCATATCATCTGATGATTCAAATGTATAGATTTTCTTTAGGACGTCAAATTAATTCTCAGAAAAAAACAAGAGCCGGCGCTGTTTCTAAAACTACTAATTTGATTACCTGAATAAAATCCCTTAAATAGATTTCAGATGAAAGGGGTGAATTATGATTTTCTTTGATTAAGAATCTGCTCGATAACTTCACCCTGGCCAGAATCTAAAGTAGGCATCAGAGACGGAAGATCTGTTAGTGAATAAAGACGTAGCCGTCCATTTTTAATGATATGCTCAGCAGAATATACCAGTTTCATATAATCCTGGCACCCTGCAATGTCATCAGGTAAAGGTTTAATCTTTTCATTCGGAGAAAGATCTTCAAAATAGTATCCTGATTTATTCAGATCAGGATACCTGTCCAATAACTCTTCTGTTAAAGGTATATTTGCCTTTTGAGGGAAATCCATTGCAGATATTCCGGTAATCACTACTTCCTGTATGTTATTTTTTATAATTTCATATTGTTCAGCAGTCATTAAAAGACTATTGGAGTTGTTAGGAAAGGCTAATTGTCTGATACCTGCAAGTTTCACGTATTCACCATCTATTCTGATCACCTTAAAAATGGAGTAATCTATTTGTTTGGATTGAACCTCAGTCCGTTTTGAAAAAATAAAACTTCCTGTTTGTAATTGATGATCAGGACTCGCCATAGCTTCATTCCATAAACGCTGATTATATTTTTTCTTTAAATACAGAAACAGGCTGACAGCCGCAATCATACTTACTGTAGTTATTATGGTTTCGGGTTTCATTAATATTTTTTCAGGACAAAAACAAATGTATCTTATTTAAGAAAGGAATTCCTTTTTAACTGCCACAAATATGTCCACTTCTGCATTTTCAGGATTCAGAGCACGTTCATCGTATACTTCAAAGTCGGCGGTAAAAGTTCTTTCCAGCTCCGAATTCCAAATCTTAATCCATTCATTATAAACTGCTCCCTGCATTAATTTGCCTTTGGCCACAAACTTCTGATAGGCAGCAACATCAATTGTTTTACTCACCATTTCATTAGGAATATCATTTAGATTTTCAACTTTACACCCTAAAATAGTAGTATAAGGTTTAGTATGATCTTTTTCATAATCTGTATAAATACAGTAGAGTGCATTGTCAATTTTATTGGGGATCTGATCAAGAATTCCTTCCGACATAAACTTTTCCCAAAGTACAGGAATGTCCTTAGCGGCTTGTCCGTTTTCATTAGTGGTCCGCACTGAAATACCGATTACATGAAAGGAGTCGATTTTTATAATATTCATCTTTTTATTTGTTAAGCAGCAAAAATATGAGTGTCTATGACAACCCTATGTCAGCAGATGGCTTAATTTTTGTTCAGGGTGTTTATATAATTCAAGAATTATCGGAAATGTAATATAAAATGGCAATTAATTAAGAAATAATTTCTGTTTTTAAAGACAAAATTTCTTTCTGCCATTTTAATCACACAGACGATATTCAATTATTTATTACAGGATTAAAAACGCTCAGGCACAATTACAATTGCAGGCATAAATCACTCAAAACAAGCTAAATTAACAAAAAACAACATATGGAAAATAACTTCAACGTAACAAAAACAGAAGACGGAAAAACAGTAGCTATTGTCAGTTACATTACAATCATTGGCTGGCTTATCGCCTACTTCGGTATGCACAAAGACAAGAGAACAGAATTGGGAAGCTTTCATTTAAGACAAACGTTATTACTTTATATTGTAGCTTTTATCTTACAAATTGTACAACGTATTATTCTTAGCATAACTCCTTCAGGATTTGTATTTACTATATTCAGCATTCTGTCTCTAATTATATTCATTTTATGGATTATAGGTTTGATCGGTGCTATTCAGGGAACTAAAAAAGAAATCCCTTTGATTGGTCAGAGAGCACAGTCAATGTTTCCAAATATCTAGAACTGATATTTCAATAAAAAAGGCCCGCAGAAATATTTCTGCGGGCCTTTTTTATTGAAATACTGCCGGGTATTTTCTAAGTTTCAATTGCATAAGTAGCGATCGCGATACAAGTATTATCCAGGAGATCAAACGTAATGATTATCGGTACATTCACTCCTCCCTCTATGCGTGTTACCTGTATGTCAGAGAAATTGTCTTTCAGATAAGTGTGAAGTGCCGTAAATTTCCGGGCATTAGCAACCATCACCTGGTCACCCGGGTCGGCAGTACCCACTATTTTTTCAAAGAAAGCCTCCTGATCGATTGTTTTCAATGTACCGGGCGTTTCACTGTAAAGCTGAGCAAGCTTCATCCTTAACTCATCCTTTGGAACCTGTCCAAGGTTTTCAATAGTTAGTGGGGCTTCAGATTCACTGAAATAAAACAGACCCTGTGTTTTTTCAGCTAATTCAGTTAAAATTTGGTTTTCCATTTCGGTGAGATTATATGAGCATAACGTCTGATTGTCTATTAAAATATACGAAAAATAAAGGTTAACATTAATTTCATTTACCATGAAGTGAATTGCACCCCGGATATAATCCAACGAGTGTCTTCAACCTTTAAATAATTGAGTTATACATTTAAGAGGAGTTCTGTATATTTATGAAATCAAATTCATAAGATATGACCAGCTGGCCGGAATTAAAATACGAAAATCTGAAAGAGACACTGGCAACAGTACAATTGTGGACACAAATTGCCGGCAAGATCAGGCTGGTCAAATCTCCATGGCTTAACCATTCCTGGCATGTCACTTTATACGTATCCGGAAAGGGACTGACCACGGGCAGTATTCCTTACCATAATGGTCTTTTCCAGATAGATTTTGATTTTCTTTCTCATCAGCTGATCATCACCTCCAGCGCAAACGGACAACAACAATTCAATTTATCCTCACATACAGTATCAAGTTTTTATCAGGAGCTTTTTGAAAAGCTAAGACTTTTGGGGATTGACGCTGCAATATATGCCAGACCGAATGAGATAGAAAATGCAATTCCGTTTCAGGAAGATACTATCCATTGTCATTATGAAGAAAATCAAATCGCTGCATTCTGGCAGGCACTGGTTAAAATGGAAGCTGTTTTCAGCAGGTTCAGGGCAAAATTCAGTGGAAAATGCAGCCCGGTTCATTTCTTTTGGGGAGGTTTCGATCTGGCGGTAACCAGATTTTCCGGCAGAAAGGCACCTAAACATGCAGGAGGAATGCCCAACATGCCACTCGATGTAATGCAGGAAGCTTATTCTCATGAGGTAAGCAGCTGCGGTTTCTGGCCGGGCAATGACAGTTTTCCCTATCCGGTTTTTTATGCCTACTGCTATCCAACTCCGGAAACATTTAAAGAACAACCAGTAAAACCTGAGAAAGCTTTCTACAGCCCTGATTTAGGTGAATTTATCCTTCATTATGAAGAAGTAAAAAATGCTGCTGATCCTGAAAAATTCCTGATGGATTTTTTACAGTCAACTTATGAAGCCGCAGCAATTACCGGAAACTGGGACAGGACTTCTCTGGAATGTGATTTTTCTGACCTGGAATCCTGATTTTCTGATTAAAATCCGTGCTCTTTTCCCATCAGCTCATTTACTTTCGCCGATGTTTGATGAATAATCTCATCCATCTCCTTCACACAGTTATTAATCCTTTTATAATACTCTTCCTTCTCTTCCTGGTTTGCTGCAATGTTTGCAAGTGCCGATAATCCTAATATAGAGGCCACGGGTTTTCTGATTTCATGAGAATTGATCCAGGCAATCTCTTTGAGTGTATGGTTCTGCTCACTAATTTCTACTTCACGTCTTTTGCGTTCAGTAATTTCGGTAACAATATCAATATATCCAGAATGCTGTCCATCGGAATCGACAATTGAAGTACTATTTACTTCTACCCAATAAGGATCTCCATTTTTTGAATAGTTTATAATTTCAATATTAAAGAAGTCATGCACTTTGAGTGAAGCTGTGATCGCATTTCTGGTCAGCATACTGGTTTCAGGGCCATACAACATTTCACCAGGCGTCTTTCCTTTCAGCTCATTTAATGGATAACCTGTCAGCTGTTCAAATGAAGAATTAACCCAGCTTATCTTCCCGGCAATATCTTTAATAACTACACCGCTTTTAACTTTACTGACCACATCAGCAAGTTGCTTGTTTTCTTCATCTTTACGTCTTAATTCATCAACATCTTTCACAGCTCCGATAATCCGCCGGGGTGCGCCATCCTCACCTGTCACCAAATAAGCCTGATCGAAAACATATTTATAATTTCCATCTGCACAAAGCAGGCGATAAGAGGCTTCCCAGCGTTTTTTAGCTTGTTTAACAAAGGCATTCAAGCTGTCCAGTACCCTTTTGCTATCTGATGGATGCATTTTACCTATCCACCAGTCCGGCTTGAAAAAACCTTGCTCATGGTCATAACCAAATAATTGTTTTAAACCAGAATTCCAGGTCACCTGGCTGGTCGTTAAATCCCAGTCCCATATCGCATCGTGTGTAGCTTCGTTAACTAATTCGTGTCTTTCCAACGCATTATTCAATAATAATTCCCGGTTAAAGCTGTCTGTAATATCTTTAAGTACACCACTGATTTTATAGGGTTTTCCATCCTGGTAAATCACTTTTCCCGCTTCACGTACATGATGCCATTCGCCATCAATTTTTAAACGGTGCACATAATCCATCTCACCTGTAATTTTTGTTTTTTCATGTGCCGCCAGAAATCCATCCAGATCATCAGGATGGATTTGGTCGAGAAAAAATGAAACAGTTGTAATCCCTGAATCAGGTGCCAGACCAAACAATGTATAGAGGTTATCAGACCAGATCACTTCATCAGTTTGCAACAAATACTCCCAACTGGCAATCTTAGCCATTTTATGGGCATAATACCATTGTTGCTGATCTTTCTTACTATTATCCAGATCGCGCTGCAAATAGGCCAGTTCCCGCTTCTTTCCTCTGTTGTAAAGGTTGACAAGGTAATGCAGCAGGACTGCACTGAATGCGATAAAGAAAAAACCTTTGAGACTATTAATCAGCGCACGATCCTTAACTGGCATACCATCCACCAAAAAGGCAATTAGCTGGTCACTTAACAATACCCAGACACAGCCTGTAATCACGTACAGTAGCACGATGTAATTCTTGTTCTTCAAATGAATTGAGCTAATAATATCCTGGCGCCTTTTTGAAATTCAAACAGACTCCTAAAATTAATGATAAATATCGATTTAAAGCCAGATGTTATTATAACTAAAGGCCTGATTGTTGATAACCTGATTCACACTGGGTGTCCGACGGATGTCTGAACTAATTAAAAGACAATTGAACATATGAAGCAATTTATCATTCTCCTATCAACCGCGATATTGCTGATTTCCTGCAATGGCAAACACAATGACACGAAAAAGATTACCGACTCAGTTCATACAAATGCAAAAGATGTTATCCATCAAAAAATCCCTTCTGGAAATAATTCCGCTCAGCCGCTTTCTCCTGAAGTTGTTAAAGCTAAAGAATGGATCATTGCGAACATAGAGAACTCTTTGAACAAGGGGCACGATACTATTGAAGATTCGAATGAAGAAGCAAAGAGTATTTATACAACTCAGTATAGCGCTTATAAAATTGATGCAATCAATGTGGATTTAGACGATGGTCTGACTGAAGATGAGTTCATCACAAAATGGAAGGGAAAGTATAATCCGAAATTAGCGGGAATTGGATTTGGTTTCTTAATTCCTGAACAAGATTACGGTCTGATCAAAGTGACGGAATGTAAGTTAAAAAACAAAACTCCCGATGGTTTTGTTTTTAATGTAGTACTTGAAGATACTAATTATCACAAAAAATATAATAGAGATATTAGAATTATTGTGGCCGAAAAATCATTCCTTATTGATGATGTACTAGAGTACTAACTACATATTTAGCCATAATTCGCGGAATAATAATTATCTGGAACTATTCTAAATTAGTTTGGTATATTTGTGATGTATCTTGCAAGGAGATATAATATTAAAATATTACAGTAATTTACGACCCTAATGATGATAGAATTAAAGACAGAGTTTTCAGAATACATTAAGGATTTCGAAGAGAAATTGAAACTCTTATTCAGGGGAAAAGAAAATATCAATCAATTTGATTTAGCAGCAGAGCTTCCTCCTTTAGTGATGAAGGAAATCCTTGCTGAGCAACCTTTGGCTGCGGCTATCCCAGAAGAGTATGGAGGCCGTGGAGCTCAGGTAAAAGAATGTCTGAGTGTGCTGGCAGCAGCTTCTTATGAATCTTTACCGCTTTCACTTACCTTTGGAATTAACATTGCCCTTTTTCTTGAACCACTTGCCAAATATGCAGACAAGTCCGTTAAGAAAGAAGTTTTTGATCGCTTTCTCTACGAACAAAACATGGGTGGACTGATGATCACTGAACCTGATTATGGAAGTGATGCACTCAACATGAAAACCCGGAATAGCGAATTGACAAATGGGTATAGTATTAAAGGAACTAAACATTGGCAGGGGCTTACTGGTCTGGCCGACTATTGGCTGATTGCTTCCAGAGCAGAGCTGGCTGATGGAGGACTTAGCCGTGATATAGATTTCTTTTTATGTGATAATACACAAGAGAAACAATACGTTGTCGTAGAAGAATATTTTGATACCATAGGGCTTCATATGATCCCATACGGACGTAATGTTTTAAACATTGAAGTTCCTAAAACGTTTAAATTACACCCCGAATCTACTGGTATTAAAATGATGCTGGATATTCTGCACCGCAGCAGGATGCAATTTCCTGGTATGGGAATGGGCTTTATCAAGCGAATGCTGGATGAAGCACTTCTTCAATGTAAAAACAGAATGGTTGGTTCAACGAACCTGTTGGCTATGGACCAGATCCAGTTTCAGCTTTCAAAAATCCAGTCGGCTTACACCATCTGTTCAGCTATGTGTGTCAGAAGCAGTAAGATCAGCGGTATTGATCATAGTTTGGCCACAGAAGGCTTGGAAGCTAATAGTATGAAAGCAGTGGTTACTGATCTGATGCAGGAATCTGCCCAGATTTTAACACAGGTCTCAGGCGCTAAAGGATACCAGACTTCACATGTTGGTGGTCGCGGGATTATGGATAGCAGGCCTTTCCAGATTTTTGAAGGTTCCAATGAAATGCTTTATGCACAAATTTCTGAAATCATTGTCCGTCAGATGAAGAAACAGAAAGAATCGAATTTATTTGATTTCCTGGCTACACTTAAGCAAACCGCTGAAGCTTGTCATTACTTCAAAAACGAACTGAGTTTTACCTTGAACAGTGCTCTTTCACAGCGAAAATTATTTGATCTGGGGAAAGTGATCGGAAGAATTGTTTCTTTAGGCTATGTACTGGATCTGGAACTTAAGGGGTTTAGAAAAGACCTGATTGATAACTGTATTATAAACGTTAAACAAGAGGTACGTACCTTAATCTGTGCATTTAATTTTGATAACAGTTCACAGGTAATAGAAGATTATAAGTCAGAAAGTTCATGGTTTAACTTTGCTTAACCAAAGAATTTTATCCTGATTTGATAAATTAAGAAAAGCCGGTACATAAACATGCCGGCTTTTTTGGCTAAATCCAATCTAAAAATCAACTTTAATCTTAGCCCTTATCCCCCATTTGGAAATTCTTGGGTGATCAAGATAAGTAAACCTTCTAACCAGATCCACCCTCAGTATTTTGAATATATTGGATATGCCTACACTGCCCTCCACATAAGGAGTAGCACCTAATGCCGGAGACACGACATTTCCATGTCTATCTCTTGGGAATTGATATAATCCTGAACCTTCGCGCGGATCATTCTTACTGGAAAGAGAGCCACTTAAGACTTTTAAAGTCAGAATTTCTCTTAATTGAAGCCGCTTCACTAATGGTATTTTGTTCAGGATAAAGCCATTGAAATTATGCTCCAGATTAATACTCGCATAGCGGTCACTCATAAATTCCATGAAATTCATCAGGTTATAAGATGGCAGTTCATAGGCATAACTTTGATTAGCACGATGTATAGTCAGCAATGGAAACGGAACTTTTCCAAATACCTTTCCTGCTTCCAGGATGACATCTGAATAGCCAAACTGCGAAAAATAAGCTCTTTTAAACACATTAAAGGTCAGGTTCTGATAATTATAACTTCCATTCAGAAATCCCTTAATTCCAACAGAGCCGCGCAAAGTAAAAATAGGATATTCATTTCGGATTGGCCTTCTGAAGCGTTTTCCCTGGTAAAACTGCTCATGTGGTGCCCATCTCACTTCGGCTGTAAATTCAGAGGTTGTAATATCGGGGATTTCAATATGCCCGGCATGAGTTAATGCGATAAACCGAAGTCCTCCTGCCGGATCTAAGATCTGATTTTTATAAGCTACTTTAAACGAGAAATGGTTTTCCATTTCATTCAAATATTCAAAAAGCCATTTCCTGTTGTACAGCCATTTATCATTTACCCCTCTTTTAAATGATAACAGGAAATTATCATCTTCTAAAAAGTTGAGATCCTGACCTGGTATCTGCGTCTCATAACTATGTCTTAAGGTTAATGATTTTACAGGAAACTCATAAATTGAACCCGGAGAAAGTGAAAGTACCGTCCCTAATGAATATTTCCATTTCTGATCACGGCTACCATAAGCGACATGCCCATCAAAGAAGATTCTTTTGCTGAATAAATCGGTAGTTCGTCCACCAACCTTAAGCCTCAGCCCCTCTACAGGATTAAAACTGTAAAAAGAGTTGAATGGACCAACTTCTACTTTACCCTGCCCCAGGTAACCAGAAAGTAAGAAGGAGGCAATCCCCATAGCCCGTTTAAATGGCTTTGAGTTTTTCAGACTATCTATATTCTTATACGCCATTTCCTCAATTTGCGTGAGTTTTTCTGGCCTCAGCTCTGCCATTGGCACTGGCTTTACTGATTTACCTTCCACAGGTTTAAGTTTTAACGGCAAATTTAATGCGGTCGGGCTACTCATAAAATCATTGATGAATAAAGTCCTTTCCCCAAAGATGCTTGCACCCTCTTTAAAAAGTCCAAGATCCATCGCCATCACACTTTTTCCTAAATAATAATGACCCGTTTTATCCTGGTGATATTGAAGAGATATATTCATCTCCTTTACCCAATTAATATTTATTTTAGAATTGACAGAAAGAGTTGCTTTTTGTACAGCATACTTACCATCAAGAGATATATACAGATAACCCAGAAAAAGCACATCTTCCTTATTACGGGGTGCGATCATCAGCTTAACCTGCACCGGAGATACATCTTTTAACGTATCTATAATAAAATACTTATAAAACTGGGGAGCAAGCTCTGCAATCGGACTCATAAAACTCTGATTACCAATACCAATATCATTCTGATAAATATCAACGCGCTGATAAATCTTATCCAGATATTCATTGATACCATCTTCGTCAATAAATTGATCTATACGGGATTGATTCTCTGCCAGAACAGAAGTCTCTTGTTTAAAAGGATTTTGATAAACCAGGTTATGGCTTATCTTTTCTTTCATAAAAATAGGGGTCAGCAATTTACCCGGACGCGTCAGAGAATCTGAATTATCCTTTAAAAATGATAACTTCTTAAGCAACTTTGAAGTTTTTGCTTTTTCAGTAGTCATACTTAATGAAATATTCATTTTCTCATATTCCTGATAAGAAAGATAATTCTGAAGATTTGCTGCATTGGATTTCTTATGCTCAATCACTCTTCTGATCAGTTCAACTGCCGGATTGTCTTTATTCTTATATCTCGGTTTATGCGCTACAGAGATACTTACCTCAGACAGATCTTCAGATTGCGGCTCTAATTCAATATTCATATGATGACTATGCCCGGCAGCCATCTCCAGCTTCAGCCTTCTGTATCCTATACTATAAAAATGAATTGCTTTAACCTTCTCCTTTGAAACGATAGTGTAGAATCCCCCGGCATCACTTGAAGACTTAGTGGTCGAATTTTCGAAACTTATGGTTACTCCGGGCAGCGGCTTTCCTGTTGATTTATCGGTGATCAGACCTTTCACCTGTACTGTCTGGGCCTCTGCCTTAAAGAAGAAAAAAAGAAAGAATATTGAAATAAGAAACTTCATAAAGCCTATAGGCCATAATTGATTGGGATAATACAATAATTAAATTACAAACTGCCCCTTACCCAAATCACGGGCAGTTTGTATTTTTTCTCCCTCCATATTACTAATCGACTGTCTGGAGAAGCTTAAACCAGCTTTCGGAATTAACTGAATATCCTGGGCCTTTACTAAATGTACAGCGCACAATAGCCCTGCTGATAATAATAATTTTTTCATAATCAAATAATTAATTTTACTTTCTTTATTTTCCAAATTTAAACTGACATCAAATTTATTGGAAGACAAAGTAACCGAGGCGGAGATTAGTCTCACTGAAACGACATTTCAAAGTGTCCAACAGAATTCTCATCCCCTGCTCCAAATCATTTAAGCTAACCGCTTAAAGCTGGAAAAAGCTCGTTTCATTAATAACCAGGTTCTTTTAAGGTGAATCATTTGTAATTATTTGATTCATAAACGCAGGATTTCCCAAGACCCCTATGCGGGATAATAAACAATAGTAAAATCTGTATGAAAACACAAAAGGCCTTTCACGATTAATGAAAGGCCTTTTGTGTTGATAGTATATTTAATTAAAACTTTATCAGCAGCTTTTCAGCCATCAGCTTACTGTCTTTATAATATTCGAAAAACCACTCTCCACTCTTTTTCAACACTATTCCATTAGCGGTCCCATTGTCAGCAATAAAATAATCCTGCACAGAGGTCCTCCATAATGTTAATACTTTTTTAGGTGTAGTATCTATCAATTGATATCCATTAACAGTTGGCTGCGCATATAATGTTCCGGCAGGCTGATTTGATTCTGCCACGACAGGTTTTGCAGTAGCAATCACCGCAGCACTAACAGGAACAGTTGCTGTTGCTACTACAGGAGCAGTCACCGCCGTTGTAGTCGTCGCTACTTGCTGATCTGCATTTACAGTTCCATTATAAGCATATTTAACCTCATCTAACGACGTAAATGCATCTCTTAAAGCAAGATTATAAGAAGTTTTATATTCTTTCTCTCTGCTCTTGCCTTCCTTGCTCTTAAAAATAATATTACCCTTACAATCTTTTAGTAAAAGTGTAAGATTGGTTGTAAACATTCCTTTCTTCTCCAGCACTTCAGCATGCAAAGCATCACACTTATTATTGGCAACGGCTGTTGGTAACTCAAAATTATCATAATAGGTTTCAAAACCTTTTTCGGTCAGCAGGAATTTAGTCAGTGTATTTAGCCTGTACTGATCCTGTTCTTTAAGAAAACTGAATTTCTCAGGTACCAGCACATATTTATAATTATTAATCGTATTCTGGGCGTAACCTGAAAAGGAAATGAATAAAAGGAGTAATAAAGCGGATCTTTTCATATTAAATATTGATTTTTACAAAAATTATTTAGAAAACCCTAAGATAGGAAACATTAAGCAGACTTTACCGGGGGCGCAAATAACCCGGATATGAATGTGACATACATCACCTAACCAGCTGAAATTTCCTGCTGTCCTTTTTTTTGCTGATCAGACGAACTGGTGTTGTAATATAGCAATCACATAAGGGGAGTCGATCCTGATATCGTGGTTGGTGTGCAGCGGAATGGCTAAATAGTCTCCTGCATTCAGCGTAAAAATCTCACTACCGACAGTACAGGTACAAGTACCTTTCAGAATAAAGAAACTTTCAGCTACCACATCATGAACCTCATCTGGCACATTCAATTTAGTGATCACCAGAGTTTGTGCCATCTGTTCGTTCTGCTGTAATACATGTGCAAAAAAATCGTCAAAAGGCTCAGCCGGAATCAGGTGTTCTACTGTTTTTAACCAGTTTTCATAATTTGAGTATTTACTGGTCGGCGGGAGGTGATCCAGATGGAGTTCCTCTTCAGCAATGCCCAATGCAGCCATTATTCTGCCTTTAAGTTTCGGGCTGGGTGTGATAGCATGACTTTTGGCCAGTTCTTCGATAGTAAATTCGATCCGGTTAAGCTCCTCTCTGATTTCGGGATGTCCCAAACGCAATGAGGCGATCTCGTTTCCAAGACTCACATTGTTTAATTCGAAACAATATTGTTCCAAATTACCCTCATTAATATAGGAATTGATCTCCATTGAATGCAAAGATAGTTAATGAATTGTATATCAAGGTTAAATCTCTAAAATTTTGTACAACCTCTGGTATGATTTAACACCATACTTATCAGCAATTGTCATTTCTTCAGGAGTAAGCCCACATTAAGTTTGACAGGTATAACGCACCGCTTCTATAATGCGGTTAATCACCTTGCCCTTTGTTCTATCATGACAGAACAAAGGGCAAGGAAATAAGTTATTTTGATTTAGCCGGTTCAGGTAACTGTATCAACCTGATATAATTCTTGCCGGTCAGGTATTTATCCGCAATATCTTTTACATCCCTGGCTGTAATTCCTTTGATGAGCTGGTTATAGCTGGAGATCTGCTCCAGCGGTTCTCCATTGCTGAGCTGTCCAGTCAGGTAGTCCAGCCAAAACTCATTGGTCTTCATGGTAGTTTGCATCATGTGTAAGTCTTCCGCCTTAAACTTGTCAATATTTTGCTGTGCCGGGCCATCTTTCTTCAGCTTTTCAACCTCATCCACCGCAGAGGCAATCATCCTTTCTACATTTGCAGGTGAACAGCCAAAATAAATAGATATACCATATCTGCCATCAGGCAGTTTACGGGTACTTACTTCCGCAGCCGGAGAGTAAACGCCACTTTCTTCCTCCCGCAGTCTTTCCAGTAAACGGATTTCCAAAGCTTCTTTTAACGCCTGCATTTTCAGGGTACTTGCGTAATCATATTCAAACTTTCCCGAAAACACCAGGTAAACCGTGGCCTTGTCCTCTTTACCAGCGTAGACCGTTTTGGATATTACCCCATCAGGGACATGGATGTCCAGATCTTTTGCCGCCTCTATGGTCCCGTTTGCCGGAAGGGAAGCGATGTATTTTTCCAGGTAAGGCTTTAGTTTCGCCTCGTCTATATTCCCTACCAGGACAAATTTCATCCCCGTTACATTGGCAAATCTCTCTTTATATATGGTATATGCGCGGTCAAGGTTGATCTGTGCAATCTTTTCCAGGTTATCAGGCGTACGGCGGACATTGTAATTCCCCATAACTGTAGCCACTGTATCACTGAAAACCGATTCAGGATCATCGTCTTTGTTCACCTGAGCCGCTTTCGCATTAGAAATAATCCCTTTAAAAATCTCCTCATCTTTACGCGGTTCGGTAGCGTAGGCATACAGTAAGCTAAAAGCACTTTCCATATCTTTGGCATTTGTACTTCCAATAAAGCCCTGTATACGCTCATCTATAAAAGGAGAAACCGATACCTGTTTACTTGCCAGATATTTTTCCAGCTGACTGGCATTATAATTCCCTGCACCTCCTGAAGAGAAAATTTTTGAGGCATTATCAGCACTTTGATAGTCAGCATCACTATATAAGGATGTGCCTCCATTTGTAAAAGCCTGGAAAACGATCTGGTCATTTTTGAAATTCGTTTTCTTCAGGATCACGTTTACCCCATTGCTGAGGGTAAGGAAAGTAAGTCCGGTTTTGGCATCTTTCTCCTCCTTCACAATTTTCCCAGGTACCGGCGCATGGGCCAGTAAGGGTAATGTGCTTACATCGTCTTTGAAAGCATCCATCTTCTCTGCATTGACTTCTTTCATCCAGTCTAAAACAGTTGATTCAGCAGGTAAAGATGCTTTGTCCTTTTCCGGTGCGGTTATAATGATATCCCGGTCAGTTTCCAGGATGTATTCTTTGGTTACCGCATTGACCTCTGCAAGCGTAATCGCAGGAATAAACCGGCTTACCATTTCATTTTGTTTGCTTAATCCGGGAGTGGCCCCACCGTAAAGGAAATGGTTCAGATAAGCATTTACATACGTATCGGAAGTCATTTTATCCTTTTCCTGCATCATCGCTTCCATATTATTCAGATACTCATGTTTGGCACGCTCCAGCTCTGTTTTAGAAAATCCGAGCTGCTGCAGCCTGGCCGTTTCCCTCCACACCGCTTTAAATCCGTTCTCCACTTCTCCAGGCCTGCAGCTAACGAAAAGTTTAAATGCTTCCAGTCCTGGCATAACCGCACCAATCGCAGCACCACCTCCTAAAAACGGAGGATTGGCCTGTCTGGATAACTCTACGTAACGCTTGCTCAGCATTCCGTTGAACAAACTTCTTACCAGTGAAGCACGGTAATCAGGCTCGGTATAAACTTTCTTCTCTTTGTGCTTGGAGTTAATCTCGATAACTGTATTAGTCATTTCTTTGTCCGTCACAGCAAGAAACTGGTTTTTTCCTGTTAAAGAAGAGCTATATTTTACCCTTGTTTTTTCATGTGGCGGGTTTTTCAGGTCAGCAAACTTTTGCCTGATCAGTTGTTCCATTTTTGCCACGTCGATATCCCCTGCAATAATAAGGGCCTGCAGGTTCGGACGGTACCAGTTATGGTAATAATTGCGGATCACATCCGGTTTAAAATGAAGGATCACCTCTGCTTTACCGATAGGCAAACGGGAAGCATAACGCGAGTTGTTGACCATCACCGGAAGGGTTTGTCTTAGCATACGGTCCGCAGCGCCCTTGCCCAACCTTTCTTCTTCCATAATCACGCCACGCTCCTTTTCAATCTCGGCAGTCTCCAATGTAAGTCCTTGTGCCCAATCGCGCATAATCTGCAACCCATTTTTCATCACCGCAGGATCATCTGTGGGCAGCGGTAACTGATAAACTGTTTCATCAAAACTGGTGTAGGCATTTAAATCGGCACCAAACCTTACACCAGCTTTCTGAAGATAATTGATCAGCTCACTTTTAGGAAAATGCTCTGTCCCATTGAAACTCATATGCTCCAGGAAATGTGAAAGTCCCTGTTCTTCATCTGTCTCCAGGATAGACCCTACCTTATTGGCAAGATACATCACTACCCGGTGTTCAGGCTCATTGTTATGGCGAATATAATAGGTAAAACCATTCGCTAACTTTCCAGTACGCACCGTGGGGTCCAGCGGAATCAGTTTTGCACCTGGCTGAACAGTATGGTGAACGGCAACAGTGGATTTAGCAGGCTTGTGTTGTGCTCCTGCAAGCAAGGGCAGGCAATTTCCTGCGATAAGCAGGGCTATATTAATTTTGTAGATTTTCATATGGGTAATAAAATTTATAATTCTGGTTGTTCTTCAGCTATATCGCTGTGCCATGAGCTGCAATCTGCCTTATTTAGTGGGGCAGCACTTCTGCCAGTTTACGCTCCAGTGCTGCTCCACGTAGGTTTTTTGCAATAATTTTACCATCCGGACCGATCAGGAAATTCGACGGGATCGCAGTGACATCAAACAGTTTACCGACTTTTTGGCCGGCATCCAGTAGATTTGGCCAGGATAATTTATCCTCACGCAAGGCGGCCATCCAGGAGTCTCTGCCGAAATCTGAAGAGATGCCCAGTACATTAAAATTGTAAGTAGAGAATTTTTGATAGGCCGCAACTACATTAGGATTTTCCTGTCTGCAAGGCACGCACCAGCTGGCCCAGAAATCGACAAGTACGTATTTACCGCGGTAAGATGATAGCTTGACCACCTTTCCAGTAGAATCCGGCAGAGAGAATTCGGGTGCAACCATCCCAACACTTACTTTCTGTGCACGTTGCAGGTCCGTTGTCAGTTTCCTCCCAGCTAAGGTCAGTTTCAATGGGGCCTTAATCTGTTTAAACAACCCCATAGCCAGTTCAAAAGGCATTCCGTGCCTGAAAGACTCTGATAAAAGATACAGACTGAAATAATTGGAGGGATGACGGGCAATATATGAACTGTCAGTGGTGGTTTTCAAATTATCCAGCGAATCTGATCTCTTTTCTATTGCCTTCATCTGCTGCTTGAGCTTAGCTCTGTCTTGCGTACTATCCCCCATCAAATCCTCAACTTTGAAATAGGCAGACCTTACTTCGCTCAAAGCCGTTATAAGGTCCGCTGTTTTACTTTCATAGGCTACCTTTTCTGTATTCAAAGGAGAACCTGAAAATACGGCCTGTGAAATGTTTCCCAAAGAAAAAGAGACGTTCAAAACCCCTTTCTCAATAAACAATTCAGAGGACGGGCGTACAGCTTCGCCCCCCTCCTTAGTGGACAGGGAATAAGAAAGGATTGCCCATACCGGATCCTTTACGTTCCCGCAGAAACTAAAGGTCCCGTTTTTCACCAGGGCAGAATCCTGTTGCATATTATCGCCTCTATAACGTTCAAGATATACAGTCACCTTATCAGTGGATTTCATGCCGGTTATTTTCCCTTTTAATGTATAATTCGGAGCTTTCTTCTGCGCAAAGGACACAGCGCTGCCTGTGATCAGCAACAGAAAAAGTATCCATTGGATCGATCTGTGATTATATGTGTTCATTTCTATAAATTTAGTTGTAACCTGGGTTTTGTACCAGTTTTGGATTATTTCGTATTTCCGCCCTCGGTATCGGGTATAAGGCAGCAGTATGTTTCCAGTGGGTAGGTTTATTGACAGACATTACCTGGTCAATATGTCCCAGCCTGCGCAGGTTAAACCAGCGATCGGACCATTCGAAACACAACTCCACCCTTCTTTCCTGTTCTATGGCATCAAGGATCGACGTTTCCGTCTGTCCGTCAGGCAGATTTCCCAGCCCCGCACGGTTCCGTATGGTATTCACGTCCTGCGCAGCAGCTTTAAGCTGTCCAAGCTTAGCTAAGGCCTCTGCACGAATCAGGTACTGCTCAGCTAGTCTCAACACTACCGTATATTCCTTATAATCTGAACTTTCTTCAGCTAATCTGTATTTGTAGATCCTGTAATCGCCAGCTTCCTCCTTGATGTAATTCCATCTGCGCTTGTCGCCATCCTCAAAGGCGTCCAGCAGACTATTACTGCCTTGATCTGCAACTGCAACCTCAGAAAAATCATCCAGGGTAGCGCCTCCTATACTATAGCCTATGTTATTCCATATCTGAAGGATTGATTCATTGTTGTCACTATGGAAGATATCCATTTCTGCATCTTCAGCACTGGTACCATTCATCGCTCCAAGACTATACTGAGCCTGGTTATTGATGATTTCGGAAGCTTTCACATTTGCATTATTCCAGTCGCCGGTATACAAATATACACGCGACAGCAATGCTTTAACTGCCCATTTATTTGCTCTTACACGACCAGCTGTAGGGTATTGATCACCAAGATATTTCTCGGCTTTAAGCAGGTCTGCCAGTATTTGTGTATATACCGTAGCTACTGGTGTCCGGGCCAGATCTTTGGTTTCTTTATAGCCAGTGCTGGTTACCAGTGGTACATCGCCAAAAAAATTGACCAGATAGAAATAACAAAAGGAGCGTATAAACAGGGCCTCTCCAGTTGCCTTTTCCTTGCCGGCAGTAGTCATACCAGACGAGGCCGCAGTACCTTCGATGATCGAATTTGCAATATAGATCGCACTGTAATAATCTGACCAGTAGATCTCGGTACTGGAGTTGACAGGAACGATATTGTTATTGAACATATTCAGGTAAGAATCGTTTGTCGTTGTTCCTGGCTTCAGTTCATCAGAAGAAAGCCCTGCTGCCACGGGTATATCAAATAAACTACTGTTACCTGCCCATTTAACGTACATACCCACCACCACACTATCAGCAGATCTGTCGGTGGCATATACTTGTCCGGTAGTTCTGATAAACTCAGGCTCCACTTTTAATATTTTTTTACAGGATGATGTGCTGACCACTGTTAACATCAAGAGGAAAGCTGTGCGGCGTATCAAATTTCTCATTGTATAATTTTAAAAAGTTGTTCTTAGACCAAAAGTAACTGAGCGTAGCGTAGGCATACTGATACCTGTTTCGGGATCCAGCCCGGGATAGCCGGTCAGGGTAAACAGATTATTTCCCATTGCATACACACGCAAATTTTTCATTCCTAATTTACCTGCCTGTTTTTCTGAGAAGTTAAACCCGAGGGATACATTTGAAAGTCTGATATAAGAACTATTAAATGTAGTGGCCAGACTTGAATTGTATGTTAATATCAGCGCACCATCCGTGGTATAAGCGATACGGCTACCCGGATTTTCCGGACTTTGCCATCTGTTGAGCACTTCTACCGACTGATTATCCATAGTTGCACCGGGGCTCAAATACAATGCATTGTTTGGCCCGCTCTTTTTAAAGCTGAAGAAAACGTCCAGGTCAAACCGCTTATAAGAGAAATTATTGGTAAAGCCACCGTAAAATGTTGGCAAAAGATTAGCTAAGGGCACAAAATCATCTGGATAGGTCAACGTGCCATTTCCATCTACATCCCTGAATACAGGCTTACCTGTCTGAGGATCTATTTTCTGATAGTCAAACCCCCATAACAATGATAAGGATTTACCCAGCATATATTGAGTGCTGTAAACGGAGTTTTGCAGGTCCGGGAATGAAAGTAACTTATTTCTTCCTACGCTCAGGTTAAAACTTGTTGTCCAGCTAAAATTTTTATGTTTAATCTGTGAAGTGTTCAACATAAATTCCCATCCGGTATTCTGTATCTGTGCATCCATATTCTGGTTTACACTAGACACTCCGGCTTGTGAAGGCAAGGGATAGGCGATCAGCTGGTTGCCTGACCGGTTCCGGTAGTAATTTACGCTGAGCATCACTGCATCGTTCAGGAAACCAAGCTCTATTGCAACTTCGAATTTCTTATTTTCTTCCCATCGGTAATCACTGTTAAAAACATTTTGAGGAGCAAGTCCGGTCCCCTGATACTTGATGGGGTCTTTTATATAGTTCACAAAATAACTATAATCCCCAATATTATCATTACCACTAAGTCCGTAACTTCCCCTCAGTTTACCCGTGCTTAAAAAGGGCACTGCCGATTTCATCCAGGGGCGTTCTGTAAAAACCCAGGCTGCACCGAGCGACCAGAAATCGCCAAATTGTTTCCCGGGCGCAAAACGTGAAGAACCGTCACGTCTCAGTGTCGCATTCACGAAAAGTTCATTCTGGTATTCATACCCTATACGGGTAAAAGCAGAAAGGAAACGATACTGGCTTGCCAGTTGTGTAGTATCTGAAATTTTGGCGGCAGACACATTGCCCAACATCGCATCATCCGTATAGCCATAGGCATTTAAGCCATAACTGGATGATCGGTTATCAATATAGGTACCTCCGAGTAGTGCACGGAAAGTACTGTTTCCACGGTGAAGGACATAATCTGCCTGGGGCTCAAAGGTAAATGAGTTGTTTTTGCTATTTGCATAATTTGTTCTTCCGCTGGGCTCAAAAGATTTCGGATCTTGTGCAGCAAGAGGGGATAGAAACATTTGCCTGACTCGCAGATCAGTATAACCAACGCTGGCCTTTAATGTCAGATCAGGCAATACTTTATAACTCCCAACAAAATTGCTGATGATATTCCTGGACTTGTTTTCCATCGTTGTCAGCGAAGAGGCAACCGGATTTCCGACTGCCCAGTTTAAAGAACCATCCTCATTATATAAAGAGTAATTTGGTGGCAGGGCGTAAAAAGCAACAGGATCCAGGGCAATAGCGGTATTCTTATCACCTGAATAACTGAGGGACAAAGCAAGATTCAATTTATTATTCTTTGAATTGTGATCGGCATTGAACCTTACATTTCCACTTTTTAGTCCATCTTTACTATTGTATACGGTTTTCTCATTTCTATATCCTCCGCCCAGCATAAAACGCGTCTGGTTACTACCTCCAGAAATATTCAGTTCTGCATTTTGCGTTAATGCAGTTTTACCAAAAAATTCCTTTTGCCAATTGGTATATTTAGTTTGGCTCCAGCTGGTTAAATCGGGATAAGTATCTTTGGTGATTTTTATTCCATCATTGATTGCGGCCTGCCTGCGCATGTCCAGGTATTGTGGCGTATTCAGCATATCGATGTAATGAGGGATTTTAGCAACTGAAGCATATACGTCGGCCCCTATTTGTATTTGTCCCGTTTTACCTCTTTTTGTGGTAATCAGGATCACCCCATTGGCACCTCTTGCCCCATAAATCGCTGTTGCATCCGCATCTTTAAGTACCTCAATATTAGCGATTGAATTTGGATCTATACTTTTAAATGGGCTCTCTCTTGATCCTGTACTTAATATTCCAACATTGGTTAATAAGGCAATAGAACCGGAGGAAAAGGGCACACCATCTACGATATAGAGCGGCATTCTGGCTTTTCCATCCGTATTCAATGTATTTATCCCCCTTATTTGCACAGTGGCCTGTGCTCCCGGCAATCCACTGTTATTGGTAATCAACAGGCCCGCGGCCCTCCCCTGTAATGCAGCAATAGGATCTGAAGTTGGTGTTTTCTCCAATACAGCCGCATCTATAGAAACTGTAGAGCCGGTATTTGTTCTTTGGGAAGCTTTTTGTCCGTAAGCCAGCACCCGCACTTCATCCAGGGCATTGGTACTGAGCTTCAGTTCAATATTGATTACCCCCTCCACATCCGCCACACGTATTCTCTGCTGCTGATAGCCAATATAACTCACTACCAGTACATCTTCCTTTTCAAGCCCCTCGATGAAAAAACTGCCATCCTCTTTGGTCCGGCTCACCTGGTGTGTGCGCTCCACCAGGATGGATACCCCTCCGAGTGCTCCCTGTTGCACTTTCACCACTCCCCTTACTGTTATTTTAGGGATGAATAAGCTGATAATTTTTTCCGTTACAGACTTCTCCTTCCTGCTGATAATCACCGAATGGTCGTCGATTGCATAACTGAAAGGAAGATTTTCCAGACATTTATCCAGCACTTTTTCCAGCGCAGCATTCCTGAAGCCTGCATCTATTTTTACCGTTTGAAAAAGCTGATCTGAAGAGGCGATGACATAGTAACCTGTCTGCTTTCTGATCTCTCCGAAAATTTCTTTGAGCGTACTGTTTTTCTGTACAAAAGTAACCTTTTGGGCGAATCCGGCGGCGCTCACCTGAAGCAACGTTGCTAAGAGTATAATAGTTGTTAACTTCATGATAACCAATATTTTATAAAAGCAGCGCAAAGGCTTGCATAAAATCTTATTATAATTTTTATACATTTGGTATCTGTTAAAATTGAATTGATTCTTTACCTGATAAGATTAGGTTTTAGCAAAACACGGCCAGGGATGTTCCACCATCCCTGGCTACTTTGTTTTTGAAATATCAATAGGCTAAAACCTTTGCGTAGGTTCCTTCCTAAGGATCGTGTTGGTGGTTCTTCATGTTGGTTGGTTTAGGTTTGAGTGATGAATATTGATTAGTGATATTTCAGGCCTTTTAATGATCAACGAATACTTTATTTCCGGTAATTTCGAATGATACATCTTTGGTCTTGGCCAGAAGCCTTAATGTTTTAGAGAGCTGGTCATACTTGGTTATAGTACCCAGGAACTTCTTCTGCTTAATCTCCTGATTTTTGTAAATGATCTCCACATTGTACCATCTGGCAATTCTTGACAGGATATTTTCCAGAGGTTCATCATTGAACATAAAGTATCCTTGCGTCCAGGCAACGGCCTCATCAGGGTTCACAGCTACAATTTGTTCAGCTGTAGACGAGCGTATAAACTGCTGACTGGGCTTCAGTAACTGGTTGTTGATTTTTACGCTTCCTTCCAGGAGCGTAGTTTTGGAAAGATTATCATCGGGATAGGCCGAAATATTAAAGTGGGTACCCAATACTTCCACCGTTTGTCCTTTACTGTACACAACAAATGGATGAGCTTTATCTTTTGCTACTTCAAAATATGCTTCGCCTGTCAGTTCTACTTTACGGCTGAGGGCCCCGAGGAAGGATGAAGGATATTTGAGAGAAGAAGCCGCGTTTAGCATCACTTTAGTTCCATCCGGCAAACGCACTTCATAATTTTGTCCGCGTAAAGTAGACAGGGTATTGATTTGATTGTTACCGGCTGTACCCCGGTCAACTACTTCGTATACAATTTGTCCGTCGCTGGTTTTACGGATAACCACCCCCTGCTCTTTTGCCAGCTCACCTTTACGGGCATTAGAAAGTACGATGATTTTTCCATCAGGCAGTGTAAGTGTAGCGTTGTTTTTTCCAGGGTTAATATCTTTTGTGTAAACTACCTGTTCCTGCTTCGGTTGCGTTTTTACTACATGAAAAAGTGCAGTTCCAACAGCTATACATAGTGCTGCCGCAATGGATATCCTTTTCCACAGCGCAGGCCTGTGTATTTGTGGAGTTGATATCGTATTTTGTTTCTCCAAACTTTTGATGCCATTAACAGATAGCACTTTTCTCCAGATCTCATCACGAAACGGGCCATCCTCAATAACTTTCCCGGTTTTCTTTTCAGATCTGGCCGAAAAAATATATAAATACTCAACAATTTCCTTCTCTTCCGGCGTACAAAGTCCCTGTTGGTACTTTTTAAGTAAATTATCCGGATCATTCTGATGATTTCCCATCCTTTATTTGCTTCTACTGTGGTTAATTACAATGATAACAACTAAAGAAGGGTCTGGTAGTAGACAGAATTAAAAAAAAGTTAAGAAAATATTAAATGAATCACCCATTTTACTTTTAAGAATGCGCAAAGCATTATTTATTTGCTTTTTTACGGTTTTATCGGAGATATTCAATTGTTCAGCAATTTCTTTGTGTGTTTTATGCTGCTTCCTGCTCAATTCAAACACTTCACGCATTTTTGGTGGCAGACTGTTTAATCCTTCTTCAATCACACGTTTGAGGTCCTGTTCCCTTACCCTGCTGTCTGGTAATTGTGCAGGATGCTGAATGACATGCTCTACCTGTGCTAAATATTTAGCTTCTATCTTGAAATGTTTCAGGCGGTTTAAAATTCTGTTGCGCGTAACTGCATAGAGGAAAGCCGTTAAATTAGGACAGATGGGATGGCTGTCGGATCTTGACCACAAGGCCGTGAACACTTCCTGAACTACATCCTTTGCTTCCTCTTCATCATTCAGCATATGGTTGGCATGGCGAATGAGCAGCAGCCAGTAACGGTCATAAATGATTTCAAAGGCTTCTTTATTACCTAAATTGAAAGCATTTAAAAGATCGTCATCACTTTCAGGAACAAATGCTGTCATATTCAAAAGTAACAATAAATACCATTTCAACAAATAATTCCAATATCCACGGCAATTCTTAAAAACCAAATACTGTTAGCCTGGTGAGAATCTCTGCTAAACAAAACAAGCTGGAGCTTTTTGCTACGGCTGCTTGACTGATTTTTCCTTTGAAGCCAGGATACTTCCTGTTATAGAAATAAAAAAAACCATCCTAATAACTAGAATGGGGTTTTATATTTCTATGCATTGAACAAATCGTCCATGGTCACCTCGTTTTGTACGAGCCCAGTTTTATATAGGTTATCCTTCGTACCATAGGTCGTGACCATTGTCAGGAATAAGGTTTTCTTTGTTTTTGTTACCGCTTTACCCTTCTGCAAGGATATAAACTTTTGGCGAGCTATCAATACATATAGCTCGCCAAATCTATGTAAAACATATTACTTGTGGCGAGCTATCCTGATCTTAACGTTACATGTGCCATATTTTTGTAATGGTGCAGGTAAACTTTCGCTTCTACTGTTGCTATTTTTCAAGTTTAAAAGGATCAAGTCATAAACTTGTGGATCAGGGATTAAATTTCAAGTTTTGGGTTTGATATTTTTTGAGTTCAAATCAGCTGGTTACGATTCTTTAATCAGCTAGTTACTTCCTGATTTTATAGTTCAATTTATCCTTATTAAATGCTCCTGATTACTTTGATAAGAGATCGGCCAACGCTTCAGCGGAATTCTTAGGAGTAGGAAAGATCCTGATTTTTCCAGGCTGGCTACTTTGACGAAAGTGCTCTGATGCCTTTGGGTTTCCATTGTTTGTTTCCTTTTGCCCGGTACAGAACTTTTGAAACAACCTGTACGCCAAACTGCTGCTTTAAAAATGAAATCGTCCTGGATTCCCTTTGAAAATTTACCCGTTAAACTTCCCATAATAAATATCTTTTCACCAATGTAAGCCATTAGCGTTAAAGATTATCCTGATGCGTAAAAAATGTCCGCAATTGTCCGCAGCTGTCTGCAATTGTCCGCAGTTGTCCATGGGTTAGTCAAAGGGTTAGTCAAAGGGAAAATTATAATTTCATTCATCTTCAACTAGTTATGGTTGGGTTGTGCCTGAGTGGTGGTCGGGGTGACACCAGGTTGTAAACGGGCTGTAACTATGGCAAGTCTAAGTCATTTCAACTAGTTGTTTTGACTTAGAGTTGCCATGCTCTCGCGTTACTTTAGCACTGCTCTTACCCTAACGAGTACTCAGGCAGTACTCGGACAGTACCCGGGCAGTACCCGGCCGATATAGCTTTATGATTTAGCTATTTTGAATTTATTTACGAACAGCCCGGCCTTGTTTCACCTAAGTCATTCCAATGCAAATTGAAAGCTTTCAGCGCAATTTCCAGAGGCATAAGAGCATCCGTGACAGCAAAGACTTTCTGTTTAGCGTGTCAAAATTTATGCTTAAAAAAGAGCCTGCTCCACAAGTTTATGACTTGATCCATTAAAAAATTGAATGG
Source organism: Pedobacter sp. WC2423 (assembly GCF_040822065.1). Lineage (NCBI taxonomy): Bacteria > Pseudomonadati > Bacteroidota > Sphingobacteriia > Sphingobacteriales > Sphingobacteriaceae > Pedobacter > Pedobacter sp. WC2423. The sequence goes on from NZ_CP162005.1 coordinate 3,459,044, forward strand.
GGTAAGTAGAGTTCCTTAATATGGAAATAAAAAAACCCATCCTAATAGTTAGAATGGGGTTTTTAAGTGATTTTCATTCCTGAAAATCTTTGCTCCCTCTGCTGGGCTCGAACCAGCGACACTCTGATTAACAGACGGAGGTTGCCAGCTTATAACTATATCTTAATCAATAGATTACAAACTATCAAAGAAATCCCGTTAAATATTTGTAACGGCTTTTAATTATTAACAAATAGTAGATTCTTTTGAATACATAGCCTCTGGTTTTAATTTTTTAAACCGAGGCCCAGAGCTTAACTAGATGTCTTGATTTTTAGTTTTGCACTCAGGTCGTGGAAATAACCTGGGGACCATATTTCAAGTACCTTTGGATTCTTTATAAATCTGGAGATGTCAGCTTTGACAAAGTCCATTTTAACACTTTCGATCTTTTCGCTCAATAATTTCCTGAACTCTTCTTCGTTGATGGTCTGTTTTTTCCAGTCACCGCTATCTATCGCCCTTAGCAAGAAATGATCGAGATTGAGAGGATATCCTTTTTTGATATACCATTCCATATCATACCAGTCCCGCCCCTTTACATTCGTGCCCCACTTGCGAAAAAGCAATGCATGCATCTTGCCGGCAAAAAGGTCGGGAAGCGACAGGCACTTCACGTAAAACGAAAAAGGCCTGAGCAATAACTTTTCCTCAGTAGAAAACCCCAATGGCGGCGCTTTATCGACTTCTATCTTGATTTTGATACTAGCCACTTCCTTGAGCCCATTCTGTGGGATGACGCCTTCGAGAACAAGTTCCTTCCAAATCGTTTCTGACTTTAGAAAGGCAGAGTTGATGTTGCTCTTCACTGCCTTCTGTTTTTCCGAAATCGATACCTGCATCCCCAGGGCGGCGAACTCATTTATGATAGCATCCTGGTATTTTTCCAGTGAAAAATCCGGGTCAACGGCAAGCAACGAAAAATCCAGATCCTCTGAAAATCGGTCTAGCCCGTAGAAGATCCTGAGCGTAGTTCTGCCATAAAATGCCGCCTTTTCAAAAAAACCGGCACGGTTAAGTCCTGCCAGTGTAATCTCCTGCATGATTTCCCTCAATGCATCTTTAGCTTCTTTCCTGTTTGCGGGATGATAGCTTTCAAGCCATTCCTTTATCATATTTTTTCGATCATTTTGATTAACATTTCCAGGCTTTCCCTTTTCGGTGCATTTTCCAGCCAGCCTGACATCGCATTTAGATCAAATTTAGCTAGATCATCTTCCTCCATTCTCAGGTTTCCAAAAACATAGTCTCTTGCAGAAGACTGGCTTCTTAAGGTTATGCCTGCCGTTGTAGCTATTTTATCGCACAGTGCCTTTTCCGGAATTGCCATTATGGCTCGCTGGTCTTTAGACAGGCTCACGGTAGCAAGACCGAATGCATAATAAGGCAATGGCAGGTTGGTATAGGTATATAGGCCTATGCTGGTCTGAAATTTCCTCGAGGCTTTTGTAGTCATTGAAGTGACCGCAAAAACCTTCTCTGGAATTAGCCCGTAATGCGCGAGTGCACTTTCCATTGAAAGGTAGCTTGGCCCGAGTATATGGTTGGCAAGCAGTGCGCTTTCAGGTCGTTCAGAGCTAAGAGACCTACCTGCTATGTAAAGTCCTTTTTTGACCGGTTCGATTAGGCCATCTGCTTTTAAAGATAATATTTTATCGTTTGGCCGTTTATAGTCTTTCAAAAGACCTGTCAGGAGCTGATGGGTCAGCGGTTGATTAGATAGCTCTCTTAACGCTGCTTGAATATCCATTGTTAAATATCAATAAGATAAACGATTTAAATTCGTTTATCTTATGTCAAAATTACAAAAAATAATTAAGTATGCGCAATATTAATAAGATAAACGACCAATATTCGTTTATCTTATCTTATTTCTACAGAAACACTAAATTAAAAGACAGAAGTCAAATTTACATAGTTCAAAATTATTCCTCAGAATATTATTCAAACGCTAAAGTATTAAGAGAAATCATGACATAATTACTATTTTTCCATTATTCACACTGAAGTAACACGACTCCCTAACATTAATGGTATTAAATCGAATCCAACATTTCCAGTTCGAGATCTTAACGTTACATGTGCCATCATTTTTGTAATGGTGCAGGTAAACTTTTGCTTCTACTGTTACCATTTTTCAAGTTTAAAATTGCGTTTGCTGATACCGGAACTCCTAAATCGCAGGGTTTTTCTTGTTAAATATTTGTAGAACATTTTCGTTTAGTTCAGCAATTTTTGCTGTTGAACTGGATGAAAATGGCAATTGAAAAATTGAATGGGGTAAGGAGAGTTCCTTAATATGGAAATAAAAAACCCCGTCCTCAATATAAGAAACGGGGTTTTTAAGTAATCTGCCGACTTGCAGATTGATGCTCCCTCTGCTGGGCTCGAACCAGCGACCCTCTGATTAACAGTCAGATGCTCTAACCAGCTGAGCTAAGAAGGAGTGCTGGTTTTTAAAAAAAATAACGCCTTTTTTAAAAAGGTAAAGCGTAATATAAAAGGCAATGCCCTCTACTTTAACAGAAAAAACCTTTCAACGTGATGTTGAAAGGTTTTTAATCTGCTCCCTCTGCTGGGCTCGAACCAGCGACCCTCTGATTAACAGTCAGATGCTCTAACCAGCTGAGCTAAGAAGGAGTACTCTGGTTATCCGAAAACGTTTTCTCTGCCTTAATAAACAACATAAAGCTTCGTTCGTTTTGGGAATGCAATATTAGGGCTTTTAAATTATTTATGCAATATTTGTAGACAATATTTTTCAAAAAAATTTAAAATAAAACATATGAGCCTGATAATCATAGGAAGTGTAGCATTCGATGCAATTGAAACTCCCTTCGGAAAGACTGATAAAATAGTAGGTGGAGCGGCAACTTACGCAAGTTTGGCTGCTTCTTACTTCTATAATAAAGTGAAAATCGTCGGAGTTGTAGGTGATGACTTCCACCAGGAAGACATTAATACCTTTACAAAACACGGCATTGATACCGAAGGTTTGCAGATCAAAGCAGGCGAAAAATCATTTTTCTGGTCAGGAAAGTATCACAATGACATGAACAGCAGAGACACTTTGATTACTGAACTGAATGTTCTGGGAGATTTCGACCCGATTATCCCTGAGAGCTATCAGGACTGCGAATACCTGATGTTAGGCAATCTATCTCCACAAGTACAGCAAACAGTCATCAAACGTCTTAAAAACAGGCCTGAACTAATCGTTTTAGACACGATGAACTTCTGGATGGATATTGCATTGAATGATTTGCTGGATACGCTTAAAATGGTTGATGTATTAACCATCAATGATGAAGAAGCACGTCAGCTTTCAGGAGAATATTCATTAGTTAAAGCAGCGAAGAAAATCCTGGAAATGGGCCCAAAATACCTGATCATTAAAAAAGGTGAACACGGTGCTTTGCTCTTCCATGAAGATAAAGTATTCTCTACCCCTGCCCTTCCTCTAGCAGAAGTTTTCGATCCAACTGGTGCAGGTGATACTTTTGCAGGTGGTTTTATTGGCTATTTAGCGAAGGTTGGAACTATCAACTTCGATTCGATGAAAAATGCAATCATTTACGGTTCTGCATTAGCATCTTTCTGTGTAGAGAAATTCGGTACAGAAAAAATCGTTAACCTCACAGCTGCAGAAGTTGCCGGCCGCATACAGGAATTTGTAAACCTAAGTGCGTTCACACTTACTGAAGCTTAAGTATTCAGGTTCCCCTGAACAACAGGAAACCTGAATCTAAATTAAAAAAGCATCAGTCTGCACTGCCGCCAAAAAGTTAGATACTATTTGGCGGCAGTGCAGACTGATGCTTTTTTTGTTAACTTTTCAGTTTACCAATTACAGTGAACTTCTCAAAGACAGTTTCTGAATGTGGCGCATCTGCTAATTCATCGGTCAAATCCTGTCCCGCCCAATGCTCATAATGTTTTCCATTTTTCCATAAGCGGCTTTCTCCAACATCATAAATAAAACCAAGATAAGCCACCCATATTTGTGGTTTATCCTGCCCGTTTCTCAATGCTAATTGCTGTTTAGTAAATTCTGGCAGTTCCATTACCGGCGTGATCTTAGTTTAAAAAACTCAAAAAGATAAACACTCAGCAATAACATCCCCATAAAATAAAAAGGAGTTTCAAAGGGAATATTAAATTGATTAAAATCCAATGTTTCAGCACTATTATACTGAATTACAGGAAGATTGGCCAGCACACCATACACGATATAAAATGGAATTAAGGTAACCAGAAATGCACGATAGAAACGGTACATAAATCTTATTTTATTAACATATTCTACATAAAGGATGAATACAAACAAGATCGAAAATGTAAAAAGCGTATATAACTTTTGATGACCAAAATAGAGCATCGCTATACATACACCCAGCATAATATTGCTAAAAGCCAGGCTATATTTCTCAAGGGTATTAACTGGAAAACGGTGATTAAGAAACAAGTAAACCGCGAGCCCGCTTAAAGGCAGAATGAACAATAGCAATAATTCTTCCACCGGCAATTGCCATAAAGTCATCCCGCTCAGATAAGGCGGATTAAACACCATTACCTTTAATTGTGTCATAAATTCTGTAGGGATGGAGAAAGAAAAGACGCTGATTAAAACAGCCAGGACTATGAACTTACTCTGATCAGTAAAATTCAGTTGCCGGATAGAAAACAGTAAAACCGGCAATAACAAAAGTACCAGGTCAATTAATAAATAAGTATAATTCATTTAGCAGGATAAGTCTGAAGACCAAAAATATACTTTTGATCCCATTAAACCATTTTCTTTTATCCTGCGCTTCCCCTTCATTACCTAAAAATAAAGCACAAAAAAAGCAGCTGTTTTAAAAACAGCTGCTTTTTAAATAAAAACAAAGCTCTTAAACGATCTCCGTTCCCAGAATTTCTTTAGAATATGTTTTAAGATATTTTTTCAATATCTGGCGTGCTACGTGGATTCTTGTTTTTACTGTACCGATCGGGATTTCAAGCATGTCCGCAATCTCATGGTATTTATAGCCTTCAAAATATTTAATGAAAGGCACGTAGTATTCAGGTTGTAAAGTTGCTAAAGCCTTATTGATGTCACCGATAATGAACTTACTGTCTATGGTATTTTTAGTCGCACTAAAATGAAGATTAGCAGAAGAAATATCTTCAGATTTAGTAATTAATGCATTTGTTTTAACCAGACGTCTGTAATTATTAATAAACGTATTTTTCATGATGGTAAATAACCATCCTTTCAAATTTGTACCCTCTTTGAACTTACTGTAATACGTAACCGCTTTCAGCATCGTGTCCTGAACTAAATCGTTTGCATCTTCAATATCTTTAGTAAAATTTAAAGCGAATGACTGCAAGGAAACCGAGTGGTTGTGAAGCTGAAGGTTGAATTCATTTTTTGTCATAGTGTTTAAGTTTTAAGGTTAAAAAAGCAAACAAACAAGACTTTTTAAAAAGTGGCGTTATCAAGTTTGTTTAATCTTGTATATTAACAGTTATACAACATATGTACCAAAAAAATGATTCATGGTTAAACACATAGATTTAATTGTTTAACCATGAAAAAACCTCCTATAGTTGTGAAAATCACATAATTGTTACAGGATATTCACTTCCCGTTCCAATTTTATATCAAATTTAGAGAATACAGTGTCTATAATTTTTTCTGAAAAACTATACACTTCCTGACCTGTTGCACCACCATGGTTAACCAGCACCAGTGCCTGATTTTTCCAGGTACCTGTATGCCCTTCAGTTATTCCTTTAAAACCACATTGCTCAATCAGCCATCCAGCAGCCAGTTTAACTTTATCTTCACCAGCAGGGTAGCTGATTATTGCAGGAAATTCACGCTTTAACACTTCAAATTTTGAACGCTCAATAATAGGATTTTTAAAGAAACTACCTGCATTTCCAATAGTTGAAGGATCCGGTAATTTACTTACTCTGATCTCTGCGACAATCTTTGAGATGTCTGTGATTGTGGGATGCGTAATTCTTCTTTCGGCAAGTAATCCTTGTATAGCACCATACTGAGAATTGATTCTGATACGGGTCAATAGTCTGAAATTGACACGCGTAATAATATATTGACCTTTTAATTCATTTTTAAAAATACTGTCTCTATAAGCGAAGTGACAATCATTATAATTGAAAGTCTTAAGCTCGCCGGTAGCCAGTTCAAACGCTTCACAAGATTCAAACACATCTTTAAGTTCCACACCATAGGCACCGATATTCTGGATTGGTGATGCACCTACAGTTCCTGGAATAAGACTTAAGTTTTCCATCCCTGCAAAGCCATTTTCTACGCAATAATTCACCAGATCATTCCAGATCACCCCGGCGCCTGCGCTAACAAAAACCTGGCTATCTGTAACTTCTGTGGTCATATCAGGGATACTAACCTTTAGTACCAGACCTGCGTAGTCTTCCGTAAAAAGCACATTACTTCCACCTCCAAGTACCAGCAACTTATTGGCCCTGAACACCGGGTGATCCCTTAATTCTACCAGCTCATTTTCAGTAAAGATTTCAGTAAAAAAACGTGCTTTGACATCGATACCAAAAGTATTGTAAGGTTTAAGGGATATATTTTCTTGTATTACAAGCATAAGAATTATTAGAATTATTTACCACAAATGTAATTGTTAGGCTGTGTAATAAACATGTTAAATATAATATTTAATAAATTTGCATAATTTACATCCGGTTCTAACCCTTATTCAAGCCAGCACGCTCATAGAAAAAAGCATTGCTCATTCACAATGGAAAATCAAGATAGAAAAAGACTCTTAATTATAGACGCTGCATTAAAGAGGTTCGCACATTACGGACTCGCAAAAACTACGATGACTGAAATCGCAAAAGATATTGCTTTTTCAAAAGCGTTACTCTATTATTATTTCCCCGACAAATTAAGCTTATATGTCAGTGTAGTCGAACATATGATGCATACGATCAGCAGAGACCTGATTAAGTCTGTAGAGAAGACCTCTACAGCTACAGAAGGCATCCTGATGCTGTTACAGAAAAGGCAGGCATTTACACAGAAGTATTATAATCTGCTTGAATATACACAAATGATTGGCCCGGAGCTCCCGGAAGCACTCTATGAAAAATTTCAGCGTGCCAGAGCATTCGAACTTAAAATCATTACCGGTTTATTAACTAAAGGTGATCAATCAGGAGAATTTTCTATCAAGGACATTCCTTTCACCACCGAAATATTTGTCGAAGCTGTGTCTGGTATCCATTTTAATATCCTCAACCGTGCACGAAACATTTTCCCAGGTAAAGAACAATTTAAGCTCATCTTTCTGAAAGAAAAAAGATTTGCTGAGATCTTTCTGGCTGGCTTAAAGCCCGCGGAATAAGCAGACACTTAAGTCATAGAACTACCATTTATTTTATTATTATAGTTTGTAAGAGACTGAAGACCAATAAAAACGGTTTAAGATTCTTAAATTGAGTCATATAAATGTCATTTATTCATTAAGAGCACTTGTTTTTATCCCAAAGTTTCTTTATTAGAAATGCTTGCCATACTTTTGACTTTACATATAATAAAGTCAGAAGGTAAAAAAGTAAAATGGCAGAGACGGATAAAAAAAGGGAGCTAATTATAGAGGGTGCAATCAAGCGTTTTATACATTTTGGCATCAATAAAACTACGATGAATGAAATAGCAGAGGATTTATCTGTTTCTAAACCTTCATTATATTATTACTTCCCAGATAAAACCAGTTTAATTCTTGGTGTAGTAGAGCGGATTTTCAAAGATTATTTCGACGTTTTATACGCTGATTTAAAACAATCAGCCAATATTGAAACTACATTGTTGAACATTGTAGAAATCAAACACCGTTTTTTTCTGCGCTATTATATGCTGCATTTATCTAATGGAAATCCGGATTCTTCACTGAACTCAGTTGAATTAAAATCATATTTAGAAAAAATGCTGGAGAAAAATGTTCAGTTTCACGAAAAAATATTTGAGATGGCTATAGAAAACAAAGAGATTGCTCCTCAGGAGGATATCTCTAAACTGGCCGAACTCTACTTATCCTGCCAGTCAGGTTTGACTTCTTTATGTGTCATGCATGGGAATAAAGAACTTTTTCCAGGAAAAAAAGAGTTAAAAATAATGAAGGAAAAACAAATAAGCCTCTCTAAAATATTCATCAAAGGATTAAAAAATTAAAATCAGCTCTATCAAACGAAAACCACGATCATGACTAAAAGAGTAAAATCAATTCCCATCTTAATGCTCTGCCTGCTGTTCGCCAACCTGGTGAATGCACAAGAACAGCTTACGCTGAAAGATGCACTTAATTTTGCCATCGAAAACAATACAAATGTGCGTAAAGCAAAACTGGATATCGATGGTGGTAAATACAAAACACAGGAAGTAAAGGCACAGGCACTGCCACAAATTTCAGCAAATGCCGGATTGACTTACAACCCGATTATCGGACAGCTTGTTTTTGGTGATCAGGCATTTACCTTAGGAAGAAAGTGGAATTCCAATGCGGGTATACAATTAAGTCAGCAGTTATTCAACCAGCAGGTTTTTACTGGCCTGAAAGCTTCAAAGACCAGCGAAAAGTACTATAACCTGAATGCAAATCTGACTGAAGAACAAATTATTGAATTAGTAGCCAATAATTATTACCAGGTTTTAGTAAGCAGACAACAATTGAATGTTATAGACACCAACATCAAAAATGTTAAAGTTGTAGAGAAAATCATTGCCAATCAATATCAAAATGGCTTAGCTAAGAAAATTGATGTGGACCGGATCAAAGTTAATTTGACGAATTTGGAAACACAGCGTGAGCAAACTATAAATGCAGTAATACAACTGGAAAATCAATTGAAATATTCAATGGGCATGCCTGTTTCAACAACCATAACTTTACCACCTGATGAATTCAGTAAAGTAGAAACCTTACCTGCAATGGCAGATAGTGTTAACCTGGAGAACAGAACGGAAATCAGATTATTGAATGTCCAAAAAGATTTATTAGGCTTGCAGCGTAAAGCCTATGTTGCTGAGTATTATCCGCAACTGTCCTTAACAGCTAACTTATCCAAAACTGGTCAGAGTGATAAATTCGATTTATTCAGCAAGCACGGAACTGCTTTTTACTATGACGCTTCGGCAATAGGACTCGCTTTAAAAATACCGATATTCAGTGGTTTTGCCACACGCTCGAAAATACGTCAGGCAGATGTGAATATCAAAAAGAACGATGAGGATATCAGAGAAACAAAAAACACTTTGAACCTGGCTTATGAAAATGCCAAAATCCAGTTGAGAAACAATATCAATACGATTAAATCTCAGCGTCAGAATGTACTGCTGGCTCAGGAGATCTACAACAGCACTCAAAACAATTATAATAACGGGCTTGCTGCACTGACAGATCTTCTGGATACTGAAAACGCATTAACATCTGCACAAAACAGCTATACCCAGGCCTTACTGAACTACAAAATTGCCGAAATACAACTAATCAAATCAAACGGAAATATAAAATCACTATTAAAATGAAAAGAGGAATTATAACAGTCATTCTAATTATAGTTGTTATCGGAGCTATTGCTTTGGTACTTAAAAACAATAAGAAGAAAAATGACGCGCAAACGGCTTTGGTAGCTCAGGGAAGTGGTGCTATCAGTGTACGCGTGGCTCCAGTGAAAAAAGTAGCCGTTGATTTGGATTTTAGTGCGAATGGTAATTTTATACCTAAAAAAGAATTGAACTTTCTGTCAGAAAATGCAGGTCGTATCACAAAAATCTATGTAGAAGAAGGTGACCACGTACGTAAAGGACAAGTTTTAGCACATATTGATGCTGAGATTATCAATACAGATAAAGAAACTGCACAAGCCGCATTAGACAATGCAATCAGAGATGAAGCCAGATATGCGAGTTCTTTCAAAACGGGTGGTGTAACACAACAACAACTTGATCAGGCAAAACTGGCTACCAGGAATGCAAGACTAAGACTGCAAAGTTCTGCAAGAAGAGTAAGTGATGCGAATATCAAATCTCCGATTGATGGTATAGTGAATAAAAAATATATTGAAACGGGTGCTTTTGTAACCGCACAGGGTACGCAGTTGTTTGAATTGGTTGACGTTTCCAGACTAAAATTGAAAGTTAACGTCAACGAGGGCCAGGTTGCAAATCTTAAAACAGGTGAAACCGTACAAATTAAATCGAATGTATTCCCTTCTGACAACTTCTCAGGTAAAATTACTTTCATTGCTGCTAAAGCAGATGAGACCTTAAACTTCCCTATTGAAATTGAAGTAGAAAACAACCACAAAAATACGATCAAAGCAGGGATGTATGGAACTGCAATTTTCAAATTTCCAGCACAGGCGGCTACAATTACTATTCCACGCGGTTCATTTGTAGGCAGTGTAAGCAGTAACGAAGTTTTTGTACTGGGCGAAGGAAATATCGCAAAACAACGTAAAGTAGTTGCAGGCAGAATTATTGGTGATCAGGTAGAAATTCTTGACGGATTGAAAGAAGGTGAGACAGTAATCATCAGCGGACAGATCAATTTAGTTGATGGCAGCCCTGTTGCAATTATAAAATAATATCAGATCAGCATATAAATCTATATATAGATGAAATTAACAGAAATATCAATAAAAAGACCTTCGCTTGTCATCGTTGTATTCAGCGTACTGACATTACTGGGTTTATTGAGCTACTTCTCTTTAAGTTATGAGTTGCTGCCCAAATTCTCTCAGAATGTTGTATCTATTTCTACAGTATACCCAGGTGCATCGCCGAGTGAGGTAGAAAATACGGTAACCAAGAAAATTGAGGATGCAGTGTCCTCCATGGAGAATATCAAGAAACTGAATGCAGTTTCTTACGAAAGTTTATCCGTAGTGACTATTACCCTGAATGATAAAGCGAATGTGGATTTATCATTAAATGAAGCACAACGTAAAGTAAACTCCATTCTGAAAGATTTACCAACTGATGTAAAACCACCCTCATTAAATAAGTTCTCACTGGATGACTTACCAGTAATCACGATGTCAGCATCTGCAAAAATGGATGATGCTTCGTTCTACGATCTGATCGACAAACGTATTGCTCCGATTATATCCAGGGTAAACGGTGTTGCACAGGTGAACCTGGTAGGTGGCCAGGAACGTGAAATTGAAGTGGGTCTGGATGCAGACAAAATTCAAGGATACGGCTTATCCGTTTTACAAGTTCAGCAGTCAATTCTAACATCCAATCTTGACTTCCCTACTGGTAGTGTAAAAACACACGACCAGGATATATTAATTCGTTTATCTGGTAAGTACAAAAACGTAGATGAGCTGCGTAAATTAGTTGTAGGTACAGGAAAAGATGGTGCTCAGATTCGTTTGCAGGATATTGCAGATGTTAGAGATGCACAAAAAGAAGTGGAGAAATTAGCACGTATAGACCGTAAAGGTGCGATTGCAATACAAGTCATCAAACAATCTGATGCGAATGCCGTAGAAGTAAGTAAAAGCGTTCACAAGGTAATCGAAACTTTGCAGAAGGATTACGTGAAAAATAACTTAAAAATCACAATTGCTAATGACAGTTCTATTTTTACACTGGAATCTGCTGATGCAGTAATTCATGATTTAGTCCTCGCTATTATTCTCGTTGCTTTTGTGATGCTTTTCTTCTTGCACAGTATTAGAAATGCCCTGATTGTTATGGTTTCTATTCCAGCCTCACTGATCGCAACTTTTATTGGAATCAGCGTATTAGGTTATACTTTAAACTTGATGTCTCTACTGGGCTTATCACTGGTAGTAGGTATTTTGGTGGATGACGCGATTGTGGTATTGGAGAATATTTACCGCCACATGGAAATGGGTAAAAATAAAGTACGTGCAGCGTACGATGCAACCAGCGAAATTGGTTTCACCGTAGTCTCCATTACCCTGGTAATTGTAGTTGTATTTTTCCCAATTGCTATAAGTACGGGTTTAGTTTCCAATATTTTGCGTCAGTTCTGTGTCGTAGTAATTATTGCGACTATGCTTTCATTATTAGCATCCTTCTCTATCGTTCCTCTTTTATCATCCCGTTTTGGTAAACTAGAGAAAATAGAAGGTAAGAACATATTTGGTCGTTTCATACTCTGGTTTGAAAAACAACTGCGCAAATTTACTGTCTGGATCACAAGTATCTTAGAGTGGTCTCTGGCAAACAGAACACTCACGATTGTAATTGTAGTTGTTCTGTTTGTAGCCTCAATAATACTAGCAGTTGCTGGATACATCGGAACAGAGTTTTTCCCTAAAAGTGATAAAGGAGAATTCCTTGTACAAATAGAGCTTCCTAAGGACGCATCCATAGAACAAACGAATTTGATGACACAAAAAGCAGAAGCCTTTTTAGTTAAAAAACCAGAAATCATACAGTTAATCACTACTGTTGGGCAATCAAGTGGTGATTTTGGAGGAACACAAGCTACAGCCTATAAATCTGAGATCAATGTAAAATTGGTTGAACGCGATAAACGTGAAGACGTATCGAGTATTTATGCGACAAAAGTAAGTCGTGAACTGGCTAAAGTATTGGTGGGTGCTAAGGTAAAAACTGTTCCGATCAGTATTTTAGGTATTGCAGAAAATGCACCCATTGAACTGGTAGTTATGGGCTCAGACTTAGACAGCGCAATGAAATATGCCGAAGGTGCTAAGGCTGTTCTGGCGAAAATTAAAGGATCAGCAGAACTTAAACTATCCGTTGAGAACGGTAGCCCCGAGATTAATGTACAAGTAGACCGCGATAAGATGGCCGCTCTGGGTCTTACCCTGCAAACAGTAGGTGCAACTATGCAAACTGCTTTTAGCGGAAATACAGACGGTAAATTCCGTAGAGGAGAATACGAATATGACATTAATATCCGTTACCAGACATTTAACCGTAAAAACATTGACGATGTAAGAAATCTGATCTTTGTGAACACGACAGGAAAACAGATTAAGTTATCCCAGTTTGCAGCGATTACTAATGGTTCAGGACCAAGTCAGTTGGAAAGAAGGGATAAGAGTACTTCTGTTTCAGTAAGAGCGCAATCTATTGGTCGCCCAACAGGCACAATTGTAGCAGAATTCCAAAAACAATTAGAAGATCTGGAAAAATCAGGTAAACTTAAAAAACCTATAGGTGTAAGTTATGTATGGGCAGGTGATGCTGAAAATCAGGGGGATGGTTTCGGAACCCTGGGTATAGCCTTATTAGCATCCGTTATATTGGTATATCTTATTATGGTAGCGCTCTATGATAGTTTTGTATATCCTTTTGTCGTGATGTTCTCAATTCCTTTATCAGTTATCGGAGCATTGCTTGCACTAGCACTGACTAATAATGCAATTAACATCTTTACAATTTTAGGGATGATTATGCTAATCGGACTGGTAGCGAAAAATGCGATTATCCTCGTCGATTTCACCAATCAAATGAGGTCTGAAGGAAAAACTACGCATGAGGCACTTATTCTGGCTAACCATGCACGTTTACGTCCAATTCTGATGACGACAATTGCCATGGTAATTGGTATGATGCCAATTGCGTTAGCAAGTGGTGCAGGTGCAGAATGGAAAAACGGTTTGGCCTGGGTAATTATAGGAGGATTATTAAGTTCATTATTCCTGACGCTAATATTTGTACCAGTAATGTACCAGTTATTTGACAGATTACTTGAACGTCTTGGATTGAATAAAAAAGGAGTCACTATTGATGAATTGATGGTAGAACCTTACGATCATAAAGAAGTTCATGAATACGATTTAGATCAGCAGCATTAAGACAATTCGTTATAAATTTAAAAAAGGAACCCATTGTGGTTCCTTTTTTGCGTTATAGAAATGCATAACAGTAATTATGAAATATATACTTTTATTTATCTTTCTTTTAACCTGCTCATTTGTGGTTAAGGCGCAGCATCCTCCAGTATTTGAAGGCATGACTACAGACAGCACCAAACTCCTTTTAGGGGATATGGAACTGAATCTTATTCAATACACTTACAATGCACCCGGCATAAATTTCCTGGCTATTCATGACAATGAAGATACTGGAGTAAAAGCTGCTTTTGATTACATCGCTATGAATGGAGGAAGTATTGTAGACTGTCAATATGGAGGCGCGAGAAATTTTAAGTTCATGCAGGATGAGGTTACTTATCAAACAGACCCTAACAGCATTTATACAGATGAAGGCATCCCGATCGGACTCGAGAAATATGGAGTATCCAGTGAAGCTGTAATTGCCGAACTAAAAAAAACCGGTAAAACTATTCTCAAGACTTACAACCCTAAAAAATCAGCTTATATTTTTACCTTGCATAATAACGCAGACGGTGGATTTGGCATTCAAAGTTACCTGCCGGAAAACGAACTGGGAAGCACTGCAGACTCTGTTCACGTCAACTATGAAATGGATGAAGATGATATGATACTTGTCACCGAACTGAAACTCTTCAACCTGTTAAAAAAAGCAGATGTAAATGTGGTTTTGCAATCAGAAGAAGCAGTGGATGATGGTTCACTATCTATCTATGCCATGCAAAATAAAATTCCCTATATCAATGTAGAAGTACAACATGGTCATCAGGAAGAAAACCTCAGACTGATACAACTTGGTGTAACAACTTTAGCTGAAGCTTATCCAAAACTGGGCATAAAAAAACCCGCAGCCGGGACTGCAGGTTTTTAATAACTATAGAACGAATCTTAAATATGAATCGCTCTGTTTGCAGTTGCAGCCATAGCTGCTTCTTTAATAGCTTCAGTATAAGTAGGGTGTGCGTGACAAATTCTTGCGATATCTTCAGCAGAAGCGCGGAATTCCATAGCTACAACAGCTTCAGCAATCATATCAGCAGCACGTGGGCCGATCATATGAACACCTAATATTTCGTCAGTAGCTTCATCAGCCAGGACCTTTACAAAACCATCAGTATCCATACTTGCTTTAGCACGTCCGCTTGCTTTGAATGGAAAAGACCCAGCTTTATATTTTACACCTTTTTCTTTCAATTGCTCTTCAGTATAACCTACTGATGCAACCTCCGGCCAGGTATAAACAACACCTGGAATCAGGTTATAGTTAATGTGTGGTTTTTGACCTGCGATAGTTTCTGCTACAAAAATACCTTCATCTTCTGCTTTATGCGCAAGCATTGCACCTGTAATTACATCACCAATGGCATATACACCTTGTACAGCAGTTTCTAAATGTGCATTAACAGGAATTTTATTACCGCGTTCTTCAGTTTTAATACCAATATTTTCTAAACCTAAGCCTTCCGTATAAGCTGTACGGCCAACAGCTACGATACAGTAATCAGCTTCTAAATTCATTTCTTCGCCTTTAGCGTTCAATGCAGAAACCGTTACTTTTTCACCTTTCGCAGTTGCACCTGTTACTTTATGGCCCATAAAGAATTCCATACCCAGTGATTTTTTCAATACACGCTGTAATTCTTTGCCTAAACCAGCATCCATAGTAGCGATGATAGAAGGCAGGTATTCCACTACAGAAACTTTAGTTCCCAAACGTGCATAAACAGACCCTAATTCCAGTCCGATTACACCACCACCAATCACGACCATCGTTTTTGGAACTTCTTTTATATTTAATGCTTCTGTCGAAGTGATGATTCTTTTTTTATCTATGGGTAAAAATGGTAAAGCAGTAGGTTTAGAACCCGATGCAATCACTACATTTTTAGCCGTAATTGTTTCTGATGTTCCGTCAGTTTTGGTAATCCTGATTGTATTTTTATCTACGAAAGATCCTAAACCTTCAAAACTGTCAATTTTATTCTTTTTGAACAAGTAAGTGATACCAGCCGTATTTTGAGCAACCACATCATCTTTACGTGCAATCATCTGTGGCATATTCACAGTCAGATCTTTCAGGTCAATTCCATGAGTAGTGAAAGTATGTGCAGCATTATGATAATGCTCTGAAGAGTCTAACAAGGCTTTAGATGGAATACAACCTACATTCAGGCAAGTTCCACCAAAAGTTTTATATTTTTCTATAACTGCTGTTTTTAACCCTAATTGTGCACATCTTATTGCGCTAACATAACCACCAGGACCAGAACCAATAATAACGACGTCGTATTGCATAATGATAAAATTTTGTTGTACAAAGTTAATAATCCCCAATGGAAATAAGGCATCAGCAAGGGGGTTTCTTGTTAATCTTTCAATTAATCAACACTACTTCGGTTACAGACAATGTCTGCTCACGGGTAGCATGATTTAAAAACTTTCCTTTGACCATGGTAATCCGGTAATTCCCAAAAGTTTTAAGGCGTTTAACCTTTACGCCCTGCTGAATATAACGATCTACCAGTTCCGTGTCCGCATACAGCAGATAGGGTTTTGCGGGCAATAAAGATTCTTCTCCCGGCCTAAAGAAATAAACAGGTGCATTGACATAAAAATCAAGCGAATAAGCAAAGCCAAGATTGCTCTGCACTACCGGTAAACCCTTTGTATTGTGGGCATTGATCCAGAATGCAGCCTCACTATCCCCCTGATATTTCACTAACCGGGGATAATAAGCCAGGTTAAAATACAGATTAACAAAAAAGGCAATCGTACAAACCTGGAAGAACACTTTATAATGACTGTCAATTGGCCGCAGAGACACCACAATAAATAAAGCTACAGCTCCAGCCAGTAACAATGCAGAAAATACGGTGATATTATCTGGCTGAAAAAAATAATGCAATACCACAATCAGGAACATCATAATGCCCCCAACAATCAGCTGCATCATACGGATTGCCTTTACCGAACGCTCTAATTTAACCTTGCACAGATATTGCGCGCAGATAATCGTAAAAAACGGAAATACGATAGTAATATAAAAAGGCAGTTGGAATTTGGATAAAGAAAAGACCAGTAAAGTCAGGAAAGAACCCGAAATACAGAACCATTCCGTCCATAAAGGTTTCTTAAAGTTCTGGCGGAAAAATTGAAATATTGCTGTATAAAGCAACAAACTCCAGGGTAAAAATGCCCATAAAATAGTATGTAAAAAGAATGTCGGATCACCATTTGACTTCTTGATCGGCCCACTGTTAAAAAAGCGGCCAAACTGACTATCCCAAAAGAAAAACTTAATTCCGGATACCCCCTGACGGCCAAAAACAATCTTCTCAGGATGAACATCAAACTGGTGGTATAAAGTATAAAGTTCCGGAAGCATAAAAACAAGGATCAGTACTGCTGCCAGTAACCACCTGAAATTAAAAACCATTGACCAGTTCTTTTTGATCAGCAACTCTCCGGCTATAGCCCCTGCTATTGGGATCAACGCAAAAATCCCTTTTGTCATTACCGCACAGGCTGCAAATACAGACGCAATCACTAAATGCCCTAACCATTTTTTGCCCAAAGCCTTATAAAAGTGATAAACACTTGCGATAATCAGTCCGGTCAGAAAAGGCTCTGCACGAACATCCATCGTACAAATCAGGATATGCTGCGCCGTTAATAAAAGCAGAACAGCCCATAAACCAACCTGCTTTGAATAAAGCTCTTTAGCAAATTTATAGGTATATACAGCAGCAAGCATGATAAAAAGTATCCCCGGCAGTTTATAAGCCCAGGTATTGATGCCAAAGGTTTTGAAGAAAACAGCTGTCACCCAAAAAGGAAAATGAGGCTTATCCAGCCAATCCTTTCCTTCAACCATCAAATCAATGAAGTTATTATGCTGTGCTATATTTTTAGCGATGGAAGCATATAAAGCACCGTCAGGCCCGATTACGGTCACAAATAATCCGGTAAAATTTAACAGAACAGCAAACCCGATAAAAAGGTAAAGCCATTTTGTAGTTTGATCTGCCAGTACTTTCTGCATAAGTGTGGATTAGATTGATTTTTCTTTGTCAGAAGATTTGAAAACAAAGAAATAGTTTGCACTGAAATTCCAGAAGAAAACAATAAAAATGGCTATCGCTTTACTCACATAAAAATTAACTGAAAGCAAATTATCCAATAAAAAGATAATCGCCGAATTTAAGAGCAGACCAATTAATGAAACGATAAAAAAGACGGTAAACTGTAATCCCGGCTTCGACTTATTGGCTTTAAATGTCCAGTTGCGATGGATGATGTAATTGCTGATTACCGCAGCGGTAAAACCTATTCCGTTTGCTATGAACTTATTAAAACCCAGCTCATCCTTAAAAAACCAGGTCAGCGCAAAATCAATGATCAATCCCGAAACCCCTGTGATTCCAAACTTTAGGAAAGCCAGAATTTTTGGCGTTAATAAAGAGGAAAAATAGGAACTACTGAATTTATTTTGCGGCATGATTGGTTATTAGGTGAACCAAAGGTACAATCATTTTAGAATTGAGGATCAAAATGAGTAACATTTTAGATTATATAGTGGTCTATTTTATAAAAAAGGTGCTATATCCCTTATATTTAGCCCATCTAAACTTTTCATATGAACCCGGCATGATTAAAATAATTATTAAACCCGCAAGGCAATAATTATTTTAATCATCAAAGGCTCCATCTAACAAAAACTTAAAATAAATAAACAGATGAACCCTTCTTTTAAAATATTCTGGTTAGCCCTCTGCTTTCTGGTAACAAGCTATTCCGCTATTGCACAGGTGACTGATTCCGCCTATGTCCGTGACAATTACACTAAAATCGAAAGACAAATCCCTATGCGGGATGGCGTTAAACTGTTCACTGCGATTTATATTCCAAAAAATAAAAATCAAAAGTACCCTTTTATGCTGAACCGTACTCCTTATACCAGCAGCCCATATGGCGAAAATCAATACAAAACTACCTTAGGCCCGGATCCTTTATTTCTGAAAGAGGGGTTCATCTTCGTTTATCAGGATGTGCGCGGCAGGTGGATGAGTGAAGGTGAATTTGTAGATGTACGCCCTCAGATTGCCCATAAGAAAAGTAAAAAAGACATCGACGAAAGCTCTGATACTTACGATACCATAGACTGGCTGATTAAAAATATCCCCAATAACAATGGTAAAGCAGGTATTTACGGGATCTCTTATCCTGGATTTTATTCTACAGCATCTTTACCAGGTGCCCACCCGGGTCTGAAAGCAGTTTCTCCTCAGGCTCCGGTAACAGACTGGTTTCACGGAGATGACTTTCACCATAACGGAGCATTTATGCTGGCTGATGCTTTTAATTTTTATTCCGTATTTGGTGTTCCAAGGCCAAAACCAATTACTCCGGACAAAGGACCTAAAAGCTTTAAGTTCCCTATTAAAGACAATTACCGCTTTTTCTTAAGTGTTGGTGCACTAAAAAACGTGAAACTGAAATACTTTGGTGATACCATTAAATTCTGGAATGACCTGATGGCTCACGGTACATATGATTCCTTCTGGAAAGCCATGGATATCCGTCAGCACCTCACTGATGTAAAACCAGCCGTGCTGGTAGTTGGTGGTTTCTTCGATGCCGAAGATGCTTATGGAGCTTTACACACTTATCAGGCCATTGAAAAACAAAATCCTAAAGCCAAAAACAGCCTGGTTATGGGCCCATGGTTTCACGGAGGCTGGTCAAGAGGAACAGGAGCTGGTTTTGGAGATATACAATTCGGTCAGCAGACCAGCACCTGGTATCAGCAGAACCTGGAATTCCCTTTCTTTATGCAATATCTGAAAGATAAAAAAGATGCAGACATAGCCGAAGCAACTATTTTCCTGACTGGCAGTAACCAGTGGAAGAAATTCAGCAGCTGGCCGCCTCAAAATACAGAAGAACAAACACTATACTTCCAGGCCAATGGAAAACTAAGTTTTACAGCGCCAGAAACAGGAACAAGTTTTGATGAATATGAAAGTGATCCTAACAACCCGGTTCCCTATCAGCAAGGTATACAAGAGAAAAGAACCAGAGAATATATGATAGACGATCAGCGTTTTGCGGCGCGCAGACCTGATGTGAAAGTTTACCAAACAGACGTTCTTACAGAAGACATCACACTGACAGGCCCCATAATGGCCAAACTATCTGTATCTACTACAGGTACAGATGCCGATTATGTGGTTAAATTAATTGATGCTTATCCAGAAGACGAACCAGATCCGGCAATCAATCCAAAAGGGATTATCATGGGCGGTTATGAAATGCTGGTTCGCGGCGAAGTGATGCGTGGTAAATTCCGCAACAGTTTTGAGCAGCCTGAAGCTTTTGTTCCAGGTCAGATCACCAAAGTAAACTACACGCTTCCGGACGTAGGTCACACCTTTAAAAAAGGACATAGAATCATGATCCAGGTACAAAACTCCTGGTTTCCTTTAGTAGACAGAAATCCACAGAAATTCCTGGATATTTACCATGCAGATGATAAAGACTTTCAGAAAGCAACCCACCGTATTTATCATGATAAAGCAAATACTTCTGCTTTAACGGTGACCGTATTAAAACCTTAATTTATTATGAAAAGATTATTTATCAGTACCCTCATTGTATTCATAGCCCTTTTTCAGGCGAATGCGCAACTCTTACAAGGGAAGCACACCTTCTCTCGCGCAGATACATTAAGAGGTATGCTGACCCCACTGCGTACTTGTTATGACATCAACTATTACCACCTGGATGTCAAAGTGGATATCGGCAGCAAATCAATCAGCGGAAGCAATGAGTTCAATTTTACGGCGACAACAGACTTCAAACAACTTCAGTTTGACCTGTTTAGTAACCTGACGATTGAAAAAGTAGTGTATAAAAACCAGGAGCTCCCTTTCAAAAGGGAGTTTAATGCTGTATTTGTAACTTTTCCAGCCACGATTAAAAAGGGAGCAAAAGACAAATTTGAAGTCTTTTACTCAGGCAGCCCGGTCATTGCCAGAAAACCACCATGGGACGGAGGTTTCATTTTCAGTAAAGATGAGGCTGGCGATCCCTGGGTATCTGTAGCCTGTCAGGGCTTCGGTGCAAGTTCCTGGTGGCCCACTAAAGAACATCAAAGCGATGAAGTTGATAGTGTGTTAATCAGCATCAGCGTCCCTAAAGATTTACAGGAAGTATCAAACGGAAGGTTGCGCAGTGTTGTAGATAAACCTGATGGCTACAAACAATACAACTGGTTTGTGGCAAATCCGATCAATAACTATAACATCACATTTTATATCGGGAAATATGCCCATTGGACAGACCTTTACAAAGGAGAGGATGGAGATCTTACCTTAGATTACTGGTCGCTGAAAGCCGATAGTGCAAAAGCAAGACCACACTGGGATGCAGACGTAAAGCCAATGCTTAAAGCATTCGAACACTGGTTTGGTCCTTATCCATTCTACAAAGATGGCTATAAGCTCGTTCAGGCTCCGCACCTTGGTATGGAACATCAAAGTGCTGTTGCCTATGGCAATCAATTTAAGATGGGCTACCTCGGTAATGATTTATCCGGTTCAGGCTGGGGCTTAAAGTTCGATTTCATTACTGTACATGAAAGTGGTCATGAGTGGTTTGGCAATAACATCACCTCGAAAGACATTGCTGATATGTGGATCCATGAAAGTTTCACCAACTATTCAGAGTCATTAATGGTTGAATCCCTTTATGGAAAAGAGGCTTCCACAGCTTATGTAGTGGGTATAAGACATAAAATTCAAAATGACGTACCAATCATTGGTGTTTACAATGTAAACCACGAAGGCTCAGGCGATATGTATTATAAGGGAGCGAATATGTTGCATACCATACGTCAGCTTATCCAGGATGACGAGAAGTTCCGTCAGATTTTACGTGGCCTGAATAAAACATTCTACCATCAAACAGTCACTACAGCACAGGTCGAAAACTATATCAGCAAAGAAAGCGGCCTGAAATTATCCAAAGTATTTGATCAGTATTTGAGAACCATTCAAGTACCTGTGCTCAGTTACAAAATCAAAAACGGTAAATTAACCTACCGCTGGACGAATGTAGTGGAAGGGTTTAATATGCCGGTTAAAGTATCGCTGAAACCCGGAACGTTTAGCTTTATTTATCCAACCACGACATCAAAAACAATTGCTGTTCAAAGCGGTATAGATGAATCCAGTTTTAAAGCCGACCCTAATTTTTATATTTTGTTGAAACCATTATGATTTTTCAAATCATATAATGAAAAAAGCATAAATAAAATGCGGACGTTTATGCAACTAATCAAATATTTTAACGTCCTATAAAAAAACCTAACAAAAATGAAGAAATTAAATAGTTTACTCTTACTCGCCCTGCTTACGCTCGGTTCTCACGTTAACGCGACCTCTCCTATCCGGATTGCCAAATCTTTCAGTGAAGAAGAAAGACCTGTTGGAAGTTTCAAAGGAGTTGCTACAGGCGGCCCCCTGACTGTAAAAATCACGATGGGTAATAAAGAATCAATACGTCTGGAGGGTGATCAGGAAGCCATTGCTAACCTGACAACTGAAGTAATCTCAGGCCTTCTGACTATTAAACCAAAAACTAAATGGAATGACTGGTCAAGAAAATTCAACAGTGCCCATGTAACTGTTTACATCACAGCAAAAAAGATTACTTCCTTAACTTTGAGCGGATCAGGTAATATCGTAGTGGAGAATGCCATTAACTCACCCGAACTCGTAGCAACCCTTAGCGGCTCTGGAGGCATTACTGCCAGTGCAAATGTAAAATCATTTACAGGCACCATCAGTGGCTCGGGTTCAATTAAATTAAGCGGTAAAGCGGACGACTCAAACTTGACCCTGAGTGGATCAGGCGGTTTCAGAGGTAAAGATTTTGCCGTAAATGACCTGTCTGCTCAAATCAGCGGTTCAGCTAATATCAGCATCACAGCTAACAAAAGCATTGAAGCAGTAATCAGTGGCTCAGGCAGCATCCGTTATTCAGGAAATGCGACAGTTAAAAAAACAGTGATCGGATCCGGAAGTATAAGAAAAGAATAATTATTAACTCCCTATAATAAGAAAGGCCCTGTATTTCAAACAAATGCAGGGCCTTCTGTTATTTACAACAATTTTATAAAGGCAAATTAAAAACATGGACCGACTGGTCCTTAAATTTCTGGTAAGCAGGCTGATCAGATTTCGCCTTATCAGAAACCACAACGATCTGTGTATCGCTGATAAAAGAAACACCCTCTATATTCGCATACAATACATTATTACCTGACCCCACAACCCCACTGCTATTCCCTTTAGGAAACTCATAGGTCTTACCTCCGGTAATTGTCCAATCTGTACTGTTCAATGTACCAACCCACAATTTAGAATCCTGCTGCGAGGTAATTGCTACTCTGTTCCCATAAACAGTCAGCTCAGAATAATCAGTAAAACTTGCCGGAGAAGGCAGCGTAATTTCTGTAACTTTCTGCCATTGGTTGTTATTTTTCTTTAAAACGGCAATCTTTCCTGTTCCTTCCACCAAACCCAGCAGATAGTCATCTCCACCACGGGCAACCCAGGCAATTCCTTCAAATCCCTTATTGCTGTTTGCTTCTGTAAAATAGTAATCTGCCCATAAGCTGCTCTGATAAACCATATTTGAATTATACTCGCGGATACGTGGCTGATAGCGGCTGCCATGCTCTACAGCTTCTTCCACTACAAAGAAAGCCGGTGTACTTTTAGCTGCATAAGTGATCCCTTCAAATCCTGAATCACCTGAGCCCGAACCAAGCAAACTGTTCTCATTGCTATTCTCCGGTAAAGTCTGCCTGATCTTGGCAATCTCAAAGCGATTATCAGAAGCCACATAAAAATAACCATTCAGATAATAAACCCCACTGGCTTCAAACTTATCATCCTTATTATAGCCTTTAATCAACTTATAGATTTTCGCCTCCGCAATCGGAGCTGCCAGTACTGTAACTCCGGCAGCAGAAGCAGCAACAGCTGGAGAAGCAGCTTGTGCTGAAGAAAGACGCTCCGGTACAACACGGTCATTCGCCTTTTTACAGGCAAAAAAAGACACCGCTACAAGAGCGGTGCAAATTAACACTTTAATATTTTTCATAGGTATACGATTTACCTGCAATATCCACTATAACTATCAATAAAATAACTTGTTTTTGTTATTTTTTCGTTAAAAAACAAAACATGCCCTTAAACGCTTCTGCAGCTTTTAAAAAGGACTAAATTTTAAAATTGGTATCCTAAAGCCCAGAAATTCTGTACATAGTTAATCTTCTGACTTGCCTTATCCAGATCATCCCTGCCCGTAGTATGGACAGTTTTCAAATTAGTTGCCCCAACCTTTGTTGTATTCTGAATGTACAATCCCCTGGTCACATAAAACTTCAGACCAATTTTAGCAGAAAAACCATAACCAGCAACATTCCAGTGATTATTTCTTCCCTGCTCAAATAAACGTACATCCGACCTTGGTACCATCATACCGCCACCAAGACCAGTCTCTAAAGTTAAAGAAGTCTGTTTGGAAGGTGCAACCCAGATATCATCATAACGCTCAATCTCAATATTCGCATAATTGAACCCGTCAGTATGCTCATAAGTAAGCATCTTACTCGTTACATCAATCATTTGTCCATTATATGTTCCCGCAAGCGCACCAGTAGGTACACCAGGTTCAGAAATATTCTCTCCGATCACACCAGTAATCGCTACCCTTTGCGGAATATCCATGACATACTTCATGTGATCCCAACCAATCGAAACACTATAATTATCCGAAATAAAATAACCTACACGAAGATTATACTGAGGCTCAGAGACCTTTGACGGATTTAAATAGTTCCACTTTAACGGAGACTGCCTGTCATGGGCAACTACATCCTTCAATGTAAAATCATAATTAGGCCCTGTAAAGTTAATATCACTCTTTCCATACCATGAATGATTATATCCCCAATGCACAAAAAAATCACCTTTTCTGGAGAAATTTCTCTTGATCTCATTAGAAAATATACTCTTTCCAATCTTTACCGGATTATCCGTTGTATTTGTAGTTTCTTGTGCCTTCGTTTTTTTACCAAAAACCAGGAACAACAATAATAAGTAGCTTTTTTTCACCTCACAAAAGTACTGAAATCCTATCGAAAACGAATTTTCGCAAAACATATGACACGAACAAGACGCAATAAAAAACAAAAAAATCCTGCCGTAACAAAACGGCAGGATTTTCAAAAATATATTAATCAGTAATTATACGCCTAACAACAAACGTGCAGGATCTTCTAATAACTGTTTTACTCTAACTAAGAATCCAACTGACTCTCTGCCATCAATGATTCTGTGATCATAAGATAAAGCAAGATACATCATCGGGCGAACCACAACTTCACCTTTTTCTGCAATCGGACGCTCAATAATATTGTGCATGCCTAAAATCGCAGACTGAGGCGCATTGATAATTGGCGTAGACATCATCGAACCAAATACACCACCATTAGTGATTGTAAACGTTCCACCAGTCATTTCTTCCAAAGTCAATTTACTATCACGCGCTTTAGTTGCCAGCTCAATTACAGACTTTTCAATCTGTGCAAGTGTCATGCTCTCTGCATTTCTGATAATTGGAACAACCAATCCTTTAGGTGCAGAAACAGCAATAGAAATATCTACGAAATCATTGTAAACAACAGACTCCCCATCAATACGTGCATTTACAGCAGGGAAATCTTTCATAGCCTCACAAACAGCTTTCGTAAAGAAACTCATGAAACCTAAACCAACACCATATTTCTCTTTAAACTGATCTTTATATTTTCCGCGAAGATCCATGATCGGTTTCATGTTCACTTCGTTAAAAGTAGTTAACATAGCCGTTTCATTCTTCACTGCAACTAAACGTTTCGCAACGGTTTTGCGCAATGGAGACATTTTTTCTTTGCGTTCATTTCTTGAACCTGCAACCGGTGCAGCTACAGTTGGTGCAGCTTTTTCAGGAGCCTTAGCCGCTGGTGCAGCCGTTTTCTCCGCTTTAAGCGCATCATCTTTTGTAATTCTGCCATCCACACCAGAGCCTTTAACAGCTGCTGCGTCAACACCTTTTTCTGCAAGAATTTTACCCGCTGCCGGTGAAGGGGTACCCGTTGCATAACTCCCGCCGTTTCTTTCCGCTACCGGAGCAGCAGGCTGAGCATCATTAACCACTGCTTTTTCCTCAGCAGCTGGTGCTGCCGCTTTTTCCGGAGCAGCTCCACTAGTTTCGATAGAACAAACTACAGCACCTATAGCCAGCGTATCGCCTTCGGCCGCCACTATTTTCAAAGTTCCGGCTTGCTCAGCAGTTAATTCAAAAGTTGCTTTATCAGACTCTAACTCGGCGATTACTTCATCCATTTCTACGGCATCACCATCATTCTTCACCCAACGGGATAAAACAACTTCGGTAATTGATTCGCCTACTGGCGGAACTTTTATTTCTAGACTCATAATTGATGTATTATATTTTTCTAATCTACGTTATATGCTTTATTCACTGATTTCTTGGCAATTTTCTGATCCACCTCAGTTACAGGTGCTGCAAAAGATTTTGCCAGAATATAAGCTTGCTCATCTGCATGCTGCTTCGCAAATCCAGTTGCAGTACTGCTGCTTTCTTTTCTTGAAATCACTTCAATAGCACTGAATACTGTCTTTCTTGTTTTACGCAACAAATAAGGCCATGCACCCATGTTTTCAGGCTCTTCCTGAACCCATATAGCTTCTTTCGCATTTTTATAACCTTTATAAACTGCTTCCATTTGTTTCAATGGCGTAGGATATAACTGCTCAACACGAACAATCGCAACATTTTTGATCTCCTCTTTCTGTTGTTTCTCTAACAATTCGTAGTAAATTTTACCACTGCAGAACAACACTCTGTCTACCTCATTAGCCTTTACATTCGCATCATTGATTACCTCCTGGAATTTACCATCAGTAAACTCTTCCAGTTTAGAAACACAAAGCGGATGACGCAATAAGCTTTTAGGAGTGAAAACGATCAATGGCTTTCTGAAATCACGTTTAAACTGACGACGGATTGCATGGAAAAAGTTAGCCGGAGTAGTACAGTTCGTTACCTGCATATTGTAATCTGCACAAAGCTCCATAAAACGCTCAATCCTTGCAGAAGAGTGCTCCGGACCTTGTCCTTCATAACCATGAGGCAATAACATCACTAACCCGTTTTCACGCTGCCATTTTGTTTCCGCACTTGCGATATACTGATCGACAACAATCTGTGCTCCATTAAAGAAATCACCAAACTGCGCTTCCCAGATTGTTAAAGCATTTGGATTTGCCATTGCATAACCATACTCAAACCCCAAAACGCCATATTCTGATAAATGAGAATTGTAAATATCAAATGGAGCCTGCTGATCAGAAAGGTTACTTAAAGGGATATACTCTTCTTCAGAATCTTCCAGAGTTAACACAGCATGACGGTGTGAAAATGTACCACGCTCCACATCCTGTCCGCTTAAACGAACTCTCTTACCTTCAGTAAGCAAAGTTGCATAAGCCAGCTGCTCACCCATTGCCCAATCAAAAACATAACTTGAAGTAGCCATTTTATTACGCTCAGCAAATAGTTTTTCAATTTTCTTGAAGAACTTCTTATCCGAAGGTAAAGTACTGATCCTTTTTGCAATCTCTAATAGAGTAGTTTTTTTAACAGACGTATCCGGAGAAGTAACGAAATCTTCCGCACTGGCAATTCTCATGTCTGACCATGCACCAGCAAACTTCACACCTTTATAAGTAGAAGTAACTTCTTTAGCCTCATTTAACCTCTCCTGTAAAATACCACGGAATTCAACTTCCATTTCTTTTGCCAGGCTGGCCTCCATTTTACCTTCACCAATCAATTGTTTGATATAGATATCTCTTGGATTAGCATGCTGCTCGATGCTTTTGTATAATAAAGGCTGAGTGAACTTAGGTTCATCCGCTTCATTATGACCGAACCTGCGGTAACACAGGATATCGATGAAAACATCATTTTTATATTTCTGACGGTATTCCATAGCCAGGTTGATCGCATAAACCAACGCTTCCACGTCATCCCCATTCACATGGAAAACAGGCGAAAGCGTTACCTTAGCAATATCTGTACAATAAGTACTGGTACGGCCGTCTTTATAATTTGTAGTAAAACCAATCTGATTATTAATTACCAGGTGAATGGTACCGCCGGTTTTATAGCCATCCAGACCAGCCATTTGAATCACTTCATAAACGATCCCCTGTCCGGCAACTGAAGCGTCACCATGAATAAGAATAGGCGCAATACGCGAATCATCACCACCGTATTTGAAATCAATTTTAGAACGGGTCATTCCTTCAACCACACCATTTACTGTTTCCAGGTGGGATGGGTTAGGACATAAACTCAAATGCACACTTTTTCCGTCATTCGTAGTTACATCCGTAGAATAACCAAGGTGGTACTTCACGTCACCTCCAAAAGGAGATTCTGCACTGTAACCTTTACCTTCAAACTCTGCGAAAATATCTTTGTAAGTTTTTTGCATGATATTGGCAAGAACGTTCAAACGCCCTCTGTGTGCCATACCAATTACAAATTCTTCAATTCCCATTGCAGAACCCTTTTCAATCACTGAATCCAGTGCAGGAATTAAAGCCTCAGCTCCTTCTAAAGAGAATCTCTTCTGACCAAGAAATTTAGTTCCTAAAAAGTTTTCAAAGCTTACTGCTTCATTTAACTTTTTAAGGATTCTTCTTTTCTCTTCAATGGAGAAATTTGGAGTGTTCTGCACACTTTCCATTTTATTTTCAATCCAGCTCAATACCTCAGGTGTACGAACGAATTTATATTCCGCACCGATTGATCTGCAATAAGTTCTTTTCAGAAAGGTTACAATATCGCTTAGTTTGGCAGCACCAATTCCAAGTTCTATACTCGAATTGAAAATAGTGTCCAAGTCAGTCTGGCTTAAACCGAAGTTTTCTATATCAAGCGTTGGTAAATGATGACGTCTCTCTCTTACCGGGTTTGTTTGAGTAAACAAATGACCCCGCTGGCGATAGCCATTGATCAGATTTAAGACATTCACTTCTTTTAAAAAATGTTCGGGAGTTGCTTCACTGGCTACGCCTGCATCTGCTCCTCTTCCAAAATCAAACCCTTCAAAAAACTTCTGCCAGCCGAATTCAACCGCATTAGGATCTTCTTTATAAGCTTGATAAATAGAATCGATGTATTCGGCATTTGCGCCGTTGAGATAAGATAAATTATCCATTGTTTAAGAATTGGTATAAGTATGGCAAAATTAGGATTTTACCTTTAAAAACAGCTATAAATCATCAAGAAATTCTACGATTTCACAAACCTTTTTAAGTGGTGTCAGCCTATCGTCAAGAAGTATGTCAAATTCAGAGATTAAACTGCCGGCAACCAGCAGAGGCACGTCCATATAGTCCATCACCTTAGTCAATATTTTATTGATGTCTTTTCCAAGATTCAGAGAAGTAAGTACAATAAAAGCGTAATCAGGTTTATAATGTAAAATCACTTTTTTCAGATCACTATAGGGAATTTCCTGTCCAAGATACAGTGTATCCATGCCACATCGTTTGAGTAAATAACGGGCAAAGAGTAAACCTATCTCATGCATTTCGGCTTCCGGAAGGAATAACAGGAATCTTTTACGATCTTTTCTATCTGGCTTAGAGATCTTGTCAATCTCCACAATCATCCTGTCCCTGATCAGATTGGAAGCAAAATGTTCATGTGAAGGATCTATAGCACCAGTTTGCCACAACATACCAACCTTTTTCATAAATGGAAAAAGTACAAGGTCCATGGTATCAATTAAGCCTAACTCCTCAATACAACCAGAAAGAATTTCAGCAAATGCAGTTTCGTCATATTTTAAGGCGGCATCAGAAAGGCGCAGCACCTGTACAGTGTCATTGTTATAATCCGCTTGTAATTGCAGCACAAGGTCATTGATCTGTGCCTTATCCATTTTCGCAATGCGGCTGATTTTGTAACCTTTTTCATTCAAAGTCACAATATTAAGCAGATCCTTCAGGTCTTCCTCTTCGTAATATCTGATATTTGTAGCCGTTCTTTTTGGAGGCACCAGATTATACCGGGCCTCCCAAGCCCTGATTGTATGCGCTTTAATGCCTATTAAGCTTTCTATATCGCTGATTGAGAATCTTTTCACTTCATGTGATAACGCTCTTAAACAAAAAATGTTTTAAATATTTTTTTTGTTTAACCTGCGCCAGGTTTTTTATTAAATATCCTGAACTTCTATATCCAGCAATTTGATTTGTTTATCTAAATCAAACGCATTTTTAGAACGGGTATCTTTTCCGCCTCCTGCTACATAAGCCCAGTTGCCCCAATTGCTGGCCGGTGAATAATCAATTAGTTTTTGTTCAAAATAACCAGCCCCGTCAATCCAGTTTAACTTTAAGATATAAATCAGGTAAGTAGCCACCAGTAAACGTCCTGTATGTGTAATAAAGCCAGATTCATTTAGTTCTGTCATATATTGGTCCACAACAGGATTACCTGTATTTCCGTCTTTCCATTCTTGTAAATTCCGGATATATTCTTCAGTTTGCGGAAATTCCTTTATTTCTACAATATCCTTGAAATAATCCACACTATGCTTTTTGAACATAAATCTGAAGAAGTCTCTCCACAACAAGCCTAATATCAATTGCGTAAAATGACTGTTAGCCCCAAATTGATGTTCGGCGTTTTTCACTGCCCAATATACTTTTCTTGGAGACAATGCACCTACAGCAAGCCAGGGAGACAATTTAGAAGTGAAAGTATGCTGAGCAGCATGTGCCTTGCTACTACGGATATAAATTTCAGACCCGGCGGCAAATAACTCTTGTAAATGTTTTATTCCCTCTTCTTCACCACCAGATAAATTCGTCAGAAAAGCACCGCCGCATTCAGGCAGCTCTCCCCAGTCTTCCACCGTCACAAAATTAATCTGTTCAGGTGCGGGAAAACAATCTTTGACGATGGCATCTCTTTCCGTCTTTTTCTTAAACTGAGAAAAAACGTCAGGAATATCTTTAATAGGAAATGGGAGATCTTCTTTATTGTAAAGGGTATGCCCAATAAAATGTTTCAGGTTTATTCTCAATTTCCATAATAAATCTTCTACATTCGATGAAACCATAGTTTCTTCAGTTGCGACCTCTCTATGGTGATAAACCTCTGCAATTTCATATTGCTCCACAAGTGCAGAAATATGATCTTCGGGAGTACCAGTGATGACCAAAAGATTACCGCCCAGTTTTTTCAATGATTCGCGCAAAGCAGAGACGCTTTCTGCTAAAAATTGAAATCTGTTGTGCACTGCTTTGTTTCCTTCTGCAGCAGTACATTCAAAATGGCGAGGATCAAAAAAATAAACAGGAAGGATACTATCAGACTTACTGATCGCTTCTACTAACATTTCGTTGTCATGTAACCGCAAATCATTTCTAAACCAGACAAGTATTTTCCTAGATTCCATTATTTAGCCTAAAGTTTTGTTGTAATCTCCAAAAATATACCATTTTTATCCTAACATCTAATACACAAAGTAATATTTACATAACCGCAACAAAAGTTTAGTTAAAAATCACGTTTAAACAGTTTTCTCAGAAACAAAAACACGAGTATTAAAGTTTATCTTAAATGAACCAGCATATTTTACTTACAGGTGCAACCGGCATGCTCGGTAAAGATTTAATTCAAACGCTTTTAAAGCGGGGCGACCGGGTTTCCATCCTTTCCAGAAAGCCACATCAAATGGAGCAGGTAAAAGTATTTTTATGGGATGCAGATCAGCAGAAAATTGATACCTCCTGTTTGGAAGGTATAGATAGTATTATCCATCTTGCCGGCGAAAATATATCCAAAGGGAAATGGACTGATCAGCGCAAAAAAGAGATTATTGACAGCCGGGTTCTTTCTGCACAACTGTTATTTAAAACCCTGGCAACTGTTCCGAATCAGGTCAAAAACTTTATTTCTGCCGCTGCTGTAGGCTATTATGGCAACCGCGGGGATGAACTGTTAACGGAAGAAAGTACCCCTGGACATAATTTCCTTGCAGAGTGCTGTATCCAGTGGGAAAAAGCTATAGATCAGGGGCAGCAATTGAACCTGAGGATAGTAAAAATCAGAACGGGTGTGGTACTGGCAAAAAATGACGGGGCATTAAAAGCCATGGCCACGCCAATCAGCTTATTTGCTGGTGCACCTCTGGGAAGCGGAAAACAATGGATTCCCTGGATTCATTATCAGGATATGACCCGGATCTATCTCCATGCGCTGGATAACGATTCATTAACAGGTGTATACAATGCTGCCGCTCCTTTCCCTGTTACTAATAAAGAAATGACTAAAGCGATCGCCAGGCAGTTACATCGCCCTGTATGGCCATTTAATGTTCCTGAGAAAATATTACAGCTTATTTTAGGAGAGATGAGTTCCCTGGTACTGAACAGTACCCATACCACAGCCCAAAAATTGGAATCCAGCGGATTTATTTTCAAATATACACAGCTGGAACAAGCTTTATCCGATATTTACGGTTCATGAAAACAGAGATAAACATTTGCTGGTTAAGAAGGGATTTAAGGTTAAAAGACAATGCGGCATTATATCATGCACTAAAAGAAGGGATTCCTGTTTTACTGCTTTTTATATTTGACCGTAATATTCTGAATGATCTAAATGATCCGAAGGATGCCAGGGTAACCTTCATCTACCGCAAATTAAAAGAACTGGAAACCACATTGCAGCAAAAAGGCTCTTCCATATGCATCAAATCTGGCACGCCAGAGCAAATCTGGCCGGAATTGCTGAAAGCTTATCAGGTGAAATCAGTTTATGCAAATCATGATTACGAACCTTATGCCATGGAACGCGATGATGCTTTAGCAGAATATCTCCGTTCTGAATCTGTTTCCTTTCAAACCTGTAAGGACCAGGTAATCTTTGAGAAAAAGGAAATCGTAAAAGCTGATGGAAAACCTTATACTGTTTTTACTCCTTATTTCCGTCAATGGAAAATTAAATTAAATGATTTCTATCTTAAAGCCTATCCGGTAGAGAAATACCAGAAAAACCTGTTACAAACTCCACCCTTTATTTTTCCTGAGTTAAATACTTTAGGTTTTCAGGAATCAGATTTACAATTTCCTTCAGCAAGTTTTGAGCATAAATTAGCGGCTTATGAACAAAGGAGAGATTTCCCTGCGGACGATGCGACAACCCATCTGGGTATCCATTTAAGGTTTGGAACGGTCAGTATCAGAGAGGCAGCAGCGAAAGCATTAAATGCTGGTGCTGATAAGTGGCTGTCTGAGCTGGCCTGGAGAGATTTCTACATGATGATTTTATCGCAGTTCCCTCATATCACTACGCAATCTTTTAAACCGGCTTATGATCAGATTAAATGGCTGAACAGGGAACAGGATTTCGAGGCCTGGAAAAATGGTAAAACCGGATATCCTATAGTAGATGCAGGAATGAATCAGCTTAATCAAACAGGTTATATGCATAACCGGGTCAGAATGATCGTGGGAAGTTTCCTGACTAAACACCTGCTGATTGACTGGCGCTGGGGAGAAGCCTATTTTGCAGAAAAGTTACTGGATTATGAACTGGCCAGTAATGTTGGTGGATGGCAGTGGGCTTGCGGTTGCGGCAATGATGCAGCTCCTTATTTCAGGGTATTCAATCCGGAGTTACAAGCGAAGAAATTTGATCCGGAAAATAAGTACATCTATAAATGGGCACCTGAATATAAACAAGAAAAGCACAGCCAACCTATAGTTGACCATGCTTTTGCCAGAGAACGAATTCTCAAAGTATTTAAAGAAGCGTTAAAAAGTTAATGAGGTATATTTGGATTCAACCATCCTCCCGACCCAACACGCGCCAAAGCAAAGTCAAGCTGAGGAGCTGATGGAACACCTCTGGAATTAATTGATCCTGATCCCGAGATACTCGCTCCATATCCAGCCATTCTACCCATGTCCACTATAAAAGTACCTTTGAAATCTTTTGCATCGTAAGATGCTAATCTATAGTCATATCTAATTGGTGCTAACAATAATTCATAGGACTGGTGCATTATTGGACAGTAAATATTTCTAAAACTCAAATCAGTTTCGTTAGCACCCCATCCTCCGAAAGTTTTCGTTCCTTCCTGAGTAACTGCAAGATAAAATCTACCTTGTTGTTGTTTTGGATTTGCACCTGTCACCTCATCATACCATAATTCTACATGTAACCTTCTTTTAGAGTCACCATTATAGTATGTATTTAAAAAAAGACGTCCAATAAGTGGAACTGGCATTGCATTCTGTGTTGTTTTTGAGCTGTTAACCGAAGAAACTATTCTTCCATCTTTAGTATAAACTTTCAAGTCTTCACCAATTTTCACTTCTCCTTTAGCATTGGTAAATAAAGCTGAAAGCGGTGAACCAAACTTATAAGTCAATGAACTATCGGATTTTATAGTCACAAGGTCACTGTACTTATTTTTAAAGGCCTGAAATGATTCACTACTATTTACGTTTTCATATTCATCCTGGATATTTTTAAAAACAGTCCTGTAAGATTTAAATCCCGAAAATCTTGCTTCCCAAGCTTCCAAAGCCACTCCTTGTTTACTAATCAAAACTGTTGAAATTGAATCAAATGATCTTTGATCATTAAATTTCAGATATCCATTTTCTAAAGTTACCCCATTGATAGCAGAAGAAGCAAGGCTATCTTTTGATGCAATTCCTTCATCAGTCTTTTTGCATGACCAAAGCAGACCTAATGAGATAGCCGCCACTGCCAGAAATTTGTAATTTACTTTCATACGTTTATATATTTCTTTAAAAATACATAAAATAAACTAAAAAACAAATAAACAAGATATTTTATTAACTAATGAACAATAAAATGATAATAAATCCAAAATTATGAGTGAATAATAATAATTATGAGAATAGTAGAATTATTAATTTAATAATCGATTGATAAATAGCAAATTGGCTTTAAATACAAAATCCCTACTAAGATTCAAATCTTAGTAGGGATTTTGTATAGATATTTATTTATTAATTTGTCACACTAACAATTTCTATATCGTAATCTAACACTGCATTTCTAGGTAACGTAGGCGCATTTCCAAGCGGCCCATAACCACGATCAGAAGGAATAAGAAGACGTATTTTACCACCTTTAGTTAATTTACCAGGAATTATATCACTCCAACCTTTGATCAAAGTTGCTAAAGTTGTACTGTAAGTACCATCAAGACTACTTGCAAATACACTACCATCAGCAAATCTTAATGTATAATTAACAATCAGCGTTGAGCTGAGCGATATTTTATCTGTACCTGTACCTGGAGTTGAAATACTATAATAAACTCTTGAAGGATCTTTAATCATAGTCAGGCTATTCTTTTTAATGATATCATTAATGATACGGTCATCTAAAGCAACCTGCGATTTCTCCGGCGCAGTAGTCACTGTCAAATCTATATTTTCATTTGAAGGAATAGTCCCAACACCATTTTTGCCATAAGCCAGGTAAGATGGAAGCAGGATTCTTGCAGAACCACCTGGTTTAAGTCTCAAAATTACGTCACGCAATGCAGTAACTCCTATTGTAGAGAAAACAGTGTTATCAACAGGGGCAAGCACATTTGTATAACCACCAAGTGTACCTAAATTCCCATTTAAAGAAGAGGCCCAGTACACTGTACCATTTTCCAGTCCTTTTACCGAAACATTATACAAAACAGAATCACTGGTTGAGTACAAAGCAGTGCCAGTTCCAGGATTCAGAATCTGATAATAATAACCCGTTTTCAATGAATCCGGAGTAACAGTCAGATTGTTGGCTTTAATATAATCCTCTATCTTTTTCCCGTCTACAACCTGAATAGAATCATAAGTCTTTTTACAAGAACTAAAAAGAACAGTTAAGCCAATCAAGGCAAGAGTAAATTGTGATAACTTTTTAAGCATTATTTTTATTTTGGTTGGACTATTGGTACGTATTTTTTTACTTCGATTAATTTAATGTCGAAATCTAATATTGAATTTGCAGGCAAAAATGCTGGTAAGCCATTACTTTGCTGCAATGCAGGGACTACCCTGTTCTGGTAAGCCATTGTTGAAGGGATGATTAACCTGATATGTCCCCCCGGCTGGATCAGTCTGAGTCCCTTTTGCCAGCCTTCTATAGCTGAACTAAAAACAAATCTTGGCACCAGTGAATCTACGACTACCGGAGTCATATCATATAACAAATGTTTGATTGTACTTCCTGTATAACGCAATCTTATGGTATCTGTAGGATCATAAGTTGCAGTGCCTTTTCCATCACTGTAAATCTGATAGTATAAACCTTCAGCAGTCTTTTTTGCAGTTATTCTTGTCGAATCAACCCCCGTTTTGTTAATTGAATCTATATATATCTTAATCAAATCATCATCAATTGCTAACTGCGCATCTTTATCATAGGCAGGAGCTGTTTTACAGGCTGCGAAAGAACAAGCGGCGATTATCAACAATAACA
This sequence comes from Pedobacter sp. WC2423, assembly GCF_040822065.1. NCBI lineage: Bacteria > Pseudomonadati > Bacteroidota > Sphingobacteriia > Sphingobacteriales > Sphingobacteriaceae > Pedobacter > Pedobacter sp. WC2423. The sequence goes on from NZ_CP162005.1 coordinate 3,495,662, forward strand.
AAATTTTGCTTTTAGACATATTGCACAAAAATAGTCTTTTATTAGGGATGGTACAATATTTAACCAATTTTAACAATTATCATAAAAAACAGAGGCCGGATCATGCGTGATGAACCGGCCTCTGCGCTCTTATTTAAAAATATTAAAAACAATATTTATTCTCAGCAATCAGTTGTTGTGCAACTTTCTGACGTGCATCTTTCACATTAAATGGTTCCATTTTAGTAAATCTTTTTAGTCCTACCAGCATCATTCGTTGCTCGTCACCTTCAGCAAAAGCCCATAAAGCTTCTTTTCCAGCTTTTTGCAAAGCATCAACTGCTTCTACAAAATAGATACGCATCATGTTTAACTGCCCTTCGCAAGCTTCAGCACCTCTTAAACTAACCAGTTTCTCTGTTCTCAGCATCACTGACTCCGCTACATACACATAACTTGCCATATCTGCGATGTTCATCAGGATTTCCTGTTCTTTAGAAAGACTCATCATCAACTTCTGAACTGCTGCGCCGGCAACCATTAATGTTGCTTTTTTCAAGTTCTGAATGATTTTTTTCTCCGCAGCGAAAAGGGTATCATCCTCCTCACCGAAATCTGGAATAGACATTAATTCAGCAGCTACAGCAGTAGCCGGGGTCATTAAGTCCAATTCACCTTTCATTGCTCTTTTCAACATCATATCAACAGTCAATAACCTGTTGATTTCGTTTGTTCCTTCAAAAATTCTGTTGATCCTTGCATCACGATATGCTCTGTCCATAGGGGCATCGGCCGAGAAGCCCATTCCACCATAAATCTGAACTCCTTCATCTACCACATAATCCAATGCCTCGGAGCCCCATACTTTAAGGATCGCACATTCCACCGCAAATTGCTCCGTAGATTTTAGTTTCGCCTTACTTTTATCCATTCCGCCAGCAACTAATGCTTCATAAGCATCATCAATATTCTGACCTGCACGATAATTGGCAGACTCTACGGCATAAACTTTAGTTGCCATTTTAGCAATCTTATAACGAATGGCACCATATTTTGAAATAGGGCGTTCAAACTGGATACGCTCGTTTGAGTAATTGATCGCAGTACTGATCACAGCTTTAGAAGCTCCGACAGCAGCAGCAGCCAATTTAATACGCCCGATATTTAAAATATTAACAGCAATCTTAAATCCATTTTCACGTTCTGACAACATGTTTTCTACAGGGACCGCACAATCGTTGAAAAACACCTGACGTGTTGACGACCCTTTAATTCCCATTTTATGTTCTTCAGGGTTCATCGTTACCCCACCAAACTCACGCTCTACAATAAATGCAGTCAGATTTTTATCATCATCGATTTTCGCGAATACAATAAAGATATCTGCAAAACCACCATTAGTGATCCACATTTTTTGTCCGTTAATCACATAATGTTTACCATCTGCTGATAACTTAGCCTTAGTTTTACCAGAATTAGCATCTGATCCTGAATTCGGTTCTGTTAAACAGTAAGCTGCTTTCCATTCACCTGAACCCAATTTTGGAATATATTTCGCTTTCTGCGCTTCATTTCCATAATACAGAATAGGCAAAGTACCGATTCCTGTATGCGCAGAAATGGCAACCGCAAATGAATGACCTGCACCAATTACATCAGCAACCAGCATCGAAGTATTAAAGTTTTTACCGAAGCCACCGTACTCTTCAGGAATAGAAACACCCAGCAGACCTAATTCACCCGCTTTAGTCACCAATGATGCCATCAGCCCTTCTTCCATTTTGTCAATACGATCCAGATTCGGATACACTTCCGTTGTCAGAAAATCTCTGCACGTTTGTGCAATCATTTGCTGTTCTTCATCAAATTCTTCAGGAATAAATACATCCTGGTATGTGGTTTCCTTAATCAGGAACTCGCCACCTTTTACTTTTGTTTTGTCTGTAGTTTCCATATTCTTTCTTGTTGAAAGCTGCCGGGATTTCCCCGGGCTTTCATTTTATATTTTATAATAAAGCGCGCTGAAATAGCCGCTAAAGAAGTTCAAAAATACCAGCAGCGCCCTGTCCGCTACCCACACACATCGTTACCATTCCGTATTTACCATTTCTGCGTTTCAGCTCATGGAACAATTGCACAGAAAGTTTTGCACCTGTACATCCCAGCGGGTGGCCTAAAGCAATCGCACCACCGTTCACATTCACCACATCCTGATTGATCCCTAGAGTTCTGACTACAGCCAGAGACTGAGAAGCAAAAGCTTCATTCAGCTCGATTAAGTCCATTTGTTCTAAAGTCAGGCCAGCTTTCTTTAAGGCCAGAGGAATTGCCTCAATCGGGCCAATACCCATAATTCTTGGCGGAACACCCACCACACCATAACTAACCAGGCGGGCAATTGGTTCAACACCCAGTTCTTTCAACTTACTTTCAGAAACCACAATCACAAAGGCTGCACCATCCGAAGTCTGAGAAGAGTTACCAGCAGTTACACTTCCATCAGCTGCAAAAACTGGTTTAAGTTTAGCCAGCTTGTCCAGAGAAGTATCCGCGCGCGGTCCTTCATCGGTATCCACCACATAACTTCTGGTCTTCTTTTTCTGCTGACCATCCAGATAATTTTCTGTCACTGTAATTGGGGCTACTCCAGCTTTTAAATGTCCGTTCTTTATAGCCTCCACTGCTTTCATATTTGACCTGAAAGCAAACTCATCCTGATCCTCTCTGCTTACCTTGTATTCATTGGCTACAGCTTCGGCTGTAAGTCCCATTCCCCAGTACCAATCCGGGTTCTTTTTAGCGACTTCGAAATTAGGAACGACTTTCCATCCGCCAAAAGGCATACCAGACATCACTTCTACACCACCGGCAATAATGCAGTCTGCCATTCCACTTTTAATTTTAGCAACCGCAGTAGCTATGGTATCCAGTCCGGATGCACAGTACCTGTTCAGGGTTACCCCCGGAACTTTAACCGTATCCAATCCCATCAGGGAAATCATACGGCCTATATTTAATCCTTGCTCTGCTTCCGGAGTTGCATTACCAACGATTACATCATCTATTTGATCTTTATCCAGATTAGGCACTGAGGCTACCAATTGTTTGATGACTTCAGCAGCCAGATCATCGGCCCTGGTAAAACGAAATACGCCACGTGGTGCTTTGCCCACTGCTGTACGTAAACCTGCTATGATATATGCTTCTTGCATTTTTTATGTAGTTAAGAAAAGTCTCAGTGGAATAAATTCCGCCGGTCCTTTGCTGTTAAACATTATATTTTCTTTAAATCCTCTGGTTAATTACGCAATGGTTTCCCTTTAGTCACAATACTCTGAATTCTCTCCAGCGTTTTCCGCTCACCGCAAAGTGATAAGAAAGCTTCTCTTTCCAGATCCAGCAAATACTGCTCAGTTACTTCTGTAGGAGACGATAAATCACCTCCGCACATTACATAACCCAGTTTTTCGGAGATCTTTTTATCATGTTCAGAAATATAGTGACCTGAATACATTGTATTTGCACCTGCATAAACAATTCCTAGTCCTTGTTTACCCAACACCCTGATATCTTTTCTTCTTACAGGTTGTGTATAACCAGCATCTGCCAGCTCAATTGCTTTCGCTTTGGCATCGGCAATTAATCTGCTACGGTTCATGGAAACAGAGAATTTATCTTTTTGCAGGTATCCCAGTTCATAAGCTTCGAGTGCAGAAGTTGAAACCTTGGCCATTCCTATGGTCAGGAAACGGTCTTTCAGTACATTTTGAACAATCTGATCATCTTTATATTCATCAGAAGCACGCAGGGCGAATTCTTTTGTACCGCCTCCTCCAGGGATCACGCCTACACCAAATTCAACCAGCCCCATATAAGTCTCTGCATTCAGCTGTACATGGTCTGCATGTAAACTGAATTCACATCCGCCACCTAAAGTCAGGTTATGCGGAGCTACAACAACCGGAATAGAAGAATATCTGATTCTCATCGAAGTATTCTGAAATGCCCTGATTGCCATGTTCAGCTCATCCCATTCCTGCTCTACAGCCATCATGAAAATCATTCCAACATTTGCACCTGCCGAAAAATTAGCTCCATCATTACCAATCACTACTCCTCTGTAATCTTTTTCTGCCAGGTCTATGGCTTTGTTAATCGCCTGAAGGGTATCTCCCCCGATGGTATTCATTTTAGAATGGAATTCCACATTCAGAATTCCGTCACCCAGATCAAGAATAGAAGCACCTGAGTTCTTCCAGATTGTTTTAGTAGTACGAATATTATCCAGGATGATGAATGAATCAGCCCCTGGTAATGCTTTATAGCTCTTAGAAGGAATATCGTAATATTTTTTAACACCATCCTCTACTTTATAGAAAGTAGTATGACCAGCGGCTAGCATTTCATGAACCCAGGCAGCAGCTTCATGGCCATATTTTTTCATGCCTTCCAGTGATTCTTTAATACCTACAGCATCCCAAACTTCAAACGGGCCTAAATCCCATCCGAATCCAGCACGTAAGGCATCGTCAATCCTGTAAAGTTCATCCGCAATTTCAGGAATCCGGTCAGATACATATTCAAACAAACCAAAGAAAGAATGTCTGAATACTTCTGCTGCTTTATCCTTACCTGCTGCAAAAACTTTCATTCTGTCCCTGACATTTTCAATTGGTTTGGTCAGTTCAAGTGTGGCAGATTTCACTTTTTGCTGAACACGGTATTCCAGTGTTTTTAAGTCAAGCGCTAAAATTTCTGTTTTACCATCAGCGGTTTTTGTTTTTTTATAGAAACCTTGTTTGGTTTTATCGCCTAACCATTTATTAGCTTCCATTTTAACTACATAATCAGGAAGCTTAAATAAATCATGGGCCTTATCATCAGGACAATTATCATACAGTCCTTTTGATACTTTAATCATGGTATCTAAACCTACTACGTCAGAAGTACGAAAAGTAGCTGATTTTGGTCTTCCTAAAGCAGGTCCTGTAAATTTATCAACTTCCTCTACTGTCAAATCTAATTTCTCAACCAGGTGCAGTAAAGCCATCATAGAATATACGCCTACTCTGTTGGCAATGAAGGCAGGAGTATCCTTACATAAAACAGTTGTTTTACCTAAAAACTTATCTCCATAGTGCATTAAGAAATCTACCAGTTCAGGTTTGGTATCCGGAGTAGGAATAATCTCCAGTAAACGCAGATAACGCGGCGGATTAAAAAAGTGTGTACCGCAGAAATTAGCTTTGAAATCGTCGCTTCTTCCTTCGGTCATTAAATGTATAGGGATACCAGAAGTATTGGAGGTGATTAACGTTCCGGCCTTACGGAACTGCTCAACTTGTTCGAATACTTTTTTCTTAATATCAAGATTTTCGACTACCACCTCAATAATCCAGTCTACACCAGCAATTCTGGACATGTCGGCCTCAAAGTTACCCGTGGTAATCTTGTTGACTACTTTTTTGGTATAAACCGGGGAAGGATTGGTTTTAATGGCATTTTGCAAAGCTGCATTGACAATACGGTTCTGAACTGCCGGATTTTCCAGCGTCAATCCTTTGGCTGTTTCCTCAGGGCTGAGTTCTTTTGGCGCAATGTCTAACAACAATACTTCTACACCTATATTCGCAAAGTGACAAGCAATGCGTGAGCCCATGATACCGGAGCCTAATACCGCTACTTTATTTATCTTTTTGTTCATCATTTCCTGTAGTTACTGTATATCCTAAAGTGAGTTTATTTAATTTCTGTAAGCTTTGTACCAGATTATTCTTTTCTGATACAGTTAAATGATCATTCAGGTATTCATTGAAAGAGCGTACAACTCCTTTTGCTAATTGCCGCTTCTCCCGGCCAAAGTCTGTCAGAAAGACTTTCACGGATCTTTTATCTCCAGAGGAGGCTTCCCTGTATATTAATCCGGATTCTTCCATATTGTTTAACATCCTGGACAGGCTGGTGGCCTTAACGCCAAGCAATCCTGCAAGCTGCGAGACTGCCGTACCGTCTTTATCAATATTAATCAACACATAACCAATAGCTTGAGTGATTCCGAATTCAGAAGCGATCTGGTTATACGTGTTGGACATATTCTGCCAAACCACTTTCAATAAATAATCTATTGTTTCCTGTTGTTTCATTAATTACTATGCTTGCATAACAAAGCTAAAGAATATAAAACTAGAATCCAAGAAACCATCATGATTTTTCAGACCCCATAACGAAATGAATATCAGAATAATAATAGCTTCATAACTACTAAACCACGATTGCTCTTGAGTTCAATTAAAAACAATAAAGACTTCGAAAAAAAACAATTACATAACGATAAAAAAAAGAGCACAAAAAAAGCCGCCAGGTTTGACCCTGGCGGCTTCTCAAATATAGTTTCAGACTAGTATAAAGTAAATTCTACTCTTCTGTTTTTCTGACGACCAGCAGCAGTTTTGTTAGTTGCAATTGGTTGGTTTTTACCGTAACCAGTAGCTTCGATTCTAGATGCATTAGCACCTTGAGAAACTAAGTAAGCTTTAACTGACTCAGCTCTGTCTTTAGATAATCTCATGTTCAAATCAGCTGAACCTGTGTTATCAGTGTGACCAGCTAATTTCAAGCTAAAGTTTTTAGTTACTAATAAATTAGCAACACGGTTTAAAGAAGGGTATGATTTAGCTCTGATAGTCGCTTTAGACAAATCAAATTCTAAGTCTTTAATTGCTTGTTTAACAACTTTACGATCAGCCTCAGTGATGATTACTTTTTCAGTAACAACAGGAGCAGGAGCAACTAATGGACATCCAGCACCATCAACAACAGTTCCTGATGGAGTGTTAGGACATTTATCCAATTTGTCAGCAACACCGTCACCGTCAGTATCTTTTAACAAGTCATTCATTTCAGTTCTTAATTTAGCGTTTTCAGATTTTTGAGCATCTAAATCGCTTTTTAAAGAATTTGCAATGTTTTTAGCCTGAAGAGCTTCGTCGTAAGAAGCAGCAACTGGATTGCTGAAAGCTAATTGCTTTCCTTTACCCAATGCGAATTCTAAACCAGCACTAGCATAGCTGAATTTATCGCTATGACGACCACCACGGTAAGTACCGTCTAAGTTATCACCATCAACAAAGTAAACAGACCATCCTAAGTTAAAGTTAACTTTATCAGAAACTTTAAATCTAGCACCTAATCCTACAGGGATGATTAATTCTTTAACATCTTTTGGATATTCAGTCGTTACATTACCAGCAGTAACTTTTGGTTTGTAACCAGCTAAACCAGCACCACCTGTTACAAATAATTGTAATGCATCTTGTTTTCTGAATAAATCAATGTTGAACATGTTAACTTCTGCGCTTAAACTAGCAGCATAATTTAATTCAGTTTCAAATTTAGAGTTTCCACCTACGATAGCAACACCTTTTCCATCATTGAATGCTTTAGAGTTGTCACCTTTCAATTTACCTCTGATTCCGTCTAATTTCAAAGAGAAATATGGAGTAAATTGTTTCTTAACATAAAGACCATATCCTAAACTAGAACTGTTCTTAGAGAAATCATTGTGGCCACCTAGTGGAGAAGTTGGAGTTAAAATACCAGCATTAACACCGATAGACCAAGTACTGAACTGTTGAGCAGCATTACTAACTGGTTGTTCCTGCGCTTGTGCAGCACCACCAATTAAGAGGGCAGCTAAAGCTACTGGCAGGCTTTTGAATAATTTTTGTTTCATAATATGAGTTTAATAAAAAAAATAGTTCTGGTATTTTTTTTGATACTTAAGCAATATCTATACCAAAGTAGTTTACAAGCATTTGAGCATTATAGGGCAGTTTTTTCTTCACAAACTGTATATTTAATGAAGCAAAATCTGCCATTTTAAATGAACATAAACTTAAATAACGCCGCCAAGGTATGGATTATAAAGAAATCTGACAAATAATTTTCAGTTACGAAGATTAATTATTACTATCAAAACACATTCTATACCTATTTTTCAGATTTATAGCTTTCTGCATCCTTATACATTTTCTCTATTAAATCTTTATTCTTCTCCAGAATAATTTTCCTTTTTAAACTTAACTTAGGAGTAAATTCACCTCCTTCAATACTCCAGGGCTTAGTGAGTAACACAAAACGTTTCACTTGTTCCCATTTGCCAAAGTCTTTAGATCCATTAACAATTTCCTGATTATATTTCTCCAGAACCTGAGCATTTTGAACCATTTCAATAGCAGTAGTATATGTAATCCCTTTTTTAGTACACCACGATTTTAAGGCTTCAAAATTTGGTACAATTAACGCAGACGGGAACTTACGATTTTCTCCCAATACCATAATATGGTCAATCAGTACTGATTCTTTATACTTATTTTCCAGCATTTGTGGCGCAACATACTTACCACCAGCAGTTTTAAAGATTTCTTTTTTACGATCAGTAATTTTCAGGAATTTTCCGTTGACCAGTTCTCCGATATCTTCGGTATGAAACCAGCCGTCCTTATCAATCGCTTCTGCAGTCAGATCTTCCCGCTTATAATAGCCTTTCATCACATTATGCCCCCTGGTCAGCACTTCTCCATCAGCAGCGATCTTAACTTCTACCCCATCGATCACAGGACCGACAGTACCAAACATGGCATTCTCTAAATGATTAACAGTAATAACCGGTGAAGTTTCTGTCAATCCATAACCTTCAAAAACAGGCATTCCCGCTGCCCAGAAAATACGTGCCAGACGTGGATTTAATGCGGCACCACCAGAAACAATCACGACAATATTTCCACCCAGCGCCTCCTGCCATTTCTTAAATACCAACTTTCTGGCAATTCCGAGTTTAAAGTTGTAAAACCAACCACTCTTCATATCATACTGTTCAGCCAATGCGACTGACCAAAAGAAAATACCTCTTTTAACTCCTGTAAGCGCCTTACCTTTTTCCATGATTTTATCATATACCTTTTCCAGTAACCTTGGAACAGTAGAAAAAGCATTCGGTTTAACAGATTGAATATCTGCAACAATGGTATCCATGCTCTCAGCATAATAAACCGATACCCCCATATAAAGATACAGATAGATGATCATTCGCTCAAAAATATGTGACAGCGGCAAAAAGCTGAGTGCGTTTTCCAGACCACGTGGAACCACCACCGCAGAGTTTATAAAATTCTGAACCAGATTATGATGAGTCAGCATCACGCCTTTTGGAGTTCCGGTAGTACCAGAGGTGTAGATCAGGGTCAGCACATCATCCGGAGTTACTGCTGCACGATAAGTTTCCAGATCAAATTCCTGGCTCTTTGCTCCTGCTTCTACCAAAGTGCTCCAGTGGTTTGCACCTGCAACTTCATTAAAAGTATAAATCCTAAGATCAGGATTCACAGCTTCACCAATTGGCTTGACTTTTTTGAATAAGGTCTCATCTTCTACAAAGACTACGCTTACACCTGCATTTTCCAGAATAAATTTAATATCGTGTTCAGCCAGTGTAGGATATAAGGGTACATGATAACCACCAAACTGATTTACAGCAAAATCTGCAATATTCCATTCTGGTCTGTTATGAGACATTACAGCGATCCTGTCCCCTTTGACCATGCCGAGTTGCAACAACCCTTTACTCAGGTTGTCAGCTGTATCAGAAAACTGCTGAGTGCTATATTTTTTCCATACCCCATTACTCTTTCCACTAATAAACTCATCTTTTGGGAATTTCTCTAAGTTGTATTTAAGTAAATCAAATACTCTTGTTACAGTTACAGGCATAATATTGATTTTATCAGTTTAAATATTTTATATAGATGAACCCCGTAAGGTTCAAGAACAAAATTTGTTCCTGATTACTTGGTTATTTCCAAATCTAACAAATTAATTATTGTAATAAAACCAATTTTAATTTTGGTATGTTTTATTGGTTCAGTGCTCATAAAGGCCGAAAATCATCGGATTTCACAACAGTATCAAACTGAAACCAGCAAAACTATAATTAGGAATTACAACATTTTATTCCTTTTAGCGCAAATATGTGCTTTCGATTTATTCTGAATCAGTTACTGAGAACACACTGGCCTAGTGTGGTACTGTATGAAAGCACTTCGTTTCTATAGTAAGTCGGTAGTGAGTCCACGTATTTCCGGAAAAACGTGGACTCATGGTAGATTCATAAATACCGCTACCTAGCTAGTAACAGAAGTTGATAGAGTTATCTTATACTGATTTCACTTACAAATTCTGGTAGTGCTTCAGTTTATTTAAGTTCTCTTTTCAGAATTAAATTTCATTCAGATGACATATCCGGCATAATAATTGCTGACCTCATTTTTACATTTAAACTTTAACTAATCATATGAAAAAAGTATTTACTATACTTTGCCTAACTGTAATCGCGTTATTTGCGATCCAATCATCTTCTAAAGCTCAGAGTTACAAAAACGCTATTGGTGGTCGTTTTGGGGCTTCCAATGGGGTAACTTTTAAAACCTCTCTTGGTGAAAACAAAATGTTAGACATTATTGCCAATTTCAGATCTAACAACAATTACAATTATTTCCGTGCAACAGCATTATATGAAGTTTACCAGCCAATCAGCGGTGCGCGTGGTCTTAACTGGTACTATGGTGGTGGTGCTAGTTTGGGTTCTGTAAAATACAAGCCATACAATTCAAGCGATTTATACCTTTCTGTTGACGGTGTTTTAGGTTTGGATTATAAATTTGCTGATGCCCCTATCAACCTTTCGTTAGACTGGAAACCAGCTATTCAATTAGCTCCTGATACTGATTTTGATGCTTCTGGTGTTGGACTTTCATTACGTTTCACTTTCTAAGAAAAAAGTCAAGCGCATAAAACAAATAAGGCATATGGAAATAATCCATATGCCTTATTTGTTTATATAAAGATCAAGTTTCTGCTAAATCCCCGTCCATCTTTTAAACACTGCTTTCTCCAGTTGTGTTCCTGCCGGATCCATTGAAGAAACCAAATCCACATTCGGGCTTGCTTTCAAAGTTACCTTAATCTCCTGATCAATCCCATCTCTGATAATTCTTACACGAATTACATCGCCAACCTTCTTAGTACGAAATACATCCATACCCGAGATCGATGGTGCAGCAGTCACATCATCAATACTGATCACTTCATCACCAACATTCAACCCATCCACCCATGCAGCCGAATTACGTGAAACAGCGGTAATTAACACATGGCCTTCTGTTGGTCTGGATGCAACCCCCAGATAAGCACCCTTCTCACCAGTATCTTTCACGCTGATTCCTGCATAACCTAAATACTTTTTATAATCTACCGAATCCGTACCATTCACATATTTAGCCCAGAAATCTGTAAAGCTGACCCCACTAATCTTTTCCACCATAGCTTTGAATTCAGCATCTGTATAACCGCTGCCTTTAACCTTACACTGTTCATACATTGCCTTCATCACATCATCCAGACTAGACTTTCCCTTGCTCGCATGTGCAATTTCAAGATCCATCAGCATACCGACAATTTCCCCTTTACTGTAATAAGAAATACCACTGTTATTTGAATTTTCATTTGGGCGGTAATACTTTATCCAGGCATCAAAACTTGACATCGCAGCCGATTGCTCATAACCACCCGGTGTATTAATTACATCAGACATAGAACTGGTCAGTGCCCCGATAAATTCCTCAGGAGTAGTTAATCCGGCACGCAGCATCAGTTTGTTTTCATAGTAAGCTGTAAATCCTTCAGCAATCCACAAATTTGTAGTATAGTTTTCGTTCTCATAATCAAATGGCCCTAAAGCAACCGGACGTAATCTTTTTACATTCCACAAATGATGATATTCATGTGCAACAAGACCTAAAAAGCCTTTATACCCTTTCTCTGTACCATAACCATTTCTGGAAGCGCCTAATACCGTAGAATTTAAGTGTTCTAAACCACCCCCTCCTCTTTGAAAATTATGCACAATAAACGTATAGTGCTGATTTGGATTCTCTCCGTAAATAGCCGTTGCCTGTTCTACAACCTTCGCCATGTCAACCTTCAAACGCTCTGCATTATAGTTTCCACCACCGTACATCGCCACTTCATGTTTCACACCTGCCGCAGTAAATTCAAAAACTTCCTGGTTACCAACTTCTATAGGGCTATCAAATAAAATGTCATAGTTCTTAGCCATATAAGTAAATTTCTGACCTTTTACAGGCTCTAAACCTGTAGAAACCTTACTCCATCCCTCAAAAGGAATAATTTTAACTGTACTCGATAAAGCAAGCTGGTTATCAGGATACATAAAAATCGCTGTTGGTGATAAAAACGCATGTGTTGCGTCTATAAATGGAGTACGAACAGATACTTCAAAAGCGTAAACACTATAATTGATCGCAACAGCATTTGCCTTATCTGTATAAACTCTCCAGGTATTTTTCTTTAACTTCTCCGTCCTGAGTACTTTTTTACCAGAAGTAGCGGTAAAACCTTCTACATTTTTCGAAAACTCTCTGATCAGATAAGATCCAGGTGCCCAGACAGGCATTTTAACATCAATATATTCTTTGGATAAACCACCAACCAGCATATTTACATTGACATAATGAGCTTGTGGTTCTTTAAAACTAATCTCATAATTAACTTTAATTTGTGCTTTAGCTACCAGAGCTGGCGCAATTAAGGTCAGCAATCCTATTCCTATTCGTTTCAACAGCATATAATAATTCTTTTGACGCAAATTTAGAATATATAGCATTTGTTATCGGTTTAAATCGGAAATTAGCTGTAACATACTTAATACAAGTACCGCCAGCGCGCATATTTAAATATTTTTGTATAATTAGTCGCTCCAACAACCAATTATGAAACTGAAATACGTCATTTACGCCCTTATTTTCGTTGGGATCGTTTACCTTATTTATCACAGGATAGCTGTCAACAAAAAACTTGAAAACTCGGGAATGGGTGCTGGTGCAAAAAACTCCGGCTCTTCCAAAGGTGGAAAACCACAACAAATGACCGTTAACGGCATAGTGGTTCAGGCCACTTCCTTCGCCAATAAACTGGACATTACCGGAACTATTGAAGCCAATGAATCTGTTACGCTGCAAAGTGAAGTTTCAGGATTAGTTACAGGTATCTTTTTTAAAGAAGGAAGTAATGTAACCAAAGGTGCGCTGCTGGTAAAAATTAATGACCGCGATATTCAGGCACAATTGCAGGAGGCACTGACTAAACAAAATTTATCATCTGCCAATGAAAACAGGGCAAAACAATTGCTGCAAAAAGGAGCCATCAGCCAGGAAGAATATGATACAGCATTAGCTGACCTGAAATCTTTAAAAGCCCAGGCACAACTCGTCAGAGCACAGCTGGCAAAAACTTCGATCCTGGCACCTTTCAGTGGAAAAATCGGTCTTCGTTCTATCTCTGCAGGTGAGTATATCACACCAACTAAAATCATTGCCAATTTAATGAGTACAAATCCGGTAAAAATAAACTTCTCTGTACCAGAAAAATATATGGCACAGATCAAAGTAAATTCTACCATTACTTTTCGTACAGATGGCACTGCACAGATTTTTGAAGGAAAAGTTTTCGCATTGGAACCTGGTATCAATGCACAAACCAGGACGCTGCAAGTGAAAGCACTGGCCGCAAATGACAACAATGAATTACGTCCCGGCTCTTTTGCGAAAGTATCCCTGACACTGGATAAAGTTGACAACGCTATATTAATCCCTAACCAGGCAATTATTCCTGTACTAAAAGGTAAGACTGTATTTATCAGCAAAAACGGTAAAGCGAAACAAGTTGAAGTACAATCAGGTACACGTACCGCCGAAAATATAGTAATTAACTCCGGACTAAAAATCGGTGACACAGTTTTAACAACAGGTGCTCTTTCATTGAAAGATGATGCCCTTGTCAAAGTATCAGTTGTAAAATAACTAACCCTACCGAAATGAGTATATCCACCACGAGTATAAAAAGACCCGTTCTGGCAATTGTAATGAACCTGATGATCCTGCTGTTCGGGGTTATCGGATACAATTTTCTGGGTGTAAGGGAGTTCCCTAATATTGACCCGACCGTAGTTTCCGTAAGGACTTCCTATCCAGGTGCAAATTCAGACATTATCGAATCGCAAATTACTGAACCCCTGGAGAAATCTATTAACGGAATTGACGGGATCAGAAATATGTCTTCTTCCAGCAATCAGGGAAGCAGTACCATCACCATAGAGTTCAACCTGGGTAAAAATATTGAAGAAGCCGCCAATGATGTACGCGATAAAGTATCACAGGCTGCCCGTAATTTACCAAAAGATATTGATGGAAATCCTGTAGTGAGCAAGGCCGATGCCAATTCGGATGCGATTATTACCATGACTATCCAGAGTGATAAAAGAAATCAGCTGGAGCTAAGTGATTATGCAGAGAACGTAATCGCCGAACGGATACAGACGATTCCAGGAGTAAGTGGCGTACAGATTCAGGGACAGAAAAAATATGCGATGAGAATTCGTATTGACCCTAATAAACTGGCTGCTTATGGCTTGACTTCTCAGGATATTGTCACTGCGCTTGACAATGAAAACGTTGAACTTCCATCTGGTAAAATTACTGGTGCAAGTACGGAATTAACAGTTAAAACACTCGGTAAATTAACAAATGAGAAAGAGTTCAATGACCTGATTATTAAAACTGACAGCAATAATGTGATCCAGTTAAAGGATGTTGGCTTTGCCGAGCTTGGTCCTGAAAATGAGGAGACTATTTTAAGAGAATCTGGTAAACCGATGGTTGCAGTAGCTTTAATACCACAACCAGGAGCAAATTATCTGGACATTTCAACAGAATTTGAGAAACGTTTTGCACGGTTAAAAAATGATATCCCCAAAGATATTAAACTGAATGTTTCACTGGATAACACCAGGTTTATCAAAAATTCAGTAACAGAGGTAGCAGAAACCATTATCCTTTCGCTCGTACTCGTTATCCTGATTATCTACTTATTTTTCAGGGACTGGGCAATTGCAATCCGCCCGTTGATTGACATTCCTGTATCACTGGTATTCACTTTCTTTATCATGTACATTTTTGGTTTTTCCATTAATGTACTGAGTTTACTTGCCATTGTACTGGCTACCGGACTGGTAGTCGATGATGGGATTGTGGTTACAGAAAACATCTTTAAGAAGGTGGAAGAAGGATATTCTCCTTTTGAAGCAGCGATTAAAGGGTCTAATGAAATTTTCTTTGCGGTTATATCTATCTCCATCACACTGGCAGCAGTATTCCTGCCCGTTGTATTTTTACAGGGCTTTGTAGGCCGGCTTTTCCGGGAATTTGGAATCGTGATCGGCGCAGCGGTATTGATCTCTGCTTTTGTATCACTGACCTTAACCCCGATGTTGAATGCTTACCTGATGAAAAAAACAGGGCATAAGAAATCGAGGTTTTATGAATGGTCTGAGCCCTATTTTGTGATGCTGAATGATAACTACGCGAAAAACCTGAACAAATTCCTGGATAAAAGATGGCTGGCTATTCCAATCATCGTAGCCTGTGCAGGCCTTATCGTATTATTCTGGAAGATCTTACCGAAAGAAACAGCTCCTTATGATGACAGAAGTGCAATCAATATGAGCATTACTACACCTGAAGGAGCATCTTACGATTATACGGATCAGTTCATTATGAAAATCGCCAAAATGGTCGAGGACTCTATTCCGGAAAAGAACGTAAATATCACAATTACCTCCCCGAGTTTCGGCGGAAGTGGTGCCGTAAACAGTGGTTTTGTCAGAATGGGCCTGGTGGATCCTGGACTGCGTGGCCGTTCTCAGGAAGAGATTGCAGCACAGCTGACCCGGATCACCAGGAAATATACAGAAGGAAAAGTATTGGTTACCCAGCAACCGACCATCTCTGTAGGTCGCCGTGGCGGTTTACCAGTCAGTTATATTATACAGGCGCAGAATTTTGATAAGCTTCGCGAAAAGGTACCTCAGTTTATGGATGAGGTAGGTAAAGATCCTACTTTCACTGTTTCTGATGTTAACCTGAAATTCAATAAACCGGAAATCAATCTTACTATAGACCGGGATAAGGCACGAAACCTTGGGGTATCTGTGTCCGCGATTGCACAAACTTTACAACTGGGCTTAAGTGGTCAGCGCTTTTCTTATTTCTTTATGAATGGAAAGCAGTACCAGGTGATCGGCCAGTTTGACCGTGGCAACCGGAAAGATCCATTGGATTTAAGTTCTGTATATGTAAGAAATGATAAAGGGGAGCTGATACAGGTTGACAACCTGGTTAGTGCAAAAGAAGAAAGCAGCCCGCCACAATTATACCGGAATAACCGTTTCACAGCAGCGACAGTTTCTGCTGGCCTGGCTCCGGGAAAGAGTATTGGAGATGGTATTGCGGCCATGGACAGAATCAGGGATAAGGTTTTAGATGAGACTTTCTCTACCGATCTGAGCGGTGAATCCCGCGATTTCCAGGAGAGTTCTTCAAACACAATGTTTGCTTTCGGACTTGCCTTATTGTTAGTTTACCTGATTTTATCTGCACAATTTGAGAGTTTCAAAGATCCGGTTATCATCATTATGACTGTGCCTATGGCAGTAGCGGGAGCATTCCTTTCGCTATGGTTATTTGGCCAGAGCTGGAATATCTTCAGTCAGATTGGAACTATCATGCTGATTGGTCTGGTGACAAAAAATGGGATTTTGATCGTAGAATTTGCGAATCAGCTGAAAGAGAATGGTAAAAGTGTACATGAAGCGATCAGAGAGGCTTCTGTTTCCCGTTTAAGGCCAATTTTAATGACGAGTCTGGCCATATCTATCGGTGCTCTACCTATTGCTATGGCATTGGGTGCGGCAGCAAAAAGCCGTATGGGTATGGGAGTTGTAATTGTAGGCGGTACAACTTTCTCATTGGTTCTTACTTTATTTGTAATTCCTTCTATTTATTCTTACTGGTCAAAGGAGCATAAAACGAATACTGATTTACAAGAGTCCTTAAAAGCAGCATTGGCTGAAGAAAAAAATACTTCGGCTTAAATAATTAGTATAGACAAATGAATAAGCAGCTCATATATATCTTAGCTTTCCTGATCGTCTGCTGCACAAAAGCAGCTGTCGCTCAGGACACACTCAGCCTGGAGAACGCGATCAGCACGGCATTAAAGAACAATTATGATATCAGATTGGTCAATAATGAAATACAGATCGCCAAAAACAACCTGAATGCCGGAAACGCTGGCATGCTTCCCGGACTTGCCGGAACCTTCAGTAATGGAGGCAGCAGACAAAATACAGTTCAAACTCCGGCAACCGGCCCGGAGAGAAAATCCAGCGGTGTACGCAGTACAAATCTAAGTTATGGTGTTGCGCTGGACTGGACAGTTTTTGACGGGTTCCAGATGTTCGCAAATTACGATAGGTTAAAGGAGTTACAAAAACAGGGTGAAGTGAATGGTAAGCTCACTATATTGAATACTGTTTCTGATGTAGTAGCTGCTTACTATGCATTGGTCAGACAACAGCAGCTGGTACTGGCAACGGACAGCGCACTAAAAATATCCCGTTTAAGAGTAACCATCGCAGACAGCAAGTTAAAAATCGGACGTGGTTCCAGGCTGGATGTACTCAGTGCAAAAGTAGATTACAATACAGACACGACATTGTATCTGCAACAGAAAAACATCCTGAATACTTCCAGAATTACATTGAATCAATTAATGGCACGGGATCTGAATATTGTATTTGCAGTGAATGAGCAGTTAAATATTCAGAATGACCTGAAACTGGCTGATCTGGAGTTGTCAATGGAGCGCCTGAATCCAACGCTACAGAATGCTTTAATCAACAAAAAAATTGCTGCACTGAGTTTGAAACAGGTAAAAGGGCAACGATACCCTACGGTAGCTGTCAATAGTGGTTATGAGTTTTCAAGGAGTACCAGCCCAACAGGGTTTAACCAGAAATTCAGAGCCAATGGACTTACCTATGGTTTAACAGCAAGTCTTAATATTTTCAATGGCTTTTTACAGAGGCAAAATGAACGTAATGCTAAAGTACAGCTAAATTCTACGGAATTAAGTCTGGATAAGACAAAGCAGGATGTAAGTGCTTTGCTGAATGCCACTTACCAGAATTATATAACTAATCTTGATTTGTTAAAGGTGGAAACCGGAAATGTAGATTTGGCGAAACAAAATCTGGATATTACTTTTGAAAAGTATCGTTTGGGGAGTATCAGTCCGCTTGAATTACGGGAAGCCCAAAGGAATTCTATCAATGCAATTATCCGCTTTCTGGACGCTCAATATCAGGCTAAACTAACAGAAATTAATTTAAAAGAGATTAGCGGTACTTTAAATGTTCAATAACTTGATTACTTTCGTTTATGATATTAGTAGCAGATAGCGGTTCTTCAAAGACAGACTGGCTGGGGTATAAAGATGGTAAGACCATCAGTTTTAGCACACAGGGCATCAATCCCTATTTTTTAAATGCACAGGATATCTTCAAGATATTCACCAAATTAAAGGTAACAGAGGAGTTTGCTGCTGATGTCCGGGAAATTTATTTTTATGGGTCGGGTTGTTCTACTCCTGACAAGCATGAGGTCATTTCTAATGGTTTATCCTTATATTTCCCAAAGGCTTTTATCAGTGTAGAAAATGATTTAATTGGTTGCGCTTATGCCACATGCGGAGATCAGAAAGGACTGATCTGCATCCTGGGTACAGGTTCTAATGTTTCTTATTTTGATGGTGTCTCTACTTACGATAGCAATTATGGTTTAGGTTATATCCTTGGCGATGAGGGTTCCGGCACTACTTTCGGAAAAAAGATTGTTACTTCTTATTTGTATGAGCAGATGCCAGAGGATTTGCGTACGCTTTTTGCGGAGGAGTTTAATACAGATAAAGAAACTATTATCACCAATGTTTATCAAAAACCTTTTCCTAATACTTATTTAGCTGGTTTCAGCAGGTTTATGTACCCGAACAGGGAACATCCTTTTATCAATCAGCTATTGATTGATGGTTTTCAGGAGTTCATTGATGTGAATATTAAGAATTTCAAGGATTATAAAACGCTGGATTGTCACTTTGTAGGGTCGATTGCTCATTACTATCAGGATACACTGAAACAGGTCTGCGAGCTGAACGGGTTGAAGTTAGGAAGGATTATGCAGAAGCCGATTGAGGGGATTTATAATTATATTCTGAAAAAAGAAGGGATTCTCTAAGGGTTTTTCAAGCTGTAAAAAAAAGTATATCCTATTTTCGGACGACATTAGAAATGAATGTCCTCACATTAAGATATACTTTTTTTCAGACTCTCCAACTGACGTTCATTTGCTGGCAGATGTGTTCATATTACAAGTCACGGTGATGTTCAGGAATTTAAAGTTTTTTGCATCACCACATAATCAATCCCGTCTTTATTGAATTTCTGATTAGTTTCAGCCAGACCAAATCTTTTATAAAATGAGGCCTTATCAAAACGGGAGTTACACCAGATTGTTTCCACATTATTTTGCTGAGCTACCAACAGCGCATGTTGTAACAGTTTTGTCCCATAACCATTTCCCTGAGCTATGGAATCTGTTGCAAATTTCCTGAATTGCGCTTCCTTGCCAGTCATAAAAAGTGAGACCACTGAGACTAATTGCTCATCTTTAAAAAGGCCAAAATGAACTCCATCTTTGTCTTCGTCTAATTTCACATAGTCAACAGATTTCTCAGGCCACATCACCCTGTGCCGTAAATCCCAGGTATCAGCTGCCTCTATTTCTTTAATGCTTACGCCCATTTACTTAATAAACTGCCTTATGATTCACTACTATATCACAAACCGTAACCTGCTTTGCGAAAACCTCTACAGGATTTAACTCCCCCTTGCCATTAGACAAACTGGCGAAAAACATTCCCCCATCCTCACCAGTAAACACAGAATACACTCCCGGAGCCAGCTTACACTGAAAGAAACCCTTTTCATCAGTTTTCACCTTCGCCACTAAAGTTTGGTGAATTGCCTTATATAATGGCCCCTCCCCCTCTGCTTGTGCCGCTGTAGTCACCGCATAAATATAAACAGTACGCTGCGTAACCTTCCCGGTTTTACCTCCGGGCTTCTGATCAGGCCCCGGCATAAAGTTACCCTCCTTTACTGATACCTTTCCTTTTATACCTTCCTGAATAACACCAGACTGTCCCGAAGTTCTCGAAGCGCAGGAAAAATTTACCAGGAGTATTGCCGAACAAAAAATAGCTAAATAAAATTTCATCTGTATAGGTATTAAAGTTAAATTTGAAACACCCCGTAACGCAATTCAAGCAATTTACCGTGCATTATGATTAATTCTCTCAATTTACGAAAGTGTGGACTATTATCCATAATATTCTGCGCAAGTCTTACACTTTCGCCCGTGCACGCACAACAAGTGATCATGCCTGGTGTTACTAATGCCAGATTCCTGAAAACCAATAGTGTCGCCCTTGCAAATAACGCCAATAAACAGAGGATCAGTGCATTTGCTATCGCTGCCAGTAAAGGATGGACTGTGACCAGAAGAGATCGTGATGGATCGGTAATAAGGCTGCAACGCCTCGACGATGCTGGCCTGCCGGTTTATTATACGACCAATAGCAATGCGATTGCCGCAGCAACCACACGGACCAATAAATTATATGATGGCGGAGGCTTAGGCCTGGCACTCAGCGGAAGCACTATTCCGGCAGGAAAAATAGCTATATGGGATGGAGACGGTGTTTTAACCACTCATGTTGAATTTGCCGGCGGAAGAATTGAAATCCGCGATAAAACCCAGAGTACCTCAGAACACTCCACGCACGTTGCAGGAACAATGATAGCAGCAGGGGTAAATCCAATCGCTAAAGGAATGGCATTCGGCCTCCCGAAACTCTACTCTTTTGACTTCGATAATGATACTCCTGAAATGTCCGAAAATGCTGTTGGATTACTTATTTCCAATCACTCTTATGGAGTTGTTGCAGGCTGGTCTTTAAATACAGATATCAATCCCGAACGCTGGGAATTCTATGCTGCTCCAGGAGCCACAGAAGACTATAAATTTGGCTACTACGACTCTCAATCCTCAGACTGGGATAAAATCTGTTACAACGCACCTTATTATCTTCCAGTCAAATCTGTAGGGAACAACAGGTCATCTAACGGACCGCCGGAAGGAGCAAATTATTACAGATTCAACGCAGATAAAGTGATGGCCGATGCTGGTAAAAGACCAGCAGGTCTGAGCAGCAATGATAAATATGATAATATCGCTACTTACGGGACTGCAAAAAACATTCTGACAGTAGGTGCAATCAACCCATTAGGTACTGGCCCCTACACCCCGGATCGTATTCAGGCAGCTGCATTCAGCAGCTGGGGACCAACAGATGACGGCCGGATCAAGCCAGATTTAGTAGCGGATGGCATTAGGGTAACTTCAACCAGCAATGCAGGAGATGACAGATATACGACCTTGTCAGGTACCTCTATGTCCACCCCAAATGTCAGTGGATCACTTGTCCTTTTACAGGAACTTTACAGCCACCAGAATAACGCTGCCTATATGCGCTCTGCCACCTTAAAGGCTGTCGCAATTGGTACCGCAGCTGAAGCAGGCAGTAGTCCGGGCCCGGACTACAGTTATGGATGGGGCCTGCTCAATATGGAAGCTGCCGCACAGGCAATATTAGATAACCATGTTAAAAGCAGAATTGCTGAAAACCTGCTTACCCAGGGAGAACAACAATTTATTGATGTAGTCGCTAAAGGCGGAATCCCTTTAAATGGTACAATTTGCTGGACTGATCCGGAGGTAACCCCAGTCAGTACGCTTGATGCCCTTAATAACCCAGCTCCGAGGTTAGCCAATGACCTGGATTTGCGTGCAGTTCAGGAATCTGTCACGTTTTTACCGTGGATACTCGATCCTGCTAAACCAGCAGCTCCGGCAACAAAAGGAGATAATACCAGGGATAACGTAGAACAAATTCGCATTGATGAACCTGTGGCAGGTAAAACATACCGCTTTAATATATCCCATAAAGGCACACTTAAACGTGGGGCACAAGCTTATTCTATCCTGCTGACCGGGATAAATGGTGATACTGTCTTTGGTTCAAATAAGGTGAACGAAGGTGAATTAAATATGGTGGTTTATCCTGTTCCCGCAAGAAATGAAGTTAATATCAATTTCAATATAACAGACAAAAAAGATGTCAGCATCGACGTGTTCAATATATCAGGACAAAAGCTCTACAGCGAGAAGAAAAATGATTTTTCAGGTGTATATTATAGTCAGATAGATCTGACACGCTATGTGAGCGGTATTTATTTTATGGTTGTAAAAATAGGACAGAACTCGTATACTAAAAAATTCATCTGCACTAAATAATAGTAAACGAGTTAAACTCTTTTTTCTATTTCAACCTGGATGAGCTGAGCAACCCACTCTAGTTTTTTTCTGTCTTCAGGAGTGAATGTTCTGATCTTTTTGTCTACAATACATACCGCACCAATATTAAAACCTTCTGGCGTGGTGATCGGTACCGCAGCATAAAATCTAAGGCCGAATTCACCTACCACTAAAGGATTTGACATCAGGCATGGCTCTACCAGAGCGTCTTCGAAAACTGTCATTTCATCTCTCAGAATTGCCAGCGAACAAAGACTTGTCCCTCTTTCTACCTCATTACCAGAATCCCCCTGCTGATCAGCCTTTGTCCACACATGGTCTTTATCAACAAAGTTGATCATCGCCAATGGAACTTTTAACATCGTTGCCGTAACTGCTGCCAACTGGTCAAAAATTGGTTCTGATTTGGTATATAGAATTTTATACTTTTTTAAGTTCTCTAAACGAGCCTCTTCATTCTGTGGAATTATATTCCTTCCAAAAGTATTTTCCAATGTCTTATTTATTACTTGTATAACTTGTACCTGCTAACCTATACAATTTCCATACCCTTTTAAAATATTCAGTAAAAAAAATGTTACACCAAACAGAATTACAATTGCATTCCTGTTTGGTATAGCACAGGTAAGTATTAGTAACTCAACTCCACAATTTGTCTTACATCGTCAGGCTTAATGCTTTTATGCTCTCCCAAACCTAACCATCCCCTTTCGGTAAACCGTGCTGCAATCTTCTGCGCAGTTCCCTCATAATTATCAGTATACTGAGAAAGTAAGGTATCTATACCTAAAGAATGGAAAAAAGATTCCGTTCTGATGATAGCCAGCTCCGCCTTTTCATCGACCGTACCTTCCTCAATACCCCAGATACGCTCAGCGTACTGTGCAAGTTTTTCCTTCTTCTGCTCAAAATTATACCGGTAATGTCTGGGTACAATAATTGCGAGCGTACGCGCATGGTCAATACCAAACAATGCCGTCAGCTCATGTCCAATGGCATGAACAGACCAGTCTGTAGGTACACCCTTTTGAATCAGCCCATTCAAAGCCATCGTGCAGCACCACATAAAGTTAGCTGCAGCTTCATAGTCTGATGGATCTTGCTGAATCCTGGGTGCAATTTCTATCAACGTCTGCATAATTCCTTCCGCAAACCTGTCCTGCAAAAATGCTTGCGCAGGATAAGTCATATACTGCTCCAGTACGTGCGTAAATGCATCCGTAATTCCATTGGCCAGCTGCCGCTGAGGAACAGACTTGACCACCAAAGGATCCAGTACAGAGAATTCAGGAAATAAACCAGGCCCGCCCATTCCAAATTTCTCCTGTGTATCTGCCCTTGTAATCACAGCACCAGAGTTCATTTCCGAACCTGTAGCCGGCAAAGTCAACACTGTTCCAAAAGGCATTCCTTTGTCTGTTCTGATTTTATTTTTTAAGATATCCCAGGGCTCATCTCCCTGATACAGGGCCGCTGCCGAAAGGAATTTAGTGCCATCAATCACTGAACCACCACCAACGGCAAGCAAATAGGTAATCTGCTTCTCTTTGATAATTTGCAATGCCTGCATTAACACAGCATATTCAGGGTTTGCCGGAATACCACCAAACTCAGTGACATCAAAGCCTTTAAGCGCTGACATCACCTGGTCATAGATACCATTCGACTTGATACTTCCACCTCCATATAACAACAAAACTTTTGCATTTTCCGGAATCTCCTGGCTGATCTTTACGATCTGGCCCTTACCAAATATTATTTTTACCGGATTCTTAAATTCGAAATTCAACATACCTTTAAGGTTAATAAGCTCAAACAGCTTCTAAATTTTACAGACTAAACTCTTTAATCTTATCTCTTAACGCTCCGCCTGCTCATAGCGTATAAACTGCCATTTTGCCCTCGCATCTTTTTCAAAGAAAACTTTATAGCTATTATCCGGAGGTAAAGTAAAATGAAAAGATAACGTGGTCTCCTGATTATTTTTTGGTATAAAACCAGGGAGTAAGGTATTCGCGATTGCTTCTATTTGTTCTTTCGGCTGCATGTGTCTTTTATAAATAATAAAACAAAAGTATCAATTCTTTCTGCCAATCATGGCACTCTGTTTGTTCAGGATGTTTTTTAAAAATTATGAATAGAATACTAGTTGTCGAAGACGATCCGGATTTACTGGAAGTCATTCAAATAGTTCTCGAGGAGAACAATTATAAGGTTTTCCCCTTGATGAACGGAAGACCTGTCTTCAGGATTATTGAAGAATTCAGACCCGATATTATCCTGATGGACATCAGACTGGACGGAATGGATGGAAGAGCAATATTTAAGGAAATCAGAACCAGACCAGCTACTTCCCATCTGCCAGTTATGCTAATTTCGGGCGGCTTTTCTGAAGACTATATTATGCGGGAAAATTTATTGGCAGATGCTTATCTGGAAAAACCATTTGAGATGGCAGTGCTGCTGAATAAGCTAAAGCAGTTATTAAAAGAGCCTGCCTGAATTCATCATTCAAGGCAGGCTTTTGAGTATTTATTGTTTGGTAACCTTAAATTCAGTTCTTCTGTTCAGCTGACGGCCTTGTGGGTTATCTTTTCCACTAGGAAGCTGATTGGGAGCAATAGGTTTACTAAAACCGTAACCTTTAGTGGTTATCCTGCTGGCAGCAATCCCCTTTCTAACCAGGTAATCTACACACGACTGCGCTCTTCTTTCTGACAGTTTCAGGTTATAAGCATCCTTACCTACATTATCAGTGTGTGCACTCAGCTCAATTTCCAGGGTCTCATTGTCAACCAGTTTCTGATAAAGTTTATCCAGAATAACTTCTGATGCCGGATTAAGCTTATAACTATTAAAGTCGTACAGGATATTTTCCAGGATAACCGGTTTATTGATAATGAACCCATCCAGACAGATCCGCGGATTCAAAAGCGTATCTAATTTAGCCAGTTCATCATAATTATAGCTCAGTACCTTTCTGAAATAAAGATTTTTTTCAGCTTTTATTCTTATCTGACGATTAGAATTGACCCTGAACCTGTATTTACCATCTGCCTGAGTGATCACCTTTATGATTTGTACAGAGTCACTCAGGGTAACCACCGCACTGTCCAGCGGTAAATTGGTTTTACAATCCAGGACTGTTCCCTCTACAGTAAGGAAATCCTTTTTGACATGAAAAATCTCCAGACAACATACTGACTCCCTGTCAGAGCTGATATATCCCTCACTATCCTCACTATCGGCTGGCGTAAAATAAGCATCATCTTTTGAAGAGTTAAATGGGAAGCCTAAGTTTCTTGGTTCCGACCAGGCACCAAAGTCACCTGAACTTTCATAGAAATCCAGTCCACCCATGCCTACTCTTCCATTACTGCTGAACAGTAATTTTTTAGTCCTGGCATTGTAATAAGGCGCTTCCTCGTTCTCCTTAGAATTGATTGTATTGCCCATATTGGAAGCTTCGCTCAAAGTACCGTCACTACGAAGTTTGCAATACCAAAGATCATACTTACCCAATCCACCAGGTCTGTCTGAAGAGAAAATAAGGTATTTTCCGTCTTTGGTTACAAAAGGCTGCATCGAATTAAAGCCTTCCACATTAACCTCTGTACCCAGCACTTTTGGCGCAGCCCAGACCTGTCCTGTACCTTTTGAAACATTAACCTGGTATATCTTTCTATTACCTGCCCCACTCCAGCTCGTCATATACATCACCCTTCCGTTAGGACTGAATGCCGGAGCCGCGAATTCTTTGCCTTTTTCTGGTGCACCTATTTTTTGCACCGTAGTCGATGTTCTTTGCGGATTTCCGGAAGCAGAATAAATTGCATTGATAAAAGGGTTCTCTGCTTTAACAACTTTAGTTTTCATCTTGCTGTCACGGATAGTCTTTGTTTTAGTACCTACTACAACAGGTCTGGATGAAGTAAAATAAAAGTTATTGTTCATCAGTAATGGGGTATAATTAGAACCCTGATCATTAATTTGATTCAGCAGTTTACTGAATTTATATAAGCGTGGATAACGCATTTCATAGAGGGCGAAATTACAGGAAGCAATTTCAAGTTTGGCTTTCTCTGCATAGTCATCATTCGCCTTGTATTTGGTTAAGAATTCTTTAAAAGAAATAATCGCGTCATTAAATTTTTGATTGGAACGCTGACTTTCTCCGAAATAAAATATGCTTAGCACGTACTTAGGGTTACTGAAGTTTCTGGCAATGGCATACCAGGCTTCGGCTCCCCTGAAGTCCTTATAAAGCCGGAGTGAAGATGCTAACTGAAAAACGCAATATTCGTATTCAGGACGCTTCGGACTCTCATTCTTCACCTTAGCCTCAAAAGCATAAGGCACAACGAATCCTATGCTATCAGTTGAAATATTCAGTGCTTTTTTATAGTATTCGGCTGCTGCATAATAATCCTTATTCTGGAAATACACATCAGCAATTCTTTTATTATTGGCTACATATTGGGCCTTTGCTCCTGTACTTAGTAAACAGATCAAAAGCAATAGTCTGAGAGGTTTCATATTTGTGGGTTATAAGCGTGGACAAAAGAAGTTAGGACCTGCAATTCCCTTGCGGCTGGTAAAGGATATTGACAATTCCAATCCACCTTTACTTCCTGATGCACGGTTAAGCCCTGAAGTATTAAAGTCATAACTCACTCCGAAAGTCATATTTTTCAGGTGAAGCCCGAAGAAAGCTATCGCAGCATCTTCAAAACGGTAATTGGAGCCAAACATCAGGTCAGCTTCCGGATTGACATAGAATTGACCATAAGCGCCAACCGAAGTTTCATGCGCATTCCCCTGTTTCATATAAAGTCCATTAGGAGTGATATCAAATACATCACTCACTTTGACACGGGCACCACCATGCGCAGCATAGCGGATAGGTATTCTGATTTCACTCCCGAGGAAACGGTCAATCGGCCTGGTCAGGTGATTGGCTGCAACTCCTGCAAAAACGTTGACACGCTTGTCTCCGCTTCCATCAAAGAACATAGCCCCCACATTGACATCGGGCACCAATGTATTACTGGATGTAAAATTTTCATTGAATGGTAAACCCGGATCGTACCCGGTTCCAGAGTTAAACTGGCTGCCCAATGTAACTTTGGAAGGATCAAAACTCTTGTTTAATATCCCTGCCTGCAAACCAAAGTTGATCATGCTTAAACCTGCACGGCCAAAACGAATCCGGTAAGCAGCCGAAGCTAATGCATTCAGGTAATTATAACTTACATCTCCTGCATTCTGATTCAGGATCATACCGCCAAATGCAAGGTTTTTAGTAGGCGCCATATCAAATGAGGCGCCTGCTGTGAGATAAGAATTGGAGACTGACCCCCATTGTTGTTTGGCATTTACTGATACCCTGTAATCTCCATCGATGACCCCGGTTAAACCCGGGTTAAGCCATAATGGATTGGCATAATATTGTGAAAAGTGAGGATCGATTTGCGCACTAACCTTCGAAGCTCCCGTAATGCACAACAAGCCCAAGACGATGATTTTTGATAGTTTCTTCATGTTATTTATATTTCAGGTTAATGGGTCTGTTATCTTAAAATGGTTATTGTTCCTTTTCTCATAGCTGTAGAGCCGTCTGTGAGGGTCACTTCAACATAGTACACATATACCCCGTTCGGTTGCATTTGTCCTCTGTATGAACCATCCCATCCTACTTGCTGCTGCAATGATTCAAAGATGAATTGTCCCCACTGGTTATAGACGCACATCCTCATTTTAGCAATTGCATTTCCATGGACATAGAAGATATCATTTCTACCATCTCCGTTTGGCGTGAATGTATTCGGAATGAATAAATCATCAGGCACTATTCTATCTGTAACAGTACCTGTTACACTGCCGGCGGCACTGGTTTGACAAGTTGTATTTCCTTTTGCTCTTACCATCAGTTTAACTGTCGTGTTTGCCGGAAGTCCTGAGATCAGGTGTGCAGTACCCGCAGCTCCTGAACTTGGACTGCTCCAGGTTGTTCCGCCATCCATTGATACTTCATAGCTGGTTGCTCCGGGAACATCATTCCAGCTAAAGGTGATACTGCTCAGTGTACTTGATTTCACGACCACTACTGGCGATGAAAGTGCTGCTGCAACAGTAACATTAACTGCAATTCTGCCGCTGCTTGCTGTTCCTGAAATCGCTTCGACATAGAATATAGTCGTTGCAGTGATTGCAGGTGTCAGGAAGGCAGGCCCCGTGAACAACACGCTTCCACCTGTTGGCGCGTTATACCAGTTATAGGTCACTCCTGTCAGTACATTAGTTATAGTTAAAGTAACCGGGCTTCCTCCGCAGCTTAAAGCATCGCCTACTACTGGTGCTGGTACAGTAACATTAATTGTATAAGTATTGGTTGCAGTCAGACCATTCCGGTCAGTAACAGTTACCACTACCTGGAAGCTTCCTCCTAATGTCGGCGTTCCTGAGATTACCCTGGTTACCGGATCAAAGTTTAACCCTGGAGGCAAGCCTGTAGCTACATAGCTGAATGGTGCTGTTCCGCCAACTACTGCTGGTAAGGTTTGAGGTGTATATGAGCTGCCTACCTGTCCGTCTGGTAAAGTTGCTGGTGGCAAGGTCATTTGTGTACTGTTGCCAACACCGAGAACGAAAGCGGCTGCCGCTGTACATCCTTTGCTATCGGTAGCAGTAACAGCGAAGGCATAACTTCCTGCTGTTGTTGGGGTTCCGGTCAGCAAACCTGCTGATGACAGCGACAAACCTGCCGGAAGCGTACTTCCTGACTGAAGGGTGTAAGTATATCCCGGAGTACCTCCTGTTGCAGAACCAACCTGCGCAGAATAGGTAGTAGAAGTAGACGCGCCGGCTAATGTTGCACCGTTGAACATCAATGCCGGGTTCACAGTTAAGACTACTGTTTTGGCGGTGGCCGATGAGCTTTCACAAGTATTCGGTCCTTGTACTGATACGTAGTAAGTTGTATTGGCTGTGAGTACTGGAGTATTGAATACTGCTCCGGTAAATACAGCATTAGTTAAAGCAGCATCGGTGTACCATTTAAATGTTGGATTAGTTACAGTTGCACTGCTTGCAGTTAAACTGGCGCCCGATCCTCCGCACACTACTGAAGGTATACCTGTTATAGTAATATCTGCTGATCTGGCCGGACTTTTCAGGTTCACATTTACGGCAACTCTTGTACTGGTTATCCCAGCCAGACCTTCTACATAATAAATAGTATTCACTGTGATTGCAGGGGTCTGGAAGCTTGTTCCTGTAAAAATCGGGATTTTCGCTGTCGCATCCGCAAACCAGTTATAAGTTATTGCAGGTAGAGCATTGGTTACTAATAAAGTAACACGGCCACCTCCGCAATTCGATCCGTCAGCAACAACTGGTGCTGGTACAGTCACCTTCAGTGCATAGTTTGCTGATGCATTTCTGTTACTTGCATCGGTTACCGTCATGGTTACAGTGAACATACCTCCAATTGTCGGTGTTCCGGTAATGTTCCTGGTTGCAGGATCAAATGACAGCCCGGCAGGCAGGCCTGTAGCTACGTAAGTATAAGGGGCTGTTCCACCAATTGCAGCTGGCAGGGTTTGTACAGGATAAGCTGTACCTACTTGTCCATCAGGCAAGGTAGCTGCTGGCAGTGACAATACTGCTGTTGTACCAATGTTCAGTGTGAATACGCCTGAAGTATTACAACCTTTACTGTCTGAGGCTTTAATTGTGAAGGTATAATTTCCAGCTGTTGTCGGTGTTCCACTGATTAATCCTGAAGATGACAGCGTTAATCCTGCTGGCAAAACACTGCCTGAAGCGAGCGCATAAGTATAAGGTGCTGTTCCACCGGTTGCAGGATCAATTTGTACACTGTATGTATTGATTGTAGAGCCGTTAGTCAGTGCTTTACCTGCAAAGTTCAATGGAGCATTCACCTTTAAAGTGATTACCAGTGCTTGTCCAGGCAGGTTCGGACATTTATTCAGTCCTTTTACGGTTACATAATAGTTTCTGGTTGTAGTCAATGCAGGTACATTGTAAACATCACCTGTAAATACCGGGTTCAGTAAAGCGGTATCAATATACCAGGTAAATACCGGATTAACTATAGTGAGGCTGCTTGCAGTTAAAGTTGTACCTGATCCAGAGCAAATAATTGCAGGGATACCATTTACGCGGATATCTGAAGCAGTTGCTGGTGGATTCACAACCAGGGTAACAACCTTTGCATTAGCCGCCGCATTTTTACACTTGTTAGTTCCCTGAACGGTTACGTAATAAAGTGTATTTGTGGTGGATGCCGTAGCAACGAATGTCGGACCTGTCTGTGCCACCATGGTTAATGCAGCGTCTTTATACCAGGTGAATACTGGATTGATCACTGTGGTTGAAGTGGCAGTTAAAGTAACCTGACTACCAGCACAAGTACTTACTGGTATACCAGTAACAGTAATATCAGCAGCGGTAGCTGGCGGATTTACAGTTAAGGTAACCATTTTACCTGTACCAGGGGTATTTATACACCTGGTATCTGCTTTTACAGTAACATAGTAATTCTTAGTTACCGTTACAGGAGGTACATTATAAGTATCTCCTGTAAATACTACATTAGTTAATGCAGCATCTGTAAACCAGGTAAATACCGGATTAGTCAATGTACTGGTTGCTTTTAGTACAGCACCTGAACCTACGCAAACAGAATTTTCTGCGCCGGTAACGGTGATATCAGCAGCGGTAGCAGGCGGATTAATAGTAATGGCAATCGGAGTTCTTGCCGAAGTGCTTCCACAGGTGTTACCATTTGAGGCTTCTACATAATAAGTTGTAGTTCCTGCTGCAAGACTGGACGGTGTAATGAAGCTATTCGTGTTTGAAGCAATCAGATTTCCTCCGGTTAATGCATCATACCAGTTGTAAGTCACACCTGTAACCGGATCTACTCTTAAGGTAACAGGAGTATTCAGACAAGTTGTTGTTGGATTTCCTGTTGCTGGTACCGCAGCCGGAGCTGAACTGATAATGATAGCTGTTACTGTTGTGCTTACTAAGCCAGCACAAGTACCACGGGTTGCGTTTACAGTGTAGGTATAAGTTCCGGCAGTCAGCGTAGTTGGCGTACTGAAAGTTGCAGTATTACTTACTATCGCACCCGCGCTATCGTACCACGTGTAAGTTACTCCTGCAACAGGGTTACTCACTGCAAACGTTGCGGCGTTGCCTTCGCACGCTGAAACAGCAGTTGCAACAACAGTTGGTGGCGCTATAATCCGCTGTGCGTAGTTCAGGTTGACAGAAGTAAGCAGACCCGCTGCTCCGGATTTAAGTTTCAACTCTATGGCATCGAAAGTAGTACCTGGAGTAAATTGAATAACAAAATTTTTATTAGCAGTAACAACATTCAGATTAAGTTGCGGATCATTAATGTTCTTTTCATCATTGTTACTTACTCCATTTTTATAAGTCGTTACGGTAATACTGTTAGCAAGCCCCAGGTTAAGCAGTGCACCTGTTTGAGTCAGGCTTACTTTAACCTGGTCACCAGGAGTTGAAAGTCCGGTGAAACCTGCACGCTGACTTACATAACTATTCAGTAAACCAACCGGGATAAACAGTGAAGAACTCGTTGTAGAATCATTATCCAGGGCAAAAGCAGGATTTGAAACACCTGCAAATAGTGCAGGCCCATTTACTGTAGTACCCTGATCAACTGTTGCACCTTCACAAGGCACTGATCCTGGATTTGGTGTAATCGTATTTACAGTAACTACAACTGAAGCGGCAGCCGAAATACAAGTTCCTGCTGCACCTTCTGCAGTTACATAGAAAGTAGTAGTTGTAGTCAGCGGACCAGTTGCAAACATTCCGTTTGCACCATTAGCCAGGGTTGATAATTCTGGTGTAAGTGGTGTAACAGCCGGATCAGCACCATACCAGTGATAAGTTAAACCAGTAGTTGATGAGTTGGCTATCAGCACTGCTTTCTCACCTGAGTTAATAGTAACTGCTGCCGGAGTTAGTACTGGTGGAGTTAAACTGCCAACAGTAACTGCAACTGCTGCTTTTGCAGAAGTGGTACCACAGGCGTTAACCGCTTCTACTTCATAAGTTACAGCTGCGGTAACTACATCATTAAATGTTGCAGTTGTCTGGCCTGGAACCAATACACCAGCTTTATACCAGTTGTAAGTTACACCTGCCTGAGGGCTTTGTATTTTGATTTGTATGCTTGATCCTGCACAGGTACTCTGAGCTGGTGCAAGTAATAAAGGAGTGGAAGGTGCAGGACTAACTGTAACATTAACCTGAGTTCTTGAACTTCCGCAACCTCCTCTTGATGCTTCTACAAAGAATTTAGTATCCGCAGTAATTGCCGGTGTGATAAAAGTAGCACCATCATTACCTAAATAAGTTCCGGCGGCATCATACCATTTATAGCTCATACCTGGCAGCGGAGCAGGCACAGTTAAAGTTGCTGTTCCATTTAAGCACGCCGTTACATCGGCCGAGGCAACTACTGGTGCAGTCGCTGTTCTTTTAGCATAGTTAAAGTTAATAGAGGTTAAAGCGCCCACAAGACCTGAGTTCAATTTAACTTCTACCCCGTCAAACTGAGCTGCCGGAACAAATGTTAGCAGCGCCTGAGTGCCACCGCTTAATAATTTAAGGTTTATAACCGGATTGTTTATTGCAACACCATCATTATTGCTGGTATTGCCCTGGTAAGTAGTTACAGTTACACTCGGAACAAGTGCAAGTGACAATAACTGACCTGGTGAATTTAACAATACACGCACAGTATCACCTACGTTGGACAGCCCTGTGAAAACTGCTTTTTGATAAACATTAGAACCAATACCTACTGGTATCGCTAATGTTGATCCGGTTTGCTGATCTCCGTCAATCGCTAATTCCGGATTATCTACTCTGGCTAATACAGAGACCAAACCTCCAACGCCATTAGTCTGACTGGCTGGGCCTTCACAGCCTACTGGTATAGGTGTTCCGGTTGGTACTACCGTGATTGTTTGTTGTACTCTGGTAGAAGAGGCACAACCGGTCACTGTAGAAACCGCATCCAGATAGAAAGTGGTAGTTGCAGTAAGTGGTGGAGTTAAATAAGTTGCCCCGGTGAATACAGGAGTGGTTGCATTTGCATCAGTGTACCAGTTAAAAGTAATATCGTTTTCTGTTGAAGTTCCTGTTAAGCTTACACGCTGGCCTTGAGCTACTGTAGTCATTGCAGTAGTAATCAGTGGAGTAACCGGGCGGGCATTAACGGTAACATTTGCCGCGGTACGGGTTGCTGAAACACAGCTTCCATTGGTCGCTTCTAAATAATAAGTTGTATTCGCAGTCAATGCAGGTGTAGTGAAAACCGTACCTGTAAACAAGGCTGTTCCGCCTGTAGATGCCGCATACCATTGATAAGTAATTCCGGCTATCGGGCTGTCTACTGATAAGGTTGCTGGTAAACCCGCACAAACCGGAACTACTGTAGCCAGAACCGGAGGCGTAAGCCCTGTGGTTACCGTAACAGTAACAGGAAGGCGGGTAGCATTCGCACAACCATTTTTACTTACCTGTAAATAGTAAACCGTAGTTGCTGTTAGTGCTGGTGTGGTAAAAATATCATCGGTAGATAAAATTGTCCCTCCGGTTGCCGCACTATACCAGGCAATGGTCGTGCCGGCTATTGGTACCACTTGCAAACTAGCTGTTGAGCCCGAGCAAATGGTTTGATTTCCAGTAATTAAAGCTGGGTTTGGTGCAACAACATCTGCCCCATAAATATATACATTGATCAGTGCAGAAAGAAGTGCATTGACTTTGACTTCTACTCTGTCATAAACGCCGCCCGCTGCAACACTGGCTTTAAATCTGTTTCCCCCTAATAAACTTAAATGAATCAGGGATGAGTTTAGCGGATAGCTGCTGACTACAGTAGTCCCGTTCATTACATTAATAGTAGTTCCACCAAGTACAGATAAATCTAACAGACCTGATGGTATTTCCAGATCAAGACGAACACTATCTGTTGCTACGCCAGGATTCTGGAAAATTAAACGCTGGTATCCTGTAGTTCCGATACCTGCCGGAAGAGATATCCGGGTATAGTTGGTCAGGTCAGCATCTGTAGAGCTGGCCGGATCAATAACCGCACAGGCCACACACAATAAACCACCTGTAATTCCGCTTTCCTGTTTGGTTGCGGCATAACAATTTGGATTGACTGTTCCGTTAGTCACGCTAACTACAACCGGAACCCGGGTTGCACTGGTACAGCCAAAACTATTTGAGGTTCCAACATAATAAGTAGCATTTGCATTCAGCACCGGAGTGGTAAAAGTTCCACCCGAAGCCAGTTCAATTCCACCTGCCGCTGCTGCATACCATTTGATAGTTGAACCAGAGGTAGCGGTAGCCTGAAGGGTAGCAGTCTGGCCGGCACTGATAGTTACACTATTAATCACTACAGTTGGTGCATCTGGTGCCGGGTTCACGGTTACCGTAACCGGAATACGTGCACTTACAGCTGTTCCTGAAACTGCTTCTGCATAATAAGTAGTAGACACTGTCAGTGCCGGTGTAGTAAATGTAGTTCCGGAACCCAGCGGTGTATTTCCTGTAGAAGAATAGTAATTATAAGTTACACCATTAGTAACGTTATCAATTGTTAAAGTTGCACTATTACCACTACAAACTATAATACCAGCTGCAACAGGCGGATCAACAGTAATATTCAGTGCATAATCTGTACTGGTTGTATTTCCTGCATTATCAGTAACTTTCATGGTAATGGTATAATTACCACCAGCTGTTGGAGTTCCTGAAATTACCCGGGTTGATGGGTTGAAGCTTAAGCCAGCCGGCAATTGATTTGCTGCAACAGTATAAGTATAAGGACTTGTACCGCCTGTTACTGCTGGCAAACTTGCAGAGGTATAAGCTGTACCCACTTTACCATTTGCTAAAGTAACAGTTGGTAAGGTAAGCGCACCGGCAACCTTTACTGTATAAGGAACGGTAATTGTTCCATTTGCTGCGTCTGTTACTTTAATTGAAAGTGTGAAAGTACCAGATTGCGCAGGTGTTCCTGAAACAGTTTTAGTTAAAGGATTAAAAGTCAGTCCCGGAGGAAGGTTCAAACCTGCATAGGTATAAGGACCAGTTCCGCCAGTGGCATCCGGGATAGTTTGGGTTGGATAAACTACATTAACCGCTCCATCAGGAAATACAACATTACCTAATGCCAGGGCATCTCTAACAGTAATGGTATAATTCAGGGTAGCAGTATTGTTTTCATTATCAGTTACAGTGACAGGGAAAGTGAAAGTACCTGTTTGTGTTGGCGTACCTGTAATTGCCCTGGTTACCGGATCAAAACTTAATCCTGCCGGCAAACTGGCCGCACTGTAGGTAAAGACACCACTGCCACCTGTTGCTGAAGGTATAATCTGAGGAGTATAAGATAGTCCTTTAGTACCATCCGATAAAATAGAGGCTGTGAGTGCCAGCGGACTTCTGACTATAATAGTATAAGTAGTAGTCACCACATTTCCATCTGCATCGTTAACAGTTACCGGAATAGTATAAGTACCCGCAGTTAAAGGTGTTCCTGTTAACAATCCGGTAGCCGGGTTTAAAGTAATCCCCGGAGGCAAATTGGTTGCAGCATAAGTATAAGGTGTACTGCCTCCTGCTGGCGTTGGCAATTGTGTATCCGGATAAAGTTTATTGACTGTACCATTTGGCAAAGTGGCCGCTGGCAGAGTTAAAGTTGCGGTGATAGTTAAAGTATGAATTGCTGTAGTGGTACATCCTCCGGCATCAGTTGCAATCAAACTAAAAGTTGCTGTTGCTGCTGCCGCAGTAGGTGTTCCACTGATCAAACCTGCCGAAGTCATGGTTAAGCCCAAAGGCAATGCACTCCCAGGAGCAATGGCATAAGTATATGGAGCTGTTCCGCTGGTTGCAGGGCCAACTTGTTTGGTATAGGCTTTACCAACTGTTCCATTGCTGAGTGAGGTTGCAGTGAACAGCAGTGTTGGTTTAACAGTTACAATTACACTGTCCAGATCAGATTCGGCAATACATCCTGTTTTCCGGGCAGACACATAGTAGGTATAAACTCCGGCTGCCAGCCCGTTTTCTGTCAGGACATTAGCCGTTACACCTGTGGCAGTTGTTCTTGATCCGTTAGGGCCAGTTTTTTTGTAGAAATTATAAGTATATCCCGCATCAGGGCTTTGTGGAGTTAAGGTTAATGTACTACCTCCACATAGCGTTTGTGCGTTTCCATTTACGCCTTCAAATAAGGGTTTAGGCACTGTGCGTTGTGCCTCGTGAATATTCAAACCTCCTGCCAGCAGGTTACCGCCTATGGCCAGACCATTATCCAGCGTAACTTTGATCCTGTCAAATGGAGCGCCTGGTGTAAAGAAAACCGGAACCTGGGTATTGTTTGTAAATAAGCCGAGTAAATCCAGGTTAATTAAATTACCGAGTGAATTCAGATTGCCGACAGCCGTATTTCCATTATAGGCTTGCACGGTAATCGTTTTCAGTACATTCACCGTGAGTATAGAACCACCTTGTGAAAAAACAACTTTGGCAACATCTGTTGCGGAAGATAGTCCGTTTAAATAAATAGTTTGAGAAACTGAGGAGCCTAAAGTCACTACTCCTGCCTGAAGTTGCGAAAAAGTATTCAAGTTACCATCAATAGCATTTTGAGGATTAGTAACCAGGCTGGTTAAAGAAACATTCAGACCTGTGGCTGATACATTCGTAAATATAGAAGAACTGCAATTATCAGCATCATAATTGAATGCGGGATATACATTCATATTGATTGAACTTCCAAGACTGATGGAAAGTGCATTACTACGAACTCTTAAACGAATCCGGAGTGAATTGTAGGCAACGGACGAAGTAACTGCAAAATAGGTTTTACCATCCACATCAGTCACAACCGTAGCTGAAACATTAGTAGCGGGTATCACCGTACCATCGCTGCCAGCGGTTGCGCCAGTATAAGCATCAATTTGTACAATTCTTTTAGAGAACAGGCCGGTAAGATCTCCTACAATTCCCAGCAAATCCAGATTTAAGCCATTATTGGTTGGCTGATCAAAACGAATATAAGTGGTTTTTCCTGCAACCAGCTGGCTACCATATTTAAGCTGTATATACGCCTCCCCTTCATATCCCAATCCGAGTAAACTGACATATCTGGCATTGAGCGTTGCGGGAGCTCCCGGCGGCTGCAAAATTGCATTTCCCGGATTATCGACCGATGCCACATTTCCCGGATTGGAATTCGGATTATCCGATCCAATGTTATAGCTGGCAATTCCTGTAGAAGGAGTTACCGTCGCGTAATTTTTGGTTTGTGCATACGATCGTGTACCAAATAGCGTTATAGCTAATATACTAACGAGAAGACAGAGGTGTTTTTTTAAAATTCGGGGAGTAGAAGTATATTTCATACCGGCAGTTTTAGAGGTTAACTTTAATACTATCCGACAATTTTAAGGAAAGGTAACAGCTAATTTAGTGTTCAAATCATTCATTTAAACCAGGTAAAATGAACAGCTCATTCCATTCATTTTGTTCAATTTTCTATTTCTAATTTATAAAATTTCGAGCATGCGCATTTAAACCCAGTCTAAATGCATTTATCTGCTTTATAGATAATTTCCTGCTTTTTTTATTTAAATCCTTTCCGTTCATTTATCACGTATATGTGTATATTCGGTTAGTAATGGTGTCTAACTAGCTTTTTAACTAAACCCGAATAATACAATAGAAAAAAAACGGATCTATGGAATACAGTCACCGGCTGAACGAACTTAAAAGCTTGATTCTCTTAAAATGTGGTATTCGATTTATTACGCCTGCTGACTGTAAGAGAATCTCAATTGAGATTAGTAAGCATCTTAACAAGAACGTAAGTGAAACGACTATTAAAAGGTTATTTGGTTTCGCTGTTGTTAAACATAAATTTTCTACGTTCACCCTGACCACCCTTGCTGAATACGTTGACATTGCATCGGTTGATGTAATCAATTTACCACAACCTGGTCATCCTGCAGACGAATGGAAAAATCTTAAAGATAAAGCTGACAAGATTACTCAGTTCACGTTAAAAACTATAAGAAACCGATCCGGTATCCCCTATGATATTACGATCAGCCGAAAATTCGCAGCGTACGATTTTGATGAGTTTTATGCTGGTGATTATATTTTTACCAGCGTAATTTCGCAACCTGGTTATGGGAAGACTATTTTATTGAGCCATTTAGCAGAAGATCTGTTTTATAAGCAGGATGCTGCGTATAAAGATTCCACCATATTATTTGTTCAGGCCTATAACTTCTTTAGTAAGGATCATGCAAATCTTAATATGGAAGATCTGCTCAAGTTGCAGCTGCAATTAGACCCCGCTGAAAATACACTGGAATATATTAATAATATTCAGGTTGCACATGGTGGTAAGTTTATTATCATGTTAGATGGATTTGCAGAACTGATTTTAAACAAAGAGGACAAGAACCGTTTATTTGATAATATCATTAACCTGATCTGCTCGCTGGAAGATTACAAGAATATCAAGTTAATGATGAGCCTGCGTTCTACAACCTGGATGAGGTTTTATGAACGCATCCGCCATTCTTCTTTCCTGAAATCGAAATGGTTCCCGGGCAATTACTTTAATCTCCATGAATTGTCCAATGTCCCTCCGCTCACAGAGAAAGAGGTAGACGTGATCATTTCTAAAATCAATTACCTGGACAATAAAGAAATCAATCCAAGACTTAAGGCTCATCTGAAATTCCCATTGCATATCCAGCTTTATTATCAGCTTAAAGAAGAAGACCCTGATTTCAACTATTATACAAACATTACTTTTTATGAGCTGGTTTCCCGTTTCATTCAGGAAAAGATTTACCGCTCAAATTATTATACAGAGAAGATCCTCTTCCTGAAAAAAATCATTCAGCTTACTGAATATGGAAAACAAACCAATGCAATAGAAAAAGATAGTTTGCTCTCCGAACTATCTGCTTTCAGAAATGCGTATATGGAATTACTGACAGATGGTATTTTGATGGAAGAAAAGCGAACAGAGAATGCACACCCAAAAGAATATGTGCGCTTTCTGCATCCGCATTTGTTCGAGTATTTCCTTTTTGTTGAGATTCTGGAAAAGTTCCACCTCCAGGTAAACATGGACTTCTTCATTTATATCAATACGGAATATGAAGCTAATCAGGTTCGTTTCCAGCTTTTACAGTGGACTACACGTTTCCTGATTAAAACCGGCAATTTCCACGAGCTCAAATCTGTTTTCAAATTGAACCTGAATAGCTTTGAGAGTAATTACCTGATTCTGTTCATGGCCGAAGAGATTAAATACAGATCAAAGTTTAATCCCGACATCATCAGAGTACTGGACGAAAATAAGTTTCATGAGATCATCATCTCTAAACTCATCAATTTCGACTTTATTGATTCCTGCTATAAGGAAGCTGTTGCGGCCTTAATTGATATCGCCAGTAATGACGATCATTTATTGGTCTATAATTCGATATTAGGGGTTCTTGATGTCATTAAACTTGATAAAGAGGCCATCAAGGCCAGAATAAAAAACATCAGTACCTTGAATGCTGCAGACTGGATGGTCAACCCTGTAGAAGCACTTCAAATTATTTATGCAAAGATTAATGCAGAACAACCTGCTGAAAGGAATTTGCTGGATAATATTGAGCGTTTAAGAAATGGTGATAACCCTTTTGGGATCATGCCAGAGAATCCTATTGATCCCAGGCAAGGTATTTCTTACCTCCTGATCCTTTACGTGAACCTGTTTACTGGTGATGCCACTTCCGGCCACGAAATAATTTCTAATGTTGTTAAACTTCATCCAAGAGAATTTGCAAAAAGGACTACTTTCACTATTTATATGCTTGCTGTTTATGGAATGTACAGTTCCAGAAGTGCCCCGGGAAAGAAAACAGATCAGATTGAGAATATCATAGTTTATTTATCCAACAGGAACTACACGAATTTTGCCAAATACCAGGAAGTGATTTTATTGATGTTTCAGGCTCAGCAATACTACAACAGAAAAGAATATGAAATTGCGATTCACCATACCAAGGAATGCCTGCTACTTTTCAGAAGAAATAATATACTGCTGAATGCGATGTTTATGTTCAATCTGCTGATTAATATCTATACAGATCTGAAAGAATTTGATCTGGTCAATGAGTACAAGTATGAGAAGCTTTGCCTGCTTGATGAACACCAGGTTTCAAGACAGCTATTTTAATCATTAACAAAAAAACGGGTCTGCCTCTTTAGAGACAGACCCGTTTTTTATTGGAATTAATAGCGTTGCGTTCTATTTATAATCCGCAGCCAATTTTAAAGCATTATAAGCATTCACAATTCCACCTGAGATACAAATATCTGCAAACGGTACAGATTTCGGAGTTTCACCATCAGCACCTTCTATAGCTACATCGTGATTAACTTTGACTACTGATTTCATAATAATATCCTTAACCTGTACAGCAGTTAATTTAGGATAATATTCTCTGATCAGTGTGGCAACACCTGCAACTACAGGGGCAGCCATACTTGTACCATTGTAAGCTTCGTATTTTGATCCCGGTACTGTAGAATAAATTTTTACGCCTGGTGCGAATACATCAACAGTTGTTTTCCCATAGTTAGAAAAGTCAGCTTTCAAAGTTTGATCATCAGCAGATCCCGAAGCACCTACTACGATATAAGCTTCTGCTGTTCCACCACCCTCATATCTGCGGTCCGGGAAACTTTTTTCTACATCAAGATTTTTATTGTCATTTCCTGCGGCCTGGATAATAAGCACATCTTTAGACATGGCATACTTAACGGCCTCATCAACGGCATTCTTATCCCATGAATAGGCTTTACCAAAACTCATATTCAAAACCTTCGCACCATTCGCAACTGCATAACGTATCGCGTTGGCAACATCTTTATCACGTTCATCACCATCCGGCACACTGCGAACTCCCATAATCTGCACATTATCTGCTACGCCTTTGATACCAATAGTGTTGGTACGGTTTGCAGCTATAATTCCGGATACATGTGTTCCGTGACTTGCATCAGGGCCTGTAACATCGTTATTTCCGTAATTTCTTTGTTTACTGTCTGCATAGTTATCTCCTACAAGCTCAGCTCTGGGATCAAAATCAAGATTTAAATTGTAAGCCAGCTGATCCTGATAGTGTTCCAGTCCTTTCACGATTTGTGCTTTATAGAAATCCTCATAAGTTGAATTCTGCAATTGAGAAACCATAATGTTTTTCAAACGGCCTTCCATATCAGATGAAGTTTTATAGTTCTGGAAGTCAGCTAAAGTTGGATTTTCTTTACCCATGCTCTTCACCATTGCATCCAATGCAATTTTTAAACCACCGATATTTGCAACAGCATTTTTAGCTTCATTGATTTGTTTATCGAAATCAGCTTGTGCTTTTTGGTATTGTTCAAATGCTGCTTTGTCAGCTGATTTAACGGTTTCTGCGGTTACACCTTCAAATCTGGCCTTATCCCTGCGCAATACACGGGTAAGTTCCAATGCTTCGTGACTTACAGACCCTTTTGCTGAACCAATAAAATTCCAGCCATTTACATCATCTATATATCCGTTTTTATCATCATCTTTTCCATTACCAGCAATTTCTTTTTTATTTACCCAGATTACACTCAGCAAATCTTCATGTTTAATGTCGACTCCGCCGTCCAGTACACCTACAATAACTGGTGTTGATTTTTTACCTTTTAGTAATTCCAGGTATGCTTTTTCAGTACTTACACCAAATACAGAATCTTTTTTAAAGTCAAGGTTATGCCAGTTATCTTTCTGAGCCTGAGCAAAAGAGCTGAATCCTAATCCTGCTATAAGTGCGGTACTAAACAGACCACGCAATACAACTTTATTTTTTAATGTGTTCATATGTGTTAATTAAATTATATGCTAAACGTTAATATTGATATTTAGTTATGCCCGGCAATCAAATTTAGCTTAACTGCGAGCTTTCACCATTATATTCAAAGGTAACGGTTTGCACCTGATTATAAATTAAAAAGCCAGGAATTTCTCCTGGATTTTTAATTTATACTAATAAGATTTGTATTTAACTTCCTATCCTTCGGAAAGTATATGATAAAAATCTCTGATGCTGTCAAAAGATGGATGTAAAGAAACTACATCACCAAAAATTAGTAATGCAGGCGAAGAAACTTGGTGATCTTCAACCAGCTCTGCAATAGTCTCTACAACGCCAACAATTGTTTTTTCATCATGCACAGATCCATTTTCAATAACTGCAACAGGTAACCTGTCTTTTCCTTCAGCTATAAAAATTGCAGCAATCTCTCTGATTCTTTCAATTCCCATTAAAACGACAACAGTTGCTTTGGATTGTGCTGCACCTCTCAGATCCGAAGAGATCTCTCCATTTGAATTAACGCCTGACAGTACCCAGAAGCTTTCGCTCATATTTCCATAAATCATCGGGATTTTGTGCAGGCCCGGAACACCAATAGCACTGGAGATACCGGGTACAATTTCAGTTTGAATACTATAAGATTCTGCGAAATTTACTTCTTCGAAGCCTTTGGCAAACACAAATGGATCACCACTTTTAAGCCTTACCACATGGCCGTAATTCAAAGCGTAATCAATCATTAATTTATTTACGGCATCCTGTGAGAAGGATTCTCCATCAGACTGACTTCCTACAAATATTTTAATGGCATGTTCCGGAGCATGATTCAGCAATGCGCCATTCACTAAAGCATCATACAATACAACATCTGCAGTGTTAAGCGCTTTTACTCCTTTTAAACTAATTAAATCAGGATCTCCGGGGCCGGCTCCTACTAAAGTGATACGGGGTTCCTGAATGCTGTTTTTTATTTTATTTAAAATCATAACCGGCTATTTTAAAGGTTTATATACTTGCTGATAAACAAATATAATAAAGTCTATTTAAATAGTAGTCTTTTTTTACAATAAATTTAAAACATCATTTCCCCATTGCTTTCACGTGCAATAACGTCTGCTACAGAGGTTTTTGAAAGTACTTCGAGGGTAGCATCTCTGACATCAATAAATGTCTTTCTGATCCCGCATGTTTTTTCATCATGGCACTCATCACATTTACGATAAAATTTTAAACTTGCACAAGGAACCATAGCAATCGGCCCGTCTGTTATCCTTAGAATATCCACCAAATATATATCCGCAGCATTCTTGTTCAGACTATAACCTCCACCTGCACCTTTTTTACTATACAGATAACCTGCATTACGCAAATCCAATAATATCTGTTCCAGAAATTTCCTGGGTATCATCTCCTGTTCTGCTAATCTTACGATTTGCATGGGAGGATTCTCAACGTTCTTGCCTAAAGCCACCAGTGCTTTAATGGCATATTTTGTTTTCTTAGACAACATATCAGAACAAAGTTAAGAAAAGATTTAGGTATTGATAAATGTCAAGGATTAATATAACGTTTCCTCACGCAATACATAGCGATAATATAATATACTCACATTAGCTACCGAGCTTTCATGTTTAAAATAGTGTTCTTTCTTTTTACGCTTTGCCAGTTTATATTTCAGCGGCAGAAAAATAAAGAACACAGGTATAATGAAAGCAAGGTAGTTTAAAGGTAACTTCATAGGACATTTTTGATTTAATCAGTTCAAAAATACCTAACATAAATAAAGACTATTATTTTATAGTCTTTATTTAATAAATTCTTCGTAGAAGTTATCAGGAGCCTGCTCATTGATAGAATCATCATTTTTAATTGTGGCTATCAGCGCAACCAGTTTCTTTTCCAGTCTTTCATACTCTGCTCTATGCTGTTCAGCTTTTTCAGCAGAAAGTCCATCACCTTCAACTGTTACTGAAATTTTAGCCTGTAAATAAGCATTATAAGTCTCAGCGGTTTTTTCTGCCAGGGAATGCAGCATTTCTTTATAAGTCATAGGAGTTAAATTAAGTTTATAAATCTTAATAACGTTTGCCAACAGGATTTGTTCTGATGAAATTGCTGTGTTATGGGGGCAGACTGTAGAGAATGTCTACACCATTATTTTGGGGCATAAACCATAAACAGCTAAACTAAAGCGTATTAACTATTTTCTGGCACGCTGGCATCATTATGATACCTAGCTAAACAGAATTAGTTAATTAGAATTTTTAAATTTAAATAGACAGAATATGAGAAGTTTCATTTTATCAGCAGCAGTTTTAGCAATCGCA
This sequence comes from Pedobacter sp. WC2423, assembly GCF_040822065.1. Taxonomy (NCBI): domain Bacteria; kingdom Pseudomonadati; phylum Bacteroidota; class Sphingobacteriia; order Sphingobacteriales; family Sphingobacteriaceae; genus Pedobacter; species Pedobacter sp. WC2423. Next base: position 3,540,449 of record NZ_CP162005.1, read on the forward strand.
GGAGTATCAACAGTTAAAGCAAATGAAATTAAAAACCCAATTGCAATTCAATCAGATAGCGCAGCTTATTCAGTTAAATTAGATAGCACAGCTAACACATTCAGAACAGACAGTGCAGCTTATACAGTTGCAGCAGATAGCGCAATAAATACAGTAAAAACAGACAGCGCAGCTTTTACAGCAAGACTGGATAGTACTGCTAACACAGTGAAACAAGATAGTTCAGCTAAGGTACCAGTGAAAATTGAAGCCTTACCTGATCCGGTAAAAGCGACTTTAAAAGCTGATGCTTATAAAGAGTGGACACCAACTACAGCTTTTTTAATTACTAACGCTGATAAATCAACTTATTATCAAGTAGATGTTAAAAAAGCCGATAAAGTAGCCTTCTTAAAAGTAGGTGCTGACGGCGTAGTTCAACAATAATTGCTACACACAATAAAATATAAATAATATAAAAGCCGGAAGTTCTCCGGCTTTTGTATTTTTGCCGTATAATCAAAAAGCGAAGCGGATACTTATGGCGAAAATACTTATTATTGAAGATGATCTGACGTTCTCGCAGTTGTTAGAAGGCTTTCTTAAAAAGCATGGTCATGAACCTCATGTTGTTCATGATGTCAAAAGTACTTTCAAGCTCATTTCGCAGCACAATTTCGAACTCTTTCTGATAGATTATCGTCTTCCTGATGGAACTGGACTTGATGTGCTCGCACATTTGCGGGAAAACGGATTAAATTATCCGGTGGTGATCATGACCAGTTTTAATGATGTAAGAACTGCGGTAAAATCAATCCAGCTCGGTGCAATAGATTATATTACCAAGCCTGTGAATCCGGATGAACTGCTGATGATCATCAAAGGCGCTCTCGAGAAAAAGGAAGAAAAGAGCCAGCCTGCTTCGGTTGAACATGAGGATTTCATTAAAGGAAAAAGTACAACAGCCGATAAGCTGTATGCCCATATAGATCTGGTTGCTCCAACAGACATGTCTGTAATTATTCAGGGAGAAAGTGGTACGGGTAAAGAATATGCAGCCCGCACCTTACATACCCAAAGTAAACGTAACACTAAACCTTTCGTTGCAATTGACTGCGGGGCTCTTTCTAAAGACCTGGCTGCAAGTGAACTGTTCGGCCATGTTAAAGGTGCTTTTACAGGCGCTGTGAATGACAAAAAGGGACAATTCGAAGCTGCTGAAGGGGGTACTTTATTTTTGGATGAAGTAGGAAACCTGAGTTATGAAGTTCAGGTAAAACTGTTAAGAGCTTTACAGGAAAGAGTGATCCAGCCTTTGGGCAGTACTAAAAAGATCCCGGTTAATGTGCGCATTATCACAGCAACCAATGATGACCTGTTAACCAGCATCCAGAATGGTGAATTCCGCGAAGATCTGTATCACCGTTTAAACGAGTTTAAAATTCTTTTACCTGCTTTACGCGATCGTGGTAAAGACCTGGAGTTGTTTATCAATCATTTTATCAAACTTTCCAATACTGAACTGGATAGAAATGTACAACATCTTTCCGGCCCGGTTAAAGATCTGCTTTTGCAATATGACTGGCCCGGGAACTTAAGGGAACTGAAAAACGTAATCAAAAGGATGGTTTTACTGACCCCTGCTGATACTGCAGGTATTGAGTCTCTGCCAGACGAAATGATACTAGCCATTAAACAAACTCCTAAACCAGGTGGCTCAGACCTTAAAGCGATCAATGAAAGCAATGAGAAAACACTGATCCTGGAAACACTGATTAAGGTGAAGTACAACAAATCAAAAGCAGCAAAACTGCTTAATATAGACAGAAAAACGCTTTACAGTAAAATGGAGCGTTACGAGATTGAATAAGCTCAGCCAATTTTCTGGTCTACTAACTGCATGAGCAGGCCAAGTCTTTTGATTAAATATTCCAGCTTGTCCTGATGCTCCGGTTGAATATCCTGTATCTCAGAGAGTTCAATTTCCATCGTCCGGAATTCTGCGGCAAGCTGTCCTGATCCCATTTGTGCCGTTCTGCCGGCGATACGGTGAACAATTAACCTGGCTAAAGGCTGATCATTGGTGTGGATACTTTGCTGAAGTTCCACCATATCATGCTGGCAGTCTTCCTTAAATCTGTTCAGAATACTTAATAACAATTCCTGATCACCAAAAGTCATCTTTTCTACAACTGCAGTATCCAATGCAATTCCGGCAAATTCGTCCGTTGCTTGTTTTTGAGGTACTGATTTAACCTTTTGCTCAACAGCATTTTCAGGCAGTGCTGTTGTACTGAAAACATCAAGCAGATCACTTTCCCGGAATGGCTTCATAATCAGTCCATCAAACCCCTGCTGCAATACTGATTCCAGTTCCTCTGGTAAAACCTGGGCAGTCATTGCATATACCTTAACATCTAAAGGGATCTTAGCTTTCATCAAGACGCAAAGTTCTGCTCCCGAAATCTCAGGCATCCGCATATCCATCAGAATATATTTAACTTCAGGATCCCAATCCGCAGCCAGCATAGCTGCCGGTGTATTAAAGCAGACATGAGCAATGTTCTTTTTCGTAAAAATGAGCTGACACAAATCCAGGATCAGCCGGTCATCATCTACTACCCATACTTTATCTTTCACATAAGTCTTTTCGCTGAGCTGTGCCACTTTACTTTCTCCAACTGGTACAGCTGCAATTTTGAAAGTCAGATATACAGTAAAAATGCTTCCTTCTCCGGGTTTACTTTTAACATAAATCCGTCCGTCCTGGTTTTCTACCAGTGATTTAATGATCGTAAGTCCCAGGCCTGCACCCGCTTTATTGTTCACTTCTTTATCCGGTGAATCAATCTGCTCAAATTCATTAAAAACACGACTGCTTTCTTCTTCAGTTAATCCGATGCCCGTATCCTTTACCAGGAAAGTAAAATGCAGATTATCTGATTGCCGTTTATAAAAAACACTCAGCAGCACTTCACCTGTTTGTGTAAATTTAATAGCATTACTCAGCAAATTATATAAAATCTGTTTCAGTCTAAAGGCATCTCCAACGACGAAATCAGTATCATGAAGCTCTATTTCTGTCCGCATTTTCAGATTTTTCTGCTCAGCTTGCGGCTCCATAATTATAATCACTTCTTCTAAAAGCTCCCTGATATTGAAGGTTTTTTGCTGAAAGGTGAATTTCCCCGAGATAATCCGGTTATAATCTAAAATTTCATTCACAATCTGTAGCAAATGCTCAGAAGAATGATAGATCGCATCAATATCTTTCTTTTTAGGATGTTCCTGCTCCCTGATAATTTCAGCATAACCAATAATAGATTGCAAAGGCGTTCTTATTTCATGACTCATATTGGAAAGGAAGCGTTGTTTTGCCATTCCATGATACTCTGCCTCATCCCTTGCCGCTTCCAGTTCTTTCCTGTAAAGATTGCTTTTCGTGATATCTGTTAAAATGAGGTATAACAAAACGATGGTTAATAAGAAAAAACCGATCATAATAAAGCTTATCCTCGTGATCCCGGTATTCACTACTGCTTTTGCGGCTATACCATTTTGCTCTATCTGGGCAACTACCTCTGCTTCTACTTTTCTCAGAATATCAAGCATCTGACGGATCAGCACATCATTCGCATTGGCAAGAACAGCTTCTCTGTCCAAAAAACGCGCGCTTTTCAATTGCTGCTCTTTTGCTATGGTACGCAATGATTTTTCCAGTCCTTTCGCAATCACAGTCTCCCCTGCCAGGGCAATAGTATCCCTTTTTATTTTTTCTTCATTGGTAACCTGGTAAGATTTATCTTCTTCTTCCTTTTTCTTATTAAACAGGCGGTTGAAAAATCCTTTGCGCTGTTTAGACTCATCGACAGGCAATATCGTAACCGTGGAAGTCTTTTTTTCTGTGGTGACAATGGTACTGTCCTGTTGCTGCGGTCCTTTGTTAACCAGCTCATTCAACTTTCGAACTTCCTGAGTAAACGATTTATTATTGACCAGCCCCTCTCTGACTTTAAGGTAGCTGATAAATTGTTTATCTCTTTGTACCAATAGTTTTTCTATAGATTTAATCCTGCTCAGCTGAACAGAATCGGCAGCATACATCCCTCCTAAAGTGTCCAGCATCAGCCTGAGCTGCCCGGATTGTTTAAAGAAGTTGCTATAATTACCTGGTGAGTTGAAAGCCAGGTTTTTTTGCTGCTGATCCAGACTCGCTATTTTTCGTGAGACCATGTTAACCAGCCGCAGTTTGACGTTAGGTGTGGAGATGGTATCCACTGTATCCAGCATCTCATCAAAGGCTATTTTGCTGACTCCCCAGGCTAAAAAAAGGGCAAAGAAGGCCAGGATGAAACCTATTATAATTTTGCCTTTGGCATCGCTTAAAAAACTTTTCCGGGAAACATCTATCATTCGCTGGTTTTGATAATATCCAGTAAAGATAACAAGATCAAAAGAATTTGTTATACGATAGTCCTGAAGGTTAGGTTTATTCTCGGGCGGGTAACTTTAGTGGTTGTTGGCAAACGGTGCAGCCAGTGCGTTTGTGTTTCACCTTTCATGACTAATAAACTTCCATTTTCCAGCAGCAGGGAAACCACTTGTTTCGTGCCTTTATGTTTGAAAGCAAATTTACGTTCCGCACCAAAACTCACCGAAGCGATCGTGGTATTCCTGCCCAGCGATTTCTCATCATCACTATGCCATGCCATCCCTTCCTCACCATCATGGTATAAATTAAGCAGACAGGAATTAAACCGCGCACCCGTTTGCTCCTCTACCAGCTGTTTTAAGGCCAGCAGGTCTTCTGTCCATAAAAGGGCATGTTTGGTTGTATTGGAATACGTGTAGGCATATTCAGCATCTCCATACCACGCAACTTTCCTTTTGGTGATAATATGTTTACCAAAAATAACTGCTTCATCATTTTTCCAGATGATTTCATTCCTCAGGCGCTCCAGATAGTAAGTGAGTTTACCAGCAGGTATTAATTGTCCATAATAAATTACTTCACCATCATAAGGCAGCAAATTCACTAATTCTCCGGTACTGAATAAATCCATTTCTTATATAAGTTTCTTTTGCAATTTCCGCATGGACGGAATCCGTTTGCTATGGCTTGCTGTTCATCTGTAAAAAACACCCTGTTCTCCGCCTTCATCCGCTTTCCGCTTTTACAGTTCAGCAGTCCATAGATCTTTAGTTTTTTATTTCCACCTAAGGTAATTATACCTTTTTTGATCAGCATTCTCAGCTGTACAGCACTAATTTCTGTATGATTGAGCAAATTTACAGGATTCATCAAATTTAAGTTAATGCATCGTGAAATATAATGCCCACCGCATAACGTTCCCCGCTTTGTACCTCACTGATTCCATGCTTCATTTTTAGCTGATAATATCCTTTGCTACCTTTTGCAGGTCTGAAATTGGTGGTGAACAACAACAGATCTCCTTTGCAGGGTTTTAATACCATAGCTTTAGACTGTGCTCTGGGATTTTGCTGGGTCAGCACAAACTCACCACCTTCATAATCTTCTCCAGGTTCATTTAAGAACAACACCAGCTGTATCGGAAAATAAAGATCTCCATAAAGATCCTGATGCAGCGTGTTATATCCCCCCTGCCCATATTTCAAAATCAGTACTGCCGGTTTAGTTTGCTGCTGCGCTTTACACCTTGCTAAAAATTCTTCATGAAGCAGCGGATATTGATTATCCAGCTGAAGAACCTTCATCCAGGTATTCGCAATCGGAGCAAGATGGGGATAAACTGTTGTTCTGATAGACTGGACCAATGCCGGTAAAGGATAATTGAAATATTTATATTCTCCGATACCAAAACGGTATCTTTCCATTATCACTGTTTTCCGATAACCATCCGGATTTTGATAATTACTGATCAGTCCGGCACAGTCTTCTGCTGTTAATATATTTTTAAGTACAGCATAACCCTGATCGTGCATACTTTCTGTAACCCGCTGCCAGTCGGCAGCTGCTATTTTCTCTTCAACTGTCTTCATCTTATGCTTCGCTGGTTGTCATTGCCGCTTCCCACCCAATTATAGCCGTTTTGCGCGTACTTCCCCAGTGGTATTGACCTAGTAAACCCGTAGACTGAATGATGCGGTGACAGGGAATGATAAAGGCTACCGGATTAGCACCTATGGCTGAACCTACAGCTCTGGATGCAGATGGCAGACCTATCTCTCTGGCAACAGCACCATAAGTTGTCAATTGTCCAGCCGGGATTTTCAATAAAGTTTCCCATACTTTCAATTGAAAATCCGTTCCTTTTAAATGTAATTTGATCTCACTGATCCGATCCCAGTCTTGTCTAAAAATATAAAGGGCATGCTGTTGAGCAGCATCAGCAAATTGCTGGTAAACAGCATTGGGAAATTTCGTTTTCAAGTCTTCCAGTGCATCTTCAGCATGCTCAGTAAAAGCAATATGACAAATTCCCTTAGGTGTTGAAGCTACCAGGATGTTACCAAAGGGGGTCTCAGCAAAGCTATAGTTGATAGTCAGGTTCTCTCCACCATTTTTATATTCACCAGGCGTCATTCCTTCAATATTGACAAACAGATCATGCAGCCTGCTTGTTCCGGAAAGACCTGTTTCAAATGCAGTTTCAAACAGGGTAGCCTGGTTTTCTTTCAGCATTTTCTTCGCATGTTCAACGGTCAGGTATTGCAGAAATTTCTTTGGGCTTACTCCTGCCCACTCCGTAAATAACCGTTGAAAGTGAAAGGGGCTGAGATTTATTTTTTCGGCGACTTCTTCCAGACCGGGCTGGGTTTTAAAGTTACCATTGATATAACTGATTGCCTGGGCAATGCGGCTATAATTAGTTTCTTCCTGTGCTTTCATTTTTTCGTATAATTTATTTGACCACACAAAAATAGAGACCAGAACAAGCTTTAACCACCCGAAACTTGCTCAGTTTCAACAATCATTTACTGCCTGTAACTTCATTGAGTTCTTTCATGTACAGGTAATAAGCAGCAATATAAGTGAGCTCATGATGCCCAGGTTTAGCAATAAACTGTTTGAAATCATCAATATCATTTTGGGTAAAACCCATTTTCACGAAAAAGGGCTGAGCAAGATCCCACTCTTCCAGGTTAACCTTTCTATTTTCAAGGCTCTTATAGAGCTGTAAGGATTCTACAAATTGGCGATAGTCTTGTGTATCCTTAAATTTATCCATAAATCCAATCATCGTACGGTAAGTAGCGGGCTGTCCTTCATCCATCGCAGTGCGTAAAAATGCAGAAAGTACCGATCCTTTTAGCAGCACACTATCCACATTTCCATAGTTTCCACAATGTTTTAAGATTTGAAGATCCCTTAAAAAAAGAGAATCATTTTGTAAAGTCTGATGCTTGGCGAAATAAGGCTCCTGATCAAGCACCTGGTTACAATCAATTCCTTTCTGTGCGAATGACACTAAATTTACTCCTGAAAGTAAGCCAGTCAATAGCGTATAAAAAATATATTTCTTCATAAAAAAATAACCCTGCAAGGCAGACAAGGTAACAAAATCCTGTTATCAACATGAATTGTCTGCGCATATTTACATAGCGCGGTTTCCATACTGACAAATAATGAATAAATTGAATAAGAAGCACCGCCATGTTTTTAACTTCTTATTTTCTAATTTCGATTCAGCGTTTGACCAGAGAGGCGTACCCTGAAAAGCCTTAAATGAGTAAGGAACTATTCGTAACAAGTTAGTATGATGAAAAAATTAGAGTTAAAAAATCTTGGTGTTCAGGAAATGAACACAACGGAAATGTTAAATACCGAAGGCGGAAGTTTGCTGAGCTTCCTTGACGGATTAATGGGAGGTGTGAACACACTGTTAGGCAATGTGGTGAATACGTTGAATAAAATATTATCTCCACTGATCAATATTGGCATCGGTCCTCTTTAAAAGATCAGCATTTAAAATGCTTACTGATAACCGTTATGCCCGATTGAAGCATAACGGTTATTTTATATACTGCCTGTATGTCCCTGTCTAATTACACCATTGAAACTATATCGGGTAATTCCATCGTTCACCGGTCAAAGATTGGTAAGCCCAGCCAATTTATCTATATCGTCACCGTACTGGCTATCTTAGCTGTCTTTACCGCATTACCCTTTATTAAAACGCCAATCAGCGTAAAAAGCAATGGCCTTTTACAATCTTCTATGGAGAAAACAGAGCTTACTGTTCCTGTTAATGGCAGAATTACTCAGCTCGGATTGAAAGACAATAAAAAAGTAAAACAGGGCGACATCTTATTAGTTATTGATGCTTCTGCACCCAAAAAACAGGATGCTCTTGTACAAACACGCCAGGGACAGATCAGTGAATTTTTACAAGACCTGAATAAATTACTGGTATACATTCAATGGAATGGATATAGTTATCCAAATCCGAAAACTGGCCAGTATACTGCAGCCTGGCAGGAATTTGCACAGGAGTCTGAAACTGCCAGAATTGCGAAAGAACAGACGGAAACCACTTTTAACAGATATAATAAATTGTACCAGAGTAAAGTTGTGACTGAATCTGAATATGAAAAATATAAGTTTGAAAAAGAACAGGCGGCTTCTGCTTACCTGATGGTGACCAGCAAGTATAAAACCAGGTGGCAAACAGAAGCCAATCAATTCAGAAATGAAATGCGTCAGCTTTCCAGCCAGCAGGTGGACTTAAACGAACAGAAAAAACAATATACTTTGAGGGCTCCGATCAGCGGCTCAGTTCAGAATCTTTCAGGTATCCAGAAAGACGCTTATGTATTTGCCAATCAAAAAATCGGAGAGCTATCTCCGGATACTAATATTACTGCTTTCTGTTATATCAAACCAGCAGATATCGGGCTGATCAGAAAAGGACAAGAGGTCAGGTTCCAGGTGGATGCTTTTAATTATAACCAATGGGGACTGGCAACCGGACAAGTACTCGACATATCAGATGATATTATCATTGTAAACAATCAGCCCGTATTTAAAGTGAGATGTAACCTGACCAGGAATTATTTAGTGTTAAAAAACGGTTATAAAGGATTTTTAAAAAAAGGCATGAACTTCACTGCGCGCTTCACTGTGACCGAGCGCAGTTTATATCAGTTACTATATGATAAAGTTGATGACTGGGTTAATCCAAATGTAAGCGACAAAATATGAGCACCAAAGTAAAACAAAGAGATATTACCGATTGCGGTGCAGCATGTTTAGCGTCAATTGCCTCACATTTTAAGCTGGATCTTTCCGTTGCCCGCATCAGGCAGCTGGCCGGTACAGATAAAAAAGGAACAACAGTTTTAGGGCTGGTAGAAGCTGGCCGTAAATTAGGCTTTGAGACTGCTGGTGTAAAAGGCCCCTTTGAGAGTTTATTTAAGATTCCTAAGCCTGCTGTCGCCCACTTAATCGTTGATCAGATTTTACAACATTATGTGGTGGTTTATAAAGTGACCAGTAAGTTCATTGAGGTGATGGATCCCGCCGACGGACAAATGCATCGTAAAACCCATGAAGAGTTTAAAAAGGAATGGACCGGGGCGCTCGTTTTGTTATTACCTGCAGAAGAATTTCAGCCCGGAAATGAGAAAATATCCGTCCAAAGTCGTTTCTGGAACCTGATCAAACCGCACAAAGGTATTCTCATACAGGCACTGCTGGGTGCAATTGTATATACCATACTAGGACTGTCGACTTCCATTTTCGTCCAAAAACTAATAGATTTTGTATTGGTTGATGGCAACCGGAACCTGCTTAACCTGATGAGCATAGCGATGGTGATTATCCTGGCTATCCAGCTTTTGATCGGTACTGCCAAAACGATATTCACCTTAAAAACAGGTCAAATGATCGATAGCCAGCTAATTTTGGGCTATTACAAACACTTATTGAAATTACCACAGACATTTTTTGATACTATGCGTGTGGGTGAAATTATTTCAAGAATCAATGACGCTGTAAAAATCAGAACATTTTTAAACGACGTGAGTATTAACTTTCTCGTGAACATATTCATTGTTTTCTTCTCCTTTATCATGATGTTCACCTATTACTGGAAGCTGGCACTGCTCATGCTGACCGTTATCCCATTATATCTTATCATTTATGTGATTACAGATAAGTTAAATAAGAAAGTACAAAGGAAACTCATGGAAGATTCTGCAGAACTGGAATCACAATTGGTGGAAAGTTTGAATTCGGTGGGTACGATCAAACGTTTCGGGCTGGAATCTCATGCCAATGAAAAAACAGAAACCCGTTTTATCAATCTTTTGCAAACAGGTTTTAAATCCAATATCAACTCCGTCTTTTCGGGGACTTCAACAGAATTAATATCCAGACTCTTAACGATAGTTTTACTGTGGGTAGGTGCCGGATATGTGCTCGATGGTAATATCACCCCTGGTGAATTGTTATCTTTTTATACACTTATAAGTTACTTTACCGGCCCGGTTACGTCATTAATCGGCATGAATAAAACCATACAGGATGCTGTAATTGCGGCAGACAGGTTGTTTGAAATTATGGATCTGGAACGCGAAAGTGAGGAAAGCCAGATTGACCTTACGCCCGATAAGATCGGTGATATACACTTCGAAAAAGTTTCTTTCCGTTATGGAACCAGGCTCAATGTTTTTGAAAATCTAAACCTGATGATCCCTAAGGGTAAATTTACTGCCATTGTTGGCGAAAGTGGTTCAGGAAAATCAACTTTGATGTCCATTTTACAGAATATTTACCCCATACAAGAAGGGAATGTCCGTATAGGGAGCTATGATTTAAAGTATATCCGTAATTCTTCTCTGCGCCAGGCAGTAGCGGTAGTACCTCAGAAAATTGATTTATTTGCCGGCAATGTCATTGATAATATAGCGGTAGGTGATGATGAACCCGACATGCAAAGGATCATTGAGATATCCACGCAACTGGGTATTATCGACTTCATAGAAACCTTACCCCGGGGATTTCAAACTTACCTTGGAGAAAATGGCACCACATTGTCTGGTGGACAGCGGCAGCGCATTGCAATTGCCAGGGCACTGTACCGGAACCCCGAAATCCTTATCCTGGACGAGGCAACTTCTTCGCTCGACTCTGCTTCAGAACAATATGTCCAAAAAATGATTGACCTCTTAAAATCGAATCAAAAGACGGTTATCGTTATTGCACATCGATTAAGCACATTAAATCATGCAGATAAAATCATTGTCCTGGACAAAGGAGTTGTTGTTGAACAAGGTACACACCATGAACTGATTTACAGTAAAGAGTCAGCTTATGCTAATTTATGGAAACTTCAATTGCCACAATTATAATTCAATTTTCGGCTGAGATTCTTCTTCCTTCGAATTATGAAACTTCTATTCATACAAAAGAAAAACAACCTTATTATCAGTCAGTTAACCACAATATTCAGCAAAAAACAGGCATCAATATCCTTTTTAATTCACCTTGTAAAGCTCAAAAATCCTATGCACTAAATGAATGAATTGAATAAGCACCAAACGCAACCAGGACAGCAGCTCAAAAACCCTGTTTTTTAATATAAAAACCAAGTATTCAATCAACTGCGAAGCGAAAACATGGTATTTCAGGCTTTTTGGATTTTCCGCCTATTAGTCAAATATTATTACTTTCGTTATAGTGTTTGGCCAACCTAGGCGTATCCTGAAAAGCCTTTAACGAGTAAGGAATAGATTTTATAATACCCCCATTATGAAAAATTTAGAATTAAAAGACCTTGGTGTTCAAGAGCTGAACACAAAAGAAATGTCAACCATAGAAGGCGGTGGTTTACTAGGTGATATTTTTGGTGTAGTAGGTGCAGTTGCCACAACTGTAAATGGAGTTGTAAATACCGTTAATAATGTAGTTGGGAATACCGTTAAATTTGGTCTTGCTCAATTATTTACAATTTTAGGTTCTCTATAAGACCTGAGCTAACCAACTCCTATCATGAAAAATCCAGAATTAAAGAACTTTGGTGTTCAGGAAATGAACACAGCAGAAATGTCAGCAATTGAAGGTGGTGGTATCATTAATGACCTGGCTAAAGGTCTGTTCAATGAAGCTATATCCATCACGACTAACTTTGTGCAAAGCACTGTTAGCTTTTTAGGAAATACATTAGGTACTATTTTCGGCTCTCTATAAAACCATAATAAATTAACGCTGCCGTTATGCTGATAGTATCAGCATAACGGTCATTTAAATTTTTTAGGTATTGTCCTCCCGGACTCTGCCCTTTTTGTATCCTGAAAAACTTATTCGGATGGCTCTCATCTAACCTCTACCCTAAGCTTTTTGTTGAGCACCCCAGGCATCTGGAAGCAATCAGATGGAGTTCCGGTTACCGATTTCTTTATCTTGAAAGATCTGGCATTTTTAGCTATAGGAATCCAGGTTTTAGAATATTCATCAAATGATAAAAGACACTTAAAAAATTAATTATCAAATAGATATAGCTAAAACATTTTATCATAACATGTCTTATAACTATCCATTTATTTCAATATTTATCTCTTTATATTCGTGAAAATTGAGATTAAAAAATGAAAAAATTATTAGCTGCTTTACTATTATTTCAAGCCAGTCACCTATTGGCACAAGATAAAATAACATCACTGCCAATATGGAAAGAAACAGAAGAAACTGTTAAAAAACAAGATTGGCTCATCAATAGCATTGGTAAAACAGCACAAGTATATCGGGATTTAACTAATAAGGATATTATTTTGTCTAATGGCTTAATTAGAAGATCATTTCGTTTACAACCCAACCTCGCCTGTACAGATTTCAGTAATCTGAGCAATGGACAGCAACTTTTAAGAGCCGTAAGTCCGGAAGCAAAATTGACCATCAATGGTAAATCTTATAACGTGGGCGGATTATATGGCCAAAAGCAAAAAGCTTATCTCTTGAATCAATGGCTGGATGGGCTAACTACAAATAGTTCTGATTTTCAATTTAAAGCTTATAAAGTCACCACCGTTACCCCATACATCAACTGGAAGCCCGCTACAAATACATTTGCCTCCAACAAACAGCAACCAACAGGAAAGATGCTGACATTTTCTTTTGAATCCAGCTTACCTGCACTAAAAGGGATCCGGGTAAACGTAAATTATGAATTATATGACGGCATACCGTTAATCTGCAAATGGCTCAGCGTCGAAAATAAAGGCCGGCAAATTATCAAATTAGACAAGGTAATTCATGAGATTATCGCTGCACATGAGGAAGAATCTACAGTAGACGGGAATCCAGAAGATATTAAAATCCCTCATGGAATTTATATAGAAAGCAATTATGCCTTTAATAATTCCATGAATGCCCGGCTTTCGGATCAAACTACCCATTGGAATACCGATTCCACCTATACCTCACAGGTTAACTATAACCTTAAAACGCCTTGTTTACTGGAAGTTTATCCGCCAGTTGGTCCGGGTGTAACCATCGCTCCGGGCGGTATCTTCAAATCTATCCGTACAAACGAATTGCTGCTGGATAGCTATGACAGGGATAGAAATGGCCTGGCACAGCGTATGATGTACCGAAAAATTGCCCCATGGTCAACAGAAAACCCAATTTTCATGCACCTGATCACTATTGATCCAAAGGTGGTAAAAACTGCTGTTGACCAATGTGCAGAAACCGGTTATGAAGCTATTATTCTCAGTTTTGGCAGCGGTCTGCATATGGAAGATCAGAGCGCAGAAAACATAGCAAAGATCAAGAAATTAGTCGATTATGCACATAGTAAGGGGATTTTGATGGGTGGATATTCTTTATTTTCCAGCCGCCGGATTAATGATGATGAAGATGTAATTGATCCCAAAACAGGCAAAGCAGATGTACATGCTCAGTTTCTGCATGCCCCTTGTTTAGGTTCAAACTGGGGCCTTGCTTATCTAAATAAAATTAAAGCGTTTATTCAAAAGACAGGGCTGGATATATTTGAGAATGACGGCCCATATCCGGGTGATGTTTGCGCATCGACAAAACATCCGGGCCATAAAGGGCTGGAAGATTCACAATGGGCACAAATAGAACTACAAAAAGGATTGTATCGCTGGTGCAATGAAAACGGAATTTATGTAAATGCGCCCGACTGGTATTTTCTGGACGGAACTCATAAAATTTCGCTGGGATACAGAGAAGTAAACTTTAGTTTACCACGGGAACAGCAGATCCTCCTGAACCGTCAGAATATCTATGATGGAACATGGGAGAAAACACCCACAATGAGCTGGGGATTCGTTCCATTAGCACAATATCAGGGCGGTGGAGAAGCTGCCACATTAGAGCCCCTTTCTGCACATCTTCCCGCTTATGAACAGTTGATGATGCAGTATTATGGAGCTGGAATACAAGCTTGCTATCGTGGTCCCAGATTATATGATACACCTGAAACAAAGCAACTGGTAACTGATGTAATCAGCTGGTATAAAAAATACAGGGTTATTTTAAATTCAGACATTATACACCTGCGCAGGGCGGATGGAAGAGAATGGGATGGAATTTTACATGTTAATCCAAATGAAAAAGAAAAGGGATTAGCTATGTTATACAATCCTTCGGCAGAGAAAATTACACGGAAAATCATATTACCGCTTTATTACACTGGCCTTAAAGGTAATGCCAATATCAGAGAGAAAGAAGGCCAATCGGTTGCTTATACTTTAGACACTAATAATCAGGTAACTTACGAAGTAACGATACCAGCAAATGGCTACACCTGGCTTGTGATTGAATAGTATCCTGAAAGAAATCCCCCATCGTTTTCTTTGATTTACAATAAAACCTATAAATATTTCCAAGAATGACCTTATAATTTCATTAATTGAAAAATAAAAAAACACACAATACACTCATAATGATGTGACAATGAGACACATGACCCAGTTAAGACCTATCACTAAATCAATAAAAAATTCACAATTATTATTTTTTAAAGAAAATAAATACCAGATAAATAACATCTGATAATTTATATCGAAAATGTTACAGTTAAAGTTGTGAATGCAATTCCCTATGCTACTTTTGAGATTAACCTAAAAACCTAATCCTATGAAACAACATTTATCAGTTCGTGACAAAATCTTGTCATCGAAAAAGAAAGTGTGCAATCTCTTAAAAAACAGCACAGCAGCAGGCCTTTTCATCTTAACCGCTTTTTCTTCCTGCAAGAAATCAGCACCTGGGAATTTACAATCAGACAACCAGTCCTTAAGTAATTCAAAAACACAAGTCAATTTTGAGCGGAATCCGAATGCTAGTTTAACTAAACCAATTACCATAGGCTACTATCCAAGCTGGACTGAAGGATGGTTAAATGAAGATGGAAAAAGTGCATTCACAACCTTACCTACTGCTGTAACACACGTATTCTTTGCATTTGCCAAACCTAACTTAACTTACGTAAAGGGTTCTTACAATATTTCTACAGCAAATACCGGACTGGAGTGTTACCAGGCAACCGAAGGCGGCCTGATGTTGAAACGTGCTGTTGGAATCCTGAAACAACGCGGCATTACAGTAATTTTATCATTAGGCGGTGAAACCTACTGGAGAGCTCCGGAGAACTTCAATAACATCAACTATCAACAAATCAAAGATCTCGTAGATGATATTGGCTTTGGAGGAATTGACTGGGATTTTGAACCTGCTGGTAGCTTTAGCGAATCGGGAAATGCAGCTAACGTAGCTTATTTAACAAGGTTCATTACCGAATCAAGGAAATTAATGCCAAAGTCGGCAGGCTATATTATCGCTACAGCACCGGTAGGATCAGGAGCTTTAGGCGGATTAAACAATGATGATGCTGCATCTCCGTTTGCCTATAACAAACGCAATACGATAACCGGAGAATCTGACAGTTACCTGTACAGCGCAACCGACGGAACAAAAAGCATCAGCTTATTTGGCTTCAGCGCAACTGGCGCAATGATTCCTGTAATTAAAGCTGCAGGAGATAAACTGGATATTATCGCTTATCAGGCTTATAATATCGGAGCAGCGCCTAACCGCAAGTTAATGTATGATTCTTATGCTTATTATGCCAACATCTATGGCTTCCAGTTAGCACATGGTACACACGTACCAAACGAGCCATGGGGGCCTTATTTTGAGCACACACCTCAATTTGAAGCTGATTTAGCAAAATACATCCATGATGGCGGTACGCAAAGCAGAGCAGGTAAAAATGATGGTATTATGATTTGGAACCTTGCATTATTATCCGCAAAAGGAACGAATTATACTGGCGTAACTTACCTGAACGTAGCTAAAAAAGTTTTAAACGGGCAAACTACATCAGCAGCACTTGCGAATGCATTTGACTACAAGAATGAGACACCAGTTATCCCTACTGACCCAACCAATCCAACCAACCCCGGCACAGGAAATTGTGGTATAGCGCCCTATAACGCAGGAATTGCTTATCCAGCACCCGGCACAAAAGTATATTACAATGGTAAAATATATAAAAACAAATGGTACGTAAACCCTAATGAATTGCCAGAAGCCGGCCAATGGGGTCCCTGGGAGTTTGTAGAGAACTGCCCTAAATAGTATTTTCCAATTAAGCTGTTCAGGATATAATTGTTTTACCCTGAACAGCTTAATTTTATCTTTAAAACTATATAGCAGTAAATTCGTACAGGCTATTTAAATTCTGATATACTGTTATTTCCTGGGTGATTTTTGTTTTCTCTTGGCTGCATTGTGCTTTACGCCCCCAATTTCAATTTTTGATACTTCGTATTCAGGCAAGCTTTCCAATAATTTTGATAAGTTATAAAAGCCATGCGCCCTGGAATCAAAACTCGGGTCAATTTTCCGAAGGTTTGTGCCCAAAACAGAAACAAGCAATTCAGCATCTTCTCTATTAGACATGAAATATGCCTTGTCTATGAGTTCTAATTCGACTTTAGGATACTGCTTCACTTCTGCCTTATCAGATGCCTTTTTTGATTTGACTGTAGTCACTTCTTTTTCGAGCACTTCTTCCTGAACGATATTTTCACTAAATGTGAATACTTCGCATGAGCGTACAAAGGCGGTTGGGGTCTTTTTTTCACCTACCCCCATCACAAAGACTCCTTCTTCTCTTATCCGTTTTGCCAATCCGGTATAATCACTATCACTTGAAACAATGCAAAATCCGTCAACCACACCGCTATGCAATATGTCCATCGCGTCAATAATTAGTGCACCATCTGTCGAATTCTTACCAGAAGTGTAACTAAATTTTTGTATTGGGGTAAAAGACAAATCGTTTAATAAATCTTTCCAGCTGTTCATATTGTTTTGTGTCCAATCCCCATATATTCGTCTAATAGTTACCTTACCATATTTGGCGATTTCTTCAAGGATTGATTTTAATAATTTAGCCTGTGCATTGTCACCATCGATCAGGACAGCAATTTTTTCTATTTTCTTTTCCATTATATTTCAGGATTCTAATGCAAGATATTATTTTACGCCGACTTTTGAACTCTGATTGCTGTTAAATTAAAACCTGCCTTAATGCTTATTTCTGATCAAGAAAATTTGACGGATATAAAATTTGTCCATGCTTTTGCGCAATAGCCTGCAATTTTTTAATGGATTCAGAGTCCATTGGTGGCGGCGGAAGAAATTCGCCGGGAGTTGCAGGCTGCCCTATTTCTTCAAAAAACTCTTCTAACCCGGCAGGTACAACTATACAAAGCAACTTGGCGACCAGATCGCTAACATTTTTAAAATAATGTACAATGCCTCCTTCTGGCACAACAACAAAAGAACCTTTTTTTGCGGTATAGGATCCCGCCTCGGAATGAACTTCCACTTCACCCTCGACAATATAAAAGGACTCGTAAAAATTGGCATGGGAATGTGGACCGGGGGCCGTTTTGAGGAGGTACCAGCATTTCAATTGTTGAAAATGCGCCGTTGGTTTGTTTGCCCGAAACGAGTACCCGGTAATTACCGCCCGCTACTGATAGTATTTCTCCACCGGTAGGGTCTACTGTAATTGGTGTTGGTTTTGAGGTTTCCATATGTTCTGTTTAAGGTTTGAATTAATGTGCTTTTCTCTGAAATTTAAATTATAAGCTGATCAGGCTGAATTGTGTCAGAAATGTTGTGGTAATCATATTTTCATGTACCTGTTCAGTAGCTTTTTCAACTTTTATAATAGGTATGAATTAAAACACTGAATATATAAATTGACAAATATTATACAATATTCAATATTTTCAGCGTTAATCTGCAAATCGTATCTAACAAAATACCGGGCATTAAAAGAAAGAAGGCATTAAAGTAAGTAACTTTTATAAACTTTTTTTTAAAAATTAACGGCTACCTATTTAAAAACATTAATCAATCAATTATGAAATTTAAAATTCATTTTATCGCCATTACCGCATTTTTGCTGTTTGGCTGTTCAAAAGAAAAGCAGCAAAATCAAGAAAACGCTGATTCGAAGATCGCTGATTCGCAGGTACAAGGACTCGCATCTATTGATGGCAATACCTCTTATCAAACCATTGATGGATTAGGCTTTTCCAGCGCATGGTGTGGCACGCTTACTACAGCCAAAAACGATGCACTTTATAATACACTGGGCTTTTCTTTGTTAAGGGTACGTTTCGACCAGAATAATGACTGGGCCGATGAAACAAATAATGCCGCGGCAGCGCACGCCAGGGGTGCTAAAGTATTAGGCTGTCCCTGGAAAATACCTACAGCTTACCGATCAGGCAATACTATTCCATCTAACCAGTATGTTAATTTCTGCAATTGGCTGGGTAGTGCTGCCTCAACAATAAAATGTGATTTTGTATCTATAAAAAATGAGCCCGATGGCTCTTCGGAAGATGGCAATCTGGATGGATACCAGATACGTGATATTATTAAAGCAGGCGGATCAAATATTGGCAAACCTATTGTTTGTTCCGATGCTATTAATTTTAACGATATTTATACTGACCCGATACTGAACGATGCCACCGCTGCCTCTAAAGTTTCTTATGTTTCCGGACACCTTTACGGTAATGGCAATTATGTACATCAGAATGCATTAAATAAAGGAAAGCGTGTTTGGATGACAGAATACTATGTTTCCAATAGCCGTGACAATATGGATAACTGTTTAGTTTTAGCTAAAAACATTAGTGATTGTATGAACAACAAATTTAGTGCTTACTACTTTTGGTGGGTTAATGATAATGATGCAAGTGTTAACCTGGTTAATCAAAGCGGTACAATTTATAAAGCCGGCTACACTGGCGGCCAGTTTGCCAAATGGATAAGACCTGGAAAACAAAGAATAGCGTGCACCTATAATCCTGTCTCTAACGTTTATATAACAGCTTACAGTGGAGGCGGATTGGTAATAGTAGCTATTAATACAGGAACTTCAGCAGTAAGTCAGTCTTTTTCAGTTGCTAACGTTAGCGGTGTTAATTCGCTGAATATTAATCGCACATCGACTAATGAAAACATGTCTTCGATAGGATCCGTTGCCGTTTCAGGCAATGCATTTAAGTATACGCTTCCTGCCAAAAGTATTACTACTTTTCATCAATTTTAGCCAGCAGTACGTTTTATTGAAGTAAACAACAATAATGTCACATGCCACCTCCGGAGGCATGTGACATTATTGTTTTGTGCCTCCAGATCAATAGATTGTTTCCTTTTGCCCGGTACAGAACTTTTGAAACAACCTGTACTCCAAACTGCTGCTTTAAAAATGAAATCGTCCTGGATTCCCTTTGAAAATTTACCCGTTAAACTTCCCATAATAAATATCTTTTCACCAATGTAAGCCATTAGCGTTAAAGATTATCCTGATGCGTAAAAAATGTCCGCAATTGTCCGCAGCTGTCTGCAATTGTCCGCTTTGTCCGTGGGTTAGTCAAAGGGAAAATTATAATTTCATTCATCTTCAACTAGTTATGGTTGGGTTGTGCCTGAGTGGTGGTCGGGATGACACCAGGTTGTAAACGGGCTGTAAGCATGCCAGGTCTAAGTCATTTCAACTAGTTGTTTTGACTTAGAGTTGCCATGCTCTCGCGTTACTTTAGCACTGCTCTTACCCTAACGAGTACTCAGGCAGTACTCAGGCAGTACCCGGACGATATAGCTTTATGATTTAGCTATTTTGAATTTATTTACGAACAGCCCGGCCTTGTTTCCCCTGAGTCATTCCCAGGCAAATTGAAAGCTTTCAGCGCAACTTCCAGAGGCATAAGAGCATCCGTGACAGCAAAGACTTTCTGTTGAGCGTGTCAAAAATTTATGCTTAAAAAAGAGCCTGCTCCAAAAGTTTATGACTTGATCGTTGATCCACTTGATCCTTGATCACTAAATATGAAAATGCCAGCAAATTTCCCCTAAAAGCAAAAATCCCGCTCTACTTATCGTAAAGCGGGATCGTAGCCCGTAGGGGAATCGAACCCCTATTTCCAGAATGAAAATCTGGCGTCCTAACCGGTAGACGAACGGGCCATTTCAAAGCGACCAACCTTTGCAGGTTATGCTTCTCCAGGTAGCGGGGACCAGACTCGAACTGATGACCTTCGGGTTATGAGCCCGACGAGCTACCAACTGCTCCACCCCGCACTATATACTTAACAAACAGGCCTTCAGAGGCTAATACTACTGTTTTTTAAAGTGATGCAAACATAGGGTTATTTTTCAAAAACCGCAAATATTAACAATAAATACTTATATTATTTTTAAAAAACAACCCTATCCCCTTAATTCACAGACAGATCTAATTTCTATTTTTATATTAAAAAATAGAAATTTTGCTTATGTTAATATAGAATTAACCTCAAATATCCATTTTCAACGTTCTTTTTAACCTTTTCTTCCTGGTCAAAAACGACAGCATTGAATTTTGCTTCCAGCAAATAAGTACCATTTGTTAATTTAACGCAGCGAATAATTTCGAATCTTGACTGTCGCTGACTCTCTAAAGTTATAGCAGTCGGACTTCCTATAGAAACTTTGCTATACGTAGAAAAATCTTCACTTGTATACAGATCAATAGCTACACCATTTTGCGTATGCTCTCTTTTATAATCAATAGGGTAACTATAATTTCCAGGCTGAAAAAGATCCAGTCCATTTTTCGGTGTAAAAAAAGCCAGCACATTTTTCTCCATTTCTTTCTTATTGTATTTTTTAGCAAAAGAAATATTGATTCTTGCATCATACTCCTTTGAGTTGAAATCATAACCTCTGCTGAACATTACAGAATCTTTATCGCCAGAATAATAACTTGTTCCCTTTACAAAAGAGTCCAACTTAAAATTGGGTTGCGCATTTCCAATCTGAAAACCATTCTGACGCGTAAAGGAATAAGACTTACCATCCATCTGATAAGCACAAGAATCTCCCAGTGCTAATAAAGGATCGGGTTTTATTTCCAAAGGTGCGGGGTCGTCCTTTTTACAGGCTGCGAATAAACATAGAGCAAAAACACCACACCAAAACGGAGAAATCTTCATAAACTGAACTTGTATTTATTTTTATATAATAGCAATCATTCTTTCGAACAGCCAAATATATAACTATAAAGCAACTAATCCTCTTGAAGACAAAAATTACAAAGGGCAACACAAAAACCAGAAGATCATTAAAGATTTTTTTCACCAAAGAAACAAGATGAAAATTTGAGTAGCCCGTAGGGGAATCGAACCCCTGTTACCAGAATGAAAATCTGGCGTCCTCACCCCTAGACGAACGGGCCATAAATTAAAGCGCTTAACTTTTAAGGGTTAAACGCTTTCCAGGTAGCGGGGACCAGACTCGAACTGATGACCTTCGGGTTATGAGCCCGACGAGCTACCAACTGCTCCACCCCGCACTATGTTTTAATCAAAAAAGGCCAGTATGTAACCAGCCTTTTCTTTTGTAGCCCGTAGGGGAATCGAACCCCTATTTCCAGAATGAAAATCTGGCGTCCTAACCGGTAGACGAACGGGCCATTTCAAAGCGACCAACCTTTGCAGGTTATGCTTCTCCAGGTAGCGGGGACCAGACTCGAACTGATGACCTTCGGGTTATGAGCCCGACGAGCTACCAACTGCTCCACCCCGCACTATATTTACAATTTAAAACTATAAAAGATTAAATCTTCCTTTGTTTTAAATTGGTCTGCAAAGATATATTTCGTTTCTTTGCAATGCAAATTTATTTTAAAAAAAATTCAATGTCGCATAAAGCAGGTTTTGTAAGCATAATAGGAAAGCCAAATGTTGGTAAATCCACGTTAATGAATGCCCTGGTGGGGGAAAAGCTATCGATCATCACTCCGAAGGCCCAAACTACCCGTCACCGTATTCTTGGAATTGTCAATGAAGAAGATTCACAAATTGTTTTTTCAGACACACCCGGCATCATAAAACCACGTTATGGACTACAGGATTCAATGATGAATTTTGTCAAAGGAGCATTAAGTGATGCAGATTTAATTTTATTCGTCACAGACATCAACGAACAACATGATGAAAATGATGTACTGGAAAAAATAATCAATACCACTATCCCTATGATTGTACTGATCAATAAAATTGATGGTGCAACGCAGGAACAGGTAGAAGAGAAACAAGCCTACTGGCAGGAGCTCTTAAAACCAAAACATATTTATGCAATCTCCGCCTTACATCAATATAACCTGGATGGAATTATGGAAAGAATCTTAGAATACCTTCCCATACACCCACCCTACTATGATAAAGGTGACCTGACAGATAAGACCCAGCGTTTCTTTGTTTCTGAGATTATCAGAGAGAAAATCTTCAACAATTACCAGAAAGAAATCCCTTACAGTACAGAAGTAGTGATCACTTCTTTTAAAGAAGAAGAGAAAATCACCAGGATCAGTGCAGAAATTATCGTAGAACGTGACTCACAGAAAAACATTCTGATTGGTAAAGGTGGTGCTATGCTGAAAAAGGTTGGTACTGAAGCACGTAAGGATATTGAGAAGTTTTTAGATCAGAAAGTCTTCCTTGAAACCTTCGTAAAGGTACTTCCGGACTGGCGTAGTAAAAAGAACTATTTAAAAAGTTTCGGGTACGAAAATTAAACCTACCTTTGCAACCCCTTAATAATTAATACAATTCACAAAACACATGAGTAACATTATCGCAATCGTCGGAAGACCAAACGTAGGCAAATCTACCCTTTTTAATCGCTTAACTGAAAGTCGTAAAGCAATTGTTGATGATTTCAGTGGTGTAACACGCGATCGCCATTATGGCGTTGCTGAATGGACACACAAACAATTTACTGTAATTGACACAGGAGGTTATGTAGCAAATTCTGAAGATCTGTTTGAAGCGGCAATCCGCGAACAAGTAGTTATCGCGATCGAAGAAGCTTCCGTTATCCTGTTTATGGTTGACGTAATCACTGGAATTACAGATTTAGATGATGAAATAGCACAGCTATTACGCCGCAGTAAAAAACCGGTTTTCATTGTCGTAAATAAAGTAGACAATACTTCATTAGAAAATGATGCAGCTGTATTCTACGGATTTGGCCTTGGAGATATTTATTCGATCTCTTCGATGACAGGTTCAGGTACAGGTGACTTACTGGATGACGTGATCTCACATTTTGAAGATGACGTAGTCGAAGAAAATGCTTTACCAAAACTGACTATAGTCGGCAGACCAAATGTGGGTAAATCTTCCCTGATCAACGCCTTAATGGGCCAGGATAGAAATATTGTTACCCCAATTGCAGGTACAACACGTGATTCCATCCATATTCACTACAATCAGTTCGGACATGAATTTATGTTCATCGACACCGCAGGGCTTCGTAAAAAAACAAAAGTAAAAGAGAACATCGAGTTTTATTCTGTAATGCGTACTATCAAGGCTCTTGAAGAGGCTGATGTGGTATTGCTAATGATAGATGCTGTTGATGGCTTAGAATCTCAGGACGTTAATATTTTCCACTTAGCAGAGAAGAACAAAAAAGGTATCGTAATTCTGGTTAACAAATGGGATTTGGTAGAGAAAGATCATAAAACGATGAAAGCTTTCGAAGAACAGATTCGTGTTAAATTACAACCTTTCACAGATATCCCAATCGTATTCACTTCAGTATTGAGCAAACAACGTATTTTCAAAGCAGTTGAGACGGCATTAGAAGTGTTCAAAAACAGAGGAAAGAAAATTCCTACCTCGAAACTGAACGATGTGATGCTTCCGATCATTGAAAAATATCCGCCACCAGCATTAAAAGGAAAATACATTAAAGTAAAATACGTGACGCAGATCAATGCAACTTCACCAATGTTTGCTTTCTTCTGTAACCTTCCTCAATATATCAAAGAACCGTATAAACGTTTCATTGAGAATAAATTACGTGAGAACTTCGACTTTAGCGGAGCACCAATCCAGATCTACTTCAGACAGAAATAGAAACTGAAAATCATCAACAAGCGGTATTAGATTTAATACCGCTTTTTTTATGCCTGAAAAAATGGTTTAATCTTATTTATTGCATGCTTGAAAGCGCCTGCTTCACCATAGTGTCATTTAAGTTCAAAGCCTTATAATAACCAGCTTCCCCTAAATGATACTTACACAGTAAAGCTTTCAGGTCACTATAAATAACCGGCTTTGCCGCAGCAAGCTGCCTGGGATCAATCACAATATTTTTGCTTTGTATAAACTTCACAAAGTCTTTATAATCTGTATCACTGATACTGAAAGTTGCTAAATTCTGTTCCAGGTAAGCGGCATTGTACCGGTTTGCCAATACGTCGAACACATAATCGAAAAGCACTTTTTTGGTCAATAACATCCCATAGAACTTATTCATTCCGGTCGTGTCCATTTTCACATAAATATCCGGCTCAATACCGCCACCTGCAAAAACTTTTTTTCCCGAACCCGTTGTAAAAGCCAGGTTTCTTCTTAAACTATCTTTTGCAGCTACAGGTTTATCCGTCAGCTCTCCATCATTATAGCGATCATCAATCTCATTCTGGTAAGCTGTATACCCTTTTTTATAAGATTTCTGAATGCTGCGGCCTAAAGGGGTATAATATCTTGCAATAGTCAGATTCAGTGCAGAACCATCTCCAAAAGGAAACTGTTCCTGTACCAGTCCTTTTCCAAAGGAACGGCGTCCAATGATCACCCCCCTATCCAGATCCTGAACAGCACCCGCCAGTATTTCACTCGCAGAAGCTGTATTTTCATTAATCAGCACAGCAAGCTTTCCATTTTCAAATTCCCCTCCCCCGGTTGCAATATAGTCTGTACGCGGCTCATGTTTCCCTTCGGTATAAACAATCAGTTTATTTTCCGGAAGAATCTGATTGGCCAGCCCCGTAGCCGCAGTTAAATAACCACCGCCATTATCCCGCAGGTCAAGTACCAGTTTTTTCATTCCCGCAGACTTTAGTGCTTTTACAGATTCTACAAAATCTTTATCGGTATTAGCGCCAAACTCACTGATCCGGATATACCCGGCATCTGCATTGATCATATAGGCAGCATCAATACTGCTCACACTCACTCTCCCCCTTTTGATCGTTAACGTCACCGGATGTGCAGCTCCGGTATGCAGTACGACCAGCTGAACCGGAGTTCCGCTTTTACCCTTGATCTTTCCGATCATTTTATCTTTAGTCAAATGTTTACCACTGACAAACAAACTATCAATTTTCAAGATTTTATCACCCAGTTTCAGCCCTGCCTGTGCAGCCGGCCCATCTTTGATTACATTGGTTACCAGCAGTGTATCTTTAAGAATATAATATTCAATACCAATGCCCTGGAAATTACCTTCCAGCATATCAGCTTGTGCATTTGCTTTGACCGGAGGAAGATAAACACTGTGAGGATCCAGCTGGTGTAATAAACTATCAATTTCAAGGTGACTTAAAGTATCTGCATTAATCTCATCCACATAATTTCTATTGATCAGATTGATAATTTCGTCTACTTTATTTGAATTTTTATCTGCAAACTGAACATTGTGCTGAAAGGTGAACCCCTGATCCTTTAAAAACTTATAACCCAAGAACATACCACCTATTAATGTAACAGAATAAGTGATTGCGACAAGCAGGTTTTTACGGGTAGTTGGTTTCACTGAAGTAGGTTTGCACAAAGTTATGAAATTACGCTGTTAATTAAGCTACTAACCCCATTAGAATTGTAATTGTTTAAGATTTTATTATAATACTCATTTGTTTATAAATATTCAGCTGAAAATCTGCCCGAAATGCATTCATATTTCCCTGTTCAAAAGAAATTGACGAATTTTAACAAAAAAAGATAAAATGATACGCATCACCGAACAAGAATCAAAGTATACTAATATTGATCAGATGGAAGTACTTGACATTCTGAAAGGTATAAATAACGAAGATAAAACAGTTCCTCTTGCAGTGGAAAAAGCGATTCCACAAATCGGGAAACTGGCTGCTGCTGTAGCAGAGCGGATGAAAAACGGTGGAAGGTTATTTTATATCGGCGCAGGTACAAGCGGCAGACTGGGTGTAGTTGATGCCTCAGAATGTCCGCCAACGTTCGGCGTTCCTTTTGATGAAGTGGTGGGAATTATTGCTGGTGGGGACAAAGCAATCAGACGCGCCGTAGAAAATGCAGAAGATGATGATAATCAGGCCTGGACAGACTTACAGGAATTCAACATCAACGCGAAAGACAGCCTGGTTGGTCTGGCCGCATCAGGAACTACCCCTTACGTAGTTGGTGGACTGAAAAAAGCCAGAGAAAACGGCATATTGACCGGCTGTATTATTTGTAATGAAGGCGGCCCTGTAGCTGAAGCCAGTGATTTCCCGGTTGAAGTTGTAGTAGGCCCCGAATTTTTAACAGGATCTACCCGGATGAAATCCGGTACCGCACAGAAACTCGTGCTGAATATGCTAAGTACAACAGTCATGATCAGATTAGGCCGTGTCAAAGGAAACAGAATGGTTGATATGCAATTAACGAATCATAAACTCGTTGACAGAGGTACACAGATGGTGATGAATGAACTTCATATCGACTATAAAAAAGCCGAAGACCTGCTGATCCGTTACGGAAGTGTTAGAAAGGCTGTGGAAGCCGGTACTAAATAAAATTATTATGCACGAAATAGAACCATTTTACCGCTGGCGTGACGATTATATAGCCGCGGAAGACCCCCGGTCACCATTTTACAACACCGAATACTCTGAGTTTTATTTCGATAAACAGCTGTACAATTTCCTGATTCACCCGCAATGGGATGATTTTGGCTCCAATACACTTTATATTAAAGTGCTGTTTGTAGACTATGAACATAATTATGCGATCATTGAATTTATCGGCGAATGGAACGATGCGATAGGAAATGACATTATGCTCCTGAAAAGAGAAATACTGGAACTGATGATCGATGAAGGCATCAATAAATTTATCCTTATCGGAGAAAACGTTCTTAACTTCCATGCTTCAGAAGACAGTTACTACGAAGAATGGTTTCAGGATGTGGAAGACGGTTGGATCACCGGACTGAATTTCAACCCGCATGTGATTGAAGAATTCAGAAGCAGCAATATTGATTACTATATCAACTTTGGTGGTGAACTTGACGATTTGGCATGGAGAACAGCAAAACCCCTTCAAATCTTCCATAAAGTTGAAGAAATTCTGACAAAAAGACTAGGGGCATAGCTTTTGCTGATACAAATAGATTCGTATATTTAATTAAATTTTAAAATAACATGGATAACAACAATAATAATTGGTCACAACAATCAGTATTTGTGGAAAACCAGACAGGAACAGTTGCAAAGAAATTCTTTGCCAACGTGTTTTTATGGATGTTTGTAGCGTTGAGTTTATCAACACTGGCTGCAGTTTACATGGCAAATACGCCAGAAATGTTAAGCTACCTGATCAATCAGGAAACAGGTAAAATGTCTATGATAGGTTATGTTGCTATGTTTGCTCCGCTAGGGCTGGTACTTTTGATGAGTGCAGGGCTGAGTAAGTTATCATACAGCGCTTTATTAGGTGTATTTATTCTGTATTCAGTATTGACCGGTGTCAGTCTGAGTTTCATCTTATTGATTTATACAACAAGTTCAGTAGTGGCTTGTTTTGCTGCTGCGGCAGGAATATTTGGTTTAATGGCTGTATTAGGTTATACCACCAACACGGATTTAAGTAAATTCGGATCAATCTTAATGATTGGTGTAGTAGGCCTGGTGATTGCCAGTGTAATTAACATGTTCCTGAAAAGTTCCGGTTTTGACTATATCATGAGCTTCTTTGGTGTAGCGATCTTCACTGCATTAACTGCTTATGACGTTCAGAAACTAAAACGTATCGGTGCAGGTATCGAAGAAAACGGTGGTACTATGGCTGTTGATGATACTAAGAAATTAGCGATCATGGGCGCTTTGTCATTATACCTTGACTTCCTGAACATTTTCATCTTCTTATTGAGAATATTCGGAGGAAGAAAATAAGTCAGCATCCTTACAAAGGAAGCCGGTCAGTTTTAAAGCTGACCGGCTTTTTTTTTGACCCCGCAGAACATTGTTTCGTACCACCATTCAAATTACCTGATTTTTGCAATATTATATGCTTTAAACTCTATTTGCTTGGAAATGATTTTTCTTTGTTGCATTTTTGTACCAAGCTTATAAAGAAAGACGGAGGGATTAGACCCGACGAAGTCTTAGCAACCTGTGCTTACAAGGTGCTACATTCTACTCGAACAGTTCCGGCTGTTCCTGACAGATAAGTTAATTCGATCCGACACTGGATTTCTGATTAGGCCTTTATATAAAATTTTCTGTCTTTAAGATACTACATCGCATTGCACTAGTGGCTTGAATACAGACAAACGGCTATCCACAACACAGATAATGAGCATAAGAGAAGAGCTTAAAAAACGAATACTAATCATCGATGGGGCAATGGGCACCATGATTCAGCGCTATATCCTGACTGAAGAAGACTTTAGAGGAGAGCGCTTTGCGAATCACCCATGCGATGTCAAAGGGAATAATGACCTGCTGAATATTACGCGTCCTGATATCATCAAAGCTATACATACAGAATACCTTAAAGCAGGTACAGATATCATTGAAACCAATACTTTTAGTACGCAAAGAATCTCTCTTGCGGATTATAAGATGGAAGAACTGGACTATGAAATGAGTTTCGAAGGCGCTAAAATTGCCAAAGAAGCAGTTACTGAATTCATGGCTGCAAATCCAGACCGCGTTTGTTTTGTTGCAGGCGCTGTAGGGCCTACTAACCGTACTTTGTCTATCTCACCAGACGTGAATGATCCTGGATACCGGGCTTTAACCTTTGATGAACTCGTTGACGCTTACTATGAACAAATCAGGGGTCTTGTTGACGGCGGATCTGACCTGTTATTAATTGAGACAATTTTTGATACTTTAAATGCGAAAGCAGCAATATTTGCAATCAAAAAATACGAAGAAGTTATAGGACGTAAAATTGAGATCATGATTTCCGGAACCATTACAGATGCATCAGGCAGAACACTGTCCGGACAAACTGTAGAAGCTTTCCTGAATTCAATCATTCATGCCAACCCACTCAGCATCGGTTTCAACTGTGCACTGGGTGCAAAAGACATGAGGCCCCATATTGAAGAACTGGCTGCCAAAGCACCCTGTTACGTATCCGCATATCCTAACGCAGGCTTACCGAATGAATTTGGCGCTTATGATGAAATGCCTAATGAAACAGCTACTTTAGTTGGAGACTTCATTCAGCACGGCTTTGTGAATATTGTGGGTGGTTGTTGTGGCACCACGCCAGACCATATCGCAGCTATTGCCGCAAAAGCCAAAAATATTACCCCAAGACAAATACCAGAAATACCTAAATATCTTCGCCTGAGCGGACTTGAACCCGTAACCATTACGCCCGAAAGCATGTTTGTCAACATTGGTGAAAGAACCAATATCACGGGCTCCCCAAAATTTTCCAGGTTAATTTTAAGCGGTGATTACGAAGCTGCACTTGCCGTTGCCAGACAACAGGTAGAAGGTGGTGCGCAGGTCATTGACGTGAACATGGATGAAGGAATGCTGGACTCTGAAGCTGCAATGACGAAATTCCTGAACCTGATTGCTTCAGAACCTGATATTTCCAAACTGCCGATCATGGTCGATTCCTCTAAATGGAGCGTCATTGAAAACGGTTTAAAATGTTTACAGGGAAAAGGGATTGTCAACTCGATTTCACTCAAAGAAGGAGAGGACAAATTCCGTGAAAGTGCCCGTAAGATTATGAATTACGGTGCAGCGATCGTGGTGATGGCCTTCGATGAAAACGGACAAGCGGATAACTTTGAACGCAGAAAAGAAATCTGTAAACGTTCTTACGACATCCTGGTAAATGAGATTGGCTTTCCGGCAGAAGACATTATTTTTGACCCGAATATCTTAACCGTAGCCACTGGCTTAGAAGAACACAATAACTATGCAGTTGATTTTATCAACGCAGCACGCTGGATTAAAGAAAACCTGCCCTACGCGAAAGTAAGTGGTGGTGTATCCAATATATCTTTCTCTTTCAGAGGAAACAATACCGTACGTGAGGCCATGCACTCTGCCTTTTTATTCCACGCCATTAAGGCCGGACTGGATATGGGAATTGTGAATGCCGGGATGCTGGAAGTTTATGAAGCCATCCCCGCCGAATTACTGGAACGTGTAGAAGATGTTTTATTAAACCGCCGGGAAGATGCGACAGAGCGTCTGGTAGACTTTGCAGAAACCGTAAAATCTAAAGGAAAAGAACTTGTTAAGGATGAAGAATGGAGAAAAGAACCCGTAGAGTCCCGTCTTTCCCACTCTTTAGTCAAAGGAATCATTGAATACCTGGATGCCGATGTAGAAGAAGCAAGGCAACAATACGATCGCCCTATCCACGTCATTGAAGGCCCGCTAATGGACGGAATGAATATCGTGGGGGATTTGTTCGGTGCCGGAAAGATGTTCCTGCCACAGGTCGTAAAATCTGCCAGGGTCATGAAGAAAGCCGTAGCTTACCTGCTCCCATTCATTGAGCAGGAAAAACTGGACAACCCCGATGGAGATCAAAGTTCTTCGGCCGGAAAAATTTTACTCGCTACCGTAAAAGGCGATGTTCATGATATTGGTAAAAACATTGTAGGGGTAGTTTTAGCCTGTAATAACTTTGAAATCGTAGACTTAGGGGTAATGGTCCCTGCACAGGAGATCATTAAAAAAGCCAAAGAAATCAATGCAGATATTATCGGTTTAAGCGGCCTGATCACACCTTCGCTGGATGAAATGGTTCACTTTGCCAAAGAGATGGAACGTGAAGGCTTTACTGTACCCCTGCTGATAGGTGGCGCCACTACTTCCAGAATCCATGCTGCGGTAAAAATAGCGCCGAATTATTCAGGCCCCGCTATCCATGTGCTTGATGCTTCCAGAAGTGTGACCGTATGCAGTACCCTGATGAATCCCGAGACCCGAGGAGGTTATATTGATAATATCAGACAGGAATATGATAAAGCACGCAAAGCGCATCTGAACAAACGTAACGATAAACGTTTCAAATCTATTGAAGAAGCAAGGACAGACAAATTTACCATTGACCCTGCCCTGGTTGCGCCTGCACCTAAATTTACCGGGACTAAAACATTGGAAGATTACCCACTGGAAACCCTTGTCCCTTATATTGACTGGACTCCTTTTTTCCATACCTGGGAATTAAGAGGCAGTTACCCAAAAATATTCAACGATAAATCGGTTGGCGTAGAAGCCAGAAAATTATATGATGATGCCCGTGTATTGTTACAAAAGATCGTTGAGGAGAAATTACTGACCGCAAAAGCAGTGATTGGCTTCTGGCCGGCACATGCCAAAGGCGATGATATTGTATTAGATGTAGCAGGCAAACCAGTAACGATCCATACCCTGCGTCAGCAAGCAGAGAAAGTTGCCGGAGAGCCTTACTATGCTTTATCAGATTTCGTTGCGACAAAAGAAGACGGCGTTCAGGATTATTTTGGTGGCTTCGCTGTCACTACAGGTATTGGCTGTGATGAGATGGTTGCTGAATTTGAAGCCAACTATGACGATTACAACAGTATCATGGCAAAAGCACTCGCAGACAGGCTTGCTGAAGCCTTCGCAGAACACCTGCATGAATTAGTCCGTAAAGATTACTGGGGTTATGCAAAGGACGAGCAGTTAACAAATGAAGATCTGATCAAGGAAGAATATGCAGGTATCCGTCCGGCACCAGGTTATCCTGCCTGTCCGGACCACACCGAAAAAGAAACACTATTTGAACTACTGGGCGCAGAACAAAAAATAGGGCTTCGCCTCACAGAAAGCTTCGCGATGTACCCAACAGCAGCAGTAAGTGGTTTTTACTTCTCACACCCTCAATCCAGGTACTTCGGCCTTGGGAAAATCACCAAAGATCAGGTAGAAGAATATGCAGTCAGAAAAAACATGTCACTTGAAGATACCGAAAGATGGCTTAGTCCGAATTTAGCCTATTAACCTCACAACAAAACTTAAATGAAGATCACCGACCACGTTACCAACGCCAAGGGTAAAACCTTGTTTTCTTTTGAGCTGCTGCCGCCAGTTAAAGGAAAAAGCATTACTGATATTTATGATGCCATAGACCCTTTGATGGAATTTAATCCACCCTTCATTGATGTGACCTATCATAGAGAAGATTATATCTACAAACAGCATGACAACGGCTTGCTGGAAAAAGTTTCTTACCGTAAACGTCCGGGTACAGTAGCCATTTGTGCTGCGATCATGAACAAATACAAAGTAGATGCTGTTCCGCATTTAATTTGTGGTGGCTTTACCAAAGAAGAAACTGAAAATGCACTGATTGACCTTCAATTTTTAGGTATTGATAATGTATTGGTTTTACGTGGAGACGCAAGACACGCAGATTCAACCTTTATTCCTACTCCTGGTGGCCACGCTTATGCCACTGATCTGTTAGGCCAGGTTAATGATATGAACAATGGGAAATATCTTTTTGAAGATCATTCAGCTTTCCAGACAGATTTCTGTATTGGGGTGGCAGGTTATCCCGAAAAGCATTTTGAAGCCCCTAACTTAAAGGCTGATTTTAAATACCTGAAACAAAAAGTAGATATGGGTGCAGAATTTATTGTGACCCAAATGTTCTTTGATAATGCTAAATACTGTGATTTTGTTGCCCAGTGCAGATCAAACGGGATAAATGTCCCCATTATTCCCGGACTTAAACCAATTACGTCCTCTAAACAACTGATCAGTTTACCAAAAATATTCCATATCGATTTGCCAGAAGATCTGACAGAAGCCGTGCAGGAATGTAAAAATGAGAAAGATGTAAAAGAGGTAGGAATAGAATGGATGATCCAGCAGTGCAAAGAGTTAATCAAAGTCGGCGCTCCTGTACTTCACTTTTATACCATGAGTAACCCTGAACCGACAAAAAGAATTGCCCGCGCAGTTTTCTAATCTGGAGGTCAGATTCTGCTGCTGAGGAATAATTGGCAGATTCTTTGTATATTTCGTTCTCTACAAAGAACGATATGAGAAGGACGACATTGATGGTACTTACAGTTATTGGCACTTTAACTTCCTGTAATGCCTTAAAGAATACGGTAGAAGCAAGTTCAGATTTATCCAAGCTCGGAGGAACATGGGAACTGAATTATATCTCAGGCCCGAGGATTGCTTTCAATGGTTTATATCCAGGCAGGAAACCAACCCTGAATTTTGACCTGGCAGACAAAAAGGTAAGCGGTAACAGCAGCTGTAACTCTTTCTCGGGAAAATTGAATGCAGACGACACCTCCATTAGCTTTAATGAACCAATGGCAGTTACAAAAATGGCCTGCCCTGGTGAAGGAGAATCTGTTTTCTTTGAAACCTTAAAAAAAGTAAATAAATACTCCGTCAAAGGAGATACGATACTTAATTTTATGATGGGCGATATCGCTATTATGCGATTCAAAAAGATAAAATAACATAAAGCCTGTTTAATTCAAGTTAAACAGGCTTTTATTTTTACTCCTTCCAATAAACTCTAGCCAGCCGTCAATAAAAACGCTTTAAAAGCATCAAAATCTACTGGCATCGCTGTAGCTGTTTTCTCTTTTTGTCTCAGCGCATTCACCTGCTCAGGAATATTGATCTGCGCCGCAATTTCAGCAGGAAATATATCCGGGAACTTACAAGGATGTGCAGTAGAAAGGAATACAAAAGTATCTTCGGACGGAGCATGTTGCTGCTGGTATTCCTGTACCGCTAACCAGGCAATAGCTGTATGCGGGCAAGCCACGTAGTTAAACTGCTGGTAAATATCAGCAATCGCCTCCACAGTCTGCTCATCCGTATAACGATAGCTCTTCACAAGTTCTTTCACCTGTTCACGCGAATCATTAAACAAGTTCATAATCCTTACCCAATTACTTGGCGCACCTACATCCATTGCATTCGCATAAGTCTGTACTGAAGGCCTGGTTTCATAAACGCCGGTTTCCAGAAAACGCGGAACCGTATCATTTACATTGGTAGCGGCAATAAACTGCTTCACAGGCAAGCCCATTTTATAAGCCAGTAAACCCGCAGCAATATTTCCAAAATTACCACTAGGCACTGCAAATACCACTTCTCTTTGCCCTTTTCTGAAAAGCTGAGCTACTGCATTAAAATAATAAAAAGTTTGTGGGATCAAACGCGCAATATTGATCGAATTCGCAGAAGTAAGTCTCATTTTACTATTCAGCTCCTCCTCAGCAAATGCCTGTTTCACCAGCTGCTGACAATCATCAAAAGTTCCGTCTATTTCTATTGCACGGATGTTCTGTCCATTGCTGCACAATTGTAATTCCTGAATCTCACTCACTTTTCCTTTAGGGTATAAAATAGTTACCCTGGTATTCGGCACACCCAAAAACCCAAGTGCTACTGCCCCGCCGGTATCTCCCGAAGTAGCCACCAGCACATCCAGCAATTGCTCATTATCCTTTAAAAAATAAGCCATTACCCTGCTCATAAACCTTGCACCGAAATCTTTGAAAGCCAGTGAAGGGCCGTGAAACAATTCTAATACGTAAGTATCTTCATCCAGCGGATGCAAAGGGGCTTCAAAATTGATCGCATCGTCAATGATTGCTTTCAGATCATTTGCAGGGATATCATCCTGCAATAAAGCAGAACTCACTTGATAAGCAATCTCGCGCAGTGTATACCGGTCAAGATGCTGAATAAAATCCTGATCAAGCGCAGGGATTTCCACAGGCATATATAAGCCTTTATCCTGGGGCATACTATTGAAAACAGCCGATTGGAAATCTATTTTCAGGTCGTGGTTATTGGTACTGTATAATTTCATGTTTGCATTTTTTAATCAAGTATAACCGGGCCTTTTTTATTGACCGTTGATACAAATGAAAGACTGTTAATCTGAATGGATTTTAATTGTTTCTGCAGTGCCTGTGTAATTAAATGTGCCGTATCCTGGTCTTTGGTCAGGGCGAAAACCGAAGGCCCCGAACCGGAAATCCCGAAACTAACCGCACCCAATTCCATGGCTATATTTCTCATTTTATAAAAATCAGGGATTAAAATAGACCGTGTAGGCTCTACCAGTACATCCACCATACTGCGGCCAATCAAATCATAATCATTCGTAAACAGGCCCGTTACCAAACCAGCTACATTTCCCCATTGTTTCACTGCATCTTTCAGTAAAACTTTAGAACGGATCATTTGCCTGGCATCCTTAGTAGGCACATCCACTTCCGGATAAACAATAGCCGCGCACATATCCTGTGGAAAAGGTAAACTAATCACATCTAAAGGTTCGTAACTTCTAACCAGTACAAAACCACCCAGTAAAGCAGGTGCCACATTGTCTGCATGTCCATAACCACAAGCCAGCTCCTCACCTTTCATTGCAAAAGGAACCAGTTCTTTATTACTCAATTGATTGCCGAACAAAGTATTGATCGCAAAAAGTCCGGCTACCGTACTTGCAGAACTTGAACCCAGGCCGCTTCCGATAGGCATCTTTTTGTGCAATTCAATATCAATTCCAATATCCGTACGGCCAATATGTTTCAGGTAATCCTGTACACTTGCACTGACCGTATTCTTTGCCGGATTAAGCGGTAACCTGCCCTCATCCCCGGTAATTTTAGAGATCATCACCCCGGGTTTATCTGTAACCCGCATAATCACTTCATCACCCGGCGCATTCACTGCAAAACCTAAAACATCAAACCCGCAAACCACATTCGCTACGGTTGCCGGAGCAAAAACTTTTACTGTATTTCTCATTTCTTGCCCACATTTATGATGTCCGCAAATACACCGGCAGCAGTTACTTCAGCACCCGCACCAGGCCCTTTAATCACTAAAGGACGATCTTTGTACCGGTCTGTAGTGAAAGAAATAATATTATCACTGCCCGAAAGCATGTAGAAAGGATGGCTGTCATCAACCATTTGCAGGTTAATAGTCACTTTTCCTTCTTCCAGTTTTCCAATATACCGCAACACTTTATTTTCAGCGGCAGCTTTGCTTTTCAAATCTTCAAAGTAAGCCGCATTGTTTTTAAGTTCCTGATAAAAATCATCCACACTATCCGCAGCCATACAAGCCGGAGGCAGCATACTTTCCAACTGTACATCTGCTTCCTCTAACGGATAACCTGCGTCTCTTGCCAGGATCAGCATTTTACGCATAAAATCCTTTCCATTTAAATCATCACGCGGATCTGGTTCAGTATACCCTTTATCCTGTGCTTCTTTGACGATCTCATGGAAAAGCACCTCATTTTTAAAGTTATTAAAGATGAAAGAAATGGTTCCCGATAGGATCGCTTCTATACTGAAAATATTATCTCCGCTCAGCATTAAATCTTTCAATGTACGAATGATCGGAAGACCTGCCCCTACATTTGTCTCATAATGAAAGTCTACCCCATAAGTACGTGCAGCCGTTTTAAAAGCAGCATATTGCTCATATTCGGCAGAATTTCCAATCTTATTACAAGTCACCAGGGAAATGCTTGATTCTAATATTTCCTGGTAAAAGTTGACCGGATTGCTGCTTGCTGTATTGTCTACAAAAACACAGTTGGGTAAATTCATGGCTTTCATCTGCTTCACGAAGGAAGCTAAATCTGCCTGCTCCGCATTTTTGCTCAGCTCATTTTCCCAATCTGCCAGGTTCATGGCTGTTTTACTCAAATACATTTCGCGGGAATTACTGATCCCCATCACCTTCACTTCCAAATCATTGTTCTGCGCCAGCAACGGACTTTGCACCAATAACTGGCGGAACAAAGTTTTACCAATATTTCCGGTACCCAGACAAAATACATGGAGTGTTTTCTTCAGATTTTCAAAGAAAGCTTCATGCACCGCATTCACCGCTTTTGAAAGATCAGTTTTCGATAAAATAACTGATATATTATATTCTGAAGATCCTTGTGCAATTGCCCGCACATTGACCCCGTTTCTACCTAAAGCATGGAACAATTTACCAGACATGCCCGGTGTATGTTTCATATTCTCCCCTACAATAGCCAGTACAGCCAATCCATTTTCCACTTCCGGATATTCCAGTTTTTTAGCCTGTAATTCCAGTTCGAATTCTTTACTGATGATCGCCAGTGCACTCAAAGCATCAGCAGGCTTCACTGCAAAAGTGATACTATGCTCAGAAGAAGACTGGGTAATCAAGACCACGTTAATCTGTTCCCTTGATAAAAGAGAGAATAACCTGCCACTAAAACCAGCCTTTCCAACCATTCCGCTACCAGACAAATTCAGGATACTGATTTCATCGATTGAAGAAATTCCTTTGATGGGAAAAGTTGAAGTATTTACCCCATGACGGATATAAGTACCCTTAAAACTTGTATTGAAAGTATTCTTGATGACAATCGGTATTTTCTTTAGAAAAGCAGGAGTCATTGTTGGCGGGTAAATTACCTTTGCGCCAAAATACGATAGCTCCATTGCTTCTGTATAACTCAGTTCTGGTAAAGAAAATGCTTTTTCTACGATCCTTGGATCAGCAGTCAGCATCCCATCTACATCAGTCCAGATTTCAATCTCTTTTACATTCAGGGCAGAACCCCATATTGCTGCGGTAAAATCACTGCCACCACGTCCCAAAGTTGTGGTTCTTCCTTCGGTATTGCTGGCTATAAATCCGGTTACAAACAATAGTTTATCTCTATTTGCTTCATAAAAGTCCTGAATCAGCAGTTCTGTTAATGGCGTATTTACTTTGGCCTGTCCAAAATTACTATCTGTTTTAATCAGTTCAGATCCATCTACACAAATTGCATTGGGAAAATCCTGTTTAGCAATATGGCTGATCATAAAAGCAGAACAACGCTCACCGAAACTCAGGATTAAATCTTTGGTCTGAGGACTTAATTCTTTTAAATGATAAACCGATTGCAAAACATCTTCCATTTCATTGAAGTAAATTTTCAACCGTGTAAATACTGGATTTTGTGCAGCAGCAGGAAGCAACGTTCTCACCACTTCGAAATGTTTCTCTTCAATTGCTTTGAGCTCTGCGGCATACTCCTCTGCCACCTGTGCCTTTTCTGCCATAGCCAGAAGCAGATTGGTAACTCCACTCATTGCTGAAAGTACAACTACTGGATAATCACCCTGTTCCCTTTCTTTTAGGATACTGATCAGGGTTCGTATACCTGATGCTGATCCTACTGAAGTACCGCCGAATTTTAGAATGTTCATAGTTTTAATTGTTAATCTATTGGTTTTAGAGGTATTGGTTTGGTACAAGTTCAAAAAAAAAAGCGCCTTCCGGTTTAGAGGAAGGCGCTTTTTTATGGTTTTTTATTATGCTTATTATACCAATATACACCTGCCTCCGGCTTTCCCGGTGGTGGTAATAATAATGGATGTAAGTGTTGAATTATTTATCATATGTTCATAACAATATTGCTTCGGTATTGCTATACCCTAAAGTAAAGTTATATTTTCCTAATAAGCAAGAAAACATGAAAAAAAATTATCAGCAAATAAATACACCTGACTAAAATTATTCAGTGTTCTCAAAAAGCAGCCTCCTGTTTTTTACTTACCTTTACTGCGTAAATTATGCAAGGACTAGTAATAAAATCAACAGGGAGCTGGTATCTGGTTCATGGAGAAGATGACCGTGATTATCAATGCAGGATTAAAGGAAAATTCCGGATCAAAGGAATTCAGACCACCAATCCTGTTGCAGTTGGAGATCAGGTAGACTTCGAGATGGAGCCTAATTCTGAAAATGGAGTTATTTATAAACTTCATCCCCGCAAAAATTATATCATCAGAAAATCAATCAACTTATCAAAACAGGCGCAGATCATAGCAGCCAATATAGATGAGGCCTTTCTGGTGGTTACGCTCGCCTCTCCCCGTACTTCACTAGGCTTTATAGACCGCTTTTTAGTAACCGCGGAGGCTTACAGCATTCCTTCGGTATTAATCTTCAATAAACTGGATTTATACAATGAAGATGGGCTGGAAGTACTGGCAGAATATAAAAATATCTATGAAAGTCTGGGTTATCCGTGTTATGAAGTTTCTGCAACCGAAGGTACTAATATGCCCTTGATAGAAAGTTTATTAAAAGATAAAACAACCCTGTTTTCAGGGCACTCAGGTGTAGGAAAATCGAGTCTGATCAATGTGTTGCTACCAGACCGTCATATTAAAACGGGCGAGATCTCTGAATCCAGTGATAAGGGCCAGCATACCACAACTTTTGCTGAAATGCATACCCTGCCTTTTGGTGGTTACCTGATCGATAGTCCGGGCATCAGAGAACTGGGTATTTATGATATTAAACCAGAGGAACTGAGTCATTATTTCAGAGAAATGCGTGATATGATGCATCAATGCAAGTTTCACAATTGCCGTCACATCAACGAACCTGGCTGCGCAGTTTTAGAGGCCGTTAAAAGCGGGGAAATCGAAAGCAGCCGCTATGAAAGTTACCTGAGTATGTACCATGGCAATGAAACCAGAGCTTAAACATTCATGAGGGCAGTTATACAAAGAGTTACGCAGGCCAGCTGCCAGGTAGACGATACGATAACCGGTTCAATTGAAAACGGGCTGCTCGTTTTATTAGGCATTGAAGAAGCCGACAATCAGGAAGACCTGGAATGGCTCGCTGCTAAAATATTCAATATCCGGATCTTTAGTGACGAAAACGGGCTGATGAATAAATCGCTTGCAGATATAACTGGAGATATTTTACTGATCAGTCAGTTCACCCTGTTTGCAGCGACTAAAAAAGGAAACAGACCCGGATTTACCCGCGCTGCAAAACCAGACCAGGCTATTCCGCTCTATGAAGCCATGATCAGACAACTCAGTATTTTATCAGACAAAGCTGTACAAACAGGGATTTTTGGTGCAGACATGAAAATCAGTTTGGTCAATGACGGGCCGGTTACGATATTAATTGATACTAAAAATAAAGAATAATGACGATACAGGAAGCACAGGATACCGTTGATCAGTGGATCAATACGACCGGAATCCGTTATTTCAACGAATTAACCAATACGGCCATATTGATGGAAGAAGTAGGTGAAGTAGCCCGCATTATGTCCCGTAAATACGGTGAGCAATCTTTCAAGAAAAGTGATGAAGCTGTAGACCTTGGCGATGAAATGGCCGATGTTTTATTCGTGCTGATCTGTCTGGCTAACCAAACTGGTATTAACCTGACCGAAGCAATGGAGAAAAACCTGGTGAAAAAGAGTATCAGGGATGCCGACAGGCATAAAAATAATGAGAAGCTGAAATAAAGCAACAGGGTCAATTAAAAAAAACAAGGACCTGTTTTCGTACTGGAATTCATGAAGAATGAATCAGGTACTGAAAACAGGTCCTTGTTTTTTAACTGGCTCTTATCTTTTTATAAGTGTGCTTTAATTTTCTGAGCGGCTTCCTGCAATTCTTCCTGCGTAGGGTTCAGCTTCGCTTTACTAAAATTCATATCCCCCACTGCGTTCATAGGGATCAAATGGATATGTACATGAGGTACTTCCAGACCAATAACGGCCATTCCTACTTTTACACATGGAAAAGCTTTCTTTAGCGCTACTGCTACAATCTTTGCAAATAAGGTAAGTCCGAAATAACTTTCTTCGTCCATATCAAATATATAATCAATTTCTTGTTTAGGGATCACCAGTAAATGTCCCATCGTTAAAGGACTGACATCTAAAAACGCCATAAATTCTGTCGTTTCGGCAA
The DNA here is from genome assembly GCF_040822065.1 of Pedobacter sp. WC2423. Lineage (NCBI taxonomy): Bacteria > Pseudomonadati > Bacteroidota > Sphingobacteriia > Sphingobacteriales > Sphingobacteriaceae > Pedobacter > Pedobacter sp. WC2423. The sequence goes on from NZ_CP162005.1 coordinate 3,581,766, forward strand.
CTACATGTGCGGGAATTTCTCCGGCTACGATCTTGGAAAATATACTTGACATATAAAATGATTATCTCGTGATTTCTAATATTTCAAATTCAATTTTACCGGCAGGAACTTCAATTTCAGTTTTGTCCCCTACCGATTTACCTAACAAACCTTGTGCAATCGGAGATTTAACAGAAATCTTTCCGGTTTTAAGGTCAGCTTCAGTTTCAGCCACCAGCTGGTAACTCATCGTTGCACCGTTTTTTAAGTTCTTTATTTTAACGATCGATAAAGCCAGCACTTTAGTCAGGTCTAATTTCGATTCATCAATTAATCTTGCAGATGCAAGTGTAGTCTTTAATTTAGATATTTTTGCTTCATGCAGACCTTGTGCTTCCTTCGCAGCATCGTACTCCGCATTTTCAGATAGATCGCCTTTATCTCTTGCTTCAGCTATAGCTTTGGAGATCAATTGTCTCCCTGTAGTAGTTAAGTAATGTACTTCTTCTTTTAGCTTATCTAATCCTTCCTGAGTGTAGTATGTTACCTCTGTCATAGCTTAATTTATTATTTGTAAAACCTTTAAAATACAAACAAGACTATACCGGCAATAAGCCCACATAGTCTTGCTTCAATTAAAACGAAGATAACAGGCAATTCTTACAAAAGCAAATCTTTTGATTTGAATTGTTTGCAAAGCCTTTAAATCCCTTAATATTTATTGAATAACTTGTTTAAAGGCCTAAAACGATTACTTTTGAAAATCTGCCTGAATTCAGCTGCCTGTTTCAGTGACTGTTTAAATTTGAAGAATAAATTTAAACAGGTCGTAAAATATGGAACCACTGAATTCAGACAGGTATTGAACGAATTATAAAAATATGATGCACAAAAACATTTTCAAGATAGCTACGCTATTTTTATTGGGAGCCGTTACCACGCAGGCCCAGGAACTGTACATGCCACGGAATATCAAAGCAGCGTTCGCTAAAGGTACACGTGCGCTGGATGGCAAGCCTGGAAAAAATTACTGGCAGAATAAAGGGAAGTACGATATGACGATCACAGTCACTCCAAATGATAAATTAGTCAAAGGAACGGAAACCATCACTTACACGAACCATAGCCCTGATACGCTGAGAAGAATAACGATGAGGTTTGTTAATAACATGCACAAACCAGAAGCACCAAGAGCAGGTTACGTGAGCAAAGACTATTTAACGAGCGGACTGGATATCAGTTTATTTACAGTAGATGGACAGTCTTACAATGTAGACAGCAAAGACTGGGGCACTACTTCAGACATTAAACTGAACAATGCATTAGCACCAGGCAAAACTGCAACCTTTAAAATCAACTGGAGTTATCCTTTATCAAAAGTAAGCGGCAGAGAAGGCCAGATTGACAGCACCACTTTTTTTGTAGCCTATGCCTTTCCGAGAGTTTCCGTTTATGATGATTATAATGGGTGGGATAAAATTCCGCATACCGACAGAACTGAATTCTATAATGATTTCAATGATTACCTGCTGACGGTGAAAGCACCTAAAAACTACGTAGTATGGGCCACAGGCGATTTAAAGAATCCGGATGAGGTGTTACAGCCTAAATTCGCAGAGAAGCTTAAAAAGTCTTACACCAGTGAAGAAGTCGTGTCTATCGCCAATGCGCAGGAAATGGCAAATGGAGAAGTGACTAAGCAAAATGAATGGAATACCTGGAAATTTGCTGCCAATCATATTACTGATGTAACCTTTGCGCTGAGTAATCATTATTTATGGGATGCAGGAAGCGTTGTCGTTGATAAAAAAACCGGCAGAAGAACAAGTGTACAATCTGCCTATGACAGCAAAGCTGAAGACTTTTCTCATGCTGCAACCTGGACTAAACTAGCTTTAGACTGGTTTTCAAATAACTGGCCGGGTGTTCCTTACCCATTCTCAAAAATGACTGCAGTACAAGGTTTTGCTGATATGGAGTTTCCGATGATGGTGAATGACTCCAGTACACCAGATATGGAATTCAGCCAGTTTGTATTGAACCATGAAATTGCACATACTTATTTCCCTTTTTACATGGGAACGAATGAAACCCGTTATGCGCATATGGATGAAGGGTGGGCAACTACTTTAGAATACCTGATTGGTCAGCAGCAGCTTGGAAAAGAAAAAGCAGACCAGAATTACAAGAAATTCAGAGTAGAACGATGGATTAAAGATCCTTCTACAGAAGAAGATCAGCCAATTATCACCCTGTCTACCCAGGTTTCTGGTTCAGGATATGGTAATAATGCCTATGTGAAGCCTTCGCTGGCTTACCTGGCTTTAAAAGATATGTTTGGAGAGGTATTGTTCAAGCAATACCTGCATGCCTACATGGACCGCTGGAATGGAAAGCACCCTATTCCATGGGATTTCTTTAATACCATCAATGATGTTTCCAACCAAGATTTAAACTGGTTCTGGAACAACTGGTTTTTCAGCAATAACTATATCGATCTGGCTATTGATAAAGTAACCATCAAAGGGATGACGTATAACATCTCTATTCAAAACACAGGTGGTTTTGCGATACCTTTTGATATTAAAGTTACTTATGCTGACGGAACTACTCATGTAATCCATGAAACGCCAGCCGTGTGGAAATTCAACCAGAAAGCAATTAACATTCAATTTACTGCCGACAAGCCAGTGACTTCAATAGTGCTGGAAGGTGGTATTTATATGGATGCCAAGCCGTCAGATAACAGCTGGAACAAGTAAATTTCAACTGCATAACTGCCCTGCTGTATGTCGACAGCAGGGCAGTTTATATTTGATCTCTTTTACTGACTTCCTGCGTCATTTTAAAAGTCAGGAACCCCAGTAAAGCAGCGACTATGACAATTGCTGCCCAGATTATCCAGCCCGGAATCCCGTCTCCTTTTGCCACCTTACTTTTTTCCTGTGGTTTTTGATATAAAGGATTAGCAGAAATCAATTGATAGTTCAGTGGTTTCAACTCCTGCTGCAAACTATCTCCAAAAAACTTCAGGTCATAATCTGGCGCATTTGCTTTTTCATCTCCGAACAAAATCTTGTAATCCTGACCTTTTTCAAGGTAACTGATCAGACTTTGGCTCAATTGATAGCCATTGACTTTATTAAGCACCAATGGTGGGTTATCACCATTCACAATTTCAAGCTCTAAATGATTTGTTTTGGCTGAGAAGTACAGGTTAGGAATCGCTGAAGTACTGATAGAAGTATCTGCAACCAGTGTTTTCTCTTTTTGATGTACCGCATAAACCCTGATATTGCGTTTATAATACTTTTGCCCGGCCATTTCCAGGTACAGTTTATTCAATTGATAAGGCGCATTGAAACGAACCGTTATATAACTGACCTGAGCACTATCCCGCTGCTGAATCAAAGGCTTTTTAAGCTGAACATAAACAGGCGGAATACTTTGCTGCCTGTAAATACCTGCCTGCAAAATCGCTACCGGTTCTTTATTTTCATTGTTGATCTGTATCCGGAGATACCGGTAAGAACTGGAAGGGAAATTCAGCTGCTGCTGATAAGTTCCATTACCTGGTTCATTGGAAACAGCTTCTTCCAAAGAGATGTTCTCTTTAATCGCATACCATTTTTTAAGATCATCGCTTCCGGATAAGTTTACATTTCTTTGAACAGAAGCATTACGTAACTGTAAACTCAATTGATTAATGGTCAGGTGAGCTGCATTCTCCACTATAAAAGTGGTTACAGTATCCACTTCTGCTAACATTTTCAACCTTGGGAAAGCAATAAAGTTCCGCTGATCTTTAAAAACCAGCTGATTGCCAAAAATATAAGGTGAAAACTGTTTCTTCTGATTCAGTATCCTGATATCACCCAGATTTGCCTGCGCACCAGCAATCAGTTCAGGACTCAAATCAACCCGGTAAAACCCATCGGCTTCTACTTTTGGCAGTACAGCCTGATACCTGAATGTTTGCTGCGCGAATACACCGAAAACACTCAGTAAAAAAGTTAGTGTTAAAAAAAACTGTTTATTCATCTTTATGGGGTTCATCTGCGGCAATAATTTTTTTAACTTTCTGGTACATGAATGAAATGATTAACAGGATGACGCCCAGGAAAAAGAACGCTGCTATTTTACCAGCAGGTGGAATATTACTGATGTCAAATATAAATAGCTTTAATAAGGTAAGCGCAAACAGGCTCAGCGAAATAATCCTTAGCGTAAGATATTTATGACGCATGCCCAGCCACATCATCGCAAAGGATGCTAATCCCCATAATACCGGAAGCCCCGTCTTTATATAAATCGTTTCTACATTGCTGATTGAGTTGTTAGCTGAATAGAATAGTACGTTGCTGATTAAGCTGACTTCCAGACTCAGGAACAGAACAATTGAACCCGCTAAAACCCAGGCTGCCATTTTCTTCAGGGTTTCTGGCAATAAGGTTCTGCAAATCCGGATCAGCTGATCAAATAACAGCCCGATAAACACCGCGCAAATCCAGTGGGCTGTAAAATGGAAAGATGCGACCTCCTGACGCACAAGCATAGCCTCTTGCAGATCAAAAAATCCAACCATAAAGAACAGGTACACCGCAATACAACCGCCGATCAGGACCGCATTTATTCTCCAGTTTAACCGGAGTGACTCTCTTTTTTTACCTAAAAACAGGTATAAGTAAAGAAATAATGAAGCATACAAAATTACATACACACTGTTCAAAGGGGTATGCGGGAACCGGTTTGAAAACTGATGATTAACTTCCAGCAGTCCGCTTAAAAACAGCAGTACAATAGCTGTGTATTTAATGAATGCCGGGTTTAAGATATCTCCTTTAGGAATTTCCCCTTCAACGTCAGGCTTTTGATAAAGAACGTATAACAAGTAAGAACTGATTGCGCTGAACAGTGAGGTAATAAATCCTTTATTGATCAGCACATTGACAGCTATTGCAGAGTCACCATAAATTGCCGCCCAGTCCATGAATAAGCTTAACAGCATCAATGCCCAGATAATTTGCGAAGCCAGCTGCATTAAATAGATGCGGGATTTTTGATAAAGCCAGTAAAGCAGTACCGTTTCTGCTGCCCAGAATAAGGTAATATAATGGCCGTGTAATTGAATTGGGCCAGCAACCGATATAAAGGTCAGCGTAATCCCGATCAATAGATAAAGCACGTTGGTATCTACCTTTTTATTGCGGAACAGCAAGTAAGATAACAGCAAGTTGATCACTGCTAAACTTACAGCAAAAAGCCCTCTGAACTGTTCCTGATGCATTCCGGTCAGCAAGAATAATCCTGCTCCAAAATATAGCGCGGTATTGGCCAGTAAAAGGGTAAAATCAGCACCGATAAATGTTTTATTCTCCCGGACATTATAAGCCACATTAATCCCAAAGAAAAGCAGGTATAAAATGCTGGCATATAAAAAGCCGGTTCCATAACTCGTAGCTGGCATGCTGAACAGACTTGCTGAAAACATCAGTACGGTCAGTACAAAGGTCGATACATTAAGAATACGCCATGATTTACGGTAAGCAATCACCAGCAGCCCTGCATTTAATATGACCAGGTAAATAAACAAACCGTGATAATTGGCGTGTCCGGTACTGACCATTAATGGACTGGTTAAACCACCTACTAATGCAATAACGGCCACTTCCTGCCTGTTGTACAAGAGCGAAAGCGCGACGGCAAAACAGGTTATCCCAATCAGGATAATGAAGGACGTGGTTTGATTGAACAGATGAAACTGATGAAAAGCAAGCGTAATGGTAAAGTATAAAACGGCAAGCCCACCCCCTACTAAAACAGAGCTGAATGCTTTGTAAGAATTACGCATCCAATGTGCAATACCAATTAAAATACCTCCGCAAAGTACGCCAATACCAACGCGGCCTACCGGGCCGATCCAGTTGCTGTCAATAGCAAATTTCACAAAGTAACCGATAGCCAGTACGAGTATTGCAATACCAATTTTATTGATTAAATTCTCTCCGATGAATTTCTCCAGATCAGGATGTTTCTCAAAGAAGGAAAGTTCTGGTACCGCTGGTTCACGATGAACAGGTTGTTGAACTGGCTGAGGTATATCGTGAACAACTTCAGGTTGTACTGTTTCTTCAGGAACAACCGCTTCCTCCTGAACAGGTTTGGGAATGAAATCACGTACAGGATCAGGATTAAGATCTTTTTTAGTTTTATACGGTGGCGGAACAAGTGGGATTGCCGGCGCTTGAAATGGAGATGTACCCCAGTCTACAGGCCGCATTTCTTGTGGCTCTGGCTCCGTGGCAGTTGTTTCTGGTGGAATATATCCGGGCCTGCTTTGCTTTAAAAGCTCCTGAAATTCAAAGATCCGGTATTCAAGCTTCCCGACTCTTTCGTTCAGGCTGCTTTTAGTGGTGGCAATCATCACGATGATGACAACCAGTAAGATGACGTAAAGAAACTCCATGAGTAATGCGTTTTTGATAAAGGTAATATTTAAGTTCAAAGCAAAACATTTCAGGCAAAAAAAAACCCGGTCATTTACATAACCGGGTCTGACATAAAATATCTTTTTACCCTAAATCTGCTCCAGCTTATCAGCAAGCACCTCAGAAATTTTTCTATACGAATCAAAAGTCCATCCACCAACATGTGGCGTCAGAATAACTTTTTCAGATGCTTTCAATTCAGTAAACCAGTCCTGTTCTGCCAATGCCGGGAATTTTTCAACTTCCAGCACATCCAGTCCTGCACCTAATATTTTACCCGATTTAATCGCTGCCAATACCGCTTTCGTATTTACAATCTCGCCTCTGGCCGTATTGATAAAAAATATATTCTTTTTGAAATGGTATAAATATTCCTCATCCACCATTTGCCTGGTTTCCGAAGTCAGTGGAATATGTAAACTCAGCACATCACTATGTTTAACAATCTCTTCCATGCTGCATTCCTGCGCATAAGCATCAGAAAAGCCTGTTTTATATTTATCATAAGCAAGCACTTTCACCTCGAAACCCGAAAGTTTTCTGGCCATACTGCTTCCCATAAAACCATATCCGATAATCCCGACAGTTTTACCTTTCAGCTCCCATCCACGGTTACCTTCCCGATCCCAGATTCCGTTCCTGATCTCCATATCAGCCTTGCGGTGCGTATTGATTAGTGAAAGCAACATCCCCATCGCATGTTCCCCTACTGCATCCCTGTTACCTTCCGGTGCATTCAGCAACTTAATATTCCGCTCCTTCGCATAAGCCTCATCAATATTATCCAATCCTGCCCCTGCTCTGGCTACAAATTTAAGCCCCGGTGCAGCTTCCATCAGCTCCCTGTCTATCTTAAACTTCGTCCGTACTGCAATACCATCATATCCTGAAATCACCGCCAGCGTTTCTGCCCTGGTGATTAATGGACGATCGTCTGCTTCATAACCTAATTGTTCTGCCCTGCTTTTGAATACAGGGTGTAAATCATCAACAATTAAAATTTTACCGTTCATCTGTTTTATAATTATAACGCCAGCCTGGTGACCAGCTGTGTAAGGGTAATAAAATCTTCTACGCTCAATTGCTCTGCTCTTTTTTCAAAATAGATATTGTCATCCATTTTAACTTTAGGCAATACGCCCGACAAAGCATTTCTTAATGTTTTTCTACGCTGATTAAATCCGGCTTTAACGACAATCCAGAATAATTTCTCATCGCAATCCAAAGTCGCCCGCTCGTTTCTGCTCAAACGGATTACACCCGAGTTCACTTTAGGAGGAGGATTAAAAGTTCCTGGCTTTACAGAAAATAAATAATCAATATTATAATAGGCCTGGATCAGCACACTTAGAATCCCGTAATCTTTTGTTCCGCTTTTAGATGCACAGCGTTCTGCCACTTCTTTTTGAAACATGCCTACCATCTCTACTACATTTTCTCTGTGTTCCAAAACCTTAAACAAGATCTGTGAAGAAATATTATAAGGAAAATTACCTATGATAGCGTATTTGCCGGAAAATACTTTTTTCAGATCCATTTTCAAAAAATCCCCGTTAATTAACCTTTCGCCCATTTGCGGATACTTATCTTTTAAGAAATGATAAGATTCCACATCAATATCAATCATAAAGGTTTCCAGGTCTTTTCTTTCCAGCAGAATGTCCGAAAGGATACCCATACCCGGCCCTACTTCAAGCACCTGACTGTACTGATCGGTATGGACAAGACCGTCTACAATTTTAGCTGCTATTTTTTTATCGGTCAAAAAATGTTGCCCTAAATGTTTTTTCGCCCTTACCAAACTCATATGATTGCTGTTATATTTTATTAATCGAAAGAAGCCAAGACTTCTAAAAGGTGCAAAATAACTAAAGTTTACGAGTTCAGCCTAATTATTAGCAATGAAGCGTTAGCTAAGAACGACTAATCAGCAATGTTACTTGCTATATTCAACTACTTATATTTGATCATCTATGCCCAAGGTTCAATTGCTATAATTACCCGTTCTAAACAGATCTCCCTTAAAAACAACACGTTTTCTAATGAATTTCTGTATTTTGCGCAAATTTTCATTTGAGCATGAGCAATAAAATCAAAATAGGTATCAGTATAGGTGATGTAAACGGCATAGGTTTGGAAGTGATTCTGAAAACTTTAGCCAATAACAGTATTCTGGATTACTGCACTCCTATCGTTTATGGACATACAAAAGTAGCCTCTTACCATAGAAAAGCACTGGGTTTAGGTGATTTCAGTTTCAATGTCATCAATGATGCTGAAGCAGCTAATCCTAAAAAAGCAAATATGATCAACTGCTGGGAAGAGGATGTAAAGATTGAACTCGGTGTGGCCAATGAAATTGGTGGAAAATATGCCTTGTTATCTTTAGAAAGAGCAACAGAAGACCTGATCAAAGGAAATATTGACGCTTTAGTCACTGCTCCGATTAATAAACATACGATACAAGCTGAGAATTTTCAATTCCCTGGCCATACAGAATACTTACAGGAACGCACGGGCAGTTCTGATGTTCTCATGTTTTTATTGAGTGAAGATATTCGTGTAGGGGTAGTTACAGGCCATATTCCTGTTTCTAAAGTTGCAGAAAGTATCACAAAAGAAAGTATTGTTAAAAAACTTTTACTGATCAATAAGAGTCTGAAAAGAGATTTCTGGATTGAGAAACCAAGAATTGCGGTATTAGGGTTAAATCCTCATGCTGGTGACAATGGTTTGCTGGGTAGTGAAGAACAGGACATTATCATGCCTGCGATTCAGGAAGCCTTCGATTCAGGTGTAATTTGCTTTGGCCCTTATCCTGCGGATGGATTTTTCGGCAAAGGTGCTTATAAACAATTCGATGCGGTACTGGCCATGTATCATGACCAGGGCTTAATCCCTTTCAAGACCATTGCTTTCGGAACCGGTGTAAACTTTACTGCCGGAATGAAGTATGTACGTACCTCTCCTGATCATGGTACAGGCTTCGATATTGCCGGAAAAGACCTGGCAGACCCATCTTCTTTTATAGAAGCACTTTTTGCGGCGACACACATTGTAAAACACAGACGTGAACAGGACGAACTGTTAAGCAACCAGTTAAGAAGCGGCGGAAAAATTATAGAAACTGCGGCAGATGTGAAGGATGATGCAAATTAACGACAATAATATTTCTAAAACATTTCAGAAGTATCAAATTAATTCATACATTTGCGGGCTAAAATTTTGTTACAATTGAAACCTTTAAAACAATTTTCGATCCCGTTTACTGGCTTAAAAATTGGCAAGCATCAATTTGATTTTGAGATTGATAACAGCTTTTTTGACGCATTCGAATACTCTTTGGTAAAAAAGGGGGATTTGAAAGTAACGGTAGAATTGGATAAACAGGAAACCATGCTGATTTTGAAAATCCGCATTGTTGGAACAATAAAGCTTGATTGTGATAAATGTTTAGCTGAATTTGATGCCCCTCTGGATATTTCAGAAAGGCAGATTGTAAAATTCGCTGAAGATGAACTGGAGAGTGATGATTTAGAAATCATCGTATTGAATAAAAAAGAAAGCAGCATCGATATCGCGGAAATTCTTTATGAATTTATCACAGTATCGGTACCTTATATAAAAATTTGTGAGCAGAACGGCAATGGTGCCAAATGCGACAAAGAGATGATTGAAAGACTTGAAAGTCTGGCTAATCCTGCTCAGCAAGAAGAAAATACAACAAGTGCTGACCCACGCTGGGAAGCATTAAAAAAATTAAAATAATAATTAAATAAATCAGCAATGGCACATCCAAAACGCAAGATCTCTAAAAGTAGAAGAGATAAAAGAAGAACACACTATAAAGCGGTAGCTCCTTCTTTATCTACTTGTCAAACTACAGGTGCAATCCACATTCCTCACCATGCATACAATGTTGATGGGAATTTGTACTACAACGGTAAACTGGTTATTGAAAACACCTCTATAGGTTAATTTTTCGGAGAAATTGTTTGTGTTTTCAGCTTCATTAAGTTTAACTTAGGCGCTTGAAAAAAAAGGCAATAATGCTTTATTCACAAACTGATTTTTTACTATGAAAATAGGTCTCGATATAATGGGCGGAGACTATGCTCCCAAAGCAAACGTTTTGGGAGCAATAGCTGCTCATGAATTATTAGCGCCAGATGAGCATTTAGTGCTAATAGGCGATACTCAGCAAATTAAGCCTTTGCTCGCTGACAGCGGGTTTAATCCCGATCACTTTGAATATGTTCATACCGAAGAGGTAATTGGTATGGGCGAACATCCCACAAGAGCAATTGCTCAAAAACCTAACTCAAGTATTTCTCTGGGTTTCTCTATGTTAAAAAAAGGAGAAATCGATGCATTTGTCGGCGCAGGTAATTCTGGGGCGATGATGGTTGGTGCTGTTTTTAGTGTAAAAACAGTTCCGGGTATTATCAGACCTTGTCTGTGCACGATCGTACCCAAACTTGACGGCGGAAGAGGTTTAATGCTGGACGTTGGCGCAAATGCCGACTGTAAGCCTGACACGCTGCTTCAATTCGGCATTTTAGGAAGTTTGTATGCTGAAAATGTCATGCAGATCAACAACCCTAAAGTTGGCCTGATCAATATTGGCGAAGAAGATGAAAAAGGAAATATGTTAAGTCTGGCAACTTTTCCATTGATGAAAGATTGTAAACTCTTTAACTTCATTGGAAATATTGAGGGACGTGATTTATTCAACGATAAAGCAGATGTAATTGTATGTGACGGGTTTACCGGAAATATTATGCTTAAATTGGCTGAATCGTTTTACATAATGACTATCAAAAAAGGACTTAAGGATGAGTTCTTTGACAGGTTTAATTATGAAAACTACGGTGGAAGTCCGGTTCTTGGAGTAAATGCACCTGTGATCATAGGTCATGGAATCTCCTCGCCTACCGCTGTAAAAAACATGATCTTTCAGGCGAGAGATATGATTACTACAGGTCTGGTGGGAAAAATACAAGATGCATTTAAATAAAATCTGACAACAAATGAGTAAAATTCACGCTGCTATTACTGCGGTTCAAGGTTATGTTCCTGATTATATCCTTTCTAATAAAGAATTAGAGACGATAGTTGACACAACAGATGAATGGATCACCTCACGAACGGGTATTAAAGAGCGAAGAATATTAAAAGGTGAAGGATTAGGTACCTCTGATATGGCTGTTCACGCAGTGAACGGACTTTTAAAGAAAAGAGGTATTACTGCAGAAGAAATCGATCTGATTATCTTTTGCACCACGACTCCCGACATGCCTTTCCCGGCCACTGCAAATATTTTAGCTGATAAAATCGGCGCAAAAAATGCATGGGGTTTTGATTTACAGGCCGCCTGTTCTGGATTTATCTATGGGATTTCTACTGCTTCGCAATTTATCCAGTCAGGAAAACATCAAAAAGTATTGGTAGTGGGCGGCGACAAAATGTCGTCAATCATTGATTATACAGACAGAACAACCTGCATCATTTTTGGTGACGGCTGTGGTGCTGTATTATTGGAACCTAATGATGAAGGAAATGGAATCATTGATTCTGTGCTGAAATCGGATGGTGCCGGAAGACAATTCCTGCATCAGAAAGCCGGTGGATCTGTTAAACCAGCTTCGCACGAAACGATTGACCAGAGAGAACATTTCGTTTACCAGGAAGGAAAAGCTGTTTTTAAATTCGCAGTAACCAATATGGCAGATGTAGCGGCCGAAATCATGGAACGCAATCAGCTGAATGCTGACGATGTGAAATGGTTAGTTCCGCACCAGGCGAATAAAAGGATTATTGATGCTACGGCTTCAAGAATGGGCATAGGAGCTGAAAAAGTAATGATCAATATAGAACGCTACGGCAATACCACCAATGGAACCATCCCGCTTTGTTTATGGGAATGGGAAGACAAACTAAAAAAAGGAGACAATATTATTCTTGCTGCTTTTGGGGGTGGATTTACCTGGGGATCAGTCTATATAAAGTGGGCTTACTAAATTTTATTACCAATAAAAATATTAACTTTGAGTCTTTAAAAGACCAATATCTTTTCAACAAAATACCTAAAAATGGATATCAAACAAATTCAGGAACTCATTAAATTTGTTTCTCGTTCGGGCGTCAATGAAGTTGCAATAGAACAAAAGGACTTCAAAATTACTATCAAAACTAATCAGACCCCTACAGTTATTACCACAACAGTTCCTGCGCAGGCAGTAGCACCACAGGTGTTGCCTTCTGCTCCTGCAGTACAACCTGTTGCTGTAACGGCAAACAATGCTTCGTCTGCTGCTGAGGCTGATGATTCTAAATATATTACTGTAAAATCTCCAATGATCGGAACTTTCTACCGTTCGTCGAGCCCTGACAAACCTTCATTCGCAAATGTTGGTGATGAAATCGCTCCGGGTAAAGTTATCTGTATTATTGAGGCCATGAAGTTATTCAACGAAATTGAAAGTGAAGTTTCCGGAAGAATCGTTAAAGTATTGGTTGATAATTCATCACCAGTAGAGTACGACCAACCCTTATTTTTAGTAGAACCTATGTAATTTTGCTTCTGGCAAATTATCATCTTATCAATTATATGTTTAAAAAAATACTAATTGCCAACAGGGGCGAAATTGCGTTACGTATTATTCGTACCTGTAAGGAAATGGGCATTAAAACTGTTGCAGTTTATTCAACTGCTGACAGGGAGAGTCTCCATGTTCGTTTCGCGGATGAAGCTGTTTGTATTGGCCCGCCTCCGAGTAAAGATTCTTACTTAAGTATCCCGAATATTATTTCAGCTGCTGAATTAACCAATGCAGATGCGATTCATCCAGGCTACGGCTTTTTATCTGAGAACGCTAAATTCTCTTCTGTTTGCAGAGACTATGGAATTAAGTTCATTGGTGCTACACCAGAACAGATCAATTCTATGGGAGATAAAGCTTCCGCTAAAGAAACGATGAAAAAAGCAGGTGTACCTACTATCCCTGGTTCTCAGGGTTTGCTGGAAAGCGTAAAAGAAGGTATTGTCTTAGCGAATGAAATCGGTTACCCTGTGATCCTGAAAGCAACTGCCGGTGGTGGTGGCCGTGGAATGCGTGTGGTATGGAAAGATGAAGACTTCGAAAATGCATGGGACAGTGCAAGACAGGAATCTGGTGCTGCTTTTGGAAATGACGGTTTATATTTAGAAAAATATATCGAAGATCCACGCCACATTGAAATCCAGATTATTGGTGATCAATATGGTAAAGCTTGTCACTTATCTGAGCGTGACTGTTCTATTCAGCGCCGTCACCAGAAATTGGTTGAAGAGGCTCCATCTCCTTTCATGACTCCGGAATTGAGAGAACGTATGGGTGAGGCTGCAATTAAAGGGGCTACTGCTGTATCTTATGAAGGTGCCGGAACAATTGAATTTTTGGTTGATAAACACCGTAACTTCTACTTCATGGAAATGAATACCCGTATCCAGGTAGAGCATCCGGTTACAGAAGAAGTGATCAACTATGATTTAATTAAAGAACAGATTAAGGTAGCTTCAGGTGTTCCTATTTCTGGTAAAAACTATCTTCCGAACATGCATGCTATTGAATGCAGGATCAATGCGGAAGATCCGTTTAATAACTTCAGGCCTTGTCCGGGAAAAATCACTAATTTCCATTCTCCGGGTGGACATGGGGTAAGGGTGGATACGCATGTTTATGCAGGCTATCAGATTCCTTCTAACTATGATTCCATGATTGCTAAACTGATCTGTGTTGCGCAAACACGTGAAGAAGCAATCAGTACGATGGAGCGTGCGCTAAGTGAGTTTGTAATTGAAGGTGTAAAAACTACGATTCCTTTTCACTTGCAATTGATGAAAGATCCGAACTTCAGAGCAGGAAACTTCACCACTAAATTCATGGAAACATTTGTTTTTTCTGAATAAATCCGAATAAAGACATCTAATTATTATATTTAAAACGTAAATACCATTCTAATAAAATAGAATGGTATTTTTGTTTTACAAATAACGTACATGAGTGATAATAAAGCGCAGGACCTTATAGGGGCCATTAAGAATAAAGGAAAGAATCTGGAATCCGAAATGTCTTTCTTTGACCATATTGATGTATTAAGAAAACACTTGCTCAGAGCATTATTGGCGATCGTAATTTTTACTGGTTTAGCCTTCTGGTTTTACGATTTCCTGTTTAACACGATTATTATGGGCCCTAAGAGCCCTGATTTCTGGACTTACCGGATGATGTGTAAGCTGGTCCAGATCTTCCCTTCCCTGGGATCTGATTTTTGTATCACCTCCATTAAGGGTAAAATTATCAACACGGAAATGGCAGGCCAGTTCACGTTACAGATTAATTCCTGTATTATGACGGGTATCATTTTTGGGATTCCATATATTCTTTTTGAACTCTGGTTATTCATCAAACCTGCCCTTCATGAGAAGGAAAGGAAGGCTGCAAGTGGATTTGTCTTCTTTGCTTCTGTATTATTTCTGATAGGTGTTTTATTCGGTTATTTCATCATCTGTCCGTTATCAATTAACTTCCTGACTAATTTCTCGGTGAGTCCGATGATCGAAAATACATTCACAATTGATTCGTATTTATCATCTGTCTCTACTTTAACCATCGGAACAGGGATTATATTTGAATTACCTGTTGTCATTTATATCCTCTCTATATTCGGTATCATGACGCCTGCATTTATGCGTGCCAGCCGGAGATATGCGGTTGTAATCATCCTGATCATTGCTGCTGTAGTTACCCCTACTCCGGATATGATGACGATGCTTGTCGTAGCTTTCCCGCTATTCATTTTATATGAGCTGAGTATATTTATTTCTGCAAAAATTGAACGCAGAAAAAACAAAGAACTTTACGGTACAACCAGAGGTAACAACGCTTAAAAACATGTCCACACAACTAAAAATCGCTATTGGTGCTGACCACGCTGGTTTTGCTTATAAGGAGTTATTACGTGATTTTCTGAAGGATTTCCAGGTGCAGGATTTCGGGGCATACAGCCCCGGCTCTGTAGATTATCCTGATTTTGCACATCCTGTGGCTTCGGCAGTAGAAAACGGAGAATTCCCTTTTGGGATCCTGATCTGCGGAAGTGCTAATGGAATTGCTATTGCAGCTAACAAACACCAGGGAATCAGAGCTGCGATTTGCTGGGAAAATGAAATAGCTTCCTTAGTGAGACAACATAACGATGCGAATATCATTTGTATTCCTGCAAGGTTTGTGTCAGAGGAACTCGCTAAAGAAATGGTCATGACCTTTCTGAATACAGCATTTGAAGGTGGCAGGCACGCTGAGCGCGTTGCTAAAATATCCTGCTAGCCTTACAGGCTTAGCTTAAAAAACAATTGGCCCCTAATGCTATGGCATTATGGGCCAATTATGCTTCTGGCCACGCTGTAACATAATAGTGACTCCCTGAAAAATCGGCCTGGTGCCGCTAAAAGAAATAGTTAATTTCCTATATTAAGACCCTTTAAAGACCAGGGTAATTCATCTGGAAAAACAAGAAAACAGCATAAAACTAAATAATGAACAAACACTTTTTAAATACAAGCATGGCTTTATTGCTTTGCCTGGGTGCATGTGCACAAACCCAGACTCCTGCCAAAAATCAAACGGCAGTAAAGTTTAGCACAAGTATCAATAAAGCTAACGCTTACAAACATCTTTCTGTACTCGCATCTGATGAATATGAAGGCAGGGAAACTGGTAAAAAAGGTGCCTGGATGGCAGCAGATTATATCAAAAATTATTTCAAAAGTATTGGCTTAAAAGGCCCTGTTAATGGTGATTATTTTCAACCGATAGACATGGTTACTTATCAGCTGAACCAACCTGCTTTTACAATTGGTGGTCAGGCTAAAGTATATAACCGGGATTTTGTTGTTCCTGCGTCGAACGTCTCTCTTGAAGGTTTTACTTTCCATACGAATGAAGTCATCTTTGCGGGTTACGGCCTGGATACAGACGGTTACAATGATTATAAGAACATTGATGTTGCAGGTAAAGTGGTTGTGATCTTTGCTTCCGGCAACCCTTCGCAGCAGCCAGAAGCTGCTCCGGCCGACCGCGCTGCAAGAAGAAAAGCAATGACTGCGAAAAGAGAGAAAATTCAGTACCTTTCTAATCACAAAGCATTGGCTGTAATTCAGATAGATCCTTCACTGGATAGTTTGAATGAAGAAACGAAATTGATGAATGCAGGTTCAGGACAGCTTACTTTGAAAAGCGCAGAGAATACGGCAAGGATGGCAAAGATGAAAACTTTTCCTGCCATTAACATCAATACAGCTACTGCAAATGAACTGTTAAAAGCAGCAGGTACAACTGTAGAAGCTTTACAACAAAAGATCAGTTCAACTGGACAGCCAGCTTCACAGGTAATTAAAATTGCTTTGTCGGGTAGTGCTAAAAAGGAAGAAGTAAAAGTAAGGGCTGAAAATGTACTGGGTTTTCTGGAAGGATCTGATCCGGTGTTAAAGAACGAAATCCTGGTGATCACTGGTCACTATGATCATATCGGCCTGACAACTTCGGGTACTGATAAAGTGAACAATGGTGCGGATGATGATGGTTCCGGAACTACAGGTGTATTGTTGATTGCTGATGCTTTCACCAAAGCTAAAGCAGCCGGAAAAGGGCCTAAAAGAAGTATCTTGTTTATGACCGTAGTTGGAGAAGAAAAAGGTTTATTAGGCTCTGAGTGGTACTCTGAGCATCCGGTACTTCCTTTGGAGCATACGATTACCAATTTAAATATTGATATGATCGGCCGTGTAGATAAAGAACATGAGCATAATGAAGACTACATCTATATCATTGGTTCTGATATGCTGAGTTCTGAGCTGAATGCTGCCGGAATCAATGCGAATGAGCAATATATGAAGATGAACCTGGATATGAAATACAATAACAGGACTGATCCAAACCAGTTCTATTACCGTTCAGACCATTATAATTTTGCGAAACATGGTATCCCGGTTATCTTTTATTTTAATGGGGTGCATGAAGATTATCACCAGCCGGGTGATGAAGTAAGCAAGATCAAATTCGACTTGCTGGCCCGGCGTGCACAACTGGTCTATTATACGGCCTGGGACCTGGCTAACCGCCCTGTCAGGCCTGCGGTAGATAAGAATGAAGATGGTACACCAAAGAAATAATTTTAAAAACCTGCATAACCTGCAGGTTTTTTCGTTTTATGAAGAGCTTGTTAATTTTAGCCCCTAAATTTAAACAGGCTCTCAAACATTTATTTATATTTGAACATGACGAAGATTGCTGAAGAGTTTTTGGTGAAGGCAGATGAGAAGGCATTTGATGTAGATCATCGTAACACAATCAACCACAACATAGGAAAGTACAATGATGCGGTTACAAGGGGTTTAACGAAATTTGAGAATTTAGAAAACTCAAAAAAGAAGGCGCATGTGATCAAGTGGAGAGTGATGGAAAATCTGGACAAATTCTTACCGGAATTTGAAGCCAATTTCCAGCGCCGTGGTGGAAAAGTAATCTGGGCAAATGATGCAGAAGAAGCACAAAAAGAAATATTAAATATAATTAATAAAAGTGGTGGCAAATCGGTTATTAAATCGAAATCCATGACTACCGAAGAAATTCATCTGAATGATTTTCTGGAAAAGAACGGGATCTCTTCTTTAGAGAGTGATCTGGGCGAATTTATTGTGCAGTTATTAGGGCAGGCACCTTACCATATCGTAACCCCTGCAATGCACCTGACCAAGGAGGACATTGCCAAATTATTCCATGAAAAATTCGGTACTCCGATAGATTTTACACCTGAACAGCTTACTCAAAAAGCAAGAGAACTTTTAAGAGAGAAATATCTGACTGCTGATATAGGGATTACTGGTGGAAATTTCCTGATCGCGGATACAGGCAGCGTTGCGCTAACTGAAAATGAAGGAAATGCCCGTTTAAGCACGACCTTCCCTAAAATACATATTGCAATTGTCGGAATCGAGAAAATCATTCCTTCTATGGCAGACCTTGATCTTTTCTGGCCTTTATTGTCAAGCCACGGAACAGGTCAGAATTTAACAGTTTACAATTCAATTCTAAGCGGGCCAAGACAGGCCAATGAAACCGATGGCCCGGAAGAAATGTATGTGATCTTACTGGACAACGGTCGTACAAACCTGCTGGCACAAAAAGAGCAGCGTCAGAGCTTATATTGCATTCGTTGTGGCGCTTGTTTAAATGCGTGCCCTGTTTATAAAAACATAGGTGGTCATACTTACAATACAACTTACAGTGGCCCGATAGGCTCTATTATTACGCCCCATTTACAGGGGATGAAAGATTTCAAGCACCTGAGTTATGCGTCGAGCCTTTGCGGTAAATGTTCTGAAGTTTGCCCGGTAAAGATTGATATTCATAAAATGTTACTGCTCAACAGAAGAGACGCCGTAGAACAGCATCAAAACACAAAGACTGAAGATATTGGCTGGAAGATTTGGAATTCGGGGATGTCCGGAAGATCAAAAATGGACTTGTTTGGGGGAAAAATAAAGAACTTTTTCATGAAGCTGATCTTCAAAAAAATGTGGGGCAACTACCGTGCTATGCCGGAGGTCGCACCAAAGTCCTTTGCCAGACAATGGGAAGAAAAATCCAAAAATAAACCGCAAACCTAACCTATATGCATTTCGACCGGAAAGAAAAAGACGATGAAACTTTGTTGTCGCTTTATAAGCGTCTGCTTTATCCCAGAATGGTCGAAGAAAAAATGCTGATCCTGCTTAGACAGGGACAAATAGGTAAATGGTTTTCTGGCATAGGCCAGGAAGCGATTGCAGTAGGTGCTGCATTAGCCATGAAGGCGGAAGAATATATTCTGCCCATGCACAGAAATCTTGGGGTCTTTACTTCCAGAGACATTCCGCTGCGTAATTTAATGGCGCAGTGGCAGGGAAAAATAACCGGTTTTACCAAAGGCAGGGACCGGTCTTTTCACTTTGGTACGCAAGAATTTAAAATTATAGGGATGATTTCTCACCTTGGCCCGCAACTGGCTCTGGCAGATGGGATTGCCCTGGCTGATCTGATTACCGGGAAAGAACAGGCTACACTTGTTTTTACGGGAGAAGGTGCCACCAGTGAGGGTGATTTCCATGAAGCAGTCAACGTAGCTTCAGTCTGGAATTTACCTGTGATCTTCCTGATTGAAAATAACGGCTACGGGCTCTCTACACCTGTCAATGAGCAATTCAATTGTGATCACCTGGTAGACAAGGCTATAGGTTATGGTATTGAAGGCATTCAAATTGATGGGAACAATGTTTTAGAGGTTTTTGATACCATTACTGAGATTACAAAAAACATCCGTGCTAATCCCAGACCAGTTTTACTGGAATGCCTCACTTTCAGAATGAGGGGCCATGAAGAGGCTTCGGGTACAAAATATGTTCCTCCTCACTTGTTTGAGCAGTGGGCAGAAAAAGACCCGGTTAAGAATTTCGAGCGCTATCTGTTTGAACAGCATATCCTGACGAATGAGCTTTTAGAAGAAATTAAAGCAGATTTTAAGACGGAGCTGGATCAGGAAATTGAGCAGGCTTTTAAAGATGCTGATCCTGAACCTTCTGCGGAAACAGAGCTCACGGATATGTATTATCCTTACACCCCCCAGGTAATCCATCCTACCGAACCTTCTACTGAAATCCGTTATCTGGATGCGATCAGCGATGGTTTAAGAATTGGGATGCAAAAACATTCAAACCTGGTGATTATGGGCCAGGATATCGCTGAATATGGGGGTGCATTTAAAATTACCGCAGGTTTCGCAGAAGAATTTGGCAGGGCAAGAGTCCGCAATACCCCTATTTGTGAGTCTGCTATTGTTGGTGCCGGACTTGGCTTGTCCATCAATGGCTATAAAGCAGTGGTAGAAATGCAGTTTGGGGATTTCGTCACCTGCGGATTTAATCAGATTATAAATAACCTGGCCAAAACTCATTACCGCTGGGGAGAGAAAGCAGATGTTGTAGTGCGCATGCCAACGGGCGCTGGAACTGGTGCAGGCCCTTTTCATTCTCAGAGTAACGAAGCGTGGTTTACCAAGACACCAGGACTTAAAATAGTTTATCCTGCTTTCCCATATGATGCAAAAGGTTTGCTGCTTGCAGCCATTGAAGATCCTAATCCGGTGATTTATTTTGAGCATAAACTTTTATACAGAAGTTTAAGCGGGCTGGTTCCTGCTGGTTATTATACGCTGGAAATCGGGAAAGCCAGCTGGCTGAAAAAAGGGCAGCAGTTCACGATCATTACCTATGGTCTGGGCGTTCACTGGTCACTTTCTTACTTATATGATCATCCTGAATTATCAGTGAACCTGATCGATTTATGCAGTTTACAGCCCTGGGATAAAGAAACCGTTGCAGCGGCCGTAAAAGTTACCGGCCGGGTAATTATTCTTCATGAAGATACGCTGTGCAGTGGTTTTGGAGCCGAAATCGCTGCCTGGATTGGCGAACACTGTTTCACAGATTTAGATGCACCAGTGATGCGCTGCGCAAGCCTGGACACCGCTATTCCAATGAGCAAGTTGCTGGAAGATCAGTTTCTGGCTAAAAGCCGTCTGCATGAAACTGTTCAGAAATTAATGGCCTATTAAGGCCTTGGCACGATAATGGCCTGTTGATTGAAAGCTCAATTTTACAGGAACGCGTTATGAAAACCATTTATTTACTATGTTTAGGAGTTTTACTGTTTACGCTTCCGGGTTGTAAGTATTTTAAATCTACACATCCACAAGCTGGTTTGCCTGAAGAAGGTACCACAAATATGACTGATAAGTCTATTTTAAACTATGCTGCTTCGATTGACCGGACACTCCGGGATTATAAGAAAGAATACAGTCTGATCTATTTATCGGGCGATCTTTCTGTATACGCAGAAAAGTACAGTGCACATAATGATGGGATGTTGTATAAAACCTATACCTCAAATGGAACGATCAGTAACGCAGTAAAAAGTTATTATTTTAAGAATGACAGCCTGATCCTGGTCAAAGAACGGATTAAGCTCATGAATGAGGAAGGGAGCGTTTTTAAGGACGTAAGGACTTATATGCGGAATAATGTGATCTTCAAAATAGATAGCCGCACAGCAAGCTCTGCTGAGGCTTTACGTACACTTCCTTATTTACCAGTACAAGCAGCGGATAATAAATATCCTGATGAAAGTTATGCTTCGGATGTGAAAGGAATTAATGATGCAATTCAGGGAACAGATAAATTTGAAATGGTATTTGATAACATCTCCACATATCCGGATGCGCTTTATATCATGCTTAAAAGCAAGAGACAGCCGAATTACAAATCAAGCATCCTGGTTAAAACTAAAGATGCTTATATTGATAGTTTATTGAATTTCCCTTCGTTGTTTAAGGATGATCAGTTAAATTTCAAATGGAAAATAGAGGATAATACCTCTATTTATGTACCGGTAGCAGACACTACAACTTCGGCCAGAGGACTGAATAAATAGGTATTACCGTTATCCAGACATTCACATCTGAAACGTTTCCTGAGCTTTTCCCCCTTTTTGAATCTGCGGCCATCTTTAATAGTAAATATGGTATGCTGAGGAAGTTCTTCTAACCGGGAGTGATCAAGAATGCCATCGTACTTTTTAAGCGCTCTGGACAGGCTTAAGTCGGTACAGCTGGAAGCGGAAGGGTTAGTTAAATAAGTGCTGATTGCTATTTGAAGATCTTCAGGAAAAACCTGCTGCTCCAGAAAGGGAGTCATCATCCTTTTAAAGTTGTGCTTCCATTCTCCGCCGTGTGGCTTGACCTTATTCTTATGGTCGTTCCAAGTTAGCAGGTGTGCAAATTCGTGCACTGTAGTCACCAGAAAGGCATAACGGTTCAGGTTATTGTTGACAGAGATCTTATGTCCCAGTTCTTTAAAAGGGTGTCTGTAATCACCGAGTTTGGTCGCCCTGCTTTTGGAGATCTTAAATTCGCATTGAAAGTAGTCGATCCATTTAGCAATTACCGGAGCCGCCTCAGGGGGCATATACTGTGCTAAAACATCAACTTTTTCCACAGTCCTAAGATAAAGAATTTACTTCAGAAACTGATAGGCGATTAAACTGGCTACATAGGCCATAGCAGTCATATATACGGTTTGGATCAGCGGCCATTTCCATGATTTCGTCTCGCGGTAAACTACAGCAACCGTACTCATACATTGCATAGCAAAAGCGTAAAACAGCATCAGGGCAAATCCGGTGGCAAAGGTAAAAACAGGCAACCCGGTTTCCGGATTTCTCGCCTCTCTCATTTTATCCCGTATAGTCCCCGGGTTCTCTTCTCCGTTATCGACACTGTAAATTGTTGCCATCGTCCCTACAAAGGCTTCACGGGCAGCAAATGAAGTAATCAGTGCAATACCGATCTTCCAGTCAAATCCTAAAGGTTTAATCACTGGCTCAATACTTCTGCCGAGGATTCCTGCGTAAGAGTTTTCCAGCTTTTCGGCCGATTTATCTCTTTCCAGCGTACTGATCTGTACACTGTCTTTTTGCATTTCAATTTTAGCGTATTTTGTTTCAATCTGTTCAAATTTCTCTGACGGGCCATAGGTTGCCATCACCCATAAAACTATGGATATTGCAATAATCACCTTACCTGCTTCAAATACGAAGGTTTTAGATTTTTCATACATCGTGAAAAGCACGTTACTCCATCTTGGCATTCTGTAAACAGGCAGCTCCATAATAAAGTAAGACTTCTCTGTGGCTTTGATCATGAACTTCATTACGAAAGCAACCGTAACCGCAGCAATGATACTAATCAGGTACATTCCCATCAGAGCTAATGCCTGCATGCTGATAAAGCCTAAGAATTTAGTGTCGGGAATAATCAGAGAGATTAATAAGGTATAAACCGGAAGTCTTGCTGAGCAACTTACCAAAGGTGAAACCATAATGGTAATGATCCTGTCTTTCCAGTTTTCAATGTTCCGGGCACTCATAATAGAAGGAACGGCACAGGCGAAACTACCGATCATCGGTACAACTGACTTCCCGCTCATTCCAAATTTCCGCATAATCTTATCCATCATAAAAGTCACTCTGGCCATATACCCGGTATCTTCCAGGATAGAGATCAGTGCAAACAAAATGGCAATCTGCGGGATAAAGACAATAATACCGCCTAGTCCGGCAACCACACCATCTAAAAGGAGGTTAGTTAATATTCCATCGGGAAGGTATTGGTGTCCTGTCTTCGCAATCCAGCCAAATGCGCCTTCAATCAGGCTCATCGGATAGGCAGACCACGAGAAAATAGCGTTAAAAATAAAGAACAGGATAAACAGGAAGATAAAGAATCCCCAGAAACGGTTAGTCAGAATCGAATCTATTTGATCACTGAACGCAAATTTTCTGGAGGCACCGGTATCTTCAATAACACCGGATAATACGGTGCTTAAATATCTGTAACGGGCAATAGTTTCTGCTGCCTGTAGTTTGGAAGATTCGAATTGGTGTGACTTTTTAATCTGCTCGAATTGCGCGTGTTGCTGAGCAGTATAAATTTCAAGGTGCTCGTGCTGGTGCAGAATTTGCAGGGCGAAATAGTCATTATCAGTTGCAAGAAGAGCTTTAGTTTCGTTAATGGCGGCCGCAGCGAGTACATTAACGTCTGTTCCGTTTACTTGCGTAGGGATAGTAGTGGTATTGGCAATGGCTTGTTTTAGTGCATCAAGCCCTGTTTTACTCCTGGCAGAGATGCCAACAACCTGGATGCCGAGGCGTTTGGAGAGTTCATCAATATTGATATTGATCCCTTCTTTGGTAGCCATATCCGTCATATTCAGTGCAAGTACGACTGGAATACGCAAGTCTGCTACTTGTGAGTAGAGGAGCAGGTTTCTGCGGAGATTAGTTGCATCAGCAACTAATACAATGAGGTCGGGATGGCTTGAGTTTTTTTTATCAGCAAGTACTTGAAATACAATACTTTCGTCCCTGCTTTTTGGGTATAAGCTGTAAGTTCCTGGCAGATCGACAATTTCGGCCTGTTGTGTGGCAGAAAGTTTACAGAAACCAGTTTTCTTATCAACGGTAATTCCGGGAAAGTTACCGATCTTCTGGTTTAACCCGGTGAGTAAGTTAAATAGTGTTGATTTTCCTGTATTGGGATTACCAACTAACGCAATTTTCAGTGTAGTAGCCAAGATTGATCTAAGAAATTATAATAACAGAAGCTTCGTTTTTGCGTAAACATAATTGGTAACCTGCAACACGTATTGCCATAGGATCACCTAGTGGTGCAAAACGTTCAACTTCCACAACTTCTCCAGGCAAACAGCCCATTTCCATTAGTTTTACTGACATTTCTAAATCTGTAAAGGCTACAATAGTGCCACGTTCTCCTGGATTTAACTGCGAAAGATTCATATGCTTAATTAGGTCGCTAATGTACCCTTTATCAATAATAAATCCAAATAAAGACCTTCGTTGTGACACCATTAATACATAAAAACAAAGGATACTTTATGTCCGGGCGACATTGCCGTCGCCTGAAGGGGCTCGCAATGAATGCCCTCACCTGAAGTATCCTTTGTTTATATCCAATCCACCATGGAGATTGTTAGTATTGTTTTGTACTAATTCTTATCAGAAGTTATATTTAACACTGATTCTTCCGTTTCTGGGTACTTCGTAGATGTAAGTGTAATAAGAAACTGATGTTGCTGTTTCTTTTGCTAATTTAGTATAAGAACCCTGAGTGAATAATTTTTTGTCCAATAAATTACTTACTAAACCTGTGATGGAGAACTTACCTTTTACGTAAGATATACCAGCGTCGAAACGGATATAATCTGCAAACGGGGTTTGAGCAGGTCCTGATCCTGCGTAGCGGTTTAATAGCATCTGGTAACCACCTGAGAATCCAATTCCGTTAAATATCGAATTTGCATTTCTGTAACGGTATGATAACCATCCGTTAGTGATGTGTTTAGCTGTATTCGCCAAGTAGGTTCCAGTCGCATTTCTTGCCGGATCTTTGTTCTCATCCCTGGTTACCTTTGGATCTGTGTAAGCATAGTTCAGGGTTAAGTTTAAGCCTTCAGCTACTTCTCCTACCAAATCAAACTCAATACCTTTAGATTGAACTTCACCTAATTGTACCATGAAGTTGTTTGGATCTCCAAGCGGGTATGCCGGGTCAGGAGTTAAGACATTTTTCTTTGTAATTTTATACATAGAGAATGTAGAGTTCCACTTTCCGCCAAACCAGTCTTTCTTCAATCCAAATTCAATGTTATTACCTGTTACGGGTTTAAAAACGTCTCCGGTTGCCGATCTGGAAGCCTGAGATTGTGGAATAAAGCTTTGATCGTATAAGGTATAAGCCGAGAAATCTTTCGTGATGGAATAACTTAAGCCCACTCTTGGGGTAAATGCATTGTCTGACATTTGTGTCGCATTGGTTTTACCAACAGTTTCTGCATGGGTAAAACGACCTGCCAGGGTCAAACGTAGTTTCTCATCCAGAAAGCGTAATTCATCTTGTAAATAAGCGCCTGTATAAGTTGAATTGGTTGCATAAGTATTTGCACCTGATCTTACCTGAATGCTTCTTGACCTGTCAAATACAGGAATGTTAGCCGTTGGGATACCATAAACAGGATTATAAATATTAAAAGTAGCATTACCTGCCAACTGAAGATCTGGTTGTGAAACACTTGAAAAATCACCCCAGGTTTTTAAGTTACCCATATCAATACCACCTAAAACCCGGTGCACAACTTCACCTGTTTTGAACTGGCCTTGTAAGCTCAACTGGATATTTTTATTGATCGCTAATTCTTCACTGATATTCAGCCCTCTTCTCATATCACCGTTAGCAGCAATTGTAGATGGCCATGGCGTACCTCCCAATAAGGAGTAATTCAGGTAAGCAGCTTGTGCGTTAAATGTCCAGTCTTTATTGAATTTATGATTTAAATAAAGCGTAAGGTTATGGTCATTCAGCTTATTCGGATCTAATGAAGGGTCTCCAACAAAGAAACCTGGATCAGTATCACCGTATCCTTTCGGAGAGAATCCGTAGTTACCCAATGCTAATGCTTCTACGTGCTGATGTGTGTATTCAGCGGTAACTTTGGTATTGCTGTCAATCTGATAGCTGATTACCGGTGCAATTACATACTTATCATTGTAATTGAACTTATTGAAACTGCCTTTAGTTTGCGCAGCCACGTTTAAACGAAACAACAATTTACCATCAGCAGAAAGCCTGGTATCTAAATCGACCGCAGCACGTGCAAGGTTATATCCACCAGCACTCAGGCTAACAGAACTTTGATTCGTGCCTGTAGGTTTTTTAGTAACAATATTGTAAAGACCACCCGGCTCACCATTTGCCATCATAAAACCAGCAGGGCCTTTTACGAATTCAATACGGTCAATTGTCGCAGCATCATCTGCAAGCGGACCCCATGGGGTTTTTAAATTCATTCCATTACGGAATCCTGGGATAGAGAAACCACGCATCAGGATATTTGCATACTGCGCATCCCAGTGGCCAACCCTTACGGCACCACTTACATTCCTGGTTACACCGTCAACAATATCAAAAGCCATTTGATCTGCCATCAGCTGACTGGTAACGACTTTAATATTTTGAGGTAACTCTAATAACTTTGTTTGTAAACGTAAAGAAGAAGAGACTTTTTCTACTTTATATTTTTTATTGGTAGAAATCTGAACATCCTTCAACTGCGACTTGTTCTCATTCAAAGAGAAGTCAGCAATTACTGTCTGTTTAGTCACTGTAATTTGTTTTTCTTTTGGATACAGGCCAATTGCAGAAACAACAAGCGTATATTCTCCTGCTGGTACTTTCCTGATTGAATAAGAACCATTCTCTTCAGTAATTGCACCAAAAGTTGTACCCTTTAATTTTACAGTTACTCCATCAGCAACAGTTCCATCCGAAGTAGTAATTCTACCTTTGATGTTTCCAGTATGCTGCGCGTACAGGCTAGTACTTAAAAATAAGATGAAAATTAATGAAAGTAATTGTTTTACCATAATTATTTAGATTGATTATATATAATTTTGGCGCAAAGTAAGTGCATTTTTACTAAGTATTCAAAATTATTTTAAATCAGTCTAAATAATAGCTTTTAGCGCAGAATATTGTCAATCCATTAAATAAATTGTTTTAGCTTAACAATTGCATGGTACATTTTCGGGTATAATCCTTTAAATAAGTCGATTATTCATCAAGCAATCAACATTTTCCACCTGTTTTTTCGTATTACATATCCCCGCCTCTTCTTCCACCGCCACCACCAAAACCACCGCTACGACCACCTCCACCCATACCCGGCATTGGCACATCATTCTGCATAGTCTTGCCACCCATTCTGCTTAAAGAATAAGTAAATGAGAACATATAATATCTTTTCAGCACATTATACCTTAAATCTGTAATCGTGTTATTGCTGGAAGTTCTTGAAATCCCCTGATTCTGATTCAGCGCGTCATTTACAGCAACCTTAAAAGTCCCTCTGTTCTTGAAAAACTGTTTACTGATGTAACCGTTCATGATCGTGAAGTTTGTATTGTACTCCGGCCCTCTTCCCGTATTCTGGAAATAATCCACATTCACAGCCAGACGAATATTTCCAGGAAACATATAACTCACATCAATTGCAGGATTCAGTGTATAATAAGTAGTATTTGCAGAGGCCTGAGCCGAATAGGTAGCACGATTAATTGATCCCGCCACACTCGCAGTCAGATCCAGTTTATCCATAGAAGAAACTAACCTGTATTTATTGGTGATCGAAAGATCATTCGTTACATTTTGCAGAGAATTGGTGAAATTAACCCCTCTGGCATAAGTACCTCCTAAATCTATATTCAGATTCAGCTTATTCTCCTTAATAATAGGCAAGCCCAGAGAAGAACCTAAAGTACCCTGATAAACCCCGTTCACATTGACAGGAACAACCGCAAGTTTACCAAAGTTAGGATCAGCCGGCGCGTCAATCAGCCTGCTGTCATTTCCGAAAGCATTAAAAGTCTGGCTGATATTCGCGAAGATAAACAGTGAACGAAACTTTGCGAAGTCGAAATTATTATACAATACAGTCAGATTATTTGTGAAAGAAGGCTTTAAACCAGGATTACCAATCGGAATACTCTGCGCATTGGTATTGTCAGGAATAGGCTGAATCTGATTAATTGAAGGCTGTTGTGTATTTCCGCGGTACCTGATCACTAACCTTTTGCTCTTACTGAATTTATAACGCAACTGTGCGGTAGGAACGATATTATAAAAATTCTGAGTGATCACATTACCGGTTGTCAGATTTTCATTTCTTCTGTCCGTATTCTGTACACCCACTCCTATATTCCAATTTAACTTCTCCGTATTCTTATTCAAACTTGCCCCAACTGCATTGGTTAGCGTCTTATTCTCATAAGTATTGGTATAGGTCAAATCAGGTATATCATACTGAGAAGTAATCGGGTTAAAATTATAATTGAAACGCTCGCTATTGTTAAAACTATAAGTATTCTGATAGTTCAGCTCCAGGTTTAAGGTCTTAGAAACAGGCTCTGTATAAACTACTCTTGAAGTATTTGAAATCGAATGTGAATTCTGGTTGTTCAGCTGATTGATAACCGAATTGCTTACCGAATCTCCCTGAGTGGTTACGTTGTTAATATCATTATAGATTTTGGAATCATTATCATTGATACTTGTATTGATATTCAAAGATAACGTACGTCCCTTCTTAGCGAACTTTTTCCTTAAGAGAATATTATTGCCAATTACCGGCGATGTGGAATTCGTATTGTACCCCTGCGTACCTACTGTCTGGTACTTATCATAGGTATTTATATAATTGGTATGCTGAGCTAATCCGGTTTCTGTATAAGTAATATTCGGCTGTACACGGATTGACATTGTTGAATCGATCTTCGTATCAATCAAAAAGTTAAAACGGTGATTTTTACTCTCCGTATTGCTCGTCAGATTCTGATTAAAAAGAGTCCTGCTATCTCCTAACAAGTTTTCCCTTGAGCTGGCCTGCTCATTGAACAAAGAAGTCTTATTAAAGAAATAACTCGCAGTAATTTTAGTCTGATCTGTATAAACATCGGCAAAGTTAATACCGAAAGCATTGGTATTCGTGATTCCCTGAGGTGGAGCACCCGATGCCGCACTGAAACGACCACCGCCACCACCACCACCTCCGCCGCCGCCATTACCCAGGCCGCCACCGCCACCAAAGTTCTGTTTGTTGACATTGTTAAACTGGCCGATCACCGAAAACTGCTGCTCCTTGTTAAACTTATTGACATTCAGGTTCACATCATAACGATCATCCGTACCATAACCAACACTTGAATTTCCGAAATAACCATTCTTCTTATCTTTCTTGGTCGTAATATTAATAATCTTCTCCCTGTTCCCATCATCCACACCCGTAAACTGAGCCTGATCCGAAAGTAAATCAATCACCTGGATCTTATCAATCATATCAGCAGGTAAATTCTTTGTAGCCAATAAAGGATCATTTCCGAAGAAATCTTTCCCATCCACACGAACACGCGTAATGGTTTCTCCCTGAGCTTTGATCGAACCATCTTTAGCCACATCAACGCCAGGCAGTTTTTTCAGTACATCCTCCACTACAGCATTCTCTCTTACCTTATAAGCACCCGCACTATACTCTACCGTATCAGTTTTAACTACTACCGGAGTAACAACCCCTTTAATCACGACTGTATTTAAATTCAGTCCTGTATTTTCCATAGCCAGCGTACCCAAATTGATTGCAGGTGAAGCAGCAGATACCGTAAATTCTTTATTGACATTATTTAAACCAAGATAAGCTACCGTAAGCCTGTAAGGTCCCGGGGCAAGCCCTTTGAGTACAAAAGAGCCATCGGTTTCTGTATTGATCACACCAGCAACACTGGAATCTTTAAGACTTTTAACTGCTACTGAAGCGTAGTCTACAGGTAAACGGTCTTTCGCATTAACGACTTTTCCACTAACGGAGCCATTTTTTAACTGTGCATACGAAGAAAAGCTGAAAAGGAGGAATGCAATCAGCAGGAGATTTTTTGTAAAAGTCATCATGGAAGAAGCTTGATATTTTTCAATTATATGCCTCTCTGACTCCAATAAAGGTAAATGGTTTGTTTTTATCCGTTAAAATATGGGTAACATTTTAAATACACCCGTTTATTCAGCTTAAGGGGCCGATAAAAAGTTTTAACAACAGGAAGAATAACTAAGAATACAGCTTGTTTTTCTGCACCGCAGGAACTGAATAGCTAACTTTAGGGCAATGGCAGCCCGGTTTAAAAATACTACAACTGCTCAGCAGTCCTATAGACAGCAAAAACAAAATACTAGCTTTCCTTTTCATAGTTAGATTTATTTAATAACACATACGCAAATATCGCCATAAATACACCGATCATATCACTGCCCAGATCCCACCACTCCGCAGAACGGTAAGTGAAGAACTTATACTGGATCAGCTCAATAAAACCACCTAAAGCAAAAGTGAGCATCAGGATCTTAAAGATAGTTAAGATTCCGAAATTTTCTCTGCGCTGACTTTTTGTTTCACCGTAAAACAGTAAAATAGTGAGGACAAAGAAAAACCCCAGATGTACTATCTTGTCAAACCCCGTAAAGAAAATGCCCGATTCACCAACGGAATCAGGCATTTTCATCGTACAAAGAATCAAGATAAACACCGTCCATAAAAGGGCCAGGCGCTGATGTAAGAGTACTTTGAATTTATTCATTTATTAAGCACCAACTAAAGCCTGGTATGCAGCAGCATCCAATAATTCAGCTACCTGAGCAGCATCACTTAAGGTTACTTTAACCATCCAGCCTTCTCCATAAGGATCAGAATTCACTAATTCCGGACTATCGTTCAATGCAGCATTAATTTCTAATACAGTAGCAGTAACCGGCATAAATAAGTCAGATACAGTTTTAACGGCTTCAACACTACCGAAAACATCATCCTTACCTACTTCCTCACCTACAGTATTGATATCGATATAAACGATATCACCTAATTCGCGTTGGGCGAAATCAGTTATACCAATAAAGGCTTCATTACCTTCAACTCTAACCCATTCGTGGTCTTTAGTGTACTTTAGTTCTGATGGAAAATTCATTTTTTATTCGATTTGATTGCTCAAAGGTAATTAATATATACTTTATACAAAACGTTACTTTTCTTAATTAAGTGTGATCCTCAAACTAAATCCAAAATTACTGAATGAAGTATTAAACGATTGCGAAGTATAGGGCTTGGTAATATTTGAATCGTAGAAAACCTTAATGTTAAAACGCTGATTCAGGATGTAATCCACACTCGGCCGGTAGGTAATATTTTTAGCACCCGAAGAAATTTCTGCCTCAGATATATCCGCCCTGTAAATCACAGTCTTATTGTCCCGGATGGAAATGTCCAGTTTGAAGTCCATATTATTATCCATTTTCAGCTGTTTAAACAATCCAAAAGGAAATCTGAATTTAGTAGTACGGTAACCCAAACCAAACACCATGTTGTTCTCAGACAGTTGTGCCAGCTGACTATTCGCTAAACTCAAACCTAACAAACGTGTTCTGCCCAACTCAAAATTAGCAGTCAGGTTATTTTTTAAACGGGTATCAATTCCAATCAGCGGTGCAAACTGTTCGGCAATCGTTACTTGTGAATACTGATAGAAAGGAAGGAAATTCTTATTGTCATCCCTGCTGCTCACATACCCGTCAGTTTCCTGATAGCGGGCCAGTGTATTAAATCCATTCACACTGTAAATAGAGCGATAAGAATGTCTCAAATCAATCGACTTGAAATAATCACCTAAAAAGTCCCATCGCGTTAATCCGCCGTAATTGATGCGCCAGTTTGGCAAAGGTATTTTAGGGAAAGAATTCAAGCTTACCTTAGCAGCATCCTTACCAGTATAAGCCGCCATAAATGCAGCGATCAGTACATCCTGAGAATTCTTATCATATCCATCAGCAAAGCCGCCAGAGAGGCCATTAGAATTCGTATTGATGGCACCTAAACGCGCCGAGATAGTCGATCTGTTTGCCATAAACTGATTGAACAGTTTTGAAACAGTACTTCCTGGATTTTCAGAAAATGCAGTTCCCAATGAGATAAATGAAATGCTGTAATCACCAGTGGTTGACGGGCTCAGGTTACGGAAAGCCTGACTCGTATTATCATATCTGAAATTACTTGAATAATTCATCGTTCTGTTTTTATTGGCCGTCAGGGTAATCCTGAAATCACGGAAAGGCTCGATCACACTTGTAATACTTAAATCTTCTCTCATGGTATTGATATACAATTGGGTCTGCAACGTATCGTGTGTAATCCAGTTATTTCTGATCGCCATTTCCCGGATGTCACGCTGGCTACCGAATACAAATCCCCAGCCCGGTGCTCCGGAGAATTTATCAATTCCAAAATAATCTGTCTGTGGCGTATAACCAGGCAGGAATATCCCTTTGGTCTGGGTATAGGCTGCATTGATATTCTTAATACTCGTTAACAAACCTAATAAAATTCCAGGGCCTCCGTCATTATTCTTCGCGCGCTTTAACAAACCAAATTTATTGTATAAACCCGTAAAGTTAAAAGTTGGATTGATCTGGATCGTCCTTGCATTCTGAATGGTATTCCCCAGGTTGATCAGCGGATCTCTCAAAGTAGAAAGCGGCTCTGTATTCCAGGTAAAGTTGGTCCCGTACCTTGTGGCCACATTGATCCAGTCCAGGCCAGGGATCTTATTGACCGGCAAAGCATAGGTGATATTCATATTATGGCTGTAGTCTGTGGTACGGCCCAGTCTAAGCAGGTTCTGCCAGACCGTATCACGCTTCAGCCCATTGACTCTACCCTCTGGTTCATCAATGATAGAATAATTTGTCGCATCAAAATCCAGTGTCAGAGATTTGGTCAGATTCCATGAAATTGCATATACCCTGGTGATCAGGAAATTTTTATTGAAAGTCGTATTGATTGGTATTGAATTTCCCGGATCATTGTTCCGCAAGCTATTCTCTGAATAATAACGGTTCACATCAATCCTGAAATTGATCGATGTTGGCATCGGGCTAATGTTAATATCCTTTAATATCGTCAGTAAATTCGACTTAATCAGTTTATCAAATGGCCTGTAGTTCTTTGACTGTCCGGAATAATTGTAAGCCAGGGAGCCGAAATAGGTTTTCTGTATCGAACTCTGATTGATAAAATCGTGGTGCAGGATTTTAGTAAAAGAATAGGTTCCGCTAAAGTTTTCTACATCCCAAAGCTTAGGCGCTTTGGTCAGATCTGTCCGCTCTTTGTGAACATTCGTAAAGTTAATACTATTCCGTGTGGTATAATCCTGTGAATAATCCAGGATAATTTTCCGCTCTTCAGCAGACGCTCCTTTCAGAGAAGTCTTCAATTCAATATCCGGCATTTTCGGATCATACTGAGGGGTGCTCACCTGCTTGGAATAACTGATGTAAGTTGGAATCTTGATGCCCGATTTTTTAGGGAAGAACTTACCCAATTCCATATTGGATGAAATATCAAAAGAGGTATTGTCAGACCTGTTTCTTTCACTCACCCTTTTGTCCAGTGAGCCGAAACCAATAGTTGACTTACTTCCCGAAATATTCACTTCCGCAAAATCAGCCAGCTGTGCATTCATTCTTGCTGCTGCTGCCCATCCGCCACGTTCATCAAATTCAGTTAAGCGAAGTTCATTGAACCAGATCTGCCCGCTTTTTTCCAACCCGTCATCCGCACGCGGATCCGCAGCCAGTTTTAATGGATTTTTCACCCCAAGCATATAAACCTTGACCTGGCTCATATCAGGCTGTCCTTTAATCGTTACGGTTTTACCATCTATCACATAAGAGAAAGGCTTGGTAATATCCCAAATTGCCCCATTAGCCATAGTAGCCCGGTTACGTGCCAGTTTAATATCCTGAAAAAGTGATAACTGGATATCCAGCTTATTGGCATCCGGCCAGATTGCATAGGGGTCATTTGTGTTGGGTTGTGTAACTGTCAGCGGTTGCGAATACTCATAATAGTTGTCCTGATTATCCGATCCGATCCTGATAAAGGCACTCAGGTCACCATTGTTAATTACGGTATTTCCTACAGCTTCCAGGTGGACAAACATTTCCAGTCTTTTGTAAGACCTGAAATCATTCAATGCAGTCTTGAAAGTTGCGCGGCCATAACCATCGCGCAGGTTCCGCACAATAAAAGAAAGAGATTGCTCGTTTAATCTTGTATTGGTTCTGTAGTTGTTGAAATCAAGTTCCCTTTGAATTCCCGGCGGTACGACATAAGGAATAGGTGTACGTTTTCCATTTTCCTCAATATTTACTGTACTCACTTCAATCGTTGAATTATCTGGTGTTACAGTGTTATTTAGTCCCGGGTCAGTAATTAACTGTGTACCGATATTCTGGTCATTATATTTTCTCCAGTCTCCTCTTACCAGCTGAATTTTAGCAAACCTTAAGATGGTTGTATCTGCAAAATTAGTCAGAAACATCCTGAAGAACCTGATCGATTTAAAATCCTGGATATTTCCTACTTTCTGCTGATAATCTGCCAGAGGGATACGGATCTGATACCAGGTAACCGGCTGCGTTTGTCCATTGGCTAATTTCACCTGTGAAGTCACCGCATCTGTTACATAATTTTTTCCAACTTCAAGATCCCCTTTACGCATTGATACTTTATACTGAAAATACTCATCCGACTGCGTCATGTTGTTATCTCTGTTTACATCCTCGCCATCTGGCAAAGAAGTAGATGCAGAGTTATCGATGCCTAAATCTGCTAAAGATTGCTGAGAGGTTTTCGAGTTTCCATCTGTTCCATTGTATTTTTCATAACGTTTCAGAATCCCTGCATTTTCCTGATCCAGCTGCGGGCCTCTGAAGTAAGTATAGTTATCTGAACTCGGGTCACCCTGCAGCTCATTGGCAGCTGAAGGACTTAACTGCGGAACAATCTGGTTCAGGACAGGTGCAAACTTGGTTTTCTCGTCATTATCTGCCAATCCATCCAAACCAACATCCTGTGCTTTACGCGCAGCAGGATCATTGTCAAACGCCTGAACTACCGGTTGTAATTTTGGAACCCGCCCCCAATTCGTTTCATCAAATTTAGCCGGATCTCCATCTGGCGGCAATCCATTCTCTAATGACTTTCTGCCATCTTTCAGAATATCTTCAGAGATATTACCAATGTTAAAATATAAATCTCCACCAGCGGCATTCGTCTTGTAAATATTAGGGTCCATTACCCACAGCTCTATATATTCAATATTCAGCGCCTGGAAATCATTGGTCTCGATCTTTCTGAACATCCCTCCCCAGCGTGCTTTAGGATTCATCAGATCCCCGTTACTGCTGAAACCACTCGGCGTATAATTGTAAGGTCCACGTTTATTCGGATAAAAGGCTACGTTCAGTGTGGGCAAAGAAACCGCTTGTCCTGTCGGCGTTTCTTTAAAAGGAAAAACCTCCTGTTCAATAATTTCCCTCACATAGTGATTGGATAACTCCGTTTTGTTGTTCCTTAAGTTTGCAGGAATATTAGAAGCTGTTCTGTTATAAAATGTAGGATCAATATTATAAAAAGCAAGTCTTGCTCTATTGTATCCATAAGCAAGGTCATTTGTTAATCCTGCTTCCTGGAAGAGTTGTGGTGTACCTGAAATCTGCCAGGCAATTGCACTCTTTAAGTCAATAACTGAACGTGAAGCTTCGAAATCATCCAGGTAACTTGTTCCGCCTTTATCCCCTAAACTATTGATTGCTTTTGGGTGTCCTGGTACCAGCTGGGCAAATTCTCCCGAGAAAGAGAACTTGGAAGGAGCTTTTGTAGAAATGAAAGGCAGCTTATCTACCATCTTTGTTAAGAACCGGGAAGAAGTACTATAATTCAAATCCATTCCCCAGATCGTATTCGAAATTGGCTCTTCTCCGATATTTACTTTTGGTGTGAGCGGCTTCTCTGAAAGGTTCATATAAGTTGCCCCTAAATTCAGCTTGTTATTCACTTTATAATCCAGCCTGGTACCAAACAGTGAACGCTGCTGTAAACCAAACAGCTCATTGTTCTCGGTGGTAATCCTGATGGCCTGACCAGACAGCAATACACCGGTATTGATGATACTTACCCTTCCACCCTGGTAATCAACCGTAAAATCGACACCCTCCTGTAAAGGGATAGTTCCGGAAAATACTTTTACAGATCCTTCCGGAACATTGATTGAATTCAAACTGAATTCTGAAGCCACCTGTGACTGATAGCCCCCTTTAATGATATACCTGTTTTGCTTAGTGAAAAGCTGCTGTGCAACTACTTTCGTAGAGTCATACAGCGCAGTATAAGTATATTTATCAATCAGATTCTGCTCTCCCGGGTTAAACTGGGCGGCCAGATCTCTGCCAAAAGGTTCTACTACCGGGAATATAACACGTCCGTTTAAAGGATCGATCGTAATATATCCTTTACTCATGTTTGTGGCAAAAGCCGCAAGCCCGTTATTTCCATTCGTACCAATGTTACCAATACTGCTGATCGTGGTAGGCGGTACTCCGCTCGAAGTACTGGTGAAAGGTTTATCCTCTGCCTGAAAGTCAAATACTCCATCCGGCTTACGGTCATTTTGCTGATTTAGCCTGTCCAGACCGGTTAAGTTAATCCATAATTTGTTGGTTGTATTGACCCCCTCAGTCATCACTGGTCTTTCAATACCCGTCTCATTGTCCAGACGGAAGATATCCAGTTTAAAGTTCTGAGGACTGATCTGGTAGCCACCTATAGAATAGATGTTCTTCATCATCAGCTTCCAGGTTGGAAGATTGGTTTTAGTGGTTTCGTTTTTCAGTAATTTAGCAAACAATACTTTTGGCGTATTCGGATCAAAAGGTACATCGGTAGAGAATTCACCGACCTGGTACTCTACTCCATTGTAAGTATAGCGGAAAACTACAGCCAGTACTTCATCTGAGTTCAGGGCATTGTTCAGGGAGATATACCCCAGTTGAGAATGGAAAGTATATTCACGGTCTGCAAGCTTACGGGCGTAAGTTAACTTCGCATAATTATCCGTTCCTCTATTAGCCTGAAAGTAAGAAATTACATCATTCGAATTCGTGAACCTTGCCCCCGCAGGTAATTTAGTTAAGATATCATTAGACTGCCTTATTCCCTGAAGTGAAAAGCCCGATGGGGCCTGTGAAAAAGCTGCCCCGCCTGTGAACAAAGCACTATAAGGTTGATTCTCTCCAAGATCCATCAAACCTAAAACGTCCCTTGAATCTTGTGTATTGCCTGTTTTATTGGTAATCCAGACCTCTACTTTCGTGATATTTACACCCGACAGCAAATTGGGCGCATTGGCCATGGCCTTATTGTAATTGTCCCTGAAGAATTTTGCCAGGAAATAATGTTTGTTAGCTTCATAACTATCACCGGTTATCCGGAAATCATTATGCTGCGCCCCATTACTGATTTGCAACTCCCTGGATTGTGATTTCTGCTGCGTAAATACGGTCGTTACATTCAATCTGCCGAATTGCAATTGGGTCTTGATCCCGAATAGCGCCTGTGTACCTGTAATCAGCGAGGTGCTTAAAGGTAAACTTACGTTACCCGCCTCTATTTTCTTGATGATATCATCTTCCCCGCCCGTATAATCCAGCTTGATCTGATTCTCAAAATCAAATTGCGCTTCGGTATTATAGTTCATGTTCAGCTTCAGC
This sequence comes from Pedobacter sp. WC2423, assembly GCF_040822065.1. Lineage (NCBI taxonomy): Bacteria > Pseudomonadati > Bacteroidota > Sphingobacteriia > Sphingobacteriales > Sphingobacteriaceae > Pedobacter > Pedobacter sp. WC2423. The sequence goes on from NZ_CP162005.1 coordinate 3,620,141, forward strand.
TTTGTTCCGATATTCCCCACCAGATCCATCTGGATCCGCTGGTTGAAATCAAAATTGCTCTGTACTCTTTGCTGCTCATTGAACAGCGGGTTTTCATTCTTGTTTACACGTCCTAAAAAGGTAAGCTCTGCTTCACCCCTGGGCTGGATACTAATTTGATTCCCGCCAAATATCTTATCAAATGACTTGTTATTAACTGTCAGACTTGGAATAACACCTGTTCTTCTGATTTCTTCCGTTTCTGCATTGGAGATTACGCGCCAGTTGCCTCTTTTCATTTCAGAATTGACCAGGCGCTGGTATTCCTCTATAGTCAGGTATTGAGGACGGCCAAAAAATCTCCCCCCAATTCTTTCCCTGATGATATAACGTTTATTGGCCGCATCAAACTCTACCTCTCTTTTGATATTATCTGGCTGCGGTGTAAATGAATTAAATGGCTGACGGATACCTAAACGCTGTTTTTCTTTCAGCCCAAAGTTGTTTCTGGTGGTGTCCTGATAACGGTCCTCCGGATTTATCTGCGAGAAAGCTTGTGGTCCCCAAAAGGAAAAAATCAATAAAATGATTAAAGTAAAAGTGTTTCTCAAAGGCTCGGAATTTATGGTAGGTATTTTTTTATAAGTTCTTTAAAGCTATTTTAATCATCTGTTCAACAGTTAAATCCAGTCCGCCATTTTTGATTGCATTATCTATCGCTTTCTCCGCTGGTACTTTTGCAAATCCAAGCATCGTTAATGCTGATAATGCCTCTTCTCTGACCGTATGGTTTAAAGGCGCGGCAATTAACGACCCGGTACCTTCTTTTTTCAATTTATCCTGCAGCTCTAAAACTATCCGCTGTGCTCCTTTGGCACCAATACCTTTGATACGTTGTATCAAAGGTAAATCAGCGTTGACTATAGCAGTTTGAATTTCGGCCGGCGTAATAGAAGAGAGCATCATACGCCCGGTATTCGGCCCGATACCAGACACTGAAATCAGGTGCAGGAATAACCGGCGTTCTCCTTCGTCAATAAATCCATATAAAGTATGTGCATCTTCTTTCACATGCAGCCATACATAGATTTTACAACGCTCGGCAGTTCCTAAACTGCTGTAGGTATTCAATGATATATTGATGTGATATCCAATACCACCCGCCTCTACCACAATATAAGCAGGACACTTAAACGTTAACCTGCCATCAATATAATCAAACATAATATTTTATACTTTATTTCGTTTTCTTTAATAACCCTGTTCTTTTAGGCTTTTCGCCTGCTTGTTTACCCTGTACATCCAATACTGCGATCGTGACCATATTCACAATTTCGCGTACAGAACTTCCTAACTGTACAATATGTACAGGCTTCTTTAATCCTAATAATATTGGGCCTACTGCCTCTGTTTCACCTAATTCCTGCAATAACTTATAGGCAATATTTCCAGACTCCAAGTTTGGGAAGATGAGCGTATTTGCCGGGCTTTCCGCTAATCTACTAAAAGGAAAGTTATCTTTTAACAAAGAATTGCTAATTGCAAAATTAGCCTGCATTTCTCCATCTACTAGAATCTCAGGATGCTTATCGTGTAATATTTTTACCGCCTGTCTAACTTTCTGAGGAACTTCACCGTCATTAGACCCAAAGTTAGAATAAGAAAGTAAAGCAATTCTTGGTTGTATATTAAATTTAGCTACCGCACGTTCCAATAATAAGGTTAAATCGACCAGTTCCTGTACCGTCGGATTTACATTTACAGTCGTGTCACCAAAGAAAACAGGTCCTTTTTTGGTCATCATCATGTACATCCCTGCAACTCTGTTCACCCCTTCTGCTGTTCCTATAATCTGTAAGGCAGGTTTGATGGTAGAGGCGTAATTTCTTGTCAGTCCGGAAATCATCGCGTCAGCCTCTCCGAATTCCACCATCGAAGAACCAAAATAGTTCCTGTTCCGCATTAATTTAGTGGCTTCGAAAAGCGTGATTCCTTTACGTTGCCTTTTCTGATAAAGTGATTCTGAATACCTCGCCATACGTTCGGCATCCTCCAGAGGGTCGATAATCAATACTCCTTCCAGGTCCAGCGCCGTTTCTGCAATAATCTGCTGAATCACCTCTTTATTTCCGAGTAAAATAGGAATAGCGATGTTTTCATCCTTCACAATTTGCGCAGCCTTTAAAATCTTATAGTTATCAGCCTCTGCAAAAACAACACGTTTAGGATCAGATTTAGCCTTATTGGTAATGGCACGCATAATCGCATCATCCCCGCCAATTCTTTGTTTTAACTCTTCTGCGTATGCATCCCAGTCCGTAATAATTTTACGGGCAATACCAGAATCTATTGCTGCTTTTGCAACTGCCATAGAAACATTGGTGATTAAACGCGAGTCCATTGGTTTTGGAATAATATACTCCTTACCGAATTTGATATTTCTTTCGTTATAAGCCATATTAACGGCTTCAGGAACAGATTTCTTAGCCAGTTCAGCAATCGCGCGTACCGCTGCAATTTTCATCGGTTCGTTGATTCCTGTAGCCCGTACATCTAATGCACCTCTGAATATATAAGGGAAGCCCAGTACATTGTTCACCTGGTTAGGGTAATCAGAACGGCCTGTTGCCATAATTAAGTCCTTACGTGAGCTGATAGCCAGTTCATAAGCAATTTCCGGATTAGGGTTAGCCATAGCAAAAACAATCGGGTTGCGTGCCATTGACTTTAACATGTCTACTGTTACACAGTCCGCAGACGATAAACCAATAAATACATCTGCGTCTTTCATTGCTTCTGCCAAAGTAGACAGGTTTCTTGAAGTGGCAAATTCAGCTTTGGTAGGATCAAGGTTTTCGCGCGTATTGCGGATAACGCCAGACCGGTCACACATCACCAGGTTTTCTTTTTTAGCCCCTAATGAAATATACAGCCGGCTGCAGGATATAGCAGCTGCACCCGCACCGTTAACCACAATTTTAACCTTCTCTATTTTTTTCTTCTGGAGTTCGCAGGCGTTCAATAGTGCAGCAGCAGAAATAATTGCTGTTCCATGCTGATCATCATGCATCACCGGAATGTTCATGACCTCTTTAAGACGACGTTCAATTTCAAAACATTCTGGTGCTTTAATATCTTCCAGGTTAACACCCCCGAAAGTAGGTTCCAGCGCTTTAACGATCTTGACAAAATCGTCCACATTAGTCGTGTCGAGTTCCAGATCAAATACATCAATATCAGCGAATATTTTAAACAACAGGCCTTTACCTTCCATAACTGGTTTAGAGGCCTCCGGCCCGATATTACCCAGGCCAAGAACAGCTGTTCCGTTACTGATTACTGCAACCAGGTTACCTTTAGCCGTATATTTATAAACATCTTCTGTGTGGTCAGCAATTTTTAAACAAGGTTCAGCTACTCCTGGTGAATAAGCCAGTGCTAAGTCTCTTTGTGAATTGGTCGGTTTGGTTGGAATAACTTCGATCTTACCCGGCCTGTCCTGGGAATGGTAATCTAATGCATCTTGTTTCCTGTTAATTTTGCTCATACGCTTATTTGGATAAAAGATTTAAAGTTACAATTCTTTTAATACGCACTAAAATAAAAACACATCGGTCTACATAAATTTAACGCAGATTTAAAACTCGCGTTACAAGCCATTTAAACCAATAAAAGGCAAAATTAAATAGGGTTAACAGTGATTTTAAAAAAAAAATGCACAAAACGAATATGGAGAAATCTTTCAGGAAAAAGATATTTCAAACAGAAATGAACAAAAAGAACAAGGCCCGTTTTATAGCCTGTCTGTTATTCTTGATCCGGATTTGCTCTTCGCTTTATAAGAGATGTATTTCCTGCCAGATTTGGATTCAGTTCCACGGGAGTGACCTGATTTCTGAGCGACGATTAAACGTTGTCCGGGAACGATAGTATTTCCCTTTAAGTTATTCCATACGCGCAAATCCTGCACTTCAACATTATACTGATTGGCAATTGCAATTAAATTCTGGCCTGCGCCTACTTTATGATATTTGACCTGAGTACTGCTCTGGCCAGCTTCTTTGCGTTTTTTATGCAGCCTTCTGTCATCATTTGAAGCCAGTATAACCCGCGTACTGGTTTCTACCGTATGGTTATTCAGCACTTCGTAAATACCTTCGAAGTTGACAAGGCTTACTTTAGGTACAATAATTCTTTTAGGCTCATCTTCCGACCCGTTAACAATTTTCTTCTTGTACGAAGGATTCAAAGTACACAGATCGCTTTCTTCCATCGCCAATGCTGCTGCCAGCTCTGTCAGAGAAACAAAACGGCTCACCTGGATAGTATCGGTTTTAATGGCAAACAATGATTTCTGCGCTTTAATCTGATGTTTATCCGGGCAATTCATCACGTAGATTGCCGCAATAAAAGCAGGTACATAATTGCGTGTTTCTTGTGGCAGGAAAGGCCTGATCGCCCAGAAATCTCTCGAATGTGCTTTTGCAATCGCTCTGTTAACATTACCTGTTCCGCAATTGTAAGCTGCAATAGCCAGTAACCAGTCGCCTAAGTTCTTGTAGGCGTCCTTAAAATAAGCTGCCGCAGCATAACTCGCCTGAATAGGATCCTTACGTTCATCCACAAAGTTGTCCATGCCCAGTCCATAGTCTTTAGCTGTAGAAAACATAAACTGCCATAAGCCGGTTGCCCCGACTCTGGAAATCGCATGTGAATTCATCGAAGATTCTATGATTGGCAAAAACTTAAGTTCCATAGGAACATCGTAAGCTTTCAGTGCATTTTCAAAAATCGGGAAGTAATATTCAGAAAGGCCCAGCATCTTGCCCATCATATCTTTTCTGCTGCTGTAGATATCAATGTAACGTTGTACGGATTCATTATACGTCAGCGGAATAGCTCTTTGAATAGAGTCCAGACGTTTTTTATAAGTGAAATTATAATTGTAAAATAATGGATTTTCTAAAACTTCAGGTACTGCTGTTGTATCACCAGTATAAGTAGTAGTCAGGAAGCTGATCGGAGAAATAGAGTCGAGCTTATTGATCTTTTGTTGCGCATTGCTATGGAAAGCTGCAAGGATTAATACACAAAATGAGAGGATAAGTACATTTCTTTTCATAGGCGGTCCTTGCAGTGCTGCAATTATAATCTTTGGTTTATGATTCAGGTGGAGCTAACATAAGTAAAACTTTTGGATAGGGAAAGTAACGCCCCTTCTTCAAAGTGTTTGCCCATTAACTGAAGACTTAACGGTAAACCCAGCTTATTATTGCCCAGAGGGATAGCTATTGCCGGAACCCCTGTCAACGAAGCCAGTACGGTAAAAATATCGGCCATATACATCACCAGCGGATCTTGTATATTTTCGCCTATTTTAAATGGTGGTGTAGGTGCAACCGGTGTCAGGATCACATCAAAATCAACCAGCAGCGCTTCGATTTTATCTCTGATCAAACGTCTTACCTGTTGTGCTTTCTGGTAGTAAGCATCATAGTAACCTGCACTCAGTACAAAAGTACCCAGTAAAATCCTTCTCTTTACTTCGTCTCCAAAACCTTCAGCTCTGGATTTCTTGTATAAGCTATTCAGATTTTCAGCCTGTAAATTACGGTGACCATAATGAACCCCATCATATCTGGACAGGTTAGAAGAAGCTTCTGCGGCTGTTAAGACGTAATAAGCAGGAACAAGATATTCCAGCAAATCGAAAGATACATACTCAATAGTATGGCCCTGTTCTTTAAACTGCTCTATTGCCTGCAGGATTGCAGCTTTGATATCCGGATCAAGTGCTTCACTTTCCAGAGTTTCTTTCAGCACGGCAATCTTCTTTGGAGAAGCATTATCCAGTGCAGCCAGGTAACCAGGAACGGGTAAGCGGGATACAGTACTGTCATTTTCATCAGCGCCGGCCAGTACTTCTAAAAGTAAGGCGGCATCACTTACTGAGGAAGTAATCGGGCCTACCTGATCAAAAGAAGAGGCATAAGCAATTACACCATATCTTGAAATACGTCCATAAGTTGGTTTTAATCCATAGCAACCGCAAAATGCGGCTGGCTGACGAACTGAACCACCCGTATCAGTACCCAGCGCAGACAGGCACATATCAGCCTGTACAGCGACAGCAGAACCTCCTGAAGAGCCACCGGCTACTCTTTCCGTATCTGCAGCATTGCGTACCGTGCCGTAATAAGATGTTTCATTAGAGCCTCCCATAGCAAATTCATCACAGTTTGTTCTGCCGATGATAATTGCATCTTCCCGGATCAGCCGTGTAACGACTGTAGAAGAATAAGGAGAAATAAATCCTTCGAGCATTTTTGAAGAAGCAGTCGTGATATGGTCTTTATACAGGATATTATCCTTGATACCAATCACCATGCCTGCCAGCTTACCGGCAGTACCATTGTCTATTTTTTGCTGAACGCTGACTGCTTGCTTTTTTGCAGAATCGACAAACACCTCATTGAATACATTGAGGTGCTGCTGTGTTTTTATCTGCGTAAAATAATAGTCAAGTAAATCAGGAAGATCAAGCTTTTTTTGCGCAATAAGTGCTTGTATCTCTGATAGAGAGTTATACTTCTTCAATTATACTAAGGTCTATAAAGATTAAAAATTCGACTAAACCTATTGTGGTTTATGGGTACTGTTAGGATCAACATGCTCGTCTGCTCCTTCTTTACCGTCTTTGAATTCTTTAACGCCTTTACCAAGTCCACGCATCAGTTCAGGAATTTTCTTACCGCCAAAAAGCAGCAAAACAACTACCAAAATAATAATGATCTCTGGTGTACCCAGTGCTGCTAATATTGTTGTGTTTAACATGGTTATTGAGTTAAATTTTGTTTTTTTCTATTTCTGATGGTGCTTCCGCAGCAGTTGTTCCTGTTGCATGCGTTTCTGCAGCTGGTGTTACGTGTGCTTCTGTCACCGGCGTAACGTGGTGTACTTCTGCTGCTGGCGTTACGTGCGTCTCTGCTGTTGCTGCTACTGGTGTTTCTGCAACGGTATGTGACGGTGCTGACGGATCAATATGAACTGCATGATTTGCATCATACGCAGCTGTACCGGTTGCCGGGTAAGCAGCATCTGTTGCTTTGATCTCATCATCAATATCCATCGCATTGATATTGCGGTGAATTTCGCGTTTCACTCCTTCTGAGGCATCTTTAAAATCTCTGATCCCTTTTCCTAATCCTCTTGCCAGCTCCGGTAATTTTTTACCTCCGAACAACAACAGTACTACGGCCAGGATAAGCATGATTTCGCTTCCACCCATATTTAAAAATTCTAATACTACTCCAGTATACATATCAATTAAATTATTAGACTAACAAATATAAACATTTTTCAGGCGCACCTTTTGTATTTTATTACAGTTCTAATGGCTTTCTAATGTCATTAAACTGATACACTAAGGATCTGCTTTGAAATGCCCCTTTAATTTATTTTGCAATCCATGCCTCAGGATTCAGTTTTGACTGTCCCCTCATAATTTCAAAATGCAGTACCGCTCCGTCAGAAGTTGTGGCAACCGTACCAATACTCTGGCGGGTTTCTACTTTTTCTCCTTTAGATACACTTGGTGATTTCAGATTCTGATAAATCGTGAAATACTCCCCATGGCGTATTGCAACTACATAAATCCCCTGGATCACCGTTACAAATAACACTTCTCCACCAAACACCGCACGTACCGTTGCGCCTTCACTGGTCATGATGTTTACCCCATCATTGGTATATCCGGCCTGACCTTCTGTATGTCTTCCAAAACCTTCAGTGATTGATCCTGAAGCCACCGGCCACGGTAAGCGTCCTCTGTTGGTTTCAAATCCTGCTGATAACCTCGCTGCCTCTGGCGTTGCCGTCAGGTAGTTACCACTTTTTGGTTTTGGTTTCTCTGCCGGAGCAGGTTTACTTTCCGCTCTTGCTTTCGCTGCGGCAACCCTTGCCTCTTCTTCCGCTCTTTTTCTGGCTAAAGCAATCTCCCTGTTAATGGCATTTCTGATCTCACGGTCAATTGCGGCCTGTTGTTTCTTTCTTTTGGCGATATCCCGGCCAAATTGTTTTTCCTGTTTACTGAACTGGTTTAATACCGTAGCCTGTTCATTTTTATTTTTTGCCAGTTTACCTTGTTCAGTTTCCTGCTCTTTTAATAAACTGCTTTTCGCTTTTAAGCTTTTATCCAGCACTACAATCTTATAGTTCAGGTTCTTTTCGGTTCCCTGGATATAATCAGCCTGTTTTTTGCGGTACTGGCCAAATTGCTGTAAATATTTTATTCTTTTATAAGCCTGGTTAAAATCACGTGCAGCAAAAATAAACATCATCTTATCGTATGAATTTTTATTGCGCTGTGCAAACCTGATCATTCCGGCATATTCTTTTTTAAGTTGTGCCAGCTGACCCTGCAATGAATGTACGGTGTTTTTATTCTCATGGATCTCATTGTCCAGATTTTTTATTTCTGAGTTGATGACCGTGATTTTACTCTGCATTAAGCTAATTTTCGTACTCAATGCACGTATCTCACTTAAAGTAAGCTTCTTACCCTGAGCTGCCTTATTCAGGTTTTTCTGTAAAAGTTCAATCTCACGCTGGATGGCTTCTTTCTTCCGCTTTAACTGAGAGCTGCTTTGAGCAAAGGCTGCCGGCGCAAACGCGATAAAAAGAAGAAATAAAAGTAATTTATGTAGCTTCATTGCATCAAAAGTATAAAAAAAATTAGTTTATTATCTCAAACCTTTTAGGAAGAGTGAACGGATAATCCAGTTGAACATTGCGTTCTATTTTTGAAAAGTCAAATGCCAGATTGGTTTTCTTAGTCCCTGACAGAGAATTGATTTTGATTACAGAAGGGAACAAAGCGTCTGTTACCTGCTGATAATCTGAATATACAACTTTCAGTGCTTTCGCTGCCCTTACCTCATTCATATTCAGCTCACCCGTTTTCAGCAGCGTATTAAACAAGACCCTGAAGGCCAGTTCCCCTTGCGTCCCGCTCGCTGTAAACACGCCCGCATTCGAATTCAGCTCAGCCTGATCATTCGTAAATTCAGCAATCGTATTTCCCGTCAAAATAGCTTGCAGCATTTTGAAAGTGACCTGTTTATTGGTAAAACTATTCAAATAGCTAAAAGGCTTTTTAACGGCCAGCGATTGTAAATTGTTCCGTAAAAGAACGCTGTCCGGTGTAATCAGTGCCCTGGCGACTTCAATTCCTGCAATAGCGGTCACACTTGCCCAGATTTTCTGATCTTTCTGAATCCTGATGGTGATGTTCACATTATTAACATTCCCGTTCATATCCAAACTTACTTTCCCTTTCATGGAAAGCGTATTGAAAGGCATATCTTTTCCTTTAAGCAGTGCCAGGTTTTCCGCTTTCTTACGGTTAGCCGCAGGCACAACAGCCACATCAGGAGTTTTAACAATCGCTTTTTTGGTCTTGCAGGCCAGTGCGGTGCTTAACAGCAAAAGAATCAGCAGACTATTTCGTAAGGTACTTTTTCTCATTTATTTTTCGTTTTAAAAGCGGTGAATCATTGCCTGCATCCCATGACTTTTTCCATTGTACCAACGCCTCATCGGGTGATCCTGTATGGAACAATATATCGCCATAATGCTCCAGGTAAACGCTATTTTCAGCCTCATTATTCCGCAGGGATTTTTCTATCCATGCTCTGGCCAGTTCATATTTACCTTTTTTCAGCAAAATAAGCGCATAAGTATCCGCTACAGAAGCATCCCGGGGCAGCGCTTTGGCGGCAACTGCGATCAGTGCCTCTGCTTTATCCAGGTTCTCATTCCTTAACGCCAGGTAATACGCATAATTGTTCATAATCAGGAAATTCTGCGGATCCAGCCCTACAGCTTTCTCAAAAGCCTGGTCTGCCGCAGCCACTTTACCCTGATCAATTAAAATCTCTGCCTGTAATGCGGAAATCAGTGCCTGAAGCTCTTTATTTTCCCCATCCAGCATCATTGCCGATTTAATATGCGCCAGTGCCTCTTTATTCTGATCTTCCCGATGCAGGGCGAAGGCCATGTAATAATATAAAATAGCCTGATTTGGATAAACTGCCAGAGCAGCCTCTCCAAAACCGATCATTTGTTTGTACTGTCCCATCAGAATAGAGATATTAAGTACTTTCTCCCAAACCCCATACAACTGATCGGTCAATTTCAATGCCTTTTTATAGTGTTCCAGTGCAGCCGGAAGATTTCCGGTTTCGTACAAGACATCCCCATAAAGTGCCAGAAAAAGCGGATCATCCTGATGTGTACTGGCGATATTTTCCAATACTCTGGAAGCTGCCATAAATTTCTTTTGAGAGAGGAACAAAGTTGCTGCTGCCATTGCCTCGGTTGCATTTACAGGCGCAACAACCTCCTGTGGCCCTGCTTTAATTCGCTGACGTGCTCTTGAGAGCGCCTCTGAGGGGCCAAATTTCTTTTCTATCAGTGTATAGGCGGCCAGGGCCTCTTCCTTTCTGCCGGAGATCGCAATCGCATTGGCACGGTCAAACTGATAATTCTGCTCATCCGGAGCAAGGCGGATCAACTGATCAAAAACCGGAATCAGGCGGTCCATATTACCGGTACTCTTGTAAATTTCGGCCAGTAATTTCCAGTACCATGGGTTATTCTTGTCCATATTAACTGCCGTAGTGCTAGCTGTTTCAGCCTCAGGCATTCTATTCTGTCTGAAGTTCAGCAAAGCAATCTCATACCAGGCAGCGGCATTACCAGCATCAATAGCCGTTATTTTCGTAAAGTTCTCATTGCTCTTTACGTAGTTATCTTTGAGCTTATCGCTCAGACCTGCAAAAAAAAGTTGTTTAATGCGTATACTATCCCTGGCCGAAACAGGCAGGCGCTGGGCAACTGACGAAAGGGTCAGGAATAGCATACCGCATAAAACAACGATTCTGTTCATTTATTTAAGGTTTATTTACCTGTATGTCCATAACCACCTTCACCACGTGCAGTATCACTTAGTTCTTCTGCACTTTCCCAGCTGATAGTTTCATGCTTTGAAATCACCATCTGCGCTATTCTGTCTCCATTATTCACCACAAAATCAGTATCAGAAAGATTGATCAGTAACACTTTGATCTCTCCGCGATAATCTGCATCAATAGTTCCCGGAGAATTCACGATGCTGATTCCATGCTTATAAGCCAAACCACTTCGTGGACGGATCTGCGCTTCATAGCCCACTGGCAATTCAATATGCAAACCTGTAGGTATCAATATGCGCTGCATAGGCTTGATTACGATCTCTTCCGTTACAAAAGCTCTCATGTCCATTCCTGCTGCATGAGCTGTTTCATATTGAGGCAATGCCAATCCTGATTTGTTGATAATATTAATCTTCATCTTGTTCTATTTATTTAGTAGTAAAGCCTGATTAAACAGACTTTTGTTATTTTCATTATTTTGATTGCTTACCTCTTGATTCTGATGAGTTACCGCTTGCTTAGCAGCACCTTTACCTCATCCTTCTCTACATAAATGATCCCTGCTAAAAACAGGAGTAACAATCCATTCCCAATATAGATATTCCTGTTAAATACCCAGAAAGACAGTACTACAATAACTACCGAGGCGATCAGGTAAGCTAAAATCCGCTTCAATTTGTAAGGAATCGGATAATATTTTTGTCCGAGTACATAAGACATCACCATCATCACAAAATACGCCAGCATCGAAACCCAGGCAGAGCCCATATAACTATATCTTGGGATCAGTATAAAATTAAATACGATCGTAATAATTGCGCCTGCCACAGAAAGATACAAGCCAAAACGCGTCTGATCCGACAACCGGTACCAGATCGACAGGTTCATATAAATACCCAGACAGACATAACCAAACAGCAAGTAAGGCACTGCCGGCAGTCCAGACCAATATTGCGCTGTATGTGCTGCATCTCCTTTGATGAAATATTTCAGAATGTCAATATTAGCGACCAGGGCTACAAATAATAACGAAAGTGCAATTACAAAATAGTGCAAAATCGTCGCATAGGTCTTCCTTGCATTTTCATGTTTCGCATGGCTAAAAAAGAACGGTTCCGCTCCCAGTCTGAAAGCTGTAATAAAAATACTTAAGAAAATTGCAATTTTACAAACTGCCCCATAAATCCCGACATCAATATCGGCCACTGCTTTCGGTAATAATTTACTCAGTACAATTTTATCCAGGTTCTCATTGATAATGAAAGATAAGTTGGCTACCAGAATAGGCCAGCTATAAGAGATCATTTTGAGGAACATCTCTTTATCAAACTTAAATCTGATTTGAAGGAATTCAGGCAACAGCAATAAAAAGGTAAGAATACTAGCGGCCAGATTGGAGATAAAAACGTATCCCACCCATTGATAATGATACCAGCTCTCAAACCACGGGGCCAGTGGCCAGTTATGCTTAATAATTAAAGGGATCACAAAAATAAAGAACAGGTTGAGCCCGACAAAACTCCCGATATTCAGGAATTTGATCACACTATACCTGAATGCTTTATTATCGGCGCGGATTTTGGCGAAAGGGATTACGCAGATGGCATCTACAAATAAGATCCCGACAAAATACTTCACATATCTCTGATAATCCAATACCTGTGCCTGTTCTCCATTATTGATCCAGGAGGCAATTGAATCGGCAAAAACAGAGCCTGTAATCAAGAATATTACTGCTATAAAGGCTATACAAATAAAGGAGTTGTTGTATACCGCATCCTTTTTGTCTTCATGTTTATTGAGGTATCTGAAATAAGTACTTTCCATTCCGAAAGCGAGCACCGCGTTGATCAGCGATGCATAGCTGAAAAGTTTGGTCAAAATACCAAATGTGCCGGGCAGATATGCCCTCACATAAATTGGAGTTAATATAAAATTGAGTAGCCTGGATAGTATGGTACTCACACCATAGACCGCAGTCTGACCTAAAAATTTCTTTAAAACTGACACCTGATCTGATTAACGGGTAATAAAGCGGACTTATTTCTTAATGATCTCAAAATTACGATAGTTTTTCAGTTCGCCAGGCGTGATTTCCACCTGCTCTATCTTGGCACGGTCAGGTCCTTCATTGCACCATTCCTCAAAGATATCCAGCAAAGTATCATCTCCTTCGGCTTCTATATAAAGGCTGCCGTCTTTCTCATTCCTGATAATTCCGCGCACACCCATCTGGTCTGCAACTACTTTTGTGGTATATCTAAACCCCACCCCCTGCACTTTTCCTGTTATTCTGATTATAATTTGCTTCATCTATTTTATCTGTTGTATTGTCTTATCCTCTTGTTCTGTATATTTCCTACCATCAGTTTTAGCCTGTATTCAACACCAGCTCAGAACTGACTAACCCTGTCTTTCTCTTTCAAAAACCCCTGCCATATCTCATTTAAAATAACCGCAGCAGGTTTAATCTCCTTCAATAACGCAGAAACCTGTCCAATCTCTAATTCACCCTCCTCTAAATTCCCCTCAAACATACCTAATTTTGCTCTTGCCCGTCCTAACAAGCCCTTTAATGTTTCCGCATCCGCGCCCTCAGCTTCTGCCGATGCGATTACCGACTCAAAAGAATTCTTCAGTAACCTGACCGGGACCAATTTCTGCAACCTCAATTTGGTATCCCCCTCTGCAGCCCCGATGATCCGTTCCTTAAAAGAAATATGGGCCGAAGACTCCTGTGCAACGGCAAAAGCAGAGCCTACCTGCACCCCATCGGCCCCTAAAGCCATGGCCGCCAACATACTGCGTCCCGAGGAAATCCCACCAGCTGCAATAACCGGAATCTTCACTGCATCCGCAATCATAGGAATCAAACACATCGTCGTCGTTTCTTCCCTGCCATTATGTCCCCCCGCTTCAAAGCCTTCCGCAACAACCGCATCCACCCCAGAAGTTTCCGCCTTTAAAGCAAACTTCGTATTGGCAACCACATGCACCACCGTCATTTGTGCTGCTTTCAAAAAACCAGTCCACACTGCCGGATTGCCAGCCGAGGTAAACACAATCTTTACCCCCTCGTCAACCAAAATCTGCATGATCTCTTCCACATTTGGATAAATCATGGGTACATTGACCGCAAAAGGCAAAACAGTTGCCTGCTTCATCTTCCGGATATGTTCCCGCAGCACCTCAGGATACATAGAACCAGCCCCTATAATGCCTAGTCCACCAGCATTTGAAACTGCCGCAGCAAGTTTCCATCCACTGCACCAGATCATGCCTGCCTGAATAATCGGGTACTGAATATTAAATAAAGAGGTGATACGATTTGACATATATTTATTATATAATTCTTTCAATAGAAGTTCCGGCCGTAATCAGCCCCCCCTTCAAACCCTTAATTAAATTTATCCCCGGTTTCTTTCCCTTTTCAAAACTTCCAAACTGTGCTTCAACCCCAAGGAAAGCCGCTCCATTTAACGTTGCCCATTGCAACAACTCCTCAAAAGAAACCTCCTTAAGCTCTTGCAGAACCTTCATTTCAGCTAAAATATTCAGCTGATGATTGCTCGCTAAACTATCTGTCCCTAATGTAACCGTCACACCGGCATCCCTCAACAAAGCGACATCCGGTAATCTATTTTCAATATATAAATTCGCACCCGGGCACAAACACCAATAAAGCCGCTGATGCTGCTCTTGTGCAAACACGACATCCTGCTTACTTGTAAAAGTATTATGAACCAGTAATGTCCTGGCCTCCCCGGATAAAAACGGCAAATAACTCTGTAAAGAAGTCTTTCCTTTGGCTTCAAAAAAACCAATATCCAACCCCAGAAACTCATATAACTTTAGAAAGTGCCCCTGTTTCGACTCAAAAAATAAATTCTCATCCAGCGTTTCCTGATTATGAATAGAAACCGATTCCTCCCCAGTTCCCGAGGTCTTCTTAATCTCCTCAAACAACTCCGCAGAAACCGAATAAGGCGCATGCGGAACAATCGTGGCTCTCAAAGGCAAGAACCCATCCCTGGTCTCTATCGCCTTTTGGATAATTTCATCAGCTCTTTCAGGATTAAAACCCATTGCTTCCACAAAAGTATGATAGTAAATCTTGCTCTTCAGCTTTACCCCTTTAGAATAAATCTGGTTGGAAATATCTCCTGTGGCGACAATACCATTCCCATACATCTGTTGATCAGCAAGCTCCATCGCCTCCTCAATCTCCATTTCCGAAGCCTGTCTCTGTTGCATAACCCGCTGCACAAACCCCGGCAATCCCGTATGTTCAGGTATTTTGCCGGCAAGATGCGATAACTCCAAATGACAATGCGTATTTACCAATCCCGGTACCAATATCCCATCATAAAACTTTATCCCTTTAATATTTAGTGCTTCCCCCTGCTGCGCAGTCCATACATCTGTAATAGTACCATCATCACTGACAGCAACTATTCCATTCCGTAAAGGCTCCGCGCTGACCGGATAAACCCATGATGCCGACAAATAAGAACTCATTATACAAATTACGGTTATTCTGTCCAAACGCTAAAAAAAACCAGATAATTTATCACTTTAAAAAGCCAAACCAATCCATTAAACGATTAGTAAACAACGTATTAACCCTAGTTACTCTTGTGTATTGAGAAGACCTTAAAACGACCTTGAAATGAGGTTGGAATGACCCAGGTCATTGCAAGGTCATTCCAACGTCATTCCAACCTCATTCCAAGGTCATTTCAAGGCACTATTTAACCCCTTTTAAATACCTGTTTTATACGACGAGGCCACGTTAATTATCTTATACGGATTTCAATGACACATTAGGTTTAATAATTCATTGTAATTACTGTTTTTACTTTACCCTATGTCCGTTACTGGCGCAATACGAGGCGATGAAGCAAGTCAATACCAGGCTTGTTACACTCTATTGGGAGATCGGGAAAAATATCATAGAAAAGCAGAAAGAACACGGTTGGGGTAAATCAGTTGTGGAACAATTGGCGGAAGATCTCCAAATAGAATTCGCAGGAATGGAATGCATGAGTAGTCGAAATATATGGCGTATACATATGTTTTACAGCACCTACGAAAAACTGTCACCATTGGTGGCAGAAATTGGGTGGAGCCAAACAAGTCCGCACCAAACAACAATACTTCCTTCAATTATCTTCTTCTAAGCGTTTCCCCTATTTTTCCCCAAACCGACTGTAACTAGTCTGTTCTAACTTTCAAAGCAACCAATTTTATCCAACCTTGCTATCCAAATTACAAGTCTGGAAAAACCTGTGAAATTTCAAAAAAACCAGTTGTTAATTTCGCAGCCTGTTTCATTCGCAGAATGAAATCCAGCAAGAAATAACAACTGTTTTTTTGAAATCCCATTATTTTCATAGCATATATGGGTATAAATTGATTACTTTGTAAAAAGAAATACTATTATGTCCGATTCTACTACCCGATTAAATAAATACATTAGTGAAAGCGGCATGTGTTCGCGCAGAGCAGCAGACAGATACATTGAACAGGGAAATGTCTTTATTAATGGCAGAAAAGCCAAAGTTGGTGATCAAGTATACTTCGGTGACCTGATTACGGTAAACGGACAAACCATTGAACCTAAACAAGTAGACAACTCTATACTTCTTGCCTTTAACAAACCCGTTGGCGTAACCAGTACAACAGAAGCAGGCGTAAAAAGCAATATCGTTGATTAC
Organism: Pedobacter sp. WC2423; assembly: GCF_040822065.1. Classification (NCBI taxonomy): domain Bacteria; kingdom Pseudomonadati; phylum Bacteroidota; class Sphingobacteriia; order Sphingobacteriales; family Sphingobacteriaceae; genus Pedobacter; species Pedobacter sp. WC2423. The sequence goes on from NZ_CP162005.1 coordinate 3,636,810, forward strand.
GTAAACCACAGCGAAAGAGTTTTCCCTATTGGAAGACTTGACAAAGACTCCCAGGGATTGATCTTCATGACCAATAACGGAGATTTAGTGAACAAAATCCTTCGTGCCGGCAACAACCATGAAAAAGAATACCTGGTTACCGTTAATAAACCATTAACCGACCAGTTTATTACTAACATGGCCAAAGGTGTACCCGTACTGGGGGTGATGACCAAAAAATGTAAGGTGACCAAAGAAAGCCCTTTCATTTTTAAAATCACGCTGATCCAGGGCCTGAACAGACAAATCAGACGCATGTGTGAACACTTCGGATTTGAAGTGACCAAGCTGGAACGTATTCGTATTATGAATATCAACCTGAAAGGCCTTCCAGTTGGAGAATGGAGAGAATTCACCCCGGAAGAACTGACAGAAATCCATAACATGATTGCAAAATCAAGCTCTGTCGAACACGCTGCTGCAAAAAGAGTAGTTAAAAAAGCAAAAGCAACTCCTGCTGCACCAGAAGAAGTTAATGTAACTCCTGCAAAAGCATTCAGAGCAAGACCAGCAGGCCCGTCAAAAGGAAAACCAAGACCAACTACACCAAGAGGTGAACGCGGCGAAAGAAGCGAAAGAGAAGAAAAGCCACCAAGAGGCTCCAGAGCAAAACCAGCATCAGGCTCATCCGCATTCAAAGCACCAGCGGCGACCAATGACTGGAACAAAAGCAATGGTCCAAGCAGAAGATCAGTAAGACCAACAAAAGGAAGATCAGGATCAGCACCCGCAAAAACAAGAAGCCCAAAACGCTAAACATCAACACCTTAGTACATCATAAAAATACTATAATTTGCATGCTCCGAATCAAATAAGGTCATGCAAATTTCATAACTTGCTAAAAACAAGTAAGTTCCAACGAAAAATTGGGTGGCTTATTATTTTTAGGTAACTTTGCATCAAATGCTAGTAACAACTAAAACTGATATCCGTTCTCTGAGTCTTATCCAGCTTCAGCAGCACTTTACTGAGATGAAAGAACCCGCTTACCGTGCCAAACAGGTTTACCAATGGCTATGGGAGAAATCTGCGCGTTCCTTTGAAGAAATGAGTAACCTGTCTAAAGACCTGAGAAAGAAACTGGATGAGAACTATACCATCAATGCAGTTGAGGTCAATAATACACAATTCAGTAACGACCAGACCATTAAAAACACCTTCCGTTTATTCGATGGAAACATTGTTGAAGGCGTCCTGATCCCAATGGAAGAAAGGATGACCGCCTGCGTAAGCTCTCAGGTTGGCTGTAGCTTATCGTGTAAATTCTGTGCAACAGGTTACATGGATAGAAAACGTAACCTGAATGCTGATGAAATTTATGATCAGGTAGTGCTGATTGACCAGCAGGCCAAAAAGAATTACAATGCCCCATTGACCAATATCGTATATATGGGTATGGGAGAACCCCTGCTCAACTATGCTAATGTGATGAAATCAATAGAGCGTATCACTGCTCCTGATGGATTGAACATGTCTTATAAAAGAATAACAGTCTCTACAGCAGGTATCGCTAAAATGATCAGGAAACTGGCAGATGACGGCGCTAAATTCAACCTTGCACTTTCCCTGCACGCTGCAGATGACAAGAAGAGAAATGAAATCATGCCTATCAATGAACAGAATACTTTAAAAGTACTCGCAGAGGCATTGAAATACTACTTCGCTAAAACAAAGAACCCCGTTACCTACGAATATATTGTCTTCAATAACTTTAACGATGAATTGCAGGATGCTATAGATTTAGCTAAATTCTGTAAACACGTACCCTGTAAAGTGAACCTGATTGAGTATAACCCAATTCAGTTTGCAGATTTCATTAATGCAGAAGGAGATAAAATTGATGCCTTCTCTAACTACCTGAAAAGTCAGGGGGTGAATACAAATATCAGACGTAGCCGTGGTAAAGACATTGATGCTGCCTGTGGACAACTCGCTGTAAAAAATCAACCAGAACCAGCCATATCAGTTAACTAATTCTGACAAATCAGGGGTACATTGTAAAATGTCCCTGATTCAACAAATCTTTGCCGACCTTTTTCACCTCCTTTTCCCCAGGAACTGCAATGCCTGTGGCACTCCGCTGTTTAATGGAGAAAAAACGATCTGCACCAGATGTCTGTATGATCTCCCCTTCACAGACTTCCATTTATATCCTGAAAATCCCGCAGCCAGGTTGTTCTGGGGCCGCATTCCAATTCATCAGGTCATTGCCCTTCTGCATTTTAAAAAAGGAACCAGAGTTCAGCAATTGATCCATCAGCTCAAATACAAAGGACAAACAGATATAGGGTTACTGTTAGGTAACATGATTGGTGAGCGCATGCTGTTATCAAAGCAAAAACCCGATTTAATTATTCCTGTTCCACTTCATCCAAAAAAAGAGCGTAGCAGAGGCTATAACCAAAGTCAATGTATTGCAGAAGGAATAGCCCATATTTTACAAATTCCCATCAACACCAAACTCCTTACCCGCAAAATCAATACCACCACGCAAACCAAAAAGAACAGGTATAATCGTTTTGAAAACATAAAAGCGGCGTTCGAAATCAATCAGCCTCACGATTTAAAAAATACGCATATCCTGCTCGTTGATGACATCCTCACTACCGGAGCTACATTTGAAGCTTGCGGCAAGCTTCTGCTGGATAACGGTTTAAATAAACTCTCCATAGCCACCCTTGCCTATGCAGAATAAAAAAAATACATAGCCAGTATAACATTTATATTTTATCCTCGTTTATATATTTGAGAGCGTTAATTTAGATGGTAAGGGTCGATATTTTCTTCATAGAAATATCGGCCCTTTATCTTTTCAGCGCAGATCAGATTATTTTTATAAAAAAAACAATCTGGTAAAAACAATCATCGTACTTAAGCGTTAATATAAACGAGAGCGTTAATTTAGGAGTCGGAATTTCAGAAATGGAGTTCCGGCTCTTTTTTTTAGCCAGGAAATAAAAAGGAGCTTTCTCTATTCCTTTTCGCGCGAAAAGAAGCTGAAAAGCAGGTTTTTAATCTCTTCAGGATTAAACGGTTTTAGCACATGACCATTCATACCGCATTCATGAAATTTGTAATGGTCATTTTTAAGCGTAGAAGCGGTCAACGCAATGATAGGTACTTTCTTGTAATAGTCCCCGCTGATATCCCTGACAATGCCTGTGGTTTCGAAACCATCTATTCCAGGCATTTTAATATCCATAAAGATCAGATCAAAACTCTCCGTCATTATCTTCTCTAAAGCCTCATACCCATTCACCGCAGCTTCAATCTCTAACCCCCATTTGCTCAAAATCCGTTTAGCAATCAGGATATTAATTTCATTATCGTCTACGACCAATATTCTTTTGCCTGTAAAAACACTCATCTCGGTTCCATGACCAGGTGAGGCAGATATTTCTGCCGTTTTACTAAATGCAATTTCAAAAGAAAAGGTTGTTCCTTCACCTTCAGTACTGTCTACAATAATATCAGAATTGAACATCTGCAGTAACTTTTTCGTAATTGCCAGCCCCAGTCCAGTACCTCCATATTTCCTGGAAATATCCGTTTTGGCCTGTGTAAAGCTTTCAAAAATATAGCTTTGTTTGTCTTTAGGGATGCCTATACCATTATCTGTAATCTCAAACCTGATGATTGACTCTTTTTCATTCTGTCCGGCAAGAGTCAGGATCAGCTGCACCTGCCCATTCTCCGTAAACTTAATCGCATTGCCTAAAAAGTTCATCAGAATCTGGTACAGCCTGTTTTTATCTCCGGAAATCAAGGATGGAATTAAAGGGTCAAAAACAAGATTTAACTGATTTCCTTTCTTCCTTACATTAACCTGCAGGGAATTGATAATATCATTTGCCAGTGTTTTCAGATTGAATGGAAAAACTTCCAGTTCCATATTACCGGTTTCCATTTTAGTGAAATCAAGAATATCATTAATAATATGCAATAAGTTTTCACCTGAGAACTTCAGAATATTTAAATCATCAATCTGCGAAATTTTAGGATCATTATCCAATAATAAATGTGTCATGCCAATCACGGCATTCAAAGGTGTACGAATTTCATGACTCATCACCGAAAGAAACATTTCTTTTGCTTCACTAAGTTTTAAGGCCTGTTCTCTGGCCTCGATCATCTCTTTCTCAATTTGCTTACGCTGTGTAATGTCAGAGATCAGGTCAATCTGCCGCTCTACTTTTCCCTTACTGTTAATAATAGGTGTATTGGAGACAGACAACCAGACCGTAGATCCGTTTTTCTTCTCTGCCAGTACTTCTATGGTATAAGACTGGTTGTTCTTACTTTTAACGCGCGAGCTGGATATCAATTCCTGATCATAGAAATTAGGAGAAAGAATATTCCCTAAATGATGTCCATAGAGCTCTTCTTTCTTATATCCGGTCAACTTTTCAAGAGATTGATTGACCCAGGTGGTAATGCCTTCTTTATCCTGGATATTCACTCCTGTATTCGTTTTACTGGCTACCATAGACAGTACCTGTAACTCTTCTTCCGCTCTTTTTTTATCGGTAATATCAATGATAATCTCTACTTCGATTTCTACATTTCCTCTCTCATCCAGTACCACTGTATTATAAACAGAAAGCCAGATTTCTTTCTTATCTTTTCGATAAGCCAGCATATCGATGGTAAAAGATTGCCTTTGTTTGGTTAGTCTTCTAACCTCATCAATCAGCTCCAGATCTGTTTTAGGACCAATAATCAAATCTCCCAGGCGCTTTCCTTTAACATCTTCCAGGTTAAATCCTGTGATCTTCTCAAAGGCAGCGTTTACCCAGGTCACGCGATTATCTGCATCATTAATGACTACAGCATTATTTACCTTGCTGGCCACAAATGACAGTTTCATCAAATCACTCTCCACCTTTTTATTGTCTGTGATATCTCTTCCGTAGGTATACCAGCGCTTGTTTTTGGAAACCAGCGACCAGCTGATCCAGCGGATAATATGATCCCGGCCAACTACTCTGAAGTCAATATGAAGTTCTTTATAATTATTCCCCAGTCCATCTGCTATACTTTTCATTACCCGGGGAATATCTTCCGGATAACAGACATCCAAAAGACCGAGTTCCATGGCTTCGGGCACAGTATAACCTAATAAACGGGTAACCGCCTCATTGACAAATAAAACCTTGCCCCTGAAGTCAAGGATGCAATGGATTTCGGGAGAAACTCCTGTAATATCCAAAAGTTCCCGGCAGCGGATCATACTGGAACGAATCTGCTCGTCTTTCTTTCTGAGCACAAGGTGCACGACAACTTCCTGTGCAATCCCTTTTAGAATATCTTTCTGGCTATCCGTAAATTGACGGGGCACCAGATCAAATACACAGAGTGTGCCTAATACAAAACCTTGATCATCAATTAAAGGGGCACCAGCATAATACCTGATATAAGGTTCAGAAACAACTACCGGATAATCGACAAAACGACTGTCTTTCAAGGTATCACAGATTTCGAATACTGTATTTCCCTGGATGGTATATTCGCAAAAAGATTGTTTGCGTGGAAATTCCCTGAGCTCAACGCCAATGGATGATTTAACCCATTGCCTTTCTTTGTCTAAAAGAGAAATCAGGGCAATGGGTATATTAAATATTTGTGTAGCGAGTTTCGCAAGGTTATCAAAGCTTTTTTCAACAGGGGTATCAAGGATATGATATGCATATAAAGCACATAATCTTTCTTTTTCACTAGATGACCATACTCCTGTATTTATTGGCATAATTGATTAACCCGTATTTTTTACTTGTATAATGGAAAACCAGCAACTAAAGCAGTTACTTGTTTTCTCACTTCACTCAAATGGGCATCATCCTCTGGATTGGTTAAAACCTGATCTATTAAATCAACTATTTTTTCCATGTCTTGTTCTTTGAATCCTCTGCTTGTAATTGCAGCAGTTCCTACACGGATACCTGAAGTCACAAAAGGAGATTTATCGTCAAACGGCACCATATTCTTGTTCACGGTAATATCTGCTTTTTCAAGCGCATTTTCTGCAACTTTCCCAGTTATATTTTTATTGCGTAAGTCAATCAGCATTAAGTGATTGTCTGTACCGCCTGAAATAATGCCATAACCTCTGCTCATAAAAGCTTTGGCCATTGCCTGCGCATTCGCTTGTACTTGTTTGATATAGACCAGATATTCATCGCTCAATGCTTCACCAAATGCTATAGCTTTTGCTGCAATTATATGTTCTAACGGACCACCCTGAGTACCTGGAAAAACTGCCATGTCTAATACAGATGACATCATTCTGGTTTCTCCTTTAGGTGTTTTGATACCAAATGGGTTTTCGAAATCTTTACCCATCATAATCAGTCCACCACGTGGTCCACGTAATGTTTTGTGAGTAGTTGTAGTCACGATATGGCAATGAGGAAGTGGGTTTGCCAATAATCCTCTTGCAATCAGACCAGCAGGGTGTGAAATATCAGCAAGAACCAACGCACCGATTTTGTCAGCTACGCTACGGATAAAAGCATAATCCCATTCTCTTGAATAAGCAGATGCCCCACAGATAATCAATTTTGGACGTTCAGCTAAAGCTACTTCTTCCAGTTTTGCATAATCAATCAGTCCGTCTTCTTTTTTAACACCGTAAAAAAAAGGCTTGTATAATTTACCCGAAAAATTTACCGGAGAACCGTGAGTTAAGTGTCCTCCATGAGACAGATCAAATCCAAGGATTTTGTCTCCTGGCTGTATTACAGCCAGCATCACAGCTGCATTAGCCTGCGCGCCAGAATGTGGCTGAACATTTACCCATTCCGCACCAAATAGTTTTTTCGCACGCTCAATGGCAATATTCTCTACCTCATCAACTACCTGACATCCGCCATAATAACGTTTGCCCGGTAAGCCTTCAGCATATTTGTTAGTTAATACTGAACCCGCAGCTTCCATTACCTGTTTGCTTACAAAATTTTCTGAAGCAATCAGCTCAAGGCCGTTTTCCTGACGGTCTAATTCCCTGTCAATCAAATCAAAAATTAAAGTATCTCGTTCCATTTATCAAAGTATATTTTTGTAAAAATAATCATTTTCGTTAGAATCCAATTGTTTTTTAACGGTGATGAAGCGTACGCATACAACTTCATGCAAACGATTTTAAACACCTTCTCAGAACATATTTGTTTTTTCAACTGTTGTAAGCCTGAACACGTATTTGTTTTGTTTTCGAAATGACTATTATTTTGCGGTTATCTTAACTAAAATCCCGTACTTTGTATATTGTTGTCTATTAAACCCTGCATGGAAAACTTCAACACTCCATTACTACCTAACATAAACTATCCTGCTGATTTAAAGCAGTATACAGAAGACGACCTGGAACAAATCAGCCAGGAATTACGTCAGTATATTATTGATACTGTCAGTATAAATGGCGGTCACTTTTCTTCCAGCCTTGGTGTTGTAGAGCTTACTGTAGCTTTACATTACGTGCTGAACACTCCTTATGATAAATTAGTCTGGGATGTAGGCCATCAGGCGTATGGCCATAAAATTCTGACCGGAAGAAAATCTGTTTTTCATACTAACCGTTTGCTGAATGGTATCAGTGGTTTCCCTAATATTAGTGAAAGTGAGTATGATACAATGGGGGTAGGTCACTCTTCTACCTCAATTTCTGCAGCATTGGGTATGGCTGTAGCTTCCCAGTTAAAAGGCGAGAAAGATCGTCAGCATGTTGCTGTAATTGGTGATGGTGCAATGACTGCCGGACTTGCTTTTGAAGGACTTAACCATGCTGGAATTGAAAATTCAAATCTGCTGGTTATTCTGAATGATAACTGTATGTCTATTGATCCGAATGTCGGTGCACTGAAAGAGTATTTAACAAATATTACTACATCTAAATCTTACAACCGGTTTAGAGATGATATTTCAAGTGTACTGATCAAACTTTCTGAGCTTGGCCCGAATGCACATAAATTCGTTAAAAAGATAGAAAAAAGTATCAAAGGCACTTTATTGAATCAAAGCAATCTTTTTGAGTCTTTAAATTTCAGGTATTTTGGTCCGGTTGATGGTCATGATGTGAAAAAATTAGCAGCTGTGCTGAAAGATCTTAAAGATATTCCCGGCCCTAAGCTATTACACTGTGTAACAGTTAAAGGAAAAGGCTTTGCATTAGCGGAGAAGGATCAAACTAAATGGCATGCTCCGGGTCTTTTTGATAAGATTACCGGTGAAATAAAAAAATCTGTAAATGATAAGCCGCAGCCACCAAAATATCAGGATGTTTTCGGACATACGCTGGTTGAACTGGCTGAGGCGAATAAAAATATTGTGGGGATTACCCCTGCTATGCCTTCAGGATCATCAATGAATATTATGATGAAAGCAATGCCTGACCGCGCGTTTGATGTAGGTATTGCTGAACAGCATGCTGTTACTTTCTCTGCGGGATTAGCCACGCAAGGCATGCTGCCTTTCTGTAATATTTATTCAAGTTTTATGCAGCGCGCTTACGATCAGGTAATCCACGATGTAGCTATACAGAACTTAAATGTTGTTTTCTGTCTGGATCGCGCTGGTTTTGCGGGTAGTGACGGTGCAACGCACCATGGTGCTTACGATCTGGCCTACATGCGCTGCATTCCAAATATGACTGTTGCTGCACCAATGAATGAAGAAGAACTCCGAAACCTGATGTACACTGCACAGCTGGAAAATATGGGTCCTTTTTCTATTCGTTATCCCAGAGGAAGTGGAGTAATGGCAGATTGGAAACGTCCTTTCAAAGCTATTGAAGTTGGAAAAGGCAGAAAGATTTGTGATGGAGAAGAAGTGGCTATCCTGACTATTGGAAATGTTGGTAACTTCGCTGTTGAGGCTTGTAAAGAATTAAACACAGAGGGTATTCATCCTGCGCATTATGATATGCGTTTTGTTAAACCTATAGATGAAGCTTTACTGCATGATGTTTTTAAGCGTTATAAAAAGATAATCACTGTGGAGGATGGCTGTCTGCAAGGTGGAATGGGCTCAGCAGTACTTGAATTCATGGCTGACCATAATTACCAGGCCAATGTAATCCGTTTAGGTATTCCTGACAAGGTTGTTGACCATGGAGAACAAAATGAATTATGGGCAATCTGTGGTTATGATAAAGCTGGAATCATAGCAACTGTAAAAAAGATTGCAGTTGGCAGAACTACTGCAACTATCGCTTCTTAACTCAGCTCCTTTAACGAAATTCATAGCAAAAAAAAAGCTACTCTATTATGGAGTAGCTTTTTTTATAGCTGAAACTGCGGCTTACTCTACAGTCACAGATTTTGCCAGGTTTCTTGGCTGATCTACGTTGCAACCTCTTAACAAAGCAATATGATAAGAAAGTAACTGCAATGGTATAGTCGCCAGTAATGGCAGGAATGCTTCACTTGCATCAGGGATCTCTATACAGTAATCGGCCATTTTACGAACTTCAGTATCACCTTCAGTAACGATCGCCAATACAATTCCTTTTCTTGCTTTTACTTCCTGAATATTACTGATTACCTTTTCATAAGAAGAGTTTTTAGTAGCGATAACCACTACTGGCATCTCTTCATCAATCAGTGCAATAGGGCCGTGCTTCATTTCTGCCGCTGGATAACCTTCTGCATGGATATAAGAGATCTCTTTCAATTTCAATGCACCTTCTAAAGCAACAGGGAAACCACTTCCTCTACCCAGGAACAGACAGTTTCTGGAATCCTTAAATTTATGGGCGATCTCTTTAATCAGATCGTTAGATGCTAAAGCTTTAGTGATCTTTTCAGGTATACAGTCCAGTTCGGTTAACAGTTCCACCAATTTGGCTTGTGTTAAAGTACCTTTCTGCTGTGCCATATAAAAGGCCATCAGTGTCAATACGGTTACCTGTGCTGTAAATGCTTTAGTTGAAGCTACGCCAATTTCAGGTCCTGCATGGGTATAAACACCTGCATGGGTTAAACGTGGAATAGATGAACCTACCACATTACAAACGCCGAAAATAGTTGCTCCTTTTTCTTTGGCCATCTCAATAGCCGCCATCGTATCTGCTGTTTCTCCGGATTGAGAAATCGCAATAACCACATCTTTTTCTGTGATAATTGGATTTCTGTAACGGAATTCTGAAGCATATTCTACTTCTACAGGTATACGTGCATATTCTTCAATTAAATATTCACCTACTAATCCGGCATGCCATGAAGTTCCGCAAGCGACAATAATAATACGGTCAATGTTTTTCAGTTTGTCCGCATATTCTTTAATCCCGCCTAATTGTACACGGCCTTCATTCGGATAAATACGGCCTCTCATACAGTCTCTGATCGATCTTGATTGCTCAAAGATCTCCTTTAACATGAAATGCTCATAACCACCTTTTTCAAGCATTTCCAGTTTAAGCTCCAGTTCCTGTATATATGGAGTTTGTACAACGTTATCTAATCTTTTGATTAATAACTCATCGCGTTTTAAAAATGCGATCTCATTATCATTCAGATAAATAACATTTTTAGTATACTCAATAATCGGTGTTGCATCCGAAGCAATAAAATACTCCCCTGTGCCTACACCAATAACCATCGGGCTACCTTTTCTGGCTGCAATTAACTGATCAGGATGGTCGTTGTCCATGATTACAATGGCATAAGCACCGCTAACCTGGTGTAAAGCCAGACGTACTGCTTCTAAGAGATCTGTATTTTCCTTTTTATAAATCTCCTCTACTAAATGGATCAATACCTCTGTATCTGTATCACTGTTAAAAACGTGACCTCTTGATAATAACTCTTCTTTCAGGATAGCATAATTCTCAATAATCCCATTATGGATAATAGTTAATTTACCATCGTTAGAAGTATGCGGGTGTGAATTTCTATCTGATGGTTCCCCGTGGGTTGCCCAGCGCGTATGCCCCATTCCAATCGTTCCCGATCTATCTTTTCCCTCACTGAAATTTTCAAGCTCCTGAACCTTTCCTGCTTTTTTGTATAATTTTAACCCGCTTTGATTGATCAATGCAATGCCTGCACTGTCATATCCGCGGTATTCTAATCTTTTCAAGCCTTTCAGCACAATTGGCCAAGCTTCTCTATAACCTATATATCCTACTATTCCACACATATTATTCTAGTATAAAGGTGTAAATCTAGTCAATTAATGATTTATTTATAGTAAAATAAAATATACTCGCATTCTTTTGGGGCAAAAGTCCCCGTTTAACGCTTCCTGATTTTCTCCGTTTAAATATCGGTTTAGTTTATACGAATTCATTTTAACAGATTACTTCTGTATCAATTGATTATCCTGTCAGCAAAGTGTGGAGTTTCTCTACACTAAACAAACTGGAAATAAAAATTAAACACCTCATTTACAGTTAATTAAATAGAAAAAACAAAATTGGCATTATTATGTAACCTGCATGAATACAAATCATTATATAAAAAAACATATTTAAAAATATAATATATGAAAAATTTAATTTTAGGTGCAGCCATCTTAGCATTTGCAGGTGTCTCAACAGTTAAAGCAAACGATATCAAAACACCGGTTACCATTATAGTTCAGCAAGACAGCACAACTAAAACTCCGGTTAAAATTGAAGAATTACCTGATGCTGTAAAAGCAACTTTAGCGTCAGATAAATATAAAGACTGGGCTCCAATTGCAGCGTTCAAGATAACAGATGCAAGCAAAGCTGAATATTACCAGGTTGATGCTAAAAAAGGAGAAGAAACTGCTTCTTTAAAAATTGGCAAAGATGGCGTGATTAAATAATTAACACACTTTATGAAAAACAGAGACCTGCTTTGAAAAAGGCAGGTTTTTTTATGCCCAGGTTATCCACATTCCTATGTGCATAACTTACATAATCATGGATAACTATCCGGAATAAGATTACTATGAGTGGTTATAGGCAACAATTTATAAACAAATATATCGCTGTATTACAGATATATATGTAGTGTACGAATATTAAAAAGTATATCTTGACGCTAAACTAAGTTATTGACAGTTATAAACACCTGGCATTAATTCAAAGCCTGTTTTTTGTGTTTTAAACGGCAATATTTTTAGGAGAACAACGATGATTTGAGATTGTTATTCCAAAATAAGTTTAAATTAATGGTTATGGAACGAGAAGAAAATGAGCATCAGCTTAAAAATTTAACAGAATTAAACCAAAGCACTTTTTCAATCAGAGCAGGGCAACCTGACCTTTCCACCTGGACAGTTGTAAATTCTGCCCGGCAATTCATTGGAACCATCAGAGATCTGCTCATCGATGAACAGCATAAAGTACGTTACCTGATTCTCAACCTCACCGGCAACGTATGGCATATCGAAGAGCGGGAAGTGCTGATCCCTATCGGTGCAGCAGAATTACATCATAATGCCGGAGAAGTTATGCTTCCGAATATCACCGCGCAGCAGATTTCAGTTTTACCAGATTATATTCAGGGAAATGCGATCATCTCAACTGATTCTGAAATATATGGCCATAAAGATTCTGATGAGCCTGGTAAAGCTGCAAAAGAAGCACATGGCAGTTATGCTGAACACATCCCGTTTCAAGTAATTACCAGGGTATATCAGGAAGAAAGTGAAGCTGAAAATGCTTTTAAATTATTGATCAAAAGCGGCTTTGCAGAAAGTGATATTAAGATTACTACTTATAATCCGCTGAATAGTGTTACTGATCTTCTGGGCAACACCAATACGCAATATTTAGGAGACAGTTCAAGAGATGAATTTATCTTAAGTCTGGCGGCCAGTTCGGCACTCGATGCAGTGCTTGCACAACAGCTTTTAAATAATACAATTTAGCAGGCATTATTCCATTATTTTTAAATCCGGACGAAAAAAAAGACATCACACCTATAGACATAATATTAGTTTACAGCACAATACAAAATAAATCACTAGAAATCATCTGAGCATAACAATCAGAATTTATTATTCCCACAGAGAATAATAATGGGTATCCAAATAAGTTTTTTTCTCACAATATGGCAAGGTGTTTGCCTGATGTCAGTAATCTCCGATGAATTTATACTCATGTCGAATCAACTAAAAGATAATATGATTAAAAACTCTGACATTAGTGCGTTGGCGACTAATTTTCGTGAATACATCACCAGAAATAAGATCGAAGAGGAAAGAGATCAGCTCATAGAGGATTTAACTTCACGTAATCAGGATCTGAATCAATTCGCCTATATCACTTCTCATAATCTACGCGCTCCTTTATCTAATTTAATCGGTTTAATTGACATTCTGGATCACGATGTCCTGGATGAATATAACAAGACAATTGTAGATATGTTCAGGGATTCTGCTTTTAAGCTGAATGAGACAATTTATGACCTGACACAGATGCTGAGTATCAAAAGTGATAAAAAACTGAAGATCGAAAACGTAAATATTTCTGCCATTTTCAAAAAAGTATGTAATTATTTTAATAAACAAATCCACAAACTGGGAATTTATATACACACTGATTTCCAATGTGAAATGGTTCCATTCCCCAAAAGTTACCTCGAAAGTGTTCTGATGAATTTAATGTCAAATTCAATGAAGTATCATTCTCCGGACAGACCGCTCAGAATTGACATTACAACCAGGTTTAATGAAGAGGGAAATACGATCATGGTCTTCTCTGATAATGGTATAGGAATCGATCTTCTTCAGCATAAAGACAAAGTTTTTGGTTTAAATCAACGTTTCCACAGTCATGTAAACGGGAGTGGTGTAGGCCTGTTTATTACTAAAACCCAGATTACCTCCATGGGTGGTAAAATTACAGTTGAAAGTGAGCTTGATCAAGGCTGTACATTCACTGTAACATTCAAATAACACTCCTGTGTGACATCAATATGTGTCTTTATTTTAGCATTTTAGTACGAGTTTACTTCTAGTTTTGTAGTTAACGTATCCTACAGCACATGAAAAAGACCTTACTTATTACCGCTATATTAATAGCCTTCAGCACCATTTTTAACCTGAAAGCCAATGCTCAGGCTGTAAGTGGTAATGTACCGCTAAGCATCGTACTCTCCGATGCTTTTTCCATCACGCTTGGTCCAACTCCTAATGTAGTTTTTACTTATGCAACAGCAACGGATTATGCAGGGAGTAAAACAGTCTTAAAAACGAACCATTTTACTGTGGTGAGCAACAAGCCTTACAGTGTTGCAGTAAAAGCTGCGACAGAATTCAATGTGATTGCAGGTAATGCAACACCGGTAGCTTTAAGTGTGGTACAAGTGAGCATAGATCCAACTACACCAACTACCGGAGCTACTTACGCTACACCAGCTTTAACAACAACTAATCAGGCCCTGGTGACCACCGCTTCAGCAACACTTGCTACTGCTTATAATGTAAATTATTCAATTCCTACCGCCGCTGGTTTGCTTGGCAAAGTGGCAGGAACTTATGCAACGAATGTTGTTTATACAGTTACACAACCTTAAAACGTATAACATGAAAAAGATTGTACTCCATATCGCCGTATTATTAGCCCTTAGTGCCATTTTCAACCTGAAGGCCAATGCTCAGGCTGTAAGTGGCAACGTACCGTTAAGCATCGTACTCTCGGATGCGTTCTCTATTACACTGGGCGCAACTCCCGATGTAGTTTTTACTTATTCAACAGCTGCAGATTATGCAGGCAGCAAAACAGTCGCGAAACCAAACCATTTTACTGTAGTGAGCAACAAGCCCTACAGTGTTGCAGTAAAAGCTGCGACAGAGTTTAATGTAATCGCTGGTAATGCAACACCGGTAGCTTTAAGCGTGGTACAAGTGAGCATAGATCCAAGTACACCGGCTACAGGAGCCACTTATGCTACACCAGCTTTAACAACAACGAATCAGCCGCTGGTGACCACGGCCTCACCGACACTTGCAACTGCGTATAATGTAAACTATTCAATTCCTACAGCCGCTGGCTTAATTGGCAAAGCTGCAGGAACATATGCTACTAATGTTGTTTATACAGTTACACAACCTTAACCGTTTTGATGAGGCTACTTACTGGTTTATTCATCATATGCCTTGTCATGACGCTGCCAGACCCAGCGAAAGGACAGGGCTTTTCCATTTCACCTGCCAGGATCTTCTTAACCGGAAATCCAGGAGAAACGGTTAGTCAGACGGTCACCTTTGGGAATACTTCGGCAGGTGTATTATCTTTTGTAACCAGAATACAGGACTGGAACAGAGATTCACTGGGTACTAAAATCTATTACGATAGCAATACGCTGCCTTTGTCTAATGCCAGCTGGCTGACACTTTCGTCAAATAATATAGCTGTACAGCCTGGCGTAAATAAACAGGTCAATGTATCCATGACTATTCCTGCAAATGCGAATAAATTAACAACGAGCATGCTTTTTTTTACCCAGGTAAAAGAACAGGAGGCACAGCAAAAAAACATGGCCAAGGTTGGTATTAATGTGTTAATGGAAGTTGGCATACAGGTTTATTATGTTCCGCGGGGGCTAAATCCGGGAGAGCTTGAATTTCTATCTTTTGATGACCGTGGCGTTTACGACAATGGAAAAGCAAAAAGCCGCAGACTGGCTTTAAAAATACACAACAAAGGAAACCTGAATAAAGATGCATTTATCCGTTTCGAATTAACCAATAAAGAGACGGGTGAAGAAATAAAAATTAAACCCGAAGTACTGGCCATGCTGCCTGATGCCACGCAATGGGTAATGGTTGACCTGCCAACAGATTTAAAGGGAAAATTCCTTGCTGTTGCTTTATTGGATGCCGGTTCTTCTTATGATTTGAAAGTTGCTGAAAAAGAGATTATATACCGCCCTTAGTGTTATTTTTTGCTGTTTTACAGCCGGGAATGTCAATGCGCAATTGATTATCAATCTGCCTGAAGCAAATATTTCAGGACAAACAAATTATGTGGTCAATTTAAATAGTGGTGCCTCCCCTGCTTTAAGTCTGTTGTCAGCGGTCAATGTCAAAGCCGCCAGTACAACTTTAACACCAACCCCTGCTACTTTACCTGCGCTTGCACTTGCCCCGAACCTGATCGGCATGAAGGTAACTTCAATTGGAGGAGTGAATGTTCTTTCAGGGGCAAATCCAATCATACTGTCCAGTGTATCACAAAATATTTATTTCGTAGCAGTTGGTTTATTGAGTGGGATCATGCTGGTTGACTACACGGTTTCGCCGGCAGGTGTGGCCTGGGCCGCTGGAAGTTATGCCACAACATTAACCTTTACCGGAAGCATTGCCCCGCCAACACCAACACTCACCCTGAATGTTCCTGCTTATATTACTTTAAATACACTGGTTCCGGCTACAACTACATTGAACGTGAATTCATTTGCCATTTTCAGAAGCGTAGCTGGTGTAAGTGCAGTATCCGGCAATGATTATTTTACGACTGTTCCTACTTTATTAAGTCTCAAGGCCGGCAGCAGTACTTTCGCTTTCACTACTACTCAGCCTTATAATCAATTGCCGGCAACAAACAGTGTAAATTTAATGGGTGCAGTTCTTTCAGGTACTTATGCAGGTTCCGCGATTAGCCTTTCTGCGAGTGATCAGCTATTGACTGCTGCTACCGGAATTCCTGTCATTCTAACGAATAAAAGTGTTTTATCTTCTACACTGAGTATCAGCGGCGCTAATTTGAAAAGTAATTTTGTACAGGCAGGAACCTATACGGTACCGGTAGTTTATACAGTTTCCAAAACAGCCTCCTCTTTCCCTGCAACTTTGCCTTCACAAACGATGAACAGCTCTGTTCAGGTTAATGTAAGCAACCTGATGGAATTAATTGTTCAGGATCCCAGTGTAACGTTAACAGTCAATACGACTGCAAATTATCAGCAAGGAGTGACCACCACCAAGCCGAACCATGTTAAAGTAAGCAGTACCGTTCCCTATAATGTTACTGTAAAGGCAAGCAGCAGTGTTTTAAGCTCTTCTGGGGGCGTTCAAATACCTGTTGGGGTAATTACTATTGAAGGAATGACGGGGCAGACTGGAGTGACACCAATTGTGCTTTCTGCCAGTCCGCAGGCTATCATTACTTCTGCTGATCCTGCAATCGACCGTTTACTTAATTTACAGTACCGCATTCCTTCCACACAGACTTCTAATCTGCTGAATAAAACTGCAGGAAGCTACAATACTACCGTTACTTATACCATTGTCGCACCTTAATTAAAATCTGCTTACTGTAACTTTCCGGCGCTGGTCGTGGTAGAGAAAGGTCAGCATACCAACCGGAACTCCCTGAAGGGAAACTTCTTCTTTTTCATTTTCAATGGAAAAAGGCATTCCTTCTGTTTCAATATAAACAGTGTATTTATTTCTTGGCAGATAGAAACAGAAATTACCCTGATCATCTGTTAAGGTCTGGTGAATACGGCCGTTTGGATCTGCTGCATTAATTCTGATACCTGCAAGTACTGGTGCTCCATCACCGTATTTTTCCGCTTTCAGCTTCAGGCAGCCATTCAGGGCTTGTGTTTTCACTAAAGGAATTTCCAGTTTCTTATTTTTATCCAGGAATACGACTGTAGGATCTTGTAAACTCCAGCCTCTTGTATTCGTTACAGAAACGGTATAGGCTTCCTTTTTCATATCTTTAAATTCTACGATACCTTTACTATTGGTCAGGGCCG
Organism: Pedobacter sp. WC2423; assembly: GCF_040822065.1. Taxonomy (NCBI): domain Bacteria; kingdom Pseudomonadati; phylum Bacteroidota; class Sphingobacteriia; order Sphingobacteriales; family Sphingobacteriaceae; genus Pedobacter; species Pedobacter sp. WC2423. The sequence continues at coordinate 3,654,524 of NZ_CP162005.1, forward strand.
CTTCGCCATTGATTTTCACCAATACACCGGCCACTGGTGCTTCTCCGGGATCACGCTGTCCATTACTGTTGTGATCTTCATAATAGGTGAGCAATAGTTTTTTTGTACCTGAACTGCCTTTTGCACCAAACTGCTTTTCTACACCAAATCTCAGTTGTCTGTTTTCGAAATATAGATTATCCAGGGTATTAATGGTATTTGGAACAGGGTTATAAATTGGAATAGGTTGCTTTTGCCTGGTTATAGTATATTGAAGATCACTGGTGAGTGCCCAGTTTCCTTTCAGCAGATACCTTATAGTGCTGTTAACCGAATAATTATTGCTGCGCGTGAAACCGTAATAGTTATACATACCGCCTAACCGGAAAGTCAGGTTATTCTGTAAGGCTTCAAAATGTACGTTTGGCCCAAAAGAATATAACTGGTATTGATGAGTTCCGTTCGAAGATAGAATGTCTGAAATATAATAAGGGTTTAATTGAATATAACTGCTGAATCCAAGAATTGGCAGGTTATAACTGGTATTGATTTTAATAGAATGAAATGGAGCTGCTGGTCTTTCTGAGGTATTCACATAAGTATAACCGTAGTCAGCGGTCATGGAGAAATTATGTATGCGCCCGCTATAAGCGATGTTTGCGCTTAAACGCATTGATGAAGACCTCCAGTCAGCGCTGGCACCAAACTGATCGGTCACCGTAGAAGTAATCAGATGCTGATCTATAAAATAAGGTCCGAAGCCGATAAAGACATTTCCAACCCTGGTATTGAACCCCAATTCATAAATATATATCGCATTTTTATTAATCCCGGTGTTCAGGATATTATTCAGTTCATATTGATACTTCGGACTATTTACCTGCAAACTAAAATGAGCTGCAAGGCTATTGTCATTTTCAAATTTGCGGGTCAGGCGCAGATCTGTCAATAACAGGCCACGCCTTAATCCTGTAAAGTACGGGCTGCTATAATAGCCACTTCCGGCAAATTGATAACCAGTGTTATTAAAGGCATAATTCATTCCCGCAGAGACACCTTGCCTGGAGGAAGAATTCATCTTGTTTTGCCCTTCCAGGGAATAACCTGCTTCAAAGTCTAAAAGCTGTCCTTTGCCAAGGTTTACACCGGCTTTCATACTCAGCTGATTGGCATCAATACCGGTAAAGGAGTCGCGGCTATGTATATAAGTAAGCCGCCGGTCACCTCTGGTATCAGGAGTAGCCAGGTTATAATCGACTGCCAGAACTTTTGCACCGGATATTGTTGTATTGATCTGATCATACAACAGGAAATTATTCTGAATACCATAAACAGACAATACGCCGTTATCTTCCATCTTCAGACTCGCTTTTATACCCCTGCCGCCCAAAGAAAAATCTATGTTCTCATAGATATTTCCCACTTTAACCCCCCAGCTTTTAGCCTGGTAATCTACATAGGTATTGTAAACATTAATACCATTCGCATTTTGCTGATGGTACTGATCAGCATTTAACCGGTACCCGAGCGATGCATGATCTCCGGTTTTCACTTTCCCATACGCTTGTAATTGATAAAAAGACGAATTGCTGCTCAAACTGGCATAACGCAGCGCAATAGTATTAGACAGACTGCTTGCATATTGATCACTGCCCATACTCATTCTTCTTGCATTGGTCACGTTTAAAATCCGGATCATTTTAACTGCCAGCGGATGATTACCAGCGTCTACTGCCTGAATAGTTACTGTAAAATCTGCGGGTACCCGGTTATTTATTTTATTCCTGGCCAAAAAAGGAAGTAATTGCTGGGTCCCGGGTTGCAAGGTAAGATTCATAGTTTGACCAGTAAATTCCAGCCCGTCAGGGATACCAGAAAGAAGCAGCCTGAAGGTAATCGGTACAAAGCCGTTATTTGCACAACGCACTATAACCTGTGCCTGGTTGCTGAGCTGACCTAAGTAAACTTCATCATCTTCCGTACCCAGAGTTAAACCCCCAACGTCAGTGAGCTGAGTCAGGAATGTTGCCGATTTTTGTACTTGAACGCGTGCATTTAAAGCAGCGAGGTGAATGGTAAAGAGCTGATTGTTAGTATTAATAGTTTGCCGGTCAGCGATATATTTCAATGGAAAGACTCTGCTCTCCCCCGCTTTGAGCACCAGGCTGTCTGGTAATGAGATTAATCCTCTGGTCAGTTTTTTTTCTTTCTGATCTTGCAGCAGCGTTACGGTTTCTTTTTCAAAATTTGTAATTTTTAACAGGTTAGAGAAGGTTCCCCCGCCCTTAATTTCCAGCGTATCACGCGTGAATGCATATTTTACCTGTGCTGATACATTAAATCCGGCCAGACAGCAAAAAATCAAATATAATATCTTCAAGTAGCCGATTTTATGCATCATAGTTCATGATAAAAAGCATAGCTGTCCTGCAGGACAAGGAATAGCCAATTGATTTTTATTTGAATTGCGCAAGCAGCTCACCTTTACTGTTAATATTCAGTTTTTTATAGGTTCTTTTGATATACTGGCGTACAGTATCTAAGGAGATTCCATATTTATAACCTATCAATTTATAACTCAGGCCATGTTGAAGGCCTTCTACAATCTGGCGTTCTCTATTGCTTAATTTAGATTGATAGTCTATAGTATACTGTACCTGCTGGATTACATTCCGGGAGATGGAAGGACTGAAAACAGAGCCTCCGCGATGAGTAGTTACAATAGTAGAAATGACATCATCTACACAGGTATCTTTGGTCAGATACCCCATAGCTCCGGCTTTTACACATGCCAGCACACTGTTGTGATCTTGAATATTACTGTAAACAACAACGTTTGTATTTGGAAATTTCCGGTAAATATCAGGAATGATATCAATTCCATTGACCTCGATATCAAGCAAGGTCACATCGGGCTCCTGAGAAGGTTGTACTTTTTTACATTCCCCCATAGATCCGATGTCGAAGGTTACCTTTAAATGATGCTGATGCTGATGATTCAGCAGCACACACATCATATTTCTGCTCTGTTGATTGGTATCAATAATTCCGACTTTAATCATAATTTCCCTTCCTTAGCCTCATTGCTTAAATAACTTGAAACGATATAAAATAAAGTTAATGATTACTTTAATGGGCTCAGGCATTCATTCTGTTCAATCAGCAGAGAAAGGACTGAATGAAATACGTATTATTTTATTACGGTGCTGATGAGTGGAATAACACCTGTTGAAGTTGCATCTAAAAAGGAATCTCTTAAAGTTCTGCCAAGATTGACGTGTTCTTTGATACTATCGGCTCTCAATTGATAATAGGCTGAAAATGCAGCAGGTAAGCTGGGATAATTGAGCATACAATGAGACAACGTTTTTGCATCCAGCATCGCATTTGTAGTACCTGCACTTGTAAATGGAAGTGCAACATGTGCCGCGTCCCCCATCAAGACTACATTCTGATAATGAAAGCTTGGTAACAGGTCAAAATCTCTGGTATTCCAGATATAACTGGTTCGAAAGTCGTTATATTTTAAAACTTCCTGCACTTCAGCAGGAAAATCTTTTAACAGGTTTAAACAGAGTTGACGCAGCTGTTCATGGTATTGTCCGGAACTACGTGAACTAATTCCTTCAGGGATATCAGCTAACAGGGGATCATATTGCATAAACCACACCATCTCTGTAGCTGAAGTTGGAATAAGGCCAAAGGATAGTCCCTGGTCTTTTTGCTGAAATTTAGTAAATCTTCCTTGTAGTGAGCCAGCAAGTTCAGCGTGCTGTATAATTCCAACAACCTCTTTTACTTTGCCTGGTTCAAATTTCACTTCCCCGAATATTTGTTGCCGCACGATTGAATTCGCACCATCGGCACCAATAAAGACATCTCCATATTCCACTTCCCCATTTGAAAATGCAGCAGCTACAATTTGATCCGTTTCATAGATGAAATGAGAAAATACACGGTTATTTTTTAATCTGTATGCAGGCAGGAGCTGATTTAAACAAGCCAGCAGGTCTGTACGTTTGAAGCATTGCCAGTCTTCCAGCGTCTTTTCATTCAGGATCAGCCCTTCGGAATCCCTGAGCATAAAGGTATGGACTTCTTTACCCGGAAGTAGAGCATTACTGTTAATGGCAAGCTCATTCAGTACAGTAATGCCGTCATGATGCATCAAAAAGGCATGCCCTCCTACCGCAGAGAAGATTTGTCTTTCGTTTACACTTACGTCAATATCATGCTGATGCAAATAAATCCCCATGCATAACCCAGCAATCCCACCACCCAAAACGACTACTTTCATAAATTATTAACGGTAGTTTTTATATGGTATAATGCTTCATTAAGAATAGCTTCTGAAGTGGCAAAACTCATTCTGATAAAGCCTTCTGCACCTTCTCCAAACCATTCTTTAGCACCTGGAACTACAGCAACTTTCGCTTGATCGAGTAAAAGCTGATGAATTTCTTTACTGCTTTTACCGGTCCCGGTAATGTTGGTGAACGCGACGTAACATCCTTCTGGAGAAATACATTTGAATCCTTGTGTAGCATTGAGTTCTCTAACGGTCAGATCTCTCATTTTCTGAAGATGTACCAGAAAATCGGCTAACCAGTATCCGCAGTCGTTAAGAGCTGTGGTAGCTGCTACCTGCGAAAGTATATTTGCACCATGGATAGTAGAACCATGGAGAGAAACCTCAAACAAACGATCATAGTGTGCCTGATTGGATGCCATCACAGCTCCGATACGCAGGCCTGCAAGTCCGTAGGATTTACTGAAACCTGTTACTGTTATCGTCTGGTTCCTGATCTCTTCATGGAGAGAAGCTATACTTGTATATAAGTTTGGTGTGTAAACAATATCACTCCATATTTCGTCTGATAAAATAATCAGCCCGTGTTTACAAGCTATTGTGCCCAGCTGAAGTAATTCCTCTTTTTTAAAGACCTTTCCCGTCGGATTTAATGGATTGCAAAGACAGATCATACGGGTTTTAGGCGTGATCAATTGTTCCAGATGAGCAAAGTCAACAGTGTCAGATCCCGGAGGAATAGCAAATGGTACAGCAACGCCGCCAACAGCTTCGGTAGAGTATCTGAAAAGAAAATCTACAGGGTCAAAGATAATAGCTTCCTCACCTGGGGAGAGAAATGCTTTACACGTTAAATATATACCAAAGGCAGCACTATCGACCGGAAATATAAATCCTGGATTTGCCGGAATGTTCCGTTTAACGGAATAATAATTGGCTAAACTTTCATTAAATTCAGGTAATCCTGAAGCAGGGCCATAAGAAAGATATCTATCTTTTGTAAACCGGATAATTGATTCTGCAATTTCAGGCGCGCTCGGAAAATCCGGATCGGCAGCAGTTAGTGGAATAACTCCTTCAGGCACAGTGGCCCACCTTAAGTTAAACGCTCTCTTCTTCAGGATATCAAGGTTGACAGATTGGGATTGAAACATCCTCTAAAACTATAAATTTTCCAGAATTTCCAGAAACTTTTCTTTCACTAAAGGCTTAATTATAAATTCGCAAACTTCGTCTATATTTTTTGACCTTTCCATTTCGTGCGGAGAAATAGAAGAAGAAACAATATAAAGTTCATTTCTCTTTACAAAAAATGGATATAGCTCCTGGTATTCAGCCAGAAATTCCCATCCGTCCATTACTGGCATATTCAGATCCAGAAATATAACATCTGGCAGCAATTCTTTTTGATCCTGAATTTCTTTCAGATGCGTAATTGCCTGCAATCCGTCTGAAAAGACTTCCACTTCAACATCTTCGGAGACTTTCAGCATTGTTTTTTTTGTAAGAAATACAAAAATATCATCATCATCGATGAGGTACACTTTTTTCATTACCAATTCATATTTTGATTTACAAATTCTATAGAAAAAATAGAACCCTGGTCTGGAAGACTTTCCACCCAAATTTTACCACCCATAGCTTCCACCTGGGTTTTAGTCATAAATAATCCAAGGCCTTTTGCATCAGGGTGGCGGTGGAACACCTTTCCAATTTTAAAGATATTGTCTTTATGTTTAACAAGGTCTATACCCAATCCATTATCCTGAATGGTCAGGACAATATTTCCCTCTTTAATTTTAGAGGCGAGGTTCAGGGATAATTGTCTTTCTGGTGACTGGTATTTAATCGCGTTACTAATGAGGTTATAAAAAATACTTGCCAGATATTTATGTGGATATAATACCGCTGGTGCATCTTCAAAGTCCACTCTGATTTTTGCTTTTGCTTTCTGGATCTCGACATAAAGTCCGTCAAGTGCTTCCTGAAGACAAGTGCTGAAGTTCAGTCTGTCCAGTTTAATATCTCTGTCTAACCTGATTTGTATAGATTCTACCAGCTCATTAAATGTACTTTTCAGATTCTCTATGACAGGTTCCAGTTTGGAGACCAGCATTTTTTGTTCTTCAGCGTCTTCGGCTTCTTGTATAAACTCTGCCAGCATCGCCATATTGATTAACGGCCCGCGCAAATTATGAGAAACTACATTACAGAAATCTATGAGTTGTGTATTCTGAATGGCCAGCTGCTCCATAATCAGCGTTTGCTTTTCTTCCAGCAGTTTACGTTCTGTAATGTCTATTCCAAAGCCAATCACCATGATGAAGTTCCCTTTTTCATCATGCATAGGGAACATCCTTCTTAAAAAGGTGATATTATTTCCATCAGGATCTTTCTGGCTTTCTTCCCAGCCTATTGCTTTTCCACTATTTTTTACTTCAAGAAATTGTGCTCTGCGTGCTTTTGCTATCCCGGGATCCCGATTTCTGAAAGCACCATATTCAAAGTCATCCTTTCCAATAATGAACTTTCTGTATTCTTCATTTTTAATCGCCATTGGATTGGCGAAAAGATACTTGTGGTTAGCATCAAATACAACAATATCCTGAGGGATATTGTTGAGAATGCTCTCATAAAATTCTTTAATACTATTATTAATGACCGGAAGTTTAAGCTGTAACAAACTGGTTACCTGCTGTGCAAGCAACGCAAGCCCCTTGTGCTGTTCCTGGTTTAATGTAATTTGTTTCGGGCCGGCCACGCTTAAATGTCCAATAACCAGATTCTTATTCACGACCACAGGGATAGCGATCAGAAACGGAAATATGTCGGTGATAGAGTTGTCTCTGGGCGTTTCAGTCAGGTCAGTACCCAGTTTTGCTTTATACCATATCCGGTTATTATCCACAAAAGTGATAGCCGAGACCGGTGCCTGTGTAATAATAGCAGCAAGCTTGACGATATTGTCAAACTCCTGTTCTTCACCAGTATCCAAAATTTCCAACACGTAAAGCGCAGCAATTCTGTCAGCTTCATTCCTAAGTGATGGGATATTAATCATATGCAGGTTTCAGTCAACAATTTTGACGATACAAAGCTAGTTATTAGATTGATTCTTTTATTAAAAAGAAAAAGCCTTGTGATCATTTATCCAAGATAGAATTTTTTCTCCACATTCAATCCTGCTCTAAAGTAAACAACCGTTCTTTTTATTCACCATTTCAATAATTATGTGAATAAAGCGCGCTCATTTTGTTCATTATCTTTAAATAAATTGAGAAATTGTCAGGATGTTTGAATATTTTAGTGTTTTAAATGGTTATGAGACAAAACTTTAGGTGGCAGGAAGGACACAACGCAGAGCATATGATGGGGTACGCTGAAAAGAATAAAAACTTTCTCACGATCATTGAAAAATGTAATGAACTCCTGTTCTTTACAAATAAAAACGGCGACTTCATTCATGTTACCACCTCTGCTGAACAACTATTCGGTTTTAGCAACAAAGAGTACCACGGATTCAATATCACAGACACTATACATCCTGATGAACTGAACCATACCAGGGAAAGACTTCAGCTGGTGCTTTCATCTCCCGGAAATAATGTCAATTTGAAATTCAGAAGCAGAACCAAGCAAAATGAATATCGCTGGATAGAAGGTGTAATCACCAACTTATTAGATGATAATATGCAGGCACTGATGTTCAGGTTTAATGATATTACAGACCGGATCAATAGTGAAAATGAACAGGCCCTGTTGATTCAGGATTTTACTAAAAGAAATCAGGACCTTAACCAGTTTGTCTATATTATCTCCCATAACCTGAGAACACCGCTGGCCAATTTAATAGGCTTGATTAATATTCTGGAAACTGATCTTCTTGATGATTATAATAAAGGTATTGTTGATTTGTTTAAATGCTCTACAGAAAGATTAAGTGAGACAGTATTCGATCTTACACATATTTTGACGCTTAAAGACAATCAGGGTGTAAAAATCACGAAAGTTAATGTGCAGAAAGCATTTGAAAAAGTATGCCATTCCTTCAATGAACAAATTAAGCAAATTGATGTGATCCTGACGACTAATTTTGATTGCACACATATACACTTCAACAAAAGCTATCTGGAAAGTATATTGATGAACCTGTTGTCCAATGCAATTAAATATCGCTTGCATAGCCGGCAACTTGAAATAAACGTGAACTTAACCAGAGATGAGCATAATAACTGTGTATTGCGCTTTTCGGACAATGGAATGGGTATTGATATGAATGTCAACAAAGAAAAGCTCTTTGGACTTCATCAGCGCTTTCATAACCATATTACCGGAAATGGAGTGGGCCTGTTTATTACGAAGTCACAGATTACTGCTATGGGTGGAAATATTGAAGTTCAAAGTGCAGTAAACGAAGGAACTACTTTTATAATCACTTTTAAAGGGGAGCCTGTTAACTCGTCAAACCAGAACCACCAGCCTGCCCTACAATAGACTTTATAGCCATATTTAACTTCTGTGAAGAATCATTCAGAAAGTTCAGGGTCTCTTGTGTATCCTCTCCGGGATATTTGATCAGGAATTCGGTTAAGCTCATAATATTTGCCAGCGGAGCTCTGACCATGTGACTCTGTATCCAGGCAATTTCTTTCAGGTCTTTGTTCTGACGTTCGATTTTCTGAATGTAATCAATCCGCTCAGAAACGTCTGTTGCCAGTACCAAACGCGCTTCACGCTCTTCAAACCTGATTGTATTGGTCTCAATCTCTACTGGAAAAACTTCTTTATTTTTATTAATATGAATTAATATCCCGGAATAATCCCTGTTATTAATCATGCTGGTCAGATCCATCAGTTTGCTGCTTTCTGATTGTGGACGAATATCCACAATATTCATCCGGAGGAATTCTTCTTTGGTGTAGCCGTATTTATTACAGGCTGCATCATTTGCATGCAGAAAATTGCCATTCTCCATATCAAACACGTACATTGGAACGGGATTGGCTTCGAAGGTGTTCCTGAAATAGCGTTCTGAGGCATCCAGTCTGGAAATCAGACTTGCTTCTTTTTTAATAGTTTGTTCCAGACCATTCAGAACTTTACTGATCAGCATCACACTGATTAAACTCACAAAAATAAGATTACCTGAGTAAGACGCCCACAATGGCAGATCATAACTTTGTAATAGCGGACTTTCAAAGAGTTTATACTGTATAACAGCCCCAAAGCCTGCGCAAATCAGCACATTCAATCCTACGAGCCAATAAGCCGCAGGACGGGGAAAAATCATCGCAGAAAAAATGGTAATGATAATCAAATAAAGTACGCCAGGCCCTTCTGAGCCTAATACTGCTATATAAATGATCGCCAGCACATATAAAAGAAACAATGCCAATATTTTCCTGGTATGAATCATGATTTTCTTATTGAAAATAATAGATAATAAGGCAAATACAAAAACAACGTTAAACCATTGCACGATAGTATTGCCGGCAAAAAAACCAAAGGTAACTGAAGAGACAAATGCGACTATGCTGATGACAAAACCATAGCTGATCACATTTCTGAAAAGTCGTTTCCGCCAAAAGACATGCTCCTCTTCTGAGGGGTCAGAATTCCTGAGCACCGCCTGTTCAATCAGCCGCTGCATCCTCCACCAATGTTCTTTTATTGAAAACATAAATTTTATCCCCAAAGATTAGCAGGATAAACACCTTCGTCCGCAAGCTTTTTTAAGGCAGCTTTAACAACCGGTGCATCTTCTTTAAAAGTTACCCCAAACCATTTAGCCTGTGTAGGAATCATCTTCACAACACCCTCACCAGATTTAATCAACAGGTCAGCAACTTCAGGAATAAGGAATTCTGCCTTTAAATCAGTTGTATTATTGTCCAGAAATTTATAATATTCTTGTTCAGACCAGTTCACAAAGTCTGGTGTGAAACAAAAGAAATTCATACTCACTTTAGTGTCCAGCGGAAGTTCCTGAACTGATTCACCTGTTTTGGTAAATGCTTTACCCTCTTTTTTATAGATTTCCTTACGTTCAGTAATACTTATGATCTCTTGTTGTGCATTTACATTAATCTCTCCGCGTGTTACTGAGCCGTTATCACTTAATGTATTTTTCAATTCATATCCTATACAAGCATATTTATTAACCTCAATAGCTGTAGTCAGAAAGTTATAAGCTTGTTTAAAAGCATCAAAACCGTAAAAATCATCTGCGTTAATTACTGCAAAAGGGCCATCCAATATATCCTTACAGCACAATAATGCATGCGAAGTTCCAAAAGGCTTTGTTCTGTCTGCAGGAATATTTCTACCACCACTAAAGCTTTCCAGTGATTGATACACGTAATCTGTAGCAATCTTGCCACTCAATTTAGGTTCAATAACTTCTTTAAATGCAGTCGAGAATTCCTCTCTTATAATAAAGATGACCTTTCCAAATCCAGCTTTTATCGCATCATATATGGAATATTCCATTATAGTTTCTCCAGAAGGACCAAAAGATTCAGTTTGCTTATTGCCGCCATATCTGCTGGCCATACCAGCAGCCAGAATAACAAGAGAAGGTTTTATTGTATTCATAGAAATTTAAATAGTTCAATGTAAATTAGCAAAAGTTACTCCATCTTTTTATTCGCTGCTTAATCAAGTATTAATAAAATTACAATGTACCTTTGTATGGAGCGTAAAACAACTATGATTGACAATTTTTCAAGTGATACAGCATTCGATAGTTTATATTCTCTGAGAGCACAACAGCTGTCTTCGATCCACTGGACTCCCGTAGACGTTGCTAAAAAGGCTGCTGCGCACCTTACCGCAGGAGAAGGCAAAAATATCCTGGATATAGGAAGCGGAGTTGGTAAATTTTGTATTGTAGCTGCTCAATTTTTTCCGGACCATATTTTTCATGGTGTGGAGCAGAGGAAAGCATTGGTAGACGAGGCAATTATTGCCCAAAATGCAACAAGGATAACCAATGTAAATTTTATCCACGCCAATTTTAATGAGCTGAACATGAATGACTATGATCACCTCTATTTTTACAATTCTTTCAGCGAAAACTTGTTTCACTATAAGCCTATTGATAACCTGGTTGATTGTTCCGAAGCTATTTATAATGAATACCTGAATCAGTTTTATAACTTACTGGAAGAAAAACCATCAGGTACAAGAGTAGCCACCTTTCATTGCAGCGATGAATATGTTCCTTCTTCTTATAAAAGAATACAGCATATTACTGGTGAAGCTTTAAAGCTTTGGATTAAAAGATAACTTTGCCTTATTAAATGACTGGGTTGAATCTAGGATTTTACATCCAGCTCTTCGAAGATTGAGTTCTTGCTTTTATATTCTTTCACCAGGCCTTTCATCAGGGTTACAACCTGCAGGTCATCACATCTTTTAGCATGCTCTATCAAAGCATAAATCTGAAGCTGAATTTCATCGAATGCATATTCTCTTACTTTACCTATCATGATCTTTTCGTGATGTGTAGGCATTGTATTCTCATTATCATTCAATAACTCTTCAAATAATTTTTCTCCTGGTCTTAATCCTGAGTATTCAATCTGAATATCCTGATTAGGTACAAGACCAGCCAGCTGAATCATCTTTTTAGCCAGATCAACAATCTTTACAGATTTCCCCATATCAAAGATGAAGATCTCACCACCATCTCCCATACAACCAGCCTCCAGTACCAGACGGCAAGCTTCAGGAATTGTCATAAAATAACGGGTAATTTCCGGGTGGGTAACCGTAACGGGCCCTCCTTTTTCAATTTGCTGTTTAAACCTTGGGATCACAGATCCATTAGAACCCAAAACGTTTCCGAAACGGGTAGTAATAAATTTAGTAATCGGTTTAATATCCAATTCATTGATATAACTTAATCCATTACTGAAAATATGATCTTTATGGTGCAGAGAATTGTTTAGTGATTGTACGTAAATTTCGGCAATCCTTTTAGAAGCGCCCATTACATTGGTAGGATTCACTGCTTTATCGGTAGAAATCATAACGAATTTCTGAACACCATACTTTACAGCCTTATCAGCAATAGTTTTTGTACCCAGCACATTGGTTTTAATCGCTTCACAAGGATTATCTTCCATTAATGGCACATGTTTATATGCACCGGCATGATAGACGTAGTGAGGCTTAAAAGTGCTGAATAAATGCTCCATACGCTTTTCGTCACGCACGTCACCAATAAAAGCATGGAAATTCTGATTTTTCGCTGTTTCAGTTAATTCCAGGTATAACTCGTGTAGTGCTGTTTCTGACTGATCACATAAGATAATCAATCCTACTTCAAATTTTGTCAGCTGACGAACAATTTCGCTTCCTATTGATCCGGCAGCACCAGTAATCAGAATACGTTTGTTCTTAAGCTGATGGCCTATTCCTTCAATATCGATATGAATAGACTTACGGTCTAACAGATCTTCGATATTCAGTTTTTTGATTTGAGTCGGTTGTAACTTTCCATCTGTCCAAACATTAGGAGGAGGAATATTTAATACTTTAATACCGTTTTCCAGGCAGACATCTACGATTTGATTTTTGCGTTCTTTAGGAATGGTATAAGATGCAAAGATAATTTCATCAAGCTGATGCTCAACAATCAGGTTCACGAGGTCTTTAGCATCAAGGATTTTGATCCCGTCAATCGTTTTACCCATCTTCCGCTGATCGTCATCTACAAAGGCAATGATATTTTTATTGACATGAGGGTCATGATCAAATGTTCTTTTAGTAGCAACACCTGCTTCACCAGCGCCATAGATCATGACTCTGATCTTATCAAGCTTTAGATTTTTGATATAAATAAAGAAGTATTTAATCAGTACACGATAGGTTATCAATAGCAGGAAACTCGATAGCCCATTGATAATTAAGATACTATTGGGAATAATTGCGCTGTTGCCTGTAGCAACAAAGGCCATGTTAACAAGAAAAAAAGTACTGTTAATTACAATAACCGCATATAAGATCCGGAAAGTGTCCTGTGCGCTTGTATAGCGGATAATTCCAGAAAAGGTCTTGACCTTTAAGAAAACCAGCGTACTGATCACTGTGGTAACTAGTACATTTCTGCTAAACTCTACGTAATCTAATGTAGACAGATCAAAATTTCTTTTGATTAGATAGGCTAGAGTTAACGATATAAAACAGATCGTTAGATCAAGCGTAAATATTATCCATCTGGGTACTATGTTTATCTGACTGAACAAGATTTTATATTTTAATAATCCACAAATTTAATCAAAAAATCATACCAAGTTGAAATTACCTCTTTTCATTTATTAAAATAACAGAATAGATTTATCACTATTTCATCATTTAGTCTCAAAAGAAGTTAATAACATAACCCGAAACCTTCTTAAATTTTCTATCTTAATAAAAAGGCTCTTAAAAAGATAATTTCAATTTCAGAAACTCATCTGAAACCGTGCCAATAAATGACCTAAATAATGAACATTTATAGAGCGAGTGTATATAAAATCTAAAAATCTGTATAAATGTTTCTGAATGAAGACCTTAGACCAATAGTGAAGAATCTTTGTTTATCAGTAAACTCACTATTGCTTTCTTTTCTGTAAGTGGCTCCAAACTCCAGACGAAGATTGTTTTTGGGATTAAGTATATAGCCAAGCTTAGCATCTGCAAACAGTAAATTTGTTTTTAAACCGTGACCTATATTGACTCCATAATTATCTACACGGGTAGTATACGATTTATAAATATCTTTCCCGTAATTAAGTCCGTTAATATCCAGACCATAGGTTGCAGAACTCAATTGCATTCTCAAATCAAATCTCTTGTACCTGTAATTGGCAATACCTACATATTCTGCAAAATTTGCACCATAAGGATGTGCAAGCGATTGATTATAATGTCCATAATTTTTATAATGGTCTGTAGCTGAGTAAGAATAAGGTCTTACCCTGTTTGTTTCCAGCTGAAGAAATAAGTTTTTAACCTTAAAAGCATCAAAACCTTTAATACCTAATTGTCCACCTTGTTTATTTGCCCAGTAACCCGTATTGGCAAATACTTCTTTAAAAGTAAACTCATTAATCATTAACTGCCCGTAAGCTACATAACGATCCGCTATTTTATAACTTGCATTCAGTCCGATAAGTGCTTTGTCAGGAGATCCGTTTGCATATTCAGTAGGCCGCATAAACATCACTGGATTTACATAACTGAAATCAAAACCTCTTGGTTTCCACATGATGTTTTCAAACAGGCCCAAGCTAAGTCTTTTGGTTACATTCCAGCTTAAATAATGAAATAAACCATATTTTTTCGGATAAGGTGTCTCATCGTCAAAAGGGGTATCATATAAATCAATAAATTGAGCCCACATAGCCATATAACGAACGTTACCCAGTGTAGCAGTAACCTTAAAGAAAGGATAGTTAAATGCATTATCTGATAATAACAGAGATCTGTAACCATCTCCAATAAAGTTCTTGTCATAACCCAGTTGAAAATTCACATACTTTGACGGGGTATAAGATAATGTTCCACCAGAATAGGCATAGTCGAATCCGCCAACTCCATATGTTTTGGCATATCCCTGCCCGGGAACTACCCTGTTCTTTGTAATATAATCAGTCAGGTACTGCGCAAACTTTCCCTGATTTTCATAAAAATGACTGGTAAATGAGAACTTCTTTCCTATTTTCCCGCCTAACTCAATTCCTCTTGTATTCAGCCAGATTGTTTTGCTGCTTTGTTTACCGATCTGAAGATCAGGAATAAAATCCAGGTAAAAAGAATAATCTTTATCGTTCACTTCTACCAGATGTTCCTGAAATATTTTTCTGAAAAGCCAGTTTTTGCTTTGCCAGTCTTGCTGAAGAGGCATTGCACTTTTCAATAAGCTGTCTTTCCCTAAAGTGTCTACATCAGCTGCAATATATGGCAACAAGGCCGAATGACTACGTTTAGAGCCATTAAAATATATTTCTTTCCCTAATTTATTATTGAGATCATGGCCAAGGGGCAATAATTCAGACTGAGCATTTACTTTACTAATTACTAAGGTAAAGAAGATACAAAAGATGAATTTAAGTTTAGTACAGTTCATGTAACAAAGATATATTATTCAAAATAATTCTTGGTATGCTTCAGATTAAAAGCGCTTAATGTGTTTTAATACTAACAACTCAATTGATACGTTAGTAATACAAAGATTAAATAAATTTATCATTAAGAAAATAAAATATAAGTCCAATGTTATTCCAGCTCATAATTTAGAAGCGATAAAGGTGTTGAATCTCATCCAGACAGACAGTTGAGACAGCTGAAGACTGTATTAACTTTTAAGATAAGAATAGAAACAAGCCGAAAGTAAATCAAATGTTATTTAAATGTTACAAGTCATGTTACCACTTTATTTTGGTATATACCGAAAAACTTGTATACTTAATGAAAGTCAAAGAGAATTATAAATGCATATAAAGCGATTATTATTCGTAAAAAAAAGTATCAGTTAAAAAAAATTATTTATTAAACCATTAGAAGGAGCAAGAGTCTGAAGTTAAGAATAATTAAGGTCTCATGTAAAGCAAATTCACAAACCACCAATTAATACTATAAATCTGAATTATGAATAGACTGGCAATTATTCCTGCCCGGGGCGGCAGTAAAAGAATTCCAAGGAAAAATATTAAAGATTTTTTCGGTAAACCCATTATCGCCTATTCTATTGAGGCTGCTATAAATTCAAAGTTATTCGATGAAGTTATGGTTTCAACTGATGATCCCGAAATTGCAGCTATCGCGATACAATATGGCGCCAGTGTACCCTTTTTTAGAAGCGAATCTAACAGCAATGACTTTGCTACGACCATAAGTGTCCTTAAAGAGGTAGAAATGGCCTATAAGGAAAATTTCAATAAGTCATTTGACTACATCTGCTGTATCTATCCAACAGCTCCGTTAATTAATTCTGATAAACTTTTAGAAGGATATAATTTAATGGTTGAGAAAGAACTGGATTCCGTTTTTCCAGTCGTTGAATTTTCTTATCCGGTTAAGCGTGGAGTTGAAATAGTTGATGGGAAAACAAAAATGGTCTGGCCAGAGCATAAAAATGCGCGTTCTCAAGATCTGGAAACAGTTTACCACGATGCAGGACAGTGGTATTGGTATAACCCCGAAAAAATAAAAAACTCTTTATTTAAAGAAAATACCGGCTCAGTAATCTTATCCCCAGAAAGAGTGCAGGATATCGATACTCAAAGTGACTGGATGTTGGCAGAGCTTAAATATATCTTATGCAGCAACTCATAGCCGCTATTCATGTGGCATAATAAACTACAGGCTGACACTGCAAGGTGGCGGGTTTTATTAAACCCTTTTATCCAGGAGCCTTGCAGAACCTTCAGCAGCAAATCTCCAAACCATAAAAATAGTTGCACTGCATACCAATAAAAGACACAGACTAAAAATAGAATTGGGCATCCAGTAAACAATCAGCACATTAACAGCAAGCTGAACCAGTGCATAAATCAGGGAAACCAGCAAATGAGATACTTTTCTTTCATTTGCCCAGTACTGATAAAAATGAGCTCTGTGAGCTTCAAAGATATTCTCTTTACGGATAACTCTGAATATAATGGTGGTTACCGCATCCAGCCCATATATTAACAATAGCAAAAGGTAGTTCAGGTTTTCTGTTTTTATAATCAATTGTAATAACAGGAACAATACAATAAAAGCTATACTTACACTCCCTACATCCCCCGCAAAACATTTCGCTCTTTTCCTGAAATTAAAGAAATTAAATACAATTAAGGACAAGCCTGTGATTATCAGAAGCTCATTTGAGGTAAAAGTGATCACATATTGATTAATATAATATAAACTTCCGATTGCAACCAGGCTATAAGCTCCTGTTATCCCATTAATACCATCCATAAAATTATAAGCATTGATGGTTCCAATAACGAATATTGCTGCGATAATGACCAGATACCAGGCCATTGAAAATAAATCCAGCTGCGCAAATAACAAAGCAACAGCCAGCAGATGAATAAAAAGTCTGATCTTATTGTTGAGCGTTAAAATATCATCCAGAAAACTGATCAGCGCAATAAGAAACAGCCCTGCAATAAAAAAGGGATATTGAAATTGATATAAACAAAAGAAGAGAATTGCAGCTATACCAAAAATGATTCCCCCACCGCGTATAGTAAGTGCAGTATGCGAGCTCCTGCTATTTGGTCTGTCTATGATATTAAAGTGAGCAGCTGCTTTGAAATAAAAAAGTTCAATGGCAAAAAGTGCAAGCAGAATGATAAGAATAGTGATAATCGACATATTTATTATTTTATCCTGAAACCATTTAAAACCCTGACAGGTTTCCAATCTAATAGTTTCCGGGCTTTAGAGTCATCAAATGTAAGATCCGAAGTGATTTTTTTTAATTTATTTGTATTAATTGGGGCGCGTCTTCCTGCAATATTTCCCATTAAAGCTATTATACTGGCCAGAAAGCCTGGTATACTGGCTGGTTTACGCTTACCAAGCTGAGCTGCAATGACTTCAGACAATTCTGAAAAAGAAGGATGATAACCATCTGTAAGATTATATATACCACCGATTTCAGCAGATTTGAATAAGATATCTGCCACATCAGCTGCCATTACCATACTTTTCTTTGCTTTTCCTCCCGCAATATTCAGATAATATCCTTTACTTATTCCATTGATCATAGCGCCAAGATTACCAGGAGGATTCGCTCCGGCCAGAAGTGGTAATCTTAAAATAGTACAAATAACTTTATGCTCAGTACACCATTGCTCAACCAGTTTTTCTGCCTCAATCTTGCTTTTACCATAAGGATCTGCGGCACTTAATGGTGTATCTTCATGAATATTACTTCCTGATTCTAAACCGTAAACTGCAACACTGCTGATGAATATAAATGCTTTGGGCAACTGGTTTGTATGGACTAACCCTTGCAGTAAATGAATAGTTCCATTTACGTTGACCTCATAAAATTCCCGATTTTCAGCTTCAGTTTTAGGAACAGAGTGAGCCTTACCAGCTGCGTGAATAACAATATCAATAGCTGGAAGAGTGGGAATTTGCTTTGATAAGTCACAAACGATATCCTCGTTTTCGGACCTCCCTAAACTTATGATTTCCTTTTGATATTTTAATCGGATTATCTTTCCTAAAAAACCTGAAGCACCTGTTAATAAAATCATTCTAATTCAAATATATTACTAATCCAACCATCAATACTATATTTAAACAGGAGTTCTGGAGTAGAAGGTTGAAACGGTACATTAAAAAAAGCAGTATCCAGCTTAGGGTCTTCTCTGTCTATTAGTAAAATATTTGCTTCATTATACAAATCATACTTTAAGATATCTTTATTAGTAGTTACTAATTTGCGCTGAACACCTAAAGTTTCCAGTGTACGCATTGTTAAACCAATCTGATTAGGGTGATTTATGTCCAGAACTACTTTAGATCTGCACATTAAATCAGCTATATCATGATGGCCTAAAGATTTAAAAGAGACGTCACTATACTTAACCTGTCTGAAAGATTTATCGAATATTTTTTTGAAAGCAAATAATAATTTACTGCTCAGATAGAAATAAAGCTTAGCATTTTTTATGCTGGCGGCCTCTATAAGTTTGTTGACAAAAATATACCTGTCGCTATGCGCTGTACCAACAAACAAAAAGTCAAATTCAATATTTCCTGCTTCTTTATTGCTGTAGGCCCTGGTATAAAACAAAGCCCTTAGCTTAAGGTCGTATTTTTCGGCATCATGCGGATCAAAAGTGAATTTCGAAGTAAATAACGGAAGCAATTCCAGATTCTGTTTTCTATTTTTAAAAGAATCCCACATATATAAAATACATTTTGCCTCAGGAAATGCTTTCTTAAGCCTTGACAAGCTTTCCAGCGAAATAGATTCAGGATTGACGAAGAACAAATAATCAAGTTTTTTCCCGGCTAATTTTTCCAGGATACTGTCGTAATAATTATTTATTTTATTCTTCAAAAAGTTCTTATTGATTCTTATCAATGCCTTTGAATATACATTATTAGAAGGCCTGTCGTCAAACCACACCACATTTGCCCCGAGTCTTTCCAGAGCCCCCTGGATTTCCTTCTCATAATTGAAAAACGTAGGACAGAAAAACAATACAGATTTACCGGATAAATTTTGCATTTATTTATATAACCCTCTTACCTTCATTTCTTCAATCGACTTATTGTAGTTATCATTTTCCACTTCCTGAGTATTTACCCATGCTGCAAATTGTTGTAATCCCTGCTCAAAACTAACTTCAGGGCTGAAACCTAATTTGTTTTTTATTTTAGTTAAATCAGCATAATTATGGCGGATATCCCCAAGACGGTAATTACCACTTATAGTTAGCGGTACTTCAACTTTATAATTTTCAATCAGACCTTTCGCAACACTAATCACATCAACAGGCACACCTGTACCAACGTTGAAAATCTCACCATTAGCTTCTTCCATCTCAATACCCAGTATGGTTGCCGCGACTACGTCATCAATAAATACAAAGTCTCTTGTTTCTTTACCATCTTCAAAAATATTTATTCCATTTCCATTCTTGATCTGGGTAGAAAAGATAGATAAAATACCTGTATATGGATTTTTCAGCGATTGGCCCGGGCCATAAACGTTCTGGTAACGAAATGCTACTGGCGAAATACCAAGCGTAGGACATACCGTCATCACCATCTGTTCCTGATTTTGTTTGGTAATCCCATAAACAGAAGAAGGATGTATTTTTGATTCTTCATCTGTTGCCAACAACGCTAACGGAGCCTGATCATCCAGATATTTAACTTCAAAATTGCCCTCGTCCATATACTTTGCTACACGATGAGCCGGATACACTATTCCGTATTTTTCACTTTTATATTTTCCTTCACCATAGATAGATCTCGAAGAGGCTACTACGACTTTTTTAACCTGATGAGGCGTATTAGCCAGTAAATCAAGCATAATAGCTGTTCCATTGATATTTACATCCACATATTTCTGAATTTCATACATGGATTGTCCAGTTCCTGTTTCAGCAGCATAATGTACTACGACATCCTGTCCTTTCAAGGCCTCTTCCCAATCCAGTTTAGAAGTTACCGTACCGTGAATGAATTTCACTTTGTCTTTAATACTCTGGTACAAAGGAGATGTATTTGCAGCATCAGCGCCATGTATCTGAGGAGATAAATTATCCAGTACAGTTACACTATATCCTTTCTCAATGAGTTTCAACGATAAGTTACTGCCTATAAAACCAGCACCCCCGGTAATTAATATATTTTTCATAAACTTTATTTTATAATTTCCCATCTCTGTGTATCGAAGTTAAACCGCTTAATCGGTTTTGCCGGCGCACCTACTGCAATAACATTGGGAGGTAAACTTTTGGTCACAACAGAATTTGCCCCTACAATAGTTCCCTTTCCAATCGTAACTCCTGGTAATACACTAACGAACTCACCTAACCAGACATTATCTTCAATATGAACAGCTTTAGTCTTATATTTTCTAAGGATAGGTATTTCAAGAGGAGAAGAGTCCATCTCACCTCCTTCATAAGCACCATGAGAACAATCAGATATATAAATTTTGCTGGCCATCAGCACATTATTTCCGATAGTAACTGATTCCATCGCAGTGATATGAACATAATCATTCATTTGAACATTACTCCCGATTTTAATAATAGGATCAGTAGTGGCTATCAATGGATATGCTTCTATCCGGCAACCAAAGCCAGTAGTAAAACCCTGACCAACACCAACGTATTTTTTATTCCTGATATCAAAAGGCAATCTGATAATTTTTGCCTGTGGAAAAAAAATCTTAGTATATAAAACGGATTGAATCAGTTTCAAACTACCAAAGAAACCATAAACACGAAATAACTTGATCATTTCTTTCTGAGTTTTACGATGACTAATCTTCTGATATATTTTAATACTGAATATACTACTAAAAAGGAATACTCAAATATTCCGACCACATTAAGGCGTAAGGCTTCCCGGAGATTTTTTAATTCTCCTTTTTCCATTTCCTTCAAATTAGAGGATAAACCCGAAAACCCGAAATCAGGTTTCCCGCCGCCTGTTAACACATAACTCTCATTTAACAGCATACAATTATTCTTATTGCAAATTCTCAGCCAGTAATTTCCTTCTTCTGCATACCGTTGTGTTTCATCAAAAAAACCAATCTCAGTTAAAATTTTCCGCTTGAAAATAACAGTCGGAGTAGAAAAGAAATTTTTATACATCAGAAATCTCGCAGAAATTGGTGTCAGCCGGGAGAATTTCTTTGACAAAAAGCTATCCAGAACCTGTCCGTTTCTGTTGCATCCAAGAAGGTCTATTGCAGGGTCAGCTTCCAATACCGTAAGCTGTTCCTGCAGCTTTTGTTTGTCCCACTCATCATCAGCGTCAAGCAATGCAATGTAGTCTCCCTGAGCGGCCCGCATTCCAGCATTTCTTGCCGTTGAAACCCCGCCATTCTTCTTTTTGATCAAACTAATATTAAGATCTTGATTTTCAGTAATATATTCCTCAACCAAAGCAGCACAATTATCTGTACTGCCATCATCAACAACGATAATTTCGAAATCTTTGCAGGTCTGGTTTTTTACTGAATTCAAGGTTCCCTGAATAGTCCCCGATGAATTATACATAGGTATAACCACTGAAACCGTTTTTTTTGACAAAGTCATAAATACTATTAAATTCTAATCTGGTTATTTTAACAATCCACGACTTTTCATCTCATGAATTGACTGTGCATAATTATCATTTTCTACTTCCTGCCCGTTTACCCAGTTGGTAAACTCCTGAATACCCTGTTCAAAAGTATAAGCTGGCTTAAACCCTAATTTCGCCTCAATCTTGGTCATATCAGCAAAATTATGCCTGATATCTCCTAAACGATAATTTCCGGTAATCGTGATCGGAACTTCCACCCCATAGTTTTTTACCAATGTAGTAGCTACAGTGATCACGTCAGTTGGCACTCCTGTACCGACGTTAAATACTTCACCATCGGCAGCCGGGTTTTCAATTCCTAAAATTGTCGCATTTACCACATCGTCAATAAAAACAAAATCTCTTGTTTCTTTACCGTCTTCAAAAATATTAATTCCATTTCCATTCTTGATCTGCGTAGAAAAGATAGATAAGATGCCTGTATATGGATTCTTTAATGATTGTCCCGGGCCATATACATTCTGATATCTGAATGCTACTGGCGAAATTCCCAGCGTAGGACACACTGTCATAATCATTTGCTCCTGATTCTGTTTTGTAATTCCATAAACTGAAGAAGGATGTATTTTTGATTCTTCATCAGTAGCTAACAGCTCTAAATCTTCTTGATCATCAGCATATTTAACTTCGAAATCACCCTTATCCATCGCTGCCGAAGTACGGTGCTTAGGATAAACAATCCCTTTTTCAGCACTTCTGTATTTACCTTCACCATAAATTGATCTGGAAGATGCAATCACAATTTTTTTAACCTGATGAGGCTGATTAGCCAGCAAGTCAAGCATGATTGCCGTCCCGTTTACATTCACATCCACGTATTTCTGAATTTCATACATAGATTGTCCAGTACCCGTTTCTGCTGCATAATGAACGATAATATCCTGATCTTTAATTGCTGCTTCCCAGTCCTTTTTAGAAGTAACTGTTCCTGATATAAATTTAACTTTATCTTTTATGCTAAGGTATAAAGGGGATGTCTCTAATGGGTTTTCACCGTGAATTTGAGGAGATAAATTGTCTAAAACTGTAATTTTATGACCTTTTTTTATAAGTGCCAGGGCTAAATTACTTCCAATAAAACCAGCTCCACCAGTAATCAATATATTTTTCATTCTTTTTATTTTTAACGTCTATTTAAATAACCCATCAGGATCTTTAGGAATTAATTCCCATCTTCCGCTCTCAAAATTAAATCTTTTGATTGGTCTTGCCGGAATACCAACTGCAATAACATTCGCAGGCAGATCCTTTGAAACAACAGAGTTAGTACCAACAATTGTACCCTCACCTATAGTTACCCCTGGTAATACAGCAACAAATTCACCAAGCCATACCCTGTCCCCGATCACCACATCTTTTGAAGACAGTTCTCTTGAGCCAGGACGGATCATTGGTGAACTGTCAGTTTCATTTCCTGAATATTCACCGTGTGAACAGTCTGAAATATAAATTTTGCTCGCCATCAGTACATCGTTACCAATTACAACTCTGGAACGTGCCGTGATATGTACAGCATCCTGCAATTGTACGTTATCGCCAATATGCAGCACTACTTCACCGTTCTTTGGATACGATTCAAGCCTGCAACCAAATCCCATGGTAAAATTCGCACCCCACTTTATATGTTTTCTTCCTCTTATATCAACGGGTAAAAGCATTAATTTGGCAGAACGATAGAATATTTTTGTAAAGATCCATGACCTGATCAGTATAAACATTCCCCAAATACCATATGTCTTAATCATAATTATAATTTCTATTAAAATACCAGGAAAACCAATGTTAGTTCCTAAAAAAAATACGCTTTAACCAATCTTCAATTGTCAATAATTTATTGTTTACCACCCCTGCCTTGAAATCAAGGAATGAAGGCTCCACAAATGGCTGCTTTTCATCCAGAAAAGCAATACAATCCGTATTATAAATTTCCGGATCATCTTTTATTTTATGGTTGTTAGTTAATATTTTAGTATTGGAAGCTAAAGCCTCAATAACTCTCATCGCTAATCCCGTTTGATTCGGACTGCTCACATCCACCATCACCCTGGTTTCTTTTAAAAACCCCAGATAATCATTTCTCTCCATTCGCTTAAATGAAACTATAGTGGTATCTAATTTAACCCCTTTAACACGTTCTTTGATATAAGAAGTAAATGGCATATATAAAAATGCTTTCAGTTTAAATCCATTCGCTTCAGCATACTCCTTAAATTTAACTACCGCCTGATATCTTTCAGGCAAAAACCAGCCCATAAAGAAGAAGTCATATGCAGCTTGTTTTTTATCACTGACAATAGTTTTTACATCATCTGAGAAAAACAGCGGAATATACTTCAGTGCAGGAAATACCCTGCAATCTTCAAAATCGAAAGAATAGACCTGGTCGAAACGATCCAGTAAATGCGCATATGGGTTTGTTTTATTAGAATCCCATTGATACATGATCATTTTCGACTGCGGATTTAACCGTTTAAATTCCATTAAAAACTCCTCAGTAATCTGATATCCTCTAACTACAAATAAGTAATCAAACTGATCCTGTTTGATCTGTTCTGTAAGTTTACGGTAATGTGTCGCCTGGTAATCCTTCAGCTGTTTATTGAAAAAGTTATTAATTATTTTAAAAGTCAGGCCATAAGTTCTTTCAGGAAGAAATTTAACCTCTGCTCCCATTGAGCTTAACTTCTCAGTGATCAGGGTGTGATATTCATGAAAAACCGGTCCGATAAATAATATTTTTTTATTCTTAAACATAGATTTAAATAGCATAGGGCTTAGATCCAACCAATTTGAATCTAAATAATGAATATAGTCCTGAACAGGCTATCAATACAAAAAAAGGATCCAGTATCAATGGTTCAGATAAGTTTGAGATTATTATTATTAAGAGAAAAAGCCATCTTTTCTCTTTGGTCAGGCCTTGTTTATAAATCAAAAGGAACCAGGCAAATACAAACGGTATACCAAATCTGGTCAGAAAGTACATAATAGAGTTAGAACTTCTTCTATCTGCTATAAGATCAACAAACTCACTGGAGTAACCACTTAAAAGAGAGGTACTCGAACTTTTAACGGATTTATAAGTATCTCCTGACATTCCAATTCCGGTCAATGGATATCTGCCAGTAATATTTACACCCTCAGCAAAATCATACACTCTCATAATTGAAGAGGTAACCTCAGAAGAAGAAGTATCGCCTTCATTAACCTTTTGGTTATAGTTCAGGATAAAAACAGGGAGCGCCACCACAACTAAAAACGAGGCAACTATTATCTTTTGAATACGGGTAGTATTTCCTGAAAACAGCAATACTATAAATTGCAACAATAAAATCGCAATCCCTGTAGTAGAGTAAGTAGTCAGAATCAGAATAGCAGCAATGACCTGATATCTTTTATTCCGGAATACAAAAGAACTCATAAAGAATAAAAAATTCATAAAGATCTGTAGTATTCCAGGCTCCCAGAATAAACCCTGGTTTCTATAAACAGTTATACCAAACAGATCAAAACTGCTATTGTAGAAAAAGGCATATAAAAAAGTATTGGAATTGAGGTCTTCTGAATTCACATTAACCACAAACCGGATTACAAAAAAAGATAATATAAATCCTATAATTGCGTGACAGGCTATGAACTTCAATGCACCATGTAAGAGTAATCCGAAATCTATATTCCGGCCTTTCAGATGCATAAAAAACAACCCTATAATTATAAACCTGAAATAAAGGATGATATAAGCTACAGGATCGTTTGAAAAAGGCACTGCAATAAAATGGATGAACAGTACAGCACCGAACATCAATGATATAACAAGGTAAGTAATCAGTAGATTGGTAGCATAGGGAACTTTAAAATCTCTGAGAAATATAATAGCCAGAACAATTGTACTTAAAACAAATATCATGGGGCCCCACAGCGCTGCATATACAGTACCCGTAAGCATGATGATTAAGAACAAATATAATTTTTCCAGTTTCAATACTCAAGAACCCCGCTTTGTAAATTACTTAGTAACAATAAGTCTGTTAACATATTCATCCAGCTTCATACTTTCTACTAAAGCTGATTTTTTAGGCTGATAATCTTCCACATGTAAAGGTCTGTAAGAATATTGAACCTGTAATAATAACCTGTTGCCTTTTAAAGGTAATTGTCCTTTATGAACACCATAAGTATCTTCTAAAAAGCAAGCTCCTTTTTGTTCTATCAGCGTTGTAATTTTTTCCTGGCCAAATGACTCAACCACTTCCTCATCACTAAATCTTCTGAGCTCGGTTAATTTATTGGATTTGTGAGATCCTTTCACAAAAATATGGGGGCCGCTATCTGCAGTCACATCTGTTAAATAGAAGAACAACTTTACAAATTTGAAATCATCCATATCTCTATGGTAAAACTGTGCCTCCTTAGCAGACTCCCTGCTCCCGAACGACCACCAGCAATTGATATTGGAGACAGTAGGTTTAACTCCAAGATATTTTGAAACTACATTCAGTATTTTCGAATCATTTGCAATCGCTATGATCTCAGGAAATTCAGCCAGACTATTTCTGGTATAATGTGCTAATTGCACATCATTTCCTGGATTTGACAGATCAACCACTGGCCGGCTTGCCTTTGCAGTGTCAAAGCATTCCACATGGCTTAACTTACTCACAATAGATGAAATCTGACTCTCTGATAAAACAAAACCCAGATGTGAAAATCCGTCAGCTTTTAGCTCATTAAAGATTTCATCTTCCTGTTTCGCAATATGAAGTGAATTTATTCCGGCAGAATGTCCCGGATTTGGTAAAAATAACCTATGAACTCCACAAATTAAGTCTCTAAGCTGAATATTGTGTGCTCTTCGCTGAATGTAAAATGAAACCCTATCAATAAACCGTTTGCCCATAGTATTAAGATTTGTTTAATTTGTTAAAATAATAACTGTTAAAAATAAAGAAAAAGAAGGCGCTAATACTTTCAATAATAAAAAAGCCGCCCAGAGATGGTTTTTCAAGTATTACATACAAAGATAACAGACCTACGTAAGTAAAAACCGAAATAAGACTACCAAATAATATTAATCTGAATTTCTTCGCTGCATTAAAGAAAGTTATAGCTGGTCCGCTCAAATGAAGAAACAACAATGATGGAAATATAGTATAAATCAGATAAACCGATTCAATATGTTTCGGTAAGAATATCCTGACCATTGTATTGGCCAACAAAATTGTTGCCAGCATTACCAAAAGATAATATCCACCCAAAATAAGATATTGCCTTTTTAAAGTGGCTTTCAGATCAGCTTTCAGATTTAACTCATATTTTTCAATGATCGAGGGAAAAAAGAGATTACTCACTGCGCCCGGGAAAACACTCACCAGAGAAACGAATAGTGTAATCAGAAATGTTTTACCCAGAATAACGGTTCCTAAACTAAAAGTAATCACCCATCTTCCCAGTTGAGAATTAAATAAAGTCAGCCCCGTTGTCAGGTAAGGGACAAATCCAAGAGAGATGATTTTCAGTATGTACTTTTTAAAACTCAGGAAACTAATTCCTGGTATTAAACCAGGAACAATTAAATAAGCAACTCCGATAATGATCAATGGCTGTATTAATAATCCCGCCAGCACAGCTGGTAAGCCTATCCACTTGGCAAGGAATGTAATTACAAAAGAAACTATCGCTGAACTCAGCTGAGCCTTATTCAGAATGAAGATATTCTTTGTTCCCAGCAGTTTACAGGTTACCCAATTTGAATATAATGAAGTAACTCCTATAATAATCAGGAGGAAAAGAATTGAGGTACTTATTCCTGTATCGTAAAAAAAATCTACAACAACCCCTGCAATACAAAGCAGAATAGTAAGGAATACAAAAAACATCAGTAATGCAGCGTTTACCCGCTTTAAAATATTTTCTCTTTTGTAAGAAAATAACCTGTATGCTCCGGTCACCGCACCTATTTGCAGCAGAGAAATTGTTGTTGTCACTGTTTGTGATAACGCAATGATACCTAATTTTTCGAAATCGAAGATTTTCAGTAAAATGAAACTCTTAAAGAATCCGATGGCACTAACTACAAATGTAATTATTACAAATTTAGACTTAGGACTGGTTATTAAAGCTGTAAGCCTGCTGAATTTATTTTCCATATGTATTTAGAGGCTGCTGATCCATTTATCTGGTCTGCCTGAAGGGTAATAACATTAAATTTTTCTTTGATCTCCGGGGAGAGCTGACTGAATCCGTCCGGAACATTGCTTTTAGCATTTTCCAGCTTCACCTCTAACTCAAATGGCCCCGCTTCAAGTTGTAACTCTGCACCAGCTTCTGCATTAAGAAAAATGCTTACAAGCATTTTCTGAGCACAAAAACCTGCTATTTTCAATTTTCTATCCGGTGATTTTGTAAATAAAAACATGGAAACTGCTTCCAGCTCCAGACCAGCATTCAAACTATCCTGAATTTCAAACTGCCGGTAATTACATCCTCTGTAAAAGAAAGGCCAGTGTTCGGCTACGGCAGATTTTATTTCCCTGAAGGATTCATTAAAATCAAGTCGTTTTCCTATCTCTTTTCCAGGAACACCACCAAAAATAGTATATGGAAATACATTTTTTGTAACTACAGAATTTGATCCGATAACCGCACCCTTTCCAATATAAACCCCGGGCATGATAACGACTCCAAAGCCAATCCAGCAATCATCCTCTATGACAATCGCCTTACTGCTTGAAACTAATTTATCTTGTGCCTTAATAGGTAAAGCTGGTAAATGAGCAAAGGTATGCGTACCTGAGGAAATAAAAATTTCGGACGCAAACAGGCAATTTGAACCTATAGATACATTTCCATAAATCTTACAATTATCATTCAAGGAAGTTCCTGAGCCTATGTGTATTTTTTCCTTCCAGGCATATAATTCAGTATTATACCCCATAGAAAAGTAATCTCCAATTGCGATTCTTCCGTTTTTATCGAATATATTTATCCTTGACGTATTTTTTAACTGAGGAATTTTTCCGACAGAAAATCTATCCTTAAGCAAACATTTCACGTAAAAAACCCGGATCAGATTAAGCAAATACGGTATCAGGCTACTTATCTTGTCTAATAAGCTCATCTTCTATGGCATTTTTAATTGCAGCAACATTTTCGGCACTATAAACTCCCGCATGAGGGAAAGGATTACCAGGTTTGATGTAATTTAACATCTTCGCAACAAAATAATCAAAGGCAGATGAGGTATTAAAAGGAACATTCCCTCTAAGCAAGTCATAAACCTCTTTGAAAGATTTACAATTATTAACACCATCAAAAGCATCATAAAATACTCTTCCCAGGTTAATCACTTTTTTGCCTAAAGACAGGGCTTCAAAACCAGCAGTACTACCTAATGTAATAATCACACTGCATTTTCCCAAAATCTCAGTTGTAGGCTCTTCTCCCTTAATAAAGATCAGGTTCGGATACCGTTTCTTAATATTGCGAAATCTTTTTTCAAGCAAAACTCCTGTTTGCTGAGGATGTTCCTTAATTACAAGAATCTGATCCTGACTCAAACATTTCAAGGTGTTTTCAATTACAGAAACCTGATTATCGAAATAATAGGCCATATAAAAAAGAACAGCCTCTGGTTCAAAATGCAAAGGATAAAAGATAAGCTCTCTGCCTTCACTATCTGCTATATTATCATATTTATTAGTCCATGTAAATACCGATAATAAGAAAAGCTTAATATTCCACAAACTTGTATTCAGACTGGCACCATAGGCCATTCTTCGTTTAAGCTTTGGCACTTTAGTCATCAAAGAGACTTCCAGCATCGCTGTCCATATATTTTTGGAAAACTTAAGG
This sequence comes from Pedobacter sp. WC2423, assembly GCF_040822065.1. Lineage (NCBI taxonomy): Bacteria > Pseudomonadati > Bacteroidota > Sphingobacteriia > Sphingobacteriales > Sphingobacteriaceae > Pedobacter > Pedobacter sp. WC2423. The sequence goes on from NZ_CP162005.1 coordinate 3,684,495, forward strand.
AAAGAATACCTCGTACTTTTGGCTTTTACATAAAACGGTCGTTCAAGTCCATCACGCAGTCCCTGAACAAAAGATGTTGCTTCTTTAAGCTCGGTTTCCGAAGGAACTATAGTTTCCAGAGTTTCCTTCATAGAATTGTGATAAGGGCTTTTCTGCCAATAAAACGTTCCTTGCTTTGGAAAACTCATCCAGGACATATATTTAATTCCTTTGGCCTTTGCTTCAATAGCGAGCACCTCAGAAAGCTCAATAGCTACTGTTTCATTGATAATCAGTGAGGGTTTATATTTCTCCAGAATATTTCTCCAGAAAGAGATCGATTTTTTAAGGATAGTTTCCCGCTCCTGCAAATTCAGGCCTACGTAATTCCGGTCACAGCCAAAAGAATATTCCAGATAAGAATTTAATTCCCCGTCTGCTGATAAAGAATCAAATTCTTCTTCTAAACAAATAATGTCTTCACCACCATTTGCACTTACTACCTCTTTCTCTCTTCTGTTCAGGACTACATACAGCGATTTATATTTGTCCGACTTTAATAAAGGGAATAATTTTGCCTGATAGTCTCTTGCGAAGAATAAAACGGTAGGCATCATATCAATTCCCAGCTTAACGCAGTTCCAACACTGATATCAGTTTTGACTTTAGCACCCATTATTTCATTATAGAACTTAGGATGCATGCCATAACCAGGACGTATAGAGCGAACGTTTTCCTTCGTTATTTCCTCTCCCACTTTCATATCTTTAACCACATACAGAGAACGGCAGAATTCTCTTCCTTTTTGTTGTTTATCTGTCAGTGAATAATCTATAGTACCCACTGCTTTTTCAGCTTCTCTTACTGCTTTAACCATGTCGGTAAATTCCTGCTCATTCATAGAAAATGAAGCGTCAGGACCACCTATTGCACGATCCAGAATAAAGTGTTTTTCTATTATTTTTGCACCCAGTACAGTAGCTACAACCGGACCTGTGCTGCCCATTGTATGATCTGATAATCCAGAAATCACACCAAAGCGATCTGCAAGATCTTTGATCATGATTAAATTGGCTTCTTCAATAGGTGCAGGATAGCTCGATGTACATTTTAATAAAGCAATGTCTGTATTTCCCATACGCTTACAAGCATCCAGAGCCAGCTCTATATCTTCTATTTCGGCAATACCTGTAGATATAATAACAGGTTTACCTTTAGAAGCCACATATTCAATCAATGGAATATCTGTAATCTCAAAAGAAGCTATCTTGTAAGCAGGTGTATTTAAATCCTCTAATAAATCTACGGCTGTAAAATCAAAAGGAGAAGAAAAACAAATCAGCCCCTCCGCAGCAGCAGCTTCAAATAATTGCTTATGCCATTCCCAGGGCGTGTAAGCCTCCAGGTATAGGTCATAAAAATATTTATCATCCCATAATGTCCCCTGTTTCAACCTGAAATCATCCTTTTTGGAATTGATAGTCATCGTATCAGCCGTATAAGTTTGTAATTTAATACAATCTGCCCCCGCCCGTTTTGCCGCTTTAATTGTTTCTAAAGCATTCTCTAAACTACCATTATGATTTGCCGATAATTCTGCAATAATAAATACAGAACTATCGCCACCTATATTACGTGATCCAATCTTCATCTCTTAATTTATAATCCTAACTAAATAAAATGTATCCTTATATTTCCCGGCAACTGTTCGAAGAATCAAGGCCGGATTCGCTTGCTAAATTTAACAAAATTAGTTGACGAATTGAATTCTACTCCATAACCGAGCTTTTGGAAAACCTTTACTGACGCTGTGTTTTCAGACAAAACTTCACCACAAATAGTGGATATATTTTCATCTGATTGTGTCAGGAGTAAATCCAATCCCTTTTTTAATAATACAGTACCTAAACCCCTGTTCTGGAAACCGGGATCTACCAGGTAACTGATATTTGCCGTATTTCCATCCATATCAAATCTTATTGATCCAAATACTTTCTGCTCCAGCTCTCCCAAATAATAAAAACAATGTTTATCATTTAATTTAGCCAGAAACCATTTTTTATGGCCTTCAAAATCAATTGTGCCCTTATTAAAAGAGAACCTTCTGACTTCACTATTGGCAGCCCATTCAAAAGTCTTTAATAAATCACTTTCCAAAGCTTCCCTGAGCAAAACTTTATCCTCAGTCTGAAACTGCTTAAAATATTTCAGCAACCTGATCCCTGATTTACCATCTACTAACCTTTTATTAAGCTTAACAGGGCTTTTAAAGAATAAATCTACCGCCTTCACAATGGCTTCTTTTGAAAAGTATTCAGCAGATATGAAATAATCCAATGCCTTATATTTTTCGAAGAAATTCTTCTGGTTCTCCACATACATGCCTGAGATTACCTGTCTGCCCGCAGCTAACACTTCCTGCAAAATACCACTGGCAGGAACTATTGCTAATTCAGCCGCTGCCATTAAATCCCGCATGACTTCAGGTGTAATGGAATGAAATAAGTTGAACCTCGGATCATCAGCAATAGAAAGCTTTAATTCATCCATATACTGATACGCAGTCCCTGCAACTATCGTTATGCTTTTAAACCGCTTATCATCCTTAAGAATAGCTGTCACCAGCTGTGTGATATTCTTTGGATCAGCTCCCCCAAAACAAACAAAAACTGAATCAGGCTTTGCTTCGCTCAAACCCGGACTGTTCAGAAAAGGCGGACGTAACAAGACATAATCCAATCCCAGTGCAAACTGGGTATAAGGTTTACTGTGATAGTCAGTAGCATCAATACCCGGTGCGTGGTTAATAATCAGATCTGCAAAAAACTCTTTATCATGTAAATCGTCTATACAAACTAATCTTGATCCTTTGTCTTTAACCAATTTTTGATAAGCTGAATCCAGACCATAATGATCCAGCACCACTATATCATTTTTCTTCAATAAGGCTATAAAATTCTCTTCATTTTCAAGAAGGAGAAGATTAAAACCGAGCTGCTGAATATCAGTGCCAGTACCAGCCGGAATCTCTCTGGCTGCAAAAGTAATCGTAAATTCCTTTTGCAGCATTTGAGCCAGGGCAATACAACGCACTACATGCCCAAGGCCAATGGTAGTATTCGCATCTACCCTAAAAAATATAGCTGGTCTTTCCAATTAATTTAAACGCTTAAATCCTGAATGACAAACCGGTCCTTCTAAAAGGCTTTCCACCTTTAGTATATCTTTTTCACACTGGGCAATCTTAGCAAAAACCTCGTCCAGTGCATTGAAATAAGTTTCCAGCATTTCATCACTGTGCTCCGTACAAGCATAGAAATTAGTACTGGCCAGAATTCCTTTCTTTAACATTTCCTGTGCCACAAGCGTTTTATATTCCAATGCCTTCTGGCTATTAAAACTATAAGTAGTCAGTGCGGGTATTCCTGCCAGGGTAATCGATAAACCGTGCGTATCTGCCAGAGTAGTCCAGCCAGCCTGCATTTTTTTACCGGTTGCCGTAATGATATCCCATGATTTAATGCGTTCCATTACTTTTAAAGTTGCAAGTGCAGCCGTCGGGCCGATTCTCTCTGTCCAGAAAGTACTGCTGATGAAGGTAGTCTGAGTAGCTTCCATGACAGATTTTCTTCCAACGATGGCCGTTAAAGCATATCCGTTACCGATAGTTTTCCCGTACATTGCCATATCCGGTTCTACACCATATTTTTTGTATATACCACCAAAAGTCTCTCTGAATCCTGAAGTACACTCATCAAAAATCAGCACAATATTTTTAGCTGTTGCCAGGTCTCTTACTTTTTGCAGGAAATTATCTTCAGGACCGAAGTTACGTACAACTTCCATCTTGATCACACCAATTTCATTATTCTCTACTATAGATAATAGCTCTTCATAGTTATTATAGTGAAACGGATAAACCGTATTTTTCAAATTCTTTGGCACCCCGTTAGGGTTTAAGCCAGGCAGTAAATGTCCGGATAAATCATCACCACCGTTCAGGTTTGCAGACAAATACCAGTCATGCCACCCATGGTAACCACAAATAGCCACTTTATCTTTACCTGAGGCCGCTCTTGCGATACGTATCGCTATCGAATTCGCTTCGCCCCCACTCCTTGCAAATCTTACCATATCTGCCCATGGATTGATTTCTACCAGCTTCTCTGCCAGATATACTTCTTCAGGACAGCTCAGTGTACTCATATTTCCACTTTTTACAGTTTCCATTACAGCTGCATCAACTTCATCATTACCATAACCCAGTGTATTGGTTCCGATACCCATGATACACATGTCTAACAATTCTTTACCATCAAGATCCCATATTTTGCATCCTTTTGCTTTAGAAAAGTAAGCCGGCCACTGGTCAGGTAAAAACATTTCAGGTCTTTTGGATAACAACATTGTACCACCAGGTATCAATGTTTTAGCTTTTTCATATAACTCTTGTCCTTTTCCCATGTGATTAGTCATTTTTCAAGGATTTTAACAATCCTTCATTTCTTATGATATTAGCGTTGATTTTATGGAGATTATTCTTGATAATGTATTTTGTATAGGTTAACCAGGATTCTGCAGTCCCTAAATCATGGATCAGCTTTTCCATCAATTCAAAATCCCGGGGTTCATCAACAGTCATCCGTACATCAGAAAAATCATGTGCACAGGGAAGATTTACAGAAGTGAATAACTCACCGCCATTGTAAGTTGAATTTGCTCTTATATAAGGTGTAACATGTTCTCTCTCTGATTTCAACTGTGCGTCAATCCATGCTTTTTCCAGTGCAGAAAACTTAAATATTTCCACATCCTGTCCATCAGGGAACTGCTCTACCAGGATGTTTGCACAATAATCTGCCTGGTTCACCTGAGCTAAAGCAATTACAGCATCTATCAGTTCAGGATCAATTAACGGACAATCTGAAGTAACACGAATAACCCACTCAGGCTTAATATCTTTTGCTGCCTGGTAAAATCTATCCAGTACATCATCCACAGCTCCTCTTGAGCAATGAATACCCCATTGTTCAGCCAATGATGAAATCACATCATCTTCCTTAACTATAGTTGTAGCGACAACGATTTTGTCTACGAGCCTGCATTTTTTTATCCGGTCCAGGTGTATTTTTAAAAGCTCCTGTCCGTTTATTTTCATCAGGACTTTTCCTGGCAGACGTGTACTGCCTGTACGCGCCTGCGTAATTAGTAATGTTTTTACCTGTTCCATAAAGAAGGATTTAATAAAGTAACATCTTTGACGATGATCGTATTAATATCATTCAGAAGATTCTGAGATAAGCTATAGTCTGCGTCCAGTATATTTTGATTGAGATGCTCCAGGTTATCTACACCAATTAACACATTATCTATGTCAGGTTGCTGCAAACAATAATTCAGTGCCATTTTAGGCAATGAAACCTGGTAAGACTTACTCAATTCACGTATATACTCAAGTTCGGCTGCCAAAGACAAGGCTGTTTCATTTGCAGTCTGTAATGAAGTGAAAAACAAACCTTGTAAAAAAGCAGATCGCGTATGAACGATCTTACCCTTCATTCTCGCTCTTTTTAGCGTATCTTCTCTTAAATTAAGATTATCAAACAGGTTAAAAGGAAGTTGGATCAGATCTATTTCATCATCTTCAATAACATCCTCAATCTGTTCATTTGTATAAACTGACACTCCTATATATTCAATCTTACCTGCTTTCTTATAGGTATTTAACAATTGAATGATATGCTGATTTTCTTTGTAAGTCCGGTAAGAATGGAAAAGTATAGCATGCAGCTGACTCACATTTAATTCTACCAGGTACTTTTCTATCTTTTGATCTACATCACCTTCAAGATTATGAGGTAATTTAGTGATAATGTGAAAAATCTGATCAGGATGTGTTTTGTGAAACTCTCCTATAACCTGATGTGCATCGCCATAGGCTTCTGCCGTATCCAGATAACAGATACCAGCATCATAAGCAGTAGCTAAGATTTCATTTACTTTTTCCTGATTGGGTTTCCCCGAAGTATTATTGATGCCATAGGTAAGGCCAAACTGGACTGTACCCAATACAATCTTATTTGTAGCTTGCATCAATATTTTTCTTTAATAATTTTTGCTTTTTATTCTCCATAATATTTAAGGATTAGCGAGATTACCAGTTGCTGTTCATCAGCAGTTAAAGTCGGATACATGGGAAGACTCAGACATCCTTTATAGTAGTTCTCAGCCAAAGGCATATCCCCTTCTTTCCAGCCTGATTCTCTGTAATAGGGCATCAGATGGCAGGGGATATAATGTACTTGTGCAAAGATATTATTAGCTTTCAGATAGTTGTATAACCCTAATCTGTCTTTAGATTCTAAAACATACAAATGATAAGCATGACCAGTTACTGCCCCTGATTGCCCATTTAAAAATGATTTACCAGAGAATGCTTTCGCATATATGTCAGCTATTTCTCTTCTTCTTACTAATCCTGCTTCTGCCCTTTTTAACTGGCTTGTTCCTAAAGCTGCCTGAAAATCTGTGATCCGGTAATTAAATCCTAAAGTCTGCATTTCCATATACCAGCCCGGATAATCAGCAGCACCATCCTGACCATTGGCAAAGTCTTTACTATTGGTATATAACTCATCCTTCTTCACAATACCGTGAGTCCTTAATTGCAGAAGTTTCTGATAAAGTTTCTCATCATTGGTAGTGATCATTCCCCCTTCTCCGCAAGCAATATGTTTTACAGGGTGGAAGGAGAAAATTGCCAGGTCAGCAAAGTTACCATTACCACAATTTTGCTGCACATTATTACTGTCAGTAAAAAATCCTCCGGGAGCATGACAGGCATCTTCTATAATCCATAACCCAAATTCATCCGCCAGTGTTCTGAATGCTTCCAGATCTACAGCCCTTCCAGCAAAATCAACAGGAATAATCCCTTTATAAGTGCCTTTAGGAGACGCCTCCAATAAAGCTCTTACCTTATGAATATCCAGCAAATAAGTTTCAGGATCTATATCACTGAAAACCACCTCTCCCCCACAATAGCGTACACAATTAGCTGATGCAGCAAAAGTAATTGGTGTTGTGATTACTTTATCACCTTCAGTAACAGCTAATGCCAGCGTACATAAATGTAATGCTGCTGTTCCATTAGCTACAGCCACGGCATATTTAACACCTATATATTCTGCGAAATGCTGTTCAAACTCAAGAACTTTTGGTCCCTGAGTTAAATAATCTGACTGTAGCGTATCAATAACAACCTGAATATCTTCAGGAGTTATATTTTGTCTGCCGTAAGGAATTGGTTTACTATTCATTATGCTTCAAAACTAAAATCAACATGTTCCTTAATTAACGCTCTTAATGTTGAAATCGTCTCCCATTCTGTATTATCACCAGAATTATAAGCAAATCCATTAGGAACCAGTTCTGCATTAAACTTACTTTTAAAGTCTTCCAGGCTCCATTTATGTGTTGCAGGTAAAATCGTATAATACTTCCCTAAGTCATAAGTATAGAATGAATCAGAAGGCGTAATCATTTCTTCATGTACCTTCTCTCCCGGACGGATACCCACAATTACCTGTTCGCAATCCGGTCCGATTGCAGTAGCAACATCTGTAATTTTATAAGATGGGATTTTAGGAATAAAAATTTCACCGCCCCAGGCATTATCCAATGCATGCATAACCATATCAACACCACCTTGTAAAGAGATATTAAAACGGGTCATATTTGCATCAGTAATAGGCAATTTACCCTCAGCTTTTTTATTTAAGAAGAATGGTATAACTGATCCGTTTGATCCCATTACATTTCCGTAACGTACTACAGAAAAAACAATCGGGCTATCACCTTTAATATTGTTCGCTGCAACAAATAATTTATCTGAAGTCAGTTTAGTTGCGCCATATAAATTAATCGGAGCACAAGCTTTATCAGTTGATAAAGCAACAACTCTTTCCACGTTCGTTTCAAAACAAGCATGGATCACATTCTGTGCACCCATAACATTTGTTTTAATACACTCGTCAGGGTTATACTCTGCAATTGGAACATGTTTCATTGCGGCTGCATGGATTACAAAATCAACGCCTTTAAAAGCTCTGATTAACCTTTGCTCATCCCTCACATCTCCAATAAAGAACCTTAACTGCGGAAAGTCCTTTTCAGGATATTCCTGTGCCATTTGAAACTGTTTCTGCTCATCTCTGGAGAAGATAATTATTCTTCTCACTTCAGGATGTTTAGCTAAAATTTCTTTTGTTAATGCTTTTCCCAGAGAACCGGTACCGCCGGTAATCAAAATACTCTTATGACTTAAATCTAACATATACTAATTTGAATACTATTGCTATAAACTAATTTCTTTAATTATCTTTTTTATAATGATGGTTATTAAACTTAAGAAGCCAAATATTATCCCACCAAAAATAATACCCTTTAATTTACCAAAACTTTGTTTTTCCAATGGAAAAACGGGTTCGTCAATGACCTGGATCAGGGGCGCCTCTTTCCGTAATGAAATTTTAGAAAGCTCCAGATTTTTCACCAGCTCACCTAACATTGCCTTATTAGTTTCAATTGAAATCTGAGATCTCTGAACCGGAGCGACACGCTGTACCTGACGGGTAATATTTAAATTTGGCGTTGCATCTGCTATACTGACCGCCGAATATATAGCACCATTCATTGCAGAACGTACAGAGTCTGTCTTTTGTTGCAAAATCTTTATACTTTCCAAAGATTTCTTCGTCTTTGTCTCTATATAAAAATCATTTACATTTTTCACAATCTGTTCATTAAACTCCTTGGAAAAGTCTTCATCAGTTGTGGTCACTTCTGCACGGATGATACTCAGTTTTTTATCCGGCTTACTTACATTCAGCAAATTACCACTGATATCTTCCACTATCTTGCCGAGAATGCTATCCTGTAAACGGGTAAAACCATTTTTTTGAGACTCAGGACCTAAAGTCGTTTTAAACTGAATGTTTTTTAACTTTTCGTTTTTAGCCCAGCCTTCTCTGAGTTTCTTAAACTCAATATATTTTTCCAGCAGCGTCTGTTTTTTACCATTAAACTCCACCTCAGTCAGCAAAGTTTTTTCTATCATTTTGCGGGATTTATACAAAACGAGAATATTATCGCCCTGAAAGATTCCTCCTCCACTTCCCCCAAGATCAAAACCTGCAATAGAAGCAAGTCCGGCATATTGCGAAAGCCCACCACCTTTATCTGCATCATCCAGCACAAAAGTTGTCGTAGCTATATATACAGGCTTCTTGTACCAGGCATAGGTATAGCCTAAAATTCCGCCTAAAATCCCAAAAGCCAGAATAGTCATCCATTTAGATAAGATGTACCGATACCATTCTCCAAATTTAACAGAGAGTTCTTTTAATGAGATCTCGTCAGTTTCATTTTTTATTTCTATTGCTTTTTCTTCCATGTTTCGCTTTTCCAAGCAATTAATAATAACAATAAACTACTTCAGAATTAATTCAGCCAACACTATTAACGTAAAATCACAACCAATGCAGTGATAAGACCTGACAAAGCAGCAGCAACAGCAGATATACCCGCAATACCAAACTTCTCTCTCGGAGCACGTTTAGGTACAAAAATCTCAGCACCAGGTTTAACACGCGGATAATTGTTGAAGAATAGGAATTTACTTCCAGCATCTACTGAACCATTAGCATATTGAATATAGGCGCTCTTTTTATTCGCATTATAAGTAAATCCACCAGCACCATTAATATATTGTTTCATGCTTTTATTCGGGCTGTAAACGATGTTCGTCGGTCTTAATACTTCTCCGGTAACTTTAACAGTTTGCAACTGCTTAGGCACCCTGATTACATCTCCGTCTTCCAGTAGTAAATCATATTTTGAGGCAGGGTCTTTCAATATCTTTACCAGATCTATTCCGACTAAATCACTACCCAATACCTTCACTTCCTGAATAAGCTGAGCAGTATCCTGAACACCAACTCCCTGAAGCCTTTTTAAATTTGCCATCTTCTGCATCTCTTCTTCCTGCTTATCAATCGCATTTTTATCGGATGAATTACCTGGTATTATTTTTCCATTTTTATCTCTTACACTTTCCTGACCCGGCCTTTTCAGCGAAGCACCTTCAGCAAACGAAAGTACGGTCAGACCACCTGCTCTTTTAATCACATCAGAAATACGTTCATCTTTTCTTGTGATCGTATAAATACCCGGATAGAGTACCTCACCTTCAATTCTAACCTGTTGTTGTACCTGATACCCCTCAGAACTTCTGACAGAGACAATATCAAATGGCTGCAATACAAAAGCCGAATCCTGAATTTTTAAATCTCTTGAGATATTTACATTCAATATATCTGCAGTTTTTGCCGAGATTGAACTGGCATCACTATTCTTTATTCTTCTGGCAATTTCTATGCGGCCCGGCGTAGCGCCTTCTCTAAAACCACCGGCCATTTGTATTAAGGCCTCCAGGGTCATACCATCGCCATAATCAAATGTACCAGGATTTCTTACCTCACCTTTAATATCAACTTTATATTCTTCCCTTAAATCAAAAATAGAAGAGATCGTAACTTTATCTTCTCTTCTTAAAGTGATATCAGGATCTGTTCCTTTAGAAACTTTATCCACATCAAAAGACAATAATGCAAGACTGTTATCCGAATTTAATCTGGAAATATAGCCCCTGTTTAAAAATGCATCTTCCTTTAAACCATCCGCTTTTTGAATTAATTGTTTAAGTGTCAAGCCTTTTTCCAGCTCATACATTCCTGGACGGAATACTGCTCCGGCAATCTCTACCCGATTAGCAAAACGATCTAAAATTGCCTCAACAACATATTTATCACCATTCAACGGATTATATTTGCTGAAATCATCAGCATTGATATCAGTGATGCGTCTTTCCTTATTGGTATTTTGTAAAACCTTAATTTTTGCGGTGTATGCTTTATTGGAGAATCCACCGGCAAAGCCAATCAGATCTTCCAGCGTCTCTCTGCTTAAAACCTCATACAAAGCTGGCCTTTTCACTTCACCAGACATTTCAACCCTTGTTCTGTAAACTGGTATGTTAATGACATCCTGATCCTGTAAACGAATGTTTCCAACTTGAAGACCTTTTAACAGAAAATCATATACATCAATTGCAGCTACAATTTTATTATTGCGGATAACCTGTATATTTCTAAATGATCCATTTTGATTCGGCCCTCCTGAAGCGCTCAAAGCATTGAAGACTGTTGACAGAGAGGATAAAGTATAAGATCCCGGCTTCACAACCTCTCCAAGAATCGTAATTTTTATGCTCCTTATGTTTCCCAGATTTACTGCTACATTAGTTCTCCCGTTTTTTAAGCCGGGATAAGTACGCGACATTAAGGATTTTATTTTCGATGTTGCCTGTTCGATAGACAACCCACCCACTGAAATCAGTCCCACATATTGTAGTCTGATGGTTCCGTCCGGACTAACAGGAAGCTTATAGTTTGCCTCATTATCACCTGTCAGATCAATTAGCAACTGATCATCCGGGCCGATAACATAACTTTTAGGAGTGGCCATTCTTAAATTAGGCTCAAACTTTATATCATTGTTCCTAAATAAATCGGCACCAAAAATCTTAGGGATCAGATCTCCGAAAGCATCTCTCATTTCTGACCTGGCTTTCTCTGACTGAAGGTTTTTCTTGTTTTTTGTTGAATCAGCACCATCATAACTTCTTTCTGCTCCTTCTCCGGCTCCATCACCGAGGTTTTGATTATTTGCTTTTACATCAGGAACACCACCGGCTTTCCTGATCTTATCAACACGGACTTTCAATTTGGCTACTTCTTCGGGCTTCATGCCCTGTGCAGCTGCCATTTGTTCTATCTGTCCGTCACCGCCACCAGCAGCCTCTGAACGCTGCATCAACTGACGCACCTGTGTATCAGTAAGTTCATCAACTTTTACATCAGAATAGTTGGTCTGTGCGTAACCCTGCTGACTTACTATGATACAAAACACAAACAGTAATGCAGCTATTATCTTTTTAACATTCATAAGGGTAACCTGTAATAATATATTTTTATACTTATTCGAAGTGATTCAATGTATTAAAACCGCCATCCTTCAAATATGCGTCTTTCTTCATCAATTGTAAATCAGCATGAACCATTTCTTTAACCAGCATTGGTAAATCATATTTTGGTTCCCAGCCCAACTGCGTTTTAGATTTCGTAGGGTCACCCAATAAAAGATCAACTTCTGTTGGTCTGAAATACTTCGGATCAACACTGACTACAGTAGTTCCCGGCTTCAGGTAAAGCTCATTCAAACCTAAAGATAAAACAAGATCGTGATCAATATCTATAATTACCCCCTTCTCATGCTCATCTTTACCACTAAACTCAATATCGATACCTAATTCTGCGAAGCTCATCTTTACGAAATCACGAACTGTTGTAGTCACTCCTGTTGCAATTACAAAATCTTCAGCTTTTTCCTGTTGAAGAATCAGCCACATCGCTTCGATATAATCCTTGGCATGTCCCCAATCTCTTTGTGCGGAAAGGTTACCCAGATACAAGCATTTCTGCAAACCCAGAGCAATTTTGGTCGCAGCCCTTGTAATTTTACGCGTCACGAAAGTCTCTCCTCTAAGCGGGCTTTCATGATTAAACAAAATCCCGTTACAAGCGAACATACCATAAGCTTCTCTATAATTTACAGTGATCCAATAACCGTATATTTTAGCGACTGCATAAGGTGATCTTGGATAAAACGGAGTATTTTCACTTTGAGGTACAGCTTGTACCAAACCATATAATTCAGAAGTAGAGGCTTGATAAATTCTGGTCTTTTTTTCCAGTCCAAGAATACGTATAGCCTCTAATAACCTTAATGTCCCTAAACCATCAGCATTAGCAGTGTATTCAGGCATTTCGAAACTCACCTGCACATGGCTCATCGCTGCCAGATTATAGATCTCGTCCGGCTGTGTTTCCTGAATGATGCGAATCAGATTAGTTGAATCTGTGAGATCGCCAAAATGCAATTTAAAATTTACCCCATGTTCATGTTGATCTTGATATAAATGATCAATCCTATCCGTATTGAACAAAGAAGAACGTCTCTTCAGTCCATGAACAAAGTATCCCTTTTTTAAAAGGAACTCTGCAAGATAGGCACCATCCTGGCCTGTAACACCGGTAATTAGGGCAACTTTCATTAGGTTATTTTTTTATGTAGGGGTCAAAGATAAATGAATTATTTGATTACTGAGAAATATATCACAATTGAAACGGCCTATAAATTTTGTATACAGAAATTTAAACTATCTCTCCAATAAGGGATTTCAATGCCCATTACTGCCTTAATTTTTGTCTTGTCCATCACAGAGTAATGTGGTCTTTTCGCCCTGGTCACAAAGGCAGAAGAAGGTACAGGTAAAACCGTCATATCTACTTCAGCAAATTCAAAAACAGCTTTTGCGAAATCATACCATGAGGCGACACCTTCATTACTATAATGATAAACCCCAAAATTCTTTGTTTCTTTTTGTATCAGCTGAACAATCATCCTGGCCAGGTCCATGGCATAAGTTGGTGTACCCACCTGATCGTAAATAACACTGAGCTGATCCTTACTTTGTGCCAGCTTTAACATTGTTTTCACAAAATTATTAGCTTTTTCAGAGTATAACCAGCTCGTTCTTATAATATAATAAGAGTCCATGATTTCCTGAATTTCCTGCTCGCCTTTTAACTTGGACAAACCATAAACATTAACAGGGCTGGCTGGCATCTCCTCTTTTAATGGAATGTTTGAATTTCCATCAAAAACAAAATCCGTAGAGATATGTATTAATGTAGTCTGATGCACCAGACAAATCTCTGCAAGTCTTTTCACAGCAAATTCGTTGATCTCAAAAACGCGGTCCAGATCGTCTTCTGCCTGATCTACAGCTGTATATGCAGCACAGTTAATACAATATAATGGTTTATGTGCTTCAAACAATTTTGCAACATCTTCTGCATTGATGAAGTCAAGGTCACTTTTTGAGAGAAACAAGTAGTTAAATAACTGTTCTTTTCCTGAGACAACTTCATTCAGGCATTGCCCAAGTTGTCCGCTCCCGCCAATTACGATAATATTTCTTTTCATTAATTTTTACTCCCGAGGTGAAATTGAATACCTACAGATACAGGATTCAATAAATATTCTGTTTTATGGAATTTATTCAGAGAACGTATATTTAATGCGTCCTGAGGTACAGATTCCTGACGCTCATAAGAATAATAGAACTCCAGATTCGTCTCCACAAAGATAGAAAATTGTTTAACAGGATTAATTTTTATTCCCAGAACAGGTGTAATGGTAAATCCTTCTTTTGTAGCGATTACCTGATTTTGAGGTATTGCCATCGCCAAATCAGATGGAGAATTTAATATAGGGTTTATATTGGTAGAAATTCCATCAAACTTGTTTGATCTGTATCCCAAATCCAGTGCAAAATAAGGCTGAAATTTTGAATAATTAAAATTCTTTTCAAAACCAACTTTAAAAGAATAGTCTTTCATTTTTCCTGTCAAAATTTCGCAGCTCTCACAATTATTGGAAAAACTCTCATTTCTGCTCATATAGCTTCCATTCAGTCTGTAACTAAACAGGTTATCATTAAATTTTAGTATAAAACTATTAAATGCACTATTTACATAACTGTTTCCGGCAGTCTGGTTCATAATTTTGGGCATTTGCATGTAACTATAGCCTCTTACACCAACACTATATAAATAATCCCCATTACTTTGGGAATAAGCAAGCGTAGAGAGCATTACAAGAAAGATGACCAGGCATGTTTTAATCATTGATATAAGGGGATTTTAATAAAGTATATAATTAAATACACTTCAAAATTAAATCAACTTTATACAATAACTCGACCAATTCGATCAATTTAATTATTATCATTTTAAATTAACCATTTAGCTAAATGATTGTATTCAGGAATAATTTCTTTACCCGGAATATTCGATTATTACCTTGAGTTATCTAAAATGACTGAACAATATAATATTCAATACAACAAAAAAAGCGTTGCAGTAAATTACCGCAACGCCCTTAAGATTTAAGGTATTTTAAAATTTACTAATTCCTTGACACCTCCTCTATCCGAAAGACCTTTATACCTTCTGGCATTTCCCACTGTAACTCTGCACCCTGCGGATATCCCAGCATAGCTACACCGATAGGTGATAAAATTGATAAAGTATTGTTTTTTCTTTTCGCCAGATCAGGAGCAACAAGGTTATAAGTAAATTCATTTCCGGAAACCAGTTCTCTGACCCTTACACAGGTATTTACGGTCACTACATCTTGTGGCAGCTCCCGATGTAACACCTGTCTGGCATACCGAAGTTCCATTTCCAGTTTATCTTCATTGTATTTACTCAGTTTTCTTTTTCTGAGATGACTTTTTAACAGATCAAAAATACCTCTGGACAAAACGATCGGCCTGGTATCTATTTTTATTGACGTAGTATTCATATGTAATAATAATGAGGTTATAAAAAAATAAAAAGACAATTAGCCTCAGCCTGTTATACTCAGCTGAGGCATTCTCCTCAAAGTCTTTATAGCTCATTTTCAAGGAATGATTCATTAGATTTCAGCTTACCTTTTATTCCAATAGCAGCCATGCCAAAACAGCTGTCGCCGCAGATGCTCCTGAAAGAATAAAAAAAAATTATAAAATAATTTAAGTCAGGTTGAGTTCCTGTACCCCACACCTTGAAAAAGGCTGGGGCCCGCTAAATAAAGTCCTTGCTACTTTTAAGAAATGAATCACCCAAACGATACTGGATAAAAAGAAAACGGCAAAACATAGCCAATCCAATCCGCATTTGTGAAGCGAGCTGTTGATGCGACATTTTGTTTAACCATTTAAAAGGATTCATTAGTCAAAGATAGCCCAAATGTCCGGATATAAAAAACACTGAAGTTTACGCCCCAGCCTCACTATATTATCTTAAGGATTAAAACAAGGTTAACGAGGCTAAAATCACTAACCCTTTTACCTCTTTAGTCAGTTATTAGTTTTTCCCGGCACTTAGTCACAAAAACAATACAAACAAGCCATAAATTCGTCCAATATGAGCTCTGACCACACATTTAACCTAATTCATATATTTCTTAACCACTTTGGCACGGCACAGTATTTCCGTTGGCCTTTATTTTGCAACATTTCATGTAACAAAAATTATTTTTTGATAAATGTCATTTTCTTATCCCCGTTAAAATCTATAACAAATGATTCAAAATATTGGAAAAAAGCTTAGAGCAATCCGCAATACGCATTGCATTAGCCAGAAAATCGTAGCCGATCAATTGGGCATATCTGTTACAGCCTACTCTAAAATAGAGACTGGAATAACTGATGTTTCTTTCTATAAAGTTCAGCAAATAGCTGATATATACGGAGTTTCAATAATAGATATGCTTCGTATAGGAGAGAAGGATTCGCAGGATGAACAGTATCCTGACGTAAAGAAGCAACTTGATGAACTGAATGAGCGCTATAACGATCAACAGAAAAAAATCATTCAATTGTATGAGATCATCAGAACTCAAAAGTCTGCCTCACTTTAAATCAGCACGATAAAGTAATTTCAATCCAACTCCCCATACAGCGCGTAAGGGGAAATAAATTCTCAATAAGGGAATTATTTTCCCCATACCCAAAATAAATCCCCACTTTTTGTCGCTTAAAGTAAAGCGGCAAATAAAAAAAGCTTCCCTTCTGAATCAAGAAGAGAAGCTTAGCTATTTGCCTTTTAGCTCACAACCAACCGACTGAAAATCACAGCTGATTTCTCCGTACCGACCCTGTTTCAGCAACGCATAATGCTATCTTTATTTTTCACAAATTCAACGCCAGAACAACTATCTGTTTTCATGCCAGTTAATATAACACGAACAAAGAATTCCTTTTTGCGGCCTGTTCCCGTTAATGTTAACTAATATATGAGTCTACGTTGAGTCCACCTTTTCCCGTAAATAGGTGGACTCACTATGGAGACATCCTTTAATTGATATGGATTCATAAAGGGGTCACTCAGAAGCTGAACAGCTTCAGGTCATTAGAAACCTTAACCACAAAAAAAGCCATGCTGTTTTCCAGATCTTAATTCCCCGGTCAGGAGATTAAGCAAGGAAACAGCATGGCCGCTTTCAGGGTACTATTTAATTGACTATTTTATTTTTGGTAACTGCCGAATAATGCAACAGCCATATCCGGATAATCCGAAATAATACCATCCACTTTCAGATCTGCCATCTTTTTCAAAGACAACTCATCGTTCACTGTCCAGGGTAACACCTTCATACCTAACGTATGAGCGTCTTTTACAAATCCGGCATCCACCATCAGATAATATGGACTTATAATATCTGGAGTAAAGCCAAGCTTACTCAGGTTAACTTTAAAACTGTCTTTATTTGCTATCAGATAAGAAAGCTTTTGTTTTGGATAGTACTGGTGTAAAACTACCAGAGGCCTGGTATCAAATGATTGTATAGTCACTTTTTTAGTAATACCTTTATCTTTAAGCACATCCATTACCAGTCTGACAAATGTTTCAGGAGCAGGATGCGCAGTACTATCACCTTCAGCCGAGCTTTTAATCTCAATATTGTAAGCAACCGGTTTTAAATGTTTAACCTTAACATAAGCCTCCACACTATCGATCAGCACCCCTAACAATGGTTTCACCGTTTTTAACTTTTGCTGTTTCGGAAAAGAAGTATTCACCTTTGTCCCGCCATCATAGCTTTTAATAAGCGCATATGGCATTTTATACAATAAAAGAGATTTTTCTTCTGCTTTGGTAATCTCACGACCATCAGGCTTCAGCATAAAATCAGCAGACATGTATAAATCATGAGAAACAACCACCTGCTTATCTTCAGAGATCACGCAATCCAGCTCCAGCGTTCTCACCCCAAGGTCTACCGCATGCAGCATGGCCGCAATAGAATTTTCTGGCATGACCCCTCTTCCGCCACGATGGCCCTGTACTTCAATTTTTTGCTGGGCGATTGCGGTCGATAAACTAAAACAACCAGCGATTAAAAACAAATATTTCATATAAAGAAATTTAGAAACTGTAACGAAGTCCAATCTGACATTGATAAGGGTTACCTGAAGGCTTAACCACACCAGCACCATTCACTCTGTAAACAAAGTTATTAGTTGTTTTATCAAATCCATCAACACCAGGTGTAGTTGGTGTTTTAGGAATACCAAGCGAGTATAAGGCCTGATTACCAAGCGATTCGTTCACACCCCATTTCTTGTTCAATAAATTGGCTACGTTAAAAATATCACCAGACAACTCTAAAGTATGTGTTTTATACAATTTAAATTTCTTGGTTATTCTCAAATCAAAGATTCCATAAAAACTGTTGATCCCGCCATTTCTTTCTGCAATCTGTCCGGAGTATTTCAGGATATAATCTTTCACACTCTGACTTGCATTAGGATTGTCTAAAACTGCCTGCAAACCAGCGCGGACATTTTGAGCAACCGCCGGATTGTTTCTGTCAAAGATAAAAGCCAGGTCATTACTTGCAACAAAATCACCATTCGTATTACCACCTGATAATAATGTATAACGTGTACCACCAATACCTGAATAGCGAAGACCAACACCAATTCCATGAAAGGTTGGTAAAGTTCCATACACTACAATTTTGTGGCGGAACTGATTATCCGAAGCAGTCATTTTGCTTAAATCACGCGGATCATCTTTTACCGGTAGAGATAAAGTTGCACTATTAGCTACGTTACCATTGTAAGAGGTATTATCCCTGGCATCATTCCAGGTATAACTGAATGAAATTGCGCCATCTTTAAAGTACTGGTAGCTACCATCAATGACTACGGCAAACTGATTGACCTTACCCTTACTGTTTAATTCCATTACACGGCCTAATTTGTTACTGATACGGCCCTGCAGCCAATCAGGAGAACTATTCTGAATAGTTCCTGCCGGTACATAAACCCCTCTGTTATCTTCATTTGATAAACGGAAATAAGGATTAGCAACCATATTGCGGTCTACATACATGTAATTGTGCCTTCCTAAAGTCATGTAACCAGTAATGCCCACTTTTAAACGGTCAGTAATAAAGCGGCTATAAGATACATTGGCCTTATAAACCACAGGAACCTGCGCGTCATTTGCATTCGCATTGATCGTCATTAGTTTATTCACACCAGCCTGACCAAACAGATCCTGCCCTGGGGCACTGCCAGGGTTTGCACGGTAACCCGGAAAATCTGGTCTCGGTACACCTGCCCCTCTTACATCAATCGAAGCCAGGTGATTTCCGTCAAACACCATATTATTGATCGTGGCATAGTTGTTAATGTCCGAAGCGAAAATACCTGCACCAAAACGAATAAAATCCTGATGTTTATCATTCACATCCCAGTTAAACTGGACACGTGGCTGAATCTGAAGCGTAGATAATGAATTATCAGTTCTTAAACCCAGTTCATCAAATACCAGCTGATTAAATTTTCCTTTAGGATAGCTGCTGTAATCCAGACGTAAACCTGCAACCATATCCAGCCCTAAAGCAAGTTTCGCTTGCATCTGACCATAAATTGCAGAATTATAGATTCCTTGTTTTACACTAGGGTCGGCTAGTAAAGGCACCTCCCTGGTATAACGGTAAGGAGTTCTCGATTCAAAATTATCCAGTGCAGAAGTTCCTGTGTTCGCATCTTCTTTAAAATAAAAACGTCCGTTCAATTCACTTCCATAAGTTGAATGTGCGTTGGTATACATGAAGTCAACTCCAAAAGTATATTTGATTTTATCAGTGTTGTAGTAAAGGTTATCAACTAATTGATATACATTATTTGTAAAACCTTCCTGAGCAAAACGGTGACCACCCAATTCAATATCAGTGGAAAGTGAACCTTTACCGATGGTAGAAGTAACTCCTTCCACTACTGCACGCGGGATATTTGCCGAAGGCAACTGATCACCAGGACTACTTAACTGGTATGTGTATAAATGTTGTGCTTTCAACTCATTGGTTAATCTCGGGCTGATAGAAGTACGCAGGGAAGCCAGCAAACTATTATCAATGTTCTTATCATTACCATAAGATTCATATAAATTGATAGCAGTGTTATCTTCTAATCCTTGCGGGTTTCTGCTGTTCGTATAATTATCACGAACTGTTAACAGGTTTTTCTCATTGATCTGCCAGTCAATACGTGCAAAAGCAGCATCAGATCCGCGTTTTTTATCGAAAGAACCAAACTGAGGTGTGTTGGCTACTCCATATAACCTGCGCGAAATATCAACAAAACGATCCAGCGTAGATTGATTGATTTTCAATCTCGTTTCATCTGCCGGAGACAGGATATTGGCGATTTGCAATGGACGGGCATCCTTTTCATGATCCCAAACCATAAAGAAGTGCAACTTATCTTTAATAATCGGGCCGCTCAGAGAGAAACCATATTGATAAGTAGAGAAATCAGATTTACGTTTATTTCCATTGATATCATAAGGGCTGGATAACCAGTCTGCACGTCCGTAAGTAAATGCACTACCACTCAATGTATTCGTTCCGGATTTGGTTACCGCGCTGATTGCACCACCACCGCTTCTTCCCTGAGTTACATCATACTGGTTGGTCACGACCTTAAATTCACGTACTGCTTCAATCGAAATCGAATAAGGCGCACCACTTCTGCTTGTTGTTGAACCTGCAGAGGTTGGATTTTTAGCCGTCATCCCGTCAATAGTAAAACCTGTAGATGAACCTAACTGACCTGAAATATTTGTACCCTTACTTAATGGCGAAAGATCAGTCAACGAGGCAAAATTACGTCCGTTTACCGGAAGCCTGGTAATATCCCTGGCCGAAATGGTTGTTGCCGCTCCTAAGGTTTCAGTTTTGTTTTTCATTCCTGAACCAACGATCTCCACTACAGAAAGATTATTTACAGCATCCTGCATTAAAATATCAATTCTTAAGGCATCCCCCTGATTCAAAGAATAACCTGTTTTTTTCTGTTCACCAAACCCGATATAAGTAGCGGTAACTGTATAAGGAGTTCCCAAAGGAAGTTCTTTAAAAGTATATTCTCCTTTGGCATTGGTCGTGGTTCTGGTGGTAAAACCTGTGGACTCATTCCGGACTTGCACGGATGCACCAGGAATAGTTTTTTTAAGGTCATCGGTTATAATTCCGGAGATAGATGCCTGAGTCGTTTGCGCTGCTAATTCGTTTTTAAAACAACAACAAAAGAACAGTAAGAGTACTGTGCAGAGTAAATTTTTC
Source organism: Pedobacter sp. WC2423 (assembly GCF_040822065.1). Taxonomy (NCBI): domain Bacteria; kingdom Pseudomonadati; phylum Bacteroidota; class Sphingobacteriia; order Sphingobacteriales; family Sphingobacteriaceae; genus Pedobacter; species Pedobacter sp. WC2423. The sequence goes on from NZ_CP162005.1 coordinate 3,705,846, forward strand.
ATCATGTGATTTGAACTTATTTTTTCGGCAAATTTAAAGGCCCTTATATTAGCACCAGAATATGTCTGTATTAAGAAATCACACCAATACTCAATCAAAATCAATAACAAATCGCACTATAACTAATCTTTTCTTAAACAAAATCAAATGAGTTGTTGTAATTTTTTTTTAAAGCACAGCCCTTCCTGAGCAACCATTTCAACAGTTGCCTGGAATTAACTAAATAAAAGTTAAACACCTAATGGACAGATCATAACCCGGCTATTGTTTGTTACAAACAGCAGGATTTTCATCATAAGATAAAATTAAACGTTTCGTGGTGGGTGGAAAATGCCAAATGAACGCTTTACCGTGTTTTGAGGAAAGCATTCTGGATAAATAAGCTTAAAAACAGGAAACTTGAAAGCTATTTTCAACGTTTCACCAGGTAAAAATTCGTGGTAACGGCTTTTTTGTTCCTCAAGTTCTTGCTTTTTCTCTTTTTCCTCAGTTTGTTTTAATTTATTCATCAGATAACAATGTCTATTGCAATGCATCCAGGGACGCGACTTATTTTTACAAAGATTTGCTGAAATAAACTGCTGGTTAGCCTCAAAACCAGCATAAACAATAAGCCTGGACAGATTGGCACCTACCAGTGTGACGAATACAACTATTGGGATCAGACGGTTTAATATTTACCGCAAAGTTAAACGTTATTAAAAATCTTTGTTCCTAAAAACCGAACTCTTTTTTTTGTAATATTGACGCTAAGATCAGGTGTATGAATATTATTATCAGGCTCAGAGAAAAGTATGCGGCCTTATTAAGAGATAAGCAAATTCCTTTAATGCAGTCCAGAATCAGAATTTTAACTTTTGGATTAATCCTGATGATTGCGCTGTTATTGATCATTACTATTAAGTCCCTGCTGAGAGAAGATTATAAAACAGCGGCAAGATTAGTGATCCCGATCAGCGCAATGTGTTCCGGACTTTACCTGATGTTTGAAAAGAATAACTGGCAGCTGGCAGGCCATCTTTTTCTCTTATCGCTTAGCAGTGTGATCTGGACGAATATACTGATGTACACCTACGGTATTAACCTGGTCAGCTTACAAATCACTTTAATTATTATTTCTGCCAGTTTTTATATCCTCGGAAAAAACTGGGGTATCGTTTATTCACTGGCAGGAGTAATCCCAGTGGTCACACATCTCTTGTTAACCAATGGTCAGAATGGAAAAATAACTGTAACTCCACTGCAACTGAATAACAGTTCATTTATGCTGGCGCTGATTGTCAATTTCGGCATCCTGATTACTATGCATTATGAATTCTTTAAATCCTTTTTTAAGAGTAATTCTAAAGAAAGGGAACTGAATTCTCAATTGCAATCAGCCCTTAAAGAGGCACAGGAAGCCACTAAATTAAGAGCTGACTTTCTTTCTTCCATGTCTCACGAACTGCGCACGCCTTTGCACGCAGTGATCGGACTGATTAATATTTTAAGCGTAGAAAACCCAAGAAAAGATCAGGAAGAAAATCTTGCTGTATTGCGCTTCTCGGCAGAGAACCTGCTGGCATTGATCAATGATACCCTGGACTTCAGTAAAATGAATGAAGATCAGATTACCCTGAATAAATCTCCTTTTAATCTGACTATACTGCTGCAAAACATACTGGCCACTTTCCGGCCAAAGGCAGAACAGAAGAAGATTGACATCAGGTTGAATTTAGACTTCGAAAATGTTCCACTGCATATCATTGGCGATCAGACCAGGCTTGCCCAGATTTTAAATAATCTGATTTCCAATGCCCTGAAATTCACCGACAACGGCGGGCAGGTAGAAATCCTGGTGGCTACAAAAAACCGGACAGAAAAACATATCCTCTTACATTTTGCTATTAAAGATTCAGGCATTGGGATTCCTAAGAATAAACAGGAAATCATCTTTGAACCTTTCTTACAAGCAAACAATAACATTACCAAACGCTATGGAGGCACAGGCCTCGGGCTTGCCATCGTCAAAAGACTGATTGGCCTGCACCTGAGTAAACTGGTTCTGGAAAGCGAGGAGCATGTCGGCTCAGCTTTCTCTTTTGAGATTAAATATGAACTGGCACTATCCATAGTTTCACCGGAAGCTGTACAACTAGTTAAACCGGCCATTTCTACGATCAGCAACCTGAACATCCTGATTGCAGAAGACAATATTATCAATATTATGCTGCTCAAAAAGATCCTTGACCAGTGGAATTGCAATTATTCGCTTTCCAAAGATGGAAAGGAAGCTCTTGATATGGTAAAAACCGGAGGCTTTGATGTGGTATTGATGGATATTCACATGCCGGTTATGGATGGCTTCGAAGCCTCCAGGCACATCAGAGAATTACCAGACGTCAATATGTCCAAGATTAAAATCATTGCACTGACCGCTTCAAGTGATGTAGATATACAACAATCTTTTAGTTATACCTATCTCGATGATTACCTCACTAAACCTTTCTCCTCACAATTGTTAAAAGAAAAACTGGAGGGAGTAGTCCAGCAATTATCCGGCAAATAACCAGCTCTCTTTTGATTATCTATAAAGCTGAAATACCTAATGAAGCTTAATGCAAGGCATCAACTCCAGCACATTTACAGCAGACGAAGATGCTGAGATCGGAGAAAGAGTCATTCCCGCTAAAGCTATATAACTTTCTGCGCCGATCTTTAAGCTAACTGTTCTGATTACATCCACCTGCTTAGGTAAGTATTAAATGCATCTTTATATTGATCACCTACAGTAATACTGAGTGTGCCGATGTTCAGACTATTCTTGGTCACTGAGCTCACCTTTTCAAGAGATACGATATAAGAGCGGTGAACACGCATAAATATTTTTGCAGAGAGCTTTTGTTCCAGTACCTTAAGACTGGTTAAAGTCAATATCGCTTTATCTGTATTTTCCAGATAAACCTTTACATAATCTTTGAGCCCTTCAATATACAGGATGTCTTTAATAGCCACCCTGACCAAATGATATTCGACTTTTAAAAAGATATATTCTTCTTCCTGTTCTGGTGATACAACTGACTGCTGACCAGTCTTCACCAACTCCGCATAAGCTCTTCCTTTATTGGCGGCAATCAGGAACTCTTCGTAATTAAATGGCTTCAAAAGGTAATCAAGTGCATCAACTTTATATCCCTCGAGCGCAAAATTGTTAAACGCTGTCGTAAATATTACTCTCGGGCCATTGCTGCCGGGCTGCCTGTCCAGAATCCTGGCCAGTTGAATCCCGGTCAGATCCGGCATCTGTATATCCAGAAAGATCAGATCTATTTCTTGTTCGTGGATCATAGTCAGCGCGGTTACTCCACTGGAGAAACTACCTGCGAGACGTAAAAAAGGGGTTTGTTCAATAAAACTGCAAACCAGCCCCAGCGCTAAAGGTTCATCGTCTACTGCTATACAGTTCAGTATCATCGAGCATTAAGGTTAAGTGAACAATAAATTCATTGGTATCTTCAGTTTTACCGGCCAAAAAAGTATGTTTTCCCGGATATAATAAATCAAGGCGTCTTTTAGTATTGGTGAGGCCTATACCTCCGTAATTATCTGCGATCTCCGCATTTTCATTAAAAATTGAGTTCTGCACCTTCATTTCAAGGGTATCTTCTTCCATACTCAGCTCGATAGAAATAATTGAGGAGGAGGTTGAACTCACACCATGTTTGAAGGCATTTTCAATATAAGGCAGAAATAACATCGGCGCAATTTGTATATCATTATTGATCAGCGGACCTTCAAAAGTTACTTTAGTCGTATCATTGAGACGAAGTTTCATCAGTTCAATATAATCAACGATAAAAGATACTTCTTTGCTCAGCGGTGTGCTGCCGGCCTGAGTATCATACAAAAGATAACGCATCATCCTTGATAATTTGTGCAGCGCATTACGGGACTTCTCTACATCCACATGGGTTAATGCATAGATATTATTCAGGGTATTAAAGAAGAAGTGAGGGTTAATCTGTGCTTTCAGAAAGGATAATTCTGATCCTATCCGGTCTTTTTCGAGTGCTTCCTGCAATTGTTTATTGGCCTGCCATTTCTGTATCAGGGTTACACTGGTGCTGATTCCGATAATCAACAGGATCATCATAATCAGAAAGATATCCAGTTTGTCATTGTGTCTTGGAAGTTTAGTAATCCCTATTTTATGAAAAGCTTCTGTAATCAGTACCGCTAAATTCAGGATATTGTCCAGATATCTCACCATTACTGTACCTACAATCACAAAACCAACAATTGCCAGTAAATAACCGAGTGAATTATTTTTCAACAGTAATTTAGGTACCAGAATATCACTATTCACGTAAAATATAGTAATCAGGAAAACCAGCTCGCATCCTTGCTTAATCCAGAGCTGATAAGGAACTTCAATACTCCATGTTAATGGCATATAAAAAAGCAAAACAAACGAGAATAGCATCCATACCAGAATATGGAGAAGAACGGTGATATAGGAACGGCTTTTTACTGCATTCATCTAATCAAAATTTAATTATATTGATCAGGGCAAGTTAATCAACCTGCAGTAATAGGTGCAAATCTTTCCATCGTTCACTTTTTGTTCTTTGTCGGTATGTTTTAACCACCAGTCGATTATAATTTTTCGTCTTGCTAATCAGCGTTAATCAGTGCTGTTAAACCGGACTTTTGATCTCCTGCAATTATGCGTGGTCTGCGCCTTTTTGAACTTTCAACACATGTAACACAGCAGGAAAAAGTGCATCCATACTTTCTTCTGCCCCTTTTACAGAACCAGGCAGTGTGATGACCAGTGTAGATTTGATAAATCCGGCAACCCCTCTGGACAACATCGCATAGGGCATACGCTCCTGCCCATATTTTCTGACATTTTCCATCATTCCCGGAATTTCTCTGTCCAATAACGGAGTGATGGCATCGGGTGTTACATCTCTTGGGGATAAACCAGTGCCGCCAGTAAAAATCAGCAGATTGAATTCCTGCTCAACGAGCGCCATTACCTTTTGCTGAATTTGCTGAAAATCATCTGGAATGATGTCGTAATGATTAGTCTCTATTTTATAAGATTCCAGCTTCTGAATAATCGTTTTGCCCGATATATCTTGTTTTTCACCTGCGCTGATCCGATCGGAACAAACTATTACCCCACATTTCAGCTGATCCTGACTGACCAGCTTATATTGGCTTTTCCCTCCCGATTTATGTTCCAAACGGATATTCTCAATTTCAATCCCTTTGTCAATTGGTTTCAGCATATCATAAATAGTCAGTGCAGTAACCGATGCACCGTGCATGGCTTCTACTTCTACTCCTGTTTTATAAATTGTATGTACTTCAACACGGATAATGATATACATCCCTTCAATTTCATGGGTAATCGCTGTATATTCTATAGGTAAAGGATGACAATCGGGAATTACATCACTAGTCTTTTTTACTGCAAATAATCCTGCAGCTCTTGAAAACTCGAAAACATCTCCTTTAGGAACTTTTTTCGCCAGCACAGCTTCAATAGTCTGAATACTGGAAACTTTCAGTCTGGCAGTAGCTACTGCTTTCCTCAGCGTATTTGTTTTGGATGTAATATCTACCATTTATTTATTTTCCTTCCATTGATGAGTTGCATTTGTCAAAATCTCCTTGCCCCAGATTGGTAATTCTGCTTTAATCCGTTCTACCAATTCATCACACGCTTCCATAGCCGCTTTGCGATGTGTGGATGAACTAAAAACAAAGAGACAAACTTCGCCAGCAGCCACTAAACCTAAACTGTGATGTACGTGTAAACAGGTAACCGGGTATTTCTTAAAAATAGCTTCTCTGATTTCATACATTTTTTGCAAGGCCATTTCCTCATAAGCAGTGTAATTAATCCCTGCTACTGTTTCTTCACCAACCTGATCTGCACGAACCTGTCCCAGGAAAATGCTATGTGCTCCAATTGCAGTATTGCTTTCATGTTTTTGAATACTTTCTGCAATAAACTGAGCTGAAACCGGCCCGTTGACAAAGATATTCTTAATCTTATGTTCTTTCATTTGTTAAAAGTTCAAGCGCAAAATGCCACCTTTAAGGCTGTAAAATTCTTTATCGGGATAAGCTTCCAGCAATAACTCTCCGGCAATGACGCTTCTGATTCCAGAATGACAGAACAGGATCACTTTGTTTCCTGCAATAGGCGGGATTTCCTTTCTTAATATAGACAGTGGTAAACTAATATAGTCAAATCCGGATGCCTGAGGAAGCTCGCCGGGCTCACGCACATCAATAATCGTAAAATCTTCCTCTTGTCTTACCGCATTAAACTCTCCCGGACTCATTTCTCTGACTTCTCCGGTTTGTTGCTTAATCCCACAAAACCATTGATAATTCATTTGAGCAAAAGCCTCCAGATCAGCTGGTAAAGCTGCCTCTGCTGAATCCGCAGGTGATAATCTGAGTTTATAAGTTTCTCCCGAATACAGGTTATAAATGATCATTTTGTTGATTAGTGGTGTTCCTGTTCCCGAAATCAATTTGATCGCTTCACTGGCTTGCATGGTACCAATAATCCCTGGTAAAACACCCAGTACTCCTGCCTCAGAACAATTTAAAACTTCACCTGGTTGCGGAGCTGCCGGAAAAACGTCTCTATAATTCACTTTAACGCCATCAGCACCCGCCACATTAAAGATAGCAACCTGTCCTTCGGATTCTGACAATGCGCCATAGATTAAAGGCTTGTTTAATAATGCACAGGCATCATTGATCATATACCGTGTCGGGAAATTATCTGATCCATCAATCACGATATCAAATTCACTCAGAATGGATACTGCATTCTGATTTGTCAATTGTAACTGATAGGGAATGATAGTGATATCGGGATTGAATTTTTTTAATCTTTCTGCTGCGCAGGATGCTTTTGAAAGCCCCACATCTGCAACGGTATATAAAATTTGTCTGTGCAGGTTACTCAGTTCCACCATATCATGGTCTACAATACCCAGGGTACCGATACCAGCTGCAGCGAGATACTGCAAAACCGGACAACCCAATCCACCTGCACCAATCACCAGTACACTGGCCTGAAAGAGTTTCTGCTGACCGGTCAGACCAAAATCTTTTAGTAATATTTGCCGCTGGTAGCGGGCTTCACCTTTTATATTCATTTTAACCTCCCGAAAATGGTGGCATTAAAGCAATAGTCATATCGTCTGTTAAATCTTTATTCCCGTTAATTACTGTTTGATCGACAGCCAGCCGATATTTTACCTGGCTCAATGCAGGAAATTGTAACTCCAGACGACTGCGAACTTCATTCGTATCAGCGACATCTTCCAATAGGAGTTGTTCCTGGTTCAAAAGTTCAATGAGACGCCCGAATAGCAAAATTTTCACTTTCATCTTCAATTGTTTATGCTGGAAAAAGATAAATCTTCACCTTTGTGCCGGCTGTAAATATCGTTTCTTCTTCTTCCAGTTCAATCATACAGTTTGCTTGTGCAAAAGAACTCATTCTAAAGGATTCCTGTGCAGAAAGTGGCGTAACTTTTTCCTCTTCAAAATATGCTTTTAAAAAATGGGTAAGGCCAGATGCTTTGTGATAGTCATGGGTTAAAACTGCCTCCCTGGTTTGAAGTGCATTAAACTGCCCCTTTCCGTTGTAATTATACATTTTTCGTAATCCTGGCAGCACATACTGATAAAAACAACTCAGTACAGATGAGGGATTTCCGGGCAAACCAAAAATTACCTGATCTCCCTTTTTGCCAAAATACAGCGGCTTTCCGGGTTTCTGTTTGATGCGGTGAAAGATCGTAGTGATTCCGGATCTTGCAGCCGCACTGATCACAAAATCATAATCACCCACACTCACACCGCCAGTGAGCAAAACTACTTCATGATTTTGAAGCGCCTGCTGTAAAACAAGGGTAAGTTCATCCAGGTTGTCATCTGCAGTATACACCTTGAGTTTTGTGATTTGTGCTTGTTGCAAAGCAGCAGTCAGTGTATAAGAATTGGATTCATAAACTTGTCCGAAAGCCAGGTCATTTCCGGGCTGCTGCAATTCTTTACCAGTAATAATAATACCCACTGAGGGAATTCCGTAAATCTCCACCTCAGTTTCTCCTATTCCGGCCAGAAAACCTATAGCCGCAGGTGTTAAAAAACAATCCTTCTGTATAGCCAGGGAACCTTGCTGAGTTTCGGCGCCTTTGTTTCTCACATGAGCACCTTCCGCAAATGCTGTATCCAGAATAGTTAAAATACCATCAGCTACCTTAACTTTTTCCTGCATGACCACTGTATCTGCTCCGGCGGGTAAAGGAGCACCTGTAAATATCCGGGCAGCCTGTCCTGGCCATAAAACAGCCTGATTTTCTGTACCTGCCTGCATTTCTCCGTTGAGGGTTAAAGCATTTTCACGTTCTTCAAAACGGATAGCATAACCGTCCATAGAAGATTGTTCGAAAGCAGGAATAGCTGTTCTGGCATAAACATCAGTATGTAAAGTATAACCTGCAGCCATAGCCAAAGGAACACGCTGAGCTGGTAGTGTTTTTATATTTTCTTGTACTAATAATTTAGCATCATGAACAGAGATCATAGCAATGGCTTAACGTATTAACCACCAATAGTGATCATACTTCTATTGTGAATAGTATCGGGTTTTATATTTTCGAATAATCCGGAGAATTGCCCGCCTAGTGCTTCGGCCTTGCTGCCTATACATTCGTGAATTAAAGGCAATACATCTTCTCCTTTTCGTAAAGGGGTAAGCAGATCTGTTTCAGTAACTGAAAAGAGGCAGTTTTTCAGCTTACCGTCTGCTGTTAAACGCATCCGGTTGCAAGTACCGCAAAAGGGAGCCGTCATCGTGCTGATAATTGCAAATGTGCCAGCATGTCCTGTAATATGATAGTGTTTAGCCGTATCATTCAAACCAGCTGTCACCAAATTAAAGTCATATTTAGTTTTGACCCGGGCCAGAATTTCTTCCAGTGAGATCACTTGATTACTCGTCCAGCGGTTTCCTTCGAAAGGCATAAATTCTATAAAGCGGATTTCCAGAGGGGCATCTTTTGTCCATGCTATAAAATCCAGGATCTCCGTATCGTTGAATTCCTTCATCATCACCACATTAATCTTAACCTTGATTTTATGCTTCAATAAAAGATCAATATTAGCTTTGACCTGCTGAAAAAGATCTCTTCTGGTAATGATTCTGAATTTATCAGCGTCCAGGGTATCCAGACTGATATTAATAGTTTGAATACGCGCTTCCAGCAGTACCTCTATAAAGTCATGCAGCCTGGCACCATTAGTGGTGAAAGAAAGATCTACTGGTAATCTGGAAAGAGATAAGATGATTTGTGCTGCATCTTTACGGATCAGTGGTTCTCCTCCGGTGAGCCGGATTTTAGTGACTCCCCCGCCTACAAATATTTTTGCCAGTGCTTCAATTTCTGAAGCCTGCATCAACTTTGAAGCCTGTGTGAATTCATAATCTTCTTCTGGCATACAGTAAAAACAACGTAGATTACAGTTGTCCGTTAGCGATATACGCAGATAATTATGTATACGGTCAAAAGAATCCTTTATCATTTTAGTTCCCGCTTTTAAGCTGTTTTTATGTTAACGTAAAGATAGCATATAGAAAGAACTTTCGAAAAAAACAGGTCTCCTGAAGTGATCAAAAGCAACGGTTCAGGAAGCTTTTGTAAGGATATAGTGTTGTGGTTACATGCGGTAGCGTAAAGATACAGATCTTCCTAAAGCCTGAGCAAGATCAGGTTCAATAGTAAATTCACTCTCCTGCTGCATCCAAACCTGATTAACGTTTTTCAATAAAGTTACCGGCTGCCCGTTTAAAATTATTTTCAATTCGGTAGTGTCTTTATTTATTGCTGCACCATCTATAATTTCGTACACATAATCTGTGTCTCTATACGTTATACGCATTTTCAATCCCATATTCTTCTCCTCGACCTCAAAGATAAATTAAAACTCCTATAACGGCGTGTTTTTGTTGTTATTGCTAAAGAATAATTGAAAATTCACCTTATAATCTGTTCAGGCCACTTTTCAGCAACTATTTTTTCTGACCTGTCTTCAAAACCTCCATTGTCTCAAGGGTGTCAATAAATTCGTTAAATTTGGACATCAAATTCTATACAACAACATTTGCAATATGACATATCAGGATAAACTACGCGAAATACGTAAACAAATGAAGGCCGATAATGTACAGGCCTATATCATCCCATCTGCTGATCCTCATATCAGTGAATACCTGCCAAAACATTATAAGTGTATCCCATTTACTTCAGGGTTTACCGGTTCAGCAGGTACCTTAGTGATTACACACGATTTTGCTGGTCTGTGGACTGATTTCAGATATTTCGAACAAGGTGCCGAACAATTAGCTGGCAGCGGTTTTGAACTGGTTAAACAAAAAGTTCAGCATGCACCAGAACACATACAGTGGTTAAGTGAAAAATTGGATAAAGGTGCTATCGTAGCAACGAATGAGAAATTACTTTCTGTCTTACTGGGCGACCTGCTTACCCAGCAACTATCCAACAGGGACATTCAATTGGTCAGCAAAGATTATTTAAGCCCGATCTGGGAAAACCGTCCATCTTTGCCTGCTGACCCGGCATTTTTAATCGCAGATGAACATATCGGACAATCGGTAAGCAGCAAACTGACTGAAGTAAGAGCCACATTGCTTAAATATCAGGCAGATCATCACCTGGTTTCCTCACTGGATGATATTGCCTGGTTATTCAATATCAGAGGTAAGGATGTAAACTTTAACCCTGTAGTATTAGCCTTCGCATTAATTAATCAGGATCATGCTACTTTATTCATTAACCCTGATAAATTAACGGAAGCTGAAAAAGTTACTTTACTGCAAAGCGGAGTTGAAGTTCTTCCTTACGAAGAAATTGAACGTGCGCTGACTCAGCTCCCTGTAAACACCTCGATATTTATAGATCCTAAACGTAACTGCTATGCTTATGCGAAGCTGGTTCCTTCTTCGGTAAAAATCATTAAGGAAACCAATCCTTCTACCAGCCTGAAAGCAGTTAAGAACGAAACAGAAATTGCAAATACCCGTGAAGCAATGCTTAAAGATGGTGTTGCACTCACCAGATTTTTCAAATGGGTAGAAGAAAATATCGGAAAAACCAAGATTACAGAACTTTCTGCAGCTGCACAGCTACGTCAGTACAGAGCAGCGCAAGATGGTTTTATTGGAGATAGTTTTACGACAATAAGCGCCTTCAGAGCACATGGTGCATTACCTCATTATTCAGCTTCTGCAGAAAGTGATGCAGAAGTAATTCCTGAAAGCCTGTTCCTGGTAGATTCGGGAGGCCAGTATTTTTATGGCACAACGGATGTTACCCGTACCATCCCAATGGGTATTACTACTGAGCAAGAAGAAACTGATTATACACTTGTGCTGAAAGGTATGATTGATGGCTGTAAAGCTAAATTCCCTAAAGGAACGTGTGGCTATCAGATTGACGCCATTACCAGAAAACCTTTATGGGACTATGCGATTAATTATGGTCATGGAACAGGTCATGGTGTAGGTTATTTACTGAATGTACATGAAGGACCGCAAGTATTCAACCCAACCAATACTCCGGTCGCCATAGAGCTGGGTATGATCACGTCTATTGAACCGGGTGTATATCGTCCGGGAAGACATGGTATCCGTATAGAGAACCTGGTGCAGACGATTGCGGTTGAAGTGAATGAGTTTAATGAATTCTATGGTTTTGAAACCCTGACTATTGCTCCGATCAATACTACAATTGTGAAAAAAGAATTACTGGACCAATCACAGATTGACTGGTTAAACAGTTACCATGCAGAAGTTTTTGAAAAGCTGAGTCCAAGATTAACTCAGGAAGAAAGCAACTGGCTGAAAGAAGCAACAAAAGCTATATAAATAAAAAGCGCCGCTCCTGAAACAGGGAACGGCGCTTTCCTTTTTAGGGTACTTACCTTAAGCCAGCTGCCAGCTATATGCTGCTCCAACTAAAGCTGCATCTTCCCACATGATACTCTGTTTTAAAGTTACCTGCTGATTTTTAAGATGCTTTTTCACCTCCGGAATAAAATAATCCCATGTCTTGGCTATATTCCCGCCGATGACAATAACATCAGGTTTTTCTTCCGCAATGAAATCATTAAGGAAGCTTGCCAGATTCTGGCCAAATTCTTCAAATATCTGATCCTTGATTCCTTGTTCATCAGATTCAAGCAGAGATTCTACGTTTTTAATCTCTTTTCCTGTTAACTCTTTATAGCGTTTTGAAAACCACCTGGTAGAAATATACTCCTCAGCAATACTATCCTTAAATGGAATAAATGCACGATCTGAATCTACGGTTTTACCCTGGCAATTGCTTGCAGAGCCTAATCCCGTTCCAAGTGTAATTCCTAATGCACGTTTCTCACCCGCTACTGCTCCAGAAGCTAACTCACCATGCAAAAACGATTCAGCATCGTTCCTGAAAAGAATGTGACTGGTAGGGATATTTAATTTTTCAGCAAGTATTTCTAAAACATTCAACCCATATAAAGAGTCATATTTTTTAGTTCCTTTCATCAGGGAAATACCTTTTTCGTAATCGAAAGGTCCGGGCATTGCGATACCAACATAGGTAGTTTCTTCGCCTCGTTTTTCAATCAGCGGTAATAAAGCATCAACCCATGATTTAATGATTACCTCAGCACCTTCCATAGAAGCTACACGTTCTCTGATCAGCGAACTCTTTATTACTTTCAAATCAGCAGCACTTACGTGTGCTGCTGTAATATGAGAGCCTCCAATATCTACCCCTATATAAGGCAGTTCAGGCAAATTATAATTCATTTTTCTGGTTAAGTTGTTTTAAATTTATTTGATCATTTTCAGCAAATAAGCACCGTATCCACTTTTAATAAGCGGGGTTGCTATTTTACGCAGTTGTTCAGCATCAATAAAGCCCATTCTGTAAGCTACTTCTTCAATACATCCGATTTTTAAACCCTGACGTTCTTCAATCACCTGTACAAATTGTCCGGCCTGCATCAAGGAAACAAAAGTTCCTGTATCTAACCAGGCTGTTCCACGACTCAACACACCAACTTTTAAGTTTCCCTGCTCAAGATATACTTTATTTACATCGGTAATTTCATATTCACCACGTGGAGAAGGCTTGATATTTTTTGCAATTTCTACCACACTGTTATCATAAAAATATAGTCCTGGAACTGCATAATCAGATTTCGGTGCTACAGGTTTTTCTTCAATAGATATTGCTTTTTTATCCGCGTCAAATTCCACTACTCCATAGCGTTCAGGATCAGATACCCGGTAAGCAAAAACAACTCCTCCTTCAGGATCAGAACTTGCCTGTAATAGCTTAGTCATTCCATCACCATAAAAGATGTTGTCACCTAAAACAAGTGCAACTTTATCTGTTCCAATAAAGTCAGCTCCAATAACAAAAGCCTGTGCAAGACCATTAGGTTCATGCTGAACAGCATAAGAAAATTTACAGCCTAAACTGCTGCCGTCTCCCAGAAGCTTTTCAAAATTAGGAAGGTCATGAGGGGTAGAAATAATCAGTATTTCTTTGATTCCAGCCAGCATTAATGTTGACAATGGATAATAGATCATTGGTTTATCGTAAACAGGCATCATTTGTTTACTCATGACCAGAGTTAAGGGATGCAACCTGGTGCCGCTCCCCCCTGCTAAAATTATTCCTTTCAAAATTTTATATTTTTATGATTATAGGTTTGAAGATACACTATTTTCTAATTCTTCATACCAGTCAGCGCCATATTTTCTGATCAGCGGTCCCTTTAAAAAGGTATAGACTGGTACTTTAAGTTCCCTTCCGAATGCACAGGCATCAGAACAGATATGCCATCTGTCATAGTTAAGGACATCAAATTCCGGGTATTTTGTAATCCGGATCGGATACAAATGACAGGAGATTGGTTTTTGCCAGTCTACGATTCCCTGCTCGTGTGCTTTCTCGATCGCACATTTAGTAATTCCATTCTCGAAAGTAACATAAGCACATTCTTTGTTACCATCTACGCATGGTGTAGTCAGATCCCCATCTGCATCTACTACAGAGGTACCATATGCTTCAATAGCTGCGATCCCTTTTGGCGCAAGCATATGTTTTATCTTAGGATAAATCTCCGCAAGAATAGCTGTTTCAGCCACTTCTAAAGGTGCTCCTGCATCTCCCTCCACACAACAGATACCTTTACACTTATTCAGGTTACACACAAAATTTTCGCGTATAACGTCTTCGTGTATCAGGGTATTTTGTACTTCTATCATTTTTATCAGAATATATTTGCTTTTCAGCGGTTATTAAGCTATCATGATTTTATATTCAATTTCGTCGTGTAATTTGAAAAATCATGATGGTTCCTTATTTTTCTTTAGCCAGCGGGTACTTTAATCCATCAGCCGATTTAATTTCCATAGTGACCGCGCCCACGATAATCTCTACCTGAGCCTTTACAGGCACTCTGTTGCCATCATCAGTAATCCAGAGATACAAAGCGCTGTCTTTTCTAAAGATTCTGCCTGGTTCAATAGACGGGCTGAATTTCAGACAACGTATATTTCCTAATTTACTTTTTACAACTTCTTTTCCAACATATTTGATTTCCAGCTGATGAATGCCATCACCCAGAAAATAATTCAGCTTGAACTTCTCCCCGATCTTCAGCCTGGAAATATCCAGACTACGGGCAAAATAATAAGCAGAAACCAGATCAAAGGTCTGATTTGTTGGTGCAGTAAAGGTACCCTTATTAGAAACAACCTTTTTTATTTCCTGTGTGAACCTTGCTTTGTCCTTCCTGGTATAACTTGCTTCTTTAACGTCCTCCTGATAAAAATAAGGAGTCAGTTTGGTCTTGTCTATATAAGAATCGTAATGATCCCTGATTTTATAAAAAATATCGAAGGTACCCGAAGTTTTTGCATCGACTACCAGTTTATAAGTCTCCTTGTCCTCAAATTTGAGATCTGAATTCATGACTTTAATCGTAGCCTCTGCTGCTGTGATAAAGCCATATTTCAATTTATAAGATAAAACTTCCCCAGCCTGAAAGACCGGTTCTTTCTTTAATGGTAACTCCTGAGCTCCAGCATCAGCGATGGTAATCAAAAATACAAACATCAAAAATAATTTTCTCATACCTGATCTAAACAAAAACTCCTCCAAAAAACTAATCCTTTCGTTTAAAGATAGGCACTGTAGAGCAAGGTTCACCATACATGATACTTCTTACCACCGGAGTTAACAAAGAAGTGATCTCCACATAAGCAGATACCGGAACGTCAATATCTGCACAGCCCTTCACGACAACCCTGGCATCCTGGTATACAGAAAGATCAACTTTAGCCAGGGCTTTACTGAATAAAACAGCTTCCAGTGTATCTAAACCACCAAAAACGACTTCATTTGCAAAAGGCTTCAGTTTATTGGCCAGTAACATGTAAGCCCAGGTAGGTACAATGGCATCTGCACTGCAAATAACGGCTACATTTTTCCCTGTATAAGAAGCCCAGTCATGGGCTTTAATAAATTCTCTGAAATCTTTTTCCCTAAGCATCAGGCCATGGAACAGGTTTTCTTTAATATCATAAACTACCCTTTCCCCCTGATCATAGTAAAGCTCCAGATTGAAAGTAACTAAACCACTGGAAGCAACCTTATTGACTATATTTTCCTGAATATCCATTTTCGCTTAAAATAAAAAAACCGGAAGTGATGTACTTCCGGTTTCAAAATTACGTAAAATAAGATTAATAGAATTTCACTCTATTGTCTTTTATGTCACTTTTATCTTGCAATGCCTGGAATGCTGCTCCTAATGACTTCTGAGCAATCACCTGACGCATAGTTTCTTTTTGTTTGTAAGTATTTCCGATTGGTGCAGGATTAGTAAATCCGTTTACGGTAAATACATATACACCGTGCTCACCATCAACTGGTTTAGATATTTTGCCTGGTGCTGAACCAAATACACTACCTATCAGCTTATTTTCCTGTGCCGCACCCGGTACAATAGGGTTAGAGAAAACAATATTAGAAACAGGAGTAACTGTTTTACCAACTTTCTGAGCTACCTGAGCCAGACTGCCAGCACCTTTAGCTGCATTGCTTAATTTTTCCGCTAGCATCTTTGCTTTAACCGCATTGATCACCATTGGCTCAATATCCTTTTTAACTGCATCAAGAGGCAGGATACCTTTCGCTTTAATGTCTGTAACGTGTGCTACAACGAAAGCATTATCCATTTGATAAACTTCTGTTAACACGTCACCTTTTTTAGCTGCGAAAGCATCACGGATCAACTGACGGGGATTATCTAATCCTGGTGCATAACCCTGACTTCCTGTAATTCTATCTGCAACTGCTACTTTATAACCCAATTTCTTAGCTTCAGCACTAAAGTTATCACCTTTAGCTAAATTCAGGAAGTTAGATGCTTTTTTATAAGCCTGATCTTTAGTTTTGCTGCTTGGTGTAAGGTTTTTCTCGATGTAAGCCAGCTTAGCTACTTTAGAAGAACCAATTTGTTTTTCGATTTTAATTAAGTGTACTCCAAACTGTGAACGTACTACCTTAAGCTCACCAACCTGACCATTAAATGCTGCATTCTCAAATTCAGGAACCATTTGTCCTCTGGAGAAAGTACCCAGTTCACCACCTTTATCTTTCGATCCGTCTACACTGTAGGTTTTAGCCAGTTCAGCGAAACTTGCACCTTTTTGAATCAGGTTTTTTAAAGAGTCAGCCATTTTCTCCGCTTTATCCACACCACCTAATTTGGTTGCGTCTAAAAGAATATGACTTGCTTTAACTGAATCAGGAGAAAAACGGGTGTCGATAACTTTAACCAGTTTGTAAGAGTTTCCGCTAAACACAGGCCCGTAGAAACTACCTGCTGGCAAAGCAAATACTGCTGAATCAATTTTAGGATCTAATTTACCTTTGCTGATATAAGCATATGGAACTTTTACATCAGAATTAACTGCTGCAAATAAAGAATCACTTTTAGAAGCTTTGAAATCCGAAGCTAATTTTTCAATCTGGCCTTTAACAGCAGCAGAATCTTCTTTAGTTGGATTAACACTGAAAGAAACATATTCAAATGAACGGGTCTCCGCAGGGTTATCAAATCTCTTTTTATTGTTATTGTAATATTCTGAGTAATCAGACTCCGAAGGCTTAACTGAAGCATCAGGAATACTTGCATAATCCAGGCTTACATAGTTAAAGTTAGCCAGTTTATTTCTGTTTTGATATTCATCATTAGCTTCAATAGAAGTTACGTAAACAGAGTTTTTAATTAAGTTAGCATATTTCTGCTGTAAAGCTTGTTTTTCAACTTCAGCTTCCAATAAATCCCATTGTTGTTTCAACTGAGGATTAGTCGCTTGTTGTTTCAGTGAATTGATTACCGCAGCACGGTCAACCTGACCAGTTTGAGGATTACCAAAATATTGAACGATCAGCGGGCTGGGATTTTTACCCTGGTATAAATCGAACAATTCTTCGCTGGAGATACCTAAACCTAAACGGTGATATTCTTTAGCTAACAGTAAAGTAGCCAATTCACCATTCCATGCATTGTCAACAGCCATAGCTGTCATTTGAGGATTAGCACTACCGCCGTACTGTTGTTTGAACTGTTGTAAATTCTGATCTACTTTAGGACCGAATTCATCGATGTTGATGTCCTCACCATCTACTGATCCAACAACTTTTTGAGATGCTGCCCAGAAAGGCTTTCCTACGTTAATTGCATCACCGACTAAAAATGCAACAATTGCAAAACCGATGGCGCCCACTAAGATAATGCCCATGCGATTCCGCAAAAATGTCATAAAACCCATAATATCTATTATTTATATTTCTAAAGAGGGCGCAAGATACAACTTTTGCTAAAAAAAGAAAACAATTTAATGTTTTTGAATATGAGCAAATTTAAATTTGATTCAATAAAGTTTTTACAGCAGATAAAATATGCAAAAACCACACGGGCAAGCTAAGCCGGCCGGTGTGGTTTTTTATCCTTTTAACTGAAATATTATAGCGTTAAACCCACGCGAACAAAGAAACGCCTCCCATTTCCACCCATTTGAACTGCATCAAACGGTCCCGCAGGTTCGTTGTTATAGGCAAATCCTTTTGCCCCTTTAATATAGCCCAGATCGGGGTGTACATTAAATATATTATCAGAACCCAGCGTAATCCGGGCAATCTTATTCAGTTTACAAGAGAAATAAAGATCACTCACTACTTTTCCGCTGTAATTGTACAGATCCGGCAGCGGGCCAGATCCATTATCAGCTGGCACAGTAGGGTAAATAGTTGATCCATCGCCATATCCATTGATATCAACTTTGCCAAAGTAAGTAAAACGTAAACCAGCAGTAAAATCCTGATGTCCGAATTCCGGGTTCAGAGAGAATTTAGCAGAAGGTGCAGAAGCCAGAATAAACTTCTTTTCTCTTGAACTCAGGAAAGTCTCTTGCAAAGTCTCCGTCTTGCCCAGAATAGGCGGATAATTAACCTTATCAATCGTCATATGCTGAAAATTCCCTGTAAACAACATGCGGTAACGGTTATCCCCGATAGTTTTATTGTAATCAAGCACTACATCTAAACCACGATTGGTTGTATTCACTGCATTGGCAAAGAATTGTGCCGAGCCTACACGTAATGATTTCAACGCATTGGTAAATGAGGGATCAAGAGAAGTATCATTCGCACTAAACTGACCCGATAGCACTACGCGGTCAGTGACTTTAATGATGTATCCGTCTACCGTAATACTGAATTCAGGAACAGGTTTGAATGTAAATCCAAGGCCTGCATTTTTGGATTTTTCCTGTTTCAGATTAGGAATCCCTGCGGCCTGAGTGATCGGACTATAATTAGGTGCAATCTTCACTTCAGAGATTATAGCACCCTGAACATTCGTAAAAGTAGAACTATAATTAATTTGCTGTAAGGATGGTGCACGGAAACCAGTACCTACCGAACCACGGATATTGAAATTATCTGTCAGCTTGTAACGGGTAGCGAATTTAGTGCTGAAATTATACCCAAAGTCATTGTAATGCTCTAATCTGTTTGCAAAGTCAATCAGCCATTTTTTAGTGATATCAACTTCAAAATCTACGAAACCACCAAATACTTTACGGTTTGCATTTACAGCGTCACCAGGCTGGAACCCCGGAAAACCTTGTGAACCTGCTGCTTTTATTCCATTTGGATCATAGTTTTTATAAGAAGCCTCTTCTCCCGAAAAAATCTTATAGCGTTCATAACGGTATTCTGCGCCGAAGCCAAGGTTAAATCCGGATAACACCTGATCAAAGTGTTTACTAAAATTCAGGTTAGTCGTATTTTGTAAGAAAGCTGACCCACCATCATCAAAATGCGTTTTATCAGCCCCTAAAGATGCATTAAACGTTTTTTCACCATAAAAATGAAAATTATTACTCCCTGTATTGTTACTCAGATCCCAGTCCCAGGCATCCCCAAAGCTCCCTTTCAAACCACCAGCAAATGAGACATCTGTGTTATGTGTTTCAATCAGCGGATTATAATAAGAATCTCCGTTAGGTGTATTCACGATGATCCCGTCTACCGGAATCAATGCACCAGCGCCGGTTGTTGGAAAACGATCTGGCCGGGCCAGGAAGTTTCTGGAAAATGCATAGGCGTCTGATCCTTTATAGCTATATCCACCAAAACTGTAGAACGTAGTTTTGGCACTTAGCGGAATTTCATTGTTAAAGAAGATAGTTCCATTCTCAGAAGAACCGTCTCCATTGGCACGTCTGGCTGTATTTACAGGCAATGCTTTAGGATCGGATGTGGTAGTATCATGTACCTGTCTGTAAGTTTTTCCACTTTTCGAGTAATCTGCTGTAATATTCAGGAAACCCTCCTTTCCTATTTTAAAGCCATAGTTTGCATCTACATTGACTGCATTTCCATCAATTGATCCACCATGTGGGTATTGATTGGCTGCAACACTATTTTTACTATTGAATTTGGGATCATAGTAACCAGAATAACCTGCATTGATATTGAACTGGTTCACTGTTTTCTTTAAAACAATATTAATTACTCCTGCTATCGCATCAGATCCATATTGTGCAGATGCTCCATCTCTTAAAATCTCCACCCGTTCAATTGAGGCTGTCGGTATTGTACTCAGATCTACCCCCGAATTACCTCTACCACGTGTTCCGAATACCGAAACAAAAGCAGTAGAGTGGCGGCGTTTGCCATTGATCAGTACTAAGGTCTGATCAGGGCCCAACCCCCTTAAAGTACCCAGTTCCACATGATCTGCTCCATCAGAACCGGATTGTTTATTATAATTAAACGAAGGTGCTGCATAGTTTAAAATATCAGTAAGTTCCATACGACCTGTTGTAGCCGCAGATTTACTGACATTCACAATATCAACAGGAACAGCTGTTTCCAGCTTTACCCGCCCCGCAGAACGCGTACCAATCAATACAACCTCATTTAACTGGGCAGTATTACTTTCTAAAGTTATATCAATTTTTGTGTTCGTTCCTACAGTAGTTGTCACTGCTGTATAACCGGTATAGCTGAAAATCAGCTGATCTGCTGGCCCCGCAAGGATAGAAAATTGCCCATTTTGGTTGGTGCTTGTACTTAAGGTAGTTCCCTTGACCCGGATAGATACACCCGGGATGATTTCTTTATTGGCCCCGTCAATAACGGTTCCGGTAATCGCTTTTTTTTGTGCCATTACCATTCCCGTACATAGGAATAGCAGTGCAACAACAATCGATAATTGTTTTTTCATAGGTCTTGGTTGATAGGTTTTGATTGAGGTATTGTTTTATTACATTAATATACACTATTTTTCACCTACAACATTAAAAATCAATTTTTTAACCTAAAAAAAGCTCCGATTCAATCTCTAAAAATGTTTTTTTCTCCAAAAACAAAAATACCCCCGGGAATTTCCCGGGGGTATTTTGATTAATATTGCTATAAAAGCATTAATTCATATTAAAAGCTTTTAGAATTTATCCCAAAACAATTTAGTTGTACTTAAGTCACCACCAATTGCAGCAGCAGCAGCAGCGTAGTTAGTACCGTTTAACTGTTGTTCATTACCTGGATAAGTAAATCTTGTTGGGAAAGCAGATCTTGCACTCACAGGAGCTGTAACTTTAGGAAAATCAAGTCTTCTCATTTCAGTCCAGCCATTGAAAGGGCGGTTATATAAAGCGATCCATTTTTGTGTTCCGATTTTTTCTTTCCACGTTCCTGTAGCTGTTGCATAAGCTACTGCTGGCTGAGCCAGATAAGTTGCAGCATCTGCGGCAGTACCACCCCAATAAATAATTGATGCAGTTATTGCATTGTTATAGTGAGTTTCAGCACTACCAGAAACAACAAAGCCTCTTTCAACTGCTTCAGCTCTGAAAAATTCAGTTTCCACATAATCCATCATTACAGTTGGGGCATCAGCTGCATAAACTTTTGGCGCAGGAAGTGAGAAAAGTGAAATCGTATTATTCGCACCAACTTTTCCACCTACATAAGTACCAGCAACAGTTTTAGCGAAAAACTGAGATAAACGAGGATCAGCAAGTGCTGTAAGCTTGTTTACTAAATCTTCAGCAGCAACATAGTCACCACGGCCACCAGTAACGATATCAACGAACAATGGGTTCTGACTTGGTGCACCTGCTAAATATTGAAAATAACTATTGTCAGCAGCAGCAGAAATTGCTCCGGCATCCGAAGCTTCTACTGCAGCTTTGGCTGTAGCAGCATCTGCATCAGCAAGGATCATTCCTTGTTGCATACGCAGCGTATTCGCATATTTTATCCATTTTGAAATAGATCCTTTATTAATAATGTCCTCTGAAGCTGAAAATCCAGGGCTTGTCGTTTTTAACTGGCTGATATCGTTATTTAACCGTTTTATCAGATCAAGCGAAATAGTTTTTGCATCGTCATATTTAGGAAACAAATTAGACGGATTCAAAGCTTCAGTATAAGGCACATTTCCAAATGTATTCACTAGCGTACTGAAAGCAGTAACCTGCATAATATCCAGTATAGCTAATTTATTCGCTTTTTCACCTGGTGATAATGTAACATCAGCACTAATTATCTGCGCCGAATTAGTTAGATTCTGCAATACATCTCTGTACATTCCTCTAAACCAAAACAGAGGGATAGTCCTTGTCGTGAAATCATACCTGGCTTCATCCTGATAAGTTGTCATTGCCCAATGACTAACTGTGAATCTAAACACGTTCAGATTCACACTTGCACTGGTTATCGCATCTGCATATGATTTAGTTGCAAAAGCAAATAAAGTACCTGCAGGTACAGCTGCCGGTTTCTTTGTTTCGGTATTTAAGGTGGTGATATCTTTTTTGCAGGCCGCTAAACTGAGCATGCCGATAAAAAATATAATTAGTTTTTTCATCTGAATAAAATTTAATTTTAGAATGATAGTTTGGCATTGAATCCGAATACTCTTGTGGTAGGATAAGCACCACTCTGGAAGCCCTGAGCATTACCTGAAGATAAATTCTCTTCTGGATCTGCATAAGGAAGGTTTTTATGAATAATCCATAAGTTTCTTCCAAAAACAGAAAGATCTACTGCTTTAACTGGTCCCCATTTCGCAACAACTGATTTCGGTAAACTGTAGGTCAGGGTTGCTTCTCTTAATTTCACATAACCAGCATCATAAATGAATTCTGACTGCGGATATCTGCCATTATTGGCATCAATAATTACACGTTTTGTGTTTGGTTTGCCATCAGCTGTTACACCTTGCAAAATAACACCTCCGCTTTTGCTGTCATTAGTAACTGGATTTCTAACCGGGTTACCCAAGTCATTATTTCCAACAGTATTAGGCAATATACCCGTATAAGTAGCATAAAACTGATCTAACGACCATAAATCACCACCTTTTTTGATATCAACCAGGAAACCTAAAGTAATGTTTTTATATCTGAATTTATTATAGATACCACCCATCCAATCCGGGTTAATATTTCCAATTACATTATTAGTTGTACTTGTTGTTTGATAATAACCATCAGCACCAATAACTTTTTGACCTTGAGCATTGTAAACATAAGTTTTACCCTGGATTGTTCCAAAAGCCTCGCCTAATGTTCCATTTACACTAATCCCGGCGTTATAACTTGCAATCTGTACATTTTTACTGTCATTATACAACTCCTTAACCAAATTCCGGTTTCTTGTCCAGTTTACATTAATAGTCCAGTTAAAATTATCTGTTTTGATAGGGGTACCATACACAGAAAGTTCAACTCCTTTATTTTGAATAATACCAGCATTCACATAAGTATTAGAAAAACCAACAGATGGAGAAACTGAAACAGGAAGAATTTGATTTTTAGTATTAGTGACATAATACGACGCATCAAAACCAACACGGTTTTTCAAGAAAGCCATTTCCAAACCAAATTCAGTACTTTCTGTTTGCTCAGGTTTCAGCTTGCTATTGTTAGTTGTAACTGGATAAGAAGTTACAATTGTGCTGCCAAATTGATTTTCTATTTTGTAAGAGTTTTGTGTGCTACCCCATGGTGCATCATTACCTACTGTAGCATAGTTGACTCTCAGTTTACCTGAAGATAACCAATCTTGTTGAATGTGTTTAGAGAACAACCAGCTACCAGCAACAGAGTAATAGTTGTAGGCATTATTACCTGCAGGTAAGGTTGATGATTTATCTCTTCTGAATGTACCATCTAAAGTTAAAAACTCTTTATAAGTAAGTGTAGCACCACCAAAATAACCATCAACTTGTTTAGGTTGGTAAGTTTCAACAGGAGCTGCAAGCGTTCCAACAGAGTTCGATATACTATATAAACCCGGTACAATTAAACCACCATTAGTCGTATTAAAAATACTTGTGATTTTACTGGTTCTGATGTTCGTACCTAAAATAGCTTTAAAATTCAGGTCTTTTGAAAAGTTTTTATCAACATTTGCGATTAAATCATAGTTGGTCTCATTGAAAGTACGATCCTGGCGTGAATAAGATGCAGCACCCTGGCTACCTACAGCGATACGCTCTTCCTGATTCTCATTATAAGTATCTAATGTTACTCTCCCCATCACATTCAACCAATCATTAACTTTATAATTTAATGCTGCATTTCCAAAAATCCTGGTTCTGCTATCAGTCTCAAAATTCTCATATCTTGTCCAGTAATAGTTATCAGTATATTTTGGGACCAATCCTGCTGGAGTAGACGGATCTGCCCAGTTCCAGGAAATGTTTTTCTTGTTTCTGAAATAAGCATCTTTCTGCGCCTGCATATCTACGTTAGTCTGATACCATTGTCTGAAATTCTGATTTACGTTCTGACCACTGTATCCTGAGCCATATCTGCCTTTACCGTCAATTTTCGAGAAATTCGCAGATGCAGAAGCAGTTAAACGATCAGTAATTTTATAGGTAGAACTAAAATTCACGATGTTTTTCAGCACTCTGCTATTTGGCAAAGTACCTCTCTCATCATTTCTGCTATAGCCAATTTTAATACTTCCTTTATCAGTTGCTCCATCTAACATAATACTATTACTGTTAGAAATAGCTGTTTGATAAAATGATGCAGGTCCATTCGCTGCTGCAACCCATGGCGTTTTTTTATGAAAATTAGGAGAAGCAGGATCAAAAGCGTCCCATTGATAAACTAATAAATTAGGATCAAATTTTGCTCCGTAAGAAGCATCTTCACCTGTAGGCACTACTTTTTCTTTTACACCGTTACCTAATACATCAATTAAAAGGAAACCATCACCGCTTTCGTATCCGCCTGAGTAACCAGCTCCGTATTCTTTCTGATAAGTAGGGAAAGTAGATTTATCAATCGATCCGATCGATAAACCACTGTTAATCGTGATTCCCATACCACCTTGTTTTCTGCTTTTGGTGGTAATCATCACTACACCATTTGCACCTCTTGAACCATATAATGCACTTGCAGCAGCACCTTTCAGTACGTTCACAGACTCAATATCATCAGGATTGATATCCGCAGCAGCATTACCATAGTCATATCCGCCTCTTCCTGTTTTTTGATCGGCGGTGTTATTATTTGAGTTATCAACAGGTACACCATCAACTACGAATAAAGCCTGGTTATTACTTGTCAATGATTTGTTACCCCTGATCACTACATTTGTAGATCCTCCAATTGCATTACCCTGAATAATTTGCAAACCAGAAACTTTTCCAGATAAGGCTGAAGCTGCATTTGCAGTTCTTGTTTGTGTTAATTCATCCCCTTTAACCTGTTGCGCTGCATAAGGCAAAGAGTTTTTAGTTCTCAGCTGGCCCATTGCAGTTACCACAACTTCATTCAGTTGCTGGTTATCGGCTGTTAAAGATAAATTAAGTGTAGAAGTGTTTGGACCAACTGTAACTTCTTTCGGTAAATAACCGATAAAAGAAAACACCAAAACTGCTTTGTTTTCTGTACGGATTGAAAATTTTCCGTTTGCGGCCGTACTTGTGCCGATAATTGTTCCTTTGATCTTTACACTTACTCCAGGAAGAGGAAGGCCATCTTCTTGCGCTGTAACTGTACCATTGATTGTCCGTTCCTGAGCCATTGCAGATACTGCAACAAACAGAAGTACGAACAAACTTTGTAGAAGTTTTTTCATAATTCTAAATAATTTAGTTAGTTAATTGTTAATAATAGTTAATGAGCGGTTGATACTCGTATTAGTTGACAATCACTAATATATGGTTTGAAAATGATGAATAAAACTTTTTTTGCATTTTTTTGACAATTTAAATCGTTTATGCAAAAAAACATACATCCTAAAGCAGAGTTATACGAAGCCTATTAAAATTAATCTATAATTAATATCTGAAGATACGTTTTCGAATATAAAAAGTGCCGGGAAAGCACTAAAACGCGCAATTATTTCAGAATTTAAAGAGGCTGATCAGTCGTTTTTTTTATCGCAGAATTCATAACATTTTAGTTACAGAGTAAGCTTTGGGAGCTCAGCAGAGAATCGTTTTCTGAAGGATGTGAGGTTATTGCCCCAAATCACCTTTGACATAAGTTTCACCTGACCCCTGTTCAAAGGCGACAGAGCTGAAATCTTCAGGTGCAGTAAAGTTTAGCGCATTTAAAACGGTGCCATCAGGCCGGGTAACTATACCTTTTGGAGAGAAATACATTTTTTTTTGTTGATTCCAGGTCAGCTCTTCTGTGTTAAAAGTCAGATCATCGCGAACAACAACAACATTTTTCTTAAATATCGTTACCTGTTCAGTTTCTTTTCTGATCGCATAATCAGAAGTAATGGTTCCTGTAACGTTTTGCTTTGGATCGAAGAAGGTAATTTTCACCCCTTTCGGCATCTCCTGATACTTACTGCCAGAAGATGGATTTACCTGATCCAGGATGGGTGCAAACCCTTTGGCTTTAACTACTGCAGAATCGCTGAAAACGATTTCTACCTTTAAAGACCGGTCCTTACTGAGTGTAAGTTTTTTAGATGATATTGTAGCCGCTTTTTTTAAGTCATCCCCATTGCAGGAACTTAAAAAAAGCGGGACAAAGCACAGTATAACTATACGGGATAATATACCGGCAATATTCATTAGTCGAATTTAAATCTTTTGAACCAGGTATCATTCAGCGTGAAGCCTAAGTGAACACTGATATAGTTTTCCTGAAGGCTACCACTTTGCATGGTTCCTCTGCGGCCAAGTTCAGTGGTGAAATTCATTTTATAGAATGTACCTCTGGTTTGAGAGTTTGCCAATGGCAACCCAAGACCAAAAGATACCGCCATCTGTTTTACATCCTGATCAGAGATATTAATATAAGTCTTATCATAACTAAAGCCTAAACGATAGTCAACTCTTTTGAAATAACTATTAATTGAAGTAATATCAGGTGTAATCTGACCACCCACTGATATGCCCTGGCTGTTTTGCAAACCCTGGTTAACTCCATTAATAGCATACGAAGACCATTTACCTGTTCTGAAATCTGCTCCAATCAACCATTTGTTATCTTTTTGCAATGCAATTCCGAAGTTATGTATTAAAGGAAGTTTCAGATTAGACTTTCCGCTTCCTATAGAATCCACAGTTTCTACAGTTACGTTTCCTTCTCCTGTATTACCATCATACAAATATTTGCTGGCCATAAAGGTTCTTGTAGAGTTGATAGTAGAAGATGATGAGCCAGAATAACCAAAAGTCAATAACATTTTAGAGGTTAAACGGATATCATACTGTGCACCATAAGAGAAGCTGATACCGCCAACACTGTTTTTATTTTGCAAACGTGTCGCAAAAGCACCTGGATCATTTACGAATTCCACTCCTTTGTTTTCAATCAGGTTTCCGAAAAGGTATTCCATATTGGCACCAATTCTAAAATGATCTCCAAAACGGTAACCATATCCAATATAAGCTTTTGATAACCCGCCTTCACCAGAATAAACATTATTTACATCAGACGTTGAAGGATTTCCAGGCGTACCAGTAATGGTCTGTCTGTTAGAGAAATTATAACCCAGCTCTGAATACGGAAGTATACCAAAACTCAGTGCAGAATGCTGATTTACCGGAAAAGCCAAAGCAAGGTGGCTTAATGTACCGTTAAAACTGTTTTCCGTTGCACCATCCTTTTTCAGATTGGTAAAAGTACCAGCAACACCAACATCAATAGTCGTTGAAGTGATTCCGGCATAGGATGCAGGATTCTGAATATTGATATTGTTATATCCGGTAGGCTTATTAACCGCTGTCGAAATTCCGCCCATTGCTCTGAACTGAGGGAGTAAGACACCTTTGAGGTTTCCGATACCATATTTAGAATATGGCGACTGGGTAGTAACCTGTGCGTTAACAGAAATGCTCGCTAGCAGAACTAAAACTGCCGTTATATAATTAATTTTTTTGTACATATTCAAATGCAATGACTTCATTTAATCCTTTTAATACTAAATAGGGATCGTGTATAATTTGAGGTGCAAAGATGCTGTTTTTTAATTGTTCCAGCAAAAAAGTAGCATCCCCTCCAGTTATAACTACCTTCAGTTCTTTATTATTTTTATTATTTAATGCTATAAATCCTTCAACTTCATTGATTACGCCCTGTAAGACGCCATTTATGATCGCCGTCCCGGTATCAGTACCCTGAGGAATAATTTGTAATTCCCTGTCCCACTTCACTAATGGCAGCTTGCCTGTATAATGATTCAAAGCAAGAAACCGCATATTAAGGCCCAAACTGATGCTTCCGCCATAATAAGATCCCTCCTTATTTAAAAAATCATAGGTAATGCAGGTTCCTGCATCTATAACCAAACAATTTTGCTGGGGATAAGCATGATGAACGGCAATTATTTTTGCCCATCTGTCCTGCCCTAAAGTGGATATTGTTTTATAATAATTATTTATACCCGTATTTAAATCGGTAGAAAACGGTATATAATTAGTTTTTTCCTCTAATAAAGTCAAAAGTGCGGCATCAGCCTTCTTCACACTGGAAACAGTAGAATTAGCCACTTTATATTCTGCGATTAATGTCGTCAGTACCTGCTGATCAAAATGCTCAAGGATTTGAAAAAACACCAGCACTTTATCGTTAAAAACAGCTATTTTACTGTTAGTATTGCCGATATCTATTACGAGATTATGCATTTATCAATCCACACTTCATGTTACAAAGCTATTAATCTTTACCAAGTTTCAAGCCGTCAAATTGTTAAAAAAAGTTAAACAAATAAAAAGAACTGTATCGTTAAGACTAAAATAACAAACAAGCTTTCATAAAACCATCTTTTTGTGGCGTTCGAAAAATAATAAGCCAGCAAAACTGCACCCGGCGGCACACAAAGTAAAAAGTGGTAAAGTTTAAAATTCGACTTCGTATAAACACTTAAAATTGCAATCAGAAACATAAAAAACAGCATTTGAAAAGCTTTTCTGGTACTGATAAAACTCCTGAAAAAATTCTCCCGCAACTGTATAGTGGCCAGTACCATCGTAATTCCAACCGGAACCAGCACCAGGTAATCATTATACCTGATCTTGAACATCGATGGAAACTTATTTTTTAAAGGAAGCCATATCTTGTAGAACATTCCCAGATTGTCGTTCCAGTAATAAAAAACAGCCAGAAAAAAGATAATGGTCAGAAAACCTACCAATCCGGAAATCCATTCCCGCCAGCTAAAAGAGCGATATAACAGTAAGCTGAGCCAGATGAGCAAAAGCATCATCACAAAAGGGAAATAAATCAATGTGCCCACTGCAATAAATAACCCGATATCAAACATAATCATGATCGCATTGGGCGATTTACCAAGTTTCAATAATTTATCCATGATCAGGATCAACATGAAATTGGACATCAGTACAGGACTGAGAATAAGAAAAGGATCGAATAAACTGGCTCCTGTGATATAGAGTAAAGCTGGCAGGAAGCTTGGTTTAGCCAGTAAAGTATGGTTATTAACGATCCTGTTAAAAATAATGGCTTGTATAAAAACCAAAATGCCGGCCAGAAGGATATTGGTAATCACCGAAAAATTTTCCCCTATTGGAATTTGAATCAAAAACTTGGCATACGACTCCATAAACTCAAAATTCAGCCGCTCTGGTGGATTGATCAAAATCGATATCCGCATAAAAAAAGTATATGCGAACAGCAGGAGTATGTTAATAGGGTTTAACGTTTTGAATTGATTGATCATGCCGTAAATAGAAGGGCAAAGTAAAGAAATTTATCTGGCAAACTGGCTGACAACTTTTTCAATAACATCAGCAGTCTCATCAGGAAAATTAAATTGATGCGTTTGCGGCTGAAGCACCCATTTCTGAATCACGGGTAGCCAGTTTTTATTAGACCCCCAGATCACTGGCAAACCCATTTGCTGTAAAGCATAGGCATTACACTGTTGCTCGTATTGAAATTTCATCGGGACAACCAGGAGTTTTTTACCCAAAAACAAGGCCTCAGCAGGCCCCTCAAATCCACCACCAGTGAATAAACCTTCACAACTTGCCATGCTCAGGTTAAACTGTTCATTATTGACAGGACGCACCTGAACATTCCCGGCTGTAAAACTCGTCTTCGTATGTTTAGAAAAGACCTGCCATTGTACATGGGGAATTTGTTTTAAAATCGGCACCAGTATTTCATCTGCAATCGCTGGCAAGTAAACTGTATAATGGCCCAGATTACTCGTCTGAAGGTTTCTGATCTCTGAACGGATAACAGGTGTATGGATAAAGTCGTCGTATTCTTTGAAATGGAAACCCACATAATGAGTAGAAGGTGCATAGTATTTCATCACTAACTGGGCCCAGTCTATACTCTTAGGCTTCGGAACTTTCTTAGACTGAAAAGAAGCCTGATGGCTTAAGCCCACGCTCTCTACTCCCTTCAACTTACATGCCCAGGCCGTAACAGGTTCAAAATCATTTAAAATAAGATCGTAGCTTTTAAGTGGAAGCTGACGCATATCCTTTACAAACCGCGGAAGATTCATTGATTTCCAGGTTTCGTAATGGTCTACCCCCCCCTTTTTACCGAAAATAAAACTAAAACCATGAAGCTGATAAGCCACTTGCTGACTCAATTTAACATCAGCTTGTGTACCACTGATTAATAGTTCTACATCGCCGTGCTGTTGTAATAAAGGCACAATTTCACGTGCGCGGCTGACATGACCGTTTCCTGTACCTTGAATAGCATAAAGTATCTTCATCCTTGCCGAATATCTGTAATTTTATTTGCTAGACAATTTCTAATTTTATCTTTTGTAGCAACATATTGATATCCAGCTTACTATGCAAGTCCTCACTATCGGAAAGAATTCCTTCTTCTACTTCGTCTGTTTGAAAGTCTTTAGCGTCATACTTGAAGATATTCCAGTTCTGATCTTTATATTCCAGCGCGGTCAGGTTTTCGACCCAGTCTCCGCTGTTTAAATACAGTACCTGCCCATCTTCAGTAGTTACTGTTCTCATTTCAGGTTGATGAATATGGCCACATACCACATAGGCATAGCCATTTTTTGCCGCCAGTTCGGAAGCTGTGTCTTCAAATTTATTGATAAACTTAACTGCATCTTTAAATTGCGCTTTAACTTTTTTAGAAAAGCTCATTTTTTCTCTGCCAAAGAGTTTCAGCCCCCAGTTGACAAAACTATTGATCAGAATCAAACTGTCATAACCTACTGCGCCTAGTTTGGCAAGCCATTTTGAATGCTGCATCGTCACATCGAAGATATCCCCATGGAAAAACCATGCCTTTTTTCCGTCGAGTTCTAAAACCAGCTTATTCTGGATATGGAAAGATCCCAGGTGCATGTCTGCAAATTTGCGCAATAGCTCATCATGATTTCCTGTCAGATAGTATACTGGTACTCCTTCCGTTACAAACTTCATCAGTTTTCTGACAACTTTCATATGTGTTTCGGGCCAGTATCTTTTACTGAACTGCCAGATATCAATGATATCTCCATTCAGGATCAGTGTTTTGGGTTTGATACTTTTTAAATATTTAAGGAGTTCTTTTGCATGACAACCGTAAGTGCCCAGGTGGACATCAGAAATCACGACAATATCAACTTCTCTTTTACACATCGTCTTCATCTATGGTTAGTTCATAGGGACTGAAAAAGAAAGCTACAAGAGCGATAACACAGACAACCGTAATTATTTCTTGCATATCAGTTCAGTTTATATACACAAATATGCAAAAGTCAGGTTAACAATACATTAAGTAAATATTATGGTATAAATATTAGTTTTTTAAGGATTAAGACCTACTGATTTTCCGGCTGATAGGTGTTAAGGTTTTGCAGGGGTTGTGGCTAGGTTGTGGTATACATTGAAGTAGTATTCAACTACCCTTGAAGTACCTCAGACTACTTCAAGGGTACTTCAACCCTAGTTCAGTACTAGTTCAATGTATACCACAACCCCTACAGTACCTGGCCAAAACCCTTGCAAACCCCAACTTTTCATCCCAATAAAAAAGGGTTGCAGCATAACGCAACAACCCTTCTCATTTGATCAGTTAAAAATTCTTAACTCACCTTTTTTGTCTTCTTTTGATCCGTATAAACAGCAAACCCTAAACCTAACATCAACAGGATTGAACCTGCAAATGAAATTTTCTCTCCCATATAGTAAGATACAGGATGGAAAATGAAGTCAATCTTATGGTTTCCAGCAGGAAGCTGTGCTGCACGTAAGGTATAATCAGCTCTGAAATAAGGCTTCTCCACATCATCAATGTACATTTTCCAGCCTTTATCATAATAAATCTCAGAGAATACAGCAATCACATCTCTTGGGGCACTATAAGAATAAACCATATGGTCAGGATGATAATTATCTAATTTAATCATCGCTGTTGGCCCGCCAATACCCGCTTTAGCCGTATCAATTAAGTTTTTATATTTAATATCCACGATTGCTTCTTTCTTAGGATCGAAACTACTGATTGCTTTCATCTCTTCATCAGAGTTTTTCACAAACTGCACCTGATCCACAATCCATGCATTACCAGCCGCCGACTCATTACGCTGCATTTTATAAGCGCCAGTCTGCTGATCCTGCGTAATAATATATTTTGTATTCAGCATGTCCAGCACATCATGATTTACGCTTTTGGTAAACTGATGATCAACCAACTCCTGAATACGTTTTAACCTTGCTGAATGCGCGCCACCAACCGTTTTGTGAAAATACGAAGCATCTGCGCTGGTAAAAGTAGGAATAGACGTATCAAACACCCTGAAATCAGGATCTTTATCCGCTAAAATAAAAGTATCCACATCCCTTGGCTGATAATGGTTAGTCAATGAAGATGCAGGCACAAAATTCTGGTTATTTAAATAACGGCGATCTACCTGCCACATATCAATCAAGATAAATAAAGCCAGTAAACCAAAAGCATATTCTGCTTTCATCTTTTTAGTGATGAATGCCCATGTTAATCCAAATCCGATAGCGATAAAGATCAAAGTTCTCAAAGCATCAGCTCTAGCCAGCTCTGCTCTGTCTTGTATTAAAGCATTACCAATTGTCAGCGCAACGTTTTTATCATTATTCACGGCCTGGCTCAACGTATTCAGAAAAGCTTCATGATCAGAAGTCTTGAAACTGAAGAACAAAGTAGGCATCACTGCAATGATCAAGGCGAAACCACCTGTAATACCCGCAGACCAGGTTAGTTTTTTAACCAGGTATTTCTGGTCATACTGTCCATCCTGAGCTTCTTTAACAGCAAGAACAGCTAATATGGGGAACAATAATCCAACTACTGCCAGAATAGATTCTACAGCTCTGAATTTGTTGTATAACGGTACATAGTCGAAAAACAGATCAGATATAAATGGCAGATTTTTACCAAATGATAAGAAAAGGAATAAGATTGTAGTCGCTAAGATCCACCATTTGATACGGTTACGAACAATAAATAACCCGAATACGAATAATAAACACACGATCGACCCGAAATAATAAGGGCCTGCCGTACCTGGTTTATCTCCCCAGTATACTGGCATCTGTGCTGCAAAACCAGCCGCCTGTTCAGGTGAAGCACCTACAGTCTCAATGGCTTTCGCTACGTTTGATTTAGCATCCAGGCGGTTTGTTCCTCCACCATATAAATTTGGGATTAAAAAGGTGAAAGATTCACTTACACCCTGGCTCCACTGATAAGCATAGTCCTTAGGAAGACCGCTATCTGGTTCCGCCGCATCAGCAGTCAGGTTAGATTTACCACGGATAGTCTCTTTTCCATATTCATAAGTTGTCCACAGATTACTTGCATTCACCATTACTGACAACAGTACGGCCATTCCAAGAAACCCAATAGCTTTAGAAAGTTCTTTAGTTTTATTTGCTTTAACCGCATGGTAGATTTCTATTCCGATGTAAATTAACAGCGCCAACAGAAAATAATAAGTCATCTGGATATGGTTAGCCCTGATATTCAGTGCCAGAAAAAGTGCTGTTAAGCTCGCACCCATCCAGTATTTCCCCCGCATCGTCAAAATAATCCCAGCAAGAATCGGCGCAAACAAGCCAATTGCAAGAGCCTTATTGCTATGCCCGGCACTAATAATTATAAAATTGTAAGAAGTAAATGCAAATGCGATTGCACCTGCCGCAGCAAGCCATGGATTAACTTTTAATACACAGAAAAGCAGGTATGAACCTAAAAGGTACATTAAGACCGTACCTACAGGATTTGGTAAAACATCTGTAATCAATGCTATCCCATAAGTAGTCAGATTGAGCGGATATTGAACCCAGATCTGATAAGCAGGCATCCCTCCAAACATCTCGTTCGTCCAAAGGGGTCCTTTGCCATCTTTGGCTTTGTACTCCATGATCTCCCGCTGCATGGCTTTAGCCTGCATGACATCGCCCTGAATCGGAACTTTCCCCTGTAGAACAGGACTAAAATAGACGAAACATAAAATTACAAAAAATGCACTGATGGCTAAGTGTATGCCATTCCTTTTTAACCAATTGTTCATTAAGGTCTGTTTATATTAAACTAACCCCAAAAATATAAAATTGATACAGATTAGGAAGGAAATATATCGATTAGCGGGATATTTTTATTTAATTTCCTCGTAATCAACAAAATCACCTAGTTTATCGGCATTTCCCTGCTTAGGCTGTGGCGGTACATAGTCAATTGACAACGAGCCTTCTGGTTTAGTAGAATAGCGCTGTTGTTGTTGTTGCTGCTGTCCGGCATAACCTGAAGACTGTTGCTGCATTTTCCCGAAGATACTTTTGACTACCATTGGAAATACCAGTCTCAACAAAAGACGGATAATCCAGAGTATCAGTATAGTAAAAAAAAGAAATTTAATTAATCCCATTTATTTTTTCAGTTAATCTACAAATATAGACAGAATTCAATGCTGATTAATACAAAGACTGCCTGTTTGTTATATAATAATTACAATCTGTACAGAAATGCTGCTTTAATAAGCATTTAAGCCTATTTATAGACCTAATCTTCTTCAACAATTTCTGCAACCCTTCCTATTTGTCCGTCTTCCAGACGAACTTTAATTCCACGGGAGTGAAAAGCTGAGGAAGTCAATAAGTTAGCGACTATTCCCCTGGTCAGCTTCCCGCTGCGCTGATCTTTCTTTAAAATGATTTCGACTTCTAATCCCGGATAAATATCCGCTCTGTTCTTTCCGTCCATTATTTAACTTTTTGTTTACCGAATCGCTCTGCAAAAACTGTTTCCATTGCGAACATTTCATCACGCAACCGCGCAGCCATTAAGAAATCCATATCCTTGGCTGCTTTAGCCATATCTTTACGCGTTTTATCAATTGATTTCTGCATTTCCGGCTGTGTCATATACTGCACAATCGGATCTGCCATTATACTGGCCTGGTTAGTTTCCACATACGCATTTTTATGATCTGTATTCGCCGAGAAGTCCAGTACAGAAGTCTGTTCCAGAATCGCCTCTCTGCTCTTCCCTACAGTTTTAGGAGTGATGCCATGCTCAGTATTGTAAGCAATCTGCCGCTCTCTGCGGCGGCTGGTTTCATCTATGGTTCTGGCCATGGAATCTGTTATTTTATCCGCATAAAGAATTACCCTTCCCCTGTCATTTCTCGCCGCCCTGCCAACGGTCTGGATCAATGCCCGGTCTGATCTTAAAAACCCTTCCTTATCGGCATCCAGGATCGCTACAAAAGAGACTTCCGGTAAATCCAGTCCTTCTCTTAACAAGTTGATCCCGATCAGCACATCAAACTCACCTAAACGTAATCCCCTTAAAATCTCTACTCTTTCCAGTGTTTTCACCTCAGAGTGGATATAACGGCATTTAATATTCAGCCTGTCCATGTATTTAGTTAACTCCTCTGCCATGCGTTTGGTCAGGGTGGTTACCAGTACACGGTCGCCCATTTTTATAGTTTTGTCAATTTCATCCAGTAAATCATCAACCTGATTAATTGCCGGACGCACTTCGATCAGCGGATCAAGCAACCCTGTAGGACGGATTACTTGTTCGACCACAACTCCCTCAGTTTTCTGCAATTCATAATCCGCTGGTGTTGCACTTACGTAAATGGTCTGCGGCGCAAGACTTTCAAACTCTTCAAAGTTTAAAGGTCTGTTGTCCAGTGCAGAAGGTAAGCGGAAACCATATTCTACCAATGACATTTTACGCGACCTGTCTCCGCCGTACATTGCCCTGATTTGTGGTACAGTTACATGACTTTCATCAATCACCATCAGGTAATCTTCAGGAAAATAATCCAGCAAACAGAAAGGGCGCATGCCGGGCTGACGGCCATCGAAGAACCTTGAATAATTCTCAATACCTGAGCAATAACCCAGTTCTTTCATCATTTCAATATCAAAATTGACTCTTTCTTCCAATCGCTTGGCTTCCAGTAACTGCCTGTCTCCTATCAATTGATTTTTACGTACTTCCAGTTCTTCCTGAATTCCCCAGATCGAAGAAGTAAATCTATCTTTCGGGGTTACAAACAGATTTGCCGGATAAACGGCCATATCTTCCACTTTTTCTAATGTTTTGCCCGTTACCGGATCAATAATGCTCAATTCTTCGATATCATCGCCGAAAAAAGAAATCCGGTAAGCCGTGTCCAGATAAGCCGGAAAGATATCAACTGTATCCCCCTTCACTCTGAATGTTCCTCTTTTAAAGTCATTGATAGTCCGAGCATATAAAATTTCTACCAGACTATGCAGGAATGTATTTCTGGAAACCCTGGTCCCTACCGCAAACCGGAATACCGAGCGGGAGAAATCTTCCGGATTTCCCATACCATAAATACAGGAAATCGAAGAAACGACAATCACGTCCCTGCGGCCCGACATTAAGGCAGAAGTTGTTCTCAGCCTGAGTTTTTCAATCTCTTCATTGATACTTAAATCCTTTTCGATATAGGTATTACTGCTGGGCATATAAGCCTCTGGCTGATAGTAATCATAGTAAGAAACAAAATAATTGACCTGATTTTCAGGAAAGAAGTTCTTGAATTCTCCATATAACTGGGCAGCCAGTGTTTTATTGTGGCTCAGAATCAATGTAGGTTTCTGCGTTTGCTGAATCACATTGGCTACAGTAAACGTTTTACCAGATCCTGTAACCCCCAGCAAAGTCTGATAATTTTCATTATTGTTAACGCCTGTAACCAGTTGTTCAATGGCGGCTGGTTGATCACCCGTAGGTTTATAATCTGAAACAAGTTGAAATTTCATAGCTATTCAAAGATAACAATTATTGATGTATTGGATTGTCGTGATTATATCCTAAATTTATTGGCAGCATGAAATTACTGGTATATGTTCCCATACTTACACCCAGGATTAAGTATGTTTTTAACTTTATTTTCACCGATATCCTCAAAACACAAGCAGGGTTCAGTTCGAATGTGCAAGAATTTAAAGCTTCACCCTTGCCTAAAATCACTTACTCCGATATGCCTGTTGGCGATGAGCCTTTTTTCAAGAATTCCGATTTCCTGCTTGCGCATACCATTTCGTCTCCAAATATAAAAACCACAACCTTCGGGGATATGATAGTCCCTTTTGCCGTTGATAACAGCAGTTTGCCATTTGATGTTTTCGCAGCAGCGTTTTATTTTGTGAGCCGCTATGAAGAATACCTTCCTTTTACCCCGGGTACAGCAGGAAATTATCCTCCTGAAGCCAGTCTGCAATCTAAACTTAAGCTGCTGGAATTTCCTGTCATAGATGGCTGGGCACTGCTGCTTAAAAATATGTTATTAAAGCGTTATCCCAAGCTCCATTTCGGACAAAAGAAATTTGAGTTCACTCCGCTGGTCTGCATGTATGATGCACCGGGAATCAGCTCATTTAATATCTTCAAGCATGCTATTAATTTTTTAAGGAATATCCCTTTGATTTCGCGTCCCAAAGCTACCGCTCAGGCAAAGGGTAGCGGATTATCATTATTTCTAAATGAACAGCATGAAAAATACCGGCTGGCACCCGTTTACTTTTTTAAACCTTCTGCCGGAGTAGACCTGATTTGCGACCGGCAGATCAGCTTTCCAAAAAGCTATTTGCAGCTGCTTAAATCGGGTGTGCTCAAAGATTACAGAATGGGTTATGATACTACAATTGGTTTCAGAGCTGGTACATGTACTCCGTTTTTCTGGTATGATCTTCAGCTGGAAAAAACTACGCATTTACAGCTATATCCTGTAGCTATCAATGATGCTATTCTCTTACAGAACAGAACTTTCAATATTGATGAAACGCTTGCCCAATGGGGCAGATTGATCGCAAACGTTAAATTGTTAAATGGTCATTTTCACGTATTATGGCATAAAGAAACTTTACCCGAATTCGGTAAAGGGAAAGTTGGAAGAAGACTATACACACAATTGTTAAGCAATTTTTTATCTTTACAGGATGATATTTGACCTGAGTAAAACAAATTCTATTGCGAATATTTTCATGGCAGAGCTGCGTGATGAAAATATACAGAAGGATACGATGCGTTTCCGTAAAAACCTGGAGAGGCTAGGTGAATTTTTTGCCTGGGAAATCAGCAGAAATCTACTATATAACGATTCAGAGACACAAACTCCACTGGGGATTGCAAAAACCAAAGCACTGGATAGTCAGCCTGTACTCGCCACGATTTTACGTGCCGGGCTGCCTATGCAACAGGGTATGTTAAATATCTTTGACCGGGCCGACGCCGCATTTGTTACTGCTTACCGGAAGTCAAATCCTGCGGGAACGATAGAGATTCATGTAGATTATATCTCTTCTCCGGATTTAACGGACAAAGTGTTGGTTATGGTTGATCCGATGCTGGCTACTGGCTTAAGCATGGTCTTATGCTGTAAAGAACTGATGGCAAAGTACAAAATTAAAGAATTACATATTGTAGCTGCAATTGCAAGCGCTGAAGGAGTGAAACATGTACGCGCAAACTTACCACATGCCAAATTATGGTTAGGTGCTATAGACGAAGAAATGACGGTTAAATCATATATTGTACCTGGATTAGGAGACGCAGGTGATCTTGCTTACGGAACCAAAATCTAAGTATCAAATGATAAAACATATCTTTTTTGATTTAGACCATACGATCTGGGATTTTGATAAAAATGCGGGAGAAACCTTAACTGAATTATATCATCAGTATGAGCTGAACCTGCTTGGCCTTCCTGACTGCGATTTATTTATAGCTGTTTATACAGAAAATAACCATTCGCTCTGGGCAGAATATCATTTGGGGAAAATCACCAAAGACGTATTGAGATCTGAGCGTTTTAGCAGAACTTTTGTTCAGCTGGGCATAGCTCCGGATTTAGTTCCCCAGGGATTTGAAGCTGATTATGTAAATCAAAGCCCAAGAAAAAAGAACTTATTCGAAGGATCGGAAAAAGTACTGGCTTATTTACAACAGAAATATACGCTGCATATTATCTCCAACGGGTTCAAGGAAACGACCTTAACTAAAATGGCTACGTGTAATTTAAACCCATATTTTTCGAATGTAATTATTTCTGAAGATGTGGGCGTGAATAAGCCTGACCGTGCAATTTTCGAATATGCACTGCAAAAAGCTGGTGCAAAGAAACAAGAGAGCATCATGATTGGTGATAGCCTGGAAGCCGATATCCGCGGCGCCCAGGATTTCGGAATCAAAGCTATTTTCTTTAATCCTTTAAATATCACTAAGCCTGCTGATGTAGAATGGCAAATATTACATCTGGAAGAATTAATGCAACATTTTTAGCAATTTGCTGTTTTAATCAGAATAGCTCTTTAAATTCAGGTGATCAGCTCAATGATGACCTGAATTTAAATTGACTAAAACTACAAGCCGGCCCATGCGCAATCCTTCCATTTTTTCTTCGCTGAAAGACATTTCAGCAAAATACCATGATTTTTTACGGGAGGTTCCTGACGGTCAGTTCCAATTAACACCGCCTATTGGAGGATGGTCATACAGTGAAGTATATGCTCATATTTTTGAGTTCAGTATACTGACGATCAAAGAAGTTGAAAATTGTATCAAGGGCGAAGGAAAAATAAAGTCTACTGCTTTTATTGTCAAAATAATCCTGTTTTTCGGAAGTTTTCCACCAAACGCTAAATATAAAGTACCAAAAGCATTAGTTGGAAGGGAAACGAAAATCACGAAAGAGGCCGCTGCTGCATTTATACAGAAATTTCTTGAAGAACTTGATATGGTCTATGGTCAGCTTCATTTGGCAGATCCTGCACTTAAAACCCGTCATCCACGTTTAGGTTATTTAAATGCATCACAATGGTTTCGTTTTATGGAAATCCATTTAAAACATCATTTGAAACAATTAAAGCGAATTGAGAAGAGTTTTTAATTTCACATCTTTGCGCGGATGAAATTACCGGGTTTAAAAGGTTTTGACGAGGAAGCGTTTAACAAGTATTTTAAAAATACTGGCTGGCTGATGTTTGGGAAAATTCTCAGCATGGTGGTTGGCTTCGTGATTGCGCGGTATCTTCGTGCTTCTTCTTTTGGAGAACTTAGTTTTGCAGATGCATTTACAATGATTATCGCTGCTGTCGGTGCTTTAGGGCTGGATACTTTTATCATTCGGGAAATCCTGAATGAGCCCAGTAAAAAAGATGAGATTTTAGGCACTTCTTTATTGATGCGTTTAGGGGTTAATGCCTTATTAATTCCCATTACGGTTGGTATTTACCTGCTTTTCCATAATTATTCTGAGAAACCGGGAGATTCTCTGACCTGGATTATTTTAATCTTGTCTTTCGCTTCTTTTTTCAAGTCGTTCAACGTGATTGATTCTTATTTTCAATCGCAGGTTGCTTCAAAATATGTAGTTAAGGTACAGAATATCTGCGTGGTGTTATCTGCTGTGGTGAAGGTTTTGCTGGTCGTTTGTAAAATGCCGCTGATCTATTTTGCCGCTTCCTTAACTTTTGACAGTCTTGCGCTCGCAACTGGTTTAGTCTATATGTATCATCAAAGGGGATTCAGTTTATTCACCTGGACTTTTAGTCGTAAAAGAGCTGTTAGTTTGTTGAAACAGTCTTTTCCGCTGATACTTTCGGCAGTTATGGTTTCTATCTATATGAAGATTGATCAGGTGATGTTAAAGAGTGTAGGTAGTGTAGAGGTTGGTATTTACAGTGCCGCAGCAAAAATCAGTGAGGCCTGGTTTTTTATTCCTGTCGCTATTGTAACCTCTGTTTTTCCAGCTTTAATCCATGCGCGAAAAACTGATCTTGGCCGGTATCAGAAACGTTTGAGGAATTTATATGATTTGCTGGTATTTATTAGCTTACCGGTAGCAGTAGTGATCACATTTTTAGCTCCTTTTATTATTCAGTTCCTTTATGGGGACACTTATAATGGTGCAGGACAAATGCTGGCGATACATATCTGGTCTGGTTTATTCGTTTTTCTGGGTAGTGCAAGTTCACAGTATTTGCTGGCAGAGGGTTATACCATGATATCTTTCCAACGTACAGCCATGGGTGCTGTGATCAACATATTACTTAATTTATGGCTGATTCCCAAATATGGTGGTGTCGGTGCATCTATAGCTACTTTAATCGCTTGTGCGGTCAGTGCTTTTTATCTTTTATTAATTCCCAAAACCAGGGGCCAGGGTATAATGATGTTAAAATCATTATTTTTGTTCACTGTATTTCAAAAAATATTCAATCGTCATGAAAATCCGCCTCATGTTTAATTTATCCGGATTTTTCAGATCTCAAACTATACCTAAAAAGAATTTTTGCCATGTTAAGCGATGAAGTAAAATCAGCATACGACAATTTTTATACGCAGACCGATACGACCTGGCGCATGCTTGGCGCGGAAGCTAAAGCAAAGAATATTATGGATGTCTGCAAAAGTATCCAGCCTGTTAAGGTACTGGAAGTTGGTGCGGGTGATGGCAGTATTCTCCATTTTTTAAATGAACAGAATTTCGGAAAGGAGCTTTATGCACTGGAAATTGCTGATACGGGTGTTTCTCTGATTCAGAACCGCGGTTTGAGCAGGTTGAAAGAGGTAAAGAGTTTTGATGGTTACCAGATTCCTTATGGAGATAATGAGTTTGATCTGGTTATTCTAGCACATGTGCTGGAGCATGTGGAGCACGAACGAATTTTAATCCGGGAATTAAAGCGTGTGGCTAAGCATATTGTAGTCGAAGTGCCTTTGGATTACCGTTTCGGGGTAGATAAAAGGATGAAACATTTCCTGGATTATGGCCATATTAATATGTATACACCTACTGCATTGCGTTTTTTATTGCAGAGTGAGGGTTTAGAGATTATCGATGATAAGGTCTCTATGACACCTACGGCAACAATCAAATTCAACCAGTTTATTAATAATAAGACGCCTAAGACTTTTTCAAAAGTACTGAGGATTGAATTGGAATACCGGATCAAGAAATTGGCTGGAAATTTACTGGGAACAAAAAAGCAGGAACAATATGGGAATGCATATACCGTTTTAACGAAAAAATCAAGTCAGACACTTCAAATATTTTAACCCATGCAAAGTTTCGCTCCTATTGCCTTATTTGTTTACA
Organism: Pedobacter sp. WC2423; assembly: GCF_040822065.1. Classification (NCBI taxonomy): domain Bacteria; kingdom Pseudomonadati; phylum Bacteroidota; class Sphingobacteriia; order Sphingobacteriales; family Sphingobacteriaceae; genus Pedobacter; species Pedobacter sp. WC2423. Next base: position 3,748,592 of record NZ_CP162005.1, read on the forward strand.
ACAGACCCAAGCATACTGAACGTACACTCAAGTTTTTGAGACAGAATGAAATGGCTGCTGAAAGCAGGTTATTTGTTTTTTCTGATGGCCCAAAGTCAGATGCCGACGAAGAAAGTGTGAGGGAAGTAAGGGAGTTATTGAAGCATATTGAGGGATTCAGGTCTGTAGAGATTATAGAGAGAAAGAATAATATGGGCCTTGCTGAGTCTGTTATTGCAGGGGTAAGCAGATTGGTGAAGGATTATAAGCGGGTGATTGTTTTTGAGGATGATTTAGTGAGTTCGCCTTATACACTGACTTATTTTAATGATGCACTGAATCGTTATCGTGATCAGGAAAGGGTGATGCATATTGGGGCTTATATGTACCCGCTGAAGGAGAATGGGCTGCCGGAAACGTTTTTTTACAGAGCGGCAACAAGCTGGGGCTGGGCGACTTGGGACAGGGCGTGGCAATATTTTGAGCCGGATATCGACGTATTAATGAAGCAGTTTGATGCCAGAAAAAGGTCAGAGTTTTCTATTGAGCATCAAATGAATTTCTGGAAACAGATGAAGGATTTTAAGGCTGGAAGGAATAATTCGTGGGCAATCAGGTGGTATGCTTCGATTTTTTTAAGGGGCGGGTTAACGTTGAATCCGAGCCAGTCGTTAGTGAATAATATTGGCCATGATGGTTCTGGGGTACATTCTGGGATCAATGATATTTATAATGTGATTATTAATCCGAAAAGGGTGACGGTTTTTCCGGAGGTTGTTGAGGAGAGTGTTATGGCTTATCAGGCTATAAGGGGGTTTTTGAGTACGAGGAAGGGGAGTTTGGTAGATCGGGTGAAGAGGTATCTGAAAGGGATTGGTCTTTTAAAGTAGGTTTTTCCACCAGGGAAATATAAAAACCCGCGATACTGCAGGTGCCCTTTGTTGGTAAAACCAACGCTGGTCACCTGCAGTATCGCGGGTTTTTAATTTCTCAAATGGGATGACAAATCCTGTTACTGTTACTTAAAAGAAGATCTCCTTCTCAGATACTGGGATGGTTTGGCAGAGTGCAGATTAGATGAAAACTCTTACTCATGTTTTAGGATTGCTTTTACTTGTGTTTTCTGGCTTCCAGAATGATATATGGGGACAGTTGACGGGAGTTGAATGGGAGTATTTTTGTAAATACTTTCCCGGCAAGCCATATGGATTTCTTCAGGAGTTTTACTCCTGCTGAGCGTTGTTTTTCGTTTTCGAGCCAGATACTGAAGTGCCCGAAGTATTTGGACTGGATCACTTCGAGGCCGGCTTTTTTACAGATTTCTGCCAGGAGAGTGGGATCCATGCAGGAGATGTTATGTTTATCGTAGTTGGCCTTGTCAAAGGATTTCTGGAACCAGCCGTTGATGGCTTTGAAGTTTGGTAAGGTGATAAACAGGGTTCCTCCTGGTTTGACGAAATCTATGTGGCGCTGGATAATGTCGGCGGTGTCATTGAAGTGCTCGATCAAACCGCAGGATAGGACTAGGTCGTATTGCTGGGTTTCTTTATGGTTGAACAGATCGGTTTCAACACTGTGGATGTCGCTTTCTTTCAGGCCGTTGGCTCTGAGCAGGTCGTTGGTTACAGGCTGGTGAACAAAGTAGTCTAAAAGGGTAACGTCGAGTTTCAGGTATTTCTTAAGGAAGACAGCGTAGTAGCCGGGAAATCCACCGAGTTCTATAGCAGTTTTTACTTTTTGGGTTTGAGCTATGGTAGTGAGCTCTTTGTGGAAGAGGTAGTTTGCAGGGATATTCACTGACAGTCCTGTTTTGCTTTCCCAATAGTTTACCCAAAATTGTCTGTCTGTTAAAAGGTTATCCATGTTGTGTTTTCTTTTTTTTGTTTTTTTGTTTGTTCTCTCCAGGTTAATAACGTCAAATGGGGTACTAGAGTTTGCAGATCTGACGTTATGGAAGAAAAATATGTTTTTTTATTGATTTTGGGAGACGTAAAATTAATTATATTCAAGGGAAAACAGTTAAAAAATTAAGAAGCCGATGAAATTTAGGTGATAAATTGTTCTTGGCATCGAATAAAGGATAACAATTATATGTAATTTTGAACTGTTGAAGATAATCCATTTAAATACATACGAGGGAAACGGTGGGGCTGGAAGAGCTTGCCTCCGGTTAAGTGATGCGCTGCTGGCAAGTGGCGTTGAATCCCGTGTGATGGTGTTTTACCAGTTTAAGGAGAGCAGCAAAGCGGATTCGTTTAGCAAAAGCCTCTTTCAAAAGGGAAGGGCCATTTTCAATATTCTGGTGGAAAGGTACCTTGCCAAATTTTTAACGAAAGCATTGAAAACACCTTTTTCTTTGCAGTGGTTTGGCCGCTCTGTAATTGACAATGCTGCATTGAAGGATGCGGATCTGATTCATATTCACTGGATTAATCATGGTTTTTTAACACCGAAGAAACTGGCCGAGCTGGAAGAGCTTGACAAGCCGATCGTCTGGACTTTTCATGATAGCAATGCTTTTACAGGGGGCTGTCATGTGAGATATGCTTGTGAGAATTTTCATAAGCAGTGCGGGTCTTGTCCGCTGTTAAAGATTAGCGGTCCGAATGATATTTCTCACTGGAACTGGGTAAGCAAGAAAAAAGGATATGCGAATCTGGGTTTTCATATTGTTGCACCCAGCCGCTGGATGGCAGATTCGGTAAAGTTCAGCAGCTTGATGGGCGCAAGAGAAACTACGGTTATTCCGAATACTATTGAGACTAATGTTTTTAAGCCTTATGTAAAGGCTGAAGCGAAGAGGTCTTTACATATTAATCCTGATAAGTTTGTTTTAATGAGTGGTTTTATGCCTTCTAATCATGACAAACATAAGGGAACTGCTTATTTGATTGAAGCGATGAACGATCTGGCCACCAGACCGGGTATTGTTAAAGAGAATATTGAATTACTGATCTTTGGCAATAAGGATCAGACTCATGTGCCTGTTTTCCCTTTTAAAACTACTTATCTGGGGAAAATAGATAATGATGCTCACCTGGCGAAATGTTATTCGGCCGCCGACGTGTTTATTACGGCTTCTCTGGAAGATAATTTACCGAATACGGTTATGGAGAGTCTGGCCTGTGCAACTCCGGTAGTGGCCTTTAAAACAGGTGGGATTCCGGACATGGTCGAACATCTGGTGAATGGCTATCTCGCAGCTTATGAATCTGCTGAAGATCTGGCTACTGGTATGGAGTGGTTATATCATGAGGAAAATGCGGCAGAGATTCAAAAGGAGGCCCGTTTAACTATACTTAAACATTTTTCTGAGGCCGTTATTGCCGATAAACACATTGCTTTATATCAATCCCTGATCAATTTACATCCACGTTAATCAATTATAACTTATTTCATGTTGCAGCCAAAGCTAAGTGTCATTACCATCGTATATAATAATGTAAGGGATATCGAACGTACTATGCTTTCGGTGTTAAATCAGACATACCCTAATATTGAATATATCCTGATTGATGGCGCTTCAACGGATGGAACAAAAGATATCATTTATAAGTATAAATCCCGCCTGGCTCAGTTTATTTCTGAAAAAGATAAGGGAATTTATGATGCGATGAACAAAGGATTGAAATTAGCCACCGGCGATTATGTCTTGTTTATGAATTCAGGGGATGAAATTTATGCACCTGAAACGGTAACGGATATTTTTGAGACTGCACCGGGAGCCGATATCTATTATGGGGAAACTGAAATGTTTAATGATAACTGGCAGAGTTTAGGACAAAGGAGACACCGTGCGCCAGAATGTTTTAGCTGGCGCAGTTTTAAACATGGGATGAGTATTAGTCATCAGGCAATTTATGTGAAACGCAGTTTAGCGGAGCCTTATGATTTAGAGTACAAATACAGTTCAGATATTGACTGGATTATTAAAGCGGCAAAAAAGGCATCGAGTATTGTGAATACACAGCTTTATGTAGCAAAATACCTGGTTGGCGGAATTTCTAAACAAAAGCATTTTGCGAGTTTAAAGGAACGTTTCCTCATTTTCCAGAAGTATTACGGATTGATTCCAAACCTGGTTAATCATTTCTGGATTGCGATCAACCTGACGCAGTATTATGTGAAGCATAAGAAAACAAATGATTAATTAATTTTACTACGATTTGGTTTACTGACTGATCGCTGATTCTAAAGGCGGATTCTCTGGATAAGTAAAAGGTAAACCTGATAAATAACGACTAACCTTTCTGAAAGGATATCCTCCTGCCCCTTTTTCTGAAAACTGAACAATGATGGTATGAGTTGAAGGATCAATGTATAACCTTTGTCCTCTCATTCCTTCTGCGGCATAATCTCCGGTCACCCCTTCTTGCGGAACCCACCATAGATAGTGATGAGCCGATTTTTGCCAGCCCTTAGCGTTTGCAGGAACTTCATTTCCCAGACTAACAGACTGACCAACCCATTGTTCCGGAATTACCTGATTACCGTTATATCGGCCTTTATTCAGGTAGAGACGGCCCAGTTTAGCTAAATCTATTGCGGTAGACTGAAACCTGCTGGCAGTATTGGGGAATCCATTCGGATGATCCAGTCCGAAACTTGCCGGATAAGCAGTACCGATTTTCTTCCAGATTTTATCTTGAAAGTAAGTAGCAGCCTTTTGCCCTGTTGCATTTTCCAGTGCCCAGGTTAATAAGAAAGCATCTATACTTTTATACTTCCATACGGTACCAGGTTTGTTTGCGAGCTTTACCTGAAGCAGCTCCTTTTTAATGTCTTCGATATAATAGTATTTAGCCTCATCTGATAAAAAAGCAGCGATAAGACCTCCGTAAACATCTTTAAACTCCAGCCCTGATTTCATCTCCAGTAAATTTCTGAGCGTAACCTGATCAAATGCAGGGTTGCTTTTAAGTTCAGGAACATACTGGATCAGGCGATCATCCAGGCTTTTAATCCTGCCTGCTGCTAAAGCTTCGCCTGTCATGATAGATACCATCGTTTTGGCAACAGAGAAAAGTGTGGTCAGCGTGGTATCGCTATAACCCGGGGCAAATTTCTGATAGATAATCGTATCATTCCTGATGACCATAAAAACTGTAGCCTTCCCGTCTTTCAGGTAGGTAGTCAATGGAACGGATTCATTTTTCCAGTTCAGTACATGAACAGTATCCAGGTCATCCCGGTTGACTGCTGCTTTAACGAAATTAAAAGCGGTATCTGAAGGCTGGATAATGGCTTGCGGGAATATTTTATAGGTATTGGCATCGGGAGACTGATACCGTAAAACACGCACCAGTTCAGGGCGCCAGGTAAACAGCAGTACAAAAAGAAGCACAATCACTAATGTTATGGCCGCAAGCCAGTAAAAAATCCGTTTCATATCAGAGGTTGGCAGATTATGGGTTGGTAGACCAAAGTCCCGCTTCCTTTACGAAAACTCTGCGGTTTAATTTCAATTGACTCACCACTAATTCTGCAAGATCTTCTGGCTGCATTACTTTGTCCGGGTTTCCGTCAGTAAGGTTCAGCTCTTTAGCCATATCTGTTGCGACTGTACTTGGAGTTAAGGTTGTCACACGGATATTATGTTTGCGAACCTCCTGCATCAGTGATTCAGAAAGACCAATTAATGCAAATTTAGAAGCACTGTAAGCACTGGTCACCGCAGCTCCGCGCTGACCGGCTGTAGAAGAAATATTTACGATGTCGCCGGTTTTACGGTCTATCATCTCTGGCAAAACGGCCCGGGTTACGTAATAGGCACCGAATAAATTAACTTTTACTATTTCTTCCCATCTGGCTGGTTCTAATTCCATGAACGAACCAAAAGAGCTGATACCTGCATTGTTGATCAGAATATCTAAAGCACCTAAATCAGTCTTTACTTTCGCCACAGCAGTATTTACAGCGTCTATTGAAGCAACATCTGCCGTTACGACAGCCACCTGAACATTAAAAGTTTTGAGTTCTTCCGCTACATTTTGTAAATCAGCTGCTGTCCTTGCAATCAGTCCGACATTTACCCCCTCTTGCGCAAGAGCGATCGCCAAAGCACGACCAATTCCTTTACCAGCACCTGTAATCAATGCATTTTTTCCTTTTAATGATTCCATGATATTATTTATTGAGCTACAAAACTAAGAAACTTTGCAAAAATCACCCCTTTATCTATTGTACAATTGAAGAACTAACTAACGAACAGCAACGCAATAAAAAGTAACATTGTTGCATTTACAATATATTATGGTTAATATTGCCAAATAACATAATGAAAGATATAATATACTCATGAGAAGCCGTATAAGTCATCGTATACTTTCCTGCTTTTTCCTATTATGTCTTTTTGCGGGACAGTCGATTATTTATGGTCACCTGCATCAGCATAGCACCTTTTCAGCTTTACATCATACACAAAAACCAAGGCCATTCAATACCATACGGGTCAGGTGCCCTGTTTGTGATCTGGCTGTCCATTCTGTTATTGCCATTGAACATGTCAACTCACCGTTTATCCTGGACAGTGCTGTATTTTACTGGAAAGACATCCTTCAACATTACAAAGGTATTTTCCTGAGCCATTCTGACGGGCTCTCCCCTCCTTTAGTTTATTCCTGATCTTAAACCCAGTCTGGGTGCTGCCACTATATCCTTTTATAGCCGGCCTTTCGATATATAGCATATTTATATAAAATTTATGAAACATAAAACATTTTATACAGGGCTTTTTATGCTCTTACTTTTCACTTTTTTTAAGCACTCTTCCTATGCGGCAAATATGCCTGCAAGTACATTAACAAGTTCTCTGACCGGGATAATAACTGATAAGGCAGACCATAAACCGATTCGCGGGGTAACCATCACTATTCCTGATCTTAAGATAGGGAATGTCACTGATGCCAGCGGTAAATACTTCCTGAGTCATATGCCTAAAGGTGCTTATCTGATACAATTCAGTATGATTGGCTATGCAACAGTTGTACGTACAGTCGACCTTGCAAAAATCAGCAGTCTGGATATTCAGATGGAGGCTTCCACCATCGAGGCAGGTGAAGTGGTAATTACAGGCGTAAGCAGGGCAACTGAATTAAAAAAGAGCCCTATTCCAATTGTTGCAGTAGGTAAAGTATACTTAGATCAGCGTGCAGCTTCGGGAAACATCATTGATGCTATAGCTAATTTACCAGGAATCAGTGCGCTGACTACCGGTCCGAATGTTTCCAAACCTTTTATCCATGGACTGGGCTATAATCGCGTGGTCACTTTACAGGATGGTATCCGCCAGGAAGGTCAGCAATGGGGCGATGAACACGGTATTGAAGCAGATCAGAATTCTATTGACCGTATAGAGGTTATTAAAGGCCCGGCCAGTTTATCCTACGGCTCCGATGCTATAGGAGGTGTAGTTAACCTGATTACGCCTGCCGCAGTGCCTGAAGGTAAGATCCTGGGATCATTACAAGGAACATATGGCACAAATCAGGGATTGGTTAATGGATCATTCAGGTTATACGGAAATCAGAATGGCTTGGTTTGGGGCACCATTCTTTCCGCTAAACAAGCTAAGGATTATCAGAATCAGCACGATGGCAGAGTTTACAATACCGGGTATAAGGAAAAAGATGCCAGGGTAATGGTGGGCCTGAATAAATCGTGGGGATATACACATATCAACGCTTCAATTTTTGATGATTTACAGGAAATTCCCGATGGGAGCCGTGATCCTGCAACCCGTAAGTTTACGAAACAGCTTACAGAAGACACAGTCAGAACTATTGTTTCTCCTTCAGAACTGAATTCTTATAAGATCACACCATTACATCAGCGTGTTCAATTATACCGGGTCTATAGCAATAGTAATTTCATTTTGGGTAATGGAAATCTGGTGGTTAATTTAGGCTATCAGCTGAGTCACAGAAGAGAGTATACACATCCGACTGAGCCCGCTATACCTGGATTAAATCTCAACCTGACTACCTATACTTACGATGCAAAATATAACTATACTTTGGGAAATGGCTATGAAACATCGGTCGGATTAAATGGTATGTATCAAAAAAATACACTGGGACAAAGTACTGATTTCCCAATACCAGCCTATAAGCAATTTGACATTGGCCCGTTTGCTATTGTAAAAAAGAGTTTTGGTAAGTTAGATCTTTCGGCAGGTCTAAGATATGATAGTCGTTCATTTAACGGACAGGCAGCCTATGTTGATACAACGAACGCTACTTTTCCAGCCCTTTACCATGGCCCGGATCCAACTTCCGCTCCCAATGTGGTTTCACAGTTCAGTGCCTTAAAGAAAACATTTTCAGGTCTTTCCGGAAGTCTTGGGGGTACTTATAACTTTTCTGATCAATTCCTGCTGAAGGCAAATATAGCAAGGGGTTTCAGAGCACCAAGTATAGCCGAACTTTCGGCCAACGGGTCTGATCCTGGTTCTCAGATCTATCATATCGGAAATAATAATTTCAAACCCGAATTTAATGTTCAGGAAGATATCGGTGCCATACTGAATTTATCAAATGTTACAGCAAGTTTAGAACTATTCAACAATAACATTCAGAATTATATATTCCAGGAGCAACTACTCAATGCAGATGGCTCACCCGTTCTTACTCAAGGCTACAACACTTTTAGCTATGTACAAAGTAAAGCAAGGATCAATGGAGGCGAGTTCAGTCTCGATATCCATCCGTTGCCATGGCTTCATTTTGAAAACTCAATCTCCCTGACTTATGGTCACAATCTGGGTAATGGCGGCCCGGTGCCAGATAGCCTGAAATATCTCCCTTTTATTCCGCCATTGCATACACACAGTGAATTGAGAGGAAATTTCAATAAGGCATTTGGAGGTAATATCAGAAATTGTTATGCTTTTGTAGGATTTGATCATTTTAGCGCCCAGGATCATTTTTTTGGCGCTTATGGTACGGAAACCTATACATCCGGTTATAATTTACTAAGTGCCGGAATAGGTGGCAGTCTGGTCAATAAAACGGGTAAAACAATAGTACAGATCTTCCTAGAAGGCAGAAACCTTGCCAATGTGAACTATCAGTCAAATGTGAGCAGGCTAAAGTATTTTGATAACAAGGATGTACCAGCCGGTGTACAACCTGGTATTTTTAACATGGGACGGAACATTAGTTTTAAGGTAGTCGTTCCTTTTGATCTGTCTGCACATTAACTAAAAGAGGGTGTCTTCAAAATGAAGACACCCTCTTAATACTCAATTTATAAGGACTTAGAAGTTTTTACCTTTTATTTTACGTTCACCTTCAGTTAAGTAGATTTTACGTAAACGCATACTTAAGGGAGTGATTTCAATGTACTCATCAGCCTGGATATATTCCATTGCTTCTTCCAGAGAAAACTTAATTGCCGGAGCAATACGGTTACTATCATCTGTACCTGATGCACGCATGTTAGTTAAAGCTTTTCCTTTAACAATGTTAACTACTAAATCATTATCACGGATGTGCTCACCCATAATCTGACCTTCATAAACATCAACACCCGGATCAACGAAGAAACGGCCACGATCCTGTAATTTATCAATTGAATAAGCTGTTGTACTTCCTTTTTCCATAGAAACCAATACACCATTCAATCTTCCAGGAATAGTACCTTTCCAAGGCTCGTAAGCTTTGAAACGGTGAGCCATAATAGCTTCACCACCTGTAGCAGTTAATACGTTATTTCTTAATCCAATGATACCACGTGCAGGGATTTCAAACTCTAAATGTTGTAAATCACCTTTTGGCTCCATGATCAACAGTTCACCTTTACGTTGTGTAACCAGCTCAATTACTTTACCAGCAACTTCACCCGGTACGTCAACGATCAGTGTTTCAACCGGCTCACATTTCTTACCATCAATTTCTTTGATAATTACCTGTGGCTGTCCTACCTGGATTTCGTATCCTTCGCGACGCATAGTCTCGATTAATACTGATAAATGCAGAATACCTCTGCCGTATACTAAATAAGCATCAGGAGATTCTGTTTCTACAACTTTCAAGGCAAGATTTTTCTCCATCTCTTTGTACAAACGTTCTTTGATACGTTGAGAAGTAACAAATTTACCTTCTTTACCGAAAAATGGTGAGTTGTTGATTGTGAACAACATGTTCATAGTCGGCTCATCAATTTTGATAACTGGTAATTGCTCAGGAGCTTCAAAATCAGCAATAGTATCACCGATGTCAAATCCATCAATACCTACAACTGCGCAGATATCACCTGAAAATACTTCAGTAGTACGAATTTTACCTAATCCTTCGAAAGTGTATAATTCTTTTACTCTTGATTTTACCATTTTACCATCACGTTTGATTAAAGTAACCGGCTGGTTTTCTTTAATCGATCCGCGGTGAACACGTCCAACTGCAATACGACCTACGAAAGATGAATAATCTAACGAAGTGATCTGCATTTGTAAAGTTCCTTCAATTAATTGCGGAGCTGGAATGTTAGCAACAACTGCATCTAATAAAGGGAAAATATCTGTAGTTGGTTTAGTGTAATCAGTACTCATCCATCCTTGTTTAGATGAACCGTAGATTACAGGGAAATCCAACTGATCTTCTGTAGCTTCAAGGTTAAAGAACAATTCAAAAATCTGCTCATAAACCTCTTCAGGACGACAGTTTTCTTTATCTACTTTATTTACAACAACAATAGGCTTCAAACCTAAAGCCAATGCTTTTTGAGTTACGAAACGAGTTTGAGGCATTGCACCTTCAAACGCATCGCATAACAACAATACACCATCAGCCATTTTTAATACACGTTCAACTTCACCACCGAAATCGGCGTGACCAGGTGTATCAATGATATTAATTTTAATATCTTTATACATTACTGAAACGTTTTTGGAAACGATGGTAATACCACGTTCTCTCTCCAGGTCGTTATTGTCAAGTATTAAGTCACCTGTTTGCTCGTTGTCACGAAAAATAGAACAAGTGTGTAAAATCTTATCAACCAATGTAGTTTTACCGTGGTCAACGTGTGCTATAATAGCTATGTTTCTTATTTTTTGCATAAAATGCGCCTAAATTTTGGCGCAAAGATAACGTAAATAATTGATATATCAGCCTATTACCTAGGACTATGTCAATATATTTCGCATAAAAAGCAATCCGGACATTAAATTTCTTTTCATCTTATTCAAAGATGATTATGTAACAAAACTGTCTGATCAGCGAAGAAAAAAATCGATAAGGCCTGTTTTTTAACAGAAAAAGTGATCTTTAAAGATTGATACTAGAGATATGAAAGCAATACTGGTTGGTGCAAGCGGATCTATAGGCCGCAGTTTACTACAGGACTTATTAAATGATACACATTATAAGGATGTGCTGGTGCTGGTACGCAAAAAATTAACTGTTCAGCACCCTAAATTAAATCAACTGCTGATAGATTTTAGCCGGTTGAGTGATTATGCAGCAGAGATTAAAGGAGACGCCGTTTTTTGCTGCCTCGGTACCACCAAAAGCCAGACTCCCGACCAGCAGCAATATCGTCAGATAGACTATCAATATCCGCTGGATATCGCCTGGATAGCACATACAAATGGTGCAGAAAGTTATCATTTAGTCTCGGCAATGGGCGCCGATAAAAACTCTTCTTTCTTTTACAACAGGACAAAAGGAGAAGTGGAACGTGACCTGAAGGCAGTTCCTTTTAAGAGCATCCATATTTACCGTCCTTCATTACTGGATGGGGAAAGATCACAAAAACGTTTCGGGGAAGGTATCATGAACAAGCTGATGCATTTAATCAATCCGCTTTTAGTAGGTAAATGGAGAAAATACAGAAGTATTAAAGTAACGGCTGTAGCTAAAGTAATGTTAGCCCAATCTCTGAATGAGCAGAAAGGAATATTTACACATCCTTCCGATCAGATTCAGGCGCTGAGTGACGTGTTATAAAAACGTTTTTCTTGGAAATGCCCAGTATAAAAACGAAGGTAATGCTTTACCCCAGGTGGCCACATTATGCTTCCCTCCTACCATTTCATAGTAGAAAATATCATCTTGTCTTTTATATCCCTTTTTGGTTAATTCCTTGATAATATCAATCGTATCATCTATAGAGTCAATGATAAAATTACGGTTACGGTCTGCGATTTCATCTTCCGTTCCGGTCATTAACCAGAATTTTACTGCAGGCTTTCCTTCAGTGTCCCTGATCACCTGGTGCATAATGCGGTCATCATCTGTATAGCCGTCCTTCAGATCTTTTTTTCTCCACCAGAAAGAACCAGAGAAAACCCCGGCAATATCAAAGAAGTTATCATTTTTCCATACGATATCAAAAGCTGTCAACCCACCCAATGAACATCCTGCGAATGCACGCTTGCCCAGAAAAGGCATTCCTGTTTCTTTTTCCAGATAAGGCAATAATTCAAGCGTAATGAATCTGGAATAGGCATCGGCCTTACTGCCTCTTGCTGCAAAATCCAGGACACCGGCTACACCATACTCCTGAAGCCGCTCCTGGGAAGCTTTAATTGCAACCACAACCACGGGTTCAATTTTCTGCTCTTCATATAAACCGCTCAGTGTCTCCTGCAAGTTTAATCCTGCTGCATCCTGCCCATCGTTTAGCAGCAATAAGTTTAACTTTTCATTGCCCAGCAAACCGGAAGGATAAAATAATTCTATTTCCACTACACGCTGTAAGTGAGCGGACGCTAATTGACGGACAACAGGGTTTAACCCAAGAACTGACTTAGTAGTATACATAATTCAACGAATTCCCTTTCTCACAAATTCCCTGCAAATTTAACAATCTCCGGAAATAATTTATCTATTTTTTTGACAGTAAAAGCAAGTCAATCTCATTCAGTTGATGTTTTTGCCTGGAAACTTATACAGCTTTATTGAATTGATAACAGATAAGAATAAATTGCCAAAACCTTTTGGGTTTGAATGAGTTTTACATATCTTCAGTATACTAATCGGGAAAGGCGTGAAAGAAGAATATAAGAAATGGTACAGTCCTAATTTAAGCGGCGAGATAGAACTTCTGATTTATGGCCATAGCGGTCAGCCTGTGCTACTTTTTCCAACAAGCAAAGGCCGCTATTATGAAACAAAAGATTTTGGCCTGATTGCTTCTGTACAACACCTGATTGAACAGGGAAAGATCAAAATATATTGTCCGGACAGTGTCGATGCATTGAGCTGGTATAATAAAGATATAACTCCGGCTGCACGTGCACACAATCATTCCTGGTATGATAAAATGCTCGTTGAAGAACTTTTTCCGCTTGCAGTTCAGGAAACAGGTTATCAGAAAGTGGTTACAGCCGGCTGTAGTTTTGGCGGTTATCATGCGGCAAATTTCGCATTCAAACATCCTTCATTAGTAAGTCATCTGTTCAGCATGAGCGGAACGTTTGATATTACTCCGCAAACAGATGGTTTTTATAATGTTGATATTTATTATAATAACCCTGTTGATTTTCTTCCCGGGGACCAGGATCCTGACTTATGGAATATGCATATTATACTGGGCACAGCAGAACGGGATATTTGTAAACCTTTCAATGAACGTTTATCAGGCATTCTTCATCAAAAACACATCAGCCACTGGCTGGATATCAGGCCCGATGCTGACCACGACTGGCCAGTATGGCGGGCAATGTTCCCGGATTATTTAGCAAGACTATAAACAAAAATCATAAAAGCTACTATCACCTAATTTTAAAAATCTATGAAGAAAATAGGCATCTTATTCGGACAGGAACGATCATTTCCTGAAGCCTTCGTGAAACGTGTAAATGAATTAGGAGGCAAAGATTTCCAGGCAGAATATGTCAGCATTGATAAAGTATTTCAGGCAGAACCATTGGATTATGCCGTAATTATTGACCGGATTTCTCAGGATGTCCCTTTTTACAGAGCATCGCTGAAAAATGCAGCAATTACAGGAACAGCAGTGATCAACAATCCTTTTTGGTGGAGTGCTGATGAAAAATTTTTCAATAATGCACTGGCTGTCAAATTAGGAATACCAGTCCCTAAAACCGCACTGATCCCTTCTCATGCCAGACCGGATGACACGAATGAAAATTCTTTCAGCAACCTGGCTTTTCCTTTTGACTGGGATAATATTTTTGAATATACAGGCTTTCCAGCCTATATGAAACCTTTTGACGGCGGCGGCTGGAAAGAGGTTTATAAGCTAAACAATAAAGAAGAATTTTTCGAGAAACATAGTCAGACGCATCAGTATGTGATGATGCTACAGGAAGAAATTGAGTTTGACGAGTATTTCAGATGTTATTGTATTGGAGGAAAATATGTACGTATCATGCAATATGAGCCGCGTAATCCTGCACATTTAAGGTATGCCGTAGATCATAAGCCTTCGAGCGAAAAACTGTTAAAGACAATTCAGGATTACGTGATTAAGCTAAATCAGTATTTAGGATACGATTTTAACACGGTAGAATTTGCAGTACGCGATGGGATTCCTTATGCTATTGATTTCTGCAATCCTGCGCCGGATGCAGACATTGCAAGTGTAGGACAGGAGAACTTTGACTGGGTAGTGGATCATGCCGCGAAATATGCAATAGAAAGAGCAAAAGCGCAGGTTGACGGACAGGATAACTTAACTTGGGGCGAATATGTGAAATCAGCTATTGCTGGAAAACCATTGACTGTCACAGGAAAGCCGGCAAAAACAGTTACGGCTGAAGCAGCAAGCTCAGCAAAGCTTAAAGCAGCAAGCTCAGCAATGCCTAAAGCGGAAAGTTCAGCGGAACCAAAATCAGAAAGTCCGGCGAAACCTAAAGCAACAGCAAACACTACTGAACCCGCTAAAAAAGCAAAAACGGCAGCAACTGGCAAAACAGCAACAGCAAAGAAAAAATAGATTCAATAAGGAGGTTTCAAGATGATAAATGAATTTACGCTCGGTGTAGAAGAAGAATATATGGTCATTGACCCGGTTACGCGCGAGCTAACCTCTCACGATCAAAAAATAGTAGAGGCTGCGCAAAAAATCCATAAGGATCAGGTAAAAGCCGAAATGCACCAGGCGGTTGTCGAAGTCGGAACTGGTATTTGTAAAAATACAGAACAGGCACGTCTTGAAATATCCCAGCTGCGCCATACGGTATCTGTACTTGCGGGTGAACAAGGGCTGCGTATTGGTGCCTCAGGAACTCACCCGTTTTCACATTGGGAAAAGCAATTGATCACAGAACATCCAAGATATAGCGAAATTGTCAATGAACTTCAGGAGGCAGCGCGTTCCAATCTGATTTTTGGTTTACATGTTCACGTAGGATTTCAATCACGGGAACTGGCCATTCATATTGCCAACCAGGTTCGTTATTTCCTGCCCCATGTCTTTGCTTTATCTACAAATTCACCTTTTTGGGAAGGAAGAAACACCGGGTATAAATCCTACAGAACTAAAATCTTTGATAAGTTTCCAAGAACTGGTATCCCTGATGTGTTCAATAGCATCGAAGATTATGATAACTACGTTAAGTTATTAATTAAAACCAATAGTATTGATAATGCCAAAAAGATCTGGTGGGATATCCGTGTACATCCTTTCTTTGAAACCATTGAATTCAGAATTTGTGACTGTCCGATGCTGATCGATGAAACGATGGCTTTTGTAGCTTTATTTCAGGCCCTCTGTGCCAAACTATATAAGCTTCGTCTGCAAAACATGAGCTTTATCAATTATTCAAGAGCACTGATCAATGAGAATAAATGGCGGGCAGCCCGTTATGGAATTGATGGAAACCTGATTGATTTTGGGAAAGAAATGGAAATCAACTGCCGTAATCTCGTTTTAGAATTATTAGATTTTGTGGACGATGTGGTGGATGAACTGGGTTGCAGAGAAGATCTGAATTATATCCATAAGATTCTTGAAAATGGAACAGGTGCCGACAGGCAGCTGGCAATTTATTCGCAGACGGGGAGCTTTGAATCTGTGGTAGATTATATTACTTCACAAACTCTAATCGGGGCACACGGATGACAGAACAGCTAAAAGAAATAAAAGTTGCGGTAATAGACATGAATAACGGATTCCCCAACCAGGGTTTGAGAGGTATTCTGAGTATTGTATCCACTTATAAAGAAGAACATGCCCTGAATTTATCCATTCAGGTATTTGATCTGAGGGTAAAAAATGAGATCCCGGGAACAGAATTTGATATTTATATTTCAAGTGGTGGCCCCGGCAGTCCTTATGAAGGAGAAGGCCAGGCGTGGGAAAACTCGTTTTTCAATTTACTGGATGCTCTGGAAGCCTATAATCAGGCACACGAAGATAAAAAATATGCTTTCTTAATTTGTCATTCTTTCCAGATGGCCTGCCGCAAATATGGCTTAGGCCTGGTTACAGAACGAAAGTCTAATGCTTTTGGAATTTTCCCGGTCACGCTCACAGCACAGGGAGAAAATGATATTATCTATGCGGGACTGACTAATCCATTTTTCGCAATTGATAGCAGAGACTGGCAGGTCGTAGATGCAGAAGATGAAACTTTCCATGCAACCGGAGCAGAAGTTCTGGCCCTGGAAAAAGAACGTCCCCATGTTGATCTGGAACGCTGTATCATGTCTATTCGTTTCTCTAAAGAATTTGTAGGTACACAATTTCATCCTGAAGCAGACCCGGATGGAATGAGGTTATATCTGCTCGAAGAAGAAAAGAAAAAAAACATTATTGCTGCCCATGGAGAAGAAAAATACCTGGATATGCTGGAAAGTCTCGACAATCCGGACAGG
Source organism: Pedobacter sp. WC2423 (assembly GCF_040822065.1). Classification (NCBI taxonomy): domain Bacteria; kingdom Pseudomonadati; phylum Bacteroidota; class Sphingobacteriia; order Sphingobacteriales; family Sphingobacteriaceae; genus Pedobacter; species Pedobacter sp. WC2423. The sequence continues at coordinate 3,765,358 of NZ_CP162005.1, forward strand.
ATTCTGCTGACTCAAAAAACTATATTACCCAATTTTTTAACCGAAGCTATTCAATCTCTTAAAGAAGCCTGATATGGTCCGTACTTACAGGGAATATTTTAACCGGAACTTTACCACAGACAAATATGTAAACTTTTTACGTGTGCTTGGCGAAGACTATCCACCATTAACCATCAGATTTGCTGAAACACCTGTATTCATCCCTGAAGATTTAAAAAATCAGCTGATCGAAGCCGGTGAAGAGATTATAAAATTGATCAAACAGCCTGATTTTAAATCGCTTACTGATAGCGCTATTCCTGAAGAATGGATAGTTCCCAATGAAAATGATCATCCTCATTTCCTGGCCTTTGATTTTGGCATTTGTAAAGATGAACACGGGCGGTTGGTGCCCAGGTTGATAGAGATGCAGGGCTTCCCTTCTTTATTTGGCTTTCAGCCACATCTCGCCGATATTTATAAAGAGACTTTTGAACTGGATAAACTTGCTGATTTCAGCCCGTTTTTTCACGACATGGATCAGCAAAATTATATCGCTTTATTGAAAAAAGTGATCCTGGGGCCTTTTGAACCAGAGGAGGTTGCCTTAATGGATATCGATGCACCCAATCAGAAAACGGCTATCGATTTCTTTGTCACAGCAAAACATTTAGGGATCCCGATTCTAAGCTTAACGGATATTTTTAAAGAAGGTGATCAGCTATTTTATAAAGAACAGGGCAAAAAAAAACGGTTAAGAAGGATTTATAACCGCCTGATCTTTGATGAGGTAAGTACGCAGCAAGAGCTATTTAAACTCAGTTTTGACCCGAGAGAAAAACTTGACATAGAATGGATTACACATCCTAACTGGTTTTACAGAATCAGCAAATTCACCATGCCATTTTTAAAGAATGAATTTGTACCTGAAACCCGGTTTTTAAATACTATTGAAATCATCCCCGAAGATTTAGATAATTACGTCCTTAAACCCTTATTTTCATTTGCAGGAATGGGCGTGATCATAGATGTCACCAAGGCCGATATCAATGGGATAGCTGATCCTGAGAATTGGATTTTACAGCGAAAAGTGAATTATGAACCTGTTGTTCGATCGCCTGATGGCCTGGTTAAAGCAGAGCTCAGATTACTTTATATCTGGCCGGATGGAGAAGAGCCGCAATTGTGTATTAACCTGGCCCGTTTAAGCAGAGGAAAAATGATCGGCGTACGTTATAATGCCGATTTTGACTGGGTAGGCGGCACTGTGGGACTGATGACCCGGTAAATTTACATTGAGCAGACTCCCTGAATAAATCAATTGATTATAATTGTATGATGGATATTCAAGCTATTTTAGTAGGACTTTTATTTGTTGCAGCACTATTTTATATAGGCCGCATCATTTATCGCGCTGTATCCCCAAAAAGTGGCGGATGCGGATCTAATTGCAAATGTGGTGTAGATTTCTCTACTATTGAAACTAAGAATAAATAGTTTTCATCTCTATCAATATGTTCCAACAGCTTAAAGATTACCTGCAAAAAAGAATTACAGTAACTGACGAGCAGTTTGAACTGATTTCAAGAGATATTAAGGTCAAGGTTATTGAAAAAAATCAATTGCTGGTTGCACCTGGTGAAATCAATTCCAAGGGCTATTTTGTGACTGAAGGGCTGTTACGCTGCTATTCTATTGATAGTAAAGCAAAGGTCAATATTATTCAGTTTGCTCCTGAAAACTGGTGGATGTCTGAAAGAAACAGCCTTTTCAATGAACCTTCCGATTTCTATATTGATGCTGTAGAACGCACAACAGTATTACAAATCCCTAAAAACTACTTCGATGATGCTGCAAAAAACATCCCTTGTTTTGCTGATCTTAATTATACCATGCTAAACAATTCGATCCGCTTTATGCAAAAAAGGATCAATATGTTATTAAGTGCAACTGCTGAAGAAAGATACCTTGATTTTATCAAACTATATCCTAATCTGACACTCCGTGTACCCCAATGGATGATTGCCTCCTATCTGGGTATTACACCAGAATCTTTAAGCAGAGTACGTAAAGACCTCGCACACAAACATTTCAAAGTTTAACTATTTCTTATCATACATCAACACCCACACCCAACATTAGCTTTAGATTTGTGTTATAATAAAAATCAATATTAAAACTAAAGATTATGGCAACTACTAAATGGGTACTAGATCCAACACACAGTGAACTTCAATTCAAAGTAAAACATTTGATGATCTCTACCGTTACCGGTAGCTTCAATGAATTTTCTGCAGAATTAGATACAGACAATGATGATTTCGAACATTCAGCTGTTTCTTTCAAAGCAGGTGTAGATTCTATCGATACAGGTAATAAAGACAGAGATGGTCATTTAATAGGTGGTGATTTCTTTAATGCTGCTGATTTTCCGGTTGTTTCTTTTGTTTCGACTTCATTCACTAAAGATGGTGACGATTATCAATTGAAAGGTGACCTGACTATCAAAGATGTAACTAAACCAGTTACCCTGGATGTTGAATTTGGCGGAACTGCACAAGACCCATGGGGAAATACTAAAGCTGGTTTTACTATCAAAGGAAAAATTAATAGAACTGATTTCGGTCTGACTTATAATGCAGCATTAGAAACTGGCGGTGTAATGCTAGGTGAAGAAGTTAAAATTTTAGGTGAATTGCAATTCGCAAAACAAGCGTAATTAACTCCTCTCTTTAAAACCTGAATTATTCCTTTTTATAAAAACGATTGCTTATGGAAACCACTATAAAATCTGTTTCGGCTGTTTTAGCCGCACCAGCACCACATATGGTCGGTGATGGATTTAAAGTGAGCAACTTTTTTCCGGGAGGCTATAAAATTAAAATGAGCCCTTTCTATATGCTCGATTTTAATGATAAAATAGATCTTCCTCCTACTCATCAATTACGCGGCGTTGGCGTTCATCCGCATCGTGGTTTTGAAACGGTGACCATTGCTTATCATGGTGCTATTGCGCATCATGACAGTGCCGGAAACAGTGGGATTATTTATCCTGGTGATGTGCAGTGGATGACAGCAGCAAGCGGTATCCTCCATAAAGAATATCATGAAAAGGAATTCAGTAAAAAAGGCGGACCTTTTCAAATGGTTCAGCTATGGGTAAATCTGCCGGCTAAAGATAAAATGAGTAAACCTAAGTATCAGGCGATTCAAAATGATACAATCGGCAGCTATGTTTTACCATTAAATGCAGGTACAGTAGAAGTTATTGCAGGCCAGTATATGGATGTTAAAGGGGCAGCAACTACCTTCAGCCCGATGAGCGTATATAATGTGCGTTTAAATGCTGATGGAGACGCCACCTTTAGCTTTCCAGCTGATTTTAATACAGGAATATTGATTGTAGAGGGAAACCTGGTGGTCAATGGGGAGCAAGCAACCGGAAATGAGTTCGTATACTTTAAGAATGACGGGGAGGAAATTAAGGTTAAGGCGGCACAAGACAGTATTATCCTGGTATTGAGTGGTGAACCTATTCACGAACCAATTGCCCAGTACGGACCATTCTTAATGAACAACCAGGCAGAAATAAAACTGGCAATAAGCGATTATAATGAAGGTAAGTTTGGTTACTTAGAAGATTAATCTTACAGTAAACCAGGCGCCGGCAATAAAAGCAGAAAGCCGCTGATTCTTAGGATTCAGCGGCTTTCTGCTTTATTTTTTAACAGGCTTGGAGTGATCTGTCTGCAAACTATCAATTAGCGTGGTATCAGAACTCTTTTGCTGAGCTGGCTGTGAAGAAGCCTTAATACTCGTATCTATTTTTACTGAATCAGGAACTTTCTCGCTTCCTTTATCACCCATCGTACAAGATGAAATAGAAAGCACAGTTATTCCCGCTATGAGTAAACATTGGAATGAATTTTTCATAATAATGGTTTTTCTAAACAACCCCATGCAGCGCCAATTGTTTTTTATTTTTCAATCAGGCAGACTGCATAAGCAACCACCCCTTCTTCCCGGCCAATAAAACCCATCGTTTCATTGGTGGTCGCTTTAATCGAAATATCTTCTGTTGACATGCCTGTAGCCTCTGCAATATTTTGCTGCATCTGTGGAATATGCGGATTTATTTTCGGTGCTTCCAGACAAAGCATCGCATCGATATTTCCAATGCTCCAGCCTTTCTCTGTCAGCAATTTCACTGTTTCCTGTAAAAGGATAATACTGCTGATCCCTTTCCACCTTGGATCTGTATTTTTAAAATGGAAGCCGATATCGCGAAGATTCGCAGCTCCTAACAAAGCATCACAAATTGCATGTAATAAAACATCGGCATCTGAATGTCCAAATGCCCCCTGATGGTGCTCAAGATTTACTCCTCCAACCACAAATGGATGACCACCTTTTAACTGGTGTACGTCGAATCCAAATCCTACTTTAATCTTCATTTTTATTTATATTTATTTACTGGTATCCCCCAAATTAAACAATAAGGTAAACCTTAAAGTATTCGCCAATGGACTTTTTCCTGCACTTGCAGCCAGGTAAGATACATCGAAATTAAAACTTTCATATTTAAAGCCTGTACCTAAAGTAAAATATCTTCTGTCCCCTTTTTGAGGACTTTCATAAAAATACCCGGTTCTGAGCGCAAATTTCTTATTGTACCAGTATTCCAGCCCTGAAGCGATATTGATCTCCTTTATTTCTTCGTTAAAACCTCCTGGTGCATCAGTGAATGAACCAAATATACCGGAAGGAACTGAACGGTCAGGATCCCGGCCAGACTGTATACTTCCATCCTGGTTATAAACCGGCTGGGTAGGTACTAAAAGTTTATTGAAATCCAGTGCAAGCGTTATTTCATTATAATCATCCAGAATGAGCGTCGCAGCTCCCCCGATTTTCAGGTTTGTCGGTAAAAAAGCACTCTGGCCACCATCTACATAACTCATTTTTGTACCAATATTTGAAATATTTGCTCCAGCAGACACAATTGCATCATGTCCAAGCATATAAGTTGGCTTCCTGAAATAAGCAGAAACATCCACCGCAAGAGATTTACCCGCTTTTGATTGCTGTCCAACGCCAAAATTCCCGGCAGCCAGGTTTGAATAAATATATCTGACAGAGGTTCCCAAAGAGAATGAATCTCCAAAACGACGCGCAAAAGTTGCATCAATAGCTAACTCACCTGGATTTGAAGTACCCAGCTCTTGCTGATTCGCATCAGTCAGCTGTATTTTACCCAGGGAAAAGTAACGCATTGAAGCAGCTAAAGTTGTTCTGTCATCCAGTTTATAAAACCCACTCAGATAGCCTAAATTAATATCAGAAACAATACTTCTCAACCATGGGCTGTAAGAAGCCGAAAACCCGTATTTCTCCTCCAGAAAAGCAAGCTTGGAAGGGTTATTACTACCAGAATTTGCATCTGGTGAGATCGCCACACCGGCCTCTCCCATCCCCCCGGCTCTTGCATCAGGCGTGATCAGTAAAAATGGAACTGCCGTTTTCAAACTGTTAAACCTGCTGCCGTTACTTTGGGTTTCTGGTGTCTGTGCCTGCAGAGAGAAAGTTTCCACAGCAAAAAAGAAGCAAATCAATAGAAATCTTGAAGAGCACTTCAGTTTTATTATCCTCATTAATTGATTTTCTTTTTCAGGTTCATAGATGGGTATGGGTCAGTGTTGACTCTCTTTTTCAAATATAATTTAAATAAGCAATTTATTTAATTTAAGACTTAACATTTGTGCGCATATATATTGCAAGATGTTAATCTATGATGATATTATTCAATTATTTTGTTTCATCGATCTTTTTTTGTGTAATTTTAACAGTTAGAATAGCTCAATACGCAACTATGGAAAAAACATACCTATATTCATTTGCTTTTTTATTGTCTGTTTCCTCAATAATTTCGTGCACATCGAAAAAAAATGCAACCTCCGAAAAGACAGGATTAGCATACAATAGACCAGAAAACGGAGGGTTTCAGGTAAATAACAAATTCAAACGAGGACCTGGTCCTGGACTTGTTGAAATTGAAGGTGGCGTATTTGTAATGAGCGGAAGCGCGACCAATGTTCCGGGACAGGAGCTTAAAGATTATAACCACAAAAGAGAAACGACTGTATCTTCCTTTTATATGGATGAGACTGAAGTTTCCAATACCAACTGGTTAGAATACCTGAACTGGATCAGAAAAGTTGATCCGACTAACTACGAATATTATTACAATGAGTTACCTGATACGCTGGTTTGGCGCAGACCTCTTTCTTATAATGAACCTTACGTTGACAATTATCTCAGACATCCTGCTTATCAGGATTATCCTGTAGTAGGTGTGAGCTGGGAACAGGCGCAGAGATATTGTGAATGGAGAACAGATATCGTCAATGAATCTCTTTTAAGAGAGCAAAACTATATGACCAGTTACAAGGACCTGAACGGTACCGGTAAAAATGGTAAAAAAACAAATGCGGCAGCTACTGCGGCTAAACCAACCGGTCCTTTCAATACGGACATTTATTTAAATGGCCAGTATGACGATAAAGGAACCAAAGCCATGAAAGATTTCAGCCCTGCGGCTACTGCTGCCAATGCAAATGCCAAGGGACAAAAGGGTGGTGCAACAAGAAATGTAAGGTTAGAAGATGGTATTATCAAACAACCTTACCGGTTACCTACAGAAGCTGAATGGGAATATGCAGCTTTAGGTTTAATCGGAAATACGAATTACGAGAATATCTCCAGCAATAAGATTTATCCCTGGGATGGTCTGGGTATCAGTTCTGCGAAAAACAAGACCCGCGGTTTAATCCTTGCCAACTTTAAAAGAACTAAAGGTGACTATATGGGAGTTGGCGGTACACTGAATGATAAAGGAAGTATAACCGTTCCGGTTCGTTCTTATGTACCAAATGATTTCGGTTTATACAATATGGCTGGAAATGTGAACGAGTGGGTAGCCGATGTTTACCGCTCTAATACCTTTGCAGATGCAGATGCTTTAAACCCATACAGGGGAAATTACTACCAGGACAAAAAAGTTGCTGATCCGCTAACCGGAAGATTAGAGAAAGATGCTTACAACAGACCAATTAAGACTGCTGCGGTATCTGGTAAAAAACAAACCTGGGCAGAAAAACAAGCTGCAACTGCTAAAGCTGACACTGTGCAAAATTCATATGCAGACAAAAGAGGTTTCCGTGATGAGGAAAGCAAACTATATGGTGAGATTACCCTGGTAAACAATAAATCAAGAGTTTACAAAGGTGGCTCATGGGATGACCAGGCATTATGGTTAAACCCTGCAACCAGACGATTCTTACCACAAGATGAATCTACTGCTGATATTGGTTTCCGCTGTGCGATGACCATGCTGGGTGCTTCTGAGATCCGTTCTGTCGGAAAACCTCAGTTTAAGCCTAAACAGCAAAAGCCTTTCAATGCGAAAAAGAAATAATATAAGCTCATAAAAAAAGAGGAACCTTTCAGTTCCTCTTTTTTTATGTAAACAATTCGGGTTGTTACTTATACAAATTCTATCAAAACCTGGTTCTTTTCTACTTTATCACCTTTGCTGACATAGATCTTTTTGATTACTCCTTCAGTCACTGATTTCAGCATATTCTCCATTTTCATAGCCTCCAGTACCAGCAGACTGTCACCTTTCTGGATCTCCTGCCCTTCAACCACACTGATATTTAACACTAAACCCGGCATGGGTGCTTTAACTTCTTTGGCTACTTTCCCACTTCCGGCAGCCATTCCCATTGCCTTCAGTAAACTGTCAAACTGATCTTCGATACCGACCTCATATAGTTTCCCGTTTATTTTAACAACTGAAGTTTTATCTTCATGGTTCTCAGAAACCACTTCAGCATTGTACGATTTATTTTTATAGATGAAATGCAGGTGTCCATCCTGAAGCTCCCTTACATCGACCGGAATTGCTTCACCATTCAATTGTAAAGTATCATTTACAGCCGATAAATCGAAATCATAAGTATCATTTACTTTTATCTTATACATATTAATGTGTTAAAACATAACTGACTAAATTTGCGCCCATTTTAAGCGCATTATTTCTTTTTTCCACTGTATCTCCCGGATAAGTCCCAAAGTCCTCCCAGCCATTCCCTAAATCACACTCATAGGTATAATAACAAACTATTCTACCCTCCCACAACAGCGCAAAGCCCTGCGCGCGCTTTCCATCATGCTCATGGATCTTGGGCAGACCATTCGGAAATTTAAATTTTTCACTATAAATCGGGTGATTAGCAGGCAATTCGATAAATGATAACTCGGGAAATACTTTTTTCATCTGTACCCTTACATATTTATCCAGCCCATAGTTATCATCTATATGCAAAAATCCTCCTCCTATTAAATAACGGCGGATATTCTGAGCCTCCTGTGCGCTGAACACTACGTTTCCGTGCCCGGTCATATAAATAAAAGGATAATTAAAGATTTCAGGACTGCCCGCTTCTGCAATTGCTTCTTCGGGAGCAAAATTAGTATGCAGGTTCTGATTACAAAAGGCAGCCAGGTTAACTAAAGCAGTTCTGTTGCCATACCAGTCTCCTCCACCGCTATATTTAAGTCTCGCCAGCTGATAAGCAGGCGTATAAAAACCGCTTGTCAGTAAAACCATTAAAGGGAAAAAGATCAGGAGTTTAAATTTCATCTATTTAAGTAATTCACCTCAAAACATGCAGCCAAAGCGGCAGTTTCTGTCCTGAGACGCGTATTACCTAAAGTTAATGGTTTAAAGTCATTTTGCAAAGCCAGTTGAATTTCATTTGGTGTGAAATCTCCTTCCGGCCCGATCAGGATCAGGTAATGCTGCCCCGGTTTGGAAACCTGGCTGATAAAGCCGCGTGGTTCTCCGTCTGCACAATGTGCAATCATTTTATAATCAGCAGTATGTTTACTGATAAACTCTTTGAAGCCAACCGCATCATTTAATACCGGATGATAAGCCTGTAAAGATTGTTTAACTGCCGAAGTGATCACTTTATTCAAGCGTTCTTCTTTGACAATTTTACGTTCCGAACGTTCACAGATCAGCGGGGTAATCATATCAATTCCAATTTCCGTTGCTTTCTCCAGAAACCATTCCAGCCTGTCTATATTTTTTGTAGGAGCCACTGCAATATGAAGCCCGTGGTTTCTCTTTTGATATTCCCTGGTGGTCATCAGCACATGCAGGGTTACATTTCTTTTAGATTCAGCGATGATTTCTGCTTCATAGAGCCCGCCTCTGCCATCAATCAGGTGTACAACATCACCAATCACCAGACGCAATACTTTCATACAATGCCTGCTTTCTTCCTCATTTAAAATATAGGAATCAGCGGTAATATCCGGCGTATAAAAAACATGCATCTTATCTGATTTTAGTGATTATCTACCAGATCATTGTTACTGATCACCAATTCAAGCTTGATCGTTTCAATGTTCTGCTCTGTCTTTTTAAGGATGGTAAATAAATAGCCATAACATTCTTCACTATCACCTACATCAGGGATCTTTCCAAAAGCATGGGACACCAGACCACCAACAGTATCAAAATCCAGATCTTCAGGAAGATCATGTGGAAGATGCTCATTCACATCGTAAACAGTTGCATAAGCATTGATCACGAACTCTGTATCAGAAATCTTTTCTACAGTAGGTTTTTCTTCATCATATTCATCCTGAATCTCACCTACAATTTCTTCAACAATATCTTCCAGCGTTACCATACCCGCTGTACCACCAAATTCATCGATGACAATAGCAATCTGAATGCGTTTCTGCTGAAGCTCACTTAACAGATCATTGATCTTTTTCGTTTCCGGAACGAAATAAGGTTTTCTGATAATATCTTTTAATGACCACTCTTTATTTCCTGCCAGTAAAGGCAAAACATCCTTAGCGTGTATAATGCCAATGATCTTATCAATAATATCATCGTATACCGGCATCCTGGAGTATCCTTCAGCAATAATTAATGTAATTACTTCTTCTTTTGGCGTAGACAGTTCGATACCCGAAATCTTGGTTCTGGGTACCATAATATTTTTAACCACACGTTCATTGAAATCAAAAACGTTACGGATGAGTTCATGCTCGTTGTTATCCAGCGCACCACTCTCTCTTCCCTGATCTAACAGGTAATATAGTTCTTCTGTACTGTGTACCGCCTCGTGACCGCCAACTGTAGAAATACCAAAAATTTTCAGGATAATATTCGCAAACCCATTCAGTAACCAGATAAACGGTCTGAAAACTACATAGAATACCTGTAACGGAACAGAGATAAAAAGCGTAGTCGCTACGGGGCGCTGAATAGCAATTGATTTTGGTGCAAGCTCTCCGAATACAATGTGCATAATCGTAATAAAACTGAATGCAATAATTGGAGAAGCAGTTTTCGAGAAGGAATCGATGAATGCAGGGGACTGGTTTAATGAAGTTAATAGATTGTGTAACAGATGTTCCATTACTGATTCTCCAACCCAGCCTAATCCCAGTGATGCCAATGTAATACCCAGCTGCGTTGCAGCCAGGTATCCATCAAGATGTTGTGTAATATATTTAGCAATATTAGCTACTCTATTACCAGATTTAGCCTTAATTTCTATTTGCGACGCTCTGACTTTAACGATTGCAAACTCAGCTGCAACGAAAAAGCCGTTTAAGACGACCAAGAAAAAGGTTAAGAATATTTGAAAGCCCATTAAGAGTTGTTTCTAAATGTACTATTATAAAGTTCTATACTTTCTTCAATAACCTTATAAGCATAAGTAACGCCCATCAACTTTTCGATAGTCACGTTCTTTTCTTCTAAAGCTTTATAATCCTGGAAAAATCTTACGATTTCTTTCATCTGGTGTGGTGGCAATTCAGAAATATCATTGATATAGTTCACTGACATATCATTTTTTGCAACAGCGATGATTTTATCATCCTGCTCACCATTATCAACCATGTGCATTACACCAATAACTTTTGCCTCAACAATAGATAAAGGATAAACATCCACAGAACACAAAACAAGAATATCTAATGGATCATTGTCATCACAGTAAGTTTGAGGAATGAAACCATAGTTTGCAGGATACATGACAGAAGAAAACAGGACACGATCCAATTTAATCAAATGAGAGTCTTTATCTATTTCGTATTTAGCCTTTGATCCTTTAGGAATTTCAATAATAGCATTTACAGATTCTGGTAAATTAGCACCTGGAGAAACACTGTGCCAGGGATGTTTTGTGTCTATTTGCATTTTTTTTAATGTTGTTATTTATTCTCTTCGTTTGTATGTACCCGCTTCTTCAAAAAAGTATAGAGCAGCGGGATAGTAGTTATAACCATAAAACCTACAATAATATAAAGCAGGTAAGCGTTAATTTCCTTTTCAAATTTCTTGCCAAGAAAATAGCCCAGCAAAGTTAAAGATGTTATCCATAAAAAAGCACCACAAATATTATATAGTGCGAACTTCTTAAAATCAAGTTTAACGACCCCGGCAATGATTGGTGCAAAAGTTCTGACAATGGGAACAAATCTTCCCATGATTAAAGCAAAAGCACCTTGTTTGTGATAGTAAGCTTCAGCCGCTTTAAGATATCGCTTTTTGAAGAAAAAAGTGTCTTTACGATCGTATAAAACCGGCCCCGTTTTCTTTCCAAACCAATAACCGGTAAAATTACCTGAAACCGCCGACGCAATCAGACCAAAGATAAGCACGTAAATATTTACGTCAAGTTTACCCGTCGCCACGAACATCCCGGCAAGAAACAATAAGTAATCCCCAGGTAAGAAAAATCCAAAAAATAATCCCGTCTCAGCAAAAATTACGAATATCAGGACATAAAAGCCACCCTCTTTAAGTAATTTCTCAGGATCAATAAAGTGATGTACGGAGGTCCAGAAATCGTGCATAGTTCAAGTAATCGTAAAATTACAAATAATTTCCTGAGAAATGCCTATATCAGATTTAATATTATAGTTGGATAAACTCCTAAGAATATAGTGATGATTACAGATAAAATTAAAACTACTTTGTATTGAACCGGCGTTTCTAATACCACCTCAGCACCTTCTTTAAAGTACATAGCTACAATTACTCTTAAGTAATAGTAAAACCCTACAAGCGCATTTAAAATCGCAAATGCAACCAGGTAGATCTGGTACTCATTCATCACATTTAAAAACATCAGGTATTTTCCTATAAAACCAGCAGTAAGCGGTATACCAGCTAGAGAAAGCATCGCAATAGTTAATGCCAGCGCTACTAAAGGATTGCGTTTCCCCAATCCGTTGAAACTCTCAAAATTATCATGACCAGTTTTCTGTTTCACCAGGATCAATACTGCGAAAGCAATAATACTGGCAAAAGTATAGGCTGCTGCATAAACCATTACATTGTTTGCCGAATTGGCAGTCAAAGTAACTAAAGAGAATAACAGGTAACCTGCATGAGAGATACTTGAATAAGCAAGCATCCTTTTGAAGTTCTTTTGGAAAAGGGCTGTCACATTACCGATAAATAAGGTAATGCATACAATAGCCATCAATGGTGGCATCCAGAAATCATGAAGCGGAGCAAAAGTGCCAGCGAAAAGACGTAAGAAGGCTGCAAAACCAGCAGTTTTCACCACTGTAGACATGAAAGCAGTGATCAGAGAAGGTGCGCCTTCATATACATCAGGAGTCCAGAAGTGGAAAGGTGCAGCACCTATTTTAAAACATAGCCCTACCATGATCAGAATTACTCCAGGATAAAACAATGGAGATACCGCCTGGTAATTTCCAATCAGGTACTGGTTAATTGCGTGCAGGCTGAATGAACCTGTAGCACCATAAACTAAAGTGATCCCGAATAAAAGGAAACCTGTAGAAAAGGCACCCATCAGGAAATATTTTAAAGAAGCCTCATTGGAAGCAAAATTGTTCTTCCGGATACCCGCGAGGATATATAACGCCACAGACATAATTTCTATTCCAATAAACAACATGGACATATTGGTATAAGATACCATGATCACGATACCCGAAAGGGCGAATAAGATCAAAGTATAATATTCTGCTACGTTTTCACTGTCTTTAGCAAAGTAATTCTGCGTCAGTAAAAAGATGAAAATCGTGCCTAAAATAGTCAGTGATGAAAAAGCGATGGCAAAATTGTCCATCTCCATCATTCCATAATACACTGTATTGGAATTCCAGGCTGTAACTGCAAAGGCCAGAGAGATCAATAACCCCACAAGAGTTAGTGGTAACAAAGCTTTCTTCGCTTTGAATAAACCTGCATAAAGCACCGCTAAAGCTGTAACAACAATTGTTATAATGATATTCATTTCCTTATTTTACCGATGTTAATTTTTGATTTACCTGTTCTAATAATTGTTGTACCGAAGCTTCTGATAAATGCAGAATTGGTTTAGGATATACTCCCAGTACGATAATCAACGCACAAATTATAAACAATACAATTTGTTCAGTCCCTTTAATGTCTGCAAATCCAACAGTAAGCTCATTGGTTTTACCTAACATAATGTTCTGGTACAGGCGGAACATATATACCGCACCAAAAATAACTGTCAGTCCTGCAAATACGACAGCCAAGATATTATACTGGTAAATACCGATCAGCAATAGAAACTCTCCGATGAAACCATTGGTTCCTGGTAAAGCTACTGTTCCCAATACAATGATCAGGAATGCAATTGCCAGTTTTGGCGCTGATTTCGCAATACCACTCAGTTCAGCAATCGTATTTGTTTTTACCCTGGAGAAAATAATGTCAAGGACAAAAAATAACCCGATCACGTTTACACCGTGACTTAAAATCTGGATCATTGCGCCTTGCATACCTTGCGTATTTAAAGCGAAGATGCCCGCAGAGATCAACCCTACGTGGGCAATAGATGAATAAGCGATTAGTCTTTTTGCGTCTTTCTGCCTGAAAGCGATTAAAGAAGCATATACGATTCCGATAACAGACAGGATAATTGCGGTGTTGCCCCATTCCTGTACACCTGCCGGAACAATGGGTAATAACCATCTGATCACACCATAAATACCCATTTTCAACATGATACCCGAAAGTAACATCGTACCTGCTGCCGGTGCCTCAGTATAAGTATCCGGTTGCCACGTATGGAAAGGGAAAACTGGCATTTTAATCGCAAAAGCAATAAAGAATGACCAGAATATCCAGCCCTGCTGAACAGGATCTAAATGAAGCTGATAGAATGCTTGTATATCAAAGTTATGTGCAGGATTCTGTAAGTACAGGTAAATAATACCTAATAACATGAATAAAGAACCGGCAATCGTATAAACAAAAAACTTCATGTTTACTTTAATGCGGTCTTTACCTCCCCAGATTGCACAGATAAAATAAATTGGGATTAATGCTGCTTCCCAGCCGATATAGAATAAGAAAGCATCCATTGCTGTAAATACAACCAGTAAACCTGCCTGCATAAATAAGATCAAAGCAAAGAAACCAGCTGGTGATTTATAAGTATGCTGATAACTGGCCAGGATAATGATCGGTACCAGCACATTGGTGAGCAATACTGTGATTAGGCTGATCCCGTCGATACCTGCATGAAAATGAATTCCAAGATCCTGAATCCAGGGTAAGTTAACGACAAATTGTGTACTTGCATCCGGGATAAACTGTCCGGCAACAACAGCTGTTAATGCCAATGAAGCAACAGCGAAAACCAGGGCTACATGTTTAGCGGCATTGCCGGTAAATGCTGTAACCAGTGCACCAACTACTGGCAGAAATATTAGAAGTATTAAAAGTTGTTCCATTATGTTTTCTTGGACGATCTTTTATAGAGATAAATAAGTATACAATAACAACGAGATGATTCCAACCACCATCATAAAAATATAGAACCCAACATTACCTGACTGCAGTAATCTGACTCCTTTACTTGCTTCCGATGTGCTCCATCCTAAACCATTGACAATACCGTCAATAATCTTTTTATCAAATACCTTATAAAAGAATACTGAAATAGCATCCAGAGGTTTTCTGATTAAAGTATCATAAATCTCATCTATATAAAATTTATGATAAGATAGTTTAGCCAGTGCGGAACGTTGTCCTTCGTCTGCCACAGGAACATGGTTTTGTTTCACATATTTGCTATAAGCAAATGCGATAGAAATCAATACACCCACAACCGAAACAGCCATTAAAATATATTCAGTCGCATGATCCGGCGCTTCTCCATGATGCTGGATAACCGGTGCAAGCCAATGTGATAACCAATGTGAACCTCCCAGTGATTCCGGAATACCAATGGCACCACCGATAGCTGAAAGCACGGCAAGAACGATTAATGGGATCGTCATACTTTTTGGAGACTCATGAATTTTTTCTTCAGCATGATGTGTTCCTCTGTATTTACCAAAAAAGGTAAGGAACAACATCCTGAACATATAGAATGCAGTTAAAAAGGCAGTGAATACACCAATTGCCCACATTACTTTGTTATACTCGTATACATGAGAAAGGATCTCGTCTTTCGAGAAGAAACCTGAGAACGGAGGTAAACCCGAAATCGCAATTGTACCAATCAGCATGGTTAAGAAAGTAACCGGAAGTTTTTTACGTAAACCACCCATATGTCTCATATCCTGCTCATGGTGCATCGCATGGATCACCGATCCTGCACATAAGAACAATAATGCTTTAAAGAAAGCATGTGTAATGACGTGGAAGAAAGAACCGTTATAAGCACCAACACCTAATCCTAAGAACATATATCCCAATTGAGATACTGTAGAATAAGCCAGTACTTTTTTAATATCTGTTTGTGTCAGGGCAATCAATGCACCCATAACAGCTGTTGACAGACCAATAATTGCAATTAAATGCTGAACTACAGGAGCCAGATCAAATAATACATTGGAACGTGCAATCATATAAATACCAGCGGTTACCATTGTTGCCGCGTGAATCAGGGCAGAAACAGGCGTAGGACCAGCCATCGCATCCGGTAGCCAGGTAAACAATGGAATTTGTGCAGATTTACCGCAGGCACCCACAAATAATAGCAAAGCAATTAATGCAATGGTAGAATTGCCGGAAACCATATTGCCTGCCAGCGGGAATATTTTAGAGAACTCCACACTACTGAAAGTAGTGAAGATCAGGAATACCGCGATTAAGAAGCCTAAATCACCGATACGGTTCATAACAAAGGCTTTCTTTGCTGCTGTCGCGTAACTGCTGTTGGTAAACCAGAAGCCGATCAGTAAGTAAGAGCATAATCCAACACCCTCCCATCCGATAAACATCACGATATAGTTTGATCCAAGAACCAGCAATAACATGAAAAAGATAAACAAGTTTAAATAGCTGAAGAATTTACCGAATCCTTCATCATCGTGCATATACCCGATCGAGTATACATGAATCAGGAAACCAATTCCGGTGATGATCAGCAACATGATTGAACTCAATGGATCTACCAGGAAGGAAACCGGAATTTTTAATGAACCAGCACTGATCCAGTCAAATAAGAAAATCTCATGCGATTTCACAGCATCATTGCCTAAAGCTAAAAAGATGCCGATACTAATCACAAAAGATATGAATATCACGCTACTCCCAATAAAACCGATCAGGTTTTTGGATAATGTATTTCTCCCAAGACCGCTGATCATAAAGCCTAAAAGAGGAATTAACGGAACCAGCCAAACTAAATTTATCATTTTATAATTTATTCTTAATAATTACCACTTAAGGCGATTCAATACATTAATATCTGTAGACTGCGTATTTCTGTAAACCATTACAATAATACTTAAGCCCACTGCTACTTCGGCCGCTGCCAGAGCCATGATGAAAAACACAAACACCTGCCCCGAAGGATCGTTGCTATGTACAGAGAAAGCAGTAAGTAATAAATTAACAGCATTCAGCATCAACTCTACCGACATAAAAATTACGATAGCATTTCTGCGGGTCAGTACGCCTATTACACCGATGGTGAAAATGATAGCACTTAACCATATATAATGATTAAGCGGTACACCCTGTAAGGTTTGAGTAAGATTATTCACTATACTTTTTCTTTTTTAGTTAATAATACGGCACCAACCATAGCTGTAAGCAATAGAATTGAAGACAATTCGAAAGGCAGCATAAATGGACCGAACAATTCTTTACCCAGGTTCTTAACCAGACCTAAGTTTGGATTCTGCAATACTAAAGGATCAGATACAGCTGTAGCTTTTAAAGAGCCAATCAGCGTCACTACCAGACAGCATCCGGCAACAATACCTACAACCTTTACCAAACCAGACTTCAGCGGTTCATTCTCTTTATTGAGATTAAGCAGCATCAGGACAAACAGGAAGAGTACCATAATTGCCCCCATGTACACAATAAAGTTTACTACTGCCAGAAACTGTGCATTAAGCAAAATGTAATGGACTGTGAACGTAAAAAACGTTACGATCAGATAAAGTACACTGTGCACCGGGTTCTTTGCGAAAATCACCATCAGTGAAAAGAAAATACTTAAAAAAGCGACCAAATAGAATACTGATGTACCCATTTATTATTTTTGTTTTAAAGCCGTAAACGGCAAATGTATAAACTGTTTATATCAAGAAGCGATTACCCCGCTTCAATTTCATTATTTCTTTACCAGAGGCTCTTCTACCAGTTTGTCTTTACCGTAAATAAAGTCTTTACGCAGATAATCTGAAGGGACAATCGGCCCGTCCAGGTAAATTGCTTCTTTCGGACAAGCTTCTTCACATAAACCGCAGAAAATACAGCGCAGCATATTGATTTCATATACAGCTGCATATTTTTCTTCTCTATACAAATCCTTCTCTTCTGGTTTACGTTCAGCAGCAATCATAGTGATTGCTTCTGCAGGGCATGACAATGCACATAACCCACAGGCAGTACAACGTTCTTTGCCATTCTCATCTCTTTTCAGGGAATGCATCCCTCTCCAGTTGATAGACATTTCACGCTGAACTTCAGGATACCTGATCGTCGCCTCTTTTTTGAAGAAGTGACTGATCGTAATAGCCAGACCCTTTCCTAATGCAGGCAGGTACATCCGTTCCGCAAAATTAAGTGGCTTTTGTATTAAAATTTTCTTTTTACTGGTTAATGGTTCCATTAAACCTCCTTTTATATTCCGCTGAGCGGATAGTTAAAACTTTTCTACTATTGCAATCACAATACCTGTGATAATTACGTTCGCTATGGCAATTGGGATCAGAACTTTCCAGCCCAGGTGCATCAGCTGATCATAACGGAAGCGAGGAATTGTCCATCTCACCCACATAAAGAAAAATATGAAGGCAAATATTTTAGCGAACAATACAGCGGTTCCGATTAATGGTGCAATTACAGGCCCAACCTGCGTTAATACCCAATCCATACCCGGGTAGTTATAGCCTCCAAAGTATAATGTAGCCATTACTGCCGAAGACACAAACATATTGATATATTCCGCAAAAAGGTAAAAACCTAATTTCATCGAAGAATATTCTGTGTGGTATCCACCAATTAATTCAGTTTCACACTCCGGTAAGTCGAATGGTGCTCTGTTAGTTTCAGCAAATGCGCAAATGATAAATAACAGGAAGCCTAATGGCTGATAAAGCACATTCCAGTGCCATCCATGCTGCATATCCACGATTTCTTTCAGACTCATCGTATTAGTTACCAATAACAAGGCGATAATAGAAAGTCCCATGGCAACCTCATAACTGATATTCTGCGAAGCCGCGCGGATAGCACTTAAAAGAGAATATTTATTGTTAGAAGCCCAGCCCCCGATCATTACCCCGTATACACTCAGAGAAACTACGCCGAAAATGTATAAAACACCAACGTTAATATCGGTTACCTGTAATGGAATAACTCTTCCGGCAGCCGTTGTGATCGGGCTTCCCCATGGAATAACAGCAGTTCCGATACAGGCGGTCAGCATCGCTAAACCCGGCCCAACCATAAACAACCACTTGTTCGCATGCGTAGGAATAATTTCTTCCTTCATGAACATTTTCAGTCCGTCTGCCAATGGCTGTAAGATCCCGAAAGGGCCTGCACGGTCTGGTCCAAGTCTATCCTGCAAAAAAGCAGCAACTTTTCTTTCCGCATATGTAGAATACATAGCGATAACTAAACTTATACCAAAAATGATAGCGACCAGTATAAATTTTTCTATGACGAATGAGATATCCATTAGAATTTAGCGGTTTTTTCCAGTTCAACTTTATTAGCTTCCTGCAAACGAAGATCTTCCTGAATTACAGGTAACGGAATCATCGTTTCGTAATGATTAGCAGAGATTACAGAAGTATCACTGATATGCGTAGGATGCTCAATCGTCCAGTCTGCTGTTTTCTTTTTATCGAAACGGCACGTGTTACAAATGAACTCCTCCACTTCACCATAAATATCTTTACGGGCAGTTACTCTTAAAACATCCTCTCCCTTATACCATAAAGTCACTTTACCACTACAAGTAGGGCAATCTCTATGCGCATCTACAGGTTTTGTAAACCAAACTCTGTTTTTGAAACGGAAAGTTTTATCAGTTAAAGCACCAACCGGACATACGTCAATCACGTTTCCGGAGAAATCATTATCAACAGCAGTCTGGATATAAGTAGAAATTTCTGAATGATCACCCCTGTTTAAGATACCATGAACACGTTTATTAGTGATCTGATCTGCTGTAAACACACAACGGTAGCATAAAATGCATCTGTTCATGTGTAACTGGATCTTATCTCCTATATCGATACGCTCAAAAGTACGGCGCTCAAATTCATAACGTGTTTTCTGTAAACCATGCTCATAACCCAGATTCTGCAAATCGCATTCTCCGGCCTGATCACATACTGGGCAATCCAGCGGGTGATTAATTAACAGCATCTCTACCACACCACTTCTGGCTTCAATTACTTCAGGAGAAGTAATATTCTGCACTTCCATTCCGTCCATTACTGTGGTACGGCACGAAGCAACAAGCTTAGGCATTGGTCTGGGGTCTTTTTCAGATCCCTTGCTTACTTTTACGATACAAGTACGGCACTTACCTCCACTACCTTCCAATTTGGAATAGTAGCACATTGCAGGAGGCACAATGTCTCCTCCAATTTGCCTTGCAGCATTCAGGATTGTTGTACCGGGCTCTACTTCGACAGTTATCCCGTCTATGGTTACCTTAACTTTTTCACTCATTGTTAAATGATATTCTTTTATCATTCCTGCGTTTCTCAATCAAAAAAACCAGGTCTGACAGTTAATTTTCCTGTTTTACTTCTGCTTTAGGAATTGGTACTGCATAATTAGCGATACCATAGTTTCCCTGAAGACTTTTTATAGGCTCTTTCACATGCCATTCAAACTCATCTCTGAAATGTCTGATTGCACTCGCAACAGGCCATGCAGCAGCATCTCCTAAAGGACAAATCGTATTTCCTTCGATCTTCTTAGAAACATCAACCAATAAGTCAATATCACTCATCTTACCGTGTCCATGTTCCAGTCTGTGTAATACTTTTTCCATCCATCCGGTACCTTCACGGCATGGAGAACACTGGCCACAGCTTTCATGGTGATAAAAGCGGGAAAAGTTCCAGGTGTTTCTTACGATACACTGATCTTCATCAAAAGCAATAAAACCACCCGAACCTAACATAGTTCCGGTAGCAAATCCACCTTCAGAAAGCGATTCGTAACTCATTAAACGGGGTTCGCCGTTTGCTAATTTAAGTGTCAGGTTAGCAGGCAATACCGGCACAGAAGAACCTCCGGCTACAGTAGCCTTCAATCTTTTACCATTGGCAATACCACCACAATATTCATCAGAATAAATGAACTCTTCTACCGGAAGGCCCAATTCTATTTCGTAGACACCTGGTCTGACCAGGTTACCCGAAGCAGAAATCAGTTTCGTTCCTGTACTGCGTCCAATACCGATTTTCATATATTCATCACCACCGTCATTAATGATAGGTACAACAGCGGCAATAGATTCTACGTTATTCACTACTGTTGGACAGCCATATAAACCAGCGATAGCTGGGAATGGTGGTTTAATCCTTGGATTACCCCTTTTACCTTCCAGTGATTCTAATAAAGCCGTTTCTTCCCCGCAGATATAAGCTCCGCCACCAGGCTGAACATAAACCTCCAGGTCATAACCCGACCCTAAAATGTTTTTTCCTAAAAAGCCGGCAGCTTTTGCCTCTGCGATTGCTCTTTCCAGAATCCTGATTTGCGGCATCATCTCTCCACGTACGTAGATGTAAGATGTATTAGCGCCCAATGCATAACTTGACACAATCATTCCTTCAATTAAAGCATGAGGAATGTAAGTCATCAGGTAGCGGTCTTTGAAAGTACCCGGCTCTGATTCGTCGGCATTACATACCAGGTAACGGGCAACACCTTCTGGTTTTGCCAGAAAGCTCCACTTCATTCCTGTAGGGAAACCTGCACCGCCACGTCCGCGTAAGCCAGACTTTTTAACCTCTTCCACCACTTCATCAGGGGTCAGGGTTTTCAAAGCTTTCTCCACAGCACGGTACCCGCCTTTTTGGCGGTAAACATCAAGTGTATTGATGCCTGGTACGTTTATATGTTCTAATAAGAGTTTACGGGCCATTATTTTTTGCGTAATTCTTCTATCAATGTGTCTACCTTTTGATTGTCGAGGTTTTCATAGAAAGTGTATTCAGGGCCTATTTGCAGAACCGGGCCATAACCACAGGCTGCAAGACATTCAACACCTCTCCAGCTGAATAAACCATCAGCTGTAACCTCACCTTCTTTCACCCCAAGGGTCTGTTCCATATGCTCCATCAGTTTTTCTGCTCCTACCAGGCAGCAAGGCCCGGTACGGCAAACTTCTAAAACATATTTACCCTTTGGCTGTAAAAAGTACATACTGTAAAAAGAGGCTACCTCGTAAACTTCGATAGGTTCAATTTTTAAATATGCTGCTACTTTATCCATCGCACTGGAGCTTAACCAACCTAACTCTGCCTGAACTTCGTGAAGTATAGGCAATAGGGCAGATTTTTGTTTCCCTTGCGGATATCTACTTGAAATTTCATCACACTTTGCGATCAAAGCTGACGAAAACTCTACTGGTTGTTGTTCTTCTACTTTAAGCATCTAATTCTCCGGCAATAATATTCATACTACTCATGTTGATAATGGCATCAGACAATAACATTCCTTCACTCATCTTTGCATACATGGAATAATTAATAAAACTAGGTCTTCTGAAATGCAGACGGTAAGGCGTTCTTCCACCGTCATTGATCAGATAAAATCCAAGTTCTCCGTTTCCGCCTTCAACAGCATGATATACTTCTGCTTTAGGTGCATCAATCTCTCCCATTACAATTTTGAAATGGTAAATCAAGGCCTCCATATTGTTGTATACTTCTTCTTTGGCAGGTAAATAGAAATCCGGCACATCTGCATGGAAAATTCCGGCAGGTTCATGCTTGATTTTCTCCATTGCCTGTTCAATCAGGCTTACGCTCTGCCACATTTCCTCGTTACGTACTAAATAACGGTCGTAAATATCGCCACTTGTACCTACAGGAACTTCGAATTCGAATTCATCATAAGAGCAGTAAGGCTCACTTACGCGTACATCATAGTCTACACCAGTTGCACGTAATAAAGGACCGCTCCAGCTGTAACTTAAAGCATCTTCAGGAGTAACACAGGCAACGCCGGCGGTACGGTCAATAAAGATACGGTTACGGTTAAGCAGGCTTTCAAATTCCCTTAAAGCAACAGGGAATTCTTTTAAAAACTTATTTATTTTAGCAAAGGCGATGTCATTGAAATCTCTTTCAAAACCACCTATGCGGCCAATATTTGTTGTTAAACGCGCACCACATATTTCTTCGTAAATTTCATAGATATGCTCTCTGAACTGGAAAAGATATAAGAAGGTGGTTGTTGCACCGGTATCCTGCGCGATAATCGTATTACAGATAATATGATCTGAAATACGCGCCAGTTCCATGACGATAATCCTGAGATAATCTACACGTTTAGGTACTTTTATATTTAACAGTTTCTCTACTGTCATATGCCATCCCATATTATTAATAGGTGACGAGCA
Organism: Pedobacter sp. WC2423; assembly: GCF_040822065.1. NCBI lineage: Bacteria > Pseudomonadati > Bacteroidota > Sphingobacteriia > Sphingobacteriales > Sphingobacteriaceae > Pedobacter > Pedobacter sp. WC2423. The sequence continues at coordinate 3,788,511 of NZ_CP162005.1, forward strand.
GTAATTTAATCTGTCAGTAAGGGGCGTAATCTGATAGAATGGCCTGTGTTCAGCAATCTTTTCAAAGGCGCGGTGAATATACCCGATGGTAGAAACTCCGCTCACAATACGCTCTCCGTCTAACTGAAGTACGTTTTGAAAAACACCGTGTGTTGCAGGGTGAGTCGGACCTAAGTTTAAGGTGACCAGCTCATTCTGAGGATCGTTGTCTGTATATACTGGTTGATTGTGATTCATGTTCTTATCTACCAAAGTATTCGTCTTTTTTATCAACTCTGTTCGGATCTTCCAAAGGATATTGTTTTAACATCGGGTGAACATTGAGCTCGTCCATATTTAAAATCCTTCTTAAATCGGGGTGACCTTCGAATTTAACACCGAAGAAGTCATATGTTTCTCTTTCCATCCAGTTTGCACCGTTCCACAGCACAGTAGCTGTTGGGATTGAAGGAGTTTGTTCATGGATGAATACCTTAACTCTGATCCTGATTTTGTTTACCATGTTGTGTAAGTGGTAAACTACAGCGATATGTTTAGTTTCAGGATAATGCACTGCAGTGATATCAGTCAAAAAAGCAAATTTAGTGCCTTCTGTTTCTTTCAGATAGGTGAGTACATCAATAATTACATCTTTAGTGGTCTCTACAGTCAGCAAACCGTATGGTTCGTTTACTCCACTCACTTTAGCTCCGAAACGGGCAGCTAACAGCTCTGTTACACTACTATTGTTAACCTCTGCCATTATTCGATTCCGTATGAAGCCAACATTTGTTTATACTGATCAGAATCTCTTCTTCTGCCAGATTCATTTCTTACTAATTCCTGAATCTTACCGAAACCATCTAAAATAGCTTCTGGTCTTGGCGGACAGCCGGGAACGTAAACATCTACCGGAATAATCTCATCGATACCCTGCAGAACTGAGTAAGTATCAAAAATACCACCGCTTGATGCGCATGCACCTACTGCCATTACCCAGCGGGGTTCTGCCATCTGTAAATACACTTGCTTTAATACAGGACTCATTTTTTTAGCTATGGTACCCATAACCATTAATAAGTCTGCCTGGCGGGGAGAAAAACTTAAACGTTCTGAACCAAAACGACCGAAATCATAGTGCGAACCCATTGTAGCCATGAATTCAATTCCACAGCATGAGGTTGCAAATGGCAATGGCCATAATGAATGGGAACGGGCTAAGCCAATAACCTTGTCTAAAGAAGTAGCGAAAAAGCCAGATCCTTCAATGCCTGGAGGCGCGTCTACTATATTGATGTCACTCATATCATAAAACAAAAAAGGCTCATTCTAATACAGAATGAACCACAAATCTACAATATTTCGAGCCAAAAAGGCTTAGTCTATCTCGATTTAGAACCGATCTAAATAATTAGTTCCAGTCAAGCACTTTCTTTTTCAGGATGTAAATAAAGCCTAATAAGAGCGTACCCATAAAGACAAACATTTCAATTAATCCCGGCCATCCAAGTTCTCTGAAATTCACAGCCCATGGATACATAAAGATAACTTCGACGTCGAATAGTACGAACAGGATAGCGACAAGGAAGTATTTAATGGAAAATGGCTGACGCGCATTTCCGACTACTTTTACACCGGCTTCAAATGTACCTAGTTTGTCACTGGTTTTACGGGAGGGACCTAAGAAGTGTGTAGCAATAAGAGTAACTACAACAAAGCCAAGGGCTACGATAACCTGGAAAATGATAGGTAAAAAATCTGAGGGTAAACTCTGCGTTTCCATATAATCTTAATTAGGCCACAAAAGTAAAAGAAAAAAGGAGGAAATCAAATAGTTAAAAGAGACTTGCCATGTTCGGACGGCATTTCTTTGCCTGAAAAGGCAAAAATGCAGTGTCCTTACATTAGCAAGTCTCTTTTAACTATTTCATACTGCAACCTTGACTGGTGTTTTACAAGAGGCACAAATTAAGATAAATGCGCTCTTAGGAAAACTTGGATAGAGGCGAAAAGAGAAGAAATTGATGTTATGGTTGGAGGAGAAACGTTATGGCAATTCCCGGATGAGTATACTTTAGATGATACTTGTTGAGAAACTTCATGGCAAAGCCCGGATGAGTAAACTTTAGATGATACTCGTGGAGAAAACGTCATTGCAAAGTCAGAAAGCTAATAGCGATATTTGAAAACGAAGCTTAAAGAGAAACCTGACTTTGTCCATTTTCTCTACATCATGGTGCTGTATTGCACATTTCATAAAGCTTACATTGTTATAGCTAAATATGAAAGAGGGCCGCTGTAATCGCTTTATCTGGCTTTCTGAGCTATAAAAAAAGGCTACCCATTGTGCAATGCCCCCAAAAAGTTAGACACTTTCTGGGGGCATTATTATGAAAAAGAAAAACAGACACAGTTTTGAATTCAAGTTATACTGTGTGAAGCAGATGTCGGAACATTATCGTTCTGCAAAATCTCTGGGTGAGGAATACGGGATTACTTATTCTCTTTTCGAAGATTGGTTTAGGATATACGAGCATCTGGGAGCTCCTGGATTACTTCCCAGAAAGGGGAAAAGAGTTTTTAGTCCATCCTTTAAGCTAGCAGTCCTGAAGTCAATTCGTGAAGAAAAGTTATCTTTGAGAGCGGCAGTGCTACGTTTTGGGCTTTCAAGTGATGCGGGAATTATCGAATGGCAGAAACGATTTGAGAAGTTTGGATCATCTGGACTAGAACCGCGACCTAAAGGAAGACTACCGATGGCATATAAGGAGAATCCAGCAAACAAGCGAAAACCGAGAAAATCGGATAGGCCACTTACCCGTGAGGAAGAGCTTTTACGGGAAAATGAATATTTACGTGCAGAGAATGCCCTGCTAAAAAAGCTCCAGGCCTTAGTTCAAGCCGAAAACAAGCGCAAGCCATAATGGAACTAAGGCATCAGTTCGACCTGGATACCCTGTTGAATTGTATTAGCATGGCAAGAAGTACATTTTATTATTATTCTAAGAAGGCCAGTTTGCCTGATAAATACGAACAGGTCAAGATCCAGATCAACAAGGTCTATCATGCCCATAAAGGTCGCTTCGGCTATCGGCGCATTACCTTGCAACTGAAACGGGTCGGAATGGCTATTAACCATAAGACTGTATTTAGATTGATGGGAGAAATGAGGTTGAAGAGCCTGATCAGGATAAAAAAATACAGGTCTTATAGGGGCAAGCTAGGGAAAATAGCTCCAAATATCCTTAATAGGAATTTCAAGGCTAACCAACCTATGCAAAAATGGGCCACAGATGTTACAGAATTCAAAGTCAAGGGAAAGAAATTGTACCTCTCTCCAATAATAGACCTGTTCAATCAGGAGATTATCAGCTATGAACTCACTGACAGGCCGGTTTTCAAGGGAGTATTGGACATGCTCAAAAAAGTATTACCACAAGCTAGGAATACTTCTCAGTTAGTCTTGCATTCTGACCAGGGATGGCAATACCAGATGCCAAAGTATCAGCAACTGCTAAAAGCAAATGGGATTATCCAAAGTATGTCCAGAAAAGGTAATTGCTTAGATAATGCTATAATTGAAAACTTTTTCGGAACCTTAAAATCGGAACTCTTCTACTTAAATGAATATGAATCGACAGATCAGCTCAAAAAAGATATAAATGACTATATCTGGTACTACAACAAGGAACGAATAAAATTGAACTTAAACGGAATGAGCCCGATGGAATATCGGGCTCATTATAACAAATCTAATACTAAATTTGTCTAAACTTTTGGGGGCAGTCCATTGGGGCAGCCTTTTAAATATGCTAAGTATTTAGATTTAAATACTATTTTTTCTTAGAAGGAGCTTTTGCAGCAGGGGCAGCTAATTGTTTTGCGCCGGCTAATGCATTTGCATTTGCAGGATCAATAGCTAAGGCCTTTTTGAAATAGTCACCTGCTTTTGCTTTATCTGTAGGAGTATAAGCAAATCCTAAGTTAGTATAAGCTTCAACTAAGTTTCTTTTTTCAGCTTCAGCAGCACCTAATTCAGGTTTTTTAACCGTTACTAAATCCAGGTATTGCTCATAGTAAGGAACTAATAAACCTTTAGGATTAGTCTGATCATCCATCAAACGTGCAACACGTGCTCTCATGATGTAAGCCAGAGTGAATTCAGGTGAAACTTTGTTTAAGTGCGCTAAAGCTGAGTCAGCTTCCACTAAAATAGTTTTAGCTGGATTCTTTTTGTCTCTGTCTTTGTTTGCATAATCAAAGTAATCAGCAGAAGCCAGGTAGTAATAGTTAGTTAATGAACCTTTACCGTTTGGATTCAATTTGATTGCGTCTTTATAAACAGCAGCAGCCTGATCGTATTTTTTGTTTGTATATAATGCTTTACCAACATCTTCTAATGCTTCTACGTTAGTAGAATCTTTAGAGATTGCTGTTCTGATGCTTTTTAAAGCTAAACTATCTTGTCCTGCAACTAACTGAGCTTTACCTAAATAAAGATAATCAGCAGCGATTAAACGAGAAGTATCAGCGTTTTTAGCGAAGAAATCGGTTAATAATTTCAAACTCTCAGGGTTTTTGTTTTCAGCTGCTGAGTATGCTTGTAAACGATTGATTACTAATGTTTTCTGGTTGTTAGGATATAATTTTGCAATATCAGCAGTTTCAGTCTCTAAAGCTTTGAAATCTTTTGCATAGAACAAGAACTGAGCATAACGTAATCTTGTATCGAAAGATTTGTCAGTCAGGTCCATGTATTTTTTGTAGTTTTCTAAAGCTTGTTTAGATTTTTCATCATAGTGAGCTGGCTCAAAGTTTGCCCATTGCATGTACAATTCAGCAATTTCACGGTAAGCAGGACCATAGTTAGGGTCAGCTGTGATTACTTCTTTCAATTGAGTTTCAGATTCAGGAAATGCTCTTGATTCTTTGTACATTCTTCCGATCTGAACTTTAGCTCTTACTAAGCCTTCATTGATGTTCAATGCGCGTAAGTAGTTGCTTAATGCTTCAGAATTTTTTTTCTGTGCTGCATACAGATCACCTAAAGCCAAAAATGTTTCCGGATCTTTATCAGCTGCATCTACTTCGTCAGCTTTTGTTAAGTTAGTTAAAGCTGCTGCGAAATCTGGTTTGTTTTGCTCCAGATAAGCTTTACCAATGTATAAATATGGAGTGTGGTCTTTTTTAGAGGCTAATCCGATAGCTTTGTCAAAATTAGTTTTTGCTGATGCCGCATTGTTAGTCGCAAGATCTACGTGTCCTAATCCTACATAGTTTAAGGCATATTTAGGATCAGCAGTAATCCCTTTAGTAAAAACTGCTTTAGCAGAATCCACATACTCATTATGCAGATATACATCACCTAAGTTAAAATAGTTCTCCCCTTTACCCGCCTGAGAACTTACTAGTGATTTAAGCATAGAAGTTGCTTTAGCATACTGCTCAGCATCAATTGCTTTTTTTGCATCACTTAAGTTTTGAGCAAAAGAGGCAGAACCCATCACTACTAAACCTAAACTTAAGGTTATTGCTTTCTTTGTCATTTTCATCCGTTTTCGATTTGATTTTAAAGGTGATAAAGCTTGCATGAAAAATGCAGGTTTCATCCGTTTTCTGTTTGATTTTTAAAGGTGATGAAGCTTACATGAAATATGCAGGCTCATCGGTTACTTATTTTTATTTACTGTATAAGCTAATTCGTTTTCTTTCTATTGCAGTCCACTAAAAACCACGGCTCAATATAATATTAATTTTCCTTTTTTATATTAATCTCTCTTGGATTCATCTTATTTGGTCCTAGTCCGGATTTCAAAACTATCAACTGACCTCTCTGGCCTGTTAACCATGTTGCAAAACCCGTGCCTAAACCATTTTTACCTTCTGCATTAATGATATAAACATTCCTTAAGAAAGGATAGATACCATCAATTAAATTTTTTTGAGTAGGTTTATAGAAGGTATCATCACCTTTTTTACCCTTGGTGTTTTTTACACCCATAACTTTCACCTTATCGGTAAAGTCCTGCTGATCACGGCTATTTTTCATTAGCCAGTTCACCCCAACAACTCCAATATAGTTCTTATGCTCTGCAACATATTTGATAACGTCTTTATTATTCTGTAAAGTATAAATACCTGACTTAGGTAATTCTTTAATCTGAGAAAGGTCCTTAAAATAGCGCAGTGTGCTTGAATAAGCATTATCAAAAACTAGTTGTTTACCAGAAGTGGATGTGCCTTTCATGATCGAAACCACTTCATCAGCAGTAATCGTTGAATCCGGATTATCATTTCCCGTAATCAGTGCGATGCCGTCAATAGCGAACCGGGAAGTAAAAATTGGAATACTTCTCTTACTATAAGCCTTTTCTTCATCAGGTGTAAGCATTCTGGATAAAACCGCGACCCTTACACTATCATTTAAGAAAGTAGGCAGGATTTTATTCTCATTTCCCTGTATCAATTCAAATTTAGCATCCGGATAATCCAGTTTGAAGACTTCGATCTGATCTTCCAGAACCGAAGAAAAACTCTCGTCAACAAGTAACTTTAACGTACCCGAAACACGCGATGCTTCCCCATCATCACCTTTAGGCTTTTGCTTACAAGCAATGAATAAAAATAATGGCAGGATAAAAATCAGCTTCTTCATTCTAGTTGTCTTTTTGATTAATCAAACGGAAAAATCTTATTACCGCATAAACGATCAGTAATAGTCCGAATAAGATACGGTAGGTAGGCTTGATTTCGAAAGGAATGTCTTTCCAGAAGATTAATGCTGTTCCAAGTACCACGTACATGGTCAACATCGCCAGGCCTAAAATGAACAGAAATCGCTGTTGAGGCGATTTCTGTTTGAATGTATTGAAGTTAAACATTATTGTAATAATATTTAGTTAGATAAAGTGAAACTGATCGGGATGTTATATTTAACACGAACAGGTTTACCATTCTGGATACCAGGAGTCCATTTTGGACTAGCCTTTAATACCCTGATAGCCTCTTCATCAGTACCACCACCTAATTTACGCTCAACTTTAATATCAGTCAGACGACCATCTTTCTCAACTACGAAAGATAAGAACACCTTACCCTGAATATTATTTTCCTGAGCCATAGGAGGATATCTTACTGCTTTATGCAAGTATGCATAAAACTTGTCCATACCTCCAGGGAAACCTGGCTGAGTTTCGATACTTACGAAGTCATAAACTTTAGTATCTTCCACTACTGCTGCTTGTTTAGGGCCTTCTCCAACTGGACCAGCCACAACAATATCAGCACCCGGATCACCCTCAATTGTTTTCTGACCTGGGTCAGCAGCTTTTAATTGCTCAATCTGAGGAGGATCTTCATCACGAACCTGATTATCCGGTTTTACAATCGGAGGAGGGAACTTGATTTGATCCGTCTTTGGTGGCGGTGGCTCAACCGGTGGCGGTGGAGGTGTTTTTGGATCCACCGGAGGCGGAGGTGCAACAGTAACTTCAACTTGTTTCACAATCTCCTCTTCAGGAAGCTGACCCTTGATCAAAGTAATGATCTTAGGTAAAAGAAACAAAAATATAAAAGCTGCCGAAGCAAAAAGTAGTGCTCTTGAAGTATTTGCGCCATTTTGTTTACGTAGCTCGTAAGCTCCGTATTCTTTGTTCTTTTTAGCGAAAATAACATCAAGCCATTCCTTATTGAATAAATCTATTTTAGATCCGAACATTGCTTGTTATTTAAAATGTTAATAATATTATAAAAGATTCTGAGATTTCATGAATGCTTTTTCAGCATCAGTGATATTTTCATCATCAATTGCAGGAGCCGACTTGATTCCGGTAATTGCTAACTCATCCATGATATCAACAAAGTTTTTATAGGTAGCGCCAGAAGTTGGTTTAATCACCATAACGATAGATTTACCACTTGCAGCCTGTACTTTTTGTTTGTTATCCAGTATCGATTTTCTGATCTCAGTAAAATTCTGAACTTCAGGAGCTGATTTTCCAGCTTCTCCCATGTACCAGGCAACCTTGTTATTTTTACCTAACAAAATTGTCATAGTCTGAGATGCTCTTAATTCAAGTCTCTGCTCATTCTTCTCATCTTTATCTGGCTTCGCAATATCCATTGCGATTGGTTTATTCAGCGTGGTGGTTAACATGAAGAAGGTAATCAATAAGAACGCTAAATCAACCATCGCGGTTAAATCTACTTTCGTAGACGATTTCTTACTCCTTACTTTCCCACCCTTTTTGCCACCCCCGCCGGAGGTATCTAATTCTGCCATGTTTTAATTATTTGCTACCGCCTTCAGCAGTGGTGATTAAACTGAATTTGTTAATTTTTTGTTTTTGAAGGATGTCAACAATTTTCTTTACCATCGGGTAGCCTTCTTCAGCGTCACCTTTGATACTTACTCTCATTCCTTCAGAATGCAGCTCAGCAACAGCTTTACGGGATTGAAGAATCCAATCTGCCAATTGATTATTGGTAGAATCGGTAGGTATACCTGTTTCCAGACCTGATTTCTTTCTTTTATCTCCGTCCAGCATCACAAACTGTTTTAAACTCTGGATTGGCACACCAAATGATCCAATTACGCTAAAGCGTTTTTTCTCTTCTGGTGTAAAACTGATCTTATATTGCTCACCAATTTTTTCCAGCGTTGCTACTTTGATATCCTGACCAGCAGCTTCGAAGAAAACTTTGTCTGCACCAATCGTTAAAATCGCGATGTCCTTTTCAGGAACTTTGATTTTATACGTTGACGTAGGAAGTCTTACATCCAAAGGGTCCGGTTGTTTTGCAGTCGCTGATAAAATAAAGTAAGTAAGTAACAGGAAGGACACGTCGCACATGGCGGTCATATCAATCGAGGTACTCTTTCTTTGAACCTTTGCTCTAGGCATAATTTTAAAAATTACTTATGTTTTGTATAATGATGTTAATTCTTCCGGTTTTCCATAAAGCCGGTAAAAAAAAATTACATTATTTTCTATTTATGCGTAGAAGCATAAGTTTGGATGATGCTAAAACCAGCTTCATCAATTGCATAAGTTAATTTATCAATTTTAGAAGTCAGGATGTTGTACATGATAATCGCTAAAGTTGAAGTACCGATACCAGTTGCAGTATTGATCAATGCCTCAGAAATACCTGTTGCTAACGCTGCTGAATCCGGAGCTCCAGAAGCACCTAAACCACCGAAGGCCTTGATCATACCTGTTACTGTTCCTAATAATCCCATTAATGTACCAACTGATACTAATGTTGCGATTACTGTTAAGTTTTGCTCTAACATTGGCATTTCTAATGTTGTAGCTTCTTCGATATCTTTTTGGATAGCTAAACATTTCTGGTCTGTGTCCATGTTTGTTTCAACTTCCATCTCACGATATTTTTTCAAACCAGATTTGATTACGTTAGCAACCGAACCTTGTTGTTTATCGCACTCAGCCATAGCTGCTTCGATATTATTTGAATTTAAAAGTGCTTGTACTTTTTTCACGAAGGCATCTAAACTAGATGTACCAGTTGCTTTTCCGATAACGATGAAACGTTCTACTGAGAATACGATTACCATTAAAAGCATACCCATTAAGATTGGAACGATTGGTCCACCTTTGTAAGCCATACCTGCATAGTTACCAACTTTAGGTAAGTTCTCAACGTTGTTGTCAATAAAGTTATTTGCATCTCCAAGAACGAATTTATAAATAAGTGCCGCGATGATAATACAAATTGGAATGACTAGAGTAGCGAATAGATTTGAAGCTGATGAGCTTTCCTTTTTAACTGTTGTTGGTTTTGGTGCGTTTGCCATTTTTTTAGTTTTTGAGTTTTTAGTACTTTGTTTTTTAAATTTAGATTAAATATCTTGTAATACACACAACGACGAATAGAATCAAATGTTGCAATAACAAATCTACAACTTTGATTTTAATTCCAAATTAAATTATCATTACCAGGTAAATTTGATTTTCGCAATAAATCTATTGTCGCGTAGCTATTATTAAAAAAGATTGTCCCGGTTAGAAGACAATCTTTCACAATGAAAACTAAAAAAAAATTCAAATGCAAATTTTTCCTTAAAAAAAATGATTTAAAGTGTGTTTTCTACAACTTTTGGGACTGATTTGAGTATTTCATCGTTTGCGAACTCTTCAAATTGCTTAAAGTTATCAATAAACGCTTTAGCAAGTTCGTTTGCTTTCTGATCATATTGATGTTGGTCTGACCAGGTATTTCTTGGGTTTAAAATTTCTGAAGGAACGCCCGGACAAGCATCCGGCATCTGTAATCCGAAAACAGGATGTTCAGTAAATGTTGCCGAAGTTAACTCACCATTCAATGCCGCAGTAATTAAAGCACGTGTATAACTTAATTTCATCCTGCTGCCTGTACCGTAAGCACCACCACTCCAGCCTGTATTCACTAACCAGACATTTACTTTGTGCTCTTCCATTTTCTTTCCAAGCAGATCTGCATATTTAGTTGGGTGCAAAGGCAGAAAAGCCTTTCCAAAACAAGCAGAGAAAGTGACCTGAGGCTCAGTTACCCCAGCTTCTGTACCTGCAACCTTTGCCGTATATCCCGAGATGAAATGAAACATCGCCTGGCCAGGGTTTAATTTTGACAGCGGAGGTAAAACACCAAAAGCATCTGCCGTCAGGAAGAAAATATTCTTAGGAATACCTGCAATAGAAGGTGAAACCGCATTGTCAATATAGTTTATAGGATAAGCTACCCTCGTATTTTCTGTTTTTTCAATATTTGAATAATCCACCGTCCTGGTATTCGGGAAATAATTGATATTCTCCAGCAAAGCGCCGAATTTAATCGCATTATAAATCTGCGGCTCCTTTTCAGCAGTCAGATCTACACATTTAGCATAACATCCGCCTTCAAAATTAAAGACAGAATTATCTCCCCAGCCATGTTCATCATCACCAATTAATCCTCTTGCAGGATCCGCAGACAACGTTGTTTTACCAGTACCAGATAATCCGAAGAAAATTGCAGTGTCCCCATACGCACCAACATTGGCAGAACAGTGCATGGATAAAGTATTTTTCAATTCAGGCAAAATGAAGTTTAAAACAGAGAAAATACCTTTTTTTATTTCACCTGTATAACCTGTTCCACCGATTAATATGATTTTGTCTGTGAAATTCAGGATCGCAAAATTAGCCTGACGTGTGCCGTCAACTGCCGGATCGGCCAGGAATGTTGGTGCAGCTATAATTGTCCATTCCGGATTTTCAATAACCTCCCCTTCTTCTGGTCTGAGGAATAAATTATTAGCAAATAGATTTTGATAAGCGGTCTCAGTGATAACTCTGATACTCATTTTGTAGGCTTCATCCGCACAAGCATAAGCATCTCTCACATAAAACTTGTCTTTGTTAAGATGTGCACAAACTTTGTGTAATAAAGACCCGAAATTTGATTGACTAAACTGGATATTAATATCGCCCCACCAAACTGAATCCTTCGTTACCTCATCCAGCACTATAAACCTGTCCTTTGGCGAACGACCAGTAAATTTACCAGTATCAATTGCCAAAGCACCTGAAGAGGAGAGTGTACCCTCTCCGTTATTGATCGCTTCTTCTACCAGTTGCGGTACACTTAACTGATAGTATGCATTCTCAGTACCCAAATTCAACCGGGATAAGTCTGGTTTAGGCATTAAAACTTTGCTCATAAAATGATTATTTGTTTAGGCAAAGCTAAGGAGATATTTATTGAAAAATTATCATTTCAAAGGAAATATTTCACTTATTGTGGCATATACACTATAGATTAACAATCTACATATCAACGTTTTAGTAACCTTATTATCCGCCAGATTTTTTCACTTTATAGCCTTCTTTTTGAAGCATCAAAACTACCTTATCTCTGAAGTCGCCCTGCACCATAATCTCTCCATCTTTAGCACTTCCGCCTACCCCGCATCTGGTCTTCAGCATTTTCGATAATTTCTCGAGTTCCTCCGCATTTCCACGAAAACCAGTAACCAGTGTAACTGCTTTACCCCCTCTGTTTTTCCGGTCAAGCATCACCCTTAAATCTTGTTGATTATTGGCAATTACTTCTTCCGGTGTCTCGCTTTCAGTTTCATAGCTGAAAGAAGGATCAGTAGAATACATGATCCCGCCAAGATCACTCAATGATTTTTTATTCGGCTTCATAATTTATAATATTAAATGATAACACCCATTGCTGCCGGAACAATTACATTTAAAGACAATGGTGAAATTGTGACCTCAATCTCTCTGCCCATAAAATAAGGTTCCCCATCAATGTGGATAGCAGCATCGTCCACCCTGGTAATCTGTATCTCTTTTCCCTGGATAATTTCTACCAGATCAGATTTGTCTGTACTCGCATTCAGCATATGGTAAGCTAGTAGTGGTATTTTATAAAGTGGAAAAGACTTAATGATACAAACGTCCAGCAAACCATCCGTTACAGAAGCATGCGGTGACACATGCGCATTATTTCCATACTGAGAAGAATTCGCTACACTGACTACAAAAGCCGTTCTGGTATACCCTACCCCATCCACCCGGATGTGATAGGTCTCAGGTTTATAATTAACCATTTCTTTGAGCCCCAGTTTGAAATATCCTGTTAAGCCTCTTTTTTTATTGCCGACAAATACAGAACTGATATGTGCATCAAACCCCATCCCGGCCATATTAAAGAAAAACTTATCATTAAATGTACCCGTATCAATTTTCGTTACGATCAGCTCATTTAATACCTGGATCGCTTTAGCTGTATTCATGGGTATTTTTAAAAACCGGGCCAAACCATTTCCCGATCCAAAAGGAATAATTCCCAGGATCTTTTGCTGCTGCATAACTTTTGTAGCAATTTCATTGATCGTCCCGTCACCACCAACGGCAACAATAATATCAAAGTTCTTATTTGCAGCTTCTTCCGCTATCTCAGCCGCATGTCCTACATACTCCGTAAAGCTAAAATTAGGATTAAATTTGGATCTGTCCAGATTTGCATCAATGATAGCAGGTATCTTTAATTTATCCTTACCCCCGGAGATAGGATTAATAATGAATAGAATGTTTGACTTTGCCAAAGGGATATGATTTAATTATGGCACAAAATAATTGATATTTTTTGACTATTTTGAATATATATAGTAATTTTGCAATATAAAGGTGGACTGATTTGCGATGTTATGTTAGCATGACGGGATTGCAACCACGTAAAAAAAAGTGCTAACCATTCATACACTTCATTTTACTGCCTGTTTTTACGGGGTCATTGTCCATTTTAAAGAATTGATTATTATTTAACTAATTATTTAAAATGTCATATTTATTTACATCAGAATCTGTTTCTGAAGGTCATCCTGATAAAGTAGCAGATCAAATTTCAGATGCACTAATTGATAATTTTTTAGCATTTGATCCTGAATCAAAAGTTGCTTGTGAGACTTTAGTAACTACCGGACAAGTTTTCCTTGCCGGAGAAGTTAAATCTACAGCATATCTTGACGTGCAGAAGATCGCAAGAGAAGTAATCAATAAAATTGGTTACACTAAAGGTGAATATATGTTTGACAGTAACTCTTGTAGTGTACTATCTGCTATTCATGAGCAATCTCCTGACATTAACCAGGGTGTAGACAAAGAAGACAAAACTACTCAGGGAGCTGGTGACCAGGGAATGATGTTTGGTTATGCAACCAGAGAGACTGAAAACTTCATGCCACTTGCGCTTGACCTTGCACATAAAATCCTGATTGAATTAGCCGCAATCCGTCGTGAAAACACGGAAATCACTTATTTACGCCCGGATGCAAAATCTCAGGTTACTTTAGAGTATAACGATAACAATGAGCCTGTAAGAATCGATTCTATCGTCGTGTCTACACAACATGATGATTTCGATGAAGAGCAGACCATGCTTAAAAAGATAAAAGAAGATATTATCAACATCCTGATTCCACGTGTTTCAAGTCAATATCCTCAGTTCAGCAAATTGTTCAACAAAGACATCAAATATCACATTAATCCGACTGGAAAATTTGTGATTGGTGGTCCTCACGGAGATACTGGTTTAACAGGAAGAAAGATCATTGTTGATACTTATGGCGGTAAAGGTGCTCACGGTGGTGGTGCATTCTCAGGAAAAGATCCATCTAAAGTTGACCGTTCGGCAGCTTATGCAACCAGACACATCGCTAAAAATTTAGTAGCAGCTGGTGTTGCCGATGAAATCCTGGTACAGGTATCTTACGCAATCGGTGTTGCTCAGCCTATGGGTATTTACGTAAACACTTACGGAACAGCCAGGGTTAAAGCAGCAGATGGTAAATTGCTTACTGATGGTGAAATAGCGAAAGAAGTAGAAAAAATCTTCGATATGACTCCTTATGGTATTGAGACCCGTTTGAAATTAAGAAATCCTATTTATTCGGAAACGGCTGCTTACGGACACTTTGGTAAAAACAATGAAGTGATTACCAAAATCTTTAAAGCATCTAACGGTACTGAAAAAGAAGTTACAGTTGAATTGTTCACCTGGGAAAAATTAGACTTTGTAGACGCAGTTAAAAAAGCGTTCTCTCTATAATCCGGTCAGCTAAATCTTTAGAAAAAAGAGCGATGTCTTCCACAGGTATCGCTCTTTTGCGTTTAAGTCCTGGTCAAGTTCCTATTAACTTCTCTGTGAATCCATATCCGCTACAGGTCAGCTCCATGTTGAGTCCACCTTTTTATGGGAAAAGGTGGACTCAACATGGACTCATAGGTACCTCTACCCAGCTAGTAATAGTCCCACAACAGAAGTTGAACAGGACAGGAAATCAGCAGTTTTAATCCGGGTTTTATCGGTAAAACCAGAATAAATCGTATCATTAATCAAAATACAAGATTATGATACGAAAGATTATATTTATCCTCTTTATCGGGCTTCAGCTGGGAAGAGTTTCCGCACAGACCAAAACACCAGATGAATTGTACGGTCAATTGTTTATTGATGTGCAAATGCAGAATGTACTGAAAGACGGTAAAACTTTTGTGGATTGTATTCCGAAAAGAGATCCGGCAAAAATATTAGAAGACTATATGAAATTAAAAGCCGCTAAAACCAAATTTAGCACCAGGGCTTTTGTAAATGATAATTTTATTCTTCCAGATACCAATACCACAATCGTAATCACAGCGAATCAGCCCGTAACCGAACATATTAACCAGCTTTGGGAAGCACTGCGCCGTAAACCCTCAGAAAAAACAGCCAACAGTTCCCTGCTTGATCTTCCTTTTCCTTATATAGTTCCAGGCGGACGCTTCAGAGAAGTTTATTATTGGGATAGTTATTTCACAATGCTGGGTTTGCAAGTATCCGGTGAAAATGAGACTATTGAAAATATGATCAAAAACTTCGCTTATCTGATTGAGCAAAATGGACATATTCCAAACGGAAACAGAAATTATTACCTCAGCAGGTCGCAACCTCCGTTTTTCTCACTGATGATTGAACTTCTTGCGAAAACCAAAGGAAACGAAGTATATTCCACTTACTTACCAGTACTGGAGAAAGAATACGCGTACTGGATGGATCAGTCTGCACCGACGAAACATGTAGTGGTTATGCCCGATGGGAGTAAACTAAACCGCTATTACGACCAGTTAAATACACCAAGACAAGAATCCTATAAAGAAGATGTGCTGATCGGCAAACAGACCGGAGCAAAAAACCCGGAAGTATACCGTGATATCAGGTCAGCAGCAGAGAGTGGCTGGGATTTCAGCAGCAGATGGTTAGCAGATGGCATGCAATTAAAGACTATTCAAACTACACGGATTGTCCCTGTGGACCTGAATTGTTTATTATATAACCTGGAACTCACCCTACAGAAATGTTATGCACTTCAACACGATGTAGTTAAAGAAAAGCAGTATCAGACCCTGGCCCTAAAGAGGAAAGCCAGTATTCAGAAATATTTCTGGTCGCCAGCATATTCCTGGTTCACAGATTACAATCTTAAAACTAAAAAACAATCTCTTGTGCTGAGTTTGGCAGGGATGTTTCCTTTATCTTTTAAGCTGGCTGACCAAAAACAAGCCAAACTGGTTAAGCAAACTTTACAACAAAAATTCCTGAAAGCCGGGGGATTGGTTTCTACACCATTAAATACACACCAGCAATGGGATGCACCTAATGGATGGGCCCCTTTACAATGGATGGCCATCACCGGACTGGGTAATTATGGTTTTCATGATTTAGAAAAACAGATTTCTGTCCGCTGGATTAATTTAAATACCAGCGTCTATAAGCGTACAGGAAAACTGATGGAGAAATACAATGTGGTTGACCTGCAACTGAAAGCCGGAGGAGGAGAATATGCTTCTCAGGATGGATTTGGATGGACTAATGGGGTATTAATTTCCCTGATTAAAAAATACGGCTACATAAAATAAAAAAGAAAACCATTTATAAAAGGCTTTGTTTAATAAACAAACGATCTTTATTATGGAACAACCAGCTGAAATGAATACACTTAGCCAGATTTTAGAAAAATTAAGGCAAAAAGGGTTAGATAACGAAATAAAGATGACCGATCATGGCAAAATGCAAGGAGTTGGTCTGCACAAAATCTATGCACCGGAAGATCTGACTATCATAAAAACTTATCGTTTTGAAGGTGACTCAGACCCGGCAGATAATTCTGTGCTTTATTTGTTAGAAGACAAAGATGGCCAGATTGGCTATATCATTGATGCCTATGGCATGTACAGCTCTCACGAAGGAACGGGTTTTGATGATTTTCTCAAAAAAATCCCTACTGCCGATAGGGACCTGCAAGAACTATTTAAATAGTCAGTCAAATAAACAAAGGAAAGCGGGAAAGTTTTCCTTTGTTTATTTATACAGTTTTCCCATCCATCAAGCATACTTCATTTTAAAATGAAGTATCACCTTTTCTGGTTAGCTACTTTTGATTAAGTCAATAACCAGCAACTCATGGATACCGGAATTATTTTAGATTGGAATACAACAGAACCACGTCAATTCTATGCTCAGAAAAGAGCAACGCATCAGGTTCATTATGATCAGGAACAACAAAGCTGGATCATTTACGGTTATAAGCAAGCCAAAGAGGCATTGCTGCACCAGGATGCACTTATACCTCAAATTGAAACTAATCAGACCGGTCTGAATCAAAATGCAGTTAAATTGATTCAACAGTTAGCACGGCTGAATAATTTTGAACAACACCAGCAATCAAGAGATGCAGCATTACAGATTTACAATCAAATGCAACCCGTTGCCATCCATGAGCTGCTTGATTCCTTATTAGAAAAAACAAGCTCGGGGACATCTGTAAATTGGGTTGAAGTAGTTTGTAAAAGACTACCTGCGCTTTATATCTTAAAAAGTCTGGGGATTGGAGCAGAAGATTGCACTTTTATTATCAGTCATCTCCAAATACTGGTTAAGATTATGTCTCCCCGGCAAACTTCAGAAGACATTCCACAGTTAAATGAACTGATCGATAGTTTATTCCTTTTATTACAAAAATATCTGCCGGATATGACTACAACTCAAAGCGATTTAAACCCCGGAGAATGGACAACATTACTGTGCTCTAATCTCATTGGTTTGCTGATTCAGAGTTATGATGCCGGAAGAGGTCTGCTGACGAACACAGCCTTGCAGCTTGCCTGCCATCAATTACCTGTTCCAGTATCAGGAACAGAACAATACTTTAGAGAAGCCGTTATGGAGACCCTGCGTTTTGATCCCCCAATACATTTAACCCGAAGGATTGCAGGAAAGGATCTTTTGATAGGTGATCATTTGATAAAAGAAGGAGAAATAATAATCATTTTATTAGCAGCAGCTAATCTTGATCCTCAAATATTTGAATCTCCTTTAACTTATAACCCCTCCAGAAGTAATAATCAGGAGCATCTGACTTTTGGCGCGGGTCATCATCAATGTCTGGCTAAACATTTAACGATGCACCTAACCGCAGAAACCTTTAAAATTTTATATCATCGTATTCAAATACTCCCACAATCTTTAACCTATGAACCACTCTTAAATGCCAGACTGGTTAAAAATTTATTTATCACTCTTTAAAAAATAAGGAAAAATGATCGCAGTAATTTTTGAAGTCATCCCGGCAGCAGGTAAAAAGGCAGACTATCTGGCCATTGCTGCCAAGCTTTATCCACAACTTTCCAACATAGCAGGATTTATCTCTATCGAAAGGTTCCAGAGTCTGGTGCAGCCCGATAAAATTCTTTCTCTTTCATTTTGGGAAAGTGAAAAAGCAATTATGGAATGGAGAAATATAGAAATGCACCGGGATGCACAGTCACAGGGTCGTGAGACGGTTTTTAAAGATTATCATTTAAGAATAGCAAGTGTGGTAAGAGATTATGGAATGTTTGACCGTAAAGAAGCTCCTTCAGATAGCAGAACTGCACATAGTTAATCACATTAAATAATTATTATTCTATATCCTATATCTACCTTAAACAAGGTTATTTTATCCTTACGACTACTTCAAAGCAAATTACACATTAAAACAAAACATACGTAAAGCAAAAAACATGTCATAATATAAAAATAAATTAAAAAAAAGGAATAAATTAATATTATATTGTATAATTAAAACTACAATTTAATATAACCTATTTAATTATAAGGTTGTGCCTGTATCTATTTATACCAAAATCAATTATGAAGTATAAGCTTGCGAAAGAAAAGCTAAACCATATTGCTGAAGAACTAAAGGATGAAAAGCACCTCAATAGTCCTAACTTGGGCGTACTGAACGGGATTTCCGGAATCGCCTTATTCCTCTTTCATTATTATAAATATTCAGGTGATGAATATTATTCAAACCTTGGAAAAAAATATATAGAAGAAATCATTGACAGAATTAATAATGGATACTCCTTTCCAACATATTGTAGTGGAATTGCAGGTGCTGCCTGGACTATTGAATATTTAAATGAATACAATTTCATAAAATTTAATTCAGACAAAAATTTCAATGAAATTGATGAGTATTTATTAGAAAACATGAAAAGTTGTATGATAAAGGGTCAATTTGATTTTTTACATTGTTCGATTGGATATGGATATTACTTCCTAAAAAGATATAATCTAACACATTCGAAAAAACTAAAAAAAGAATATCTTAATAACATTCATCAATTGATTGATAATCTTTACAATTTATCTTTTGCGAATCAAAATGGTATCTATTGGATAAATACCTTTGAAGGATTTCCTAAAGATTCAATAGACACCGGATCTGCACACGGTATGTCTGGTATAATTAGTTTTTTAACCAATGTATTGTCACACAATATAAAAAGTCTAAAGGCTTTAAAAATGATTGACTTGGCAACGAGTTTCATTTTATCTGCCAAAACTGATCATCTGAATTCTGCTTATCCTAAAAATATTTATGTTCATTCAATTGATCAGCATTTAGCCGAAGCAAGCAGGATGGCATGGTGTTACGGAGATTTAGGAATCGCCAGTGCCTTCATGAAGGCTAGCAAATTTATCAAAGAAAAAGAATTATTAAAGGAGAGCGAAAGAATTATGTTAAGATGCTGTTCCAGAAAACATCTGACAGAAACGGGAGTCGTAGATAGTGGATTATGTCATGGGTCATTAGGTATAGCACTAATTTACAAGAACTTTTATGATATAACTTCAAATAAAACATTTCATCAAACCTCTGATTATTGGTTGAATGATGGTTTAATGAAGGGGTGTTTCCCAGATGGATTAGGAGGATTTAAAAAATATGAGAACGATAAATACATCAATGAGGTCAATCTCTTAGATGGTATTGCAGGAATAGGTTTAGGTATACTATCACTGACAACCGATACTGAATTAAACTGGGAACAATCTATGATGCTATAATACTTAAAGCCTATACTTTACAGCACCAGGATGAAAATAATAAAGTTATAATTTTAAAAATAGCACTACGCATGAAGAATCCCTATCACTATTTTGATAAGTACTTCTTAAGATTTCCAATTTATGCCGTTGATGGTATTAATGAAATGATACATGAAGATAATATGTTTAACTTTTTTTGTTTAAATGAATATTTCCAAATGGCCATTTTAATTTCTTCACCTGATCTATATTATCAGCTTAAAGCTATACAGAATAAAAGCCACATTAAAGTTAATACCAAAGATAAAGCAAGGTTAAGTAGTACTTTGATGAAATATTTGTCCCGAATGAGTACAAGAAGTACGCCATACGGGCTTTTTTCCGGAATTTCTGTTGGTCAAATAGGAAAGGACTCTAAAATCGTTATAGATTCAGGTAAGATCACTTTAAATTATCAGTATGATAATACTTTTTTACACGAATTAGTAACAGCATTATATAG
Organism: Pedobacter sp. WC2423; assembly: GCF_040822065.1. NCBI lineage: Bacteria > Pseudomonadati > Bacteroidota > Sphingobacteriia > Sphingobacteriales > Sphingobacteriaceae > Pedobacter > Pedobacter sp. WC2423. Next base: position 3,808,903 of record NZ_CP162005.1, read on the forward strand.
GATAGAACCTGATAAGTATTCAGAAATGAATGTTTATTCGAATAATATGTTATTTGGGCTTAATAAAAAATACAAGTTTATTGAATTCTTCGATGATTTTACAAAAGGAGAGAGAATATTCAAGGAGGTAATAACTAATAATAATACATATTTAAGCAGAATTCTAAAGTTAGCTAAATCAGGTTGTACTTTAGGAAGTTTGCTAAATGACTTAATCTTACAAGGATATTCCAAGAATAACGCTCAAACATATTTAGATACACTAATAAAAAATAAGCTTCTGTTAACGGAAATGCAGCCCACATTGAGAGATGATTATTTTACAAAAATTGCAGAACTATCCAAGAAGTTAAACAGAGGCTCTTTATTGGATGAAATTACAAATAAATACACTCAAATTCTGAGAGACATAAATAGTGAAGGATTAGATATTGAAAAATTCAATGAAATCATAAATATCAAAAAAAATTCAGTTGATGGTTTGATTAATTTTTCTCCAATAAAATCAACTGTCGTATTGAAAAACGGCATAAATACCTTAGATAAAGCGCTATTCTTAAAAATCAAAAGTTTATTACCATTTTTTAATAAGATAACAACAGCAGTAAAAAACCCTGAATTAGAGCAATTTACGCAGTCATTCTACAAAAAATATGAGTTCAGAGAAGTAAACATTGTTACCTTGATGGATAGCGATATTGGTTTAGGATATCCAATTAATTATCACCAAATATTATCCAGTCCACTCATTGAAAATTTAAACATAAAACAAAAATCACAAAAAAATGATACTATCAGTTGGGATATAGTGACTTCTATTCTACACCAAAAAATTCTCTCAGCTCATACACACAAAGATAAAATAATCAAGCTATACGATTCTGATTTTGAAGATATAGGGGAAAACTGGAATGATATTCCTGAAACTATTTATGCCAATGTCAAACTCCTGCAAACTCTAAATGGGCAAAAAATTATTATCAATGGATTTGGAGGACCTTCTGCTGTAAATCTGCTTACGCGATTCACATATCAAGATGAAATGACCGAGCATTTAGTAAGTGACATTGCTAAAAAAGAAAATGAGAATGCTGATAGAAATGGATACATCAATGCTGAAATTATTCATGCTCCAAGTATACATTTAACCAATGTTTTTGAGCAAAAGCATATTTTCAATCATTTCATTCCCATACTTTCAACTCCATTATCTACTATAGCTGAACCTATACTTATGGAGGATATTATGGTAAGATTAACCAACAACATGAAGTTAGAATTAAGATCTAAAAAGCTTAATAAGATTATTAAACCATTTTTATCTAATGCCCATAACAGCCTAACATCAAACATACCGGTCTATAGATTTCTTACAGACCTGCAATTGTATGGAAAAAGAAATTATTTAGGATTTTATTTGGATGATCTGCAAAAAATGTTTGCTCACATTCCCAGGATTGAATATAAGGATTGTATTGTTCTTGAGGCACGATGGCTTATTAAGTTCAATGAGCCCACACTTAAGAGTATTAACCTAGAAGACACAGATGCATTAACAAATTCAATAAACAACTTTAGAAATAAGTTTAAACTACCTGAGCTGGTACTATTATGTGAAGGAGATAATGAACTGCTTATTGATTTTGAAAACCAGCAATCTGTGAAAATTTTCCTAAATAAATTACTTAAGAATAATACAATACTACTAAAGGAATTCTTGTTCAAAGAAGCAAGCTTAGTCAAGAATGCTACAAATCAAAATCAGTGTCATGAATTATTAATTTCATTCTATAAAAATGCGTAACCAGGTATTTAGAAAATATATTGTTGGCTCAGAATGGCTGTGTTACAAAATTTACTTAAGTGAAATCACCGCTGATAATATTCTTATAGTTGCAATTTATCCAACCCTTAATAAACTGTTAAAAGACAACGCAATTGATTCTTTTTTTTTATAAGATACAATGATCCTGAATTCCATATCAGGTTAAGAATAAAACTTAACAACATAGAAAAAATAGGTTTTATTATTAATGTTTTCCATAAACTTCTCAATAAATATATTTTGAATGAAAGGATTAATTCTATTCAAATCGACACTTACCAACGGGAGATTGAAAGATATGGTGATTTTACAATGGAATTGTCCGAACAGTTTTTTTTCTATGATAGCATTCAAATTTTACAAATGCTCAAGTCAATTGACCTCAGTACAAATAGTGACTCCAGATGGTTACAAGCAGCAGCATTAATAAGTCATTATTTAGATCTATTTGATTTTGATTTATATGAAAGAATAGATTTCTTAAAAAGTCTGAAGTCAAGCTTTCATAACGAATATCAGATTAGTTCGAAAGATAGTAAGCAAATAGCAAGCAGGTACAAAAATAAGCGAGAATTGCTCTCCGGCGTATTAGATGGTAAAAAATATAATACGTTAGTTACTTTGAACCGGCAGAATGTATTACGTCAATCTTTCGTAATTAAGTCATTGATATCAAATATTGGCTTTAATTCGCCTTTTATTCCGAAAAACATATTGATTACAAGTTTTTTTCACATGTCTTTAAATCGAATTTTCATTAAAGACAACCGGGTGTCAGAATATATATTATATGATTTTATGCATAGATATTTTCTAGAAGAATTCTATAAAAAAAATAACAGGAAAAATTAAAATCAACCAATTATTTATCAAATAAAATTAAAATCATGAAAAAACAAAAGATTGAAAAACAGCTAATTTTCGACAAACAGATTATTAGTGACCTGAGCGCTATAAAAGGAGGAAGTGCTCCTGTAACTATGCCAGTCCAAACTTATCAGTGCCCGACTGCAGGCGCAAAATGTGGAACAGAAGATCCAGTACCTAATCCTAGTACATGTAGCTGTGGAACTCCTATTAAAGACACTTATCAAAGTTGTGGTACTTTACCAGGAATTCGAACCTGTTAATATTTTCAATGTCAGAGTAGTCGGATTCGATAGACTACTCTGGCATTTTTATAAGACAGAATCCGGATAGTCCATTGGCAAAAAAACATTGGGTACAACAGCCTATTTGAATACAATTCGGAATAGTAGTTAGTCTTAAAAAAGCGCCCGATTTTTAATTATGAAATGATTTGTCAGATAATTTTATTCACGCCATTAAGAAAAAAAATATAAAACCCTCATAAAAAGACACTTATACAAATATTTTAGTGAAAAATAATTCAATTATTTCTCACTTATGTCACCACTTAGAGAATTATTGTGATATAACTTTGTGAAGTGTGAATCTTTGAGAAGATTAGAAATCGTTCTTACCAACATGAATCAGTATACCTCATGGCTTTAGGTGTGTTTAGCCATGAGGTATCTTTCAGACAGATTTTTTCTTTTTGCTTCCAAAACAAAGCTCCACTATTTTTCTTATCGCCTTTGTAATTTCTTTTCTACCTGTCTCTGTATTCAGGTCAAGCCCACAAATGGTACTTGCATTCTTTTTAGTGTGTAATACAGAATAATAAATTCCGCAAATGATAATTGCAGAAACAGCTCTGAAATTGATATCTGAGTCCTTAAAATAAGGATCTGTCAATTTTAGAAGCTCCTCTCCCATCGCCTCACGCTTTCTGCTCAGGTCATTTAAAATATTATTTTTTTCTGAGATCTCCCAAAGGATAATCCGCTGCATTTCATCCTCATTGAAAAAGAAATCAAATTGGTTTTCGAATATACTGGATGAAAACTCAATCATAGTTTGTTTTTTATTGGAGGCAACTGCCGCATCACTCACTTTCTTAGAAAAAGTAACCCAATAATCTCTTTCTACAAGATACGTTTCAATTAAAGAATCAACTGTGCCAAAATAGCGATAGATCAGTTTTTTACTGACTCCGGCATTTTTAGCAATGGCATTTACGCCTAATCCCGTATAACCTGTTGAACGGATGATATCCCCTACTGCATCAATGAGCTTTCTCTCAGTTAGTTTCCTGTTTTTCGGCTCCGTTTTATTCAAAACATTTTTATCCAGCATAATCTCTTTCGTAGGAATTTATTCAAAAATAGAGTTTTATGTAATCTCTCAAACTTATTTTTTAGTTGTTTTAATTAAGAAGCAGAGGAATTAATCCCATTACTATAGCCAGCAATCAAATATGCGGTAGTTAAACTGTTTATTCGCCGCATAATTGCAGCGAATAAGCAGAATGAGTTATGTTCTTAGCCAGAGAGCAGATCAGACAGAAAACCGTTTTTATAGTATGTCTGCTCAAATACAAAATACAGGGATTATTATTATGAAATCCTATAACCACAATTTCAGGGGAATATTGCCAGGGAAAAGTCTGAGCAGAAGAAACAGGCTCAATATCAGAAAGAGCTGGCACAAAACCTCATGTATCTCATAAAAACAAATTACGCAGGGCATAACTTTCACGTTCTTTGGAGCGTATCAGGTAACTGAGTATCCAGTTAAACATTAATGTAATAAGAGAAATAACTATCAGCAAGAACACATTGCCATAAGTGGCAAAGAGACATGCTATTAAAATCATCAATAGATTAACACCAATTAAAAGGGTAGTAGTCTGCATATGGGTAAAACCTAATTTTAATATACGGTGATGAATATGATTCCGATCAGCCAAAAAAGGTGATTTTCCTTTTACAATTCTGAGAATAAACACTCGTAATGCATCTGAAACAGGAATAATCAGAATAGCCAGTGCTATAGCGGGAGCAGAAAAAATATCAGGACTGTGATTTTCTGTAAACTTATTTACTTCTAAAAATTTAATTGTCATAACTGCTGATATCAATCCAATCAGCAATGCTCCTGTATCCCCCATAAAGATTTTCGCCGGTGTAATGTTAAACTGTATAAATCCTATAATAGCGCCAGTCATCGCTAAGGAAATAGTAGCTAATTCATATTTGCCCATATATATGAATAAGGCTGAAAATACACTATTCACAATAATACCTGTCATCGCTGACAGTCCATCGATTCCGTCAATCAAATTGAAGGAATTAATAATGAATATAATAACTAGCAGAGACAGCACAACACTTGCAGGATAGGTGATATCGTAGAAACCAAATATCCCATGGAAGCTACTGATCCTGATATTTCCTGGAATAACCAAAATCAGCGAGGTAATTAACTGAATGATGAGTTTTGTACGCGGATTAACTCCAAGAAGATCATCTTTAATTCCCATAATAGACAATATCATACAAGCAGCAAGCAGATAATTAATCGGAGTTGTTTTATCCGTTAAACCGAAAAATAGTAAAGTAACCGTAAAACCAGTGTATATACCCACTCCACCTAAGCGGGGAATAGCACCTAGATGCCGCTTTCTGAAATAGCTGAAGTTATCGTATAAATTATGGGTTTTGGCAACATAAATAATAGAAGGAATAATAGCCAGAGTAATCAAAATAGAAGATATAAATACCAGAATGCAGCAAATTAAATGATGGTTGTTTAAATAAGCTGGCAGATCAAATGTTTCCATAGAAGGTATTTTTACATATTAAATGAACTGTAATATTTTTCGTATCGGCTTGAAAATCACCCCTAAAAATGGAATAGGTATCTGACAACTTTTCATGGCTTTAAAATCGCAGGCCCAGGCCCTGGCTCTGTTTCTAAAATTCCTGTTACTCACTCCTCCAGTAGTCATGTTTACAATTACTTCGTCGAGGAAAAACACGTTTACGGTTTTTAAATACATAAAACGAAGCATCAATTCATAATCAGCAGCAGTTCCATAACTGAGATCATACAAACCGTATTTATTAAAAAAGTTCTTCTTAACATAAAATGTTGGGTGAGGTGGCATCCATCCCCAGTTAAATTTGGTAGCCTTATATTTTCCAGACCGCCACTTACGTACTACTGTTCCATCCTTATTTACATAATTAAGGTTTGCATATAACATATCTGTATGATCAGCATTAAATGATTGCGCTATTTTTTCTAATACATCATTATCAGCAAAATAGTCATCCGCATTGAGCGTACCAATGATATCACCAGTTGCCAGATTAATACCCTTGTTCATTGCATCATAAATACCCCTGTCTTGTTCAGAATTGAAAACATGAATATATTTTTTGTTATTCTGAATAATTTTCAATGTACCATCCGTTGAATTACCATCGATGATAATATATTCTACATTACTATAGGTCTGATTGGTTACAGATTCGATACACCGTTGCAATGTTTGCACTGCATTATAAGTGACTGTGATTAAGGAGACCTTTAGTTGATGCACCATATGATAGAGTAAACATAATTATAATAATGATAGAGTTTCCAGGAATATCCGGGCGCAGGAACTTTCAATGGCCAGCACACACCGAAAAAATATTAAGATCTAATTAACAGTATAATGATAATCGTAATGATATGTACTAAAAATCACACACATCAATTTCGATTTAGCTATGAAAAGAAAAATTTTAACTAAATAAAAAATAACACACCTCTTTATAGCATATTATTTTAAAATTAAAAAATATCAAAAACATATTATTAATCCAATATTTATTTCTTTGTAATAACAATATTACAAAGTATAAAATGAAGTTACACCTATAATTGTAATGATTATTTACCTTAGATTTATAAAGTGTGATACTAATCATCTATAATATTTATTATGCTCTCAGAAAAACACATACTTTATGTACTTATCTTTACTCTTCTTACCAGTTGTGTTTCCTGTTCTTTTAAACAGCAACAGGTTCTTTTTGAGAACAGAGGCCAGGCTTTCAATAATACTGTAATTATTACTGATACAGCGAACTATAGAATACAACCACAGGACCTGCTTCAGATAAAAAACCTGCAGAGCCCCAAATATATTGTTGATGAACCTACTACAACTACATCAGCAGCAAAAGGTGCCAGCAGTACCGAAGGCCAGACCTTTCTTGTAGAAAATGATGGTACAGTAGCGCTTCCGATCATAGGGCATGTAAAAGTAGAGGGGCTTAAACGTTATGATGCTGCTAAGCAAATTGAAGATCTTTACCGTAAAGAAATCAAAAATCCTATTATTGAGTTAAAAATTGTTAACTTGAAAGTAACCGTTCTGGGCGAAGTTAAAACCCAGGGCAACTATGCGCTGGTAAAAGACCGCACTTCATTGATAGAAATGATTGGTGAAGCAGGTGGGTTGACCGAGCGGGCAAACAGCAAAAATGTGAGAATAATTCGGGGAGGAATGAAAAATCAACAGGTGATTGATGTAGATCTAAGTAATCTCACTACCCTCACTGATCCCAGGACCATCCTCAAAAACGAGGACATTATCTATGTTACACAAAATAAACAAGCTATACGCTCCACTAAAGTGACAGGCTTCTCTTCCATATTGCAACCCATTATCTTGTTATTAAATACTGCACTGATCATTTATACGATAACGAGATAATGCAAGAAGTAAAAAAGACACAAACATATCTGAGTAGTCAGGAAATTGACTATCTAAAAATAATTAAGATATTGTTCAGCCGCTGGTATCTGATAGCGGGTCCAATTATAATCGGTTTAATCACGGCGAATCTTTATTTATGGTATACTCCAAAAACCTATTCTACATCCGGATTACTTAAATTTGAAGAAAAAAAGCCAGAACTTGCTGACATTATAGGAACAATGAGTAATTCCGATCGGAGTGCTGTCAATTTGCAAAGTGAAAGTTTTACCATCCAAAGCCGCAGCCTGCTATTGAAGGCCATTAAAAACCTGGATTACAGGACTACCTTTTATCTTTCGGGAAGGGTACGTACCTATGACATGTATCCAAAGAAGCCACTTCAGATCAATTTATTAAAATTTGATAGCCTGAATTTTTACCAGGATCTGATCGCCTTTAAACCAGTAAATAAAAAAACATTTGAACTGAGCTGGAAAATCGGGGATAACGAAGTCCAGCAAAATTTCAAATATGGTTATCCTGTAAATATCGGCCCTGTTACTTTTACCGTCAGCTATCCGGGATCGGTTAACCCAGGTATTACCTACTTGTTTAAATTCAATATTCCTGAATCTTTTTTAGATCGGGTACATAGTGGTTTGCGGATTAATGAGGCGATTAAAAATTCAGATCTTCTCACGATACAGCAAACTGATGCTAACCCTCAGTTTGCAACGGATATCATCAATGCGATCATGAAAGAATATCTGAATTATGACCGTAATCAGAAAACACAATCTGCTACACAGCTGATCAACTTTATTAATGAACAGTTAGCATACCTTTCCACTGAATTGAAAGGATCAGAACGATCATTGGAAAAATACAAGCAAAATACAAAGATCATGGACGTACGTTCATCTGCAGGAACTGCTTTGAGCAAAGTCAGTGATCTGGAGTCCCAGCGTTCCTTACTAAAAATTCAGCTCATTGTTATTGATCAGCTAAAAGAACAAATAGCTGCCGAAAAAAATGCAGTAAATCTTAATCTTAATCTGGAGGGAAATATTGACCCCTTGCTGGGAGTACTTGTAAGCAATTTCAATACTTTAATGAACGAGAAAAATGCCCTGTTAAAAGTTTATAACAATACATCGCAACCAATAGAGGAGATTAACCGCCAGATTTCGCAGGTCAAAAAGTCTGCAATGCGAAATATAAGTGCTTCAAATCAGCGCATTCAGAAAAGTATTGGTTACTTAAATGATCAATTAGCGAAAGTAAACCAGCAAGTAGCTGTACTTCCAACGGCAGAAAAAAACTTGATTGGCTTAAACCGTAATTTCGAGATTAATGAAAAGGTGTATTCTTTTTTATCCGAAAAAAGCCTCGAGGCACAAGTTAACCGCGCTGCAATTTTGCCGGGAGCAACCATTGTTGAAAAGGCACAACTGAATACAGTGCCTATTTCCCCTAACAACCAGGAAATTTACCGCACTGCTATTGTATTGGGTTTCTTAGCCGGCTTAGGGATTATTATAGTGATCAGGATAACCAATCCTTACATTTATGATAGAGAGATCATTGAAAGGACAACTTCGATACCAATTTTAGGTGCACTCAGAAAGTTCCCGGATCAAATAGACGAAAACAATAGTCAGCTACTTTCTTTAAGTAAACCGCGGTCTATCTTTGCAGAATCTGTCCGCATTATACGTACGAACCTTAATTTTCTCGCCTCAGGAAAGAAAAGTAAGGTCATTTGTATTACCTCGGAAAATGCAGGAGAAGGAAAATCTTTCGTGATTATTAACCTGGCAACCAGTTTCGCCCTGATCGACAAAAAGATATTACTTATTGGCGCCGACCTTCGCAGGCCGAAACTGCATAAAACCTTTGGTATGCCTAACTCGATGGGCTTAAGCAATTACCTGGTTAACAAATGTAGTATAGACGATATCATTCAAGAATCAGACACCAAAAATCTAGATTTTATTAGTTCAGGCCCTATACCGCCAAATCCTTCAGAATTATTGCATCTTGAACGCATGACCGAACTAATTGGCCAGTTGAGAGAAAGATATGATGTGATCTTAATAGATACTGCGCCTGTAGGCCTGGTATCAGACTCAGTTCCACTGGTCCGTCTGAGCGACATCAATCTGTTTGTAATCCGCTATGGAAAATCAAAATACAGTGCAATTACATTACCTGAACGGCTGGCAAAGGAATATAATTTAAATAACCTGTTTATTGTATTAAATGCCTTTGAAAAAAACCTTTTACATGCCGGACTACATAAGAACAATGGCAGTTTTAGTTCAGATACACATTACGACTATGAAAATTCCGGTTATTATTTAGATGAAGTGGAAAAATTAAAATGGTGGAGCACCAAGCGTTGGTTTAAATCTTAATTTAATCAGATGACTAGCACCAGAAGTAAAGAAAGACAGCAATGGTATCCAGTTTATACCCACTCAAGGGCAGAAAAGAAAGCATACCGGGAATTACTGAACAAAGATATTGAAGCCTATCTGCCTTTGCACCGTCAGATGAAACAATGGAGTGACAGGAAAAAATGGGTAGAAGAGCCATTGATCAAATCTTATCTTTTTGTCCACATAAATCAGCATCAGCAAACTGAGGTATTGATGACCAATGGGATTGCACGTTTCCTCTATTTTTCAGGCAAAATTACATCAATGCCTGACAGACAAATAGAGGAACTCAAATTAGTACTGGCCAGTGCTTATGAATTGGAAATTACAGAAGACGAACTACAACCGGGAGAAAAAATTATTATTAAAGCGGGCTCCCTGAAAGGGATGCGTGGAGAAATTATTAAATACCATTCTCAAAAGCAGTTGCTTCTGAGATTAGGCGATATCAAATACAATATCATTGTGCATGTCCCAGCATCATTGATAGAAAGGTTACAATAAGCACCGATTCTCAGGTGTTATTAAGGTGTTGAATTATAAATAGTTACAAAAATAAATGTGACTAAAGGAGCGAAGCTGTGCATGATTATGAGTAATAAAAGATAGCTACCCCATGTCCAAAAAAATACTTTTTTTAACCCTGGAGACTTTTGGTGGAACTGGCGGAATTCAGAAAATGAACCGAACATTGTCCTATACATTGTACCAGTTAGGCAAAAAGAACCATTGGGATGTCAACATGTATGCTTCACATGATCAACAGGCAGATCTCCTGCCCCAATATCTTCCTGTAGCTAATTTTAAAGCTTTTAAAAAAAACAAGTTAAGCTATATATGGCATAGTTTAAAAGCCGGAATGAACAGCGATTTAATCATTTTAAGCCATGTTCATCTTTCATCCATAGGTTGCCTGATCCGACTGCTGAATCCTACCTGTAAAATATGGCTTATCGCTCACGGTGTAGAAGTATGGCACCCCTTAAAATTTTGGAAAAAAGCAATCTGGGGCATAGCGGATCAAATTATATGTGTAAGCAGTTTTACCAAAAGAAAAATAGTGGAGCTGCATCCCGTTGACCCTGATCGATGTGTGGTATTAAACAATGCATTGGATCCTTTTACAAAGTTGCCTGATTTATTTGTTAAGCCTGCACATTTATTAAAAAATTACGGCCTGCTGGCACATGATAAAGTTATACTGAGCCTGTCACGCATTACCTCAACAGAGAAATTTAAAGGATACGAGCAAACTATAAAAGCATTGGACAGGATTAAGCAAAGCTTTCCAAATGTGAAGTATATTCTTGCAGGCCCTTATGATGAAAATGAAAAAACACGAATCTTGCAATTAATAAAGGACGAGCAGCTGGAAAGCAATTTTATATTAACAGGTTACCTTGAAGAAACAGCACTGGCCGACTACTTTTTAATGGCTGATTTATTTGTAATGCCCAGCAAAAAAGAAGGGTTCGGAATTGTTTTTATAGAAGCCATGGCATTTGGACTCCCTGTAATCTGCGGTAATGCAGATGGTAGCATAGATGCTATACGCAATAAAGAAATGGGAACTGCTATTGATCCTGACGATAGTGCACTCTTAGAACAGACAATCCTTCAGAAATTAGTCCATCCTTTAACCATTGATGAACGAAAAAGCATTCAGCAACAATGCCTAAAACATTTTAATGCACAGGATTACAGCAGTACCTTAGAAAAATTAATAAATGGAGCAACTGCCTGAAGAAAACTGGGATATGGAAATTACCCCAAAGAACAACCTGTTTGATTTAAGGTTGAAGGATGTTTGGTATTACCGCGATCTGTTATTACTTTTTGTAAGACGCGATTTTGTATCATTTTATAAACAGACGATTCTGGGGCCACTATGGTTTTTTATACAACCTATTTTTACCACGATTATCTTCACTTTTATTTTTGGGAACCTGGCGGGTATTTCTACAGACGGGCTTCCGCAACCTTTATTTTATATGGCAGGTATCACTGCATGGAATTATTTTGCAGAATGCCTGACTAAGACCAGTACCGTATTTAAGGACAATGCCAATATATTTGGAAAAGTATATTTTCCACGGCTAATTATGCCTTTGAGCATTGTAGTGTCTAACCTCGTACGGTTTGGCGTACAGTTACTGCTATTTATAATCATGATCGTTTATTATATGATCATTGGTAAACATTTTGGTCCCAATTGGTTTATCCTGTTATTTCCAGTAATTGTATTACTAATGGCCTGCCTGGGTTTAGGATTAGGCATGATCATCTCTGCAATGACCACTAAATACCGTGATCTGGCATTCTTAGTCACCTTTGGCGTGCAGCTATTGATGTATGCCACAACGGTGATCTATCCATTATCCACTGCAATAGAGAAATATCCAGCATATGCATGGATTATTCAATATAACCCAATGACACCTCTTATTGAAACTTTCCGGTATGGATTTTTGGGAAGTGGTAGCTTTAGCTGGGAATCCCTGGGCTACTGTGCAGGTATAACGGCATTGATCCTCTTATTAGGAATCGTTGTTTTTAATAAAGTGGAGAAGAATTTTGTAGATACCATTTGATAAATCAGGTTGATGAATAATATCGCTATTAAAACAGAAGATCTTTCCAAGGCTTACCAGCTGGGGGAGATAGGCACGGGGACAATTTCGCGCGATCTGGAACGGTGGTGGGCAAAGCTACGTGGTAAAGAAGATCCCTTTCTGCGTATCGGAGAAACCAATGACAGAACTGCGAAAGGTAACAGCAATATAGTCTGGAGCTTAAAAGATATCAACTTTGACATTGAACAGGGTGATGCGGTTGGCATTATAGGTCGTAATGGCGCAGGAAAAAGCACATTGCTGAAAATATTGAGCAGGGTGACTTCTCCAACGACAGGATCAATCAAAGTAAAAGGACGTATCGCCAGTTTGCTGGAGGTAGGCACAGGCTTTCATCCGGAGTTAACTGGCAGAGAGAACATCTTTTTAAATGGTGCAATTCTGGGTATGCGCAAAGCAGAAATTAAAAAGCATTTTGATGCTATTGTTGATTTTGCAGGTATAGAAAGGTATATAGATACCCCTGTTAAAAAATATTCATCGGGCATGTATGTTAGATTAGCCTTTGCCGTAGCCGCACATCTGGAATCAGAGATTTTAATTGTGGATGAAGTACTTGCTGTTGGAGATGCAGAATTTCAAAAAAAATGCCTTGGAAAAATGGGTGAAATCAGCAAGGGAGAAGGCAGAACCGTTTTATTTGTGAGCCACCAGATGGAAAGTATAAAATCTTTATGCAATAAAGGATTATTGCTGCATCATGGCGAAATGGTTTTCCATGGTGAAGTTAATGAGGCAATAATAAAATATTCCTCAAAAAACAGCAATGAAATCTCTAAAACTGTTATTTCAGATCTTCAGCTTAACGCAGATATATGTTTATGCCTGTTCCAGATAGCTAAAGCTGAAATCACCTCACATGATGATCTGACTTTTCGTATCATTATCGAAAGCCTTATGGAAAATAGTTTTCAATCTATTGCGCTATTTATTTATGATGAATACGATCAGAAAGCAGGTTTTGTAGATTTACGCAGTGAAGAGATGTTTAAAATAAGTACCGCTGAAAAAAAATTTGAAATTAAAGGCATTTTAAAACAGCTTCCGCTCAGACCCGGGAAATATAAAATAGGATTACATATTCAATCGAACTTATTGTATAAAGATTTTTTTAGCCTGCTGCAGTTTGAAGTCCTGCAAAAAGAATTAACCAGTAAACTGCTTCCTTATCCATTACCTATAAGAGGATATATGGAAGTAGACTATCATTTTACCGTTATTTAGCCCTACAATTAATGAACTACGAGAAGCTGTATGAAAATAAGGATGAGATATATTACAACCACAGCCGTACAGAAATATTACCATTTATTCCTGCTGGTATAAAGACGGCTTTGGATATAGGTTGCGGGAACGGTTCATTCGGGTCTCTTTTAAAAAAAGAATATCAATGTATGGTTTGGGGAATCGAACCGGACAAAAATTCTGCACGTGAAGCAGAAAAAAAAATTGACAAGTGTGTGAATGCAATATTTTCTGGCTCCATGCCGGAATTGGCCGGTAAAAAATTTGATGCCATATTTTTTAATGATGTCCTGGAACATCTTGCAGATCCTTCTGAAGCAATTTCTGTTTGTAAAGAGCTGCTGACTACAGACGGCCGCATTATTGCTTCTATTCCCAATATCCGCTGGTACCCGGTTATTTTATCACTGCTTAGGTATAAGGATTTCAAATATCAGGAAGCCGGGGTGATGGATAAAACACATTTGCGCTTTTTCACAAAAAAAAGTATGGTCAGGCTTTTTGAAGAAAGTAATTACAAAGTTTGTCAGGTTAAGGGAATTAATAAGGACAATAGCTTTTCATTTTTTAATGTCCTTAATTTCCTTTTACTGGGTACCCAGGAAGACATGAAATTTCCCCAATTTGTAATCGTTGCCTCCCTTTAGCATGCCTGTTAAAATAGATATTATTATTTTAAGCTACGCGAAGACCGAACTGCTAAAGCAAATCACTTTACAGGGGATTGAAAGTCTTTTTCTATCAGAAGATCCTGATCATATTCAATTTGAGGCCCTTGTTATTGAATCAAATGCAGCATTGTTTCCTTATCAATATCCGAATACCAAAACTATATATCCTGATGAAAAATTTGGCTTTAATAAATATCTGAATATTGGTATTGCACAAACGGATAATGCTTATATATGCCTGTGTAATAATGATCTGATTTATCATCAAAATTGGGCAAGTGAAATACTGAGCGTAATGGAGGAAAACCCAAATATAAAGTCAGCGAACCCCTATTGCAGCTATTTTCATCCTCAATTAAAAATAGCTGAACCTAAAAAAATAGTAGTTGGTACAACCAGGAATCTCCTGAACGGAATCCTTACTGGATGGTGCATCTTTCTTAAACGGGAAATTTTTGACACCATTGGTTTATTAGATGAACAATTTGAGTTTTGGTATGCAGATAAAGATTTTGGGCGTACGCTATTAAACTATAAAATAGACCATGCGCTTATTATACCCGCTAAAGTAGATCATTTAGGCAACCAAACCCATACTGCGATAAATGAAAAAAAGCTATCTCATCTTACTCACGGCCAAAAAATAATTTTCGAAAAAAAATGGGGCAAAGAACCAGTTGCCTTATGGCCAAAAGTAAAAAATTTAATAAAAAGACTGCTTAATGATTGATCAATGCTTTTTTACTGTAGCTACTGGAGACAAGTATTTAAGCTTTGCTTTTACTTTAGCCAGGTCATATAAGTTTCATCATGATGATGAAATCCCTTTTTTTATTATCTCTGATACAGATTTCACACTACCGAAGGATTTAAAATGGATTAAAAAAAAAATAATAGCCGGGGATTTACTGACCTCCGGAGTGAGCTACAAATTTAATTTTGACCAGATTACACCCGCTTACAAATCAATTTTTATCGATGCAGATTCTATTATTTATGGTAATATCTCTCACGTGTTTAACATTCCTAATTCCGCTGTACAAGTTATCGGCATGAAAGAGACCAAGGGTAGCTGGGCTGAATTGGAACTACCTGAAGTATTGGACTATTTTGCAATTCCATATATCATCCGTTATTGCGGGGCTTTTTACTATATCATTAAAAACCAGTTGACAGCTAACATTTGTGAGACAGCAAAGCAGTTATCTCTGAGCAATTATATGTTCCAGCGTCATACAAAAAGTGTAAATGATGAACCTGTTCTATCTATCAGCTTAGCAAAGTCCGGAGCTACTCCTTATGCAGATACTGGTAATATATGGGCAGATATAGTACAATTTAAAACCCACAATCAATTAAATACATTATATAATAAAGCCTTATTTAATAACTCAAAAGACTATAGATATAAATACTGGCTTCCTGAAGGAGAATATCGTCCGCTGATCATACACTTTGGCGGCAACAGTTACCATAAAAATCCATGGATATTTGACGCCTTACGTTTAAAACTTTTTTATCACTATCACTTACCAAAAAAAGTAGCCAATCTGGCCGTAGAGGTAATTTTTAAACCTATATATTTCTTTGGAAAAGCATTAAAGCAGCTGTTGAAATGAAACCTACATCAGCTTACATCTTAAAATAATGAAAACAACAATCAGGATAAAATTCCAAAATGGTATAGACCGGTCAATCGCGGAAAATGAAATTCTGACTGATTTGTTGGATGATTTTATATTTGAGGAAACTGATAATCCTGATTTTATTCTATTTGGCCCTTATGGAAACGATATTCCTTTACCAGGCCGTTACATTAGAATAGGCTATTTCTGTGAAAATATGACACCTGATATGGGAATATGTGAATGGGCGTTTGGTATTCCAAGAGAACAGGAAATATTACATCCGAGATATAAAAGGATCCAATGGCACGGACTTAACCCGGAAATACTGATAAAGCCGGACAATTACGATGCAGAGCAGGTATACAATAGCAAGTCTCTTTTTTGTAATTTCCTGTATTCACATCAGGTATACTACAGGGAGGAGTTCTTCAGACAGTTATCAAAATACAAAAAAGTTGATGCTCCCGGCCTGTCTATGAACAATATGGCAAGTATTGACAAACAGTATAAGGGCAACATTTGGGAACGTAAAAGACAATTTCTGCATCCGTATAAGTTTACCATAGCCTTTGAAAATTATATCTACCCCGGTTATCAAACAGAAAAGCTATATGATGCCATGCAAGCCAATAGTATCCCCATTTACTTTGGTGACCCTTTTATCGGGGATATTTTTAACACACAAAGTTTTCTTAATGCCCCGGATCACCTGAATGTAGTTTCTAATTCTACCGTCAATTGGCTTGAAAAGAATAGCCAGCCCGATTTTATAGATATGAGGCCTCAATTTTACCAAAATTTTAACCACCGTCTCAAAAGAAAGTTAAAAATAGCCGGAAGAAATGCAAAAATGTATTTACAGTTTCAAAAGCTCAATTTCAAACCGATAATTGAAAAAATAATTGAACTTGATCAGGATAAAGAAGCTTATATGCAGCTTTTAAATCAGCAGTGGCTCCATCCTGCCCCTGTTAATACATCGGCGAAGGAACGCTGGATTGAAATATTTAAACAGCCCGTCTAATTGTGCAGCCTTTTTTAGTTTCTATAATTATCCCTGTGTACAATGCCGAAAAGTATTTAGAGGCAACCCTGCGCTCAGCAATTGCCCAAACCTGGGAACACAAAGAAATTATACTGGTTGATGATGGGTCAGCAGATAACTCTTTGATGATCGCAAAATCCTATGAATGTTCTTTTATAAAAGTTTACAATCAACCTAACAGCGGTGCAAGTGCTGCCAGGAATAAGGGATTGTCAGAAGCTAAAGGTGATTTTATACAATTTCTGGATGCTGACGATTTACTGTCCGCAGATAAAATAAGCCGCCAGCTATCTTTAATCGGTGATCAGAAAGATACTCTGGCCATCTGTCCAGTTGTTCATTTTAATAATGATCAGGAGCATCAATTGAACACCCTTAGCCCTAATGCGTATGAACTTCAGTTTTATATAGATAGCGATAATCCTTTCGAATTCTTATTAAACCTTTACGGAATCCATAAAAATGGAGGTTCTATGATCCCGATCCACTCCTGGCTCACACAGGCTTCCCTAATAAAAAAGGCCGGACTCTGGAATGAAGAACTTTCATTGAACGATGATGGCGAATTTTTCTGCAGGATGGCGGCTAATGCTACTGCAATTCTCAATACCCCGGATACCTTTTGTTATTATAGAAAAATATCCGCAGGTAATTCACTTTCATCACATAGAGATTATCAAGCATTTACCAGCCAGTTCATGTCAATCAAGCTCATCCAAAAGCACCTGGAAACCTGCGCACATGACCCCAGAATAGCTGTGGTCGTGTCTAGATTATTAATGGATTTATTGATCAAAGTTTATCCACAGCATAAGGAACTGGCCTTAGGAATAGAGCGCAGTGTCAAAGAAGCTGGCGGTAGCCCCCACCGACCTGTAATAGGGGGTAAAGCTATAGAATTAATCAAGCATATGTTTGGATGGAAATGCGCCAGGATCTTACAATATTATTATCAAAATCTGGCACCCCAGAAGCATTAACCAATCACAGCATAAGATGTTGAGCAATACCCATTTAAACTTATTCTATGAAGAACCCGATCCGGATCGGTGGATTAAATATGACCGATATCCAAGAAAAATTATACGTCGCCTTATAAGAGGTAAACAGCGTCCTGGTGGAGTAATGATGATTGCGGTCAACCTCATGAAAGGGCTTGATAAAATAGGTGTTCCTTATCGGTTTAACGATTATAAGTATATTAAAAATCATCCTGAAGAGATTGCCTGCATTATTGGCAAACCAAATTTGTTATTTGGAAAAAACTGGGAAAACCCTGTCATATTTGGCGCCGGTGTATACTCCCATCCTATTGAATGCCCAGACCTGTTCACTAAATATCCAAATGTAAAACGTTTCCTTGTTCCGGGTGAATGGATGCGCAAAATGTGTGAACCTTATTACCTGGATAAAGTAATCGCCTGGCCTGCAGGAATAGATACAGATCACTGGCTAACCGCAGCTGCAGTGCCCAAAGAATTTGATTTTTTAATCTATAATAAAATACAAGGCGATCAGTTACCTGATGATATCATGGAGATCCTCAGCAAACAAAATCTTACTTACCAGTTTATCAATTATGGAACCTATACACAGCATGAATTGAAACAAAGACTTGCAAATTCCAAAGCCGCAATTTTCCTGAGCAAAAGTGAAACACAGGGTTTTGCCTATCAGCAAATGTTAGCTGCTGGTATACCTATATTGGCATGGGAAAAGGGCGGATATTGGGAAGATCCAGCTTATTTTCCTCATCTGGTTAAATATCGGCCAGTCAGCGCTGTGCCTTACTGGGATGAGCGTTGCGGCATAAAATTTAATACTATAACTGATTTCGAAGCGAAACTTCCCGTTTTCCTGGATAACCTTAACCACTTTCAACCACGTGCTTATATCCTGGAAAACCTGACACTGGAAAAATGCGCAGTGCAATATATAGAGATCTATCAGCAGGTTAAAAAAGAAATAAAATGAGAATATTACTGGTAATGGATCCATTTATACCTGTGCCGCCAGCGCATTATGGTGGTATAGAACGTGTAATCTACGATATTGCCTGTCAATATGTGAAACTTGGGCACCGTGTAACTATTGTTGCCGGACCAAATTCAAAGTCACCGGACAGATTAATCACCTATGGATTGAATGGCTCCTTAGACCCGTCCATCAACATTAAATTACTTGCCACTGTTTTTTTTATACTGCGAAAAGAAATCAAGCAACACGACGTGATCCATAACTTTGGCCGTTTACTCTTTCTGTTCCCTTTCCTGAAACATAAAATACCTAAAGTACAAACTTACATGCGTACAGTTAATCGGAAAAACATTGAATGGCTGGATAAATTACGGCCCGTAAATCTTACTTATACTGCTGTTTCTAATGCAATTACCAATACTGGTAAGACCAGTAAAAGTAAGTGGGTAACCATCTATAACTGTGCCCCGATTGAACAGTTCCAGTTTAAGGCAACGGTATCACCTAATGGGTATCTTGCCTTTTTGGGAAGAATAGAGCGATGTAAAGGACTCCATAATGCGATTAAAGTGGCACAGCTAACCCATAGCAAACTGGTCATTGCAGGAAACATATCGGCAATAGAGAAAGAAAGAATTTATTTTGAACAGGAAATAATGCCATTGATCGATGGTGATCAAGTCAGTTACATTGGCCAGGTAGATAATGTTCAAAAAAACGAATTACTGGGAAATGCTATTGCCCTGCTTACTCCTGTTGAGTGGTTTGAGCCTTTTCCTATCATTATACCGGAGGCCTATGCCTGCGGGACACCAGTGCTTGGTTTTGATCAAGGGGGAATCGCAGAAGGCATCGACGAAAATATTACGGGATACATCAGCCAAAACACAGAAGAAATGGCACGGCAGGTAAAAAAGATAAGTCAGCTTGATCGTTATGCTTGCCGGTTAAAGGCAGAAACTACTTATAGTGATGTTAAAATCGCAGATGATTACTTGTCTGTTTACAAATCCAATCCATGAAGTCAAAAGAAAATCTAGTTTCACTCGACGTTCTAAGAGGCATAGCCTGCTTACTTGTCTGGATCAGTCATGTAAGGGTTGCCACCCGGTATTTTGTAGACTCCAGGTTTGACTTTATCCAGGTTTTCTCTGCCTGGGGAAAGGAGTCTGTCATGATATTCTTCATTTTATCAGGTATAGTGATCAATCTCAGTTCGCAGAATAAAACGGACCAATGGCAATATTTCAAAAAGCGGTTTATCCGGATTTACCCCATTTATCTGGCTATACTTATAATTTGCTTTGCCTGCGACAACCTGGTATTAGGACATGCCATAGTTCCAGGGATCTTTATAGGCAATCTATTGCTCTCGGCCACCCTTGATGGTTATTTGGTACCTACTATGCCATTAAATCCTGCCGTTTGGAGTATAAGCTGTGAAGCCTTTTTTTACCTCTTGTTTGGCCTGATCTATAAATCAAAAAGATTGAGCGCGATATGGGTCTGGTTTGCAGTTTGCTGCCTGTCTATAATTTATAGACTGCTAACAGTTGATGGTATGGGAATAGTTCATCATTTTATATTTTTGATGAATAATTCCTTTTTATGGATACTCGGATATCTTGTTTTTGAATACCGGAATAAATTCCAAACCAGTTTATCAGTTGCAGTATGCGGGCTGTTGATGATACCCCTGGTCACCAGACTTCATCAACTGCCGTATAACGTCCATGAAGTTATGTATTTCGCAGGCGGGATTTTCTTGTTACCTCTTTTTACCTACCTGCTCAGAGACGATACGATAACGGATGGAAAAAAAATAGTTATCAGTTATAAGTGGGTTATTCCTGTTTATATGGTGAGTTTACTGCTATTATGGCAGTATTCAAATTCGCTGGCCAGCAGTAAGATTATTTATAGCCTGCTACCCTGGTTATCTTTAATTTTATATTATAAACCGGTTCAGTTTAACATAAAATGGGTATACAATAGATCTAAACCATTTTTCAGATTCTTTGCCGGTATTTCCTACCCGCTATATCTGTTGCACATGCCAATAATGTACCTGATGTTTTACTTGATCCCAGATCAAAAACTCATAGGAGCTATACTATGCATATTTTTAACTATATCAATCAGCTACCTTTTTGAAATCTATTTATTTAAAAGGCCAGCTGCTTTTTTGAATGCTTATAGCAACCTAAGATTGAGTGCGGTGAAACAGGATCGGTCTTGAAAATTATATTAGTGACATCAGGTCAGCCATCCTTGAACCCGCGTTTAGTAAAAGAGGCCGATACATTAAGTTTTGCCGGTCACGATGTAACCGTTTTATATACCTATTGGAATGACTGGGGAACTAAATTTGATGGCGACTTACTAAAATCTAAAAAATGGAAAGCCATTCGTATTGGCGGCGACCCTGAGCAGAAACCCTTGCTTTACTTTTTCAGCAGGGTGATCCACAAACTGGCTATTACTTTTGCTAAAAGGATAGGATTGAGATACTTTGCTGAATTTGCCATTTCCAGAAATACCTGCTGGCTGATCAAATCCGCTTCTGCATATCCTGCAGATCTGTATATCGCCCATAATCTCGGGGCTTTGCCAGCTGTTGTAAAAGCTGCAAAACATCATCGTAAACCTTGCGGGTTTGATGCCGAAGATTTTCACAGGCACGAAGTAAGCAATGATAAACATCACTTTGATGTTTTACTGAAGACCTATATTGAAAACAGATATATTCCGCATACAGATTACCTTACAGCGAGTAGCCCCAGGATTGCGGAAGCTTACCGAAAGCTTTTCCCGGCAAAGAATCCGGTAGTTATTCTTAATGTTTTTAACAAGGCTCTGATAGATGCCCATATTATTCCTGCAAAATCAAATGCTGCGCTTAAACTTTTTTGGTGCTCTCAGACTATAGGTACCAACCGTGGTATAGAGGACGTCCTTAAAGCACTTTATCTGCTAAAAGACACGGAGTTTGAATTACATCTGATGGGAAAGTTACAGTATAATACCCCAAAAGAATATTTCCAAACGTTAGCCGGGCATATGTCCAATCGACTGCATTTCCATGATCCTGTTCCTCCTGCTGAGTTAACTACCTTTTCATCAAAATTTGATCTGGGTTTAGCACTTGAACCGGCATTTTCCATTAACAATGATCTGGCCCTGAGTAATAAGATATTCACCTATATGCAGGCAGGGCTGGCAATTATTGCCAGTAACACGACTTCACAACAGGACTTTTTAAAGAAATATCCGGAAACTGGTAAATCATATGAGATCGGTAATATTCATGCCCTGTCAGAAATTCTGCAGCAATATTCAGCACACAGGGATGAGCTCTGCAAAGCCAGGAAGGCCGCATTAAGCCTTGCCCAAACTTCATTAAACTGGGAAACGGAGCAGTTAAAATTTTTAAAGATCATTCAACCATTTATACCTTGAACCTAAAAGTTCTGATTATTTCGCCCTACTTCCCTATCTTTAATGCGGCCGACATGCAGCGTATTAGAATGAGTATGTCTTATTTTAACCAATATGGATGGGATGCAGAAGTCGTTTCCGTTGATCCGGAATATTTAGATTTTCCAAAAGATGAGTTACTGATAGAAAGTCTGCCAGCAGATACCAAAATTCACTATGTTAAAGCATTCCATAAAAGATGGACCTCAAAAATTGGCTTGGGTAGTATCGCCTTAAGAGCACTCTTGTTCTACCTGTTAAAGGTAAATCAGCTACTTAAAAAGCAGAAATTTGATCTCATTTATTTTTCAACTACCCAGTTTCCACTCTGCATTTTAGGTGCGTACTGGAAAAAACGCTTCAATATCCCTTATGTCATAGACATGCAGGACCCCTGGCATTCTGACTACTACCAGGATAAACCTAAAGCGCAGCAGCCTCCTAAATATTGGTTTTCTTACCGCATCAATAAATATCTTGAACCCCTGGCGATGAATCATGCAGATGGCCTGATCAGCGTATCGGCAGATTATATTAATATACTAAAGCTTCGTTATTCCCGAGTCCGGCACATTCCTCACGCAGTAATCACCTTTGGAGCATTTCAAAAAGACTTTGATACCGCAAAAAAAAATCAGCATTTATTTAAACCGCTGCTGAGCAGCGATTTTATAAATATAGTGTACATTGGCAGAGGAGGTTATGACATGCATAAGGCTATAACACCTTTAATTAGGGGACTAAAGAGCGGACTGAAAATCGATCCTTTAAAATTCAGCAGGGTCAGGCTGCATTTTATTGGTACCAGCTACGCAGCGGAAGGTCAGGGGAAACAAACTATACTGCCATTGGCAAAACAATATGGAGTAGAAGATTATGTGGTGGAAATTACAAATAGGATAAGCTATTTTCATACCCTGGTCACCCTTCAAAATGCCGACGCATTGTTTATACCTGGCTCCGATGACCCAAAATACACCGCTTCAAAAATTTATCCTTACCTGTCTGCAAATAAAATAACACTAGCCATATTCAACAGCCATAGTCCGGCGATGGAAGTTCTCAAAGAATATGGAGTAAAGCATTCTTATCACTATGACAACCCCGCTCTTGATCATAAAGTAAATCTTTTTTTGAATGAAGTATCAGGCAAGGAAATTCCTGAAATCAGCTATAACGCAAGCGCTGTTGATAAATATTCGGCAAAAAACATGACCTTACACCAATGTGCACTATTTAATGAAGTATTGGCTGCCAGGTCTAACTGAAACAAATGACCATCTTTATGAAATAACAATTAAATGCGCTTAGCAATTATTACCACCCACCCGATTCAATACTATGCCCCGGTTTTTAAACTGCTGCATGAGCGTGGACAAATACATATTAAAGTTTTTTACACTTGGGGTGAAAAGGCAGTAGATAATTATGACCCCGGATTTTATACCATCGTTAACTGGGATTTACCTCTTTTATCGGGTTATCCTTATGAATGGGCAAAGAATACTTCTTCGGACCCGGGTTCGCATAACTTTAGAGGTATTATTAACCCGGATTTGATCCGGAATATTGAAAATTGGCAGCCAGATGCGGTATTAGTTTATGGATGGGCATATCATAGCCATCTAAAAACGTTAAAGTATTTTAAAACCAAATTGCCTGTTTTTTTCCGTGGAGATTCTACCTTGCTGGATCCATCGGGCATATTAAAAAAATATGCCAGGGCTTTATTCCTGAAATGGATTTATAAGCATGTTGATCAGGCTTTGTATACTGGTACCAACAGCAAAGCTTATTTTAAAGAATATGGTATGAAAGAGGAGCAGCTGATCTTTACTCCTCATGCAATCGATAACCAAAGATTCGCCATAGATAGAAATATGGAAGTGCAAGAATTAAAAATAAAGCTGGGTATTGCACAGGAAGACATCGTTATACTTTTTGCGGGTAAGTTTGAGCAGAAAAAAGACCCCCTGCTTTTAATGGATTCATTTCTACAATTGAAAAACCCAGATGTACACCTTCTTTTTGTAGGAAATGGCGAACTAGAGCAAACACTGAAGCAGAAAGCTAAGCATCAGCCTCATGTTCATTTCATGGACTTTGAGAACCAATCTTACATGCCGGTAATCTATCAGACCTGCGACCTGTTCTGTCTCCCTTCATCAGGTCCCGGTGAAACATGGGGTCTTGCAGTAAACGAAGCTATGGCCTGTTCGAAAGCAGTTCTGGTATCTGATAAGGTTGGCTGCGCCGCCGACCTGGTGAAGAATGAATACAATGGAAGTATCTTTAAAGCCAGGTCTGTAACAAGTCTGAACGGACAATTGGATCTCCTGATCTGTAAGGGAAAGGAAGAGCTGAAGCATATGGGCTCAAATTCAAAAACAATCATCGATAAATGGACGTTCCAACTACAGGCCGAGGCTATCGAATCTGCATTTTTAAAACATGAATAACCGCATTTTTATTGAAAAATATATGGTGCTGTTTATCCCCTGGATATTCGCCATGCTTTTCAAGGATTCTTATATTCTGTCATACTTTATTGCCTGGTTTGGCTCTTTTTTTATATTCTGGGTTACTTTAAAAGGCTGGATCAAACCTTTGCCTGATGACCGAAATATTGAAGAGCAGCTTATGCGTCCTATTTTCATCACTCAAGTCATATTTGCAGGATATATGGCCTGTACTTCCATATTTTATCTTTTTGATGTTTTGGGGTATATTAATTTTCATAAGATAAGTGATTTCTATCTGGTAGACCAGGAAAGATTAAGGCTTACTGCACAATGTCAGCGGTACTATTGTCTTGCACACGCCTCTTTTGTCACTGGGATTCTGATCTTTATGCGCTACCCGGTTGAGAAAAAATATGGATACAACCGTGCAGACTTAACCAAAGTTATTCTTAACATCGCCTTAATAGCTACGCTACTGTCTTCTTTGCTGATGCGTGTTAGTGGTTTGTCACAATTTTCCCATCAGTTTAGTTTATTAAGTTTTATAGCTGGAACACTGGCACTTGCATTTGCCATACCAGATAGAAAAATATGGCGTATCCTGATCTGCCTGATCATTTATGGATTCAATATCTATCAGGCTCTGATCTCGGGTTTTAAAGAACCAATAATTTTAAATGTCCTGATATTAGGTATCTTTCTATACCCCAATTATAAAAGAACAGTGCTCATCTTTTTTGTTCCTTTACTTTTACTTTTTTTTATACTATTGCCTACCTATAACCGCATTTTCAGGCAGCAGGCATGGTCTGGCAACCTTTCCACTAATGAGGCTACACAATTAGCATTAAAGTCGGTGGTTAACCAGAATAATGCGAACGACAACTGGGAATTTTTCACTTACCGGTTAAGCGAAATTGATATGTTTACCAGTTATGTGAAGTCTACACCTGCTCATATTGATTTTTATGGGACACAACTCCTAAGGCAATCAGCAATAGCTATTATGCCCCGTATATTTTGGCCTTCCAAACCAATTACCGAGAATATGGTCATGGAACGTGTTTATGATGCAGGGATTATATCCCGCGGAACTAATGTATCTGCCAAGCCAGCCGTTATTGTTGATGCTTACTTATCAGGCGGTATGCCAAGCATTTTTATATTATTATTCTTTTATGGTGCAGCATGTCAGCTGATCGCTATGAAAGCAGAAAAGATATTTGGCGGCTATACCTTAGGTACAGCATTGATATTTACCGGTTTATTCCAACTGTTCTGGCGCGGGCTTAGTCTTGAATTTCTAATCAATGCCGTATTCTGGAACTATATAACAATGTATTTAATATTCAAAGTATTACTTTTCACAAACGTAATCAAACGGCTTTGAAAATCTTACAGGTAAACGCCTCTTATAAACCGGCGTATATTTATGGGGGGCCAACTATGTCCGTTTCAAAACTAAGTGAAGAGCTGGTAAAAGCAGGCTGTACGGTAGAAGTATTTACAACAACAGCTAATGGACTTACAGAACTGGAGGTTACAATGGTTATTCCTCAGAACATTGATGGCGTAAAAGTGAGGTATTTCAAACGCCTCACTAAAGACCACAGCCACTTCTCCCCAGGTCTATTAGCTTTTCTATGGAAAGAAGTACGATCATTTGATGTGGTTCATATCCATGCCTGGTGGAACCTTGTCTCTATATTTGCCTGCTTTGTTGCTATTTTACGCAGAGTCCCTGTTGTTTTGTCACCACGCGGGACTTTGAGCAACTATTCTTTTAAGAACAGGCACATAGCTTTAAAAAAAGCATTTCATATACTTATAGGCAGGCCGCTGCTCAGCTATTGTTTTCTGCACACAACTTCCGAAAGAGAACAAGCTGCAATGGCTGCACTACTAAAGCCAAAAGGCATTTACACCATATACAATTTTGTAAAGATGCCCAGGATTGCACATTTTCCTGCAGCAGCACCTCTGAACCCAAAGGAAAATAAAATGTTCAGGCTACTTTTCTTTTCCAGGATAGAACAAAAAAAAGGGCTTGAATTATTATTTGCTGCACTTGCCAGTACTACTCTTCCTTTCCGGCTTACTATTGCAGGAAGTGGGGATGAAAAATATATTGCAGGGCTGAAAAAATTAATTAATGGCTATAAAATTGGTCATCAGGTAGATTGGGTCGGATTTAAAGACGGAGACAAGTTTGATCTCATGGCCGCTCATCACTTGCTTATACTTCCTTCTTATGATGAGAATTTTGGTAATGTGGTAATTGAAAGCCTTGCTGTGGGCACTGCCGTTTTGATTAGCAGAGAGGTTGGCTTGGCAACCTATATAACAAGCAGGCAATTCGGCTGGATTTGCAACGCAGATGTATTATCTGTTAAAAATTCCCTTACAGAAATATACAATAATCCAGAAAAATTAAATACCATCAGAAAACTGGCCCCTTCTGGCATCAGGAATGATTTTGAAGAAACAATCCTGATTAAAAAATATTATGAAATGTATAAACAAATAATTGAACATGACTGAAGGCTGTCTCCAGTTCCCCCTGCTTCTGGAAATTAATACTTATAATAGCCACCCTTGATGAATGCGGATTATACCTTCATTATATTAACTTATAATGAAGAATTACATCTTCAACGGTTATTGAACTCTATAAAGGGTTTAAATGCTGCTGTTTGTATACTTGATTCTGGCAGTACAGACCTGACGCTCCAAATCGCTGAAATATCAGGTGCACAAGTCAAACAACATACATTTATTAATCATCCGCAGCAATGGCATTATGCACTGGAAACTTTTGAGATAAAGACTCCCTGGGTAATCTGTATTGATGCAGACCAGATCTTGACAGACGAACTAAGGCTGCAGTTGTTAAATTTCAGGGATGAAGATAACCAGGATATCAACGGGATCTATTTTAACCGTAAGAACTATTTTAAAGGTAAATGGATTAAACATGGAGGTTATTTTCCTTTTTACCTCTTAAAAATGTTCCGTTACGGATTAGGTTATTCAGATCTGAATGAAAATATGGACCATCGATTTATTGTACCTGGTAAAACTATACTATGGAAAAACAGTTGTTTGGTGGAGGAAAATCTAAAAGAGAATAACATTCGCTTCTGGATAGATAAGCATAACCGCTATAGCGACCTGCTTGCCTATGAGGAAATAGAAAGGCGACTTAAACTACGTACGCAAACACTTGTGCCCAAATTCCGGGGTTCCCCGGATGAACATACGGCCTGGCTTAAACAGTTATGGTGGCAGATGCCCTTATTTGTTCGCCCTTTTGTATACTTTATCTATCGTTATATATTCAGACTTGGCATTCTTGATGGCCATCAAGGATTCATTTTTCACTTTTTACAGGCTTTCTGGTTTCGCCTTATCGTTGATATCAAAATTAAGGAGATTGCAGATACACCTGCGATGAAAAAAAACACAACTGACAATCCCGAAATTAAGCCTCATGCAAGAAACTGACCTCTCAGCGTACCATAACTTCCCCTATCATCCCGGTGGAACACTGTTTAAAAGAATAGTATGGTTTTATGTTAATGCTATTTTATTTAAAACAAGCATTATTCCATACAGCAGATTAAAAGTATACCTGTTACGATTATTTGGTGCCAGTGTAGGCGTGGGCGTGAATATCAAACCATGCGTAAACATCAAATACCCATGGTTGCTCAATATTGGAGATCATAGCTGGATTGGCGAAAATGTATGGATTGATAACCTGGTTCCAGTAAAGATTGGCAAAAATGTATGCATATCACAAGGTGCATTACTGCTTACAGGCAATCATAATTATAAAACTCCTTCTTTTGACCTGATTACCGGAGAGATAATATTAGAAAACGGAGTCTGGATCGGAGCTGGTGCGATCATAAACCAGGGCATTACAGCAGCATCACATTCCGTACTTACAGTAGGTTCAATAGCTACAAAAAATTTAGACCCATACTCTATCTATCAGGGAAATCCTGCACTAAAAATCAGGTCTCGTTCAATTATTTAGCTCATTTTTTTAGTACCCGTCAGTCAGCAATTGATAGTCCTCAAAATCGGTTATTTTACTGCTTAGTTTATTGACTCCCCAAAAGTTTTGGTCTTGATCGGATCAATGCCAAATGTTGTGGAACCGGGGTATTTTTTTCTTCTTTAAGCATATAGCTGAGTTAGACCAGTTCTGCAGGCTAATTTCAACCTTTCAAGGATCAAGCGGTAATATTGGAAAGATTGAATAAATGCTTTCTTCTTTGCTCAACATCATATTATAATTTAAGTTGAACAAATCTGCATAAACCTTAATTATGCAGAACCTATGAGAGACGGAATCCCAACCTATATTCATTAAAAAAAGACCGGCATAGTAGTAGATTTATTGTAAAAAAGTAGCGAGGAGGCTTGGATTAAATCTTACATTTTTGTGTATATTCCGGTCAAAAATTATGTTATCGGCTATGCAATTGAAATAAATGGGAACGGAGATCTATGTGTAGAATTTCAGGTATAATTGATAAAAAAAGATCAATAGATCAAATCGAACGGGAGGTTAAGGGCATGTGCGACATAATGGCGCACGGCGGTCCGGATGGGGAGGGGTTTTATACTAACGCCAGCGAAGGAATTGTGATTGGACATAGACGTTTGGCGTTGATCGATCTCTCTCCTTGTGGTCATCAACCAATGAAATATCAAGCAGGCGAATTTATAATTTCTTTCAATGGAGAAATTTTCAATTACCAGGAACTCAAACAGGAACTTCAAAATTTGGGCTTTTTATTTGATACCGAAAGCGATACCGAAGTTATACTAGTTGCCTATGTAGCTTGGGGCATAGCGAGCTTCGCAAAGCTCAAAGGCATGTTTGCGTTTTATTTATATGACTCAAACCTTAAATGCAGCTATTTAGTCCGCGACCAATCGGGTATTAAACCCTTATATTATCGCGCAACAGCACAAAATTTAGTTTTTTCTTCAGAAGTTAAGGCTTTTACCAAAACCTGTTATAGTTATAGCGAACAACCTGATTGGAAAATCTATTTCCTCGCTTTTGGACACATACCAGAACCATATAGCACTTTTAACGAAGTATTGATGCTCGCAAAGGGGCATTATCTGGAATGGCAACATCAATCGGATACTTTCGAAATCAAAAATTATGTCCAGCTTCGGCAAATTGAAAGAATTTCGGACAAAGAGGCTGCTAAATTGGCTGTGGAACAAAATTTACGTGCATCGGTCAAAAGACACCTATTATCAGATGCTAAAATTGGCGTTTTTTTAAGCGGCGGCATAGATAGTAGTATTGTAACACTACTTGCAGATGAAGTTATGAACCAGAATCTAAGTACCCTGAACACCATTTCGATCAACTTCGAAGAAACAGCCTATTCAGAGAAAGTATTTCAGGATACTGTAACTGAGAAAATTAATAGCAAGCATTCGGAATACACCATTACCCAAGCTATCTTTTTAGAACATTTTCCTGCTGCTCTAAAAGCTATTGATCAACCGACTGCAGATGGGGTCAACTCATGGTTTATAAATTATTTTGCAAAAGAAAATGGGTTGAAAGCAGTTTTATCTGGCATTGGTGCAGATGAGCTTTTTGGAGGTTATCCATCTTTCACACGGATGGGACTAGTTAAACAACTTAAAAAGTTACCAAAACTCATCCTTAAGAAGAGCTTGATCTTCAAGAAGTCAGCTTTTAAGCGTTTTTACTATTTAAGTTATCAAAACACTGTTGGTGAATATCTTTTTTTAAGGGGAATATTTACCCCAGATGAAATCTCAGCTTTATTGAATTGCACCATAGAGAAAGTAGATGGTGTACTAAAAAATGTAAACATTGCACCCGTCCCCAATTATTTAGATAATGGAGAAAGGGCAAGCTGGTTGGAATGCAATTTATACATGCAGAACCAATTGCTTAAAGATACCGATTCTATGAGCATGCAGCACGGTGTAGAGGTACGGGTCCCGTTTTTAGATCAGGACTTACTTGATACGCTTAAATCTATTAAACCCAAGCTGAAATTTAAAACTGATCGGCCAAAATCACTTTTGATTGATGCATTTTCTTCCATACTGCCAACTGCAGTATGGGACCGAAAAAAAATGGGCTTTACCTTCCCCTTCCAACTTTGGTTAACAAAAGACGAGCAATTTTTAACTTCGATAAGAACGGGTGGAAACCAAAGTGCAACAAAAATAGTTGATACATTTAGACAGGGTAATTTACATTGGAGTAAAGTAATGTTGCTTTACCAGGTATTTAAAAATTAGAGAAACGAGTTGAGAGATTGTAGAGTTCTTTTTCTGACCTTGCATACCTTCAGTTTAACCGGGGGCATCGAGAAAATGAGTAAAACATTTGCAAAAGCACTAGATGATTTAAAAGTTGCCAGGCAGATTGTTTCTTATCAGGTGTTATCTATGTACGATGACCTGGCCGATCCGCAATATATTCCGCAAGACCAATTCAAAGGATATAAGGCTAATCGGTTTGTTTTCGGAATGGCAGCAGTAAGAAAAGGCTTAAATGCTGACGTCCTCATCATCAGTCATCTGCACCTCCTGGTTTTTGCCAGCATTGTTAAGAAATTGAAACCTAATATCAGAATTGTACTTTTTGCCCATGGCATAGAAATCTGGAGCCCACTACCCAATTGGAAAAAGCTGTTGTTAAATAAAATAGAGATTTGGGCTGTGAGCCAGTATACTGCAGCGCAAGTAATAAGTCGGCACGGCATTAATCAAAAACAGATAAAAGTTTTGAATAATAGCATAGACCCATTCTTAAAAATATCCAATGTAACATCAAAACCAAATTTGTTATTAAATAAATACGCTATCAATAGTGGTCAAAAGGTTTTGTTGACCATTTGCCGTTTATCTTCAGCCGAACAGTATAAAGGTTATGATCTTGTGATTAAATCACTAAAACAAGTTATCCAACTCTATCCTGATCTTGTTTATCTATTGGTTGGAAAAGCAGATGTAATAGAATTGGCGCGGCTAAACGAACTCATTGAAGAATTTAAAGTAGATAAAAATGTAATTCTTACCGGATTTGTTCCTGATTTGGAATTAAATCATCATTATCAATTGGCGGATGTATTTGTAATGCCAAGCAAAGCTGAAGGGTTTGGCCTTGTATTTATAGAAGCGGCTGCCCATGGCTGTTCGGTTATCGGTGGCAATGCTGACGGTAGCAGGGACGCCTTATTAAACGGTGAATTGGGAATGTTGATTGATCCCACTAGCCAAGCAGAGATTGAAACAGCAATTTTGATTGCTCTGCAAAAAGGCAAACAAGATGACATCCAAAAAAAATGTATGGAAAAATTTGGTTATGAGGTTTATAAAAAGAAAGTGGCCGAACTATTAAAATATTGACAGCTGGCCTAATTTAACCAATAAGGCTATAATTTGGTTAGAGAATTGCCCACTTAGGGGGAGCAAAGATTTTCAGGAATGAAAATCACGTAGAAACCTCATTCTAACTATTATTATGGTTTTTTTATTCCATATTGAGGAACTATCCTTACCCATTCAATTTTTCAATTGCCATTTTCGTTTAGTTTAACAGCAAAAATTGCTGAACTAAACGAAAATGTTCTACAAATATTTAACAAGATACTTTTTACGCCTGATCCCAAAAATTGAATATTTCGGAAGATCTGTAAATCAAAAAACCTGTTATCGTTATGATAACAGGTTTTTTGATGTTTTG
This sequence comes from Pedobacter sp. WC2423, assembly GCF_040822065.1. NCBI lineage: Bacteria > Pseudomonadati > Bacteroidota > Sphingobacteriia > Sphingobacteriales > Sphingobacteriaceae > Pedobacter > Pedobacter sp. WC2423. The sequence goes on from NZ_CP162005.1 coordinate 3,841,674, forward strand.
TCTAATCTTGCGGACCGGACGGGACTCGAACCCGCGACCTCCGCCGTGACAGGGCGGCATTCTAACCAGCTGAACTACCGGTCCGTCTTTCCCTTTCGGGATTGCAAATATAGGAACTATAATTACAATTCAAAATTAATATATTAATTATTTTTGAATAAAAACCTAACTCATTAAGCTACAGAGCCCTCTTTCATCTTTTCTGCATTCTCAGCGAACTGTAATGCATCAATTAGTTCTTGTACGCCACCATCCATCACCCCATTCAGGTTATATAACGTTAAACCGATACGGTGATCCGTTACCCTTCCCTGCGGATAATTATACGTTCTGATCTTAGCTGAACGGTCACCAGTAGAGACCATCGTTTTACGTCTTGAAGCAATATCTCCATTACGTTTCTGCAATTCGATATCATATAGCTTACTCCGTAACATCTCCATCGCAATCTCTCTGTTACCCAACTGTGAACGTTCCTGCTGACAAACAACAACCATACCTGATGGTCTGTGTGTCAACTGTACTTTCGTCTCTACCTTATTTACATTCTGTCCACCTGCACCACCTGAACGCGAAGTCTGCAGATCAATATCAGCAGGGTTCAAATAGAAATCGATTTCCTCGGCCTCAGGCAATACCGCTACCGAAGCAGCTGAAGTATGTACCCTTCCCTGTGTTTCTGTATCAGGCACACGCTGTACACGGTGTACACCAGACTCATATTTCAATTGTCCGTATACATCTTCTCCGCTAACTTTCATGATCACCTCTTTGTATCCGCCGGCTGTACCTTCAGTAACATCCACAACTTCAACTTTCCAGCGTTTCTGCTCAAAGAAACGGGTATACATCCGGAATAAATCACCAGCAAATAAAGCTGCTTCATCACCACCAGTACCACCTCTGATCTCGAACACTGCATTTTTAGAATCCTCAGGATCTACAGGGATCAGCATCAGGCGAACCTTTTCCTCAATCTCTTCCTGCTGTTTCAACAGCAGATCTAATTCTTCTTTAGCCATTTCACGCATCTCCGCATCCTTTTCAGTCAGCAGAATTTCTTTGTTTGCGTCAATGTTGCTCATTACATTTTTGTAAACCAGATACTCATTTACAATCTTGCTTAAATCTTTATATTCTTTATTTAACTGGGCAAAACGTTTCATATCCTGCATAGTATCAGGATTAGTCAATTGCTCTTCTACATCTTCCCAGCGAATTTTTATAGCTTCTAATTTCTCTAACATAATCTTTTTATTCAGCAAATAAATAGCTGCTCAACCCCTTTCACAATGTTTATACCGTTAATCTCCAGCTTATCTGGCTGGAAACTACCGGATCAGAAAGGTATACTGAAGCACTTGGTATTTATCAGGATTACAAAAATAAGGAATTTCGGTGAAATATAGGATTGTTTTTCAAGGACAGTCAGGCTACGCAACTAATAATTGATCAGCGCATTAGTAAAGATTTTATTCCCCTGCCTTTTCAAAATACTTTAAACTCAACTCTTCACCATCAAAAACGGCATAAGAATTAAATCCAAACCATTCTCCAATATTGTAATATTTACTTTCTTTACCCAGGTCAACGATCATCGGTAAATGACGGTGACCATAAATAAAATAATCATAATGCTGTTTTTCAAGCACCTCTCTCGAATACACAGCCAGCCACTCTTTATCCTCACCCAGAAAAACTTCTTCTGTTGCCGTATTCACAATCCTGCTATGTCCAGACCAGCCAGTAGCGATTCCTAAACCAATTCTTGGTGGAAGCACAGAGAATAACCACCTGCAAACCGGATTTCTGAAGAATTTCCGCAACACCCGGTAACCTGCATCGCCAGGCCCCAGGCCATCACCGTGATGCAGATAAAAACTTTTCCCACCTCTATGAATAACCAGCTCATCACTAACGATCTGTATCCCCATTTCTTTGGTAAAATAATCATCTACCCACATGTCGTGGTTTCCTTTAAAAAAATAGATTTTAATACCCGCATCAGACATGGAAGCTAATTTCCCAAGTAAACGGATATATCCTTTAGGTACAACGGTTTTATACTCAAACCAAAAATCAAAAATATCTCCCATCAAAAATAACTCTGCACAAGTTGGTTCAATGGTATTAAGCCAGCGTACAATCCTGTCTTCACGAAGGCGGCTTGCAGCATGATTTGGTGACCCTAAATGAAAATCAGAGGCAAAATATATGTTCTTTTTCATCAATATTCAAAGATAGTCAACCATTTTATCAATCATGTCCAAAAATATTTTTTACCGGCAATCGGCCTTAACCCTATGATAAAATGAATACTTAGCCCATTAGATCAGTCAGCTTTGTCAAATCAGCCTCAATTTTGAATCAAATGCAGACAGTTGAGAATCATTACAAACAAATTTTGTAAATTCGCAACAAATTTAAATACATGATTTCTACAGATATAGCCATCATTGGCGCCGGACCCGTAGGTTTGTTTGCTATTTTCGAAGCAGGTTTGCTTAAAATGCGTTGTCATTTAATTGATTACTTACCTCAGGTTGGAGGTCAGCTTTCCGAAATTTACCCTAAAAAACCTATATATGATATCCCTGGTTATCCGAGCGTACTAGCTCAGGAACTAGTTGATAACCTGGTAGAACAAGCTAAACCATTTCACCCTGGTTATACTTTAGGCGAACGTATTGAAGGTTTGGAGAAACGTGGTGAAGGTGATTTCGTACTGACAACCAATATGGGTACTATCATAGAAGCCAAAGTTGTAGTAATTGCTGGTGGATTAGGTTGTTTTGAACCTCGTAAACCTGTCGTATCCGGACTAGAGCAGTTTGAAAACGGACGCGGCGTAAATTACATGATCCTTGATCCTGAGCAGTACCGCGGACAGAAAATGGTAATTGCAGGTGGTGGTGACTCTGCATTGGACTGGACTATATTCCTTGCTGATCTAGTTGAAGAATTAACACTTGTACACCGCAGCGAAAGCTTCCGTGGAGCACCAGACTCCGTAGCTAAAGTAATGCAGCTGGCAGAGAGCGGAAAAATCAATCTTGTACTCAACAGTAACCTGGGTGCTGTAACAGGAACAGGCAAGCTGGAAAAGGTAGAGATTGTACACAACAAAACACTTGAAAAAACTATCGTTGATGCTGACCATTTAATTCCTCTTTTTGGATTAAGCCCTAAATTAGGCCCGATTGAGCAATGGAACCTGAATATTCATAAAAGTGCAATCGAAGTTAATACTGATGATTACTCGACCAATATCCCGGGTATTTATGCAATCGGTGATATCAATACTTATACAAACAAATTGAAACTAATCCTTTGTGGATTCCACGAGGCTGCATTGATGAGTCATAGTGCTTACCAGTACATGAACCCTGGTATTAAATACACGATGAAATATACCACAGTTAACGGAGTAGCAGAATTTTAAATAATGGAAGAAAATAATATTACCGTACACGTTCAGAACCCTGATGGCACATTAACTTCACTGGAAGCCCCTGTTGATATGGGATTAAGTTTGATGGAGTATCTTAAAGCGTGTGAATATGATATTTTAGCTACCTGCGGTGGGATGGCCTTATGCGCAACCTGCTGTGTGGATGTTTTGGAAGGTGAAGACAAGTTAAAGGAAATGACAGATGACGAATATGCCATGCTGGATACTTTACCTGACCTTTTACCAAATTCAAGATTAGCTTGTCAGCTGCAATTAAGCCACGAAATGGATGGGCTGGTTGTCAAACTGCACGGTACTGACTAATTACTATCTGCGGGTGCTGCGATTACTTTTACAGGATCACCTATAGTCTTATAAGTACCCTCACCTTTTAATATTGCAAGCATTTTAGTGGAATTGCCAAGCACTGATTTAGCAGCTTCCAATTCCTTATCATACTGGAATGCTTGCACTATTTTACCCTTCTCAAAATAATACCTGCTTACAATCTGCGTTTCAAGTATTCTTTTAATCTCTGCTTTGTGCGTGAATATCTCTGTTTTTTTAGCCACCAGCATCTTCGCTTTCAGCTCTTCCAGATCTTTCTTAACCAGTGATAGTTTTTGTTCTTTTTCTGCTTCAGTTCTCAAATCTGACAGCAATCTTTCTGCTGTAGAAGTATAAGAATAATCTTTTCCATCCAGCGAATTCGCAAAAGCAGCATAATCTTCTTCCGACACCTGGAAATCTGTAGCCGGGCTGATTGTTGCGTGGCTCTTTTTATAAGCATTGGCGAAATCAAAGAACATGCTCTTACTAATTAAAGAAATTGTTATAGGACTTAGCTTGATAGCTCCAACCAGCAGATCAGGGTAAACACCACTTCCATTATAGACAACCCTTCCCGTTTTAGTGTTATATTTTGCAATCAGGGAGTCTGCAATTTTCAAATTTTTCCCTTCTTTATTTTTATGCGCGTAGTCTACCGCCTGTATACACCTGCCTGAAGGCGTAAAATACTTGGCTACTGTAACTTTAACCAGACTATTATAAGGTAGATTGAAAGTTTGCTGAACCAGTCCCTTACCGTAACTCCGTTGCCCGATCACCACACCTCTGTCCAGATCCTGCAATGCGCCCGCAACTATTTCTGAAGCGGAAGCAGAAGAACCATTAATCAATACCACCAACGGAAGATCTGGCAGCAGCGGCATATTACTTGTCTTATAATTGATTGTTTTTTCAGGATTGCGGGCCTTTTGGGTTACCACAACCAGATCTTTATTGACAAACAGATTGACAATTTTTACAGCTTCCTGCAAGATCCCTCCTCCATTATATCTCAGATCAAGGATCATCCCTTTCGGATGTTGTTTATTCAACTCGATTGCTGCGTCCTGTACTTCCTGTGCAGAATTCTCCAGAAACTTATCCAGCCTGATGTAGGCAAGATCACCGATCATCCCTGAATAAGAAACATTAAGTTGTTTGATTTCGTCTCTGACCAACTGTTTTTGCAGGACTGTACCTTCTCTGATCAGCAGCAGATCTACGGCAGAACCGCGCGGACCGCGAAGCAAACGGCTCACTTCTGCACGTTCTTTTCCTTTCACTTCAATGCCATTGATCTTTATAATCTGATCGCCGGGCTGAACACCAAGCTTAAACGCAGGATAACCTGCACTTACTTCATTTACAAAAAGTTTTCCTTCGATAAAAACTGTACTGGCACCAATTCCGCCAAACTGTGTGCTCACATATTTCAGCTTATAATCTTCTACCTCAGATTCTGGAATATAAGTAGTATAAGGATCCAATGTGTCCAGCATCGCATCGATACCGCTTTTCATTAGATCTCCGGCATTGGTTTCATCCACATAATTGATGTTAATTTCCCGGTATAAGGACGCGAAAATGTCCATATTTTTAGATACCAGGAATAAATCCTCCTTAAAAGACCAGGTAAAAGACGCAAATGCAATAAGAGCAAATAGAAGTGCAAACTTGTTTCTTTTCATGGGCATACAGATAAGTTAAAGAGGATGGCCTTGCCTATTGCTTATAACCTGTTTCCGTTAGGATCAGCAAGTGCTTTATTGATGGTAAATTCAACATATCTGACATCTCTTTTTAATAATGCAGTTAATTGATTAACCAGCTGATCTTCCTGACCAGGTGCAAATATTAAATTCTCTTTAGCTAAATCTCTGTATTTTCTAAGGACTTTGATTTTAACTCTTTCTGCTGATTCAGGAGTGAACGTAAAGCTTGCCATAATATATTCTTTCCCGCAAAAATATGAAAAAAAAACAGCAATAACTCAACAAAGCACCTTCTATATAGCAGATCTCCCGCCCGCTTGCTGCTGAACGGAATCCGGGCATACGACGGAGTTAATTTATATATATATTTACGATTATGTACGCAACATTTTTAGCACATCAGTGGATGAGTTTTTGGAGATCCAAAGGCAAGGGTGGAACAATTGCCACACAACTGATTATGGGCTTTATTATACTTTACCTGGTTCTTGTTTCCATTTTCATCGGGTATAACATGGAACATATTATCGAAGAAATGCTTCCCGGCAAAGACGTCATGCTGGTTTTCAACGGCATGATCCTCTATTATTTCACCATAGAGTTCCTCATGCGTTTACAATTGCAAGAGCTTCCAACACTGGCTGTACAACCTTATCTGCACCTGAATATTCCCAAAAGCAAACTGATTTCATTCTTAAATATCACCGCACTTTTTTCAGTTTTCAACCTTCTTCCCCTACTGCTTTTCTTTCCCTTTTCCATTTTAAAGATCAACAGTGATTTTGGCGCGTTTGCCTGTATCATGTATTTACTCGCTATTATGTCTTTAGTGATTTTCAATAATTATGCTGCACTTTATTTCAAAAGGCTGACTATAGGAAACCTTAAAGCGGGAATACTGGGCTCAGTTTTTTTAGTTGCCGTCGGTCTGCTTGAATACTTTAAAGTCTTCTCCATCGCATCGCTGTCGAATCATGTTTTCCATGTGATAACGACTACGCCACCAGTCGCCACCATTTTCCCTGTTGCGGCAGTTATTATGCTCACGATCAACACCCGTTTTTTAAAGAGGAATTTATATCTCGAAGAACTGCAGTCTGCAAAGCAGAAAAAATCAAGTACAGATTACCCCTTTCTTGACAGGTTTGGTGAAACAGGGGTTTACCTTGCCCTGGAGATCAAATTAATATTGCGCAACAAAAGGTCACGCTCAACACTCACCAAAGGGCTCCTTTTTATCTTCTACGGCCTTCTTTTCTATAAACAGGAAACATTGGATGCCAACAAATTCTGGTCTCTGATCTTTCCCGCTACTTTTATGACCGGAAATATGATTATGCTTTACGGACAATTTATGTTTGGCTGGCAAAGTGCAGAATTTGACGGGCTCTTAACCAGCAAACTAAATATAAAGACTTTTTTCAAAGCAAAATTTCTGTTATTCACTATCGGATCAACTCTTCTAACAGCCGCAGTAAGTATTTACGGACTAATCAGCTGGAAAATCCTGATCCTTCAGTTTGCAGTCTATTGCTATAATATCGGGGTTACTTCAGTGATTACTTTATACTTTGCCACAAGAAACTACAAGGCGCTTGACCTCAGTAAAGGATCTGCGATGAACTGGCAGGGAATTACAGCTTCTACCATGCTGCAAACTATTCCGCTCATGCTCAGCCCTTACTTAATTTATTTACCCATATCCCTGATTTCAAACCCCTATTGGGGGATTGCCGGCGTTGCCATTACCGGCCTTGCAGGTTTATTGACCAGGAACTTCTGGATCAACTTCCTCACCAAAGAGTTCCAGGAAAGAAAATATAAAATCGCAGAAGGCTTTAGACAAAAATAAAATGCTGGAAATTAAACAACTAAAAAAAGAATACGCAGGTACTACCGTAGTAGATATTGATCATCTAACCATTAACGCCGGCGAGACCGTTGGCATCGTTGGCAATAATGGGGCAGGTAAAACAACCCTGTTCAGAATGCTATTAGACCTGATCCGTCCCTTTTCAGGAGAGATACTCTCCAAAGGTAAAAATGTAGCCCAGGACGATCAGTGGAAAAACTATACAGCCTCTTTCCTGGACGAAGGATTTCTGATCAATTACCTCACCCCAGAAGAATATTTTATTTTTATCGGCTCCCTCCAACACTACAGTGCTTTGGAGGTCATGAATTCCTTAATCCCCTATACAGAGCTCTTTAACGGGGAAATTATGAACAGCGGCAAATATATCCGTGACTTCTCCATGGGAAACCAAAATAAAATAGGCATTGTTGCAGCCCTGCTCCAAAACCCAGAATTACTGATTCTCGATGAACCCTTTGCAAACCTTGACCCAACCACACAAATCAGGCTTAAAGACCATTTAAAAACTTTAAAAACAAAACAACTTACTACCCTGATTTCCAGTCACGACCTCAACCACGTTACAGATGTCTGCGAACGTATCATCTTATTTGAAAAAGGAAAAATTATCAAAGATATGTACACCAACGAAAATACCCTGAAAGAACTCGAAGCCTATTTTTCGTTAAGGACTGTCTAATTGAGTCCCCTTTTACTAAGTCCTTTCTAATCAAATTCTTTTTAATTAAGTTCCTTGTCATAGACTCCTTCTAATCGAGTCCTTCTAATTGATTTTTCTAACTGGTTTTTTCTAATTAAGGTCTTTCTAACAAATTGAGTTCTTCTAATTGGGTTTTCGTAATTAAGGTCTTTTTAATAAGTTCCTTGTGATTGGGTTCCTTCTAATCGAGTCCTTTCTAATTGATTTTTCTAACTGGCTTTTTCTAATTAAGGTCTTTTAATTAAATTCCTTGTGATAGGTTCCTTCTAATCGAGTCCTTTCCAAATGGTTTTTTCTAATTAAGTCCTTTCTAATTGGTTCCTTCTAATTAAGTCCTTTCTAAATGGTTTTTCCTAATTAAGGTCTTTTTAAGCTTTCCAACTATCCTCCTGTAAATTAAGCCCTTTCAAAAGTCCCCTCCTCTCCAACCCACCCATAAGCTGAGATAAAAAATGGATGTAGTGTTTTTTTGACGTGCATTCATTCTTCATGAATGCGTCAAAAAAACACTACATCCATTTTTTATCGAAGACTCAAAAACTTTTTTATATTTACGGCTTCCTTAAATCCTCAAAACACCATAATTACAATGGCAAGATTAAATCTTTTGGAAGAAACACGTTTCGAAAAACTCCCTGTTTCAGTATTTGATAACCCAGCAGCAGCATCCATAAACGTTGCACAGCGTATCGCTAATCTCATCAGAGAAAAACAAGAAAAGAAGCAAAAGGCAGTCCTAGGCCTTGCGACCGGTGTTACACCGATTGCAGTATACGCAGAGCTTGTACGTTTACACAAAGAGGAAAATCTGAGTTTCAGCAACGTGATCACATTCAACCTGGACGAGTATTACCCGATGCAGCCTAACGCCGCTCAGAGTTATGTGACCTTTATGAATGAGAATTTATTCGATCACATTGATATTCCTAAAGAAAACATTAATATTCCCGACGGTACACTCGAACTGGAAGCTATTCCTGCATTCTGTCTTGATTATGAACGCAAAATCGGAGAGCTCGGTGGTCTGGATATTCAAATCCTCGGAATTGGACGTACAGGACACATTGGGTTTAACGAACCGGGTTCTGCCCCCAATTCAGGAACCCGTCTGGTTACTCTTGATGATCTGACCAGAAGAGATGCAGCAAGAGACTTCGGTGGAAAATCTTTCGTCCCTTCCAAAGCAATCACCATGGGAATCGGGACTATTTTCAAAGCCCGTGAGATCATTCTGATGGCATGGAACCAGAAAAAAGCTTCTATTATCAAAAAAGCAGTAGAAGGAGAAATTTCAAGTGAAGTACCCGCCACCTATCTGCAATTATCAGATCATGTAGAATTTATCCTTGATAAAGACGCAGCTTCCTTATTGACCCGTTTTGATACGCCATGGCTTGTTAAAGACTGTGTATGGGAAGATAAATTAATCAGAAAAGCAGTAATATGGCTTGCAAATACACTGAAAAAGCCGATTTTAAAACTTACCGAAGATGATTTCAATAATCACGGTATGGCACAATTAGCCATTGAAAGAGGCCCTGTTTATAACATCAACATTCATATTTTCAATAAATTACAACACACCATTACCGGATGGCCGGGAGGAAAACCAAACGCAGACGATTCTCAGCGACCGGAAAGAGCAACTCCAGCTAAAAAAAGAGTAGTTATTTTTTCTCCGCATCCAGACGATGATGTGATCTCTATGGGTGGTACTTTTATCCGCCTGGTAGATCAGCAGCACGATGTCCATGTCGCTTACCAAACCTCAGGAAATACGGCTGTTTGGGATGATGACGCTTTAAGATTTGTAGAATTCAGCATTGACTTCGCAGAAAAAATGGGACTGGATCAAAAAGAGCTGAAGGGTATATATGACAACATGCGTACTTTCATTGCAGCTAAAAAACCTAATCAGGTTGATACACCAGAAATTCAATCTGTAAAAGGACTGATCAGAAAAGGAGAAGCAATTGCAGGAGCCCGTTACTGCGGACTAGAAGATGATCATATCCATTTTATGGCACTTCCTTTTTATGAAAGCGGAAAAAACAAGAAAAATCCGGTAACCAATCTGGATGTTGAACTCACTATAGAACTACTTCAAAAAGTTAAACCTGAGCAGATTTTTGCTGCCGGAGACTTTGAAGATCCGCACGGAACACACCTGGTTTGCTTTAACATTATTATTGAAGCCATGAACCGCCTGCGCGAAACAGAAGAATGGGCAAAAAACTGCTGGTTATGGATGTACCGCGGCGCATGGCAGGAATTTGATACGCATGAAATTGAGATGGCAGTTCCTTTGAGTCCTCAGGAACTGCTGAAAAAGAAATATGCAATTTTCAAACACCAGTCACAAAAAGACAGAGCAGTATTTCCAGGGGACGATTCCAGAGAATTCTGGGAGCGTGCTGAAGATAGGAACAGAGACACTGCGAAAGCTTATGATGACTTGGGATTAGCAGAATACGAAGCAATGGAAGCTTTCGTCCGCTGGAAATTCTAAGCAATATTTCCAATAAAATCTAGCGCCTGTTCAAGAAATCGTTCAAAACTATATCAAAACACAGTTTCAGACCGTTTCTTAAACAGGCGCTTTAAATTAAAACCATATGTATAAAAATATATTCCCGATTATCGGATTAGCTTTGCTTGCAGCAATTAACAACCCGGTATCAGGACAACAAAAGACTACAAAACACCAACCAGTCGCTAAGCATACTGTAAGCGCCGGAAAATTAATCCCCAATGACCCAGCCGTTAAAATCGGCAGATTACCCAATGGCCTGACCTATTATATCAGGAAAAATGTGGAGCCTAAAAACCGGGCCGAGCTCTACCTGGCCAACCGCATCGGTTCTTTAATGGAAAATGACGATCAGCTAGGACTGGCACATTTTACCGAACACATGGCTTTTAACGGTACAAAGGATTTCCCTAAAAATGAAATCATCAATTATCTGCAGAAAGCGGGGGTACGTTTCGGCGCTGATTTAAATGCTTATACTTCATTTGATCAGACTGTGTATCAATTGCCAATTCCCACAGACAGCACAGAGCTCTTCCATACTGGTTTTAAAATTCTGGCCAACTGGGCAGGAAAAATCTCTATGGACGGAGCCGAAATAGATAGAGAAAGGGGTGTCATTATTGAAGAAGACCGTCAGAGCGGCAAAAACTCAGCAGAACGCATCAGAAAACAACTGCTGCCGGTCATGCTTAAAGATTCCCGTTATGAAAAAAGGCTTCCTATTGGAAAAATAGACCTCTTAAAAACTTTTACACACGATAAGATCAGAAACTTTTATGCAGACTGGTACAGGCCAGACTTGCAAGCAGTAATTGCAGTTGGAGATTTTGATGTCAATGAAGTGGAGCAATTGATTATTGCCAACTTCTCCGGTTTAAAAAATCCGGCTAAAAAGAAAGAAAGATTAAATTATGACCTTCCGGACAATAAAGCACCACTAGTTAAAATTATTACTGATGCAGAACAGCAATACAATGTGGCTTCTGTAACCTGGAAACAACGCGGAAATATCTTAAAAACGACCACAGATCAGAGAAAAAATGTTGTTTATAGTATGATTAACGCTATGCTATCCGCACGCTTTCAGGAAATCCTGGAAAAGAACAGCGCCCCGTTCTTGTTTGCACAAGGTTCTTTTGGTAGTTATCAGGGAGGCTTAGTTCCAAAAATCAATGCTTTTCAAACTACTGCCGGAGCAAAATCAGGAAAAGACCTCTTACCTGCATTTACCGCAGCAGTTGCGGAGAGTGAAAGGGCCGTCAAATTTGGTTTTCTACAATCAGAACTAGATGTGGTTAAAAAGAATATTGAAGCCGGGAATGAGATGCTGTTGAAAGAGAAAGACAAAACTTCATCTGTTGCTTTTGTAGGAGAATACCTGAGTCATTTTTTAACTGGCTCTGCAATAGGTTCAATCGGGTTCAATTATAAAGACACGAAAGAAAACCTGAAAACGATCACCCTGGCCGAAGTAAATGCACTGGCAAAAACATTGATTACCAACCAAAATCAAATTATTATTGTAACCGCTCCTGAAAAGGAAAAATCGAATCTTCCAACTACGGCTCAATTACTTGCTGCCTTAACCAATGCAGAAAAAAACCTGAAACCCTATGTGGATAATGCTGTTGATAAACCTCTTTTAGCACAAAAACCAGTAGCTGGAAAAGTGGTCTCAGAAAAGAAATTTGAGGATATTGGTGTTACCCAGTGGACGCTGAGTAATGGCATTAAAGTTTTGCTTAAGCCAACAGATTTCAAGAATGATCAGATACTTTTCAGTTCTTTTTCCAAAGGAGGGACTTCATTAGCAGATCCGGATGATTATCAGTCTGCTGATAATGCAGGGATTATTACTCAAAGTGGTTTAGGTGATTTCAACCCTTCACAACTCAACAGGCTTTTAGCCGGGAATACAGGCAGCGCAGGTGCTTATATAGGTGAATTATACCAGGGCTTTAGTGGAAGTGCTGCGCCTAAAGATTTGGAAAATGCACTTCAGATGGTTACCGCTTCGGCTTTGACCCCGCGTAAAGACATAGAGATTTTTAACAAATCAATCAGTGATGCTAAAGTAAGTCTGGAGAATAAAGATGCAGAGCCAGAAAGCGTTTTTGCAGATACAGTACAAGCCGTTCTTTCTTCTTATCATAAAAGAAGCATGCCCTATACATTAGCAGATATTGATAAAATCTCTCTGGACAAAGCTTTTTCGTTCTATAAAGCGCGCTTTGCGGACCTTGGAGAACAAAGCTTTGTATTTGTGGGTAACTTTGACCTCAATACAATTAAACCGCTTATAGAGACTTATATTGCCAGTTTACCAACCTTGAATAAAAAGACCGGTTATATTGATCTTGGATCACGCACTCCAAATGGGACCATTAGTAAAACAGTCTACAAAGGTTTAGAAGAAAAGGCCAGTGTCCAGTTATATATTCACGGTGATTATGATTATACAGCGGCAAATAATGTACAACTGGATGCTTTAAGCAGTGCTTTGGAAATCAAAATCCTCGAAAGATTGCGTGAAAAAGAAAGTGGTGTTTATTCTCCGCAGGTTTCACTGAGTGTAAATAAATATCCAAGAGCACATTACTATTTCACCATCTCTTTTAGTTGTGCGCCAGCAAATACAGAAAAGCTAATTGCTGCTGCATTGGACGAAGTAAAAATAATAAGAACTAACGGAGTAACGGCTCAGGATCTGGCAAAATTCAAATCTGAGGTACAGCGTCAGCAAGAATTAAATCTGCGTAACAATGGCTATTGGCTTGGTTACCTGACCACCAGGCTTAAATATGGAGATGATTTGAACCAGCTACTGACCGCAAAAGAAAGACTCAATGAAGTGACCACTGAATCTTCTAAAACGAATGCACAAAAGTATTTAAAACAGGATAACTATATCCGGATGGTCTTAATGCCGCAGAAATAACAAATAAGACATAAACCAGAAAGCGGACATGATTTGATTCATGTCCGCTTTTTTTATTTAGTCTCGACCCCTACCGGGCCACTGGCATCACTCTCATTTTTTAACCTGTCGAGCGCAGTAACCAGGTAAGTATATCTTTTGCCTTTAATGATATTGGTATCCAAAAACGATGGGGTATCATTAAAGCTGATTTTGATCATATTTTTAGGATTGACCACGCTGATTTTTTCTCCTTCATCAAACCGGTAAATCACATAACCGGAAGCTGTTTCTCCATCAGCTGCTTTTAACGGCGCTGACCATTTCAACTGTACACCTATGCCTGCAGCCTCTGCACTTAGACCCTGTGGTATATTTGGCACAATCTCGTCCAGCCAGGGCATTTGTGGGGGAAGTGCCGGATATTTGTATAAATCATTTCTCAGAGAATCTGCTGTTGCTCTTGCCACAGTAGAAAATGACCTGGAACTAAAGAATACACTTCCCTGTACCCGGTTATTCTCGCGCATGTACCTGACCTGATCCAGGAGCTGATTTGGATCCCGCCAGGCAGCTTCCATACGCTGATTCATCAGGTAAGCAGCCTGTCCGATATAAAGGTGCCTGCCATAAGTATTGTTACTCCACCAATCTACTAAAGTGTCAAATGGCGCAGCCTTCCTGGTGAAACTGAAATAGACCTGCGGATTGATATAATCTACCCAGCCTTCTTTAATCCATTTCCTGGAATCAGCATACAATTCTGTAAAGTTAGAAAGACCATGTGTTTCAGATCCCTGGGGATCCTCTTTACTGTTTTTCCATATCCCAAACGGACTGATTCCGAATTTTACATATTTTTTATAATGGTGGATACTGTCATCCAGCTGTTTAATCAACAGGTCAACATTGTTTCTTCTCCAATCATTCAGATTTGTAAATCCATTAGAGTATTTGCTGAAGGTAGCTCCATCATTGATGCGCTGTCCGGCAATAGGATAAGGATAGAAGTAATCATCAAAATGGATCCCATCTACATCATAACCTTTAACCACATCTAAAATAACCTGCACAATATATTCTCTGACCTCAGGTAATCCCGGATCAAATTGTTTTTTCCCGCCATAGGTAAAAAACATATCTGGTCTTTTTTTGGTCATATGATCTTCGCTGAATACAGTATTTGCACTCATACTTGCCCGATATGGGTTAAACCAGGCATGTAATTCCATACCACGCGAATGCGCTTCTGTAATCGCAAACTCCAAAGGGTCATATCCCGGACTTGGTGCAACACCTTGTTTGCCCATCAGCCACTGACTCCACGGCTCTCTTGATTTTCGGTAAAATGCGTCGGCTGCAGGCCTTACCTGCAGCATAATCGCGTTCATTCCATTTCTTTTATGCTGATCAAGCAGCCCAATCAACTCCTGCTTTTGTTCATCCACACTCAGGCCTGGTCTTGAAGGCCAGTCTATATTCGTAACAGTTGCAACCCAAACCCCTCTGAACTCCCTTTTTGGAGCAATTTTTGCTGCTGTTTGTGCATAGATAAAAATTGGGGTAATTAAAGTTGTTAGAATTGCAAAAACAATCTTTTTCAGCATTATTAGTTCTTTTGGTAGTTTAAATTTAAAATAAATGTGGGGATGTAATTCTCAAGTTTCAACCCCGGTTTTAGCAATTAAACGATTTTTTTTTAGCTCTCATACAAATTGAGTCTTTTTTTTACCAGAAATTATATTATTTATCCTATGTTCGTTTTTTTTATCAATAAGAATCATAAACAATTCGACAAAGAAACCTCAATTTTTGATTTCAAATGTTAGACCGTAAAGATCCCGTAAATAAAGGAGACCGTAATAAGATATATTTTCTAATTGTAGTAATAGTGGCCTTATTAGGCACAAATGCCTTTTTATATTTCAAGGATAAATATGAAAAAGAGCGTTTCGTCACTACCAATACCGAGAAAGACAGACTAAAACTGGAAGTAGAAAAGATAGAGGTCGAATTCGATAAGGTGAATACCATGAATGTTGCCCTTACTGAAAAACTTCAGAATGAGCAGAAACTGGCCAGAATTAAAATCTCAGCACTTAAACAATCTTTACAAAAAGGACAGGTTACACAGGCAGAGCTTACTACTGCTCAGGAAGAACTTAAAAAATTAAGAGCATTTTTAACAGATTACAAAGATGATTTCTCCAGGCTGGAGAAGGAAAACTCTTTCCTTAAGGCCGAAAGAGACAGCCTGGTCAGATCAGTAACTACAGTATCTGCCAAAGCAAATGCACTGGAAAAGAAAAACACAGAATTAAATGCCAAAGTAAAAAGTGGTGCAGCTTTAAAGGCTTTTAATGTAGCTCTTGCTGCTTTTAAAGTTAAAAACAGTGGTAAAAATGTAGAAGTAACCAAAGCTTCAACAGCTAAGAAACTAGTCACTTATTTTAATATCATTCCTAACGAACTGGCTACAAAAGACTATCACAAAATTTATATCCGTGTTTTTGATCCTTCAGGCAATCTGATTGCTGATGAGCAGAACATGTTTGAGGCAGAAGGCCAGGAAATGCAGTATAGTGATATGATTACTATTTCTTATAACAATGACGCAACAGCTTATACAATTGAATGGGTAAACCCAAGACCTTTCGTGAAAGGCACTTATGCAATTCTGCTTTACGCAAATGGCTTTAACATGGGGAAAGCATCTATTACGTTAAATTAATTTAAGCCTGTGCCTGAACAAGCGGAAAACTCAAATAGAAGGTCGTTCCCGTATCAGCCACTGATTTAAAGTCTATTGTTCCGCCTGCATTCTCTACAGCCTGTTTCACAAAAGCTAAACCTAAGCCTGTTCCAGAAGACTTGGTTGTAAAATTAGGGACAAATATTTTTGGCTGCAGCTCCAGATCAATTCCTTTTCCATTATCCTCTACCTCTACCCAAACATAATGCTGATCATTGCTAATCTTGATAAAGATCATGCACTTATCTTTCATATTTGCAGCTTCTATCGCATTCTTCATCAGATTATTGAATGAACGCAGCATCTGATCTTTATCACCCTGTATCAGCACCTCCTTATTGGTCAGATTAGAAATATAGATTTCTACATTTTTGGTGTTTACAAAAACATCTCTTGTTTGTTCAATAATTGGGATCAGTTTCAAATTCTCCAGTTTGGTATCCGGCATTTTGGCAAAATTCGAAAACTCTGAGGCAATAGTGGCCAGACTATCAATCTGCTCTACAAAAGATCTGTAGAAACGTTCAAATTTCTGTTCGAAATTAGGATCCTTCTCTTTCCATGATTTCTCCAGCAATTGTACTCCAAGCTTTAAAGGGGTAAGCGGGTTTTTAATCTCATGAGCAACCTGCTTGGCCATCTCACGCCATGCACTCTCCCTTTCAGATTTGGCCAGCTTAACCGCACTTTCTTCCAGCGCAGCTATCATTTTATTATATTCTTTGATCAGTGAACCAATCTCATCATGACGAGACCAGATAATAGGCTGATTTTTCTGTCCGAGTTTAGTCTTTTTAATACTCTCCTGAATAAAAGTTAACGGACTTGTGATCTGATTGGCCAGGAATACTGCCAAAATACCAATAGCCACAAAAACGAGCGCATAAATATTAATCAGTGTATTAATGAACAATCCTATTTTCGACTGATAATCAGCTTCATTTCCATAATAAGGCAAACCGATATAAGCGACAGTTTGATTTTGTGCATTACGGATCGGTGCGTAAGCAGAAGAATATTTGAATTCACCGATTGTTTCCTGAGGATTGGAATATTCTGACCGTTGAACCTGCTTCAGATAGATATAGGCTTTAGGCTCCATTTTAGTACCTATAATGCCATAATCATACATCTTAGGCAATGAAGTGAACAAAAGGTTCCCATCAGTATCAAATAAGTTTAAATAGGCAGAATTGATATCAGCAAACTGGTTGAAATTAATTACAGCCATATCAGTGGCTTCTGGTATCCCAGTACTGAATATTTGCTTCTCATAAGAGAGCTGTACTTTGCGGATCTTTTCTCTGATAAAATCTTCTTGTTGTTTTCTGTACTCATCGCGGATATAAAAGAAAGTAGACCAGCCAACGATCAGTAAGGTTGCTACAACAGAAAGTACAATAGAAAGCTGTATACGGGTCTTGTACAAGATCTTATTCGCATTGATCATTAAAGAGCGGTTGATATTAAACCATCCTCCCCAGCTCTTATCAATGTTCTTCAATAACCAGATGAGCATATATAATGCCGCAGAAAAGATAATAAACATTAAAAAAAAGAAAGATAATGCAGCGAGCCTGACAATATAATTCACCTTCTCTTTACTAATGACGATGATTTTGGAGTTACTGGCAGAATAAATTAAATGGCTATACCCTAATTTAGGTTCATTTATAATTACCGGCTCCCCGTAAACACCTTTAAACTCTGTATTTGCTATTTTATAAGTATACTTTCCTGCCTGTTTGATCAGCTTATTATTGTTATAAAAGGCAAAAGAGTAATTGCTGTAATCTTCATCATTTTTCAACTTGCCATCAATCAGAATCTCAGGAAACTGGCTGTTATAGTTATACTGCTGTGACTTTAATTCGATGACCAGTGTACCCAGGATGTGGTTATCATCAAAAATCGGAATAATACCGAAGTAATTCTGATAGCCGAAAGTATCATTCAGACGGTAAAAGAAGTTCGAAATCTTTACAGAACCAGATTTAACCAGGTTTTGATAGTGTTGCAATGACCGGTCTTCTCTTACAGCAAGTGTCGAATCGGTTGCATTAAACTCATAGAAATTATGTTCAAACGGAGATAAATATCCATCTAAAAAGGTCTTGATAATATAATTCTGCAACGCAAGATGCCTGTTTGATCCCGGACTTTTAAAATAATCTGTAATGAACAGATCATTGGAGATTCCATTCCCAAGGCTTTCAATAGAATTGATAACTTTAGGATCATCAGAAGATTGCAACTTTTGTGCAATTACATACCGGTTGCTTCGCTCTTTAATATCATTGAATTTCAAATACTTAATAGAAGAAATAAAAGCAAGACAGAAAAAAACAGCAGCAAAAACACCTATAGAAAATTTATTCTTCTGAATATAGCCATTATAGCAAATGATAAACAGGAATAAAGCGTATGCAATAAAAAAAGCTGTAAATTCTATGCACAACATATAAATGAAATACAAAGCAAACAGGCTCAGGAATACAATTAACCGTTCTTTATTGCTAACATTTAATTGTCTGGTCAGGTCTATACAGATATTGGCCAGCAGATAAACATTAAACCAGACCAGGCAAAGAATAATAATACATACCCAGCTTAACCAGCTCAGGTTGATAATATTAGTAATATCAAAATTGATTTTGGAATTATAAATAAGACCAAAAAAGACTTCATTCATCAAAAAGGCTATACCGGAAAATAGGAGCAGCAGCAATAGGTGGAAAAACAAACCCGCTATTTTGCTATTGGTCATCCATTTCGGAAGCCGGTACTGGTCTTTATAAGTAAACATAAAAAGTACAACCCAGGTAATGGAGAGTACATTAAGCAGGAAGTCTCCAAGAGAAGGCAGGAAGAAGCTTTCTGCATAAATAGCAGGGCTGAAAATTTCCAGACTGAACTGATGGTTATACCAGCCATATTCCAGATCAGTAACTCTTACCCCTAAGAAAAAAGCAATGATCAACAGTGTTGCCGGGACCAGATAACCTCTTTTAGCCAGCCGCGCACAAAATGAATTTACAAAAAGGGCAAAGCTGAATAAACCGACTATCCAGAGCCAGATTTGTATGGTGGAATAAACGCTCTCTGTATAATTGGGTTTGAGTTTAACCTCAAACAGCAATTTTCCATCGAGGTTCATGATGCCGTTCACCTGTTCATCCATAAACGAGGCCAGCGCCAGAGAGTTAGAAGACGATAAATCTTTAACAATCCCGTTTTTAAGATACCGGTTCTGAATACTGAACTGATCTTTGATATCGATCAGAAAGATCAAAGTATAACTTCCTTCTGTCTTTTTTATCGCTTCATACCATCCATTGGCCAATTGCAGAAAGGAAGATCCTTCTTTTAACTTATCCGGGTTTGGTGGTATCGCTTTGTAAGAACTCCAGAATTTAAGGACGGAATGGTCATAGGTCAGGATATTAATTCCTCTGGCGCCAAAGGAATTAATATAATTCAAAGCAAATGTTTCATTCAGGTGAAATTGCTTGGCCCTTTCAAGCTGTTGCGCATCTGCTAAGAAATCATATACAGTCTGTTCGTTTAAAGCAAGGTTTTCCTGAAGTTTACCTGCCTCATGTTGCAGGAGGTCTTTTTCTGTTATAGAGTGTTTTAACGATAAGGCTGTAACTATACAGCATATCCCCAGAATCAATAAAAGAAATCTTATTTTACCCCCTATATTCACGCCGGATCTTTTTTTTAAATACCGATTAAACAGGGATAGCAGCTGAACTGGTCTGTGCTTCTCTGCTTACTTTTTTTACCAGCCCTTGTAAAACTTTACCAGGTCCTACTTCTATAAATTCATTTGCTCCGTCTGCCAGCATACGCTCTACTGTTTGTGTCCATCTCACTGCACCTGTCAATTGCGTGATTAAATTAAATTTAATCTTTTCAGGATCTGTTTGTGGTCTTGGATCAACATTCTGGTAAATCGGACATACCGGAGGCAAAATTGTAGTGTTTTCTATGGCTTCCTTCAGTTCGATCCTTGCTGGTTCCATCAGCGGAGAGTGAAATGCACCACCCACATTTAATTTCAAAGCTCTCTTTGCTCCTGCTTCTGTTAATTTTGCACAGGCCAGATCTATACCTTCAATACTGCCGGAAATAACCAGCTGGCCCGGGCAGTTATAATTTGCGGCAACCACCACTTCGTCAGTTTCTGCACAGATTTTTTCCACTACATCATCTGCTAATCCTAAGATTGCAGCCATAGTTGAAGGCTGTAATTCGCAGGCTTTCTGCATTGCATTTGCACGTGCAATCACTAGTTTTAATCCATCTTCAAAAGAGATTGCTGAAGCAGCAACCAAGGCTGAGAACTCTCCTAAGGAGTGTCCGGCAACCATATCAGGTTTAAAATCATCTCCTAAAGATTTGGCAAGGATCACCGAGTGCAGGAATATGGCAGGTTGAGTAACGCTGGTTTGTTTCAACTCTTCTTCAGTACCCGAGAACATAATGTCGCTGATGCGGAAGCCAATAATCTGATTTGCTTTTTCAAATAATTCTCTGGCCATTTCAGTTTCGTACAGTTCTTTACCCATACCTGAAAATTGCGCGCCCTGCCCTGGAAATAAATATGCTTTCATTTATATTATTATTGTTTTCTAATGTAACCGTGCTGTTATTAACCTCAAAAACTCTGCCCTCGTTTTATCTTTGGCAAATTCTCCTGTAAAAGCTGAGGTAGTTGTCACTGAATTTTGTTTTTGTATCCCTCTCATTGCCATACACAAATGCTGACATTCAATTACTACTGCTACTCCTGCCGGATTTAAAGTTTCCTGAATACAATCTCTGATTTCGTTCGTCAGTCTTTCCTGTACCTGCAATCTTCTTGCAAAAGCATCTACCACACGTGGAATCTTGCTTAAACCAACAATATGGCCATTTGGAATATAGGCTACATGTGCTTTTCCAAAGAAAGGCAGCATGTGATGTTCACACATAGAATAAACTTCGATGTCTTTCACTACAACCATCTGGCTGTAATCTTCTTTAAACATTGCTGAACGCAAAATTTCATCTGGCTTAATATCATAACCATGAGTCAGATATTGCAATGATTTAGCCACACGTTCAGGCGTTTTTAATAAACCCTCACGCTGAGGATCTTCTCCCAGCTGAGTCAATATATCCGTATAGTGACTGGAAATAGAAACTGTTTTTGCTGTATTGTAACGATCTATTTTAACATACCCTTCGTTTTCCTCACCGAAGGCATCTAATGCATTATTTTCCATGTATATCCTGTGCTTAACCGAAGTACTCTACAAAGTTGTTTTCAGTTTCGTAAATTTTAACGCAATGCAGTATTGCACCACCTTGTTGAATATGAGGCAGTAATTGATCCCAAACGGCAATCACCAGGTTTTCTGTTGAAGCTAATTTGTCTTTCATGAAATCTACATCCAGATTGAGATTTCTGTGGTCAAGTTTGTCAATGATATGCTCATTGATAATTTCTTTCATCCATTTCAGGTCGACTAAAAAACCCGTTTCAGGGTTTATTTCTCCCTTTACAGTAACAAATAGCTGATAGTTATGACCGTGCCAGTTAGGATTGGCGCATTTGCCAAAAACTTCCAGGTTATGATCATCAGACCAGTCTGGTCTTGCTAATTTATGTGCGGCGTTGAAAGATTCTTTGCGGGTTATATAAATCATTATTTCAGTAATTGACCGCAAATATACGAAGACTATCTAAAAACAAGCAAGGTATGTGCTTGCCCAGCTGTTTTACCGCGGTGTTTTGTAACTTCGTTAAATGAAGATACTGGTAGTTGCAGCGACAAGAGCCGAATTAGCCGGATGTTGTACGGCTTTTGAACTGGCCGAAGGAAATTTTATACAGACCCCTCATTTTGACCTTTTAATTACTGGTGTGGGCATGACAGCTACTGCATTTGCACTAGGACAACATTTATCCGCAGCTACACGCTATAAATTAGTGCTTAATTTAGGGATTGCAGGCTGTTTTGACCGTACAATCCCTCTAGGTAGCCTGGTTAATATTGTGCGTGATGATTTTTCAGAATTAGGTGCAGAAAATAAAGATGAATTTCTGACGATTGAAGACCTGGGTTTTGGAAAAAGCAGCTATACGCCGAAAGATATCCCTTCGTTTGTTCATTTAAACGATCTGCAACTTAATTTACCAGAGGTGAGTGGGATTACCGTTAACAAAGTACATGGCAATAAGACAAGTATCCAGGTCTTGACCAGCCGCCTCAGCCCGGTTACTGAAAGTATGGAAGGTGCCGCTGTATTTTATTGCTGTGCACAACTGAATATCCCTTGTATTCAAGTTCGTAGTATCTCTAATTACGTGGAAGAAAGAAACCGGGACAGCTGGAAAATAGGCCTTGCTATTAAAAACCTGAACGACTGGGCCATTGAATTTTTGACAAACAGTTAACTAAGCAGCTACAGGAACTCCTTACATTTACCACATGAAACTTTCACTCGGCTTTTCTCCTTGTCCAAACGATACTTTTATTTTTGACGCATTGATCCATCATAAAATTGATACAGAGGGCCTGGAGTTCGAAGTATTCTTTGATGATGTGGAAACCTTAAATCAAAAGGCATTACGTTCAGAACTGGACATCACCAAGCTGAGTTTTCATGCCTTTGCCCATGTGGTAGAAAAATACGCGCTGCTGGATGCCGGAAGTGCATTAGGCTTCGGAGTTGGCCCCTTACTCATTTGCAAGAATGAAGATTTAATTGGCAGTGCACGTTTAACTCAAAAAGATTCCACTTTGAGTGTTGCTATTCCTGGCGAACTCACCACTGCAAATTTCCTTTTGGGTATTGCTTTTCCCAACTTGCTCAATAAACAGGTAATGGTTTTCTCAGAAATCCAGGATGCCTTATTAAATCATAGTATTGACCTTGGCCTGATTATTCATGAGAACCGTTTTACGTATACAGACAAAGGGTTACATAAAATAGTTGATCTGGGTAGCTACTGGGAAGAACTGACAGGCTGTGCAATCCCCCTTGGAGGCATTGTAATTAACCGTAAGCTTGATCATGAAGTACAACTGAAGGTGAATCGCCTGATCCGCAAATCTGTAGAATTCGCTTTCCGGAATCCAAAATCAGGAATTGACTTTATTGCTGCACATGCGCAGGAAATGGAAGAAGCAGTGATGTATAAACATATCGATTTATATGTCAATAAATACTCCGTTGATTTAGGTATTGAAGGCAGAAAAGCGATAGATATCCTATTCAAAATGGCTCAGGAAAGAGGAATTATCCCTGAGATTAATCAAAATCTTTACGTCACCAGCTAAGCAACAACCTGTTATTGATTACAGGGACCGTCAGGAATTTCACGTGTAATTTTAATCAGTTTAGTCACGACTAAAATCGAGTCAAAATCTGCTGAAACCACCTGGTTGTCCGATTTAATAGCATGACATTCTGCCTCAATATAGACAGGCTCGTATGGTTTCTCAAAATTGAATTTACTATAAGCCAGCTCCAATGTTTTAGAGCTGTCGGCAACCCAGTATTCCGTTCCCCCTTCACAATCTGCAAAAGACTTGATTTCCGGGCCATAGCTATACAATCCCTTAATTATTCTGATTTCACTTTTTTGAGTCTCTGTGCCGGTATGGTTACACGCTGTAAAAGCAATAGAAAAGATGAATAATAATAAAAATGTATGTTTTAAGGAATTCATGTCAGAGATCTTGATTTAAGTGATTAATATTCTTCACACTCAAATTAGATGACAAAGCTGATGCCATAAACGAGAAAATACTCACTGTAATGAATACTAATAAAAAATCTTTCCATTTAAGGCCAACCGGATAAGCGTTACTCATCAGCAGGTTTTCCTGCGACATTTTAACTAACCCAAATTTCTGCTGCAATAAACAGAAGACCAGACCGACAAAAAGGCCGAAGATACAGCCTGCTAAAGTGATCATCATTCCTTCGAAAAGGAAAATCTTTCTAATCAGGCCTTTTCCGGCTCCCAGGCTACTCAGTATAGCAATATCTTTCAGCTTATCAATAACCAGCATGGTCAGTGAGCCTATGATATTAAAAATGGCAATGATCAGAATAAATGTTAAAATGATATATACCGCCCATTTTTCGGTACTTAAAATATTATACAATGCTTTGTTTTGTTCCACTCTGTCTTTAACAAGATAGTTCTTGCCCAGCTTTTGTGCAATCTTATCCTTAAAAACATCAGGATCCACTCCTTTTTGTAAATTAAGCTCTATCGAAGAGACTTTTATTTCCTCATTTAATAATTTCCTGGCGAAGCTTAAAGGTACAATCGCAATGTTATCAAAATCCTGCTGCACTTCAAAAATGCCTGATACAGGAATATACAGATCCATAAAGTCATCAGCCGGATTCACAGAACTTGTTTTCAATCCCTTTTTGGGAGAAAAGACTTGCAGCTGTGTAAAGGGATCATTGGTATTGACCATTAAATAGTTTTGCAGCGCAGAGCCGATCACCGCATTAGGGCCAGCTTCGGTATTGAGGACAAATTTTCCTTGTACGGTAATGCTATCCAGGCTTTTATTTTTAAGATAAGATGTACTTACCCCTTTGACCATTCCTACAGATTGCTTATCACGGTACCGCAGCAAAGCATTTTCAGAAAGGACTTCGGTAAAAGAATAAACTTCCTTTGCAGATTTCAGCTCCGTAAAAAAAACACTATGCGGATCAAACGTCTTTCCTTCTGCCGGTGCAATGACCAGTTGCGGGGTAATCGTATTGAACATCTTTAGCACAACATCTTCAAATCCATTGAATACTGATAAAACAATAATCAATGCCGCACTGCCTACAAAAACTCCCAGCACAGATATGGTAGAAATGATATTTATAGCATTGGTAGACTTTTTAGCAAAGAGATACCTGCGGGCAATATAAAGGGCTGTGTTCAAATGATGGTGGTTTGGTCAAATATACACGTACTTATTTTAAAAAAGGATTGTTTCGTTTTTCATAACCGATTGTAGTCAGGTGACCATGTCCCGGAAATACTTCTACCTTGTCTGGCAGGATAAACAACTTCTCTCTGATATTATCTATCAGTTGCTGATGATTACCACCAGGCAAATCTGTCCGGCCAATTGAAGTATAGAATAAAACATCACCACCTACAATAAACCCGTCCTCTTTTGCGTAAAAACATAAATGTGCCGGAGAATGACCCGGAGCAAAGATCAATTCTAACTCACTGTTCCCAAAAGTCACTTTTCCAGTTTCTTCCAAAAACACTTCTGGCTCTGGTGAAAGCTCATAATTTAAGCCCATTTGTGGCGCATATCCCGGAACTGCCTGTAGAATATATAATTCTCCTTTATGAAATTGTGGCTTTAAACCCCAGGTATCGAAAACAAACTTATTGCCAAAAACATGATCCAGATGGCAATGCGTATTCAATAGCAAAACTGGTTTCAGCTTCGTTTCTTTAATCCAGCTGGCCAGGATATTTTGCTCACTACCATCATACATTCCCGGATCAATAATTACGCATTCCCCCGTTTCATCATATAAAACATAGGTATTTTCCTGGTATGGGTTAAATGTAAATTGCTTAAGAGTAATCATGCGAGTTTAAAATTAGTTTTTCCATCTGAAGGTATCAATCATCCGGTCGATATCTTTCTTTATAAAAGTCACAACAGGTGCAACCGAGTCATATTGCGGACGCTCATTAAAATACAAAGCTCCCCTGAAATAATGTTTAGCACTGTCTGTCAGAAAAAATTGTACAGAAGAAGCTGTGTTCCCTTCAATTGCATAGTATATCCCATAAACTTTCCGGTCTGGAAAGTTGATCAGTTTCTGGTCTATAGCATTGGCCTTAACGGTATGTTTAAAGGCTAAAGTACGTGCATCCTCTACCAAGCCTTCGTATTCCTTTTGAGAGGAAACACCATAATAAGTAAGGTGAAGACGTGCATTAAACTGCGTAAAGTGAACATTGCTCCAGCACTTGCCTGCTCCGCGTTCCTGATCAGCTTCTATTTTTGTATATTTTGGATAGTCGAACGTGAACGGACAACCGTCATTGTAAGTCAGGTATTCTTTTTTAGGGAATTTAATCTGAAAATAGCCTCTTGGCTTAGGCGTATAAGTTTCATTACTGGTACAGGCCGCACTCAGGCACAAAATAACAAAGACGCTGTACAGTAAAGATGATTTCATATTCATTTCAGCCTAAGGGTTCCAGATAAACCAGGACCGTTCTGCCTGAAGCTGCAACATTTCAAATCCATTTTTAACCGCCGCTCCCTTTGCTTTGGCACGTTTCAGAAACTCAGTCTCTTCGGGGTTATAAACCAGATCGTAGGCCAGATGCTGGTCCGTAAGCCACTGATAAGGAATAGCCGGAGCCGCCTCAACATTCGGGAAAGTACCCAGTGGAGTAGTATTGATAATAACCTGGTGCTTTTGCAGCAGGTTTTCGGTTAAATCACTATATAAAATCGCATTTGGAGTTGCTGTACGCACTACAGAAAGATAAGTAATCTGCAATTGATCCAATACGTATTTTACTGCTTTGGCTGCTCCTCCATCGCCAAGGATCAGCGCATGGGTATGGTGTCCTTTTAAATAAGGTTTAAGGGACTCCTGAAAGCCATATGCATCTGTATTATACCCTTTAAGCCAGATTTGCCCGTCTTTATGCTGGATAGCAATACAATTCACTGCACCTATGGTTCGCGCCGCAGGGTCCAGCTCATTCAGGTAAGTCATTACCCCTACTTTATGAGGAATAGTAACATTCAGGCCTGCAAGAGAATCATCTGCTGCAATCAAAGAGACTACAGCAGCTATATTTTCTATAGGAAAAAGTTCATATTGATGATCAGCAATTTCTTCCTCCGCAAATTTCTCTGTAAAGAACTTCTTTGAAAATGAATGTGCGAGCGGATAGCCAATTAGTCCGAATGTTCTCATATATGCAACAGCAGTAAACCGGATAACCGGTTATTTTGCTAAATTAAGGAAGTAATCAAATGTATCTCCTCTTAATCCCAAACGAATAGTTTCCAAGGGAATAACCTCTGCCGGAGCAATATTACCTAAGTTCACATTAGTACCAATCAGTTTGATAAACCAAACCTGCTGTTCTTTTTGCGGAGCTTCCCAGATTATGGTTTCAGCCGGAATTTGCGTCAGTATTTCATCTACTAATCCTTCACGCACTTCACCTGACCCTCTGTAAATGCCTACATTTCCACCTTCTCTGGCTTCAGCAATCACTTTCCATGAACCTGCTTCAATTTCCGCATTCATCAGCTTGATCCATTTATAAGGTGCAAATATTTTCGTAGCATCCTTAGAACCTACCTCTGAAATTACAGTAACGTGTTTAGCTAATTTATGGATGTATTCACATTTAAGATCATGTTCAATTTCGATAGAACCATCAGAAACTTCTGCGTATTCCATACCAAATTGCTCCAGTACACGAATATAATCTTCAAATTGATTACGGATAATAAACGCTTCAAACAAAGTACCTCCAAAATAAGTCGGGATACCTGCACTGCGATATATATCTAATTTTTCTTTCAATTTCGGGGTAACAAAGGATGTAGCCCAACCTAATTTTACGATGTCGGAATGGACACCTGCGACATCAATAAAATCTTCTGTCTGTCTTAAACTGAGGCCCTTGTCCATCACCATAGTTATGCCACTCTGACGTGGTTTTACTGGACGTTCGGGAATATTATTTAATGGGTAATTCATATCTGCTGTAAAGGTGAAAAAAAATAGGCTTATTTCATCACTATAAATTTGTTTTTCACTCAAAAAAGCTTATACCATTATCTGGTATAAGCTTTTTAAGGTCATTAATTGCATCTTGTATAATCGGGTAACAATAATGTGGCTATTTAATATATCTGTTAATTACCTCAATAATTGCATTGTTATCCTGTAACTGCGGCAGGTATTCAAACAGGATGTAATGCTTATCCGGATCAGTCACCAAGGCTGTTTCCAGGTAAACCAGGGCCTCTTTATGCTGTCCAAGAGCAAATAAGTAAGCCACTTGTCTGTAGTAAAGTTCTGCTGCATCCGGGTTATTCTTGATCCCGTCAGAAATAGTCTCTGAGGCTTCCAATAACCTTCCCTGCTCATAAAGAACTGTCGAAAAATCCAGCCATGCTTCTATGTCAAGCGGGTTATATTCCAGTACTTTATAATAAGCTTCTACAGATTGTTCTATTTGTCCCAGTTTGTAATAGGCATCGGCCATTGCAAACCAGAAGTCAGGATTTTCATCATCCAGCTCTATTGCTTTCTTATAAAAATGCAGAGATTCAAAATAACGCTCCTCAAAATTCAGCGTTACCCCTATTCCAAACCAGGCATCCGCCAGCTTACTATCCATCTTCACAGACTTCTTATAATAAGCGCGTGCTTCATCCATACGTTCCAGCTTTTCATAACATTCCCCTATTGCACAATAGGTATCTGCATTTGGCTGCTCATACTCCCAGGTTTGTTTATAAACTTCTATAGCCTCCGCATAACGATCTAGCTGTACCAGCGCATTTCCTTTATTATAGTAAGCTGAAGCAAAATTATCTTTAATCAAGATTGCATAATCATAGGCATCGATCGCTTTTTCAAACAGATCAAGCTTATGATAAGAGTTTGCCAGGTTATACCATGCTGCATAAGAATAGGGATCGTTATCGATATATTCCATATAAAACTGGATGCTTTCTTCTTGTTTGTCTAAAATATCATAACAGAAAGCCAGTTCATATAAACCGTCCTTGTTTTCCATATTTTGTTCCAGACTCTGCTTGATATACTTGATTGCGCTTTCGTAATCCAGCATATTCTGATAAACATAAGCGATTTGAAGCAGGATCTCATCAGTAGTTTCCGCGAAGGTCAACGCGATCTGAAAATTATCCAATGCTTCAGCATAACGCTCCAGGCTATTGTATATATTTCCGCGAAGTACATAGATCTCTGATTCGGACGCTTCGAGCATTTCTGCTTTTTGCAAAGAGAAAAATGCGCTGTCTATCTGATCAGTAACGAAATAAAGCTGCGCTTGCTTAATTAAAAAAATTGCGGCGTATGGATGCTGATTTAGGGCATACTCTATCACCTGAAGTGCCTTTACGGGGTCACTCTTTTCTATATAGTAGTCAATGATGTTCTCAAAAGCCTGGGCATCAAAAAAATACTGATCCTGGTTCCTTATCATCTCTTCGTAACGCTCTACCGAACGCTGCGCATCATCACTAAAATCAAAGTAAAATTCCTCTTCCATTGTATGAATAATTAAAGAACAGCTCCCTTTTTTCCTAAAATACAGTATAAGTTTACAGTATTATATAGCATGCAACCGAAATAATTATCAACATCCAAACAACTGACATCGTAATTCGTTGATAATATTAAATTTAGCAGTAAATAAGCCTCCTGGCCTGGGTCAGCATTATCCATAAGATTTACAGTTCTGGCTGTAATGAAACTTGCTTAAGCATGTACATGACAGGAGTAAAAAACTTATGCAGACTATCTGGGGGTTTTCCTGAATTGATACAAAGTAACGCAACTTAATTTTAATCTGCGTAAAATTCAAGTCAGGAAATTAACAGGAATTTTTTTGTTGATTTGTATAAAATCGCTACAGTACAGGTTGCCGATCAGCAGGACTATGAAACGGTATTAATTAAAGACAAAACCCTGTAAACGAAAAAAGCATAAGACATTTCTCGGCTGTAATCTTGTTTACAGTAAAAACATCTTATGCTGATCAGACCAGGTAAAGTCAGGATTATCTTTTTGAAGATTCCGTGTTTGTTCTTTTAACGTTATAAATAGTGTCAATCATTGCCAGTCTTGTTCCTGCTGGTAAGTTTTCAGTTTTAGCAGCAACCAGTTTTTCCACTTTCAAGTTTCCAATACCAGTATTTTTTATGGTATGACTAGCTGTTACACCTAATAGTTCCAGATTTGCCTCACCCTTCAGATCAGTATATAAGCTTTCTGTTTTAGCTTTAATACGCGCTTTAGCATGGTCTCTCATCACTACCTGCAAGTTAGGTAAATTAACTGTTCCAATGGTATTTATACTGGCATGATCTGCGGCAGTGATCCTGTAAAGATCTTTTACGTAAACAGTTACAACTACCGGCGTTGCTTCTGATGAATTAATACTCAGCGTATTTCCAATTTGTTTGATTGAGACTTTATCCAGATTATCATCACCGACAGCTACCCAATCACGATTACTTTGTACAATAAACACTTTCGTGTTTCCATTGACAATTACTCTTTTGATATCCTGATTCTCAGATACTTTTTCTTTTGCTGTTACTTTTTCTGAAGCGAAAGCAGTAACTACTGTTGTTGATAAAACGATGGCAGTCAATGCCGATGCTACTAATGTTTTGAATGAAGTTTTCATATCTTTATATTTAAGGTTTTCTAATGGTTTGTTTCTAAACAGTTTGTAATTAAGACGCAAACAGTTACCATACGTTGCAAAGTTTTTTGCCTTTTATACCACAACCCTGTCAAACCCGACGAACGCCCTTAATTTTCCGACAAACCCGTCCCGCTTATCAAACCCTTTACTCAAAAATAATTCTGCAAAAGCCGCTTATGTTTAGTTTTTTTGAATAATCCCCTGAAAAATCAATTTTCTATTTGACCACAATTCAAATTTGATGTATGTTTAAAGCTTTACTAGCTTAAAGACTCCTCTTTTTTTAATCATTTGCCTCATGTTACGCGTAGATAGTTCTAAACCCTGCAAAATCGTATATTCACTGTGCAAGCATGAGTATTTAGGCTATTTAATTGAACCCCATATTGTTCAGCTTAATCCACAGGGAGATTTTTCTTTAACCTATCAGCGTCTATTTAGCCATACTGCTCAGGAATTTGCCAAACATCTAACAGATTCTGATCTTAAAATCATTAAGATGCTGGATGAAACAGAGCAGGATCATGTGATTAAGAAGTATCATAAGAAAGTAATCAGACCTTTCGAATTTTTCAGCAAGTTCTACGATGATAAATTCTATGACAATGCGAGGCCTAAAATCGAGAAAAAATTAGCTGAAGTACTGGAAATCCTCAAAATTAAAGATGAGTTGTACCTCATGGATAAAGACGGATGGCCGGCAGAGCGCAAAATAGAACTGGCTACTGAGCCTGCTACAATTTTGTTTCACTTCAGAAGAAATGAGCAAGAAACACGCTACTTTCCAACCATCAAATACCAGTCACAGCGGATAGATTTTATGTTCAAAGAAGCGCAGATTGTTAGCAATCAGCCTGCATGGCTCTTGCTCAATGATGTACTTTATTTCTTTGAACAGGATATCGAAGGTAAAAAGCTATTCCCATTTCTGAATAAACGTTACATCACTATCCCTACAGCTAAAGAAGAAACTTATTTCGAGAAATTCGTAGCTCCTTTAATAGAGAAATATCACGTTTATGCAGAAGGGTTTGATATCCAGACCGAAAAACATGAACCTACGGCAATCCTGAAAGTAATTTATATAGAGGGCGGTGTTTCTCAACTACAGCTTTATTTCAAATATGGTGCGCATGTTTTTGCACTGGGAAATGAGAAGAAGGTAACCGTTCATCTTGAAAAACAGGAGAACAACTATATATTTACCCGTGTTAAAAGAGATACGGTATGGGAAAAACATAAATATACCGAGTTAACAAAACTGGGGCTTAAAAAAACAAGTGCAATCTTTTATAACCTGGAACTCGCAGCAGCTGATACCGAAGATAAAGCTTACGGCATTCTGAACTGGGTTAACGAACATATCGAACAGTTAGCAGCTAAAGGTTATACTATTGAACAATCAACAGGTCAGAAGAAGTTCTTGTTCGCATCGAGTAAAATCGACTTTGAAATCAAAGAAGACAACGACTGGTTTGACATTAATGCCATTGTATATTTCGGAATACACCCTGTTCCATTTATTTCGCTTAAACAGCATATCCTGCATAAAAAAAGAGAGTTCCCACTTCCCGATGGCACTATAGCGATCATACCAGAAAAATGGTTCTCTCAATATGGAAGTTTATTCAGTCTCTCTGACGGAGGAAAAATGCTTAAACTTAAAAAACATCATATTGGTCTGATCAATGATCTGGCGGGTGATGGAATTGCGAATGTAACCTTGCAGCGCAAGCTTCAGAAACTGAATGACTTTGAAAATATTGATGATGTACAGATGCCTGTTCATTTTAAAGGTGAACTGAGAAGTTATCAGAAGGCAGGTTATAACTGGTTCAGCTTTTTAAGAGAATATAACTTTGGCGGCTGTTTAGCAGATGACATGGGTCTGGGTAAAACCATCCAGACACTGGCAATGCTGCAAAAATTAAAGGAGGAAGACGAGCTGAACCATACACATAGCACTTCTTTAATCATTATGCCTACTTCGTTAATCTATAACTGGCTGGCTGAAGCAAAAAAGTTTACTCCAAAATTGAAGATTCTTGCCCATACCGGCAGTACACGCAACAAAGATGTCAGTCATTTTATAAAATACGATATCGTAATTACCACCTACGGAATCACCAGAGTTGATGTCAATGAAATACAGGATTTTTATTTCAATTACATTATTCTCGATGAAAGTCAGAATATCAAAAACCCGTCTTCAAAATCATTCAAATCTGTCAGACAGTTAAAGTCAAGGCACCGGCTGATTCTGAGTGGTACTCCTGTAGAAAATTCGGTGGGGGATCTTTGGACACAGCTTACTTTCCTGAATCCTGGATTATTAGGTACACAAGGCTTTTTCAATGAGGAGTATGTACAAGCTATCGAAAAGAGAAAGGATGAAGATAAGGCAAAGAAACTACAGGCGATCATCAAACCTTTTGTACTCAGACGTACCAAAGAACAAGTAGCAGAAGAGCTGCCGGCAAAAACTGAACAGATTATTTATTGTGATATGAGCGAAGATCAGGCTTCTTATTACGAAAAAACAAAGTCTGCTTACCGGAATGACTTACTGAGTAGCATGGATGATGGTACTTATGCTAAAAAACAGGTGCAGCTCCTGCAAGGTTTAACCGCTTTACGTCAACTAGCTAATCACCCCATTATGATTGATGAAGAATATTTGTCTGATTCGGGCAAATTTGAGAACGTAATCCATACACTGGACAACGTACTTAAGGGTGGCCATAAGGTCTTAATCTTCTCACAGTTCGTAAAGCATCTGAGTATTTTCAAAAATCATTTTGAAAAAGAGCTAATTCCATTTGCCTATCTGGATGGTTCTACAAAAAACCGGGGGGAGATTGTTGCCGAATTTCAGGAGAACAAAGATCTTAAAGTATTTTTGATTTCGATTAAGGCTGGCGGAGTAGGTTTAAACCTGACTCAGGCAGATTATGTCTTTATTTTAGATCCGTGGTGGAACCCTGCCGTTGAACAGCAGGCCATTGACAGATCACACCGCATCGGGCAGGAAAAGAAAGTATTTATCTATAAATTTATTGCGAAGGATACTGTTGAGGAAAAAATACTGGCGCTGCAAAACCGCAAAAAGCGCCTGGCAAGCTCATTGATTACTACAGAGGAAAGTTTCTTCAAATCTTTGAGTAAAGAAGATATCAGAGAGATCTTAAAATAGGCTTTACAAATCAGAGTGCCGGTGTGTAAATTAAAGATTTGCCTGTAGAATTTCTGTATAAGCTTCCCGGGTAATCATTTCAGCACCTAAACTCATTAAATGGTCATTGGGTACCTGGCAGTCAATCAGCCTGTAATTTCCTTGCTGACAAAGCCAGATCAGGGCCGTTTTAGAAGCATTACTTCTCAGGCTGAACATGCTTTCTCCAACAAACACACCGTTAATTGTTAATCCATATAAACCTCCTGCCAGTTCTCCTTCAGACCAGACTTCTACACTGTGTGCCCAGCCATGCTGATGCAAGTTGATATAAGCTTGCTGCATTGCATTGGTAATCCAGGTACCATCCTGTTCTTTTCTGGGAGTTTGTGCACAGCAAAGAATCACATCCCCGAAAACCTGATCCACTGTTACTGTAAAAACACCATCTGCCATTACTTTCCGCATACTTTTACTCACCTTAACTCGTTCAGGAAAGATTACACAGCGTTCAGGAGGAGCAAACCAGCAAATCGGATCTCCTTCGCTAAACCACGGAAAGATACCATTCTGGTAGGCCAGCACCAGCCTGTCTTTACTTAGATCTCCTCCAATAGCCAGCAATCCATCTTCCTCCGCCAAGGAGGGGTCAGGAAAAACCAATTCTTCTTCAGGTAACTGAAATATCATAGAGACAAAAATATAAAATTTTAAACCTAAACGTTTTATTACTGTCATAACCCCCGAAAACAGCCTGCATCATGGATAGAAAAGACAATTTCTCTAACATCAAGCATCTTTACAACAGAGCCGGTTTCGGCATAGCCTATCCCGATTTATTGCAATTGAGCAAAAGAAAAATAAGTAAGGCGATCAATGCTTTGTTTGTCAGCCCCGTACCTGGAAACGAACTGACTACAGTTACTTCTGATGAATTCAAACAACAGCAGCTTACTTTGTCCGGTTTAAATGGCAAAAAAGAATTAACTCCCGAAGAAAAGCAGCAGCGCGAAGACATTACCAAAGCAAGGAATGAAAAAAGCCGCGATCTTAATTTGAACTGGATACAAAGGATGATCTCCACAGAAACTCCTTTATTAGAAAAGATGACTTTGTTTTGGCATGGACATTTTGCCTGCCGCGCCAATAATCCGTTCTACGCACAACAACTCAACAATATTCAAAGAAACAATGCACTGGGCAGTTTTAAGACACTGCTGATGGAAGTTTCGAAATCTCCTGCTATGCTCGATTATCTCAATAATCAGCAAAACAAAAAGGGTCATCCCAATGAGAATTTCTCCAGAGAATTAATGGAACTATTCACCTTAGGCAGAGGAAATTACACAGAAACAGACATCAAAGAAGCCGCAAGAGCATTCACCGGATGGGCTTATAATAAGAATGGAGCATTTGAGTTCAATCCCAGGACACACGATACACAAGAAAAAACATTCTTTGGACAGACGGGAAATTTTGATGGAGAAGCGATCATTGACCACATACTGGCTAAACCAGAAACTTCAGTTTTCATTTGCCGTAAGCTTTATGTTTTTTTTGTGAATGATACCCCAAATGAAGCGCATGTCAAAGAACTGGCGGCTTATTTCTATGACCAGCAATATGATATCACTGCATTGATGAAACGTATATTTAATGCAGAATGGTTTTATAGTAAAGAAAACATGGGCAACAAAATAAAATCTCCTGTAGAATTTCTTGTCAATCTGAGCAGAGAATTTTATGTCACGTATAATAAACCACAGATTTTAATTCAATTACAAAGCAGTCTGGGACAGTATTTATTTAATCCCCCTAATGTGGCGGGATGGCCGGGCGGTAAAAGCTGGATAGACAGCTCCTCTCTGATGCTTCGGCTCAAGATACCTTCATTGGTTTTAAATGATGGAATCCTTGATTTTGACGGGAAGGCAGATCCTGAAGAAGAAGCTGTCATTGCCCTGAATAAAAAACAAAAGCCAAAGCCCGTTAAATCTTATGTGAATGCACAAGCAGACTGGCCGAAATTTCTATCCTGTTTTCCAAAGGATATGAAACAAACAGAAATGGCTGCTTTTTTACTGGAACCCACTGTAGGAAAAAAGATCAGCGATCTGGTTGCCAGTAATGTCAATCTAAAAAACACCGTCATTGCTGTAACCAGTATGCCGGAGTATCAATTATGCTAACCTGAATCACATGGAAAGAAGAGATTTTTTAAGAAAGGCAGCTTTTGCAGCAGCGGGTACAATGGTTGTTCCCGCTTTCATGAAGCCATTTGAAGCCCTCGCATTGGATGAACTCAGTTTATACAAGAATCTGGTAGTCGTACAGCTATCCGGAGGTAATGACGGATTAAATACAGTAGTCCCTTTTGGAAATGATATTTATTATCAAATGAGAAATGGGATAGCAATTAAACCAACAGAAGTTATCAAATTGAATGATATGCAGGGCTTAAATCCCAATCTGACCTGTTTAAAAGAGCTTTATGATCAGGGTTGGATGTCTATCATTAACGATGTAGGTTATCCCAATCCTGACCGTTCACATTTCCGATCTATGGATATCTGGCAAACAGCAAGCGATGCGAATCAATACCTTTCTACAGGCTGGATAGGACGTTACCTGGATTCCAATTGTCAAACCTGTAAATTCCCCTACACAGCTATCGAAGTTGACGACAGCCTTTCTTTAGCGATGAAAGGGCTAAGCAAAAAAGGAATTGCACTGAAAGACCCGGCTACCTTGTTCCGCAATACAAATGAGCCATTTTTCAGAGAAATGATTCAGAGCGATAAAGACCATCTGGATGAAGAAAACTTAGGTTATCTCTATAAAACAATGATCGAAACCTCTTCTTCTGCTAATTATATCCAGAATACTTCTAAAATTTACAAGCCCAATTATACTTATCCGAATTCAGGTTTTGCCAATCAGCTGAAAACCGTTTCTAAATTTATTTGTTCCGGCTTAAAAACCCGGGTGTACTACGTTTCTTTAAGTGGTTTTGATACGCATGTGAATCAACTTAATCAACAAGGCCGGTTGTTACAGCAATATGCAGAAGGGATGAATGCTTTTGTGAAAGATCTGAACCAGAATAATAAGCTGGAAGATACGCTGGTAATTACTTTTTCGGAATTTGGCAGACGGGTTGCCCAAAATGCAAGCAACGGGACTGATCATGGTACAGCAAACAACATGTTTTTATTTGGCGGCAGACTAAAAAAACAGGGCATCTATAATGCGGCACCAGATCTAGCAAACCTGGATAACGGAGATTTAAAATACCAGGTAGATTTCAGGGAAGTATACGGCACTATTCTGGATAAATGGCTGGATGTCAACAATTCGCAGGTTCTAAACAAGCGGTTTAATACACTAGGATTTATTTAAACTTTAATCAAACCGATTTGAGCAGCATGTAACATGGCTTCTTTACTGTCTGTGAAGAGGCAGGTATGAATTTGATATTCCTCTGCCTTTTTAAGCAGATCAAGGGTAATAGCCTGTTTCTCTTTCCTGATGTTCCTGATATAGATAGCCTCTATACTTTTTGGGTACTTTATAGCAATTGAAGAATAAATGTCTGGGTCTTGCTGAGAATTATCGCCAAAAAGTATAAACTTCTGATTCGGAAAAGCATCTATAATCCTCAAAACCCGTATAAGTTTACCTTCGTGCCCGGTCTTACCCGTTTTCAACAGATCTTTCCACCGCTTAATCTGGTTCAGCAGAAAAGTTCCTTCAGGCAAATTATTGAACCTGAAAGTACTGACCAGGTAATCATATAAGTTCCATTCACTACTGGAAACATAAAAAAAGGGATTAGGATGTTCAACATCGGTATGAGACAGGGCCAGTAAATTATATTGGGAACTCACCCCCGGGAAAGTTTTCCTGGTATGGGGATTTTTAATAAAAAGTTCTCTTAGCCTTCTGCCTATAGTTGCAGAATGTGAAACCATAATCGTATCGTCAATATCAGATATAAATGCATACTGGGTAACGTGAGGAACATAAACATCCCCCGTACTCTCTGCTAATACTTCCCCGTTATCGCCCAGTGCCTCTACTTTTACCTGGTGCCAGCCTGCGCTCACATTCTCTTCAGCACTCCATTCAAATTTAAAAAAACCGTCGTATTCTGTAGTCTGAGTGACAGTCTGTGTATAAAAACTAAGTCTTACTTTAACCCATGGATAGGGCTTTAAAATGAACATCCTGATCAGATAGAGGATATTTACAAAGAAATTATTGCTATAGTTCTGGGTATTCTTCGCCCTGAATTTAAAGACATGACCGTACACTACAAGGTTTTGTGTGTGCCCATATCCATGATATACTTTTACAGTAACAGAATTATTCATTATAAATCAAACAGAGCAGACGCCTGGTTGTTTGTGCTATTGAACATATTACTCCACGTTAATTTACCGCCATGAAATTATTATTTATTGTTAACCCAGGCTCGGGAAGTGATAATACAGATTTCACAACGGTGATTACAGACTTTTTTAAGGCACTGGAACATCAGTTTGAAATCTATGAACTCACTAAAAATTGCAGTACCGAACAAATTAAGACAGCTATTGACCAGGCAAAAGCAACACGTGTAATCGCAGTGGGCGGAGATGGGACTTTAAAACTGGTTTGTGAGTTATTAAAAGGAACGAAAACTCCAATCGGAATTATTCCTGCTGGTTCGGCAAATGGTATGGCAAAAGAACTGGGTGTACCGTTAGACATCAATGAAGCACTCGATTTAGCCATCAATGGGGAAACTAAAGAAATTCATGCAGTAGTTGTGAATGGCGAACTATGTATTCATTTATCTGACATTGGCTTTAATGCTTATATCGTCAAAAAGTTTGATGATCTGCCGCAAAGAGGGATGTGGGGATACACTAAAGCTTTGTGGAAAGCACTATGGAGCCATCATAAGATGGAAGTAGAATTTCAAATCGGGAAAGAAACTATTCGTTCCGAGGCTGCAATGGTGGTTATTGCGAATGCGACCATGTATGGTACCGGTGTTAAAATCAATCCGGACGGTCAGCTGGATGATGATGTTTTTGAGGTTATCCTGGTCAAAAAATACTCTTTAATGGAAATTATTAAGATACGTTTCACCGATTTACCTTTTAATCCGGAAAAGATCGAATCATTTCAGACAAAAGGGTTACGTATTAAAACTAAACACAAGGCACATTTTCAGGTAGACGGAGAATATATAGGTAAAGTCAATACCATAACAGCAGAACTATTACCTGCGGCTATAACAGTAGTTTTTAAGCCAGTGCTAAGCTAAATAGTATAGTCATCTCGCCTGGACGCCTTGTTTATCTGAAATATTTACGATGTGCCTGCAGGATATAGTATCCCCTGAAAAACTCGGCAATGATACAGATCCTGAACAGGATACCAAACCATTGTTCGCCCTGATGAAACAGTTCAGGTAAAAAAGTAATAAACCCGATAGAAAACACCCATAGTGCCAGCCGGAAAGGAAATTGCAGATAATAGGTTATAATTCCGTATTTGCGAAATTGAAACAGACCAGCAGCAGAAATAAATAGTGAGCAAAATATCAGGAGGGTAAAAACAACCCTTCCTATAGCAAATGCTTCCTTTGGAATTTCTTGATATTTAACTGAAACAGCCCAGATTTGAGGACTCAGAGAAACGATGCTGATCAGATCCAGCAACGCGAATAATTTGAATAAAGGACGCATTTATTTACAATATTTTTCCAGTAGTTCATCAGCCAAAGCTGAACCCATATATTTGACAAACAAAAAGTCCTCGCAGGCTCCTTGTTTGTCTTTTTGTTTTAACTTCTTTTGCCCTTCTTCGATTTTTTTCTTCAGGTAAGCATCATCATAGCCCAGCTCTTCCTTCAATGCGATTATCCTGCTTTCCTCTGCTTCATTGAAGCTTCCTGAAGCCTTATTCCTGTAAAAGTTAGTAATCACCTCTGTCAGCCCTTCATTCGCCTGATAAGCTGCAATAGCCTTGTTTTTGTCAATAGTACTTATTTTTGCACAATCTCCCCCGGAAATAGTGAAGCTGACAGGAGCAATAATGATGTAAGCCGTATCATAACCCTCAGGTATCTGCCATTTTCCGCTACTCAGCCTGATTAATCGTAAAGCCTCCTGATCGAGATCAATCCCCAATCCACTGCTTACTTTTGAGTTATAAACATCTCCTGCCAGGTTGAGCTTAAAACTAACATTAATCTTTCCCTCCAAACAATGTTGTAAGGAGAATTCGGGATAAATGATATTTGTTTGAATAAAAGCATCCAGACCACCTTTAAATAAAGGTTGCGCCTGAACAGACAAACCGATAAAAAACAGGAATACAGCAAGAATCTTCTTCATTCCCCAATTTACGAAATTATTCTGCAGGAATATTAAAAGTGTGTTTGAGAATCAGTCCCGGATCCGGGCAATTCTTCAGGTAAACAGCTTTGTTAGAAAACTGACAAACTCCAGGATAATCTCCTTCTTGTCCCTGCATATCAAACATCAGCTGAAAATGAAGATGCGGGGGCCAGTTTCCATTTTCAGCAGGAATTCCAAAAGAAGCAAATAAAGTTCCGCCAGCAATAAACTGCCCTACTTGAAGCCTTTCTAATGATTTCAGGCTTAAGTGTCCGTAAAGCGCATATAAAGTGAGTCCGTCCAATTGATATTTCAGGATGATTGTTGCCCCATAATCACCGAAATGATCGTTGTTTTTGAAACTATGTACCTGTGCATCAAAAAAATTATATACTGAAGTTCCGGCAGGTCCCCAGATATCTACACCAAGATGTAATCTTCGCGGTTCTTCCAGCGTATCGAAATGAATACTTCTTGAATAAATTGTCCGGTGCTCATTGTATCCTCCGATACCATAACGAGAGCCCGTATCTTCCAGTTTCTTTGATACCCACGAAGAAAAAACTGACGTATCTGCAAGAATTCCGGCAGTAAGTTCCAGGTTAGCCGCTGTAAAATCGAAAGGGTATAACCGATCAGCAGAAGGATCGAAATCTACTACACTGCTGATCTGATTTTCAGGGTTTGATAACCACCCCTTAAGCTTTTCCAGAGATTCCATCAGAATTAGTCTTCTGTTGTTTCTTCTTCTCCGCCCTGTTCTTTACGTTCTTTTGAAATCTTATCGAAGATCTTATCCATATGT
The DNA here is from genome assembly GCF_040822065.1 of Pedobacter sp. WC2423. Classification (NCBI taxonomy): domain Bacteria; kingdom Pseudomonadati; phylum Bacteroidota; class Sphingobacteriia; order Sphingobacteriales; family Sphingobacteriaceae; genus Pedobacter; species Pedobacter sp. WC2423. The sequence goes on from NZ_CP162005.1 coordinate 3,882,808, forward strand.
TCCACATACGTGTTTGTATCATCCAAAAAGAAAGTCAAACTTGGTACAACTCTTACCTGGTGACGAATACGCGCACCCAGTTTATACCTGATTTCTCCAGCATGAGAATTTACGGTTGCAATGGATAGTCCTGTATTATTTGTGCTTAAAAAGCTCAGGTAAACCTTGGCTACCGCTAAATCCGGAGATACGCGGACTTTTGTAATCGTAACTAATGTATTGGGTAAGTACTCTGCCCCTTCTCTTTGAAATAATGTCGCTAATTCCTCTTGCAGTACACCAGCAAATTTCTGTTGACGTTTACTTTCCATGATTTTTGTAATCTTTATTTAGTATAATAATTTGTCATAAGGATACCTGGCCGTATGAAGGGCAACAACCTTATCGTATAAAAGTTGTTTAAATTCTTCCAGGTTTTCCTTATGCAGTGCTGAGATAAATAACGACGGCGTATTATGCTGTGCCATCCAGCTCCTTTTAAAGTCTTCCAGTGTTAAAGTCACCTTCTCCTCCTCATTCATTTCGTCGGCTTCAGGATTCACGTAAGCATCAATTTTATTGAAAACTACGATCGTTTCCTTATCCCTTGCACCCAGGTCTTTCAGCGTCTCATTTACCACTCTGATCTGGTCTTCGAAACTCGTATGAGACACATCCACCACGTGGATTAATATATCAGCTTCTCTGACTTCATCCAATGTTGATTTGAAACATTCTACCAGGTGATGCGGCAGTTTACGGATAAAACCAACGGTGTCAGACAATAAGAATGGCAGATTGTCAATCACAACTTTTCTTACCGTAGTATCTAAAGTAGCGAACAACTTGTTCTCTGCAAACACTTCTGATTTTGAAATCATGTTCATGATAGTAGACTTGCCCACATTTGTATAGCCTACTAAAGCCACTCTGATTAATTCAGTACGGTTTTTCCGTTGTGTTTCATTCTGTTTATCAATCAGTTTTAATCTTCCTTTTAACAGGGAGATTTTCTCCAGAATCATCCTTCTGTCACTCTCAATCTGAGTTTCACCCGGTCCGCGCATACCAATACCACCCTTCTGGCGCTCCAGGTGAGTCCATAAGCGTGTTAAACGTGGTAATAAATATTGCAGCTGCGCTAATTCAACCTGAGTTTTAGCCTGTGAGGTTTGCGCTCTTCCTGCAAAAATATCAAGGATAAGATTACTCCTGTCCAGAACTTTCACTTCCAGTTCGCGCTCTATATTCCGCAGTTGTGAAGGAGATAGCTCATCGTCAAAAACGACCATATCAATTTCCTCCGACTTCACGTAGGCTCTTATTTCTTCTAATTTTCCCGTTCCAACAAAGGTACCTCTATCAGGCTTCAGCATTTTTTGTGTGAAGATGTTATCCACTACCCCACCTGCTGTATCTACCAAAAATGTTAGCTCGTCTAAATATTCTTTTGTTTCTTCCGGTTTTTCTCCCGGTCTGATCACACCTACCAGGACTGCCCGTTCCTGCTTAACGGCGGTATCATAAGTTTTCTCTTTTCCCATGTAAAGTACAAAGATACAAAAGTTATACCGAGATCAATTCCTTAACGAACTCGTGCATTGCAGCTCCAGGGTCAGCTGTCTTCATAAAGTTTTCACCAATCAGAAAACCGTTAAAATCAGCCGCTTTTAGCTGCTTAATTGTTTGTGGATCACTGATCGCACTCTCAGATATTTTTAGAAATTCTTTTGGGATCTCCCCTCCCAGATCAAAAGACGTCTGAATATTGACAGAAAAGTCTGTCAGATTACGATTGTTAACTCCTATTGCATCAACATAAGGATTGATACTGCGCTGTAATTCTTCCAGGTTATGCACTTCAAGCAATATATTCAGGCCTAAGCTTTTGGCCAGCCTGCTGAAAGTCTCAATTTGTGCAGGGGTAAGAATTGCTGCAATCAGCAGAATAATATCAGCGCCCAAGCCTTTTGCTTCTACAATCTGGTATTCATCAATCATGAAATCTTTACGCAAAAGAGGAATATTGTTTGCTGCCCTTGCTTCCAGTAAATCATTCGGATGACCGCCAAAAAAATCTATATCAGTCAATACAGAAATGGCAGAAGCACCTGCTGCCGCATAACCATTAGTCACTTCTACAACTGTAGAATGGTCATTGATAATTCCTTTTGATGGAGAACGGCGCTTAAATTCTGCGATAATGCCTGTACGTTCAGGGCTCATTATAAATTCTTTCAAAGAATAAGGTGTCCGGTTAAAATAAACACCTTGTTCCAGCTCTTTGATAGTAACCAGCTTTTTAGCTTGTTCAACTTCTACTTTTTTTCTAAGTACGATTTTATCTAAAATATTCATTTTGTATGTTTTAATTATCTAACCAATTTTTCATCATTTCTTTTCCGTATTCCGTCAGCACGCTTTCCGGATGAAACTGTACACCACGAACATCATAAGTCTGATGTCTGAGTGCCATAATCTCCTCACTTGTATCAGTAGCGGTAATAATCAATTCAGCCGGAAAACCTTCCCGGCTAACAACCCATGAATGATACCGGCCTACGTTAATTAATTCAGGACAGTCATTAAATAAGAATTCTTCCTTATCAATTACGTTTATAGGTGTAGCTATGCCGTGCATAGGTCTGCCTAAATTTAACAACTGACCACCAAATGCTTCAGCAATAGCCTGTTGTCCAAGACAGATACCCAGAATACTTTTTTCAGCTGCATAGGTCCTGATCACTTCTAAGAGTAATCCTGCTTCTGATGGTATACCAGGGCCGGGTGATAATAAAATCTTATCAAATTGAGCGACATCAGCCAGGGAAAATTTATCATTTCTCCACACTTCTGCTTCTCTGCCCAATTCATTAATTAAATGCACTAAATTATAGGTAAATGAATCATAATTATCTATGACTAATATTTTCTTTTGCATGTCTTTAATTTAAATTTTATTAATCCCTTTGGCCATCTCTATTGCTTTACGCAAGGCAGCGATCTTATTGTTTACTTCATTCAGCTCATTAATTGCAATAGAATCTGCTACAATACCAGCACCAGCCCGATAATGCAACTGGTTATTCTTACTCATAAACGTACGAATCATGATTGCATGATTAAATGAACTGCCAAAGTCCATATAACCAATTGCACCCGCATAAAAATTACGGGCCAGCCCTTCATATTCATCGATCAGCTGCATGGCTTTGTATTTTGGTGCCCCGCTCAAAGTTCCTGCCGGATAAGTATCAGCGACCACTTTAAAAGCTGAAACATCTGGCTGTATATTTCCGCTTACTTTTGAAACCAGATGGATTAAATGAGAATAATACTGAACCTCTTTAAACGATTTAACTTCAACATCCCTGCAATGTCTGCTCAGATCATTCCTGGCTAAATCTACCAGCATTACATGTTCTGCACTTTCTTTAGGGTCTTGCTCCAGCTTTCTCGCTAATTCAGCATCTTCTTCATCATTACCAGTACGTTTAAAAGTTCCGGCGATTGGAAAAATGTTAGCTGCTCCGTTTTTAATCGTAATCTGCGCTTCTGGCGATGAGCCAAAAAGCTTAAAGCTTCCGTAATCAAAATAGAACAGGTAAGGAGAAGGGTTAATAGAGCGCAAACAGCGGTAAACATTAAACTCATCACCCGAAAATCTCTGATTATAGGCTCTGGAAGGAACAATCTGAAAGACATCACCACGAAGGATATGTTTCTTCATTTTCTCCACAATATCCATAAAGCCCTCATTCGTCAGGTTAGACTGCTCCTCACCTACAGTATCAAAGCTATATTCAGGGAAGTTTTTATTCTGGATCAGGTATTCGATTTTCTCTAAATCTTCATCGTCTTCCTCATTGAAATTATTCTTAAACAAGGTAATCTCATTCTTAAAGTGGTCAATGGCAATAATATAACGGTAAACATGATATTGCATCATTGGAATCTCTTCTCCCTTTGGAGATTGCGCTGTAAATTTGATATCCTCAAAATACTGTACTGTGTTCCAGGTAAAATAACCAAACATTCCCGTAGAAATACGGCGCTGTTCTTCTACAGTTTGAGGATCAAATCTTGCTTTAAAAGCTTCGATTTCCTCAGTCAGGACAAATTCATCCTTCACTACTTTTTCTCCATTGGGAAAATAAGAAGACAATTTTCCATTTTCCAGCATAATTCCTGCAACAGGATCTGCACAAACGTAACTTACGGAGTTCTCCCGGCTATGGTAATCAGAACTTTCCAGCAACAGGGAGTTTGGAAAAACATCCCTCAATCGCAGATAGATACTTACTGGAGTAATGGTATCTGCTAATCTCTTTTTAAAAACGGTATTGATTTTGATCTTCTCCATCTGAAATTATTAAAACAAAAAAAACCCGACGCGTAGAACGTCGGGTTAGTATGTGTGGTTTGGTTTAGGTTGATAAACTATAAGGTACACGAGGCTACGACGAAACTCTTTTCAGAATTACCACGCCATTGCCAAGTAGTATGTTTATTGTTAATCATTGAGTAGCAAAAATAGAAATAAATCTTACAAACCAAAATTAAATCGTAAAATAATTATCACATTCCGAAGAGATGTCTGCTTGGATCTACCTTAACCATTGCTAAAATTGCCCCAGTGATTAATAAAAGTGCTAATCCAAAAAAGATAAATATAGTTTTATGTTTAGCTGATGCTGTAGCACCTTTCTTGGAACGGGCATTACCCACTGTAATTAAGATGATTGCAATTAACATCATAGATACGTGCTCCATTTTCCAGTAACGTTGTATGGCAACGGAACTATCTCCTTTATACCAATCATGCATAAAATAGATTACTAAACCTAAAACAAATTGAATATGCGCACTGATCAAAGCGAACACATTTAATTTACGGTTCCCTTCGGTATATGGTTTCTTACCCACATATCCCATTAATGCATTAATAAAAGCAACCAGCAATAAGATGATTACTAAATAACGCCATCCAGAGTGCGCACTCTTCAAGATTTCATAAATACCCATAACAAGTTTTTTCTTCAAAAATAAGAAATTAATGCTTGCTTATAAGCGCAGGGTCCTATTATTAATATTTAGAATCATTATAAAGTTTGACCAAAATTTGTCTTTACAATTCCTCGTGCTAAATCGGCCGTAACAAAATCCATTGGAATTACACCATATCTGCCACTGATGTTCCCACTAAAATAGGCTGCGATTTTTGGATTAACTGAATTGTGTACTGCATTGATATCAGGAATGCCAAAAATAAGTGATTTATATCCGCTGCTATAGTTTAGATACAGCCTGTTGGAATGATCAGCATGTGCAGCATCTAATTGTGCTTTCACACTGGTCCATTTAGTATCTGTATTAGAAACTTTATATTCATCCTGTACTTTCAGATTAGCTGCCGGATTATTAATATCAAAAGTAGTATTATCTCCCCATTGGGTAGCATCTATTCCTTTTGCATTTCCTGAACTGAATCTTCTCAGCAGTTTAATTTTACCGCGAATAGCTGAAAGCTTCGAAATACCAGTTCCCAGATCCCATTTACCAGCATTTTCCTGTACATAGCTATCAAAAGTCTGTTCAAAGCTGCGTGTGTTGTCAGTAGCTGTGTGTTCTTCCTTTACGCTCATCATAATAGTTTCTGATGGATTTGCATTTAAGAAGTCAATACAAGCCTTTAAAACGTCACTATAGTTTAAATTCTGATAGATAGCACCGTGATGAATGGCAAAGCTGTTGTTGATGTGCCTGCATCTGATATCCAGGTATCGCACACCAGCATTTAACTGCTCTGTTATACTCATCGTCTGACATTTTGCAGTACCAGATATAGGTTCAGTCCTCGCGCCTGAATCGTGTGTTCCAGGAATGGATATCTGCGCGATGTTCATGGTGTCTGGCAAGAAACTCATCCAGTTATTAAGCGAGTAATTCGGCAAAGCGTTAGTTTTGATCATCGCGCTTTCGTTTCTCGTTGCAGGAGCATTGTCCTGAATTCCTTGTTTCTTACAGGAGGTAATGGTGAATACACCAATTGCCATTAAGAAAAGCTGTAGTTTTCTGTTGCTGTTCATCAATTGTTTTTCGGTTAGATTGTTATGAGAATACGATTTTTTATTTCGTTATTATATAACACGAAGCTACCCCGGAATTGTTAATTTACTACGCACAACGGATTAAGTTTAAAACTAAAAAGGGTAATCCGCCTCCGGATCACCCTAATTAACTAACTTATTAAAATAAAAAAACTGGCTGTTGGGGAAGGAGTCGAACCTTCAAGGGGAAGTTAGCCGCAGTTCAAAAAATTAATTTGTGGTCAACCCATAAACTGTGTTTATCCCATGATCCCCACCACCGAGACAAGAAGGTGTGTCTGCCAATTTCACCACCCAACATTAAATAAAGAACAATCATTCTTTGGCTGTAGGGGAAGGAGTCGAACCTTCAAGGAGTAGTTAGCCTTTTCAGGTTTTCCATATTCTCCACCACCGAGACAAGGAGGTGCGTCTGCCAGTTCCACCACCCTACAGAGTATAAGCAATTATTAAAATGAACTTTTTTTTCTTACTTGCTTGATACAAATGTAACGATAGACTGCATACGTTACAAATATTTTAATGATTTAATTTCATTATTACGACTATTGTAATTATATTAGAACATCATTATAATTAATTGAAATCATGCTCAAAAAAGAAAGCCAAAATTTAGAAATTGATAACCTGGATATTGACATTTTAAAGCAACTGATGCAGGATGCGACTAAACCCTACACAGAAATAGCGAAAGATTTGATTGTTTCGGGAGGAACAATTCACGTTCGAATGAAAAAACTACAGGAAATGGGAATTATAAAAGGATCACATTTAATTATAGATCCGCAGAAGGCAGGATATGATATCTGTGCTTTTCTAGGTATATACCTGGAAAAAGGAATTCAGTATAAAGATGCAGTGGAACAGCTCAGCAGAATTAAAGAAGTTGTGGAGTTGCATTATACAACTGGTGCCTATAGTATGTTCGCTAAAATCATATGCAGGGATACCAATCATTTACGTCATGTATTAAATGAAGAGATCCAGGCTGTGGCAGGTATACAGCGCACGGAGACATTGATCTCACTGGAGGAAAGCATCAGAAGGCAAATAGAGTTAGGATAGTAAAGGCATTAAACTGCTGTTTGATAGAAAAACGGTCTTTAAACAAGAAAAGCCTGTAGTTTCCTACAGGCTTTCTTTAAGATTTGGCACCGACCTACTCTCCCACGTGTTACCGCAGTACCATCGGCTCTGGTGGGCTTAACTTCTCTGTTCGGAATGGGAAGAGGTGGACACCACCGATATAGGCACCTAAATGTCTTTATCCAGCTTTTGTTATTTTTAGCTATTCATTGATATAGCTTTTGTTATTATCGCTCGATTGATATTATAATTGTTTTCCGTTCCCGGGCTTAAAGGATCCGCATCACTGCTTTTCCTGTTTTCACTCCGGTACATCAAACGATGACATATTATTGAAAGAAGTTAGTTATGAAGAACAAACAACAGTTTATTGCTCTTGAAAGCTTCGGATGATTAGTATTACTCGACTATGCTGTCACCAGCTTTACATCTGTAACCTATCAACGTAGTAGTCTGCTACGGTCCTATATGGAATTCTCATCTCGTGGCTAGTTTCGCACTTAGATGCTTTCAGCGCTTATCTATTCCCAACGTAGCTACTCTGCAATGCCCCTGGCGGAACAACAGATTCACTAGAGGTTAGTCCAACCCGGTCCTCTCGTACTAAGGTCAGCCCCACTCAAAATTCCTACGCCCACAACAGATAGGGACCGAACTGTCTCGCGACGTTCTGAACCCAGCTCGCGTGCCACTTTAATCGGCGAACAGCCGAACCCTTGGGACCTTCTCCAGCCCCAGGATGTGACGAGCCGACATCGAGGTGCCAAACCTCCCCGTCGATATGAGCTCTTGGGGGAGATCAGCCTGTTATCCCCAGCGTACCTTTTATCCTTTGAGCGATGGCCCTTCCATGCAGAACCACCGGATCACTATATCCGTCTTTCGACCCTGCTCGGCTTGTCTGCCTCACAGTCAAGCAAGCTTATGCTATTGCACTCCTCATACGGTTACCAAGCGTATTGAGCTTACCTTTGAAAGCCTCCGTTACCTTTTTGGAGGCGACCACCCCAGTCAAACTACCCATCAAACAATGTCCCCTCATTCAAGGGTTAGACACCGAATACAAAAAGGGTGGTATTTCAACGTTGACTCCACAACACCTGGCGATGCCGCTTCATAGTCTCCCACCTATCCTACACATCCTGTATCCAATGTCAATGTTAAATTGTAGTGAAGGTGCATGGGGTCTTTCCGTCCCGTTGCGGGTACCCGGCGTCTTCACCGGGACCACAATTTCACCGAGCTCATGGCTGAGACAGCGCCCAGATCGTTACACCATTCGTGCAGGTCGGAACTTACCCGACAAGGAATTTCGCTACCTTAGGACCGTTATAGTTACGGCCGCCGTTTACTGGGGCTTCGATTCAATGCTTCTCCTTTAACAGATGACATCCCCTCTTAACCTTCCAGCACCGGGCAGGTGTCAGGCCTTATACTTCATCTTTCGATTTTGCAAAGCCATGTGTTTTTGTTAAACAGTCGCCTGGGCCTTTTCACTGCGGCTGACATTGCTGTCAGCGCCCCTTCTCCCGAAGTTACAGGGCCATTTTGCCGAGTTCCTTAGCCATGATTCACTCGAGCACCTTAGAATTCTCTTCCCGGATACCTGTGTCGGTTTGCGGTACGGGTTTTTATAACCTGAAGCTTAGCGGTTTTTCTTGGAAGTCTGATTACCTGCGCTATCCACTTACCCGAAGGCTTGCGGTACTATCGACCTTTAGCAAGAGTGGCGGATTTGCCTACCTCTCCTATACCTACAGTCTTTAACGATCTATTCCGTCAGATCGCGGCAGTGTCACTACTCCGTCCCCACATCGCAGTTATAAAAAGTACTGGAATATTAACCAGTTGTCCATCGAATTTCCCCTTCGGGTTCTCCTTAGGCCCCGACTAACCCTGATCCGATTAGCGTTGATCAGGAAACCTTATCCTTTCGGTGGGCAGGTTTCTCGCCTGCCTTATCGTTACTTATGCCTACATTTGCTTTTCCAGAAGCTCCACCCTGGCTTACGCCAAAACTTCGCTGCCGCTGGAATGCTCCCCTACCGTAATATTAATATTACCCATAGCTTCGGTGTACTACTTTATGCCCGTTTATTATCCATGCACGATCGCTCGACTAGTGAGCTGTTACGCACTCTTTAAATGAATGGCTGCTTCCAAGCCAACATCCTAGCTGTCTAGGCAATCGCACCTCGTTAGTTCAACTTAGTAGTAACTTGGGGACCTTAGCTGATGGTCTGGGTTCTTTCCCTCTCGGCCCGTGACCTTAGCACCCCGGGCCTCACTGCAGTGTATATTTATTAGCATTCGGAGTTTGTCTGGATTTGGTAGGATTTGACTCCCCCGCACCCAATCAGTAGCTCTACCTCTAATAAACTTAACCACCACGCTGTTCCTAAAAACATTTCGGGGAGTACGAGCTATTTCCCAGTTTGATTAGCCTTTCACCCCTACCCACAGATCATCCGGAAACTTTTCAACGTTTATCGGTTCGGTCCTCCAGTACGTGTTACCGCACCTTCAACCTGTCCATGGGTAGATCACAAGGTTTCGCGTCTACCTCCCCTGACTATACGCCCTGTTCAGACTCGCTTTCGCTTCGGCTGCGTGTCTTAAACACTTAACCTTGCCAGAGAAGAGTAACTCGTAGGCTCATTATGCAAAAGGCACGCCGTCACGCCACCTGGACGCTCCGACCGCTTGTAAGTACACAGTTTCAGGTTCTATTTCACTCCCCTGTTCGGGGTTCTTTTCACCTTTCCCTCACGGTACTGGTTCACTATCGGTCTCTCAGGAGTATTTAGCCTTACCGGATGGTGCCGGCAGATTCCCACAAGGCGTCTCCGACCTCGCGGTACTCAGGATACTACTAGACTAATGTTACTTACGTGTACGCGGCTCTCACGCTATTTTGCCAGGCTTCCCATCCTGTTCCACTTCATTTCATTAATGCCATATTGTAGTCCTACAACCCCAGCTATGCCGTAACATAACTGGTTTGGGCTCTTTCCCGTTCGCTCGCCACTACTTAGGAAATCATTATTATTTTCTCTTCCTCTGCTTACTTAGATGTTTCAGTTCGGCAGGTTTGCGCATCGTAATGCGACTAGTCTTCAACTAGCCAGGTTTCCCCATTCGGAAATCTCCGGATTAATTCATATTTGCTAATCCCCGGAGCTTATCGCAGCTTATCACGTCCTTCATCGCCTCTGAGAGCCAAGGCATCCCCTGTGTACTCTTTCTTACTTTCTTCTCTCCATAGCCTTTTGCGCCTATGGAAATGCTTTTTTTAATCTGTTATTAACCCTTACGGATTCAGTTCGTGTATAAATACACTTGTGTTTCCTTCAAGCTAACAACGTCTCTATTGTTGTTTGCTCTTCTTTATTAACTTCTTCCAATATGTCAAAGAACTTTATTGTCCCGGGTACTATAGTATTGCTACCATCTTACCCTATTTCCTGTAGCTTTTATCTTAACTACGGGACAATCGTGGAGAATAACGGAGTCGAACCGTTGACCTCCTGCGTGCAAGGCAGGCGCTCTAGCCAGCTGAGCTAATCCCCCTTAGAATATATAATGTAGTCCCGAGCAGATTTGAACTGCTGACCCCTACATTATCAGTGTAGTGCTCTAACCAACTGAGCTACGGGACTAAATTGTCTTAACTTGCAGTAGGCGAACAACTATTTGTGATGTTTCATCCTATGGGTTTTCCTTTTGAGATTTTATTGTCATTTACTTATATACTGCTGTTGCTCTAGCTGTTAGAGTTTCATTGGTATATCATTTACGCAGCGAGTTATCTATCTTACTCCAGAAAGGAGGTATTCCAGCCGCACCTTCCGGTACGGCTACCTTGTTACGACTTAGCCCCAGTTATCGGTTTTACCCTAGGACGCTCCTTGCGGTTACATACTTTAGGTACCCCCAACTTCCATGGCTTGACGGGCGGTGTGTACAAGGCCCGGGAACGTATTCACCGTATCATTGCTGATATACGATTACTAGCGAATCCAACTTCAAGAGGTCGAGTTGCAGACCTCTATCCGAACTGTGAATGGCTTTTGGAGATTTGCTTGCTGTTACCAGCTTGCTGCCCTCTGTACCATCCATTGTAGCACGTGTGTAGCCCCGGACGTAAGGGCCATGATGACTTGACGTCGTCCCCTCCTTCCTCTCTGTTTGCACAGGCAGTCTGTTTAGAGTCCCCACCATAACGTGCTGGCAACTAAACATAGGGGTTGCGCTCGTTGCGGGACTTAACCCAACACCTCACGGCACGAGCTGACGACAGCCATGCAGCACCTAGTTTCGTGTCCTTGCGGACTCATCTATCTCTAAATGATTCACTAACTTTCAAGCCCGGGTAAGGTTCCTCGCGTATCATCGAATTAAACCACATGCTCCTCCGCTTGTGCGGGCCCCCGTCAATTCCTTTGAGTTTCAATCTTGCGACCGTACTCCCCAGGTGGAATACTTAACGCTTTCGCTTAGCCGCTAACTGTGTATCGCTAACAGCGAGTATTCATCGTTTAGGGCGTGGACTACCAGGGTATCTAATCCTGTTTGATCCCCACGCTTTCGTGCCTCAGCGTCAATTTAACCATAGTAAGCTGCCTTCGCAATCGGTGTTCTGTGACATATCTATGCATTTCACCGCTACTTGTCACATTCCGCCTACCTCTAGTTCATTCAAGCTCTTCAGTATCAAGGGCACTGCGATGGTTGAGCCACCGTCTTTCACCCCTGACTTAAAAAGCCGCCTACGCACCCTTTAAACCCAATAAATCCGGATAACGCTTGGATCCTCCGTATTACCGCGGCTGCTGGCACGGAGTTAGCCGATCCTTATTCCTTCGGTACATTCAGCTATCTACACGTAGATAGGTTTATTCCCGAATAAAAGCAGTTTACGACCCAGAGGGCTGTCTTCCTGCACGCGGCATGGCTGGTTCAGAGTTGCCTCCATTGACCAATATTCCTTACTGCTGCCTCCCGTAGGAGTCTGGTCCGTGTCTCAGTACCAGTGTGGGGGGTCATCCTCTCAGATCCCCTAGACATCGTGGTCTTGGTGGGCCGTTACCCCGCCAACTAACTAATGTCACGCATGCCCATCTTAATCCTATAAATATTTGATCATTGCACAATGCTGTGCTGTGATTTTATGCGGTGTTAATCCGAATTTCTTCGGGCTATCCCCCTGATTAAGGTAGGTTGCATACGCGTTACGCACCCGTGCGCCACTTTCCTCTCTAGCAAGCTAAAGAGTATCGTTCGACTTGCATGTATTAGGCCTGCCGCTAGCGTTCATCCTGAGCCAGGATCAAACTCTCCATTGTAAAATGTTATGTTTGAACACTGACCATTCTTAACTTGTATTAATAATAGTCTTATTCTTATTTGTCTGTCAGAATAGACTTAAAAAACTCGCGCGGTTCATGTACTTTGAACTTGTACTAGCTTACCTCGCTACGTTTGTAAATGACATCTCTTTAATGAACTTCTCGACAGTACCTCACGGCCAGTCTTTATATGTTGCAATGTTATTCCTTCTATTTCTCAGGTCTTCATGTTCCTGATTCATTTCCGGTATTTCATCGTTTCAGTCTTGTTATTGTGATCTGCTAACATCCGTTAGTGATCTTCCCGTTTTTGTTGGGACTGCAAAGGTAGAAATCTTTTTCGTTTTGTCAAGCTTTTTATTTTTTATTTTTAGAAAGTTTTAATTCCTTCCCAAGAGCTTAACAACAACCTCTACTTCACATCCTTTCAATCCTCAGCACTCATCCTTTTCACTCTTTCCCTTCCTCCGAAGCGGGATGCAAAAGTAGAAAAATTATACCATTAACCAAACAATAACGCACTTATAATTGTATACAATCCCTAACTACATGATTTACAACTACAAAAAATTAAATTAAATGCTAGAGGGACTCACAAACCACATTTTTAGCAGAAAAATCACCTAAAACCCAATATCCTGTATTAGGAAAAATTCAATCATTCTTCCCATTTTCATCTATTAAGTACTATTTTTTATCAAATATTAAGTAAAGTAGGAAGAGTAATAATCAAAACCAGTGATGCAATACAGTTGAATGATAAAACAAGCAATGAGAATAAGATTATTATAAGTTGAAACCAATAAAAGAATAGTATTGATACCTGAGAGAAATAAAATCAGAGAAGAAATAGATACAAATGGATTGATAGCTTATCAACGATAAACTATTTAGACAACGTCTTCAGCAGATCTTTGGCAGGGACAGATTTAGTATTCCCCTCCTTATCACCAATAACAAGCTCCTCGTTATTTACAGCGGCTTCCTCAGCCAGCTTTCGTAAAGCCTTTTTGAGACCAACCATTACCTTATCGGTAAAAGTGTCATCTTGAATTAAAGAATCAGGTCTTTCCATGATTTTGCTGTCTAATGATAGTATTCCAAAGTTCGCGATTAAATACTGCTTTTCCAAAGCTGTCATATTTGGCAATCACTTCAGGTACCAGGTCCATGTTATTTACGATTGTCCATTCATCACATATCGGCATATACAGGTTATATAAATTATAAATGCCCCGATAATATCTGCGTTCTATTACATCCGAAGGAATGTGATGCCCTCCATTGCTCACCCGCTTAGCAACACGCTCTACGGTCAGATCTGGAGAGCTTAGCCAAAAATACAACAAACTAATCTTGTAATCCATCAGTTTTGCCTGTTTAACCAGGGTAACATAACTTCGGCTCGCCAATGTAGTTTCAAACCCAAAATCAATCCTGGCTGTCATTAATGCACGAATACGTCTGAGCATAATTCTACCTGATTCAAAAGCTACGCTTTCAGGATTAAAAGGAGACAGGCCGCAGGCAATATTATCAGCATTCACAAACTCCATACAATTTAAGATTTCCGGCAGAATGGTATTACTCGCGGTAGTTTTACCTGCACCATTGCAACCGGCTATGATATAGAGATTAGCCAAGGGATCCAGCCTTTCTATCGAAGAACTGAACAGATAGTATCTGTCCCATCAAAAATGCCAATTGTGTACTGCCCTGCACATATAAGATTGATAGTTTCATCAAATTAAAGATAGAAATTATCTTTCTCAAAGTTCAGGAAGTAGTATTGAAGTTTCTATTGGTCCAGGATCCGGATCAGGTTAGGAATTCGAATCCCCCCACACTACAGGTTATATATACCTGGTTACATAAAGGCAGTAGCTATTTCTGTTTAATAAAAAAGGTCTTTAAACAAGAAAAGCCTGTAGTTTCCTACAGGCTTTCTTTAAGATTTGGCACCGACCTACTCTCCCACGTGTTACCGCAGTACCATCGGCTCTGGTGGGCTTAACTTCTCTGTTCGGAATGGGAAGAGGTGGACACCACCGATATAGGCACCTAAATGTCTTTATCCAGCTTTTGTTATTTTCAGCTATTCATTGATATAGCTTTTGTTATTATCGCTCGATTGATATTATAATTGTTTTCCGTTCCTGGGCTTAAAGGATCCGCATCACTGCTTTTCCTGTTTTCACTCCGGTCCATCAAACGATGACATATTATTGAAAGAAGTTAGTTATGAAGAACAAACAACAGTTTATTGCTCTTGAAAGCTTCGGATGATTAGTATTACTCGACTATGCTGTCACCAGCTTTACATCTGTAACCTATCAACGTAGTAGTCTGCTACGGTCCTATATGGAATTCTCATCTCGTGGCTAGTTTCGCACTTAGATGCTTTCAGCGCTTATCTATTCCCAACGTAGCTACTCTGCAATGCCCCTGGCGGAACAACAGATTCACTAGAGGTTAGTCCAACCCGGTCCTCTCGTACTAAGGTCAGCCCCACTCAAAATTCCTACGCCCACAACAGATAGGGACCGAACTGTCTCGCGACGTTCTGAACCCAGCTCGCGTGCCACTTTAATCGGCGAACAGCCGAACCCTTGGGACCTTCTCCAGCCCCAGGATGTGACGAGCCGACATCGAGGTGCCAAACCTCCCCGTCGATATGAGCTCTTGGGGGAGATCAGCCTGTTATCCCCAGCGTACCTTTTATCCTTTGAGCGATGGCCCTTCCATGCAGAACCACCGGATCACTATATCCGTCTTTCGACCCTGCTCGGCTTGTCTGCCTCACAGTCAAGCAAGCTTATGCTATTGCACTCCTCATACGGTTACCAAGCGTATTGAGCTTACCTTTGAAAGCCTCCGTTACCTTTTTGGAGGCGACCACCCCAGTCAAACTACCCATCAAACAATGTCCCCTCATTCAAGGGTTAGACACCGAATACAAAAAGGGTGGTATTTCAACGTTGACTCCACAACACCTGGCGATGCCGCTTCATAGTCTCCCACCTATCCTACACATCCTGTATCCAATGTCAATGTTAAATTGTAGTGAAGGTGCATGGGGTCTTTCCGTCCCGTTGCGGGTACCCGGCGTCTTCACCGGGACCACAATTTCACCGAGCTCATGGCTGAGACAGCGCCCAGATCGTTACACCATTCGTGCAGGTCGGAACTTACCCGACAAGGAATTTCGCTACCTTAGGACCGTTATAGTTACGGCCGCCGTTTACTGGGGCTTCGATTCAATGCTTCTCCTTTAACAGATGACATCCCCTCTTAACCTTCCAGCACCGGGCAGGTGTCAGGCCTTATACTTCATCTTTCGATTTTGCAAAGCCATGTGTTTTTGTTAAACAGTCGCCTGGGCCTTTTCACTGCGGCTGACATTGCTGTCAGCGCCCCTTCTCCCGAAGTTACAGGGCCATTTTGCCGAGTTCCTTAGCCATGATTCACTCGAGCACCTTAGAATTCTCTTCCCGGATACCTGTGTCGGTTTGCGGTACGGGTTTTTATAACCTGAAGCTTAGCGGTTTTTCTTGGAAGTCTGATTACCTGCGCTATCCACTTACCCGAAGGCTTGCGGTACTATCGACCTTCAGCAAGAGTGGCGGATTTGCCTACCTCTCCTATACCTACAGTCTTTAACGATCTATTCCGTCAGATCGCGGCAGTGTCACTACTCCGTCCCCACATCGCAGTTATAAAAAGTACTGGAATATTAACCAGTTGTCCATCGAATTTCCCCTTCGGGTTCTCCTTAGGCCCCGACTAACCCTGATCCGATTAGCGTTGATCAGGAAACCTTATCCTTTCGGTGGGCAGGTTTCTCGCCTGCCTTATCGTTACTTATGCCTACATTTGCTTTTCCAGAAGCTCCACCCTGGCTTACGCCAAAACTTCGCTGCCGCTGGAATGCTCCCCTACCGTAATATTAATATTACCCATAGCTTCGGTGTACTACTTTATGCCCGTTTATTATCCATGCACGATCGCTCGACTAGTGAGCTGTTACGCACTCTTTAAATGAATGGCTGCTTCCAAGCCAACATCCTAGCTGTCTAGGCAATCGCACCTCGTTAGTTCAACTTAGTAGTAACTTGGGGACCTTAGCTGATGGTCTGGGTTCTTTCCCTCTCGGCCCGTGACCTTAGCACCCCGGGCCTCACTGCAGTGTATATTTATTAGCATTCGGAGTTTGTCTGGATTTGGTAGGATTTGACTCCCCCGCACCCAATCAGTAGCTCTACCTCTAATAAACTTAACCACCACGCTGTTCCTAAAAACATTTCGGGGAGTACGAGCTATTTCCCAGTTTGATTAGCCTTTCACCCCTACCCACAGATCATCCGGAAACTTTTCAACGTTTATCGGTTCGGTCCTCCAGTACGTGTTACCGCACCTTCAACCTGTCCATGGGTAGATCACAAGGTTTCGCGTCTACCTCCCCTGACTATACGCCCTGTTCAGACTCGCTTTCGCTTCGGCTGCGTGTCTTAAACACTTAACCTTGCCAGAGAAGAGTAACTCGTAGGCTCATTATGCAAAAGGCACGCCGTCACGCCACCTGGACGCTCCGACCGCTTGTAAGTACACAGTTTCAGGTTCTATTTCACTCCCCTGTTCGGGGTTCTTTTCACCTTTCCCTCACGGTACTGGTTCACTATCGGTCTCTCAGGAGTATTTAGCCTTACCGGATGGTGCCGGCAGATTCCCACAAGGCGTCTCCGACCTCGCGGTACTCAGGATACTACTAGACTAATGTTACTTACGTGTACGCGGCTCTCACGCTATTTTGCCAGGCTTCCCATCCTGTTCCACTTCATTTCATTAATGCCATATTGTAGTCCTACAACCCCAGCTATGCCGTAACATAACTGGTTTGGGCTCTTTCCCGTTCGCTCGCCACTACTTAGGAAATCATTATTATTTTCTCTTCCTCTGCTTACTTAGATGTTTCAGTTCGGCAGGTTTGCGCATCGTAATGCGACTAGTCTTCAACTAGCCAGGTTTCCCCATTCGGAAATCTCCGGATTAATTCATATTTGCTAATCCCCGGAGCTTATCGCAGCTTATCACGTCCTTCATCGCCTCTGAGAGCCAAGGCATCCCCTGTGTACTCTTTCTTACTTTCTTCTCTCCATAGCCTTTTGCGCCTATGGAAATGCTTTTTTTAATCTGTTATTAACCCTTACGGATTCAGTCGTGTATAAATACATTCATGTTTCCTTCAAGCTAACAACGTCTCTATTGTTGTTTGCTCTTCTTTATTAACTTCTTCCAATATGTCAAAGAACTTTATTGTCCCGGGTACTATAGTATTGCTACCATCTTACCCTATTTCCTGTAGCTTTTATCTTAACTACGGGACAATCGTGGAGAATAACGGAGTCGAACCGTTGACCTCCTGCGTGCAAGGCAGGCGCTCTAGCCAGCTGAGCTAATCCCCCTTAGAATATATAATGTAGTCCCGAGCAGATTTGAACTGCTGACCCCTACATTATCAGTGTAGTGCTCTAACCAACTGAGCTACGGGACTAAATTGTCTTAACTTGCAGTAGGCGAACAACTATTTGTGATGTTTCATCCTATGGGTTTTCCTTTTGAGATTTTATTGTCATTTACTTATATACTGCTGTTGCTCTAGCTGTTAGAGTTTCATTGGTATATCATTTACGCAGCGAGTTATCTATCTTACTCCAGAAAGGAGGTATTCCAGCCGCACCTTCCGGTACGGCTACCTTGTTACGACTTAGCCCCAGTTATCGGTTTTACCCTAGGACGCTCCTTGCGGTTACATACTTTAGGTACCCCCAACTTCCATGGCTTGACGGGCGGTGTGTACAAGGCCCGGGAACGTATTCACCGTATCATTGCTGATATACGATTACTAGCGAATCCAACTTCAAGAGGTCGAGTTGCAGACCTCTATCCGAACTGTGAATGGCTTTTGGAGATTTGCTTGCTGTTACCAGCTTGCTGCCCTCTGTACCATCCATTGTAGCACGTGTGTAGCCCCGGACGTAAGGGCCATGATGACTTGACGTCGTCCCCTCCTTCCTCTCTGTTTGCACAGGCAGTCTGTTTAGAGTCCCCACCATAACGTGCTGGCAACTAAACATAGGGGTTGCGCTCGTTGCGGGACTTAACCCAACACCTCACGGCACGAGCTGACGACAGCCATGCAGCACCTAGTTTCGTGTCCTTGCGGACTCATCTATCTCTAAATGATTCACTAACTTTCAAGCCCGGGTAAGGTTCCTCGCGTATCATCGAATTAAACCACATGCTCCTCCGCTTGTGCGGGCCCCCGTCAATTCCTTTGAGTTTCAATCTTGCGACCGTACTCCCCAGGTGGAATACTTAACGCTTTCGCTTAGCCGCTAACTGTGTATCGCTAACAGCGAGTATTCATCGTTTAGGGCGTGGACTACCAGGGTATCTAATCCTGTTTGATCCCCACGCTTTCGTGCCTCAGCGTCAATTTAACCATAGTAAGCTGCCTTCGCAATCGGTGTTCTGTGACATATCTATGCATTTCACCGCTACTTGTCACATTCCGCCTACCTCTAGTTCATTCAAGCTCTTCAGTATCAAGGGCACTGCGATGGTTGAGCCACCGTCTTTCACCCCTGACTTAAAAAGCCGCCTACGCACCCTTTAAACCCAATAAATCCGGATAACGCTTGGATCCTCCGTATTACCGCGGCTGCTGGCACGGAGTTAGCCGATCCTTATTCCTTCGGTACATTCAGCACACTACACGTAATGTGGTTTATTCCCGAATAAAAGCAGTTTACGACCCAGAGGGCTGTCTTCCTGCACGCGGCATGGCTGGTTCAGAGTTGCCTCCATTGACCAATATTCCTTACTGCTGCCTCCCGTAGGAGTCTGGTCCGTGTCTCAGTACCAGTGTGGGGGGTCATCCTCTCAGATCCCCTAGACATCGTGGTCTTGGTGGGCCGTTACCCCGCCAACTAACTAATGTCACGCATGCCCATCTTAATCCTATAAATATTTGATCATTGCACAATGCTGTGCTGTGATTTTATGCGGTGTTAATCCGAATTTCTTCGGGCTATCCCCCTGATTAAGGTAGGTTGCATACGCGTTACGCACCCGTGCGCCACTTTCCTCTCTAGCAAGCTAAAGAGTATCGTTCGACTTGCATGTATTAGGCCTGCCGCTAGCGTTCATCCTGAGCCAGGATCAAACTCTCCATTGTAAAATGTTATGTTTGAACACTGACCATTCTTAACTTGTATTAATAATAGTCTTATTCTTATTTGTCTGTCAGAATAGACTTAAAAAACTCGCGCGGTTCATGTACTTTGAACTTGTACTAGCTTACCTCGCTACGTTTGTAAATGACATCTCTTTAATGAACTTCTCGACAGTACCTCACGGCCAGTCTTTATATGTTGCAATGTTATTCCTTCTATTTCTCAGGTCTTCATGTTCCTGATTCATTTCCGGTATTTCATCGTTTCAGTCTTGTTATTGTGATCTGCTAACATCCGTTAATGATCTTCCCGTTTTTGTTGGGACTGCAAAGGTAGAAATCTTTTTCGTTTTGTCAAGCTTTTTATTTTTTATTTTTAGAAAGTTTTAATTCCTTCCCAGGAGCTTAACAACAACCTCTACTTCACATCCTTTCAATCTTCAGCACTACATCTTTTTCACTCTTTCCCTTCCTCCGAAGCGGGATGCAAAAGTAGGAAAATTATACCAGCTACCAAACAATAACGCACTTATAATTGTATGCAATCCCTAACTGCATGATTCTCAACACGAAATACTTCAAACTAAATCCCTCCACAACAGCAACCAGCCTGGATTGATTTTAAAAACCGCCAAAAACCTTTACGCCTATAGCTAATTGGCGCTTTAAACGGTTCAAAAGGAATTCCAAAACCGACAGGCTGCACAGCAATTCCAGCCTCCAAACCTCATGATCAGACGATATAAAGTACAAAAAAACTCAAAACATGGCCTCGTCGTATAAAACAGGTATTTAAAAGGGGTTAAATAGTGCCTTGAAATGACCTTGGAATGAGGTTGGGATGAGGTTGGAATGACCTTGCAATGACCACAGTCATTCCAACCTCATCCCAAGGTCTTTTCAAGGTCGTTCTAATACACTACAGTAGTACTTCTATACCATAAGTGTACTCAAATCACTTGACCTGACAGGAGAATTTTGCTGATTTTACTTGACTTTACCCGTCTTTACCTTATTTCGTCTGCTTATCTTATACTATATATACTAAACACTGACTAAACCTATCTCGATAAAACCTCTTATAACCACAACTCTCCCTCTTAAACCAACCCATCACCAAACAATAAAAAAATAAATTTGGCGCAATCAATTTTCTTATTATACCTTTGCATCAATTCCTTATGGTTTAATCATTTTAAAATCAGGAATCATGACAGAACACAACTACATATCGCCCCTATCGCTCATTGCCTAAATCAGGCTGACGTTATTCCTACAATTAATATTTTCCGGAATGATACAATTGATTAGTAAAAACTAATCAACGCAATTCGTCTGCCTTAGATTCAGGTAATTCATAGCAATTCTAAAAGGGAGCTCCTTTACAGGAAAATTTGAATTTTACCCCCGTATCAACAGGAAAGTTCAACTCATATCAATATTTAAGCGCTAAAATCAGGAATCTTCATTCCTCATTTTCCGGCAACAAGCAACAATTTAAAACGCGATGAGCAATTTAAAAACAAAAGAACTCAGTAAAATGGGTTATACTAACGATCAAGCGAGGAGCCTGGTCATCAATACCCTCTCCAAACATTATAAACACCATACCACTGCCGAGATCACTGAATTATTAATTCAAATCATAAATAACCCGGAAAAATACCTTGATCATGAACATTTTGGCAAGATTGCCGAAACACTTACAGGAAAAACCAAATCCCGTGATTTCGAAGCATTTTCGCTTTCAGCACAGCCTGGCCCTTATAAAGTTTACGGTACAAAAGAAATAGACACCGGTGCAAAAAAACAAATGGAACTTGCGATGTCTCTTCCTGTAGCTATACAAGGCGCACTGATGCCAGATGCTCATACTGGTTATGGATTACCTATTGGTGGTATAATAGCCACTCATCATGCGGTTATACCTTATGCTGTTGGCGTAGACATAGGCTGCCGGATGTCCCTTTCTATTATAGATGAAAGTGCCAGCTTTTTTATGCGGTATAGCCACCAGATTAAACTGGCCCTTAAAAAACATACTCATTTTGGGATGGAAGGTTCGCTGGACATTCAGCCCTATCATGAAATTCTTGACAGTCCCGTATTCAATGAAACAGAATTTTTGAGGAGATTACAAGGAAAAGCAGCCAGACAACTGGGTACCTCAGGCAGTGGAAATCACTTTGTAGAATTTGGAGAAATTGAATTATTTGAGAATAACTCCATGAAACTACCTGCAAAAAAGTACATGGCCTTACTCTCCCATTCCGGCAGCCGGGGTCTGGGCGCTAATATAGCAGGTCATTATACCCAAATTGCAGTAGAAAAATGCAGACTTCCAAGAGAAGTACAAAAGCTCGCCTGGTTAGATTTAGCTACAGAAGCCGGGCAGGAATACTGGATCAGCATGAATCTGGCAGGTGAATACGCTAAAGCGTGTCATGACACCATACATCAGACACTGTTAAAGTCCCTGGGATTACAAACTTTAACAAACATTGAAAATCACCACAACTTTGCCTGGAAAGAAAAATCGGCAAACGGCAATGAAATGATTGTTCATCGTAAAGGCGCAACACCTGCACATCAGGGAGAAATGGGAATTATCCCTGGCAGCATGACTACGCCAGCCTACCTGGTAGCAGGAAAAGGAGCAGAATTATCACTCAATTCAGCATCACATGGTGCTGGCCGTGCAATGAGCCGGACAAAAGCGAAACAAAACATGACGGCATCAGCGCTTAAAAAATTGCTGAACAATGCAGGTGTCACTTTGATTGGCGGAAGTGTGGAGGAAAGCCCTGTGGCTTATAAAGACATAGAAAAGGTAATCGCAGCACAAAAAGACCTCATTGAGGTACAAGGTAAATTTTTACCAAAAATAGTTAGAATGAATAAAGATTAATGAAAAGCATCAGTATACAAATCACCTCAGGACAAGGTCCTGAGGAATGCTGCAGAGTCGTAGCAAAAGTGCAGGAGATGTTAATTAAGCAAGCAAAGCAATTAAAAATACAGATCGAAGTGCTTGAAAATATTAAAGGAGAATTTAATGGAACTTTGCGTTCTGCACTGCTACTGGCAAAAGCCGAAGATTTAACGGCCTTTACTAAAGAATGGCAAGGGTCAATTCTCTGGATAGCACAAAGCCCATATCGCAGATACCATAAGCGGAAAAACTGGTTCATTGGCGTAGAGATTTACGAAAATCAGGAGAAATTAAGATGGAACCCTAAAGAAATAGTAATAGAAACACTCAGAGCGTCAGGCCCGGGTGGACAAAACGTAAATAAAGTAGAAACTGCAGTCAGAGCAATACATAAACCCTCTGGCCTGCAAGTATTGGTAATGGATACACGTTCACAGCTACAAAACAAAAAACTTTGCCTGGAAAGGCTGGAAAACAAAGTTACTTCATGGCAAACCAGGCAGCTTATCGAGCAGCAGCAATTACAGTGGCAAAATCATACTGCCCTGGCAAGAGGTAACCCAGTAAAAACGATAACTGCAAGCTTATAGTTATTATTTAAAAACCCCCGTTTGAATTTTAGTATTCAAACGGGGGTTATCTTATTTAAACTTATTTTTCAAAGCTTCCAGCTTCGTTTGCAAATCACCTTCTGGTTGTGCTTTTGCTTGCTGAGGCTTTGGCATGTTATGTTGAGGTCTGTTAGCCGGTTCAGCTCTGTTATTTTCAGGCTTTCTCTGCACGGCAGGTCTATCAACTTTAGCACGTACAGCAGGTTTTGGTGCATTTTCACTTTTCATAGACAGTGAAATACGCTTGCGAACTACATCAATCTCTTTCACCGTTACTTCTACTTTCTGACTAACTTTAACGATATCATTCGGGTTAGCCACAAATTTATCAGCCAGCTGACTCGTATGGACTAAACCATCCTGGTGTACACCTATATCCACAAAAGCACCGAAATTAGTAATGTTAGTTACAATACCTGACAACTTCATACCTACCTTTAAATCATTAATTTCATTCACACCTTCGGTGAAACTGAATGCTTCAAAAGCTTCCCTTGGATCTCTTCCTGGTTTAGCTAATTCCTTCATAATATCATTTAATGTAGGTAAACCCACATTGTCACTAACATATTGCTGTAATTTAATCTGCTTTTGAAGTTTTACATCTTTTAAAAGTTCATCCACAGAATGACCCAAATCTTTGGCCATCTGATTGACCAGCGCATAACGTTCCGGGTGAACACCACTTGCATCCAGCACCATAGCTGCATCTCTGATCCTTAAGAAACCAGCTGCCTGCTCATAAGCTTTGTCTCCTAAACGCGGAACTTTCTTTAAACTCTCCCGGTTTTTAAACGCACCATGTTCATTTCTATAAGTCACAATGTTTTGAGCCAGTTGTGGCCCTAATCCAGAAACATAAGCTAAAACTTGTTTAGAGGCCGTGTTTAATTCTACTCCAACTGCATTTACACAGCTCATAACCGTATCATCAAGCGATTGCTGAAGCTTAGTCTGATCTACATCGTGCTGATATTGCCCTACACCAATAGATTTAGGATCTATTTTAACCAGTTCAGCTAAAGGATCCATTAACCTGCGGCCAATAGAAACAGCGCCACGAACTGTAATATCCTGAGTTGGGAACTCTTCGCGGGCAACTTCTGATGCAGAATAAATAGAAGCACCGTTTTCATTCACCATTACAATCAATACACCAGCAAGGTTCAGCCCTCTGATAAAAGTTTCTGTTTCTCTTCCTGCGGTACCATTTCCAATCGCAATGGCTTCCACTTCATGTTTAACGCAAAGTTTTTGGATCGCATCTGCAGCATTTTTTATATTTCCCTGCCCGGTATGCGGATAGATTGTTGTATTCTCTAATAATTTACCTTGTCTGTCCAGGCATACGACTTTGCAACCTGTACGGAAACCCGGATCAACTGCCAGTACATTTTTCTGACCCATAGGCGCAGCCAGTAATAATTGTCTCGCATTTTCGGCAAATACGCGGATTGCTTCTTCATCAGCTTTTTGTTTAGCTAATAAACGAAGTTCTGTTTCCATTGCCGGACCTAATAAACGTTTATAACAATCATGCAAAGCCAATTCTACTTGTTTAGCAGCAGCACTATTTCCTTGAATCACCTGTTTTTCTAAGATTGCAATCGCGCCATCCTCTTCAGGCATGGCTTCTACTTTTAATATAGATTCATTTTCTCCGCGTCTCATAGCTAAAACACGGTGCGAAGGTGCAGATTTTACTGACTCTTCCCATTCGAAATAGTCTTTATATTTTATTCCCTCTTCTTCTTTTCCTTTAATCACCGAAGACTTCATGATCGCTTTCTGCTGAAAATACTGACGCATGTCTGTACGCACTTCTGCGTTTTCATTAATCATTTCTGCAATAATATCCCTTGCACCTGCCAAAGCTTCCTCCGTATTCACAACGCCAAGTTCTGTATTCAGATATTTGACTGCTTCTTCGTCAGGATTTAATTTTCCCTGTTCAAAAATCAACAGGGCTAAAGGCTCCAGACCTTTACGTCTGGCTTCAGAAGCTCTTGTTTTCCTTTTTGGTTTATATGGAAGGTAGATATCTTCAATGGTTGTAATGTTTTCAGCTGCATGAAGCTGAGCTTCAAGCTCTGGTGTTAATTTACCCAGCGTGGTCAACGCTTTCAGAATAGCGTCTCGTCTTTTATCTAATTCACGCAATTGCTGGAAACGATCACGAACGGCAGCCACCTGTACCTCATCTAAACTTCCGGTCACCTCTTTACGGTAACGGGAAATAAAAGGCACAGTTGCCCCTTCATCTAATAATTCAATAGTTGCAATAACCTGTTTTTCTGAGACTGCTAATTCCGCAGCAATAATCTTTGAGTGATTATTCATGTTAAAATATTGGGTGATGTTTTAAGAAACAGCTTCGGCAAGCCAGTTTCTGTGAATTAAATTTTTACGGGTAAAGGTAAAAAACAAAAAATCCCGCATGGGGTTAGCCAGCGGGATTATATATCAACAATTCTTAATAACTTATTTTGTTACGTACATTACTTCTTTCACTGCTTTAATTACACGTTCAGCATTTGGTAAGCTGGCAGCGATTAAAGTTGGTGCATATGGTAATGGTACATCAGCACAAGTAATACGTAAAACTGGTGCATCTAAATGATCAAATGCATTTTTTTGTACGTTGAAAGCAATTTCAGAAGAAATTGAAGCCAATGGCCATGCTTCTTCTACAATTACCAGACGGTTTGTTTTCTTAACAGATTCAATGATTGCAGGATAATCGATAGGACGTACAGTACGTAAATCGATAACTTCAACACTGATTCCCTCTTTAGTTAATTCTTCCACAGCCGGATTAACAACACGTGTCAGCATTTTACCAAAAGTAACGATAGTTACATCAGTACCTTCCTGAACGATTCTTGCTTTTCCGATTGGCAGGTAATATTCCTCTTCAGGAACTTCACCTTTATCACCATACATCACCTCAGATTCCATGAAAATAACCGGATCCGGATCAATGATAGCTTGTTTTAATAATCCTTTAGCTTCGTAAGGAGTTGAAGGAATAACAACCTTCAAACCTGGGCAGTTTGCATACCAGTTCTCAAAATTCTGAGAGTGTTGCGCACCTAACTGACCTGCATTACCTGTTGGACCACGAAATACGATTGGAATAGAAAACTGACCACCGCTCATGGATAACATTTTTGCAGCTCCGTTGATAATCTGATCGATTGCAACCAGGGAGAAGTTGAATGTCATAAATTCTATGACTGGAATTAACCCATTCATTGCAGCACCAATACCGATACCGGTAAAACCAAGCTCAGCAATTGGGGTATCGATGATACGTTTGTCACCAAACTCATCAAGCATTCCCTGACTTACTTTGTATGCACCATTGTATTGCGCAACTTCTTCGCCCATTAAGAATACGTTTTCATTCTTACGCATTTCTTCGCTCAAAGCTTCACGCAAAGCTTCTCTAAATTGAATCTCTCTCATTGTATATTCAAATGTTAACTGCCGGCAAATATAACTATTGTAACGTAATAATAAAGTTTGTTTTAATTACATTACAAAGCGATTATTATTAACGCTATCGTTGCCCTACTTGCCGCAAAGGGACAAATACGGACAATATGTACAATTATCGGCTAATGTAGTATGTATAAAAGGGATTTCCGGATTAAATAATTCCTCCAGTTTCTCCCGTAGTAAACGGCTAAAATCTTTTTTCAGCTCCACTAAATATTCAGCTTGCAGCTGCAGCTTCTTCCCTCTTCCTTCAGAAAAACTGAACAATGTCCCTTCTTTTCTCATCTTCCGGATCAGGTATAAATTAGGTTCCATATCCGTTATCCCTCTGGACTGTTCATACACATAGGTGTAAAAAAGAGTTTGGATCAATGCCTTATTTTGTTTGTCCGTTTCCGCATCAAAAATCTCTTCCAGCGAACTGTATTGAAGTTCATCACGCCCGGTTTTATAATCGACAACCCGTGTTACTCCATTTTTCTGATCTACCCTGTCGATAATCCCATGTAAAGTAACCTGTCTTTCTACGCCTGCCACATTGATTTTGAAATAAATTTCATCCTTGCTCTCCAATCCTATAATAGAGAACGGAGCTTCCTTTTCATCATGATCAAGAATTACATTGGCATATTCAGTCACAATAGCCAGCACGACCTGCTGCATTCCATTGGCCGACAGCACCTGTTTTTCATCATCATACATCACTTTCACAAAGGCCAGCTCTGTTAAACGGGGCAGATTTTTGCGATGCGCAACAATCCGCTCTTTAGTGATATAAGGAGTTTCTGCCTTTAGTTCTTCGTAGAATTTCTCCAGTACAAAGTGAAGCATCGAACCAATATAGTTTGCTTCCAGGTTTTCTGAGAGTTCTTTCGGCTCTTCTATTTTAGCGATATACTTATAAAAAAACTGCACCGGACAGTTCATATAAGTAGTAACCGCGGTGGCTGAAATCCTTACCGAAGGATCTTGCTGATCCAGATAAAGGCCCAATCGTTTCAAAACGTCACCTTCTTTTTTAATCTGAACGGTAACCGGATGTTCTGTCGCTACAGATTGTGACTGGTCAAAGTATTTGAAGCTATACCCACTTTCAAATTCCAGCTGACGTAAAAACCGGCTTGGCTCTCCTGTTGTATTGTCATCTGCCTGACCATTGTAAACCAGGCTAATTTTTCTGGAACGTTGCAGCAGCCGGTAAAACATGTAGGCTGAGATCGCATCCTGATTCTCAATAACAGGTAAACCATACGCCCTTCTGATACTGTCGGGAATAAAACTTGGCGATGCGCTTACTTGTGGTAAAATACCTTCATTTACGCCTAATATATAGACATGATCAAAATCCAGGCTCCTGCTTTCCAGTAAACCCATCACTTGTACGCCTTCTAAAGGTTCTCCGCTTAGAGGAACCGCTATTCCCTGCACCGCTTTTTGAATCAGTGACAAAACGAATGGCAAAGGTAAGCGGGCAGCAAATTCTGCCAGCGTATCATGTAAACGGTTCAATTCTTTGATCGTGGCAATAAATAAATCTACCTCAGTTTGTTTTAAAGTCTTTTCTTCTACCTGCTGTGTTAAAACAGCTTTAAAAACCTCCTGAAGATTGATAATGGCCGATGCTGCCGTATTTCTTTTGGTAAAAAACAACTGGGCTAATGCTCCTGAACGCTGTAATAAAGGAATATCAACTTCAATTAACTGTTTCGCTAAAATTTCAAGCTGTAATGTATTTCTTGTTTCTTGCGGAATACCAATCAGCGGATGAGATAAGAATGCTTCCACCTCTCTATGGTTGACGGTATCTTTTTTTCCTCCTGCCAGCTGAGACTGCACGGAAAGCCATAGATCTGCCAACCCGAAAATGGAAGTCGCTAACAGCGGATAACCCATGGTTACGTTCAACTCTACTGCAGTACGCTTCCCTTCTGCCTCATAATGTGTAGGAATAGTTTGCAGAACAGGCAACAACAAGCTTTCATCCGCAAGAATTAAGGCTATTTTACCTGCATTATTCACAGCATCCAGTATTGGATAGTCTTCTTCCAGTTCCTGTTGCAGGATCTTTGCCTGTGCAGTCTGCCCTTGTGTTTTATAGACTTTGACTTCTTTCTGCACTGATTTGATCAGCTGCCTGCTTTGTCCCAGTGCATTAGGCAAACCCAGCCTTTGAATATTTTTCCGAAGGAATAATCCCGCTTCCTGCGTATCATCCTCCATATAATAAGTATCTGTATCAAAATAAAAGAGTGCTTTTTCAGCTTCATTCCATCTTTTAAAAATCACAGCTTCCGCATTGCTTAAGGCATTAAATCCGGCAAAGACTAATTTACCTTTGGCAAAATCATCAATAAAGCCTGGTTTATCTGCCTTACCATTCGCTAACTTCCGGTATACGTGTGCCATTGAAGTCAGCCCTTTTGAAGCTAGTGCATCATGAAAGCCACGGTATAACTTAGGCATCCTGCGCCACATCCGGATAAACTGTTCCTGGTGATTTTTCTGTTTCCCTGTAGAGAATGAAGTCCAGAACTGCTCCAGAAATTGTTGCTGTTCTATAGTGAGATGCTGAAAATCTTTTTCAATAACCGCGATGTCTTCCAGCTCCTCAAATAACTGATCTGCCTTCACCAGATCATTGTCTATCTGGGCAAAATCACTCAATATAATTCTTGCAGTAGGATAAAATACGTCCGGATTAATTTCTTTCGCTCCTTCTGCTTTTAATAGTTCATTGTATTGCTGATGTAAAGTAAAGAATTGTGTAAAGCCATCAGCGATCAGTAAATCTGTCGATAAGGCGAAAAATTCCTGTATAGTATAAAACGACGGACTCCAGAAAGGTTTACCAATGGTATCTGCCAGATGATGCTGCAAATAAGGCACAGGTCGTTTATTATTAAAGATCACGGCAGAGTTGTGCAGTGTATTCCCTAACCTGTCCACTAAATCTTCTGCAACTTCTTTTAAAAATGCTTTCATGTTTTTAAACTGGCTTTTATACTAAAATCAATTCGCCAATCGTGGC
Organism: Pedobacter sp. WC2423; assembly: GCF_040822065.1. NCBI lineage: Bacteria > Pseudomonadati > Bacteroidota > Sphingobacteriia > Sphingobacteriales > Sphingobacteriaceae > Pedobacter > Pedobacter sp. WC2423. The sequence continues at coordinate 3,912,637 of NZ_CP162005.1, forward strand.
ATAAAATAAATAGGCGCTCACTTTCGGATAACCCATTTCCCGCAAAAGATCCCGGTAGCCGTGTACTTGTCTGACGTGATTACGGCTCTGTTTTTTAGTGAACTTATAATCAATCACGATCACTTCAGTTGCTGTAAACAAGACTTTATCGGGACGGTAACTTTTACCTGTAAAATCAATTATACTCTTTTCACTGACACTTTGCGTGCTGTTCAGCAATAGGTTTTGCAATGCTTCATGTGCTAAAACAATCATAGCTTGCTTTCTGAAATCAGCAATTTCCTTTTCTTTAAAGAATCCTTCATTCAGCATCTGCCCTAAAACTTCATCTATATCATGGATAGTCACCGCACGGGCCAGCACCTCATGCAAAATACTCCCTGCTCTGCCTGCGCTATCATTTAATAGCATATCCAGTTCTTTTTTTCTCAGATCGCTATTAAAAACTTCACTGAGCCTTCCCGATAATGGATATTCTTTCAAATCAATAATTTCCGGACTGAGGTGTGCAGCTGATTTCCCTGATCCTTTTTTAATAACTTCTTCTTCCAGAAGAAATTGCCCTTCAGGTGTGAGCTGATCTTCAAAGATCCGGATCAGCAAGTCCCCGATGGTGCTGATGCTTTCAGATTTCTTACCCAGACAACTCATATATAAATATTCTTTAGTGCGCGTTGTGGCCACATAAAGCATATTTAAAGCATCCATATTATTATATAGTAATTCTTCATAGTAAGGAATGGCAACAGCCGATGCCCCTAATGCTGAAGTATATTTGAGCGGGATACTTTGGAGTTGATGGTACGGTGTATTTGCAGCGGGCACCCAAAAGATACTATTGATCTTACCATTGATATCCCAGTTACAAAAAGGGATCATCACTACTTTAAAAGCGAGCCCTTTAGATTTATGGATGGTAATGACCTGTACAGCATCTGTACTCTCCGAAGAAGGCAGGGTTTTTCTGCTTCCCTCTTCTTTCCAGTATTTCAAAAATGAGGTAATCCCTTTCTCTCCCTGACGGCCGGCATTTCCTGCCAAATCTCTCAAAGCAAATAAATAAGGTAAATGATTGGCATAAGCTGTTTCATTTAAGCCATAAGCTGAGATCAGTTTTTCGAGTAATTCGGGTAGTGGCTGCTGCATCCAGCTGCGCCAGTGCATACATAAATCAGCAGGCAATACGCCGGTTAATTCTTCCAGCTGTTTACTTTTCAGGTTAAATAAAGAAGCAGGGTCAAGCGTACGTTGTTGTAATTGTGCATATAAACTGATACAGTTTGCTTTATACAAAGCAGTATTGGATGGCATTCCTGCCATCACCATTAAGGTATCAATTAATATTTTCACTGCGGTATTGTTCTCAATAAGCAAGGCTTCTCCTGAAATTACATTGATGTTATGCTCCATCAATATATCTACTACGGCAATCGCTTCTGAATTGGAACGCACCAGTACGCAGGCATCACCGGCCTGATAACGTTTTTCTTCTATCAAAAGACGTTTAAGCGTTTCCACCATTTTGTGAAGCGCCGCCGCCTTGAAACTTGTTTTATTTAAAGGGGCATCATTTTCATCAGTTTTTAAAACATTAAAATCGATGGTGCCGCCATCTGCTGTTCTTGCCGTAAGTTTTTGTTCTGCTTCTGCATAAACATCTGTAATAATATGGCTAAAGCCTTTCTCTTCCCACCATTCATGGAGGGTAGGGTTAGCCGATTGTGCCTCTACTGTAGTATTGATATTTTTCTGCATCAGTATCGGCAATGCCTTAAACAGGATATTATTAAAATTAATAATGTTCCTGGTACTCCTGTAATTTTCTTCCAAACTGGAATCTGTAACATAAGTGGCGCCGATATCTTTTTTAGCCTGCTGATGAAGAATATTCCAATCGCCATTGCGCCATCTGTAAATCGACTGCTTTACATCCCCTACAATCAGATGATCAATAAGTTTCCCGTTTGCTTCTGCCATTGCATTTTTTAGCAGCGGCCTGAAATTACCCCATTGATTGGCTGAAGTATCCTGGAATTCATCAAATAAGAAGTGCCGGTAACGACTGCCTGTTTTTTCCCAGATAAATGCGGGGTTATCATCGTCATCTCCGGTAATCCCCTTGAGCAGGTTTTGCGCATCACTAATCAGTAAACTGCCGCTTTCTTCCCGGTAGGTTTTTAACAGGATAGCCATTTCCTGCATTAAACGCAGGTAATATAAATTTTTATTGAAAGCTTGTGCTAAAATATAATCAGGCAGTCCATTGGTATAAGTCTGATATAAATCGCGGATCACCGGATTCAGTGTATCATATAATGAGGCATCGCTTCCTGGTTTGAACCATTCTTCAGGTTCGTCAATGAGTTTACCTAAACTTTCTACTTTATCAAAGTCTTCATCCGCAATTTTCTTCAGGTTATTTAACGGGGATCTTGATTTCCCTTTTAAAAAATCCGGATTAACTCCTGACGCTTCAAAAATGTGAAGCGCTTTTAAAGAAAGCTGTTTAACAGTTTCTTCAAACAGTGCAATTTGTTTTTTAGTCTCTTTATGGTAATCTCCAAACAACACATTCATATCTGTATGCTGCACCAGTGCCTGGATAGCATTGTCAAATGGCTGATAGCGTTCTTTAAATATTTCTCCGGCAAGGTCTGTTAATTCAGCTCTGTAATTCCAGCTGATATTATTGCTGATCCGGTCTAAGGCGAGGTCTATGATCCATTGCAGTAATTCCGGATTGGCATCCAGTTGTTCATCCAGTTTATCTGCAAGTTCATTTTTGACCTTGTCAAAGTTCATCTCCAGTTTATAACCGGAGTCGAGGCCTAGTTCGAAGGCAAAACCACGTATAACCTTTTGTACGAAACCATCAATTGTACTCACCGAAAAACGGCTGTAATCGTGAAGTATTCTTTTATATATTCTGGCTGATTTTTCCTTTAAAATGGCTGCATCTAAATCAGGATGTGCCTGCAAAACCAGGATTCTGTAATCTTCAACCTCCTGATCGCCCGTAGCAAAGCCTTTTAACACTTCCATAATCCGGGTTTTCATCTCTTCGGTAGCCTTATTGGTAAAGGTTACCGCGAGAATCTCCCTGTACTTGGTTTCCCCAGAGAGTAAGAGTGTTAGGTAGTGTGCCGTAAGGCTGAATGTTTTACCTGAGCCTGCCGAAGCTTGTAATATTTTAAGTGGTTGAGGCATGTGGTGAAGTTAGGACAAATTGTATACATTTAGAAAAGTTTAAAATTGAGCTGCTCATTTTAAAATTCTGTTAAAATTATTAAAAACAACCAGACATGAAGAAACTATCACTGATTCTGTTAGCCACACTGTCAATTTCAACTGCAACTTTTGCACAGGCTACCAAAACTAAAGCACCAAAAGAAGAAGTAAAAATATATAATCCTGCAGCTGATGCCAAAGCAGATATTACTGCGGCTGTTGCCAGAGCTAAAGCAGCAAAAAAGCATGTATTTATACAGGTTGGCGGAAACTGGTGTTCGTGGTGTATTGCTTTTCATCATTTAGTGGATAACACCCCTGCTTTAAAAACTTACCTGAACGCTCATTATGAGACTGTACTGGTAAATTATAGTAAAGAGAACAAGAATGAAGCGATCATGGCTGGTTTAGGTTATCCGGGCCGTTTCGGCTATCCGGTTTTTGTGATCCTTGATGGGGATGGGGAAATATTACATATCCAGAATTCCGGTTACCTGGAAGAAGGAAAAGGACATAGCGTCAAAAAAGTAACTGAATTTCTTGAGGGATGGACTTATGAAGCCTTAGACCCTGCAACTTATGCTAAGAAAGACGGTGCACAATAATTTTATTTTTTCAGGGAGAGCATTCCATTCATGAGCTCGTGATTGAACTCTCCTATTTTGGTTTCATGCAGCATCAGGTAGATCTTGTTCCGGATATCCTTAAACTCATTATGTAATGGACATGGATTGATTTCTGAACATTGTTTCAGTCCCAGACCGCAACCATAAAATATATCATTTCCATCTACAGCGGCAACAATATCACTTAAAGGTCTCTCTAAAGAAGTACTATCGACGTAAAATCCGCCATTGGGACCTTTCGTAGATTGCACAATCCCTCTACGGCTTAAATCCTGTAAGATCTTTGCCAGGAAAGGTTCAGGTGAATCTATCCCCAATGCAATTTCTTTAATGCCTACCCTGCCCCGCTCTCCGGCTGTTCTGTGTGCAATGAAAAAAACCGACCTGATTGCATACTCACAAGTTTTTGAAAATATTCCCATCTCTGATTATAAAACAAAGATAGTAATAAATTAACCATAGAATGTGTGTAGAATTTCTTTTAAGGATCTCATCTTAAGCATCAAAACAATAAGCTGTCAACTTATAATCCAGCGTTAAACCGGAAGAAATTGTTGACAGTAACCGGCAATTTACCAGTAGCTACTTTTACATGACCAATAACCTCAGCCGCAGCTTTCTGCATATAACCTTCTTTTTGGTACCCTACTACTAAAGACTTTGCATTTTCTATTCCAGGTAAACCAGCCAGGTTATATGGATTAGCAAATAATGCGAATACTGTATTCCTGGCTGCCATATCTCTGATCAGCATCTTCAAATCGCCACTCAATTCCATTCCATTCCCAGGACGTAACCTGGTATCATGAATTCCAATAATCACCTGATCAAAACCAGCCAGCTGCTTCATCACCCCGGCAACTGTATTTGCGTTCGCAGTTTTATCTAAACTGAAGAACATACAATTTTGATATAATTTCCCTGACTCCCGTTGAAACACCGTTACATCAGGTGTGCCTATGCTAATAATAGCTGTTCTTTTAGCTAAATCCAGCGACTTTATTCCGCCATCACCATTCAAAATAGTCATGGATGCATCAGCCAGCTGTTGTAATAAAGCCAGGCTCTCTGCTCTGTTAACTTCAGCAGCAACGTTATGTGTGCTGACAGTATCTCTTTTATAAACTCCTGCCCAGTATTTAGCAACCAGGATCTTCCGGACACTTTCATCAATCCTTTCCATACTGATTCTTCCATCTCTCACTGCCTGACGTACCAATTTAACTGCTCTCTTGCTATTCTCAGAAAGTTCCAGAATATCATTTCCTGCAATAACTCCCATGACATCTGCTTCACCATCTTTAAAATTCTTCACTACCCCTTTCATTTCCATGGCATCGGTAACGACCAATCCACGGAAACCAAGCTCCCCTTTTAAAAGATCAGTCACAATAGGTTTTGACAAAGTGGATGGAAGGTTTGGTGTATTATCCAGCGATGGGATGTTCATATGCGCAATCATTACACCTGCAGCACCTTCCCGGATTAACTCTTTGAAAGGATATATTTCCAAACTATCTAAACGGGCTTTAGTAAAATTAAGCTGAGGAAGATCATAATGCGAATCTACATCGGTATCTCCGTGACCAGGAAAATGTTTGAGCGTTACCAATAATCCGCCATCCTGCATCCCTTTAAGATAAGCACCAGCTTTCACTGCTACATTATATTTGTCCTCTCCGAAAGAACGGTAATTGATAATCGGATTTTTAGGGTTATTATTAATATCAACATCAGGTGAAAGATTCATCTGCATGCCTATTCTTTTATAATCTTTAGCGACTTCCAGCCCCATTTTATAAATCAGCTCTTTATCTTGTATAGCACCCAGTGCCATTTGATAAGGATAAGCGATTGTACTGTCCAAACGCATGCCTAATCCCCATTCTCCATCAGAAGCAATTAACAAAGGCGTACGTGCCAATGCCTGGTACTTATTGGTTAAAATAGCCTGTCTGCCGGGGCCGCCCTGAAAGAAAACTAATCCACCAATACGTTCCCGTTTGATCACGAGTCCAACAGAGTCTTCGAAGGCCTGTCCTTTATTGGTATGTGCCCTTACAAAAAACAATTGCGCAATTTTATGCCGTTTTTTTAATTTATGCATTACAGAATCTACCCAATGGTTAGGTTCATCTAAACTCTGGATATAAGATTTCTTTTGTGCCTGAACAGAAAAGGCGAAGAATAATAGCACTACTATAAATACGGGGAACTTTTTTTGAATCATGGATAATTAATATGGTTAGTCTCACAAAGTTAATTAAAACCTTCAAACCAATGTATCAGATTTGATACACAAGGAATGCTTCAGAACAAAAACAACAATTTTAAAAACTGGAAATAAAACACTGTTTATCAATACTTAAGAGCACTGATTTCTTTTTATCTCCTTAAAATCTATTAAACTGGCACACTTATTTCAATGCACTCCGCATTAATCAAAAAATTAATAAACATACTCATGAAACCATCATGATTTTTCAAATCACACAACGAAATGAAAAAAATCATGATCGCTTCATAACCATTAAAAAACAAATATATACTCATGAAAAAGATCTTTATTTTGGCTATTGGCCTTTTTGTAGCTACAGCAGCAAATGCACAGGATAAGATTAAATTTGGTGTTAAAGCCGGTTTAAATCTATCAGACATTATCAAAGGTGATGGCAACAACAACTTCGACACCAAAGTAAAAACAGGCTTTAATGCAGGTGTTACTGTAGAGATTCCATTAATTGCGGGACTAGCCTTCACACCAGAGGTGCTGTACTCACAAAAGGGCTACAAATTAACTTCTTCCTTAGGAGAGTTCAGACAAACAACAAGCTTTATTGACGTACCTATTCTGGCTAGTTTCAGATTGGGAAGCAGCTTTAATATTGTTGCTGGTCCACAGGTTTCTTTCTTATTGTCTACTAAAAACAAGTTTGACAATGGATTCGGAACTGTAGAACAAACCAATGTAGAGAGAGATTCAGACAGATTTAAGAAAAGTCTGGTTGGTGGTCTGATCGGTTTCAGATATGATATCAATGAGAAATTTGATATTCATGGACGTTATGCGCTGGATTTCCAGAAAAACAACGAAAATGGAACATCTTCTACACCAGAATTCAGGAATCAGGTATTCTCTGTTGGTGTAGGTATTAAATTTTAAGTATATCCATACCTATGGAAAAAAAGCCCTGACTTCTTTAATTAGAATGAAGTGCCCCCAATAAGTGTCTAACTTTTTGGGGGCACTTCAACTTCTTTAATTAGAAGCAGGGCTTTTTGTTAAAATTCTACATGTGCTCTTAAAGAGAAAACATGAACAGGCCCGCGGTCTTTATTGTAGGCAGGATGCAATACAAACTGGTAATCCGGAGACAGGAAGAATTTCTTCTGGTACACATTAACCTTATAATAAGTTTCAGCAATCATTTCAGGAGCATAGTTTAACTTGCCATCACCGATGATAAATCCATATCCCCCGTGTGCAAGATAATCACGGTGATCTTTGGAAATTCCATTCCCTACAAAGGCAAGACCAATCTCTGCATTTTTTTGATTCCAGCTATCTCCCTTTAAAATTGCGCCTAAACTTACTGATCTGTCGATTTCTGTAAAAGCCCACGTTTCAGTTTTCCCATCGTTATAACTTGTTTTAGCGAAAACACCAAGATTAGTATTGATATTCTGCTCTATATTAATTCCAAACCCATATTTATTTCTGCCATAAGCACGGGTCCCCGTAATATCCGGTGCGATTGGGTTTTGTGCAACTGCTAAACGGTAATCTCCCATTTTTGCAGCGTTGTCATAGCCTAATACACGCAGTGTTCCCTTTTGTCCGCTAAGCTGATACCGCTTTTCATATTCAAGTGTGAATGCATGTGCTTTGCCTATTTTTCCATCCCAAATTGCTCCATTAGCTGTCGTGGTAACCATTGTGGTGGCCAAACGTAATGCCCAGGTTGGCTGTCCTAATTCGAATACGACTCCGAACACATAGCCTCTTGTATTGGCAGGATAGTCCCAAGCGCCATTTGCCATGAGTGACCAGTTCATAAACTGTGATCTCGCATCGTGGCTAAAAGCATTGTTATCGAAGAAATCACTTAATCCAAATTTACCAGCAGTAATAGAGAAGTATTTCTTTTTGCGGTAACTGGCCAGTTGATTGGCATCATCAGCCAGGGTATCTACTTCCTTTCCCCAGCCAAAGGTTTGAACAAGGTAAGCTCTGGCAATATAAATCGCTGGTTCAGGAGAGCCAATCCTGAAGGTTTCCCCATTTGTAAAACCCGCTATGCCTACAGCCTGACTAAATCCTTTCCCGCCAGACATCTCCGGATTGAAATAGGCTTCTGCTCCTTTCCATAACCTGGCCCCTCCAAATAAGGTTGTTGTAAAAGAGGTGGCTGTCTCATGAGCAGTAGAAAGACTGTTCGTACCGGAATATGGTGCACTAAATCCAGGTTTAGTCTGCGTAATTACAGTTTGCTGGAAATGGAGGTTAAATCTTTTTTTAAACAGGCTATCTGTTTGTGCGAAAGTTGGTGCTGCCAGTAAAGTGGCTAAACCCAATAATATGATCTTCTTCATAGGATGAGCGCAAAGATATTAGAATACAATATTACTGAGATTAAAACCAGATTAAAGAATTCTTTTTTTTACAGGTTTAAGCATAAATAAATATAGTCATACTTCTTGGCCCATGGGCCCCCAAAACCAATGATTGTTCTATATCTGCGGTCTTGGATGGCCCTGCGATAAAAGTTCCAAAGTCATATTCAGCTTCTCCGATTTTCTGATAGGCAGTGTGCATATCGGGAACTATTGCCGAAAGCGGCACTATCATCACCATGTGCTGGGTAATAAAAGGTAAAACCCTGATGCCCATTTGCTCTTCAGTAAGCCAGAGCGCTGAGTTTTCTGCAACTCCGATTAATGATTTAAAAATGGCGACGTCTGTATCTGCATAACTATGCGGATCCGGATCAAACTCAAAGCCGGGAATATCAGCAGATACTAATTCTTTTACAGTAGAAATTATTCTTTTTTCTCCTGAAAACTGTGCTGTAATTAAAGGTTGTATCGCTGCAAATTCATCAACCAGATGTACTGTACTTCCTATTCCTTCGGCCATTACCTTAAATTTAGCCTGAAGTTCAAGTATCTCTACACGTGCTAATGGCATTGCAGCTGGCAGAGGGACTAATTCTGGTTGGTTTTCTCTTAATGCGGCTAATATTTTATCTCTGCTCATCGTTATTTAACATTCTTTTTATACCATTCCCCGAATGATTCCTTTGGAACTTCAGGCATATCTCTTTGTTTGTACCATGGATTAAAGTGGTTATTAACTGCAAAGGGAATATATTTTAAAACCCATCTGCCTGCTTTTCCTGCGGTCTTGTAAACTCCTGGAGACGAAAGTGTATAATTCATGATTTTCATGCTCATCTTTTTAGCTGAGGTTGCATAACCTTCCTGGACAATTACCTGTCTCCATTTATAAAGTTGCTGATGAATATCAATCTTAACGGGGCATACATTAGAGCAAGATCCGCATAAGGTAGAAGCAAAAGGCAGATCAGCATACTTTTCCCGATCCAGATTAGGTGCCAGAATAGCACCAATAGGACCCGAAATTGCAGAATGATAACTATGTCCACCACTTCTTCTGTAAACGGGACAGGTATTCATACAAGCGCCGCAACGGATACATTTTAAAGAAGCCCTGAAATCTTCTCTTCCCATTTGTATAGTACGGCCATTGTCAACGAGTACAAGATGCATTTCCTGTCCTGCTCCCGGCTTTTTAAAGTGGCTGGAATAAGTGGTAATGGGTTGACCGGTTGCACTTCTGGCGAGTAAGCGCAGAAATACCCCCAAATGTTTACGCTTTGGGATAATCTTCTCAATCCCCATACAGGCAATATGAACATCAGCAAGATGAGCACCCATATCAGCATTTCCTTCGTTGGTGCAAACTACAAATTCGCCAGTTTCTGCAATCGCAAAATTAACTCCTGTTAGGGCAGCTTTTCTGGTCAGGAAGGTTTCTCTTAGATGTACTCTTGCTGCTTCTGTTAATATTTGCGGATCTGAGGTTCCGGCAGCAACGCCAAGATGTTCATGAAACAAATCTCCGATTTCTTCTTTCTTTTTATGAATACAAGGCAGAACGATATGACTTGGCGGTTCTTTAGCTAACTGGACAATACGTTCTCCCAGGTCAGAATCAATTACTTCCAGTCCTTGTTTTTCCAGATATTCGTTTAAATGACATTCTTCGGTCAGCATGGATTTACTTTTCACCAGCTGACGGATATCGTGCTTTTTTAAAATCTGATGCACAATTTGGTTATGCTCCTGCGCATCTGCTGCCCAGTGCACAATAATGCCATTGGCGAGCGCCTTTTCTTCAAAGCTAACCAGGTATTCAGCGAGGTTAGACAAAGCATTGTTTTTAATCTGAGAGGCTTTTTCCCGCAGTATTTCCCATTCTGGAATACTGTGGGCTGACTTATCTCTTTTCTGCCTGATCCACCATAAGGTTTCATCATGCCAGTTTACACGCTCTTCATCTTTATTAAATACTTCCGATAATTCAGGATGGGTTTTAGCTGGTATACTCATAAATTCTATCCTGCATTTAATATTTCTGCAATATGCAGCACCTTCACGTTGCTATTTTCTCTTTTTAAAATCCCTTCCATATGCATCAGGCACGACATATCGGCACCAGTAATATATTCTGCACCATTTGCCTGGTGATCTTTTACTCTGTCTTTTCCCATCTTCACTGATACGGCTTCTTCAACCACACAAAAAGTCCCGCCAAATCCACAGCATTCATCTTCTCTTTTCAAATTGATGAGTTCCAGTCCTTCTACCTGCGCCAGAAGTTGTTGAGGTTTAGAAAAATAAGGGGCAACCAGTTCACTCATTTGTGTGAGTAACAATCCTCGCTGACCGTGACAGCTCTGGTGTAAGCCTACCTTATGAGGGAATTTTGCTTTAAGATTTTTTACCTGGAGTATATCCACTAAAAATTCTACCAGCTCATAGACTTTAGTCCTGATTGCGGCTGCCTGCGGTTCTGATTTTTCGGTATGCAAGTGTTCTTTAATGTGTAAAACACAACTGCCGGAAGGGGATACGATATAATCAAACTCTGCAAAATTGTCTACAAATAACTGGTTACAATCTCCGGTAAGATGTTCAAAACCTGAATTGGCCATAGGTTGTCCACAACAGGTTTGTCCGGTTGGATAAGTCACATCTAATCCTAGTTTTTTAAGCAGCTGATATGTTGCAATACCTGCGTTGGGGTAAAATTGATCTACGTAACAGGGAATAAAAAGGCCTACTCTTTTCATAAAGCGAAATCATTTGAAACTGTGTAAATTTCATGTTTACTGAAAGCACAATTTACGAAAATACGCTTAACGTGCTCATCTTCTATATCTGATTTTGGCAAAACATACAGCTTTATTGCTATATCAAAAATAATAGGCAAGTATAAAAATTCCAGCCGGGCTAACTGTACCGTACTATCTTGGTATAGGCATTATTGCTATTCCTGTGCCATACTTTTTTCAATACGGGAATCGGGTATGAACCAGATTACTGCAACTAATACATAAAGCGCAAAACTGATCCATGGGTTTATGAAAGACAAGGCGATAGCTGTCAGGTATAATCCGACCGAAATCATCCCCTTAGTACCTTTTCCTATTGCTTTACTGAGATTTGAGTTCTTACCTTCATGTATGATCAGAGAATTTGACAAGATGGAATAGGCAAATGCATTCATTAGCATCACAAATCCATAACAGGCGATCGGCCACTGACTGAAATGATTTTCACCCATCCAGGCAGTCACAAAAGGAATCAGCGAGAGCCAGAACAGCAGGTGCAGGTTAGCCCATAAGATACGTCCGTTCACAGATTTTGCAGCCTGAAGCATGTGGTGATGGTTATTCCAGTAAATACCTACATAGACAAAACTCAGGATATAACTCATAAACACCGGTATGAGCGAAACTAATGCACTGAGGTCCTGACCATCATGTGGTACTTTTAATTCCAAGACCATGATTGTGATAATGATGGCGATTACGCCATCACTAAAAGCTTCCATTCTTCCTTTATGCATTATTGTCTGATTAGTTTTTCAAGTTATAAAATCAAAATTATTTTTCCTGTGCTTTTTCTGCTTTCTAAAAAGTCATGTGCGTCTTTTCCTTCTGCAAGTTTAAAAGAAATTGGTTCAGCTATACTAATTTATTTTGTGCTGATCCATTTTTAGAACCTTCCATTGGCATTCGTGGAGCTCATAACCAGCAATATAGGGTGACTCCTCCGTTAAGTGATAATCTCCCTTCCTTCGGTAAATATCTGCAAAGTCCAGGCCGATAGCTTTTATTCCGAGTAATAAATCTCCTTCTTTTAAGATTGTTTTGGGTACTTCTATGTATTCCAGTAGTTCCGAAAATGTTAATGCTTTCATCCTTTTACTATTTAATAATTAATGTATGATAATGAGAGAAATAATATTCAATTCCTGCTGATCATGACATTTTAATATACAATTAACAATAATGTATTGTAATTTAGTTTTTTAATGGTTCAAGAAAACCACCACTATTAATACTTGCTTTATGCCATTAAATTGTGTTATCATAGAAGACGAAAATCATGCGATTGAATTGCTGACAGACCACATTCAGAACATGCCTAATCTTCATTTACTTAAAGTTTATTCTCAACCTATAATTGCACTGGCAGAAATAACAGAAGAAGATCAGATAGATATTCTTTTTATGGATATAAATATGCCTGGAATATCGGGAATGGATCTGGCTAAGATTCTTCGCCCGAAAACGCGCTTCCTGATTTTTACAACAGCGTATCATCAATATGCGGTAGAAGCATTTGAGCTGGAGGCAGATCAATATATTATTAAACCTGTTACCTTCCCGAAATTTACCGTAGCGATAGAAAAGATCATCAGAAAAATTGGTAAAGCCCCTCTTCAGCCTGTGGCCAAATCAGAGATATTTATCAAAACCGGGGTAATGAATAAAATTATCAAAGTCAGCCCTGAGGAGGTAATTTATCTCGAAGCAAAAGATAACTATATCATTGTTCACACAGACAAGGATAGTATTATTACTTACCTCACGCTAAAAGAGGCCCTTCAGACTTTGAATCAGCTTAATAACCTCGTACAGGTGCAGAAATCTTTTGTAATAGCCAGGAATAAGATAGAAATGATAGAAGGAAATCTGATTATTATGGTGAAAGGAACCCAGATCCCGATAGGAAACACTTATAAAAAATCATTTTTTGACTATGTTAAGAATAATACGGTGGTATCTGCAAGGGTCAAGCCTTCCAGACCACAATAAGATTCTTTAAATTGCAATTTTTCATCTGGCTAACTTCTTCAAAAAAGACTGCCTTCGATTATCACCGTTTGCGTTTTGAAAGCCAAACCAAAAAACCAATGCCTATTTCCTATCCTGAAAACCAAGTATAAATAAGCTATCTGGTATGTGGCAAATTGAGCTTTATAAGCACGAGAAGCTTGCAAGGGCCTATCCTTCAATGAGGATTAGCTCGATGCTCTCGCTGATCCCTTTGGGGGGAGGCTTCAAAAAAAATGCTTTTCGCTGCGCTCAATGACATTTTTTGTTTTTAATCTGGCCTTTGAGCTGAAGGACTCAGGCCGATTTAAAACAAAAATGCCACCCTGCGGGCAGCATTTTTGTTTGGCGGAGTGTGGGGTGCTACAGTCGAACCCCTGATACCACTTTTGAGTTTTTTTAGTGGATTGAAAATTATCTAAATTATATTAATAATGATCATGCTGGAATTTGCACCTAGTGCAATTACCAGGGGTTATATATACAATATGACTTTGAAAATGGAGCGCACGTCCATTTTGCCTGAAATACTCAGTCTTTCTACGGATTAGTCAATTCTGGTTTTTCCTGAAATAAAGTGGCGATAATCCTGTTTTTGTTTTAAATATTTTTGTGAAATGTGAAGGATGTTCGAATCCAAGCTCATAAGCAATTTCGCTGATAGATTTTGAAGTTCCAAGTAGCAGATTTTTTGCTTTATCAACCAACCTGAGATGAATATGTTCAATCGTAGTTTTTCCTGAATATTTGGTGAGAAGGTCAGATAAATAGTTAGATGAAAGATAAAGTTTTTCTGCAAAATATTTCACTTCGGGGATACCTTTGTCAATGAGATTTTCGTCATCAAAATAGTGATTGAGCAACTGTTCAAAATTCTGAAGAATATCGCTGCTCACTTTTGACCTCGTCAAAAACTGCCTTTCGTAGAAGCGGTCGCAATAGTTGAGAAGTAACTCGATATTATTTAAAATCAAACCTTGTGTGTGCCGGTCAATGTTTTTTGAATACTCTGTTTCAATGGTAGAAATTATTACCTCAAGCGTTTTCTTTTCCTCTTCAGAAACGTACAGTGCTTCATTGCTTGAGTAGTCGAAAAAAGTATAGTTCCGAATCTTTTTGCCCAATTCGGAACCATAGATAAAATCAGGGTGAAATGCCAGAAACCATCCTTCGTCAATCTCAGCATCAGTATCAGAACTTGTCTGTATTATCTGATCAGGCGCAATGAACATCAAAGCACCTTCCTGAAAATCATAATCTGAACGGCCGTATTTAAAGCTCCCGTCAAATTTTTTGTATACAGCTGCATATAAACCCAGATGATGAAAATGAGGGGCAGAATCCACATCTTTTCTTTTGATTTTTTTAAGGTCGATAACGCTTACCAGAGGATGTTTCGGACTTTCAAGACCGTAATATCGATGAAACTCTGCAATCGAATGAATATTGATGAATGATTCTGGCATTTTGTTGGAATTTGTAATGATAAAGTTAAATCTTTCTGCAGCGATTATTCCTGCATACCTCTTAAAAAATCTTCTTCAGAATTTTGATTTTTCAAATCGATATAGAACTTTGCATCATCCCCAATACTGTATCTCAATTTGGATTGACCATCTGTTGCTGCCTCAAAAATAGTATCTGCAACTTCTTCGGTCGTAGCATTTGCTAAATGTTCTGTACGTTTTGTAAACTTTGGAATGAAAGTCGCCAATTCTTGATTGTAATCTTCAATCGTATTCTGAATCATTTCCATTCCGTTTCTGAAATTGGTCGCAACGCTTCCGGGTTCTACAATTTTTACGGAAATTCCAAAAGATGACAATTCAAAATATAATGCTTCAGAAAAACCTTCGACGGCAAATTTCGAACTGTTGTATAAACTTGTAAAAGGACTGGCTGTCACACCTCCGAAAGATGAAATATTGATGATAACTCCTTTTTTTTGTTTTCTCATCGCCGGTAAAATGGCTTTAGTCATATTCATCAAGCCGAAAACATTGACTTCAAATTGTTTTTGAATCTGAGCTTCGTCCGACGATTCGAAAACGCCTATCAAACCGTAACCTGCACTGTTGATGAGAACGTCAATCTTACCGAACTTTTCTAGTCCTTGTTCAACTGATTTTTTAATACTTTCCAAATCTGTAACATCCAGTTTTACCAAATGTAGATTTTCACTATCCTTTAATTCGTCTTCCTTTTCAGGAGAACGCATAGCAGCGATGACATTCCAGCTCTGGTTTTGAAACAATTTTGCGGACGCTTTTCCAAATCCTGATGATGCCCCTGTTATCAATACTGTCTTTTTCATAATAAATGATTTAATATTTCTGGTACAAATTTCCTTCAAATCATTGTGAGGCATTTGATGATTTCACGGAAACACTTATACATTTCTCTGATTTTTAATATCAAAGATTCAGCTACTTGAGAATTACGATACCTTGAGGGAGTGTCGAACCCAAAATAGCCATTTCTGATGAATTTGAGCGCTTTATAATAAAAGAGAAAGCTATGGTATGTATTAAAAAAATATCGAACCGTTTTTGATGCTTGAAAATAAACAAGTAAATTGTTAGTATTCAATGAGTTGCGTTAAATAAAAAAAGAGACATACAAAGCTGTACGTCTCTTTAAGCGGAGAGAGAGGGATTCGAACCCTCGATACCCTTTTGAGGTATACACACTTTCCAGGCGTGCTCCTTCAACCACTCGGACACCTCTCCAATTCGGGGAGTGCAAAAGTAATATTTTTTTTGGTTGTTAAACCTGAGCTTGCCTTATTTTTATAAATTAATCAATAACAGTAACTTTTACCATATTTGTTTTGCCTTTACTTTCCATAGGAATTGCGGCAGTATTGATTAAAGTATCTCCTTTTTTGATCAGTTTCATTTTAACCAGCAGACTGTTCACATCTAAAATGGTTTCATCAGTACTCTCAAACTTATCATAAAAGAAAGCCTGAACACCCCATACCAAACTTAAAGTATTTAATAATTGCCTGTTATTTGTGAAAATATAAGTTAATGCTTTTGGTCTGTGTGCAGATATTTCAAAAGCAGTATAACCACTCACTGTCATAGAAACGATACCTACAGCATTTGTACGGCTCGCTAAAATACAAGCAGAATCACAAATTGCATCACTTAAGAAAGTTTCAGAATCAGCTTTTAAAGCTTTTTCAACGTGGAATGGATAGTTGTTTGTTTCAATGTTCTGAATGATTTTTTGCATCGTTTCAATAACGATCAAAGGAAATTCTCCTACAGACGTTTCTCCACTTAGCATCACTGCATCTGCACCATCCAATACTGAATTTGCAACGTCATTCACCTCAGCACGTGTTGGTCTTGGTGTAGTGATCATGCTTTCCAGCATCTGGGTAGCAATAATTACAGGTTTAGAAGCAGCAATACATTTCTGAACAATCATTTTCTGTAACAATGGAACTTCTTCCATTGGCATTTCAACACCAAGGTCACCACGGGCAACCATGATACCGTCAGAAACTGCAATAATTTCATCAATGTTATCAATTGCTTCAGGCTTTTCGATTTTAGCGATTACCCTTGCACCTTTACCTCTTTGTTTGATAATATCTTTTAATTCGATAATGTCAGCTGCGTTACGTACAAATGAAAGACCGATCCAGTCTACGTCATTTTCTAACACAAACTCAAGGTTTTTACGATCTTCTATAGTTAAAGAAGGAATAGAAACTTTAGTATTTGGTAAGTTTACACCTTTTCTTGAGGTTAAAATACCACCGTGAACAACTTCACAAACAACCTCATCTTCATAATTCGTTTCAATCACTCTCATTTGCAGTTTTCCATCATCCAAAAGGATGATTTCACCTGGTTTTACATCTTTAGGAAAGCTTGTATAAGTGATATAGATACGCTCTTCGTTACCGATGCATTCTTTAGTTGTGATGATTGTACGACTTCCATTAACTAAGTGTATACCACCATCTTTAACGATTCCAATTCTAATTTTAGGGCCTTGTAAATCAGCTAAAATACCAACATTATAGTTGTGTTTTTTATTGATTGCACGAATCGTATCCAGAACTTCCTGGTGATCGGCTTGTGAACCGTGTGAAAAGTTAAGTCTGCAAACGTCTAGTCCTGCATTAAACATGCTTAATAAAACGTCTGGTTTTGCTGAGGCCGGACCTAGCGTGGCTACAATTTTTGTTCTGGAATGAAAGGGTTTCATTTGAGTTATTTTATTTGTTACGACTAACAAAAGAAGGTTTTAGCTATTAAAAACCACTGTTAGCCTGGTTGATTCTGTTATTTAACTAAATAATGTTAGATTCAAATATAGTGTATTTAATACACCTTACATATAAAATTTATATTACCAAATTCTCATTTGACTTCAATTTGAGTGGATCTATCTGCGCAGCAACCTGAATATCAGGCAGTTTATTAAGACCTGAAATGATATAATCCAGATCTTCTTTATCAATATATCCCTGAATAATCATAAAATAATCCACTTTATTCATCTCCGGAATCAAGAATCCCTCACTACTGCGATTACTCAGTATAAAAAAATCATTATCACCCTGTTCTATGTAAAAATTATACTTCGAAAATGCTAAAGCAGGCTCATCTACATTAAAAAACACCTCATGATCTTCAACTTTTTCAAAATTTAAATTGAGTCTTGTATTGATTTTATGACACAGGACATAATCCTTTAAAGACGCTGTGATTGCGATTAAGACAAAATCCAGGTCCAGCGAAAGTTTTAAATAGGTTTTGTTCAAAGCAGCTTAGTAAGATATATTTTAGGATACGAAATTATAAAACTAATTTTGCTTTATCATTTGAAATAAAAACATTAAAATTGACAGAGAAATAAAAACATTTGAAATGTGTCAGAATTTATTTTTCTTTGCACTGAATTATTTAACCCATTAAATTATAACATTATGTCTGATATTGCTTCAAGAGTTAAGGCTATTATCGTTGAAAAATTAGGTGTGGATGAGAGCGAGGTTACCCCAGAAGCTTCTTTCACTAATGACCTAGGTGCGGATTCTTTGGATACTGTAGAACTTATCATGGAATTCGAAAAAGAATTCAATGTAGCAATTCCTGATGATCAAGCTGAGACTATCGGTACAGTTGGTCAAGCAATTGCTTATCTAGAGAAAAACGTAAAGTAGAACATACGGCCTCCGTATAATCCGTATAAATGGAATTAAAAAGAGTAGTAGTTACAGGTCTAGGTGCACTCACTCCAATTGGCAATACTATCCCAGAATTCTGGGATAATTTGTTAAAAGGGGTGAGTGGGGCTGGGCCGATTACAAGTTTTGATACAGAAAAATTCAAAACAAAATTTGCCTGCGAGCTGAAAAACTTCAATCCTGAAGACTTTTTAGAGAAAAAAGAAGCTCGTAAATTAGATCCTTTTGTGCAATACGCGATAGCATCAACAGACGAGGCGGTTAAAGATGCGGGATTCGATTTCTCGCAAATGGACACCAATCGTATTGGCGTTATCTGGGGTACTGGTATCGGTGGTATCAAGACTTTTCTGGAAGAAATGAGAAACTATTTTGCGGGCGATGGAACTCCCCGTATTAATCCGTTCTTCATTCCAAAGATGATTATTGATATCGTTCCTGGTCACATCTCCATAAAATATGGCTTACGTGGTCCTAACTTTGCGACCGTATCTGCCTGTGCTTCTTCAACTAATGCGATGATCGATGCTTTCAATTACATACGTCTTGATATGGCTGATGTAATTATCAGCGGTGGGTCTGAAGCAATTATTAATGAAGCTGGTATTGGCGGTTTCAATGCAATGCATGCACTTTCAACCAGAAATGACGACCCGTCAACTGCTTCCAGACCGTTTGATAAAGACAGGGATGGATTTGTAGCAGGTGAAGGTGCCGGAACTATTATCCTGGAAGAGTTAGAACATGCAAAAGCACGTGGTGCAAAAATCTACGCCGAATTAGTTGGTGGTGGAATGAGTGCAGATGCAAATCATATTACAGCTCCACATCCGCAGGGACTAGGCGCTAAAATGGTGATGACCAATGCACTAAGAGATGCAGGAATGACTACTGGAGACATTGATTATATTAATGTTCATGGAACATCGACCTCACTCGGAGATATCAGTGAAACAAGCGCAATTGTTAATTTATTTGGTGAAGACGCGTACAAACTGAATATCAGTTCAACGAAATCAATGACTGGTCACCTTTTGGGTGCTGCTGGTGCTGTTGAGGCCATTGCTGCCATTCTTGCTGTACAAAACGACATCGTACCTCCAACAATTAATCACTTCACCGACGATCCTGATTTTGATCCTAAGTTGAATTTTACTTTTCATAAGCCACAAAAAAGATTGGTACGTGCTGCATTAAGCAATACTTTTGGTTTTGGTGGACACAATGCATCAGTAATTTTCAAAAAATACGAAGAGTAAACGTCACGAAATATCGATTTTAATAAATTTAATGCCCCTATTTGACCTATATAAGCTCTATTTATCGCCTGATAAAGAGTTTATAAAAAAGCTGAAAAATATGTTAGGCTTTGTGCCTGGAAATACCGTTTTGTATAAAATGGCATTCAGGCACAGGTCTGTGGCTAAATTATTGAAAAATGGAAGTCGGAGCAGTAACGAACGTCTGGAATTTCTGGGCGATGCCATCCTCGGCGCTGTTATTGCAGAATTACTCTTCAAAAGTTACCCTTATAAAGAAGAGGGATTCCTTACAGAGATGCGTTCTAAGATCGTTAACAGGGTTAACTTAAATCAGTTAGCCAGAAAAATGGGCTTTGATCAGCTGATTGTATTCGATCAGAAAATGGTTAACATGCAGACCAAACACCACTCTATGCTGGGTGATGCTTTCGAAGCCCTGATAGGCGCCGTTTACCTGGATAAAGGATATAATTTCACCAAAGAATTATTGCTTAAACGTATTGTCAAGCCATATATCGACGTTCACACCCTTGAACTTACTGAAACAAATTTCAAAAGTAAATTGATAGAATGGTGTCAGCGTCATGCTAAAGATATTACGTTTGAAATGATGGAGAACAGTGAAGGCGACAGTGCCAAACTTTTCACTATACAGGCCATAATTGACGGCGAGAGTTTCGGTATCGGAAGAGATTACAACAAGAAAAATGCAGAAAAACAGGCCGCGGAGAAGGCTTGTGAAGCATTATCTTTATAAACAAGACTCATTATTTATTTCTTTTTTACCGTATCTGTATACTTTTTGTAAGTATCTCTGATATACTTTACGGCATCATATTCTGTCCAGTTTTTTGCTTTCTGATAATCAGGACGGTAGTTTAGCATGAAATCTTCCAGCTCTTTACCACTCAGTTCAGTATTCTTTTTAATCAGGGATTCATTGAAATACCCGTCTATCTGAGTCTGCTGCATTTCCCTGTTATAATAATTCCCAAATCGCTTTGCATTTTTAGGTGTACGTCCAAATAATTCGTACAAAGCAGTTATAGGTGCAAAAATATAGGAGAGTAAAGGTGGCTTCCCGGCATAAAAAGAACCTTTATCCCTGTAATCCTGTTTCAGTTCGTCCAGTTCTGCTTTTTTAGATTTCCCTTTGATATTTACTTCATGCAGAGTCGTGCCGGCTCCATTATCCAGGTAAACAATCAAATCCTTATTTGACGAAATGACCATTTGCTTATCTGAAAAGTCTTGTTTATAGATAACCAGTGTATCTCCTATGTTAGCTTTCACCTGGAAAAGCCCCAGATCATTACTGCTAACAGTGAACTTTGTCCGCAAGTTAGTAACCTGCGCCATTGCAATACGGGTAGTTGTTCCTTTTGTCATGACCACGCCATTTAACTGAAAATCCTGTTGCGCGAATACAACAGATACGGAAGCAATTATAAAGGTAAAAACCAGTAAACTTTTCTGGATTGTACGGGTCATTGGTCTGTGATGCATGGAGTAAATTTAACTATTGTTTGTCAATCTGCCATGGCAAAATTGCCATATGGCTTTATAAATGCTATTGAGCACGTTAAAAATTTCATATCTTCAGGAGTGTCTGTTTAAAATAGACGCTCATTTTAACAATAAATTATATCTTTGCACATGATAAAATCAATGACAGGTTATGGCCTGGCCTCTACAGATCAGGAAAATACAAAGTTTTCCGTAGAGATAAAATCCCTGAACAGTAAGTTTTTAGAGCTTAATCTAAAACTCCCAAGGGCATATGCAGATAAAGAACTTTTACTGCGTAATGTCTGTAGCAAGGATATTGAACGCGGAAAAGTAAATGTTTCTATCAATATTGAGCGCAGTGAAGAAAACCTTAAAGGTGCAACAATTAATGCCGCTTTACTGAGCAAATATTACAAACAATTAGAAGCAATTAACATTGATTTAGGTGCAAATTCAAGTAATCTTCTTCAAGCTGTATTAAATTTTCCGGACGTAATCAGCTATACTGAAGAAGTAGTAAATGAAGGGGAATGGGATATTTTGCAAAAAACATTCTATACTGCTTTGGCCAGCTTCAATCAGTTCAGAGAAACTGAAGGAAATGCATTAAAACAGGATCTGGAACTCAGAATCAAAAATATACTTGGCTTTTTCTCTCAGATTGAAGTTTTAGCTCCTTTAAGAATTCCTCATATCAGAGCGAAACTGAACCAATTATTGGAAGAGGTATCAGGAAAGGTTAATGTTGATCAAAACCGTTTAGAGCAGGAACTTATCTATTACATAGATAAACTTGACATTACGGAAGAAAAAATTCGTCTTAAAAGCCACTGTGACTACTTTACTGAGACTTTAAAAAGTAAAGATGCCAATGGTAAAAAACTTGGTTTTATTTCTCAGGAAATAGGCAGAGAGATCAATACCATGGGTGCAAAAGCAAATGATGCACAAATACAGCAATTAGTTGTAGGTATGAAAGAGGAATTAGAAAAAATTAAAGAACAATTGTTAAACGTAATTTAATACGCTGGCAAGATTTACACACCAATGATACAGGGCAAACTCATTATATTTTCCGCTCCGTCCGGCGCAGGAAAAACAACAATAGTAAAACACTTACTGGAAAAGTTTCCATCACTAAGCTTTTCTATATCAGCAACAACCAGAGAATTACGTGGTGATGAAAAACATGAGAATGATTATTATTTCATCTCTAAGGAATCGTTTTTACATAAAGTTGCACACCAGGAATTCGTAGAATTTGAAGAAGTTTATAATGGAACTTTCTATGGTACTTTACGTTCAGAAATTGAACGGATCTGGAATGAAGGGAAACATGTGATTTTTGACATTGACGTAGAAGGCGGTTTGCGTTTAAAACGTAAATACGAAGAGGACGCGTTAGCTATCTTTGTTCAGCCACCATCTCTGGAAGTCTTAAAAGAACGTTTAAGCGGCCGTGGTACTGACAGTGAGTCAAAGCTTCAGGAAAGATTTATTAAAGCGGAGAAAGAGCTGCAATATGCAGATAAGTTCGATGTGATCCTTAAAAACTTTGATCTTAATACCGCCTGTGCAGAAGCAGAAAAATTAGTTACCGATTTTCTTAAGCAATAAGAAGCTGATCAAAAGAATGGCGAAAACAGGTTTATTTTTTGGTTCTTTCAATCCTATTCATGCAGGACATCTGATTATAGCCAGTTATATGGCTAATTTCACCGATCTGGATGAGGTGTGGCTGATCGTTTCGCCACAGAATCCACTGAAAAATAAAAAGGGGCTTGGTAATATGTATGACAGACTTGAGATGGCCCGGTTAGCAATTGAACCGGCAGAACAACTTAAGGTAAGTGATATTGAATTTAACCTGCCCCAGCCTTCTTATACCATTGATACCCTTGCCTACCTTCAGGAAAAACATCCCACAAAAGAGTTTGTGCTGATTATGGGCGCGGACAACCTGGCTTCTTTAAAAAAATGGAAGAACTATGAGGTCCTGTTAAAAAACTATGCTATTTATGTGTATCCCAGACCAGGATCCGACGTTACAGAATGGGTTAACCATCCTTCGATTACATTGACAGAAACACCTCAGATGGAGATTTCATCGACCTTTATCAGACAAGCTTTAAAAGACAGTAAAAATATTCAGTTTCTTGTTCCTGAAAATGTAATCGCATTTATGGACAGTAAAAATATGTATCGCTAAACAGCTGTTTAACGGTAGATTAAGAATATAGTCGGTTTTTTATGAAGATCTATCTTCTCCTGACGCCATTGACCAACACTCTGCGTTCTGATATACTCATCCTCTCCCGTAATATTACTTGCTACACACAGCAAAGTATTTGCTGCTGTATTTTTTATAATATCCTCATATAAATGATTGTTCCTGAAAGGAGTTTCAATGAATAGCTGAGTTTGTTTATTTTTTTCAGCCAGTTGCTCCAGCTCTTTAATTTTTTTTACTCTTTCTACTTTGTCAATAGGTAAATATCCGTGGAAAGTGAAACTTTGTCCGTTAAAGCCTGAAGACATCAGCGCTAATAACAAGGAGTTGGGGCCTACCAGAGGTACGACTTTGATTCCGCGTTTATGTGCTTCCGACACGATTTCAGCCCCTGGATCAGCTACTCCAGGGCAACCTGCTTCACTCATCAGACCTACATCTTTTCCGGTCATTAATTCTTTAAAATAAGGGACCATAGAGTCATTCCTTTTATGTTTACCATAATCATGAATAGTCAGATCACTCTGTGGAATTTTTAAGCCTGCCTCTTTCAGAGACTTCCTTGCAGTTTTTTCATTCTCTACGATATAAGTATCTATAGCATTGATCGTATCAATCAGATATGGAGTGAATGACTTAGCAGAGGCATTTTCTGCCAATGGAACAGGAATCAGGAATAATACACCTTTCTTCATTTGATATTTGTTGTTTTTGGTATAATTTATGTAGTACTGTAGTAAATTCCGTCTATACCACTTTAATGGCTATAAGGGCTCTGATAACAGTATTAATTTATTTAAATTTTATCATTTACTCCTGCGGATTGCATTAGTTTAGAATTACAAAGGAAAAGAATAAATATTTGGAAAGAGAAAATAAGAATCTAAATCTTAAGTTTAGCTTTTTAAAACCCATAAATCCCGTGTCTTCCGTATGTAATTTTCAATACGAACCTTGCCGATCCTTAATTTAACACATAAAACGTTAAACCATTGTATATTTTTTTACTCATAGATATAAGTTAGGTTATATTATAAATACACACACAAATGAAAAACATGATCAAATTTCCAGCTGCATTACTGGGGCTTATGCTCTTGTTCGGCTTCACAGCACAGAAATCGATGGCTCAGGGGGGCTATGACGATATCTCACTGCAATCGTTTTATGATGAATTATCCCCTTACGGAACCTGGATTCAAGACCCCCAATATGGAAATGTCTGGCGGCCCGATGTAGATCAGGATGATTTCAGACCTTATTACAGCGATGGCCGCTGGGCGATGACTGAGTATGGAAATACCTGGGTATCTGACTATGACTGGGGCTGGGCTCCGTTTCACTATGGTCGCTGGGTAAATAACAGGTTTAATCAATGGGTGTGGATTCCGGACACTGTCTGGGGGCCTGCATGGGTTAGCTGGAGAAGTGGTGCTGGTTATTATGGCTGGGCTCCTTTAGGCCCGGGTATCAGTATTAATATCAATATTGGCGGCGGCGGATATAATACACCGAATAACTGGTGGAACTTTATTCCTCAGGGTAGTATTTACAGCAACAACTATCCACGTTATTCAAACAGAAACATCACGATCATTAACCGTACTACTATTATCAATAATACTTACGGCCGTGGTGGCAGAGATACTTATTATACAGGCCCAAGGGCTGATGATATCAGAAGAGCAACGAACAGAGATGTAAGAGTTTACAATATCTCCCGTTCAGAAAGACCTGGAAGAACAAGTATTTCAAATAATAATATCAATATATACAATCCAAGATCAGGAGTTAACGGATCTTCAAGAGCAGGCGACAATGGCGGTTCAAGAGCAGGAAGTGTTGACCGTTCAGGAAGAAGTGATATAAATAATTCAAGAGCCGGAAGTGTGGATCGTTCAGGAAGAGGAGATATAAATACCTCAAGATCAGGAAATACAAGTACTATAAGGCCGGATGTCAATAATTCAAGAGCCGGAAGTATTGACCGTTCAGGAAGAGGAGATATGAATACTTCAAGATCAGGAAATACCAGTACTACAAGGCCAGATGCAGGTATTCCGGTAAATCGGAATAGTGATCGTTCTGGAAGAGCAGATATAGGCAGTTCAAGAGCAGGAAATAATAATATGTCCAGATCAGCGAATCCGGATCAGCAGAGACAACAGCAGGATCAGCAGCGCCAGCAACAACAACGTCAACAGCAGGATCAACAGAGACAACAACAAGATCAGCAGCGTCAGCAACAACAACGTCAACAGCAGGATCAACAGAGACAACAACAAGATCAGCAACGTCAGCAACAACAACGTCAACAGCAGGATCAACAGAGACAACAACAAGATCAGCAGCGCCAGCAACAACAACGCCAGCAGCAGGATCAACAGAGACAACAGCAAGATCAGCAGCGTCAGCAACAACAACGTCAACAGCAGGATCAACAGAGACAACAACAAGATCAGCAGCGTCAGCAACAACAACAGCAGCAACGTCAGCAGCAACAACAGCAGCAACAGCAACGTTCTCAGGATTCAAGAAGCGGTGGTGATGCTCCTCAAAGAGGTGAATCTTCCAGATCAGGAAGAAATTAATAAAATAAGAACCGGCTATAATGGCCGGTTTTTATTTTATATATTATAATTATCTTTGCAGCCTCATCAAGCAATATGCTTAACCCTTTATGATTCACCCCGAAATAGAAAAACGAAAAACATTCGCCATTATCAGTCACCCGGATGCCGGAAAAACAACACTAACTGAAAAGTTTCTGCTGTTTGGAGGAGCAATTAATACCGCTGGTGCTGTAAAACGTAACAAAGCCAATCAAAGCAGTACTTCAGATTTTATGGAGATTGAGAAACAACGTGGAATATCCGTTGCGACCTCAGTAATGGGTTTTGAATACAAAGATAAACGCATCAATATTCTGGATACACCAGGTCACAAAGATTTCGCAGAAGATACCTACAGGACTTTATCTGCAGTAGATAGCGTAATCCTTGTTGTAGACTGTGTAAAAGGTGTTGAGGAACAAACAGAGAAGCTGATGGCCGTATGCCGGATGCGGAATACTCCCGTAATTATCTTTATCAATAAGATGGACCGCGAGGGTAAAGACGCCTTTGATCTGCTGGATGAAATTGAGAATAAGCTGAATATTAGTTTATGCCCTTTATCATGGCCAATCGGACAAGGACATACCTTTAAAGGTGTATATAGTATCTACAATAAACACCTTAACCTGTTTGAGCCGGATAAAACAAAAATTGCTGATCCCGTTATAGAAGTCAGCGATCTGAATGATCCAAACCTGAATAATTTCCTTAAACCAAAGGAGCTTGGAGAATTAAAAAATGATTTGGAGCTTGTAGAGGGCGTATATGGTACTTTAGACCAGAACATGTATACAGAAGGCCTGCTTGCCCCTGTATTTTTTGGAAGTGCCATTAACAACTTTGGTATTAAAGAATTGTTAGACACCTTCATTAATATCGCACCAAGTCCGAGAAGCAGAGAAGCTGAACAAAGAGAAGTTCTGGTAGAAGAGAAAAACTTTTCCGGATTCGTATTTAAAATACACGCCAATCTTGACCCTAAACACCGAGACCGTATTGCTTTCTTAAGGATATGTTCAGGTAAGTTTGAGAGAAACAAATTTTATTTCCATACACGTCAGGGTAAAAAACTTAAGTTTTCTAACCCAATGGACTTTATGGCCAATGAGAAAAGTATTGTAGAAGAAGCATGGCCAGGTGATGTTGTCGGATTATATGACAGTGGAAACTTTAAAATCGGAGATACATTGACTGAGGGAGAGCAATTGCAATTTAAAGGCATTCCTAGCTTCTCTCCTGAAATTTTTAAGGAAGTTGAGAATAAAGACCCGCTTCGTACCAAACAGCTTGAAAAGGGCATACAACAACTAACAGAAGAAGGTGTTGCCCAACTATTCACTCAACAACCAGGAAACAGGAAAATCATTGGCGCTGTAGGTGAATTGCAGTTTGAAGTAATTGCATTCAGACTGGAACATGAATATGGTGCAAAAGCACACTTCCGTATGCTGAGTTACAGCAGATCAAACTGGGTAACTTCTACAGATAAGAAGAAACTGGAAGAATTTGTAAAACGTAAAGGACAGCACATCGGACAAGATAAAGACGGAAACCCAGTTTTTCTTGCAGACAATGACTTTATGATTAATATGACTAAAAGAGATTATCCGGATATTGAATTCCACAAGACCTCTGAATTCAAATAAGCAACAAAATAAGAAGGGCTGTAGCGAAACAAATCGTTACAGCCTTTTTCGTACCCCTTTTATTTCGACAAACTGGCATTTTTATGCTACGAAAGTCTCAAAAAGCAATAAAATGCCTTTATTCTTTAATTAAACCGTTCGTCTACGATAAAATGGACTTGGTATAAAACATTTTAACAGGATTTTTTTATTCATTCTATTTGTTTCAACAAAACGAAATATTATGAAATCTCTGTTTAACATATCGCCATTTATACTCCTGTTAGTTCCTGCATTTGTGATGATGATCCTGACATTCGCAACCAGTGCCAGCCATACTGATCAGGCATCAGAAGTCGCTGCAAAAACAACCACAACTACAGCAGCTTCTTTAGATAAAGCCAGCATATCAATTGCTAAATAAAAAAGGGTATGCTGAATCTGCACCAGGATGCAAACCAGAATACCCCTTATCAATAAGTTATAGCGTATTATTTCAATTTGCTTAATGCAGCTTTAACACGTGGAATCATTTCTTTGATATCAGTCAGTGAACAAGCACCAACAGAAGCACGGAACCATGATTTAGTTTCATCCGTACCAAAACACGAGAATGGCACCAATGCCACCTGAGCCTCTTTAATCAGGTAAGAATTCACATCAGTACTGTCTTTCAGTAAATCGCCATCCGCAGTAGTTTTACCAATATAATCGATTTTCAGTGTCAGATAAATTGCGCCCATAGGTGCTATCGCATCTACTGCAAAACCATCCTCTTTCAAGCTGGTAAAACCTTCATACAAAGCATTAAGACTATCCTGAATTTGTGTTTTAAATGCACCTAAAAACTCATCAACCTGCCCTTTATCTGCAAAATATTTACCAACCGCTACCTGTTCAGCTTTAGGTGCCCAGGCACCGATATGCGTCAGTAAAGCTTTCATTTTACCGATTACTTTATCTGGTCCGAAAGCCCAGCCTACACGTACACCAGTACTCGCAAGACATTTAGATATTCCATCAATATAAATAGTGTAATCTTTCAATTCAGGACGTAAACTAACCGGGTTGATATGTTCTTTACCAAAAGTCAATAAAGAGTAAATCTGATCGTACATAATATACAACGGTTTTTCCCCTTCAGCTCTTGATTTATTTTCTGCAATCACAAGGTCACAGATTTCTTCCAGTTGTTCTTTAGTGAACATAGTACCCGTTGGGTTCAGCGGAGAACATAAAGCCAGTAAAGTTGCGCCTTTAAGATATGGTTTTAACAACTCAGCAGTAGGCATGAAATTGCTTTCCGCAGTAGTTTCCACAGCGATTCCCTCTGCAGAAGAAAGGTGACAGTAATGGTTGTTATTCCATGATGGAGCAGGATAAATAACTTTATCTCCCGGATCAATCAAAGCAAGGTAAGTGGCATAAATCAATGGGCGTGATCCACCAGAAACCAATATTTCATTTGTTTTAAAGTCAAGATCATATCTGTCCTTTAAAACGTCTACAATCGTTTCACGTAAGGCTAAAATACCATCAGCAGGCGGATAGTTGGTTTGATTATGGTTATAAGCATCAACAATTTCAGCTTTCAGCCCGGCAGGTATAGGAAAAATTGAAGGATCAAAATCACCGATAGTTAAATTTGCAATTTTAGCACCTTTGCTTTTCAGCTCATTAACCTCATTACCGATTTTAATGATTTCTGATCCAATAAGTGAGTTTGCTAATACCGATACATTCATGTTTTATAATTTATTAATGGTTAGAATTAAGCTAGCAAGCTTTGAATAGCTAACTTTGTTTTTTCAAAATTAAACTGGTCGAGAATAGTTTCCATCATCACTTCAATTTCCGGATTACAAAGATTTCCTATGCTGCCTTCATGGGTGTGATTTACCTGAACTCCTGGTACAAAGGTACCATTTTCAATCGTCTCTCCCACTATCTGATAAGCTTCTCTAAAAGGAACACCCTTTAAAGCCAAATCATTAACCACTTCTACACTAAACAAATAAGCATACTTCTTATCTGCCAATATATCTTCCTTCAGCGTAATATGCTGTAACATATAGGTTGTCATTTCCAGACATTCGTTTAAAGAAACAATCGAAGGAAAAAGGTTCTCTTTCAATAATTGCAGGTCACGGTGATAGCCTGAGGGCAGATTAGTGGTCATCATTGCAATCTCATTCGGCAATGCCTGAATCTTATTACATCTTGAACGGATCAGTTCAAACACATCCGGATTCTTTTTATGTGGCATAATACTCGAACCAGTAGTCAATTCATCAGGAAATTTGATAAAACCAAAGTTCTGATTGATAAACAAACATACATCCATCGCCATTTTAGCCAGGGTAGCTGCCACAGAAGACATTGCCTGAGCCAGTATCCTTTCCGTTTTCCCTCTGCCCATCTGTGCATAAACCACATTATAATTCAGGTTCTCAAAACCTAAAAGATGAGTAGTCATCGTTCTGTTCAATGGAAAAGAAGAACCATAACCCGCAGCCGAACCTAAAGGATTTTTATTACAGATCTTCCAGGCTGCCAGCATCATTTCCATATCATCCACTAAGCTTTCCGCATAAGCGCCAAACCAAAGCCCAAAAGAAGAAGGCATTGCAATCTGCAAATGCGTATAACCCGGTAACAATTTGTCTTTATGTGTATTGCTTAAGGTAATTAACTGCTGAAACAAGACCGCAGAATTGCTGACCATCTCTTCAATTCTGTTTCTGAAAAACAATTTCAGATCTACTAAAACCTGGTCATTACGCGATCTTCCACTATGAATCTTCTTACCAGCTTCCCCAATACGCTGTGTCAGTAACCATTCAACCTGCGAATGTACATCCTCTACTGTATCTTCAATCTTAAACTCTCCAGCCTCAATTTCAGCGTAAATATGCTTCAGCTCTTTTTGTATTTCAGCAAGCTCAGCAGCAGTCAGTAAACCGATACTTTCCAGCATTTCTACGTGTGCCAGAGAACCTAACACATCAAAAGCCGCCATTTGTAAATCCAGTTCCCTGTCCTGACCTACAGTAAAACTCTCAATACTTTTATTTACTTCTATATTTTTTTGCCAGATTTTCATTGTCTATTATAAATTATAAAAAGCTCCCGCAGGAGCAAATGTTATTTCCCGCTGATCACCGGTTTAAGCATATCAATGTAGAGTTCTATTCCTTCAGCGATCTCCTTAATGAATACATATTCATCCGCCATATGTGACCGTGCAGAATCACCTGGCCCTACTTTTACAGAAGGAATACTTAATAAAGCCTGATCGGATGTAGTTGGCGAACCATAAGTAGTTCTGCCCAATGCAATACCAGACTGAACCAGCGGATGCTCTTTATCAATTGAGGAAGGTTTTAACCGTACAGAACGTGCTTTGACATCGCAATCCACATTGGTGCGGATAATCCGCAGCACTTCTTCATTGCTGTACGCATCAGTAACCCGTACATCTACAGTAAACGTACAAGTTGCAGGCACTACATTGTGCTGAGAGCCGGCATTGATAATCGTAACTGACATTTTCAAGGCCCCGAATACTTCAGATACTTTTGCGAAACGATAATTCCTGAACCATTCAATATCTTTCAATGCCTTATAAATTGCATTATCACCTTCTTCTCTTGCCGCATGGCCAGCTTTTCCGGTAACCGTACAATCCAGTACTAACAATCCTCTTTCTGCAATTGCAAGCTGCATTTCTGTCGGCTCACCAACAATAGCAAATGCCAGTTCCCCAAGATCAGGAATTATACATTCCAGTCCATTGTTCCCTGAAATTTCTTCCTCGGCGGTAGTCGCTAAACAGATATTGTAAGCCAGATCTTCCTGCGCATAGAAATACAAAAAGGTAGCAATCAGGGAAACCAGGCAGCCTCCTGCATCATTACTTCCCAGTCCATATAACTTTCCATCTTCTATTTTCGGTTCATAAGGATCTCTCGTATAACCAGAGTTTGGCTTTACCGTATCATGGTGCGAATTTAAAAGCACCGTAGGTTTACTGGCATCGAAATGCAGATTGTAAGCCCAGATATTATTCAGCTTACGGTGGATTTTAATTCCCCGTTCCTGCAAAAATTGCCCGATCAGATCAGCAGTTTTG
Source organism: Pedobacter sp. WC2423 (assembly GCF_040822065.1). Taxonomy (NCBI): domain Bacteria; kingdom Pseudomonadati; phylum Bacteroidota; class Sphingobacteriia; order Sphingobacteriales; family Sphingobacteriaceae; genus Pedobacter; species Pedobacter sp. WC2423. Next base: position 3,944,504 of record NZ_CP162005.1, read on the forward strand.
TCCTCTTCCTTACTGAAAGATTGAATACTGATCAGATTCTTCAACAATTCCAAACTATCTTTTTGCAGCGTCTCTATCATAATTTATTCTTTTGTATATAATGCCCCGGCTTTTATAGCTGAAAGCTTAATGCCTTTGATCAGGGATGAACTGAATCCATTGTGCTCCATTTCATTCAAGCCTGCAATAGTACATCCCTTTGGCGAAGTTACTTTATCAATTTCCTGCTCTGGATGCGATTGCATCTGCAACAGTAAATCTGCGGCTCCTTTTGCAGTCTGAACAGCCATTTTCAGTGCCTCATCTGCGTGGAACCCAATTTCTACACCTCCTTGTGAAGCCGCACGGATCCCTCTTAAAAAGAAAGCAATACCACAAGCACACAAAGCAGTTGCAGCAGTCATCAGGTCTTCATTAATTTTAACTACTGCGCCAACGGTTTCAAACATTCTGGTTACTTCAGCTATATTTTCTGCCGAAGCCTGATCCGCAGCTACACAGGTCATAGACTGGCCAATAGCGATAGCCGTATTAGGCATCGCACGAATAACTTCTAATTGCTCCCCTAGTTTCTCCCGGATTGCGGCACAGCTCACTCCTGAGGCCACAGAAATCACCACATGCCGCTTGATATCAATCGCTCCGGAAATCTGTTCCATCAGCTGATTGAGCTGCTGTGGTAAAACAGCCAGAACAATCACATCCGAAGCCGCTACAGCCGCAGCATTATCAGCACTTATCTGATAACCAAGATTTGCAAATCCGGTTAAATGACTTAAAGTTCTCCTGGTTAAAGTAATCGCACCTGCCTGTACATAATTCGCTTTAACTAATCCTTTGGCTAGTGAAATTCCAATATTACCACTGCCCAGTATCGCTATCTTGCCTGTAAATTGTCCCATATTAATCTATTAATCGGGTTCCTAGACCCTGTGTATCAATCTGTGGTAATTCATCTGCTTTGCCAATATAGACCGCCTTAACTCCTTGTCTGATGGCTTCAAATGCATTATGTAATTTAGGGATCATCCCTCCTGAAACTATCCCTTCGGTTTGTAAGCGCTCAAAATCTTCTCTTTTAATCTCTGTTACCAGCGAAGTTTCGTCCTCCACATCACGCAAAACACCCTTTTTCTCAAAACAGTAAACCAGGCGTGTTTCATAAACCGAAGACATCGCGACAGCAACAGCCGAAGCAATCGTATCTGCATTGGTATTCAGCAACTGACTATCTCCATCATGCGTAATCGCACATAAAACAGGAGTCAGGTTACTCTTCAGTAAACTATCCAATGTGGTTACCGAAACAGAATGTTCATCCAGATCACCTACAAAACCAAAGTCTATCTCTTTAACAGGACGTTTTACCGCCTTAATCACGTTGCCATCTGCTCCGCTTAATCCAATCGCATTACATCCTCTGGCCTGTAACTGCGCTACCATATTTTTATTAATCAGCCCTCCGTAAACCATTGTCACTACGCGAAGGGTTTCAATATCTGTAATTCTTCTGCCATCAACCAGTTTAGGTTCAATTCCCAGAGAGTTTCCCAATTCTGTGGCAATCTTACCGCCTCCATGGATCAGGATCTTATCTCCTGGTAAAGCTGTAAAATCAACGAGAAACTGATGTAGCTTCTCTGAATTATCAATTACATTTCCACCTATCTTTATCACTGTTAACTGCTTCATGCTTTATTTCTTAAGGAACTCATTGATGATAGGAAATTCTTTTTCCGGCTCTTCTATCTGTGGATTATGACCCGATTTCTCAAACATTACAAACTGTGCCTGTGGACAATATTCTTTATACTTTACCATCATCCAGGGTGTGGCTACTCTGTCGAAACGACCGCCAATTACTAATATCGGCATCTTTAAATCCTTTAACTGTTTCCTGAAGTCAAAAGTTCCTATATCACTTCCCACATAAAAATCACCATCCCTGCCTACCATTTGATAGTATAATTTAGTATTCATGCTGTTTGGATAAGGTTTTCTGCCTCTGGAAACAAACTGACCAGGATTATACGCATATAAAAATCCATAAGGAACTTTACCATAAATCTCCTGATGCGCGGCATCACTTGAAACCGCCCCCTGCTCCCTGATTTTCATCAGGTCAGCCCAGACTTCCGGATAATTCGTTTTGATCTCATGGTTAGAATTGTCATCATTTTCCTGCCACATCACATAACTGTGAAAAGTATTGGCCAGGATCAGGTGACTTACATGAGCTGGGTACTTAATGGCATATCCTTGTGCAACTAACCCGCCGTAAGAGTGTCCTAAAAGAGACACTTTATTAAGTTTTAATGCTTTTCTTAAACCTTCTATATCTTCAATATCTCTTTGCAGACTATAAGCTGAAACTACTTTTGCAGTATCTGATTTTCCTCTGCCAAACCCATCAAAATAAATCAACTGATGATTTGCGTCTGCTAAAGGATCAAAACTTCTTAAACCAGGATGTGCACCACCAGGGCCGCCAGCAATAAAAATAACCGGATCACCCTGACCAACAGTAACCACCCATAACTTAGCACCGTTGACAGTAACAAATTTACCATCAGTCCAGCTATCTACAGTTTTTTGCTGAGCAAAAGAGAATGCGGCAAAACAAAGCGCACAGAATAAAAGATTGAACCTTTTCATGAGATTTCTGATGTTTTAACGGTTTTTAAGTCAATAGAGGCCTGATTTCTTAATCAATCAGGCATCCCCTAAGATAGCTTTTGTAACAGACCTTTCAAAACTGCCTGTGCTGCCCATAAGCGATTTCCCGCCTCATGGACTACTAAAGAATTTGGCCCGTCCAGTATCTCAGACGAAAGCTCCAGATCCCTTCTAACCGGTAAACAATGCATCACTTTTGCATCATTTGTGCCTTTTAAAAGTTCATTGTTCAGCATCCATCCTTCGGGGTAAGGCAGGATTTTACCGTATTCTTTATAACTGGACCAGTTTTTTACATAAATATAATCTGCACCTGCCAATGCTTCCTCCAGGTTGTTCGTAATATGGGCACCTGATGTAAAATCTTCGGAAAGTTCATACCCTTCAGGCTGAACAATTGTAAAGTCCAGCATATCCTCCTGCTGCGCTTTACACATCCATTCTGCAAAAGAGTTTGGAACTGCTTGTGGCAAAGCCTTGATATGCGGAGCCCAGGCCAAAACCACTTTAGGTTTAGTTGTTCCTTTCCAGGTTTCTTTAATCGTTACCAGATCCGCCAGACTTTGCAAAGGGTGACGGGTAGCACTTTCTAAACTTACCACAGGAACACCGCAATATTTGATAAACTTATTAAAGAAATCTTCGTTGTAATCTTCCTCCCTGTTTACCAGTTTTGGAAAAGAACGAAGTCCCAGTATATCACAATACTGCCCCATTACTGCTGCTGCTTCGCGGATATGCTCTACAGTAGTCCCGTTCATGACCACGCCGTCTTCAGTTTCCAGTGCCCATCCCTCTTTATCCATATTCATCACCATTACACTCATTCCTAAATTAATGGCTGCTTTCTGGGTACTTAAGCGGGTACGCAGGCTTGGATTCAGAAAAACAAGTCCAAGCGTCTTGTTTTTTCCTAACTGCTGATCTGCATAAGGATTGCGCTTTAAAGCAAGAGCATCTTTTACTAATTGGCCGATGTCTTCAACATCGTTTACTGAAGTGAACTGGTTCATCCTTTTATAGCAATTTTAAAGTTTTCTAAAAATTGATCTGCTTGTGCTTTGGTCAGATTAAGCGCAGGCAATAATCTGATCACATTTGGTTTGGCTTCTCCTGTAAAGATGAATTGCTTGAACAGCAAGTTCTTTTTAACCTGTGAAAGTTCTTCAGGAAGCTCAATACCGATCATTAAACCACGTCCTCTTACTTCACGGATTTCTTCGATCTTTTTAAGTTCAGCAATTAAATAATCACCAATTTTTGCTGCATTTTCCATCAGCTGATCTTGTTCCATGACTTCCAGTACAGCTAATGCAGCTGCGCAAGCCAGGTGGTTTCCGCCAAAAGTAGTGCCCAGCATAGAATGCCACGCTGTAAATTTAGGAGCAATAGAAATTCCCGCTACAGGAAATCCATTTCCCATTCCTTTGGCCATAGTGTATACATCGGCATTTACCCCGGCATAATCATGAGAATAAAATATGCCTGTCCTGCCATAACCACATTGAACACTATCAGCGATATAAACTGCATTATATTCGTCACATAATGTGCGGATTAGTTGAAGGAAGCTTACAGCAGCTTCTTTAATTCCGCCAACACCTTGTATGCCTTCAATAATCACAGCGCTGATTTCTTCTCCATATGCTGCGAAAGCCTGTTTCAAGGCATCCTCATCATTGAAGGGCAGAAAAACGATATGATCTGTGCTGTTGACCGGCGCAATAATTTTAGGGTTATCCGTTGCCGCAACCGCTAGGGATGTACGGCCGTGAAAAGCTCCTTTAAAAGCGATCACTTTTTTTCTTCCATTATAGAAAGAAGCCAGTTTTAAAGCATTTTCATTGGCCTCAGCACCAGAATTACAAAGAAATAGCTGAAAATCAGTCTTTCCAGAAACTTTACCCAGTTTCTCAGCAAGCTCCACCTGCAAAGGTATTTTCACTGAATTAGAGTAAAATCCTACTTTGTTCAACTGGTCTGTTAAACGTTTTACATAGTGAGGGTGCGTATGACCAATAGAAATTACGGCATGTCCACCGTAAAGATCAAGATATTCCTGCCCATTGGCATCCCATACGGCACTACCAGACGCTTTAACAATTTCTATATCATTTAAAGGGTATACATCGAATAAGTTCATCTTTTTTAAAGCTTTTTAGCCCAGGTTTTCACCTCAGGAGATTCATAAAATAATTTGATTGCAATGCCTGTTTAAGCAGGCGTATTTGTTGATTTAAAAAGCAGCTGCTTTAAGTTTCAACCCTTGCCGTTCGTCTAATCCAAACATCAAATTCATATTCTGTACCGCCTGTCCGCTTGCTCCTTTTAACAGATTATCAATCATGCTGATTATTAATAATTTGTTGCCATGTTTCTCTACATGTACTAAACCCTTATTCGTATTCACCACTTGCTTAAGGTCAATATTCTTTGAACTGACATGCGTAAAAGGATGTCCGCTATAATAGTCTTCGTAAAGAGTCTGTGCCTGTTCTGCCGTTAAATCGCTTTCCAGGTAAACCGCAGCAAGAATACCTCTTGTAAAGTCTCCGCGTTGCGGGATAAAGTTCAGCTCCTGGTTAAAGTCAGTATCCAGCTGTAAAAGGCTTTCTCCGATTTCATTCAGATGCTGATGCTCAAAAGCCTTATAAACAGATAGATTATTGTTACGCCAGCTAAAATGAGAAGTTGCCGCCAAACTTTGTCCTGCTCCTGTTGAGCCAGTTGTTGCATTGATATGAACTTCACTTTTCAATAATCCTTTTGCTGCCAGTGGCAATAAAGCCAGTTGGATACAAGTTGCAAAACAACCCGGATTTGCGATAAAGTTTGCCGATTGAATACGTTCCCTGTTTAGTTCAGGTAAACCATAAACCCAATCCTGACCCGCAGCTTCAGCCAATCTGAAGTCCTGGCTCAGGTCTATTATTTTAATACCAGCTGCAATAGGGTTTGCAGCCAGGAATTTCTTTGCATCGCCATGGCCTACGCATAAAAAAAGCACGTCTATGGCAGAAGAAAGTTCAGCTGTAAAACACAGGTCAGTATCTCCTAAAAGATCGGTGTGGACAGCTGAGATCAGATTTCCAGCATTACTGTTGCTATGTACAAATACGATTTCTACGCCTTCATGATTAACCAGCAGGCGCAGCATTTCACCACCGGTATATCCGGCACCGCCAACTATACCTGCTTTAATCTTCATTTCCGTTCACTTTATGCCAGATCATTACCTGGTTACCAAATATTTTAGAGAACCCTTTAACATCCTCACCGCTCCATGCATTGTTCATTTCTCCGTAGCTGCCAAATTTATTGCTCATCAAATCATGTTTAGATTCGATACCGATGATCTGGAATCTGTATGGCAATAACTCTACAAATACTTTTCCGCTTACCGTATGTTGTGTATCTGCAAGGAAAGCTTCAATGTTACGCATGATCGGATCATGGAATTGACCTTCATGCAGCCAGTTTCCATAAAAAGAAGCCAATTGCTCTTTCCATGACAACTGCCATTTTGTTAAAGTATGTTTTTCTAAAGTATGGTGTGCTTTGATAATCACCATTGGTGCGGCAGCTTCAAAACCTACACGTCCTTTAATTCCAATGATTGTATCTCCAACATGGATATCACGTCCAATCCCATAAGGTTGTGCAATCGCCTGTAATTTCTGAATCGCTTTTACCGGTTCTAATTGCTCACCATCCAGGGCAACCAGTTCTCCTTTTTCAAAAGTAAGCTCAATTTTGCGGCTCTTAGTTTCAGAAACTTGTGTTGGCCATGCTTCCTCTGGTAAAGTCTCGTTAGAAGTTAAAGTTTCTTTTCCTCCTACTGATGTACCCCATAAACCTTTGTTGATAGAATATCTTGCTTTTTCAGCGCTATATTCAACTCCGTGTTTACTTAAATATTCTATTTCCGCTTCGCGGGATAATTTCAAATCTCTGATTGGTGTGATAATCTCTACGTTAGGAATGATAATATTAAAGATCATATCAAAACGTACCTGATCATTACCAGCTCCAGTACTTCCGTGTGCTACATAATCAGCACCTATTTTTTTAACATAATTTGCTATGGCAGTAGCCTGGCTTACACGTTCAGCACTTACAGAAAGTGGATAAGTTGCATTTTTCAATACATTACCAAATACCAGGTATTTAATACAGCCATCGTAATAATTTGCAGTTTCATCAACTACAGCATGAGAGGCCACCCCTAAAGCGTAAGCTCTTTTTTCGATTTCCTGTAATTCTTCATCAGAAAAACCACCTGTATTAACAATGACCGAATGAACTTCCAGTCCACGGTCCTGAGCCAGGTGAATACAGCAAAATGAAGTATCTAAACCTCCGCTAAAAGCTAAAACTACTTTCTTTTTCATGAGCAATGTGTGTTTTTGTGGTGATGAAACTTACCTGCGTTTCTACGCCTGTCAGCCTCCATAACCGTTTTAGTTGTTGTTATTTAAAAAATAGGACTGATTGGTGTAAGAATGATTTTAAGCTTCCTTTGTCATCTGATGATTTTGGCTTAAGCACTAATCTTTGTTTAATGCGCATAAAACGCTCGTATAATTTAGGTTTACGCTCTAATTCCTCAGCAAATTTCTTTGCTACATCATGTTTTTGCGTTGCAGGATCGTAAAGCATTGCTGTACACATACAGTTTTTACGGTCTTTGCTTTTCAGAATCTCAAAGTTCACGCAGCTTTGACACCCCTTCCAGAATTCTTCATCTTGTGAAAGTTCTGAATAAGTTACAGGTTCATAACCCAGGTCGGAGTTAATTTTCATTACTGCCAGCCCCGTCGTTAATCCGAAGATCTTGGCTTTAGGATATTTGTGACGTGATAATTCGAAGATTTTATACTTAATCGTATGGGCAAGCCCCATCTTTCTGTATTTGGGGCTGACTACCAAACCTGAATTGGCCACAAACTGGCCATGGCTCCATGTTTCAATATAACAGAACCCAGCCCAGGAGCCGTCTTTGTGGAAAGCAATAACTGATTTACCTTCAGTCATCTTTCCCGCAACATATTCGGGCGAGCGTTTAGCGATACCTGTACCTCGTGCTTTAGCAGATTCAGCCATTTCTTCACAGATTTCTTCTGCAAAAACACGATGTTCAGGAAGTGCAACCTGCACTATAAAATCGTTTATATTCATTAATAGTTAACGAAAAAAAGATAAAATATTCTTATTAATTGGTTCTGAGGAGCTATAAAATTCTCAGGATTGAGTTAGAATTAACTCAAATACGGGGTGTGTAATTTTGCCGGCTGGTTGTTACATAAATGACAGGCTCCAGACGTTCAATATATAAACTTCTCGCAGCAATGTTCTTTGCTGTTACGATTGAAAGTTTATGTATTATCTGTTTGATCATTTTCTGTATAATTCCCGCTTTAAAATATTAATAGTGTAAAGGTTTAAATAAATTTCGAGTTGTGCAACAGGTTTTTTATTTTTTTACATTTCATCAACTCCTTGGATCTCATGACGTCACCGCTCAAAAATACGTTATAGCTGTTGATAGTAAAGATTAAATTTTTGTTAAATTTCAGGATAGAAACCTGCGAAAAACCAGGAGGATAACTAATACGATTTTTGGAATATGAATTTAGGTGCGCTATAATCAATCGGTGCACCCTTTTTAAAATAACTTATCCCCAGGTAGTTTTCCAGCATACCTGTTCCCAAAATCAGCCTTCCGTCTTTCTTTAGCAAAGCTATTGGCCCCCGGAACCATTTTTCAAGACCATAATGCTGAAAATGGTAATCCCCGATCAAAGTATCTCCTTTGATAGCTCCCTTTACATCTCCGGAATCTTTAAAACTACCATGATAGTTCACTTCATACTGCCCTATAAATTGCGTCCCTGTAATAGTTAATTTCAGAATAGCCGTATCGGCTCCCTTAATTGCAAGATAAGAGGTACGGACTACCTTTTTCTCTCTGCTATCGCATCCTTGTATCAGAACTGCGATTGCACTTATAGCAAATAAAAGCAGAGGCTTGGTAACTTTCATTATTTCTATTTTAAACAACGTGAATAAATTTATCCCCTAAGTTAGGAGACAAAGTCATAATCACAATCCCGTAAATCTATTTTAAATTCAGATTGTATAGATAAAATGCAAGATGTTTATTTATTTGTACGTTTATCATTTATAAGCTAACATCCCTTTTCATGAAGAAACTCCTTTTCTTTCTTTTTTTACCTCTTGCATTTACCTCAATAACCTCTGCACAGGACTTACGCGCAGCCAGAAAAACAATAAACAAAATGGCTGCTCCCGATTTCTGGGGAAGAGGCTATACCAAAGAGGGAATGGCCAAGGCCGCGATTTACCTTTGTGACGAATTTAAAAAGGCAGGCCTGAAGCCTATGGAAGGAAATGATTACAGACAGAATTTCTCTTACCCCGTAAATACTTTTCCTGGTAAAATGGAAGTAGCAGTGAATGGGGAAAAGCTGGTTCCTGGCAAGGATTTCATTATTGAACCTTCAAGCCAGGGCCTGCATGGCAGTATGAAACTGGAACAAAAAGACAGTATCTATATGAACCGTGCCCAGCGGATGTTTGTTTTACTTAAAGATAAGCTGACCTGGAGCGTTGCACAAAAGGCAAATGACTATACCGTTGTTGAAATCAATAAAAAGGCATTGACGATTAAACCCGACTCCATTAGCGTAGCTATTGACAATGAGGTTATTCCAGAATTTATAACGAGCAATATCTGTGGCGTGGTCAAAGGGACAAAACATCCGGATTCAATATTAATGATGACCGCACATTACGACCATTTAGGCGGTATGGGAGAACATACATTTTTTCCCGGGGCCAATGACAATGCCAGCGGAATAGCTCTTTTATTAAATCTGGCGAAGTATTATGCTAAAAACCCAGCGCCTTATACCATTGCTTTCGTTTGTTTTGCCGGTGAAGAGCCTGGACTTAAAGGTTCTTCTTACTTTACCACCTTCCCCCCTGTTCCGCTATCCAGTATCAGGTTTCTGATCAATGTAGATATGGTCGGCACAGGCGAAAAAGGAATTACTGTGGTCAATGCGACTATCCTTCCAAAAGAATTCTCTTTGCTGAATAAGATCAATGATCAGCATCATTACCTCAGCAAAATTACCCCCCGGAACAAAGCGGCTAACAGCGATCATTATTTTTTCACTGAAAAAGGTGTCCCTGCCTTCTTTATTTATACTCAGGGAGGAGTAAGTGCTTATCACGATGTAGATGATATACCTGCAACTCTGCCTTTAACGGAATTTGCCGACTTATTTAAGTTATTTGTAAAATTTAATGCTGCATTGATGAAATCTTTTTAATATGGCCACTATTCCTATATTCATTATCGATTTTCTGTCATATATTTAATTGTGTCAATTTCCAAACTAACAAATTGACACTGTGATCGTTTATTTGCTATAAATACATACATCGATGTCAATTTTACTATCTCCGTTAACTATAAAAAATATCAGCCTGAAAAACAGGATTGTCGTTTCGCCAATGTGCCAGTATTCCGCAGAAGATGGCTATGCTAACGATTGGCATTTAGTTCATTTAGGCAGCCGTGCAGTTGGCGGAGCCGCTTTGATCATTCAGGAAGCAACTGCTGTTTCTCCGATTGGAAGAATTTCACCAGGTGATTTAGGGATCTGGTCTGATGGCCATGTTCCTGTACTGAAACGCATTACTTCTTTTATTCATCAACAGGGCTCAATAGCTGGCATCCAGCTGGCTCATGCTGGTAGAAAAGCAAGTTTTGACTTGCCGTGGAATGGTGGTAAGCAGATTCTGGAGAAAGACGGAGGCTGGAAAACGGTCGCTCCAAGTGCAATCCCTTTTCATGACCATGATGAGCCGCCGATCGCTTTAACCGGCAGTGATATCGAAAAGATAAAGGCTGATTTTAGGTCTGCAACTTTAAGAAGCATAGAGGCTGGTTATCAGGTGATAGAAATCCATGCGGCCCACGGTTATCTATTTCACCAGTTTTTCTCTCCGCTCAGCAACAAACGTACGGACGAATACGGTGGAAGCTTTGAAAACAGAATACGTCTTTTACTGGAAGTAGTAGACATCGTTCGTGAAGTATGGACAACTGAGAAACCTTTATTTGTCCGTATTTCTGCTACAGACTGGGCTGAAAAAGGCTGGTCACCTGAAGATTCTATCCAATTGTCTGCCATACTTAAAACAAAGGATGTAGATCTGATTGACTGTTCATCGGGCGGAAATATCCACTACCAGGAAATCCCTCTTTTTCCAGGTTACCAGGTGCAGTTTTCTGCTTCAATCCGGAAAGAAACAGGCATGTTAACTGGTGCAGTTGGCCTGATTACCGAAGCAAAACAAGCTGAAGAAATTCTTCAGGAAGGAAAAGCTGACCTGATTCTTTTAGCGAGAGAGCTCTTAAGAGATGCTTATTTCCCATTACATGCTGCTTTTGAACTGGACGATGAAATCAAATGGCCGGATCAATATGTACGCGCCAAACCAAGAAAAAAGAGTTAACCCCTTAATTCCATTTCAGCAAGCAGCTTGCCTGCTTGCACTATAAATTCATCTATAGTATTTATCCTTTCAATCTTTGGTTGTTCTAAAGGATTAAAATTATAAATAACCAAATCACCCCATTTATCCCGGCAGTGCAAAATAAATGTACCCAGATACAATAAGGTTGTGCCATCTGATCTCCTTAAAGCAATAGTTATGCCTTGCTCTATTTTTAAGCTGGTTTCTAAACCAATTTGTCTTAATTTTGTTGTTCAATAAAAAAAGAGATTATGTTCGATAAATTAATGGCTGCTCAGCAAAAAGCTGAAGAAATAAAAAAACGTTTAGACACTGTTTACGTTCATGCAGAAGTTGAAAGTGGTGCAATTAAAGTTACTTCAACAGCAAACAAAACAATCACAGCGATAGACATCAACGAAGAATTCTATAAACAAGCTGATAAAGAAGAAATTGAAGAACTACTATTAACGGCCATCAATAAGGTATTGCAACAAGCTGAAACAGTTAACGCTACCGAAATGCAAGCTGCAACCCAGGACATGCTTGGTGGTTTAGGTGGAATGTTCGGCCAATAACAAAAAAAACACATAAAGATGAAATACACCTATTACGGACAATCCTGCTTCCTCTTAGAAGCTGACGGAAAGAAGTTTCTATTTGATCCATTTATTACACACAATGCGCTGGCTTCGGCTGTTGACATTTCAAAAATCGAGGCTGATTATATTTTGGTAAGTCATGGACATGGTGACCATGTGGCCGACCTTGCTCTTTTAGGGAAACAAACTGGTGCAGTGATTATTGCCATGCCTGAGGTTGCTGCATGGGCAGAAAAACAAGGCCTGACTAATATCCACCAAATGAATTATGGCTCTGCGAAATTTGACTTCGGAAAAGTACGCATGGTTTGGGCAACACATTCAAGTTCAATGCCTGATGGTAGCTATGGCGGAAATCCTGCAGGATTCGTACTGGAAACAGGAGGCAAAGCAATCTATTATGCAGGAGATACCTCATTGAATCTTGACATGAAGATTTTAGCTGAGTTGTATAATCTGGATTACGCGATCCTGCCGATTGGTGGTAACTTCACGATGGATGTGGATGACGCTTTAATTGCAACTAAGTACATTAACTGCAGCAAGGTAATCGGTGTTCATTATAACACTTTCCCTGTAATTGAGATTGATACGAGAGATGCAGTTGAGAAATTCGAGAGAGAAGGTAAATCATTGTTGTTACCGGAAATAGGAGAAACAATTCAACTTTAAAACAATTACATAAAAAAAGCGCCTGTTTGTAGAAAACAGGCGCTTTTTTTATGTAATTGTTTTAAAGTACAATTCTTATTAATGTGCTTCCAGCCAGGTATTGCCTTCTCCGATTTCGATTTCGATAGGTACAGTTGTTTTGATGGCAGTCTTCATCCGGTGCGTGATAATTTTCTTCATCGCATCAACTTCAGATTTCAACACATCAAACACCAGCTCATCATGCACCTGCATGGTCATTTTAGACTGCAGCTTCTGCTCCTTAATATCCTGATGAATATGAATCATTGCAATCTTGATCATATCAGCCGCTGATCCCTGTATCGGTGCATTAATTGCATTTCGCTCCGCAAAACCACGTACGGTCTGATTAGCCGAATTGATATCTCTTAAATATCTTCTTCTACCCATCATCGTTTCCACAAAGCCATTTTCACGCGCAAAGTTCATCGTATCCGTCATATATCTTTTGATACCAGGATACTGTGCAAAGTACTGCTCGATCATCTCCGCAGCTTCTTTTCTCGGTATCCCCAGATTCTGAGACAAACCAAACGCAGACTGCCCGTAAATAATACCAAAGTTTACTGCTTTCGCATTCCGGCGCTGCGTAGAATCAACTTCCTCAATAGTGATTCCGTAAACCTTCGCTGCTGTTGCCGTGTGGATATCAATTCCTTTATTAAAAGCATCCAGCATGTTTTCTTCCTTACTGATATCAGCAATGATACGAAGCTCTATCTGCGAATAATCTGCCGAAAGCAACACATGATCTGCATCTCTTGCAATAAATGCTTTACGGACTTCCCTGCCACGTTCTGTACGGATAGGAATATTCTGAAGGTTTGGATTATTTGAGCTTAATCTTCCCGTAGCAGCCACAGCCTGATTATAACTTGTATGTACACGGCCTGTTTTTGGATTAACCAATAAAGGAAGGGCATCCACATAAGTTGATTTTAACTTTTGCAGCTGACGGAAATCAAGAATATCTTTTACAATATCACTTTTATGCGCCAGCGCGGATAAAACATCTTCCCCAGTTTGATATTGCCCTGTTTTTGTCTTTTTAGCTTTAGGATCCAGCTTCAGTTTATCAAAAAGAACTTCTCCCAATTGTTTTGGAGAAGCCAGGTTGAATACTACACCCGCTTTATCATAAACACTTTGCTCAAACCTGCGGATATCAACTTCCAGATCTTTAGAATAGCTGATCAAAGTTTCCATATCAATTCTAACCCCTTCTTTTTCCATATCCGCAAGAACATAAACCAGTGGGTTTTCGATATTGGTGATAAGTTCTTCTGCGTTCAGCTCTTTCAATATTGGCTTGAAAACATGGGCAAGCTGTAAAGTAACATCAGCATCTTCTGCTGCATAATCTACCACACTTTCTACAGGTACATCTCTCATCGTTCCCTGGTTCTTTCCTTTCGGGCCAATCAGCGTAGTAATAGAGATTGGTGTGTAACCCAGGTAGTTTTCTGAAAGCACATCCATATTATGCCGCGTATCAGGATCTATCAGGTAATGTGCCAGCATGGTATCAAATAATTTTCCTTTGATATCTACGCCATACCATTTAAGCACTAAAATATCATATTTAATATTCTGGCCGGTCTTGCCTATTTTCTCATTTTCCAATACCGGTCTGAATTCATCAACAACTGCTTGCGCTTCTGCCTGATCTGCCGAAACAGGAACATACCATGCTTTTCCTGCTTCAATACAGAAAGACAGACCAACCAGCTCTGCTCTGTTCGCATCTATTCCGGTTGTTTCGGTATCAAATGAGATACTTTCCTGCTGAAGCAGTAAATCAATTAATACTTTTCTTTTCTCCGCAGTATCTACCAGCTGATAATCAGGTTTAGTATCTGCAATCGTTTTTCCTACCGGAGGCTGCTCAAATAAATTAGGTAATTGTTCAAAGGTTTTGGCTTTGCTAACCGGTTCATCTACTGAATTACCGAATAAATCAGTTTGCTGTGATACATTTGCTTTCGCGTCCCCGATACTGAAACCGTCTCCAAATACTCTTTTACCTAAAGTACGGAACTCTAACTCCGCAAAAAGAGGCTCTAATAATTCTCTGCTTGGTTCTTCTAACAATAAAGATTGTTCATCAAACTCAACAGGAACATTCAGAATGATAGTCGCTAATTTTTTAGAGATCATCCCCTGATCAGCAAATGCAATTACGTTTTCACGCTGTTTACCTTTCAACTGCTCTGCATTGGCAATAATGTTCTCCATCGAACCATATTGTTTGATCAATAATTTCGCAGTTTTTTCTCCTATTCCAGGGATTCCAGGAATATTATCAACTGCATCTCCCCATAAACCGAGAATATCGATTACCTGCAATACGTTTTCTATTTCCCATTTTGCAAGTACTTCAGGAACGCCGATGATTTCCATCTCATTGCCCATCCGTGCTGGTTTATAAATAAAGATATTATCAGAAACCAATTGCGCAAAATCTTTATCAGGTGTCATACAAAAAACAGTAAATCCTGCTTTCTCAGCTTCTTTAGCTAATGTGCCTATAATATCATCTGCTTCAAAACCATCCTTGGTAATCACAGGGATGTTAAAGCCTTCAATTAATTTAAAGATATAAGGTAAAGCAGCAGATAAATCTTCTGGCATACTTTCCCGATGTGCCTTATAAGCAACAAAATCAGTATGTCTTTCGGTAGGTGCATCTGTATCAAAAACTACTGCGATATGACTTGGTTTTTCCTTTTTCAGGACTTCCATTAAAGTATTGGCAAAGCCCATTACTGCGGAGGTGTTGATACCGGTAGAGGTAAATCTAGGGCTTTTACTTAGTGCAAAATGCGCTCTGTAGATCAACGCCATACCGTCAAGCAGGAAAAGTTTCTTCATTAGAATATATTTATATTTTTATCAATATTGAACACTGTCAGCTACGCTACAGGTTATCTGCCCAAAGTTAACATCTGAAGATGAGCTAACCTAATTTGCGATTATTTTTAGTATTTGGACAGAAATAAAAGGACAGGAAAGAAATTATACATCGCATGAAGTACAAAGGAATATTTAAGGCCGTAATTCATCCGGGTATAACCCAAAACAAGCCCAACAGCTAACTGAGGTAAAGTATACAATATCCCTAAAGGTAATAAGCCGATCCCCTTTTCATAATTACTGAGGTGTACCAGCGAAAAACAAATCGCGGTCAGGTGAAAATGCCACGGAAAAATCCGCTTCCAGAATTCAAACTTTAAAGTGATACTACGGGAAAGATTGTACCGGTACACCAGGTATAAAATGATAAAAATAAAAGGACTGACCAGAAAAGCCCAGTCTGTTTGAACTATTGCACTTAAGACTGCTCCGCAACTCAATGCAATAAAAGCAATACTGGCCGTAAAACGTCTTAACTGCGCCCTGAAAAGAAGCTCTTCAGTTAATGGTGCCCAAACTACAGCCATTACAAAGAGCAAAACCTTTGACATCTTTTTATGGTCCATTACAGATGGCCCAGGATCAGGAATAATTTTCAGTCCGATTAATATTCCCGTTAACATCCCGCAGCCAATACCTGCTATGATACAGATGAAAGCCAGTTTGAATACTAAATTAAAAGGCCTCTCTACCTTTTCAGGAATCCTGGCCAGATAAGGACGTTTCAGGTAAGCTATTAAATCATCAATCAGCACCAGCATCTTAGCGTGCAATACAGCCCTCAATATGATCGTTAACCATTCCAGTAGCCTGCATATGAGCATAACAAATCGTTGTTCCGAAAAACTTGAAACCCCGTTTTTTCATATCACTGCTAATCGCATCAGATATTTCCGTTCTTGCCGGAACCTCTCCCAGAGATTTAAAATAATTGACAACAGGTTTCCCTTCTGGCAAAAAGCCCCATATATAGTTGGAAAAAGAGCCGAACTCCTTTTGTATCGCTATAAAAAGCTGTGCATTTTTAATGGCAGAATTGACTTTAAGCTTATTCCTGATAATCCCGGTATCCTTCATTAACCGCTCTGCATCGGCCTCAGTAAAAGCAGCTACTTTTGCTACATCGAAGCCAGCAAATGCTGTACGATAGCCTTCACGTCTGCGCAGAATCGTAATCCAGCTTAAACCAGCCTGTGCACCTTCCAGAATCAGGAACTCAAATAAAACCTGATCATCGTAAACAGGCTTACCCCATTCTTCATCATGATATTTTATATACAAAGGGTCGGTTCCACACCAGCCACATCTTTTCACTTCTGCGCTCATGTGCTGTGTTACATACTTAATTCATCCCAATATTCTACCGCACGGCGATAATGCGGGATAACAATAGAACCGCCAACCAGATTTGCGATCATGAATACTTCATTAATTTCTGCATCATTCACACCTGCATCAAAACATTTTTCCAAATGATATTTGATACAATCATCGCAGCGCAAAACCATGGAAGCTACCAGGCCCATCATTTCTTTACTTTTCACATCCAGTGCTCCGGCAGCGTAGGTTGTGGTATCCAGTGCAAAGAAACGCTTAATGTTTGTGTTGGCAGTTTCCATGATTCTGTCGTTCATCTTTGAACGGTAGTCATTAAATTCTTCTACTAATTTACCCATATCATATTTTAAATAGCTGGTTATAGCATTTGTTTTGTTCTTAACTGATTACAGCTCCAATGCCGGATCCCAAAAATGGGTTTTAAAGTCCTTTATTTTATCCTGCTCAATCACCAATCCTTCATTTTCTAATAATTCCTGCATCAGCTCCGGAGTAGCAAAATGAAATTTCCCGGTCAGTAATCCTTTATGATTGACCACGCGGTGCGCTGGTACAGGAGGCAATGCATCATGAGCATTATTCATTGCGTAGCCTACCAAACGGGAAGATTTTCCCGCTCCAAGCGCTTTCGCAATTGCGCCGTAAGAGGTTACTCTCCCTTTTGGGATTAACCTGACTACTTCATAAACCTGCTCATAAAATGATTGTTCCATTAGTCAAGAGAGAATTGGATGTAATTTATATTTTTATCTTGTTTTAAATAGATTCTTTCATAATGCGTTTTAATCTTTAAGACCTCATCATAGAATTCTGAAGTATATAAATGATCAGTTTTTTTATAACATGGCAGCTTTAACTCTTCCACTTTTTCAACAGTATAAGCATACAAACCGTCATTGTCTGTTTTTAAATTAATCTTACCACCTGGTTTTAAAAAGCCTTTATACTTGTTCAGAAAGCCCGGAAAAGTTAATCTCTTCTTTTCTCTGCTGTCTTGTGGCTGCGGATCAGGAAAAGTAATCCAGATCTCATCCACTTCATTTTCACCAAAATACCCTGCAATATCCTCAATCTGTATTCTTAAAAATGCCAGGTTATTGATGTCTTCATCTACTCCGGTCCTTGCGCCTCTCCAGATGCGGTTTCCTTTTAAATCTATGCCTATAAAATTCTTCTCCGGGAAAAACTTAGCCATATTAACTGAATATTCTCCTTTACCACAAGCCAGTTCCAGTACTACCGGATTGTCATTTTTAAAATGCTGCGCTGCCCATTTGCCCTGAAGCGCCATTCCTTCCTCCATCTGATAGACATTCGGGAAGGTATCAATTTCAGCAAATTTCCTTAACTTATCTTTACCCACTATTGTTTTTTTTATGCAAAAATACAATTTAATCTTTTCAGCGTCTGTTTAATTTTAGATGCGTGGTTATGCTCGGCTGTAATTCGTATTTTTGTGTAAACATTACTTCAGAACAAATTGGAAAAGAGCGCAAAAATTTATATCGCAGGCCATCGTGGGATGGTAGGATCAGCTATTCATCGTAAATTGCTGAGTGAGGGTTATACAAATCTGGTTACCCGGACTTCTTCGGAGTTAGACCTGCGTAATCAGCAGGCTGTAAAAGATTTTTTTGTACAGGAAAAACCAGATTACGTATTTCTTGCTGCTGCAAAAGTAGGTGGTATTATCGCGAACAATACTTACAGAGCTGATTTTCTGTATGAGAACTTATCAATCCAGAATAATGTAATTCATCAGGCTTATGAAACAGGCGTCAAAAAACTGATGTTCCTGGGCTCAAGCTGTATCTATCCAAAATTAGCTCCGCAGCCGTTGAAAGAAGAATACCTGCTCACAGGTTTGCTGGAAGAAACAAATGAACCTTATGCAATTGCTAAAATAGCAGGTATCAAATTATGCGATGCTTACCGCGCCCAGTACAATTGTAATTTCATTTCTGTCATGCCAACTAACTTATATGGTTACAATGACAATTACCATCCTCAGAATTCTCATGTACTACCTGCATTAATCCGCAAGTTTCATGAGGCTAAAGTTAACGGAACACCAGAAGTGGTAATCTGGGGATCAGGCTCACCTATGCGCGAATTCTTATTTGCGGATGATCTGGCCAATGCCTGTTACTTCTTAATGCAGAATTATAATGAGCCCCACCTGATCAATATTGGTACCGGAGAGGACTTAACCATAAAAGACCTTGCACTGCTGGTCAAAAAAGTAACCGGCTTTGAAGGTGCACTTACTTTTGACAGTACTAAACCAGATGGTACTCCCCGCAAATTAATGGATGTATCGAAATTACATAGCCTTGGATGGAAACATCAGGTTGAACTGGAACAAGGAATCCACCTGGCTTACCAGGATTTTCTGGCTAAACATATTTAGTCAATTTTAGTTAAGCGTCATATAACTAAAGTTTATACATTTGTAAAAGAAAATAAACTTTAGCTATATGACCTTAGTTCAACTAGAATATATTGTAGCTGTAGATACGTACAGGAGCTTTGTTGGCGCAGCCGAAAAGTGCTTTGTTACCCAGCCAACGCTGAGTATGCAGGTGCAGAAGCTGGAAGAAATGTTAAATGTTAAAATATTTGACAGAAGTAAACAACCTGTTATTCCTACAGAAATCGGCTCCCAAATTATTGAGCAGGCCCGTCTGATTCTTCAGGAAAGTCAAAAAATCAAAGAAATCATCAGTAGTCAGCAGCAGGATATTGTTGGCGAACTGAAAGTAGGCATCATTCCTACCGTAGCTCCTTATCTATTGCCACAGGTCATTGCCTCCATGATGGAAAAATACCCTGAATTAAAACTATTAATCTGGGAATATACCACCGAAGATATCATTCATCACCTTAAAACAGGCGTACTGGATTGCGGAATATTAGCTACCCCGCTTGGTGATAACTCCATTACAGAAATCCCGATGTACTACGAGAATTTCGTGACCTATATCAGTAAAAACAGTAAACTCTTCAAGAAGAAAAACATTGATGCAAATGATCTGGAAGATGAAAATATCTGGTTATTGAATGAAGGCCACTGTATGCGTTCTCAGGTGCTGAATATTTGCAGATTTACCAAAGATAACCGCTTACAGGGCTTAACTTATAATACCGGAAGTGTGGAAACATTGATCCGCATGGTAGACATGAATAATGGCGCTACTTTATTGCCTGAGCTGGCTTTAGCAGAATTAACCCCTAAACAACTCAGTAAAGTAAGAACATTTAAATCTCCTGAACCAGTTCGTGAGATCAGTTTAGTGACACACAAAAACTATATCAAGAAAAGGATGCTGAGCGCGCTTAAAGAAGAAATCTTAGCCGTTATTCCAAAGGCAATGAAGCAAAAGAAGAAAAAAGATATTGTAGGAATTTAAAATAAAAAAGGCATAACCTCGGTCATGCCTTTTTTATCTGATATTTATATTTCTTTAAAGCTTATGCTTTTTTGAAACGTTCAGCAACTGCATCCCAGTTTACTACATTCCAGAATGCAGCGATATAATCAGGACGTTTGTTTTGATATTTTAAGTAGTAAGCATGTTCCCACACATCCATTCCTAAAATTGGAGTACCTTTAACTTCAGCAACATCCATTAATGGATTATCCTGGTTAGGTGTAGAAGAAACAACTAATTTACGGTCAGCACCAACGCTTAACCAAGCCCATCCAGAACCAAAACGTGTAGCACCAGCTTCAGCGAATTTAGTTTTGAAATCAGCGAAAGAACCGAAAGCAGCTTTGATTGCTTCAGCTAATTCACCCGTTGGCTCACCACCTTTATTGTGTCCCATAACTTCCCAGAACAAAGAGTGGTTAAAGTGACCACCACCATTGTTTCTTACAGCTGCCGGGAACTTAGAAATGTGTTTAACGATTTCTTCAAGGCTCTGTGAAGCCTCAGGTTTACCTTCTAAAGCTTTATTTAAATTAGTAACATAAGCCTGGTGATGTTTATCATGGTGAATTTCCATGGTAGTTTTATCGATATGCGGTTCTAATGCATCTGTTGCGTAAGGTAACGCAGGTAATTCAAAAGCCATATTATTGTATATTTAAGTTTAAAAATTAATGGTCCACAAAGATAACATTCGAGGTTAAGTATTGTTCAGTATTTTGTCATTTACCCTCGTTTGTTTTCAAAGAAACGCTTCATCAGTTGCGCACATTCCAGTGCCAGCACTCCTTTTTGTGTGATCGTTTTTGGATGCAGCAAATTAGCATTTTTACTCGTAAATCCGCGCTTCTCTTCCGAAGCACCATAAACAATCCTGCTGATCTGCGTCCAGTAAGCGGCACCAGCACACATTACACAAGGCTCCACAGTTACATAGAGGGTACAATCCTTCAGATATTTACCACCCAATGTTAAACTCGCCGCCGTAAATGCCTGCATCTCGGCATGCGCAGTAACATCATTTAACTGCTCAGTCAGGTTATGTCCGCGTCCAACAATCCTGCCCTTACAAACGACTATCGCCCCGATCGGAATTTCCTCCTGATCAAAAGCTATTTGTGCTTCCTGCAAAGCAAGCCCCATATAATGTTCATCTTCTTGTGACAGATCCTTTTCTTCAGAAAAATTATAATAACTCATTTAGTTTAACACAATTTACTGCCATTGGGTACTTTTCCCAGCAGCGTTGTCAATACAATACTTCCTTCTTCGTCCGCAAATCCAGTAACCAGAAACTCTGACATAAACTTGCCAATCTGCTTTTTAGGAAAATTAACCACACCAACAATCTGCTTGCCAACCAACTCTTCTTTAGTATAGTGAGCGGTGATCTGCGCACTGCTCATTTTCTGCCCGTATTCGCCAAAATCCACCTTAACTTTATAAGCAGGTTTTCTGGCTTCAGGGAAATCCAGGACTTCTAAAATTGTGCCTGCTCTTAATTCGACCTTCTCAAAATCATTCCAGTCAATAGGTTCCATATTCGCTCTCTTATTTGTACACCGATAAAATTACGAATCTTCAGCTTATAATGCCCTATGTTGACTATTGCTTTTTGTTACCTTTGTAACATGATTGATGTTGTACTTAAAAAAGGCAAAGAAAAAGCCGTCCACCAAAAACACCCCTGGGTATTTTCAGGAGCTATAGATAAAGTTAAAGGTAATCCATTGAATGGAGAGGTTATTAAGGTTCTTGCAGCCGACCAGTCCTTCTTGGCTTACGGCTATTATAACGGCCAGTCACGCGTAGCAGTTCGTTTATTGGAATGGGAAGAAGACAACATTATTGATAAAGCCTGGTATGAAGTGAGATTGAAAGATGCGATTGCTTCCCGCGCGCACTTACTGAGCGATCAGCAAACAAATACCTGTCGTCTGGTTTTTAGTGAGGCCGATTACCTGCCTGGACTGATTGTTGACAAATATGCTGACTACCTTTCTCTGCAAATCCTGAGCGCAGGAATGGAAAATGTTAAAGCAGAACTGATTGAAATCTTAATTGCTGAATTAAACCCAGTAGGGATCTTTGATAAAAGTGATGCGAATGCACGCACGCATGAAAACCTGGAAGTTTCACAAGGTTTACTTTGGGGAGAAACCCCACCGGAATTTATAGAGGTTAAAGAAAATGGCGTCTGCTACCATATCAATATTGCAGACGGACAGAAATCTGGTTTTTATTGCGATCAGCGTGATAACCGCGAAATCCTTGCTGCTTATACCAGGGATAAAGAAGTACTGGATTGCTTCTGCTACAGTGGCGGATTCACTTTAAATAGCTTAAAACATGGGGCTAAACATGTAACCAGTGTAGATAGCTCAGCGCTGGCTATGGAAACCTTAAAACATAATCTTGGTTTAAACGGCTTCATGGAACATCAGCAAACCAGCATACAGTCTGATGTGAATAAACAACTCCGCGTTTTTAAAGAAGAAGGAAAATTATTTGATGTAATCGTCCTTGATCCACCAAAATATGCACCTTCAAGATCCGCTTTAGACAGAGCTGCACGCGCTTATAAAGATTTAAACAGATTAGGGATGCTATTGCTAAAAAAAGGCGGTATCCTGGCTACTTACTCTTGTTCAGGGGCTGTTGATCTGGAAACTTTCAAACAGATTATTGCCTGGGCAGCATTGGATGCTGGCAGAGAAGTACAAATCATCAAACAATTTCATCAACCAGAAGATCACCCGGTAAGAATTTCGTTTCCAGAAGGAGAATATCTTAAAGGTTTATTATTGAGGGTATTGTAATAGAAATAAAAGCATTTTATTCATAGGGGTAGCAAACAAATTTGCGTTTTGTTTGTAGATTAGACAAAACGCAAATTTCCCGAATGCTAATAGTAAAAAATATCCGGTTAAGCCGTATTCTGAGGAATACCTGGCAAATAGACCTCATCATGATCTTTTCCTGCACAGGGGCGTATCTAACCAGAGCGTTCCTGATTAAACATAACTTTGTGGTCCCATCTATTATTCCTACCGTTTTAGGTACCGCGATAGCTTTTTTTATTGGATTTAATAATAACCAGGCCTACGACCGGTGGTGGGAAGCCCGTAAAATATGGGGCGCTTTGGTCAATGATTCCAGATCATGGGCCAGAAGTGTAATCACCTATATTTCACAGAATGAGATTAGCAATCAGGAATTTAAAGCCTTAACAGATAGAATGGTCCGCCGCCATATTGGTTTCCTTTATGCCCTTAAAGCCAAACTCAGAGATGCAGTTGATGAAAATTATCAGCAATACCTGGATGAGGCAGATCTGAAAGAAATCAATCTCCACAGTAACGTACACAATGCCATTTTAACCTTGCAATCCAGAGATCTGCAGCAATTGAGTAAAGATGGGCTGATTGATGGCTTTCGTTTTATGGAGCTGAACAAGCTCCTGGTTAATTTTTCCGATCACATGGGGAGAGCCGAACGGATTAAAAATACCGTTTTCCCGACTACTTATAATTATTTCACGAAAGTCTTTATCTGGTTATTTGTAGTTTCGCTGACCCTGGTGATTAGTCATGAAGCAGGCGTATGGGCCATTTTTATTGGCTGGCTGGTTGGTTTTGTTTTTGTATCTACGCAGATCAACGGAATGAGCCTGATCGATCCTTTCGAAAACAACTCTTCCTCAGTACCTCTGAACCAGATTACAAGAACCATAGAGATTAACTTGCTGGAGATGATTGGCGCAGAAAAGATTCCTGCGCCAGTCAAGCCCATTAATGATGAATATATTTTGTAAATCTTATTCTTCTTCTTTAAAATAAACTTTGTAGTAATTCATGGATTTATCATCATCGAAACCCTTTTCGATGAGCTCTTTATTTCCATGGATATAGATATGGAAGTTTTTATCCAGTTTAAGCACACTTTTAAAAGCTTTAGCTTGTTTTTTAACCGCAGCACCTGAGATATCAAAACTATCAGCTATAGGCGTTTCAAACTCTTCCTCATAACTCTTTTTATAGTTTTTGAAAGATTCGATTCCTTCCTTATTCCCGATAACTTCGTTAGAAAACTCATCTATATCAAAGCTTTCTTTCTCTTTAAAATACTTCATAGAGCGGTTCAGCAGGTCTATTTTATCCGCCTTGGTGACATCATACTCCTGATCAAGTTTTTCAGTTACAAAGCTTTTATAGACGCCTAATACATTCTTAGTCTGATTGTAATTATCATTTCTGACCTTAAGCTTCAAAAACTCATCTTTCCAGTAAACGGCTTCATTACTTTTATTCGTCTGATCGATAACCGCAACCTTATAGCCTTCTTCTTTTTCCGTATTAAAAATAATGCAGCCCTTATCCAGCTTATTGATATTGATCGCATCTTCTTCATAACTCAGTGCAAAGCCCGCCTGTTCAGGAGAAACTTTTAAATAAGTCTCTTTGGTTTCTGATTTAAAAATGCCAATCGCATCATGCAGCTCTCCTTCAATCTGTACATTCTCAAAATAAGCCACATATAGCTCACCAGCCTTAATTTTAGGATGATTAGAGGTATCATACAGATATTTTGCCAGTTGCTCACTGTTTTTATGAAAGTGTGTTCCATCTTCAAATACCTGTTCAACAAAATGATAAACTTCATTCAGGTTTAAATCATCATTCGGATGAAAGAAACGAAAGATCTCATTTGTTTTTTCATAAGGACTTAAAAAATACTGGATCAGCACATTCTTCAAATGCTCATCCTGAATTTGCATCGAGGCTTCAGACAGCACATAGAACTCATCTTGTGCTTTATTGCCAATTCTATGTATAGAAAGCTCTGACAGAGATGCTTCTGGAAAATAAATCATATACGCTGTAATTTTTAGCTTAGTTAACGGATCGCAAAAATACTTTATTTTTCTTCTTTTGCGGTATTTCTAAGCTCCACAGGTTTGGTAGATTTCTTCTTCATTCTCAGGTTCAGCATTTCCACCAATACAGAGAATGCCATTGCGAAATAGATATATCCTTTAGGAATATGCTGATCAAGCCCTTCTGCCAATAAAGAAACACCGATTAATAACAGGAAAGAAAGTGCAAGCATTTTCACTGTAGGGTGATTATTCACAAAATCACTGATTGCATTTGCAGACACCATCATAATAATTACCGCTATAATTACCGCCGCAATCATAATTTCAACATGGTCAGCCATCCCGATAGCTGTAATTACAGAATCCAGGGAAAAAACAATGTCCAGCACGAGAATCTGTGCAATTACACCAGCAAAAGAATGGACTTTAACTTTTCCTTCTTCCTCCTCTTCACCTTCTAATTTCAGGTGAATTTCATGCGTACTTTTATAGATTAAGAACATTCCCCCGACGATCAGAATCAAATCGCGTCCTGAAATAGCCAGTTTCTCCAGCCATTCTTTATTATCCAGGCTGATCCATTCCCCTACGTTAAATAAAGTGGCGGTCAGGCTCATTACCCAGCTTAATGATAAAAGCAATAATACACGGGTTATCATAGCCAGTCCGAGTCCCAGTTGTCTGCCTTTTTTTTGCTGATGTGCGGGCAATTTCCCAGAAAGAATCGAGATGAACACAATATTATCAATACCCAGTACAATTTCTAAAATAGTCAGGGTTAACAGCGAGATCCAGGCTTCGGGCGTACTAAAGAATTCCATATATTAAACGTTTTGCTGTAAAGCTAAAAAAAGCTTGTTGAATTAATCAACAAGCTTCACAACAATTAGTTTATTTTTTTATCTGAAAGTAACTGATCCATAATCCGATTTTATCCGGACTGATGATCTGCCCCCGCTTCCAATTTTACCCGTATAATTTTTCGAATTATCATCATCCTGTGACCCTGACTGACGTACAGCTACCCGATCTCCGGATTTAAATCCGCTATAACTTGTTTGTACATTAAAATCACCGTTAAAGCTATCAGAGAATCTTAATTTTGAATCTACATAATCCGCATCAATCGTTAAGCTCCTGCATCCTGCACCTACTTCAGCAATATCAAAATTATTATAGCTCATCTTAAACAAACCATCGCCTCTTAAAGCACCAATTTCTACATTAGCATACTGTGACTTTAGTTCAAGCTTACCAACAGTTCCTATTTTAATATTATTATACTGCTGTTTGATGACCGCATTTCCCTTGATATTCTCAACCCTCACATTTGCATATTGAATATCAAGATCAAGATTATTGACATTGGTAATGCTGATTCCCGAACCGTATTGCTGCCTGATAACCGCATCCCCTCTGATGGTATTGATATTAACAGTTACATATTGTGCATTCAGATCCAGTGTTCCGGCTGCTCCAATTGTCAGGCCTGATCCATATTGCTGTTTAACAACAGCTTTATTGATATCTGAAATTACCGTTTTACCATATTGAACAGAAACATAATTATTGACATTGGATAGTTTTCCGGCGATAAAATCACCATACTGCACCTTTGCATAAAGCGGGCCGGCAAAATCTTCCATAGTGACATTACCAAATTCCTGTGTTAAAGTCAGTGAATTTGCAGCTGGCATATAAACAACATAATTCACCTTTACTTCTCTGCGGCGGTTACGTCCCGAAAATCTGCTTCCATTACCTATACTGGTTTTACAGGTTATCATATCACCGTCCTTATCTGCCGAAATATTAACCTGATCAATTAATTTTTGAGCTTCCCTGTCGTCATTACTAAATGCTTTGATCGATACATCTATTTTGACCTCCTTTTTGTCCCAGATTTTAATGACCATTCCTCCATATTGATTGTGAAGATTTATTTTATCTGATGCACTTAAAGAAAAACTCTTACTGAAGTTCTTTGAACGCATAGCGTCATCATCCCCGCTTTGCATATCTGTATTTTGCTGAACTCCGCGGCTCATATGCGACGAGCGGCTGGAAGAAGACGAACTGCCCGAGTTTGCCGCATAAACAGGTTCACTGCTAACTTTATTGTCTGTTTCGGTCTGTGCACTGGCTATACTCAATGAACATAGCAGAGTACCTGCAAGGATCAGATTTTTCATATACTATTCTCCTTTTTATATTGACTGACTTCATTAATAATTGACAATTGCTGATTTAACAGCTGGATCTGAATTTCAAGGTTTCTGACCATTGCCTTAACTACCATTTGCTGATTTGGGCTTCCTGCCATCTCTTTGTTTAATCCCTCATAAGTTTTATTAAGGACTTCAAAATCCGCTTTAAACTTGCGGTAGAGTTCAGGGTTTGTTTTTGCAAAAGCCTGTAAACTATCCTGTTTCTGCTCAATTATACTGACAAACTTCACTTGCTTCTGTGCATATACCGGATTTACATCTTCCACACTGATCTTTCCTCTTTTCCCGGGAATTACATACAGAAAGGTGATACCCAGCACCACGAGCAGTGATGCAGCAATTCCAGACCACAGCTGAAGGTTAAAAGACCTTTTAAGTTTTTTTTTCTGTTTTTCTTGTTTATCCAGTTCCGCTTCAATTTTACCCCAGAGTCCACCAGAAGGTCTGTCGGTATCGAACTCCCTCTTATTGTCTCTGATAAAATCTTCTAATTTAGTACTCATCTCTTGCTCCTCTCTTTTCTAATATATTTCTCAATTTGGTTTTTGCTCTCATGAATTGTGACCGGGAAGTAACCTCAGATATCTTCAGGATATGGGAAATCTCCTCATGATCATACCCCTCAAATAAATACAGCGTTAGTACCACTCTATATCCATCTGCCAGTCCTTTTACTGCCGCTTTCACCTCTTCTACTTTCCATTGCAGCTCTTCCTGATCTGCCGATTCCTCTGCTGCAATCTCCACGCCATCGAGGTTTGTGAACTCCACTCGTCTTTTGCGCAGACAGTTAATAGACTTATTGACGATGATCTGTTTTAACCAGAGGCCAAAAGTCGTATCCCCTCTGAAATCGCCAATCCGTAGAAAAGCATCTAAAAATGCTTCCTGTACAACATCTTCAGCTTCAGCTTCATGATTTACTATCCGCAGCGCAGCACTGTACATAGCTCTCTCATACAATTTGTATAATTCAAATTGTGCGGCCCGGCTACCTTTCCGGCAAGCGTTAACCAGGTCTATATTTTTGTCTATGTATACTGCTTCCAATGTTCCTCGTATTCGTTATAAATGACATCATGATTTCACAAACGTTGCATCTTCATTAAAAAACTTTTGAATATACTTCGTTAAATCAATAACCTTTTGTAATATATGGCTCAAAATGAATATTTTTGCGGCTTAATCCGATGAAAAAATGTTAAGAACAACAACTTGCGGAGCGCTGACGATTGAGAATCTAGGCGAAAGCGTAATTCTGTGCGGTTGGGTACAGAAATCCAGAGACTTGGGAGGAATGACTTTTATTGATATCCGTGATCGTTACGGCATCACCCAATTGGTTTTTAATATGGATGATAACACTCAGCTCTGTGAAACAGCCCGCAGTTTAGGTCGCGAATTTGTGATCAAGGCCAGTGGACTTGTTGTTGAGCGTTCCAATAAAAACCTTAAAATACCAACGGGAGAAGTGGAAATAAAAATCACTGCTCTTGAAATATTGAATGCTTCGAAGATTCCACCATTCTTAATTGATGATGAAACAGACGGCGGCGATGATTTGCGTATGAAATATCGTTACCTGGACCTGAGAAGAAATCCGGTAAGAAATAATATGGTGCTGCGTCATAGAATGGCTCAGTCTGTAAGAAAATATCTGGATGCTTTAGATTTTATCGAGGTAGAAACTCCTGTATTGATTAAATCAACACCTGAAGGTGCAAGGGACTTTGTAGTACCCAGCCGGATGAATGCTGGTGAATTTTATGCTTTGCCACAATCCCCTCAAACCTTTAAGCAATTGCTGATGGTTTCTGGCTTTGACAGATATTTCCAGATCGTAAAATGTTTCAGAGATGAAGATTTACGTGCAGACAGACAACCTGAATTTACTCAGATCGACTGTGAAATGTCCTTTATTGAGCAGGAAGATATTCTGAATACTTTCGAAGGACTGATCCGTACCTTATTTAAAGAGGTTAAAAACTTTGAATTACCAGAGGTTCCAAGAATGCAATACTCGGATGCCATGCGCTGGTATGGTTCTGATAAACCTGATACACGTTTCGAAATGCGCTTTGTTGAATTAAACGAAGTGGTTAAAGGGAAAAACTTCCCTGTATTCGACAATGCAGAATTAGTGATCGGAATTAATGCAACAGGCTGTGCGCATTATACGCGTAAGCAGATGGATGAGCTGACTGACTTCATTAAACGTCCTCAGATCGGTGCTACAGGCCTGATTTATGCAAGACATGGTGAAGATGGTTCAATCAAATCTTCGGTTGATAAATTCTATAGCGAAGAAGACTTGAAAGGATGGGCTGAGGCGCTTCAGACGAAACCTGGCGACTTAATGCTAGTAATGGCCGGAACTCAAGATAAAGTACGTAAACAATTAAGTGAGTTACGTCTTGAGATCGGTTCCAGACTAGGTTTACGTGATAAAAACGTATTCAGTGCATTATGGGTACTTGATTTCCCGCTTTTAGAATGGGATGAAGAATCTGAACGTTACCATGCAATGCACCACCCTTTTACTTCTCCTAAACCAGAAGACATCGCGATGCTGGATACTCATCCGGGCGAAGTAAGAGCGAATGCTTATGACATGGTCGTTAACGGTACTGAAATCGGTGGTGGATCTATTCGTATCCATGACCGTACTTTACAAGCTTTAATGTTCAAACATTTAGGCTTTACTGCAGAAGAAGCACAGAAACAATTCGGTTTCCTGATGGACGCTTTTGAATTCGGTGCTCCTCCGCACGGTGGTATTGCTTTTGGTTTCGACAGACTTTGTTCAATTTTCGCGGGCTTAGACAGTATCCGTGACGTGATCGCCTTCCCTAAAAACAATTCAGGAAGAGACGTGATGATTGACAGCCCATCAACAATCGATGAGAAACAGTTGAAAGAATTAAAAATCAAGACCAACTTATAAGGAAACGTTCAGGATCTGTTCCTGCTTTCCACAAAAGCCTCTCAGTGCAAACTGGAAGGCTTTTGTGTTTTTATTATTTACCAGAGAAGCCCGGCACAATATATTTAGCCAGGATCTCAAAAGCCTGCTTACCCTTAAAAGATTTATAATTCCCCTGTGTAAACACCACCGTTAAGTCTAAATCTTTGAGTATAAAAATGAACTGCCCCCCATTTCCTGAAGCAAAAAGTAAATCCTGCTGTATATTGTTTGTTTTCAGCACTTCACGATACCAGTAAAACCCATAAAAAGTGGGCTGAGGGATAAGCAGCTGACTTCTGCTGGATTTCGCATTGGAAAAATCAGGAATAGGAATATCACAAAGCGTAGACTGGCTGATCCAGCGTTTAGAAATTACCTTTTTCCCCTTCCAAACCCCGTTATTCTTCACCAATTGCCCCAACTTAACCATATCCGAAGGATGAATATAAAACGACCCGGCAGCCATACCATTTCCAGCGGGATCAACTGTCCATTTATAATCCACAATACCCAGCGGGTTAAATAAGTATTTCCCTGCAAACTCCATAATCGTCATCCCTGAAGCTTTGCTGATCACACCACTCAGAACCATAGGATCTACTGATGTGTAAGACCAAACTTCACCAGGCTTATATTTCATCGGTAAATCCAGAGAAAACTTCACCCAATCCTTACTCAAACTCATCTCTTCTTCACAATCCTTAGTATCATTAAATTCCTCACAATCAAACCCCGACTTCATTTCAAGCAGGTTCTTAATGGTCATTTCCTTTTTGAGCCTATCCCTTCCAAAGGCCGGATACTGCGGAAAAAACTCATAAACCTTTTGATTAACACCTTTAATCAGTCCACGATCAATCGCTATACCGACCAGTAAACTTGTAAACGACTTAAAAGATGACCGGGAATCATGCAAAGAATCCCGGTTAAAACCATTAAAAAAATGCTCATAAACTGGCCTATCCCCTTTAAAGACTGAAATACTATGAATCTTCGGATAATGTCCCTGCTCAACTGCGCTCGTCATTTGAAGTAAAAGTGAATCCGCATTGATTTTAACAGATTGTGCAGCAGCACTCAGGCTGAACACCAGAAATAAAGCACAATGCATCATAACTTTCTTCATTCTTCTAAGTTAGATAATATTACCTTTATCTTAAATCGATTTCATTTCTAATCTTCTTCCATGTTTTTTCCAAAACTGAGTTACTCCTTCCTGCTGGCGTTAACCCTTCAAACTGTTTCCGTCTTCGGACAAGCACAATTTCTGAAAAAGGCCTTTCCACGCATTGATTCCTTACTAAAGATTAAAAGCGACAAACCATTCAATGGCACAATTATCATTGCTATAGATGGCAAATTAGCATACGAACGGCAGAACGGATCTCCTGTACCGGGAAAGAAAACTCCTTTCAATGAAACCGATCAATTTGTGATCGGCTCTGTCAGCAAACAAATCACTGCCGTACTGGTCTTAAGAGAACTGGATAAACACAGGCTAAACCTTCAGGACCCCATAAAGAAATACCTGCCCGAATTAACGATGTCATGGGCAGACACCGTAACTATCCACCAATTACTTACGCATACCCATGGAATCACTGCGCTGGACGAGCCACTGGCCTATCCCGCAGGCTCAAAATTTAACTATTCCACTATTGGCTATCAGCTACTGGGAAAGATTGCAGCAAAAACCTCCGGAAAGACCTTTCCGGAATTATCAAATGAATTATTTATTCTTTGCGGGATGAAAAACACCTTTGATCCCAACCTAAAAAAACACCAAAGACTTGTCAACGGTTATGTCGAAAAAGAAGACGGGAAACTACACCTTGAAAAATCAGCTCTCGAAGAGTTTACGCCCGCTGCGACCTTTATTTCTACTGCCAGGGATTTAGTCCTTTGGAACAGCGCTCTACACTCAGGAAAGCTTCTTGATGCAGCAACCTATAAACTCATGATCACTCCTTATGCGACCAGACAACATGTATTCCTGGGGAAAACAGATTACGGTTACGGCCCTACCATTACCAATACCGACAATCTGCTGCAAACAGGTCAGACAGGCTATATTCCCGGTTTTGTCTCTATGGATTATTATTTCCCACAAACAAAAACCAGCATCATCATGCTGCAAAATACTGCATGGGACTTAAACGACCTCTCCAAAACCTTCAGCTATCAATTACAAGCCCTAAAGATCCTGAAAGAAACCCTGCTTCACCATTAAAACTTATTGAATTTGTACCTTTTTAAGACGGCTATTAATCAACTCAACTAATGCTGCAAATTCTTTAGGCTCATATATTCCCTGGAATATAATGTATCGCAAATTTCTTTAATATTCCCCGGTCAGCATCCGGCAGAACAGGGAAAGCAAAACCAGCTGGTTACGATTCTTTACTAAGCTGATTACTTCCTGATTTTATAGTTCAATTTATCATTATTAAACGCTCCTGATTACTTTGATAAGAGATCGGCCAACGCTTCAGCGGAATTCTTAAGGGGAGGAAAGATCTTGTTTTTTCCAGGCTGGCTACTTTGACGAAAGTTCTCTGATGCCTTTGGGTTTCCATTGCTTGTTTCCTTTTGCCCGGTACAGAACTTTTGAAACAACCGGTACGCCAAACTGTTGCTTTAAAAATGAAATCGTTAAGGATTCCCTCTGAAAATTTACCCGTTAAACTTCCCATAATAAATAAATGCCTTTCCACCAATGTAAGCTATTCGCGTTAAAGATTATCCTGATGCGTAAAAAATGGCCGTAATTGTCCGCAGCTGTCTGCAATTGTCCGCAGTTGTCCATGGGTTAGTCAAAGGGGAAATTATAATTTCATTAATCTTCATCCGGTTATGATTGAGTTGTGCCTGAATAGAGGTCGGGATGACACCAGGTTGTAAACGGGCTGTAACTATGGCAAGTCTAAGTTATTTCAACTAGTTGTTTTGACTTAGACTTGCCATGCTCTCGCGTTACTTTAGCACTGCTCTTACCCTAACGAGTACTCAGGCAGTACTCGGGCAGTACCCGGGCGATATAGATTTATTATTTAGCTATTTTGAATTTATTTACGAACAGCCCGGCCTTGTTTCGGCCGAGTCATTCCCACGCAAATTGAAAGCTTTCAGCGCAACTTCCAGCGGCATAAGAGCATCCGCGACAGCAAAGACTTTCTGTTAGCGTGTCAAAATTTATGCTTAAAAAAGAGCCTGCTCCACAAGTTTATGACTTGATCGCTTATTTCTCCTCAGTGCTTCGCCATTCTGCTTCACCTCCCAACCTGTACTCCTTCCCCCAAAACCGCATTACATAAAAATCAGGCCTCTAAAAAAAACAAGGCTGTATGGTTTACGAACATTGGCCATCTCTTCAGATGGGCGTAGTTCGCAAACCATACAGCCTTGTTTTTTTTAGCCGTACGATAACTTTATTTAAAAGGACTCACTATCGGGTGGAATCCCATAATCCACGAACCCCTGTGCTTTTTCCTTTTTCTTTTTTCCCGTGAACAAACCCTTTACCGTATTAAATATCGCAGAAATATGTTCCGCATCCAGCGTTTTACCGACCTTACTTGTCGCTAACCCTACCAATGCCTTCGTAATAAAACCTGAGCCCTTAAACAGTGTACTATTCATCAGGATAGGCAATGCCATAGACATCAGTTTGCTACTGATATTCAGCTTATCATCAACCTTTAAAAATGCAGATGGCGTTGCATATTTCTTAATCAGGCTACCAAAAGTAAACTGTTTCAGATAAATCTTCACATCATCCTTAATGACCTCCTCCTGCATCTTATAATCAACTTTAAGACTAATCAGTCTGACGTTCAGATCTTGCAGGTTATTAATTTCATACTTTTTGCTCATCTTCCTCGTCCTCCTGTAGTTTTTTAAAATATTTTCTGATCGTGAAGTTGACAATAGCCTTCTCAATGAATTTCTCTTTAGTTACATACACTATAATCGCTAAAAGCAAATAAAGCACTGCAACACAACCAAAACCAGCCGTATAACTGGCAAAAAGTGTAGATAAGAAGAGTGCAAGCGTAACTGTTCCTAAAATAAAGGCCAGCACAAAGCAAATACCCACAATAGCATTAGTAATCAAGTCAGCAAATACTTTAGCAGACCTTTTAATTAGTACTAGCCGTGCGTATTCTATCCGGGTATCTATGTAGGTTTTAGCCTCCGAAAACAGCTCCTCAATATTCTTTTCTTTCTTCTCCTCCATTGGTAATTAAACTTTAGCTTGTTCTGATCATAAATTCGCAGAACTACTGATAATAACTCATTATTAAGAATATTGTTTAAGCGTGTTCCGCATCATCTACAAATTCTTCTTCAGCTTCATGCAGCTTATTCTTTACAGAACTTACTACTTTATCTTTCAGACCAGTTAAATGATCAATTTCATCTGCTGCTCTCTCTTTTAATGCATCACCCAGCTCTTTTAATGACTGATTTAAACGGTCACGAGTTTCACTACCTTTTTCAGGCGCAAACAGCAAACCTAACGCTGCACCTGCAGCCAAACCTGTTAATAATCCAATTAATACTTTTGAGTTATCGTTCATGACTTTAATTTTTTATGTTTAATAATTGATTTTGTAGCGATGTAATTGATAATTAGGTGGTATTGTTTCTTATAACTCTTTAGCACCGGGAATTGTTTTAATATTTTCTGAGAATTTAACAGCATAGAAATCTTTCAAACCTGGTATAAAACATGAGCCTGAGGAAACAATGTACAACACCGTCCTTTATTAAGTTAATACGAAGATTAGAGTGGGGTTAGGTATCCAGGTTAATCGCCTTCATTTTATTGTAAAGAGTCTTCCTGTCTATATTTAAGATCTTTGCAGCCTTTGTCTTGTTAAAGTTCACCTCACGAAGTACTTTCAATATCGCTTCGTATTCAGCCTCTGAAGCTGCATTTTTCAAGTCCCTGGACTTCTCATGGTTTCTGTGAATTGTATTTTCAATAGCAGTTACCTTGGCATCTGTAGAAATTTCCAGCGGAAGTGCTTTAAGCTGAATTTCATCAGATTCTGTTAGTAATGTTGCTCTGCGAACTACATTTTTGAGTTCCCTCACATTTCCAGGCCAGTTATAGCTCAGAAAACACTCTTCCACATCCTTAGAAAAGCCCAGCACATTTCTGCCCAGCTCCTCATTGGCGAAGTCAAGAAAAGTCTTCGCAAAAATCATAATATCTTTTCCCCTCATGCTCAATGGCGGAAGGTTAATTGCGAATTCATTAAAACGGTGGTATAAATCTTCTCTGAAACGACCTCGCTGGATCGCTGTAGCCAGATTTTCATTCGTTGCCACAATAATACGGACATCAAGATCAATCTCTTTTGTGCTACCGATACGCTTAATTTTTCTTTCCTGAACAGTTCTCAGTAAAGCAGCCTGTAAATCATAAGATAAATTTCCTACTTCATCCAGAAAAAGCGTTCCGCCATTTGCCATTTCAAAATGGCCTATTTTCGTGTTCAATGCACCAGTAAAAGAACCTTTTTCATGTCCAAAAAACTCACTTCCTGCCAGTTCTTTTGTTAAAGAACCACAATCCATAGCCACAAAAGGGTTGTCTCTTCTTGGACTGTTTAAGTGAATAGCTTTTGCTACAGACTCTTTTCCAGTACCACTTTCACCAGTTAAAATTACACTATATGATGTTGGGGCTACCAATTGAATCTGCTTTAACAACTCCTTTGAAGCCTGGCTCTGTCCGGCCACAAAATTTTCTACCTGGTTATAAACAGGCTTTGACGTTTTGGCTTTTTGTACTTCAGATCTTATACCCTCGGCCGTAGTATCATTTAATGCTATCTGTGTATCAATAGCTTTATTTATAGTATTTAAGATTTCATCCGGATATAAAGGCTTCGTAATATAATCGTAAGCCCCTAATTTAATCAGTTCAACAGCAAGTTTGATATCCGAATAGCCAGTAATAATAATCACGCCGGTCTGTGGATAATTCTCTTTAATTTTAATGAGCATTTCCTTTCCATCAGTATCCTCCAGCCTGTAGTCACATAAAACAAGATCATACTGATCCTTACTCAGATAGTCTTGTGCAGAAACGCCACTGGTCGCAGTATTCACACTAAACCCATTTCTGGTTAAGAATTTTGACAGTAATAAACCTATATTAATTTCATCATCTACTATTAGTATCCTTTTCATATCTGGCAACAAATTCTAAACTTATTCGATGATAAATATAAAGAAATATTTTATATGGGAAATATTTTCTACACTTATATATTCATATTCCCCTTAATTGCATACTTATCCACGGAAACGCTCCAGCGTGCCTTTCCGCAAAATTTAAACCATTTATAACGAGTGAGTTAACGCCCTTTGAAATCTGCGCGCCTTTTTTCCAGAAAGGCTCCTGTACCTTCTTTAAAGTCTTGTGTACCAAAGCATTTACCGAACTCCTCAATTTCGACCTCAAAACCGTT
Organism: Pedobacter sp. WC2423; assembly: GCF_040822065.1. NCBI lineage: Bacteria > Pseudomonadati > Bacteroidota > Sphingobacteriia > Sphingobacteriales > Sphingobacteriaceae > Pedobacter > Pedobacter sp. WC2423. The sequence goes on from NZ_CP162005.1 coordinate 3,981,264, forward strand.
TAATCCCTCATTTACAGCTGCATTCACAGCATTTATTGCCGCTGCAATAGCAAGAGGTGCACGTTGTTTAATTTTATTGAGGATTTCTTCAGCTTTGCCGGTCAGCTCTGCAAGAGGTACTACGTGATTCACCAACCCTATTTTCTCTGCCCTTTCCGCAGTAATCATATCAGCTGTAGTAATCATTTCAGTAGCTCTTCCTTTTCCTACAAGCCTGGTTAATCTTTGTGTTCCGCCATAACCAGGAATCAAGCCTAAAGTAACTTCAGGCAGCCCCATTTTGGCCGTATCTGCAGCTATACGAATATGACAGGCCATTGCCAACTCTAATCCCCCGCCTAAAGCGAAGCCATTAATTGCAGCTACAAAAGGCTTTTTACTATTTTCTATCGCATCAAAAACATTGACTTGTCCACTTCTGGCTAAATCCTCCCCCTGCTCTGTAGTATAGGCTGAGAATTCTGAAATATCAGCTCCGGCAACAAATGCTTTCTCACCAGCGCCAGTTAAAAGTACGCCTCTCACCTCTTCTGTTCTGGATGCAAAAGCAATTACATCTGCCAGTTCGGCCAGTGTTTCCTTATTCAGGGCATTCAATTTGGATTCACGGTTAATCGTAACGTAAAGTATATTTGCTTTAACCTCTGATAGTATATTCTGATAGCTCATATTTTAAAAATTTCTGTTTTCGTTAGCCCAGTCACGGATATAATCGACGATGGTCACCATTGTTGTTCCCGGTGCAAATAATTCTCCTACTCCAATCTCTTTGAGTTTTTCCATATCTGATTCGGGGATGATCCCGCCACCAGTTAATAATACATTGGTTAGCTTCTTTTGTTTCATGAACTCCACAATTTTAGGAAAAACTGTCATATGTGCGCCAGATAGGATAGAAACACCGATCGCATCCACATCTTCCTGCAATGCAGTGTTGACCACCATTTCAGGTGTTTGCCGTAACCCGGTATAAATCACTTCCATACCAGCATCACGCAAAGATGTTGCGATCACTTTCGCTCCGCGGTCATGACCGTCAAGGCCAACTTTGGCCACTAAAATCCGAATTGGCCTATTTAATGTTTTGCTCATAAATTATACCGATAATCCATCGTAAATGTAAGTAAATTAGCTCTTTTATATTAACTTTGAATATAAATTTACAGTTTTTATGAGTGAGGAAAGATCATTGAACTTTATTGAAGAGATCATTGAAAACGATTTAAATAGTGGAAAGTACAAAACTTTAGTAACACGTTTTCCACCTGAACCTAATGGATATTTACATATCGGTCATGCTAAGGCTATCTGCCTGAATTTCGGATTAACCCAAAAATACGGTGGTTATACCAACCTGAGGTTTGATGATACAAATCCTGTGACCGAAAAAACCGAATATGTAGACAGCCAGCAGGCAGACATCAGGTGGTTAGGTTTTGAATGGAAACATGAATTATATACTTCAGATTATTTTGATACCCTATATGATTTTGCCGTTAAGTTAATAGAAAATGGTCTTGCTTATGTAGATCATGGTACTGCTGAAGAAATTGCGGCCCTGAAAGGTACGCCAACAGAACCAGGTACTGACAGTCCATACCGCAGCCGCAGTGTGGAAGAAAACCTGGCTTTATTCAGCAGCATGAAAGCTGGTGAACTGGAAGACGGAGCTTGTATTCTGCGTGCTAAAATTGATATGTCAAGCCCTAACATGCTGATGCGTGATCCGATTATTTACCGTATCAAACATGCAGCACATCACCGTACAGGCAACAAATGGTGTATTTACCCGATGTACGACTTTGCACATGGCCAGAGTGACAGTATTGAGCAAATTACACACTCTATCTGTACACTTGAATATGTTTCTCACCGTGAGTTATATGATTGGTTTATTGCACAACTGGGCATCTTCCCTTCACACCAGTACGAGTTTGCACGTTTAAACCTTACTTATACAGTAATGAGTAAACGTAAGCTGTTACAATTAGTGAATGATGGAGTAGTGACCGGATGGGATGATCCGCGCATGCCTACAATCAGCGGGCTTAGAAGAAGAGGTTATACACCAGAAAGTATCCGTGAATTCTGTGAAAGAATCGGAATTGCGAAAAGAGAAAACCTGATTGAACTGAGCTTATTGGAATTCTGTGTGCGTGAGCACTTAAATAAAACAGCAAACCGTGTAATGGCAGTTCTTGATCCTATTAAATTAGTGATTACAAACTATCCTGAAGGTAAAGAAGAGATTCTTATTGGAGAGAATAACCCTGAAGCTGAAGATAAAGGTGGCTTAAGAGAGATTCCTTTCAGTAATGAACTTTGGATCGAACGGGAAGATTTCATGGAAGAACCTGCTAAAAAATGGTTCAGATTAGCTCCCGGAGCAATGGTAAGGTTGAAAAACGCTTACATTGTGAAATGTGAAGATTTCAAAAAAGATGCAGATGGAAACGTTACTGAAATTCACTGTACTTACATCCCTGAATCCAAAAGTGGTGAAGATACCAGCGAAATCCATGTGAAAGGAACAATTCACTGGGTAAGTACGAAACATGCTAAAACTGCTGAGATCAGAGTTTATGACCGTTTATTTTCGGTAGAGTCTCCTGATAGCGAAGAAGGTGATTTCAAAGACTACCTGCATCCTGACAGCGTGAAAGTTATCAAAGAAGCTTATATAGAACCTTATCTGGCAGGTGCTGATCTGGAATCAAGATATCAGTTTATCCGTAAAGGATACTATTGCCTGGATAAAGATTCAACAGCAGATCGCCTGGTCTTCAATCAAACTGTTGGTTTGAAAGATGCCTGGGCGAAAGCAAAGAAATAATTTCATTAAAAAACCCCTGACCTTTACCAGTTTCAGGGGTTTTTTATGTCCAAAAAGACCGTTAGTACTTCTGATAAAGATTATATAAGATCATTTTATCGCTATCAGATAATACCGGCGTGATGTCTGCCTGTACAAAATGACGTTTAAAAGCCACAATTGCCGCTGGCAGGTTACTTACATCATAACCAATAATACGCAGGGCGATGGCCGGATCAAATTCGACAGGAGGAATTTGAAGCACATCATCGTACCATAAACCAAAACCCCGGTCAGCAAGCTGTTTCCATGGGAATTTATTAGGATCAATTTTACGCTTAGGTGCAATATCCGAATGTCCGATAATATTTGAAGCTGGTATATTATATTTTTTCTTCAGCGAGGTTAACAGCGCAATCAGGCTGTTCATTTGTGCCTCAGAATAGGGTTCATTTCCATTGTTATCCAGTTCGATCCCTAAAGAACAAGAGTTCAGATCAGATTCATTTCCCCATTTAGCAACACCAGCATGGTTTGCACGGAGGTAATCATTCACCATTTGTACTACTTTGCCGTCTCTTCCAACAATGTAATGTGCACTGGTTTGTGTTTCCTTCTTGATAAAAGCCCTGATTGTTCCCTCTGTAGAGGTCATCGCTGTATGGTGTATAATAATAAAATTAGGCTTACGGATACCAAAATTCACAGATCCTACAAATGACTGCTGATCAGCCGGAAGCGTCTCAATATTCTGATTTACCGGAGGCATGGCTGTCAGCATATCGCCAAACCCTTTAGCCTGGGTCTTATAGATCTTATTTGTTGCTGCGTACTTGTTCGTTGAACAGGCCGCAAGGAAAAACAGGGGGATACTTAACAGTAAAATGTTTTTACTTAAAAAGATTTGTCTCATCATAGGTAATTATAAACGGTGAAATTACTAATATTTACATAAATGCGTTAGAATACACTAATGTTTATGCCCGGCTTATTATTTTTCCTAATTTAGTTGCGTTATAAAAAATTACCATGAACAAAACTACCAAAGCAGCCTTATTTTTAGCAGGATGCTCGATCATTGCAGGCATAGGATCCTGTACTAACACATCGGGAACCAAGACCGCTACAACGACAACAACAGATAAACCAAATGCAGTCAAAGACAGTTTACAGGAATATGTACACAACAGACTGGATATTTATGAAACGGTTAAATTAACGACTAATCTGAATGTACTGAGTGCGAATGAGCGAAAAATACTTCCTCTGCTGATTCAGGCAGCCCAGATTATGGATGAATTGTTCTGGAAACAAGCTTATCCGCAGCGGGACAGCCTGCTTGCAACGCTGAAAGATGAAAAAACCAAAGAGTTTATCAAAATAAATTATGGCCCATGGGACAGACTGAATGGTGATAAACCATTTATTGCAGGCATTGGAGCTAAACCAGAAGGTGCTTCCTTTTATCCTGCCGGCATGACTAAAGCGGATCTGGAAAAATCTGCCTTAAAAGATAAATTCAACGCATATTCGGTGATTCAAAAGGATTCAAGTGGAAAACTGATCAGCGTTCCTTACCATGTTCTCTATGCATCAGAGCTTCAAAGAGCTTCGAGCTTATTAAAACAAGCGGCATTAATGACTGAGGATGCAGGTTTCAAAAAATACCTGAACCTTAGAGCAGATGCCCTGATGAATGATAATTTTAATGCAAGTGATTATGCCTGGTTAGATATGAAAACCAATATCCTGGATATCATTATCGGCCCTATTGAGAATTACGAAGACAAAATGTTCAATGCGCGTACCTCTTACGAAGCTTATGTTTTAGTAAAGGATAAAGTGTGGAGCAAACGCCTGGCAAAATATGTAAGTATGCTGCCGGAATTACAAAAAGGGCTGCCTGTAGCTGAAAAATATAAAAAAGAAAAACCAGGTACAGATTCAGAATTAAACGCTTATGATGTCGTTTATTATGCTGGTGACTGTAATTCAGGCTCTAAAACGATCGCGGTTAATTTACCGAATGATGAGGTAATTCAGCAGAAAAAAGGTACACGCAGATCGCAATTGAAAAATGCAATGAAGGCTAAATTCGATAAGATCCTGGTCCCGATTGCAGCTGAACTGATTGATAAAGATCAGCAGCAATACATCAATTTTGATTCATTCTTTGCCAATGTAATGTTTCATGAAGTAGCACATGGCCTGGGTATCAAGAACACAGTTACCGGTAAAGGTTTCGTAAAAGAAGCCCTTAAAGAGCAATCTGGATGGCTGGAAGAAGGAAAAGCAGATATATTAGGTCTTTACATGGTTACAGGCCTGCTGAAGAAAGGTGAGTTAACAGGTGATATTAAAACTTATTATACCACATTTATGGCTGGTCTGCTTCGTTCAGTAAGATTTGGCGCGTCAAGTGCACACGGTAAAGCAAACATGCAGTGTTTCAACTTTTTCAAAGAGAAAGGTGCATTTGTAAGAACAGCAAACGGAACCTATAAAGTAGATTTCACCAAATTCCAGACTGCAATGAATGACCTGAGCAACGTCATCCTTACCCTGCAAGGTAATGGAGATAAGGCTGCGGTAGAGAAAGTACAGAAAACCTATGCGGTAATCAGTCCCGAACTGCAGGCAGATTTAGACAGGTTAAGTAAAAAAGGAATCCCGGTTGATGTCGTATTCGAGCAGGGAGTTGATGTATTGGGTGTAAAATAAATAACCCTGCATAAAAATGCCGTCATATTCAAAATGAGTATGACGGCATTTTCTTTTAAAGAAGTTTAGGAAGGAAGGTGTTTCAAAATGATATTTTCCAGTTCCTGAATATCGAAAGGTTTAGACAAATAACCATCCGCACCTGCTTCATCTGCCAGAGACATTACATCATTGTTGGCAGAAAAATAGATAACGGGTATATTCTTTAGTTTTTCATCACTTTTTAACGCTCTGGTGGCATCAATACCACCCACGTCAGGTAACCAGTTATCCATAAAGATAATATCCGGAATATAGGCCATAACCTGTTCTATGATATTATTCGAGGTAGATGAGGTTTTGATTTCATAACCAGCGTCTTCCAGAATAAAGGTACATAATTCAAGTATGTCGGTATTATCGTCAAAAATGAATACTTTTTTTTGCTCGGCCATTTAAGAGTATAGATTAGGACAACAAATTTATGAATTCTGTCATATCTTCAATGCGTAAAATGTAATCTATTTTAGCATGGATCGCTGCTTGCTGCGGCATGTAAGAAACCTGCGCTGTAGCCGGGTCCTGAATCGCGGTAATTCCACCCCATGCTTTTACGCTGATTAATCCATTTACCCCGTCTGAATTAGATCCAGAGAGCAATAAACACACTAATTTAGTTTTGTAAACTTCCGCGGCTGTTTGAAATGTTACATCTATTGCCGGACGGGAATAATTTATTTTTTCTGAATAATCGAGTGAAAAACTCTTGTCTTTTTCTATCAGCGTATGGTAATCTGAAGGTGCGACATAAATTGTACCCGCCACAATAGGTTCTTTTTCATCGATTTCTTTCACAATCAGACTGGTTCGCCCTGAAAGTAATTCTGGCAGTAGCGAGTCTGCCCCATTTTTTCTGTGAACTATGATAATAATAGGAAAACTAAGCGCGTTGCTAAGTCCTGGCAGTACTTTCAGCAGTACATCCAGGCTTCCGGCAGAGCCTCCTATAATTAATGCTTCACAAGCTTTCATTAACTTACTTTTCTCCAGATTTTTTCTGCGGGAACCCGCTTATAATTTTTAGAGAGCGGGGAAAAATCCAGTGTTTCTTTACTTCCTAAAGCAAGATAACCAAGACCTTCCAGGCTTTCATCAAAAAGATTTAAAACCTTATGCTGTAAATCCCGGTCAAAGTAAATCAGGACATTACGACACAAAATTAGCTGAAATTCATTAAAAGAGTGATCAGAAACCAAATTATGTGTAGAAAAAATCAGCCTGCTTTTTAAATCATCACTGAACTTTGCCAGAGAATAGTTTGCAGTGTAGTAACTGGAAAAATCTTTTGCACCGCCAGATAAGATATAATTTTCCGAATATTGTTTCATCTGGCTCATCGCAAACATCCCCTGCGCAGCCTTTTCCAAAACAACAGGGTTCAAATCAGTTGCATAAATTAAAGATTTATGCAAGAGGTTCAATTCCTTCAGGATAATCGAAATAGAATAGGCTTCTTCTCCAGTTGAACAACCAGCCAGCCAGATTCTTATAAAGGGATAAGTTCCAAGCTTAGGAAGCACAACATCTCTTAATGCCCTGAAAAAACCCGGGTCCCTGAACATTTCGGTCACATTGACCGTAATCTGCTCTACAAATCGTTTAAAATAAGTGGTATCATTATTTATAGTATACCGGAACTCCGCAAAACTTACCTGCTTATCCAGAGAATATAACCTGAATATTCTCCTTTTAATAGATGCTTTGGAATAACCTGTAAAATCATATCCGTAATGTTCCAGCAAATCTGCCAGCAAGATTTCGACCTGCTCGTCAGTAATTACAGATAATTCCTGGCTCATTTAAATATATTTAACTAATAAATCGGTTAAGCTATCTACGTTAATAGGCTTGGACACATAACCAACTGCACCTGCATTCAGGCAGCGTTCTTTATCTCCAAGCATTGCCTGCGCAGTAACCGCAATAACAGGAATTTCTTTTAATTCAGGATCTTTACTCATGATTGCCATGGCTTCATAACCATCCATTCCAGGCATCATCATATCCATTAATACTACTGCAATATCTTTTTGTTCTTCCAGCAATTGTAAACCTTCTTCACCACCAATTGCCGAAACGCATTGATAACCTTTAGATTTTAACACTGCCTTTAAGGCAAAGATATTCCTGTTATCGTCATCTATTATTAATACTTTTCTCTTCTTTTCCATACCTTAAAACATGGTAGTTTATTAGTTTTTATCATAAAGCCATACCCGCAATAATGAAATCAGCTGATCTACATCGACCGGCTTGGAGATATAGTCAGATGCACCGGCAGCGATACATTTTTCTCTATCTCCCATCATTGCTTTCGCGGTAACAGCCAGAATAGGTAATTGTTTAAACGTACTTATTTTCCTGATCTCCTTAGTGCTCTCATATCCGTCCATTTCCGGCATCATCATGTCCATGAGCACAAGATCCACCGATGGATTCTCTTTAAGCAGCTGTAGTGCCTCTTTTCCATCAGTAGCGGCTAATACCTTCATCTTATGTTGTTCCAGTGCCTTAGTCAGAGAAAAAATGTTCCTGACATCGTCATCGGCAATCAATACGGTTTTATTGTGCAGCACTTCATATAAGCCACCCAGCGTTTCAGTCGATTTCTTTGTTTTGCTTTCGATTGCTTTTTCTTCTACCAAATGCAGGAAAAGCCCAGCTTCATCCAGAATACGCTGATAAGAATGTGCCGTTTTTACGACAATAGAATCTGCATATTGCTTAATTCTGCGTTCTTCTCCCTGAGACAGGTTTTTACCGGTAAAAATAATGATAGGAAGATTCTCTAATCCTTCACTCTTTTTAATTGTTTCCAGTGTCAGGTAAGCATTCTTATCCGGGATGCCCATATCCAGGATCACACAATCTACTTCTTTACGCTGCAATGCATCAACTCCCTCTGCAACATTATTTACGACTTCGGTTTGTATGGCATGATTACTTAAAAAGTAGCTTAATGCTTTTGCATGTTGCTGATTTTCTTCCACAATCAACACCTTTTTAGGGTGACGGCTTAAAGCATGTTCCAGCTTTTGGAAAATCTGCTGCATATGTTCCAATGCAACCGGCTTATTGATAAAATCAACTGCTCCTTTTAGCAGGCTTTCCTTTTTAACTTCCAAAGAAGACATGATATGTACAGGAATCGGTCTTGTTTTCGGATTCGCTTTCAGCTCTTCCATTACCTGCCAGCCATCTTTCACTGGTAGTTGTATATCCAGCAGAATTGCCAGTGGCATAAAGTGATTTGCCAGTTCAATACCAATATCTCCCCTAACAGCAACTATTCCCTTATAATTTCTTTTGCGGGTAAAGTTTAATAGTGCTTTGGCAAAAGAAGTATCATCTTCAATAATCAAGATAATCTTGTCTCCTTTGACAATGGTTCCACGGTCATCTTCAATTTCCTGCGGGATATGATCTACTGTGTAGCGTTCAGCCAATGCTGTTCCTTCTGTTTCAATAACCTCTGTATCACTGTAATCATAAGTTGCATGGATTTCTTCTTCGAGTTCAGCTGCAATACCATCTATAGGCAAAATAAGGGTGAACGTACTACCCGTATTTTCTGCACTCGTCAATTCTATTTCACCACCTAATAATTTAGCCAGTTCTCTGCTGATCGAAAGCCCAAGCCCCGTTCCGCCAAACTTCCTTCTGGTTGACCCGTCGGCTTGCTGAAAAGCTTCAAAGACCAGTCCCTGTTTAGCCGCAGGAATACCAATTCCAGTATCAGTTACTTTGAAGATCATTGCATTATTTGCCTGATCACTATAAATATTCAAGGATACACTTCCCTTAGCTGTAAACTTAATTGCATTGGATAGTAAATTCTTTAGAATTTGTTCCAGACGCATCTTATCGGTGTAAAGTGTGGAGAGCTCACCATGTTGCTCAATCTTAAATTCCAGTTGTTTGTTTTTAGCTATCGGATTGAATAAAGAACGCATATCTGAACACACCTCATTCAGACTGATATCTGCCAGTTCTAATTTCATTTTCCCTGCCTCAATTTTAGAGAGGTCAAGAATCTCATCAATCAAGCCTAATAAACCTTGTCCCGAACTCTGAATAACTTCAGCATATTCTATATATTCCGGATCCAGCTCCTCATTATCAGACATCAGTTTAGAGAGCAGCAAGATCGAATTTAAAGGTGTTCGTAACTCATGAGACATATTGGCCAGGAATTCTGACTTATATTTCGTGCTTTGTTCCAGTTGCTCAGATTTCTGTTGAATCTCCACATTATGTTCATGGATCATCTGATTTTTCTCTTCCAGCAAGGTTGTTCTTTCTTCGAGTTCCTGGTTGCTTTGTAAAAGCTCTTCCTGTTGTACGCGAAGTTCTTCTTCAGAAGTTTGTATCTTTTGAGTTTGCGCTTCTAATTCCGCATTCAGGCCTTCCAGCTCGCTATGCTGTGCTTGTAATTCTTCTGCCTGCGCCTGCGTTTCTTCCAGGAATTCCTGCAATTTCTTACGGTTCTGGGCCACATGAACGGCTACTCCTATATTGGTCGCAATATTATTGAAAAAGTCCAGCTGCAATTGACTAAATTTATTTAAAGAGCCAAACTCCATAACTCCAACGATCACATTATCCCTGATTACAGGTACTGCAACAATATTTTTAGGTTTTGTATTCCCAGCTGCATAACTGATGGTAAGCTCTCCGTCAGGAATATCGTTCAGCAAAATCTGCTTACCGGATTTCAGTACCTGACCAACCAGCCCTTCTCCTTCTTTCAGGGTTTGCTTTCCCTGATCTGCTAATAAGGCATAACTTCCTGCCATATGCAGCTCCCGGTCTCCTTCTAAAAGATAAAATGCTGCTACTTGTGCACTGGTATGCTGAATAATGTTTTCTAAAATATCATTGGCCAGCGTTTCTATATTTTTCTCGCCAACCATTTTATCGTTCAGGTTTGCAATACCAGATTGCAGCCATTCTTTGTCAGCCAGTAAAGAGAAAGAGTATTGTAAAGATTCTGCCATCGAGTTCAGCGAGACTGCCAATCTTCCTAAACCATCTTCTGAGGCTTCATCCAGCCTGATCTGATAATTTCCACTGGAAATCTGAGCAGCTATTTCCTGAATCGCCTGAATCCTGCGCTCAACTTCTCTATTGGTTTCTTCCAGTTCTTGCTGTAACCCGATTCTTGCATCGAAATCTGTTGAAACTCTGCGGTAAAAGAAGATAGTAATTAAAATGGCCAGTAATGCTGCCAAAATGATTAAGACTGGCGTAAAATCAGCCAGTTTACTCTGACTTGCAGTACGTCTGGCCAGTAAACTCTGTTCTTCAGCCTGCATAGCTTTAATTACATCCCTGGCTTTATCCATATAGGCTTTACCGGTAAGCAGGTCGCCTATGCTTACGGATCCACCTTTCTTTTTAATGGCAATAGTTTTTTCAAGTATACCTAAACGGCCTTCAATAATTTCTCTTAATTTATTGATATTGACCTGCTGTGCAGAATTATCTGTAGTTTGACGCTGTAAGGTATCCAGTAAAAGTACCGCTTCGGCTTTAGCACCTTTATAGGGATCAAGAAACACTTCATCACCTGTAAGCAAAAATCCCCGTTGTCCAGTTTCTGCATCTTTTAAAACCGATAAAACACTATCTGTATGCCTGATTACAGCATTACTATGAGATACCAGATCTGAGTTTTTAATCAGGTGACTGATACTTAAATAGGAAGCAAACGAACTGATAAAAAGCAATAATAAAGATAAACCCAATCCAAAACGCAGGTTTTTTTTTAATGTTTTTTTGATCATAAAAAGGAAATATTTTTAAGCTGTCTCTGTTGTTGAAATTAAAGGAATATTGAAGTAAAATTCAGATCCCTCTCCTAAAATACTATTTACACCTACTGTGCCGCCATGTCTGCCGATAATTTCGGCAGAAATATATAAACCAATTCCTAAGCCCTGGAAATGGATAGATGTTTCCTCTACCCGGTAAAATTTATCAAAGACATTCTTTTGCTGCTCTGGCTCAATACCAATTCCGAAATCTCTCACCGCTACCGTTACCCGGTCATCTGCTACTGTCACATTAATATGGACTTCTGTTGTTCCAGGAGCATATTTAATGGCATTGGTCAGAAAATTCACCACCACCTGCTCAATCCGCATTTCATCTGCAAAGATTTCACCAGGGACATGTCCATTTTTTATAATGGTAAATTCAGGATTAGATTGATGGATTACTTCTAAAATGTTATCCAGCAAAGTATTCAGATTGAAGTATTGTTTATTAAACTTCAGTTTTCCGCTTTCAATTTTAGAAATATCAAGCAAATCAGCAATCAGGTCACTCAGCTTATCCAGTTGCAACTGAGCTTTCTTTAAATGCTTTTTTACCGTTGGAATATCTCCCTTGTCGACACTTCTTTCCAATAATTGCACATATCCCTTTACACTGGTTAAAGGGGTCTTTAACTCATGACTGGCAATACTGATAAATTCATCTTTTTTTCTTTCTGCTCTTTTTCTGAATTCTATTTCTTCAAGCAGCGTTTTCTGAATCTCTATGAGTTTTCTGCTTTGTTCATAGATTCTGTAAAAGGTTTTTACCTTTAAAAGCAGAATATTGATATCTACAGGCTTGGTAATATAATCCAGGCCGCCAGAAGAATAACCTTTAGTGATAAAGCTGAGTTCAGTATTTGCGGCTGATAAAAAGATAATAGCCGTTTCTTTCGCCTTACTGTATCCTGCAATGGCTTCTGCAACTTCAAAACCATCCATCCCAGGCATCTGAACATCTAATATGATTAATACGTAAGCCGTTTTAAGCACTTTTTTCAAAGCCTCTTCTCCTGAGGAAGCTGTATCGACTTCAAAATTGTGTCTTTCGAGAACTTTTTTTAGCGAGATCAGATTCTCTGGTGTATCGTCTACAATTAGGATCATTATGATGAATAAATAATAATTTAAAGCTGATTACTGGTAAAGGTATCTCCCTGGTTTATATCTCCGGTATCAAATCCTTTTTTGAACCAATACATTCTTTGCGCAGAAGTCCCGTGCGTAAAAGCATCCGGAACAACCTGTCCGCTGGATTGTTGTTGCAGTTTATCATCACCAATTGCATTTGCAGCAGTCAGTGCCTCCTCTAAATCTCCGGGATCTAATTCAAAATCCTTAAGTTTTTTGGCATGATTAGCCCACAAACCAGCAAAAAAGTCGGCCTGTAATTCCAGCTTGACAGAAAGCTTATTATATTCCGTTTTGGATAACGATCCTCGTGCGCGTTCCAGTTTCTCAGATATTCCTAATAAGTTTTGTACATGATGGCCTACTTCATGCGCTACCACATAAGCCTGTGCGAAATCTCCTGCCGCACCAAAGCGATCTTTCAGTTCTGTATAGAAACTAAGGTCAATATATACTTTATGGTCTCCGGGGCAATAAAAGGGGCCTACCGCAGCATCTGCACGACCACAAGCAGACTCTACACTTCCATTAAATACCGTAAGTTTAGGGTGCTCATAAGTTTTACCCATTTTGCTGAATTCTTCATCCCAGACCTGTTCTGTAGATTCCAGTACACCACTTACAAATTTCAGTTCAGGATCAGTATTTGATCCTTTTTTAACTTCAGTCTGCTGAGTTTCGCCCAAAGGCAGCTGAGAAACCAGGCCGGTAAGGTCAGTACCAAAAAACATGCCCACAAGCACGACAATCAGGCCAATACCACCACCTAACAACGTTTTCCCACCAGAGGAACCTCTTGCATCTTCTACATTATCACTACCCTTACCGAACCATTTCATATTTTTTGCGTTAATCAGTTATAACAAATATTAAGGTCAATTGTTGCGCTGAATTTAAATAATCCCTCAGCTTATGCAAAAGCCGCCAGGGCTGCTAAAATACGGCTTTCTGTATTTTTAGCACCCAAAGTTACTGCAATATCAAAAACACCAGGGCCAAATTTTCCGCCAACCAGCATAATCCGGAATGGCAGCATTAATTCTCCTGGTTTCAGGTTATGTTCTGCCGCTAAAGCTTTGAATTTATCTTCCAGTACCAAAGCTGTTGATCCATCCTCAAGCATCGGAATATATGCCGTAAAGAAAGCCGCCTTCTCAGCCGACCATTTACTTTGTACCGCAGGCAGATCATACGAAGCTGGCGCGTTAAAGAAATACTCACTTTGTGCAACAAAATCAGTTAACAAATTACATCTGTCTTTGATCAGTCCAATCACTTTCAGAACAAAATTATCATCCGTCAAAATGATTTCTCTGGCAGCAAACTCCTGTTTAACTATATCCAGCAAATCGGCAGCATCAGTCTGCTTAATCCATTCATGATTATACCATTTAGCCTTTTCAAAGTCAAATTTAGCCCCTGCTTTACTGATTCTTTCGACAGAAAACTTCTCAATCAGCTCATCCATAGTGAAAAGCTCCTGATCTGTTCCATCATTCCAGCCTAACATCGCCAGTAAGTTTACAAAAGCTTCAGGCATAAAACCCAGTTCTTTGAAACCTCTGGTCACGTCTCCGGTTTTAGGGTCTGTCCAGTTCTGTGCATAAACAGGGAAACCTAAACGGTCACCATCACGTTTACTTAACTTACCGTTTCCATCTGGTTTTAAAATCAGCGGTAAATGTGCCCAGTTTGGCATTTCATCTTCCCAGCCCAGGTATTTCCATAATAAAATATGAACTGGTGCTGAAGGCAACCATTCTTCGCCTCTGAAAATGTGGCTGATTTTCATCGCTTTATCATCAGCGACCACAGCCAGATGATACGTAGGCATTCCATCCGCTTTTAAAAGCACTTTATCATCAACCAGATTGGTTTCAAAAGTAACCAGTCCGCGAATCATATCTATAAAAGACACCTGCTCATCTGCCGGCATTTTGATGCGGACAACATGTGGCGTATTATTTTTCAAAAGGACATCAACCTCCTGCTCAGAAAGGGTTAACGAATTTCTCATCCCCATTCTGGAAGACAGACCGTATAGAAAATTAGGAATCTCTTTACGTTTGGCATCTAATTCTTCAGGAGTATCAAAAGCATAATAAGCAAACCCATCAGCAATTAACTGATCAGCATACTGCTTGTAAGTTGGTTTACGTTCACTCTGACGGTAAGGTGCAAATTCACCACCAACCTGCGGACTTTCATCAGGAAGAATGCCACACCAGGCCAGGCATGAAGCAATATATTCCTCTGCTCCGGCTACAAAACGGGTCTGATCCGTATCCTCTACACGCAATACAAATGTACCCTTGTGTTTTTTGGCGAATAAATAATTAAATAAAGCCGTGCGTACACCGCCTAAATGAAGGCCCCCTGTCGGACTGGGCGCAAATCTTACTCTAACTTTCTTTTCCATATTATGAATCACAAAGATATATTTTTTAAGCGCTTACCGTTCTATTGATGTCTTTTTGAATGCTATTTTGTAATTTGCCTGAATATTCTATGAATCCTTACGAAAAAAAACGCCGCTGGAAGTTCTTCCTCCTTATTTTTGCGATTGTAATCGGAACCGCATCGGTGTTCTACAGTGACTTTTTCGTTAAAAAGATGGAGCGCGAAGAACAAGTTCAGTTTCAGCTTTATGTCAAAGTAACCGAACAGTCTTTAGTCATGTATGATGATGACCGCTTTACTGATCTGATCGAAACAATTACGAAAAACACCAAACTCCCGGTAATTATGACCGACGGAGATGGACTGATCAATTCCTACCAGGGACTGGATTCCGCAAAAACAAACTATGGCGTAGAAAAACAGTACAAAAAAACGTACGATCCTGCCTATTTTGAAAGAGAGCTGAGGCAAATGAAATTACAGCATCCCGGCACACCAATTATTGGCCTGGACGGCAAAATATGGCACATTTACCATAAAGACTCCTTTATTTTAACCCAGCTGCGCTATTTTCCATTTATTCAGCTTGGGGTAATCGGCCTCTTTTTACTAACAGCCTATGTGGCTTTCAGTTCTGCAAGACGTTCTGAACAAGATCAGGTATGGGTTGGGATGGCGAAAGAAACAGCACATCAGCTGGGAACTCCTATTTCTTCACTCATGGCCTGGATAGAACTCATGAAATCCCGCTTCAATGCCGAAGATGACCCATTAATTGCTGAAATGGAGAATGACCTCAAAAGACTGGAAGTCATTACAGACCGGTTTTCCAAGATCGGCTCGAAACCTGTACTGGAAGATCATGTCGTTTATTCTGTCATCAGCAATTTCATCCAGTATTTCCAGTTAAGGACTTCTGACAAAGTGATTTTCACCATCACCGGTGATGACCAGGTACGTGCCATGCTAAATATTCCTTTATTTGACTGGGTGACAGAAAACCTGCTTAAAAATGCAGCCAATGCCATTGAGAATGAAGGACACATTACGGTCAATATTATTGAACATCTGGCAAAAGAAGAAGTATTCATAGACATTACAGATACAGGAAAAGGTATTCCGAGATCTAAGTTTGATGCTGTTTTCCAACCCGGTTATACCACAAGAAAAAGAGGCTGGGGACTTGGACTATCCTTAACCAAAAGAATTGTAGAAAATTATCATAGTGGTCAGATCTTCGTCAAAGACTCTGAATTAGGCAAAGGGACCACATTTCGAATCATCCTAAAAAGCAGTATTAAATATGAACCGACCTCAACCAAACGAATACCCGGCATGGGCATTGACTTACATTGAAAAAGTTAATAGTGATATTATTGAACTCTTAGAACGTCAGGCTGATGAGTTTCCAGATTTTTTAAACACATTGACCGCTAAGGCAGATTATGCTTATGCACAAGGCAAATGGACGCTCAAAGAGATGGCAGGGCATATTATTGATACAGAAAGAATTTTAGTTTACCGCTTAACCTGTTTTTCCCGTCTGGAGCAAACTGCTTTACCAGGTTTTGAGGAAGATGATTATGTAGCGAATGCACATTTTTCAGACCGCGATCTGAACAGCTTTGCAGAAGAATTCAGCTTGCTCAGAAAAGCGAACCTGTACTTATTTAAATCATTGAATGATCATGAGCTGAAACGCAGCGGAACGGCTTCTGAAAGACAAATCTCTGTGCGTGCTTTACTGTATGTGATTGCCGGACATTTAATGCACCATACACAAATTATTAACGAAAGATACTTATGATCTGGTTTACTGAATTTACCCCGGACCAGCTTAACAACAGGCCAAAAAACCATTTGGGCGGGCTTTTAGCTATTCAATTTACAGCGATTGGTGAGAATTCGGTAACCGCGACCATGCCTGTAGATGAGCGTACTCATCAGCCTGCCGGAATATTGCATGGAGGAGCCTCCGTAGTACTTGCAGAAACACTGGGCAGTATTGCCTCTTTCATGTGTATAGATCCTGAATTATACCAGGCTGTAGGGCTTGAAATTAATGCCAATCACTTACGTCCGGTTAAAAGCGGAAAAGTTACCGGAATTTGTACTGTTATTCATAAAGGTGCAAAAACACATATCTGGGACATCAAAATTTATGATGACAGAGGGAAAATGAATTGCATCAGCCGTTTAACAGTTGCTATTATTCCTAAAGCAAGATAATTGACCATTTTGCAAAATACCCTGAAGTCCATAAAAAGCATTTATCCGTTAAAGGAAATGCATCTGAATCTGCTGCTGAAAGAATTAAAAGAAGTGGAATTTCCTAAAGGTCATCAGATTATCAGTGCCGGAAAAGTAGAGCGCTCTTTATATTTTATAGAAAGCGGGGTTGCACGTGCTTATGTGGATGGCAAAGACAACCGCATCACCTTCTGGTTTGGCATGGAGGGTGATATTATTCTTTCCTACCATAGCTATATTAACAATACACCTGGTTATGAAAGTATAGAGCTGCTGGAAAACTGCAGGCTCTACGAATTGAAGACTGAAGCTTTGGAAGCTTTATATAATACACATACAGAACTGGCCAACTGGGGCAGAAAACTGGCAGAACTTATCTTGATTAAAACCGAGGAATCTTACATCGGGCGTTTGTTTAAGCCAGCTAAAGAGCGCTATGTTGATCTGCTGCAAACAGACCCGCTATTGATTCAGCGGATTCCTTTAGGTCATATTGCCTCTTATCTTGGGGTTACACAGGTTACTTTAAGCCGAATCAGGGCAGAGATCAAATAATTCATTTTTTAACATTTGTAAAAAGTCACGCCAGCCTGAGGCCGTACTTTTGCAGCAAATTATTAAATTATGAACTGGATTATTTTGATTATTGCGGGTTTATTTGAGGTTGGATTTACCACCAGTCTTAAGCTTTCCAATAACTTCTCTAACCTTAAATGGAGTATAGCTTTCTTTGCTTGTATTACCTTAAGTTTTTTATTTCTAAATAAGGCCACTCAGACTTTACCAATGGGTACAGCTTATGCCGTATGGACTGGCATTGGGGCTGTTGGAACAGTTATCGTAGGTATTTTATACTTTGACGAACCAGCAAACTTCTGGAGAATCTTTTTTATCGCAACTTTAATTGGCTCTATTCTGGGCTTGAAATTCTTTGCAGGAAGCGCACATTAAATAAATAAAAAGAGGAAAGTCCAACGGGCTTTCCTCTTTTTTTATATCCTCAGTTGAGGAAAAAATGAAATTATTTAATCGTTACTGGTACTTCAACTGATGTCTTGTCCCATCCGATAATTAAATTCGCACCTGATGCATTTGGTGTAAAAGTAATTGCTAAAGCTTCCACAACTGTGGTTAAAGGCTTAACAGGAACTGTTACTCTGACTACGTCTTTGGTTTCATCATAAGTATATGCTCCCCAGCGGTCAGTTTGCTTATTGACAATCACCACCCATTTATCTTGTTCAGGAATAGCAAACAAGCTATAAGCACCGACAGGAATTTCTTTGCCGCCAATAACTACTGGTTTGAAAAATCTGATTTCAGTGCTTTCATTAGCACCTAATCTCCATACTTTTCCAAAAGCTTCCTGTTTACCAAAGATTTCACGCCCCTTTACAGAAGGTCTTGAATAAATTACTTTGATTAACGGTGCAGCATCTTCTCCTTTTTTAACCTTAGTTGTATTTAAAGGGAAATAAGCAATATCTGCCGGGCTGGTATCCAGCCCCGGGAACTTAACTTCTTGCGCATTTACTGTAAAAGCAAATAATGCCATTACAATCAGCAGATTGAGCTTCTTCATTTTTTAAATTTAGTTTATAAACTGGTAAACTGGTTTGAGAGACTTGTTTAAACTAGTATTTACGTCCTTTTACAACTGATCCAAGGAAAACTGCTCCCATAATCAATCCTAAAACGCCACCAAATAGTGACCAAAGGAAACTACCTGAAATTACTGCTGCAGTAGCAATACCACATACCAGGCCTAAAACTGAATAAACCCAATCAAAACTTTTGTTATTTTCTTCTTTAATCATCATTAAAATATTGATGAACCAAAGGTATTGATTTATTTCAAATAAGAAAGAATTCAGTGCTTTATCCAAAAAGAAGCACCGTTTATATTGTCAGCAATATGTAAATTATGATTAGAATCACTATTCTTATATCAATTCAATCAATCGATTGATTAATTTTGTCCCATCAAATCATAAATGGAAAAGCCAGACAAAAGAACAAGTATATTAATAGCTGCTCAAAAATTGTTTTCTGAGTTAGGGTATGAAGGAACTTCAACCCGCCAGATTGCAAAAGAATCAGGGGCAAATATGTCTATGATCAATTATTACTTCGGATCTAAAGAAGGTGTCTTTATCGAAGTAATCAATGATAGAATTAAAGGGTTCAAAGCCCAGTTATTGAGTATTGATGAAGACAGCATCCTCCCACTGGAGAAACTAATGAAAGTAATTGAAGGATATGCCCATAGAATCCTTTCAGATATCCC
The DNA here is from genome assembly GCF_040822065.1 of Pedobacter sp. WC2423. Classification (NCBI taxonomy): domain Bacteria; kingdom Pseudomonadati; phylum Bacteroidota; class Sphingobacteriia; order Sphingobacteriales; family Sphingobacteriaceae; genus Pedobacter; species Pedobacter sp. WC2423. The sequence continues at coordinate 4,000,723 of NZ_CP162005.1, forward strand.
TTTTCATAAAATGATGTACAGAGAGATCTCCTTAGCACAACGTCCCGAAATGTGTCTTCAATTAAGAGACGCGATGACCGGAAATATGCAGGTCATTGAAAACATCATTAACAATGGGGTGGCTGACGGCTCATTCAGACAAGTAGATACCCGGATGCTCATGGCATCAATTATGGGTACCATCACCAGTGTAGCTACTATGCCAAATAAAATCACACAAGGCTCTACACTGGACATTAACATCCCAAAAGACAAAGAAATTTTAACCGACCGCTTAATCGCACATCTGCAAGATTTGGTCACCACCTATTTAACACCCCAGAAATGATACACCAAACCATTAAAATGAGTTGCTTCGCTCTCCTGCTGCCAGGCATGCTCTATGCACAGAACGTGAAAAAACTGACGCTGCAGGAGGCGATTCAGTTAGGGATAGAAAACAGCAAGAACCTGAAGCTTTCTCAGAATAAAATTGAAGAAGCAATGGCAAAACTGGAAGTCACGAAAGATAATTCTCTTCCTACAGCTAAAGCAAGTGTACTCTATAATCACGCAGAAATTCCTGCCCATGAATTGGTTTTAGACGGCGGCAGCCCGATATTCCTTCCTAAACGCGCTGATGCCTTTGTAGGTACAGCCTCAGTACAACAGCTGGTTTATGGCGGTGGTAAGATGAGATATGCGAGAGAGAGTACTAAATTACTTGCTGATGTTGCCCGCCTGGATGCAGATAAAAACCAGGAAGAAGTAACTTATGCGGTGATCGATACTTACTACTCCCTGTATAAGGTAGCTCAAAGTAAAAAGGTTGTCGCACAAAATTTAGCTTCTGTTGCAAGTCAGCTGAAACAATCACAACGCTTTTTTGAGCAAGGGATCGTGACTAAAAACGATGTATTAAGATTCCAGCTGCAACAGGCAAATATTACTTTGACAGATCTGGACATTGAGAGCAACCGTAAGATCATCAATTACAACCTGGACATCCTTTTAGGCTTACCAGAAGATACACAGATTGATATTACAGACCCTTCAACCGGTCAGAAAGATGCTGCTCCACTGAGTGCTTACATTGATCAGGCATTAGCTTACCGTCAGGAATTAAGACAACTGGACTTACAAAATAAAGTTGCAGAGATTGATATCAAATCGGTCAAAGCAAATGCAACTCCAACTTTTGGTATCGGCGCAGACGTTTACTACATCAATCCTAACGGAAGCCTGTTACCAAAATCAAATAATTATATCATGCCAATGACCGCCAGTGCTACCCTTTCGTGGAACATTGGTACCCTGTGGACTAATAAACATAAGGTAACAGAAGCAAGAGTTCAGCAGAAAAGCATCGGTATTCAGAAAGACATTCAATCTGATAACGTAAAAACGGAGATCAACAGAAACTACCAGACTTACCAGGTGGCTAAAAACAAAATCAAAGTACTGGAAACTTCCATCGATCAGGCAACTGAAAATGACAGGTTACTGGAATCAAAATACAAGAACAACGTAGCCTCTGCAATAGACAGAATTGATGCTGAAACCCTTTTATACCAGGCAAAGATCAATTTAGAGCTTGCAAAAGCTGATGCAGGCCTCGCCTATTATACTTTATTAAAATCAACAGGAAAAATTTCTCAATAATATTATAATCCATCTAGTAATGACTACAGAATCAACAACAGAAGCGACAATTGAACCTAAAAAGAAAAGTAAAGTTGTCCCTATAATATTAGCTGTGCTAATCGTTATAGGCGCCGTATTTGGCGTGAAAGAATATATGTACTACAGCAAACACGTAGATACCGATGATGCCCAGATTGATGGCGATATCAGCCCGGTAGTTGCACGTGTTGGCGGGTATGTCAATGAGATCAAATTTGAAGAAAACACTAAAGTTACTGAAGGCCAGGTATTAGTATCCTTAGACGACAGGGACTATAAATTGAAATTGGAACAAGCAATGGCAGGTCAGAAAGGTGCCGATGCTGGTGTTGGTGTTTCACAAGCTCAGATCGTTGCCACTTCAGCAAATACAGGAACTGCTAAAGCCAATATCGAATCTGCTAAAGTAAAATTATGGCAGGCACAAAAAGATTTTGACCGTTATGCGAACCTGATTAAAGACGGGTCAATCACTCAACAGCAATTTGACCAGGCTAAAGCAACAAGAGATGTTGCACAGGCTACTTATAATGCGGCAAAAGATCAATATACAGTTGCCCTTAAACAAATCGGTACGACAAAATCTCAGCTTGCAGTAAGCAGTAATGGTGTATCTCAACGTCAATCTGATGTTGACTTTGCCAAATTGCAATTATCTTATACGGAGATTAAAGCCCCTGCAACAGGTATCGTTTCTAAGAAAAGTATCCAAAAAGGTCAGTTAGTTCAGGCAGGACAGTCTTTATTCTCTATTGTGAATGAAAACAGCCTGTATGTAACTGCAAACTTTAAAGAAACACAATTAGAAGAAATCCGCGCTGGTTTGAAAGTGGAAGTTGAAGTTGATGCTTTCCCGGATCAGAAAATCCCAGGTGAAGTTTATAACTTCTCTCCTGTTACAGGAGCAAAAGGTTCTCTTCTTCCTCCAGACAATGCAACAGGTAACTTTGTAAAAGTTGTTCAGCGTGTCCCTGTTAAAATTAAACTTAAGGCCTCAAAAGAAATGCTGGAAAAATTACGTCCGGGTATGAGTGTTAAAGTTTCTGTAACTACAAAAGACTAAAAAAATGGCCGAGTATGGTTTTAAAAAATGGATAATCACGTTTACAGTGATCACAGCTTCGTTACTGGAGCTGATTGATACCACTATTGTAAACGTGGCTTTACCACAAATTCAGGGTAACCTGGGTGCGACTCTCGAGGATGTCGCCTGGTTATCAACCGGATATGCCGTTGCGAATGTAATTGTCCTGCCCATGTCGGGTTGGCTGGGCAGTCGTTTCGGGCGTAAAAATTATTTTCTGACTTCCATCATTGTCTTTACGATAGCATCATTTTTATGCGGTAATGCAACCACACTGGAAGAACTTATCTTATTCCGTATCCTTCAGGGGATTGCCGGAGGGGGATTGATCTCTACTGCACAGTCTATTCTGATTGAAACCTGGCCGCGTGAAGATATAGGTATAGCCACCGCACTCTTTGGATTAGGTGCCGTAGTAGGCCCGACTGTGGGCCCGACTATCGGGGGTTATATTCTGGACATCAGTTCATGGCCGTGGATCTTTTACGTGAATATTCCCGTCGGAATTCTCGCCGCGTACTGTACAATAACCTATATAAAGGCCACTCCGAAGGATGGAAAGGGACTACCTGTCGATTGGTGGGGTATCGCATTACTGGCAATTGCAGTAGGTAGTTTACAAACTGTACTGGAAAAAGGAGAAAGTGAAGACTGGTTCGCAACACCTTATATTATTGCGTTATCGGTAGCATCAGCAATTGGTTTATTGCTGTTTATCTGGAGGGAGATGTCTACAGACCACCCTATTGTAAACTTCAAGATTATGCGTCACCGAAGTTTCTCTATTGGTATGGTGACCTCGTTTATTTTGGGTTTCGGGTTATACGGATCTGTATTCGTGTTTCCGGTTTTCTGTCAGAATCTATTAGGTTTTTCCGCATTACAAACCGGAGAGCTGTTATTCCCAGGTGGAATTTGTACCATCATGATGATGCCCTTTATTGGTATATTCCTTAAAAAAGGAATCCCTGCTCAGTTTATGGCTACAATCGGGATGTTCCTGTTCTTTGTTTTCTGTAATATGCTGAGCAAATCCACGCTTTCTTCGGGAACGAATGATTTCTTCCTGCCACTGGTCATCAGAGGTATTGGAATGGCACTATTGTTTGTTCCGTTAACGACTCTGGCTATTCAGGATCTTAAAGGTGCAGAAATTGGTCAGGGTTCGGGATTGAACAATATGATGAGACAACTGGGCGGATCATTTGGTATCGCAGCTTTAACAACTTTAATCCACACCCGCCAGGGATTCCACAGAAGCACATTGCTGGCTAATGTCAACGAGTATAATCCTGCATTTACAGACAGAATGAATGCTTTTATTCATAATTTTATGTCTAAAGGCTACAGTATGCTGGATGCTAAAGTAATGGCTATCAAAGCAATTGATGGTACAGTAACCAAACAATCATTATTACTGACTTACAGTGATGCTTACTGGTTAGTAGGACTGGTTTTATTGTGTTCTATACCACTGCTTTATTTGCAGAAATTCAAGAAAAACGTCGACATCCCTGTTGACGTTCACTAAAATAAAAACAGGCTGTCCGGAAAAGACAGCCTGTTTCATTTTACAAAAAAATACAATGTCGCTACACACAACGAATGCTTATACTTTTAAAAGAGTTAAAAAACCTTAATGAAAGCAATTTATAGTATTTGTCATTAAAAAGCAAACAAAATTTATTAACATTATTCTATAGATCTTCCCGTCATTATTTTGTAGCTTAAGCTCCCAAAAAGAACCCTTTTGTTATGACGCAGAAACTAAGAGTTACAGGGCCAAGAGAATCCATTTTTAACAACGAAGTTGTCTCCAGATTCGAACTTTACAACAGCCTGTTTCTAACCCTCCCATTTTATAAAATCAAGGATACTGGTACATTGCTGCCACTTTTTATTAAACACTGCGAAGATGGTGTCAAGAATCTCAAGACTCCTGCTGAAATTATTAAGAGCTTTTTTGAGCGGTATACCCAAACCACAGATGCTAAGGATATTATAGATTTACTGTTCCGTTTTATTCAATATATTGAACGTCAGGTTGTATTATTTGACGCTGTTGAAGATGCATCATTTACCAAATTAAACACAGCGGAAGACCATAGTTCATTGCGGTCTATGTTGAAAAAAAGCGAATTCAATGCAGAACTTCATGATAAAATAGCCAAACTGATCGAAGATTTTTCACTTCGCCTGGTACTCACCGCACATCCGACACAGTTTTATCCGGGTAGTGTGCTCTCTATCATTAACGATCTGACTGCGGCAATTAAGATCAATGATATTGTGACCATTAACCAGTTGTTACAGCAATTAGGTAAAACTCCGTTTTTCAATAAGAAATCTCCCACACCGGTTGATGAAGCCCTAAGCTTAAGCTGGTACCTGGAGAATGTTTTTTACTTCGCCGCGGCCAATATACAGTCAGAAATAGAAAGCAGTCTTGAAGAATTTAATATCCCTTCAAAAAAAGCAATAGAACTTGGTTTCTGGCCAGGCGGAGACCGTGATGGTAATCCGAATGTGCACGCACAGGATACCATACAGGTTTCAAAGATGCTTCGCCAAATCCTTTTCCGCTGTTATTACAGAGATTTCAGGAAACTGAAACGAAGAATTACTTTCAGAGGAGTAGAAGAAACAGTTTATAAAGTTCAGGATGTACTCTATAAAAATGCCTTTGACACTAATATTGAACCGACCAACATTTCAGATTTCCTGGTAGAGAACCTGAATCAGATTAAAGATACCCTGATCGAATTCCATGATGGCCTGTTTGCAGACCTGGTAGACGATCTGATACGTAAAGTTGAACTTTTCGGAAGTCATTTTGCCTCTCTTGACATCAGACAGGATAGCAGAGTACTTCGTAGTGTCCATGCTTATTGCAGACAATTCAAACCTATTATTTCTCTTTTCCCTGAAAACTTTGATGAGTTAGGAGAAGAAGAAAAAATAGAATTGCTGTCTTTCAAAACCGCAAAAGTAAATTATTCGGGCGATGCAGATTCCCTGACTACTGATACCCTGCAAACCATTGCGGAGATCAGACAGATTCAGCAGCAAAATGGAGAACTGGCCTGTCACCGTTATATTATCAGCAATTGCCAGCAGGCCAGCGATATCCTTCAGCTGATGGAATTGTTTCTATGGAACGGATGGGATGAAAAAGAACTGACTATAGACTTTGTACCGCTGTTTGAAACGGTAAGTGACCTGGAAGGTGCTTCACAAATCATGGAACGTCTGTATACGCATCCATTTTACAGAAAACATCTGGAAAGCAGAGGGAATAAACAAGACATTATGCTTGGTTTCTCAGATAGCACTAAAGATGGTGGTTACCTGATGGCCAACTGGTCTATTTTTAACGCCAAGGTGGCCTTAACTGCAACTTCGGTAGCCCATAACATACATCTGGCCTTTTTTGATGGCCGCGGGGGCCCTCCATCGAGAGGTGGAGGCAAAACTCACCGCTTTTACGCTTCTATGGGGAAAGAAATTGCCAATAAAAATATACAACTGACTATCCAGGGACAAACGATCAGTTCACAATACGGCTCTATTGATAGTGCGGAGTTTAATATGGAGCAATTAATTAATGCAGGTATCTCGTCCGGCCTAAAAGAAAAACACAATATCTTACTGGATTCACCCCACAAGGACATCTTAAATGTAATGGCAAAGGATAGTTTTGATGCTTTTGTTGCTTTACGTAAACACCCTTTGTTTTTAAATTATCTGGAACGCTTCTCTCCACTGAGCTTATTGTCTAAAATTACAATCAGCAGCAGGCCTGTCAAAAGAAGTTCAGGTGAAAAACTACGTTTAGAAGATCTCAGGGCAATCAGTTTTGTAACTGCCTGGGGACAGCTGAAACAGAATATACCAGGTTTTTATGGAATAGGTACCGCTTTAAAGAACCAGGAAGCTTCAGGAAACTGGGATAAGATCTGCAAAACCTACCAGGAATCCGGTTATTTTAAAACTATCATAGACAACGGAATGATGTCGATGAGTAAAACAGACTTCTCTATTACTGCACATTTCGCCAAAGATCCTGAATTCGGTGATTTCTGGAAAATGCTCCGTGATGAGTATGAAAGCTCCAAAGAAATGCTGTTAAAATTAGCAGGACATACTACGCTGATGGAAAACTACCCTGTAGAAAAAAGATCGATTGCAGTCAGAGAGAAGATTGTACTTCCTTTAGTATTGATCCAGCATTTTGCTTTAGAGAACTTACAGCATGAACTGGATGATGAACAACTTGAATCTTATGAAAAACTGGCCATCAGAACCGTTTACGGGATAGTAAATGCAGGTAGAAACTCTGCATAGCTATTTATTATAATTCAAAGGAGGCGTTCCTGTTTAGGGACGCCTCCTTTTTTATGGTCATTCATCTTCTTATTCTTCCACTGGATTTTGCTCTTCAACCTCAATTACCGGAGGGATCAGCTCGTAAATAATCGGTGTAACAATCCTCGACAATAAAGTCGAACTGATCAACCCGCCTATCAAAACAATGGCTAAAGGTGCAATCAATGGATTAGTAGAAATTGCGATCGGTATCAACCCACCAATTGCAGTCAGCGAAGTTAATACGATAGGTAAAAACCTGACTTCACCAGCTTCCCGGATCGCTTCTTGTAAACCTTTCCCTTGCTTTCTGAGCTGATTGGTGAAATCTACCAGCAGAATCGTGTTTTTTACCTCTATCCCTGCCAGCGCAATCAAACCTATAATAGCTACGAAAGAAAGTGAATTTCCTGTTATCCATAAGGCTACCGCAGCTCCTACCACCCCCAAAGGAATAACAGATAAAACAATGAGCGTACTTTTAAACGTTTTGAATAACAGGATCAGCACTGCAATAAATAAGAACACAGTGACCAGAATGATGTTCAGGAATCCACCAAAGGAGTTGTTCCTGGATTCTACTTCACCACCCATTTCATAACTATAGCCAGCTGGCAAATGAACCTTATCCATTTTAAGGATAACGTCATCAATAACCCGGTTAACCAAAAAACCATCCCTGACATTGGCCTGTACAGAGACTACACGTTTCTTTTCCTGGTGATTAATCACTGCCTGTGAAGCTTCCAGTTTCAAATCTGCCACCTGGTTCATCGGCAAAGCATTTCCTTTTGCATTGTCAACATACAAATTCCGGAAAGCGTCCATGCCTGGCCTTCCTTCTTTGGTACGTGTCAGCAGTACACCGTAGCCGTTTTTGTTATCATTGTTATAAAAGGTTCCCATATTTAACCCGGTAACCGCCAATCTTGCTATCTGATCAATATTTATGGTGGAAACTCCTAATAATTGTGCTTTTTCTTTATTGACAACTACACGGATATCACTTTTAAGTAAGCTTACAGGATTTCTGACATACATTGTACCTGGTGATTCCTTCAATAACTTTTCTACTTTGATAGAAAGCAGACGCAGCGTATCCAGGTTATCTCCGAATAAACGAATCTCAACCGGCGCAATTACAGGCGGTCCCTGCTCAAAATTCTTCACTTCGACCTTTGCACCCGGATAATGTGCCCAACGCTTCTGTAGCTTCTGAATCAGCTTTAATTTGGCATCAGGAGAAGTATCCTCGTCCAGTTGTACAAATAGCTGCGCAAAATCGCTGCGGTCGTTCTCTGGTATAATATTATAGTAGATCCTCGGATTGCCCTTTCCTACATTAGAAGAGTAATATTTTACTTCAGATTCCTGCTTTAATTCCTTTTCAATAGCCTTGGCGACCCCATCAGTATAAGACAAATTAGTTTGATTTGGCGTAGTGATATTCACCAGGAATTGTGGTTTTTCTGACGCAGGAAACAAGCTGAATCCAATCACTTTGAAAAGAAATACAGAAGTTGCGAAAAGTACAAACGCGATCGAAATGGTTAACAAAGGTCTTTGCAACGCTTTATCCAATAAACGTGCATAACTGCCATGAATCAATCTTTTCAGCCCACGCATCAACATATTTCCTTCTGGATTCCCAACGTGAGTTTTCAATAACCTGCTGGATAAGAAAGGGATAATCGTTAAAGAAACCAACATTGATGCCAGTACCGAAAAAATAACTGCCAGTGGCAGCGATCTGATAAAATCGCCAGAACCTTCTGGTAAAAATACCAGTGGCATAAAGGCTATAATCAAAGTAATAGTACAACCCACTACGGCCATACCGATCTGTTTAGTCGCTTTTAAAGTGGCATCCAAACGGCTGTGCCCTTCCAGCATCCACCTTTCAATATTCTCCACAACGACAATACTATCATCCACCAGGAGCCCCAATGCAACTACCAGTCCGACAATACTAAGCTGATTCAGGTTGAAACCAAACAACTGTAATAAAACAATCCCGATAGCCAGCGAAAGCGGTATTGAAATCATCACAATAATTGCCGGACGCATCCCTAGTGGCAATAAAGTGACTGCAACTAGTAAAATCGCAATTATAAAATCATGTCCTAAACCTGTCAACCTTCTATTTACATTATCTGCCTGGTCAAAATTCTGTACCAAATCAATATTAGCAGGTAATGTCTTTTTAAAATTTGCCAGCACCGGCTGATAAGCCTTCTGCGTTTTACTAATATTCTCTCCTTCTTTTTGAGCAGCAGTTATAAATAAACTCCGGTGTCCGTTTAAACGCGTAATATGCTTATCTTCTTCATATCCGTAATAAACCCGGGCAATATTCTTTAAGATTATATTTTTCCCGCCTGCCGCATAAACAATCGTATGCTGAACTGCATCTAAGGTTCTGTATTCATTGGTTACAATGTTAAAAGTCTGGTGAGCAGCATCAATACTTCCGCCCGGTATACTTGCCATTTCACTCTGAAGGCTATTTTTCACAGCACCAACCGGAAGATTCATCTGTGCCATTTTTTCCAGGTCAAGCTCTATCCTAACCTGCTGTCTTGGCAAACCGAAAATGGATACTTTCTTTAATGCAGCTACCTTTTCCAGTTCATCCTGAAGCTTTTCTGCATAATATTGCATCTTGCTGCGCGGCGCATTCTCTGAAACCAGTGCAACCTGCAATACATTCACATCTGAAGGTTGTTGTTTCTGTACTTCTATGCTATAAATATCAGCCGGTAATTCACTTCTTTTGCTGTTAACCTCTCTTACAATTTCCTGATATTTTCCTTCAACACTGCTGCTATACTTATATTCTACTCGTAAAACGGCCACTCCGTTAGAGATACTCGTTCGGATTCTTTTGATATCATCCAATCCCGAAATAGTCTTTTCCAAAGGGGTAACCACCCGGTCTTCGATATCCCTTGGACTGGTTCCCGGATAAACAATAATCACAGAAAAAGCCGGTGCATGCATCTCCGGATCTTCCGATCTGGGCATACTGAGCATACTGGAAATCCCTAATACAATGATCATCAGGAAAATCACCAGCGTAAACTGGCTGTTTTTTACAGCGTAATCTGATATTTTCATTTCGCTACTTTTAATGGTGAATGAATACTGATCTTGCTGTTATCTGTCAAATACGCTGATCCAGAAATAATTAATGACCCAGCATTCTCCAGCCCCTCACTAATGGTTATCGTATTTTTTTCAATTCCCGCAACCGTCACTTTTACCCTATGTGCAGTTTTGTTATCATTGGTAATAAATACATAACCGCTGCTTCCGTCACCATCTAACAATGCCTCGTATGGTATTTGCCAGTTTCCTTTATGCTCCGCCTGTTTTGAAGGGCTTAGCGTTGCTTTTCCAAACATGCCGGCAGCAATAGCTTTTGGCGTCTGTCCTGTTAACTTAATATAAGCTGTAAACGTTCCGGTAGCTGCATCAACCCCTTCAGACTTACGGCTCACTACTCCATCCAGAACCTGTCCCGGCATAGCAGTAGTCTCTATTTTTGCCGGATCATTTAATTTCAAAATCGCCCATTCCCTGTCGCTGATCCCTACTTTTAACTCCCATTTCCCGGATTGTGCCCCGTTGGTTTGTAATACAGCAGTACCGGAAGAAATCTGCTGGCCTACATCAGCCATCTTTTTTAAAATAAAGCCATTTTCTGGCGCATGTATCTCTGAATATTTCCTGTTAAAATCAACCTGATTGAGCTGCTGCTGAGAAACCAGAAGCGCAGTTTTGCTATTTTGCAATTGCTCTAAAGTAGCTACGCTATCAGTGTACAAGTTTTTTGTCCGCTGATAATCACGCCTGGCCTTTTCATAACCCAGTTGAGCTTGCTGCACTTGTGCATTAATCTCTGTGAGGTTCAAAGTTGCGAGTAATTGCCCTTTTTTGACTGCATCGCCCTCTTTAACCAGCAGACTGTTAATAATTCCACCCGTCTTAAAAGAGAGCATGACTTCATTGTTCGTTGTAAATTGTCCGGATACCGGGATCGCGGCATTACTGCTTTCCAGGTTAAGTTTCATAACCTGAACCGGGATCGTATCGTTTCCCATTGCCGTACTGGCAACTGGTGTTGAGGTATTGCAAGCGTAAAATAACGGTACTCCCAGCAATAGCGCAGCATAATGAATAGCTTTCATTTCGTTTATATTTTAATATTAATTATTCAATGGATAGGTTGCCTGATCACGCTCCAGTTCAGCAAGCGTGATTTGTAAGTCGGCCTGTGTATCGGCCATTCTCAGTTTTGCACTGGTTAGCTGATCCTGTGCGTCGATCAGTTCGAGGTATAATAACTGCCCTGCACGGTATGCTTTGAGCTGATCTCTGTAATATTTTCCAGCGAAAGACAAGCCCGAAATTGCACTTGTACAGGCGGCTTTTGCAGCCCTGTAATTGTTATAAGCCTGGGCAAGCTGCAATTTAAACGACTGCTCCGTTTCATCAATTTTCGCTGTATTTGCCTTAATATCTGACTGTGCTTGTGCCGCACGGAATTTATTTTTACCTCCTGTAAAAATGTCCCATTGCAAATTGACACCCCATAGATAATATCTTGTTTTATCGTTGACTTTAAAATCCATTCCCTGCGATCCAAGATCTATAAACGTGCTCAGCTTAGGTATCAAATTGGACCGCTGTAATTTATAATCCAGATTGCTGACCTCTTTTAAGCTACTTAATTGCTTTAATTCTTCCCGCCTGCTAATGCCCGTTGTGGTATCCGGTACAACTAACACATTGGCAATGGCAACACTGTCTATCAGAATTGCCTCCTTTAAAGGCCGGTTTAATAAGAAATTAAAATAAGCACTGGCATTGTCCACGTTACGCTGCGCATTAATTAACGCAGCATTGGTTTTTTCCTGCTCTGTCTGTGCTCTTAATAAAGCAGTCCCATTTCTAACCCCATTTTTCAGTAAACTCGTATTTACACGGATGTTTTCATCTATAAGCAATAACGCACTATGGTAAGCTTCTACTCCCTGTAAGGCTTGAAAATAGTGGTAATAAGCAGTTTTAATGTCTTTGACCAACGCTCTTTTGTAAACGTTCACCGCAGCCTGCTGGCTGCTGATCAATCGTTGTTTAATCAGTTTATTATAACGGATTTCAGCATTGATCAGCGGAAGTGATGTTCTGAGTTTAACATCATAAAAATTATCCGGGTTCAATAAAAACGATTGATTCGCTATCTGCGGATATTTAGACGAAGAAGTCAATTGATTAAGCGCACTGTAAATAGGATTGACCAGATCACCAACCGGCACATCTATTGTCCTGCCGCCCGCAGATTTGGTGTAGCTTCCTAACATGCTCACCGTAGGCAAATACATTGCCTTAGCCTCTTTCAAAGCAAACAAAGATTTTTCCAGGTCAAAGTTTTGCTGCTTCAGGCCCTGGTTCTGTCCAAAAGCCAATAAAATATAGTCATCCAGTTGCCTGCTCTGCTGTTGCGCCATGGCTGGTTTCCCTAAAATGAGCAGCCATCCAGTGAGTAGAACAGATGCTTTAATAAATGATGTATACATAATAAACAGTGTTTAGTAATGGGTCAAAAAAAAGGCCTAAGCCTTTATGGAAAATAAATATTCTTCTATCGCCTGATGCAAAATTTCAGGAACTGAAGCTTCTTCTGGGATCATCACCTTTAAACGGCAGCGAAGATTTAAAGAAACCAGTCCATGCGCCATAGACCAGATTTGCAGTGCCGCCTGGTTTGCATCTTTAAAAATTAACAGTTCTGCCTGGATACATTCATGAATACAATCAATCAGATAATTAAAAGTAGCATCACCATTATCTCCATGAACAGTTTCATCGACGTTGGTAGGCGCCCTGATGATAAACATCAGATCGTATAGCTCCGGGTTAGCCAAACCAAAAGAAACATAGGTTTTACCTAGTTGCTCCAGCTTTTCCAGCGGATCCGTACTGGTCACATTTTGCCTGAATGCTTCTAATAACTTCAGATAAGCTTGCCCCTGAACTTCAAAGAGTAACTCATCTTTATCTTTATAATATAAGTAAATAGTGCCGGGGCTGTATTCAATAGCGTCGGCGATATTACGGATAGAAGTTTTCGCATAACCATCCTCCAGGAACATTTTCATGGCCGCAGTAGTGATCATCGTTTTCATCTCTTCCCTTTCCCGCTCTTTTCTCTCTGATATACCCATATCCTTAAATTATACCGTACAAATGTACTGAACACTGTTCAGCAAATCCAAATAAATACTTAAATATTTTCAAAACAGGCTCAAACAAGAAAAGGAGGCTCTTTTCAGGCACCTCCTTTTCAATAAATTGGTTAATTCTAGTAAAGGATCTTACCAGCAGAAGTAACGATTGAAGCAATACGGATCGCATCAAATACACGTTCTTCAGTCGCTCCCAAAGCCAGAATAGATTCTTCATGTGCATTTACACACATTTCACAACCGTTTACAGCTGAAACTGCTAAACTCATTAATTCAAAAAATTCTTTACCAGTTACCGGGTTGCCCATCAATTGCATTCTTACACGTGCAGGCATACGGGTATACTTCTCTTTTGCCGTAAAGTGACGGAAACGATAAAGTACATTGTTTAAAGCCAGTAAAGAAGCACAACCAGCCGCTTCAGCGATTTCTTCTGCTGTCGCTTCTTTTTGCTGCGCATGCTTCTCGAAGAAATCAGTTAATACTTTGTTGTTGTTATTAATTGCAATACTTAAACCCAGTAAAGCACATTCTTTTTCAGTCATATGTGCTGAAGTCAGGGTACTGCTGAAATTTAATTTTAAGTCACGTACATATCTTGAATTACCTTTTTCCAGTAAATGGATACTTTCGTTTCTATAGCCTTCGTTCAGACCTGCAAGGGCTAATAATTCTTCTATGGTTTCAGTACTTTCACTCATTTTTTTATGATTTAAAGCTGCCTTTAGCTTAAAAAGCAGCTGCTGTGGATATAAAAAACCCCTGCAAAATGCATTTACAGGGGTTTTTATGAATTAAACCCTGTTTAAAAATAAACAGGAATTTCAAAAATTAAACTGTTAAAGTTGCTTCACCTTTTTCCCAGTTACAAGGACAAAGTTCGTCAGTTTGTAAAGCATCAAGTACTCTTAATACTTCTTTTACGTTACGTCCAACACTTAAGTCATTTGCACTGGCCCAACGGATAATTCCTTGTGGATCAATGATGAAAGTTGCACGGTAAGCGATTTTTTCTGTTGGCTCTAAAATATCAAGCGCTTCAGCTAATGATTTAGAAGTATCAGCAAGCATTGGGAATTTTAAACCACGTAAATCATCATGGTTGTGTCTCCATGCCAAATGCACATTTTCTGAATCTGTAGAAGCACCGATTAAAGTAGTGTCACGGTCACGGAATTCACCGAAATTAGCGTTGAATTCAGCGATTTCAGTTGGACAAACAAAAGTAAAATCTTTTGGCCACCAAAACATACAAGTCCATTGGTTGTTCTCATTTACTAAAGTTTCAGAAGTTAATGTTTCAAACTCTTTTCCTTTTTCTATACTAACTACAGCTGGTTTTGAATAAGCTGGAAATTGTTCACCTATATTAATCATAATGTTCTTTTTTTCGTTGTGCAAAAATACATCAATATTGCCTCTTTATCAATACTATTGAAAAGATAACAGATACTTAATATTGATGGCCCCATAGACAAAAGCTATACACATAAACCAAAGAATCAGCCTGCTCTATTTTAATTCTTTAACGTCCTTTCAAACAGCTTAAAGATCCTTTTGTATTCATCTGTCCAGCTCGAAGACTGCACAAATCCATGGTCTTCAACAGGATAAACAGCCAGATCCCATTTGTTTTTGCCCAATTCGATCAAACGCTGACTCAAACGGACTATATCCTGGAATTGTACATTTTCATCCACCATGCCATGGCACATCAATAAATCTCCTTTTAAACCTTCGGCAAAATAGATTGGAGAGCTGCGCCTGTAAGCCAGTGAATCATTAACTGGTTCGTTCAGAATGTTGGAAGTATAGCTATGGTTATAATGCGCCCAGTCCGTTACCGAACGTAGTGCTGCGCCAGAAGCAAAAACATCAGGCTCATTAAATAAGGCCATCAAAGTAATAAACCCACCATAAGAACCGCCATAAATACCTACATGCTGCGGGTTTACCTGGTACTTGTCTACCAGCATTTTTACGCCATCTACCTGATCCGTTAAATCTTTACCACCCATATGACGGTAAATACCTGTACGATGGTTTCTGCCGTATCCGGAACTCGCTGTATAATCGATATCAATTACTGTATAGCCATTATCTGCAAGCAGGTTATGGAACATATATTCCCGTGAGTACTGACTCCACCAGTAATGTACATTCTGTAAATAGCCCGCACCATGCACAAATACTACCGCAGGATGATTCGCAGCAGGCTTTAAAGCCGGATAAACCCGCGCATATACCTCATCGCCATACCTGTTTTTAAAAGAAACCAGATCCGGTTCTCTCCATGGATAAGCTTTAAACTCCGCAGAAGGGGATTCAGTTACCTTAATTGCTTTAGCCCCTGGCTTATTCGCCTGAATATAAAGCTCCCAGGGCTTGTTCATGTAAGAATAATTAATAGCCAGCCACTGTTCATCAGGAGATAAAATAACTTCATTTCCACCTTTCATACTGGTAATTTTAATGGGTGTACCACCATTCACGCTTACTTTATAAAAATGCGTAATGCCTGGATGCGCTATATTTCCAGTGAAATAAAAGGTTTGTTTATCTTTAGCTAAAGAAAGATTTTTCACTTCCCATTTTCCGCTGGTGAGTTGACGCTTAAACCCGTTAGAGACATCAGCAACATATATATGCGCATATCCGCTTGCCTCACTTTGAAAATATACATGCTGGTTGTCTGTCCATCCCAAATTATCAGAATTGATACCAGGCCCGCCAACCCATGCTTCATCGCGTTGTCTGTCCAGAAGAGTTAAATCCCCTGTAGCTGCATCCAGCTTCAAGATCCAGCGATCTTTATTATCCTGTGATTCTGCTGTTAAAACAGCCACTGTACCCGCAGCATTCCAAATGGGCGCTGATAAATTGACTTTCCTGTCTTCATTTTTCTTAACTGCCGCTTGTTGCTCCTTTGGATAATCTTTCAGATAGTCTGGCAGGTCTTTAATGCCAGGGATCTTTGTGAGCTGAATCTTATAAACAGTATCCCTTTGCTGATCATAGATAAAATTCTCATAAGCCGGTAAAGGCTCTCCTACCTTGGTTCTGCCAGGAATATCTTCAGTATATCCGGATGCGGTCACAAAATTCGGGACAATCGTTTCTCTGCCTTCCTCCGCCTGAAGCTTCAGCCTGTAGTTGATATAACGCCCATCCGGACTGATCACTAAATTACTCAATTGCTGGTTCCCCAATTCAATTGCCCTTAAAGATTTATCCTCTCCATACTGGCCTTTCTTTTTAGCCAGCCTGAAAGCTTCCTGCTTTTTCTTGCTTTTAAGTACTTCAAAGAGTCCATCCTGTTCGGTTTTTAGCCAGCTGTCCTGCGCATTTTTAACCGCAGAAGTCTTTTTTCCGGAAACAAAATTGGTCAGCTGCTTCAACTCTGAAGTATTTAGGTTGAGCGCATATAAATTATTTCCCTTTTGAAAAGCAATCGTCCCATCGTTTAAAAAAACAGGATTACGCTCCGCTTCCAGAGTATTTGTTAATCTGCGCCGCTGTTTTGTTTTAAAAACATACAGGAATAAATCACCCGATTTTTCAATCAGGCCCAAACTACGGTCTTTATTATAAATATAGTTACCTATACTTTCCTGATCAGCCAGTTTATCCGTCGTCTTTACTGGTTTTCCAGCAGAAATGTCAACTTTATAAGACTCATTATTCTCTTTATTTTCAGGGTTCCATTTGAAATAAATTGTTTTACTATCACCAGACCAGTGGTAATCAGATGGAGAAACACCCAGCCATTTCTGGTCACGCATAATACTTTCTACAGTTAAAACAGGTTTTTCCTGAGCCTGCACGATGCTGGGACCCAATAAAAATAAGAGGCAGAATTTCTTCATTAATTTAAACTTAGCCCGCAATTTATAAAAAAAAACAAGCCTCATACACTGCCTTAAAAGAACGTTTTACAAATGTTACAGGACATCATTTCGATTGAACAGCAGCTAACCAATCCGTACAGAAGTCATCGTCAAAGAACCACCAACAGCCTTATCGTTGAAAAGCACAACTTCTTCTTTGTCATTTTGTAAGCCTAAGGTATATAATAACGGCAAATAGTGTTCTGGTGTCGGAATGGCGAGCATAGCTGCTTTACCCAGGTTTTGATAAGCCATTAGCGGCTGATGCTCTTTATTCAGAATCAGTGATTTGAACTGCTCATTGATTTCAAGTGCCCAGTCATATCCCCCGCCGTTTATCATTTCCCAATTCATCATCCTCAGGTTATGAACCATATTACCGCTGCCCATAATCAATACTCCTTTCTTGCGGAGCTGATAAAGTTCAGCAGCCAGCTCATAATGTGCTTTTGGATCTTTCGTATAATCGATACTCAATTGTAACACAGGAATATCAGCCTTTGGAAACATATGCTGTAATACTGTCCATGCTCCATGATCCAGTCCCCAGTCATGATCTAAAACCACGTCTGTACTGGTCATCAGCTTTGCCGTCTCTGCGGCCAGCAAAGGACTGCCTGGTGCAGGGTATTCGACATCAAATAAAGCTTGCGGGAATCCACCGAAGTCATGGATCGTTTTCGGAAAGTTCATGGCAGTAACCGCTGTTCCCCTGGTAAACCAGTGTGCCGAAACTACAATAACCGCTTTAGGAACAGGCATGGTACGACCCATATCAGCCCATTTCTGACTAAATTCATTGTCTTCTATCCCATTCATTGGTGAACCGTGACCAATAAACAAAACAGGCATCAGTACGTCCTGAACAGGAAGATTTCCTGTTAAATTTTTAAGCTCTGATAAGTTTGCCATAATTTTTAAGCTAAAAAAGGGGTTATCTAAGCATTTACCTGCTTAAACAACCCCTCTTTAGTTTAAACAAGAATATTATTTAGCCTGAACGAATTCCAGGTTTAATTCAATTTTGATGTCTTTAGCGACTGCCATTCCACTTGGATCATATTTAATGTTATAATCTAAACGGTTAACTGTGGTAGTAGCGTGAAAGCCCGCTCTTGTATTTGCCTGCTGATCTTTAGCTATACCGCCATAAATAACATTGAATTTCACGTCTTTCGTTACGTCACGGATAGTCAGTTTACCAGCAAGTTCATAATTATTATCTTTCAATTTCCTGAAAGACGAACCCACAAAAGTCATCGTTGGATATTTCGCTGCATTGAAGAAATCATCTGTTTTTAAATGATTATCTCTCATCTCAACACCAGTTGTAACACTGTTTACATCCACAGTGAAGTTGATTTTAGCATCTGTTAAATCCGGTTTAGCCGCATCAATTGTGCCTTCAAATTTCTTGAACGACCCATTTACAAAAGAGATCCCCAAATGTTTAACTTCAAAATTAATAAAGGTATGCATCGGGTCTGCAGACCACTTTGTTTGTGCAAATGATGCTGTGCTGATAGAAGCGACAAGCAGAAATAAAAATATCTTTTTCATAAATGTTGTGTTTTAAATAACTATACAAACATATAGGGAATTATGGCAAAAACCCTTGATGTATGATAAGAAATATTTAGTTCTTTTCAAGCGTATCTTTCACAGTACCACAGTCGTACATTTGGCTCCCATAATAAGGATTCTGTATTTCTTTCACTTCATTCAGCCAGCTTAATTTACCCATTGGACAATATTGAACAAAGGCTTCCTGATTATTCAGCTTCAACCCTTTTGCTAATCTGATAAACGCAGTACTGATCCCTTCAAAACTTTTACGCTGACCTTTCAGGTCATTACTTTTGCTTAGTGCCACTGCTTTCTGCTGAATTACTGCCGATTCGGACATCCATAACAGGTGTTGTTTGGTATCCTTAAATCCTTTGTGCGGAACTTCTCTGACCGCGGTTTGTAATGCCAGCGCCAATTTTGGAGCTTCGTCCGGTTTATCCGTAGCCAATACATTCTTTAAAGCATAATAGCTTTTTAAAGTCTGGTTAAATTTACCAGACACGTCAGTTTTCTGCGCAAGCGCAGGTTGTACAAATGTCCCTGAAAACAGGACTAAACTTAAAATTACTGTCTTCATCATATTATTTTAAAACGTTAAAGAAATTAAACTCTGCACGTACCAGGTACATGTTTTTATTATATCTGCCAGCCATATCACCTGCTACCTGAAATCTGTATCCCAGATCTATACGTGTTCTGCTATTTAGAATGACCTGTAAAGCGGGTGCAAGATCAAGGTAAGACCTTCCGTTTGCCGGATTTGTTTTACCCAGCATTTCAAAGTAAACATTGAAATTTGGCTGATTATAGTTTTTATAAACGAATGGAAGCACCAGGTATCCGGAAGATAAACTATACCCAATCATCTGATCAGGCTTTAAGGTCCCTGTTACCTGCTGGCTTTTTACGTCAAAAGCTTTAGTATAGCTTAGAGTACCCGATAAAGCCAGTTTATGAAGTAGCTGAGTTACGACTATACCACCCTGAACTCCGCTATTATCACCTTCCAGATTGATATCTTCTGTATAAGCTGGCCGTTTACTGGTACTTACCCTGCCAAATACCGCAGCACGCAAATGCCGCTGCGTATCATCGATAGAAAGGAAACGATATTTTGTATAAACGCTCCCTCCTTCCAGCCTGTATTTGCCATCCATATCAGAAAAGAATCCCTGGAAGTGTGTCATCAGGTTTTTATTAAAGCTAAACATCACTTCAGGGATAGTTCTGTTTCCACCTCCGTTAAAGATCCCTTCATTAGTAATCCTGACCCCGATAGATTTGGCTGCCATATTACTTGCCGGTTCGGTAAAAACATATAATTCCTGTGCACCTGAACGCAAGCTTCCGCCCAGCAGAAAAACGACTGCTGCTAATTGAATAAACTTCATTCTTATGGTTAAATGCTTAAGTGAAAAATACGTGTTTCCTTACCCTGAACAACACCTTTTCCTTTAAGATAGGTTTCAGATTTTAGTTCCGCAGCTTGTTTTTTAAAAGCTGATGAGGTAATAAAATCTTTATCCATGACACGCGCGATAACCGGGCCATCCAATGTTTTGCTTTTTGCATTGATGAACTGAAAAACAGCACCATCAAGCTCAGCAATTCCGACAGCATCAACTTGTGTATTTTTGAAATTAATTGTAGCAGAAAGGTCTCCTATAGAAAATCCTGCATCCTGAACTTTATCTCTGATTTCATCCAGGTTTACTTTCTGATCAGCTTTAAAAGTAAGGACGAAAACATTTCTATTCAGGTCTGGAGATACAGTTTCAATAAAGCCAAGGCTTTTTAAAGATGTTTCTGTAGCCCTTGAACACATAGAGCAGGTTAAGCCGTTAACTTGTAGTTCGGCTTTAGAAATTTGCTGTGCAAAGGTAGTTCCGCCGATAAATAAGCATAATATTAAAATGAAATATTTGATCGTTTTCATAATTGAAATTGTTTTAAGCGGCTGCCTGAATATTAAAAACAGCGGCTGATGATTTGAAATAAATTAATACGAAAGAGCAATAGCGGACGAAAATCCACCAGCAATTTAATTTATTCCTGGTCTAATTTCTGAAAACGCAGTTGTAGGCATGCAGGGCGACCCGCGCGGATAAAGGAGGGGCTTCCTCTTTAATTTTACTGAATAACTGCGGTAAAACAAAGGAAAGCAGTTCTGAAATATAAGAAGAGATTAATACAGGAAGACCGTGATTTTTAGGAACATCAATTTTCAGACCTGTCTGATGACTGTCTTTGATTTTAGCATCAACCCTGGTGTTCTTACAGCAGGAATCTTCTTTTTTAACTGATTTTTCCACTTCATTACAGCCACCACAATGGGCAACTTCCGTCAAATGAATTCCAGATAGCTGTCCCCCGCAAAAATGCAGGCTCAGGGCAACACCAATTACGCTGATCAGGTAAAAGGCACATAATCCTAAAGCTATCTTTTGTTTCAGTTTCATTTGCGCGTTTATAGTATCAATTATCAAACTTAAGTATAAATTTTTAAAAACGAAAAACAGAGCTGATTAGCAACAGAAAGATTACAAGATTATGCCATAGCAGTTTTTTAAAGTAGAATTCTGTCTTAACTTAGCCAAAAATACCCTACAAGATGAAGCCATTCTTTACTTTTCTGCTCCTGTTCTGCTTGAACTCTGTTTTTGCTTCCGGGCCAAAACATCAATATTTAAAGATCACAACAGCACAGGGTGAATGTATCATTATGTTATACAATAAAACTCCGCAGCATCGTGATAATATCGTTAAACTGGTTAAAAAAGGCTTTTATGATGGCACTATTTTTCACCGGGTAATTCATTCATTTATGATTCAGGGTGGTGATCCTGATTCTAAAAATGCTCCGGCAGGTAAGCAATTAGGAGACGGAGATGTGGGTTATACTGTACCCGCCGAATTCCGGGATAGCTTATTTCATAAAAAAGGAGTATTGGCTGCTGCCAGAGATGATAATCCACTGATGGCATCCAGTGGCTGCCAGTTTTACCTGGTACAGGGAAAGAAATTTACCGATGCACAACTGGATAGTATGGAGGTTAAGCGGTTGAAATTCAAAATCCCGCAATGGGAACGCGAAATTTATAAAACCAAAGGCGGTGTCCCTCATTTAGATAAACGCTATACTGTTTATGGCGAAGTTGTAAGCGGATTACCGCTGATCGATACGATTGCAGCTGTGAAAACAGATTCCAATGACCGCCCTTTAGCAGATGTAAAAATGACAGTGACACTTTTGAAAAGAAGAAAGGCGCGCAAACTGGAAAAAGAGATGAAAAAATCAGGAGGTGATGAAATCATCTTTCTGCTTAACCAATAATATTACTGTTAAAAAACAATAGAAACTACAATGAAACCTGCCTTGGCACTTTAGCCCGGCAAGCTTCATCACCATAAAAAAAACAATATATAACACGATGAAAATACTTTCTTACAACGTGAACGGAATCCGTGCTGCCTCTACAAAAAACTTTGTAGGCTGGCTGCAATCAACGGATGCAGATATGATCTGTCTTCAGGAAGTGAAAGCCCTTCCTTCTCAAATTCCGGAGATCATTGGTTTAATTGAGAACCTTGGCTATCACCATTACTGGTTTGCCGCAGAAAAAAAAGGATACAGCGGAGTTGCTATATTTTCAAAGATCAAACCTAATCATGTTGAATACGGATGTGGTGAAGAATGGATAGATAAAGAAGGACGCATTTTAAGGGCTGATTTTGACACTTTCTCTTTGATGAGTGTATATCTTCCGTCCGGATCATCCGGAGACGACAGACAGGTTAAAAAGTATGAATTCATGGCTTATTTTGAGAAGTATATTACCAAACTCCGTGAAACTTATCCAAATCTGATCATTTCCGGTGATTATAATATCTGCCATACTGCAATTGATATTCATAACCCTAAATCCAATGCAAATTCTTCTGGTTTCCTTCCGCAGGAAAGAGAGTGGATGGGCTTATTCCTGGAAGCTGGTTTTATTGATACTTTCAGGCATTTGAATAAAGATCCTCACCATTATACGTGGTGGAGCTACAGAGCGGGTTCAAGAGGTAAGAACCTGGGCTGGCGTATCGATTATCATTTAGCTACGCAACCTATGCTGGACCGGATTAAAGACGTAAAGATTTTGTCTGATGCCATACACTCTGACCATTGTCCGATTTTACTGGAATTAACGTCATAATTGCAGAATGCCCGATTAAATTTCTGAAAGGATTTAATCTTTAAAATAAATCACCTGATCTGGTGTAATACAGAGATCAAGACGAATATCATTCACGTGGGTATCAGCAATGATGCCCACACTTTTGAAAAAAGACAAACCCACTTTAAGCGTGTCTCTTCCCTGTAAAAACCGGTCATAGAATCCTTTGCCATACCCCACCCGGCACCCCCTGTCGTCAAATGCCAGTAAAGGCACCAGAACCAAGTCTATTTCTCCTTGATACTCTTCCTCATCTACTGGCTCCAGAATATTAAAAGAACTCTTTAAAAGATCTTGTTCTCCTTTGTAATGATGATGAGTCATTAAAGAAGTTTTAAAATCTGCACGGGGTACAATTATTTTTACCTGCGGATGATGTGTTTTAAGCCATTCAATAAACAAAAAGGTATCTGGTTCATTCTTTTCAGCAATCGGAAGGAAGATATGCAGTGTTTTTACTACACTCAAATCAAGTGTTGTGAATTGTCCGAGTAACTTCTCACTCAGCTCATAAACCTGTTCCTGACTAAGTTCTTTCCTTTTTTTAGTCTCCTGTTTCCTGATTTCTGCTTTATACATCCTTTGTAACTCCTATATGCTGCAAGTTATAAATCCTTCGGAAATCTGTCTGCCAGCCCAATAAAAAAGTCTGTAAAAAAATATGGCTTCGGGAACCACTCCGAAGCCAAAATCAACCTAAACCTAAAACTAAACTATGAAAATTCTTATTTTACTCTTTCTATATATTCACCTGTACGTGTATCAACCTTAACTTTATCGCCCTGATTGATAAACATCGGCACTTTTATTTCAACGTCTGCTCCAACGGTCGCATATTTCAATGCACTTGTTGAAGTGTCCCCTTTAACAGCGGGCTCTGTGTAAGTAACCTCCAGCTCAACATGCTGGGGAGTTTGTGCCGAAATCGGCTCTTCACTCTCGAATGCTATTACAACATTCATGCCTTCTTTCAAGAATTTAATCTGATCCCCAAATAATGATTTTGGGATGTTAAATTGTTCAAAAGAACTGTTATCCATAACAACGAGGAATTCTCCATCTTCGTATAAATATTGATAATCATTTGTCTCTACCCGGCAAATTGTTACCTCTTCATCTGTGCGGAACCTATATTCGACTAATTTGCCGCTTTTAATGTTCCTCATTCTTGCCTGGTAAAAAGCTCTTAAATTTCCAGGAGTCCGGTGCAGAAACTCTTCTACTACAATTAATTCTCCATTGAAACGAAGAATATTACCGCTTTTCACTTCTGATGCTTTTGCCATTTTTTTCTGAAATTCATTGCCCTACCAGCAGCGTCATTTCGTGCCGCAAAGGTAAAAACAATTTCTGGTTCTACAATAGTTATTTTAAATAATATAAATAAGGCCCATTTTTAGTCCGTTTCTTGACAATAGCCTTGCAATTCAACACGTTTCGCTTTATTTATAGTCAGTTATCTTTATAAAATTATCGCAAAAAGAATACTCGTTTTCCTGATTGGAGCCGATCACAACGAGCTTATCCGCAGTAAAATCCCGGATCAGCTCGTGATACCACTTAATTCCCTGCTGATCAAGGTTGGAAGTTGGCTCATCCAACAGCAGCAGCGGTGTATCCGTGCAGCAAGCCAAAGCCAGCTTGGTCCGCTGCTTCATACCCGAAGAAAAATACTTTAAGGCCTTATCCTGAGCTTTTCTCAATCCTAAAAGATCCATCACCTGTGCCGCACTGACACCGGGATGAAAACTCTTGAATTTAAAATGGAAATCTATAGTCTCCTGCAAAGTAAACTCCTCCACAAGATCCAGATAAGGCGCAGCAAAACTTACTTGCTTATACACTTTTTCTACTGGAATGACATGAGCATCGTCTGCATAACTAATCGTGCCTTCAGAAGGCTCCAGACTACCGAGAATTACACTTAATAAAGTCGACTTACCAGAGCCATTTGGCCCCAGAACAGCATATTTGCCGGCAGCAGCAAATCCATAAGTGAAATTTCTGAATATCCACTCCTGGTTAAACCTTCTGCCGGCATCTTTTAAATCGATCTTCATTCAAATGACTAGCTACCTGATCCAAAACCTTTCATCACACCTCTGTTTGAATTTCTGATAAAATCAACGATTTCATCACGAATTTCAGTCGGTGCAAATTCAGCCTCTATCTTATCAAGGGCTTTGGTCACATTGTTATGCTTTACAAACAGTACCCTGTAGATCTCCTGTATCTCATTGATCTTCTCTGAAGAAAATCCGCGTCTTCTTAATCCAACAGAATTAATTCCTGCGTACGATAAAGGCTCCCTTGCAGCTTTAACATAAGGAGGAACATCTTTCCTTACCAGTGAACCACCAGTAATGAACGCATGCGCCCCTACATTAACAAACTGATGTATTGCCACTAAACCAGCCAGAACTACGTAATCACCAATAGTGATATGTCCTGCCAGCGTGGTACTGTTAGAGAAAATACAATTATTACCCACCTCGCAATCATGCGCAATATGTGAATATGCCTGAATAAGGCAATTGCTTCCAATTACAGTTTTCCATTTATCTTTTGTTCCGCGGTTGATCGTTACACACTCTCTGATCGTAGTATTATCCCCGATTTCGGCAGTAGTCACTTCACCTGCGAACTTTAAGTCCTGAGGAACTCCTGAGATTACAGAACCAGGAAAAATCCTGCAATTCTTTCCTATTCTTGCGCCGTCCATGATTACCACATTAGAGGCAATCCATGTTCCTTCCCCAATGACAACGTCTTTATGTATAACAGAAAAAGGTTCTATAACCACATTGTCTGCTATGATCGCATCAGGATGTATATATGCTAATGGTTGTATCATGATACGCGTTCGCTATCTTTAACTTTTGAAATTTGGGCCATCATCTCTGCCTCTACTACTATTTTCTCTCCTACCATGCCCACCCCTTTCATCTGTGCAATGCCTCTGCGGATTGGCTCCATCAAATCACATCTGAAAACGATCGTATCACCAGGCAGCACTTGCGCCCTGAATCTTACTTTATCAATTTTAAGGAAGTAAGTAAGATAGTTTCTTGGGTCAGGAACAGTACTTAATACTAAAATACCACCAGTCTGTGCCATCGCCTCAATCTGGATTACACCTGGTAAAACTGGTGCACCTGGAAAATGTCCTTTGAAAAACTCTTCATTCATCGTTACATTTTTCACCCCAACAACGTGTGTTTTTGACAATTCAAGGATCTTATCGATGAACAAAAACGGTTGTCTGTGCGGCAAAATATCCATGATCTGCATCACATCATAAAGAGGCTTTACAGATGGATCATAAACATGCTGAACTTTCTTGTTTTTTTCTTTCTTGATTGCTGCTTTGATCTTTTTCGCAAACGCAATGTTTGCCGCATGCCCAGGTCTTGCTGCCATGATATGCCCTTTAATGTGCATTCCAACAAGTGCAAGGTCACCAATCATGTCTAATAATTTATGCCTTGCAGGCTCATTCTGGTAACGTAACTCCATATTGTTCAAAATACCTTGCGGAGCTACTTCTATCTTCTCTCTGTTGAATATTTTAGCCAGGTGATCTAACTCATCACGCGTAACCTCTTTGTCAACAATAACGATTGCATTATTTAAATCACCACCTTTAATCAGGTTGTTCTGTAATTGATATTCCAATTCATGCAGGAAACAGAATGTACGGCAGGATGCAATCGCACTTTTAAATTCCGCAATCGTAGAAATTACAGCATGCTGACTGCCCAATACAGGTGAGTTATAGTCAATCATACAAGTAAACCTGTAATCTTCAAGTGGCATTGCCACAATCTCTACCTTACGTTCAGCATCAGTATAAGTAATATTATGAGGAATCTGGAAATACTCACGGTCAATACTTTGCTGTACCAAACCAACACTTTCCAGCGCCTCTACAAAAAGGATCGCACTCCCGTCCATAATCGGAGTTTCAGGACCATCCAGCTTCATTAATATATTATCAAGATCCATCCCAACCAAAGAAGCCATTACATGCTCCACTGTGCTGATACTAGCTCCGTTTTGCGTAATTGTTGTTCCTCTTGCAGTATCTGTAACATTGTCACAGTCTGCATCGATGATTGGTTGACCTGGTAAATCAGTCCTTTGAAATTTAAACCCGTGGTTTTCCGGAGCCGGACAAAAAGTTAAAGTGACACTGGCACCCGTATGCAAGCCTACTCCATGTACAGAAACTTCGCTTTTTATGGTTTTTTGTTTAACGTTCATTATTGTTTTGTGTGGTACTAATTATACTATGACTGGAGTTTTGCTGTAATTTCAGCCTCTAATTTTGTAATCCGTTTTTCTATTCCCGGCAAGTGCTTAAATAACACAGATGCACGCATCCAGTCTCTGAGCGGCTGCGCAGGTGTGCCGTGCCATTGTTTATTCTCTTCTGTAATATTGGAATTAATACCAGCCTGAGCGCCAATTTGCGTACCTCTGGCCAATGATAAATGTCCTGCAATTCCAACCTGACCACCAACAACTGATCTTTCACCCACTTTGCTGCTTCCGGAAACTCCTGCCTGGGCAGCAACAACCGTATGCGCTCCAATTTCAACATTGTGTGCAATCTGAATCAGGTTATCCAGTTTTGAGCCTTTTCTAATAAAGGTAGAGCCCATTGTTGCTCTGTCAATTGCAGTATTGGCACCGATTTCAACATCATTTTCAATCACGACATTCCCTATCTGTGCAATTTTAGTATAGGTACCATCAGGCTGAGGAGCAAATCCAAATCCATCACTTCCTATTACTGTATTAGAATGAATAACAACACCATTGCCAATTACAGAACGGTTATAGATTTTTACTCCCGGATGAAAAGTACACCCGGAGCCTATTTTTGAATCTGTCCCAATATGTATTTGCTGTAAAATCTTTGTATTGTCTCCAATTTCAACATTGGCATCGATATAAGAAAAAGCTCCTATAAATACATTTTTACCAATTTTTGCTGAAGGATGAACAAAAGAAGGCTGTTCAATACCCGTTTTTTGGGCAGTTTCATTTAAGGCCTCATTATACTTTTCCAGCAAAACAGAAAAAGCACTATAGGGATCCTTCACCTTCACCAGCGTACAGCTGATGGGTTGCGAAGGAACAAAATCCAACCCAACGATAACGACAGACGCGTTAGTTGAATAAATGAAGTTCTCGTATTTCCGGTTAGATAGAAAACATAAGGCCCCTTTTTTTCCTTCTTCTATTTTCGAAAGCTCTGAAACTGTGATAGTTTCATCGCCTTCAACTGTTCCACTTAAAAAGTCGCTTATCTGCTTGGCAGTAAATTGCATTCTACAAAGTTAAATGTTAAATTGATATGAACAAATTATCCCAACTCCCTATTTTATCAGCCACTTGACCATTTCAACGCTCCTGTATAATCGGATAAAAAACGGGATAATAATTGGATTATTTTGTTAAATAATGCTAAATAATTCTTGGATAGCAAAGTATATGCTTTTTAACTGTCCTGTCAAGTGATTCGAGGTTAGATAAATCAGATGCTTTTGCAATGTCTGTTGTTGTATTATTTTTCATTAATATGTTAATTGTACTGTTTCCAGCCCCTGTATTGTACGCCCTGTTGCTAATTACATCTGTAAAAACAAAGTAAGATACCTCATTCAGATCAATTCCAAGGCTAAAGGCAGTATTTTCACTAATCATCGCTACTCTGCCTGGATCAGGCGCATCATTGGTAATCTCAATTTTGTACAGATTACGGTTAACCAGCATATTACATAACAAGGAAAGAATTCTGTCCTGATGTCCGCACCATACTTTCACCGAGGTAAAAATATCCTGATCATCCAGTTTGGCGAATTGCAGTAAATGCACATTTGTCCCGAAAAACTCCTTTTGAGAAATCTCATTTTTCAGGAAATGCTGCAATGCCGGGGTTGCAAATAAATCTCCGCCTTTTACGGCAAGCTCTTTAGCGCGTTTCAAAATTTTCACCAGCAGCATTTCTCCGGCAATCACTGTTTTATGCAAATAAACCTGCCAGTACATTAATCTCCTTGCAATCAGGAACTTCTCAATAGAGTAAATTCCTTTTTCTTCAATGACCAGCTGATCATCAGCGATGTTAAACATTTTAATAATCCGGTCAAAGCTGATTACCCCTTCACTCACCCCAGTAAAGAAACTGTCTCTGTTTAAGTAATCCATTCTGTCCAGGTCAAGCTGACTTGAAATCAGCTGATGCAGGAATTTCTTTGGATACTCTCCCTTAAATATTGCTATGGCGGTATTTAGTTCTCCGTCAAATTCCATATTCAGGCGCTCCATCATCAGGATAGAGATATCTTCATGCTGAATGCCTTTAACCAGTGAATATTCCAGGGCATGAGAAAATGGCCCATGACCGATATCATGGAGTAATATAGCTATGGTTGCACCTTCTTCTTCATCTTTAGTAATCTCGTGGCCCTTACTGCGTAAGATATCAATAGCCAGGCACATCAGGTGCATTGCACCAAGCGCGTGGTGAAAACGCGTATGCAAAGCTCCCGGATATACCAGGTGCGTCATCCCCAATTGTTTAATGTAGCGTAGCCGCTGAAAAAAGGGATGCGAGATCAGGTCAAAGATCAATTCTGAGGGTATATTGATAAATCCATATACCGGGTCATTTATTATTTTCTTTTTATTCAATCTTGGCAAAATAAATTATACGGTACAAAAATTGCTATTTTTATCCGTACTTAAGAAAGAGATAGCTCTTTTTAAGGATTTATTTACACCTTATATATACAATAATGCAGGAAACCAAGATTCTATGGGCCGATGATGAGATAAACTTATTAAAACCGCATATATTACTATTAAACGAAAAAGGGTACCATGTGACTACATTTACAAATGGAAACGATGCATTGGAGGCTTTTGGTAAGGAGCATTTCGACCTGGTATTTCTGGATGAAAATATGCCAGGCATGAGTGGACTGGAAACCCTGTCTGCCATTAAAAATATAAAAAGTGACATTCCGGTTGTACTGATTACTAAAAGTGAAGAGGAAAACCTGATGGAGGATGCGATCGGTTCAAAAATTGACGATTATCTGATAAAACCGGTTAATCCTAAGCAAGTATTGCTGACGATCAAAAAAATCATAGACAATAAAAGACTGATCAGTGCCAAAACTTCAATGGCATATCAACAAGATTTCAGACGTTTAGGCATGACACTGAATGACAAATTAAGTTATGAAGAATGGACAGAGGTTTATAAAAAACTTATTTTCTGGGAACTGGAGCTTGAAAAGTTAGATGATCCTCAGATGCATGAAATTCTGACCATGCAAAAATCTGAAGCGAATACGCAATTCTCTAAATTCATTGAAGACAATTACATTGACTGGGTAAATAAAAGAGGTAAAACGCCTTTATTGTCTAATGAGCTGCTTAAAAAGAAAGCATTTCCGCATATCAATTCTACTACTCCGGTATTTTTTATCCTGATTGATAACCTGAGATATGATCAATGGAAGATTATCAATCCTTTAATCACAGAACATTTCAGATTAGACGAGGAAGATATTTATACGAGTATCCTGCCAA
Source organism: Pedobacter sp. WC2423 (assembly GCF_040822065.1). Lineage (NCBI taxonomy): Bacteria > Pseudomonadati > Bacteroidota > Sphingobacteriia > Sphingobacteriales > Sphingobacteriaceae > Pedobacter > Pedobacter sp. WC2423. Next base: position 4,031,372 of record NZ_CP162005.1, read on the forward strand.
CAGCGACACAATATGCAAGGAACTCTATCTTTTCAGGGCTGATGCCTCTTGAAATGGAGAAACGTTTCCCTTCACTTTGGCAAAATGATGATGAAGAAGGTGGTAAAAACATGCATGAAGAAGCTTTTCTTGCAGATCAGATTAAACGCAGCGTACGTAAAGACTGTAAATTCAGCTATCATAAAATTCTGACTTATGATGATGGAAAAGCACTTAACGAGCAAATGAACAACCTGATGCAAAATGAATTCAATGCAATCGTTTACAACTTTGTCGATATGCTTTCTCATGCCCGTACAGACATGGCGATGATCAGAGAACTGGCCAATGACGATGCAGCTTACCGCTCATTGACACTTTCCTGGTTTGAGCACTCTCCTTTATTGGAGCTGTTAAAGAAACTTGCGCAGAAACAGGTTAAAGTAATTATTACTACAGATCACGGTACCATCAGGGTAAAACATCCAAGTAAAGTAATCGGAGATAGAAATACCAATACAAATCTGCGCTATAAACAGGGCAGAAATCTGAATTTTAATGCAAAAGAGGTGTTTTTGATTAAAAATCCTCATGAGGCGCAATTACCTAAAATAAATATCAGTTCTAATTATATTTTCGCCAAAGAAGACCGTTATTTTGTTTATCAGAACAACTACAACCAGTTTGTGAACTATTATAATGAAACGTTCCAGCATGGTGGGATCTCTCTGGAAGAAATGATGATTCCTGTAGCGACTTACAGCTCAAGATAGCCTATTGAAATGAACATTGAAATTAATCACCTGAATGAACTGGGCAATGCCGCTGAAGCACTGCTCAGTTTTGCAGGAAACGAAAAAATATTCGCCTTTGAGGGCGAAATGGGAGCAGGAAAAACAACTTTTATTAAAGTCCTCTGCCAGAAATTAGGCGTAACAGATGTAGTTAACAGTCCTACATTTTCCATTGTAAACGAATATGCAGCACCCGCTCATCAGGCCATTTATCATTTTGACTTCTACAGAATTAAAAATCTGCAGGAGGTATTTGATATTGGTTATGAAGAATATTTTTATTCCGGCAATATCTGCCTGATAGAATGGCCTCAGATGATCAGCGAATTGCTGCCTGAAAATTATATCGAAGTTGGAATTAAAGCGTTGTCAGAAGACAAACGTTCTTTCACCTTCACAAAAATTTCTTAAATTCAGCTTATTTTTCTTAATTTCAATCAAAAAATCAGATAGACAGAATGGCTACAGGATTACGGGAAGAAATGGCCTCTATTGCTCAGAAAGGACTGCTACAGCCTAAAGAGACATTGTCAGAAATCAAACAGAAAAGCAACAGCCTTTATATTGGAATCCCTAAAGAGATCTCTTTTCAGGAAACCCGGATTGCACTTACGCCTTTATCAGTTGCATTATTGGTCAATCATGGCCATAAAGTATTGCTGGAAAGTGGTGCAGGTACAGGTGCAAACTTCTCTGACAATGATTACAGCGAACAGGGTGCACAGATTACATTCAATAAAAAGGATGTATATGATGCTGATATTATCGTAAAGATAGCCCCGCCAACGTTAGAAGAAATCAATCTGATGCATAAGGGCCAGACACTGATCTCTGCTTTGCAGATGGGTGCACTTAAAGAAGGTTATCTGAAAGCGTTACTCAATAAAAAGATCAATGCTTTATGTTTTGAGAATCTAAGAGATGAAGGAAATATTTTAACAGTTGTACGCGCAATGAGCGAGATCGTAGGGGCTACTTCCATCTTTATTGCCGCAGAGTATTTAAGCAGTGTAACCGGTGGTAAAGGCTTGATGCTGGGTGGTTTTACTGGTGTCCCCCCTACAGAAATTGTGATTCTTGGCGCTGGAACGGTTGGAGAATATGCAGCCAGAACAGCACTTTCATTAGGTGCTGAGGTCAAAGTATTCGACAGTTCTATATACCGTTTGCGCCGCCTTCAGAATAACCTGGGAAGCCGTGTATTTACTTCTGTAATGCAGCCTATCGTGTTAGGAAAAGCGGTAACAACCTGTGATGTGGTCATCGGTGCTATCCGGGCTACACATGGCAGGAGCCCTTGTATTGTAACCGAAGAGACTGTAAGCAGAATGAAACCAGACTCTGTTGTCATTGATGTGAGCATAGATCAGGGCGGATGTTTTGAAACCTCTGAGGTCACTAACCATAAAGATCCTGTTTTCAGAAAACATGATGTTATCCATTATTGCGTGCCTAATATCGCATCCAGAGTACCCAGAACAGCATCCTATGCCTTAACCAATATCTTTACCCCAATCCTGGTGGATATAGGCGAGATGGGTGGCCTGATGAGCCTGATCTGGAATAAACCAGGCATCAGGGAAGCACTTTATATTTATAAAGGCCACCTGACCAGTAAAGATCTGGCTGCGAGATTTAATCTTCCTTATAAAGACATCGAATTATTAGTTGCTGCCAATCAATAGCTAAGCTGTAACTGCAAGCTTCGGCTTCCAGATAAATTGCAGGTAAACTAATGCTGCAATGGTAATGCCTGTACAGATGAAAAATGTATGGGGTATTGTTTTGATATTGTCAATAAATAACCATCCTGCCAGCAAAGCTCCTAAACCAATTCCGGCTTCCAGTGCAATGTACATGGTTGCCATAGCCTTGCCGCGATGTTTCGGATCGCTCAGATCTATTGTCCAGGCATTTACTGTTGGTGAAAGCATTCCTGTTGCTACGCCGTATAGTGCTGAAGCGGCCATTAAGGTAAAAGATGAATTCGCAAAGCCTATACATAACAGCGAAACGGCCAGTAATGCCAGGGATATTTTAAGGATTAAGATCCTTCCATGCTTGTCAGAGGCTTTACCTGCTACAAACCGGATCAGTAAAGAAGCCAGGGTAAATACCATAAAAAACAAGCCTTTATTACTAGTGCCGAGATATTTGCTCCAATCTCCGACTACAGTCAGGATTACACCATAACTCACATAACTCAGCAATGTAATTAAAGCTGCAGGAATCACTCTCCATTCAATAATATCCTGTCTTTTAATTTTCAATAAGGAGAAGCTGAAAGGTTTTTTTTCTTTCAGGGTTTCTTTCATATTTCCAAGAATTACAATGGATGATAAAGCAAAAATTGAAGAGCAATAAAACAAGACGTTAATGGAAAAATGATCGGTTATGGTACTTCCAATGGCAGGGCCGATGGCCATACCTGTACTGAAACAAATTCCATGAATCCCCATCGCTTCTCCCCACCTGTTTTTTGGAACCAGATCTGCTACGTAAGCTGCTGTTGCTGTTGGCTTAAATCCAGTAGAAAACCCATGAATTAATCTAAGAAACAGAAATCCGGCAACTGTAGTCAGTACAGGATATAAGAATCCGCAGACAAAGCAAACTATTGAGCCTACAGCCATTATCGGCACACGGCCGATAGTATCTGTCAGTTTACCACTAAAAGGTCTGGAGATACCTGCTGTAAGCGTAAACAGTGCCACGATCAATCCTTTATAAGCAGCACCACCCATCGCACTCAGATAGGCAGGCAATTCGGGAATCAGCATATTAAAACTGGCAGAAAAAAGGAAGGAACTTAAACATACCAGGCCAAATTGCAGGGTATAAATCGATTGATCGGACTTTTGCATATCCGCACAAAAATAAAGATAAAATTTAGAGAAGCAGTTTAATTTCAGGTGATAAAATTATAAAGTACAGGATTGTTTCTCTTATGATTTACAACCAGGAGTATACTTATTACATACCTTTTCAACCCCTGTTTACGAAGGTAACTGGCGGGTTTCTGTTGCAGTTTGAAGCGGGTTTGATACGGGTCGTGGCGTTTCAAACCCGTATCAAACTCAACCACAACAGCAAGGAAGACCCTTTTAGAGGTTCCTGAAAAACGAGAAGAACAAGGCTTAATACTGATCGTGGATGTATCCCATAAGTCTGGCCATTTCAGCCTGTAACTCTTTAATAGGGGTCATAAAATTATTATTCATGAAAGAAAAGGCAAGTATTTTTCCCTTTTTGGTGACGATATAACCACTCTGGTTATAATTATTGGAAAAGGTTCCTGTTTTGGCAAATACAAAAGGATGTGTTGTTTTAGGATAGGCATTTTTAAGTGTCCCGCGCAGACCTCCGGCAGGAAGCATGCTGAAAAGTTTTTCTCTGTTATTTACCTCTTTATCGATCATTTGGAGCAGCATAATCATATCTCTGGGGCTGAACAAGTTCATCCGGGATACGCCCGATCCATCTACCCAGCGCGGGCGATCTGGCAAATCCTTCAGGTATTTGTCCAGCATATACCGGATTGCATCAGTACCGCTTAATTTCTGCTGAAACTGATTCGAATAAACCAACAGCAGCTGCTCAGCAATAAAATTATCACTTGGCAAAAGCATCTCCCGGAAAAGGTCTTCAGACCTGCTGTTATAAATTGTTTTTGCAGTAGCCGGCATCTCCAGCTGAATAAGCTGTACATCACGTCTTAAGGTATCTCTCAATAGGTTCAACGTATTTAAAGTACTAGTTTGATAAGGAACCAACTGTATAAAATCAGCAGGAATAACCCCCGGAGGATATTTAAATTCGTTCTTTTCTAACACTCTGACTACCCTGAATTCCTTTTGATGATTTAAAGTATCTTTCAACAGACAATCGCTAAAATGCTGTGGATTAACTGTGAATCTTCCCTTTTCATTTTTGAACCTGACCAGGTTATCCATCATAGGCAGTTCTGTTATTTCTGCCTGGGTATCATCGTTGTAATCGTCCCATGCCCAGCCTTGTCCATAAGCATAACCTGTATACCTGCCTGGTGCAAAAAACAATTGCCTTTTACTGGTGCTTAAAAATTTAAAGGTTTTTTCCTCCCGCATTCCGCGCTTCAAAAAGGAAGGATCTCCTGTACCCCAGAAGATAAGAGAATCTCCGCGCTCTATGTACCGTATGGACGGAATGGAATCAGGTATCAGTTTCAGTCCTGCGTAAAAAGTATATAACTTGGTATTAGAAGCTGGAATGAAATATTTGTCCGCATTTTGCGCATAAATCATTCCCTGCTGATCTAATTCCGAAAGGGCAAATCCGACAAGATGCGAATGGAGAACAGGTGAATTCCTTAAAAAATGAGAAACATTTTTAGCTAACCGATGCTGCACGGAGCAGCTTTCAAGCATCAGCAGAATCAACAATGCCGGTATAAAAAACCACTGAATACGGTATACTTTTTTTAATTCCATTACACGCTTTACCATTGATATAGGTCGAATATATTGCTTTTTCCGAAAATACAGCCGTCCTTTGATTTAAACTGCGGCATATTTTGTAACGTTGCAATTACGTTGCATTATTTTAAGCTGACAATAGATATTTTTACGGCTTCAACCCAAACCCCAATTTTTTTGACTAACAATGAATTCAAAAACTAAATTACTGGTTATTGCCGGTATATGTTTTTTAGGTACGGTATGCAGCGAAACTGCTTCCGCACAGAAAAAATCTAAAAAGACAGCCACTACTGCGGCGCCCGCTCCCACTATTCCAGCTCCCAAAAAAGAAGGGCTGAAGCCATTTTCCGAAGTGATTACTGCAAAAGCAAGAACTAAAAATGGATTATTCAAAACTTATAAAGTAGACGATAAGTGGTATTTCGAAATCCCTGACACTTTGCTAAACCGTGAAATGCTTGTCGTTACCCGTTTAAATAAAGTGCCATCCGGTGTATCTGTTGGTAACCAGCAATATGGAGGAGAAGAATTAAATGACCAGGTTTGGCAATGGGAACGCCGCGGAAAACAGGTTTTTATCCGTGTACCCAGTTATTCTGTAAGAGCCGACAGCACTTCAGATATGTATCAATCTGTTAAAAATTCAAACCTGTCTACAATTCTTGCCAGTTTTGAGATTAAAGCTTACAATAAGGACACCACAGGCGTTGTGATTGATGTCACTGATTTTTACAATGGTGATGTCGTGGCTATCGGCGCTACTGATGCCTTAAGGAAAGCCTATAAAGCAAGTGCTTTAGATGCCGGACGTTCTTATATAGACACGATCAAAACTTTCCCGATAAATATAGAAGTAGTGACCAGCAAAACTTACAGATCGGCAGAATCACCAATCGACAATAGTATTGGTGCGGTAACTTTTGAATTCAATACTTCGATGCTCCTTTTACCAAAAACACCAGTTAAAGCGAGATTAACAGATCCAAGAGTAGGTTATTTCGGCCAATCCCAAACAGATTACGGAACAGATGCCCAAAAAGCTGAACGCACGGCCTATATCCACCGATGGAACCTCGTTCCTAAAGATACTGCGGCTTATATGCGCGGCGAACTGGTAGAGCCTGTTAAACCAATTGTAATTTATATTGATCCGGCCACTCCAAAAAAATGGGTCCCTTATTTAATTCAGGGGATTAATGACTGGCAGGCCGCCTTTCAGGAAGCAGGATTTAAAAATGCAATTATCGGAAAGGAAGCCCCTACTCCTGCACAGGATCCTGATTTCAGTGTAGAGGATTCCAGATACTCTGTTGTACGTTATTTTGCTTCAAATATCGCGAATGCTTATGGCCCTCATGTTTCTGATCCACGTACCGGACAAATTCTGGAAACACATATTGGGTGGTACCATAATGTCATGAATTTATTAAGAAACTGGTATTTTGTGCAAACCGCTGCCATTAATCCGGCAGCAAGAAAAGCCAAATTTGATGACAAACAAATGGGTGAACTGATCCGTTTTGTTTCTTCACACGAAATTGGACATACGCTTGGCCTGCCTCATAATTTTGGTTCAAGTTATGCTTATCCGGTAGATTCTCTTCGTTCGAAAACCTTTACCAATACCCATGGAACAGCACCGTCTATTATGGATTATGCGCGTTTCAATTATATCGCACAACCTGGTGATGGGGTAACGAAGTTACATCCTGAAATAGGTGAATATGATAAATGGTCTATTAAATGGGGCTATACTTGGTTTCCTGGTAACTTAACCGCTAAACAGGAAAGAGCAAAACTGGATGTATGGACGATCGCTAAATCAGGAAATCCATTGTATTATTATGGCCGTCAGGGCACAAGCCTTGATCCGCGCTTACAAAGTGAGGATTTAGGCGACAATGCAATGAAAGCCAGCACTTATGGTATTGCTAATTTAAAGCGTATCCTTCCGAATATAGAAATATGGACTTACCAGAAAGGAGAGGATTTCAGTGACCTTAAAGAGCTCTACAATGAAGTTATTACGCAGTACAGCAGATATATGGGCCATGTAAGAGCAAATGTTGGCGGCATGAGTGAGAACTTTAAAACGACTGATCAGAAAGGAACTGTTTATTCTTATTTGCCTAAAGTTAAACAAAAAGAAGCAATCACATTTTTCAATACACAGTTGTTTAATACTCCGGTATGGCTGATTAATAATGAGCAGCTGAATAAATTCGATAACGGACAAATATTGAATAAAATAAAAGCAGTGCAAACCAGTACACTAGGTCAGTTACTGGCTCCTTCCCGTATTGCACGCTTACTGGACAATGAGGCTAAAAATGGTACAGCAAATGCCTATACGCTTCCTGAACTGTTTACCGACCTGAAAACAAGCGTATTCTCTGCCAGCAGACCAGATGCTTTTAAACGTAATTTACAACGTTCTTATGTAGAGACGTTAACACAATTGATGACCAAAGAAATGGATGTTCCACCAGGAGCAAACTCCGAAGGACTTGCTAATTATGGCTTTACCCCTATTAATGTTTCTTTGTCGGATATAAGACCATTGGCAAGAGCTGAATTGAAATCACTGTTAACGCTCACTAAAGCAAGAGCTTTAGCTGGTGACAGCTTAACAAAAGCACATTATGATGATCTGGTAATCAGGATCAATGACATTCTTTTTCCTAAAAAATAATCGGATCTATTCCCTTTAATCAGCCCTTAAGCTCTGTTTTTAAAGCTTAAGGGCTTTTCTTTTATGAATTCTTGTTATGATTAGCAAAGAAAGCCTGATATATTTGCATGAAAAAAGCGTTGTCTGTTATATGAGAGCAATCACCTCCCTGTCTATTTTTATAAGTTTCAGCTTGTTATTGACTGCGTGCAATACGAAAGCGAAGAAAGAAAAATTACCAGAACATGTAAAGTTAGAGGTCACTCCGGTCAAAGGAATCAGGTATACGGAAGTAAAACGTCGTTTCAGCAATGGATTATCTTTCGATACCACTGGTTTTCAGCAGGAACCAAGCTGGATTATTCAATTTAAATCTGCCGATACAGTGCTGGCTTATGATCCTGTCCAGAAAATCATGCAACCCTTTCATTTGCACCATGACCATGCTGATGTCTTTAATTTTGCGAAAGAATGGTTCAGGTTTAAGCTGATCAGCAAAGACAGCCTCGTTTTTCAACGGCTTCAGGTGAATAAAAAAGAGATAGCAGATGATATCCGTTCGGATGTAAACATGACTTTTTATGCTGACGACTATATCAAAAATAAATTAAAGACTACTGCTGAAAAGTTGCAGCGGCCAAGTAAAGCGGATACCCTTTTTATTGCAGAAATGGTAGCTAAAGCAACTCAATATCCCGATCAAAGGGACAGTGTATTTGCGGGCCGTCAAGTGGTTTCTTTGCGTGCGCGCGATAACCGCATTACTGTAGAGCGTTTAAGCAGCGTCGATAAATTGAATGGCAGAACAGAGGCCTACGATTACCTCTATCCGCAATATAAACTGGTTATTCCCGATGCTTATAAAGAATTCGCTTATGAATTTAATGTCCTGGTAGATGAAAAAGGAAAAATGAGATTAAGTTATTTTTTCACTAACCTTCCGGAATTCAGGGAAACGAGAAAAAAAGTTCTGGAAGGAATTATCAGCGTTTATTTGCAAAATTTACTAATAATTAAACCCGGGAGCACTCTTGGCGTGCCTCATACGAGCGAAATTACAGTAGATGTAGTCGGGAGAAAACCTTCAAAATAAATCGTCAAAAATTATATTTATCAAAAAATGAAGCATTTGCAGATTATAAAAAAATAATTACTACATTGCAGACTTAATTATTAATACATAATACAATGCAAGAAGGAACAGTAAAATTTTTCAATGTAACTAAAGGTTTTGGATTTATCGTACCAGCGAATGGCGATAGCGAAATTTTTGTACATTCAACAGGCCTTATCGATGAAATCCGTGAAAACGACAAAGTAGAATACGATGTTGAAAGCGGTAAAAAAGGTTTGAATGCGATCAATGTTAAAGTAATCTAGATTATTATAACCATAATTCGTACAAGCTTCCTGATGAGATATCGGGAAGCTTTTTTTATGCCTTTTAAAATCTATTACAAATAAAAAAGACAATTTCCTGTCCTTTTGAATAAAAAACAACAATTACATTCGTTCTCTGTACAAGGCTTTTCTATCTTTAAATTCAGAAATGACTTAAACGGGCTTTTATACAAGAAATGGATAGCAATTACAGCCTTTTAATTTCAAAGATCAATGAATTCAGGCAGCAGTTTTATCTTAATAAATTGCTTCATGGCCTTATTTATACGCTTGCCCTTTTATTTGCTCTTTACCTCTTCTTGTTTGTGCTGGTGTATTATCTGCATCCTGCGCCAATAGTTAAAACCGTCCTCTTTTTTTCTTTTTTGCTGATCTTACTGGTTGCTATTACTGCTGGCATTATTAAACCTGCAATGGCTTATTTCAGGCTGAGTAAGAGCATTAGTTTAGAAGAGTCGGCCAAACTTATAGGAAATCATTTTGAGCCTGTACGTGATAAATTGCTGAATACTTTACAGCTTAAAGCGCTGGCAGATTTATCACCTGAACATAATCAATTAATTTTAGCAGGAATAGAGCAGAAGATCAGTGAATTAACACCCATACCATTCAGCAAAGCGATTGACCTTGGGAACAATAAAAAATTAATTAAGTATTTCGTTGTTCCACTAGCTCTTATTATAGCCATCGGAATCGCTGCTCCGGCTATTTTAAAAGAAGGCACAAACAGTTTCATCAAGTATGATCAGGAGATTTTACCAGTAGCTCCTTTTGAGTTTGTTTTGCTTCATAAGAGCCTGGTGGTAACCCAGGGAGATGATTTTCAGCTAAATCTTAAAATCGAAGGAGACCAGCTCCCGCAGGAGGTCTATTTAAAAGAGGGCCTTAATACATTTAAGCTGGAGAAAAAAACAAATAGTAGTTTTCAGTACACTTTAAAGAACTTGCAACAGACCCAGCAAATCCGCTTTAGTGCAGGCGGTTTTGATTCCAGGATCTATACCCTGACTGTCAAACCCAGAGCAGCTGTTTTAACGATGGAAGCCCGGCTGAGTTATCCTTCTTATTTGAAGAAAAAGAAGGAAACGATTTCCAATGCAGGAGATTTAACCATACCGGAAGGTACTGCTGTTACCTGGGTCGTCTCCACTGAGCATACACAACAATTGTTATTTGCATTAGGTAATCAGCTTCAGGAACTCCCTGTGATTAATAATTCAGCACAGTTTAAAGCTGTACTCAAAAAAAGCCAGGACTACAGGGTGGTCCCTAAAAATGAATTCTCTGTACACCAGGATTCGATCAGCCATAAAATTGAGGTGATTGCAGATCTTCCTCCTGCTATAGAAGTCAAGGAAACTGCAGATTCCATGAGCCGCAAAGCTTTGTATTTTACAGGAAATATTCATGATGATCATGGTTTCAGCGCTTTAAAATTTGTTTATACGCTTAAAGAAAATGGTATTGCGAAAAAAACGGTACAAGCAGGTATTCCGGTAAAAGTAAATCAACTGGAGAGTTCTTTCTTCTATTTCTGGAATCTCAAAAACATAGAAATTAAGCCTGGCCAGGTACTGGAATACTATCTGGAGGTAGCGGATAATGATGCAGTGAATGGGCCTAAAAAAAGCCGCACTGCGATCAGAACTTATGAGCAGCCTACTGCCAGTCAGCTGGAAAAACAGACAAACGCCGAAAGCAGCCAGTTGAAACAGAAAATGGAGTCGGCAATTAAACTCGCTGGTCAGGTAGAGAAAGAAAGCAAAAAACTGGGAGAAACTTTACTGGACAAAAAAGAACTCACTTTTGAGGATAAAAAAGATATTGGACAGCTGCTGGAAAAGCAGAAGAAGTTAGAAGCTGTTGTAAAGGAAATTCAGGAAGCTAAACAGAAAAACACGTTTAAATCTACAGAAAACGACAATTTGAAGAAAGAATTGGCAGAAAAGCAGAAAAAAATAGATGATTTGTTTAACAACGTTCTTGATCCTAAAACCAAAGAACTACTGGAAAAACTGCAAAACCTGGTTAATCAGAATAATAAAGATCAGACGCAACAGGAATTAGGAAAAATGACCATGGATAATAAATCTTTAAAGAATGAGCTTGACCGGATCCTGGAATTGTATAAGCAATTGGAATTTGAGCAAAACCTGCAAAATAAGATTGACCGTTTAGCCAGCCTTGCCAGGACACAAAAAGAATTGAGCAAAGCTACTAAAGACCAGAAAAATTCATTGGATGAACTGCAAAAGAAGCAGCAACAGCAACAAAAGGAATTTAATGACCTGAAAAAAGAGATGAAAGAACTGGATGCTAAAAACCAGGCTTTAGAAAGACCTAATCCTTTTCAGCCACAGGAAAAAACAGCACAGCAAATTCAGCAGCAACAACAACAAAGCCTGGAAAAATTATCGAAAAATCAAAGACAGCAGGCTTCAGAACAGCAGCAAAAAGCGGGTGATCAATTACAGGAAATGGCTGATCAGCTTAAAGAAGAACAGCAGTCTGCAACTGAAGCGGAAAATAATTTACAGGTAGAGGAATTAAGGTTATTACTTCAGCATTTGCTAAAAACTTCTTTTGACCAGGAAAAAGTGATGCTCAGTTTAAAGAAAATGGCGTTCAATGATCCTGCTTATGTTGGCAATGTGCAACTACAGCGCGGAATAAAAGATAATTTAAAAACGATTTCAGATAGTTTAGCTGCGTTAAGCAAAAGAATCCCTCAAATCCAGAGTGCTGTAGGTGAAGAAATGCAGCAGATTAATTTTAACCTGGACAAAAGCCTGGAGAACCTGGCAGAACGCAGAACTTATGAAGCTGTTAAAAATCAGCAGTATACGATGACTTCGATTAATAACCTGGCTTTAATGCTGAATGAGGCACTGGAACAATTGGAAAAGAACAAGCGCAATTCTAAATCTGGTGGAAAAGGGAAAGGAAAACAATCCATGCAGCAGCTTCAGCAAATGCAGCAGCAGCTGAATAAGAATATGGAGCAGGCCAGGCAAAAGCTTCAAAAAGAAGGTAAACAAGGAAGCGTACCCAAAGGGGAAATGAGTGAAAGTTTTGCAAAAATGGCACAGCAGCAGCAGATGATCCGCGAAGCTTTACAAAAACTCAATACCGAACAAAATAAAGATGGAAGTGGTGGTTTGGGCAATTTAAACCAGGTGATCAAAGAGATGAAGACTACAGAATCAGACCTGATCAATAAAAGGCTGGAAGATGCAACGATTAAACGTCAGCAGGGTGTGCTGACCAAATTACTGGATGCCGAAAAAGCCAGCAGAGAACAAAGTGAAGACGAGAAAAGAGAAAGCAAAACCGGCAAGGACTTTCCTCCATCCTATCCTAAATTGCTGGAACAATTCAAAAAGAAACAAGCTGCTGAACAGGAGTTGTTACAGAAATTACCACCTTCGCTGAATTACTACTACAAAAATAAAATAGCAGACTATTTTAAATTGCTAAATTTGCAGCCGTAAATAGTGAGTCATGAGCAAACCAGCAGTACATTTTTTTTTAGAAGACGTTAAGTACACCCTTAAAAATAAAACAGTAATCAGAAACTGGATCAAGGAGACCATCATTGCAGAAGGTTTTAAACTGGAGGAGTTAACGTTTATTCTCTGCTCTGACGAATATCTGCTGGCTATAAACCAGCAATATTTAAATCATGATACTTATACCGACGTAATTACTTTTGATAATTCAGAGACTCCTGAAATGATTCAGGGTGATATTTTTATCAGCATAGAACGTATCCAGGAAAATGCGAAAGAATTTAAGAGTATAGTTTTGCAGGAATTGTGCAGAGTAATTATCCATGGTACTTTACACTTGTTAGGCTATAAGGATAAAGGTAAAGCAGCCAAAACCCTGATGACGCAGAAAGAAGATCAATACCTGGCTTTATTGAATGCTGCATTAACTAAAACAACTATATAATTCTGATTATACTTAACAATAAAATATTTAATCACTGTAAATCAACCATTTATACTTTTATTTTTATACATAAAACATCAGCCTTATTTAAAGCGCTATAAGCTGGTTTTAAAATTTCTTAGACTCATCTGTTCAAAACAACAATAACTTCTTTAAACCGACTATAAAGTACTAAAAACAGCATGTTAAAGAAGGCAGCCATTCAATTTATATTGTTTTGGCAAATGTTTGATTTTTGACCTCATAATTACCTGCCCGGACGCTCTGATGAATAAAAGCTATTCATTCTTTTTAAGTTTACCGGCCAGTTCCTTTAATCAATAATTTTATTATTCTGATTTGTCAAATTGTCGCCACGGCTCTTTTTATATATATACTTATAAATCCGCAGGTTACTGAATTGTAATATAATATTTAGATGTTTAAACACATGAATATTATACCCACAAATATTGCTTACTTTTGCGGATAATTTCTTATCTGATAATTCGTTAAAAATATACTTTGAGCACATTAATTGCAGCAGAAAATTTAGGCCATGCCTATAATGATGAATGGTTATTCAAAAATTTAACCTTAGGCATCCAGACTGGTCAGCGCGTCGCGTTGGTTGGAATCAACGGAGCTGGTAAAAGCACCCTATTAAAATTATTGGCCGAGCGGTTTACTCCGCTGGAAGGGAAAATAGTAAAAAATAAATTCGTTAAGATTGGCTTCCTTGATCAGGAACCCTCCTTCCCTGATGGATATTCTATCAGTGATTTTATTTTTTCTACAGACAATAAGCAGCAACAGTTAATCAAGGAATATGAAGAACTGATTGAAGATCCAAATCCTGATGAGAAAAAACTTAACCGTTTATACGAAGAATTAAGTGAACACAATGCCTGGGAATATGAGCATGAAATCAAAACGATTTTAAGCCGTATGGGAATTAATCATCTGCAACAAAAAATCTCAACTTTATCTGGTGGTCAGAAAAAGCGTCTGGCTTTAGCCAAGCTTTTAATTGAAGATCCTGAGATTTATGTATTGGATGAGCCTACAAACCACCTGGACATCGATACTATTGAATGGTTAGAAAAGTTACTGACTTCAGGAAATAAAACAATATTACTAGTAACACACGACAGGTATTTTCTGGATAATGTATGTAATACGATTGTAGAACTGGATAGAGGTAAGATTTATAATTACAATGGAAACTATGCTTATTTTCTGGAGAAAAAATCTGAACGCGAAGCTTCTGATGAGAGTACTTTCCAAAAGAACAAGAATCTCCTGAAGAAAGAATTGGAATGGATGCGCAGAATGCCTGCGGCAAGAACAACTAAATCTCAATCCAGAATAGATGCTTTTTATGATTTGGAAAGTAAAACCAAACAACGTTCTGATACAGGAAGTGTAACCTTAAGCATGAAGATGTCCCGTCAGGGAAATAAAATTCTGGAATTGGACCATATTGGTCAGTCTTTTGATGAGAAAAAAATAATCAATGATTTCAGTTATACATTTAAACGTGCAGATCGTATTGGTTTAGCCGGAAAAAATGGGACTGGAAAATCTACATTGTTAAATATTATTACAGGGTTTCAAATTCCGGAAAAAGGTAAGGTGAGCACTGGAGAAACTACAGTTTACGGCTATTATAAACAAGGTGGTTTAGCCTTTAATGAAAAAGAAAGAGTTATAGATATTGTAAAATCTGATGCTGAATATATCAAGATGGCTGATGGTTCAATGATATCCGCTTCCCAATTATTAACACTATTCCTCTTCCCTCCCAAGAAGCAACATGGAATGGTAGAAAAGTTGAGCGGTGGGGAGAAAAAGCGTTTACACCTGATGAAGGTTTTAATGCAAAATCCAAACTTCCTGATCCTGGATGAGCCGACCAATGATTTAGATATTGATACGCTAAATGTATTAGAAGAGTTCCTGGAAAATTTCCCGGGCGTATTGATTCTTGTTTCTCACGACAGGTATCTATTAGACAAAATGAGTGAGCAATTATTCATTATGGAAGGTGAAGGTATTGTTAGTATCTACAATGGTAATTATTCTGAATATAGAATTAGCCTGGATACACCTAAAGAAAAAACAGAAACAAAACCGAATAAAACCGAACAGAAAACTACTGCTATACCTGCCAATAAATTAACCTATAAAGAGCAGAAAGAGCTGGATGATTCAGAAGCTAAAATAGCTGAGATTGAAACTGAAATTGATAAACTAACTAATTCCCTGCTTTCTATTGATAGTACTAACTATATGGAAATACAAGAAGTAACAAAAGCTATTGAAAAGCTTAATACTACTTTGGAACAGACCATGGAACGTTGGGTAGAGTTATCAGAAAAGACAAACAAAACGACTTAATTGAAGGAATAATAGCTTATTATAAGGCTTTTAAAGCATTAAGAAGGCTAAACAAGCCCCCGTTAAGCCAATACGAGAATTAACGTTCCACGTGAAACGCCAGGCGCCAGAACAAGAAATTAAAGTCCTTGTTTCACGTGAAACATAAATACAAATAAGATGTTTAAAGAATATGATGTGATTGTTGTGGGTGCCGGACACGCAGGTTGTGAAGCAGCAGCGGCAGCAGCAAACATGGGATCTTCCGTTTTATTAGTCACCATGAATATGGAGACAATTGCGCAAATGAGCTGCAACCCTGCTATGGGCGGTGTGGCAAAAGGACAAATTGTAAGAGAGATTGACGCCATGGGTGGTTACTCGGGAATTATCAGTGATAAGACCACTTTACAATTTAGAATGCTCAATTTATCCAAGGGCCCTGCGATGTGGAGCCCTCGTGCACAGAACGACAGAAAACGATTTGCCGAAGAATGGAGACTTGCCTTAGAGCGTACCCCAAATGTAGATTTCTGGCAGGACATGGTGAGTAGTCTGATCATTGAAAACAATAAAGTAACAGGAGTTAAAACTTCCATTGGTGTAGAGATCAAAGCCAAAAGCGTGGTACTGACCAATGGTACTTTTCTGAATGGATTAATTCACATTGGAGAGAAGAAATTTGGTGGTGGCCGTACTGGTGAAAAAGCAGCTACAGGAATTACAGAACAGTTGACTTCTATTGGATTCGAAGCTGGAAGAATGAAGACTGGTACTCCCCCACGCGTGGATGGAAGATCACTGAATTATTCGTTAATGGAAGAACAATGGGGCGACGAAAACCCAGGAAGATTCTCTTATACTCATGTAGAAAGACCAACAGAAAAAAGATGTTGCTGGATCACTTATACCAATAGTAATGTGCACGAAACTTTAAAAGAAGGTTTTGAGAAATCACCCATGTTTACTGGTAGAATCAAAGGGCTTGGTCCAAGATACTGTCCATCTATTGAAGATAAAATAAACAGATTTGCAGAAAGAGACAGACATCAGATTTTTGTAGAACCCGAAGGATGGAATACCTGTGAAATTTATGTGAATGGCTTTTCTACATCGTTGCCGGAAGATGTTCAGTACAGAGCTTTAATTCAAATTCCAGGATTTGAAAATGCAAAAATGTTCAGACCAGGTTATGCGATTGAATACGATTACTTCCCACCTACCCAGTTGTCATTAACCTTAGAAACGAAGTTAATTGAGAATCTGTATTTCGCCGGACAAATTAATGGAACTACCGGATATGAAGAAGCTGCAAGTCAGGGTTTCATTGCCGGGATTAATGCACACCTGAAAATAAATGAGAAAGCTCCATTGATTATGAAGCGTTCAGAATCTTATATTGGTGTATTAATTGACGACCTGGTAACTAAAGGAACTGAAGAACCTTACCGTATGTTTACCTCCAGAGCTGAGCATAGATTATTGCTGCGTCAGGACAACGCAGATATCAGGCTCTCCCCTATTGGCCATGCTTTAGGATTAATCAGTGACGAACGTTTAGCGATTGTTCACCAGAAAATTTCAAACTCAGATAATATCGTTGCCTTTACACGCAAGCAAGGAATAGAAATGACTGAAGCTAACGATATGCTGGAAACTTTAGGTTCGACACCTTTAGCACAAAATGTTAAAATTGTAAGTGTACTGGGCAGACCTCAGGTTGGAATTAATGACCTTAGAAAAGTAAGTAAAAGTCTGGATGAATATCTTGCTCCTTTCGATCAGGAAACTATTGAACAAGCTGAGATCAAAGTAAAGTATGAAAGCTATTTTCTCAAAGAACAGGAGATCGTCAACAAAATGCAAAAGATGGAAGACAAAGATATCAACCCTGATTTTGATTATTCTTCTTTAGGATCGCTGTCAAAAGAGGCAAGAGAGAAATTATTGAAGATAAAACCACGTACTTTAGGACAAGCATCCAGAATTTCGGGAGTTTCTCCTTCAGACATTTCAGTTTTGATGGTGCATATTAGCAAATAATATATAATGTATTGATAATCAATACATTATATATAAAAATAATACAGTCTGAGAGCAGCTTATTTTAAAGCGATATAAGAAGCTTTCAGACTTTTTATATCATAGTTATTAAAAAGATTAAAGATTCTATTACATCGCACATAAATGGCCAAAAACAGCTTATTAAGGATTGCAAGGAGTTTATTTTATACATTTTCAGGAATATCCCTGATTTATGGTTGCGCGAGCATTGGACCGGGTCCTCAGGGAGGCCCAAAAGATAAAACTCCGCCAAAAGTGCTTGCTATGACCCCGAAAAATTTAACCAGAAATTTTAAGGCCAGGAAAATCGTTATCCAGTTTGATGAGTATTTCAAATTGACTGATCAGTACAAGCAGTTCTCCATTTCTCCGGATGTAGAAGTCATGCCCACTTTAAAGATTAAGGATAAGTCACTGGAAATTTCTTTTACAGATTCTCTGGAAAAGAACACAACCTATACACTTAATTTTGGTAAGGCAGTTGGCGACGTGAATGAAGGAAATGTAACTAAAAATCTGACTTATGTTTTTTCAACTGGTGCTTCACTGGACTCTTTAAGTATTTCTGGAAATATTAAAGAATCACAAACAGGCAAACCATTGATCGAGGGTGTTGCTTTTGTACTCCCTCTATCCAGGGACAGTATCTTTGGAAAAAGGAAAGCTTCTATCTATACTTTAACAGACAGCAGCGGAAATTACAAAATCAATAATTTAAGAGCAGATACTTACAAAGTCTATGCACTTAAAGAACAAAGCAGTGATAAGATTTATCAGCAAAGTTCTGATGAAATTGGTTTTGTTAAAGAGCCTCTGGTGCTGAAAAAAGATACTCAAAATGTAAATATGATGGTGTTTAAAGAAGATGCCACACTTTTTAGAATCAATGACAGAAGGCTTAATGCAGACGGAAGTATTTCAATGAACTTCAATCAGAAACTCAAAAAACCAGAAATTGTAGTTACAGAACCTAAAAATCTGGATGCTACTAAATTGGTTAAATTCAACAAAAATGGGGATTCTGTAAAGGTTTGGCTAGCTGATTTAAGCTTTGATTCTACGAAAGTAAGTGTTACTAATGAAGGAAAATTATTGCAAACGGTTACTTTTAACAGAGGTAAAAAAGATACTTATAAAAGAAACGTTGTCGCAACAGACAATATTGAAACCAACTTAATCAACCCGAATAAACCATTTACTCTGACTTTTGGAATACCGGTTGAAGCCGTAGATCCATCAAAGATCACCTTAATGGAAGATTCTGTAGTAAAGACAAATTTCACAGTTGTAAAGGATAGTGCAAACTTCCTCGCATATCACATTATGTATCCCTGGCAACCCAATAATATTTATGAAATCAAGTTTGGTGATGGTGCTTTTACGGGTCTTTTTGCCACTAAAAGCAAAGAGTTTTTAAAGAAATTTCAACTCGCCAAAAAGGATGATTATGGAACTTTACAGGTGAAAATAATTGTTCCCGAACCTAACAAACAGTTCTTGCTGGAAATTACCAATGAAGCAAAAGCATTAGTGAATAGTTTGGTGGTATCCAGAGACACCACCGTAAAATTTGCAAATTACAGAGCTGGAAAATACTTTATCAGAATCATTTACGATACCAATAAAAACGGCGTCTGGGACACTGGTAATGTAAAGCTGGGTTTACAGCCTGAAACTATATATAACGAGCCTAAAGAGCTCTCTATAAGGGCCAACTGGGATAGAAATGAGACGATTACCTTACCTAAGGAAAAATAGCTTATCTGAACCAGTCCGAATACATAATATAGTTATCTGGTAACTTATTTAACAAAGCCCGTTGCTCTTCAGTAATGGGCTTTATTTTTTTAGCAGGTGTTCCTGCATAGAGAAAACCAGTTTCACAGATGGTATTTTCCAACACAACTGATCCGGCACCAATAATACAATATTCTTCCACAACTGCATTGTCCATAACAATAGCCCCCATACCAACCAGTACATGGTCTTTAAGAATACAGCCATGTACAATCGCATTATGCCCTACTGACACTCTGTTACCAATGGTAGTAGCCGCCTTAAGATACGTAGCATGAATCACCGCCCCATCCTGAATGTTACTGTCATTTCCGATTGTAATTGTATTTACATCTCCTCTGATTACTGCATTAAACCATACGGAACAATTATTTCCCATAGTCACATCCCCTACTATAGTTGCATTTGGTGCAATAAAACAATGATTTCCCCATTTAGGGTGTTTATCTAAAACCGGTAAAATAACGGGCATATTCTATATATATATATTAAAAAATAGTATCAATTAATTCTTCAGCATGACCAGGATAATCAGTGGTGTAATGTAATCCTCTGCTCTCTTTTCTCGCCATCGCAGATTTTATAACAGTGAAAGCAACTTGTATGACGTTTCTTAATTCACATAATTTCACAGAAACTTTATTGGCTTTGTAAAATTCTTCAGTTTCTTCATGCAGTAAAAATAAACGCCGCATCGCTCTGTCCAATCTAAAATCTGAACGGACGATTCCCACATAATCACTCATGAGTTTTTGAGTTTCGCGCAGATTATGCGTAACCAGAATATCTTCATCAGACTGAACTACTCCATGATCATTCCACTCTGGTATATTTTCAGGAATAACATTATCCTTAAATTTTTCTACAGCATCCAGATAAATCCGGTGCGCAAAAACAGGGGCTTCCAGTAAAGAATTTGAAGCTAAACGGTTTGCTCCATGTAATCCAGTGGAAGAACATTCTCCGCAAGCATATAAATTATGAATAGAAGATCTTCCAAATTCATCCACCAAAATTCCACCACACATATAATGTGCAGCTGGAGTAACGGGAATTAAATCTTTAGTCATGTCTATACCTATAGATAAACACTTCGCATAAATATTAGGAAAGTGTGTCAGAATGTCAGTCTTTGAACGATGCCTGATATCCAGATAAACGAAATCTTCACCCGATTTTTTCATCTCAGAATCTATTGCTCTGGCCACAATATCACGCGGCGCCAATGAGCCTCTTTCATCATATTCGTACATAAATTCATCACCATTCTTACGCCTCAAAACGCCTCCAAAGCCCCTTACAGCTTCCGATATTAAGAAGGAAGGATACTCTCCAGGGTTATATAAAGCGGTAGGGTGAAACTGAATGAACTCCATATTCCTCAATTTTCCCTTTGCACGGTAAACCATTGCCATCCCATCACCAGTTGCAATTACTGGATTTGTGGTGCTGGAATACACATGTCCGGCGCCGCCCGAAGCCAGCACAGTTACCTTTGCTAGTATCTTTTCCACATCGTTAAGCTCTGTATTAAAGGCATATACACCAAAACAGTTAATAACTTTAGTACTCTTGTCAACAAACAATCCGAGGTGATGCTGGGTAATTAACTCCAGACAGAAGTAATGTGTTAATATCTCTATGTTCGGATTCTCATGAATTTGCTGCAATAAAACACTCTCAATTTCGTACCCTGTAACATCTTTATAGTGTAAAACACGGTGCTCTGAGTGTCCTCCCTCCTTCGCAAGATCATAGACGCCTGCCGGGTCCTTGTCAAATTTAATTCCGTAATCTATGATCTCCTGGATACGCTGAGGACCTTCTTTCACCACGATTTCCACAATTGCCGGATCGCAAAGTCCATCACCAGCAATTAAAGTGTCGTGAATATGCTTTTCAAAAGAATCATCTTTATCCACAACTACAGCTACACCACCCTGGGCATATTTTGTATTGGATTCATCCTCGTTTGATTTTGTAATAATTAAAACTTTACCATGCTTAGCGGCCTTTAAAGCGAAGCTCAAGCCCGCAATCCCCGATCCTATTACTAAAAAGTCTGTATTCTTCATTGAATTGTGCTAAATCCGCCTTATTGTTAACAACGTTAGAAATATGTTGATTACTTGTCTAAATAAATAGAGTAACTATTTAAGAATGTTTAAAGCTAAGGTAAAATGAGAATTAGACACAATATTTTAAGTTATTTTTCAGCAACTTTGCATGAGTTATTAACTTTTTACTACCAACTAACTAATAAACATCTGAGTATGGATAAGTTTTTAATCTTAAAAATATCTAATTGTTAATCAGCGTATTTTTTGAAAAAAAAAGTGATTTATTTGTTGATAAGTATAGAACAAGTTATAAAAACGAATAAAAACAGGAGAGTTACAAACATTACTAACACACTAATAAACAATAGAAATCTATTTATATTAAATAATTATTAATTATTGAAACGTTGAAAATGGATACCTTAGAAGAATTGAACAGAAGAGGATTTGTAGAAGAAAGTATCGACCCAACACTTGATCTTTTTGCGGAAATTGAAAAATTAAAAAAAGAGAAAAATGCGATAATCCTGGCACATTATTACCAAGAACCTGATATACAGGATGTTGCTGACTATATTGGGGACAGTTTAGGACTTTCTCAGGAAGCGGCCAGAACTGAGGCAGATGTGATTGTTTTTGCAGGAGTGCATTTTATGGCAGAAACGGCAAAAATTCTCTCTCCGGAAAAAAAGGTTTTATTACCAGATTTAAAGGCAGGTTGCTCATTAGCAGATAGTTGTCCGCCACATTTGTTTAAAAAGTTTAAAGAGAAATACCCGGATCACCTGGTCATTACCTACGTGAATTGTACGGCAGAGCTAAAAGCGATGAGTGATATCGTCTGTACCTCAACCAATGCGGTTCAAATTGTAGAAAGTCTGCCAAAAGAGCAGAAGATTATTTTTGGTCCGGATAAAAATCTGGGTGCCTGGGTGGCGAAAAAAACTGGCAGGGATCTGGTTTTGTGGAATGGTGCCTGTATGGTTCATGAAATATTTTCGAGAGAGAAAATAACCAAGTTAAAAGAGCGCCATCCGAATGCAAAATTTATTGCGCATCCGGAATGTGAGGAAGCTGTATTGCAGATGGCAGATTATATCGGATCTACAACAGGATTGTTGAATTATTCCATCAAAAGTGATGCAAAAGAATTTATTGTAGCTACAGAAAGTGGTATAATTCACCAGATGGAAAAGGCAAATCCGGCAAAAACTTTTATTCCGGCGCCGCCGAATAATAATTGTGCTTGCAATGATTGCCCGTATATGAAGAGAAATACTTTGGAAAAATTGTATCTGTGTTTAAAAAACGGATCGCCAGAAGTTACTGTGCCAGAGCATATTATCAGAGAGGCTAGAAAACCAATTGAAAGAATGCTGGAAATATCAGCAAGTCTTGGCTTATAGGAATTGTTAACTTTTTAACTTTCCTAACAACTGTTAATAAGTTTAAAAGCTTTAAAAACAGCGGTAAAAACCTATGGAAAATTCCAGCGGTTAATATTTATAAAAAAAATATGTTTGAGAATAAAGAACGTACAGAATTAGGTGAATTAGGTGAATTTGGCTTGATTGAACACCTGACAAATAATTTTAAAATTAGACATGAAAGTAGTGTCAAAGGGATTGGTGATGATGCTGCGGTATTACATTCGGGCGATAAAGAAATCTTAATTTCTACAGATTTATTGCTGGAAGGAATTCATTTCGACCTGGCTTACGTACCCTTGATGCACCTGGGGTATAAAGCTGTTCAGGTAAATTTAAGTGATATCTATGCGATGAATGGAGTGGCTACCCAGATTACTGTTTCTATTGGAGTTTCAAGCAAGTTTCCACTGGAAGCTGTAGAAGAAATTTACAAAGGAATAGAGCTGGCTTGTAATAAGTTCAACATTGATTTAATTGGTGGAGATACTTCTTCCAGCAAACAAGGGTTAGTACTGAGTGTAACGAGTATCGGCTATGCTGCAAAAGCAGATATTTGTTATAGAAATGGTGCTGCTGATGGCGATTTAATTTGTGTTTCCGGTGATTTGGGTGGTGCTTATGTAGGCCTTCAGATTTTAGAAAGAGAAAAACAGATTTTCCTGGAAAACCCTAATATTCAACCTGATCTGGAAGGAAAAGATTATATTATTGAAAGACAATTGAAGCCTGAAGGAAGAAGAGATATCGTGGATCTGCTGGCCCAGATGAAAATTGTTCCAACTGCAATGATCGATATTTCGGATGGTCTGGCTTCTGATATTATGCACATCTGCAAGCAATCTGAGAAGGGATGTACTTTGTATGAAGATAAATTTCCAATTGATCCGATGACTTATGAAACTGCAAGAGAACTTGGACTTGATCCAACTGTTTGTGCGTTAAATGGTGGTGAAGATTATGAATTGTTATTTACGATCAAACAAGAAGATTATACAAAATTAAAGCATGATGTGGATATTACTGTAATTGGTCATATCACGGATAAAGCTTCAGGCTGTAAAATGATCTCTAAATCAAGTGTTGTCCATGAATTGAAAGCACAGGGCTGGAACGCATTTAAATTATAGGATTTTCATCCTCTATTAAAGCTGGGTCTAAAAATTTCCGATCAATTTGTTTGGTAGTTTTTGCACCCAGCTTTTTTATTTTATCGGCTGTATTAGCCAGATTTCCTGTTCCGGCTGACAGTTTACCCATTGCTTTGTCATAAGCATCCTGGCTTTGTCTGATATTTCTTCCAATACTTTCCATATCAGTTACAAAACCAACAAATTTATCATACATGCTGCCACTTAAACGCGCTATTTCAAGCACATTTCTATTTTGTCTTTCTTGTTTCCATATACTTGAAATGGTGCGCAGGGTAGCGAGTAAAGTAGAAGGGCTCACCATAACTACTTTTCTTTCCCAGGCATAATTAAAAAGTTCTGCGTCCTTTTGAACTGCAATACCAAATGAAGATTCTATGGGGATGAAAAGAAGCACAAAATCAGGCGAGTTGATCTGGTAAAGTGCCTGGTAATTTTTTCCGGATAAATCCTGAATATGATTTTTCAAAGAAAGTAAGTGCTGCTTGACAAATATTTCTCTTTCTTCTTCTGTTTCGGCAGTAACGTATTTTTCATAAGCAATCAGTGAAACTTTAGAGTCGACTACGATGTGTTTATCTTCGGGCAGATCGATAATTACATCGGGCTGAACCCTGTTGCCTGTTGCGGTATTAAAACTCGATTGTATCCGGTATTCCTGATCTTTAACGAGTCCGGAACGTTCCAGTACACGTTCCAGGATCACTTCTCCCCAGTTACCTTGCTTTTTGTTATCGCCTTTCAATGCTTTGGTCAGGTTATTTGCATCCTCTTGTATTTGTTTGCTCTGATCCATCAATTGTGAAATGACGCCCTTGAGTATATTGCGCTCGTCTGACTCCGCTTTGTATACCCGGTCGACCTTTTCCTCGAATGCTTTAATATTCTCCTTTAGCGGGCTTAAAATAAGATCCATATTGGCTTTATTGTTCGCGGTGAATTTGGAAGTTTTTTCTTCGAGTATCTGATTGGCGATATGCTCAAATTCCATTTTGAATTTTTGCTGTATCCCTGCTATATATTTTTCCTGTTCTGTTTGCTTGTCTACTTGTGCTTTAAGCATCTCTTCTGCTTTGACGGCACGGCTTCTTTCATCCATAAAACCTGTTCGCAAATCAATGATTTCGTCTTCCAGGCGTTGTTTTTCTTCTTTGTAATAGCTCAAAATCTTTTCATGTTCTGCCTCTTTCAAACACAACAGGTCGGTCTGATTATTAACTGCACCGGGTTTTTTTAATAAAATGAAAAAAAGAAAGATGATGACTACGATCAGTAATACTATAATCAGGATATTCATTTGCTAATATTTTTATCAAAAATCTGTATTATAAACGATTTTAACAACTATTTTAGTATTTATATGCCTGCTAATGATGAAGTTTTTAGAAGACATCGGGTTATTTAATTAAGAATATACTGATTCATTTTAAATAATGAAAAGGTTATTTTATTAATGAACAGGTAATAAATTAATTAATAAGAGTGTTTTTTAATTCTGATAAGGCATTTTAATCAAAGAATGGCTGTTTTATTGAAATATTGTTGAAATTCAAGATTATGGGAACAATTTTTGATTTACAGCATTGAATAAATGTGATATCAAGAGATGGCGACCTATTTGTTTTTTATAATTCCGATGTTGATGCTCAGCATTTTTGTGCAATGGAAGTTCAGACATAAATTTGGCAGATATGCGGAAATGCAGTTGAATTCTGGATTTTCAGGACATGAGATTGCAGAAAAAATGCTGCATGACAATGGTATATATGATGTGCGGGTGATGAATGCAGACGGTCAGTTAACAGATCATTATAATCCGGCAGATAAGACAGTTAATTTAAGTACAGATGTTTATTATGGCAGAAGTGTTGCGGCCGCAGCTGTAGCTGCTCATGAATGCGGACATGCGGTTCAGCATGCTAAATCCTATTATTGGCTTCAATTCAGAACAAACATGGTCCCTGTGGTCAGTATATCTTCTAATCTTTTACAATGGGTGCTTATTATAGGTATTTTGCTGATTGGTTTTACAGGTAATCCTTTTGTACTTGGAATGGGTGTAGCAGGTTTGGTACTGATTACTATATTTAGCTTTATCACCCTGCCTGTTGAATTTGATGCGAGTAAAAGAGCTTTAATATGGCTTAAAAACAATCAGGTAGTTATGCATAGTTACGAGGAAAATGCGCAGGCTAAAGATGCTTTATGGTGGGCAGCAATGACCTACGTGGTAGCTGCCCTTGGTGCTTTATCCAATCTATTGTACTATGCTTCGATGTTATTTGGAAGAAATAAAAATTAATTCAAACGGTAAGGTACAATCAATTGAAATTCAGGAATATCAACTGTAAAGTCACTTTCATCTGCGGTACGGTGCATCAGGTAATTTCCTGACATTGATCCCATATCTGTTGTTAAATTACATCCGGAAACGTAAGAATAGCTCTCTCCTGGTTCTATTACCGGCTGAATTCCAACAACACCTTCTCCCTCTACTTCTCTTTGTGTACCATTGGAATCAAAGATGAACCATTGACGGCGCATTAATTGTATTGAATAATCTGACAGATTTTCTACAGAAATCTGGTAAGCAAACATAAAATGTTCTTTCTCAGGGTTGGAATATTCTTCCTGATACACCGTATCTACCGAAATCTTAACGCCTTGTGTAATCGCTGTGACCATTGTAATCTAAATTCTAATCTTATTTATGAAGTGTTTTTCAAAAATCAAGCCATTTCTCCTTCCAGGAGCAGGTGATGATATTTATCTGCCACTTCGTCTAAAATAGCATGAATTATTTCAATATTGTCTTCTTTGACCAATAACATTCTATAGTTCTTAAAGTCAGGTAAACCCTTGAAATAATTAGCATAATGACGTCTCATTTCAAAAATACCTACTTTTGGACCTTTCCAGGCAATAGATTTATCTAAATGGGTCCTGCAAACTGAAACTCTTTCTGCAACAGTAGGGCCGGCGAGTTTTTCCCCGGTTTTGAAGAAATGTGCAATTTCTCTGAAAATCCATGGGTAACCAATTGCAGCTCTCCCAATCATGATTCCGTCTACTTCAAATTCTCTGCGCCAATCTAATGCTTTCTGAGGACTATCAACGTCTCCGTTACCGAAAACCGGAATCTTGATCCTTGGATTTCTTTTAATATCCCTGATCATCCGCCAGTCAGCTTCGCCTTTATACATTTGCGATCTTGTTCTTCCGTGAATAGTCAGTGCCTGAATACCGATATCCTGCAATCTTTCGGCTACTTCATCTACGTTTTTAGTGTTATCATCCCAACCTAAGCGGGTTTTAACGGTAACAGGTAAATGAGTGGCTTTGACTACGGCTTCAGTCATTTTCACCATCTTATCTATATCCTGTAAAAGCGCAGATCCTGCACCTTTACAGGCCACCTGCTTCACAGGACAGCCATAGTTGATATCAATCAGGTCTGGTTTGGCCAGGGTAGCAATTTCAGTTGCTTCGTGCATGGTCGATATTTCACTTCCGAAAATCTGAATACCAATGGGTCTTTCATACTCAAAAATATCAAGTTTCTGCCTGCTTTTAGCTGCATCACGTATCAGCCCTTCAGAAGAAATGAATTCTGTGTACATCATATCCACACCGCTTTGTTTACATACAAAACGGAAAGGCGGATCGCTTACATCTTCCATTGGTGCCAGCAATAATGGGAACTCTCCCAAGTCAATATTTCCTATCTTTACAGACATTTTTCTATCTTCAATCCAAAATTAAAAGACAAAGGTACAAACTATTCCCAATAATGAATTTCATTTACAAAGAGGTAGAAGAAAAGGATGCTTATATACAGCTACTTATGATTCTGTGTTATACGATATTAGGTTTGGTTGTGGGCTCTGTACTGAGTTTAGCTGTAGTAGTGGGTATTTACGGAACTGACGGTTTAAGTAATGCTGCTGTTTTAATGAGCGGAGATGCCAGTTCTATTGCTGTTCTTAAAATTTCACAGGTGTTAACAACGGGTTGTATGTTCATTTTGCCACCTTTAATGCTTGCCTGGACGGAAAAAATTAAAATCAGTAGTTTTTACAGTTTTAAAAAACCAACCGCTTCTCTTCTTTTTTTAGTCGTTTTAATTATGCTTTGTTCGATGCCTTTAATGGAATGGATTGGGCTGGTTAATCAAAAAATGGTACTTCCTGAATTTCTAAAACCAGTTGAAAACTGGATGCGGAGTAAAGAGGATGAAGCCATGAAAATGACAATTTTATTATTAAACACAAAGAATATTTCTGATTATCTGATCAATATTCTGGTGATTGCATTGCTGCCGGCTATAGGGGAAGAACTCATGTTCAGAGGAGGTATTCAACGGTCATTTACTAAAATGTTCAAGAATCCGCATGTAGCCATATGGATTTCTGCATTTATTTTTAGTGCTATACATCTTCAGTTTTTTGGATTTTTCCCAAGGTTATTTTTAGGAGCAGCATTTGGTTACATTTATTGGTGGACGGGTAGTTTATGGTATGCGATGCTGGCGCACTTTTTAAACAATGCTTATGCGGTTAGTGTAGCCTGGTATTTGCAAAAACATAATATTCCTTTAACTGAGGCAGATAATTCTTCAAATTTTCCATGGTATGCATATGTTATTAGCTTAATTTTGAGCATATTTTTATTTAAGTATTTAAAAAACAAAACCACATCAGGCAATGGAAAACAATTGGGTTAAGGTTTATACCACAGAAAATCCTGTGACAGCAGAGATTATCAAACAAGGATTAATAGAAAATGATATTGCTGCGGTAATTATGAATAAAAAAGATTCTTCATACCAGACTTTTGGTGTGATTGAAGTATTAGTGAATCAAAAGGACTTTGATGCTGCGGATACTTATATAAAATCGACAGAAACGGAATGAAAACCAGAGCAATAACGGCCTTCTTTTTTACGATTGTAATGTTAGGCTCTATTTTTCTTGGCGCCTGGACTTTTACTTTCTTTTACTTGTTTTTAAGTGTTTTTTCTCTCGCAGAGTTTTATAAACTGATTAAAACATCCGGAATCAGACCGCATCGGAATATTGGTTTGGTGGTAAGTGCATTCATGTTTTTAATTACTGCTGGTTATCATTTGTATCAATTTGATACAAAATATTTATTATTGCTGATTCCACTGGTTTCGGCAGTTTTCCTGGGTGAACTTTATAAAAAGGATAAGATTCCATTTGGCAATATTGCCTATACGTTTGTGGGCTTTGTTTATGTAACAGTTCCTTTTTGTTTTTTCTATTCTTTAGCATTTATACAGGATTTTAAAACGCACAATTATCATTTGCCACTGGCTTTTTTACTCTTGTTATGGGCTAGTGATACTGGTGCTTACTTATTTGGAAGAAAATTGGGAAATCATAAATTGTTTGAGCGCCACTCTCCGAAAAAAACCTGGGAAGGATTTTTTGGTGGTATGCTAACCAGTATATTAGTTTCTTTCGTGATTTCTTTATTTTTTAAAGAGATACCATTTCTGGTCTGGGCGGGTATGGCTGTTTTAATTGTAAGTTTTGGTACACTTGGAGATCTGGTAGAATCTATGCTGAAGAGAAGTCTGAATGCTAAGGACTCGGGTACACTTTTACCAGGACATGGTGGTTTACTGGACAGATTTGACGGGTTACTAATTGCTGCACCTGTAGTTTTTGCGTATTTATATCTTGTTTTAAACTAATTATTGATGAAAAAATCTGCTTATATTATTTTGCTGTTGCTAGTTGTTTTTGCGGGCTGTAACCAGAAATCCGGATCAGGCAAAAATGGTTCAGATGCGGTAAAGGGTAAAGGATTACGGAAACAAAATGATAACTCTCCTGCCGCTAAACGCGCTTTGATGATTGCTGAATTGAAAAAGATGCAACAGTCTTTCATGGCTAAAGATGTCAATCAGATTGAACAATATTTTGATTTTCCACTGGCAGACAGTACCATGTCTATGTTTGATGTCAATGAGGAATTTGACCAGGTAAGAAAAGCGAATGGTGGAAAAATCAGCAGGGAACTTTTTATCAAAAATTTTAATGATATCTACGATTACTTTCAAATGGGAGGCTTCAATGACCTTTTTAAAGCTGTTGATGTGGCTGAGCTGAGCGCAAAGCCCAAGCTGGAAAGTGAATCGCACGTGGAAGATGAGGGCTGTTATTCTTTTTATGTAGTCCAGATTGACGGCGATACCGTAAGCCTGCAATATGGAACAAATTCAGATCCTAAATACAGGGAAGCACATCCCGACCAGGAAGAAGTTTGTGGGGAATCTGCGCAGCAGTGGACTTTCAAACTGGAAGGAGGCCGCCTGCGTTTTATCAAAGAAGTAACCGCCGGATAAGTTCATCCAGCGGTATCTTATGCTTAAATTATTTTTTTCTCAGCGGTTTCAACAGATATTCTAATCCGTTTAACCTGATTTCGTACATAGTCCCGATCAGTTCTCCAAGTTTACCCGGAGGAAGCCCCTGGTTATTAAACCAGATCAGGTAAGATTCTGGTAAGTCGCAGATTATTTTGTCTTTGTATTTACCAAAAGGCATCTTAAAAGTAACCAGATCGTTTAATAGTTGTGGGTTCATCCTGATTTATTTATTCTGCAACCATTTGCAGCATTTGAATAGCTTCATCTACCGTTTTCAGATCTTCAAAAGCGATTCTTAAAGTGTTTTTAACTTCTTTCAGGTTACACATCCGGGGATGCTGCTGTGCGAAGGTTAATATTTTATGGAACATTGGGGAGTCAAAGAAATTAGATTGTTTATCTGCAATAAAATAACCTCTCAATACTCCTTTCTTGAAGCTCAGTTTTTCAAATCCAAGCTTTTTAGCTGTCCATTGTAACCGCAGCACATTCAACATCGTTTTTACGGGCTTCGGAACACTACCAAAGCGGTCTTTTAAGGACGTTTCAAAGGCGGCCAGCTGTAATTCGTTATCCAGCTTGGATAGTTCCGTATAGAGGTTGTATCGCTCTGTAATATTGGTTACGTAATCATCCGGAATGTATAATTCCAGATCCGTATCGATTTGTGTAAAAGTGACAAACGGCCTTTCTTTATCATCTTTGAACAATTCTTTGAATTCATCAGCTTTAAGTTCCTGTATGGCTTCATCTAATATCTTGTGGTACATTTCAAAGCCTATCTCGGCAATAAACCCGCTTTGTTCAGCACCCAGGAGGTTTCCACTGCCGCGAATATCCAGGTCACGCATGGCAATATTGAAACCGCTGCCCAGATCAGAAAATTCTTCAATGGCACTTAAACGTTTCCTGGCTTCGGAGGTAAGGGTGGATAAAGGTGGACTTAACAGATAACAGAAGGCTTTTTTATTAGATCTTCCTACCCTTCCACGCATCTGGTGCAGATCACTCAAACCAAACATGTGAGCATGGTTAATAATGATGGTATTCGCATTTGGAATATCCAGTCCTGCTTCGATAATGGTCGTAGCAACAAGCACATCCTTTTCTCCATTAATGAAATCAAGCATGACATCTTCCAGTGCATCTCCGTCTAATTGTCCGTGAGCAATACCTATACGGGCTTTTGGAACGAGTGTTTGTATCAGACCGCCGAGTTGTGGCAGATCATTTACCCGGTTATGAATAAAAAATACTTGTCCTCCACGATCCAGTTCAAATTGTACTGCTTCCTGGATCAGTTTATCATTGAATACGTGAAGTTCAGTATTCACAGGCTGCCGGTTTGGTGGCGGGGTACTCATAATAGACAGATCCCTTGCACCCATCAGCGAAAAGTGCAGGGTTCTTGGTATTGGTGTAGCAGTAAGTGTAAGGGTATCTACGTTGACACGCAGTGCACGGAGTTTTTCTTTGGCAGTAACACCAAATTTCTGTTCTTCATCGATAATCATAATGCCGAGTGATTTGAATTTCACGTCTTTACTTAATAAACGATGTGTTCCGATAATGATGTCGACTTTACCTTCTTCTACTTGTGCCAGTGTTTCTTTGATCTGTTTATTGGTCTTGAAACGGTTAATATAATCTACTTTACAAGGAAACTCTTTTAGTCTTCCTGAAAATGTTTTGAAATGCTGTAAAGCAAGAATAGTCGTTGGAACCAGCACTGCAGCCTGCTTACCATTTGCTACGGCTTTAAATGCAGCTCTGATGGCTATTTCTGTTTTTCCGAAACCTACGTCACCACAAACCAGCCTGTCCATTGGATGCGGAGCTTCCATATCCTTTTTAACATCATTGGTGGCTTTCATCTGATCGGGTGTATCTTCATAAATGAAGGAAGCTTCCAGTTCAGTTTCCAGATAACCGTCAGGATCAAACGCGGTTCCTACCTGTGATTTTCTCAGGGCATAAAGCTTGATCAGGTCCCGGGCAATGTCTTTAACTTTTTTTTTTGTAGTCTTTTTTAGTTTATCCCAGGCTTCTGTACCCAGTTTATTCATTTTTGGTGGTGTACCGTCTTTTCCGCTGTATTTTGCAATACGGTTTAAAGAGTTGATATTCACGTAAAGCAAATCATTATCAGCGTATACCAACCGGATCATTTCCTGCGTTTTGCCATTGACTTCTACCTTTTCCAAACCGGCATATTTACCTATACCATGGTCTATATGGGTAACGAAATCGCCAGGTTTCAGATCTCTCAGATCTTTCATGGTAATGGCCTGGCTGCGCTGATAACCTCTTTTTAACTTATATTTATAGAAGCGGTCAAAGATCTGGTGATCGGTGTAAAAGGCTATGGATTGTTGCGGATCAATAAAACCTTCCCTTAACTGAATATTAACAGGAACGAACTTCGCGGTTTTGTCAATATCGTCCAATATAGCATATAACCTCTCGGTTTGTTTAGGGGAAGAGCTGGAAATAAAATTATGAATTCCGTTTTTCTCGTTTTCTTTTAAATTATGGATCAGCAGATTAAAATCTTTATTGAAAGATGGCTGTGGCTTAGTATCAAACAGGAAAACGTGGTCGGTTTTATAAAAGAATTGCTTACCAAATTCTATCACCGGGAAATCATGCAGGATGTCTCCAATCATTCTTTCGTCAGAGAAAGCAAATTTCGGGTCAATCCAGTCCAGGTTTTCCTGTTTTTCTTTCGCAGGAAGTGCTTTCCATAATTCTACGGCCTTTTTATAACCAGTTTTAATGATGTCCAAAGTGAATTCTACATCTTTAAACCAGAGTTGAGTGTCTTTCTCCACATAATCCAGCAAGTTAATATTGCTTTCTGTAAGGTACTTGGACTGTACGTTAGGAATAATAGTAAAGGTCTTGACATCTTCTACGGAAAGCTGGCTTTCTATTTCGAATGTACGTATGCTCTCTACTTCATCCCCAAAAAATTCTATCCGGTAAGGAAGATCATGAGAGAAGGAGAAAATATCAACGATACCACCCCGGATAGAGAACTGGCCGGGTTCATAAACGAAATCAGTGCGGTTAAAATCATAATCAACAAGAAATTCGTTGATAAAGTCAATACCCAGTTTTACACCCAGACTTATTTCAAGCGTATTTTTTTCGAGAACATCTCTGTTGATTACCTTTTCGGCAAGCGCTTCAGGATAAGTAACCACGATTTTTCCAAAGGAAGAATTGTGGTTCAGCTCATTAAGCACTTCTGCTCTTGCCAGTACATTAGCAGTATCCACCTGGGTGAAGTCGAAGGCTTTACGGAAAGAAGATGGAAAAATTAAGACTTCTTTTTCAAGTATACTTTCCAGATCTGCCATAAAATAAGCAGCTTCTTCTCTGTCAGGAAGGATAAATAATTGTGGCTTATGCAGCAGGAAGTAGGTGGTAACGGCAACTGTAGCATCGGCAGAGCCTACTAAACCTTTTAATTGAAGTTTATTACCTTTACCCGAATTGAGGGTCTTTGCAAGCGCTTCGATGCGCTCATCAGTTTTATATCTATTGATCAGGTCACGGATGTTCACCTCACAAAGATAATATTTATGATTTGCTAATATGTAACAATGCGGCCATTTATGACTCTAAAATTCAAAAGCGTGATGCTTAACTGGTTAGGTTGCTTACCACTGGAATTGATTTTCTGGGTGACAGGTTTAGCGTTACTGGCCATTGCAGAACCGCAAAGCCATGGGCAGGAACATCATTTTACCTTTTGCCCTTTAGCAAACCTGGGCATGGACTGGTGTCCGGGCTGCGGACTGGGCAGGTCGGTTACGCAATTGTTCCATGGTCATCTGGAGGAGAGTTTTCATCAGCACTGGCTGGGGATACCTGCGGTAATCATTATCGGGTTGAGAATTATCACACTTGGCCAGTACGAGTGGAAAAAAAATAAGAATAGAAAAAATTAAATATAAGGAGAGAGATTATGTACAATTCACCATTTATGATGCTTCCGGGCATCACGCCTCAGGAGTTTTCTTACTTGCAGTCTATGACAGCGGGTTTTAATGAGCAGCAGCTGAATGGATTTCTAATGATTTACAATAGCAAAAGACGAAATCCGGATGATATGGTACTTTATTGTGTTTTAGGTTTTTTTGTACCTGGATTATCCAGGTTTCTGGTAAACCAG
The DNA here is from genome assembly GCF_040822065.1 of Pedobacter sp. WC2423. Classification (NCBI taxonomy): domain Bacteria; kingdom Pseudomonadati; phylum Bacteroidota; class Sphingobacteriia; order Sphingobacteriales; family Sphingobacteriaceae; genus Pedobacter; species Pedobacter sp. WC2423. Next base: position 4,066,062 of record NZ_CP162005.1, read on the forward strand.
ATCGGGATGGGAATTCTTTACTTCTTTACTTTTGGCTTATGTATGATCGGAACAATTATCGACCTGGTTAACTATAAAAACCTGGCTTTTGAATACAATCAAAAGGTAGCTTTTGAAAGTTTGCAAATGGCGAAAATGGGTACAATTACCCAATAATTAAATCTTATAGTATCTTTACATATGATGAGATTAGCTGTAATTACTAAACATCTGGAGGCTTATGCACCGTTAAATTATCAGGAAGATTATGATAATTCGGGCTTGCTGACGGGAGATATGAACCAGGAAATCACAGGGGCTTTAGTTGCGCTTGATTGTACTGAAGATATTGTTGATGAGGCCATTGCCAGAAACTGTAATCTGATTATTACGCATCATCCGATTGTTTTCAAAGGATTGAAAAAGTTTACGGGCAAGAACTATGTAGAGCGCGTTATTGTTAAAGCGATTAAGCATAACATTGCTTTATATGCGATCCATACGAATCTTGATAGTGTACAAAATGGAGTGAATGGAGTGATTTGTAAACGTCTGGGCTTAAAACAGCCGAAAATTCTTGCACCTAAAAACGGAATCCTGAAAAAGCTGGTTACTTTCTGCCCAACGGCGCAGGTGACCAGGTTAAGAGAGGCTCTTTTTGCTGCGGGAGCAGGAAATATTGCGAATTATAGTGAATGTAGTTTTAATGCAGTGGGTGTAGGTACGTTTAAGGCTTCGGCTGGTACACAGCCTTTTGTTGGTCAGCAAGGGGTGCAGCACCAGGAGCCTGAAGTTAGAATTGAGACTGTATTTTTAATTCAGGACGAAAGGAAAGTATTGCTCGCATTGCTTGAAAATCATCCTTATGAAGAGGTTGCCTATGATATCTATCCACTTGAAAATAAATTAAATACCGTTGGAGCTGGAATGGTCGGCTGGTTGGAAGAAGAGATGGATATGGCAGATTTTCTGAGGTTTGTAAAATCGAGGATGAATGTCAGCGTGATCAGGCATACGAAAGATACGGGCCGGAAAATTAAAAAGGTGGCTGTTTGCGGCGGTTCTGGTAGTTTTTTGCTGGGAAATGCGCTTGCAGCTGGTGCCGATGCTTTTATTACGGCAGATTTCAAGTATCATGAGTTTTTTGATGCGGACGGAAAGCTGATTATTGCTGATATCGGACATTTTGAAAGTGAGCAGTTCACTTCTGATTTACTAGTAGATATCCTGCAAAGGAAATTTCCTGAACTGGCGGTTCGTTTAACGGAAGTTGATACCAATCCGATCAATTACTTTTATTAAATAAAATAGTTAAAACGTGGGTTAGCCATACACTAACCCACGTTTTTTTATGGTTTGGTTTCTTCTGCTTTCGCGTCATAATCTACGATCGCAACACTCCAACTGCTGGTCAATGATATTTTGCAGAGCAAACAGATTAAGCAATCAGCTATAATATGGTAATATCTCTGCTTATAGCCATAACAGACCCGACAACCGCGCTGTAGTACTCTCTTTCAGTTACCATTTGGTGGAGATGGAACAAGGTGGTAAACAAAGAAGTAAGGCTGGTGAAGACTTAAAAGGAAAGTTGAAATAAGGAGGGTATGCGGGATAAAATATTTAATTAAAAGCCAATCAGCAGATTAATAGTAAATTGTATGGCTGAAAGAAAATATAATACTTATCTTTGCAAGCTTTAGCAATAGACTATATGACAATTAATTCCTATATTTTGAGGAATTGTATTTTGTTTTGAGTCTGTGCAAGAGCTAAGAAACAGTTAAAGAACTGACAATTAGTCAAATATAATTATACCCATACCCATAAATTATTTCATTTAATGGAACAAACTGTAGAGCAAAAGCTGAAAGCTTTATACGAATTACAAACCCTTCATACAAAAATTGATAAAATACGTCAGATTCGTGGTGAATTGCCAATGGAAGTGGCTGATTTAGAAGATGAAGTAGCGGGATTGGATACACGTATACAAAAATTCAAAGCTGAATTGGATGAAACCGAAGATGCTATTGTAACACGTAAAAATATGATCAAGGAATCTCAGGCTTTGATTAAAAAATATGATACTCAGTTAAAAGAGGTAAAAAATAATCGTGAGTATGATGCTTTAACAAAAGAAGTAGAGATCCAATCTCTTGAAATTCAGGTTTGTGAAAAGAAAATCAGAGAATATGGATTTGATATCTCTTCTAAAACTGAAGTTTATGAGAAAGCTTTAGCTGATCAGGAGTCAAGAAAGAAAGACCTGGAAATCAAAAGAGGAGAATTACAAACGATTACATCTGAAACTGAAAAAGACGAGCAGGTTTTAAATAAAAAAGCGGAGAAAGCTGAGTCTGTAATTGAAGAAAGATTATTAATTGCTTACAGAAGATTAAGAGGAAACGCGAACAATGGACTTGCTGTGGTAACTATCGACCGTGATTCTTGTTCCGGATGTTTCAACCAAATCCCACCTCAACGTCAGTTAGATATTCGTCAGCGTAAAAAAATCATCGTATGTGAGCATTGCGGAAGGATTTTAGTTGATGAGGCTTTAACATTAGAAAATGTACCAGCGTAATTAAGTAATTATTGCTAATCCTATAAACGAAACGGTCAGATTGTAATCTGGCCGTTTTTTTTATACAGTTTTTCCTAAATTTAAAATAATAGCGCTGTCTTGCCGTTTTTATGGATTCACCCTATAGAAATATTTTATTTATGCCCGCCAAAAGGAAATTCATCCTCCTGTTCAGATATTGTCTCTTTCCCCTGTTTTTAATCCTTCCTGGTACAGTTCATGCTAATTTTGATTTTAATGCCAACTGTTTAAAAGCTTATCAATTGATATTTGAGCTTAAAATTAATGCAGCGAAGCAACTGATTGCGGCTGAGAAAACCGCGCATCCTGGAAATTCTATAGTACCTTTATTAGAGAACTATGCAGATTATTTTTATCTGATTACCGTAGAAAGTAAACAAGATTTTGACAGGTTAAAAGATGAAAAATCACGCAGGCTCAGTCAGATTGAGGATGACGATGATAAATCTCCTTATTATCTGTATGCACAGGCAGAGATCAATTTACAATGGGCTTTATTAAGAAGCCGTTATGGAGAGTATTTTACAGCTGCGAGAGAAATCAAAAAAGCAAACAGTCTTTTGCAGGATAATAGTAAGAAATTTCCGGGATTTCATTTAAATGGTAAAGGGCTGGGCTTGATCAATGTCTTTTTGGGAAATCTTCCTGATGGTACGCTAAAGAACATGCTTTCTACTTTTGGTGTCAAAGGTGATGTACAAAAGGGATTGTTAATGCTGGATAAACTTGCCCAAAATCTTCCCCGGTCTGCGTTTGAGCCCTTTTACGAAGAAGTAATCTTCTATTATTCTTATGTTTTATCTGATGTGATCCATTCTCCGGATGCCTATGCTAAAACTATGAAGTATACGGCCAGAATTTCTGACAGCAGCTTGTTGAAGGCTTATTTGCAGGCTTACGTTTGTGCCCGGAATGGCCATAATGACGAAGCAATAGCTATTTTGGCGAAACGGCCTGCTGGTGAAGGTTATCAGGCATTTCCTTATCTGGAACTTTTAATGGGAACCGCAAAACTGAATAAACTGGATTATTCTGCTAGTACTAATTTTAAAAGGTTTTTGCAGTTAAATAAAGGCGTGAATTACATTAAAGACGCTAATCTTCACTTGTCATGGGTGGCTTTATTAAATGGCGATACAGGGGCTTATAAAGGCTATATAGCTAAAGTAAAAAGTACAGGGTATACTTACGCTGAAAAAGATAAGCAAGCGATGAATGAGGCTGGTGCTCCTGCCCCCGATAAGAAGTTATTAAAATCCAGATTATTATTTGATGGCGGATATTATGCAAAAGCACTGGATATATTAGCTGGAGAGAATGCTTCAGCTTATAAAGACATCAAAGATAAAGTGGAGTTTTATTACCGCATGGGCAGAATTTATGATGCACTGGATAAAGATGACAGTGCTTTACAAGCTTATCAGAATGCTATAACCTATGGGAAAAATTTAAAGTATTACTATGCGGCGACTTCTGCTCTGAATATGGGTAAAATCTATGGGAAGAAAAAAAATGATGCCAGGGCTAAAGCTTACTTTAACCAGGCAATCAATATGAAAAATCATGAATATGAGAATAGTATTGAAACTCAGGCCAAAGATGGCCTGAAGAAACTTGGCAATTAAAACCGGTATACAAAAGCATTAATATGCATTCCTGCACCAACAGAAGCAAATACTGCATATTCACCTGCTTTTACTTTATAACCTGCTACTTTTTCCTTCAGCACAAGATCCAGTAAGGTAGGTATAGTTGCAACAGAGCTGTTACCCAGCCATGAAATTGTCATCGGGACCAGGTTTTCGGGAACAGCATCCTTATCGTATAATTTGAATAATCTTTTCATAATCGCATTATCCATTTTGCCGTTTGCCTGATGAATAAATACGGTTTTGATATCGTCTATAGTTAATCCTGCTTTATCAATAGCCATTTTTACGACATGAGGAACGTTTACAACCGCAAATTCATAGAGCTTGCGTCCATTCATTTTCATGTAAGTATTGCCATCTGTAGCGCCTGGATTACAGCTTTTAGCCATGTATAAAAGCGAAGCAAAGTTACCAGCGAATGTTTGTGTTTTATGGGCAATAATACCAATTGGCTCTTCATTTTCAACCCCTTCAAAAACTACTGCTCCTGCCCCGTCCGAAAAGATCATACTATCACGGTCATGCGGGTCAATGATTCTGGAAAGTGTTTCTGAACCAATGACCAGAACACGTTTGGCGTCTCCGCTTTGAATCAGGTAATTGGCTTGTATGGTACCTTGTACCCATCCCGGACATCCAAATATAATATCATAAGAAACACAGTCAGGATTCACAATATCTAATTGTTGCTTAACTTTAGCTGCAAGAGAAGGCAGAATATCCATCCGGTTACTTCCATGATGAATATCTCCGAAATTATGACATACAATGATGTGATCTAAGGTTTCTTTATCGATTTTCGCATCATCCAGAGCCCTTTGTGCGGCAATGGCAGCGATATTGCTGTTGAGCAGATTATCATCGATATAACGACGCTCTATAATTTCGGTAATTTCAGAGAATTTACTGATAATATCTGCGTTGTCTTTCTCAATGATGAGTCCGTTTTCGTAAAAAGTAGAGTTTAGGAAGGAATCTCCTGAAACAATTTTCTCAGGAATGTAACTTCCTGTGCCTGCAATTACTGAAGATATATGCTTTTTATTACCCATTCTGAACCGTATACTGTTTTAGTATTTAGTATAAAACTAGGATTAATTTATTGAAAACAAAAATTTAAGAGAAATCATCAATTAAAAAAACAAATAATTCTTTAGGGCCATGGGCACCAAGGACAAGTGTTTTCTCAATATCGGCAGTTCTGCTTGGTCCGGTGACCGTACTGATCATGGATGGCAGCTGTGAGCCGTATTTATTTTTGATCAGTTGAAATCCATCTTTAAGATCCATTACCATCTGGCCTGTTCTTGCAATGACAATATGGTGATGCGGAAAAATACTTAGCCTTCTGCCTGCTTCATTTTGATTACTCAGCAATATAGAGCCATTTCTGGCAATTAAAGCTTCGCACATAGTAATTCCCACCTCGGCCATTTCAAAGTCTTTGTCAGTCTTGTAAAAAGGGAATTCATAAGTGGAAAGTAATTTCTGAAGTTCGGTTTCCCAGCAATATATTTTTCTCCATTTGAACTTTTCAGCCAGCTCAAGAATGTTTTCGATGAATTCAACACCGTCCTGGCAATAAATAAAATTGCCGGATACAGCGGTTAACTGCTCGGCAAATAAAATTTCCGGAATCTCTGTGTTGGGCTTGTAAAGCGGGGTTTCTTCTAAATTCGGATAAGGATTATCTCTTTTTTCAAGCAGAGCTTTCCTTATCTTTTTTAGCATTAACTCCTTGGAGGAAATATTCTCTTGCATAAAAAAATGGATTTGCTGTCATCAGTATAGCTGATGACAGCTCCATAAAGTTAATTATTAAGATTCAGAATTTAAAGGCGATACTAAAGGAGCAGACGGATCTGTTGTTTCTCCTACACCTTCATGAAGTAAGCCTTCAGCAGCAGGTTTTTGATCACCTGTGCCATTCACGAATTCATCATAAGTAGTACGGTTATCAAAAGGACGTTTGCCTAAGATTTCTTCCAGATCTGCCTGGAAAAGAATTTCTTTCTCCAATAGTTTTTCTGCAAGTTTCTCTAAGCCGTCTCTTTTATCAATTAATAACTGCATTGTTCTGACATAAACCTCATTGATGAGTTTACGTACTTCAATATCAATTAATTCAGAAGTTTTTTCTGAGTAAGGTTTATTGAAGTTATACTCATTTTGAGGATCATGGAAAGAAACATTACCGATCGTACTGTTCATTCCATAAATAGTTACCATGGCATAAGACAATTTTGTAATTCGTTCCAGGTCATTCTGTGCGCCTGTAGATATTTTACCAAAAACAAGGTCTTCAGCAACACGGCCACCCATAGTCATACACATACCATCTGTAAGCTGCTCTGTAGTGTAAAGGAACTGCTCTTTCGGCAGGTATTGTGCGTAGCCTAAAGCAGCAACACCCCGCGGTACAATAGATACTTTTACCAATGGATCTGCATGTTCAAGGTACCAACCTGCAATAGCGTGTCCGGCCTCATGATAAGCAACTATACGTTTCTCTTCGGGAGAGATGATTTTATTTTTCTTCTCTAAACCGCCAATCACACGGTCGATTGCATCCTGGAAATCCTGCATATCTACAGATTCCTTATTTCTTCTAGCAGCAATCAGCGCTGCTTCATTACAAACGTTTGCAATTTCAGCACCTGCAAAACCAGGAGTTTGTGCAGAAAGTTTTTTAGCATCCACAACCACATCAGTTTTGATAGGTTTTAAGTGGACTTTAAAGATTTGCTCTCTGCCTACTAAATCTGGTTTATCGATAGAAATTTGTCTGTCAAATCTTCCAGGACGAAGTAAAGCGCTGTCTAATACATCAGGACGGTTAGTTGCAGCAAGAATAATAATTCCTGAATCTGTACCAAATCCATCCATTTCTACCAGTAACTGGTTCAAAGTGTTTTCACGCTCATCATTACCACCCATCATGCTGTTTTTACCACGGGCGCGCCCGATTGCGTCAACCTCATCAATAAAAATGATACATGGAGCTTTATCTTTAGCTTGTTTAAACAAGTCACGTACACGTGATGCACCTACTCCAACAAACATTTCCACGAAATCAGAACCTGAAAGTGAGAAGAACGGAACCTGTGCTTCACCAGCAACAGCTTTCGCCAATAAAGTTTTACCAGTACCAGGAGAACCTACAAGTAGCGCCCCTTTTGGTATTTTACCACCCAGATTTGTATATTTTTTAGGGTTTTTAAGGAAATCTACAATCTCCATAACCTCTTGTTTAGCTTCTTCCAGACCTGCAACATCATTAAATGTTACGTTTACCTGGCTTTCTTTATCAAATAGAGTCGCTTTGGATTTTCCGATATTGAAAATCTGTCCGCCGCCGCCGCCTGCGCCACCACCCATTTTACGCATAATAAAGATCCAGAATCCAATAAATAACAACACAGGAATAATTACTGTGAAAAACCATGAATTGAAAGTACTTTGTCTGGTTTCTTTTTCTGCTAAAATCTGGCTTTCAACCGGAACAGTTTTTTGTGACTCAGACAATTGCTTATCCAGTGCATCCATTGATCCTGCGGTAAATGATACTGTAGGACCTCCGGTTGAACCAAAATTGCTCTTAGTCTGATATTTTTTATACTTCTCCTGATTAAGACGGTCTGGTTTAATAAATACATCAGCCCTGACCAGGTCTTCATATTTGTAAGCTATAATTTTCTGAACATCTCCCGGAGCAAGCATGTTCGTTTCAAATTCCCTGTAAGTGATTGTTTTATTGGTATCATTGGTAAACAAAACGGAAACCAGGACAAGGCCTAAAATGATAGCAGCATAAACCCAGAATATATTGAAATTTGAACCCTTTTGAGGTTTTTTGGGAATGTTCGGTATTCTCTTAATTAATTTGGGCTTAGTATTTTCTTTCTCTTTCATCGTTGATTCAAAAAAATGTATAAGGTTGTAACTGGTTATGCGCTTTGATAAGAAGTTGTTTGTGCGTCGCCCCATAAATCTTCGATCCCATAAAAATCTCTTTTTTCAGTTTTGAAGATATGAACAACAACATCAAAATAATCCAGGATTATCCATTCTGCGTTTTCTAATCCTTCTTTTCTCCACGGTGTGGCTTCTGTGTTTTTGTAAATTTCGTCTTCTACACTATCTGCGATAGCTTTCACTTGTGTCGACGAGTCTGCGTTGCAAACTATAAAATAATCTGATACAGAGCTATTTAATTCTCTTAAGTCCAGACGGACTATATCGTGGCCCTTTTTTTCCTGCATGCCTTGAACGGCTATTTCTGAAAGGTAGGTAGAAAGGTTTACTAATTTCTTTTTTACCATTAAAATGTTTTATTTTTGATAAATAACAACTATAAAATCAACTATTGCAAAATAACACTTTTTCAACACTATTTGTTGGTCAAAATCTTATCAAATTATTAGCGGTTGATTCTACCAATAATTTTTTGAAAAGGATGGTGTCAAATTCCGAGCCATTACCCGAAGGAACTGTTATTATGGCAGAGAATCAATATGAAGGCCGTGGCCAGGTAGGGAGTAAATGGCATGCTGAGCCAGGTAAAAACCTCACTTTTAGTATTCTTCTGCGACCATCGTTTATACAGCTCAGGGAGCAATTTAACTTGAATATGACTATCAGTATTGCAATTCAGAAAGCACTGGAAAGTATTATTGGTACAGGTTTATCGGTTAAATGGCCTAATGATATCTATTTTGGACATCAAAAGATAGGCGGGATGTTAGTAGAGAATATCGTAGCTGGAAGCCATATAAAGGCTTGTATTGTAGGAATCGGAATCAATGTAAATCAGGAAGTTTTTGAAACAGAGTTACAGCAGCGTGCGGGTTCAATCTATCAAATTTTACACCGGCATGTTGATTTAGTAACGCTTTTAGCAGAAATTTGCAGTCATATAGAGGCTGGATATTTAAAACTCAAAGCAGGGAACTACAGCAATCTGCGGAATGAATACCTGAATTATCTTTATCAATTTAACGTAAAAGCCAATTACAGACAAAATGGCGAGATAATTGAAGGGAAAATTGTAGATGTAGGCGAAAATGGAATGTTAAGTTTAGAAACCATTGACGGACTAAAGATGTATAACTTTAAAGAGATTGAGTTTATTAAACCATCCTAAAAATTATCAGTCATACTCACAGTAATATAATTTATAAACATGAAAAGAATAACCTTAGTATTTGCCTTATTGTTTTTTACGGTTCTTGGAGCTTCTGCTCAGATCGAGAATCCTGTAACCTGGTCTTATGCACAAAAAAAGATCAGTAAAACAGAAGCCATTGTTTATCTTAAAGCAACTATTCAGGATGGATGGCACATCTATTCTCAAACAGTGAAGCCAGGAGGTCCTGTTAAAACAACGATTAAGTTTAATCCGTCAAAAGATTTTACTAAAGTGGGAACTACCGCAGAACCTAAAGCCCTTTCTAAATTTGAGAAGGTTTTTGATATGAATGTTGGCTATTTTGAGAATCAGGTTGTATTTCAGCAAAAAATTAAATTAAACAAACCAGCAACAGTTGTAACTGGTACCATAGAATTTATGGTATGTGATGCTACGAAATGTCTTCCTCCTGATGAAGTGAAGTTTTCTGTACAGGTCAAATAGATTTACGATAAGTATTAAAGAGCGCCAGAAATTCTGGCGCTCTTTTTTTTTGTCTTTTTCTGCCGAATATCGAAGTATAGTAAAATATTGGCAATCCGGTAATTCAAAACTTTTTAAACAAGAAATTATAAGTAATTTCACAGCCTTATAGAAAAGGGTAATACCCAATCAGGTTAAAAAACATGAGAATGAAAAAGTTAATTTTAATGCTTGGCTTGGTGCTTACAATGCTTTTAATGCATTCCAGCCAGAGTTTTGCTTTCATACAAAGCCATGATTCTACTGTGGTAAGCGATGATATCCAGTTTACCGAAATTGGATCTGCGGCAGACAGTGCTTCAAATGCTATCGTTAAAGATAGTGTTAAAAAGGACACTGTAAAAGCTGCTGCTATAGTTAAACCGGCGCAGAAAATACAACAAACAGAACAGGAGAAAACATTGTGGCAAACCTTTATTCAAGGGTTAATCGGCGGTTTTATTGCCTTCTTAATGCCTTGTATCTTCCCAATGGTGCCGCTTACAGTTAGTTTTTTTACTAAAAAAGCCGGCAGCAGAAAAAAGGGAATTGGACAGGCGGTAATTTATGGCCTTTCTATTATTGTCATTTATGTGGCCTTCGGGTTATTGATCACCTTGCTTTTTGGTTCCGCCAAATTAAATGAATTGAGTAGCAGCGGATGGTTTAACTTTACTTTCTTTATTCTGCTGATAGTTTTTGCAATCTCGTTTTTCGGTGCTTTTGAAATTACGTTACCAAGTTCTTTTGTGAATAAAATTGATCAGAAAGCGGATGACACTAAAGGTTTAGGAGGAATATTTTTTATGGCGGCTTCTTTGGCGCTTGTTTCATTCTCCTGCACAGGTCCTATTATTGGAACATTGTTAGTACAGGCGAGTTCAAAGGGTGAAATTCTTGCTCCTGCAATAGGAATGTTTGGGTTCGCATTGGCTCTGGCACTACCTTTTACCTTATCAGCTATATTCCCTGGTTTCTTAAGCAGTATGCCTAAATCGGGTGGCTGGTTAAACAGTGTAAAAGTTTGTCTTGGATTCCTTGAGCTTGCACTGGCCTTAAAATTCTTGTCTGCAGCAGACCTGGTTTGGCACTGGGAGTGGTTTGACAGAGAGATATTCCTGGTTTTATGGATTGTAATTTTCTTCCTGATGGGTATTTATATTCTTGGAAAGATTAAGTTTTCACATGACAGTGATGTCCCTTATGTTTCTGTTCCAAGATTGTTTTTCGCTATCCTCTCTTTCTCTTTTGCGATGTACCTTGTTCCTGGTCTCTGGGGAGCACCGGTTAATATTTTAAGTGGAATAGCACCTCCTTTAAATACACAGGATTTTATTCTGGGTGGAAATAATGGCGGAAGCTCGCAGGGAACGTCTGATTTTCCGGCGGTAGTTAAATATAATGATGTATTACATCCTCCGCATGGTTTTAATGCATTCTTCGATCTGGATGAAGGCCTGGCCTATGCAAAAAAAGTAAATAAGCCAGTACTCATAGATTTTACGGGACATGCTTGTGTAAACTGCCGGAAAATGGAAGATAAAGTATGGATAGATCCGCAGGTGGGTCATTTAATTAAAGATGAATATGTTCTTATACAATTATATGTAGATGAGCGGTCTGTAAAAATGCCGCCGGAAAAAGTACATTACTCTAAAATTTTAAGGACTACCACAGATGATCTGGGGCGTTGGAACGGTGATTTCCAGGCAACAACCTATAATTCTAATTCACAGCCTTTTTATGTCCTTGGCGGACATGACCTGGTTCCTTTAGTTGCCCCGCAGGGAGCAATTTTTGACGCGAAAGAATATGCCGCTTATTTGCAAAGCGGACTCGATAAATTTAAAGCATCCAAGAAATAATGAATAAAATTAAAAACATAGCTGTATTAACATCAGGGGGAGACGCACCCGGTATGAATGCTGCCATAAGGGCAGTAGTCAGAGCGGGGATATATTATGATTTAAATGTTTCAGGAGTACTTAGAGGATATGAAGGCTTAATTAATGGAGATTTTATCCCCATGGACCGGAAATCCGTAGCGAATATTATACAGCGTGGCGGTACCATTCTTAAAACAGCCCGGAGTGATGACTTCCGGACTAAAGAAGGAAGACAAAAAGCTTATGACCAGTTAAAACTGCACGATATTGATGCAATGGTTGTGATTGGTGGCGATGGTACTTTTACAGGAGCAAACCTGTTTACCAGTGAATTCGATTTTCCGGTGATTGGTTTGCCGGGCACTATAGACAATGATCTGGCAGGAACAGATTTTACAATTGGTTATGATACTGCAATTAATACAGTAGTGAATGCTATTGATAAGATCAGGGATACGGCAGAATCACATGACAGACTTTTTATTGTTGAAGTCATGGGCAGGGATTCCGGACTGATCGCTTTAAGAAGTGGAATTGGTGTAGGCGCAGAAGCAATTATGATTCCTGAAGCCAATATGGGCGTAGAAGGATTGATCAAAAGATTAGAATACGGAAGGAAAGATAAAGCTTCTAAAATTATAATTGTTGCAGAAGGCGATGAAGTTGGCGGGGCTTTTAATGTAGGTGAAGTGCTAAAACAGAACTTCCCTAACTATGATATTCGTGTCTCTGTTCTTGGGCACATTCAACGTGGCGGTAAGCCAAGTTGTATGGACCGGGTACTGGCCAGCCGATTTGGTGTTGCAGCTGTAGAGGGCTTGCTGGAAGGCAGATCGGGCGGTATGGTCGGTCAGATCAATAAAGAAATCCTGTTTACTCCTTTTGATCATGCGATCAAGCACATCGATGCGGAAGAGGTAAGTCCGGTGTGGTTAAAGCTTGTAGAGATTCTCTCTTTATAAAAATTAATAAGTGCTGTTCACGGGCAGCACATATTAATTTTGCGGCATCTTGCTTATCATTAGTATTTTACTTACTTTTGCATCCCCGCTAGCATGCAGCTCCGGGAACTATGTTGAATACATAAACTTATAAAGAAATGGCAACTAAAATCAGATTGCAAAGATTCGGTAAAAAGAGCAAACCTTTTTTCCACGTAGTGGTAGCGGATTCACGCGCACCGAGAGATGGTAAATTTATTGAGCGTTTAGGTTCATACAACCCAAACACCAATCCTGCTACTATTGAAATTAATTTCGAAAAAACATTAGACTGGGTAAACAAAGGTGCTGAGCCTACGGATACTTGCCGTACTATTTTATCTCACAAAGGTATTTTGTACAAAAAACACTTACAAGGTGGTGTTAAAAAAGGCGCTTTAACTGAAGAACAAGCAGAAGCTAAATTTGCTGAGTGGCTTTTAGCTAAAGACAGTAAAATCGAAGGTAAAAAAGACAGCCTGACTAAATCTAAAGATGAAGTTAAGAAAACTGCTCTTGCTGCTGAAGCTAAGAAAAATGCAGACCGTGGTGCTGCTATCGCATTGAAAAATGCACCGGTAGCAGAAGAAGTTGCAGCTGAAGAAACAGAGGAAACTCCTGTAACTGAAGAAGCAGCTGAAGAAGCTCCTGCAACAGAAGAAACAAAAGAAGAACAAGCATAGTAATTTGTAATTCTTAATTATAGCGAAGAATCCTTCATCTGAAGGTTTTCTTCGCTATTTTTATTTAACGTAATAATTGATTTAGATTTTAATGACGCACGAAGAGGCATTTTATATAGGGTATTTTACTAAAACAAAGGGATTAAAGGGAGAACTTCAATTGTACTTTGAATATGATGAACCGGGGCTGCTTGAGCTTGACGTTATATTTGCAGAGATGAATAGCAAGATGGTTCCTTTTTTCGTTTCGGCGTTTAAAATGCAGCCTAACAGCACTGGAAATATCTACCTGGATGATATTGATCATATAGACAAAGCACAGCCTCTGTTAAAGAAAAAGGTTTATCTGCCGATCAGCAAGATGCCTAACAGGGATGATGATGATTTTCATTATACTGATCTTGTTGGGTTTGTGGTTACAGATGAAACTCATGGTGAGCTGGGAGAAATTCTTGAAGTCAATGAATATCCTCAACAGTTCGTAGCTACGGTTTCTTATCAGGAAAAGGAAATCATGTTTCCGCTAAATGATGATATGATTGTGGAGATTGACGAAGATGCCAGTACATTACTTGTTGATCTTCCGGATGGTCTGCTTGATATTTACCTGTCTAATTAATTTGATGCCATGCGTTTTGATATCATAACAGTTTTACCTGACTTACTGCAAAGCCCTTTCGCGCATTCTATTTTGCAGCGTGCACAAACTAAAGGGATTGCTGAAATAGTAGTACACAGCCTGAGAGATTACTCGACAAACAAACAGCGTAGTGTTGATGATTATCCGTATGGTGGTGGCAGTGGCATGGTGATGTCAATTGAGCCTTTTGCGCGTTGTATAGATGCGCTAAAAGAGCAAAGGACATATGATGAGATTATTTTCATGACGCCGGACGGAGTAACGTTGAACCAGTCTATGGCCAATGAATTATCAGGAATGGAAAATGTAATCATTTTATGTGGCCATTATAAGGGAATTGACCAGCGGATCCGGGATATTTATGTAACACGTGAAGTTTCTATTGGTGATTACGTTTTATCTGGCGGAGAATTACCTGCGGCAGTTCTTGTAGATGCTATTGTCAGATTAATACCTGGTGTATTGAATGATGAGACCTCCGCTTTGAGCGATAGTTTTCAGGGCGGACTGCTTGATGCTCCGTTATATACCCGTCCAGCGGATTATAAAGGTCACCAGGTGCCTGAAATTCTTTTGAGCGGACATGAGTTAAAGATTAATAACTGGAGGCATGAGCAGGCTCTGGCGCGTACGCTGAAGCGTCGGCCCGATCTGCTTGAAGATTAGTCCTTTTTTGTAAAATTATTCTCTGTAAAATCTTTTAATTCTTTAATAAATAATTTATTTACCTTATTATTTATTTGCATATGAAATTATTTATATATTTACGAAATAATATTCGTGACCTGGTTGGCGGGTCTTTATAAATCGTGTAAATAAATTCAATAAGAATGAGTGAAAGTATAGATAAGTATAAGATCAATTATTTCTTAGACAAGCTTACTGTTAAGGAATATAAGTTTGCAATGAAAATGATTCCCAAATTGTTGAATATTTCGATGAACACATTTCATAATTACCGAAGGATAAAAATTGGCGAGGCCCAGGACATCCCTTATGAAAAAGTTAAACTCATGGAAATTTTATTTGATGCAGAAAGCGGAGCACTGGAAAACACAAAAATGAATGGAAAAAGCCTCGTGCAATTGCTTAAAGGCCAATGATAAGGGTAATTTAATACCTGTTGAGAAATAAAAAAAAGAATTATTATTGTGGATTTCGTAAAGAATGTTGAAAAAAAATAAGAATCACTTTTTTTTATTAAATAAAATTCATAATATTGCAGTCCGATTTTAAACAACAAAAAGTCGGCTTAATAGCTTAAAATCATGGATTTAGTAAAATTTGTTGAAGAGCAGGTAATCGCAAAGAACGAGTTTCCTGCATTCAAATCAGGAGATACAGTGAGTGTTCACTATAAAATTCGCGAAGGTAATAAAGAACGTGTTCAAATTTACCAAGGTGTAGTCTTACAACGTAACAGCGTAGGTGCTAATGAGACGTTTACTGTTCGTAAAATGTCTAATGGAGTTGGAGTAGAGCGTATCTTCCCAATTAATTCGCCAAACATCGCTAAAATTGAAGTTAACAGTCACGGTAAGGTGCGTAGAGCTAAGTTGTTCTATCTTCGTGAATTGACTGGTAAAGCAGCTCGTATCAAGTCTAAGAGAGTTTAATTTCTCTACAAAATATATAGGCCTTCCCGATTCTCTCGGGGAGGTTTTTTTGTTTGTGCCTATCCCAGTATAGCATTCTGCTCATCCTTTACAGGCTGGTACCCTTTATTACTCCCGCTATACAATGTCTGGTGGAAAAACAAGCGGATCAAGTCATAAACTTTTGGATCAGGCTCTTTTTTAAGCATAAATTTTGACACGCTAAACAGAAAGTATTTGCTGTCACGGATGCTCTTATGCCGCTGGAAGTTGCGCTGAAAGCTTTCAATTTGCCTGGGAATTACTCAGGGGAAACAAGGCCGGGCTGTTCGTAAATAAATTCAAAATAGCTAAATCATAAAGCTATATCGTCCGGGTACTGCCTGAGTATTGCCTGAGTACTCGTTAGGGTAAGAGCAATGCTAAAGTAACGTGAGAGCATGGCAAGTCCAAGTCAAAACAACTAGTTGAAACAACATGGACTCGACATGCTTACAGCCCGTTCTCAACCTGGTGTCATCCCGACCATCACTCAGGCACAACCCAACCATAACTAGTTGAAGATTAATGAAATTATAATTTTCCCTTTGACTAACCCATGGACAAAGCGGACAATTGCAGACAGCTGCGGACAATTACGGACATTTTTTACGCATCAGGATAATCTTTAAAGCTAATGGCTTACATTGGTGAAATGATATTTATTATGGGAAGTTTAACGGGTAAATTTTCAAAGGAAATCCTTGACGATTTCATTTTTAAAGCAGCAGTTTGGAGTACTGGTTGTTTCAAAAGTTCTGTACCGGGCAAAAGGAAACAAACAATGGAAACCCAAAGGCATCAGAGCACTTTCCTCAAAGTAGCCAGCCTGGAAAAATCAGGATCTTTCCTCCCCCTAAAAATTCCACTGAAGCGTTGACCGATCTCTTATCAAAGTAATCAGGAGTGTTTAATAAGGATAAATTGAACTATACCGGATAAAAACAAAGCGGGTCAATCCTTGTGATGTACTGTACATCACAAGGATTGACCCGCTTTGTTTTTCTAGTTCCCGGGGACTAAACGAGTTCGCCAAGGACAGTAATACCGCCTTTAACCACCTGGTTCAGTTCCAGGTTAACTTTTGTCCCAACAGGAAGAAATATATCTACTCGGGAGCCGAACTTAATGAAGCCAAATTCTTTACTTTGTTCCACTACATCACCTTCTTTCACGTACCATACAATCCTTCTGGCAAGCGCTCCTGCAATTTGTCTGAATAATACCGGTGTTCCGTTTGCGTGTTCTACGACAACTGTTGTACGCTCATTTTCGGTAGAAGATTTCGGATTCCATGCGGCAAGATATTTTCCAGGGTGATATTTGAAAAATTTAACTACTCCAGCAATTGGGTTTCTGTTGATATGTACGTTTACAGGAGACATAAATATCGAAACCTGTAATCTTTTGTCTTTGAAATATTCATTTTCCTGAGTTTCTTCAATTACGACAACTTTTCCGTCAGCAGGACAGATGATCAGGTTTCCGCCAGTCACGAATGGTCTGGATGGATTTCTGAAAAACTGAAGAATAGTAATAAATAAAGCGAATGAAGCAATATACACTGCCCACCTTAACCAGGTGACATCAGCAAATCTGTAGTCAATAATGGCATTAAGGACGAAGATAAAAAGGAGAGAGAGTGCGATGGTTGTATAACCTTCTTTATGTATTGTCATTTAAATATAAAATATGTTTGATGCAAAATTGTGAAAAATTTATGGGAATCAAGCTAAAGAATCACGATCAGGAAATTGTACGGTAAATGTGTTTAAGATTCCGCCCCAGTTCATCATAATCCAGGCCGTAGCCTACTACAAATTCATTCGGGATTTCAAAGCCTACATATTCAAGTTCTTTAATTGGTGATAGTATGGCTTCTGGCTTGAAAAGCATGCTGCAAACACGTACTGAAGCAGGCTGCTGCAAATAAACCTTTTCTAATATATATTTTAGGGTCAGGCCTGTATCCACGATGTCTTCTACTAAAACCAGGTGGCGGCCCTCCAGATTATCCGGTAATCCAAATATCTCTTTCAATTCTCCACTGCTGGTAAGTCCGCCTTTATAGCTTGAAACCTTCATAAAAGCGACTTCACAAGGAATTTCTGTTTCCTTAAGCAAGTCAGCCATAAATAAAAAGCTGCCATTTAATACGCCGATAAAAAGGGGGCGCTTATCTTTATATTCAGCATTGATTTGTGCTGCAATTTCTTTTGTACGCGCAATAATGCGTTCGTTCGTGATCGATATCCCGAACTTTCTGTCTCCAACTTCTATCGTATTCATCATTTCTTTAAGGCGAAGTTAACTGGCTTCTTTTTCCAGACGTCGTTTTTCCCGCCGTTCCCTTCGCAGTTCTTTTCTTGTTTTTTTTACGGTATCCTGTACAGTTAATTGTTTGCTTGCAGTATCCTTCTCTTTTTTAGACCTGCCAAATAACCTGTCAAAAATGTTTTTTGATTCATCCTGCATTTTAACAGGCGTATCAGTATCTGTATCAAAGGCAGCAGTGTCAACTTTTGCCGAATCTGGCAGCAAATAACGGCGTAAACCTTCTCTTAATCTTACGTTATAAAAACCATAACCACTGGTGTCGGCGGGTGTTAAGCCACGTTTAGCCATAATCCTGCCCATATACCTGAAATAAGGCAGCATATAGTCTTTCAATCCGCCATCACCCCGAAACTTGAACATCGCTATTTTAGGGCGCGGAACAATATTAGCCAGGAATATACCTTCGCCAATACTCAATTGTGACGGGCTTTTTCCAAAATACTGGCGTGATGCTTCACCTATTCCATAAATGTTTTTACCCATTTCAATGATATTGAAGTAGACCTCAAGCATTCTCTGCTTACTAACCAGGCGGTTATTCTCGATCAACCAGACAATCAGGATTTCTTCCGCTTTACGTGCAAGCGTTTTTTGCCTGCTTAAGAATACATTTTTTACCAGCTGCATTGAAATCGTACTTCCTCCTCTGACAAACTTCTTCTCTTTGAAATTAATCACGAAAGATTTACGGATAGACTCTTCAACGAAACCTTTATGTGTATAGAATGAAGGGTCTTCAGAAGTCAGCAATGCATTTTTGAAATTACTGGAGATTTCAGAAAGCGGGGTGTAATTAGGGTTAGAAGGTCCGATTGTGATATCACGCATCGGTTTTCCATACTCATAAGGGGTATATACAAAAGTATCATTGATCTTTTGAAGATTTAGCTTACCCCACCTGACAATTTTGAAATTATAGGGTGTCAGTGTAGAATTGAACCTTAAGCTATCTGGTGTACTGCTGTCCAGGTAAAAATTAAGATCATATTTAATCTTCCCTTTAACCTGTAATCCGTCCAGTGATTCGAATAAACCTTCAGGAAAAGCATTTAAAACTGCCTGTGCATCCTGTTCGTCAGCATGAAGCTTCACTTCATAAATTTTGTTTGGCGACAGCGTATATTTCAAATAAGGATGGATTGCTGCATCTTTAAGGAAAACAGTCGAGGTGCTGTCCAAAGCCACAAAATTTGGCCCGATTAACATATTTGCATCAATCTTGGCGTTCTTAACTATAATATCATTAGAGGCGATCTTAGTATGGTTAATCAATAGATTTTTAACTGACCATGAGCCGGAGATCTTAAAATTATCACCACTGTATTCAGCGCTTCTCATTTCGGTTCTAACCGTATCGAAACTCAGTTTTGCATGCAGTTTATTCTCCAGGTAAGGCAACTCAACTTTTTTACCATCCGCAAAGAACAGCACATCCATTTGTTTTTTACCCGGCTTCAGTTTGCCATTAATGTGCCAGGTTGCCTGATCGTTATTGACCAGAATGGTTGATTTCAAATCTCCCCCGTCAATTGTAGCTGTTGTAGTCAGGAAATTTAATTTTGCGGTATCATTATCATTCAATGTAAATACCAGGTTCTTCATCTCCATGTCATCCGGGATTTTATTCAGTACCTGGTTGAGGATATCATGCGCAATTTCACTCAGATCTATTTTTGCTTTATTATCTTTTTTATCTTTCTTTTTCCTTTTGAGAATAAAGTCAAGGTTAGTCAGGCTATCTTTCAGTACGATGCTGACTTTACCCGTATTTAAGCCAACTTCAGCAAGTTTAACATCTCCGAAAAGTAAGGGTAATAACTTGACGCCAATAGTAAGATCGGCAATTGTAGATAGCGTATCCCGGTCTTTAGGAACTACAGAAATGTTTTTCATGTGTACAGTGCTCAGTCCTTTAAAGCCGGCACTCTCAATTTTTATGGCTAATCCATAATCAGTATCCGCCTTCAGGATAGCCTTAGCTATCATTTTTTTGAGTAGAGCTTCTCTTTTGCTATAAGCAATAGAACCAAGGATGGCAATTAATACAAGAAATACCCCTAGAACCCATGCACCTGCTTTGATGTATTTTTTAGGGATGTTTATTTTTGGAAGACGCATGCTGTAAAATAGATGTTTAATTGCTTAACGCTAAATGCAAATGTTTATTTCGTGTTAAAATTACACTTAAAAAGCCTAAAATCAATTAATTGTAACGTCCTTTTGTTAATTTTGGGCAATGAATATTAGCAACGAACAAGTTTTAGCTGCTTTAAGAAATGTCGAAGACCCTGATCTTAAAAAAGATCTGGTTACATTGAACATGATTAAAGAGCTGAGCATCGAAGATAAAAAAATTAGTTTCACCTTAGAACTGACCACTCCAGCCTGTCCAATGAAGGATATGCTTAAAAATGCCTGCTTCAATGCTATCAGACATTTTGTGGACAAAGAGGCAGAAATAAATATAAAAATTACTTCAAGAGTAACCAGGCCAAATGATACTACCCAGCTGAAAGATATTAAAAATATCATTTTAGTCTCTTCAGGTAAAGGTGGAGTAGGAAAATCTACTGTAGCGAGTAACCTTGCTGTTACCCTGGCAGCAGACGGAGCTAAAGTTGGTTTAATTGATGCGGATATTTATGGTCCTTCGGTGCCGACAATGTTTGGTCTTTTGGGTGCCAAGCCAAGTGCAAGAGAAACAGCAGAAGGAAAAACGCTGATTTTGCCAATTGAAAAATATGGTATCAAGTTATTGTCATTAGGCTTTTTTGCCGATCCTGACCAGCCTGTACCATGGCGTGGACCAATGGCGTCCAATGCAATCAAACAATTGTTCAATGACGCGGATTGGGGAGAGCTGGATTACCTGATTGTGGATCTTCCTCCTGGAACCGGGGATATTCATATTACTATTACCCAAAGTTTCCCGATTGCAGGTGCGGTAATCGTGACAACTCCGCAACAAGTAGCTTTAGCAGACACCAGAAAAGGGCTTGCGATGTTCAGAATGCCAGGCATTAATATCCCGGTATTAGGCGTAATTGAGAATATGGCTTATTTTACGCCGGCAGAACTGCCTGAAAACAAGTATTATATTTTTGGGAAAGACGGCGGAAAGGCTTTGGCAGCTTCTTTTGATGTACCTTTCTTAGGAGAAATACCTCTTGTTCAAGGCATTACAGAAGGCGGAGATAGTGGTACGCCTATTGCGATGGATAAAGAGAGTCAGACCTCAATTGCATTTTCAGAAATGGCAGGAAAGATTGCACAACAGATTGCAATTAATAATGCCTTGCGGTCAGATTGCTAAAAAATTAGTAAATTTATATTTTAAAATATATCATGGATTTAAAAGAACAAGTAGAACAAGCATTAGAAACTATCCGTCCTTATCTTAAGGCTGATGGTGGTGATGTTGCGATAGAAGAAATTACGCCGGATAATGTCGTTAAATTGAAATTACTGGGGAACTGCGGATCTTGCAAAATGAGTTTTATGACCATGAAAGCAGGAATCGAGCAGGCTATTATGAAAGCGGTACCGCAAATTACTGCGGTTGAAGCTATTAACCTGACTGAATCAGTTTAGCCATTTAACAAAATTTAACTAGTCACTGTAAGAATTACAGTTATTTTTGTACGATGAAATACATCTTTACGGTCGTTTTGATTTTTTTTACTGCGGGGCTGTTTGCACAACAAACGCCTTCAGGAAAGAAATTGATCCAATTTTCTGGTATTATAACAGACAGGGACAGTAGTTTTGTTGTCCCTTATGTGACTATAACGAATAAAACTAACCAGGATCAGCGTTATGCTGCCAATTATAAAGGCTATTTCTCTTTTGTAGCCCATCCGGGAGATACTTTGATTTATAATGCAATTGGATACACTGACAAAGTGGTTCTTATTCCGCAGGATGTTAAAGATTCAAAGTATACAGCAATGGTGAAAATGAAATCAGAGATTGTTTATCTTCCTGCAGTACGTGTTTATCCATGGGCTACTGTGGAAGAATTCACGAAAGATTTTCTGGCGATGAAAGTTGCTGATGATGATATGGAAATTGCGCGGAAGAACATGTCTTCACGCTCCATTAACGGGAAAATTCAATATCTCCCCAGGGATGCCGGAGAGATATCTTCAACTAATTTCCGTATAGATCAGGAAAGAGAACTGAATAAAAATCTGGTACAATCTAACCCGTTATTAAATCCGTTTGCCTGGGGCAAACTCATGCAACAGATTTTTAGTGGGGATAAAAGCAGACAAAACAATAATAACTAGCGTTTCTTGTTGCGCTGTTTTGGAAATTTCATTCTGTAATCTGCGTGAATATCTCCTCTTGAAATTGAATCCAGTTTAGACTTCAGCATGGTTTTACGCAACAGACTTAAGGTATCGGTAAACAATTTACCTTCTATATGGTCATATTCGTGCTGTACCACACGTGCAGGCATACCAGACAAAGCTTCTTCATGCAATTCCCAGTTTTCATCATAATACTGAACTCTGATATTTGGCTTGCGTAATACATCTTCTCTGATTTCAGGGATACTTAAGCATCCTTCGGTAAAAGCCCATGGCTCACCGGTTTCTTCCAAAATCACAGCATTGATAAATACTCTTTTGAACCCTTGCTTTCCGTCTTCATCCTCACCAGTATCCACAATGAACAGTCTGATTGGCAAACCAATCTGTGGCGCAGCCAAACCAACACCACTTGCTGCATACATGGTGTCAAACATATTACTGATTAGTTTTTGTAAATCCGGATAGTTTTCATCTATGCTTTCGCATACTTTTCTTAAAACCGGATCTCCATAAGCTATAATTGGTAATTTCATCTATCTAATTTTTTTTGACCTGTTTAAATACACACAATATGTATTTATATTGTCACTGCTTACTGGCAGTAACAAAGTATATTACAAAAGTACAAATATTAGTGCCTGTTTCAAACTGGCTCTTAAGCTAAAGGGTAAAAGGTTAAGACGCTGAGGTTTTTTTCATCCAGGATTTCATCTGCAATCTGTGCCATATCCTGTGTATTTACGGCTTGTATTTTTTGAAAAACAGTCTCCAGGCTATCTATTTTATTGTAATCAATCAGACTTTTTGCCATGGAAACAATTAATCCTATTCTGTTTTCTTCTCCAAGGGCAATTTGTCCGATGAATTTATTCTTGGCTTTTTGTAGCTGTACTTCTGTTAAAGGATTTTCTCTGATCTTTTTAAACTCTTTGTAAATAAGCGATTGTGCCCTGTTTACTTTTTCCTTATCGGTGCCAAAATATAAGGTAAAAATGCCCGTATCGCTTAAAGGACTGTATCCCGATTCTATGCTGTAAGCAATCCCATGTTTTTCTCTGATCTGTAAATTCAGGATAGAACTCATTCCAGTACCACATAGCAGGTTATTCAACAATAGCAGGCCAGTTTTAAAAGGGTGGTGTAAAGAATAAGCTGTAGAGCCAATCATGGTATGTGCCTGCATAATCGGTTTTTGATCTATGCGGGTAATCACTGGTGATTTAGCAGGAGCTTTTCTATTGTCCTGATGTAGATTCTGAGGAATTTCCTCATAATACTTCGTGAATATTTTAACGGCTTTAGGCAAAGAATAGTTACCCAGAACAGCAACGACAATTTTATCTGTATGGTAATTAGCGGCTATAAAATCTTTAATATCCTGTTGAGAAAGCTGATTTACACTTTCAGTCGTTCCCAGAATATTCCTGCCCAGGGAATGATCTGCAAATACCATATCCTCAAAATCATCATAAATAGCTTCTTCAGGCTGATCAAGGTAAGATGCGATCTCATCTAAGATCACTCCTTTTTCCTTTTCCATTTCCTCTTCCGGAAAAGTAGAGTGGAATACAATGTCATTGAAAAGTTCGAGCGTTCTGTCCAGGTAAGGGTGTAAAAAAGAAGCATGGATACAGGTATATTCTTTGGTCGTATAGGCATTTAAATCTGCTCCAACACTTTCCAGCCTGTTCAGGATCTGGTTTGTATTTCTTTTTTCTGTGCGTTTAAAAATTAAATGCTCAATAAAATGGGCAAGTCCGGCCTGGCTTTCAGTCTCATCACGTGAACCGCTATTTATAATAATACAAGCGTGAGAGATTGCTGATGCAGAGGGCACGTGAAGAAGACGAATGCCATTAGGCAGGGTGTGTACATTATATTCCATTCTATGCAAAGATACAGAAGAACATTGCTAACCAATTGTAATATTCTTTCTTAAAAATTTGAAGAAGAACCGCCGCCGCCAAAATCTCCTCCACCAAAACGACTCTCTGTTCCCGAAGGCGCATCCAGGTGGGTGGTTGAAATAATCAGTGACTCCACATTAACGCCGCCAGGGATCGTGTCTTCAATCAGCTCTTCGGAAGTAAACCCCTTTTTAGGTGTTTTAAGATAGCTGATTGCCCAATAAGAACCTCCAAGGGTAACCAGCCCAATTAAAACAAGTGTGCCCTCTATAGGCAGTACATGATAGTAATTTTTAAAAGTAACTGCAGCTATAGCGATAAGAATCAGTCCTGTACGCAGTAGAATCACATTTTTTTTATAAAGGCCCAGGCCGGTATAGATAAAAGGGACAAGAATAGTCCATGGCCAGAAAAAGACTGGATAAGGAACTTTGTATGGCCCGAGAGTGGTATAGCCATAGAGTTCATTGCCCATTTCCTGAACTACATAATAATTGCCAGCCAGGTATAAAGTGAGTAAGCTGCCTGTTTGCACAAAGCGGAGACAATGCTGGTAATCAATGAATTTTGGACTATTGCTTTTAGCCCGGGAAAAATAATAAACCAGCGCAGAAATCAGCATAACTAAAAATGGAAGTATAGCCTTACCAAAAGAAAGGTGTGCAATCGCTAGCAGTACGGACAGTACCAATACCGTTAAAAAGCAAAATAAGGCCATTAGACTGTCTGCAAACCTTAACGCCAGGAATAAGCTCAGGAAAAATGTAAAACCAGTTATAGAGATTGCCGTATTCATGCTGGTATTAATATCCCAGTCCATCGTGAATGTGAGCCAGGTAAAGGCGACACAAAACAGGCCGCCAGAAATCCAGATCAGAGCATCATCAGTGCCAGCTCTGAAATGATGTTTGTTTTTCACAACTACTTCAAGCGTGATATAACTGATCAGGCCTAAAAAAAGCACCCATGCACCACTATGGGAAGTTGCCAGCAGGTCCCAGCAGATATAAGTCAGTAAACAGCCTCCAAATAAAGCAATCACACAGGTTAACAGAAATAGTCCTGTTCTGACAAAGATATTGGGAGAATAAAATCCAACCGGATAAGCTTTTTCAATATTTTTAAATTCCTCTTTGGTCAGGTCACCCGCAGCCAGATAGGGTTTAACCTGATCTTGTATATTCAGGTTGGTCAGCCATGTTTTATTGTAGATGATCATATCTCTTTAATTTTTTTATTCAACCGGATCAATGCCATGATTAAACCGATCGCCGATCCGATAAAATAGAGTAATACTGTCACAAAAGCAGCTTCTGAATCTATATTGAACAGCACCCTGACTACAAGCGTGCTAATTGCTACATAAGCATATAAGATAACCAGCAGCAAAAAATAGAAAGATTTATTTTTTAAGGCATCCCGGTATAAGATGAAAGCCAGTATAAATACGGTAATTAACCACAGAAAACTTAAAGGATGCTCATAAAAACTGAAATAACCAGTGAAAAGTGCAATAAAAGAGATATTCACTCCGAAATTCTGGTAAGTGAATTTAAAATGTTTTTTGAAGTTATACTGTTCAGAAAGATAAGCAGCAGTTAACAATAGCAGTCCTAAAAAGAGATAAGGGATAATTAAAGGATTACTGCTGTAAAGCCCATTTGAAAGCATTGCAAATGGTGTAATAGCAGCGCCCAGCCAGATAGCCAGGTTGGTAATGCCCATACTCAGCACACCGATATGGTCAAATTCATAAGCTACATAGAACAGCACGAGCATAGGAATAAAGGTTGCAAGGCCATAATTATCACCAAAAACATGGTATTGAAATTGAAGATAACCAAGAAAGCTCAGCATGCTCAGACAACCCAATAATAAGATATAGTCGTAAAAGGAACTGGAAGATTTGACTTTTTCCCTGCTAAAAGGTTTTCTGTTTTTAATGCAGTATAAGAAACTGCCTATGCAGATCGCTGCTATAAACAATAAGATGAACTGATGACCAATGGTATCAATATTTTTATAGATCAGAATTCCCAGACCTGTACTTAAAAGTGTGACACCCAGGTATAAAAGAGTTTTCAGTTCCCAGTGTAAAGAGAATAAAGGGTTTTTATCTTTTTCCACCACCTTTTCCAGTGTTTGCGCACTGATGAGCCCTTCGGTATGTAGTTTTTTATAGAGGTCCATGTTCATATGTCTGGCTGAAGCTATAATTTTCAGAGTAAGCTTACGAAAATTAAATCAGACTGTCAATTTGACAACTAAATAGAAATTGGAACATCCCTTGATAAAGACGATATGTACTTAAAAATGAGTTAACATATGAGCATAGAAGAAAAAGGGAGTATTTCCATACATACCGAAAACATTTTTCCTATTATTAAGAAATTCCTGTACTCAGACAATGAGATATTCCTGCGTGAGCTGGTTTCAAATGCGGTTGATGCGGTACAAAAAATCAAACGTTTAGCTGCATTAGGACAATACAACGGTGAGTTGGGCAATCCTTTAGTAGAAGTTGCGCTTGATGTGGAAAAAAAGACAATCACAATCAGTGATAATGGATTGGGAATGACCGCTGAAGAGATTAAGAAATATATCAACCAGGTTGCTTTTTCAGGTGCAAGTGAATTTGTAGAGAAATTTAAAGACGCTAAAGATGCCAATGAGATTATTGGTAAATTCGGGTTAGGGTTCTACTCTGCATTTATGGTATCTGATCTGGTTGAAATCCAGACTTTATCATATCAGGAAGGCGCAGAGCCAGCACGCTGGGTTTGTGACGGAAGTACCTCTTATGAAATTACTGAAGGTTCACGTACTACACGCGGAACAGAAATTATCCTTCATATCAATGAAGAATCTGCTGAATTCCTTAGTCAGCATAAATTAGAAGAGATCTTAGATAAATATGGTAAATTCTTACCAGTACCAATTAAATTCGGTACAAAAACTCAGGAGATTCCTGACGGTGAAGATGAAGAAGGGAAGCCTAAAACAGTAAGTGTTGAAACTGATAACATTATCAATACCACTGATCCGATCTGGACTAAAGCACCTGCTGATTTGTCAGATAAGGACTATCTTGATTTCTACAAACAATTATATCCTTTCGGAGAAGATCCTTTATTCTGGATTCACCTGAATGTTGACTATCCTTTCAACTTAACGGGTGTTTTATATTTCCCTAAAGTGAAGAACGATTTTGATATGCAACGCAACAAAATCAAGTTATTCAGCCGCCAGGTCTTTATTACTGATGAAGTAAAAGATATTGTACCTGAATTCTTAATGTTATTGCATGGTGTAATCGATTCTCCTGATATTCCATTAAACGTTTCCAGAAGTTTCCTTCAGGCAGATAGCAATGTGAAAAAAATCAACAGTTATATCACTAAGAAAGTAGCTGATAAACTAGGTGAACTTTTCAATAAGGACCGTAAGGCTTATGAAGAGAAATGGGGCGATATCGGTCTTTTCGTGAAATACGGAATGGTTAGTGAAGAGAAATTTTATGATAAAGCAAAAGATTTCGCTCTAGTAACCAACACTAAGAATGAGAACTTTACGCTTGATGAATACCATGCAAAAGTAAAAGATATCCAGACTGATAAAAATGGTCAGGTGGTTTATATTTATACAAACGACCCTGCTAAACAAGATGGTTTTATCCAGTCGGCAAACAAAAAAGATTACGATGTCCTGTTGATGAACTCAGCAATCGATAATCACTTTGTGACCTCTTTAGAGCAGAAATTAGAGAAAACACTGTTGAAACGTGTTGATTCTGGTGTTGCAAGTAAACTGATTGAAAAAGATGAGGCTGTAGAATCAGTATTGACTGATGAGCAATCTGCAAAAGTGAAAGACGTTTTTGAGAAAGCAATTGTTAAACCAGGTTTCCAGGTGGAAATTGTTGGCTTACATCCAGAAGAATTCCCTGTTACAGTAACTATGGATGAATTCATGAGAAGAATGAAGGACATGGCTCAAATGGGCGGTGGAATGAGTTTTTATGGTAGCATGCCGGATAGCTATAAAGTTGCGATCAACGGTAACCATAAGCTGGTGAATAAAATTTTACAGATTGAAAATAGCGATGAGCAAAGTGCGCTCGCTAAACAGGCTGTAGATTTAGCTTTACTTTCTCAAGGAATGCTTACTGGTGCTGAATTAACTGCATTTGTTAACAGAAGCGTTGAACTGATCTAACTAACGAAGGAGTTTTTGCTCCTTGCTGAAAATAACCCTGTTTTCTGTAAAGTCCTTTAGGAAAATACAGAAAACAGGGTTTTTTATTATTTACTGATGTTCTCCAGGCTTAACAGGAAAGCATAGTTCAGCGCGATATCTTTGAGATAATCGAACCTTCCGGATGCGCCACCATGTCCAAAGTCCATATCTGTTTTCAGCAGCAGCACATTTTTATCAGTTTTAGTTGCCCTTAACTTTGCAACCCATTTGGCAGGTTCGAAATATTGAACCTGGCTATCATGAAGGCCGGTAGTGACCAGCATGTTTGGATAACTTTTCGCCTCAATGTTTTCATATGGAGAGTAGCTTTTCATATAATGATAAGCATCGGCATTTTTAGGATTTCCCCACTCATCAAATTCATTTGTAGTTAACGGAATACTCTCATCAAGCATGGTATTTACTACGTCTACAAACGGAACCTGGGCAATCACTCCATGCCACAGCTCAGGTGCAAGGTTAATTACCGCGCCCATCAGCAAGCCGCCCGCACTACCACCCTGTGCATAAAGGTGCGCTGAGCTTGTATACTTTTTTTCAATCAGGAACTTTCCGCAGTCAATGAAATCAGTGAAAGTATTCATCTTTTTCATCAGTTTTCCGTCTTCGTACCATTGTCTGCCCATTTCCTGTCCACCGCGAATATGTGCAATGGCAAAAACAAAACCTCTGTTCAGCAGGCTCAGGTTGCCGGAAGAGAAAGAGGCGTCCATACTGCTGCCATATGAACCATAAGCATAAAGGAGTAAAGGCGCATTTCCATCCTTTTTAAGCCCGTTTTTATAGACCAGTGAGATTGGAACCTTTGTGCCGTCTTTGGCGGCCGCATAAAGACGCTCTGTGGTGTATTCAGCCTTATTATAGCCACCTACAATATCTTGCTGCTTCATCAGCTGCTTTTCTTTAGTATCCATGTGGTAATCATAAACAGATACCGGTGTAGTCATGGAAGTATAGATATAGCGAAGCTTTTCGCTATTATATTCAGGATTATTACCAACGGAAGCATTATAGGTAGGCTCACCGAAATCTATGTAGTGTTCAGCGCCGTTTAATTTGCGGATGCGCAACTGGGCGAGTCCATTTTTACGCTCTGAAATCACAATAAAATCTTTAAAACCCTCCACGTCTTCCAAAAGGACGTCTTTGCGGTGCGGAATTACCTCTTTCCAGTGTTCCTTCCCTGTTTGATCAAGCGGGCACTCCATTAAACGGAAGTTTTTGGCGTTCCAGTTGGTTAAGATCAGAAATTTATCGGCTAAAGCAGTTACATTATAGAGTACATCTTTAATTCTCGGTTGGAATACTTTGAATTCAGCATCAGGCTGATCTGAAGGGATCAATCTCTCTTCGGCAGATAAAGTAGCAGAAGAATAGATGAAAATATACTTTCCGGATTTTGACTTACCCACACCAATATAGTTGGACTTATCTTTTTCCTGATAAACAACAATATCTTTAGTGGCTGCTGTTCCAAGTTTATGCTTTTTGATTTTCTCACTAAGCAGGGTTTTAGCATTTTTTGAAGTGTAAAACAAGGTCTTATTGTCTGCTGCCCAAACAGCATCACCCTCTGTGTTAGGAATACTATCTTTTAATAGCTCACCGGTTTCCAGGTTTTTGATCAGAATAGTATACTGTCGTCTGGAAACTTGATCAACTCCATAAGCAAGCAGTTTATTATCAGGACTTATACTGTACCCGGTAGCTGAATAGTAGGGAAGTCCCTTAGCCAGTTCATCAATATCAAGCAGAATTTCCTCTTTAGCGTCCAGTGTTCCCTTTTTGCGGCAAAACTTGGAATACTGTTTTCCTTCTTCAGTTCTGGAATAATAGAAATATCCATTTTTAAATACCGGAACAGACTCATCTTTTTCTTTGATACGGCCTTTTAACTCTTTAAAGAGACTCGCTTGTAACGTTTTTGTGCCACTCATCATCTTGTCGAGGTAAGCATTTTCAGCGTTGAGATAATCGATCGTTTTTGTACTGTCCGGCCCTTTTTTAAAATAATCAATCATCCAGTAATAATTGTCGGTTACTGTATCACCGTGCAGAACACGCTCTTTAGGTTTGATTTCTGCTACCGGCGCTTTTGCTGCGGGCCATTTATAAGTTTCCATTTTCGTATCTTTGTTTGTGCAGGCTAAAGCTGAACTTAGCAAGAGTATTAACGGAATAATTTTCTTCACTGTATAGTATTGGGGTTAATAGCAGAAGCTTAAAAGCTATCATTGCCCACTATAATGATTTATTCCGTTTCTGTTGTTTGCTTCTTCCGGGCTTTGACTATTGCAAAATAGGATTAATTTTATAAACATTATATCATCATGAATAAGATTCTTAACCGAAAGAATATTTTTAACGGGATTCTGATTATATTATTCCTGGTGCTGCTATTTGTACCACCTGCAAAAGCACTGGTGATGGAAGGATTAATGAAAATTGGGTTTTTCAGGCCCGATACTAAGCTGGTGGATAAACAGGTTAATGCTGCCGGTGATTTGTCTGGAATTAAATTTAAAGATATCAACGGAAAGGTCATTGACTTGGGAGAATTAAAAGGGAAAGTCGTTTTTCTTAATTTCTGGGCAACCTGGTGTCCTCCATGCCTGGCTGAGATGCCGGGTGTAAATGCTTTGCATGAAAAATTCAAGAATGATAAAGATGTGGTTTTCATTCTGGTTGATGCAGATAGTCAATTGCCTAAAGCACAAAAATTTATGGATAAAAAGGGGTATCAATTACCTGTTTACGCGGTAGACAGCGAAATTCCTGAAATACTCTTCAAGGGGTCATTACCTACAACAGTCGTATTTGATAAAGAAGGAAGGATTTCTTACAATGAAGCAGGGGCTGCCAATTATGCAGATTCAAAATTCATTGCGTTTATCAATAAGCTGAAAACAACGAATTAATAATTATCAATTTATATACCCGGTTAAAGAATAATCATGCAACAACCATTTGATATTACTATAGGTGAAATCGACTACGCTATATTTCCAGAAGGAAATGATACTTATGTTGTTTTTAAGGATGGTAAGGAATACCGTCATATCCTGAAAGATACAGACTCGCAGTGGCTGACACTGGATCCTGAGACTGCATTACCTTTGTTTGGAGAAGATGAAGAAGTGAATGCTATCGGCAAGGAAATTCTGGCCTATGTACCAGAAGATGAGGATGAGGAAGAAGAGCAGAACGAAGACGACGAATTATAATATTAGCGTATAACGTTATAAAAAGATAAAGCCCGGATCCAGGCTTTATCTTTTTATAATCTTAATCTTTTTGAGTGTATTTCCATTCCTGCTGATCGTACCAATATATAATCCGGTCGACAAAGCAGTTAAATCAAACTGATATAACCCATTTGCTTCCTTCAGGAAAATCTTTTGTCCCGATAAATTGTAAAGCGTAAGGGTGTAAGGATCGAAATCTCCGCTAAGTATTGACAAAAAGTCTGTTACGGGATTTGGAAAAGCTGCGAAGTCATTTTCTTTCAAAAAGTTAAGAGGCAAAATATCTGAAGGAATTTTAAGACCATCATTCGTAACTAAAGTCACCCTGTAGAATTGAACACCACGAACCAGGTTCTGATCAGTCTGACTGTAATTCAACAGGCCAGAATTGACGACCGTTTCGGTCAGTGGAGCGAATATTCCCGGAGAAGTTTGTTTTTCCCAAATGATACTTTTCAGATTATAGGTTGTGCCTACTGTTAAATCAAGCTTGCCAGCATCATCCACAATATTTGCCAGAAATGTTCTTACATAACACGCCACTCCTTGTGTGGTATAATCAACGGTATAACTTTTTAATCCGCTAAAATTAGTACCATTCGCTGCGACCGTAAAATAATTGGAGGCTATAGCCGATTTGTCAACGATAGCTATCGTATCAGTCAGCTGCTGAATTGGTGTTAATACATTGTTTTTTAAATTATATAGCGTATAACCTATTGCCTGTGGCTGAGCGGGCCAGTGGAATAAAATCTTTTCGTTACAACTATAGCCTACCTGAAGTTTCTCCGGCATAGAGATTACAAAAGACCCGCTCAGAAATTCTTTTCCTGCGGCCTCCATCTTGAACACGGCGCGTGTAAATAAGTTTGGAGCGGCCCATTTAAAAAAGGCAGAACCCAAGTCAATATTGCTGCTCAAAACCGTCCAGTTAGCCCCGTTATCATAGCTTACAGAGAGTTTTCCCAACTGTCCTGATAAGGTACTGCTCCATCTGATATAATTGCTTTCAGCGGCAAATATTGCTGCGTCTTTTAAAGGGAAAGTCCAGCTGAAATCATTCTTTGTTTTCCATTGATAAGCAATACTGAAATTCTGTTTCCCTTGTGTAACTGTTCTGCCTTTTACATGGATAGTATATGTTCCTGCAGGTACATTAGTTAAACTTACCTGTTGTACCGTATTCAGATTGTCTATTCCTCTTTTCGCAGGCAGCAATAAAGAATCTGCACTAGGATAGGTATTCAGTATCCAGGGAAGAATTACCGTTCCTGCTGGCGATTCCACAGACAGATCCAGGTGATTGACAATACTCTGCACACTGTTAACTGGTGCAGCCGGGTCGAGCCAGGCCAGGGTAACTTTCAGCTCCTGCTGGTCGGTTGCGACTTGCAGCGGAAATGTAAAGTCCTGCTGATCGCTAACTACTCCCGTTTGAAAGCGCTTGTCTATAATAGTCTGAATAGCCTGTAGTGTATTTAATTTCCCAAATCCTGTGGCAAAATCTACCTGCGGTGTTCCGATATCATCTGCTGAGTTAACCAGGATACTTTTTACAGTAGCAGCAGAGGGTTGTTTTCCATACAGGCTTTTGTATTCTTGCTGAAAAAGAGCAACTGACCCTGAAGTTAACGCTGCTGCGCCAGAGGTCCCGTCCTGTCCTAATGCAACCAGTTCTGGTTTTACCCGGCCGTCATAGGCAGGACCTTTACTGCTTTGGCTTTCTGAGATGTTTTCCTGATTTATACCCCCTATAACTAATACATTCTTTGCGGTCTTAAAATTTCCTGTTAACTGTGCTGTATTCGGAATGTTTTTATAAATACCATCCACTGCCGTGATCAAGCCCGAGTTTCCAGCCGAAAATACATGGACTATTGTATCCGCTTCAAATACTTGCTGGTCATAAGCGACTGCTTGCATCCCATAAAAGTTATCTATACCCACGCCATAAGAGTGGTTTTGTACATTTACTTTATATTGATTTAATTCTTTGAGATCATCAGGCATTAAATCATTGTTGTTTTTTCTATAGTCCGAAGCAGTTAAAGAGGCAAAAGGGGCAGCTCCGAGGCCGCGGATAAAAGTATTTCCCCTTCCAACGGCAAGTGTAGCCATTTGTGTAGCATGATCATCTACTACAGGTGCTGTTGAGGGGGCAGCGACAACATTTCCTGCCAGGTCTATATCTTCTTTAACGAACATTTGTTCTTTAATAGAAAGCGTAATTCCTTTTCCGTCAATAGCAGGATAGCGCAGGTGTACTGCCGAAATTTCATTGCCGGAAAGATCCATGTCATTAATCACTGTTTCATCTTTTGCAGTCTGATAGATATCAGCAAAGAGGACTTCTTCCAATTGTAAGAGCTGCATCAGCTCACTCATTTGTATGCCGGCAGTAATAACATGGTTCTTTTGATCAAAGGTGTAAGATTTTAAGGCTTGTAACGGAGCTGGTAAAGTTAGTGCTTGTGGATTTATCGAGATTCTTACTGTAAATTGCTTATTTTGAGTTGAATATTGCTCGTATTGACGCGCTAGTTTGTCGCTGGCTTTCCATAAAGAGTTTGCTTTGGTCTGAGAAATGATCAGAGAACTGAATTTTGCAGCTATATTTTCCGTAATAATTAAATGATTCAACGAAAAACTGCGCAATGGTTTTAGTTCCTGTATTTCGGCCGCTGTGAGTGGCCGCGACAGTTCAACTAATAAAAGATTTTTACCATTTATCTTTGAATCCACGACAGTAGAGCTGTATTTGTGAAATATCTCTTTTTTTTCTGCAACCGATAATCTTTGTGCTTTTGCAGCAGTGTTGCAAGCGATAATTATAATTAAAGCATATTTTATTTTGAAATTCACAGTAATTTGAAATTAAAAATTTGTTAATGGTTAAAATTATATATAATTTTAGATTAACCTATTAGTTCACAAACAATCTACCTAAAAAACTAACCTAATGAAAAAATTTAACTTAATGTCGCTTGCCGTTGCCGGCATGCTAACACTCTGCGTTTTCGGATGTCAGAAAAAAGAAGCTGCTACTACAGCTGATACTAAACAAGATGAAATTTCAGCAACTGTTAAATCACAGATCTCCAGTCTTGGTTTCAGTACTGAAAATGCAAGAAAAGTAGAAGGCGGTTACCTTGTAGAAGGTGATATCCTTTTAAGCGAAGCTAATCTTACTGAAAAAGCTGAATCCACTCACTTAAGCGTTGCCTCTACAGAACAGTACAGAACTACAAATCTTGTAAAAGCATTGCCAAGAGTAATTACTATTTCTGTTACTAACCTGCCTACAGTTTACAGTAATGCAGTGAATGCAATGATCACCAGATACAATAACCTTGGTTTACGTTTTACTTTCCAACGTGCAGCTGCAGGAACTACTGGTCAGATTAATGTTGTAGGATTTAATGAAGGCCCTTCTGGTGGTTTTATCACTTTAGGCTCTTCTGGTTTCCCAACTGCTTCAGGTAATCCATACAGCGAAATTAAAATGAACACTAATGCTGCCGCTTATGGCGCTAATCCTAACCTTTTATATCTGACTTCAGTTTTACAACATGAAGTTGGACATTGCATCGGTTTCCGTCATACTGACTATTCTAACAGAGCCTATAGCTGTGGTGGAACTGCAGTTAACGAAGGCGCAAGTGGTGTTGGTGCAATTCTGATCCCTGGAACTCCTTCAGGACCAGATGCAGCATCATTCATGTTAGCTTGCTCAAACGGCGGTGACAGAACCTTTAATGCGAATGATATCAAAGCAATCAACTATTTATATAAATAAAATACCTAACCATTAGATATTTTGTGAATTAGAGGCTCTAAGCCCGGCAATATTTATTGCCGGGCTTAGCTTTTTAAGGTTATTTTGGAATTTATCCCGCCCAGTTATCCCGGTCCAGGCTGCGGAAATGAATGGCTTCAGCTAAATGTTCCAATTCTATGTTTTTAGTACCTGCCAGGTCAGCAATCGTTCTTGAAACCTTTAAGATCCTGTCATAGGCACGCGCTGATAAACCAAGTTTCTCCATCGCTTTCCTGACCAGGTCCAGTCCCTGTTCATTAATCTTGCAGAGTTTCCTAACCTGAGCAGGACTCATTTGTGCATTGTAGTGCAGCCCGGCATGTGCCGTAAAGCGGATTTCCTGTTTTAATCTTGCATTGATTACCCTTTTTCTGATGACCACACTTTTTTCCGAAGGATCTAAAGAAGCCAATTCATTAAAATGGACAGGAGTGACCTCCACATGTAAATCAATTCTATCCATTAGCGGGCCTGAGATTTTACTCAAATACTTCTGTATAATCCACGGAGAACAGCTGCATTCCTTGTCAGGATGGTTATAAAATCCACATGGACATGGATTCATCGCAGCAATGAGCATAAAACTTGCCGGATATTCTACACTCAAACGCGCTCTTGATATCGTGACTTTCCTGTCTTCCAGCGGCTGCCGCATTACCTCCAGTACCGACCGCTTAAATTCAGGCAGTTCATCCAGGAATAAAACACCATTATGGGCCATGGAGATTTCCCCGGGCTGCGGATTAGCCCCTCCGCCAACTAAAGCTACATCAGAAATGCTATGATGCGGGTTCCGGAATGGTCTTTCTGTCATTAATGAAGTCGCCGCATTCAGTTTCCCGCTTACAGAGTAAACTTTGGTTGTTTCCAGTGCCTCCTGCATACTTAAAGGAGGTAAAATAGTGGGTAAACGTTTGGCCAGCATCGTTTTTCCAGCTCCGGGCGGACCAATCAGGATCACATTATGTCCGCCTGCGGCAGCAATTTCCAAAGCTCTTTTAATACTTTCCTGACCTTTCACATCAGAAAAATCCTGTTCATACAAGCTCACATTTTTTAAGAACTCACTTTTCGCATCTACCAGAACAGGTTGAAAAATAGCCGTTGCGTTAAAAAAAGCAACCAGGTCTTTTAAATGATGCATCCCATAAACCAGCAAATTATCAACAACAGCAGCTTCCCTTGAATTCTCAGCAGGTAAAATAAATCCTTGAAATCCTGCTTCTGCTGCCTGAATAGCAATAGGTAATGCTCCTTTTACAGGCTGTATACCTCCATCCAGAGAAAGTTCTCCGGCAATAACAACCTTAGCCACCCTTTCGCCCGCTAATTGTCCTGAAGCTGCTAAAATGCCTATTGCAATCGGCAGATCGTAGGAGGTGCCTTCTTTTCGGATATCAGCAGGTGATAAATTGACCACGATCTTTTGTCTGGGCATCTTAAAACCAGAAGCCTGAATTGCACTTTCTATTCTTTTAAGGCTTTCTTTGACTGCATTATCAGGTAATCCGACAATATGATATTTATTTCCGCTGCTGATACTGACTTCAATAGTGATGGTTAAAGCATTAACGCCAAAGACTGCGCTGCCATAAGTTTTAATGAGCATATTGATTTACGAATTAGCACGTAAATTTAATTCCATATTAAACCTTATAGGTTAAAAAAATTACGGACATAAAAAAAACCGGATTGAGAGCCCGGTTTTTTAAAGATCAGCAAAGAATGATTACATTCTTCCCTGTGGCATTTTAGGCATACCGCGCATCATTTTAGCAGCGGCCGCAGGGTTAGAAAACTGTTTCATCACTTTACGCATATCCTCAAACTGTTTGATCAGTTTAGTCACTTCCTCTATTTTATTTCCAGAACCTTTAGCGATACGTAAACGTCTGCTTTGTTGGATACTGTCTGGATTTTCACGTTCATATTTCGTCATTGACTGAATAATTGCTTCCACATTTTTGAAAGCGTCATCTTCAATCTCTACGTTTTTCATCATTTTACTTACCCCTGGAATCATGCCCATCAAGTCTTTCATGTTACCCATTTTCTTGATCTGCTGAATCTGGTTGTAGAAATCGTTGAAGTCAAACTTATTCTTACGGATTTTCTTTTGAAGTTCTGCCGCTTCTTTCTCATCAAACTGCTCTTGTGCACGCTCAACAAGGGAAACAACGTCACCCATTCCCAAAATACGGGAAGCCATTCTGTCTGGATAGAAAACATCAAGTGCTTCCATTTTTTCACCAGTACCGACAAATTTAATCGGTTTGTTAACCACAGACTTAATAGATAAAGCCGCACCACCACGGGTATCACCATCAAGTTTTGTCAGTACAACACCAGTAAAATCTAATCTTTCATTGAATGCTTTAGCTGTATTAACCGCATCCTGTCCGGTCATGGCATCAACTACGAACAGGATTTCATGCGGTTTAGTATGCAATTTCACCTCCGAAATCTCATTCATCATCTGCTCGTCTATCGCTAAACGACCCGCAGTATCAATAATAATTACGTTGTGATGTTCTTTTTTACCAAGTTCAATACCTTCCAGTGCAATCGCAACAGGGTCTTTAGAATCTTTGTTCGCATAAACAGGAACGCCAATCTGCTCACCCAATATCTGCAACTGATCAATCGCTGCCGGACGGTAAACGTCACCAGCTACCAATAAAGGCTTTTTACCTTTACTTTTCAGGTAATTTGCAAGTTTTCCAGAGAAGGTTGTTTTACCCGCACCGTTCAAACCAGCAATCAATATGATTGTAGGATTCGCTTTTAAATCTAATTCTTTAACTTCACCACCCATCAATGCAGTCAGCTCGTCGTTCATTACCTTAGTCAGTAATTGTCCCGGAGAAACCGCGGTAAGTACATTCAGGCCAAGTGCCTTTTCCTTAACCTCGTCAGTGAAGCTTTTAGCCGTTTTAAAATTTACATCGGCATCCAGTAAAGCTTTACGAATTTCCTTCATGGTTTCGGCCACGTTGATCTCTGAAATGCTTCCCTGACCCTTTAGAACTTTAAATGCCCGGTCTAGTTTATCCTGTAAATTTTCAAACATGTTTTATTAATTGATAGTCAATTAGTTAATGTATAATGGTAGTCGTGTGCAAAGTTGCAAACATTTTTAATAACAATCAACATTAAAAATAGGATGCAAAAGTATTTAGCGCGGGAATATAAACATCACGCCCATAGCTAAAGACTGGCTGCCCTGAATCTTTTCACTGATCGTCTTATCATATATTCCGACACCATTCAATGTCACGTTCATAAACCTGTTGACTTTGGTTGTTAAAGTCACATCCAGCCTGTGTTTCATATTTTCGAAATGATCATAGGGCACAAAGACATAGTATCTGCTTTTCAGGTTTACATTGTGAAAAATATCTTTCTCAAAGTTAACGGTGATCTGAAAAGCCAGGTCGTTTTTAAAAGTATCTCCAACAGGAACGCCATAAAAGTCTGTTTTTTGGGTCGCAGGGTCTGGATTTGCAATTTGATCAGCTCTGGCCAGTGCTTTGTTATCCAATACAAACGTTTGTTTTGCAGCACCGGTACCAAATTGGGTTGAAAAATACTTATTTGGCTTGTACTCAAAACCGAATGATTCTGTCAGGTAACCCGGAGACATAAATTTGGA
Source organism: Pedobacter sp. WC2423 (assembly GCF_040822065.1). Taxonomy (NCBI): domain Bacteria; kingdom Pseudomonadati; phylum Bacteroidota; class Sphingobacteriia; order Sphingobacteriales; family Sphingobacteriaceae; genus Pedobacter; species Pedobacter sp. WC2423. The sequence continues at coordinate 4,105,305 of NZ_CP162005.1, forward strand.
AATTAATGTAGCAGTTTCCACCCCATTTACCGTTGAATAAGAATATCCATTGTCAAATTGCGATTCAAAAGTTACCTGGGTAAATAAATTCCAGTTTTTAGAGATTTTGAATGCTCCGGTATTATTCCAGAATATCCGGTCATTCGTTTTCTTTTGCAACTGACCTTTGTTCCTTATTTTTCCGTAACGCAGATCAACTTCTGATAAATAGCTATAACTTTCTTTTTTATATTCAGCTTTGTAATTGACCAATCCTTCTATAGCCAGTGAATTTACCCCACCACCACTCCAGTTGTTACTGAAAGAAGATTGATTTACATTAATCCCGATTGCAGTTTTATTTTTCCAGTAATTCACCTTTGAACTCACGATCAGTGGCTTTATCTCTACCGGCTTAAAGACAATAATACCTTTTAGCGAAGGCAGAGGGCTTTTGTTAAGCTTAAGGTCAAAATCCTTCACTTTAATAGGAACTGTATCTATCTCTTGTGCACTTACTTGTGCTGAAACTGCAAATACAAATAGTAAACATGCGTATATACCTCTCATTAGTACAAAGAAAAGAAAAATGTTCGTAGGATTTATTATAAATATTTAAACCATGAATACAGTCTCCTGTTTTTCAGATAATTCATGTCCAATTCATTGGCATAGGCCTCTTTTTCAAAACTAATATTAAAATAAGCTTTGTCGTGGTTTCTGTATTTACACAGATTAACCAGATAATTTATTAAATAAAGGAAATAAAAAGGAAGAATCAGGAGTTCCAGTTGCTGGCAGAAGTGGATTTTCTCATGATTAATCAATAGCGCGTTATTTTTCTGGGCAGGGTCCTTAAAGAACATAAACGGAAATATAGCCATCGCGTTTGCAGGAAGGCCTTTCCAGGTTACAGGGCAGTACCTCATGGACGATCAATTTTGATCACAGGAAGCGGCTGTAACCTGAATGCTTTCGGATTCCGTTTATAAGAAGCATAATTGTTTCTCACAAAAACTATAAATGCATAGTCAGAGGCTGCGAGAACGAAATCATAACTCGGGCGGTATTGCTGCATGAAATCTTTAAGTTCAAAATCTTTAATCCTTAAAACTCGGGCTACAAAAGCAGGATTATACCTGTAGTCAATAATTTCTTCTTTATAATCTCTTTCCAGGATCGCTTGTAAATGTCTTGCATTTTTACCTTTTCTGCTCAGTAAATTATAAATCGCATCTATACCCAGACCAACTCCTCTGGAACTTAAATTTAAAAGATCTTTGGAGCTTCCCAGGTCAGTAGCATACTTAAATTCTCTCGTTCTTTGCGCATAACGTTCTTTTGGAGAAAGAGAACTGCCAATAATAGACACCTCTTTCAGCTGAATAGCCAGGGGCTTCAACTGGAAAAATATGGCGCTGCCTTTATAAACAACGGTATCTAATCCATAACCCTGGCGTACGGCGAATAAGGTGTCACCAACAGCAGCCTGTGTGGTAAATTCACCTTTACTATTGTTATAAATCCCATCATCGTTATGAGAATTATAAATATACACCGTAGCTAAACGCTGTTTGGATACTTTATCTAAGACAAAGCCCTGAACAGATTTCTTTTGAGCTAAAGCTATACCACAAAAAAAGCAACAGAAAAGAAATAGAAGAGTAGGTCTCATTGCGCAGCAAAAATACAAATAAGGCGAAGCTAATGGGCTTATATTAACATTATTTAACTACTACCAGCTTCTGTCCTATTTTAACGCCCTCGTCCGAAAGACCATTCAGCGACTTTAATTCATCGACAGTCATGTTGAATCTTTTGGATATATTATAAAGCGTGTCCCCTTTCTGAACGGTATAATTAGGGTCTGTGGTGTTAATAATCTGTTTAGGGGCAGTTATTTCTACCGGTGCAAACTTTTTCTTCTCCTTTGGGATATTCGCATTGATTTCTGTAAATACACGGTCTTCACGTTTAATTTTATCCGGTTCTGACTCAGACTGGTCATACTGATGCAAATTATATTTCTCAATTGTATTGATCAGCATATCCGGATATTTTGGATTAGTCGCATAACCAGCTTGTTTTAACCCCTTGGCCCAATTTTTATAATCATTTTTATCAAGCTCAAACAAAGGCGCATAACGTTTTCTCTTTAAAAACTCAGAATGATCTTTATAAGATTCTCTGGCATCTTTATAAACCCGGAAACAATCATTGCGCTGATCATCATCTTTATAATATGCCTTTCCCTTCCAATCTGCCGTACATTTAACCCCAAAATGATTATTGGCATATTTTGCCAGGCTGCTGTTTCCACTGCCAGACTCGATAATGCCTTGTGCCAGGGTAATACTTGCAGGAATACCGTAAGTATTCATCTCTTCAATAGCCACACCCTTAAAAGCTTCAATATAGCTCAGCGTATTGTAATCAGTAAAATTCGGATTCGCTTTATTGGCAGCTTTTTCAATCTGCACATTGTTCCGGTGATACTTTCTCGATTTACACGAGGATAAGAAAACGATCGCTGCAGCGAAGAGTAAGAAGGTCTGTTTCATTAAAGCTTGATTTTTTGTCCTGGTTTAAGTGCCGACTTTTTCAATCCATTTTTACGCATCAGCGATCTGGAAGAAGTACCATGTGATTCTGCTATTTTATTCAGGTTGTCCCCTTTTCTAACGGTATACAATTGAACAGAAGAACGATGTTTCTTAGCTTTATAACTACGGCTATGATACTTTTTGATACTGACTGGTGCAATTTTTACAGGTTCTGCATAATCATCAGGTCTTTCATCATATTGATACAATTCGTATTTATTGATAATTGCGATGACCTGTTTAGCCCAGGTTCTGCTGCTGGCATAACCGCCCCGCTGAATCCCTCTTGCCCAGGCTGCATAATCATACTGATCACACTCATCGAACAATTTACTGAAGGAAGATTTATTTTGCAATACCTCAACGAAGTTATCATAAGATTCATCTGCGCTTTCAAAATCACGGTAAGAAGAATTGATTTCAGCATTGCTGTTTGACCCTTTGATGCCAAAATGATTGTTCAAATGGCGGGCAACTTTACTCTTACCAGCTGCTGATTCATGAATTGCGACCGCGAGAATTACACTTGCCGGTACATCATATGCTCTCATTAATTCTTGTGCGTGATCTGTGTGTTCCTCAACATACTGGGTAACAGTCTGGCTTTGGGCAGCTGAGCCCAGTAAAATTAGTGCCAGCCAAATCAGCATTAGTTTTTTTGTCATCATATTTTATTTTTTTCTGATGATAAACAAGCCATCCCTGACAGGTAAGATTAATTTCTCCACCCTGTCATCTCCAGCTACTTTATCATTAAAAGTACTAATATTAACAGTATCTCTGTCTTGTTGGAGTGTTAGTACTTTTCCACTCCACAACACATTATCAACAATGATTAATCCACCTGGCCTTACCCTGTCAAAGATCAGGTCATAGTAGGTTCCATTGTTTTTCTTATCTGCATCAATAAAAACAAGATCAAAAGTCTCGTTTAAATCATTGATGGTTTGGGTGGCATCACCCATGATATATTTTATTTGTGAATGATAAGGTGAAACGGCGAAATAACCACGAACGCGGTCTTCGAGTTCCATATTTTTGTCCAAAGTATAAATGATCCCATCCCGGGCAAGTCCTTCTGCCATGCATAAAGTAGCATAGCCGGTAAAAGTGCCGATTTCGAGAATACGTTTGGGGGTAATCAACTTACTGAGCATGCTTAAAACCCGGCCCTGATAGTGGCCTGAAAGCATTCTTGGCATTAAAACCTTCAGATTAGTTTCCCGGTCAATCCGCTGCAGCAATTCGGATTCCGGTTCGCAGAAATTCAGTAGTAAAAGTTGTAAGTCTTCTTTAATCAGGCTCATGTGATGTTCTATAAACGGTGTTCTTCCATGAAATATTGTAAAATAATTGTTGCAGCAATCGTATCTACCCGTTCTTTATTCCGGCGGTCCTGTTTTTTCAGGCCGCTTTGCATGATAGTCTGATGCGCAAGTTTGGACGTGAACCGCTCATCAATCCAATGCTGGGGAATCTCAGGAAAGTTCTTTTTCAGGGTGGTAGAAAAGCCTCTTACATGCTGCGCAGACTCAGATGGGGTGCCATCCATTTGTTTCGGTTCTCCGATCACGAAGGCTTCTACCTGTTCAGTCAGCAGATATTTTTTCAAATATTCGACAATATCTTTTGGGTGTATGGTATCCAGTCCTGTAGCAATAATTTGCAGTGGATCTGTAACGGCAATGCCGATACGTTTGGTACCATAATCAAATGCGATAATACGGGGCATAGCTGCAAAGATTGTTATAAATTTACTATTTTGCACCAAATGCAGTTTAAAGAGATCGTTGGACAGGAGGAAATTAAGCGTCAGCTGATACAGACAGTTGTGGAAAACAGGGTGAGTCATGCCCAGTTATTTCTCTCTGCTGAAGGGACGGGGTCTTTGCCCCTTGCTATTGCTTATGCTCAGTATATCAATTGTTTAGATAAATCTGATACCGATAGTTGCGGTGTTTGTTCTTCTTGCCGGAAGTACCAAAGATATATCCATCCTGATTTACATTTTTCTTATCCATTTTTTGCATCGAAAGATGTTAAAATTGCTGTCGATGTACTGGAAGAATGGCGAACGATGCTGTTGGCAGACCCTTATGTTGATCTTGATATCTGGAGATTGCAGTTAAGTGCTGAAAATAAACAGGCAAATATCAATATTGCTGAGTGCCATGATATTATTAAGAAATTAAGTTATAAAGCTTTTGAAGCGGAGACCAAGGTGCTGATTATGTGGCTGCCCGAATATCTGGAAAAAGAAGGCAACTCTTTGTTGAAAATTATTGAAGAGCCGCCTGCAAATACTTTATTCTTATTGGTCGCAAATAATCAGGAACACATCCTTTCAACGTTGTTATCGCGGACACAAATTGTCAAAATACCCAAGCTCCCTTTTGAAACTGTGCAAAACTACCTGACCAGCAATCACAATTTGTCGGAAGAACAGGCGGCGGCTTATAGTTTTCTGGCAGACGGCAATTTAATTGAAGCTAAATTACAGGCTGCACAGTCACACAACGATAATGCAGAGGTTTTTGCAGCGTGGCTGAGGATGGGTTATGGGAACCGGGTGCTGGATCTGGTTAATTTTGTAGATCAGGCAGCTAGCTGGGGAAGAGAAAATCAAAAGAATTTTTTAAAGTACGGAATCAGCTTTTTAAGAGAGTGCAGTTTATTGATGAGCGGAGCGGATAGTTTAGTGAAATTACCTGCCAGGACGCTTGATACCGCACAAAAATTAAGTAAACACGTACTGGATCTGAATATGGCTTCGGCAATTATCACCGAGCTGGAGCAAGCACATTACCATATAGAACGTAACGCTAATCCTAAAATACTATTTTTAGATGTATCTTTACAATTGGTAAAAATAATCAAGTTTAAAACGCTCCCGAAAGGGACTCAACATATATACAATTAGTTATGGGATGTGGAAGTTGTTCTACAGGTGGCGGTTGCGCCCCCTCAGGCTGCAAAAGTAATGGCTCATGCCTTACTGGAGGTTGTCAGAAAATGGAAGTTTACGATTGGCTGTCTAATTTGGACATGCCTTCTAATTATAAACCTTTTGAGGTTATAGAGGTTAAATTCAAAGGTGCGAGAAAGGAATTTTATCTGAATACTGATAATATTTATCTGGAAATCGGGGAACTGATTGCAGTAGAAGGTTCTACTGGAGGATATGATATTGGCCATGTCTCCTTAACAGGAGAGCTGGTGCGTATGCAGATGAAACGCCGTAAAACACCAATGGATCAGGTGACCCGAAAAGTCTACAGAAAAGCGACAGAAGCTGATGTGGATAAATGGAAACTCGCTAAGGATCTGGAATGGGAAACCATGCATAAGGCCCGTACACTAGCACTTGACCTGCGTCTTTCCATGAAAATCAGTGATGTGGATTATCAGGGTGATAAAACCAAAGCAACTTTCTTCTATACTGCCGAAGGCCGGGTAGATTTCAGGGAGCTGATCAAAAAAATGGCTGAAACTTTCCGCATCAGGATTGAAATGAGGCAGATCGGAATGCGTCAGGAAGCTGGAAGATTAGGAGGAATAGGGTCTTGCGGACGTGAATTGTGCTGCTCTACCTGGTTAACTAACTTTAAAACAGTTTCTACTGCTGCGGCAAGATACCAGAACCTTTCTTTGAATACTTTAAAACTTGCCGGACAATGTGGCAAGCTGAAATGCTGTTTGAATTATGAACTGGATACTTATCTGGATGCCTTAAAGGATATCCCGGATCGTGTGGAGAGCCTTCAAACTGAAATTGGTACAGCACGCCATCAAAAAACTGATATTTTCAAGAAATTAATGTGGTTTAGTTATCCAAATCAGGAAGACTGGATTCCATTGAAAGTGGACCGTGTAAAAGAAATCATGGCCATGAATAAAAAGGGACAGAAACCGGTTAATCTAAAAGATGAAGCGGTAGAACTGGCAACGACAGCTTTTGTGGAGAAAATCCCTGATTATGAAAATGTTGTTGGTCAGGATAGTTTAACCCGTCTGGACGATAAACCAAGAAATAAAAACGGAAAAAATAACAATAACAGAAATAAAACGAATGCGCCTAACAGGCCTGAACGTAGTGTAAAACCAGTTCAGTCCGCAGTAAAACCGGGGCAGCCGGCTGTTAAGCCCGGGCAGCCAGGCATTAAACCAAACCAGCAAAATGCAAAAGCAGGCCAGCTGGGTGCAAAACCAGTTCAACCAGCTCAGAAAGCTGCACAGCCAAACCAGAAACCTGCTGAAAACAGAAGAAATCAGGAAGTCAAAAAAGCAACTGAGGTAGTTAAAACAGAAGATGGAGAAGTCGTAAAAGCCCCTTCTGCAAGCCGGAATAACAGGTCGAGGAATAACCGCAGACGTAACAAACCAACGGATAAGCCAAAGAATGAAGAGAATTAAGATTTTTGTATTGTTATTTTTCAGTGTACTGGCAACAGGACTGCTGGGATGTAATACAAATAACCTGATTGATACGAACGAAGAAATGCCTCAGCGTAACTGGAGCTATGTCAATAAGATTAAGGGCACTGCGGAGATTAAAGATCCTGCAATGCCCGTATCTCTTAAGTTTAAGCTTAGGCATACTGCTGATTACAGATATGCTAATATTTACATTTTAATGCATCTGAGTGGTCCTGGTTTACCTAAAATCACCAGGCGTTATGAATATAAGCTGGCAGAGTCTGATGGCCAGTGGCTTGGAAAAGGTTCGGGAAACTTATATACTTCAGTTCTCCCATTACTGACTAATTATCATTTTCCGCAAGCAGGAAAGTATACTATTGAAATTGAACAGAATATGCGTGATAATCCTTTAAAGGAAATCAGCGATGCAGGAATTACCGTATCCGGGATTCCAGTAAAATAAACTCTTTTTTTTTATTGCTATTTATTAAGGAATCCGGCTGTTTACAGAACCGGATTTTTTGTTGATTTTTCGTGAAGCTGTAACCCTACGGAACTCAAGTTTAATACAGGTTATTAATGATTTATAAGACAGGTAATAATTGCTCTAAAGCCATCCCTCTTGAACCTTTCAATAAAACAAGGCTTCCTGTTATAGGGTTCGCTTTCAACCAGGCTTCAGCTTCCTTTGGCGTATTAAAAAACTGACCTTTAAACTTGTCTTTTAAGGCATAAAAATGTTTGCCTATTAAAATGACAGTAGCTAATCCTGATTTTTCCGCTAAAGCAGCTATTAAATGATGTTGCTCCCCGGTTTCAGGGCCTAGTTCAAACATATCGCCGATAATGGCAACTTTGTTTTTTGCTTCCAGTATAGAGATATTACCTAATGCTGCGGTCATGCTGCTTGGGTTGGCATTGTAAAAGTCACAGATAACCGTGTTGGTTGCCGTTTTAGTCAATTGTGAACGGTTATTATTCGGAAAATACGTTGCTAATCCTTTATTGATCTGATCGGGTGTAAGCTCAAAGAAAGAAGCGATACAAATTGCTGCCAGGATATTCTCGAAGTTATAAGCACCTGTCAGGTTTGCACTGACTTTAAAAACTTCCGTCTGTTTTTTCCAGCTTAATTCAATCAGCGGATCTGACTTTAAGAGTTGCCCGGTTACGGAATTCTCTCCTTCGGTTCCGTAATAAACCAGGTGAGTTAATCCGGCAGCACTACTCATTTCCATAATATATAGATTGTCTCTATTGATAAAGGCGGTGCCAGCTGTATTTTTAAGATGGGTGAATAACTCAGCTTTCCCTTTTTTTACCCCTTCAAAGCCCCCAAATCCATCTAAATGCGCCATTCCAATATTGGTAATCATTCCATGGGTAGGCTGAGCAATCGTGCATAGAAATTCAATCTCTTTTTGATGGTTGGCACCCATTTCAATCACTGCTATTTCAGTACCAGGAGCAATGGATAAAATTGATAAAGGAACGCCAATATGATTATTCAGGTTACCTTTTGTAGCAAAAGTTTTATATTTTTCACTAAGTACAGCGTTGATCAGTTCTTTGGTTGTTGTTTTTCCATTACTTCCTGTCAGGCCAACAATAGGAATGTGAAGCTGTGTGCGATGGTAACGGGCCAAATCCTGCAAAGCAGTTAAGACATCTTCAACCAATAAACAGGAGTCATTAATCCGATATTCCTCATTGTCTATAATCGCATAGGCAGCACCCTGTTTTAAGGCTTCTTCAGCAAATGTATTGGCATCAAAATGTTCGCCTTTTAATGCGAAGAACAAACAGCCTGTGCTAATATTCCTGGTGTCAGTACAAATAACCGGGTTTGACAGGTAATGCTGATAAATAGATTCAATTTGGGACATGGCGTAGGTTGTTGTGGTAATTGGTGGTAAAATTACATTATGGATTACAAACAAAAAATATTCTTTAGTACTTTGGTGTTAAGAAATCGTTTAAATTTAAACAACCTGCAAATTAACTTATTATTAATAACCTGAATAAACTGGCCTGATGAAGAAAATTACGCTCTTATTTTTATCACTATTCATCTGCTTTACGGCTATTCAGGCACAGATAAAATCTCCGGATACATTTTTGGGTTATCCGCTGGGCACAAGATTTACTCCGCATTATCAAATTCTGGCTTATTTTAAATACCTGGCTGGAGCAGATAATAATATCAAAATCATCAATTATGGCAAGACTTATGAGAATCGCGAGTTATTAGTCGCTGTAGTCTCCTCAAAAGATAACATAAGCAATCTTGAACAGCTTAGAAAGAATAATTTAAGTTTGAGTAAGGCAGAAGGAGGAGCGCTCAGTTTAAATAAACAGCCTGCTATTTTATGGTTAAGCTATAATATACATGGAAATGAAGCCAGTTCATCAGAAACAGCAATGAAAATGCTGTATACTTTAGCTGAAGGTGTAAACAGGCAAACAAAAGACTGGCTGAAAAATACGATAGTTATCATCGACCCCTGTCTGAACCCTGATGGAAGAGAAAGGTATATTAATTATTATACAGGTGTAGCAGGTTTGACCCCTGATGCGAATCCTTTTTCCAGAGAGCATACAGAGCCCTGGCCAGGGGGGCGTCCGAATCATTATTACTTTGACCTTAACCGCGACTGGGCCTGGCAATCTCAAATTGAAACGCAACAGCGTCAGGTTTTATATCATCAGTGGATGCCTGAGGTACATATAGATTTCCATGAGCAAAGTTATAATGAACCCTACTACTTTGCACCTGCTGCCGAGCCGGTACATCAGGATATTACGGCTTTTCAGCGTGAATTTCAAATTATAGCCGGAAAAAATAATGCCCGTTATTTCGATAAAAACGGATGGCAATACTTTACAAAAGAGCGATTTGATTTATTATACCCTTCTTATGGAGATACTTATCCTTTATATAATGGGGCAATCGGGATGACTTATGAGCAAGGTGGAATTGGCGCAGGTTTAGTTGTAGTGACTGCCAATGGTGATTCTTTAACTTTAAAGGACAGGATAAACCATCATCTGACAACTGGGCTTGCTACGCTGGAAACCGTGTCTGATAATGCTTATAAACTGGTTGCGGAGTTTAAGAAATACTTTACCCAGGCAGTTTCTTATCCTTCTGGTACTTATAAAACTTATGTAGTGAAAGCTGATAATCAAAGCAGAATGAAAAAAATGGCTGCTTTGTTAACAAAGAATAATATCAAATATGCTTTTGGAGGTGATAAAACAATAGCGGGATTTAATTTCGGAACAAAAAAGACGGCACTTTTCAGATTGAGCAGGAATGACATGGTGATCAGTCTTAAACAGCCAGCGTCTGTTTTAGCGAACGTACTTTTTGAACCTCAAACGGTGGTCACAGATTCAAATACCTATGATATTACTGCCTGGGCGTTACCTTATGCCTACGGTTTGAATGCTTTTGGGTGTAAAGAAGTGTTTGCTGGTGAATTTCCGGAACCTGAACTTAGGAAGGATAGTGTGCAAGTATTGGTAAAGCCTTATGGATGGGGCTTGTCCTGGGATGCAATTGAGGATGCTCAGATTTTAATCGCACTGCACCGGGCAAATATTAAGGTCCGTATTGCAGAACAAGCTTTTACTGTAGCAGGAAAAGTTCGTCAGGCAGGGTCATTGTTGATTTACAGGGCTGAAAATGAGAAACTCCATAAGTTTATTGAGGGAGATATTGCTGCGCTTTCTAAAAAATATAGTAAACCCTTTTTTGCCATTGCCGGCAGTTATGTAGAAAAGGGAAAAGATCTGGGTTCTTCTGCTTATCCATTACTTCCGGTACCCAAAGTTGCGATGGTTGCCGGTCGGGATATTTCTGCTCAGAGTGTTGGAGAGGTCTGGCACTTTTTTGAGCAGGAATTGAATTATCCATTGAATATTATATCAGAACAAAGCATTGGAAGCTTGAATCTGGCAACTACTAATGTCCTGATTTTGCCTGACGGGTCTTATATGCGTAGAAATATGGAAAAATTGGAAGATTGGATTAACCTTGGCGGTAAAGTGATTCTTTTGGAAGATGCTATTTCAAGTGTAGTAGGAATCAAGCCGTTTGAGATCAGAAAGAAAGAGTTTCCGGCTGCTGCAGTAAAAGACGGGTTTTTTCGGAGTTATAATGAAAAAGACAAAGACAATGCAGCAGATGCCATCCCCGGAGCTATTTATAAAGTTACACTGGATAAGAGCCACCCTTTTTCCATAGGGCTGGGCGAAGTTTATTATACTTTAAAAACGGATGATAAGATTTATGAGCCTTTGCAAAAAGGATGGAATGTCGGGATGTTGAAACCTGATGCATACGTAACTGGAGTTGCTGGTAAAAATATACAGGAAAAATTAACACAAGGGATGTTATTTGGCGTGCAGCCATCTGGTAAGGGAAATATTGTATATCTCTCTTGTAATCTAACATTTCGTTCGTTTTGGGAAAGTGGTAAGCAACTTTTTGCTAATACTATATTTCTCGTGTTTTAGCATTATAGAAAGGGTTTTTTAATTGATAATTGGTTTTGTAGTCGCTTTGTGATAGTTTATTTTGTTAAATATTGGTTGTTTAACCATTTATTTGTGGTCCTATATGTAATTGTCATATAAAGGTCATAATATTGTATCGTTTTAGCGAAAACAGGAAGTAGAATCTTCTATGAGCTATATTAGAGCTATAATTAATTAACTGAACCCACACTTAAATTACAAAAATCTAATGAAAGAGTCTTTAAATGCTTATTCATTCTTGCGCGTTGAAGAAAGTTAAGAACGCCCAAATCCAAACAATGGCGATTATTTAGACCAGGCCTGATGATGGCTTTCGTATTGAATAATCAGTCTATCTTATTTATTTAAATGCTTTCATACCTGATTGCATTCCTGACAATTTAAAACATTATTTAATTAAATTATTTATGAAAAAACTTATACTAAGTTTATTCGTATTCTTATCTGTTGCAGGAGTAGCTGTGGCACAAGAACGAACAATAACTGGTACAGTAACATCACAGGAGGATAAACTACCTATCCCGGGTGTTAGTGTAAAATTAGTGGGAGCTCCGGGTGGGGCTGTAACCGGGGCTGATGGTAAATTTGCCGTCAAAGCACCTTCCGCTGTTAAATCGTTACAATTCTCATTTATTGGGTATGCAACCCAGATTGTACCATTAACATCCTCATCAACTGTAAATATTTCGCTGGTGAGTGACAGTAAGGGATTAAATGAAGTCGTTGTTACGGCCCTTGGACTATCAAGAGAACGTAAAACTTTAGGTTACTCTTCAACTCAGGTTAGTTCAGAAGAAATAAACAGAGCAGCACCTACAAATCTTGCAGCAGGTTTGCAAGGTAAAATTGCGGGTGTTGATATCTCTAATACTTCAGGCTCACCTGGTGGATCGAGTAAGGTTATCTTACGTGGATTTGCATCTATCGGAGGTAATAATCAGCCATTATATGTAGTAGATGGTGTGCCAATTAACAATTCACGTCCGGGCGGACAAGCTCCGGCAGGAAGTGTTGGTGATCTGTCAGATAATTATGATTTTGGAAATGCAGCAAATGATATTAATCCAAATGATATTGAAAGTATCAGTATTCTAAAAGGAGCTGCGGCCAGTTCACTTTATGGTTCACGTGCATCAAGTGGTGTTATTTTAATTACCACTAAAAAAGGTCAGAGTGGAAAATTAAAAATCAATTTTTCAACGGCAGCATCTTTTACTCAGGTTTCGATCGTTCCTGATATGCAGGATAAATTCGGGCAGGGCTGGAATAAAACTGACTATATCGCGGAGAACGGAAGCTGGGGACCAAAATTAGATGGGATGGAAAGAGGCTGGGGTTCAATTGTTGATGGTGTTCAGCAAAAACAGCCATTCTCAGCTATAAAAAACAATTTCAGAGATGCTTTTGACACAGGTAAGGAATTTAACAATACTTTGTCATTTAGCGGTGGAAATGATAATTCTACGTTTAACGTATCTTATGGTAATGTTTATAGTGATGGAATTTTACCGGGTAAAAATGATACCTATAAAAGGAATTCACTTACACTGGGTGGTTCAACGAAATATAAAGCGTTGACGATATCAGGTTCTGCAAATTATATTGGTAAAAATTCAAGATTTGTTCAAACAGGTCAGTCTACCTCAGGTATTGGTTCCTCTTTTTATGAAGACGTTTTACAGATTCCTGTAAATTATCCGATCAAAAGTTTTAAAGACTATACTGCGAAGTACAATAATGTAAATGATTACTTCTCTCCATTCTCTCAAAACCCATATTATTCAGTAAATGAGAACGGATCGATTTTTAAAAGTGATCGTCTTTATGGAAATGTGGACATCAAAGTAAAAGCTTCAGACTGGTTAACTTTACAATTCCAGCAAGGTGCTGATTTAAATAATATCAGTGATAAACTTTTCAATGCAAAGAACAATCCTGTTGCAGGAAGCTGGGCAGGCGGAGGAAACGATGAAGCCTATAACAGACAAGAAAGTGTAGGTAATGTTGTGGAAGGAGCTGAAAGATATTTTGAGTTCGATTCTAAATTAAACGCATTGTTTTCTAAAAAACTTAGCAGTGACTTTGATATCAATGGTTTGGTAGGTATGAACTTTAATGATCGTGGATCAAGAGCTTTATATACTGGTATTGAAAACCTGGCTATTCCAGGATTTTATAATATCAACAATACAGCGAATGACCCTACCTCAACCAATACAGAATCACACAGAAGGATTTTTGGTATGTATGCTTCGGCAGCAATTGGTTATAAAGGATATGCTTATTTAACATTGAATGCACGTAATGACTGGAGTTCAACACTTCCTACTGCATCAAACAGTTTCTTTTATCCTGGAGCTAACTTAGCTGTTGTATTATCTCAGGCATTTGATTTGTCAAATGCTAAAATCAGCTTATTGAAATTAAGAGCAGCTTATGGCCAGACTGGTAGTGATACCGATCCATACAGAATCTACAATACACTGACAAGAGCCAGTATTCCATTAGGTTATGGAAATATTATTTTCCCTATCGGAGGCGTACCAGGATACACAATCTCTAATACTTTAAATAATCAGAACTTAAAACCTGAAAAAAGTACAGAAACTGAGCTGGGTGGTGAGATCAAATTTTTCGATAATCGTTTAGGAATTGACGTAAGTTATTATAACCGCGTAACCAATAATCAGATTCTTCCGATTGATGTTTCTCCATCTACTGGCTATATTTCCAGGGTTGTAAACTTTGGTAAAGTTAGAAACAGAGGTGTTGAGATTGCGGTTACAGGAACACCGGTAAAAACTCAGGACATTACCTGGGAACTTGGTTACACCTTCAGTAAAAACAGAAACGTTGTTTTAGAGTTGCCTGATGGATTAGCATCGGTAGATCTTAACTCAGCTTATGATGCAAAATTTGTGGCTAAAGTTGGAAGACCATTAGGTGTTTTTGAAGCGCCGGTTCAGAGCTTTGATCCTCAGGGAAGAGTAATTGTATCTGACAGGGGTTATCCTATTGTTTCTGGTACAAATGGTGAATATGGTACTTCGCAGCGTGATTTTGTAATGGGTTTTACCAACAGGTTTACTTATAAAGAATTTACATTCTCCTTCACTTTAGACTATAGAAAAGGTGGTGTATTCTATTCAGGTACCGCAGATTTGTTAAACTTTGTGGGTAATGACCCTAAAACGCTTTACAATGACAGACGTACAATGATTATTCCAAATTCAGTAAAAGCTGTTACTGGTGCAAATGGTGCTGTTACTTATGTTGAAAATACAACGCCGATATCTGAGGCAAACTTCAATTCTTTGTACTATACTACTCAGGGACTTGCTACTGCATATCAGAACAGGATTTTGGATAAAACGTTCTTAAAAGTCAGAGATATCACATTATCTTATGCGCTGCCTAAAAGTGTAGCTAAGAAAATTGGTTCTGAAAGAGCGACCATTACTGCTTACGGAAGAAACATGTTTACGTGGTTGCCTAAAGGGAACCGTACTATTGACCCGGAAGTTTCAAACTTAGGTAACGACCTTGCAAGTGAATTCGGTGAATTCAGATCAGGTCCTTCTACAAAGAATTTTGGACTTTCTTTAAACATAACTTTTTAAGCGATCGATCATGAAAAAAATATTTAATAATAAATTAGCGGTGTTTTCTTTATTAGTCCTGACTCTTGGATGTAAGAAAACATTAGATATAAATCAAAGTCCTAATAATCCACCTATTGAATCTGCTACAATGGAGGTGTTATTCCCTTCAGCTGTAATGTCCACTGCAGGCAGAGTTGGTGGAGACTTGTCTATTGTCGGAGGTATGTGGGCGCAATTCTGGACGCAAAATAATAACTCAAGTCAGTTCAGGACTGTCGATGTTTATGATTTGCCAAGTGCTTCTCAATATGTAGATGGTCCATATGCTGCGCTTTTTTCTGGCGCATTATTCGATTATTCATTAGGTTTGTCCAAAGCTGCTGAAGCTAAAAACTGGAAGTATAATTTAATGTATACTGTAATGAAAGCATATACTTATGAAGTTCTCGTTGATTTATACGATAAGGTTCCTTATACGGAGGCTTTCCAGGTTAATGCAATTCTTCAGCCTAAGTTTGATGATGGATATACGGTTTATCAGGGCTTAATTAAAGAAATCGATGCTGCATTGGCTAAAGATTACAAAACAGGTCCATGGACAGCGGCTCAAAAAGCAACTGATTTCGTTTTTGGAAAAACAGCAACAGCTGCACAATTTGATAACTGGGAGAAATTTGCCAATACTTTAAAGCTGAAGATGTATCTGCGTATGGTGAATGCAAAACCAGCTGAAGCGGAAGCAGGGATCAGAGCCTTATATGCTGCTAATGCTAAATTTTTAGATGTTCCGGCGCAGGTTGATCTTTTTGTTTCCTCGCCTAATAAAAGTAATCCTTTCTTTGAGTATAACTTTAGAAGGTTAAATACACCAGATAACTTAAAAGCAAGTACAACTTTTACAAGCTGGTTAAATGTAAATGCTGATCCAAGGGCTGAGGCTTACTTTGGAGTTGAGAATCCTGTGCCTTCAATTAACCAGGGTGATTACCTGGGAGGCCCTACACATCCGGAGTATAATGATGCTGTAAACGTTGTCGTAAATGCGACAGATCCGGTTCCTTTTATCTCTCTTGCTGAGTCTTATTTTATGCAGGCAGAGGTGTCAGAGCGTTATTTTGGTGGTGCAAATGGAAAAGCATTATACGATCAGGGTGTTGCAGCAGCTTTTGCACAAGTTGGTATTACTCCTAATGCGACTATTTTAGCAACTTATGCTTATCCATCAACTGGTAATTTTGAAACTAAATTAGAAGCTATTATTACTCAGAAATGGGCATCATTTTTTGGTTCTCATGGATTGGAAGCCTTTTTTGAGCAGAACCGTACTGGCTACCCAAAAACAAGTACTATCTATTCTGATGAGGCTGGTTATATTCCAGGTCACATTGTATACACTCCAAATGGGGTAACTGGAGAAGGGAATTTTCCTAGACGTTTTGTTTTTCCGGATAGTGAAGTGAGGAGAAATACAAATACACCTGCAAAAGTTCCATTGACAACGAAAGTTTGGTGGGGTAAATAATTTATTTTAATTAACAGAAGAACATGAAAAAAAATATTATAATAAATACTGTGGTAATGGCATTGCTGGTATTATTCTCTTCCTCTTGTAAAAAGGATCAGGAAATTGGTGGTACGGCTGTGCAGAGCCTTGCAGGTGATTGGTACGTTAAAGTTAACGGTACTGGTCCTTATATAACCTTATCCACTTACAATACCTCTGCAAATTTAAGTACTGAAATGTGGCTTCAGTCTACAGGCCTTAAATCTGGTACTGTTGCACTTGGTATAAAGGGCAAAGTTGCTGTGGATGCCAGTGCTCAAACGTTTACAGGAACAAATGTTGCGAACGTAGCTTCTACAAGTGCGACTATTCCAACTTTTAACGTTGCTAATGGAAAAGTTGTTTCAAACGGGACTACCGGCCCTGTTTCTAAAACACCAACAGATTTAATTTCACTTGATATTACTATTAATGGCGTTACCTATAAAGTTGCAGGTTTCCATAAAACCGGATTCCAGGTGGATGATCCTGCTAATATGTAATAGCAAAAGATTATAGATTTATAATGTCAAAAAGCTGTCTCTGATTGAGGCAGCTTTTTGTGTTTTAAATTTAAAATCAGAGGTTGCTGAGAAGGCTTGAGATTATCAGGAAAAGAAATATTGATGTGGTCAAATCCGACAAATGATGTGTTATTTTAAGTAAATTGTGTTGTGGGTTATAAGTGTGTTTCAAAACTTAAAATCTGGTAATCAAAACTTTCTTTCTTGTCCGAAGTCCAGTAAATCAGTTGTTGAAAAACGCCGATTCTACTATGAATAAACCTTTTATTCAAAAAATTAGATATCATATGATTTTTGTGTTACAACACTCAAAATTAGAGTGGAAAAATAAAAGATATGATATTTTAGGTTATCTTAGAACCTTATTAACTCATTAACAACCTATAATTAATTTTTTATGAAAAAACTTATACTAAGTTTGGTCATGTTCTTATGCGTTGCAGTAGCTGCAATGGCGCAGGACAGAACAATAACTGGTACTGTGACAGGAAAGGATGACGGGCAACCCATTCCTGGTGTCAGTGTAAAAATCAGAGGAGCTCAAGGTGGAGCTCAATCTGGAGCTGACGGAAAGTACGCAATCAAAGTTCCAGCAGGAGCTACAGGCCTTGAATTTAGTTCACTAGGGTATCTTAATCAAGTTGTTGAAATTAAAGCCGGTAATGTAATTAGTGTTAGCCTTGCAGCTGATACGAAATCATTAAGTGAAGTTGTTGTTACAGCAAACTCGATCAAGAGAGAAAAGAGAACATTAGGTTATTCAGCACCAACGATCAAAAACGATGAATTGACATCAGGTGGGAATCCAAGCGCGATTACTTCTTTAACTGGTAAAGTAGCTGGGGTAAACATTACTTCAAGTTCAAATACTCCAGGTAGTTCATCGCGTATTGTACTTCGTGGTGGATCTTCAATTAACGGAAATAACCAGGCGCTGATTGTTATTGACGGTGTGCCTGTCGATAACTCTAGTGTAACTGGTGGTAGTGCAGCTGGTAGTGGTGATGACAGATCAAGTGTTGACTTTGGTAACAGGGGAAATGATATTGCTCCTGATGACATCGCTTCCGTAACTGTATTAAAAGGGCCGGCTGCGGCAGCTCTTTATGGAGCACGTGCATCTAATGGTGCTTTAATTATCACCACAAAAAGTGGTGCTAAAGGTGATAATAAAACTTCTATTACTTTTAATACTTCCAATACCTTCTCTTCAATTTTAAAATTACCTAAATTCCAGAATCAATACGGACAAGGTTATTATGCAACTGATGATGATGGTAATCCTAAGGTTACTAATGGAGTTCAACAGTATGTAAATGATCCAAGAGAAAATGGTAGCTGGGGAGCTCCTTTTACAGGAACTGTACAGCCTTGGGGACAACAAATTGACGGTGTTCGTCAGCAGAAGGCTTATTCAGCAATTAAAGATAACGTTAGAGATTTCTTTAGAACGGGATTTGCAACAGATAATAACCTGAGCTTTTCTGGTGGTACTGATAAATCTACTTTCTATTTAGGTTTAAATTCGTTGAACTCTGACGGAGTTTTTCCAGGAAAAAGTGATACTTATAATAAGTATGGTGTAAGATTTAATGGTAATACTGATTTCAGCAATAAATTTTCAGCAGGTATTAACTTCAATTACACCAATGTAGCCAGTAACAATATTGGTGGTGGACAAGGTGCTTCTTCAGTACTGAATAACGTATATCAGACACCAAGAGATATTCCTTTGAGTAGCTTAAGTGATTTGAGTAATAAATACAATAGTTTCGGCTATACAGGTGCAGATGGCGTACGTCGTGATAATACGTATGGTTATTATGGTGCTTATACGCTAAATCCATACTATGTTTTGCAGAGTTTTCAAAATACGGATAATATCAGCCGTGTAACTGGAAATTTCAATATTGGTTACAAGCCTACGGCCTGGTTAGACGTAAAGGAAAGAGTTGGTGTGGATACGTATTCAGACCGACGCAGACTAATTACTCCAAAATATAGTTTTGTTCCTGCCGATACTGGTAATATGTACGATCCGGATGGTAATAAACAATCAAATGTTGGAGCTTACGAAATAGACCAGTTTAATATTACTGAATTGGTACATGATTTAATGGTTACAGCACGTCATAAATTCAATGATGATTTTGAAGGATCATTAATGTTGGGTAATAATATCCGTCAGAGATCAAGCAACATCAATCAAACTGCAACCAATAATGGGGCTGGTTTAGTTGTTCCTGAATGGTATAATTTAGCTAATAGCAATGGGCCTATTAACATTATTACTGACCAGATCAGCAAAAGAAGGTTAGTTGGTTTGTATGCGGATTTAAATCTTTCGTACAAAAACTTAATTTATTTAGAAGCAACAGCCAGAAATGACTGGTCTTCAACATTGCCTACGCAAAATAATTCATTCTTTTATCCTAGTGTAAGCGGATCATTTGTTTTCTCTGAATTGTTGAAAGGATCGTCAATCTCAGACTGGTTGACTTATGGTAAAGTTCGTGCAAGTTACGCTCAGGTTGGTAATGATACTGATCCTTATCAATTAGCTACTAACTATGTTCGTGGAAATATAACTAGTGCTTTTGGTGGTACAACTTTCCCTTTTAACAATGTACCTGGTTTAATGATTAGTAGTACTATTGGAAATGCTAACCTTAAACCTGAAAAAACATCATCTTTTGAGGTTGGTACAGAATTAGGTTTCTTTGATAACCGTTTCTCAGTAGATTTCAGTTATTATAAAAATAACTCTAAGAATCAAATTTTACCAGTTCCAGTCCCTAATTCTACAGGTTATGGTTTTAGCGTGTTAAATGCTGGAGAAATTCAAAATAATGGTGTTGAGTTAAGTTTAAGAGGTACTCCGATTAAAACAACTGACATCACCTGGGAAGTTTTCGGAACTTATACTAAGAACAACAGTAAAGTTGTTTCGCTTTTACCTGGTGTTGATCAGGTTACTATTGGTGGATTTGGTGGAATGGGTATTGTTGCTGCTGTTGGCAAACCTTACGGTGAATTCTATGGGGTTACTAATCAAACTGATGCTCAAGGCAGAACTATTGTAAGTAAATCAAGCGGTTTACCTCTTCAAACTAAGACTGCACAATATCTGGGTAGCTACAATCCAGATTACCAGGCTTCATTAGGAACAACTTTCAAATACAAACAAGTATCATTAAGTGTTTTGTTTGATACTAAACAAGGTGGTAAATTTTTCTCGAGAACTAAAGATATCTTAAGTTTCGCGGGAGCTGCTGAGATTACAGGCGGAGACAGAATGAATGTCATCTATCCTAATTCTGTTTATATAGAAAACGGTGCTTCAGTTGTCAATACTAGTGCGACTTATAATAAACAAGATTACTATACTGGTAGTGTTGCTCCTGGTGTAAATGTAATCGATGCTTCTTACATTAAACTACGTTCTGCAAGTATTGCTTATCAATTTACTAAAGATCAATTAAGACGTAGTCCTTTTGGTGCATTAACTATAGGATTATATGGTAACAACTTATTCTTATGGACAGCTAAAGAAAACGTATATGCAGATCCTGAGATCAACTCTTCTGGTGCTTCAAATGCACAAGGATTTGACTTCACTGCACAGCCATCTGTAAGAAATTATGGTATCAATCTAAAAGTTTCATTTTAAAAATTACTCATTATGAGCGCAAAATATATATTAAACCCTAAGAAGTTGTTGCTTCTTGTTTTTATTGGCGTGGTAGGTTTATCAGGCTGTAAAAAATTCTTAGACGTTAATCAGGATCCCAATAGGCCCAGTACTGCTGATCCTAACTTATTATTGCCGGTTTCACAGGTTGCTGTTGGTACGATAGTAGGAAATTATTTCCAGGTTTACGGTAACATCTGGGGTCAATTCTGGACGCAAGGCCCTAGTGCAAGTCAATACAGATCAATTGAGCGTTATAACGATGCAAATACAGCTTTCGATCAGGTATGGAATCGTATTTATACAAAGTCATTAATTAACGCACAATTAATTATTAATAGTAAAGTAGGTGGCGTTGAGCAGGCAAAAGGTATTGCTTATTTAACTAAAGCCTATACTTTCCAGCTTGCAACTGATGCATTTGGTGATATTCCTGTTGGAGATGCACTACAAACGAATAATTTATCGCCTAAGTATGTTCCTCAGGCTGCTGTTTATGATAGTATTTTCACTTATATAGATAAAGGGATTGCTTTGATTGGGGTAGCTAACACAGTTAAACCTGTAGGATCTCAGGATGTGGTTTTTCAAGGTGATATGGCTCAGTGGAAAGCTTTCGCGAATACTTTAAAATTAAGAGCTTATTTAAGGTTAACTAACATTGATCCTGCTAAAGCTAGTGCAGGGATAGCTGCTTTATATGCAACTACTCCGGTTTTCCTGACTAAAGATGCATCAATTAAATATAGCACTACTGGTGGTAATGATAACCCGCTTTTTAGTGAAATTGTTGGATTAGGCAGACCACAGAATCTTGTAGCAAGTGCAACAGCTGTGAATCAGTTTGTCGCAAATAATGACCCGAGGGTTCTTCAGCTTTATATTCCAGTTGCCGGAACAACTAATGTTACAACTTTGGTACAAGGAACTTTTGCTCAATTTCCAACGGCTGTTGTGTCGACTCCTTCTGCTTTGGTAGGTGCAAGTCCTAACAATGCGCAATCTGCGCTTGCTCCTGTTAAGCTGATGTCTGCTTCGGAGAGTTACTTCCTGCAAGCAGAAGCTGTAGCAAGAGGATGGGCAACTGGCGATGTTAATGATTTATTCTCCAAAGGAATTAATGCAAGTTTTGTTGCAACAGGAATTACTGATCCTACTATAGCTGCAACTTATATTGCTACTGCAAAAGATGGACAAACTGCTTTGACCGCAGCAGCTTCGACTGAGGCAAAAGTTAAAGTAATTATCACGCAGAAATATTATGCAATGTGTGGATTCCAGGGCTTTGAGGCCTGGAGTGAATACCGCAGAACAGGTTATCCTGACTTCCTTATTATTTCAAAAGCGGCACCGGCATCAACTACTGTAGGGCCGAGAAGAATGCTTTATCCTAATAGTGAATCGGTTAGTAACTTAAACTTCCCGGGTATTATAGCGCTGAACGTTCCAGTTTGGTGGGGTAAGAAAAATTAAACAACAAAATTATCTTATAAAAAGCGGCTATCATTTAGGTAGCCGCTTTTTTTATAAGATAATTTTTAGTGATAGTTACAGATAAGCTAATGTTACTTCATTATTGTCTGCATTCATTATGGCGGTTCTTCCAACAATCAATGCATTATTGTCTGCAATATGGCCGACAGGAAAGTTAAAACAGACCGGATAATCGTATTCCCGGACTATATCCATAATGAGCTCTTCCGGGGACTGTCCGAAAGGGATCTCCTGGGGTTCGATCTCATTAAAGGCCCCAATAATTAATCCTTTTAAACGGGCTAATTTTCCTCCGCGTTTCAGCATGCGCATCATCCTGTCTATGGTATATTCATGTTCTCCGACATCTTCCAGAAACAAAATCTTGTCGGCGTAGTCCATTTCTGAAACTGAACCCTGCATTGCGACCAGGAGCGACAGGTTCCCGCCAATTAAAACTCCTTCTGCCTGGCCCGGACGATTTGTGGTTGTACTTTTATAGGTGTAATAGAGTTCTTCCCCAAAGAGGGCTTTTCTCAGTGTTTCTAAAGATAAAGGTGTTCCTGCTTCAAACGAAGCGGGCATCTGTCCGTGTATGCTTTGAATATGAAATGCGGCCTGAATATGAGAAAGCAAAGCGGTTGTATCACTGAAACCAGCAATCCATTTCGGGCTTTTGTTGAATCCGGTAAAATCTAACTGATCAATAATCCGGATACCCCCATATCCACCTCTGGCAGCAAGAATTGCTTTTATATCCGTATCATCCAGAAATGTTTGCAGATCGGCTGCTCTTAATTCATCGTCTCCTGCAAATTGAAAATAGTCTGCATGTATACTATTTCCCTGGATCACCTGGAGCCCCCAGTCTTCTAACTGCGCTATTGCAGAGGCAATAGATTTTTTCAATTTATTTGCAGGACAGACGATCGCAATCTTGTCTCCCTTTTTTAAATACGAGGGTTGAGTGTTCATAGAGAATTGTTAAACGCTTACAAAAGAATATAAATAGTCTTGAATTACGGTAATGCAAGCAAACAATTTGCCTGATATTTTGTGTTCATGATTATTGGGTAATTAAGCTGCTAAAATTAGCGAATTACAACTGTAACTACTTATTTACAGCTATATGTGTATTTTCTTTTTTGGTTATTCTTCTTCTTCTAACATAGCATTTGTTGAATAAATTATTTTAAATGCGATAATTTAAATACAAAACTTGTTTTTATGCTTATTAACCGGTTTTTATAAATACCAATTGGTTGTAATGTTTTCTTCTGAATTCCGGATAAAAATATACTATTCATGAAATAATGCCGTAAACGTGACAATTAATTATTTATTGTCATCTATTAAGTGTTTTAGTGTTTTATTGATCAACTTAAATGTTGTTTAGTGCAACTATGTTTCCTTTTAAGATGATTATTCAAGCTTAATAGTTTATTGTGCTGCGATTTAACGTTTTAGTCATTATAGCGTCATAATTATTGTTTTGGTTTATTTTCACCGCTTTTCTGCCTGTTAATCGGCTATATTGGGTTAATTAACTAAACTAAAAACCAAAGATTTTATGAAAAAACTTCTACAAAGTTTGTTCGTAATGATGCTATTTGCAATTTCTGCAATGGCTCAGCAGCGAACTATTACTGGTACTGTTACCGGAAAAGAAGATGGCCTGCCAATACCCGGCGTAAGTGTAAGGGTAAGGGGGACTAAAACCGGCTCACTAACTGGTGCAGCTGGTAAATATTCAATAAGTGTGCCTAAAGGGTCAGTTGAATTGGTATTTTCATCGTTGGGGTATATTTCTCATACCAGGAACGCAAACTCAGATGTCCTTAATATTACTTTAGAAAGTGATATTCAATCTTTACAAGATGTCGTTATTACTGGTGCTTATGGTAGTGAGCAGACAAAAAGAACGCAGACAGGATCTATTGGAGTAGTAAGAGCCAAAGATCTTGAAGCAACACCACTGGTTTCTATTGATAAAGCGCTGCAAGGACGTGTTGCAGGCGTAATGTCAGTTTCAGGAAACGGGCAGCCAGGATCAAGCCAGGACGTTCGTATTCGTGGTACAAGTTCTGTAAATGCAAGTAATCAGCCATTGTACGTTGTTGATGGGGTCCCTATCAATGCTGGTGATATTTCACGTAATGCAACAACAAGTAATACACTTGCCGGACTTAATCCAAATGATATTGAAAGCCTGACTGTATTGAAAGATGCATCAGCTGCATCAATTTATGGATCAAGAGCGGCTAATGGTGTAGTTTTAATTACCACAAAAACAGGTAAAGCTGGTAAAACCAGAATCAGAGTTGATGCAGAATATGGAATTGCAAAATCTGCATTCCTGAGTGGAGTAAACAAGCCACTTAATGCTGCTCAGTTAAGAGAGCTGACAGCAGAAGGATTGGTTAATGCAGGAAAAGTAAGTTCAACTCCTATTCCTAATCTTGATGCAGCTTATAATTATTATGATAACACGATTGTTGGGGCCGCAAGACAGGGTGTTGATACAGATTGGCTTGGCGTAGTAACTCAAACAGGTAGACAACAACAATATAATGTTGCTGCAAATGGTGGAACTGAACAAACTCAATTTAATATATCAGGTGGTTATTTCAAGCAGGAAGGTACGGTGATAGGTTCTGAGTTTAACCGTTACTCAGGTGCTGTGAATGTCAGACATAAATACAATGATAGATTATCTTTTGGTATTAATTTAAATGTATCTAATTCGGGCCAGAGTGGCCCTTCAGCAGGTGGTGCTTTCAGAAATCCTGTACTGGCAGCTTATTTCCTTAATCCTTATCAAAATCCGCGTAATGCTGATGGAAGTATTAATAACTCGCCAACAGACTTTACTCCTGGTGCAATATTTAATCCACTGACAGTTATTGAACTGGATAAAAACTCATATAGTGCTCTTAAAGGAATTGGTGGAGCAGATCTTGCTTATAAAATTCTTCCAAATCTGAAATTTACTTCAAAGATTGGTATAGATTACAATGCGCTGGAAGAGGATTCTTATTGGAATCCAACTTATGGCGACGGTAGAAATACAGGAGGTAATTCAGCAAGATATTATACCAGGTATTTTAACTGGGTATCAACTAACTTATTGAATTACTCAGCAACAATGCTGGCTGATCATTCTTTAGTCGCAAACGTAAGAGCTGGTTATGAAGCTCAAAAATCAAGTCGTTATACACTTACCGCAATAACTACAGGTTTACCAGCTAACGTTGATCTTAACGTTCCTTCAGCGGGCTCAGTTTTAAACACAGCTAACGGCTCTAATGAAGATTATACTTTTGCCTCTATGCTGGCTATAGGAGATATCTCTTATAAAAATAAATACGTTTTACAAGCAAGTTTTAGAAGAGACGGTTCTTCAAGATTCAGCGCTAACAATGCATATGGTAATTTCTGGTCTGTAGGTGGAAGCTGGAATATAGATCAGGAAGACTTTATTAAACAATACAAATGGATAGACCAGTTTAAAATCAGAACATCTTATGGTGTAAATGGAAATGCTGGAATTGGTAACTATGACTGGAGAGCATTATATGCATTTGGAGGTAGTTATAATTATAGCGGTCTTGGTGGAAGTGCTCCATCTCAGGTAGGAAACCAGAATTTGACATGGGAAGTAAACAAGCCATTTGATATTGGTATTGATCTTGCCTTTTTCAAAAACAGACTAGCATTTAACGTAGACTATTATTCAAGAAAATCTGAAAAATTATTATTGGATGATCCTTTGTCTCTGACATCGGGATTTGCGTCTTTCAGTAATAACGTTGGATCAATGAGAAACAGAGGAGTAGAGCTTGCTGTTTCCGGAGCACCAGTTATTGCGGGTGATTTCAGATGGGATGTATCATTCAATATCGCTTTCAATAAAAACGTTTTATTGGAATTGTCTAATGGTCAAACAAGAGCAATTTCCGGAGTAACAGTGAGGGATATCGGTTCTAATGTAACTACGTGGTTCATGAGAGAATGGGCGGGCGTAGATCCGGCAAATGGTAACCCATTATGGTATACAGATGCTAGTAAAACAGCAACAACAAGTAACTATGGTTCTGCTCAGCAGGTAAATACTGGAAAACAAGCAGATCCTAAAGGATTTGGAAGTTTAACCAACGCATTTAAATATAAAGGATTTAGTTTAGAAGCAATGTTGTATTTTAGCTATGGTAATTACATTAGAGATGCCTGGGCTAATTATACACAGTCGGATGGCGCGAATGCTACATTTAACAGAGTTGCTGCACAAATGGATAGATGGCAGAAGGCAGGAGATGTTACTAACGTTCCAAAATACGTTTATAATAACTCTAACAGTTCTAATGCAACATCTACAAGGTTCTTATATAAAGGTGATTATATTAGATTAAGAGATGTTACTGTAGGCTATGATTTACCTAAAAAAGCGTTAGCTTCTCTTAAAGTTTCAAGTGTTAAAGTTTATGCCAGAGCATCAAACTTGTATACATGGGTAAGAGACAAAAATCTGCCTTATGATCCAGAGTCTTTTGCAACCAGTTCAACAAATTTTACAGTTTATATGCCAAAAACAATTGCTTTTGGAGTAAACGTAGGTTTCTAATTTAAAGGATAAAAAAAATGAAAAGATATATAAGAAATTCAATTATACTGGCTGGATTTATCGTGCTGGGGACATTAAATTCCTGCAAGAAGAGCTTTCTGGATCAGAAGCCATATACCAGTCTGAATGTTTCAGATGCAATTACTAATGAAAAGGACATGCTTGCAGCTTTAAATGGTACTTATTCATCGCTTAGGTCAGCTCTTGTTGCTTTTGGCGGTGCATCTGTTGCATCTACGACTACAAATGGTTTTGCCAGGAACATACCTGTAATAGGAGATCTGGCAGCAGACAACGTATTTGTATCTGCAAGAAATTCAGGTAGATATTTAACTTTTGGAGCATATACCTGGACACAGGCTGCCGTAGAATATCGCGATATCTGGGCAAATCTGTACACTACAATTTTAAAGGCAAATAATATTATTAATTCTCCTTTAGCAAAAAGTGTAGTTACAGATCAGTATAAAGGTGAAGCTTATGCAGTAAGAGCATTATGCTATTTTGAACTTGCACAGTTTTTTGCAAGGCCTTATACAGATAGCCCTGCCAGTGAAGGAGTTCCGCTTGTATTGACATTTGACTATACATTAAAGCCAAAACGTAATACTGTAGGTGAAGTTTATACACAGATCATTGCGGATCTGGATAAAGCATACACCATGGCTGTTGCTTACAGAGGTAGTGGTTACCTTTCAAAATATGCAGCACGAGGCCTGGAAGCTAAGGTGGCATTATTTAAAGGAGATTATCCAACGGCTTTGACTTACGCTGAGGATGTGATTAAAAACAGTGGATTTAATCTTTTAGCTTCGGGTAATGTAGTTAATTACTGGGCAGCAACAGCACCTCAGACAGCAACAAAAAATGAGACGTTGTTTGAAGTTGTTTCAGATAATGTATTAAACCTGGCTACTGATGAGCTTGCTTATATGTACAGTCAGGATGGGTACGGTGATTTATTATGTACTCCTGAGCTATATAATTTATACAGTGCAACTGATGTGAGAAAATCTCTGATTAAAGCCGGAGCAAGAACTAATGCTGAAAATCCTGCTTATATCGTTACGAAATTTAAATCTGTAACTGATGACAGAGATGATAAAAAAGTGATCAGAGTATCTGATGTTTATTTAATTGCAGCAGAGGCAGCAAAAGGAAATAACAATGAGCCTTTAGCTTTAACCTATCTGAATACACTGGTTGCGCAACGCGATCCGGGTCTGGTTTATGCATCTGCCGGATCAAAATTATTGGAAGATATCCTGGTAGAACGCAGAAAAGAACTTGCTTTTGAAGGTGACAGGTTACATACATTGAATCGTTTAAAAAGAGCAATTACAAGGTCAAGCGTATATCCTACGGCTGCTTTGAACATTCCTTATGCTGATTTCAGAAGGATTGGTCCAATCCCTCAAACAGAAACTAACAATAATCCGAACATTACTCAGAATCCTGGTTATAATTAAGGGTTCTATTTTTTTCGGTAAATAAAAAACGGGCTGGTTTTCTTCGGGGGAACCGGCCCGTTTTATACACGCCTTTCTTATCTTTAACTTATAAATCAAAAAATATGAAAAAGATTATCTCTTTATGTTTTGTAATCGTGTTTTTGACTGCTTTCAAGTCTATGGGGCAGGGAATGTATATGCAGGATGTGAATGGACGGCCATTATTGACCAGTGTATATGAAAATGTTTCCGGTTCCCCATATCTAAATCCTGAATGGATAACTGGTAAAGTTATCATGTCTGATGCCAAAACATATGAAGGGGTCAGCCTGAAATATGATCAGATTAATGACGATGTAATTTTTAAAGGAAAAGATGGAACAGCTTTGGCTGTTGATCATGTAAAGGAATTCAAGCTGGCTCCTTATGGAGAAATAGCAGATAGTACTGTATTCAGAAGCGGATTTCCTGCGGTTAAATCTAATTCGGCAAAGAGTTTTTATGAGGTTATGGTTGATGGGAAATCAAAACTCCTGAAAAAAACTATTAAAACGATTAATACATCAAGAGAATATAATTCCGCTACTGTGGATAAAACGGTGGTAGGTACGACTAATTATTATCTGGTTAATCAGGCAGGAAATATTGTTTTTATTTCAAAAGATAAAAAATCAGTACTCAGGGAATTGCCGGGAAAGGAAGCAGAACTCAACGCCTTTATTGCTTCAAATAAATTGAACCTGAAGAATGATGCTGATCTGATTAAGCTCATTGTATACTATAACAGCCTTTAGTCAGCAGGTTGTTATAAGGCTTTAAAACGAGTTCGCTTTCGTCTGTCTTTTTAGGGCTGGTGGTTATTTAATCAGCCGTAAAACTCTTATCTTTGAGCAAATAATAAAAATAGTTTTGGATAACAGTAAAATAAAAAGATATACCGTTACGGCGGCGTTGCCTTATACGAATGGTCCGGTACATATTGGGCATTTAGCTGGTGTTTATTTGCCTGCTGATACTTATGTGCGCTACCTTCGTTCTAATAAAAAAGACGTTAAATTTATTTGCGGCTCTGATGAAAATGGTGTACCCATTACATTAAAGGCTAAAAAAGAAGGCGTTACTCCACAAGTTGTAGTTGATAAGTATCATAAAATCATAGGGGATTCTTTTAAAGAGTTCGGTGTGTCATTTGATATCTATCACCGGACTTCCTCTGAGATGCACCATGAAACGGCATCTGATTTCTTTAAAACTCTTTACGATAAAGGTATTTTTACCGAAGAAGTAACCGAGCAGTATTATGACGAGAAAGCACAGAGTTTCCTGGCTGACCGTTATATCACCGGAACTTGTCCGAAATGCGGAAATGAAAATGCTTATGGTGATCAGTGTGAAAATTGCGGAAGTACGCTGAACGCAACTGATCTGATTAATCCTAAATCAACCTTGTCTGGTGAGCCTCCGGTTCGCAGAGAGACAAAAAACTGGTTTTTACCGTTAGAGAAATACGAAGACCATTTAAGGACTTATATTGAAAGCCACAAGGAATGGAAACCAAATGTTGCTGGTCAGTGTCAAAGCTGGTTAAATGCGGGCTTACAGCCAAGGGCGATGACCAGAGATCTGGACTGGGGTGTAAAGGTTCCTGTAAAAGATGCTGAAGGCAAAGTTTTATATGTTTGGTTTGATGCTCCGATTGGTTATATCTCAGCAACAAAAGAATTGTTCCGTTATGCTGGTGCGGAAGGCAGAAACCCAAAGGCTGATGAATATTATCTGAACAAGGATAATATAGTGGAGGGAAATTGGGAAGATTACTGGAAAGACGATTCGACCAAACTCGTACATTTCATCGGAAAAGATAATATTGTATTCCATTGTATTATTTTTCCGGCGATGTTAATGGCGCATGGAGATTATATCCTTGCTGACAATGTTCCTGCAAATGAATTCCTGAATTTAGAAGGACAGAAAATCTCTACTTCTAAAAATTGGGCGGTATGGTTGAATGAGTATCTTGTTGAATTTAAGGATAAGCAGGATGTATTGCGTTATGTTCTGACCGCAACTGCCCCTGAAACCAAGGATAATGATTTTACCTGGAAAGACTTCCAGGCAAGAAATAATAACGAATTAGTTGCTGTATTAGGTAACTTCATTAACAGGGTGGTTGTATTGACTCATAAGTATTTTGAGGGCAAGGTACCTGCGCTAATGACGTTAAATGAGCAAGATCAGCAGGTGATTGATGAGCTGGCATCCTATCCTTCAAAAATCAGTGCTTCTATTGAAAGTTACAGGTTCAGAGAGGCTTTGACTGAGGTGATGAACGTGGCGCGTTTAGGAAATAAATACCTGGCTGAAACTGAGCCATGGAAGGTTATTAAAACCGATGAAGACAGAGTAAGAACTATTTTAAATATCAGTTTGCAGATTGTTGCTACGCTGGAGATTTTAATAGAACCATTTTTACCATTTACGGCAGATAAGTTAAGAGGAATGCTGAACCATGAGACACATTTATGGGGAGATGCGGGTAAAATAGATTTATTACAGCCGGATCATCAGCTCAATGAAACAGCTTTATTGTTTGAAAAGGTTGAGGATACTGACGTTCAGGCTCAGATTGATAAGTTAAACCAGAGTAAGGTCGATAATATAGCTGCTAATGTTGTGGTAGCTCCTGCTAAAGAAAATATAGATTTCGAACAGTTTAGTGCGATGGATATCCGTGTAGCAACAATAATTGCTGCTGAAAAGGTAGAGAAGACCAAGAAATTGTTAAAACTTACTTTAGATACTGGCCTGGATCAGCGTACAGTAGTTTCAGGTATTGCGGAGTATTTTACTCCGGAAGAGGTAGTTGGTCAGCAGGTTAGCTTACTGATCAATCTTGCTCCGAGAGAGATTAAGGGTATTTTATCTCAGGGAATGATTTTAATGTCTGAAAATTCAGATGGAAAACTTACTTTTGTGTCTCCTTTACAAAACCATGCGAGTGGAAGCGTAATCAGGTAGTACAGGTCCCGTAGTTCAACGGATAGAATAGAAGTTTCCTAAACTTTAGATATGAGTTCGATTCTCGTCGGGACCACAAAAGCTCGGTAGTACCCAAAACTACTGAGCTTTTTAGTTTTAATTTCTTATGGCTTTGCAATTGGTTATTTACTGATTTAACTCATTTGCCTGATAATGGATGTTATTTTATCTATTCTTAAAGTTAAGGTTGTAATTCTAAATGAAAAGATATACTGAATTTGTTAGCCATCTAAAATTCCTGGTTCTCGTCTTCTATTATCTCATACCTTCCCAGGGTCTTGTTCAGCTGTGTTTTAATCTGTTTAACCAAAATCCTCGGTGCTAATACCCGTATTTTAGCACCAAAACCCAATAGCTCTCTCTCCAATTCAAAGTTCAATATCACTCTAATACTAAATATTTTTCCATCAGCATCTGCTCTTAGCAACTTTTGTGTATGGTGCAGTGGCTTAGTTATTACATAAGGAGCATTATCATCCTCCACCCAAAATATAACCTCAGAATCACGCTGTTCGGGCGATTTAGTTACGCCTATACAATTATTATAATAAGTAGCTAGGTCAAGGGTTTTGTTTTCTCGGTATTCCTCTTCGTGTTCTTCGATCGTCTCTATCCTATCCAAAGCGAGGTTCATGATCTTGGGGTTTCGCTCGTGCCGCATTCCTAATATAAACCACCTGTTACGGTATTCTTTGAGCAGATATCCGCTAAAGCAAAATGTACTTGCCTGTCTTGCTTTGAAAGATCGATAGGTGATACATATCGTTTTCTTCGCAACTATGGCTTTGCGTATTACCTCAATCCATTCCAAACCCTTGAGGTTATTATTCTTTTCAAAATCTACTACAGGCGTGCTGTGCGTCTTCTGAGAATGAATCTTGTCTTCCAGTTTACTCACCATTTCATTGAGATCAGTAAAGTGGCTGAGACCCTTAAATTGCTTTAATAAATCCGATACTTCGGTCAATACCTGCATGTCCTGATGATTTAGTGGGCTATTGGTTATGCTGTAGTCTTTATCGCTATAGGTATAATACTTCTTGTCAACCACCACGATAGGCGCTTCATAACCCAGCTTATTGCTGCGCATCATTTCCAGGTCAGCCTGTATGGTTCTTCGGCTAACCCCAGTATTAATTCCCTGGTATTCATATAATGAATTACTACAGGCTTCAATCAGATCTTCAAGTGTCCATTTCTTAAATCTGTTCTGCAGACACTGATCAAGCGTACGGTAGCGGATGAGGGCATTACGGTTTACTGGCATCGAAAGAAAATTATTTTGATGAATTTATGAATTATTTTTTACTGCGCAAATAGACTGCGCAGACTCTGTATTTCTTTGTCTTATTAAATGATAAGACGGTCATGGAAAAAGAAAAGATTAGTAATAACGAATTGAAGTCATTAGGAATCAACGATGTGGAAATATTGGTAAGTTTTAGCCGCGTGGCTAATGGGTTGCTGAAACATAGCGTAATGGCTAAGCCTGAGATATTGGCTAATCTGGAAGCATTGATTGACGATCCGATGCCTTATGCCTTAAGAAAGGGCGGGAAGTTTAACAACCTTGCCGAAAGTATTATCGCTATGCGTAAGGACGGAAAATTTATAAAACAAGAACGCTGTAACTTTAAACTGAAGGCAGAAATAGCTGATTTCCCGGTATGGGGATTAGAACACATAGAGGTTGGCGCTCTTGCACAGATGAGAACTGCGGTACAATTACCTATCGCTGTTGCGGGAGCTCTTATGCCTGATGCCCATCAAGGTTATGGGTTGCCAATTGGCGGGGTATTGGCGACTACTGCAAATACAATTATTCCATTCGCAGTTGGGGTCGACATTGCATGCCGTATGTGTTTAAGTATTTTTGACCTTCCTGCAGAAGCAGTAGATACCCAAACTGACAAGCTGAAAAATATTTTGGTTGATAACACTTATTTCGGTATGGGGTGTACGACAAAGTCATACTTTGATAGTTCATTGTTTGATAGTAAGACCTGGAACGAAACTAAAGTAATACGTTCTCTAAAGAATAAAGCCTACGCACAGCTGGGAACAAGCGGGACGGGTAACCACTTTGTGGAATGGGGAGAACTGACTATTGCCGACGGTGCTCTAGGTGGTATTCCTGCCGGAAAGTATCTGGCATTGCTGTCGCATTCAGGCTCCCGTGGATTTGGTGGAGCTGTGGCTGATCATTATAGCAAGATTGCCATGACGAAAACCAAGTTGCCTGCCGAAGCGAAACATCTGGCCTGGCTTGATCTGGATAAAGATGAGGGACAGGAGTATTGGATAGCGATGAACCTTGCTGGTGAATATGCAAGTGCTAATCACCACGAGATACATAATAAAATAGCCCGTTCTTTAGGAGTTAACCCGATTGCCCGGATAGAGAATCACCACAATTTTGCATGGAAAGAAAAACTTGCCGATGGTACAGATGTAATGGTACACAGAAAAGGAGCAACACCAGCTGGCGAGGGGGTGCTGGGAATTATTCCCGGATCTATGAGTACACCGGGATTCCTGGTGCGTGGAAAAGGAAATATAACCAGTATTAACTCAGCAAGCCATGGTGCGGGAAGATTGATGAGCCGAAGTGCTGCTTTTAAAACGCTGGACAAAGCAGTGATCGCATCAAATCTGGTTGAAAAGCGTATTACACTTATGGGGAGTGATATGGATGAGGCTCCAATGGCATATAAAGATATACATACTGTTATGGCAGCACAAAATGATTTGGTAGAGGTTCTGGCTAAATTCGAACCTAGAATTGTGAGAATGGCGGACGCTAGAGAGAAGCCTGAAGACTAGGCAGTAAAAATAAATTTGAAATATTTACAGCTGCGCAAATACACTGCGCAGGACAGATGTTTCTTTGTACTAACAATGAGAAAGAAGGAGGTTTACAATGAAATTTAACAGTTTAAGCAAAACAAAAGACCAGGTCCTAAACAAGGAAGGCGCAATTGCATTTAAGGTCAGCGCAGAAATGGAATTGTACACTACCGTTGTTACGTGGAGCTTAAATGATTCCTTTTACGAAAAGAACGAGGCGCGCTTAACCCGCCTGCAAAAATTAATAACTAAGTGCAATCCAATATTTGTGGGTAAACTGGCCGTTTACTCCCGCACTAAAATGAATATGCGTTCGGTGCCTTTAGTTTTGGTAACCGAATTGGCAAAGGTGCACTCGGGCGATGATTTAGTCGCCCGGGTTACGGAAGGGGTAGTGAAACGGGCAGACGAAATCACAGAACTGCTGGCCTGTTATGAGTTATTAAATGAGCGTACTGGTACTAAAAAGCTAAATCGCTTATCAAAGCAAATACAAAAAGGTTTAGCAGGAACATTTAACCGTTTTGATGAATATCAGTTTGCCAAGTACAACCGTGATAGTAATGTCAGGTTACGTGATGCTTTATTTTTGGTTCATCCAAAGGCAGTGGACAATGCGCAGCAGGAGTTGTTCAATAAAATAGTAAACGGGACTTTACAAACACCATATACCTGGGAAACTGAGCTTTCAGCCCTGGGACAGTTGAACTATGATAGCGATGAAGCAAGAACGAGGGCATTTTGTGCCAAGTGGGAAGAGCTGATAGACAGTGGAAAACTGGGTTATATGGCTTTATTACGTAACCTGCGAAATATAAAAGAAGCTGGCGTAGGCTATGCACATTTCCAAAAGGTATGTGCACGTTTATCCGACGCGAATGAAGTAGCTAAGGCTAAACAGTTCCCTTTTCGTTATCTGGCAGCATATCGAGAATTAGTGGTGCCGGAAACTGAAGCACGCTTCAAAGTCCTTGCGAAAAAGGTGAATGCGTTGTTATTTGGTAATAACAGGTACGCTGATGTGCTGCCGGATGCTTTAGAGAAAGCCATAAAGGCAAGTGCCGCTAATATCAAAGGGTTTGATCATTCAACCAGCGTATTGCTGGCGTGTGATGTATCAGGATCAATGCAAACTCCGGTTTCTGCAAAATCGAAAGTTTTGCTCTATGATATCGGTTTAATGCTTGCGATGCTTTTGCAGTCGAGGTGTAAAAATGTAGAAGTGGGTATGTTTGGCGATACCTGGAAAACCATAACGGTGCCTCGCAATAACATACTGGGCAATGTAATGGAATTATATCGCAGAGAGGGTGAAGTCGGTTATGCAACGAACGGCTATCTGGTGATCAAAGATTTGTTATCACGGAAGGCTAAAATTGATAAGGTGATGATGTTTACCGACTGCCAGTTATATAACAATAACTCATCTTCTACCATTGGTGATCATATAAATGCCTTATGGTTGCGTTATAAAGCAGAAGTTTCACCAGAAGCAAAGCTCTACCTGTTTGATCTGAAAGGTTACGGACAAATGCCACTACAGGTATTGCGCAATGATGTATATCTGATAGCAGGCTGGAGCGATAAGGTTTTTGAGGTTTTAGCGACTTTAGAAAATGGAGAAACAGCTTTGGATGCAATCAATAAAATAGAATTATAAAATAGTATGGGGATGTTAGGTATTCCCATTACTTTACAAGAATTTAAAATATAAGGATGCCGTAGAAACGGGTTACTTCGCACATTGGAAGGGGGTGGGCATTGTAATGCAAATTATGATGTGGGTTCGAGTCCCAAAAGCGGTTCCCCCGTCCCGCGTTCGCTTGTTGCTCCTTATCAATTAATAAAGGTGCCGTAAATTGGTAATACTTCGGTATGACGTTCCCTACAGGAAAGGTGCAGATTCAAATTCTGCCTGCAATTAATTGCAGTAGTCTAAATTAATGACCAGTTGCTTTTTGCCCTTTTATTATATCAACAAAGTAGTTTGAAATTTGGATCCGTGCGGCCACGGATTTGGCCAGCAGTTATACATAACTGCTGGCTTTTTTGCTTTAAGGGCTTATACTTATGTATAAGTATTGACTTTAATAATGTACCAAACCCAAGAATATATTAGACCTCGATGGATTATTTGTTGAAAGCAAAACGCAAATAATCAAAAAGAATTGAACTGTCCAGACTTTAAAAGAGATAGATCAGGCTAAACTTAATTCATTTATTTTAACGACTTTTTGTGTCCGGGAGCGATGAATGTCCCTATATTCATGAGTTAGTCGTCAGTTAAAAAAAGCTAAAACAAATAAACTGAAAATTATGAAAAACCTTTATCTATACTTTGTGTGCATTTTGATTTCAGTCCAAATGAATTTATCCGCTCAAAATATTAAAAAGAAAGACAATTATACTTATGAAGTAAGAGAAGAAAAAGGCGACTTAAATAATGACGGTAAAATGGATAAAATACTGGTGAAAATGGATACAGTAGATGAAACAAGGCCATTAATATTGCAAATTTTTCTATCTAAGCCAAATGGAAAATTAACTTTAGCTGTATCTTCGACTAAAATAATTGAACCACAATATCCTGTTGAAAAACATGGAAAACACAGTGAATTCCAAATTCCAGATTTTTTTATTGAAAAAGGGATTTTAACAATGTGGAGTGAAATTAAAGGAGGAAATATTACTTACGATTTCAAATACCGCAATGGCAATTTTGAATTAATTAATGTAAAAAAGATAACTCATAATACATCCAAAGGTTATATTGACGAATATACAGTATTTACAGAAACTGAATTTAACTTAATTACGGGGCTCAGAACCGAAACTGATGATAGGTTAGATTCAAAAAAAATATTAAATAAAAGAAAAAAAATAGTTTTAATCAGACCCTTACCGAAAATACAGGATTTCAAGTTTTCCGATAAAAGATTATATTAAAAGAACCGAACGGTTAATATCAGCTTGACAATATGGCTTGGTTCAGAACCAAAAGTGTTTATGGTTTTTTTTATATTTTTATTGCTGATAAAATAAGCCTGCTTGTAGTAATGAAATGAATGTTAAGTCATATCAAAAAGTTGAAATTTATGAAAGGAAAACTAGTCATATTAATCGTTTTAATCTTTTTGAGTTGTAATTCTGCAACTAAAGATCAGGAAAAGAAAATCATTGGTAATTGGGTTGGAGATATAAAACTTCCTAAAACGGGTAAATACATCGGGAAAATGTATTTACAGTTCACCCAAAAAGGTGAGTTTTTCCAAAAAACCGGAGAAGGAAGCGAACAGGTTATTTCAAAAATGACTTATAAACTTAGTAGGGATAAAATCTTTTACAAAGGGAAAGCAACCTCAAATGAAGAATTTGATTCCAATTATTCTTTTAAGGGGGATACTTTAGTTGTTGAATCTGAGGGTGAAAAAGCTGATTATATAAGAATTAAATAAAATTGGTTACAAAGATAAGACAACCTATTTTTTGTGTGATCATTTCCTTATTCGAAAAAGGAAATTGTACTATACAAATTGAGATGATTTAAGACTTAGCAAGACTATTATTTTTTAGCGCTAATCTTTTTATGATCAAGTAAGCAACAAACAGATTGGGAATCCAGGATAACCAGGCCACAATAATATAGGATATGCCAAAATTACCAATAATCATAATTAAGATAGGTAACCATATTCTCAATGTTACAGCAGCAAAACAGGCTGCATAGCTATAGATCATCATATTTTGATGTCTTAAAAACTGCTTATTCCTGACTGTCAAATAAGCCATCAATGTAGTATAAAACCAAATTACAGCCAGGCAACTAAAGCCAAGCGATGCCCATAGTCCTTCGTCTGCAAATAGTGCAATATAGAAGCCTGAAAAAGAACTTAATAAAACTGAGACAACATATGTTTTGCCAATGAATTTATGAATATAGGGCTTATTGAGCCTGAGCTTTGCATTAAACTGAATCCATCCAATAAGTAACGCCACTCCGCCCAAAATAATATGTGTATAAAAGGAGATATTCCAAATTTCACTGTTCAAGAGCCAAGCTGGTTTACCATTTAATATACCAATTTTCCCTTCATTTAACAGATACTTAAGCGGATATAATCCGATAAGAATAGACAGTATAGCAAGCATAATCCAAAAGATCTTTTTTTTCATTTCAATTCATCAGTTTTAAAATCAAATGGGCAATTATAAAACGGCCCCACCTTATTTATAAAGGTGTGTAGTATTGACATTTAAATAGTTCCACTTTGTAAGGTGGTACTTATTTGTTGATTAAATTGTGGCTTGCAGCTGGATTTTCTGGTTTTTTAGATAAGCTGTTGGTGATAATCCTGTAATCTTCTTGAAATTTCTGTTGAAGGAAGTTTTAGAGTTGAACCCAACTTCATAAGCCAATGACAGCAATGTGAACTTTTGATTTTCAGGAAAAATGACAATTGTTTTAAATTCATTAATTCTTAGTTCGTTGATATAATCGTAAAAATTCTTGTTCTCTAATGTATTGATAACTTGAGATAAGCTATTTGAATGAATGTTCAGCTGTTTAGCAACTCCGTTCAAACTTAGCTCTGGATCTTTAAAAAGTTTTTTTTGATCCATTAGCTTTAAAAGCTCAAGGTGTATCTCTGACAAAAGCGCTTCCCCTATTGCTGATCTCTGATATTTAATTGGGAATGTTATCTCACCATTGTGTTTTATTTGATCCTCAATTTTATTTGTAAAGATGCCCACTTGTTTTACGCCAAAATATCCTATGTATAGGATAAATAAATCGACACATGCAAAAGTAGTCATGTCGGTACCAAAAAGAACGGACAACCAGATTACACCCATACCAATCATTGGCTTGCTTAACCAACTTAAATTGATTTTTTCCAAATAGGAAAGTTGATTTGAAATGATCTTACGATGCTCTTTTAACAAAAATAAAGAAAGCACTATATATAGAATTCCTGAAGGCATTACCGCAAAATGGATGATTTTTAATATTGTTGTATAACCAGCACCCTGATTCTTATAAACTATAACTTTTTCAGCTACAGACAAAAGAAAAAATTTGGATAATACAACGTATACCGAAATTGTTGGAATAAAATGAAAAACAAAATTTAATTTAATGGTTTTTTTAGTTAATAAGGCAGTATATAGATACAAAAAAGGGCCGTGAATAAACGGAAAAGCAATTTCAATACCCAATAAATAAGGAATTTCGCTAAACTTTCCTGTGACTAGTAAATAATAAGTGAATAGGTGAAATGAAATTAAAAACAGCCAAAAAGCCAACACCAGATCTGCTGTAGATTTACCCTTTTTTGTAAAAAGAAGGACTGAAAGAAATAGGGAAATAATTATTCCTATGATATGCAACATGCGCTAACAGCTAAAATATTAGCCAAATATAAAGGAAAGTAACAATAGGTGGAATTTGCCGGTTCATTAGAATATCCAGTATAAAAATGGATGGAAATCGACGGAATGATAGGTAATATATAGAAATAACATCCAATTATTCTAAAGTATTCGCTGTTGTATAGCGGCCATGATCAGCTCAGCAACATTTTTTACGCCGAATTTCTGAATCAGGTTCTTACGGTGCGTATCTATGGTTAACGGGCTTATAAACAGCTCCTGGCCGATCAACTGGCTGGTTTTACCTGCAGCAATTAGCATGAGTATCTCTTTTTCTCTTCGGGTAAGTCGTGGCACGCCTTGCAAATCATTCTTAGTTGGACGGCTGATGATCTCCATCACTTCTTTACTGTAACAAATGTTTCCTTTTACGGCTTCTGCGATACAATGCCGTAATTCGTCTACAGCGCTGTTCTTCAGCAAATAGCCGCTAGCTCCATTTTGAATAGTTTGCATAATGATGCTTCGCTCAGTGTGATTGCTTAGAATAAGTATGACGGTCGATACCGATTCTTTTTTGATGATCTGACATAGGTCCATTCCATTAATATCGGGGAGCGTTATATCGAGCAAAATAAGATTTACTTCGTTGGTCCGGATGTAAGAAAGTATAGCTGCACCGCTGCAAAAGCCGCCAACCAATTTTATGTTCGGCTCATTTTCAAGTAAGGTCTTTAACCCTTCGATTACGATAGGGTGGTCGTCGACTATGGCAGTAAGTAACTTAGTTGGTGGCATCAGTATTGAGTTCTATGTTAACGGTTGTCCCTTCATTAATCACCGATTGTATTTCAAAACTCCCCTTTAAAAACGTTATCCGGTTTTTTAAATTATCTAATCCCATACCTTTTTTACCGGCCAGGACAGTTGTGTCAAACCCGCAGCCGTCATCTTCAAAAGTGATAAAAAAAACGTGATCATTCTGACTGCATTGAAGCATGATATTTGACGCACGGGCATGTTTAATAGCATTGGAAATAAGTTCCTGTACGATCCGGTAGATGTTGAGCTGTATGTTTAGAGTGATATTTTTATCAATACTTAAAGACTGAAAGTCTATATGCAGACCATCACGCATGTAAAATTCACAAAGGTCTTTCAACGCTACTTCCAGGCCGAATTTCAATAATGTTTCTGGCAATAGATTACGGGCAATGCGCCTCAGCTCGCTAACAGAGCTATCCAGTTGGCCAATAATCCGGTGAAGATTTTTGTCAGCTGCTATACCCACGTTGGTATTGGACCAGCCTGATAAACCAATTTTTACACCGGCCAGCATTCCGCCCAGGCCATCATGCAGGTCGCGGGCAACGCGCTCCCGTTCATGCTCTTCACCATCCAGCATGGCCTTGGTTACTTTTAATTGCTGTTTTTGCTCCAGGTCACGGAGTTGCTGTTGGTAGTTGATCTCCTTTTGGGCAGATAGCTTCCGGTTATTTTTAGTATTCATAATCACCAGACCAAGAGTAATCAGCAGTGATAAACAGCCAATGCCCAGTAGCCAATTATACAAATGTTCATTTTTTGCTTTTAACGCGGCCTGTTTATTCTGCGCCTCTAAGGCAGTGATTTTTTGCTGGTTTTGTGCACTGCGGTATTTAGTCTCCAGTTCGTTGATCTTGACCTGTGTTTGATCTTTATGGATACTATCTGTAAGTAACTGATGCTTATTCATCCAGGAATAAGCCGCTTTGTAATCATTCAGGTTTTTACTGGTTTTAGCCAGTTCTCCATAAATTGTTGCCTTGTCGTTGGCGGTTGCTGTAAGTGTGCCGTCCTTAACGATGTCCAGTAAGATTTGTCTGGCTTTGCCGTAAGCTTTCTGCTGTCCATAAACTTCATATTTTGTGAAGAAGAACTGCTGGTATAATTGTTTCTGATTATATTTTTTAGCCAAAGCAGTTCCCTTATCTGCACTTATTAGTGCCTGCTCAAACCCCTTAACAGTTAAGTAGTATAATGCTTCGTTGTAATAATATAGCGTATAATTTACCGACTCGGGAAAAGGAGCTATTATCGCCTTGGCTTTTTGTAATAAGGGCTTTGCCTTTTCTGCTTTACCGTCGTAACAATATATGCTTACGCCACTCAGGTAAGCAAACAAAAGATTGGTTGAATGTGGGTCTCCGTTTTGTAGCAGTTTAATTGCCTTTTGATTGTATGCTCCGGCCTTAGCGAACTGGTAATTATTCATCAGGAGCGTAGAAAGTTGGGTGTAAAAATGTGCAAGCGTTACTTTATTACCTCCTTTTTCGGCATTCGGCAGGGCTTTTTCAAGTATGATCCGGGTTAAAAATTCATATCCTTTAGTTGCCC
Organism: Pedobacter sp. WC2423; assembly: GCF_040822065.1. Classification (NCBI taxonomy): domain Bacteria; kingdom Pseudomonadati; phylum Bacteroidota; class Sphingobacteriia; order Sphingobacteriales; family Sphingobacteriaceae; genus Pedobacter; species Pedobacter sp. WC2423. Next base: position 4,147,385 of record NZ_CP162005.1, read on the forward strand.
TGTTCATTATGGCATAATTGAACCAGGCCGCACCACGCTTGTCAAATGCCTTCGGTGTATTAAATACAGATAATGCCTCTTCTGCCTTTTTAAAGGCTACAGCTGCCTTTACCGTGTTCCAGTTAAAATAATATTGCCCCTCATAAAAAAGTGACAATGCTTTGTAATATGGATACTTTTCGGCAAGTTGTTTACCACGCAGCAAATACATTTTGCTTTTCACCGTATCCTTAAATTTCCAGTATTCTACCAGCGAGAAATTGGCGTTAGCCTTTGTACTATCCGGGTTATTTGTATGTAAAACGTTTTCCAAACTGTCCAGATGCCGTTTTTCATTGAGCGGTATCTGTTGCTGTGAATAGGCCTTAACTAACCAAAGTGTGCAAATCACGATCAGCTTGATTTTTTTCATTTCTATAATATGCAGGTCAACAAGTGTACTTCATCGGTTTTAAATATGCAGCTAAAAATTCAAAACCTGATTAAAGTCATTGTTGCTGTCATCAAAATACCTAAAAACCAGTAGAAAAAAAACCACCAATAAGGGGATTTCAAGTCCGAAGACCATCGAATAGTTTTGCTGCTGCTTATTTATATATCGAATCAAATAATTATGAAAAAATCTATTTTTAAAAATTTAATTACTGTTATTGTTTGCGCCGTTTTATTTGCAAGTTTTTCATCATGCAGCAAGAAAGACAGCGGTGACCCCTCGCCATCCAATGGACGTACCGCCAAATTTACGGTTACAGTAACTGGTGCTCCTGCATCGGCTTATATATCCTTCGTAATGGTAGGGTTAACCAATGATCCGAAAGAATCTACTGTTTGGAAAGTAAACGGAGCAGTGAAAAACAGCGAAAACTCCGTAAGTCTGGGTTTAAATGACTTTAGCGGTAACACAAGAACTTATGTGATAGAAACTATTAAACCATTAAGTGCTATCAGTGTAGGAGTGCAATGTTTAAACGCAGAAAATTCGCCCTACAAAATTAGTTACAAAGCAGAAATAAACGGCGAAGTTAAAAACGATGAAAAAGATGTTACAGTTGCCAAAACTGCCGATTTCACACACGATTATACCTATTAAGTGTAGATAAGATTATACATTATAAAAAATCAATGAACTATGAAAAAGATCATGATCATTTGTGCAGGCCTGATATTATTCGGGGCAACAGTAACCAGAGCACAAGCTATTTTGGACAAAATTGACAGGGCAAGCGACAGAGCCGATAGGGCCGGCCATACAGCAGACCGGACAAAAAGCACGAGTGACAAGATCCTGGGTTTTTTTGGCAAAAAGAAGAATGGCCTTTCATCGGAAACAAAAACTACTGTAAAACTCAGCGGCGTTGACTTTGCGACCCTCAAAGGTCTAAATGAAAAACTGCAAACGGCAAAGGGTATCCAAAGCACCAAGATGAAATACAGTGCTTCAGGATCTTCGATAACACTATATCATGGAGGCTCTACATCGGATATTCTCAAAACGCTCCAGAAAGCTTCCCCACAAGTGTTTGCGGAAAAGAATATTGATGGCATGGATGACGGCGAGATAGCTGTTAAAATTAAATAAACCTCATCAATGCATATTCTGGTATACCATGAAGAAGCCGTTTCATAAGTCAATTATGAGACGGCTTCTTTTGTGAATTACAAAATAATTAATAACCTTACGCTTACAAGGTCGCCATATCGATAACGAATCTGTAGCGGACATCGCCTTTTAACATTCTTTCGTAAGATGCGGTAACATCTTTGATGTCAATCACCTCAATATCAGAAACAATATCATGTGCTGCGCAGAAATCAAGCATTTCCTGAGTTTCAGCTATACCGCCAATACCAGAACCTGCAACACTTTTACGACCACCTAATAAAGAGAATGGCTGAATTGCATAAGCTTCAGATGGAACTCCTACACAAATATGTGTACCATTTGTGCGTAGTAACGAAATATACATATCCATATCGTGTACAGCAGATACCGTATCCAGAATGAAATCAAATGAGCCTTTTACAGCTTCAAGCTGAGCTGGATCTGAGGTAACCACAAAGTGATGAGCTCCTAATGCTTTTGCTGCTTCCTCTTTTGCAGGAGAAGTGCTTAATACCGTTACTTCTGCACCGAAGGCTACACCGAACTTAACGCCCATATGGCCTAATCCGCCTAGTCCTAAAACAGCCAGTTTATGACCTTTACCAACTTTCCAGTGACGTAAAGGTGAGTAAGTCGTAATACCTGCACAAAGCAATGGTGCTGTTGCCGCCAGATCTAATTTTTCTGAGATATGCAGAACAAATTCTTCACGCACTACAATCGTATTGGAGTAACCTCCGTAAGTAGGTACACCCGATCTGTCATTGTTATTATAAGTCTGAGTACTTCCTTCCAGGCAGTATTGTTCCAGACCGTCCTTGCAGTTTTCGCAAACCTGGCAAGAATCGACCATACAGCCAACGCCGGCAAGTTGTCCTGCACTGAATTTTTTCACATGTTCACCAACTTTAACAATCTTTCCTACGATTTCATGTCCCGGTACCATTGGGAATATACCCGGAAACCAATCGTTCTTAATCTGGTGAAGGTCGGAGTGGCAGACGCCACAATATGATATTTCAATTTGAACGTCATGCGGCCCTACTTCCCTGTGTTCAAAATTCCAGGGAGCTAAGTCTGTTTGAGCATCTTGTGCTGCATATCCTTTGGCTTGTATCATGGTTAAGATCTTATGTTTTTTTATTAATCAAATGTATAACCTGTAATCCGGATCATCACTACAAAATTCAAAGCATTAATTATACTTTTCAAAGAGTTTTGCGCAATGCCATTGGCGTAAGTCCAGTATGTTTTTTAAAAAAATTGTTAAAGTACGAAGCATAATCAAAGCCCAGGCTCCTTGCTATTTCTGCGACATTCCAGTCGGTATGAGTAAGCAGGGATCTTGCCTCAGCTAGTATTCGGTTATTAATATGAGTTGTAGTTGAATGTCCCGTTATCTCACTTACCGCTGCATTTAAATGATTGACATGTACAGCCAGCAGATCTGCATAATCGCTGGCCTTTTTAAGCAGTAATGTATACTGCTGGGAATCCACAGGAAATTGTTTCTCCAGAAGATCTAAAAATAGTTTGGCAATGCGTGATGAAGCCTTTTGAGGAGTAAAATAAGCCACGGCTGGTTGCATCTTTATAGCCTCATGTATAATAAGATTCAGGTAATTACGAATCAGATCATTCTTGTGTATATAATCGCTTTCCTGCTCCATTTTCATCCTGTCGAAGATGCTATGAATATAATCAGCCTGCTGACTCGTCAAAAAATAAATAGGTTCACCTCCTGGCTTAAATAAACTGGAGTCTTCCAAACTCTGTATACGTCCGTTTTCCCGGAGAAATTCTTTAGTAAAAACACAAAAGTGACTTACCGTAGCTTCATGGTTACCTTCCCATGAATAAGGAATCATAGGATTGGTAAATACCAGGGCTGGCTGGTTAATTTCTATAGCTTTATTAGCATAATACAGCATGCTGTTACCTGATAGTGCCAGCGTGATTTTATAGAAATCACGGCGGTTATAAGAAGTCAGGCTACAGTTGGCTGTGCAAGTATTCGCGACTCTGAATTGGGTACGCTCAGTTTGTATATTGTCCAGATATTGGTCGGTAATTCCGTTTTCCTCTATTGAGCTCATATACAAAGTTAAATATTTCAAAGAGAAAATCCCTGGAGCATTTCGTCAATACGGGCTGGCAGCTAAGTTTAATTATTAATCAGATGGGGTATGAAACAGGACGTGTTTCCGGTAATTAAACTATCATCTTCCCGTATTCCCATGCCCGAGGGTTGCTGACCAATAATCCATGATCCGATGATCGGGATCTTGTTGTCGAATCTTGGGATGTTAAATATCTGCTGACAGATGAACCCCTCTTTTCCATAAATACCTTTGGTTTCCGCTAAGATCTGTCCATCCTTAACCATGCTGATATTTGCCCCTTCTCTGGAATAGATCGGTTTTTTTACATAATTCTTCAGCGTATTTTCTTCCTCGAAATAGCATTCCAGGACATAAGGACAGTTAGGGTACAGCTTCCACAAAACAGGTAATATAGCCTTGTTAGAAAGAATCATTTTCCAGGCCGGCTCAATCCAGTATACTTCCGGGTTTAAGAGCAGCTGATCAAAGAATGGCTCATTTACCATCCATTCCCATGGATAAAGCTTGAAAATGTTTTTAATCTCCTGATCTTCTAAATCTACAAACTCACACTCTTCCTGATTCCAGCCAATGTCATCTATAAAAATGAGTTTAGTTGGTATACCAGCCTGAATAGCGCAATCTCTCATATATTCTGCTGTCGTTAAGTCTTCCAGTGATTGCTTGACGCAGGTAAAATGTAAAATCCCTTCATACAGATAGGGCTTTAAATATTTCCAGTAATCAATCAGGCGTTCATGTACCGAGTTGAATTGATCTTTATGAGACGCGAAATCCTGTAGCCAGAACCATTGTACAATTCCAGCTTCAAATAATGAAGTTGGTGTATCTGCATTAAACTCGAATAATTTTAAGTCTGTGCCGTCAAAACCGAAATCAAAACGGCCGTAAATCGCAGGGACATCATCATTCCAGCTTTTTTCTATAACCGCTACTGCCCGATCCGGGATAGCAAATCTATGGTATAGCTTATGGTCTATAACATACTGCACTGCTTCCAGGCACATGCCCCAAAGTTCGGCTGTAGCTGTTTCAATTTTATTTACTTCTGAGAGTGAAAACTCGTAATAAGCATTTTCATTCCAATAAGGAACATCCGCTGTATGAAAACCAAAGCCTAGTTTTTCTACTGAGGATTGCCAGTTGTTTCTGGGAGTAATGGTATGTCTTTGCATTATGAAGAAACTGAAAATGAATGTGAACCGCCAAATCCGCCTCTTATTGCTGCGCCTTTCATGCCCGATCTGCCAATGTTAGAGCGTTCAGAAAGCGAAGAGGAATAGTAGCCGGAATGATGATAACTGCCTCCATAAAACATGCCATAAGGCCTGAATGCATAGTACCATAGAAATGGGGAGAGATACATACCCTGGGTATGTGTATAATTTGCGGTAGTATCAGACCGCATATAAACTTCATTAGAGTCCCAGTCTGGTTTAGGTTTACTACAGGAAGCCAAAGCTGCGGTAATCAGCACCAGGTTTACAACTTTTGATTTCTTCATATTAATTTACTGTAATAAAGAGCTGATAGTTTTTTTTGACTTTTAGAGTAGTATCCTGGCCTGCGCTATTTTCTCCCTGCTCAGTTGAGAATCCAAGAGCGGGAATCGTATCTAATCTTGTAACTTCTTTAACATTCTTATGCTTTACCCAGAATATATTTTCAGTCTTCATTACATCAAGTGAATCATTCAGGTGAGAGATATGAACTTTAGTTTCTACTGAACCATTTTTATCTACTTCTTTAACTTTGTCGTCATTTTCCTGTTTGCATGCCACAAAGGATAAAGCAAGGATGGCGATTACTAATTTTTTCATGAATTGGATTTGAGCTATATATTGCCGGAAGATAAGAAATCTAAAATATTTACAGCACAAAGGGGAGCCTCTCTTCAGAAAACTCCCCTTTTATTTTTCATAAAACTTTTTATAATTAGTCAAAAGGCATTGATTGCAGACCGTTCAGGATTAACAATCAAGGCATCTCCATTCTACGATGCCTGATCCGGATCCGAAACGCTGCATTGTATATTTCTCAAGATCTATCAGGAAGCCAATTCCATTTTCATTCGCGTTAATGGTACAGCATCCATTACAATCAGAATCAGAGCAATTATCATAAACTTTGGCATCGATTTGTTTACTTCCCTGTCTTATTCTAAATGTTTTTAACTTGTACTTGCCTGCATCTTTTGAATGAATAGAAATAATATTATTTGCTTTTACCCAGCTTAAAGTCTGTTTTCCGGAAAGAAATGCAAATTGCCCGGCCCAGGTACAGCCATTAAACTCAATGCATTCAGGACTTCCCGGAAGTGGAAAGGACTCATAATTTGTCAAATTAGCTTTGCGCCATACTTCGGCGTTGACTTTTGTTGTTGAAACATCCTGTGAGCCAGGGTTTTGAACTTCAACTTCTTTTTTGCAGGAGGCAAAAATCATTGTTCCTGCTAAAACGAAAAGTGCCGTTCTGGACTTTAACAGATTGAAAATGGTTAGGTTTTTCATAGGTTTGGATAGATTGTTGTGTATCAGTCATTTGATACTAAAAATAAATTTAACTATTTTTAACAGTAAAATAATTGTTTTTAATAATTATATTGTTTAATAATAAATACAGTTATTATTTTGCTTATTTGATATATTGTCATGCTCATTTCTCTATATATTTATTAATATGACAATATTGAAATATATAAGCATTGGAAATCCTGTAAAAAATCTGCTGCATTTCTTTATTGCTGCATTGATCTTATAGATATAATTATATTTGATCAATTACCAGTTTAGCCCACATGAAAGTAATTCTTGTTTCTCTTCTTTTCTTGTTTCTATTTCAAACCCGCAGCTTCTCTCAGAGTTGTAATTGTGCAGAAGAATTTCAATATGTTAAAAATAAAATTGAAAAGAATTATGCGGGATTCAGTGATAAGGTAAATCCTAAAACTAAGATAGCTTATCAAAAATATTCCACGCAGGTATTGGAGAGATCCAAAAAGATCACCTCGTCGGCTTACTGTGTCAATTTGATTAACGAATGGATTGGTTTTTTTAAGGATGGACATATTGAAGTTGGACGTAACAGGCTTTCTAAAGAGAAATATGATGCAGATCAGGACAGGTTAATAGCGGATGTTGAAAAACAGGAAGTCAGCAAACATGAGGTAGACAGTTTAAAGAAATCGGGCGGAACAGCGGGTATTTACTGGAGCAAAGACTCTATTTATAAAGTAGCGCTGATCAAAAGTGAAAATGGCTTTCGTGATTATGCAGGTGTAGTTCTCGAATCTAAAAATAAATCCTGGAAACCAGGTTTTGTAATGATGGAATTGAAAGCTCAGAAAACCGGCTTAAAAGGAATCATATATGATAAATATTATACACCGGAATCTGTTTTATTAAAGCTAAGTCAAAATGCATTTGGCGATTGGCAGAGAGAAGGTACAGCGGGCGTGAAAACGGAAAAGATTCTGACAAACGACATCTCTTGTAAATCGCTTTCAGACCAGACATTTTATATCCAGATCGGGACCTTCAATCAGAGAAATGCTAAAAGTATTGATTCTGCAATTCAGGCAAACCGGGCAATTCTGGAAAGAACACCTAACCTGATTCTTGATTTGAGGAATAATGGCGGGGGTGCAGATTTCTCCTACAGACCTCTGATCCCTTATTTGTATACGAATAAAATAAAAACTATAGGACCGGATATCCTGGCTTCAGAAGATAACGAGGAAGGATGGCGGGGACTGTTAAAAATGAACGATATTCCCGAAGACCAGAAAGTATTTATTCGTGAAAAGATAAAGGCGATGCAACTTCACCGCGATCAGTTTATTGATCTGGGTGCAGATAATGATTTGGTATTAGATAGCATCAAGGTCTTTCCCAAAAAGATTGTGGTCTTGATTAATAAAGGCTGCGGGTCAACGACTGAGCAATTTCTTTTGACAGCAAAGCAGAGTAAAAAGATCATCGTAATGGGCGAAAATTCTGCTGGTGTACTGGATTATGCGAATGTGAGAGATATCTCTTTTAGCTGCATGCCCTATGCGTTACATTATGCCACCAGTCGCAGCAGAAGGGTTGATATGGGGCTTGGTATAGATAATGTCGGGATCAGGCCGGACTATATACTCACGCCAACTCAAAATTGGGTAACAGCAGCACAACAGCTTTTGGAGAAAAAATAGAAAAAAAAGAGCCTGTAAATTAGTGTCTGACTTTTTTGGGGCAGTGTAAATTTGCAGGCTCTTTTTAAATAGTAAATCCTTTACCGAAAACATCATGGACATCATGAATCACTACAAAAGCATCAGGATCTGTTTCATGTACCATCATTTTTAATTCTATAAGTTCAGGTTTGCTGATTACCACATAGATAACCTCTTTGCGGTCTTTTGTGTAAGCACCATGGCCATGTAATACAGTTGCTCCTCTAACCAGGCCCATTGTTATTTTCTCAGCAATCATCACCGATTGAGCAGAGATGATAGTTACTGCTTTTTTAGTGTTAAATCCTTCAACTATAAAATCTACAACTCTTGCACCAATATAAACTGCAACAAGGGTATACATCGTTTTTTCAGGGCCAATAATAAAAGTGGAAAGTCCGATAACTACAATATCAACGATCAGCATTGCTGTACCCAGTTTCCATCCCCAGAGCTTTTGAAATAGTCTGGCAATAATAGCTGAGCCACCAGTTGTGCCTCCCGAAAGGAAAACCAGGCCTATACCCCCGCCAACAAACAAACCTGCAAATATTGCAGCAAGCAGTGGATTGGAAGTTAAAGGAGGATGCGTATTCTCTGTAAGAAATAAAAACAGGGAGGAGAAAAATATACCAAATAAGGTATAAACGATGGTACGTTTGTCAAGTAGCTTATAGCCTATTGCCATCAGTATAGCATTCAGAATCAGGTTCAGAATACCAGGTGACCAATGAAAATAGTAAAAGGCAACAATGGTCAGACCAATCACTCCGCCTTCAGACAGTTGATTAGGAATAGCAAAGTAGTTGATACCCGAAGCGAAAATAAGGGTTCCTAAAATTATCAGTGCGATATTCTTTGCATGTTCTTTTTTTGCCGGCATTGCCATGTTGTTGTTTTAGATAATGAGCGTAAATAGGATCGGGAGATCGTTAAATAGGATTTCAGCGATATTTATTCTGCAAATATCTAAAACAATTCTGGCTTTTGCACTACTAATTCCATCCTCCGCCCAGCGAACGGTAAAGGTCTACCATTGCACTGAGCTGCTGACGTTCGATGTCCATGAGATTCAATTCACTCTGTAATACGTTACTTTGGGCAGTAATGATCTCCAGATAATTTGCCATTCCATTTTTGAACAGCATATCTGCATTTTTAATCACCTGCTTTAAAGTTTGTACTCTTGATTCCTCAAGTTCACGTTGTTTTTTTAGCTTTTCTAATTTGACAAGTGCATCGGTAACCTCGGTTACCGCGTTAACTACAGCCCTCTTAAACCCTATAACAGATTTGTCTTTTTCTACCCTGGCGAGTTCAAATTGCGTTTTTAATTGCTTGCGCTGAAAAATTGGTTGTGTTAATCCCCCGGCTACTGTACCAAACAGTGAACCGGGAATATTAAACCAGTTACTTGCCTTAAAGGCATTGATCCCGCCACTTGCCGTGATGTTTAAAGAAGGGTACATATTTGCCTGAGTTGCTCCAACCCTTGCATTAGCAGCCATGACAGCTAATTCCGCAGATTTAACATCTGGTCTGATTGCCAGTATATCTGCCGGAATACCAGTCGTAAAATGTTCAGGTACAATAAAAGCTGTCAGGCTCACTTTTCTTTCAATTTTTGAAGGTAAAGCACCTGCCAGTGTCCTTAACGCATTTTCCTGAATGGCAATCGTCTGTTCTAATTGTGGCACAAGCAATGCAGCAGAAAGGCGTTGTGCTTCGGCCTGCTGCACCGCAAGACTATTGACTTGTCCGGCCTCCTTCTGTAAACGGATAACCATTAAAGTACTATCGTTCAGTATCACATTGCGATGTGCTATTTCCAGTTGAGCATCCAGCATCAGCAGATTAAAAAAGCCCTGTGCTACACTAGCCACTACCTGGGTTTGAACTGCCCTTGCGGCAGCCTCAGTTTGCAGATAAGTATCAAGCGCGGCCTCTTTTTGTCTTCCGATTTTCCCCCAGATGTCCGCTTCCCAAGACAAGCCTAAACTCACATTGTAATCTTCTATATGTTTTGATCCGGCAAACATCGCCGCACTCTTCCCGTTTATGCTGTTATCTGAAGATCTGTTAGTCGCTGCGTTAACTTGCAGCGTAAGATCAGGAAACAGGCTTGCGTTTGCCTGTTTTAAGCTTAATCTTGCACTTTCTATATTCTTAATAGCAAAAGCCAGATCAAAATTACGCAGCACTGCACTGTCTATTAATTGCTTCAAGGTTGGCTCTGTGAAGAAATCTTTATAGGCAATAGTGGCTATACTTTTTCCGGAAGCTGCTGCTGTGCTGGTATTGAATTGTTCAGGCAGGGCAGTTTGCGGTCTGCTATAGTTCTTCCCGGTTTTGCAAGCCGCGAATGCAAGCGGTACAGCTAAAAGGTATATATATTTATTTAGTTTCATGTTTGGATTTCTAAAGGTCTGTTAACTTTCTATTGCGGTAGGCTTACCACTTATTTTTTCATGTAAATACTGAAAAGCGACGTAAAGTACCGGGATAATAAACACACCCAGAATGACACCCAGCAGCATTCCGCCTGCCGCACCTGTTCCAATAGAACGGTTACCTAATGCCGATGGCCCAACCGCGCGCATCAAAGGGATTAAACCGACAATAAATGCAAGAGAGGTCATAATAATTGGACGCAGCCTGAGTTTGGATGCTTCAAGAGCTGAATCTAATAAGGTCATTCCAGCTTTCCGTCTTTGTACGGCATATTCAATAATCAGAATTGCATTTTTAGCGAGTAAACCGATCAGCATGATCATGGCTACCTGCACATAAATGTTGTTTTCCAGCCCGGCCATGTTAACAGCTAACAATACTCCCAGAATACCTACAGGAACAGAAAGAATAACTGCCAGTGGTAAAATATAGCTTTCGTATTGAGCAGCCAGCAGGAAGTAAACGAAAAGTAAACACAAACCGAATACGGTCGCTGCCTGTCCGCCAGATGTCTTTTCTTCCAGGGACATTCCAGTCCATTCATAACTATAACCTTCAGGAAGATATTTAGCTGCCACTTCTTCCGTGGCTTTAATTGCATCGCCTGTACTAAATCCGGTTTTGGCCATTGCGTTAATACTAATCGCATTAAAAAGATTGTAACGGGCTACAGTTTCGGGACCGTAAACTCTTTTTAATTTAATTAGCGTGTTAACAGGAACCATCTGGCCACTGTTGTTTTTAACAAATATTCCATTCATAGCTTCTGGTGTGGCTCTTGAAGCTACATTTGCCTGCACAACAACTCTGTAATACTTGCCGAAACGGTTGAAGTCTGAAGTTTGGATACTTCCGTAGTAAGCTTGCATCACACCCATCAGTTCTTTTATACTTACACCGAGTTGCTTGGCTTTTACGGCATCAACTTCCATTTCCAGCTGCGGATAATCTGTTCTGAAAGTGGTAAATGCGGCTTCTATTTCTTTGCGTTTCATTAACTCCTGAGTGAATCCCCGGGCAATTTCACTGAATTTATCCAGCCTGGCTCCTGTACGGTCTTGTAAAACAAATTCCAATCCGCTCACATTTCCAAAACCAGGGACAGTTGGCATGGTAAATACATATATATTGCCTTCCAGAATAGCAGATAGCTTTTGATTCATCACACCGATGATCTCATTAATGTTTTTAATCTCTCCTCTTTTATCGATATCTTTTAATTTAATGAAACCGACACCAAATGAGGGACTATTAGCTGAGCTTAACATATCAAAACCAGAAATACTCGTAATGCTTTCAGCGGCAGGTATGGTTTTAATGATGCTATCGGCTTTTTTCAATGCCTTTCCGGTCCGGTCTAAAGAAGATCCGGCTGGCATCGCTAATGAAAATACGATGAAACTGCCATCTTCATCAGGAATAAAGCCTTTAGGTGTGGTACGCAGCATCCAGAAAGTTAAAAGCATTAATAAAGCGAATGCACCGAAACTTGCCCATTTGAAACGAATCAATACTTTAACGCTTTTGATATACCGATCTGTCATTGCTGAAAATCCGGTATTGAATGCGGTAAAGAACCGGTCGCTAAACTTTGTCTTTTGAGCTGGAGCTGTATGGTTGTTTTTTAAGAATAACGCACACAATGCAGGGCTCAGTGTTAATGCATTCACTGCTGAAATTACAATAGCGATGGCCAGGGTAAAGGCAAATTGTCTGTAGAATACCCCCGTCGGTCCTTCCATGAAACCTACTGGTAAAAATACAGCTGCCATCACCAGGGTAATCGAGATTACTGCTCCGGTTATCTCATGCATAGCCGATAGCGTAGCCGGTTTTGCAGCAAGATGCTCATGTTCCATTTTTGAATGGACAGCCTCCACTACAACGATCGCATCATCTACTACAATTCCAATGGCAAGTACCAGGGCGAACAGCGTTAACAAGTTAATCGAGAATCCGAATAACTGCATAAAAAAGAATGTTCCAATAATTGCTACCGGCACGGCAATAGCGGGGATCAGAGTTGATCTGAAATCCTGAAGAAAAATGAATACAACGATGAAAACCAAGATAAAAGCTTCTATCAAAGTGTGTATTACCTGTGAAATGGATTGATCAAGCTGAACTTTTGTACTCAAAGGGGTTTCATATCTTAAGCCTTTAGGAAAAGTTTTTGATAGTTTCAGCATCGCTTCATTAATTTCTTCCTGTACCTTATTCGCATTGGATCCTGCGGTTTGGTAAATAGCCATACCTGCGCCGAAATTACCATTCACCCAGGTGTCGCCACTATAGGTATAAGAGCCGAATTCAACTTTTGCCACGTCTTTTACACGCAATACCGACCCATCGGCATTTGCACGGATAATCATCTCTTCAAAGCCTAAAGGCTGATTAGACTTACCTTTATATTTAAGTACATATTCAAATGCTTCTTTACTGCCTTCACCGAATTTTCCCGGAGCCGCTTCCACATTCTGATCCTGAATAGCTGCCATTACTTCTTGCGGAGCTAAACCATAAGAAGCCATTTGTTCCGGGTTTAACCAGATACGCATCGCATAATCTTTGTTCCCGAATACAGTAACGTTACCAACTCCTGTAACTCTTTTCAGCACAGGAATCACATTGATCTTCGCGTAATTTTCCACGAATGCAGCATCATATTTCTTACTGTCATCATAAATAGACATGAACATAATCATACTGTTCTGCTGTTTCTGCGTAGTTACGCCAATCTGAACTACTTCTGTGGGTAACTGGCTAATGGCTTGAGATACTCTGTTTTGTACGTTTACTGCCGCCTGATCAGGGTCTGTACCAAGTTTAAAGTAAACCTGGAGACTGAGTGAGCCATCATTACTTGAAGTTGACTTAATATAAGTCATACTCTCTACACCATTAATTGCATCTTCTAAGGACGGTGCAACGGTACGCGCCACTGTTTCTGCATTTGCACCAGGATATACTGCTGTTACGAATACACTTGGTGGTGCAATTTCAGGAAATTGAGTGACCGGGAGTTTTGTCATACTTAAGAATCCAAGTATTAACAGTAAAATGGAGATCACCGTAGCCAGTACGGGTCTTTCTATGAATTTCTTAAACATGATTCATTGTCTGATGATGCCAGACAGATCAACTGCCGGCTAATGTTAATATTATTATTTTCCGGCTTTTGCAGATGCTGATGAAGAGCCCGGATTAATGACCATTCCCTCGTGTAAGCGATCAAGCCCAACAGATACAATCTTGTCACCAGGCTTTAAGCCAGCTTTAATGATATAGTCTGTGCCGCTTTTACCATCGATATCAATCATTACTCTGCTGAGTTTATTGCTGTCTGCAAGTTTGTAGACAAACACTTTATTCTGAAGTTCCAGTGTAGAAGCCTGAGGCACCAGTAAAGAGTTTATGTGGAGCTGATCAATTCTGATTTTGCCAGTATTTCCTGCGCGTAATAAGCCATCTGCATTGGGAAATGTCGCTCTTAGCATAATTGATCCTGTATTCTTATCAAACTGACCGTCTACCATGCTGATACGGCCTTTGTGAGTGTAAATCGTATTATCTGCCAGGAGCAAAGAAACTGGCGGGATCTGTCTGATCTTTTCTGTCAGTGTTTTACCCGGAAACTGTGCTTTGAAATTGATAAAGTCATTTTCACCAATAGAGAAGTAAGCGTAGATTTCATGTACATCTGAAAGCGTAGTTAAAGGCTGCTGATCAGTTTTACCAACCAGACTGCCCAGTCTGCGCGGGATTCTGCCAATGAAACCACTCACAGGAGCTTTAATCTTTGTAAATCCAAGATTGATCTTTGCAGATTCTACTGCTGCTTTAGCCTGTTCAAGGTTCGCTTTTGCTACATGATGAGCTGCCTGTACAGTTTTAAGTTGTATAATAGAGACTACATTGCTTTTAACCAGTGGGATTACTTTATCTACCTCTAGTTGCGTGTTGCTTAATGCGGCTTCTGCGGCATGCATAACAGCAACAGCATTATTGAATTGTTGCGTATAAGGCTGATCATTAATTTTAAATAGCAGCTCGCCTGCTTGCACAAATGCACCTTCATCAACATAAACTTTATCGAGATAACCGTCTACCTGAGGTCTGATTTCAACATTTACTTTTCCTTCAAGTGTACCCGTATAATCTTTAGTAGTCGTTGCTGATGACTGTGTCAGTGTAATAACCGGAATTGTGGGTGGGGCTTCCTGAGCGCCAGCACTTTCATTGGTGGAGCGGCAGCTGAATAAAGTAGTAAGCAGCAGTGCAGAACAGAATAAAAGACCCGGCCCTCTAAATAGAAGCGATTTGTTTTCAACTTTCATGTGGTGATAGGATTTGCATAAATTGCGTGAACCCATATTACTTAATGGAATACAGATTACAACGATGCAATTTTATGATTTACATGACTAAATGAAGGAGAAGAAATAACTGAGAACGCTTTATTGGCAGATGAAACAACTTTCAGTCCAACTGAATCAGCTGTCAAGCCACCTTTTAAACTGGCTTGCCTTTTCCTTGCTGATATGGATATCTGTCGCCGCCGCAGGGATGAGAATAAGTTTTAATTTACCATTAAAATAATTGTGGATACTCTCCAGGCTTTTGATGTTGATCAGGTATTGCCGGTTTGCACGGAAAAATATCGCCGGGTCCAGCTGTTCTTCAAGTTCATCCATCGTGTAAGACACGGCCTGCTCTTTTGCATCGCGGGTAACAATGTTTGTGATCTTGTTTTCAGAATAAAAATAAGCGATATCGGGAACTATAATGGTTTTGTAGCCATCACGATAGGGAATTAGAAAGCGGGAACGATAATTGGCATTTTGTTTTTTAATAATGGCAACAACCTCTTCAATTGTTCCAGGGGATATCTTCTGTGTATGCTGTTGCTTAAATTTAGAAATGCTGCCTTTTAACTCCTCCATATCAATTGGTTTTAAAAGGTAGTCAATGCTGTTTACTTTAAAAGCACGTAATGCATATTCATCGTAGGCTGTTGTGAAAATAACTGGAACAGTAATCTCTACCTGAGTAAAGATTTCAAAACAAATGCCGTCTGCAAGGCGTACGTCCATCAATATCAGGTTTGGATGCGGATTTAACCGCAGCCATTGTACACTATCGGCAATCGTATCCAGTATTGCAACAATCTCGGTATGGCTATCTATTTCAAGCAATATCTTTTGCAGGCGTATAGCATTCAATTTTTCATCCTCTATAATCAGTACATTCATTTCTGTTATTCTGTTATTTCTAATAAGGGTAGTTTGACTATAAATGTGTTATCATTCTCGACGATCTGCGGACAGGCATCTGATAATAACCGGTAACGGCTGATGATATTTTTTAATCCAACCCGTGTGGATGGGATATGAAAATTCACCAGCTGCAAATTGTTTGAAACTTCAAGCCAGCCTTCTGCATTGATACAGATATTTATATACAGTGGGCGTGAACGAGAGGCCACATTATGTTTAATGGCATTTTCTATCAGTAATTGTAAAGTAATTGGCGGTACCCCTTTGATTTCGTAATCTTCAGGAATATCGATGTTAATCTGAAGATTATCAGATACCCTGATTTTGATCAGGTAAATATAAGAGTTGATAAACTTGATTTCGTCCCTTAACGAGATAATATCCCTGCTCAGATTAATGATCATGTAACGATATACTTTGGATAGATTATCCAGGAAAACAAGTGCAGAATCAGGGTTCTCAGCTATCAGACTTGATAAGGTACTGAAGTTATTAAACATAAAATGAGGGTCAAGCTGTGCCTTCAGTGATTGAAGTTCAGCTTGCATAGCCACTTGATTCAAATCGTAAGCTTTAAGTTCTAACGCTGATGTTTCGAGCATCGACATTTTCCATTTACGCAGAAAAAAATCGGCTGTATAAATTGCACTGATTAAGGTGCTGATGATAATGCTCACCAGGCCAACCTGCCAGCCAAATGTTTTGTCACTTTGCGAATAACTGTCATAATGCGGGTAAACCAGGTGATCAATATAAAGCAGCAGATTGATGACAGTGCCTGCACTGATAATCTGTAAGAAGAACTGGCAAATAAAACGCAATAATGGAGACTCTATCCATGGAATATGCCGGTCCAGCCATCTGGCTATCAGGAGGCTGGATTCAGTAATCAGAAAACAAACGACCATTACCCCCAGCCACTCGGTAAGCAAAGTATATATATTCTGTTCAAAATAAACATTCCAGAACGGATCGTAGGGGTTTAACAGATAAATGAAAATGTAAAAACAGAAAAAGACGACAGGTAAAATGAAAAACCTGAAGTGCTGATAAAAAGTACGTTCACTTATTTCTTTAGTATGCTTAGCCATAACTTCATAGGTAGGTATTCATCAGTAAAACAGGGTAATAATTTGTAAAGCTAGTCTCGGATCCGGTAATGCTATGATGTTATTGACCGAACTTTATATTTCCCGCACTGAAACGTTCTTTTGAATCGCTCAGTAGTACTGGCCCTGCAAGATCTTTGAGCAGCGATTCAAAGATAGAGAAAACTGTATTCAATAAAAACCTGAAGACTCTTGCTGTGTGTGGTGGAAATATTCGGTTTATTTCTTTACTAAAATGATTTTTCAATTTTATTCAGCCACTTATAGTGTAATTGTTTTCTGATAAATAAAAACAGCATGCAAATAAGCTAAATGTATGTCTTTTTCCGCGAACAGTTCTTGTAGGTAGAATTTATTGTACATATTGTGCCCCAAATAACAATTAATTAACCTTACTTATTTTAAATGAAAAGAAAACTACTCAATTTTATTGTGCTGAGTTTGCTATGCATAAGTTCTGCATTTGCACAAAACACAACAATAAAAGGTAAAGTTACAGGAAAAGGAGATGGCCTTCCGATTCCAGGAGTATCTGTGAAAATTAAAGGAAAAACCACAGGTGCCCAGACAGATGGAAATGGTGCTTATGCAATAAGCCCGGTTACTCCAACAGACGTGATTGTATTTTCAGCAATCGGCTATGCTACAACAGAACAAACAGTTGGGTCAAAAGCGGTAATCAATGCTTTACTAAGCGAAGATGCGCAGTCACTAAGTGAAGTGGTTATTAATGTTGCCTATGGAACTTCAAAAAAAGAGGCAATTACTGGTTCAGTGGCACAAATCAGCAAAAAAGAACTTGAATTAAGACCGTTAACTAATGTTAACAGTGCTTTATCCGGGGCTTCTGCTGGTGTAATGTCAAGTGCTGGTAGTGGACAGCCAGGCGCTTCCGGATCTATTCGTATCCGTGGTTTTGGTTCGATTAACGCTTCAAACACACCATTATACGTAGTAGATGGTGCTCCATATGATGGAGACCTTTCGAACCTGAACGTGAATGATATTCAGGATATTTCAATCTTAAAAGATGCTTCTGCATCTGCTTTATATGGATCTCGTGCAGCAAACGGTGTTGTTATTGTAACTACTGTTAAAGGTAGAAAAGGTAACGATCAGTTAGGCGTAAACATTACTCAGGGTGTAAGTTCAAGAGGTGTTTCTGAATATGACAGAGTTAATGCTGCTCAATACTATCCTTTAGCATGGCAGGCTTATAAAAATAACCTGGTATACCCACAAAGTGGAAAAGGAATGCCGGATGCTGATGCAAGAGCAAAAGCTTCTTCATCGATTAAAGGTGCATTAGGATATAATCCTTTCAATGTTGCTGACGGTGCTGTTGTAGGCACTGATGGTTTACTTAATCCAAATGCAAAACTATTGTATGATGATTTTGATTGGGCAGAACCACTAAAACGTATTGGTAAAAGAACCGATGCGAATATTAACTACAGTGGAGCTTCTGAAAAAGCAGATTATATCATGTCATTAGGTTATCTTGATGATAAAGGATACATCCAGCGTTCAGATTACAACAGAATTACTGGTCGTGTAAGCGTGAATGCAAATCCATTAAAATGGTTTAAAACGGGCTTAAATGTTTCAGGAAACTTGAGTAAGTCTAATAGAGCAAGTGGTATGACCTTAAATTCTCAGGGAACTACTGGTGGAACAAGCTATAACAACGTATTCTATTTTGCACGTAACATTGGTCCGATTTATCCTGTATATATGCATGATGCTTCAGGAGCTTTACTGACTGATAGTAATGGTGATAAGATATTTGATCAGGGAGCACTTCGCCCTGCTGGTGCAAATGGTGGAAGACACGTGGTACAAGAGACTTTATTAAATCAGGATTTAACCAAAATTAACTCGTTGAGTGCAAGAACTTACGGAGAAATTACTTTCCTTAAAGATTTTAAATTCACTCAAAAACTGAATGTAGACGTCTCGAACTACAGTGCATATTCTTATGACAATAAATTGATTGGTGACGGGGCACCTGGCGGCAGGGCATCTAATACTGGTTCAAAAACAACGTCATTCACTTCAACTCAGGTTTTAAATTATAATAAGACTGTTGAGAAAAGTAATTTTGACGTCCTTCTGGGTCATGAAACTTACCAGTATCAATATAACTATTTTACAGGATCAAGAAACGGTCAGGTTTTAGACGGAAATACAGAGTTGATCAACTTTACGACTACAAGTGATTTAAACGCTTATAAAAACCTTTATAACCTGGAATCTTACTTCACAAGAGTAAATTATAGTTATGATGGTAAGTATTTCCTGAACGGATCATACAGACGTGATGGTTCTTCTAAATTCTCACCAGAATCAAGATGGGGTAATTTCTTCTCCGTAGGTGCTTCCTGGTTAATTACTGCTGAGAACTTTATGAAAAGTACACCTTGGGTAGATTACCTGAAATTGCGTACATCTTATGGTTCTGTTGGTAACGACAGGTTACTTGATGCGGATGGAAATGATATTTATTATAACTATAAGTCATATTACAACTTAAACTACAACAACAATAAGGAAGGTGGATTAGCTTTAAATACTTTAGCAACACCTAATTTGAAATGGGAAACTAACTATTCTACTGACATAGCATTAGAATACGGTTTATTCAAAAACAGGTTACGTGGTACTTTCGAAGTATTTGACAGAAGATCAGATAATTTATTATTTAATGTTCCACTTCCGGTTTCTAATGGTGTTCCAACCGTTGCAAGAAACATTGGAAGCATGTATAACAAAGGTATTGAGATTGAAATTGGCGGAGACATCATTAAAGGAAAAGCTTTCCAATGGGCTGCTAATATCAACTGGACTGCGGTTAAAAACAGAGTGACGAAATTACCGGAAGAAACACCAACTATCATTGATGGGACTACAAAATTAGAAGTTGGTCATTCAAGATATGATTTCTGGTTGAGAAAATGGAGAGGTGTAGATCCTTCGGATGGAGTTTCATTATATGTTAGAGATAAAAAGATTCCTGTTGGTAATCCTGCACAAAGCAGAACTATTGATGGTGTAGATTATACTACTAATCCTAATAATGCTGAATACGGTTATGCTGGTACAGCTATTCCTAAATTTGCAGGTAGTATTACCAATACATTTACTTACAAAGAATTCCAATTCTCTTTCATGGTGAACTATCAGGTTGGTGGTAAAGTTTATGATTCGGCATATGCAGGTTTAATGGCCTATAGCAGATATGGCGGTGCATTACATGTTGATGCATTAAATGCCTGGAAAAATCCAGGAGATGTTACTGATGTTCCGCGTTTAGATGTAGGTCAGTCTTCTTTCAATAATGCTGCTTCAGATCGCTGGTTAATTGATGCGTCTTACCTGGCTTTCAGATCGGCTACTCTTTCTTATAACTTGCCAAAAGCTTTAATTGCTAAAGCAGACCTTAAAAATGCAAGAGTATATGTTGGTGGAGAGAACTTATTCTTATTGTCTAAACGTAAAGGTTTAGATCCAAGTTATTCTTATAATGGAACTACGTCGGCTGGTTATTCACCAACACGTACAATTACATTGGGACTAAATGTTGCATTTTAATTAAATAGCAAAAATGAAAAATATAAAATATAAATTCCTTCCTTTTTTATTGATTGCATTGACCTTTGCATCATGTAAAAAGTCTTTTTTGGATACAAATCCAACAGACAAGGCGGATGATGCCACTGTATTTAAAACTACAGACAATGCAATGGCCGCTTTAAACGGTATTCACCGGATGTTGTACAGGCAGTTTGATGATGCCAACCAGGATCAGGGTGGAGAATCAGGTATGAAAATCAACCTGGATATGCTTGGAGAAGATCTGGTCATGACAACTGCTGGTAATGGCTGGTACAATAATACATACAAGTGGAATGACCACAGAAACGCTTCAAGCACAACGGACAAATATGCGTATAAGTTCTATTATACCATTATTGCAAATGCAAACCAGATCATTGCTAAAGTAAATGGAGTTGAAGGCGAACAGGCAACGAAAGATGCCATTATGGCCGAGGCATTAACTTACAGAGCATGGGCACATTTCCTATTGGTACAAATCTATTCGAAGCGTTATGATGCAGCTGGAAATAATACACAACCAGGTGTGCCTATCGTATTAGCTACTGATGTTACTGCAAAACCAAGAGGTACGGTTGAAGGTGTTTATACGCAAATCAATAAAGACATTGATGCGGCTATTGCTCTTTTTACTACAAGTTCAGCAAGAGCAAATAAATCTCACTTCGATTTAAGAGTGGCAAAAGGTATCAAAGCAAGAGTTGCTTTAACTCAGGGCTTGTGGACTGTTGCAGCTTCGAATGCTGCAGAAGCAAGAGCAGCAAGCAGTTTAATGACTAATGATGAATACAAAGGCGGGTTTAATAATAGTGCAAATCAAGAGTGGATCTGGGGAAGTAAACAAGTTGAAGATCAAACTTCTTATTTCTCTTCTTTTTTCGCTTATATGTCTGCGAATTATAACTCTTCTAACATCAGAACAAACCCTAAAGCGATTAACAAATTATTGTATGATAAAATCGCTGCAACTGACGTAAGAAAAACATTATGGGATCCGACAGGTGCGGATAAGACTTTCCCTGTTCCGCCAAGCGGAGTAAGAAAGCCATACATGAACAGAAAGTTTCTTGCCCCGGGCGCTACTAGTATTGGCGATGTGGCACATATGCGTGCTGGTGAAATGTACCTGATTGAAGCAGAAGCTTTGGCCAGAGCAGGACAAAATACTCTTGCACAAGCAGCATTGTATAAATTGGCTGTGAACAGAGATCCTAAATATGTATTGTCAACTAATACTGGTGAGGCTTTGATCAATGAGATCTTAATTCAGCGCCGCGCTGAGTTATGGGGTGAGGGATTCCGTTTTACGGATCTTAAACGTCTGAACTCTGCACTGGACAGAACTAATTCTAACCATACTAATGAGCTGGCACAAACCTTAGGTGAAGTTGCTGGTGATGCAAAATGGCAATGGTTGATCCCACAATCTGAAATCAACGCTAATCCGGCGATTGGTCCTGGTGGACAGAATCCATAATCATATTTAAAATTAATCAAGGGGCTATTCCAAAAGAATAGCCCCTTTTTTTGAGCAAATTTAATAGTGCGCTTTCAGGATTGCAGCAAGCTCCCGCAATGTTTTGTTTTTTGCAGAGACTTTTGCCGGTTCTGGTTTTCCCTGGCTGTACAGCTCCATGGTGTACGTCCCTTCAGTATCTCCGGGCTTATAGACAAAACCTTCTAATTTACCCTCATAAAGTTCGCAGTGGCCCATATAATTCTTTATTTCATTACGCCCCTGTAAAAACGCGATCATGTCTGCGGTTTCCAGCGGAGTGGTATCATATAAACTTAAAGATAACCGCTGTAACATCCGGCTGCTTTCCCGATCATGATCTTCAGGTTCTTGCTGCGGAGATCTGGCCTGCTCTATATACAGCTTATTATTTTTCTGAAAATAGGAATAAGGGCGTGTTTTATCGATCCTGGTACGATCTGAGAAGTTATAATAGCTATACTCTATTACCTTCCCTGATTTTTTTTCAGGAGCTATGGTTTCTATATTCCGGCCTTCCGGAGTAAAAGTTATCTTGATACTATTTCTTCCGAAATCTTCCAGCAGATAACCCTGTGCAATTGGACTCACTTTCAAAAGAATACCAGTATTCTCTGCAAAAATCAGCACTCTGAATAAAACTGTTTTCGTGTTTTTTACTGTACGGATAAGCTCCGCCATTGCACGTTGTTGTTTCATGTCAACAGGAATAATTTCTATTCCGCTGTCAATTTTGCCATTGATAAAGGTGTTTTTAGCATCCAGTTTCACATCAGAAAACTCTTGATGATCTTCTGCCAGGATCTTATTAAATAAATCATTATACCATTGCTGTACCAAAACACCCTGCTGATAATAATTATAAATCACCCATTCGGAACCTGCTCTTTTTTCTTTGAAAAAACCATTATAGGGTTTTCCGGCTTTAAGATCGCCGACCAGATACTCAGTATGGTTTGTATGACCAAAATAAGCGGTATTGACTCCCTGCTTAATCGCGTCCGGAATCTGGAAATTAACAGAGAGTTGTTTCACTAGCTGATGTTGTAAATTTTCACAGTCATAACAATTAACGCGTTCTCTGGATAAATCCTTGTTTTTAATACATTTAAACTCACCTTTTGTAGTCGTAATTTCATTTTTGCTGTTTAAATAGAGCGTTTCATCATCCACCTGTTGCGCGAAAGTAAGCAATGGTGTCATCAGCAATAAGAGTATTAATTTATACATAAGATATTTATAGTATAACAGTAAGCGGTGTTGAATGTTTCCCGTTATTTCTTCAAATAATCATTCAGCTTCTCAGTAATCATTAATACCTTAGCAACATGTCGTCGCACCATATAGTCAGAGAAAAACAGGAGCCAGCCTTATATATTCATAATCTGGGTAATTTTGAGGAAGAATATCTGGGACAAATCCTGGAATGGAGTCCTACCTTAATAGTCAACAGCGCTATTTATGAAAAAGTTCTCAGTCTGGGATTAAAAGTAGATGTGATTCTGAATGCTACCGGTGAGCTTGCTCCGCAGGAAAACACAAAGTCTATTATGGGGCCAGGTGATGAATATAATACGGTATTAAACTATCTGATTTCAGAGAAATATCCTGCGGTAAATATTATTGATGCTCAGAAATCACTATCAGACCTGACTTTTTATCTGCCTAAAATTAATATTGTTTTATTCACTGCAACAGACAAATCTTATGCGATTAAAACTGGATTTAGTGTCTGGAAGCCTGCGGGAAGTATATTTCTGATTCATGTGGTTTCTTATTTCGAAGCCACTAACCTGATGCAAAAAGACGAAAGAGAATTTGAAGTGGTGAAAGATGGTTTTGTGGAATTTACTTTCGCTACGGAATATTTGCTTTTAACAGAAAAAATATGATCACACTAAGAAAAGCGAAAGAAGAAGATCTGGCAATTATCCAGCATATAGGAACTTTTACCTATGGCCCTACTTATGGCCATATTCTCGATCAGGTACAAATAGATTACATGCTTGATCAATTTTACAGTATCGTTGCTTTAACGAAACAGCTGATGGAAGGGCATACTTTTTTAATTGCTCAGGATGGAGATCAGGATCTGGCTTTTGTATCTTATTCCACAACAGAACACAAAGAACATATTGTTGCCAAATTGCATAAATTATATGTTTTGCCTGAGGCACATGGAAAAGGTCTGGGTAAGCTTTTAATGAATGAAGTGAGGAATAAAGCTATGGAAGCCGGTGCGGATAGCCTGGAATTAAATGTAAACCGTTACAATAATGCAAAAGACTTCTACGAAAAGATAGGTTTTGTGGTTAAAGAAACCGTTGACATTGAAATTGGCAACGGTTTCTTTATGAATGATTATGTGATGGCACTGCCATTGACCCCAGTAAAACCTGCTTAATTAGTTAATTTAGGTATTCTGGTTGGTGTATCTGTTCCTTTTACGATTGTAATTGCACTTTTAGCAATTGCTTTGATCGTTAACAAGATGTTTTCAGTATCGAGCGTGCTATACTCATCTTTAACCGTATGATAAAGTTTATCAATATCTATCTGGTCAGTACTGATCGTATGAGCAGGTACACCTAATGCGGCAAGCGTAGCATTATCGCTTCTGTAAAACAGGTTCTGCTGTAAATAAGGATCCGGATGGAAAGTAAATGCTGATCCTTCCAGGTTCTTTTGCAAGATCTTTCCAAAATCAGATTTATCATAGCCAGTGATGAAGGCCGTATTTTTACCAAACTTACTTTCTTTACCGATCATCTCAATGTTAAACATCGCAACAACTTCATCAGGGTTCAATTGCTCAGAGAAATACTTTGCACCAAAGCCGCCAATTTCTTCTGCTGTAAAAGCAACAAAAATAAGGGTTCGCTCATTGTTGTTCAGTTTCTTATAGTATTTGGCAAGAGCAATCATCGCAGTAGTACCAGAAGCATCATCATCTGCGCCATTTGCAATACTGTCCTGATCTGCCGAATGAATAATGCCCAGGTGATCATAATGACCCGAAAATATAACTAATTCTTTAGCTTTTGATTTTCCGGGAATGATTCCGGCAACATTAAATAAAGGTAATTTGTTAGCCTTGTTTTTTAAGGATACTGTAAAGTTCTTTACCGTAGTGTCAGCAGATAATACCAGGACTAAAGCAAATTTGTTAAGCTCATGCATCATCTTCTCGTCTACAACGGCTGCTTTTGAGATATAAGCTTTTAACTCCTTAAATTCTTTGGTGAATTTCGGATCTACCAGAACGAGTTTTGTTTTTTTATTACGGACCAGAAGTCTGTACTGCTCTCTGAAGGTTTTTGAGGAATCAAGTCTGGCCCATCCGTCTCCACCGGTATTATCAAAATCCAGGCTTTCGCTTGTATTTCCCCAAACCGCAAAATCAGCAGGCGCAATCACTTTCCCGTCAACGGATACCTGACCTGAAACCGGTTTAAGCTCATACTTATAAAAAGTTTGTCTGTAACCAGTTGCTCCTTTTAGCGGCTGCAATCCTATTTTTTTAAATTCACCCTCAATAAAAGTTGCCGCCTTATCAATTCCGGGGCTGAAGGTTGCTCTGCCCTGCATGTCATCACTACTCAGGGTTTTGATCAGGTTGTCTACATAATCTTTAGTAATAATTTTATCAATGTCCTGTGCTGATGCCGTTCGGGCGATAAAAAGTAAAATCAATGGGTAATAAAAGTATTTCATCATAATTTAGTTAATAGTTCTTTTTCTCTTGCAATAGTTGTCGCTACCCTGGTATCATGTACACCATCGGTAACTTCGATTTCAAAGTCTTTGTCCTTTTCAGAAGTATGGATCTGGCTGATCTCCAGATTTTCTACAGACCTGTCATACGGGCCTCTGGAACTCATCATTTTTACAAATACCGGCAGGCATTCAAAAAAGATAAATAACAAGCCGATAAAAGTGACCGCTAAGGCAGTTGTAGTATCTTTTGTACCATCTGTATTAAAACTCAACTGGCCTAATGCCCAGTTACGATCAGCAAAACCGGCAATACTGGTTAGACTGTCTAACTGCTTGCCTGTGTAAAGCCGCTCCGATAATAAGCCATCAAACTGCTTTCTGCCGTCTACAAAACGCTCCATCCTCCTCACATCCGAGTTCAGGGAATCCAGGTTTTGCTGCCGCTGTTTGAGTTCTTCCTCTTTTCGCTTCGCATAAGGGCCGTAGCCCATCACACCTGATGTTTCGGTAGTTTTGGTTCCAAAGACTTCAAAGTTAAGTTTTTGCCGGTCAGATTTGATACCATTTTCCAAAGAGTCTCTTTGTGTTTTGGATTCGTTCAGTTTGTTAAGCTCAATGGTATATTTATTGGTGAATGCTTTATTCAAGGTATCAATTTTTGAACGCTGGTTGTTCAGGTAACTTACTTTAAGCCGCTCTTTAATCTCTTTGTCAAAGATTTTAAGCTCCAGGGGACGGGAGATGACCATGCCGATCATAATAGCCAGTAATATACGTGGTGTAGCCTGAAAAATCTGCTTGGTAGCAGAAGAATTCTTGTTGATACTGGATACGATATAGCGATCCATGTTAAAAATAGCAAGGCCCCAGAGGATGCCGAAAAATAGGGCGAAAAGCACAGCGGCAGTGTCGCCTTTAAAAACAAAGTACATCGCATATCCACCAGATAAAGCGGCGAATAATCCAGTGAAAAAGATAGTTGCGCCGATACCGACATATTTATTATGTTCAGTAGGGTGCTTCTCTAATGTAGGCTGGTGTATACCAGAGCAAAACCAAAAGAAACGTGACAGAGCATCCATAGTAACAAAGTTAAGAAAGAATACTATTAAACGCCCGGCATTGTTAGTTGTTACAAGCCAGGAGTTAAAACCATAAATTTTGACTTGCATTTAGCAGATAAGTTATTGATAAACTTTATATTTGACCCATATTCATGGATCATAAAACATCCATTTAAAAGCTTTGAAGATGAAAGAAATTAGCGTAGAAGAATTAAAACAAAAAATAGATAACAAGGAAGATTTTCAACTGATTGATGTAAGAGAAACTTTCGAATACGATACTTCAAACCTGAACGGAGAGAATATTCCTTTGGGCGGGATTTTGATTGAAGTAGAGAAAATTGCCACCGATAAACCGGTAATTATGCAATGCAGAAGTGGTAAACGCAGCGCAGCAGCAGTAATGCAATTGGAGCAGCTGCATGGTTTTACAAACCTTTACAATTTAAAAGGCGGTATCCTGGCATGGCAGGCTGCATTTGATCCTGGAATGCCAGTTTACTAATAAGATGAAGAAACAAATCGCATTAAATACGTTTTATACCCTGGGTATTGTAATTTCTGTAATCGGCCTTAAATGGGCTTTCCAGAATGCAAATTATCCGGTTGTTGGCTTGTTAATCGCCACAGGTTTATTTTTCATTTACCTGAAGATTAAGATTGTCAAAGAAGTAAGAGCTGGTATCAAAGAAAAACAAAATATCGTAAATAATTCTTCTGTTAAGGAAGAAACAAACTAGGAGAAAGACCTTTCAGCCCTAAACCTGGAAGGTCTTTTAAAATATACCTGCCTTCTTGCAGGACGGGTGGTTCAAATGGATTATTTTTAGTGAGAAAGGGGCCATCCAGGTCTACCCAGTCACATAATGGCGCTAAAGCCAGTCCAGCTTGTGTAGCTATAGAAGTCTCGCTCATACAGCCGATCATGACCTTCATCCCATAGGAACGGGCTTTTAAAATCATCTGGTGAGCTTCATACATTCCACCGCTTTTCATCAGTTTAACGTTTATGCCATGGTAGGCTCCCTTAATGTGGTCAATATCACTTAATCTTTGCACAGCTTCATCAGCGAGGATTGGAATTGGACTGCGACCCGTTAACCATGCATTTCCTTCTATATTTGCCTTGTTCATAGGCTGTTCAATTAATACGGCACCCTGATCATGTAACCAGTAAATCAGGTCTATGGCCATTTTACGGTCTGTCCAGCCTTGATTGGCGTCTATATATAGCGGTAAATTGCTTACGCTTCTGATCGCATGGATCAGTTCTTTATCATGGCCCGATCCTAATTTGACTTTGAGCACTTTAAATCCTTTTGCATCAGCAACTTTTTCTTTAATTAATTCTGGTGCAGCAATACCTATCGTATAAGAAGTAACAGGCATTTTTGCCGGATCAGCATGGTAGATTTCAAAACATGGCTTTTGCAGGATCTTTCCATTGATGTCGTTCAGTGCAATATCAATAGCAGCTTTTATAGCTGGATTGCCAGCATCAATGTTGTTTAAATAGGCTGTAAACTCTCCGAAGTTAAAAGGTTGCTTAAAATGTGTCCAGTCTACTTTTTGCAGGAACGCTTCTGCTGAATGATAACTTTCGCCCAAATAAGGAACCATAGAGGCCTCACCATAACCGTCAACATTTTCATAAGTAAGCTTTAATAGTAATAAAGGGGTACTTGTTCTCGTGAATCCGGCAATTGCGAAAGGATGTTTAAGTTCCAGGTTAAAAGAAATATGAACTGCTTGCATGTGTTTTAAAAGCTTTTGGTAATATCAAAGTTAAAAAATGGGCGCCTCACCGAATGTAAAAATAATATCCCTAATATTGCGCTTAATATGACTAACACAATCTATCAGCCATTTAAAAACTTCGACTTTAAATTCAAAAACTGCTTTTTGAGCGGAGATACTTTTGATGCACCTGTGATACAGACTAATGTATTACCTGCGTGGTTATTGGAAGTAGCGAATTTTAGCGGTGATGAACAGATTAAATTGTTAGATGAGTCTATCAGGTCATATAATACGTTGAAAGTACCAGTAAGTGAAGAGGTATTACTCCATTTTATCGGGCCGCTGGAAGATAAAATAGCTGCAGCATTTGCCGAAGGGTTCGCCGGAGTTTCAAAGCTGGAAGAAATAGACTTGTTTAAATGGATTGGTAAATTTCTTTACAGTCTGATCTATATCGAGATGAATGCTGCGGTTAATTTACAGCAATTAAGCGATGACGGATTAAATATGTCGCAAGGACTGATGCACAAATTCGGCAATTTGCAGACCATGATCCAGGGTATTTACCGCAGTGTGGTGCTGGAAGATTTTACGCCATGGTCTTTTGTGATTGTACCGCTGGAGCAGGATGATATTCCTTTCAGTTTCAGGGATGAGATCAATACGCTTACTTTCTCTTTAAAACTTAAAGATTTTGGTATCATTGCCTGTTTGCAGGATAACGGAACCAATAAAAGATATCACCAGGAAATCCTGGATCAGATTGCAGGACAGCGCTTAACAGATCAGCAATTTGAAGAATTGTGTGCAAGGTTCTTTTACTCTGCCTATCTGTTCAACCGTTTACCGGAATATACGATTATGCCTGTGGAAGGGGCAATCTATATTGATGCAATGCCTTTAAGAGGAACAACCAACAAACCTCTGTTTGACGTTTGGCAGCATAAAATTTATGCGCAGGTTTTAGAGACTGTCTGGAAACCCTGGGGAAATCTGCTGATGGAAATCAGAAAAGACCCTATGGCACCTACGAGCTACTTCAACCCGCCTTCTTTGCCAGCTACGGATTAACCTCCGAAACGGGCAGTAATTGTTTCAATAAAATGAGGGACAATGCCTGGCACAACTAATATCGTAATGATGATACCAGTAATTGCGCCGAATAAATGCGCATCATGATTAATATGATCTCTGGAACTTTTTGACATATAATAAGAGTAAACTAAATATAATACACCAAATAATGCCGCCCAGATAGGTACTGGTAATGGAAATATCATTAAAGTATTTAGTGGATAGAACAGTATATAACTGAATAATACTGCTGAAATTGCTCCGGATGCGCCCAGGCTATGGTAATGATAATCATCTTTATGTTTGATCACTGAAGGAATATCACTTAAAATCAAACCAATAAAATAGATCAGGCCAAACCTCAGACTTCCTACCGTAGCTTCCAATGAGAAAGCGAAAAAATAGAAAGTAAACATGTTAAATGCCAGGTGCATCCAGCTTCCGTGTATCAGGCCGCTGGTTAAAAGCGTGTAAACATTGCTTCTGCGGTACACACTGTAAGGATGAAGCATAAACTTTCCATACAGAGAACTGTCATTAAAAGCATATATACTCGTTACCAGCGTAAAAATGAAAATCAGAGAAGCGACGGGGGTGTTGATCAGATATTCTTGTATCATATAGTATTCGTATCGGATTTTAAATTATTGCAATCTAGCAATTGGATAGCGTAAATATGTTTTTTCATAGTAATTTGAATTTTGGTATACAAATTCAAGCTGCGCTGAAGGATTCTGTGCAAATGTACTATCTTTTATTTTCTTTTGATTCAGCCTGGCTTTAAGCTCAGGATTATCTTTTAACAGTTCCGCAGCTGTATCTTCAAAAACATAAGCAGAGTAATGTTCTTTCTGATCCAGTATAGAGTCGAAGAAGTTCCAGTTAAAGAAAGAATCAGTGGCCTCTGGTTCCAGCGTCTCCATGATATACCTGTTTTGCGGCTGATTCACATAAACCAGGTAATCTCCTTTGTAGAACTTTAAGTTTTGTTTCTTTGTACTCACCTGAACGTTATTGTGAATATAATGTCCCTCATAAGGTCTTGATGCTGTTTTATAATCTTCGATATAATAAACATCCACTGCCAGTTCCTGATCTTCCCTGAGCTCCTGTACCTTCACTCCGTTCAGCTTCAGCAAGCCAATTACTTTGTCCCATGCCTTTGGAATCACGTATGCTGCTGGTTTTGCTACAGTAAACTGCGGTTCAAACTTATTCCAGTATTTGATCTTTTTTGTATAAGGATCGTTCCGGTCATAATAAAGCCTGTCAGCCCCACTCACTGCACTGGGTTTATATTTTGCAGCGAAACCTTTAAAAGTAATCAGCTCATAGGTAGTTTCATTGAGTTTCCAGCTCAAAGGGAATTCGTTTTGTACAGCAGCGGCTTCATCTGCTTTACGCTTGTTCTCACCGATAATTTTTGCATCCCTGCTCACCAGGGCAACATAAGTCTGAAGCAATTGATAAGTGGATTCTACCCTTTTCTGATAAGTCTTTAACATATGTGTTTCTGGCATAAAGCCAATGGTATTATGTAAGGCTGCATAACCAGTTGAGTAACGTGGAGTCTCCAGAAAGCCAATAATTCCGGCATCTGGTGTATTTTCTATCGAGTTAATATAAGGAATGAGTTCATATCCTTTTTTCTTCATTCCTGCATACAAAGCAGGAACCATAGTTTTGGTCAGGTACTCTGATAAAATAGGATTTAACTTGTCTTTTTGTGTCGGGATAAGTGTCATCGTATATTGATAATCAGCGCCGTTACTAGTATGTGTATCTACAAAGATCTCCGGCTGCCAGGTATTGAATATTTCCTGAAAGGCGGCAGAATTCCTGGAGTCCGTTTTAATGAAATCTCTGTTCAGATCATAATTTTTACTGTTTCCTCTGAACCCATAAGCTTCAGGGCCATTTTGATTTGCTCTGGAAGTACTGCTGCGGTTAAATGAGCCGTCTATGTTGTAAATTGGAATGATACAGACCACAACGTTGTCAGGCAGATGATTATCTTTTAATAAGTCTCTTGCCAGCAGCATTGATGCGTCTATACCTTCAGGTTCACCAGGATGAATCCCGTTATTAATTAATAATATTCTTTGATTATTCTTTTTGAGTTCGGCAGGATCAAAGACTTTATGCTTTGACAAGACCAGAAGATGAAGCGGTTTCCCAAAATCAGTCATTCCATAAGAAAGGAGTTTTGCCTGCGGAAATACTTCAGCCAGCTGTTTATAATAAGCGATAGCCTGCTCATAAGTAGCCGTTTGATTTTTATTACCAAGCTCGTAAGGCGTTTGCTGTGCAAATGTTTCCATCGTTAACAGAATTAAAGACAGTAAAAGATATTTCATTGATACATATTTATAAATTACTCTGCATTTCTCAGACTAAAAGCGTCTGAATGTATTCTTATACAATCCCATTTTTCCGAAACTGTATTTGAATCCAATAGTATAAAAATTATAGATATCGGGTTTCCCGGATTTATGGGTTACGGATGAATTATCATACCCATCAAGTCCTTCTCCCAGGGTCACATTACTTTGGCAATTAATATTCAGCGTGTACCTGTAAAATCCCTCCTGGTCCGGGAAAAACAAATTAATACCCAGGTTCAGTGGAAAGTAAATGTCTTTAGAACCATCCTGTCCAGGGTATGGATGGTCAGGGTTTTTTACATTTATACGTCTGATCCCTGTCATCTTATTTTGTATAATTCCCAATCCGCTGCCAAAATACAGGCCTTTAAGTTTGCCAGAGAAGCTATTATAGTCAAAATCTATAAATTGTCCTAAAGATATTTTTCCATTGACAGACATTGCCTGGTAACCATTGATGAACTGTCTGTCATCGGGAGTCGCATTGACATCTCCTCCGTTGATTTCTCCTTTTTGAAGTTCAAGGCCGAGGCTCAGGTAAGGAGTGAATAAATAATCCAGCGTAGCATATCCGGCCAGTCCGAAGTCATGTTTTTTAAGATCTGTGAAAGATTGGGTAATACCAGCACCAGCACCAACAGCAAACTTGTAAAAATTTGATTGTGCAAAAGATGAAAACGCTAATGCCGAAAATAAGGTTGAAATAAGTATCCTTTTCAAATTATGCTGATTGTTTATAGATAAATATCATCTTTGGTTATCTTTAGCCTTTCAAGAAGCTGTTTGAATATATTTAAAACAACTTCTGAATTTACTGACTAAGAAGGCCTTTAATTTTTTTAAAATTATGCTAAAATATCATAACGCAGGTAATTC
The DNA here is from genome assembly GCF_040822065.1 of Pedobacter sp. WC2423. Lineage (NCBI taxonomy): Bacteria > Pseudomonadati > Bacteroidota > Sphingobacteriia > Sphingobacteriales > Sphingobacteriaceae > Pedobacter > Pedobacter sp. WC2423. The sequence continues at coordinate 4,180,128 of NZ_CP162005.1, forward strand.
TTTACAAAATAGATTTACTGAATACGTAAAAATAGATACACAGTCTGATCCTGAGTCTGCAAGCATTCCTTCCACCGAAAAACAGAAGAACCTGGGTAAAGTCCTGGTTGCTCAATTGCTGGAACTGGGAATAACAGATGCGCACCTGGACGAATACGGTTATGTGTATGCGACTATTCCTTCCAATACGACAAAAGACGTTCCTGTAATTTGTTTCTGTTCGCATATGGATACTTCTCCGGACTGTAGCGGTTATGGCGTGAAACCGATAATTCATACCAACTACCAGGGGCAGGATCTTGTTCTTCCTGATGACCATTCAGTGGTTTTGAGAATGAGCGAACATAAAGATCTCAAAGATCAGATCGGAAACGATATCATCACTGCGAGTGGTACTACCTTGTTAGGAGCAGATAACAAAGCTGGTTTAGCAGAAATTATGGAAGCTGCTGCTTTTTTGATGCAGCATCCTGAACATAAACATGGTAAAATAAGGATTCTTTTTACGCCCGATGAAGAAATTGGAAGAGGTGTGGATAAAGCAGACCTGGAGAAATTAGGTGCGGATTTCGCTTATACGATAGATGGGGAAACCTGTGGTTCTATTGAAGATGAGACTTTTTCTGCTGATGGAGCAGTTTTAACTATACATGGTATTAGCTCTCACCCGGGTTTTGCAAGAGGTAAGATGGAAAGTGCGATCAAGATTCTGAGTGATATTATCAGTGCTTTACCCAAAGATACCTTAACGCCAGAAGCTACTTCGAAAAAAGAAGGATTTTTACACCCGGTTACCATGCAAGGAAATGTAGAACAGGCAGAAGCACATTTTATTATCCGTGATTTTGATGATGCTTTATTAGCTGAACATGGCCGTACTCTGGAAACTATGGTTAAGCAGGTTATCGCTGCTTATCCTAATGCTACTTACGAGCTTAAGATTAAGGAACAATACCGCAATATGAAAAAAGTACTGGATCAGCATCCACAAGTACTGGAATATGGCGTTCTGGCTATTGAACGTGCAGGTATTCCGGTTAAAAGACAAAGTATCAGAGGTGGCACAGATGGTTCAAGACTATCACTGATGGGCTTACCTTGTCCTAACGTTTTTGCAGGAGAACATGCTTTCCATGGCAAGCAGGAATGGGCTTCCGTACAAGACATGGAAAAAGCAGTGGAAACTATTATTAATATTGCGTTGATCTGGGAAGAAAAGAGCAACTAAACTATTTCAGGTACATTGCTGCTAAAAGCTCATAAGAGCGGATGCGTTCTTCGAAACCTTCGGTGATCGTTACAGCCATCAGCTCATTTATTTTGTAGTCATTCAGCAATGTATCTATTTTCTCTTTCAATACATCTGGTGTTCCGATTAACACTCGTTGTCTGTTATGGTTTATTCTTTCCTGTTCAGCAGCGTTATAAGTCACGTGTTTAATGTCGTTGTAGGCAATTGGATATAATCTGCCTCCTTTTTCAAGTTGCAGATATCTGTAGTCCATTACGGCCTGCTGACGGAAGATAATTTCTTCACTTTCTGAGCAAAAAACACCTATTCCTACATTCACTTCAGGTTCTGCCTTATCAATCGATGGCTGAAAGCGGTCACGATAAATCTGAACAGCTTCAGGGCCGCCTAAAGGATTAATAAAATGGGCAAAAGACATTCCCATGCCGAAATGGGCTGCAAATAAACCACTCTGGCCACTCGAACTTAATAACCACATCGGTGGTACGGTTGCTGCTTGTGGAATAGCGATAATCTTTTCCTGTATAGTGCCAGGTTCTCCGGAATCATGCAGGTAGTTTCGCAGGTCATTCAGCTGCTCTAAAAAGTCCTGCTCTCTCCATTGATTAGATGGATTAAGTACGCTGGCCGTAATCCGGTCTGTACCTGGAGCTCTGCCCAGTCCAAGATCAATCCTTCCCGGAAAAAGTACTTCGAGCATACGAAAGTTCTCTGCCACCTTTAAGGCGCTATGGTTAGGGAGCATAACTCCTCCTGATCCTAATTTTATATTTTTAGTCTGGCCGGCCAGGTGTGCAATCAGAATTTCGGGGGTTGAGCCGGCCAGTGCAGTTGTATTGTGATGCTCAGAAACCCAGAAACGGGTATAACCGAGATTGTCCGCTATTTTCGCAAGCTCAACAGTTTCCTGTATGGCTTGTTGTGCAGAAACACCTTTTCTAACCGGTGACTGGTCAAGAACGCTTAATTGAATGGAAGAATTGCTCATATTGACAAATTGTATTACAAAAATACAATGTCTGTTTCTGGCAAATGAGTTTCTTGATTATTGTGACTTCCAGATTATTGAGTGACCCTCATTTCTGCAAGATACTGATCCTGGCCGTCATCAAATAACAAATGACATTCCCATCCGCATTCTTTAGCGATTTGTTTCAGGAGCTGTGGATCAAGATACAGCCAGTTGAACCATTCTCCTTTTTGAGCTTTATATTCGTACTGATAAGCGATCTCACCATGATATTTACCGGCAGGTTTCTCCATATCTTCATATAAATAAGAGATGTCCGAAGTATCAAATAATAATTGTCCGTCTTCGTTTAATAAGGATTTTGCATGATTAAGAAATGTTTTGAAGCCGTCAATGGTACCTGTCAGTCCGATTCCATTCATCAGGAATAATAAAGTATTGAACTTCTCTCCCTGGTAACTGAAAACATCTCCCTCAACAGCATTCTTTACGCCTCTGGTTTTCATAATTTCTACGGCGATAGGTGAAATGTCCAATGCGATCACATCAAAGCCCCGTGCCTGCAGAATAAGCGCATGACTGCCGGCTCCTCCGCCAACATCAAGTACCCTGCCTTCACAGAGATCCATTGCTTCGAGTTCTATATCCGGCATTTCTTCTTCTGTACGAAAAAAGATGTCTACAGGCATCTCTTCCGGTTCATCATAAGAATTATGCAGCAATAGTGTTGCTGCGGTACCATTTATAAACTGATCTTGTAAAGCATTTCCGAAAACGTCCATCGGAACAAAGGTATTAAATTATTTTTTTGAAGCTCAGGGATAAGAAAGGCTCTCTTTGCAGGTAAGTAGGATTAATCCGCAAAAAATTCAATATCATAATTGTTATGGATGAAATAGGTTAACAGCCCTCTGAATTCCAGGATGTCTGTGGTCTTTGCTTTGTCCTGATTTAAATTTGTCTTTTTGACATAATCATCTATAATTTTAATCATTGTTTGCTGACCTCCTACCGTCAGCCTGGTATCGTCATATTGGTTAATCGAAATACCTGTCCAATGCTTATATGCTGTAAATATATCGTTCAGATTTTTGAATTTAATATCATCAATTCCGAATAAATGATCGTGATTGTCGAGCCTGTGAATGTCTAATGCCATAAAAGCCTATTTTTTTTGAAGGACAGCGTCTTCTGCTCCCTGAGCGTTACTGTCTTTATATTCCAGTCTCGTTTTCGGCAGGCTGTCCGGATAATTAGTTCTGATAAAAGCAATCATCTCTTCACGGACATAACAGCGCAGATCAAATGCCTGAGAGGAATTGCGGGCACTCATTAAAAAACGAACTTCTACCGTATTTTCTTTATTGTCTGTGAGCTGTACCACATTAACCCTTTTATCCCATAAAGGATGATCGGTCAGCAGCCTGGTTAATTCATCCCTTAACGGTGGAATAGGAATTGTATAATCGAGATATAGAAAAACAGTGCCCAGTAACTGTGCGGAGACTCTTGTCCAGTTCTGAAAAGGCTTTTCGATAAAATAAGTAATCGGTAAAATCAATCTCCGCTGATCCCAGATGTTGACAACAACATAAGTCAGTGTAATTTCCTCCACCCGGCCCCATTCTCCTTCGACAATCAGCACATCGTCAATCCTGATCGGCTGTGTAAAAGCGATCTGGAAACCTGCAAGTAAATTACCCAGTGACTTTTGAGCGGCGAAACCAATAATAATGCCACCAATCCCAACACCGGTCAGTAAGCCTGTACCGATTTTGCGCATACTCTCAAAGCTCAGCAAGATAATAGAAACAGTGACCAGGACAATCAATGAGACTACAAATTTTCTTATAAATTGTAACTGTGTCCTGATCTTTCTTTCCTTCAGGTTATCTTCTTTATTGAGGTCGTATTTATGATAAAAATAATCTTCGAGTACTTTAATAATCCGGATAAGGACTAAAGCAAAAGTGATGGTCAGGGCTATCTCTGTAATTCTGCTCAGCTGCGCCATGATGGATTTATTCATGACCATCAAACTCAGTGATATATTCAGGAATAATAGCGGTATGAAAACACCGACAGGCCCATTTAAGTGTTTAATGATGGACTCAATCTCAAATGTTGCCCAGAATCGTGCAAAAAACTTAAAGACTTTCCGAATGATTATAGTGAGTATAACTCCCAGTGTACAACTGCATACTGCAATAATTATATTTTGCAGAAATTGTGGTACCGGGTAACCAAAAAAATCATTTAAATACTCCATACAGGTTCAGTCTCGCAATCAAATACCTGGTGGTATTCAGGAATAACCACCTGCTTAAATCCATGATCATTTAGTCTTTTTGCAAAATGCTGCTGTACCGGATATTCTCCGTGTACCAGAAAAAGTTGTTTAACCAGTGCAGGGTCCTGAGAAGAAAGGAATTGAAGCAAATCTTCATAATCACCATGTGCACTCATAGAGCGGATGGAACGAATATCTGCAACAACGTCAAGATTTTCCCTGAATAAATAAACTTGTTTGTCTCCAGCCAGTAATCTGCCGGCGAGTGAACCAGGAGAAGCATAACCAACCATTAAAATTGTATTTTTACGATCGCCGATCGTGTTGCGGATATGATGCCTTATCCTTCCTCCTTCGGCCATGCCAGAAGCAGAAATGATTACACAAGGTCTGTTGTCATTGTTGAGTGCTTTAGATTCCACTACACTTTCAATGAATCTCAGTCCTTTGAAACTAAATGGATCTTCATCAGTTTTCATGACTTCCTTAACCCCATTGTTATAAACCTCGGGATGGTTCTTTAAAACTTCTGTAGCCTGAATGGATAAAGGACTATCTACGTAAACAGGTACATCTGGTAATTGGTGCTTAAGTTCAAGGTTATTCAGTGCATACAATAATTCCTGTGTTCTGCCTACACTAAATGCAGGAATAACCACTTTACCTCTTTTTTCTATACAGGTATGCTGTATAATTTCACGCAGCATGTTTTCTATAGGTTCAAGATCCTTATGCAGGGAGTCTCCATAAGTAGATTCCATGATAATGTAGTCTGCTTGCGAAAAAATCTGCGGGCTTTTGAGTATCAGATCTCCATAACGGCCAACGTCTCCGCTAAAAGTCAGGCGTGTGGATTTTCCATCTTCCTTTATCGTCAGATGTACTGCTGCACTGCCTACAATATGCCCTGCATCCGTGAAACATACAGCAACTTCCGGACAAATATCAAAACTAGTATCGTAGTCTATGGTTTTGAACTTACTTAATGTTTGAATTACATCATCTTCCGTATAAAGCGCTTTTTCCACTTCTTCGTTCTGAGGCCTTTTCTTATTTGCATATTCCGCATCCTGCTCCTGAATTTTTGCTGAATCCATTAAAAGAATTCTGGCCAGATCCATCGTTGCTGGTGTACAAAATATATTTCCTTTAAACCCTTCTGCAACTAAGCGCGGCAACAGACCACAATGGTCAATATGCGCATGCGAAAGAATCATGTAAGTGACCTTTGAAGGTTCGAACCCGAAATAGCTATTTAGCTTTTCTGTTGATTCGCCCATGCCCTGAAACATGCCGCAATCTAATAGTATCTGAGTCTGGTTTGTTAAAGTAATGAGGTGTTTACTACCAGTAACGGCGCGTGCAGCACCATGGAAAGCGATTTTCATCGGTTATATTTAGGTGTAATGGTCAGTAATGGCACCGGTAAGCATCCGGTGCCATCTATAATGTTAAAACAATATCAGGCTTTTACTTTTGCAATTTTGTCTTTTACAGTATCAGCTACGTCAAAAATTTTGTCTTTAGAAGCATCCAGCAGGTCACAGAACCAGTCTGTAACTTTATCTTTTACGTCATCGCTTTTGTCTGAAGATAAGATTAAAGCTACCGCAGCACCAAGGGCAGCTCCTGCCAATATACCTGCAACTATTTTCGTTTCTTTTGTCATAATAAATGTCTTTTTGTATTAGTGTAACAATATGCGAATAAAAAGGTTCTTAAATTTATATAATAAACGCTGTTTTTTGAAAAAATTGATGCATGCTTAGAACTTTATCTTATCTGAACCTGATTTTTGCCGTCCTTTATTTTTTGACGTATCTGCTGAATGGCAACCGGTGGGTTGTTTTCGGCTTATTGATTGTCATTGTTTTTAACTGGATGGTGTTGCGGAATATGGAGACTGAACAAGCCAGATGGTCTGTTTTACAGTGGGTGGCCGGATTTGTGACCTTACTATACGCTTCCTATATGGGCTATAGTGCGGTTTCATTATTAATTGATACAGTCAGTTATCATTATTATCCTGCAGAAACGGTTTTGCTGATTGTTTCTGGTTTGTTATTCTCATTTACGATCTTTTTGCAGCTTTTGGCAAGCTTATACAAAAAAATACATAAATAATTTGATTAACTATTTGAAAATTACACATATTAATCTATCTTTGCAGTCCCTAAATCCTAGGGAGAAAAAATAATTGTTTAACAAATTAAATACAAGCAAGTGAATACGTTAAGTTACAAAACTGTCTCTGCCAATGCTAAAACTGTTAACAAACAGTGGGTTGTTGTTGATGCACAAGGCGAGATTTTGGGGCGCTTGTCATCGAAGATCGCAATGATCATCCGTGGTAAAAACAAGCCTGAGTACACCCCACACGTAGACTGCGGCGATAATGTGATCGTTATCAATGCGGACAAGATTAAGTTGACCGGAAACAAAATGAACGACAAACAGTACGTTTCATATACTGGATATCCAGGTGGTCAGCGTTTCATCTCTCCAAAAGAGTTATTGGCGAAACATCCTACACGTGTAGTAGAAAAAGCAGTTCGTGGTATGTTACCTAAAACAAAATTAGGTGCAAAATTATACACCAACCTTTTTGTTTATGCAGGTACTGAGCATCCTCATGCAGCACAATCACCAAAAACCATTACACTTTAATTAAAGGAAGAAAGAAATGTCAGTTACTAACACTTCAGGAAGAAGAAAAACTGCTGTTGCGCGAATCTACATGCAAGAGGGCAACGGTACAATTACTGTTAACAGTAAAGATCACAAAGTATATTTCCCTACATTACCTTTACAATATATTGTAAACCAAAGTTTTGAAGTTTCAGAACTTATCGGTCAGTATGACGTAAAAGTAAACGTAGCAGGAGGTGGTATTAAAGGCCAGGCAGAAGCTGTTCGTTTAGCTATCGCTAAAGCTATTGTTGAAATAGATGCTGAGAAAAAACCGGCATTACGTGCTAAAGGGTTAATGACCCGTGATATGCGTATGGTTGAACGTAAGAAACCAGGTCGCAAGAAAGCTCGTAAAAAGTTCCAATTCAGTAAACGTTAATCTCAAGGAGGACAAAGACAATGGCAAGAACAACATATCAAGACTTATTGGATGCAGGTGTACATTTTGGTCACCTTACCCGCAAATGGAATCCGAAAATGGCACCATATATTTTTATGGAACGCAATGGGATTCACATTATAGATTTAAACAAAACTTTAACTAAAACTGAAGAAGCTGCTTCAGCGATCAAACAGATCGTAAAATCGGGTCGTAAGATCTTATTTGTAGCGACTAAGAAACAAGCTAAAGAAATCGTTGCTGATCAAGCAAGAAAAGTAAACATGCCTTTCGTAACTGAGCGTTGGTTAGGTGGTATGTTAACTAACTTCCAAACTGTACGTAAGTCAATCAAAAAGATGTCTAACATCGATAAAATGACTAAAGACGGTACTTACTCTATTCTTTCTAAGAAAGAGCGTTTGATGATCCAGCGTGAGCGTATCAAATTGGAAAGCTTATTAGGTGGTATCGCGGATTTAAACCGTTTACCAGCTGCTATCTTTTTAATTGACGTTAAAAAAGAGCATATCGCTGTTAGTGAGGCGTTGAAATTAAACATTCCAACTTTCGCAATGGTTGATACCAACTCTGATCCTTCTAACATCGATTTCCCTATTCCAGCGAATGATGATGCAACTAAATCTATTTCTTTAATTACTGATGTGATCATCAAAGCAATTGAAGAAGGTTTAGACGAGCGTAAACGTGAAAAAGATGATGAAGCTGAAAAAGAAGCTGTAGCTGCTAAAACTGCTGCTGATGCTCCTGAAACTGCTGCACCTGGCGCTAGAAGAGCAAGAAAAGAAAATGCTGAAACCGAAGAAGGTACAAGCGAAGCATAAATAATATATTTTTGGGTTGTATGTTGTGCGTTGCGGGTTCTTACTTACAACATACAATGTACAACCCATAATTTTTTAGATAAAAAACTTAAAAAAGAAAATAAAATGTCAGTACAAATTTCTGCAGCAGATGTAAACAAATTACGCCAACAAACCGGTGCCGGTATGATGGATTGCAAAAAAGCATTAATAGAGGCCAATGGCGATTTCGAAGCTGCGGTTGATTACTTACGTAAAAAAGGAGCTAAAGTTGCAGCAAGCCGTCAGGATCGTGATTCTAACGAAGGTGTTGTAATTGCAAAAGCTACAGCTGACGGAAAACGTGGTGTTGTAGTTGAGTTAAACTGCGAGACAGATTTCGTAGCTAAAAATGCTGATTTCATCGCTTTGGCAAATAAATTCACTGATTTAGCGGTTGAGAAAAACCCAGCTACTTTAGAAGAATTATTAGCGCTTGAAGTTGATGGTCAAAAAGTTTCTGACATCATCGTTGAAAACACTGGTAAAATCGGAGAGAAAATTGGTATCTCTAAATTTGAAACAGTATCAGGCGAAAAAGTTATCCCTTACATCCACAGTAACTACCGTTTAGGTGTTTTGGTTGCTTTAAACCAGGTTGTTGCTGGTGCTGACGAAGCTGGAAAAGATGTAGCTATGCAAATTGCTGCAATGAACCCGGTTGCTTTAGACAAAGCGGATGTAGACACACACACTATCGAGCGTGAAATGGAAATTGCTAAAGAGCAAATCCGTGCAGAAGGTAAACCAGAAGAAATGGTTGAGAAAATTGCTGCTGGTAAACTGAACAAGTTTTACAAAGACAGTACTTTATTAAACCAGGAATTTGTTAAGGATTCTTCTAAAGACGTTCGTAAATTTTTAAATGACACAGCTAACGGTTTAACTGTTACTGCATTTAAACGTGTTCAATTAGGATCATAGTTCCTTCAATGATAAATTAAAAGGTCCCTTATTTTAAGGGACTTTTTTTTTGCCCTGTATTTTTTGCCCATATTTAAAAACTGTTAAAAACAAGATATGATAGCAATCCAGAACTCCAGATTTTTCAAAGGTGACCAGCTGATTACCGATGCGACTGTTTTAATCGCAGATGGGTTAATCAAAGAAATTATCAAAGGCGATATCCCGGCAGGATATGAAGTCATAGACGCAGAAGGGAATTATCTGACTCCCGGATTTATGGATCTGCAAATATATGGTAGCGGAGGCAAGCTGTTTTCTGCTTATCCTGCAGCAGAGACATTAAAACAGATGGACGCTGATCTGGTCAGTAAAGGAACAACTGGTTTTCTTGCTTGTGTGGCCACCAATACACCAGATATCTTTAAGCAGGCCATTGAAGCAGCTAAAGCTTATAAGCCATATGCCCGTGCTTTCTTAGGACTGCACTTAGAGGGACCTTATTTAAATCCTGAAAGATTAGGAGCTCATCCGCTGGAATATGTACATAAAGCTACGCTGGAAGAAGTAAAGGAATTAATTGAAAATTCGGACGGTGTAGTGAAGATGATGACCATTGCGCACGAACTACAGGACGATGAAATCATCAATTATTTGCTGGATCAGGGAATCGTGCTTTCTTTAGGACATAGCAATGCCAGTTTTGAACAGGCAAATCATGCTTATAACAGCGGCTTTACCACAACCACGCATTTGTATAACGCGATGCCTGGTATCCACCACAGAAATCCAAATTTACCAACGGCAGTCTTTAATCATCCAACCGCTATGGCCAGTATCATTGCTGATGGCGCTCATGTTGATTTTGAAATTGTCAAAATGACTTATAAATTAATGCCTGAACGTTTGTTCCTGATCACAGATGCAGTTACCGCATGTAATATAGGGCCTTATCAGCATCAGCTGGAAGGTTCCAGATATGTAACTCCTGCAGGCACGATTTCAGGTTCTAACATCACTTTGCTGGATGCAGTACGCAATTGTGTGAACCATTGTGATGTACCGCTGTCGGCAGCCTTAAATATGGCTTCAGCTCATCCGGCAAGAGTTTTGAGAATGGAGGCAGAATATGGACAGATAGCCGTAGGAAAAGCAGCAGATTTGTTGTTAATTACAGATCAGCTGGCCCTGCAAAAGGTTTTTGTCGCAGGTTTAATAAACGTTTGAACATTTCAGCTTAATAATTAAAACAAATAGTTATTTTTGGAGTCATGAAGTATAAAAGGATCCTACTCAAGTTAAGCGGAGAGTCGCTAATGGGCGAAAAGCAATATGGTATTGATAATGACCGCGTTAAGCAATACGCAGAAGATATTAAAGCTGTTCATGCACAGGGCCTGGAAATTGCAATAGTTATAGGTGGTGGTAATATTTTCAGAGGTTTGAGCGCAGAGAAATCTGGTATGGATCGTGCACAAGCTGATTATATGGGAATGTTAGCTACTGTAATTAACAGTATGGCTTTACAGGATGCACTGGAAAAAGTAGGACTTAAAACAAGATTACTTACCGCCATTAAAATGGAGCAGATCTGTGAACCATTTATTCGCAGAAGAGCAGTAAGACACCTTGAAAAAGGCCGCGTTGTTATTTTTGGTGCGGGTACTGGAAATCCTTACTTCACAACAGATTCAGCTGCGGCACTACGCGCAATTGAAATTAAAGCAGACGTTGTACTGAAAGGTACACGTGTAGATGGTATTTATACTGCTGATCCTGAAAAAGATCCGACAGCAACACGTTATACTGAAATTTCTTTCAAGGAAGTTTATTCGAAAGGACTAAACGTGATGGATATGACCGCCTTTACACTTTGCGAAGAAAATGAGCTTCCTATTATCGTTTTCGATATGAATAAAACAGGAAACTTCATGAAAATTGCACAGGGCGAAGAAATCGGAACACTGGTAAAAGGCTAAATTTAATACAAATATATTTTTTCGATAAAAAGCACAAATTATGAACGACCTCATAAAGAAACAATTACAAGATGCTCAGGCAACAATGGACAAAGCAATTGCGCATTGTGAAACTGAATTGACTAAAATACGTGCGGGTAAGGCTTCAGTAGGTATGCTGGATGGAATTATGGTAGACTATTATGGCAGTGCAACTGGCCTGGCTCAGGTAGCGAGTTTAACTACTCCTGATGCACGTACTATTTTGGTTCAGCCGTGGGAAAAAAACATGTTAGTTCCAATCGAACGCGCAATTATGGAAGCTAACATTGGTATCAATCCGCAAAATGATGGTATTGTTATTCGTCTGGTAGTTCCACCACTAACTGAAGAACGTAGAAAAGACCTGGTTAAAAAGGTTAAAGAAGAAGCAGAACGCGGACGTATCACAGTGCGTAACATCCGTAAAGACGCCAATGAGAAAATTAAAAAGCTGAAAGGTGAAGGAGTTTCTGATGATGAAATCAAGGCAGGTGAAGGTGAAGTACAGAAAATAACGGATATTTATATTGTAAAGGTGGATAAACACGCTGAAGCAAAAGAGAAAGATGTAATGACGGTATAATCCGGATTTGCTCAAATATAATTTAAGAGTAATTAAAAGGGAATATAGCTTTTGCTATATTCCCTTTGTTTATTTTTGCGCTCTATTTTTGCGCCATGAATTTATTAGTACAATATCTTAAAAATTATAAATGGATAGTCTGTCTTGCACTGGTTCTTGCAGCCATTAACATCGGCTTTTCATTACTTGACCCTTATATCACCGGACGTATTGTAGATAGGTTCATTGAGAAAAAGGATGTGTTGAGCCGGGATCAGTTCGTCTGGGGTGTTTTAGGCCTGATTGGCCTGGGCGTCGGCGCAGCAATGGTCTCCCGTATTGCAAAGAATTTCCAGGATTATTTTACCAGCATTATTGTTCAGAAAGTTGGCGCACAGATGTATGCCGATGGCCTTAAACACTCACTGGAATTACCTTACCAGGTTTTTGAAGATCAGCGAAGCGGAGAAACGCTTGGAATTCTTCAGAAAGTAAGGCTGGATAGCGAGAAATTTATTACTTCTTTCATCAGTATTCTATTTGTCAGTTTGATCGGGATGGTTTTTGTCATCGTCTATTCCGTTACTGTAAGTTATAAAGTAACCGTAATTTATTTTCTGGCTATTCCGGTGATTAGCTTTGTCAGCTGGTTTTTAAGCCGTAAAATTAAAGTGATTCAACGTAATATTGTTGCTGAGACTACTGCATTGGCTGGCTCAACAACAGAATCCTTAAGAAATATTGAGCTGGTAAAGAGTTTAGGGCTTGCCAATCAAGAGATAGACCGCCTGAATAAAACTACCTACAAAATTCTGGGTTTGGAACTCAGAAAGGTTAAATACGTAAGAAGTATGAGTTTTGTACAGGGAACCACAGTTAACCTGGTCAGAAGTATTATGGTTGTTGTGCTGTTGATTCTTATTTTTGAAAATACAATCTCAGCAGGTCAGTATTTCTCTTTCCTGTTTTATTCATTTTTCCTTTTTGGACCTTTGCAGGAATTAGGTAATGTCATTCTTTCCTGGAGAGAAGCAGAAGTTTCTCTGGGTAATTTCAAAAAGATACTGAGTACACCAATTGACAAGAAGCCTTTAAATCCTAAAGTGCTGAACAAAATTGAATCATTGGAATTTTCAGCATTAAATTTCAGACACCTTACTGGAAAAACAAATGCGCTGAACGGAATTAATTTTAAAGCCAATGATGGAGAGACTATTGCTTTTGTAGGGCCATCAGGTTCAGGAAAAACGACTTTAGTGAAGCTTTTAGTAGGTCTTTATCAGCCAGAAGTAGGACAAGTATTGTATAATGGTATTTCAAGTAAAGAGATTGATCTGGATCAGCTGAGAGAAAAAATAGGTTTTGTGACTCAGGATACGCAGCTGTTCTCCGGTACGATCAGGGAAAACCTTCAGTTTGTCCGTCCGGGAGCTACAGACGAAGAATGTTTGCGCGTGATGGAGCAGGCAGCTTGTCAGACGCTTTTAGCACGGGCAGACAAAGGACTGGATACGGTGATCGGAGAAGGTGGAGTGAAAGTATCCGGCGGTGAAAAACAAAGGCTCTCTATTGCCAGGGCTTTATTGCGCAGACCAGATATCCTGGTATTTGATGAGGCTACTTCCTCTTTAGATTCCCTGACCGAAGAAGAGATCACTGCTACGATCAGAGAAGTTTCAGAATTTACGAATCATATCACGATACTGATTGCACACCGGTTATCAACAATCCGTCATGCAGACCGGATTTATGTACTTGAAAAGGGTCATATCATCGAACAGGGCAAACATGCAGACCTCTTAGAAGAGAAAGGACTGTATTATGCTATGTGGAGACAGCAGGTAGGAGAAAGATAAAGCTTAAACTGTTTCTTCGTGAATATCCTGTAAGGTGAGGCCAAGCAGACTTTTAGTTTTGGTATAAGTGATACCTGCGATGATTATAGTCATGCAGCCACCAAACACCACTGCCGGAACAGTTCTCATTAACTTTGCAGTAAGCCCGGATTCAAAAGCACCGATTTCGTTAGAAGAACCAATAAACATACTATTTACAGCTGATACCCGGCCACGCATACGGTCGGGTGTCAGTAATTGCATGATTGTAGACCGGATCAGGACGCTGACGCTATCAAATGCGCCTTCCATGAACAGGAACACTAAAGTCAGATAGAAGTTCTTAGAAAGGCCGTAACAGATAATACTTGTGCCGAAGCCAACTACAGCTACCAGCAGGTTCCTCCAGGGTTTGTTCATCGGGGAGACCCTGGTCATGACCAGCATGGTCAGTACTGCGCCTGCCGAAGCTGCTGCGCGCATAAAACCGAGTCCTTCAGAACCTACCTTTAAAATGTCATTCGCAAAAACAGGTAATAAAGCAACTGCGCCCCCAAAAAATACGGAGAACAAATCAAGGCTCATTGCACCAAGCATCATTTTACTCTTGAATACGAACTGTACGCCTTCTGTCAGGCTTTTCATAATACTTTCTTTAGGAATATATTTTGGCGGATGTGATTTCAGGAAAAATACACAGACTAAAGCGATCAGTATAAAAGCGATGATTACTGTATAAGTAACCGTGATTCCGTAAAAGCCGTAAACCAGTCCTCCAACAGCAGGCCCCAAAATGGATGCGGCCATATAAGAAGAACTGTTCCAGGTACTGGAATTGGGATAAAGTTCTCTGGGAATGGTTATGGCCATTAAAGAAGAAGTAGCCGGGCTAAAGAACCCTCTGGCTATACCTATTCCGAATACCATGCAATACATAATAGGGATGATATAACTTTCCGGAACATATGGATGCATTTGAGGGGAGGTTGCAATCAGCATGATCAGTGAGCAGATAAAAACGCCCAGAAATATTTTCAGTAACAGCCCTCTTTTTTCAGATTTGTCTGCAATATATCCTCCATAGAGTGCAATCCCGATAGCGGGGAGTGCTTCACAAAGACCAACCAGCCCTAAAGCAAGCGGATCTTTCGTTAAGTGATAAATGTGGAAGCCGATAATTACAGCTTGCATCTGATAGGCAAACGTAAAAAAGAAACGCATACCAAGAAAAGATCTGAATTCCCTGTAGCGCAGGGCGGCGTAAGGATCTTGTTTATCTACAATTGTGGGACTGTCCAAAGGAAAATGATTTGAAACAAATGTATAGTATAAGCAAGTCTTTTTGAAATGTAATGTCAAATATGACAAAGCCATATTTGACATTAATAAATTATTTTACAAGATCATAGAAATCCTGATAAGCATGCTTCATGTTTTCTGCCTGGTTGATGGCAGAAGAAGCTGCAATTCCAAAGATGCCTGTTTCCAGTAAAGCTTCTACATCAGTTAATTTTACACCACCGACAGCTAATACCGGAAGATCAATTTCTTTTTCTTTTAAAGCTGAAGCAATTTTTGCATAACCTTCCAGGCCTAACCATGGAGCATTATTCGGCTTCGTATCCGTATGGCTGAACGGACCACAGCCTGCATAATCGGCGCCTTCTCTGGCTAACCTGAGTAATCCTTCTAAGGTATTGGAAGAACCGCCAATAGTAATGTCTTCTCCTAACTGCTCACGCAATGCACTGAAATCGGCATCCATGTCTTCGATATGAAAACCCTGTATATCTGCTTTTCTGTTCAAATGAATGTGATTGGTTACAATCAGTGTTGCGCCCCAGTCATCACAAATTTCTGCGATGGCATGAATATCCTTTAAAAGAGCTTCGTCATCCTTAGTCAAACAACGGTATTGAACCCACTTGGCGCCTGCTTCACAAGCAATTTGTGCCTGTTCAATATGCGTTAAGGCATCAATATCATGTGTGATAAACTGAAGCTTTTCGATGAATTTTTTCATGAGTTTATATCTTATTAAAATTTTCTAAAGTTAAATCTTAAAACTTAACATTTAAGGATAATAATAAGTTGGTTCCTGCCTGCGGGAAATAGAAATTCTCTGTTACACGGTTACCACCACTATAAGATCCATAGGTATATCCATTACTCTCATACTTTTTATCCAGAATGTTGTTAACCAGTAAACCGATGTTCATATTTTTCACCCCTTTAAAGCTGAAATCATAACCTAAACGGACATTGTTTACCCAGTACCCATTCAACTTTCTGCCTTCATTCTGTGTATTGTCCATATACTGTTTGCTCACGTACTTGCTTTGTAAAGCTACAGCGAAACTGGTAAACGGTTTATAAACCAGCTCCCCGAATAATACCGCATCCGGTGAAAAAGAAATAGTAGTATTCGTGTAATTGTAGGTATCCTCTTTTTTCGTATCATAATTATAAATGAACTCAGAGAAGTCTTTAATTTTATTTCTGCTCCATGCAGCATTGGCATTCATCAGAAAATGACGGCTTAAAGTATAGGATCCATCAAATTCAACTCCAATTCTGGAACTGTTAGGAACATTCTGACGGATCGGAGCACCCACATCACTTAGCTTTCCGGTAACTACCAGCTGATCTTTGTAGAACATGCCATATACGTTTACGCCCGCACTGTATTGTGCATCTTTGATCCGGTATCCGGCTTCTGCATTATACAACCTTTCAGGATGTGGAAGAGTACCCACATTTGCATTCACATAATCATCGCGGTTACCCTCCTTGTTGGCAATACTTAAAGAAGCATAGAGATTGCTTTTTGGATTTAAAAAGTAAGATGCACCAAGTTTAGGATTGAAGAAGTTCAGCTTATCATGGATATTTAAAGGCAATAAATCATTGTCATTACCTGTGATATCGTAATTCAATCTTCTGTATTGCAGGTCTGCAAATAAGTTCAGTTTTTCAACTGGGCTGTAAGAAACCTTCGCAAAAATATTGAAATCATTTTTATTTCCGTCTCCATCATAATAATGATCAGAGTTATTCAGGTTCGAAGAGGTTTGTGACCAGTTGATTTGCCCGTAATGTTGCCCGCGGTATTGGTTATAAGCACCACCTACTGTGAAATTGAGTTGAGAAGACGCTTTGTAATTGAAACTGTAAGTTGCGCCGTAAAAATTATTGTTTAACCAGCGTCTGCGGACAAGATCCGTTATCAATACTGGTGCGCCGTTAATAATCGGGTTCTCTAAGCCATAATCGGCAAATTTTTGTTTTGCTTTAAACTCTTCATAATAGCCTCTTCCATAAGTGTAATGTAAGGCCCCATTAAAAGAGAACCTGTCATTAAACTGTTTCGCATACAATACCTGGTAATGATCCTGCCAGTAGTTATCATTTTGATCTTTGTATAAGAATGAATTGTACTTCCTGTTATCTGCAGTTAATAAGTTTGTCGCATCAGCTCCGGTTATCTCATTTCTTGCGATATAATCATTGATCCCCTGCACATCACCTCTTAACTTCGATTCGGGAACACCATTCCAGGACTGGTAAGTTTTCTCTGAACCAGAAAAGACATTGATCCGTAACAGAT
Source organism: Pedobacter sp. WC2423 (assembly GCF_040822065.1). Classification (NCBI taxonomy): domain Bacteria; kingdom Pseudomonadati; phylum Bacteroidota; class Sphingobacteriia; order Sphingobacteriales; family Sphingobacteriaceae; genus Pedobacter; species Pedobacter sp. WC2423. The sequence goes on from NZ_CP162005.1 coordinate 4,197,480, forward strand.
CAGTTTTGCCATGATAGGCGCCAGACAGGAAATAAGATTTTAATAAGGATGCGCCACGGTCTACAAAACCATCAGATTGTATCCGGGACAAACGGCCATCAAAACTGAATTTATTATCAATCAATCCTGTTCCGATTTTCACTGTGTTTTTTAAAGTGTTGAAAGAACCATAGGTACTGTTAACTTCTGCATAAGGTTCTAAACCTGGTGCAGAGGTCTGTATGTTCAGGCTTCCGCCAAAGGCACCTGCACCATTTGTAGAAGTTCCCACGCCACGCTGAATCTGAATACTCTCTACTGAGGAAGCAAAATCAGGCATATTTACCCAGAATGAACCTTGACTTTCCGCATCATTTAAAGGAATTCCGTTAACTGTAACGTTGACCCTTGTCGCATCACTCCCCCTGATCCGGATACCTGTGTAACCTACTCCGGTTCCTGCATCAGAAGTAACCACCACACCTGGCGTATTGTTGATGATGAAAGGTAAATCCTGTCCGAAATTATTGGCTTCAATATCAGATTTGCTGACATTCTTATAAGTCGTACCTGACTTTTCTGTAGCCCTTGTCGCCATGACAATAACTTCATCTGCAAGATATGCTGAAGGCTCCAGGGTGAAATCGATATGCTGATCTCCATTGACTTCAATAGTTTTGTGCTGTGTTTCATAACCAACAAAACTTACGGTCAGCACATACTTACCCGCTTTAACATTTTTAAGCTCATATGCTCCCTGAGCATTGCTGCTGGAACCAATATTAGTGTTTTTTAAGCTGACACTTGCTCCTGGTAAACTGGTCTGTTTTGTTTTTTCGGAAACTGATCCCGAAATTGTGAATTGCGCGCTGGCAAATACTGGTAAAAGGAACACAGCTATAACTGCGATCAATAATGTTTTCAATTTGCTACTGTTTTTTTAGTAAAACCTGTTGTACATAGGGCTAATACAACATAATTAAACTCCATAACTCCAATCCCTCCGCCGGCATTACCCGGATCAGGTGCATATTTGAATCGCGTGAAATCAATTAAGCGCTCAAATAATGGGTATGATCTCAGCCTGTCTTTGTGTTTTTTACAAAACAAGGCACCCCTTTTGATATCGGCAAATGTATAAAATATTTTAGATATAGCAATTTAACAACACATGTACCGCTATTCTATATCTTCTTTCTCGCTTTGTGCATTCGTATATCCTTGTGAATATTTGATACTTCCCCAGGCGGTTAACATCGTAATGATATCTTCATCTTTAATCGGGCCGGTTAGCTGACTTTTACAATAGTCTAAAAATTCTGTTTCGTTCATTTCGTATGCTTATTTTGTTTCCAAAAATTTATCTATTGCTGTAATCGCATTTTGTAATCTGTCTTCAATGCCGCTAATCACAACATAGTCTGCACCAAGGTTTTTCAATTCTTTATGCCATATCGCCATAAAATGTTCGCGCATATGCGGAAAATCGCGCTGCGGATCTTCCTGCCATGGCAAATCAATATTCAGCAGTAAGTAATGATCATAGGTTCTCAATGGCAGCGCATCCAGTACAAGCTGAGGAGTCTCACCCAGCATCTCATCGCTCCATATTTTAACCGTTAAAAATGTGGTGTCACAGAAAATCAGCTCCTGTTCTGCAATAGCCAGGATCGATTCTTCAAGTGCCTGTTGTCCATGAAACATATTAACTTCATCCTGCATGGTACAAGGAGCTGTTAATGCCGCACAATAATACCTTGCAAACTCAGGTACCCAAAGCGTATGGTAATGTTTGGCCAGTAATTTTGTGAGTGTTGACTTTCCTGTACTTTCAGGGCCAACGATAGCTATTTTTTTAGTCATGACTTTTCAATGTAATTTCTGTTTCCACTGTTGATTTTTTCCATTCCTGGTAACCCACCCAGGCGATATAAACATATAAAGCATACATAATTGCAGTAGCATAAAGGTCTTTTGAAATATAAATGCCCACGTAAATGATATCAACAAAAATCCAGATCAGCCAGTTTTGCAATACTTTTCTGGCGAGGAATATTTGAGCGACCAGGCTGCATGCCGTACAAAAACTATCCAGAAATGGATAAGATGCCTTAGTAAAGTAATGCAGTAAAGTACCGGGGAGAATAGTCAGCAGGAGGACTGCCAGCGCAGATAAAGCTATCTCCTTGTTTGTAATCAAGCTGACTGGTCTGGAAGATTCAGGGTTATTACTGTTTTTACTCCAGAAATACCAGCCATAGGCATTGGTTACTAAGAAATAGACTTGCAAACCCATGTCTGAGTATAATTTTCTTTCAAAAAAGATAAAAATATAAATCAGTACACTGATAATAGCAAGAGGCCAGTTCAGAATATTATTTTTTGCTGCCAGCCATACACAAAGTGTTCCTGTAATGACGCCACACCATTCCAGCCGGCTTGTTATCTTAAAAAAATGAATAATACTTTCCCTGACTACATCAACTAGAGCTACCATGGGTCAAATGTAAAAAAATCCGGCAGAGATGAACATCCCAGGCGGTATTTTTAAACTAAACAAAAGAATACCTGATACTGAGGTTATGATCAATTTTTACTGGCAGGTGAAGAGCTGAAGCTCAAAGAAGTTCTGACACTCACATCTGTGGTTAAATTTTCTCTTAATACATATTCCAATCGCACTTTCAGGCTGTTGCCTTTAATGAACTTATCAACAAAACGTGAATTGTCAATGTCCAGGACCAAAGAAGACCCGATATGTTCTGATACGTCATTTCTTGAGGCGACCATGACTTCGCCACTGTTTCCGTTGGAAATAAAAATTTTAATGGATTTAAACATACCCATGCTTTTATCATTCGGATCGGAAGCAATAATCCTTGCAGATGCAATTCTGATATCCCTGACATAATCATTTCCACTCTGATTGCCTATTACCTCGTCAAAGCTGCCGGCGGTACTGGTCACAGAAGCTACTGTATCTGATTTTGAAGATTTGGGAATAACCAGGGTAGCAGTATATGGGAAACTGGATTTGATAATGGATTGAACAGTTCCGCATCCGCTTAATAAGATAACAGCAGCAAAGACTGTAAATAATAATTTCTTCATCGTTTTATAAGGTATAACAGCGTCAGGTATTTTCTAATTAACGCATAAAAGTTGTTCAAAGTACGCTAATAGAAATCAAAACGCTTCCGGAGTTTAATAATCCCATTTTTTAACTGCAATTATTACTGACTTTATTTAATAATTTCTTTTAAAAAGCTTAATTATTACGCGCTAATGATGTATCTTTGCATCCCGACAGAACAGTCGGGATTCTTTAGCAATAGCACGTAAAATCTCGCCCAGCTATCAGTCATACAAGACGAACATTTTTTAACAAAACACTTTAGACTTTTTTAAAGCCTTATGCCTAAAGACACCTCCATACGTTCAGTATTGATTATCGGTTCCGGACCTATTATTATTGGCCAAGCCTGTGAGTTTGATTACTCCGGATCCCAAGCTGCCTTATCCTTAAAAGAAGAAGGAATTGAAGTTTCTATTATAAACTCCAATCCTGCAACGATTATGACCGATAAGATCATTGCAGACCATGTTTACCTCAGACCTTTAACGGTAGACTCTATTGAGCAGATTTTAATAGAGCGGAAAATTGATGCTGTATTACCAACAATGGGAGGGCAAACTGCCTTAAACCTTTGTAAGGAAGCTGAAGAGCGTGGTGTTTGGGAAAAACATGGCGTTAGAGTAATTGGCGTTGATGTTGCTGCAATTGAAAAAACAGAAAACAGAGAAGCTTTCCGCCAGTTAATGGTAGATATAGGTGTGGGTGTTGCACCCTCAAAAATTGCAAACTCTTTCCTTGAAGGTAAAGAAGCTGCACAGGAAATTGGCTATCCGCTGGTTATCCGTCCTTCTTATACACTGGGTGGATCAGGTGGTGGTTTCGTGCACAAGAAAGAAGAGTTTGATGCTGCATTGAAACGTGGTCTTGAAGCTTCTCCAACACACGAAGTATTAGTAGAAAAAGCCGTTTTGGGCTGGAAAGAATATGAGCTGGAGTTATTAAGAGACAGTAATGATAATGTGATTATCATTTGCTCGATTGAAAACTTTGACCCGATGGGTATTCACACTGGTGACTCTATTACAGTAGCACCAGCAATGACTTTGTCTGATACCTGTTACCAGGAGATGCGTAACCAGGCTATCAAAATGATGCGTGCGATTGGTACTTTCGCAGGTGGTTGTAACGTACAGTTCTCAGTTAACCCTGATAACGACGATATCATCGCTATCGAAATTAACCCGAGGGTTTCCCGTTCATCCGCACTGGCAAGTAAAGCAACTGGTTATCCGATTGCTAAAATTGCTTCTAAACTGGCGATAGGGTATAACCTGGATGAAATCGAAAATCAGATTACTAAAACTACTTCAGCTTACTTTGAGCCGACTTTAGATTATGTAATCGTTAAAATACCACGCTGGAACTTTGATAAGTTCAAAGGTGCAAACATGGAATTAGGCTTACAGATGAAATCTGTTGGTGAAGTTATGGCTATTGGCCGCAGCTTTATCGAAGCCCTTCAAAAAGCATGTCAGAGTTTAGAAATCGGACGCGCTGGTTTAGGTGCCGACGGAAAACACAACAGAAGTATCGAAGAGATTATGCACGGTTTGGAACATCCAAGCTGGAACCGCTTATTCCTGATCAAGGATGCAATGAGCATGGGCGTTCCATTGGAGTCTATCCGTAAAGTTACCAGAATTGATAAGTGGTTCCTGGCACAGATCCAGGAACTGGTACAGCTGGAAACAGAATTAAAACGTTATTCATTAAATAATATACCGAAGGAATTCTTCTTTACCCTGAAACAAAAAGGATTCTCTGATATCCAGATTGCTTACCTGCTAGGTAATGTAACTGAGGATGAGGTTTATGACCGCAGAAAATCATTGGGAATCAGAAGAGTTTATAAAATGGTAGATACTTGTGCTGCTGAGTTCTCTGCACAAACTCCATACTACTACTCAACTTTTGAGGAAGAGAATGAATCTATTCCTACGGATAAAAAGAAAATTATAGTATTAGGATCAGGCCCGAACCGTATTGGTCAGGGTATTGAATTCGATTACTCTTGCGTGCATGGTTTACTGGCAGCAAAAGAAAGCGGATTTGAATCGATTATGATTAACTGTAACCCTGAAACGGTTTCCACAGATTTCAATATGGCTGATAAGTTATACTTTGAGCCGGTATTCTGGGAACATGTACGTGAAATCATCGAACTGGAAAACCCGGTAGGTGTAATTGTACAATTAGGTGGTCAGACTGCTTTGAAAATGGCAGAAAAGCTTCATGAGAATGGTATTAAGATTATCGGGACATCTTACAACGATATGGATGTTGCTGAAGATCGCGGCCGTTTCTCAGACTTGTTAAAAGAACTGGATATTCCTTACCCTAAATATGGTGTGGCGGAAAATGCGGAAGAAGCTATCGTGGTGGCTAATGAAGTAGGTTACCCGGTACTGGTTCGTCCTAGTTATGTATTGGGTGGACAAGGAATGAGTATTGTCATCAACGATGAGGATCTGGAAAAAGCAGTCGTGAAGTTATTAGGTGATTTACCTGGTAACAGAGTGCTGATTGATCATTTCCTTGACAGAGCAGAAGAAACGGAGTCAGATTCGATTTGTGATGGTGATGATGTGCATATTGTAGGTTTAATGGAACACATTGAGCCAGCTGGTATCCACTCCGGAGATTCATTTGCAGTATTACCGCCATTCAGTCTTTCTGCTAAAGTAATGGAGAGCATGGAGACTTACTCTAAGAAAATTGCCAGAGCATTAAATGTAATCGGTTTACTGAACATTCAGTTTGCTGTGAAAGACGAAAAGGTTTATGTGATTGAAGCGAATCCAAGAGCTTCCAGAACTGTTCCTTTCATCGCTAAAGCATACGATGTTCCTTATATCAATATTGCAGCTAAAATCATGTTAGGTGTCAACAAACTGAAAGACTTCACAATTGAACGTAAATTAGAAGGTTATGCCATTAAGGAACCCGTTTTCTCTTACGATAAATTCCCGGAAGTACCTAAGGAGTTAGGCCCTGAGATGAAATCAACTGGTGAATCTATCCGTTTTATCAAAGACCTGGAAGATCCGTATTTCAGAAAGTTGTATAAAGACAAATCGATGTATTTATCAAAATAATATTTTTCAGCCGAAGCTTTACCATAATAATCCGTTACAGGTTATTATGGTAAAGCTTCGGCTGAAAAATATCACTACAGAAGGAATTTTTGATAGGTTTGCTCAGAAAAGCTATCCGGGTAAAATTGTATTTAAACGAGAATGATATCCAATAACTGAATTGCAACGCCTTCTGAATACCGAAGTTAAATTTAAAGGGATTTAAGCTAACCTATTCCCTTTAAATTTTTTAACGTATACTGAAGAGTAGTTCTCGTATACTAAAGAGTACCATTTCTATGACTTCTTTGGCCACCTTGTGTGTTAGTTGATCCGATAACTTTACCAGTTATAGTTACGTTACCTGCAGCATCTTGAGTGTAAGTCTCATACCCTACAAAATTTCCATCATCTTGCAGAACCCAAATTGGGTAATAGGGCGAGCCTATTGATGTAAATGGAGCTGGTGTCCAGCTTTTTGCATTAGCTCTATAAATAATTACCCGTCCGTTTTCATAAAAGCTAAGAGATGCAACCTGGTATTGACCATCTTTAGTATTTGTATCAGAAGCCCATAATGCATAATCCAATCCCTCTTTATAAAGAACTAAATTTCCATCAGACTGAAATTCTAAGTGATAAGGGCCGTTTTTTGCTATTTGAACTGATTGATCACTCACGGTTGGCGTAGTCTGATGAAGTACATCAATTGTTATCACATACCTTTTATTGTATTCATTCTTTTCTAATTTAACGTAATTAGGTTTTGGTGGTAACGCTGCCGCCATTGTTACATTTGAATTTTCGCTTTTATTTGTTACTGGCTGGACTGTGGTATTATTTTCTTTGGCACAACTCCCAAATAATGCAATTAATCCAAGTAAAATAAACCCGACACAAGTATTTGTTGTAAATTTTTTTCTCATTTGTTGGTTTTTAATATTTAATTGGTCAAATATAGATCTTTCAAATGGATTTTATGTTGCTGGGTTGTAAATAATTTCCCTTTACTATTTTTTAGTTAAGTTAATTTTAAGTATCTGATTTTATTTAGCGGTAAGTACTTCATCTGCACCGTGAGCCTTTGAGTTTCAATACGCTCAACAGTTTGGGTATAGCGTTGATTTCATTGGATTTTTCTTGTGTTTTTTCTGGCTTAACAGAATGTATTCGTCTCTGCCCGGACAATTACGAAGTGGATTGTAAATGGTTTTTTTCTCGCGAAAGAGGGCCTTGATTGTAATTATGCCCTGAATGGATCCTTATAAAAAAGACAGTTAACCAACAGTTTTAAAAACCCGTTTTAAATGAATGTTCTCAGCAGGATAAACCACCAGTGGGATCTTTTCAATGACCGTTTCGCTTGTATCCAGTCCAAAAGCTTTGGTATCAGATTGCGCCAGTCTTTTAATGGCAAAATAACTTCTCAGGATAAATCCATCTTTTAAACTGAATTCATTCTCATAAGAAAGGAATTTCTCCATGATCACAAATCGGAAATCTGCTGCCAGATTGAACTTATTCAAGGAGTCATACTTACTGGTAATATCAATTTCCTTATTTGCAACCATCTCCTGTACCACTTTTCTAAATAGCACATTGATTCTTGGATGAATACGGAAGCCGAGTCTGAACTCGATGCGGATAATTTTATCATCTGAAAGCTCTTCGACCATAAACTCCATCGTATATGGTTCATCAGTTCTTTCAATATGCACGAACCAGTACACATCGGCCCGTTTAGGATTACGGCTGAATATGGAATAAAGAACCTTTTGTTCAATTTGCTTGCTGTTATTTGCCTTAGTTAAATAGATCAGGTGTGTACAATATTTAGCTATGGAACGATCCTCACTTAACGCTTTCAGCATGGGTACCTGATCTTCAAGCTCTACAAATTTCAAGAAGCGGTTTGTAATTTTACGTGCTTTGAACCAGATGAACATGGTGAAAATCAAACCAACTTCGAAGACTAAGAAGAATAATCTTTTAACGATTTTTACAGAGTTCGCTATAAAGAAAGAAATTTCTACTACAGCAAAAACACTCACAATGATGATCACCAGCCAAAGCGGCCAGCGTTTTACATAACGCATAAAGTAATACATCAATATGGTCGTCATCAGCATTGCAATCGTAATAGAAAACCCGTATGCTGCGGTCATATTCTCGGAGGTTCTGAAATAAAGAGAAACTGCAATACAACCGATGCAAAGTAACCAGTTGATACTCGGAATATAAATCTGACCTCTGATATTTGTCGGATATTTAATCGTGACTTTAGGCCAGAAATTCATGCTCACCGCTTCACTGATCAAGGTAAATGAACCTGAAATTAAGGCCTGGCTGGCAATGATGGTCGCCATGGTTGCGATGATCACCACAGGAATCAGAAATAGATGAGGAACAATTTCAAAGAAAGGATTGATCCCATTGAAATCTTTTTGCGGGCTTTGCATTAATACCCACGCACCCTGACCAAGGTAATTCAGTACTAAGGCAGTTTTAACAAAAATCCAGCTGATCTGGATATTCTTTCTTCCACAATGTCCTAAATCAGAATAGAGTGCTTCTGCACCCGTTGTGCATAAGAATACAGCACCCAGTAGCCAAAAACCATGTGGATGATCCATTAATAACCTGGCGCCGTAATACGGGTTCAGCGCTTTAAAAATCTCAGGGTAATGTAATACCTGGATTAATCCAAGCAAGGCAATCATACAGAACCAGCAGAGCATGATCGGCCCGAATGAAGCCCCGATGATCTTGGTCCCGAATTGCTGAAAAAAGAACAGTAATACAATAATTGTAATGACAATACACAGAATCAGGGTATTACCGGGGACAATAATCTTTGATAATGCCGGAACGAGATTTAAGCCCTCAATAGCTGAAGTTACAGAGATGGGGGGCGTAATGATTCCGTCTGCCAGCAATGTACCGGCACCAATTATTGCGGGGATGGCCATCCATTTACCATAACGCCTCACTAAAGCGTACAATGAAAATATACCACCTTCCCCTTTATTATCTGCCTGAAGCGTAATAAAAATATACTTGAAAGTAGTTTGCAGGGTTAGCGTCCAGAATACGCAGGAAATAGCTCCTAATACTAAGGCGGGATTAACCTGTCCACCTTCTTTGAGTAATACCTGGAAGGTATAAAGCGGGGACGTTCCTATGTCACCGAATATTATACCCAATGTGACTAACATACCCGCTGCGGATAGTTTTTTTAGATTAGGATGCATGTTTTAGAGGCTGATTTACAGCGAAATTACGCTTTCTTCTTCTATATCAGTGATATGCGACCTAATTTTAACCAGATTTTAATTTTTGCCCCAGATCCTTGTATTTAAATCAAGTTCGTTGACGATATCATACATAAACTGAACGATATAAAGATCCTGATCAATGGAAGTGTCTTCTGGAATACTTTTCTTTAAAGGAGGTTCAAAATAGTTTCCGCTGATCGGAAATGCAATGTATACGCGGGAGGCAATGAAAGAAAGTGAAATCGTACTCTTTGTTTTCTGATTCAGTGCCAGAATCCTGCTCATCATGGATGGTGTGAGAATATACCTCGCTTCTATTTGATCAGTTGAATGCGTACTAAAAGTTTTGTTGAACTCAGGGTCTTCCAGCAAAACCTTTGTATTTCCAGATGAATTAAATATCGGTAGCGCCTTCGCAAACCAATCCGCTATAGAACTTCCAATATCTTCGGGCCGGATCAGGGTTACTCCGTTGAAATTTTTATTAAAGTCTGCCGTAAAAATAATTCCTTTAAAAATTTCGTGCCAGGTTTCGGTTTTATTGCCCTTGCTATCGGTACTTTCTGTTTTGTAAGAAGCATCTGCTTCCGAAAAATAGAAATTGGTTTTGGCTAAAGAACCTGTGATACGGTCTTCAGTGTCATAACGGTCAGGAGTATGTGAAAAGAGCTGTGAGCTCTGGAATTCTTCCAATGATAAACCTTCATAAGGCTCAAAAGTAATATCCTGGTAATTGGATTTTAAAATTGCAGTAAGGACATTGGCTTTAAAACTGTGTCTGTAAGCGCGGTAAGCCGGAGTTACTTTCAGGTAGATGGTAAAGGCATAAATCAGGGCGGCGATCGCTGGAATATAAAACCAGAATAATGCGATGCCTAAAAGGCCAAAGCCAATCAGCACGAGTATACCAGTTAAAGCATAGAGTCCTGCTTTACCCTGGAGCGCAACTATGGCTTTACGCTCAATTTCCAAGCGCTGTATAACCTCTTGTAATGCAGGATCATTTCTGAAATCTGCTGCCATTAATTATTGAATAGATCTTTGGCGTTTATATTTTTTCGCTCTTCTACTGTATTTTCCAATACCGGGAAAGGCTGATAATTCAGCATGCCGGCAAAAATACTTCCCGGAAACATCATTATCCCATTGTTATATACAGTCACTGAAGCATTATAATTTCTTCTGGCAGCTGCAATCTGTTCTTCACTTTCTGTCCAGGTAGACTGAAGGTTAAGAAAATTCTGATTGGCTTTAAGATCAGGGTAATTTTCTACAGTAAGCATCATTCCATTGACTGCTGTACCAATTTGTTTATCCAGTTCGATTTTTTCCTGATTGCTCAGCTGACCGGTTTCTACTTTACTTCTTAGGGCAGTTATTTTTGTCAGCGTACCTTCTTCGTATTTTGTATATTGTTTGACCGTTTCAACCAGATTTGGTATCAGGTCATATCTTTTTTTAAGCATGACATCAATAGACGAAAAAGCATTGCTGACCTGGTTTCTTTTAGCAATAAGTGAGTTGTAGAAACTAATGCCAATAATTGCGATCAGTACGACAACAATGAGTATGATAATGAGCATGTTTTATAATATTAGATTTTCATTAAAACTATTGAAATTTATCCGAACAATAAAGAAAAGACATCTTCAATTTTGTTCACTCCTGTAATCTCCAGTTTATATTTATCTGTAATCAGACCTTTTAAATTATAATTGGAAACAAAGATCCTTTCAAATCCCAGCTTGTCAGCTTCAGCAATCCGCTGTTCTATTCTGTTTACTGCACGGATTTCTCCTGATAAGCCAACCTCTGCTGCAAAACAGATTTTTGAAGAGATGAAAATATCCTCATGCGATGAAATAATGGCCGCAAGAATCGCAAGGTCAATTGCAGGATCTTCCACTTTAATCCCACCAGCAATATTTAAGAATACATCTCTTGTACTTAACCTAAAGCCACAGCGTTTTTCCAGTACAGCAAGGAGCATATTCATTCTTCGGGTATCAAAGCCCGTAGCTGACCGCTGAGGCGTTCCGTAAGCTGCAGTGCTAACCAAGGCCTGCGTTTCAATTAACATTGGCCTTGCCCCCTCGAGAGTCGCGGCAATGGCAATACCACTTAATTCCTCATCTCTTTGAGAAAGCAGGATTTCCGAAGGATTGGAAACTTGTCTGAGCCCGCCGCTGTGCATGGCATAAATGCCTAATTCTGCTGCGGCACCAAATCTGTTTTTAATAGAACGGAGAATCCTGTAAACATGATGTCTGTCGCCTTCAAATTGTAAAACGGTGTCTACCATGTGTTCCAGGATTTTAGGACCTGCAATCGCTCCATCTTTAGTAATATGACCTATTAAAAAGACGGGAGTATCCGTTTCTTTGGCAAAACGCAGCAATTCAGCAGTACATTCCCTTACTTGAGAAACACTGCCCGGTGTAGAATCAATATGTGCAGAATGAAGTGTCTGGATGGAATCCACTACAATAATATCGGGTTCAAGCACCTCAATTTGCTTAAAGATGTTTTGTGTGGAGGTTTCAGTAAGGATATAACAGTCTGCGGTTGGATTACTGGTAATCCTTTCTGCGCGCATTTTAATCTGCTGTTCACTTTCTTCGCCTGAAACATAGAGTACTTTTTTGCCAGTAATGTTTAATGCAAGTTGCAGCATCAGTGTTGATTTACCTATACCCGGTTCACCTCCGATTAAAACTACAGATCCGGCCACTAAACCACCACCCAGTACCCGGTCGAGTTCAAGATCATTGGTGGAGAGCTTATTTTCCTCAGAAAACGCAATGTTGGTAATCTTGTTGGGTTTATTGGATCTTTTCGTAGAACCGGATGTTTGCCATGCAGGAACACTGGCTCCTGGTTTTTCAATAACTTCCTCTACGAAAGTATTCCAGGAATTACAAGATGGGCATTTTCCAAGCCATTTGGCTGATTCATACCCACAACTCTGACAGAAATATGCTGATTTAGTTTTAGCCAATTGATTTGAGATTAAAATACGAATTTAACTTAATTCGGTATAAAAATAGAAAAGCCTGGTTACTATTTAAAGTACCAGGCTTTTCCATTATGTTTTGAACACGAGTTTTATAACTTTATTTCTTCGTCTTTAGAGGATATAAAATGAAACTCTGTTAATAAGTAAGACGGAACTGCCTTAACTTTAATTTTCTGTCCGAATTTAAAGAACCACTTCCATTGCAGGGAGTAAACACCCTTTTTGATAAAGGCTTCTATATACGGGTGTACACAAAGCGTAATGTTTTTTTCATTCTGCTCACGCAAAATGTAGTTCATATTACTTTCAATATCATCCATTAAAACGATACTCGCTTTAATTTCACCAGTACCATGACACATTGGACAAACTTCACTGGTCACAATGTTCATCTCAGGACGAACACGCTGACGTGTAATTTGCACAAGGCCGAACTTACTTGGAGGCAGAATAGTGTGTTTAGCACGATCCAGTAACATCAGTTCACGCAGATAGTCAAATAACATTTTACGGTTTACTGGTTTGTGCATATCGATAAAATCGATCACTACAATACCACCCATATCACGTAGTCTGAGCTGACGCGCAATTTCCTTTGCAGCTTCCTTGTTTACCTGTAAGGCATTGTCTTCCTGGTTTTCTTTATTAGCTGTTCTGTTACCGCTGTTAACGTCGATCACGTGAAGAGCCTCGGTATGTTCAACAACAAGATAAGCTCCACCGGCAAGATTTACGGTTTTGCCAAAGCCATTCTTAATTTGTTTTTCAATTCCGAAATGCTCGAATATAGGTTCCTTGTGCTTGTAAGGTTTTACTATTTTCTCCATTTCCGGAGAAATTTCATGCACGTAAGAACGGATATCTTCAAACAAGCCTGCATCGTTCACATAAACGTTAGTGAAGTCAACACTTAAAATGTCACGAATTAACGTTGACGTTCTGTCCATCTCTCCCCAAACACGTTTGGAAGGCTCAGCTTCAGGTAATTTCTTAATGAAATTTTCCCACTTTGAGACAGAATCCAATAAGTCTTTTTGCAATTCTTCAACCCCTTTGCCTTCAGAAACTGTTCTGATGATCACACCGAAGTTTTTAGGCTTAATACTTTCAATAATCTTTTTTAAACGATTACGTTCTGTATTACTCTTAATTTTTTTCGAGATTGATATTACATTAGAAAATGGGACTAATACAATGTACCGTCCTGCAATAGAAAGATCAGAGCTTAGACGCGGTCCTTTTGTTGAAATAGGCTCTTTAGCTATTTGAACAGGTATAAGCATGTTTTTGGAAACGACCTCAGATATTTTGCCAGCCTTATTAATATCGGCTTCAAGCTTTAAATTGTCTAATAACGTCCCACTAACAGTGCCATTCCGCTTAATTTTTGTAAGCTTTAATAAAGATTGAACTTGCGGACCAAGATCGAAATAATGCAAAAAAGCATCTTTCTCATAACCCACATCAACAAACGCAGCATTTAGTCCCGGCATAATTTTCTTTATGCGGCCTAAATAAATATCGCCTACGGCGTAATTTGTGTTGATGTGTTCTTTATGAAGTTCTACAAGTTGTTTATCTTCAATCAAAGCTATGGTTACTCCCGTAGGAGACGAATCGATAATTAATTCCTTTACCAAAAGCTATACATTTAAAGGGATGAATCCCTTATTAAACACATGGACTGAATATATAAAAAACAGATCAACGAATAATAGATACTAAAACTAATCTTAGTATCTATTATTCGTTGATCATGAAGAAAAATCTATTTTTTCTTATGTCTGTTTTTTCTTAAACGTTTTTTACGTTTGTGGGTGGCCATTTTATGTCTTTTTCTTTTTTTACCGCTTGGCATAATTGTAAGGTTTAAATATTTTTATAAATCTGTTTATTAGTTTTTGGTTTTTAGCTCAGCCACCTTCTTATCAATGAAATTAGATAAGGTTGGATTTGCCGCCAATTTTTTACTGTTCAGGTAAGCCTCAACAGCTTCTTTGTTTTTACCCAGGTTCTCATAAGCTGTAGCCAGATAGAAGTAAGCATCTGGTGAAGGCTTTTTAGCAATTATACCATTGAACCTGGTTATTGCTTTGTCAAATTGTCCGGATTTTATTGCAAAAGTTCCTAAGCTCATGTTTGCTTTCAGGTTATCAGGATCTTTTTTAATGACGTCCAGCAACATTGCTATTCCCGACATCGGTGCACCCATGCCGCTAACAACAGTGATTCCCAACCCGGTTTTAGCTTCAAGATTTGTTGAATCCAGTGCTACAGCATTCGTATAAGCTGCATTTGCTTTCTGTAATAATACAGGAGATATTAAACTATCCTGTGTATTGTCAAAAGCTTTCATCAATCTGCCACCAGCAGCTAACCAGCTATTCAGGTTTCGCTCTTTGCCAGCAATGATTTCCAGATATAACGCGCTTGGAACAGCTTGTTCAACATCATCCCATTTTTCTGCAAGAACTTTCGCAGCGTTCACTTTCTGATCTTCAGATGCAGTTTTATACGCATTTTCCAATGTAGTGATTTCCGCAGCTAAGTTAGCATTAATTGAATTTTTAGCAGCGGTCGAGACCTCTGTTAAATTAATTGTACTGCCTGCTGAAGTAAGTTGCCCTCCGGCAGGAACGCCAGATGTTTCTTTCTTCGGCTTCACTAAACCTTTAATATCTCTTGTAAACAAAAATACAGCCAGCAGAATTATTGCTGCAATAATTAGTGTTTGTTTAGATCGGATAGTGTTCATCATAAGCAGATTAAGCTTCTACGCTTAGTTTTTTTGAATTGTTTTTTACTTTATCAACAAAAACTTTTGCTGGTTTGAAACTTGGTACAAAATGCTCCGGAATAATAATCGCAGTGTTTTTTGAAATATTTCTGGCAGTTTTTTGTGCTCTTTTCTTAACAACAAAACTTCCAAAACCCCTAACATAGACATTTTCGCCACCGATCATACTGCTTTTGATTACTTTGAAAAACGCCTCAACGGTTTCCTGTACATCTACCTTTTCAATTCCTGTTTTCGTTGATATTTCTGAAATAATATCTGCCTTAGTCATATTTTCTATTATTAATTGTTGTGTGTTTAATATTATAAGTGATTTGGGGTTGCAAAAGTATTGCTTTTTAATGAGATAGGAAAATAAAAGATCAATTATTTATCTTGAATAGTATCAGGGAATTGCAAGTTTTACATAATCTAACCTGATCAGCGTATTTCTGCAGGCTATAACAAAATATACATTGGTGAATTTTGCGCAAGAAAAAATAATAATTTATAACTCGGCAAAATAATGGATTACTTGTATTTTTGAGGTTATGGCATTTCAGCAAGAGCTTACCAGCTGGTATCTGGTTAATAAAAGAAATCTCCCCTGGAGACATACACAAGACCCGTATATTATATGGTTGTCAGAAATTATTTTACAGCAAACCAGGGTAGAGCAGGGATTGCCATATTTTAACCGTTTTCTGGAAGCATATCCTACTGTTTCAGATTTCGCAGCTGCTACAGAAACGCAGATTCTGAAGCTTTGGCAGGGGTTGGGGTATTATTCTCGCGGTAGAAATATGTTATTTACAGCGCGCCAGATCATGGATTTATATGGTGGGGTTTTTCCTGTCAGCTACCGGGAACTGATCAAACTTAAAGGTATTGGTGAATACACAGCAGCAGCAATTTCTTCCTTTTCTTCTGGTGAGGCAATGGCAGTTTTAGATGGAAATGTGTTTCGCGTACTCTCGAGATATTTTGGAATCAGTACTCCGATTAATAGTACTTTGGGCAAAAAACAATTCTCAGAACTTGCACAATCTTTAATCGGTGATCAGGATCCTGCTTTGTATAATCAGGCGATTATGGAATTTGGTGCTTTACAATGTAAACCTAAATCTCCTGATTGTGAGATTTGTCCTTTAATGCTTTCCTGTTATGCTAAAAATAATAAGCTGATTCCGGTACTTCCGGTTAAGCTTAAAACAGTAAAGGTCAGAACACGCTATATAAATTATTTTATTTGCGAAGATGACAATAAAGTACTCGTTAATAAAAGGATTTTGGAGGATGTGTGGCAACATTTATATGATTTCCCCAGTATAGAAACTTTAACGGAAGCGGATGTTAATCATGAGGAGTTTGTGGAAAAAGTTAAACAAAATTTTGGATCAGCTGTTGTTATCCGGCCGCTGATGCAAGTGAAACATTTATTGACACACCAAATTATATACGTTCAATTTTTTGGTTTAGATAATTATATCATTAACTTTAATATTAGCGCAGAAGCGAATTGGGTCACATGGGCCGATTTGGATCAGCTGCCACAACCAAAAATTCTAACCAAATTTATTAACTTCTATTTTAACAAATAGTAAACTCCAAATTCATGTCAGGTATTAACAAAGTAATTTTAGTTGGACATTTAGGGAAGGATCCTGAAGTCCGTCACCTAGATGGTGGTGTTACCGTTGCAAGCTTTCCGCTGGCTACATCAGAAACTTATAATAAAGATGGAAAACGCATAGAACAAACAGAATGGCATAACATTGTGTTGTGGAGAGGATTAGCCGAAGTGGCATCGAAGTATCTGCAAAAGGGAAAACTCGTTTATATAGAAGGAAAACTACGTACACGGTCATTTGAAGACCGGGAGAAGATAAAAAAATATGTAACTGAAGTCGTGGCTGAGAATTTTACGATTCTGGGCAGGAAAAGCGATTTTGAAAATACACCGGTAACGACTAACAGTACGCCTAAAAGTGAAAATGATTACCTGGATGCAGATGGTATCTCGGGTGATTTGCCTTTTTAAAGTCATTCATAGCATGGCCTAATTTTTTGTTTAATATTTTATAAAAAGCCAGCATATCCGATCAGGAATATGCTGGCTTTTTTTCTGGCTGAAAATGACTTCAAGCAAAAAAGGGATCAAGTCATCAACTTGTGGAGCAGGCTCTTTTTTAAGCATAAATTTTTGACACGCTCAACAGAAAGTCTTTGCTGTCACGGATGCTCTTATGCTTCTGGAAGTTGCGCTGAAAGCTTTCAATTTGCCTGGGAATGACTCAGGGGAAACAAGGCCGGGCTGTTCGTAAATAAATTCAAAATAGCTAAATCATAAAGCTATATCGTCCGGGTACTGCCTGAGTATTGCCTGAGTACTCGTTAGGGTAAGAGCAATGCTAAAGTAACGTGAGAGCATGGCAAGTCCAAGTCAAAACAACTAGTTGAAACAACATGCACTCGACATGCTTACAGCCCGTTCTCAACCTGGTGTCATCCCGACCATCACTCAGGCACAACCAAACCATAAATAGTTGAAGATTAATGAAATTATAATTTTCCCTTTGACTAACCCACGGACAACTGCGGACAATTGCAGACAGCTGCGGACAATTGCGGACATTTTTTACGCATCAGGATAATCTTTAACGCTAATAGCTTACATTGGTGGAAAGATATTTATTTATTATGGGAAGTTTAACGGGTAAATTTTCAAAGGGAATCCAGGACGATTTCATTTTTAAAGCAGCAGTTTGGAGTACTGGTTGTTTCAAAAGTTCTGTAGTGGGCAAAAGGAAACAAACAATGGAAACGCAAAGGCATCAGAGCACTTGCGTAAAAGTAGCAAGCCTGGAAAAATCAGGATCTTTCTTCCCCCTAAAACTTGAAATTTAATCCCTAATCCGCAAGTTTATAACTTGATCCCAAAAAAGGCCGCCCGTTGTGCAATGCCCCCAAAAAGTTAGACACTTTCTGGGGGCATTATTATGAAAAAGAAAAACAGACACAGTTTTGAATTGAAGTTATACTGTGTGAAGCAGATGTCGGAACATTATCGTTCTGCAAAATCTCTGGGTGAGGAATACGGGATTACTTATTCTCTTTTCGAAGATTGGTTTAGGATATACGAGCATCTGGGAGCTCCTGGATTACTTCCCAGAAAGGGGAAAAGAGTTTTTAGTCCATCCTTTAAGCTAGCAGTCCTGAAGTCAATTCGTGAAGAAAAGTTATCTTTGAGAGCGGCGGTGCTACGTTTTGGGCTTTCAAGTGATGCGGGAATTATCGAATGGCAGAAACGATTTGAGAAGTTTGGATCATCTGGACTAGAACCGCGACCTAAAGGAAGACTACCGATGGCATATAAGGAGAATCCAGCAAACAAGCGAAAACCGAGAAAATCGGATAGGCCACTTACCCGTGAGGAAGAGCTTTTACGGGAAAATGAATATTTACGTGCAGAGAATGCCCTGCTAAAAAAGCTCCAGGCCTTAGTTCAAGCCGAAAACAAGCGCAAGCCATAATGGAACTAAGGCATCAGTTCGACCTGGATACCCTGTTGAATTGTATTAGCATGGCAAGAAGTACATTTTATTATTATTCTAAGAAGGCCAGTTTGCCTGATAAATACGAACAGGTCAAGATCCAGATCAACAAGGTCTATCATGCCCATAAAGGTCGCTTCGGCTATCGGCGCATTACCTTGCAACTGAAACGGGTCGGAATGGCTATTAACCATAAGACTGTATTTAGATTGATGGGAGAAATGAGGTTGAAGAGCCTGATCAGGATAAAAAAATACAGGTCTTATAGGGGCAAGCTAGGGAAAATAGCTCCAAATATCCTTAATAGGAATTTCAAGGCTAACCAACCTATGCAAAAATGGGCCACAGATGTTACAGAATTCAAAGTCAAGGGAAAGAAATTGTACCTCTCTCCAATAATAGACCTGTTCAATCAGGAGATTATCAGCTATGAACTCACTGACAGGCCGGTTTTCAAGGGAGTATTGGACATGCTCAAAAAAGTATTACCACAAGCTAGGAATACTTCTCAGTTAGTCTTGCATTCTGACCAGGGATGGCAATACCAGATGCCAAAGTATCAGCAACTGCTAAAAGCAAATGGGATTATCCAAAGTATGTCCAGAAAAGGTAATTGCTTAGATAATGCTATAATTGAAAACTTTTTCGGAACCTTAAAATCGGAACTCTTCTACTTAAATGAATATGAATCGACAGATCAGCTCAAAAAAGATATAAATGACTATATCTGGTACTACAACAAGGAACGAATAAAATTGAACTTAAACGGAATGAGCCCGATGGAATATCGGGCTCATTATAACAAATCTAATAACTAAATTTGTCTAAACTTTTGGGGGCAGTCCATTGGGGCAGCCTTTTATATCCTGAGTGCTAAAAACTAATTAGGGTTCTTAACGTAATAAATATTAAGTCTTATTTTTCGGTTCGCAGGGTTATTAAATGAACCGATAACAGCTCTTCCTGCTGAGGTTGCATAAGGTTGTAAATTAAATTCAGTTGTAGCTGTCGGTACCAAATATGTTCCGTAATCTACAGTTTTTCCGTCAACAATATCCTGAATATAGCTGGTTACGACAAACGTATAGCTTTTTTTCGTTTTATCATAAAACCCTCCGAATGGTAATAATGCCCGCGGATCACCTGATGGATTATTCGTTGAGGCCACATTATTATCCGGTAAATTTTGTCTTTGTTTCGCAAGATCCAATCTGTATAAAGAAAGACGAGGTGGTATTTTAAATGGAACTGAATCTGTAGGGTCGCTGATGTCAATCACTAATTCAGCTTTATTAATAACAATTTTTCCAATGGAAGCTTTCAGGTTTTTCAGGTAAGGAAATGTTATCTTGTTCCTTACTCCGCTCATCGCCTGCAAATAAGTTACTGCGTAATCTGCGGGAGTTTTTACCTGGGCTGCAATTGCTGTATTCGTGTAATCATGTTTTACAGTTGCTGCAACTGGCCCTGCAGGTGCAGATATCGGGAACATTGCTGCTACTGTATCTCTGAGCGTTGTCGTTGTTGCATTTTGTTTTTTATAATAAATCTCCAGGTTAGAGCTGCTGCCAGCAAAATTAAGGAACATGACTGCCCCAGGTTTTCCTGAAGCCAGGCTTGCAGTTACTTTTAAGCCTTTAAAGGCAGCTGCTAAATTAGCATTTGTACTTAAAGTTACAGAGTCCAGTGCCATGATCTTACTTTTGATCAATGCTGGTGATAATTTAATTCTTAATTGAGGACCAGCATTATATGCAGTGTCTGCTGCGCCAGCAATTACTCTGACAACTCTCACAGAGGTGTTCGGCCTTGGTGTTATTGTTGCAGAACCAAGAAGATCGGTTGATGCGTAATCCGTAGTATTCAGGAAGCCGTTTTGAGTGGAAAGGTTCGAGTTTAACTGAGTTACTCTAACATTGAATGTTGAAGTACTGTCTCCGTAAAACTGGGCAAGCTGACTTCCGATAGTTGCCTGAACTGCAGCTGGAACTGCGGTATTTGTTGCATAAGACATTACCAGCACTGCCGAGTCAATTTCAGCAGCTTTGCCAAAACTATACCCTGTACTGCCTGGTAAGGTAACTGCCATAGCCAGATTTGCTGTAGTTGAACCGAAAATCGGATCAGTCATTTGTCCAAGTGGATATCTGACCAATCCAACCGCTGAAGTTGCAGTTGCAGGAGGATATGTTGAGGCAGGGTCATCTAATTCAGTGCGGGAAGTAACCGTAACTGTATCCAGAAGAATCCCTGTAGCTGCGGTAGCAGGATTAATATCTAAACCGATAGTACTGGAGTCTTTACAAGACGAAAAAAGAAAAAGACTTATCAACAGGGTCAATAAGTCTAGTTTTGAAAATTTCATAATTAATTTAATAATACCTGAGTTTATGCTATTGAAACCAATTCATCATTCGAGATTTCTTCATATAAAGCGTAGAAGTTCTCGAAATTTTCGGTTAAATTAAAGGCTAAAGTTGGCTTATTTGAATCTTTAACAAATTTTAACACATCAGCATCAATTTTTTCATCAGCCAGAACTACAGCGTCCGAGTAAGTAATTGCACCAATATGCAAAGTATTGCTGTCTGCATTTTCGAAAACTTTGGTGTCGTCTGCTGTCATGTTGTTCATCACTGCTTTTTTATGCAAATCAGCATGTAAAGTTTCAGTGAAGCAGTTTTCATAAACAGAATAAACAACTTTAGAGTTCTTGAATGTAGGGTCGTTTTTGTAAGAAGTTTTGATGTAAACAGGAACCAGTGAAGTCATCCAGCCATGGCAATGTACAATGTCCGGTGCCCAGCCTAATTTTTTAACAGTTTCCAGTGCGCCTTTACAAAAGAAGATTGTTCTTTCGTCATTGTCTGCATAAAACTTGTTTTCTTTATCTCTGAATACATACTTGCGCTGGAAATAATCTTCATTATCCAGGAAGTAAACCTGCATACGGGCTGCTGGAATAGATGCGACTTTGATAATAAGCGGGTTGTCATTGTCATCAATCATGATGTTCATTCCCGATAAACGAATAACTTCGTGCAGCCTGTTCCTCCGTTCATTGATGTTACCGAACCTTGGCATAAGAATACGGATCTCAAATCCTTTTTCCTGCATAGCCTGAGGTAATTGACGGGTAATCTCTGAAATTTTGGTGAGTTCCAGGAAAGGCGACATCTCGTGTGTAACAATCAGTAGCTTCGTTTTTGCCATCTCCATATTTGTGAATAAATATTTATGTTAAAGAAAAGATAATCAAGGGGCAAAGGTAAGCAATTTATTCAAATTTATCAATATCTTGCTTAGATGTTTTGTTGGGATTATATAATTAACCAACTTTGGACTTTGAAATTTTACAACCCGGTTTGGAAGTTATAAATACAATAGCAGGATTAAATAGCTTGCTGAAGCCACTGAAACTGGCTCAACAAAAAATAGCATTAGTGCCTACAATGGGTGCTTTGCATAAAGGACACGTATCTCTGGTCAAGATTGCTCAACAACATGCAGATGTTGTAGTGTGCAGTATTTTCGTGAATCCAACGCAGTTTACTGACCCTAAAGACCTGGAAAAATATCCAAGGCCGCTCCAGCATGATATTGAAATGTTGCAGGATGCGGGATGTGATTATGTGTTCATGCCGTCCGTAAAAGAGATGTACCCTGTGCCTGAAAATTGGCATATTGACCTCGGACCGGCAGAATTTCTGCTGGAAGGAGAGTTCAGAAGAGGACATTATCAGGGCGTAACGCAGATCGTTAAGAAACTTTTTGATGCCGTTGATCCTGATGTGGCATTTTTTGGTCAGAAAGATTTTCAACAGGTGCTGATGATCCGTAACATGGTTGCTCATTTCAATTTGCCGCTAAAAATTGTTTCCTGTCCGATTATCAGGGAAGAAGATGGGCTGGCTATGAGTTCCAGAAATATTCACCTTTCCGCTATAGAGCATGAGCATGCGTTAGTATTGAGTAAGGCGTTGATTTATGTAAGAGATCATTTTCAAACCGAAAGCATAGAAAATTTATTAAAAGAGGCCATAGCTATTATTCAAAGTGTAAAAGGAGTAGAACTCGATTATTTTACTATTGCAAACAGCGAGACGCTTCTTCCTGAAAAAGATAAAGCAGCGCAGCATCTCGTTGCGCTGGTTGCAGCAAAAGTCGGAGATACCAGGCTGATTGATAACATGATGCTGAACTGACAAGAATTAGAATGAATCAATATAATATTATCTAACTTTACAGCATGATTATCGAGATATTAAAATCGAAAATACACCGTGTCAGAGTGACACAGGCGGAATTAAACTATGTGGGCAGCATCACAATTGATGAGGACCTGATGGATGCCGCGAATATCATTGCTAATGAAAAGGTGCAGATTGTCAATAATAATAACGGGGCAAGATTTGAAACCTATGTGATTAAAGGTGAGCGCGGTAAAGGTACAGTCTGTTTAAATGGTGCAGCTGCAAGGCAGGTACAGGTTGGGGATACTTTAATTATTATTTCTTATGGCTCTTTACCTATTGAAGAAGCCAAATTGTATAAGCCTATCCTGGTCTTCCCTGATGATAACAATCATCTTCTGAAATAATTATTTTTCTGAAAGATACTATGCAACCATAGTATCTTTCAGTTTGAAATACTAAATTTGGCAAAAAGTAATTTTCCAAAAATAATTATTATGCTATTTCAACTAAGTGAAGAACAATTGATGATCCAGCAGGCTGCGAGGGATTTCGCGCAGCATGAATTAAAGCCTGGTGTAATTGAAAGAGATGAACATCAAAAATTTCCGGCAGAGCAGGTGAAAAAGCTTGGCGAACTGGGTTTTTTGGGAATGATGGTTTCAGAAGAGTTCGGTGGAAGCGGATTAGATGCGGTTTCATACGTACTGGTTATGGAAGAGCTTTCTAAAATTGATGCCTCGGCTTCAGTTGTGGTTTCTGTTAATAATTCTTTAGTTTGCTATGGCTTAGAGGCTTATGGCTCTGAATTTCAAAAAGAAAAATATCTTAAACCTTTAGCTTCAGGACAACAGATCGGTGCATTTTGTTTATCTGAGCCAGAAGCAGGTTCTGATGCAACCTCTCAGCAGACCACTGCCGAAGATAAAGGTGATTATTATCTGTTAAACGGAACAAAAAACTGGATTACCAACGGAAGCAATGCTTCTACTTACCTGGTTATTGCACAGACGCATCCTGATCTTAAGCATAAAGGAATCAACGCTTTTATTGTAGAAAAAGGAATGGAAGGCTTTACCATCGGTCCGAAAGAGAATAAAATGGGGATCCGGGGGTCTGATACGCATTCTCTTATGTTCAATGATGTAAAAGTTCCTAAGGAAAACAGAATTGGTGAGGATGGATTCGGATTTAAATTTGCAATGAAAACTTTAGAGGGTGGCCGTATTGGTATTGCTGCTCAGGCGCTTGGTATAGCTGCTGGTGCATATGAACTGGCACTTGCTTATGCTAAACAACGTAAATCATTCGGTAAACCAATTGCAGAACATCAGGCGATTGCGTTTAAATTAGCAGATATGGCTACAAGTATTGAAGCGGCAAGAATGCTGGTTTATAAAGCTGCCTGGTTAAAAGATCAGGGCTTACCTTATACACTTGCAGGTTCTATGGCCAAATTATATGCTTCTAAAGTAGCTATGGATGTGACAGTCGAGGCTGTTCAAGTGCATGGTGGTTATGGATTTGTTAAAGAGTACCATGTAGAGCGTTTGATGCGTGATGCAAAAATTACACAAATTTATGAAGGTACCTCTGAGATCCAGCAAATGGTAATTTCAAGAGAGATATTAAGATAACAAATTGATCAAAAATAAAATCTGAATAAAAGGCCATTTTCCAGGTAGAAAATGGCCTTTTATTTTTTTTAATCGTTATCAGTACCGGCAATCGTACCAAATAAAGCTTTGATTATAGCTACTACAATGGCCAGAAATGCAGCAGCAAAGAAGCCTGAAGTATTAAATCCGGACATCATACTATCTACTAATAAGATCATTAACACGGTAATGATGAAAGACATCAGGCCCAGTGTCAAAAAATTGATCGGGAAAGTAAGCAATCTTAAAATAAAACCAATAGTCGCATTGGCCAGTGCAATCAGCACGGCAGCGATGATAGCAGTACCGAACCCGTCGATATGAACGCCCGGAACAAGATAGGAACCCAGCAGCATAGCCAGACCCATCAATAAAATTTCAATAATAAGTTTCATAATGTTTAGTTTTAAAAAATGTACAGCCGTTTATTAAAATTAGCTCCGGTGCTGTTTGGAATTGCTTATTTAATGTCATGTTCCTCAGCAAATAATAAGCCACTTTCTATCCGGTTTTCATCGGATAGCACTGCAATTATCTTTTCAGACATTGATCCTGCTGGTTTAGGATTGATCAGAAACATTCCCGGGGTAGATACTGCGCATGCTGATTTAATTACTGTTTTAGAGACGAATGCTGACGAGGATACTACCGGCATGGAACATAATGTACCTGGTAAACTGGAAGTAACGGACAGTACTTTGGTTTTCAGGCCTGATGAATCATTTATTTCAGGAAAAAATTATTTAGTCGTCTCCTATATGAATGCGAAGTTTGCCAGCACGGAGAAGATAATCAGCGGCCGGCTAAATCACAGTGTAAAGCCTCAGCAGGTCGTGCTAAAGCGTTAAGTCTTTAATTCGTCTTCATTTTATTTTTTTTTATTTTCTGTTTCAGGCTGTTATTTAATTTTTTAAATTAGTTCTGGTAAACGGCATATGGATTTACAAGCGGTATTTGTTTTTATTTTTGAAATAAAATCCCTACCTTTGCACTGATATAGAGGGGCAAGAGGGGGCAGATGTCCCCTCTTTTCTTTTATCCGCAAATTGGTTTATGCAAGTAGAGAAGAGAGTAACAGAATTAGTAGAGGAAAAAATTTCGGACAGACCGGAGTTATTTTTAGTTGAGGTGAAGTTGTTGCCTGGCAATAAGTTAATCATTCATGTGGATGGTGATCAGGGCATCAGTATTCAGGATTGTGCTGCAATTAGCAGACATGTCGGATTTCATCTGGAAGAAGAAAATACTATTGAGAAAGCATATAATCTGGAGGTTTCTTCTCCTGGTGTTGGCGAACCTTTAAAGCTTCAAAGACAGTATGAGAAAAACATCGGACGCGAATTGAGTGTTAAAGTTACCGGAGGTGATATTATGGAAGGAAAGCTGCTGGATGTCAATGAGCAGTCGATCACCATGGAAGCGAAAGTAAAAGAAAAAGGAAAGAAAGCACAATTGGTTGAAACCAGTCTGGACTTTAGTAATATAATAGAAACAAAGGTTTTAATTTCATTTAAATAAAAATGAGCAATATTAATTTAATCGATTCATTTCAAGAATTCAAAGAGTTCAAGAACATCGACCGTCCTACGGTGATCAGTGTGCTGGAAGAAGTATTTCGTAGCATGTTACGTAAGAAATATGGTACTGATGAGAATTGTGATGTAATTGTTAACCCCGACAATGGTGATTTAGAGATCTGGCGTACAAGAAAAGTAATGGAAGACGGCTTTTCTGAAGATGATGATCTTGAAATCGAACTGGCTGAGGTTAAACAGTTAGATGCAGATATGGAAGTTGGAGACGACTACATTGAGCAGATTACTTTAGAGAGTTTTGGAAGAAGAGCTATTTTAGCTGCACGTCAGACACTGGTATCTAAAGTACTTGAATTAGAGAAAGACGAGATCTTTAAGAAATATAAGGACAGAGTTGGAGAAATTGTAACGGGAGAAGTTTACCAGGTTTGGAAAAAAGAAACGTTAGTACTGGATGATGAGGGAAATGAGTTAATCATGCCTAAAACTGAACAGATACCGGCAGATTATTTCAAAAAAGGTGATACTGTACGTGCGGTAATCTTAAAGGTGGATATGATGAATAGCACCCCAAAGATTATCATTTCAAGAATTGCTCCTGAGTTTTTACAGCGTTTGTTTGAAATTGAGGTTCCTGAGATCTTCGACGGTTTAATTACGATCAAGAAAATTGTTCGTGAGCCAGGAGAACGTGCTAAAGTAGCAGTGGAATCTTATGATGACAGAATTGACCCTGTGGGTGCTTGTGTTGGTATGAAAGGTTCACGTATCCATGGAATCGTGAGAGAACTTAAAAATGAGAATATTGATGTAATCAATTTCACTAATAATATTTCTCTTTATATCACAAGGGCTTTGAGTCCTGCTAAAATCACATCAATCAAGTTGGATGATGTAACTAAACATGCTTCGGTTTACCTGAAGCCTGATCAGGTTTCTCTTGCAATTGGCCGTGGTGGACATAATATTAAGCTTGCCGGTAAATTAACTGGTTACGAAATTGATGTTTACCGTGAAGCTGGTGAAGAAGATGAAGATGTGGATATCGAAGAATTCTCGGATGAAATCGATAGCTGGATTATCGATGAATTGAAATCAATTGGCTGTGATACAGCAAGAAGCGTACTAGCGCTGTCAGTAGACGAATTAGTGAAAAGAACTGATCTGGAAGAAGAAACTATTAAAGAAGTTATCAGTATATTACAGTCAGAATTTGAATAAGCGTTGACTTGATGAGAAAAAACAAGAATAAACGTTACTTTTGTATAAGAATTAAGAAAAAATAGGATATCAATGTCAGACGACAAACCAATAATTTTATTCAAAGCAGTTAAGGAACTTAACGTAGGGATAGCTACGGCCGTTGAGTTTTTAGAAAAGAAAGGCTTTTCTGTTGAGAATAAACCCACTACTAAACTCTCCCGCGATATGTATAATGCATTATTGAAAGAGTTTCAGGGAGATAAAATCGTAAAAGAAGAAGCCAATCAAATTGTTATAGGTAAAATTCGTCGTGATGAGCCTGAAGTAACTGAAAAAGTTACGGATGCACCTAGAAAAAATGTTGAATTCGAAAGCGAGGGTATTTTAATCAAAAACCTTCATTCCTATACTCCTCCTACAGTTGAGAAACCTAAGGAAGAAGTATCTCCTGCCCCTGCTCCTGAAAAAGAAGCGGCATTGGAAAAGGAACCTGAAAAGGTTGAAGAAGGAACATTGAAAGGTGTTAAAATTGTAGGGAAAATTAATCTTGACGATTTAAACTCTAAGACCCGTCCTGCAAAAAAAGAAGAACTTCCAGCTGCTGAAGTTGTAAAAGCGGAAGCTCCGGTTATACCGGCTGCTCCTGTTGAAGCACCTGTACCAGCAGCGGTTATCCCGGAGGCACCTAAGGTAGTTCAGGAGGAAGTTAAGCCAGTAGAAAAACCTATTGAGGCTAAACCTGTTGAAATTAAACCTGAAGTAGTTAAAGCTGTGGAAGAAGAAGTTAAAGAAGAAAAACCAAAACCTGTGGAATCACCTGTTGTTAAAGCAGAGCCGGTTAAAGAAGTTGTTGCACCGAAAGCAGATAAGCCTGACGAAGTTGAGGTTATCAAAGCACGTTCTGTAAAACTTTCCGGACCAAATATTATTGGTAAAATTGTCTTGCCGACAACACCTGAACGTAAATCACAACCTGTCGCTTCTTCAGCGGACAGCAATGATGCGAAAAGGAAACGCAAGCGTAAAAAGACTCCTGGTGCACCTGGACAGAATCAGTCATCGGGAGGTAATCCTTCAGCGCCTAATCAGCAGGCAGGAAATAATCCTGCTACACCTGCAAAACCTGCGGGCGTACCAACTTTTACCAACAGACCTGATTTCAGGAACAATACAAACAATACAGCCAACAGGCCTAACTTTAGAAACAGCAAACCAGGCGGACCTGGGGGCTCTAAAGAAGAACCTACGGAAAAAGAAATACAAGATCAGATTAAAGCAACGCTTGCACGTTTAAGCGGAGCTGGTAAATCTGGTAAATTTGCACAGCGTGCAAAACTGCGTCGTGGTAAACGTGATGATGTGGCTCTTTCTGCGGAAGAAGCTGCAATGGAACAGGAACTACAGTCTAAAGTGTTGAAAGTAACGGAATTTGTTACAGCAAACGAATTAGCGAGCATGATGGATGTACCGGTTACCAAAATTATTGGTACTTGTATGAGTCTTGGTATGTTCGTTTCGATCAATCAGCGTTTGGATGCAGAAACATTAACGATCGTTGCAGATGAGTTTGGTTACGAAATACAATTCGTTAAACCTGATGATGAAGGCGATAGTATTATTGAAGAATCAGATAATCCTGAAGATTTAGTACCAAGAGCACCGGTAGTTACGATCATGGGTCACGTCGATCATGGTAAGACCTCTTTACTGGATTATATCCGTAAAGCGAATGTTGTAGCTGGTGAAGCAGGTGGTATTACACAGCACATTGGTGCTTATATGGTAACTACACCAACTGGTAAAAAAGTAACTTTCCTGGATACACCGGGTCACGAAGCCTTTACAGCGATGCGTGCACGTGGTGCGAAAGTAGCGGATATTGCAATTATTGTTGTTGCAGCGGATGATGCAGTAATGCCTCAGACTAAAGAAGCAATTAGTCATGCTCAGGCAGCTGGGGTTCCTTTGGTATTCGCCTTCACAAAAATTGATAAACCGGGAGCAAACTCTGATAAGATCCGTGAGCAATTATCGATCATGAATATCTTAGTAGAGGATTGGGGTGGTAAATTCCAGTCTCAGGAAATCTCCGGTAAAAGCGGCTTAAATGTTGATCTTTTATTAGATAAAGTATTATTAGAAGCTGAATTGTTAGAATTAACAGCTAATCCTAATAAACGTGCTACTGGTAGTGTAATTGAAGCGACCTTAGATAAAGGACGTGGTATTGTGACTACGGTACTGGTTCAGGCTGGTACTCTAAAAGTAGGTGATCCGATTTTAGCGGGTAGCTACAGTGGTCGTGTAAAAGCGTTATTTAACGAACGTGGACAAAAAGTAGAACAAGCCGGTCCTTCAGTACCGGTACAGGTATTGGGTATGCAGGGCGCACCTACAGCAGGTGATAAATTCAATGCTGTAGAGAATGAGTCTGAAGCGAGAGAGATTGCAAACAAACGTTTACAATTAATGCGTGAGCAGGGCTTGAGAACACAGAAACACATTACGCTGGATGAGATTGGCCGTCGTTTAGCTATCGGTAACTTTAAAGAGCTTAACCTGATTGTTAAAGGTGACGTGGATGGTTCGATTGAGGCATTAGCCGATTCATTACTGAAACTATCTACTGAAGAGATTCAGATTAATATCATCAGTAAAGCGGTAGGTCAGATTTCAGAATCTGATGTATTGTTAGCTTCGGCTTCTGATGCGATTATCATCGGTTTCCAGGTTCGTCCTTCTTCAGGTGCAAGAAAGCTTGCTGAGGCTGAGCAAATCGATATTCGTCTGTACTCAATTATCTATGATGCGATCAATGAGATCAAAGCTGCGATGGAAGGTATGCTTGCTCCTGAATTCCAGGAGAAAATTACTGCAAACGTTGAGATCAGAGATACCTTCAAGATCACGAAAGTGGGAACGATTGCCGGATGTATGGTATTGGATGGAACGATTACACGTAACAGTAAGATCCGTATTGTAAGAGACGGTGTGGTTGTTTACACTGGTGAACTGGCTTCACTGAAACGTTATAAAGATGATGTGAAAGAAGTAGCAAGAGGTTACGAATGTGGTCTGAACATACAGAACTTTAATAACATTGAAGTTGGTGATATCGTTGAGGCTTACGAACAGGTAGAAGTAAAAAGAAAGTTATAAGTTTATAAATAACATATACCAAAAGGCCCTGTTAATGAATCTTGTAAAAGATTTTTGACAGGGCCTTTTTTATGAACAGACTTGGGGCAGATATCTATATTTTTATCCAGCCTGCCGGCAACAATGTAGAAGTATCGTATTGATCTCCGTGAAGCCACTTTTCAGGGCCTATAACGATCTTTTCCGGATTGTTATTAAGCCATGCTGCCCACCAGCTAAAGCTGCTGTTTGCAATGATATTATGCTTGCAAGCACTCATTAATTGCATGTCAATGTAACTTTGTGTCCCTTTATTCCATGAAATAAATTCGCAATTGTTAATATTCAAATTTTTAACACACCAATCAATATCATTAGAGAATATAAAGAATTTTGCATCATTTGTTCTTGATTGTACGATTTGTATGGCCTGATCATAATATTTTTTCTCACAAAGTCCGCCAAATGCGGGATGATTAACATAATCACCTCTTCTTACATGTACTCCAACACTGTTTGTTTGTTCTATTTTTTTTAGGATATCAATGTTTTGTTGAGCTGTTAATGCACTGAATTTAAAATCTTTTCTTATCTCATCAGCAATATCAATAAAGTAATCTTCATTTTGCCAGAAGCCTGAGTAGTACCTTGATTTAGAATCAGAGAAAATTGCAGGATCAAATGTGAAGTCTTTTTCTTCGGCTTTATGATACTTTTTTAAGTTAAGCACTCTTCTTATCTTTCGATAAATCCATTTTCTATTTTTTATATCATAGATACCACCTGTAAATGGCGAAACTTTGGTTATGGTTAATTGGAAAATATCTTCTAGTTCGTAGCCATTGTGTGCGGTATCGAAATTAAAACTATTTAAATCGGCTTTAACATCTGGAAATTTCTTGCTTAGGGCTTTATAACATGCATATTGGAACATTTGGTTACCTAACCCGCCTAAAAAACGAATAATTTTCATGATGATATTTTTTTGATAAAATGAAAACAACCGCATCCACAAAATTGTCTCGCAAGCAATTGTTGATCAGGGTCTACAATTAAACCTCCATCTTTACCTTCTTCAGGTATAAAGGCAAATTCCTTGAGTTCAAGATCTGAAAACAGTTTTAAAACTTGTTCTTTAGTGTATATTCGATGCGCATTAAAACATATTAAATCTTTTGCCCCTAATGGTACTACAAAAAATAAACTTCCATTTGCTGCAAGAACTCTTTTAAGTTCATTAATTGCTTTGATATCCCCATCATAATCTAATGGGTCTCCGTATCTGCCTAAGCCTATATGTTCTATGGTGTGCATGCACGAGATCGACTCAATTGAATCGGACTTGAAAGGTAAATTCATCAAGTCTCCGCTTAGTGATTTTAAATCCGATAAATGTAGGTCTGCAGGTCTGTAGTCATAAAAGTCGACAGGAATGAAAGCTGATAAAATGGAGCAGAAATGAAGGGTTGATGATATATCAATATGTTTTGCCGGGTTGTTGTTTTTAATAATTCTGGCGGCCCAGGCTGGATGGTAAACGTAATGTCTGTCAAAACCTGTTTCGGGTGTATTATCATATAAACATGGAAAAAAATTACGTTCATCAAGAATAAATCGCTTTTTACTCTGTTTTTCTAAGTTAAGCAGTTGATCATATTGATACTTAAAATTTAATTTCAATTTCCGCTTTATGAGCATCCTTTTTATCTTTCTAATCATAATTATAACGTTCTATAATGTTTTAATTAACTCTCACATGTCTGTTACATCCTAAAATAACTTTATAAGTTATCTCTTCGTTCAAAATCGATTATTTTCTGAAGAATTGGATCCTTTTTGAATTTAAAATGAAGTAAATACATGATTATTTTTTTTTCGTGGTTGCGCTTTTCTTTTGAACTTATAAATATAGCTCTGAATAGTGAGCGCAATAAGACAAAGAACT
Organism: Pedobacter sp. WC2423; assembly: GCF_040822065.1. Taxonomy (NCBI): domain Bacteria; kingdom Pseudomonadati; phylum Bacteroidota; class Sphingobacteriia; order Sphingobacteriales; family Sphingobacteriaceae; genus Pedobacter; species Pedobacter sp. WC2423. The sequence goes on from NZ_CP162005.1 coordinate 4,229,962, forward strand.
TATTTGTCCCATCTGCATCTAAGTGTAGTTTGAGTTTAGTAAGAAAATAATATTTTTCCAGTATTATGCTGCATTCTGCAAAGCCTGCATATAATGCTTCTCTGTAACTTACTTCTAATCTGTTTGAGGGTATATAATGATTAAAAACTAGTGTTGGATCATAAATAAGTTTATAACCTCTTAAAATGAGCCGCTGACAATATTCGCTATCTTCCCCGGCAGATAACTTTTCCCCTTCCCGGCCGACAAGCAATGAGGGGAAATATTTAAATAAATCCTTATAAAGATTTGTTCTTGTGCCTAATCCGGCCCCCCATAAATAACCTCTTGATGAGGTTACGTCTCCAATGATGCTTCCTTGTTTTCCAATAGCATATCCCTCGGAATAATTCTCAAACCAGGACGGATATGTCCCAGAATCGTTTACCATGATAGATTGCCCGCCCACAGCTCCAATAGTAGGATCTTCTTCGAGCAAATGATAGGTTTTTTGAACATAATCCGGAGCTAGCCAATTATCGTCATCACAAATGATAAGATATTCAAATTGTGCTAAAGCAGAGCCTGCTTTCAATGCATTTATTTTTCCTGGCTTTGACTCAGTTATTGCATTAAAATGAACACCTGGTAAATTATATTTCTCCCACTCCGATCTGGCAATGCTTAAAGAGTTGTCTGTTGAAGCATTATCTATCACAATGATTTCCCATTTTATAGTAGTACTTACTATTTGGGCAGAGAGATGCGCAAGAGTTTGAGGTAGTCTTGAAGAGCCATTGTAAGTGCAAATGAGAATAGTTAAACCTTTACTATCTTTTAGTAATTTATTTGAGTGTATTGTCACGAATACTAAATCTACGGTTTTATGAAAAAATGGAGATATGGGCTGATTTGTTTGAATGCACCCATTTGATAATTGTTTTCAAAGCTACATAATTCACTTCTTTAATTTGTGAAAAGATATTCAAACCGATTAGAATTATGTTTTTTTTGGTTCATTTAAAATACATCTATTCCTGAAGAGGTTATATTTTGTAATTACTGATTTTTTAAATATCATGGGACCGGGCGTTTGAAAAATAATATAAATGATTTGGTATGGTAATCAAACATAATGATTTTTAATTCCCGCATTTCTGTGTAACTATCTAATTGGCTGATTACACTTGTGACGATTAATTGCTAACTTTGCCAAGTTAAACAGACCTTTAACTGAAGAAATATAGAAGTTTCATTGAAATTATGTTAGAGAAATACCCTAAAATAACTGTAATAACACCATCTTTTAACCAGGGAGCATATCTGGAGCATACCCTAACTTCGATTTTGAATCAGGGATATCCTAATCTGGAATATATTGTTATTGATGGTGGTAGTACGGATCATTCGGTAGAGATTATAAAAAAATATGAGCACCTTTTAACTTATTGGGTAAGCGAAAAAGATAATGGTTTATACCATGCTTTGCAGAAAGGATTTGCGCGGTCAACGGGTGAAATTATGTGTTGGATAAATTCTGATGATATGCATCATAGAAGATCCTTAATGACTATAGCAGAACTCTTTAAAGATTTCCCGGATATTAACTGGATCATGGGAAAAAATACCTTTTATGATGAGCAGGGCAGGGAGTTTATTTATGGCACTAATATGTTTAATGAAAGGTGGTCGAAGTGGAAAATGTATGATCAGGATGGTGAATATATTCAACAGGAATCTGTTTTCTGGAGACGTAGTTTATGGGAAAAATCGGGTGCTTATATAGACACAAATCTTTCTCTTGCTAGTGACGCTGAGTTATGGTTAAGGTTCTTCAGACATGATCAACTTTATTCAACGGAACTTTTGCTTTCCGGATTCCGTTTCAGAAGTGGAATTCAAAAGAGTAAAGATCAAAGGGACGAATATATAGCGGAACTCAGTACTGTCATTCAACGGGAACTAAGTATAGGAAATACAAGAGCTTATTTTCGGTTTATGCGTTTTATAAAATTTTTCGCAAAGCTTGTTCCCCTATTTAAATTAAAAAATAAGATTACTATGAAAGTTATGGCTATGCCTCCAAAAATAGTTTATAATCCTGATGGAACTTACAGATTTAGTTGGAAATAGACTTATTAGCTCTATTAAATAACCACCATTTTAATTCTCTGAACATAAATCTTGACCAGATAGAGAAGCCAAAATATTTAAGCATCAGACCACTTTTTTCTTTCTCAAAGAGTTCGTCTTTTGATAAAGAAGATATACCTGTTTCGTTGAAATCGGCAATTACAAAATCGGCAAACTGAATTTTAAAGTCTGGGTCAGCCCAGCATTTCATATTGAGATGATGGTCTGCTGAGATGGGGTATCTTTCGTCGAAATGATATTTATCAAAAACCCTTTTAGGGTAGATCATAGATTGGTGACAGATCCCTATTTTGGCTTGGTTATATGGGCTCAGGTAGCCTAAATATTTTTCTTTGCCCTTCAGTACGCTTCCATAGTATATAGCGTTTTTTTCTTGAAGGCCATTTAACATAGGGGAGAAATCGGGTAAGAGGAGATCGTCGGCACCTAAAAAATAAATCCAATTTCCAGTCACCATTTTTAATGCCTTATTCATAGCATCATATATTCCATTATCCTTTTCACTGATCCATTTCGTTATTATAGCACTATTTTTTTTCAGAATATCTACTGTTCCGTCCTGGCTTAATCCATCAACTACAATGACCTCCAATGGAGCGTATGTTTGTTTTTTAATACTGTCCAGGCAGTTTTGCAAATCCCGGACTGCATTATAGGTAACGATAACAATAGATACTTTGTCCATGAAAAACTTATTTTTTGATATTAATCTTGATAGTATTGTGAAATGCCCAGGTCACAGCTTTTTATCGCATCTTTTAAAGTACGATTAAGAATTTCGTCATTCACTAATAAATGAGTCCTGTCTATCTCAGGATGATAAATATGAAAAGTAATCGCGGCAAATTTAATAATCCTTTTCTTTATACCAGCATTTACAAGCCTGATAGCAAGTTCACTGTCCTCTCTTCCCCACCCTACTATAGCTTCATTATATCCGTTCACCTTCAATAAGTCCGTTTTCCAGAAAGCCATGTTACAGCCCCTTACATAAGTAATATTACCTGCTTTATACCTGGCGGCAAGGAAATCGGTAAGAAAGGGCAACTTTATTCCATTCGAAAAATTGGTTATTCCTTTAGAGAAAACGGAGACTTTAATATTAGTTTCCTTGATTAATTTCGCTGATAAGGCAGAAGACATATTCACGCGGGTTCCGGAAACAAAACTTCCGGGTCTTGCGAATTTAATATGATCACTAATAAAGTCCTTTTCAAGGATAAGGTCTCCATCAATCTGCACGATATAGGGTTTGGAAGCTTTAACTATTGCTTTATTTCTGATTTTTGAGAGCTGAAAACCGTCATCCTGCTGCCAGACATGAATTAAAGGGACTGGAAAGTTTTTCTGATGTCTTGTGATTAGGTTTTTGGTTTCCTCAGCAGAGCCATCATCCGCAATAATGACTTCATCAGGCAGTATGCGTTGTTTACTAATGCTGATTAAGCATAGGTCTAAAGCTTCAGTCCAGTTGTAGGTAGAAACAATCAATGAAATACCTGGAAGTGCTGGTCTATTCATATTTGATTGAATTAGAGCTGTGCAATACCATTATCACAAGCTTTTATCTTTTTGTGGAGTGTATTCTGTACCACCTGTGCATGTACTGGTTCGTTTGTTCTCGAGCTTTCTCCATGTGACAAATGAAATTGAATAGCCTTGAATTTAACTGCTTTCTTTAGTTTCCCGTTATTAATAAATCTTACAGCAAGTTCCTCATCTTCATGTCCCCAGCCTTTAAGGTCGTTATTATATCCATTGATCAGTAAAAAATCTGATTTCCAATAAGCTAAGTTACTTCCTCTTACGCTATTTGAATTCTTTATTTTCTTCTCAAATAAAAATGCAAGCAAGGGTAAACGAATTGCATTAAAGCGGTTAATTATCCCTTTAGACAAAAAATTAAAGCTGATCTTTTCAGTGCTATAAATTTCAGGCAACATTTTTTGAGCAATATGAGCACGCGTACCCCTCACAAAAACATCTTTTTCAGCAAGCGATTGATGGTCCTTGATAAAATTCTGGTCCAGGATAACATCTCCATCTACCTGAACAATATAATTCCCTTGAGCCTTTTTAATGGCAGTATTTAAGCTGATAGATTTTCTGAACCCTGAATCTTCATGCCAGGTATGAATCAAAGGGACTGGAAAATTAAGTTGGAATTTTTCAATTAATAATCTGGTATCCTGTCCTGATCCGTCATCTGCAATGATAACTTCAGCCGGAAGTACTCTTTGATTTTTAATGCTTAATAAGCATAAATTAAGTGCTTCCGGCCAATTGTATGTAGCTACTATAAGTGACGTTACAGGCATATAAATCATTAATCTGCAAAGGTCTGCATATCTATTAATCTTCTGTATAAACCATTCTGATTAAGTAAAGCAGAGTGATTTCCGGATTCGACAATTTTACCATTATCAACCACAAGTATCATATCCGCATGCTGAATTGTACTTAGCCTGTGCGCGATTATAATAGATGTCCTGTTTTCCATCAATCTGTTCAGTGCATCCTGTACTAGTCTTTCAGACTCAGTATCCAGTGCCGATGTAGCCTCATCAAGGAGCATAATCGGCGGATTTGCTAGCACAGCTCTGGCAATACAAATACGTTGTTTCTGTCCTCCTGATAATTTATTTCCCCTATCTCCGATACTGGTTTCATAACCATTCTCTGTATTCAGAATAAAATCATGTGCATTAGCAATTTTTGCTGCAGCAATAACTTCATCTTTGGTTGCGTCAGGTTTACCAAAAGCAATATTGTTGAAAATGGTCTCGTTGAAAAGAATTGATTCCTGGTTAACAGTACCCATTTGGTGTCTCAGGCTATCCAGAGAGATGTCTTTCAAATTAATGTTATCGAAATAGATGTTTCCTGCTTTAGGATCATAAAAGCGTGGGATCAAATCAATCATTGTACTTTTTCCACCACCAGATGGACCTACAAGTGCAATGTTCTGACCTTTCTTTACAGTAAAGCTGACATCTTTTAATACTTCTTTCTCACCATAATTGAAAGACACGTTTTCAAAACGGATAGTTTCTTTGAAATCCTGAAGTTGTATGGCATTTTCGGCATCTGTCAATTCAGGTTTAGTATCGATAAGATCTAATACCCTCACCCCAGCTGCCAGTCCTGAGTGAATAGAGCTAAATGAATCAGATAGTGCTTTTACAGGCTGCATAACCTGTGAAAAGGTAGCAATGTATACCAGAAATTTTGAAGGGGTAAGATCTCCCTGATGCTGTAGAATCATACTTCCTCCATAAAGGACTATAAACACAACAACCAATACACCCAGGGTTTGTGAAACAGGGGATGCCAATTGTTGTCTTCGTGCCATCTTTCTGTTCAAATCTGAATAGACAAGATTCTCATTATGGAATTTATCTTTGATTCTAAGCGTTGCATTAAATGCTTTAATGATTCTGATTCCACCCAGCGCTTCATCTAAAAATCCAATCATTCTTGCAAAGCTTTCGTGAGATTCTCTGGCTTGCTGCTTTAATCTTTTAACAATTTTACTAATAATAAAGCCCGAAACCGGGATCACCAAAAGTGAGAATAAAGTAAGTTTCAGCGAAATTGATAACAATACAACGATGTAAAATATAAGCTGAACAGGCTCTTTGAATACGACCTGTAAAGTGTTGGTTACTGTGCCTTGCACGACTTGCACATCTGAGGCGACTTTTGAGATAATATCACCTTTTCTCTCATTATTGAAATAGCCCAGATGAAGATCCATCACATTGTTAAAAACCGATTTCCGCAGATTTAGCAGGGTGTGTACTCTCAGGTCTTCCATAAACCGCTGAGAGAGATAGCGAAAAAGATTCGCTAAAAATACACAGATTACAATGGCTCCGCATACAATTTTAAGTGTGTATAGTTTGCCATAGTTCTCAATAGTATAATTGATGTAGGCGTTAATGTGTCCGATGAAGTCAAATGCTGAGGCTTTTTCCAGTAAAGTAGGTCCGGCAGTTGCTGCCTTGGAAGAAAAAAGTGTTTCCAGTAACGGTCCCAGTAAAGTAAATAGGAGTGTATTGAAAAATATAGCAAGTATAGTTACCAAAGCATATGGAATAGCATATTTTTCTATAGGCTTTGAAAAGGATAATAATCTAAAATAGGTCTTCATTAAAATCTAAAAATTTTTCAAAGTTACGGATTTACGGGCTATTTAATGATGATGTAGTTTTTATATTCACCAATACGCCATCCAGTTAGCATTTCAATCCGGTGCAGAAACATTCTCCGTGGGGATAAGTCTATCTTATTGGGGTTGTGTTTGAAAGTCCAGTCCTGTGCTGCAATAGTGTCTTTCATCGTTGCAGGATGCGGCTCTTCGAAAGGTGCCAGGATATCAGCAACAGTTCCGAAATCGAAAGTCTTGAATTTTTTATAGTGTTCCAGAACGTGTTCCTTTGGTGCATAATAACTGCCAAAACTCTTTACTTTTCCCAGCAATAAATCCGGGTTACGGCAATAAGAGTAATGAAATATACGGGCATTCAGCAATTTAACCTTTAGCTTTCTGCTGTTCGTGTTTTTTTCGTAATCTGCTAATGACGGATAACTTCTGAAACCTTGTGAATCTTTATAAGAATAATAAGAAGGATCATTTCTGATAATCCTGATTTCTCTGCGGTGCCATTTTCTGGTTGTACCTCTATGTTTATAATCTCCTATGAAATGAAGAAAGTTGAATAAAAAACCTTCTACTTTTTTGTCATGGAGGTTATCTTCCATAGCTTTTTTTATTTCGGACAGGTCATCTTCATGAAATACTTCATCAGATTGAATATGAAATGCCCAGTCTCCGGTTACAGCTTTCAAACCGATGTTGGATTGCTGAGCGAATACTTTACCCCCTTTGATTAAATCATCATCCCAAACGGTATCTATGATCCTGATCTTGTCTGAACCAATAGCTTCAATAGCCTCGCGTGTTCCGTCTTCCGATTTACCCACCACAGCTATAAATTCATCACACAAAGGGAGTATAGATTTTATAGATTCAATTACAGGATATCCGTATTTGAAACTATTTCGCATATATGTGAAGCCGCTTACTTTCATTTTGATCGCTTTGATGAAGAATTACTAATTATTTATTTTGCCAAAGAATATATATTCTGGTTCTTTGCAGACAAAGATAGATTAAGTTTTTGCCAATGAAAACCATCGCGCAATATTTGTCGGCCATACAAGAAGGTGATTATTTGTCTTTAGCAAGGGTACTGACGCTTATTGAAAATTCTCTTCCCGGCAGCAGTGAAATATTAAAGGAACTTGTGATTAATCAGCAAACCCCGGTAATCGGTATTACTGGTCCTCCGGGTGCAGGTAAAAGTACACTGGTCAATGCAATGATTGACAGGCTAAGCATGCAAGATAAAAAAATTGCCGTTTTGGCTGTAGATCCTACTTCTCCTTTCAACCTGGGTTCTTTATTAGGCGACAGGGTGCGGATGTCTGCACATTTTAATAAACCAAACGTTTTTATTCGTTCTGTGGCTACGCGCGGTTCTGTTGGAGGACTTTCTGCAAAAATTATTGAGATGACAGATGTGCTAAAAGCATCGGGCTTTGACTATATTATTGTAGAAACGGTAGGTGTGGGGCAGTCAGAAATTGAAATTGCAGGTCTGGCAGATATAACAATGGTCATTTTAGTCCCTGAAGCCGGTGATGAAATTCAGCATATTAAATCGGGACTGATGGAAATAGGTGATGCTTTTGTAGTCAATAAAGCAGACCGGGAAGGCGCAGATAGTTTTGCCAATCAACTCAAGAAAATGCTGCATCAGCGTGTTCATGCAGTGCCGGTATTTAAAACGGTTGCTGCTAAACAAACTGGTGTGGATGAATTACTGACCTGGCTTACCGGGCTGGAAATTCAGAAGAATGAAAAAAAGATATTCTTATATACTGAGAAGGCATTCAAATTAATACAGAATGACAGGATGTCTGATGTGCTGAAAGCAGAACTTCAACAGAAAATTGCTGAAGTTCTTGAACAGAAAGATTTTAATCTCTATCGGTTTGTAGAAGTATATACTAAATAAATAACTTGTTAATCCTGTTTGAGTACAGGAGTAGTCAATTGCTTTTTTTTCCAGTGATCGCCTTTCTCGTATAAGAAAAACTTTCCGAGTTTATATTTTACCTTTAAGTAGCCATTATAATCTGTACCCAATATCCGGTATGGAATTTCAGGATTGTCTTTTAAAGACTCCACAATAGCTTTGGTATATACAGTAGGTCCGGTCATTTGGTGTACATCGTGCGGATATTTGTTCTGACGGATATTTTCAAGAACCATTTCCATTGTTTTTTTCAGGAATGGATGTTCAGGACTATAAATTAATGCCCATTGTGCAAATAAATCAGGATTTCCTTCTCTGGTGATGATTGCGGCATCGCCGGGTTCAATAAATTGATTCAGGCTTCCATTGATACCACTGTCAATATCTACGTAGACTCCACCTTTCTTATAGAGAACTGCATAACGGAAAAAATCTGCTTTAGCTGCTCCTATATTTATTTTTTTATAAAGTGATAAGACCTCTGCGCCATATTCTTGTGCCAGGAAGGCTTCAATTCGCTGGTCATCATAAAATTCATAGATATAATCAGGATTTTTCTTCCTGAACCTGGCAATATGCCATCGGGTTAATAAGGGCAGCTTAGACGTTTTAAAAGTCTGGTGTATGATTTTTGGTATTGACATGTCTTCTTATAAAGTTGAGCTGTTCATGATTTCTTCTATTTCTTCAGCTTCAATTGGAATATTGGCCATTAAATCAATGTTTCCATCGGCAGTGAGCAATATATTGTTTTCCAGACGGATGCCGAATCCTTCTGCCGGAATATAGATTCCAGGTTCACAGGTCATCAGGTTACCTTCCTGGAAAGGGGTATAGCGGTTGGCAAAATCATGAACATCAAGGCCGAGATGATGACTGATGCCGTGCATAAAATATTTTCTGTAAGCCGGATATCCCGAATTTTGTTTTTTTACTTCCTCCATGGAAATTAGCTTCAGTCCGACCAGCTGTTCAGTCATCAGTTCGCCTGCTTTCTCATTATAGTCGTTTCCTGAAATACCAGGCTTCATTAGTTTTTTAGCTTCCTTCATTACATGCAGAACAGCTTTATAAACGCTTTTTTGTCTGGCTGTGAATCTGCCGTTTACAGGAATTGTGCGTGATAAATCTGCATTATAGTTTGCATATTCTGCACCAAAATCCATCAGGATCAGTTCATTATCTTTACAGATTTGGTTGTTGTCGCCATAGTGAAGGATATTCGCATTGTTACCGGAAGCAATAATTGGCGGGTAGGCATGTCCTGTAGCTCGCTGACGAATAAATTCATGAATGATCTCTGCTTCGATTTCATATTCAGTTACCTCTGGTTTAGTAAATTTAAGTACCCGTATAAAAGCATCTCTGGTGATGTCACAAGCTTTTTGGATCAGCTGAATTTCTCCTGCAGATTTTGAGGCCCTCAGTTTGCGCATAATTGGTGCAGCCCTTTCGTAATGATGTAAGGGATACTTAGCTTTCATGTCTCCGATAAAACGGATGTCGCGGTAAGCTATCGTATGTGCGCTGCTATCATTTTCATTTGTATTCAGGTAAATATGATCCGCATAAGTTATAATGCTGTGAAGAATATGATCAAAATCTTCTATCCAATATACCTTTTTTATGCCCGAAACACTTTCTGCCATTGCTTGAGTATATTTATGCCCCTCCCATACTTTAATCTGCTCATTTGTCTGTCTTAAAAACAGGACTTCTCTATATAATGGGTTAGGACAATCAGGATAAAGCAAGAGAATTGTATTCTCCTGGTCTATTCCAGTAAGATAAAATAAGTCACAATTTTGTTTGAAAGGAAAATTCTGATCGCCGCTTCTTGGGAACTCATCATTAGAATTGAATATAGCTAATGCGTTGTTTTTAAGGTGTTTATTGAAGTTTATTCGGTGGTTAATAAAGAGCTCTTTTTCTATATTCTGATATTTCATATTCAGCTTTATCGGTAGACAAATAAAGGGAAATATATCGAATTCTTAAAATTTGTTAAAATTGGAACGGAGTTTGTATATACCTTGTGAGAATTAAAAATTTGTTTAATTTTGCTACACAAAAAAATTATACATTTTTAAATTTGTTTAACCTTAAAAAAGAAAAATTATGAATTATTCTACTTTAAAGAAGGGCTTAGCGGTTTCTTTTGTTGCTGTAATGGGTGTTACTACTCTTGCTTCAGCTCAAACTGATTCTACTATGACTTCATCTTCAGCCAAAGTATTTGGTGGAAGAGGCCAGTACAGAACTTGGTCAATCGGTGTTAATGCTGGTGTTTTATCTCCATTCGTTGCGATTGGTGGATCAAATGACTTCAAAAATGCAGACGTTAACTTAGGTTACGGTGTTTCATTGAAAAAACAATTAGGTCATGCTTTCGGTTTAGAAGGTAACATTTTCCGCGGAAAAGTTTCTGGATCAAACAAAGACATGCCAGGTGGTCAGGTTGATGGTATTTCTAGCTTTGAAACTCAAATCGGATATGCTGCTGACATCAGAGGTGTTGTTAACGTTGCTACTGTTGACTTTTTACGTCGTGAAAACTCAGTTAACTTCTTCGTTACTGTTGGTTACGGTTTAGTTGCTTATGCTCCTAAAGTAACAGCAGCTGGTGGTGCAGTTACTGACTGGAAAGACAAAGCTGGTGATAGCCGCGATAAAAAATACGTTAAAGAAGCTTACATCCCAGTTGGTGCTGGTGTGAAATTCAAAGTTTCTGACCGTGTTGCGTTTAACTTAGGTTACACTATGCACTTCATTGATGGCGATAACTTTGATGGAGTTTACGCTAAAGGAACAACTAAAGATAAATTCTCATACGGTTATGCTGGATTAGAATTCTCATTAGGTTCTAAAGCTAAACCAAACCTTGACTGGGTTAACCCTCTTGCAATTATGTATGATGAGTTAAAAGACCCTTCATTACGTCAAGAAGTTGAAGCACTTAAAACTCGTGTTACTAACGTTGAAAAATCTGTTGAAGATTTGAAAAAAGATAGCGATGGAGACGGTGTTTCTGACCAATTCGACAAATGCCCAGGAACTCCTGCTGGCACAGCAGTTGATGGTTCAGGATGTCCACTTCCTGTTGCAGCAGCAGCTACAGTAGTTAATGCTTCTAATGCAACTGGTTTCGAAACTATCCAATTTGAATTCAACTCTTCAGTTTTAAAAACTGAATCTTACCCTACTTTAGATAAATTATCTTCTGTATTGAAAGAAAGCAATGGTAAAGCCTTAGTAAAAGGTTATGCTTCTAGCGAAGGTACTGCTGCTTACAACTTGAAATTATCTAAAGACAGAGCAAACTCAGTAAAAACTTACTTAGTTAACTCTGGAGTTAGTGCTAGCAAAGTTGCTACAAAAGGTTTAGGTGAAGCAAATCCAATCGCTTCTAACGATACTGAAGAAGGTCGTATCCAAAACCGTCGTGTTGAAACTTCAAGAAACTAGTATTTCTTAAACAACATAGAAAAGGGTTCTGATTTATCAGAGCCCTTTTTTTATGCGCTGGATTTTGTGATGTTGCTCAGCAATATCTTTTCTGTTTCTGGTATAGCCTATAGCCCTCAGGGTAATTGCAATCATTTTCTTTTTAGTAATTTAATTTAATTCATTTTTGTGGTAGTTTTTGAGTTTTTAATTGTTTCTTATTTATCTGATTACTAGTTGTTTAATTAGTATTTAATGAGATTTTTATGTTTTTGTTGTAATTTATTGTTTTAATTATAGGTGCACTGTTTGATTAATTAACAAATTGTATCTATATATTTTATATTAATTATTGATTATATTCTTAAACATAGTATTACATTTGCAAAAAATAAATATTTATTACATTTTAAGATAATCAAGTTATATGAAAAAACTTCTAGTCCTGCTTGCCATATGCTCGCTTTGGTCATGTAAGAAACAAAATGAAATTACCCAGTCACAAAATGGGACTGATAAACGCAAAACCTTCTCTGCGGCAGACGGCTTGTTTGATGTGTTAGGTTATGGATATAACGTAACCGGGGAATATGGTAATTCAAGTGCTGCTACCTATAAAATTATAGATGTTGCACGACTAAAAGCCGACGCTCCTAATCGCGTTGAGACTGACTTATCAAAGAAGCAGGATAATCAATTAATTACCAGCGAAAATGTGGAGAGCTACTCTAGAAAGGTATCTGCTAATCTTAAGGCAACTACAGGTTTTCTCTTTTTCAAAGGATCTGTATCAGCATCATATTCTGATGCAAGTGCTTTCTCTTCAAAATATGTATATGGAAGTTACAATTTAGTGATTCAGGAAAAAAGGGTTAAATTTAATTCAACTATCGATCTTTTAAAAAATTACATTACTCCTGAATTTACTGCGGATATTCAAAATAATTCTGCGGAGTATATTGTTCGTAAATATGGTACTCATGTGCTTTCAGATATTATTTTAGGAGCTAAACTTGAAGTACTATATCAAGCACAAACTTCTAAATCGGATAGGACAGTCGCGGCAGCAGCTGGTATGGATGTAGGTATTGGAAAATTATTTAGTATAAATACCGGACTTGGATACGATCAGGCCTCTACGTCAGGAAACTCTTCTCAGAAGTTACATTACAGGACGTATGGAGGAGACCCTTCAATAAGCCTTATGCCTACAACAGTTTCTCTGGATCAAAATACACCTCCTAAAGTTAGTGTAGCGAATTGGCAGAGTAGTTCTAAAGTTGAAAATGCAGAATTAATAGATATTAGTCCAGATGGTCTGATCGCAATTTATGAACTAATCTCTGATCCAGGTAAAAAAGCTGCTGTTCATCAGTATGTAGATAAGTATTTATCTGATAATAAGGTTAAGGCTTCTGCTGATCCGATTTATCAGTTTTACAACGGTAAAAATGGCGGTAATCATTACGCTTCACCAGATATAAATGCTACAAATGGTAATACTGGCGGATGGGGACTTTTGGGTGTAGATTTTAAAGCGTTTACAAGCCAGGTAGAAGGAACAGTTCCTGTTTACTTATTTTATAATAACCCAAGTTTTGACCACTTTGTTACAGCTGACAGAAGCTCGGTGAATGGCTTCAATGATTGGCAGTTTTATGGAACTATTTTTTATGCTTACCCAACACAAGTTCCTGGTACAGTTCCAATATATGTATATTATAATGCCGGTGGCAAGAATCATTATACAACTTCAGAACCTAATATTACAAGCCAGTTCCCAGGCTGGGCTAAATTTGGAGTTAGTTTCTACGCTTTTCCGCGTTAATTAACAGTTCATTGATAAATTGAAAAGGCTTAAAAAAGTGGTATATTATCGCTTTTTTAAGCCTTTTTAATTTAATTAATCTTTTTAAGATCTTAGTTGGAACTTCTCTTTTATGCAGTTATTTCATTTAAAGACTTTACTCGAATGGCGCATTATTTTATACATTTGTGTTATGTACTTTTTTAGAAAAAAAGATCCGAACAGGCCAACTAGTATTGACATCAAAATCATGCATGTCATTAATGCGCTTGCTATCTCAATTTTTATCATTGGAATTACCCTGAAACTTTTACACTGGATATAAATCATGAAGACAATTATCAATACCTCGAATGCACCAGCTCCGATCGGCCCTTATAGCCAGGCTGTATTAGCTAATGGATTTCTATATGTATCCGGACAAATCCCAATTAACCCTGCAACAGGAGAGCTTACGCAGTCTTCTATTAAAGATGAAACTGAACAAGTAATGCGTAACCTGAATGCTGTATTACTGGAAGCGGGTTTTGAGTTTACACATATTCTTAAATCAACCATATTTTTGTCGGATATGGACTTATTTGCAGAGGTAAATGAAGTCTATGGATCTTACTTTGAGTCTGACTTTCCTGCACGTGAAACCGTTGCTGTAAAAGGATTGCCTAAAGGTGTAAATGTGGAAATTTCAGTGATTGCTTATAAAGGATAAATTGGCGGGTTCAAATGTACGTTACCTGCTGGCAGGATTCATCCCCTTTGTAATTTGGGGATGCTTTGCTATTCCTTTAAGAAATATCAAAGGTTTTCCGTCTGAAGAAATTTTATACTATCGTATATTTACCTCCCTGATTTTAATCTGGACAGTCATTCTTCTTTTCAGGAGAAAGCAACTGAATACAGATATTGCTTATGTAAAGGCCGTATCTAAAAAGCAGCGGATTACCTATATGTGGCAGATCCTCTGTGCAACAGTGTTCCTGACGCTCAACTGGTACACATTCATCTATGCAGTCAACAATGTAAGTCTGACCTCTGCGGCATTTGCTTACATGGTATGTCCATTATTAACTGCTTTTGGCGGCTTTGTAATTCTTAAAGAACAATTATCGCCTATAAAGCTGATTTCCCTGGTCATTGCACTGGTTAGCGTTGTTTTTTTAGCGACAGGCTCATTGAGAGATGTGATCTGGTCAGTAGTGATTGCTGCATTTTATGCCGGTTATCTGGTGATTCAACGAAAAATGCAGGGAATTGATAAACTTAATGTACTGGCTGTTCAATTTTTAGTAGCCTGTCTGATTCTGCTGCCATTTTTCATCTATCAGTATAAGGGATTTCCGCAAAGCAGCTGGTTCTGGATACATATTCTGATTATCGCTATTGTATTTACAATTATACCCTTGTTCTTAAGTCTCTATTCGCTGATTGGTATACCTTCCTCCACATTGGGAATTTTGATTTATATCAATCCGATTATTGCTTTCGCTATTGCAGTGTTTTACTTTGGCGAGGCCATTGATGTTCATCAGGTTTATGCTTATGTACTGTTATTATTTTCAGTAATTTTGTTTAACTGGAATTTGATCAGAACTATATTTTCTGCTAAGACATTATCTAATATTTAATACCTAACAACCAACAACTTGTTTGCTTCTGATTTAGATACAACGATTGAGTTTTTGAAAGGAGTAGGCCCTAAGCGTGCCGAAATTTTACAGAAAGAATTAGGTATATATACTTATGCCGATTTACTGGGCTGTTATCCTTTCCGGTATATCGACAGAACACGTTTTTATAAAATAAATGAGCTTGACGGTGATTTACCCTACGTTCAGATCCTTGGGCGGATTACCGGTAAGGAAACTATTGGTGAAAAACATAAAAAAAGAATTGTAGCCAGACTGACTGATGAAACCGGCACTATTGAACTGGTCTGGTTTCAAAGTTTAAAATGGGTAGATGAAAATGTGATGCGTGGAAAGGTCTATATTGCCTTTGGCAAGCCGACCGTTTTTAATGGTTCTTACAGTATTTCACATCCCGAAATGGAGAGTTATCCCAGGCCGGCCACACTCACCGGAAACCTGACTTTACAGCCTGTTTATAACTCTACGGAAAAGCTGAAGAAGTTTTCGCTGGATAGTAAAGGAATTCAGAAAATGCAGGCGCTGGTGATTGAACAATGTCTGCAAGAAATCAGGGAAACAATTCCAGGTTATATTCTGGATAAATACCGGATGGTTAACCGCAAGGAAGCCTTATTAAATATCCACTTTCCAAAAGATATAACTGCTTTACAAAATGCACAGCGCAGACTGAAGTTTGAAGAATTATTCTTCATTCAACTTCAGTTATTAAGTAATAAACAATTCAGAGAACTGAAGTTTAAAGGACACCTGTTCAGTACCGTTGGTGAAAGAGTGAATACTTTTTATAAGGACATTCTGCCATTTGAACTGACTGGTGCGCAGAAGCGGGTGATCAAAGAAATCAGACTGGACACGCAGCGCGGCATCCAGATGAACAGATTGGTACAGGGTGATGTTGGAAGTGGAAAAACAGTAGTGGCTTTAATGAGTATGCTGCTGGCCAATGATAATGGTTATCAGGCTTGTATGATGGCTCCAACCGAAATTCTGGCGCGTCAGCATTATCACTCCATTTCTTCTTTACTGGATGGAAGGCTGATTAAGGTTGATATTTTAACTGGTAACACTACCAAGAAACAAAGAGTACTTTTACATGAACAGCTGGAAGCCGGAGAAATCGATATCCTGGTGGGTACACATGCACTCATTGAAGATAAAGTAGTTTTCAAAAATCTCGGCCTGGTAGTTATTGATGAACAGCATCGTTTTGGAGTAGAACAAAGAGCTAAGCTCTGGCGTAAGAATAGTACTCCTCCACACATCCTGGTGATGACTGCTACGCCTATTCCAAGAACGCTGGCCATGACTTTGTATGGAGACCTGGATGTTTCTATGATTGATGAATTGCCTGCCGGAAGAAAGCCAATTGAAACTAAACATTTACTGGAAGGACAACGGCTGAGGATGTTTGGATTCATGAAAACTGAAATTGCTAAAGGCAGACAGGTTTATGTAGTTTATCCATTAATTAAAGAGAGTGAAAAACTCGATTTGCTACATCTGGAAGCTGGTATAGAACAAATGCGCTATCAATTTCCGCTGCCGGATTATCAGATCAGTATTGTACATGGGCAGATGCCTAATAAGGATAAGCAATACGAAATGCAGCGGTTTATAGATGGTAAAACGCAAATCATGGTAGCGACAACAGTTATAGAGGTTGGTGTAAATGTTCCTAATGCTTCTGTGATGATTATAGAAAATGCAGAGCGGTTTGGGTTGTCACAGTTGCATCAGCTGCGTGGAAGAGTGGGCAGAGGTGCAGAGCAATCTTTTTGTATCCTGATGTCTGGTGAAAAACTAAGCAGAGAAGGCAGAAAGAGATTAGAAACGATGGTGATGACCAATAACGGATTTGAAATCTCAGAGATTGATCTGGAGTTGCGCGGGCCCGGAGACTTGTCAGGTACCATGCAAAGTGGAGTGCTGGATCTGAAGCTGGCAGATTTAGTGAAAGATCAGCAGATCTTACATGAAGCCAGAAATACGGTGATTGAGGTTTTTCAGCAAGACCCTACGCTTTCTTTACCTGAAAATGCTTTACTAAAGCGCTTTGTCGATAAAAAAAGCAGAGGGATCGCTTTGGATAAAATATCTTAAAATCAGATTTTCTTAATCTTCGTCACTACCCGGCATAGAGCCAGTTCCTGTATAGGCGCCTTTTCTGATGACAGGAACACCCAGATGTTTATAAAGGTCATCTAGGTGCATCAGACTTCCATTAGTCAGGTTGCCCAGGAAAATAATTACAATATTCTTTTGTATATCGCGCACATAGATGTGGCGGAAACCATGCCACCAACCTGTATGATAAACTACTTTACGTCCATTTTCTCCATCATACATTCTCCAGCCGTAACCATAGTTAAAGTGGCCGTTGACAGCTTTATTATGACCTGTATAAGCAGAATCAAGACTGGATTGCTTTAATAATCTGCCTTTTTTTAAGGCGTTGTCATATAAAACAAGGTCATGAATAGTGCTGTATATCCCTTTGTCACCTACAGGTCCATCCAGGAAATTTTGTACTACTGAATATTTCCAGGTGCGGTCATGGCCGACAACATCAACAGGTATTTTGGAATATGCAGTGGTAGAATATACGTGTGTATGTTTCATGCCCGCAGGTTTGAAAACATACTCCATCATATAATCTGAGTATTTTTTGCCAGTTACTTTCTCAATAATAGCACCAAGCACCATGAAATTGGAGTTGTTGTAATGGAATCTTGTGTCTGGTTTAGCGTAACGGTTCGGCTTGTATTGTGCAATGAGGTTCATGACATCCAGGTTACTCATTGGTTTCTTTTTATCTTTCCATACGCCATCGCTGAAATATACATAATTCATCATTCCGCTGCGGTGGGTAAGCAAGAGTTTTACAGTGATGTCTTCGTAAGGGAAATCGGGGTAGAACTTTTTAACGTTATCTGTTAATTTAAGTTTACCCTGCTCCACCAGCTGCATGATGGCAACTCCCGTAAATGTTTTAGTAATAGAGGCCAGTTCAAACTCCGAATTGATCTTTAAACTGTCACGGTGAAGGTAATCGGCCCATCCGATAGCTTTTTCATAAAGTATTTTGCCGTCTTTGGCAACGAGCATGTTTCCATTAAATCCAAATTTCTTATGCAGGTTGTCTACAAAATTAGCGATCCATTTGTCTCCTTTAGCCGGGTCATATGAAATGAGGAGGCTATCCGCTTTATCATCATTTACGGTTCTGATCTTCGGATCAGGATGTTTTTTGTTAGGATGTGAACAGGCACTGATGAGAAAAGTGGCCAGTAAAGCCACAGGGAAAAAGGTACGGTAAGTCATGAATTAGATTAGTCTTTTTTGAAGGCTGAAAAATAAACAATATTAAGCCTTTAAACGTAAAAGAGTTTTAAACATTATCATATACTTTACATTCTTCTATAGAGATAAAAGCTTATTTTTGAAAAAAAACAAAAGAAATGAATTTTAGAACCGAACACGACACCATGGGCGAAGTGCAGGTCCCTGCTGATAAGTATTGGGGAGCACAAACTGAACGTTCACGTAATAATTTTAAAATTGGTCCTGAGGCTTCAATGCCAAAAGAGATTATCCATGCTTTTGGTTATCTCAAAAAAGCTGCAGCACTGGCCAATCAGGAACTTGGTGTGCTTGCAAGTGATAAAGCAGAATGGATTGCTAAGGCATGCGACGAAGTAATCGCCGGAACTTTAGACGATCAGTTCCCTCTGGTAATCTGGCAAACAGGTTCTGGAACCCAGAGTAACATGAACTCCAATGAAGTGATTGCAAACCGTGCACACGTGATGAACGGTGGCAGCCTGACAGATGAGAAGAAAATTCTTCATCCAAATGATGATGTCAATAAATCACAATCTTCCAATGATACTTATCCTACAGCTATGCATATTGCGGCATATAAACAAGCTGTGGAAATTACTATACCAGGTTTAGAAAAACTGGAAAAAACCTTAAAAGCTAAAGCAGTTGAGTTTGCACAGATCGTGAAAACAGGAAGAACTCACTTTATGGACGCAACTCCGTTAACCCTGGGTCAGGAGTTTTCAGGTTACGCGCAGCAAATCACGAATAGTATCAGAGCGGTTAAAAATGCTTTGGTGATGATTACTGAATTAGCTTTAGGTGGTACTGCCGTAGGAACAGGACTGAATACGCCAAATGGGTATGATGTACTGGTTGCACGCAAAATTGCAGAACTGACAGGTTTACCATTTGTAACTGCGCCAAACAAGTTTGAAGCATTGGCTGCACATGATGCCATGGTTGAATTATCGGCTGCTTACAAACGTACAGCGGTAGCTTTAATGAAAGTAGGTAATGATGTAAGAATGCTGAGCTCAGGTCCGCGTTCGGGTATTGGTGAGATCATCATTCCTGACAATGAGCCAGGATCTTCTATTATGCCTGGAAAAGTTAATCCTACGCAGCCAGAAGCTTTAACTATGGTTTGTGCACAAGTAATGGGAAATGATGTAACTGTAGGTATTGGTGGCAGCAACGGACATTTTGAACTGAATGTTTTTAAACCAGTTATTGCAGCGAATGTATTGCAGTCAGGAAGATTAATTGGTGATGCATGTGTCTCATTCAATGATAACTGCGCAGTAGGTATTTTGCCAAATTTACCTGAAATTAAAAAACATCTGGAAAATTCTTTAATGCTGGTTACAGCACTTAATCCGCATATCGGTTATGAGAATGCGGCTAAAATTGCTAAAAAAGCACATAAAGAAAATAAAACACTTCGTGAAGCTGCTGTAGAACTGGGGTTATTGACTAGTGAACAGTTTGATGAGTGGGTGAGACCAGAAGATATGGTAGGTAGTTTAAAATAACATGAATAGATACCATTATCTAATTATCCTGTTTTGTTTGATGGCGTTTCCCGGTTGCGAGAGACGCCCAAACGTTCAGGGGAATGGAGAAACTTTTTTACAGGGCGTCTGGAGTCAGGATAGCATTGCCAATGCGGCTAAACTGATGAACTATACACACCATCAGGTGAAAATTACCTGTGATTCATTTTATGTTGACCTGACTACACATTCAAAAGTTAACTATTATGAAGATCCCTGTTACAATAATGGCGTTTGGAAAGAGTATGCAAAGGGTGTATACCAGGTAAGAAAAGATAGTTTGTTCTTAGAGGGAACATATACTAAAGCTAACTATAAGCAAAAGGTTTCCGGTTGTTATACCGTTGGAATATACAGGAAAAGTTTTCTGATCAAGTCAAAGGATTCCACTCACCTTTCTTTACAAAGCCTGAGTGATCAAAGGGATGTTAATCTTGTCCTGAAACAAAAAATCAAATGTGTACCGCAAGAATTATAAAATAAAACAATGATTTCAGTAGTAAATATAAAGAAGGTTTGTATTGCAGTCGCATTGATTGCTTACCTGCCGTTGAATGCAGCAGCCTGGGGACAAACAGGACACAGGATTGTCGGACAGATTGCTGACTATTATCTGACAGCAAAAGCCCGCAAGGCTGTAAAACAGGTGTTGGGAAATGAAAGTATGGCGATTGCAAGTAACTGGCCGGATTTTATCAAGTCAGATACGGCATATAACTACCTGACCAGCTGGCATTATGTAAATATTCCTGGTGATCTGGATCAGAATGGTGTATTTAACTTTCTGGAAACAAGTAAGGAGCCTAATGTTTATAACAAGATTCCTGAGATGATCAGAATTCTTAAGAATAAACAAAGTACCCATGATCAGCAGCAAATGGCTATGCGTTTATTGATACATATGGTAGGCGATGTACATCAGCCAATGCATACGGCAAGAAAAGAAGATCTTGGTGGTAATAAGGTCAGTGTAATGTGGTTTGGTCAGCGTTCAAACCTTCACCGCGTATGGGATGAAGATCTGATTGACAGACAGCAGTTAAGTTATACTGAGTATGCAACAGCAATTAATCATCCTTCGAAAGAGCAATTTATGAAATGGAGTCATGATTCTTTAAAGGAAACTGTTTATGAATCTTATGTAGCTTGTAATAAAATATATGATAAGACTAAAGCTGATGATAAATTAAGCTACCGTTATAACTTTGATTTTATTGACCTGCTGAATGAGCAGTTATTAAAGGGTGGTGTACGTTTAGCACAGATCATTAACGATATTTATTCATAGGCCGATGAAGATTCTGATGGTTTGTTTAGGTAATATCTGTCGTTCTCCACTTGCAGAAGGGATTGTAAGGCAATTAATTGCCGATGAAAACCTGGACTGGGAAGTCGCTTCTGCCGGAACAGGGAACTGGCATACTGGTCAGCCTGCAGATAAAAGAAGTATATCTATAGCTAAAAATTATGGATATGATATTTCCAGACAACGCGCCCGGCTTTTTGAGCAGAAGCTGTTTGACGAATTTGATCATATTCTGGTGATGGATAAAAACAACTTGCGTGACGTACTGAAACTGGCCTCAAATGAGGAGCATCGTCAAAAAGTAAGCTTGTTTTTAACTGATGAAAAGGAAGTTACTGACCCTTATTTTGATGATCAGCTATTTGATCCGGTTTTTTTGACGATCGAAGAGAGAGCAAAAAAGCTGATAGAAGAATTAAAGAAATAAAGAATGGAGCCGCTGAAATTACACCAAATATTAGTGCGGTCTCTTCCTTTGAAAAATTTGTAAAACTTTTCTGTAGGGTACACGTTACTTCCCTGACACTAATTTTTTAGAGATATGGAAAATACTAAAGTAAACCCAGAAACACTGAACGACCTGATTCAAATTAATAATGACCGTATTGCTGGTTATGAAAAAGCTATTCAGGAATTATCACCAGAAGACAGTGATCTGAAAGATTTATTTGTGAAAATGGTAGCAGAAAGTCATAAACATAAACTGGCATTAGCTTCGGCTGTTCAGGGTACAGGTACTGATATGGAAACTGGCACTACAACATCAGGTAAAATATATCGTGCCTGGATGGACGTAAAGGCAGTATTTACAGGACATGACCGTAAAACAATCTTAAATAATTGTGAAGCGGGAGAAGATGCAGCTCAAAGAGCCTATAAGTCTGCTTTAGAAGAGGAAGGTCTTTCTGCGGATACAAGAAGCTTGATTACTGAGCAAAAATCGGAGCTGCGTGCATCTCATGATCAGATTAAAGGGCTAAGAGATCAGACCCCATCTTAGTATATAAACAAAAAACCTGAGCATATGCTCAGGTTTTTTGTTTGATAAGAGCTGGTTAGATGCCAAATTCCTTATCCAGATATTCTGTTACCTTTTCTATTGCATTATCAATAGTATCACTCAGAATCGTAATGAAAGAGCCTGATTTAGCTGTAGCTATCAGAAACTTCAAGCAGTCTGAAGCGTCATTATTAATGATGACTTCCATATCAGGTTTAACTTCTCTTATGCCTGAGATCAGAATATCTATGATATCCTGCTGCTGACGGCCGCGAAGATATTTTTCCTGACAAATGATAATCTTATCAAACATTTGTGCAGAAATACGCGCTGTTTCTCTGATGTCTTCATCACGTCTGTCCCCCGTTCCTGAAATTACTCCGATATGTTCTGTCGCTTCAATCGTTTTCAGATAGTCTTTGATTCCATTAAATCCATTCGCATTATGTGCAAAATCTACCAGGATTTTAAACTCTTTAAATTTAAAGATGTTCATTCTGCCTGGAGTCTGTGCCGCAGAAGGAATAAAGGTTTCCAGAGACATACGTATATCTTCGATCTTATATCCCCAAAGGAAAGTGGACAGCGTTGCTGCCAGAACGTTCTGGATCATGAAATCAACACTACCACCAAAAGTTAGCGGGATATGGGTTACCTTATCTACTCTGATCTTCCAGTCTCCTTTTTTGATCGTAATATATCCATTTTCATAGATTGCTGCTGAACCGCCTTTTTTGCAATGCTCCACAATAACCGGATTGTTCTCATCCATACTAAAGTAAGCTACTTTACAGTCAGCAGTTTCAGCTATTTTAACGCAGTATTTATTATCTGCATTCAGTACTGCCCATCCATCTCTTTTAACCGCTCCAATAACAACCGCCTTTACTCTGGTCAGGTCCTTTAAACTATGGATATCTGCAATTCCAAGGTGATCTTCCTGTATATTGGTTACTACCCCGATGTCACAACGTTTAAATCCAAGTCCGGCCCTCAGAATACCTCCTCTGGCAGTTTCTAATACGGCAAACTCAACAGTAGGATCTCTCAGTATAAATTCTGCACTCACTGGTCCGGTTGTATCTCCTTTCATGAGCATTGTATTCTGAACGTAGATACCATCGGAAGTCGTGAAACCAACCCTTGTTCCATTGCTTTTTACGATATGTGCAATCAGCCTTGTTGTCGTTGTTTTTCCATTGGTACCAGTTACTGCGATAATTGGAATTCTATTAGCTTTACCAGGAGGGTATAACATATCAATCACTGGCGCAGCAACATTTCTTGGTAAACCTTCACTTGGAGCAAGGTGCATCCGGAATCCAGGCGCAGCGTTAACTTCCAGGATTACACCGCCATTTTCTGTAAGTGGTTGCGTCAGGTTTTGTGCCATGACATCAATTCCACAGATATCTAAACCGATGATGCGGGAGATACGTTCACTGATGAAAATGTTTTGCGGGTGAACCAGGTCGGTCACGTCAATAGAAGTCCCGCCTGTACTCAGGTTAGCTGTTGATTTTAAATAAACAAGCTCTCCGTTTGGCACAACGGTTTCCAGTGTATAATTCTTTTTAGATAACAAATCAAGCGTGTCCCGGTCTACAAGTATTTCTGTTAAAACATTTTCATGTCCGTAACCACGTCGTGGATCTTCGTTTTCTTTATCAATCAGCTGCTGAACAGTAGCGGTTCCATTTCCGGTAACATGGGCTGGTACGCGTAAAGCTGCTGCAACCATTTTATTATCGATAACCAGAATTCTGAAATCGTAGCCTGTAATAAAGCTTTCAATGATTATTCTTCTGGAATATTGTTTTGCGTGTTCAAATGCAAGTTTAGCGGCTTCCGGTGTTTTAACGTTTATGGAAGCACCTTTACCGTGATTGCCATCCAATGGTTTAAAGACCAATGGAAAGCCAATTCTTTGAATGGCATCATCGAGTTCACTGATGTCAGAGATGGTGACCCCATTAGCAACAGGGATAGCAGAATCCTTTAAAATTCGTTTGGTTTCGTCTTTATCTCCGGCAATATCGACAGCGATACTGTTTGTTTTTTCAGTCATGGTTGCTCTGAAGCGCACCTGATTTTTACCATAGCCTAACTGAATTAAAGAGCTTTTGTTCAATCTTATCCATGGGATGTCCCTTGCTATCGCTTCATCTACGATAGACCCTGTACTTGGACCAAGACGTTCCATCTGTCTTAATTCCCTTAACCGGTGAATATCAAATTCAAGGTCGTAATCAAGGTTATCGATCAGGGCTTCGGCGATTCTTACACTGGCCTCAGCGGCATAAATACCTGCTTTTTCTTCCAGATAGCTGAATACTACATTATAGATGCCTTCTGTTTTGGTTTGTCTTGTTCTTCCAAAGCCTGTATCCATACCTGCCAGGGTCTGAATTTCCAGGGCAATATGTTCAATGACATGACCCATCCATGTTCCTTCTTTAATACGGGCAAAGAAGCCTCCGGGTTCACCTTTCGAGCATCTGTGCGTAAATAAGCTTGGCATCATTTTTTCCAGACGATCACCAAACCCATCAATCAGATTTGTTGGACGTTGTTCCATGTCCTCCAGATCTAATCTCATTTGTATTAGTTTTTTCCTGTTGACCGACCAGATATTTGGTCCCCTTAGCACTTGAATGCCGAGTATTTTCATATGTTATTTATTGTTTTTTTAAGGTGATGAAGCTTGCCAGGCTGAAGAGCCCCGGCAGGTTTCATATGTTATTTATTGTTTTTTTAAGTTGATAAATTATGCGCGCTAAATCGTTCGGTTTGGTTTAACCCAATGATATAACCACTTTCATACTTCATTTGTTTTTTAGTAATATTTCCTTAACAATGAATCTGTTGCCCCTGAGGACTGTCCTGACTTCAGGATTATTTCAATTTAAGTTTCAATAAAGGTTGTGTATGGATAATTCCGTTGTTGTTTAATTTAGGTTTTTTGTTAAAAACGCTATTAAACGGTTAATCAATATATGAATGTTTTTTAATAATAGCCGAAGTTATCCGCTTAAAAACACTTAAAATATAAACGTGTATAAATTTAATCAAAGAATTGAATAATAAAGGAATATTTGTTGTTTCCACACAGATTATTGATTAAATATGGTAATATTTAAACTAATGAATATATATTTGAGATTTTAGGCTAAGAAAACAAATAAAATGGCTCCAAAAGGTAAATTGATAATTATTGGTGGTGCAATAAATACCGGAAGTTTTACTGAAACACAATTCGGACTACCTCAGAATATGAATTTCTTTGAGCGTGGTATTCTAAAACGTATTACTACTGAATCTGTTAAAGACACTTCATCCCGTTTCGAAATTATTACAACGGCATCGCTGGTTCCTGAAAAAGTTGGAGAAGAATATATTAAAGCTTTCGCTCAACTTGATGTACATGATGTTGGCGTACTTAATATTGTCAATAGAGAACAAGCGAATGATCTTCTCAATTGTGAGCGTGTTAAAGCGGCTGATGTATTGGTATTCACTGGCGGAGATCAGCTCCGGTTATCCTCTATTTTTGGCGGTACAGCCATACATGAAATCTTACTTGATAAATATGCAAATGAGAAAGTTGTAATTGCAGGTACCTCAGCGGGAGCTGCGGCAAGTTCTAAAAATATGATCTATCAGGGTAATAGTAAAGACGCGCTGTTAAAAGGAGAAGTTAAAATTACTGCCGGACTGGGTTTTATTGATGGTGTGATCGTTGACACCCATTTTGTGCAACGCGGTAGAATCGGGCGTTTACTTTATGCAACAGCAAGCAGCCCGGGGATCCTTGGAATTGGGCTTGGAGAAGATACAGGGTTGTATATCTCCAATGGCAATACTATGGAAGCAATTGGTTCAGGAATGGTTATTCTTGTTGACGGAAGAAGCATGTCGGATACAAATTTGACAGATGTAGAAATGGGGCAGCCAGTTTCCATCAAAAATTTGGTAGTACACGTGATGTGCGACGGGGATATTTATGATCTGACAGCGCACCAGTTAACTATTCATCATCCAAAAGTTATACCTACACCTTAATTCGTATGAAGTTAATCATCCACGGTGGTTTTTTTAGTGAATCTTCCACCAATCAGGAAACTAAAAAAGCGAAGCAAGACGCATTGTCCGAAATTGCTTCACTATCTCATACCTACCTGCAATCTCATACCGCACTGGAAACAGTAGCCTATGCAGTTAATTTGCTGGAGGATAATATATTGTTTAATGCAGGTTCAGGTTCACAGATCCAGAGTGATGGTAAAGTGAGACTTAGTGCCTCTATTATGGATGGAAAAACGCAGAAATTTGCCGGAGTAATTAATATTCAGGATGTGCAGAACCCTATCCGGATTGCTTCATTGCTCTTAAATTATGAAGACAGTGTATTAAGTGGAGAAGGTGCAATAGATTTTGCCAGAAATCATAAATTCCCCTATTTTGATCCAATTATACCTCAGCGCTTAGCCGAATTTGAATTAAAACTTAATCAGCAGAATAACAAAGGAACCGTGGGTTGTGTAGCACTGGATGCTGCTGGTAATCTTGCAGCCGCGACCTCTACCGGAGGGAAAGGATTTGAAATTCCATGCAGGGTTAGTGATTCTGCAACTGTAGCCGGGAACTATGCAAATGAATATGCCGGGATCTCCTGTACAGGAGTAGGAGAAGATATTGTGAGTGTAGCACTATCAGCCAGGATTGTAACCAGGGTTACTGACGGCTTTACTTTAAAGGAAGCTTGTGATAAATCTTTCCGGGAATTGAAAGCTATAAATGGTTTTGCAGGAGTAATTGGTATTACCGCAGCCGGAGAAGTCTACCACACTGATTCACATCCTTATATGGTATGGGCTTCTTTTGATGTTAGTTTACAGGTGTTTAACTAAATATATATATATTTGTAATATGTATAAACTCTGTTTCGCTTTGCTATGTCTGGGATTCTCAGGGTCAGCAATGGCACAAACAAATACCTTTATTCAGCAAGAACCACTCTCAAACAATGGTTCGATCACTATTGCTGTATCTGGAGCAGACGGTGATTTCTACTTTGAACAGGCTGAGAAGAATGAAAAGAACGGTGATTTAAATGAGGCGATAACCTTATTTGGAAAGGCTGCCTTTGAGTATAATAATGCTAAGAATTTTTCCCGTTACGGTGCTTCTCTGTTAAGGTTGAGCAATGTTCATTACCTGATGGAGCACTATACCGAAGCGGAACAAGTAACTTTAAATGTAGCACTTAAAACCTATTCGCGCTTTGGAAACAGAGTTGGACAAATGGCTTCTTATAACCAGTTAGGTAAAATTTATCTGGCGGCAAATAAGCTGACACAATCCATGTGGTTTTTTACCCAACAGGGTATTTTAGCCAGGCAAGTCAATAATAACCCTGCTTATATTGACTCTATACTTGGTCTTGTACAGGTTAAAATGAAGAAAAAAGAATATTCTCTGGCACTAAAAGATATCAACCGTGCAGAATTATTTGCTAAAACGACCAATTTAAATCAGTTTAAAGGACAATTTAAACAGGCCAGAACTTCTATTGCAGAAAAGAAGACGACATTAAAATAAAATCACTTCTTATTTTCTTTCCGTTAAAAATGCTGTTTATGTGTGTGTTAGTGTTTATAATTAAACGCTGATATAGATTTTATTGAATACTATTTAATTATCTTTGGTAAAGATTACAGAAAAGAGACAGTATAATGCTGTCTCTTTTCTGTTTATTTGAGAAATTGGTATCATATTGGTTGTTATTATAAAAAATGGATTTTAAATTATTTAAAGAGATGTTAAAAAGAATATTACTGGTAACCTTCACCGCCGCTGTACTTGCCTGCTCGGCCGCTCCGAAACCACAACAGTTGGTTGAAGGTATCCCTAATATTAAGCCTGATGAGCAGCAGAGTTTGGTATGCAAGGAAATCGTGGCACTTATAGAGAACTATAACTATAAGAAACTAACAGTAAACGATTCTATTTCCTCTCTTGTGCTTGATAAATATATCAAGGCACTGGATCCATACAGAAGTTATTTTCTGGCTTCAGACATTAAAGATTTTGAGCAATTCCGTACTACATTGGACGACGCTTTCAGAGCAGGGGACCTGAGTGCTCCATTCTATATTTTCAACGTTTATTCTAAAAGATATAATGAGACGCTGAATTATGCAATGGCACATATCAAAGACAAATATGATTTCAACCAGAATGATACTTATGTATTTGACAGAGAGAAAATGCCATGGGTAACTTCTACAGCGGCCTTAAATGATATCTGGAAAAAGAGAGTTAAATATGAACTGATTAATTTAAAGATTGCAGGTACTGCTGAAGCTAAAAATGTAGAAACACTGACCAAAAGATATCAGAATCTGAAATCACAGTCCTCTAAATTGAATAATCAGGATGTATTTCAGATGATCATGGATGCTTTTACAGAAACCATTGATCCGCACACTAATTATTTTAATCCGGCTAAAGCTGTTCAGTTTAATGAAGATATGGCACGTTCTTTTGAAGGAATCGGTGCACGTCTGCAATTGGAAAATGATATACTGAAAATTTCTGAGGTCATTCCTGGCGGCCCGGCTTTTAAAAGTAAACTACTAAACTCTGGTGACAGAATTGTTGCCGTAGGACAGGCGACAGGAGAATTCGAAGATATTATCGGATGGAGAATTGATAACTCTGTCGCCAAAATAAAAGGACCTAAAGGCACTAAAGTAAGGTTGAAAATTATTCCTGTAGGTCAGGATATGTCTTCTAAACCAGTAATCGTGGAACTGACCAGAGAGAAAATCGTGATGGAAGATCAGTCTGCTAAAAAAGAAGTCAAAACTATTGAGTCCAATGGTAAATCTTACAAAATAGGGATTATCAGTGTTCCGGCATTCTATGCAGATTTTAAAGCAGCTAATGCAGGTGATCCGAATTATAAAAGTACAACACGTGACGTAAAACTATTAATTGATACCCTGAAAAATAAGGATAAAGTTGATGCGATTGTGATGGATCTTCGTGCAAATGGAGGCGGATCATTATTAGAAGCAATTGATTTAACCGGATTATTTATAGATAAAGGCCCTGTAGTTCAGGTGAAAGATTTAAAAGGAAATGTAGAGGTTAGCAATGACGAACATCCGGGGGTTGCCTGGTCTGGTCCTTTTGGAGTGATGGTAGATCGTTTGAGTGCTTCGGCATCAGAGATCTTTGCAGGAGCGATTCAGGACTACGGAAGAGGAATTATTATTGGTACACAAACCTATGGTAAAGGTACTGTTCAATCTTCTATTGACTTAAACAAACTGGTTAATCCTTCTATTCTGCAACGCCTGGCAAGTTTAGTACAGAAAGGTGCTCCAGGTTCTGGTTTAACTATCAAAGGAGGAAAAGATACTCCTCAGCTTGGACAGATTAATCTGACTATGGCTAAATTCTATCGTGTAAACGGTAGCAGTACACAGCATAAAGGAGTAATGCCTGATATTACACTGCCATCTTTCTATCCAATGGATAAAATAGGAGAAGACACTGAAACATCGGCATTGCCATGGGATGAGGTTCAAAAATCTAACTTTATAGCAGTTGCTAACTTAGCCACTGTGAAACCAGAACTGATTAAACTGCATGAGGCAAGAATGGAAAAATCGCTGGATTATAAGGTGCTGATTCAGGGAATTGCTGATATGAAGAAACGTGATCAGGAAACCTCTGTTACTTTAAATGAAGGTAAACTGAAAGCAGAAAGAGATAGCCTGGAAGCTAAATCGCTGGAAAAAACCAATAAACTGAGAGCTTCAAGAGGTCTGCCACCAGTTAAAAAAGGAGACAAGATCAAGAAGAATGAAGATTTTGACTTTTTCCAGGATGAAAGTCTGAGAGTGATGGGAGATTTTATTCAGCTTAAGCCATAAGCTTAAGGTATAAATATAAAAAAGGGCTGCTCAGATTAATCTGCAATGCCCCCAAAAAGTTAGACACTTTCTGGGGGCATTATTATGAAAAAGAAAAACAGACACAGTTTTGAATTGAAGTTATACTGTGTGAAGCAGATGTCGGAACATTATCGTTCTGCAAAATCTCTGGGTGAGGAATACGGGATTACTTATTCTCTTTTCGAAGATTGGTTTAGGATATACGAGCATCTGGGAGCTCCTGGATTACTTCCCAGAAAGGGGAAAAGAGTTTTTAGTCCATCCTTTAAGCTAGCAGTCCTGAAGTCAATTCGTGAAGAAAAGTTATCTTTGAGAGCGGCGGTGCTACGTTTTGGGCTTTCAAGTGATGCGGGAATTATCGAATGGCAGAAACGATTTGAGAAGTTTGGATCATCTGGACTAGAACCGCGACCTAAAGGAAGACTACCGATGGCATATAAGGAGAATCCAGCAAACAAGCGAAAACCGAGAAAATCGGATAGGCCACTTACCCGTGAGGAAGAGCTTTTACGGGAAAATGAATATTTACGTGCAGAGAATGCCCTGCTAAAAAAGCTCCAGGCCTTAGTTCAAGCCGAAAACAAGCGCAAGCCATAATGGAACTAAGGCATCAGTTCGACCTGGATACCCTGTTGAATTGTATTAGCATGGCAAGAAGTACATTTTATTATTATTCTAAGAAGGCCAGTTTGCCTGATAAATACGAACAGGTCAAGATCCAGATCAACAAGGTCTATCATGCCCATAAAGGTCGCTTCGGCTATCGGCGCATTACCTTGCAACTGAAACGGGTCGGAATGGCTATTAACCATAAGACTGTATTTAGATTGATGGGAGAAATGAGGTTGAAGAGCCTGATCAGGATAAAAAAATACAGGTCTTATAGGGGCAAGCTAGGGAAAATAGCTCCAAATATCCTTAATAGGAATTTCAAGGCTAACCAACCTATGCAAAAATGGGCCACAGATGTTACAGAATTCAAAGTCAAGGGAAAGAAATTGTACCTCTCTCCAATAATAGACCTGTTCAATCAGGAGATTATCAGCTATGAACTCACTGACAGGCCGGTTTTCAAGGGAGTATTGGACATGCTCAAAAAAGTATTACCACAAGCTAGGAATACTTCTCAGTTAGTCTTGCATTCTGACCAGGGATGGCAATACCAGATGCCAAAGTATCAGCAACTGCTAAAAGCAAATGGGATTATCCAAAGTATGTCCAGAAAAGGTAATTGCTTAGATAATGCTATAATTGAAAACTTTTTCGGAACCTTAAAATCGGAACTCTTCTACTTAAATGAATATGAATCGACAGATCAGCTCAAAAAAGATATAAATGACTATATCTGGTACTACAACAAGGAACGAATAAAATTGAACTTAAACGGAATGAGCCCGATGGAATATCGGGCTCATTATAACAAATCTAATAACTAAATTTGTCTAAACTTTTGGGGGCAGTCCAATCTGAGCAGCCCTTTTTTATGGATCTTAATTTTTGGGCTTCTGTACTTGCATAGCCATCATTTCTTTCATGGTTTTGTTCATCCCATCAGTAGAACCATCAAGGAAAATCACATTACCATCACTATTTTCTGCAAAATGCTTGATAGATTCAGTCCACATGGTAAACAGGATCACGGAGATATCCAGGTTGGCCTGTTCCATTTCCTGTGCTGCTTTAGTCATCCCATGAGCAACTTCAGCCCTGAATAAAGCAATACCTTGCCCGCGCAATTGCGCAGCCTCACGTTCGGCTGCTGCAGCGATTTTAATGGCATTACCATCAGCCTCAGCACCCTTGGTTTTTGTAATTAATAAAGCTTGTCCTTCATTCTCGGCAGCAGCTTTAAGGTTATTCGAAGCTACTACACGACTCATCGAGCGCATAATTTCATCGTCGAAAGTAATATCATTTAATTGCAGATCCTGTAAATGATAACCCCATGATTCCAAAACAATATCAATCTGTTCCTTTACATGCATTACAATTTCATTTCGCTGCGCTAAAACATTAGCCTGTTTTTGAGTCGCTACATAAGCTCTGATCGAACCTTCAATGGTACGAATCAGTGCCTGCATCAGATTGGTTGCATCTACGAACTTAAAAGCGACGTTCTTAATCGTTTCTTCATCGTGATTCAATACCGAATAAAGCAGCATGGCCTTAAAATATACATTGGCCTGATCTTGCGTCACTGCCTGGAAAGATAACTCCACTGAACGGTTCTGTATAGAGATCCTGGAATGGATAACCTCAATAAGCGGAATTTTAAAATTCAGTCCTGGTCTTAACTGGCGTCTATACTTTCCAAAGACCGTAACAACTGCAATTGTACCTTGCTTTACCGTTACAAAAGAGCTAAAGAGCACGATCAGGACAAAGAAGAAAAAAATGTACATGGCGTAATTCATGATTAATAATTAAATAAGTTAAACTTTTTCAAGATACGGAATAACTATCATATGCGAATCTTCCTGTACTTAAAGACTCCGGGCACAGATATTGTATAAGAAGATTTGAATTAACTTAATCATCATGAACGTAAAAAGAACTTTCGGTACAATCTTAACTATCCTTGGCATTATTGGCCTGATCTACGCGGGTATTGGATTTGTAAAACATACAATGATGACACGTGAACTTGTAGTTTCTGCGGTAATTAGCATAATCTTCTTTTTCTCAGGTATCGGGCTGATTAAAAATACAAAAGATGAGGCTTAGTCCTCCATCCGGATCTGCTGGTCAGTAAACTTCAGACGATGGCCAGGGAAATCAGCAGCTGTTAAAGAAACAATTTTCTTAAAAGCAGTTTGTGCTGTATCTAAAGTAAGACGGTGAACTTTGTCCTGTTTTACAGAAATTACATCAGCATATAGAAAGTCTCCCTTGCCATTGATCTTAACCTGTAAAAGCGGAGCAAATCCATTGGGGCCTTTTAAACTGAACATTCCATAAGTACAGAAGTTTCCAAGACTATAGGCAATAAACTTATTTTTGTAAACCTCAACTGCGCGTGTAACATGAGGCCCTTGTCCCAGTACAATATCGGCACCGGCATCAATTACGGCATGTGCGAACGCATAAACATTTCCCCGGTTTTCCTTGTAAAAGATCTCATTTGCTCTTGGTACATGTTCAAATCTTGCACCTTCGCCACCACCATGGAAAGAAACAATTACAATATCGACCTGTTTCTTGAGGAAAGCAACCAATTGTTTTGCGCTATCTGTCTGATTGATAGATACTGTATTTTCATTAGGCGCAAAAGCACAGAAACCATATTTAACACTGTCCTTTTCAAAAATTGTATACGGATGAGAAGTTAAGCCCGCATACTTAATTCCCAGTGAATCCAGAATTGCAGCACTGCGTTTTCTTCCTTTCCAGCCAAAATCCCCTACATGGTTATTAGCCACACTGAGTAAATTAAAGCCCGCTTCCTTATAAATTCCTGCATAACGTTCCGGCATTCTGAAAGCAAAACAGCTATTGCCAATGGTATCCTTACACTTAGTGGATTTCCCGCTGTTCAGAAAACAACCTTCCAGATTCCCGAATACAATATCTCCCTTTAAAAAAGAAGCTACATTTTTAAAACTTCCAACTGCATCATCTGCAGGCAGATTAGATTTCGAGGGATAAGCAGAGCCCAGCATCATATCGCCAACTGCGGTAATGGTCAGTGTATCCTTTTTTGAGCTTAAAGCCGTATCTCTTTGAACAGCTGTGTGTTGTTCAGCAGCCATATTCACATTTCCTGTGCAGCTCAGTAAAATCAGGCTGGTCATTACAGCAAGCAGAATAAAGCCGGTTATTTTTATGTTCATCTTGTCATTCATAAAAAAATCCTTCTAAAATAATTTAGAAGGATCGTATAGCTATTAATATGGAAGATATTATTCTTCGATTAAATCTTTTTTAGCAGATTCAAGAATCCTGCCGCCCTTATAAAAGAAGCGTGAATAATAAGGCTCGTTTAAATTGCTGATTACAACTCCTCTTGAAGAAGAGGCATGAGCAAAGCGGTTGTCACCTAAATAAATTCCGATATGTGTGATTCTTGTACTTCTGATTTTAAAGAATACCAGGTCTCCTTCTTTGAGTTCATCTTTAGGTAGCGGGTCTACCATGCTGAAGATGTCTCTTGAATTTCTTAACAATGTAGTGTTGAAAACTTTGTCGTAAATCGCCTTGGTAAACGCTGAACAATCAATTCCTTTCTTGGTATTTCCTCCAAACCGGTAAGGTGTTCCTATCCATTCATAAATGAATTTGTAGAGCTTAACGTTAGATGTCGCGTCGACTGCGATACCCATAACCTGGGAGAAATATTGGGAAGCTAAGTTATCAGGATCCTCTAATTTGTTGGTTTCTTTTGTTTTAGTTTGCGCGTTTAAAGCAGTCACGCTGCACAAAGCAATAAGGGCAGAAAACAAAAATTTTTTTATCATGTTACACTGTTAAGTTTGGGTAATAGGCACTTGCACTTAAACGTACACCAGCTAAGGCTTATTGTCAGGTTGTCAAAACTATGTAAATAAGATATGTTATCCAAATGTATTTTGATGAAATGTATGAGTTATTAACATTTTACGGTCATTGCTCACATGCATTTTACACTAATCCTTCGATATATTACAATAAAAAAGTAGATTTGCTCTCATAAATAAAAATCAATAGCCAAAAATGAGTGCAGTAGAAATTAATAAGGATACCTATCTGAAGTGGTTTGAGTCGATGTTACTAATGCGTAAATTCGAAGAGAAA
Source organism: Pedobacter sp. WC2423 (assembly GCF_040822065.1). NCBI lineage: Bacteria > Pseudomonadati > Bacteroidota > Sphingobacteriia > Sphingobacteriales > Sphingobacteriaceae > Pedobacter > Pedobacter sp. WC2423. The sequence continues at coordinate 4,265,019 of NZ_CP162005.1, forward strand.
ACTGGTCAACTTTACGGACAACAGAAAATCCGTGGTTTTTGTCATCTATACATCGGTCAGGAAGCTGTTGTTGCCGGAGCGATTTCTGCATTACAACCTGAAGATTCTATGATTACCGCTTATCGTGATCACGCTCATGCTTTGGCGAAAGGTGTAAGTGCAAACAGTATAATGGCAGAGATGTACGGTAAAGCTACCGGCTGTTCCAAAGGTAAAGGTGGTTCAATGCACATGTTTAGCAAAGAACATAATTTTTATGGTGGTCACGGAATCGTGGGTGGTCAGATTCCATTAGGTGCAGGTATTGCATTTGCTGAAAAATATAAAGGGACTAAAAATGTTAACGTTTGCTATATGGGTGATGGTGCTGTTCGTCAGGGCGCATTAAATGAAGCCTTCAATATGGCCATGTTATGGAAACTTCCTGTAATCTTTGTTTGTGAGAACAATGGTTATGCAATGGGAACTTCTGTAGAACGTACGACTAACATGTTAGATCTTTACAAAATCGGTTTAGGATTTGATATGCCATGTGCTCCGGTTGACGGAATGGACCCTGTTGCTGTTCACAACGCAATGGATGAAGCAGCTCAGCGTGCACGTAATGGTGAAGGACCAACATTCTTAGAAATGAGAACTTACCGTTACCGTGGACATTCGATGTCTGACCCTGCTAAATATCGTACTAAAGACGAATTAGAAGAATATAAAGCTAAAGATCCGATTGAATCAGTAAGAGAAACTATTCTGAACGAAAAGTATGCTGATCAGGCTTGGATTGAAGAAATTGAAGCTAAAGTGAAACAGATCGTGGATGAGTCTGTGAAATTTGCTGAAGAGTCACCATGGCCTGAAGCATCAGAACTATATACTGATGTTTATGTGCAACAAGACTATCCATATATCCAAGATTAATTTTACAACCTATTTTCAATTGATATTATAGAATGGCTGAAGTAGTTAAGATGCCCAAAATGAGCGACACCATGACCGAAGGGGTAATGGCGAAGTGGCATAAAAAAGTTGGCGATAAAGTTAAAAGTGGAGATGTTCTGGCAGAAGTAGAAACCGATAAGGCGACTATGGATCTGGAATCCTACTGGGATGGCACCATCCTTTTTATTGGTGTAGAAGAAGGTAAAGCTGTTCCTGTTGATGCTGTAATTGCAGTTATTGGTAAAGAAGGCGAAGATTATAAAGCTGCTCTTGACGCAGAAGGTGCTGCTGCACCGGCAAAAGAGGAAAAAGCTGCTGAAGAAAAACCTGTTGAAGAAGCTCCGAAAGCTGAAGCAAAAGGTGCTGCGGTAACTGATGCTGATCTGGAAAAACAAGGAGTAACGGTAGTACGTATGCCATTGTTAAGCGATACCATGACTGAAGGCGTAATTGCTGAATGGCATAAAAAAGTAGGTGATAAAATTAAAAATGATGATATCCTTGCTGATGTAGAAACCGATAAGGCGACTATGGAAGTAATGGGTTATGCAGATGGAACTTTATTACATATTGGGGTAGAAAAAGGTGCTGCTGCGAAAGTAAACGGTATCATTGCGATCGTAGGTCCTGAAGGATTTGATATCAGCGGTATCTTAAACCAGGGTGATGCTCCGGCAAAACCAGCTGCAGATAAACCAGCTGCTGATCAGGCAGATGCTCCTGTTAAAGAAGCTGCTGTTAATGCTCCGGCAGAAGCACAGGAAGAAACACATACAGCTGATGGTTCACGCCTGAAAGCTTCTCCTTTAGCTAAAAGAATTGCAAAAGAAAAAGGTATAGATCTTGCACAGGTTGCAGGTAGTGCTGATGGTGGCCGTATCATTAAAAAAGATATTGAAAACTTCAAGCCTGCTGCTGCGGCTGCAAAAGGTACAGAAGCTGTTTCAGCTCCTGCATCTGCTGAGAAACCGGCACCAGTTCTTGCGCAGTATATCGGCGAAGAAAAATATACAGAGAAACCAGTTTCTCAAATGCGTAAAGTAATCGCGAAAAGATTATCTGAAAGCTTATTCACTGCACCGCACTTCTATCTTACGATGAGTATTGATATGGATGCTGCGATGGCTGCACGTGTAAAGATGAATGAATTCTCTCCGGTTAAACTTTCATTCAATGATTTAGTGATCAAAGCGGTAGCTGTTGCCTTAAAACAACATCCAAACGTAAACTCTTCATGGTTAGGAGATAAAATCCGTTACAATGAGCATGTTAACGTAGGTGTAGCTATTGCTGTTGAAGACGGATTATTAGTTCCTGTAGTACGTTTTGCTGATGGAAAATCACTATCACGTATCTCAGCTGAAGTTAAAGATTTCGCACAACGTGCAAAAGCTAAAAAACTTCAGCCTTCGGACTGGGAAGGTTCAACTTTCACCGTATCTAACTTAGGTATGTTCGGTATTGATGAATTTACAGCGATTATTAATACACCTGATTCTTGTATTCTTGCAGTAGGCGGAATTTCACAAGTACCAGTAGTTAAAAATGGTGCTGTTGTTCCTGGAAATGTAATGAAAGTTACTTTGAGCTGTGATCACCGTACGGTAGATGGCGCTACAGGTGCTGCATTCCTGCAAACATTCAAAGCATTATTAGAAGAACCAGTAAGATTATTAGTTTAATAATATTGAAATATTTAAAAAGCTGCTCCGGCAGCTTTTTTTATGCGTGCTACTTTTTGTACTTTTGCCCCCATGTCAAACATTAAGCCGTCTTTAGCAAAAGGAACCCGTGATTTTTCACCTCAGGAAATGGTGAAACGTAATTACATATTCGATACTATCAAAAAGGTATTCAGGAAATATGGTTATGCTGAAATACAGACTCCTTCAATGGAAAACCTTTCTACCCTGACTGGTAAATACGGTGATGAAGGCGATAAATTAATTTTTAAGATCCTGAACTCAGGAGATTACCTTTCTAAAGCAAATGCAGCTCATTTAAGCACTTTAAATTCTAATGCACTGATTTCATCGATTAGTGAGAAAGCATTACGTTACGACCTGACTGTACCTTTTGCACGCTACGTGGTGATGCACCAGAATGATATAGCTCTTCCTTTCAAACGTTTCCAGGTCCAGCCTGTATGGAGAGCTGACAGACCTCAAAAAGGGCGTTACCGTGAATTTTATCAGTGTGATGTAGATGTTGTTGGTTCAGAAAGCCTGTTGAACGAAGCAGAATTTGTGCTGATCTACCAGGAAGCCCTTTGTAACCTGGGAATGACTGACTTTACCATTAAATTGAATAACCGTAAAATCCTTTCGGGAATTGCTGAAATCATCGGTAAACCTGAACTGATTATCGACATGACCGTTGCCATTGATAAACTGGATAAGATCGGTTTTGAAGGGGTAACTAAAGAACTGCTGGAAAGAGGCTTTACCGAAGATGATATTACCCGGTTAAAACCAGTAATCCTTTTAGAAGGAACCAATGCAGAAAAACTAGACCGTTTAAAAGAGGTGCTCGCAACTTCAGAAGTTGGATTAAAAGGAATAGCTGAAATCGAAACCGTATTTACTTATGTACAGGGACTGTTGAAAAACAGCGATCTGAAACAGCCGGATTTGGAACTGGATATTACGCTGGCCCGTGGCCTGAATTACTATACCGGCTGTATCTTCGAGGTGAAAACCAATGAAGCAGCAATGGGCAGCATTTGTGGGGGTGGCCGTTATGATGACCTGACTGGAATGTTTGGATTAAAAGGACTGACAGGAGTAGGTATCTCTTTCGGAGCTGACCGTATCTATGACGTATTGCAAGAATTAAACCTGTTTCCGGAATCTGCTGCTGCCGGAACAAAAGTACTGATCAGTAATTTTGATGCAGCATCAGAACTTTACGCTTTACCTTTATTACAACAATTAAGAGCTGCAGATATCGCTGCAGAACTTTATCCATCTTCGGCAAAACTTAAAAAGCAAATGAGTTATGCAGATGCCAAATCAATTCCTTATGTGATCCTGATCGGAAGCGATGAATTGCAAAGCGGTATATTGACTTTTAAAAATATGCATACAGGCGAACAGCAGAAAATCACTGCTGCTGCCATTATAGAGCTACTTAAAGCAGAAATATTAGCCAGTTAATTGGCTAATATTTCATCGAAAAATAACAACATATGTTTCCATGATCTTTTCGAGGCCAGCTCATTATAAGCTGCGCCTTTGGAATTGTCATTGCCCGCATCACGGTCAGTAAAGGCATGTACAGCATTTGCATACTCAATCATTTGCCAGTCGGCTTTGGCAGTTCTCATTTCCTGCTGAAAACCTAATACCTGCTCGCTGGTCATGGATGGATCATCCGCGCCATGTAAAACCAATACCTTGGTATGAATAGGATTTACGGCTCTTTCACCCGCATATTGCGCAAGGCCGCCATGAATAGAAACCACCCCTTTAACAGGAAAGTCAGCTCTTGCAGCTTCCAGAACCCCTGTGCCACCAAAGCAATAACCAATCGCAATGATTCTCGATGGATCAGCACCAGCTTTAATTAACTGTTGTAAAGCAAGCTTAATTCTTTGCTGATAAGCAGCCACATTCTTTTTATAATAACCCGATTGCTGACCAGCTTCTTTTGCATCTTTCGGATAATGGCCTTCCCCGTAAATATCAGCCACAAAGGCGTAATAGCCCAGACCAGCTAGTTTTACAGCTGTTTCTTTAGCATGGTTATCTATTCCTTTCCATGCCGGAAGAATGAGTATGCCTGCTTTTTTCTGCGTGGTTTTGACTGGTGAAATCACGAGTCCCTTTAATTGCTGTTGTCCATCCTGGTAAGCAACAGGTTTGAGCTGTGCGAAAGATCCGGATACGATCAGTGTCATAGCGATGGTAAGTATTGAGTTCATAACTTCTGTTTTTTATGTTTAATTATTGGCCGCAATATATAAACGAAGGTTTTCGGCCGCCCGTTTACTTACTTTGTTTTTAAGAAAGTCTGTCCAGCCCAATAAAATGCCTGGTAAACCCAAAGCCTGACTTGACCATTTATAGAAGCTAAAATGATCTTCATGCTGAACAATCTTTCCATTTTCAAAAACGAAAGAAGCTTTAACCCTGTTGACCACTTTTTTGCCGGTAGCTGAAAATGTGTAATGCGCCACCCATTCAGCAGTGCCTGTTTTTTCGTCTGCCTGAACATGATTGTATTCTACACGCATATCTTTGCCGCTTTTAATCAGCATTTCCCACATACTGCGTACCTGTGCAGCATCGAGATTTCTGAATAGGGTATCACTAAAAGTGGCATTATCTGCATAACAAGCTTGCATGCCCTTAAAATCTTTGTTCTTGAAACAAGTATAAAAATGATGAATAAGGTTTTCGTTCGTTTTCATAAGAATAGATGATGTCCTGTCTTTGGACAACACTAATATATGCATAATTCTAAGCGGTAATACGAATTGGCTGAGGTTATTCCGGATAGCATGTGAAAAGGTTGAAAAATAAATAGAAATGCTTTGAAACCTTTTCGATTCATTTACGTCTTATATACAAGTTTATAGGTTAGCAGAGGTATAGTTGTGGCGACTATACCTTTGTCTTTTAAAATTATATTGCTGTCTTTGAAATGTAGGTGGTAATTTGCCTGGCCATACCTTTAAAAAGGAACAGATGAAAGGGAAACATGGCATACCAATAAATTCTTCCCCATAAGCCCGAAGGCCTGAAAGTTGCGATTTGTGACAAAAATGACTCCCCGCGATAATTGATCACTTTGAATTCAAGCCACGCTTCTCCTGGCACCTTCATTTCTGCATAAAGCAAAAGCCTCGCATTTTTCTTATCAGCAAGCAATACGCGCCAGAAATCAATCACATCACCTGCATGTATAGAAACACTATTGGTGCGCCCTCTTCGTGTGCCGACACCCCCAAATAATTTATCAATAAATCCCCTTAAATTCCAAAGCCAGTCTGCATAATACCAGCCCCTGACTCCTCCAATGTTCCAGATGTTTTCGAAAACTTCTTCTGGTTCTCGTTTAAAAGGCATTTTAACCTTGTATTCCAGCGTGCCATTTTGAGGGACTTTAACCTGATCCATAAATGAAGTGTTCAGATAACCTCTGTTTAAAGCATCTTTCCAACTCGAAACAATCGAATGCTGTTCAATTTTTTCAAAAGCCAGTTTTAATGCTTTTCTATAAGTAAAACAGGGGCCCGGAACAATTTCTTTGATCCGTTGATCTTTACAGATCACCTCATTTTTCATGCTGTCAACCAGGCTTCTCGCTAAAGAATAAGGGACAGCAGTTACTAAATAAAGCCATAACGAAGATAATCTTGGCGTTAATACAGGAACGGTGAGTATCCAGCGCTTCAGATTTCTGGAAACTGCATACTGAAGAATCATTTCTTTGTAAGTCAGGATATCAGGGCCGCCAATATCAAAAATCTGGTTAAAAGCTTTTTCATTCATTATTACTCCGGTCAGATAACCCAGTACATCACGAATGCCAATGGGCTGGCACCTGGTATTGACCCATTTGGGTGCGACCATAACAGGTAATTTTTCCGCAAGATCACGGATAATCTCAAAAGAAGCACTGCCTGATCCGATAATAATAGCTGCCCGTAAAATGGTAAAAGCAATGCCCGAATTTTTAAGTTCATCCTCTACAGAAAGCCGGGAAGTTAAATGTACCGAAAGATGCGCATCATTGGCAATCCCGGTCAGGTAAATCAGCTGACGGCATTTTGTCTTTTTTATCGCATTTACAAAATGCATAGCCGATTCAGCTTCCAGCTCAGCAAACTTCTGATTGCCTGAAGACATAGAATGAACCAGGTAATAGGCCGCGTCAATATCTTCAGGTATATGAATCAAAGATTCCGGCTGTAGTAAATCGGCAGTAATAATCTTCACCTGATCATCAAAATCAGACTCTTCTGCAAAACGGCGCTGATCACGAACCATACAAACGACCTCATGTCCCTGTTCCAGCAGAACAGGTAATAATCTGGTGCCAATATAACCGTTAGCTCCGGTCAGCAGGACTTTCATACCGTATGCGGATTGTAAGTATCTGTGTTGATAAAGGCTTTTAATTCCTGTAAAATCGTATATAAACCAAAATTTGTACGGTTCACATAAATAAAATGTTTTACCCCTCTGGCCTGTTTAAACTCTGGCATTTTAGCGATCTTCTCGCCAAAAGCATACAACTGGGCAAAAAACTCAGGCTGACTGAAGTCAAAAGTTTTACTCGTATAGGGTTTAGCAAATAACTGTATCATTTCGAGGTAAGCTTTATAATAAAACTCAATTTGTACAGCATCATCATCCGGATGTATCATTTCGAGCTTTCTGAAAGCTTCGATAGTTTTATTTTTATCCTGAATCACATCAGAAGAAATCAACGAAAAGAATGGAATGTAAAAATCATCAGGTAATTCTTTAATACAGCCAAAATCTATGACTCCTAATTTCTCCTGTGGTGTAATCATGAAATTTCCGGGATGGGGGTCTGCGTGTACAGCCCTCAGCTCATGCTGCTGGAAATTATAAAAATCCCATAAAGCCTGCCCGATTTTATTTCTGAGTTCCTGAGAAGGATTGGTCTGAAGAAATTCTTTAAGATGCAAGCCCTCAATCCAGTCCATTGTAATGATCCTTTTACCCGAAAGTTCAGGATAATAAATAGGGAACACCACATTGTTCAAACCTTTGCAAGCTTCAGTAATCTCAATAGAGCGGCGAACTTCCAGCTCATAATCCGTTTCTTCCAACAAACGTTCCTCTACTTCTTTAATATAAATATTGAGTTCTTTTTCGCTCATTCCCAATAAACGGAAAGCAAAAGGTTTTACTAATTTCAAATCCGAAGAAATACTATCTCCGACACCAGGATACTGAATTTTAACGGCTAGCTTTTTCCCATTCAACTCTGCTTCGTGAACCTGTCCGATAGAGGCTGCATTGGTAGAAACCAAATTAAATTTATCGTAAATAGCTTCTGGTGGTTTACCAAAATTCTTGGTAAAGGTCCGGACAATAAGCGGCCCTGAAAGTGGCGGCGCATTATATTGTGACTGCGTGAATTTATCTACATACGATTTTGGAAGGATATTTTTATCCATACTGAGCATTTGTGCAATTTTCAAAGCACTTCCTTTCAGCTCACTCAGGGATTTATAAATGTCAGTCGCGTTATCCTCATTGAGCTCATCTCTGCCTAACTGCGGATTGAAAAGCTTCTTAGAATAATGTTTGATATAATTTCCGCCAATCTGAAAACCTGTTTTAACAAATTTAGCAGAGCGCTCTGTTTTAGTTGTTGGAATACTGTTTTGTTCCATGTTATTGTCTACCCCTGCTTTCTGCAAATTTTCCATTTCTGGATAAGAACTTACCATACTCTAAAAGGTTATCAATCGGAGAACGCTGAAATAAATCAAAAGTCACATTGATTCCTTTTTCAATAGCTTCATCCGTTTTTTCAAAGTCAGTGCTGTCATCATTTACCCAAAAATTCAAGATAAAAGCAAACTGAATCCAAAGTGCATCTTTATACCTTTTGGTTAAAAATTTGCGGTCTGCCAGTTCTCCCGTTTCCAGTCCCTCATTAATCAGTTCTTCTGCGAAGTTTTCGAAAATGGGTTTCACACCAGATAAAACCTTTGGCGTACTAAACCTGTCCTGATGACTTTTAAGACTATATACTATGAAACTTCTGTGTTTTTTTAACAGTTCTGTATAACTATAAAAGAACGAAAGCATTCTGTCTCTTGAGGAATACTGCGCCCAGACTTCCTGCTGCTGAATAGCACTGATTGCTTCGACCGTAAGCTCTGCCCAGATCATTTTTTCAATACTTTCGAAAGAACTGTAGAATTCGTAAAACTCAGCTTCTGAAATCTTTAATTTTTTCACGAAACTGTAAACTGATTTGGGTTTTTCGTCCTGCGTTAATACATAATCTATGTAAGCAGTTCTGATTTGTTGAGACGTTGCCATATCTTTTTCTTTAAATAACGATTTATAGCTTAGAATAGTTTTTTAATTGCGGTAATCAAACAGTCTTTGACCGAATAAAGGCATTTGGATGACATATCGGCCTGGTAAATAGACAAGCTATTTATTCCTGATCAAAGCAATGTTACGTCGAGATTACCTGAATTGTGCAGATTTGATTACTTTTGTTCCTAATTGAACAACAGACGCTTACATATCAACCGGATTTTCGCGACGTTATTGCTTATGGTTTTCGCCATTGCACTTACGCCCTGGAGCTCTCTTCATCACCATGAAGAGCAGCCAGACTATTGCGTTAAAGAAGGTAAAGAATGTTTGCATAAATTTCATGTGGGCAGTGAACGACACAACTGTCTGATTTGTTCTGCACATTTTGAAAAGGACTATTTTACAGCCGTTGTAACTTATCAGGTTATATTAGAAAGTAAATCCATAGTGAAAAACTATGCTTTGGTCAGTGCCAGTTATACTGCATTAATCAGTACCGCTCTCCGCGGCCCCCCTGCAGCCCGGGTTTAAAGACAATTCTAAATTTATTGCAAGGACACTGATGGGTTTTACCCTGATGGCTTCGGGCAATTTTATCAAAAAAAGACAAATACACATTTGATCAGGAAACCTGAATGGGCCTCAGCTCAGGAAAGCTTCGTGTAAAAAACATTATACAGACATATGAAAAAGATACATCTATTTTTAGTTGTACTACTATCTGCTTTTATTTTCACCAGCACATTTGCGGCTGATGTAGCTGAATTTAAAGGTAAAATTATTGACGCTCAGACTAAAACACCATTACCAGGTGCTTCTATTACTATTCCTGATTTACGCACCTCTGCAATTACTAATCAAAATGGAGAATTTACCTTCAAAAATGTACCTGCACATGGTCGTTTCCTTGTTCAGATTAGTTATATAGGTTATAGAACAATCACACAATCAATAGATTTTTCTAACCCCGGAAACCTTGAGTTTGCTTTACAGCCAAGCGTTATCGAAGGCAGAGAAGTGGTGATTACAGGTTCTGCATCCAGCTCAGATAACCGCAAAAACTCTACCTCTGTTACTACAGTAAGTAAAGCAGATTTATTATATCATCCATCTACAAACCTGATTGATGCGATTTCGCGTGTACCAGGTGTATCTCAAATCACCACAGGACCGGCAATTTCAAAACCAGTAATCCGTGGACTGAGTTATAACCGTGTGGTTACTTTGAGTAACGGTGTTAAACAACAAGGACAACAATGGGGAGATGAACATGGAATTGAAATCGATCAGTATAGTGCTGACCGTGTAGAAGTTTTAAGAGGCCCTGCAAGTTTAATGTATGGTTCTGATGCCCTGGGTGGGGTTATCAATATTCTTGATGGATTACCAGCTCCAGAAGGTACTTTAAGAGGCGAATTTCTGACTAACTATTCTACTAATAATGGAATGACCGGCAATTCATTAATGTTGCAGGGAAATGAAAATGGATTAATCTATAAAGTACGCGGATCTTATAAAAATGCTTATTCCTATAAAACACCTACTGAATATGTCCCTAATTCAGGTTTCAACGAAACTAACTTTGAAGGACAGGTTGGACTGAACAAGAAATGGGGATATGCCCATTTAGACGCTTCTGTTTTTCGTACCAATATTGGCTTTTATAATCCTAAAAGAAATGATGCAGGTCAGTTGGTGGATGAAGATAATAATCCTTTTTCTGACGCACAAAATAAAGACAGAACACTGGCTTACCCTAAACAGGATGTTCGCCATTATAAAATTGCTTTAAATAGTAATATTCTTTTAGGTGAGGGAAGTTTAAAAGCTACCTTGGGTTATCAGCATAATTTAAGAAGAGAATTAGAGACGGCCGGGGAAGGACCAGCATTGTTCCTGAATAGTTATACTTATAGTTATGATTTGAAATATTCATTTAAGGAGTTTAATGGCTGGGCACCAGTTGCTGGTGTATCTGGGGAATATATCCATAGCTTGAATACTACGGGTAGTGATCAGTTAATTCCAAATTTTGATACCCAGGCGATTGGTGGTTTTGCTTTTGTTAAAAAGACATGGGATGATGATACCTTCAATGCAGGTATTCGTTTTGACTATAGAAAAATGACAGGCAAAGAATTTCATGGAAATTCAGACTATCCTGCGTTCAGCAATAAATTCTCTCATATCACAGGGGCATTAGGTTATACCCATGAGTTTAATGAAGCTTTTAGTTTTAAAGCGAATGCCGGAAGTGCTTTCAGAGCCCCGAATATTGCAGAATTGGCTTCTAATGGTGTACATGAAGGCGTATTTCGCTATGAAATAGGTAATCCAAACCTTAAGCCTGAGCAGAGTTACCAGTTTGATGCTTCTTTTGATTATCAGAACCAATACGTAAGCGCAAGCTTAGGAGGTTTCGCTAATTATATCAATAACTATATTTATTATAATACTGACGGCACAACCAAAACTGTAGACGGCAGGGACTTCCCTGTTTATAACTTCGTACAGAACAATGCCTTTTTACGTGGAATAGAAGCCTCGTTAACTTTACATCCGGTTAGTTTTATCCACTTTGAAAATGGATTCTCTTATACCAGGGCAACAAACCGTACCACTAAACAATCGCTTCCATTTATTCCTGCAGCTACATTACATAACGAACTGCGTTTTGAACCAACTGTTGCAGGTACTTCTCATTCTTATGTTTCTGTAGGAATTGATAACTACTTTAAGCAAACTAAGATTGATAGTTTTGAGCAGCCAACCTCAGGTTATACTTTATTAAACGCATCAATCGGAACAACTTTGAAATTAAGCAAAAACCAGGATATCACAATTTACGTAGCTGGTAAGAACTTATTGAACAAAGCTTATTATGACCATTTGAGCCGTTTTAAACCTGGAAGACTAAGTGATGAAGACCAGACACTGGGTATTTACAATATGGGCCGCAGTGTCACTTTTGGTGTAACTCTTCCATTTACTTTGAAAAAATAGCACACAACACACCACAAATAACACACACTTTTGTAATGAAACCCCGCTTCCTGTTAAGGAACGGGGTTTTCTTGTAAAATAATCGTTAGTTTTAGAACTTTCGAATTCCTGTTTTGTTTTCAGGTACTAAACGATTGAGATTATATGTTCAAGAAAATACTGCTGCCAGCAATCCTTTTATTTTGTTTGTTTTTATCTGCATCTGCGCAACAAGCAGATACACTGTCTATTACCCTCGAGAATGTAAAATACGCTTATCCGGTAAAATACTTTCCTATCCATACCGAAGGGCAAGATATCAAGATGGCCTATATGGATATTGCGCCTGTGCAAAATGCAAATGGCAGAACAGTTGTCTTATTTCATGGTAAAAACTTTGGAGGATATTACTGGACAAACGTAATCAAGGCCTTAACCAGCAGAGGGTTCAGAGTTGTTGTCCCTGATCAGATTGGGTTTGGTAAATCTTCTAAACCCTTTATTCATTACAGTTTTCATCAGCTGGCACGCTGGAATAAAGCATTGTTAGATACTTTAGGAATCCAGAAAGCAAATGTCCTTGGACATTCAATGGGTGGAATGCTGGCCACCAGGTTTGCCCTGATGTATCCGCAAACTACAGAAAAACTCTTGTTGGAAAATCCGATCGGGCTGGAAGATTACCGTGCCTTTGTCCCTTATGTAACTACAGAAGAACAATACAAAACAGAACTGAAATCTACAGCAGAAAGTATCAAAAAATACTATCAAAGCTCTTACTTTACCGTATGGAAACCAGAATATGATGAATTGGTCAGGATTGCTGCGGGAGTAACTTTCAGTTCGGATTACGCACGATGGGCAAAAGTTGCGGCGATGACTTTTACTATGATCTACGAACAGCCGGTTGTTTATGAATTCCAGAATATTACGGTGCCTACCATTCTGTTTATTGGTAAAGAAGATAAAACGATTGTCGGTAAAGGCTTATTAAGCCCTCAGCAGCAAGCGCTTCACGGACAGTACAAAGTGTTGGGAAAACAGATTGCAGCGAAGATACCGAACGCTAAGCTGATTGAATTTGATGGCAGCGGCCATATTCCTCACCTGGAAGTGCCTGCTGAATTTACAGTTGCTCTATTAGGCGGATTATAAAGTTTATAAGAACCTGCCCGGGCAGGTTCTCCATTTATTTCTTTACCAGATCCTGTGAAAAAGTTGTGGCGAGAATTTCATATAATTCAGGATGTTTTTCCTTGAACTGCGCTGGCTTTTCAAAGAAGTACTCTGACACTACCGCAAAGAATTCGGCTTCATTCGTTACCGCATAAGGATTGATATCTGATTTTCCAGCCTCAATCCTGCTGATTTCCTGGTGAATCATTTTTACCCATGGAATAATATACTGATGTGGCATCAGGTTTTCAGGAATACCATCCGTTGCCCCATCCGATTTATCCAGTAAGTGTACAAACTCGTGAATAGCGGTGTTTTCCTTGTCTGTACTGATAGAAAATCCTTCCAATAATGCAGAACGCGATAAAATCATCTGGCCATTCATATAACCCGTACCAACCATTCCCAGAATATTCCGGTCACCGCCTTCAAACTGAAAGTCTTTATTAAAAGTATCAGGGTATAAAATTACAGCATGGAGATTCTGATACTTCCATTGTCCGAACCCAAAAACCGGAATTATTGCACTTGATGCAATTAATAAACGATCTGTAGCATCAGGAACAAGATCTATTCCTTCCACGCGGACATCACTTAAAAAGTCCAGGAGCATTTGCTCAAACTTTAACCGGTCATTCTGATCTAAATGCTGATAATAGGCTACCTGACTTAACAAGATCTGCCGGTCAGTTTCATGCATTATATTTTGAACAGTCTGTTTAGGTTTCTTGTTGCGGAATATAAAATATAACGCGATTATAAATGCGGCGATTAAGATCAGGTAAGGCATCATGCCGGACATGCCGTAAGCTATCAGGCCGGTCGGGATTACTTTAATCATCAATTGCTCTATTTAGGTAGCTAAATTAGTCAATTCAGAAATCGATGTTTTAATAATATTGTCATAAATCGCTTCAGACTTTGTATTTATTCAATAAATAAGAGGCAGGTTCTTATATTTTTTATCTTTGCGCTATGAAGCCCGCAGAAATTCACGCAAAATGGAAAGTTCTACAGCAAAAGATTGCTGAGGAATTTGATTCAGATATACCTGACTTAAAGGTAATGTTATTCCTGATAGGTGTTCAGGAACTCGGCAAAGGGCCGGGTAAGTACAGCAAACGTCAAAAAGAAGAGCTGATGCATATTGCCACCTGCCGTTTAATGAGTGAAATGGGATTTTATGAACTTGAAGGTCTGGATCAGGATGGATGGCCACATTGGAAATTGGTGAAACAAGTTCCTTCCTTTGCCATGATGGAGCAGGAATTACTTTTAAAATCACTGGCTATTCATTATTTCGAAGATATCTACCAATAACAGAATAAGTATTATAGAAAATTTGAAAGCTGACCAATTTCTTTCAGAACATCACTAGTAGCTACGTCGAGAACTATACAATATTTTATAAACGTAGTTAGATAAATTTGAGTTTTACCATTTTCAATTTTGCTGATATAAGACGAAGTCACCGCTAGTTTCTGGGCTAAGAACTCCTGTTTAATCCCTTTTTTTTGACGAATATATTGTAAGTAGGAACCTATCCGCTTAAGGGTCTTATTTGTCTCTGATTTAACAACTTTCCTTTCAGGCATTATTTCTATATGCATCATTGTTGCGATATGATGCAATTATATGGAATTTTAACGACATAAAATTATATTATGAAAAGAAATCTAAATTTTACGTCAAAAGCATTAATTGCTTTTTTAACTTTTACTTCATTATTAGGCGCCTGTAAAAAGCAGGATCTGGTAGTGCCTGGAATTTCTAAAGATAAAGCTAAAACAGAGGCTATTCCTCCATTTTTATTTGATTGGGAGTCAGCAACTTATATGCCGTCTCTTCCGGCAAATGTTGTTCCTATGCCCTGGCAAGGTGCGGTTGGGGGGATAGATGCAGGAATTGTCGGGGATTATAAAAAGGCTGATGGCTGGGAACTCGTCTATAATTCGTTTGATAATGTAACCTCTCCAACAATTAATAAACCTGGAGGGTTGTATTTTGCTTTATATAATAAATATAGGGGATTGTTACGTTTTTATTTATACATTCCACCAGGGACGGCAACTGCAACTTCCCAAATTGTTCATGGCTTAAGTCTTTTTGGATCAGGTAACTCTCAGATGTTAAATTTTGAAAGTGGATCTGTTGTTAGTGCTGGTACCAACACACCTGGATTTGCAAAAACAAATAATCAACAAATTAATTTGCTTGGAAATTGGGTGGGTATGGATTATGAGATAGCATATGATCCTAATACTGAAAAAACAACTTATCCTGCCTTCGGTCTTCAATGGAATACAAAAACATTAAATATTACTAATCTGAGTTTGAATGGTAGTCAGACTGGCGCAATTGAGGGGCAGATTACGACTCCTTCTAACGGGGACGTTTTGTCAATTCTAAATAATGTTACGCAGGCCGGGCTTACATTCGCAAGTGCCTCTGCAGTAAATAAACTGGCTGGTACTGCCAGTACAGAAGGAAAAACTTTTTTAAATGGTGTAGGGACAGCAATAAGTAATCTTCTTTCCGGGAAAATTGTAGGTTTTTTTAGTGGATTGGCTGGTGGCAGCAGTTCAAACAGCCAACAGGTACACTTAAAAATGGATACTAAAATAAGTTTGCAAGGTACAGCAACCAACAGCATAGGAATAAGCAATCCATTTTTGGTTCTTCCTGGTCAATCTAATTCACAAACAGCAAGTGGCCCAAATCCAAATTATAACGAAACAATGGGTGTGTTTAATCTACTGGATTCTCCTGAAGTTGTTGCTCAATATTATCATCGAAACTCAACTTATCATTATGAGCATCCTGCAAGGTTTAAGTTTTCATTTCGTCCTGAGAATCTCCCAATGGATAAACTAGTATTCAATCCCGCACTTTTAAAGATTGCTGATATAGAAAACAAACATGAAGAGCTATTAATCATAAATCCCTTAGTGGAAGGCGGGGCAGATTTTACGCCTTCTTTCCATATAGATGGGGGAACTCATGAATTGGCAGGTAATGATAATGTCTATGTTAATCCCGATAATGTGCCAGGAAGGGATCGCGAAGCAATATTTTATCGTAATTTTAGTAATCATAAAAAAGAGGCCGAGCCGGGTCAATGGCAAACTGCAGTAAGAATTAGTTTTGATATTGTACCTAAGGATGGTTCCCCAAAAGTAAAAATGGTTAAAACGTTCAATCTTAAAAAGACTTTTGTTAGAATGACCGATATTAATTTTTAAAATTCTGTAATAAAAAAATCCGGAGTATGATTACTCCGGATTTTTTTTATTATTAAAATAGGTAGATCTTAATATTTTTAGTTGTTAGCTTGTTGCGCTTGTTTTTTCAATTGATCATTCGCTACAATAACAATCTCAACTCTACGGTTAGCAGTTCTTCCAGCATCAGTTGCATTGTCTGCAATTGGCTCAGAGAAACCTTTACCTACAGTAGTTAAACGTGATGATGGTACACCTTGTGTAACTGCATAAGCTTTAACAGCTGCTGCTCTTCTTTCTGAAAGGCTCATATTATAAGCTTCAGTACCTTTATTGTCTGTATGGCCAATAACTTTAATTTCAGTATCAGGATATTTTGACAGTGATCCGGCTAATGATTTTACGTTATCTTTTGCTTGTGCTTTTAAGTTTGCACTATCAAAATCAAATAAGATACCACTATCAAACTTTACGATAATACCTTCACCTTCACGAACTACTTCTGCATTTGGAATTGCATTCTGAATTTCAGCTGCTTGTTTATCCATACGTTTTCCGATGAATCCACCAGCAGTACCACCGATTGCACCTCCTAAAATAGCACCAATTGCTGTGTTACCTGCTTTCTTGCCAATAATAGCACCCAAAACACCACCAGCAGCAGCACCAATACCAGCTCCTTTTTGTGTTTTTGTTAAACTGTCACATCCTTGAAAACCCATTGCAGTTAAGGATAAGGCGATGCTGAATGCAGCTATTTTAAATTTCGAAGTAATCATGATAATAATTTATTTGTTTATAAGTGCATTTAATCAAAGGTAATGCCAATTGTAAGTTTTTTGTGATTTCTTATGATAAGACAGAGTTTTTGTATAAATTTCCGGGTACAACTAATCGGAGATTGTCTGAAAATATTGAAATTGACTACAATTGTGTACAATTTGTTTTGAAGAAGATAAAATAATTAGCACAAATGTTTAATCACCATCAATGCTAGTAATCATATTTATCTTTCCAGTTCTGCTTCAGCTTTTCGCGGAGTTTATCTTCTGCCGGATTATGTCCGGGATCATACAGCTTAGTTCCGCTGATCAGGTCAGGCAGATATTCCTGCGCTGCGAAGTTCCCCTCATAGCCATGTGAATATTTATAATCTTTCCCATAACCGATGTTTTTCATCAGTTTAGTAGGTGCATTTCTGATATGCAGGGGAACAGGTAAATTACCAGTCTGTTTAACCAGTTGCTGTGCTTTATTGATCGCTTCGTACGATGCATTACTTTTTACTGAAGAAGCGAGGTAAGTTACCGCCTGCGAAAGAATAATCCGGGCTTCAGGATAACCAATCACATTGACCGCCTGGAAACAGTTATTCGCTAACAATAGCGCATTTGGGTTGGCATTGCCAATATCTTCGGAAGCGAGTATCAGTAACCTTCTGGCAATAAACAGCGGGTCTTCACCACCTTCAATCATTCTGGCCAGCCAGTAAACTGCGGCATTGGGATCGCTTCCCCTTATTGATTTGATGAAGGCAGAGATAATATCATAGTGCTGTTCCCCGGCTTTATCATATAAAGCGAGGTTCTGCTGTGCATGTTTTAATACATTTTCATTGGTCAGTACGATTTGATTACCACCTATACCGTTAATCGCAATTTCAAGTACATTTAATAACTTCCTGGCATCGCCGCCAGATAAGCGAATTAAAGCCTCATGCTCCTGAATGGTAATTTTCTTTTCCTTCAGCATCACATCCTCCCGGATTGCAGTCTGCAATAAACCAGAGAGTTCATCCTCATCCAGAGATTTCAGAATATAAACCTGGCAGCGGGATAATAAAGCGGAGATAACTTCGAAAGAAGGGTTTTCTGTAGTCGCACCAATTAAAGTAACCAGTCCGCGTTCTACTGCGCCCAGTAAGCTATCTTGTTGTGATTTACTGAACCTGTGGATCTCATCAATAAATAAGATCGGCAAACCCAGAAAGCTGTCTTTTAATAGTGCTGCCTTATCAATAACCTCGCGGATATCTTTTACCCCTGAATTGATCGCGCTCAGGTTAAAGAACGGACGGTCCAGTGTTTGAGAAATGATATAAGCTAAAGTGGTTTTTCCGACTCCGGGAGGGCCCCAGAAGATCATTGACGGAAGCTGTCCGCTTTGTATCGCTTTGCGCAAAACTGCATCTGGTCCTACCAAATGTTGTTGTCCAACATATTCGTCCAGATTTTGCGGACGCATGCGTTCTGCTAATGGAGGTAGGTTTTGCATAAATGTAAAGATAAAAAAACAGGAGCAATAAAAATTGCTCCTGCCTTAGAACTGCTTAAAGTTTACAAAATAAGCATAAACAGTTTTTATATTATTCAGCTTTTGGAGCTGCACCTTCTGCTTTGGTTGCTGAGCCTTCAGCTCTCGAAGAAGAACCATCAGTTTTAGGTTTCTTTTTCCAGAACTTGCGCTGAGGTGCTTTTCTGTCTCTGTTATGTTCAGGTCTTGAAGACGAAGTTGCTGCTGTTTCTACTGGCGCTTCCCCTAAATGTTCAGGTAAAGGCATTCTTTCAATAGTTTTATCAATCAGCTTCTCAATATTTGCGAACTTACGTTTATCCTTATCATTCACTAAAGTAATGGCTGTACCAGTTGTAGCAGCTCTTGCTGTACGGCCAATCCTGTGAATATAATCTTCAGGATCATGTGGTACATCAAAGTTAATAACCAATGAAATTCCTTCTACATCAATTCCCCTTGAAAGTACGTCAGTACCAATCAATACCGGAACACGTTTATTCTTAAATTCTGATAAAATAGCTTCTCTTTCCTTTTGTCCAAGATCGGAGTGAAAAGCTTCTGCCTTAAAGCCAAGCCCACGGAATACTTTACCCAGGTTTTTAACTTTTTCTTTCGTAGAGGCAAAAATCAGAATACTTGGGAAATCAACATTTTTCATCAGCTCAGTCAGTAATTTTACCTTTTGGGTATCATGTACGATATAAGCTTGCTGATTAATTCCCGCTGCTGGTTTAGAGATTGCAATACTGATCTGCTCAGGATCCTTTAATAAAGTGCCCGCAAGCTTTCTTATTTTAGGAGGCATCGTTGCAGAGAACAATACAGTTTGTCTTTTTTCAGGAAGGAAACTTACAATGCGCATAATATCATCATAAAAGCCCATGTCAAGCATTCTGTCTGCTTCATCCAGCACAAGATGCTGTAACTGGTCCAGCTTCAGTAAGCCTGAAGAAAGATGGGAAATTAGTCTTCCTGGTGTAGCAATGATAATATCAACACCCTCACGCATACTTCTTTTCTGCTGTTCATAAGCAATACCATCTCCACCACCATATACGGTAAGCGAGCTGATATTTGTAAAATAGGAGAGTGCTTCAACCTGCAAATCAATTTGCTGTGCAAGTTCACGTGTAGGAGCAAGGATAAGGGTATTGTTATGGCGGTTCTCCGTCTGGCTGATCATATTCATGACCGGCAGCAAATAAGCACCTGTTTTACCCGTACCCGTTTGGGCACACGCTATCAAATCTTTTTTTGCTAAGATAAGGGGAATTGCTTCCTGTTGTATAGGGGTTGCATTTCTGAAACCCATTGCTAATAAACCCTCTAATAAATCAGGGTTAAAATTAAAATCTTTAAAATCCAATATACTTGTATGTTATTCGTAATTGTTCAGCATAAAAGTAGCCTTTATTTTTATCTTAATGTAGATTTTTTTAAGGGCTATAAAGCTTGCAATCAATATTTAACTAAATTTAAATTAATCCGCTGATTAATTTTATTTTTTCTGATCTGCGTATCCGAATACTTTCTGAAGTAAAGGGGTGGTACGTACGCCTAAATTATTTCTGATGGTCAGTTCTTCCTGTGCAACCTGAATGAACATTCCTTCCACTGCTTTTTGAGTTACATAAGCCGGAAGATCAGTTGTGACTGGTTTAACCAGTGGTAATTTATTGTATTGTCCGGTCGCATCGCCCCAGTATTTAGCTGCACCGACTTTACTTAAACTTTTATTTACAACAGGTCTGAACTTCTCTAAAAGCTGCGCTGTAGTCGACTTTTTAAAGTATTCAGTTGCTGAGTTTTCCCCGCCTAATAAAATATTTGTGGCATCGGTAATCGTCATTTTTTTGATGGCGGATACAAATATTGGTTTAGCCTCCTTTGCCGCATCTTCTGCCGCTCTGTTTAAGCTCATCACCACATTATCTGCCAGAGAACCCAGGCCAATGCTTCTTAACGTTCTCTCTACCTTTTGCGCTTCAGGAGGGAATAAAATTTTAACCGCCATATTTCCCAGAAAACCATCCTTCAAAGATAACTGGTCTGCTCCTTTTGAAATCCCTGCCTCCAAAGCTTGTTTAATCCCGCTGCCTATTTCTAAATTGGAAGGCCTGGCCAACGGACTTGTTGTAGAAGTCGTTACTGTTGTGGTGGTGGTGGTTTGCGTAGGCGCAGGCTTAGTCTCAGTTGCAGCTTTTACCTTTTTTAACAGATCCCCAAGAGATTGACTTTGTGCAGTATAGCTATTGAACGCAAGAACTGCAAAAGCCAGAGAGGCGAGTTTAAATTTATTCATGTTTTTCTTGTAAAATCAATAGTAAGCAAATTTCTGGCCATTAAATACTGATTATCAATTTTAAACAGGCGCAGAGTCAGAAAATATTTTTATACTTGAAGAGAATTTTCCATCAGCTACAATTGAAATTTATAAAGAATACAACAGGAATTAAAGATCTCGATGATGCAGCACTTCTTTTGCGGTACAAAAGTACAGGAAGTCTGGATGCATTGGGTGCGCTTTATAACCGGTATATGCACCTGGTTTACGGGGTTTGTCTGAATTATTTCAAGGAAGAAGAATCCAGTAAGGATGCAGTCATGCAGATTTTCGAGGAGCTGGTTGTGAAATTAAAAATTCATGAAGTGCAGAATTTCAAAAGCTGGCTGCACGTATTGACCAGAAATCATTGTTTAATGGCGCTGAGGAAGTTAGCTAAAAACAATACCGTGTCTATTGATGATACTTTTGTGGAAAATACCGACTTTGTGCATCTGGATATAGATGATACCAAAGAAACGCAGCTGACCGTTATGGAAAAGTGCATGGAAACCCTGACCGAAGAACAGCGCAAAAGCGTTGACTTATTCTATCTTCAGGAAAAATGTTATAAAGAAGTTGCCGAATTAACTGGTTATGAAATGGTCAAAGTAAAGAGCTATATTCAAAACGGAAAGCGGAATTTAAAAATTTGTATAGAGAAAAACAGCAGTGAATAACGATTGGTTAGATATAGAATTACTGGAAGATTACCTGGATGGTAACCTTGACAGCAAAGCTATGCATAAAATTGAGAAGCAGGCGCTGGAAGATCCTTTTGTTGCGCAGGCACTGGCAGGACTAAGTGAATCGCGTGGTAAAGCAGTGCAAAATGTCTCCTTACTTCAAAAACAATTGTATGAGCGTATCTCGCAGCAGCAGGTAACCAGGAAGGAAACCGTATTTACCTGGCAGCGTTTAAGTGTTGCAGCAGCTGCGGCTGTGATGTTTATCTCAGTAAGTATCATGTTTTTCATGAAGGATAGAGAGAAACGTGAAGAGATGGCTAAAAACCAGCCTAAAAAAATAGAAGTTAATATTGCGCCTTCACCAGCTCAGGCTGTGATTGATTCCGCAAAAAATGATATTTATGCTGCTAATATTCCGGTTAAAAAAACTAAACCGGTAATTGTCGGGCAGGAAGCACCTTCAGCAGGATTACAAAATGAAGTTTTAAGAGAAAGAATTGTACAGCCATATGCGATGCAGCGTGCGCCAGTTCAATCAGCAGACAGTAACAATACCGCTGGTATTCCAATGCAAGCTATGCGCAAAATGAGTAAATCAGCGCCAGTAGCAGAAGAGTCAATAACGGGCAAAGTTGCCGGAATGGCTGTTGCTACAGCTATGCCTGAAATATCTGCTCCTGTTGGCGGCTGGGTAAATCTGGATACTTATCTGAATGATCACAATAAATTGCGTGGTACAGGTGATAAACTGGTAGAATTAAGCTTTTTAGTAAACAGTGAAGGAAATCCTGCCGATTTAAAAGTAACCAAAGGGATCAATAAAGAATTCGATGAAGAGGCCATCCGGCTGATTAAAGAAGGTCCTAAATGGGAACAGCCTAAAAATAAAGAAAGCAGGGTAGTTTATACCGTTGCCTTTTAAAGAAAAACCCCTTTAACAATTTGTTAGAGGGGTTTTTTATGCATATGACTGGAGTAAGCCTGTTCTTATTATGCAGCTCCAATACCAGGGAAGAAAAAGTCAACCAGCTTGAAAATAATAGCAGCTAATACTGCTGAGACAGGAATAGTTAAAACCCATGCCCAAAGCAAGCTTACTGTTACTCCCCATCTTACTGCTGAAACTCTTTTTAATAAACCAACCCCAACAATAGAACCTGTAATTGTATGTGTCGTAGAAACCGGGATACCGAAGTGTTCTGTGATTCCAAGAGTTACCGCACCTGCAGTTTCTGCTGCTACGCCCTCAAAAGCATTTACCTTCGTAATTTTTGAACCCATTGTTTTTACAATTTTCCATCCACCGCTCATGGTACCTAAAGAGATAGCCGCATAACAGGTAAATGGAATCCATTCTGGCATTGTATCGCCTGTTTTTAACACTTTCGCTGCAACCATGGCTACATAAATGATACCCATTACTTTTTGAGCATCATTTCCACCGTGGGTGAAACTTAGGGCGGCAGAAGAGATCAACTGTAGTTTTTTAAACCATTTTTCTGCAACCGAAGGTCTTGCATTTTTAGAAAGATGCAGCAGGATAATGGAAATAATTACGGAAATGAACATTCCGATTACGGGAGCAAGTACAATAAAAGCGATGATTTTCAGTATCGGAGCCAGGTTAATTGCTGACATGATTCCAAAACCCAGTGAACCTGCTTTTGCCATACCAGCGCCAGCGAAACCACCAACTAAAGTATGTGATGAACTTGAAGGGATACCATACCACCAGGTAAATAAATTCCAGGTGATTGCTGCTAAAAGTCCGGCGAGGATAACCTCGAGTGTAATGAAATTTTCTACAACCGTTTTAGCAATAGTGTTTGCAACTTTGTGATCTGTAAAGTAGAAGTAAGCAGCAAAATTAAAAAGTGCTGCCCAGAGTACTGCCTGAAAAGGAGTAAGTACTTTTGTCGATACAACCGTTGCAATAGAATTGGCGGCATCGTGAAAGCCATTGATATAATCGAAACCGATAGCCAGTACAATTACGACGATCAATAAGGGTGTAAGCATTTCGTTGAATTTTAAGCGTTTTTAACCAATATAGATTCCAACACATTTGCTGCATCTTCACATTTATCTGTAGCCATTTCAAGTGTTTGAAGAACTTCTTTCTGCTTAATCAGTTCAATTGCATTGGTTTCGAATTCGAATAACCTTGCGATTGCGATATTACAAACATAGTCCGCTTGATTTTCACCACTATTGATACGTACACAGGCATCAGCAATGACACGGATGTTCTTAAAGCTTCTCAATTCTTTGATGGCTTTATCTAAATCTGTACACATTTCAACCAGTAATTCAGCCAGTTTAATCATGGCATCGCCAATATTCGTGATGTTATACAGTTCTATATTACTTGCTGAAGCATGAATATAATCTGCAATATCATCCACAGCACTTGCCAGTGCATGAATATCTTCCCTGTCAAAAGGTGTGATAAAGTTTTTGCTTAATTCTAAGAAGATCGAGTGCGTGATATCATCACCAACGTGCTCAAGGCGTTCAATCTCCTTAATATATTCTTTTCTTTTTTCCAGATCTTTGGTACTTAAAGCAAGAAAAAGTGCTTCTGAGATCTTCAATACATTACTTCCGGCTTGTTCAAACAGCGGTTGGAATTTTTTGTCTTTTGGTGTAAAGAACTTAAAAATATTATTCATGTTAACTATAAGATATGGTTACAAAAGTAGGATCGCAATGTTAAGTTAGTGTTAAGTGTTAACATAAAAGGAATATTTCTTTAAATCTTAACCAATTTTTTGAAGTGTAAACGCAAAAGTAGTCCCGATTTGGAGCGTACTTCTAACCGATATAATTTGCTGATGTGCTTCCAGAATATGTTTGACAATAGCCAGTCCCAGGCCAGTACCGCCAACTTCTCTGGAACGGTGAGAATCAATTCTATAGAATCTTTCAAATAATCTCGGCAGATGTTTTTCGTCTATTCCGATACCATCATCAGTAACTTCAATCAGGTATTGATCGTGCAGTTCAAAGATTTTGATCGCTGTAGATCCGTTCTCTTTACCATACTTGATAGAATTGGAGATCAGGTTAATCATCACCTGTCTTATTTTCTCCCGGTCTGCATTTACAAAAGCCGGGTGCATATACTTATCTTTAAATGAAAGCTGAATCTTTCTGCTTACTGCTTTGTCTTCCAGGGCTTCCATGACTTCTTTGGCCAGGAGTACGAAATCAAATTTCCGGTAATCAATAGGTACTTCACCAGATTCCAGTTTCGAAATTGCGTCCAGATCATTGATCAGGTAGCTCAGGCGTTCTACATTTTTCTCTGCCTTCTGTAAAAACTTAACAGCCATTTCCGGGTCATCCAGTAAACAGTCCTGTAGCGTTTCTATATAACCCTGAATCGCAAACAGCGGGGTTTTAAATTCATGAGATACATTGGAAAGGAATTCTCTTCTGAACTGTTCCTGTTTTTTAAGCAGATCTATTTCCTGCTTTTTAGCACCAGCCCATTCTTTAACTTCATGTTCTACATCATTGATCGGATCAGTACTCACATATTCACCCAGCGCATCTTTCAGATCTTTCCCTAATTTCAGGTTGTGGATCAGTTTATAGATCAGTTTGATTTTAGAATAGATATACTTTTCCAGCAGGTAATAAAACATGATAAAACTTGTCACAAACGAAACCGCAAAAGAGACGAGCATAAAATACCAGCTTTGCTGGAAATGGAAATTTACCAGCCCGATAGACAGGCCAACTGCAAGCGCAGTAATTAAAACCAGGACACTTAACTTCATAAGGGCAATTTACGAGATAATAATCAAACCGGATATTAAATTTAGAATTCAGCTCAATCCTGCTCAAATTGTTTTTCAGTCAGGTATTTCCAGTATCTTTTGGGTACATGCTGTACATGTAACTTCGTGTTTTTCCTGGCCTGAATATTTGTGCTTTTAAAGTAGTCTTTCCAAAGCAAAGCGTACAAACCTTCCTTTTCTGAAACGATAGCATTTGCTATTCCCGTTGTTTTTTGCCGCTGGTTAAAATCTATCTTGATTTCTTCCACTTTGCTCAGATCATAAAATAAACCGTAGTTTCTTTTCAAATCATAAATGATCCACTGCTGATCCGCATACCGGTTTTTGAAATGTGTGGCAATTAATGGTAAAACATTAAAATCCGGATCTATTCCGCAATAAAAAATACCGTCCGCATTTTGCTGAAAGCGGATAAAAGCTTCCATTCTGTGTTTTTCCCGTTCTACTTTTTTAGCTATTTTGCTTAAGGCCAGTACATAAGGATTGCCATAGTTTTTTTCTATAGCCGGGCCTTCTGTAAATAGATAACAGGCAAACTCAAATAATGCGGTATAACCTTCTTCCAGTTCGGAGAGATAGGTGCAATAAAATTTCCGGAGTGCAGCTTTGGATAAATTAGATTGTAAGCCCTTCCAAACCCGGTCAGCCTTTTCCCGTTCATTCACAATATGCAGGCAAGACATAAAAGCATCCGGCTGGAAAGTGGCCTCAGTTTGGAGCTTTACCTGCCCGGGTTTGCGCTCAAACCAGTTAAATACCGCAGATAACAGCCCTTCAAAACTTCCATCAAATATGTAGTTCTGCATTTAAAAAAGAATAAGCTGGCTGGTATCGTACTTCAGATATTTACTCTGACTTTCTGCCTGTATAAATGCTTTAATCTGGCTTCCCTGGTAATCTTTTAACTGATAAGGGCTATCTGCACATTTGATGAAATGTTTAGCGCGGTTATAAGCTACTCCGATTTTTTTGAGCTGGTCTATCCGCAGTTTTCCGAATTTACGCGCCTGTACAATTTTTTTTGCAGAGGTAACTCCAATTCCGGGAATCCGGAGGATCACTTTGTAGGCTGCGACATTAATATCCACCGGAAAATGCTGTAAGTTGCGTAAAGCCCAGCTTAATTTCGGATCGATGTCAATGTCAAGATGTGGATTTGCATCGTTAAGCAATTCGTTGACATGAAAACCGTAGAAGCGCATCAGCCAGTCTGTTTGATATAACCTGTTTTCTCTGATTAGCGGTGGTTGAGAACCTATCATCGGAAGCCGGTTATCGTAGCTAATCGGAATATAACCTGAATAGTAAACTCTTTTCAGCGAAAAATCCTTGTAAAACAAGGCTGCGGTCTGCATAATCTCCTGATCAGTCTCGGGAGTGGCACCAATCACCATTTGTGTACTCTGGCCTGCGGACACAAACTTTGGGGTGCTTTTAATAAGCTTACGTTCTTCTTTAAACTGTACGATCTGATTTTTGATAAAGCCAAGTGGCTGGGTTACCTGCTGATGGGTTTTTTCGGGTGCCAGCAATTTAAGACCACTTTCCGTAGGCATCTCCAGGTTAATACTCATCCGGTCTGCATACATGCCTGCTTCCCTGATTAACTCTTCACTTGCTCCGGGAATTGTTTTTAAATGGATGTAGCCATTGAAGCGCTCTTCCAGTCTGAGTTTTTTTACGATTCTAAGCAAACGCTCCATCGTAAAATCAGCATTTTTGAAAATCCCTGAACTCAAAAACAAGCCTTCAATATAGTTTCTTCTATAAAAGTTCATGGTCAATTCTACCACCTCTTCTACAGTAAATGCAGCTCTTGTAATATCATTGCTTTTCCTGGAAACACAGTAAGCACAGTCAAAAATACAATGGTTGGTCAGCAGGATTTTCAGCAGTGAAACGCATCGCCCATCTTCCGTATAGGTATGACAGATACCTGAAGCATGACTATTTCCCAGGCCTTTATTGTCATTTTTTCTATTTCCTCCGCTGGATGAACAGGATACATCATATTTGGCAGCATCTGCCAGGATATTCAGCTTTTCTCTAAGACGTTCAGACATAATGCTATATTTGCTAACAAATATAGTATTTAAAATGCTAATTATTTTAGCTTTCGCATTCCCATTCCGAATAAAACTGATTCAGGTAAAGTTGCATGAACTGATGTCTTTGTTCAGCAAGCTCTTTTCCGGTCCTGGTTTTCATCAGATCCTTTAAGCGCAGTAGTTTTTCATAAAAATGGTTGATCGTTGGGGCTTCAGAATTTTTATAAGCCTCTTTGCTCATATTCAGGTCAGGCTTGATTTCCGGATCATAGAGCACTCTGTTTTTATAGCCGCCATAAGTGAAGGCTCTGGCGATTCCAATTGCGCCTAGTGCATCTAAACGGTCTGCATCCTGAACAATATCAAGTGCTTTAGAAGAGAATTCAACTTTTCCCAGGCTTGCTTTGTAACTCAGGTTTCTGATGATTTGCTGTACTTCAATAATCGTGGCCTCGCTAAGTCCAAGCGTGCGGAGAAAATTCCCGGCCAGCTGCGGTCCGATTTCTTCATCACCGTTATTGAACTTGCTGTCAGCGATATCATGCAATAAAGCAGCAAGGGTGACCAGAAGTAAATCTCCACCTTCTTTGTTATTTATACTTAAAGCAGTTTTATAAACCCTTTCGATATGAAACCAGTCATGACCAGCTTCTGCTCCCTTTAGGGTATCTTTTACAAAACTGATTGTTTTTTCTTTTATAACATCAAAGTCCATTTGCATGGAACAAAGATATTATAATTCAAATTATTTCATTATTGCTCTAAACGTACCCCGCGGCTATGATCCATCGCAATTAACTCTGTTACCTTAACATCCAGTACAGCTGCAATATGGAATAATCTTTCTACGGTAAGTTTGCTATAGCCCAATTCAATTTTACTATAAGCATTTTGAGAAATTGTCAGCTTGGCCGCCAGATAATCCTGCGTATAATTCCTAAACTCTCTGACTTTTCTGATGTTAGTCGCTACAATTTCGGGTTTTAAATCCAGGAGGTCTTTCATAAGCTAAATTAGTCGTCTTGATTAACTAACGTAATTGAAAAGTGTACGGATTTCAGGTTTTAAAAAAAATATTCCTGGTAGTGGTTAAGTTAGTACCCCTATACAAGTGCCATTCTTAGACCCATAAAAAAAGACCTGTCCGAACCGGACAAGTCTTTTGTATAGTATTAAAAAAAAGAGTTAATCTTCTGCTTTATGCTCCTTAGGCTGAGGCCTTTCTTCTTCAGCTCTGCGGGTACCATCATACAATTCATATTCCATCATACGGCAATCTAATTTACCATTGTAGAATTCAACTTTACGTGACGCTTTTAATCCGATTTTTTTAGCCAGATCAGGATTACCCGTAAAAATATAACCACTGTAACCTTTACAATCTTTCTTCAGGAAATCGCCGATACGTTTGTAAGTAAGTTCCAGTTGAGAGTGGACACCTAAACGTTCTCCGTACTCAGGATTAAATACAACTACACCTTTTCCGCCTTCAGGAACTGGGGTATCCGCGAAATCGCAAACTTCAAAAGTAATTAATGTATCCACACCAGCAGTCTGCGCATTTTTACGGCTGATATCCACTGCATCCTCAGATAGATCTGTCGCTACAATCTGTAAGTCAATATTTTTGATCACCTGTTCTTTAAGAATTCTGCGTTCTGCGAAAAATACCTCTTCATCATAACCCAGAATGTGCATAAAACCATAGTTCATCCGGAATAAACCAGGTCTTCTGTTGGTCGCGATTAATGCAGCTTCAATTGCCAGGGTTCCTGAACCACACATCGGATTGATAAATGGTGATTTCTGATCCCAGTTTGTGCTCATCACTACACCGGCGGCAAGTGCTTCCAGCATAGGTGCTTTTCCAGGAATTTTACGATAACCGTGTTTCGCTAAAGTTTCTCCTGAAGTATCGATAAAAATATCTGCTTCGTCATCTTTCCAGTACAGGTGGACAACAGTTTTATTCGCATCAGAACCTGAATTCGGACGCATTCCTTTCTTGTCTTTTATTCTGTCAACAATCGCATCTTTAACTTTCAGATTGGTGAAAAGCGGGGTAGTTATTGTTGGGTTATCTACATTGGAAGTCACCGAAAAATACCCTGAAAAATCAATCAGATCTTCCCATGGCATAGCTACCAGTTCACGGTATAATTCTTCTGGATTATTGACTTTAAAGCTATTTAAACAGTATAAGATCTGGCTGGCACATCTTAAGTTTAAATTCAGTTTAATACACTCTGTCAGTGTGATATTAAGCTCTACTCCCGTAGGGAAATCTCTTACGATTTCATAGCCCAGCGCTTTTACCTCTTCTACCAAATAAGGTGAAAGTCTTTTGTTACAGGTTAAAATAACCTTACTTTTGTTGTGGAAAACTTGCATAATTATTGTGCTAAGTTATCAATAATAATATAGAGATTTGAACTAGTCAATAGAATAAAAGAGTTATTGTTATGGAATTAAAAGGAAAAGTGCACGAAATCGGTGCATTACAGCAGGTGAGTGAGACTTTTAAAAAGCGTGATCTCATTATCGAATATGCAGAAAACCCAACTTATCCTGAATATATCAGGTTCGAGGCTTTACAAGATAAAACTGCTTTATTTGATAGCTTGAAAACCGGTGATGATGTTGAAGTTTCATTCAATCTGCGCGGTCGTCCGTGGACAGATAAAATGGGAAAAGTTTCTTATTTTAATAGTTTAGTAGTTTGGCGTATCAATGCACTGACCAACAGTGGTGCAGCGGCTTCAACTCCACAATATGCTCCTCCTGCGGATTTAAACAGCGCACCGGGTGAGGAAGATGATCTGCCATTCTAAACCTCTTTTTGAGAAGAATGAAATGGTATAAAAATGCCGGGAAAGATTTCCCGGCATTTTTTTTTGGGCCTGGAATTTGAACCTTACGTGTTAAATTTTGTTAAAATAGAACTTATTGCCTGAGTCTATGCTTATTTTTGAGTTTCGATAATGAAAAAGAGAAGTCTTTGGCTAATCACCGCCCTCATGACCATAGCTCTGCTTGGTGTGTTTGTAATGCAGCTGTATTACATCAGGGAAGCCTACAGACTTAAATCCCAGCTTTTCGAGCAGGAAGTTAACCAGGTGCTGAGTGCTGTTGCCGACAAAGTACAACGTTTAAATGCGGTAAACCATATCAATAGAAAAGATCTGGAATGGCGTATAAAAATGGAAAATCAGCGTCGTGACCGTACCCGCAGGCTGATTGACCTGGATCAGAATTATAAAGAATTAGAAAGAAAAAGAAAATACGATCAGCGCAAGCAGATGATTGATGAACTCAATTATCAGGATGAGATGATCCGCAAAATGTACCTGAGCCCGACTATAATTTCTGAAGCTGATTTTTATGCACTGGAAAACCGGGCCACAACACCGCTGAATGTCGATGTGAACGTAGGTTTTGATGCCAATCTGAATATGATTGGGAGTAATGTGCAGAAAACTTTCCGGCTTGGATCTGTTAAAACATTTGACATAGAGCCTAAAAAATTGCCAGACAGTATTCGCTATCTGGTTTATAGCCGTTATGACAGCAGGCCCTTAAGAGTTTCTTTGCCTAGTTTAAACGGGGATATGCGGTTAAAATTCAGGGTAGAAGATGAGATTGCCAACAGGCGAAGAAATCATGCTCTGAAAGAATTACAGGCAGATACCGTAAGATTACTGAATGAAGGTAGTTTTAATGTCCTGGAAGCAGCAGCTAAAGAAATGAGTCAGCTGGACATTCCATTGGCGCAGCGTGTTTCGAAAGGAACGCTGGATACTTTACTGCGTGCAGAACTGGCGAATAAAAATATCAATCTTGCTTATGATTTCTGGTTAAAAAGTCTGGTCAGTGACCGGTTGGTCTTCCGTAAAATATCTTCTCTGCGGGGAGAAATTTTGCCTGCCAATACTTATAAAACAGCTCTTTTCAGTAATGATGTATTGAGAGATCCCGGTATGTTGTATATTAATTTTCCGAACAAAAGTGCGGCCATCTTTAATAACCTGAGTGTAACGATGGCCTCTTCTGCAGGTTTACTGATCGTACTGATTTCTATTTTCTCTTATACGCTTTATGCCATATTAAGACAGAAAAAAATTGCTGAGATGAAGACGGATTTCATCAACAATATGACCCATGAATTCAAGACTCCGGTATCTACGATCATGATTGCCAGTGAAGCGCTCAGAGATCCTGAAATTCAGCAGGACAAGTCACGTATAAGCAGGCTTGCGGGAATTATATATGATGAAAATGTACGGTTAGGTAACCATATTGAGCGGGTACTGAGTATTGCAAGACTGGATAAGAAGGAATTAAAGTTAGAGACGGAAGATGTAGAAATGAATGAGCTGATTGCTGCAGTGGCAGATAGTATGAGCCTTCAGTTGCAGAAAAAAGAAGCGACCCTGATTTTAAATCTTAACGCATCCAATGCATTGGTAACAGGAGATGAACTGCATTTGTCCAATGTAATTTATAACTTAATAGACAATGCAAACAAATACAGTATTGATGCGCCTCAGATTACCTTAAGTACAAGAAATACTGGTAAATGTCTTTTTATAAACATCGAGGATAAAGGGATCGGAATGACAAAAGAGCAATGTAAACGTGCTTTTGATCAGTTTTACAGGGTGCCCACAGGTAATTTACATGATGTAAAAGGATTTGGGCTCGGTTTAAATTACGTTCAGGATATTATTACCCAGATGAACGGGACAATCAAGTTGAAGAGTGAAAAGGATAAAGGAACAATATTTGAAATAATCATACCCCTAAAATAACGCAATATTACTTATGAAAATTCTATTGGTAGAAGATGATCCTAATCTTGGAATGCTGTTGCAGGACTATTTACAGCTAAAGGGTAAATTCGATGTAGTGTTATGTGTTGATGGTGAGGAAGGGCTCCGTGCTTTTAATAAACAAGCTTTCGATTTATGCATTCTCGATGTAATGATGCCTAAAAAGGATGGTTTTGCTTTGGGTAAGGAAATCAGGAAAGTCAATGAAAATATCCCTATAATTTTTGCTACGGCAAAAGCAATGATGGAAGATAAGGCCTCTGCCTATGATTTAGGGGGTGATGATTACATTACAAAACCTTTCCGTATTGAAGAACTCTTGCTTAGAATTAATGCGCTATTGAAGCGTGTATCTGCTAAAGAAACCAAGGTTGCTGCACCTGTTCAGTCTCAGTTTCAGATTGGTAGTTATACTTTTGATTATACGACACAACTGATTCAGCATAACGGACAGCAGCAAAAACTTTCGACCAAGGAAGCCGAGTTGTTACAATTGCTCTGCTTAAAGCAGAATGCGGTGCTTACCCGGGAAGAAGCTTTGCTAAGTATCTGGCATGATGACAATTACTTTAACGGAAGAAGTATGGATGTATTCCTGAGCAAACTTCGTAAGTACTTAAAAGAAGATCCGAAAGTAGAGATCTTAAATGTACATGGCAAGGGCTATAAGCTTTTGATTAATTAGTAAAAAATATTTTGGTTAAAAGCCGTTTTCCGGAAGGAAAACGGCTTTTTGTTGTTTAACAATAATTTATTTGTATTTATAGATTAATTATTTAAATTAGAGTTATAAAATCTTATTTAAATTAACGCTCATGGAAAAAAGAAATCTACTCTTAATGGTTGGTTTACTGACTATTGGTTTTATTTCCTGCCAAAAAAAAGAAAATCCTAAAACGGTTGATACGAATACTGAAATATCAGCTTCAGCTAAGGCAAAAATCAATAAATTAGGCTTTAGCGCTGCTGGAGCTCAAAAAGTACCAGGAGGGTATTTAGTAGAAGGTGATATCCTTTTGACTGAAAAAATCCTGGATGAAAATCCGGTAACAAGCCTTTTGAATATTGCTAAAACAGAACATTACAGGACCACCAATGTGGTGAAAAGCATGCCGCGGGTTTTTACAATATCAGTATCAAATTTACCAGCTATTTATAGTGATGCGACAAATTTAATGATTGAAAGGTATAATCAGCTTGGTCTTAGAATCTCTTTCCAACGTGCAAATACCGGTACAATCGGGGACATTAATGTTGTTGGATTTAACCAGGGTCCGAATGGTAATCAGATTGTTCTGGGGTCATCTGGTTTTCCAACAGCAGCAGGGCAGCCCTATAATGAGATCAAAATGAATACCAACGAAGCTGCATATGGTACAAATCCGGAATTGTCAAATCTGACTTCGGTATTGCAGCATGAAGTTGGACACACGATTGGTCTGCGTCATACTGATCTGGCAAACAGAGCTTACAGCTGCGGTGGGCAGGCTGTTAATGAAGGCGCTTCTCTGGAAGGTGCTGTATTTATACCAGGTACACCCTCTGGTGCTGATGCGGGATCATTTATGCTGGCCTGTTTAAATGGAGGAAACAGGACTTTTAATAACAATGATATTGTTGCATTGAACTATTTATATGGGACTACTACACCTCGTATTTTCGGGTATGGCAGTGGTTACAGAGGGCAAGAATATTCATTTACTGTATACGGATCGGTTTTGGGTGATACTTTTGCATGGACCGTAAGTAGTAACGGGGCCACAATTACCAGTGGTCAAAATACGCAAACTGTGAATGTTATTTTGAAAAACATTGCTGGCACAGCTCCTTATACCTATCCTGTGAGCGTTTTAATAACCAGTCTGGATGGGACAACCAGAACTGCTACTTTCATTGCACCTTCTAAATATTGCGGAGGGAACTGTCCGCTTTAAACAAAGCAAATGTTGCGTATTAACAGGACGGGTCTGGTAAAATTCCGGACCCGTCCAATTAATAATAAACTACCAGGTGTAATTAATTAGTTTAAAGAAAGCTTTAGTACCTTTGCTTTTCAACAACGGTGCAAAATATGAGTGAATACAACCCTGCTGAGCTAGCGGCTAAATTTATCAATTACACTTCAAGGCATATCTTTCTGACAGGGAAAGCTGGAACCGGGAAGACTACATTTTTGAGGAATTTAATTGAGCTGACACATAAAAAAGCGGTTATTGTAGCCCCGACCGGGATTGCTGCGATTAATGCTGCAGGGGTAACGATCCATTCGCTGTTTCAGCTTCCTTTTGGAACATATCTGCCTAAACAGCCTGCTGTTGAGCCTGTTAATCAGCAGTATAATACACCGAGATCCATCGTTCGTCATTTACAGATGAACACGACCAAAAGAAGAATATTTCAGGACCTTGAATTACTGATCATCGATGAAGTGAGTATGTTGCGCGCCGATTTACTGGATGCGATTGATATGGTACTGCGTTATATCAGAAGGAACAATGCCAGCTTTGGCGGGGTACAGGTCTTGTTTATCGGAGACCTTCACCAATTACCTCCGGTTGTCAAATCTAATGAGTGGCAGCTTTTAGGCGAGTTTTATAAGAGTGTCTATTTCTTTGATGCGCATGCATTGTATCATAATCCTCCGGTATATATTGAGCTGGAGAAGATCTACAGACAGGCAGATTCTGTATTCATCGATTTATTAAATAACCTCAGAAATAATGAAATCACAGCAGAGAATATTACGCTGCTGGAGAAGTATTATAAAGCTGGTTTTGAACCGGCAAAAGACGATAAATATATCACACTGACTACCCATAACCAACGTGCAGACACTTTAAATAAGAAAAGTCTGGAAGAGCTTGGCGGGAAGTCTTATTTCTTCAAGGCCACTGTAGAAGATGAGTTTTCTGAAAACTCTTATCCGGCCGAACATCTGCTGGAATTGAAACTCGGTGCCCAGATTATGTTTATCAAGAATGATCAGAGTGGTGACCGCCGTTATTTTAATGGAAAAATAGCTACTGTTATTCGTCTGGGCGAGGATGCAATAGAAGTAGAAACAGAAGGGGAGCGGGAAAAGATTATCCTGGAGAAGTTTACCTGGAAGAATATAAGATACAGCAATCATAAGGTCACGAATGAGATCGAAGAAGAGGTTATTGGTAAGTTTATCCAGTATCCGATTAAACTGGCCTGGGCAATTACTGTACATAAAAGCCAGGGTTTAACATTTGACAAAGCCATCATTGATATCGGGAATGCTTTTGCACCGGGACAGATTTATGTAGCCTTGTCACGTTTGCGGTCGCTGGATGGTTTAGTACTGACCTCTCAGATTTCAAGAACAGGAATCAGACAGGATCAGAATGTCGCTTTGTTCTCTAAGAACAAACAGCAGGAGGAGGAGTTGAAGGAACAGATTACACAGGAGAGTCAGATTTTTCTGAAAAGTTACCTGATCACCTGTTTCGACTTAACACCGCTTGATAATTACGTTTATGAGCATGTGCATTCTTACAGTAAGGATATCAATAAATCTTCCAAGCAAAAACATGTCAAATGGGCTCAGCTGTTGCTAAAAGATCTGAGTGAAATTAAGGCCAATGCGAATAAATTCCTTGCGCAGCTTCAGCGCTTGTGCAGTGACCAGTCTACTGATGGACTGGCTAATCTGCTGGTCAGAACTACAGCCGCTGAGAATTATTTTAATCCGCTTATCCTGGATCTTTCCAGACGTATTTTTGAACGGATGGAACTGGTGAAACAAGATAAGCAGGTTACCGCTTTCCTGACTGAATTACTAGAGATGGAATCGTTGTTTTACGAGCAATTCAAAAAGATAAGAAAGGCTACAGGTTTATTACAGGCCACCATCAACGGAACAGATTTCACGAAAACTGATGTCGGTTCTTTATTGAATCAGAAAGAGCGCGAAGCACAGATGAAATCTGTGTATGCGATGCCAAATAAATTAGACTTTACGGCTAAAAAGGAAAGAACAAAGAAAACAGCAACGCCTAAAGCGCCAAAAGAAGATACCAAAGTAGTCTCTCTGGAGTTGTTTTTAAAAGGGAAAACTATTGTTGAGATCGCTGAGGAGCGGAAAATGGTGATTGGAACAATAGAAGGACACCTTGCGCATTATGTGGCTTTACAGGAGATTTCTGCTAAAGACATTTTGGGCCGTAAAAAGCTGGACAATATACTTGAAGCCATCAGGGAGTTGAAAACCATGAGTCTGGCACCCATCAGAGATCATCTGGGCAAGAACTTTACTTTTGGGGAAATTAAGATAGGCATTGCTGCCCATCTGGCTGAAAGTTAAAGGTGTTTAATATTTTCCTTCGAAAACCAGTTCTGCCGGGCCGCATAAAAATACTTTGGTGAATTCATGTCCGTCATACTGGAAGCCAACACGAAGGTTTCCGCCCAGTACTTCTATCTCGGTTACCTGGCTGCCGGTTTTTCCATGATGTTTAGCCATAGCCAGTGCAACAGCAGTAACCCCGGTTCCGCACGCAAAAGTTTCGTCTTCTACGCCACGTTCAAAAGTGCGTATAAACAGATGGTCACCTTTGTCTTCTACGAAATTTACATTAATTCCGTCTTTTTTATAAGTCGCATTGTTACGGATCATGGTGCCTTGTTTAAAGACATCCATTTCTTTAAGTGCAGTGACCTGTGTTACATAGTGCGGAGAACCTGTATTGAGTACATAAGCTTCCCCGTCTCTGCCAATTTGATATACATCGATCATTTGCAGATCAACCCAGTTCCCTTTCTCTGAAATTTTGGCATAATGAGGGCCGTCAACTGCCAGAAAGTTAGTTTGCGTGTCTATAATGCCTAAATGTTTAGCGAAGGCTACGATACATCTTCCCCCGTTTCCACACATGCTGCCCAGGTTTCCGTCTGCATTGAAATAAAGCATTTCAAAATCGTATGCTGAGTGACTCTGAAGCAGCATTAAACCGTCTGCACCAATACCAAAACGCCTGTCACACAGTTGGTGAACAAGATTATTATCCTTATATTGAAATGTTTGGAGACGGTTATCGATTAAAACAAAATCATTGCCTGCACCCTGATATTTATAGAAATGTAGTTTTGACGGATCAGTGGGGTTGGTATTTAACATTTTTTAACAATTAAGAGATGTTTCAATGACACAAATATCGTTGTATTGGTATTAACTTTGAGTCATACGAACAAAAGAAATACACATCAATGAAATTTGCATGAGTTTTAATGCTCAAATTAATGAATTAAGTTAAGCCTGTGCAAGCTTTGATACCATTAAATACATAAATTAACAAACATACTGATGAAAAAAATAGCATTCATAGTTTTAGCTGCATTCATTGGAGGTGCAGTAGCAATTGGCGGTTATAAAATGTTTGAACGCAGTACAAGCGGAATGACATTGACTGAAAAGCAAAATGTTCTTTTTGCAAGTAACCCGGTAAAAATTTCTTCAACGGGGGCAGTTGACTTCGTTCAGGCTGCGGCGGCGGTTTCCCCGGCGGTAGTACATATCAGAACAACATTTAAGGCAGAAGGCTCAGACGGAGGAGGCTCGGGCTCTCCGATGGATATGATGGAAGAATTCTTCGGCGGCCGTGGAGGCAGAAGGTCACGTGCGCCAAGGGCCGCTTCTGGTTCGGGTGTGATCTTAACACCTGATGGTTATATTGTAACCAATAACCACGTGGTAGACAATGCAGATAAAATTCAGGTAGTGCTTTCAGACCGCCGTAAAGTAGAAGCTAAGGTAATTGGCAGAGATCCGAATACAGACCTTGCTTTAATCAAAGTAGATGCTTCAGATTTACCAGTAGTAAAAATGGGTAACTCTGATAATGTTCAGGTGGGAGAATGGGTATTGGCTGTAGGCTTCCCATTGGATTTACAAACTACGGTAACCGCTGGTATTGTCAGTGCTAAATCCCGTGCAATCGGTATTTTAAACAGAGATCAGCAGCCTACTGAAGAGGAATATGAAGAATATCAGCGTACAGGTAAAGCACCAGCAAGAACAAACAGTGCAATTGAGTCTTATATTCAGACTGATGCAGCCATTAACCCTGGAAACAGTGGTGGTGCACTAGTGAATGCAAACGGTGAGCTGATTGGAATCAATGCAGCAATCGCTTCTCAAACGGGTACAAATGAAGGATATGGATTTGCTATTCCTGTAAACCTTGCTAAAAAAATCTTAG
Source organism: Pedobacter sp. WC2423 (assembly GCF_040822065.1). NCBI lineage: Bacteria > Pseudomonadati > Bacteroidota > Sphingobacteriia > Sphingobacteriales > Sphingobacteriaceae > Pedobacter > Pedobacter sp. WC2423. The sequence goes on from NZ_CP162005.1 coordinate 4,303,584, forward strand.
AAGATTTCAAAAAATACGGCAGTGTAAAACGCGGTTATGTAGGGGTTACTTTCCAGGAATTGAATGCTGATGCAGCAGAAAATCTGAAAATCAGTGATGTTTCAGGTCTGTATGTAAATGATGTGATGCCAAATGGTGGTGGCGCAGCTGCAGGAATTAAAAAAGGAGATATCATCAAAAAAGTAGAAGGCAGAGAAGTTTTTGCTTCCCCTGATCTTCAGGAAAAAATTGGTCGCATGAGTCCTGGTGATAAAGTGCAGCTGACTATTTCCAGAGATGGCAAAGAGCAGAACGTAAACGTTACTTTGAAAGGTGATGAAAGCTTAAATAAAGCAAAAACTCTGGTTGCTGCAAAAACAACAGGTACAACAATGAGTAAACTGGGTGCTTCATTTGCACCAGCTTCACCAGCAATCAAAGCTAAATTTGGTGTTAAAAACGGAGTTGTAGTAACAGGTGTTGAGCCTGGTAAGGCATTTGATAACCTGGATATCCCAAAAGGATTGTTAGTGACCAGTATCAATGGGAAACCAGTAAACAGTGCTAAAGATGTGGAGGCAGCATTGCCAACTTCTAAAAACGGAAAGACAACTGTAGCGGGAATCGGACCTAATGGAAATTACACTTTCAGTTTTAACTAAAGCATAGGATTTTAAATTTAATGACGGGAAGCAACCACAATTGCTTCCCGTTTTTTTATGCCCTGTAGTTTGTGTAATTTGCACAATAACCCCCTGAAACTATAAAACTTAGAACGTTTCTAAATAGTTTATTTATTGATTTTAACTGGAATTCTTGTATAAATTAAGTCATTTATTAAATACTTTTGCAGGAATAGAACTCAAAAATATAAATCTAATGGCTAGTTTCGGAAACGCTTTTTCCTCGTCTATAGGAAAAAAACTAATAATGGGTATCACCGGCCTGTTTCTTATTTTATTTCTAATTGTGCATTGCTTTATCAATTCGTTGATATTCCTGAATGACGGTGGATTAACATTCAATCTTGGGGCTCACTTTATGGCTACAAACTGGTTAATCAGAGGGTCAGAAGTTATACTGATGATTGGTTTGCTTTTACACATTGTACAGGGCCTTCGTCTGACTTTTCAAAATCAGGCTTCCCGTCCGGTAAAATATGCAGTGAATGACGGAAATGCAAATAGTAAGTGGTACTCCCGCTCCATGGGATTATTAGGGACATTATTGTTAATCTTCCTGATTGTGCATTTATCTAATTTCTGGGTAGTATCTCGTTTTACAGGTATCCCTACAACAGATTCAAATGGACATGAAGATTTGTTCGCAGTAATGAGAGAGACTTTTCAAAATGTTTGGATCGTGGTTTTATATGTCCTTGCAATGGCATCTTTAGCTTACCATTTATTACATGGTTTCGCTTCTGCATTCCAGACCTTAGGATGGAACCACAAAAAGTATAGTCCGCTGATCAAAGGATTTGGTGTATGGTATTCGATTATCATCGCCTTACTTTTTGCAGCTATGCCTATTGCAGTGCATACAGGACTTATTAAATAAAATTTCGAACGTATAAAACGCTAAATAAAATGGCAGATTTTAATGCAAATATACCGGAAGGGGAACTGACCGTGAAATGGACTAAGCTGAGGTCTTCAATGCCTCTGGTTAATCCGGCGAATAAAAGAAGTATAGAAATTATAGTAGTAGGTTCAGGACTTGCAGGTGCTTCGGCAGCAGCAACCCTTGCCGAAATGGGATATAAAGTTAAATGTTTTTGTTTCCAGGATTCACCGAGAAGAGCACACTCTATTGCAGCTCAGGGTGGTATCAATGCAGCAAAAAATTATCAGAATGATGGTGACAGTGTTTACCGTTTATTTTACGATACCATTAAAGGTGGTGATTACCGCTCCCGTGAAGCTAACGTTCACCGTTTAGCTGAGGTCAGTGCGAATATCATTGACCAGTGTGTGGCTCAGGGAGTTCCTCTGGCAAGAGAGTATGGTGGTTTACTGGATAACCGTTCATTCGGTGGTACTCAGGTTCAGCGTACGTTTTATGCTGCCGGACAAACAGGCCAGCAGTTATTACTAGGTGCTTACAGTGCTTTGGAGCGTCAGATTGGTATGGGTAAAGTGGAGATGTTTACCCGTCATGAAATGCTTGACATTGTTAAAATTGAAGGTAAAGCCCGTGGTATTATTGCCCGTAACTTAATTACAGGTGAACTGGAACGTCACTTCGGCCATGCGGTATTGTTAGGAACTGGTGGTTACGGAAACGTATTCTATCTTTCTACCAATGCGATGGGAAGTAATGTGACTGCTGCCTGGAAAGCACACAAAAAAGGAGCTTTCTTTGGTAATCCTTGTTTTACCCAGATTCACCCTACATGTATCCCGGTATCGGGAGATCACCAATCGAAATTAACCCTGATGTCTGAGTCATTACGTAATGACGGACGTATCTGGGTTTCCAAGAAAAAAGATGATCAGCGTATAGCAACAGATATTCCTGAAGAGGAAAGAGATTATTATTTAGAGCGTCGTTATCCTGCTTTCGGTAACCTTGTACCACGTGACGTGGCTTCAAGAGCTGCCAAAGAGCGTTGTGACGCTGGTTATGGTGTTGGTGTATCAAAACTGGCTGTATACCTGGATTTCAAAGCAAATACAGAGCGTTATGGACGTATTGAGGCCTCAGTACACAATATCCACAATCCGGATAAAGAAACCTGCATGCGCTTAGGCCGTGAGGTGATCAAAGAGAAATACGGAAACTTGTTTGACATGTACAAACAGATTACCGGTGAAGATCCTTATGAATTACCAATGCGTATTTATCCTGCAGTTCACTATACAATGGGCGGACTTTGGGTAGATTATAACCTGATGACTACTGTGCCGGGCTTATATGCTTTAGGTGAAGCTAACTTCTCTGATCATGGTGCTAACCGTTTAGGTGCTTCTGCTTTGATGCAGGGACTTGCGGATGGTTACTTTGTAATCCCTTATACTATCGGTTCTTATATTTCTAAAGAGCTGGCTACTAAAGCAATCCCTCTGGATCATCCTGCATTTGTGGAGGCTGAAGCGAGTGTTAAAGCAATACTTGATAAATTTATCTCCATTAAAGGGACTAAATCTGTAGACTACTTCCATAAGAAATTAGGTAAGATCATGTGGGAAAAATGTGGAATGGCCCGTAATGCAAAAGGACTTTCTGAGGCGATTGTGGAAATACAGCAATTGCGTAAAGATTTCTGGTCTGATGTACGTGTCCCTGGTTCAACAGATGAATTCAATCCTGAGTTGGAAAAAGCTGGCCGTGTGGCTGACTTTATCGAATTAGGTGAGCTGATGTGTATGGATGCATTGAACAGAAATGAATCATGCGGAGGTCACTTCAGAGAAGAATATCAGACTGAAGAAGGTGAAGCCTTAAGAGATGATGAAAACTATGCTTACGTATCTGCATGGGAATACAAGGATGATGTTAAGTTTGAACTTCATAAAGAAGAGCTGAAATTCGAGAACATCAAAATTGCACAAAGAAGTTATAAATAATCTAGTACTAAAATCTCAATACCATGAGTACAGGAAATATGAATTTAACGCTGAAAATCTGGCGTCAGAAGAATAACAAAGCCAAAGGTAATTTGGTAGACTACAAAATATCAGAAATTTCTCCTGATATGTCTTTCTTAGAAATGTTCGACGTTTTAAATGAGCAGCTAATTAATAAAGGTGAAGAGCCGGTAGTTTTCGACCATGATTGCAGAGAAGGTATTTGCGGTGCATGTTCAATGTATATTAATGGAAGACCACATGGACCAAAAGAAGGTATTACTACCTGTCAGTTGCACATGCGTTCTTTCAAAGATGGTGATACCATTGTGGTAGAACCGTGGAGAGCGAAGGCTTTTCCAGTCATTAAAGATTTAACGGTAGATCGTACTGCATTCGATAGAATTATTGCAGCAGGAGGGTTTATTTCGGTAAATACGGGTAATGCGCAAGATGCGAATGCACTGCCAATCCCTAAGTTCCAGGCAGATTTAGCTTTCGAGGCTGCGGCTTGTATAGGTTGCGGTGCTTGTGTGGCTACTTGTAAAAATGCATCTGCGATGTTATTTACTTCAGCTAAGATTTCTCAATTGGCTTTATTGCCTCAGGGTCAGCCAGAGCGTTACCGCCGTGTACAAAGTATGGTTGCGCAGATGGATGCTGAAGGATTTGGTAACTGTACCAATACCGGTGCTTGTGAGGCTGAATGTCCTAAAGGAATTTCTTTAGAGAATATTGCAAGAATGAACAGAGACTTTTATTCCGCAAAATTTGTTTCTGAGGAAGAAGTTTAATAGATTTAGACAACGAGACAAGGATTTAACACAGAACCCCGGCTATAATGGCAGGGGTTTTGTGTTAAATCCTTGTTTTTTATCCCTTCTTTTTAGTGGTGATCACGATCACTCCATTCTCCCCATCTTTACCATAAAGTGTTATCGCTTTTTCCCCTTTGAAAACATTGATGCTTTCAATATCATCAGGGGCTATAGTTTCCAGGGCAGATTTACCTGCAGCCTTCTTCCCATCTATAATGTATAATGCATTTTCAGGTGGTCCGGATTGTACAGGAGAAGGTGAATCTTTTTGAGCTGAAGAAGTTGTAAAAGAGATAGGCAGATTATATTTAACCCGTACTGGTGTCCTATCCTGATAGCCTGGCGTCCATTTTGGAGATTCTTTCAAAAGTCTGACAGCCTCTTCATCAGTTCCTCCTCCAAGACCCTGTTCTACTTTGATGTCATTCAGTTTTCCGTCTTTTTCTACGATAAATGATACAAATACTTTTCCCTGTATATTGTTTTTTAAAGCTTCAGCCGGGTATTTAACATTTTTACGGAGATAGGCGTAAAACATCGTTATTCCGCCCGGGAAATCAGGTTGTTTAGTTATAGAAACGAAATCATAGACCTTAGCAGGATCATTTTCCGGCACTTTACTGTTGTAACCAGTTATTGTAATTAATTTCAAAGGTTTATATCCCTTTAATGTAATATCAGCTTTATTTTTTAGCGGTGTATTTGCACCAGCAAGTCTGAAAGCTACTGTAATCGTAAATTGGCCATTCTCAGTTGATTTGAAGCCATCAAAAGCTGAAATAGCTCTGATCACTTCTGTATCGCATCCTTCACCGAGCTGTGCACCAGTACTGATGCTTTTAAGCGCGCCATTTTGCAGGGTAAATTTAATGTGAACATCCCCTTGTAATTGATTATGATAAGCTTCAGCGGGATATTTAATGCTTTTAGCTAAGTACGTATAAAGGGGAGTCCATTTACTGGTTTGCTCCATACTGATACTGTTCGTATTGGACAGTGTTAAAGCTGTTATAAGAGCTTCCGGAGTTGAAACTGGTGCTTCAATCTTTTCTGCAACAGTTTTCAGGTTTTCATTTTTACTGATCGCCGCTGAAGAGAACAGTAAAGTAATTGCGAACAGTGGTAAAAACAGGCCATATTTCAATATCGCTGTTTTAGTAGAACGTTGTTTGTTGAGCATAATAATTCGTTTTTTAAGCATTGATTTATTGAAAAAACTATTGGTTAGTACGTGTTGGCCGACTCCCATGGCCTGACTTAAAATCAGCAGGGCATAACTTTCTTTGTCCCCCTGAAAACGGGCAGCCTCTTCATCAGCCAGGTATTCGTGAATATGTTTTACTGTAGTTTTATATAAATAGATAACAGGGTTGCACCAGGCCAGGACTCCAAGTAATTCGAAAAATAAAACATCGAATGTATGATACTGACGAATATGGATATCTTCATGCTTTTCGATCGTATCCCATCCCGGGATTGCCGGATCAATTACTTTTTTACCAAAAAATGAAAAAGCCATATCCGCAGGGTTCGCACTGAGTAGTTTTCTAACAGTAAACAGCTGGAAAATAAGCCGGCAAAGGAAGAATAGGATGCCAATCAGATAAATTATTGCAAGTGCTTCAATCAGGCTGAACGGTTGATTTTCATCAGGTGCAATGGTGCCTTGTGACATCATCATATCTATGCTGATTTTAATCTGGTGTGCGGCAGGCTGTCTGACAAACCATTCTGGTCTTAAAAATGGAATAATCAAAGAAAGTGCACCCGCAGTAATCAGGTAGATCCTGTTCAGTACAAAGTAGGTTTCTTTAGCCAGTAGCAAGCTGTAAAATGCGTAAAATATAACCAGGTATATATTTACTTGCAGGAGGTAGTGGGCCCAGGTCATTTCGTTTTGTTTTTAAGTTTGCTGATCATTTTAAGAATTTCATCCACATCACTTACATCCATCTTCTCTTCCTTTACAAAAAAGGAGAACATGCTTTCTACTGAATTTTCAAAATAACCTCCGAGTAGTTTTTCTGTAGCATGTCGTTTATAATCTTCTTTAGATACCAGCGCGTGATACTGATGTGATTTCCCAAAGGCTTCATGTCCAATGAATCCTTTCGCTTCCAATATCCTGATAATGGTCGATACGGTGTTATAGGCTGGTTTTGGTTCTGGCAGAAAATCCATCACATCTTTGACAAATCCTTTCTCAATTTGCCAGATAATCTGCATGATTTGTTCTTCAGCTTTTGTCAGATCTTTAATTTCCATAGGGCTTATATTTTATTGGTTAGATTGAAACTAAAACATTAGTTATATAAATGTATGAACTAATTGTTTAGTTTCAAAGAATAAAAGCAAAAAAAAATGGTGACCATCCAATCACCATTTTTTTAACTATTAACTAAAAACTAAATTCTTGAGAAAAGGGAAAGTTTATCTTCCCTGGTACGCTGTAATTTTCGCAACTTCATTTGCGGGTGCAGCTTTAGCAGTGATTTCACCACCTCTGGTCATATTGGAAGAACCTGTCAGGGCAAAAATCATCATTACAAAAACTGGAATCAACAATAATATAAAAGGAGAGACATTCGTTAATTTTTTCATTGTATAAGAGATTATATTATTTGCTATATTATTTAAGGTGTTGATTTCTGATTTATAGGAAACAGACAAGCTATTGTTTACAGTTGTGCCGATGTATTGAAGAGATGCTGTTTTCATATTTGTTTCGTTTTGATGAAACAAATAGACTTATAAAATTAATCTTGTGAAAATGTATTATACCAATTGGATATAATTATAGATCAACGGGTTATTTTGCCAATAATCGGGGAATATCTTATTTTCGGGCGTTGGTAGAAAAAAAAAGCCAGTTCGTCGAAACCTACGGCTTAAAAACGTTACTTTCATTACTTTGAGGGGTCACTAAAGCTGGCTTCAGTTTAAAACAATAATTCAAATGAAGGATAAAAGAGCATTGATTGTACATTCTGTTTACTGGCTGTTTCTGGGTATAATTATGGCCCTGATCATATTTTTCGGCAAAGAGCGGATGACTAAGGAATACATTCTGGTGGGGATCTGCTATTTTTCGATTATCAATATTTCTATATTTTATATTAACTACACGCTTCTTATCCCTCAGTTGCTGAAAAAATACTGGATTTATGTACTTTCCATTGTGGCATTGATTGTGGTCATGATGTTTTTAAAAACCGGACTTGCCTTGCTTTACCGGGATGTGATGCTGGAACAGACGAATCCTAAAACCGGGGTCACCACTCACACAGACCTCAATCTTTACATGATCAGTTCGGTATTTATCTCTGGATTCTTCATCATTTCCAGTTGTCTGATCAAGTTCATGCTGGACTGGTTTAGTCATATCCGCATTCAGCGCAGTCTGGAAACAGAGCGCAAAGACATGGAATTGCAATTCCTAAAATCTCAGCTTAATCCGCATTTCCTGTTCAACTCTTTAAATAATATCTATTCACTGGCCTATCAGAAATCTGATAAAACGGCTGATGCTATTTTAAAGCTGGCAGAGATCATGCGTTATATGATCTATGAAAGTAATGATAGCTGGGTAGCTTTGAGTAAGGAGATTGAATATGTACAAAGCTATATTGAACTTCAGAAACTAAGATTTAAAAATGGTGCGTCCGTGGAGATGACCCTGAACGGAGAAATCGATGATCAGCAGATCATTCCTTTAATCTTGATTTCCTTCGTGGAAAATGCCTTCAAACACGGAGTGGCGAACGATCCGAAAGATCCAATCCGGATTAATATTATTGCAAACCAGAAAATATTGCACTTCAGTATTACGAACAAGAAAAGTAATGGAAATAAAGATGAAGTAGGAGGAGTGGGCCTGAATAACGTAGAGCGCCGCTTACAATTACTTTATCCCGAAAGGTATAAGTTAAATATTGTAAATTCGGCTACCCACTATACCAGTGAGTTGATGCTTGACATATAAAAAGATAAAATTATTACGATGACACTAAAATGTATAGCTGTAGATGATGAGCCATTAGCGCTTGATATCATTGAGGATTACGTCTCAAAAGTGCCCTTTTTGGAGCTGGTGACAAGAACTGAGAATGCCATTGAAGCTTTACAGCTTGTTCAGGCTGGCGGAATAGACCTGGTATTTCTGGATATTCAGATGCCTGACCTGACGGGTATTCAATTCCTTAAAATTGCCAATAACAAAGCTAAATACATCCTGACAACCGCTTACTCTCAATATGCGCTGGAGAGTTATGACTTAAACGTTTCTGACTATTTGCTGAAGCCCATTGCCTTTGACCGTTTTTATAAGGCCGTAGAAAAAGTCCATAACCAGCATAAAAGTAATACTGAAACAGTAGTCGTTGCCACACCAGCACCATTGGTAGCTCCCGTTGCGGCTGCAATTCAGCCTGTTCAGGATTTCATTTTTGTGAAGACCGAGCATAAAATTCAAAAAATTGAACTTGGCGATATCCTTTACATCGAAGGATTGAAAGACTATATCTCTATTTTCACAAAGAATGAGCGGGTAATCACCCTGCAGAACATGAAAAAAATGGAAGAAACACTGCCATCCACACAATTTATCAGGGTACATAAATCTTATATCATTGCGCTCGATAAGATCGAAAGCATAGAACGCAGCCGGATAACCATCTGCGGAAAGATTATCCCCATAGGAGACACCTATCGTGATGAGTTTTTCAAACGGATAGAGAATAAAAATATCTAGGAGACACCTGGGATTATTGACCTCAAAGCCGGATTATTGATTCAGGAACTTTCTGATCGCCCGTTCGGCTGCCAGTGTTAATTCTTCCGGGTTTAGTCCTTTGGTTGGAACAGGGGGAAGAACAGTCCATCTGATCTGCTCTCCGCAACTTAGCGGAAAAGCCCCATACTGAACAATCTTCCATGAATTTTCGATTGCGATCGGAACAATAAGCGCATCAGGAGCTGTTTTCAATAAAGTGGCAATCCCTCCAACATGGAAAGGTTTCATCAGGCCGTCCTTAGCCCTGGTACCCTCCGCAAAGATCATTGCCGACCAATTGTTCTCCTTCATCCTTCTGCCGAGCTTAATAATCTCAGAAACGGCCTGTTTACTATCCTTGCGATTAATATTTGCCCCACCCCCATACTTCAGATTAAAAGAGATCGAAGGAATACCCTTAGTCAGTTCAATCTTGGAGATAAACTTCACATGGTGCCGCTTCAAAAACCAGATAATCCCCGGAATATCATACATGCTCTGGTGATTGGCCACAAAAATAATTGGTCTGTCAACCGGCAACTCCTGTTGATTTACAAACGTTATAGAATTGCCTAAAAATATCTGGCAATACGTCAAAAAGAAATTCAGATAATCAACCGACACTTTATGTGCTTTATAACCAAAAAGGCGAAAACAAACCCATTGAACAGGTTGAAAAACGATCAGGGTCAGGAAAAAGAAAAAGTAAAATACGGGAGTCAGGATATATCCCAGAAATTTGTTCATATAATTCTATAGTTTGCCTTCGAGTAATAATATTTTGGTTTTCAACAATGCTGCAACGCTCATGCTATCGGTAATTCTCCCATCCATAGCCATTTGATAAGCTTCCTCAAAAGGTAACTTCCGTAAAACAAGTTCCTCCGTCTCTTCCGGTTCAGCCTCACCCATGGTCAGGCCCCTTGCAATATAAATGATGGCCAGCTCATTGCTCACCGAATTTGATAAATGCATTCTTTGCACCTCCATCCATTCCGTAGCCATCAACCCAGTTTCCTCCTGCAGCTCACGCTTTGCACTATCCAGCGGTGCTAAGCCCAGCGGGCCGCCCCCTTCCGGAATCTCCCAGCTATAAGCCTTTATCGGAAAACGGTACTGCCCCACAAGCCATGTATTCATGTCCTGATCCAGCGGTAAAATACCAATTGCATAATTCCTGAAATGAACTTCCCCGTAAATACCCTTTCCACCAGAAGGATTAAGAACCTGATGTTCCGTAACCCCAATCCAGTTATTCTCATAAATCTTCTGGCTATCCAGAATAGTCCAGGGATTGTGCTCTTCCATGCCCGCAAGTTACAAAATTTCTAAAAAGTATAACTAACCGCGAACCTAAACCTAAAATCACCTAACAATTTGCAACCTCAACTGTTTTACTACCAATCAACCAAACAACTCAATTATATGTGGGGAGATCAACCATGGGATAACGACCGTGCCGCGGATTGGTACGGTACGATGATGAAAAAAACAGGGCTGGCAGCTCACGTCCGGAAAACCCTGTCAGAAGAACTTCATAAAGACAGTGCTGACGTACTCAGGGCTGCCGCATTCTGTCTCGTACAATTCGGCCGTATTTACATCTGGCCAACCGAGGAGCTCAAAGACGACCTTAAACTTGGAATAGCTGCACTAAAACAAGTCCTTGAAGATGACGAGTACTGTTACTCCATGGAAATCACTGTGGATGTTCGCGCAGAACTCGCGCAACTCGAAGAAAGATTAAACACTTATATCTGGTAAAAGAAACCCAAAGCATTTGTAATAGTGGGGGTATATCATTTTGAAAGCTATTATACCTTAGAAATCTTTCTGTTGGAATCCTTGATATAGTGGATCAGGCTTTTTTCTGACATTCACTTAGCTTATCAAGCTTTTTGTTACCATGCTCCTTAAGCACAGGTTACTTAATATATAGACTATCGTGCTTTGGGATCAAGTGATAAACTTTTGGATCAGGGATTAAATTTCAAGTTTTGGGTTTGATATTTTTTGAGTTCAAAGCAGCTGGTTACGATTCTTTAATCAGCTGATTACTTCCTGATTTTATAGTTCAATTTATCCTTATTAAACGCTCCTGATTACTTTGATAAGAGATCGGTCAACGCTTCGGCGGAATTCTCAGGGGGAGGAAAGATCCTGATTTTTCCAGGCTGGCTACTTTGACGAAAGTTCTCTGATGCCTTTGGGTTTCCATTGCTTGTTTCCTTTTGCCCGGTACAGAACTTTTGAAATAACCTGTACTCCAAACTGCTGCTTTAAAAATGAAATCGTCCAGGATTCCCTTTGAAAATTTACCCGTTAAACTTCTCATAATAAATAAATGCCTTTCCACCAATGTAAGCTATTCGCGTTAAAGATTATCCTGATGCGTAAAAAATGGCCGTAATTGTCCGCAGCTGTCTGCAATTGTCCGCAGTTGTCCGTGGGTTAGTCAAAGGGAAAATTATAATTTCATTCATCTTCAACTAGTTATGGTTTGGTTGTGCCTGAGTGGTGGTCGGGATGACACCAGGTTGTAAACGGGCTTGAACTATGGCAAGTCTAAGTCATTTCAACTAGTTGTTTTGACTTGGACTTGCCATGCTCTCGCGTTACTTTAGCACTGCTCTTACCCTAACGAGTACTCAGGCAGTACTCGGACAGTACCCGGGCAGTACCCGGCCGATATAGCTTTATGATTTGGCTATTTTGAATTTATTTACGAACAGCCCGGCCTTGTTTCCCCTGAGTCATTCCCAGGCAAATTGAAAGCTTTCAGCGCAACTTCCAGAGGCATCAGAGTATCCGTGAAAGCAAAGACTTTCTGTTTAGCGTGTCAAAATTTATGCTTAAAAAAGAGCCTGCTCCACAAGTTTATAACTTGATCCGTGCTTTGTTTTAATAGGTAATCACTTAATTTTAAGCTATCAGTTGCAGCTACTTCTGCAAATGTTGGGATGTCAGAAAATATCCTTTTTTATCCAGTAAAATGACAACCTGAACAGCCTGCATCAGACAATATAAAACTGCCATTATACTTTCTTAAATCTCCACAGGTATCAATTAATGGTTTAACTAATTGAGTACTTTCTTTCCCCGTATTGTTTGAACATGAGATAACAACGCAAATAAGTAAACTACCTAAATTTAGCTTTATTAAATTTGAAACCATACTTTGGATTATTTAATCGCCAGAAACAAAAAAGCCCCCGGATGCGACCGGCGGGGACAAAAATGACTTACTTATTTACGCTTTTCCGAAGAAAAGGAGGCTTACTAAGCATAACAACTCAAGGTAAATATAATCACTGTTATTTCTTCGAAAGATTCTCTAAAAGTCTGTCTAAAAATGTAGGTTATATCTAAAGGTTTTCCTGATAGCTTATCTGAATAAGTGCAGGTTATATCTGAAAGGTTTTCCTGATAGCTTATCTGAATAAGTGTAAGTTATATCTGAAAGGTTTTCCTGATAGCTTATCTAAACAAAAGTTTTTCCTTTAAAATCCCTGCCAAACTATCCGCCCTATTTCCCATGACGCAGAAGGAGGGCCTGAGCGCTAATGAGTTTCTCCAACTCAATGATTTTTAATAAAAAAGTCAGCCCTGTATTTTGACAATGTTTCTCTCTTCAGAGAAATCCGTCAAAATACAGGGCTGCTTTTTTATTAAAACCTGGTGGAGAAACCCCCAGACGAAGCCCCCTTAAAAGGAACCTTCATCAGGCTTACTCTCCTGCTGCTCCACCTTCTTACCCTTCTTCATAAAACTAGTTTTCCCGAATCTATAAGAAAACGTCAGATTCCCCATTGGTCCCTGCTGATACCTTTGAAAATTAATAATAGAATTCGCATCCTGTGTTAACATTCCAAACTTTCTCGTGTTAAAAATATCTCTTACATTCAAACTAAGAGAAGCCTTTTTCCCTTTAAAATCATACTTTGCACCCCCATCAATACCATACATTGCCTTTCTCGTCCCCTGTGCCAGTACCTGCGAAGAATTATAATCCACCCTTACCTGTAACGTGATACTATGCGGTAACACAAAATTATTTGTCAGATTCGCATTCCAGCTGAACCCGGAATTACCCTGGATACCAAAAGCCGGAACCCCATCAATCTTACTATGATAAACATTTAAATTTCCCGTAAAATTCCACACCTTTAACGCATCCACCTTTGCAATAAACTCCAAACCACTCGAAAGATCCTTCGTTAAATTCTCAGGAGTTGTGATAATTACCCCATCCGCATCAGGCACAGACCTTACCCTTTGAATCAAATCATTCGTCTGTCTCAAATAAACGCTCGAAATCAAAGTTACCTTAGACCAGAACTTGCTGTACCCCAACTCAAAAGAATGTACATCCTCCGGCAACAAATTCGGATTACCCTTGCGCCAGTTCAGCGGATCAGAATAATCAATAAACGGATTCGTATCCCACGGTCTCGGTCTGTTTACCCTTCTTGTATAACTCAGCTGGATCTGCTGCTCACCAGTAAACTTCTGCGTTAAATAAACACTCGGATATAATCTTTTATAAGCAATCCTTGCAGGCGCAGTCGCAAACACACCCGACTGATCATACCCACCAGAATTTGTATTCAATAATGCATCCTCAGCCCTTAAACCAAGCTGATAACCAAAATTCCTGATCTGGTTCTGATAATTTAAATAAAGCGCATGCACCTGGTCCTTACTATCAAAATCATTCGATAAAGGAAGATTATCCACATAAGAACCCGTAGCATTATCAAATCTTTTGGCCACCGTATTTGCATCAGAAAACCTGATCTGGCTTCTGTAACCAGTTTCAATTTTTCCTAATTTCCCTAAAGGCATGGTATAATCCAGCTGGATATTATAATTCTTGTTCGTTCCATCATTCGTATTGTTCAATATATCCGCAGCTGAAGAAGCAGGAACCCCATTCAAACTATTAACCGAAGTATTATAAACCTGGAAATTATCATTCGTGCCCGTAGAATATCCAAAATCGAAAGTCAGCTCCTGGTTCGGCTTAAACTTATGGCTGTAATCTAAATTTAAATCATAACTATGACCACTTCCATCATTTGTGTTTACCCTTTTGCTGAACTCCAAGGGAACCCTTCCGGTCGCATACTTGTTAATATCCAGAAACTCCTTACGGTTATTAATCCTGCTATTGAAACCACCCGAAAAACTTAAAATATCTTTGTCAGTCAGATAATAATCCAACCCCGTCTTTAAATTATGACTCTTATCCTCAGACTCCATTCTGCTCAGCTGATCCGCATAAGCCAAGGAATCCTTACGGTTCAGATACTGAATATTATTATAGCCACCACCAGGGCGGTTACCATAACGGTACCCATAATTTCCGTAAATATTGATCTTCTTATTCTGGAAACTTAAACTTATATTTCCATTGTAGTTATCCCTGTTTCCAGCTGTTAAAGCTACATTTCCATTGAAACCTAACTTCGTATTTTTCTTCAGCACAATGTTAATAATACCAGACTGGCCCTCCGCATCATACTTTGAAGACGGATTTGTGATCACCTCTACCGTTTCAATGGAGCTTGCCGGAATAGAAGCCAGTACCTGTGCAATATTTCCACCCGCAATTAAAGAAGGTTTACCATCAATTAAAACCTTCACGCCGGTTGAACCCCTTAAACTCACATTCCCGTCAACATCCGTTTGTACAGAAGGTACATTCTGTAGTAAATCACCAGCAGACCCGCCCTCACTAACCAGACTCTGATCTACAGAAAAAACCTTTTTGTCAATACCCAGCTGTATAGGGCTTTTCTTTCCCGAAATTGTGACCTCACTCAGCACATTACCTTTGGACGCCTTCATTTTTATCGTACCCAGGTTAATTATCCGCTGATTTTTAGTGATTGCGACTGAATCCCTGACCATTGTCTGGTAGCCCACATAACTGATCTTAAAAGTGAAAACTCCCGCAGGAATATCATTCATCAGCAAAGCGCCATCAACATTAGTTTGTGCAACCTTTACAGTAGCTTTTGTTTTTCTGTTAATTAATATCGCTGTAGCAAAAGGAACTGTTTCATTATTTTGGATGTCTACTACTTTTCCAGTAAGTTTACCAATAGCAGGAGTTTGTGCATTTAGTTGAAAAATTGTAGTACAAATAGTGAAAGTTACGAATAGAAAATTTGCGCAATAGTTCTTCATTTAGAATAGTCTGTGTTTAGATTTTTAATATAACGGCAAAGTAACGGCCTGAGAATGGTAAAAAACGGGGGTAACTATTTTATTACAACGCAATTATGAGTAATTACAGTAATATTTTTGTGAATGAAGGATTAACTTATTCCAAGTATAGGGATTTGATAGATTCTCTTCTTAAAAGCAATAAAACAACAGGCGAAGATCACAGCGAAGCCATGCTGCACTATAGCAAGATGAATGTTCAGCGAATGAGCAGAGTCGATAAGACTGGGGTGCTCAATGAAGCTTTCGTACAAGCTATTGAAAAGCTGGAAAAAAACTATCAGCTGCTGGTGATTTCCGAAGGATGGTGTGGAGATGCCGCACAGATCGTTCCCTTATTCGAGAAGATGGTAAAATTTGCACCAGAAAAATTTGCATTGCGTTTTGTGCTCAGAGATCAAAATCTGCCGCTGATAGATGCACACCTCACACACGGAGGCCGGGCTATTCCAGTTTTACTCTTACTGGACGCAAACGGCGAATTGATTTCCAAATGGGGCCCAAGGCCGGAAGTGCTGCAACACCTGTTAGGAGAATGGAAAAATGAAACCTCAGATATGTTTGAACTGGCAGAGCGCTTGCACCTGTGGTATGCCAAAGACAGAACACAAACGACTCAGCTGGAGTTGACTGCATTGATCACCAACCTGGAAAACTAGTCTACAGTTACCGTTAATCCTTCCTGCTGAAGTATTTTACGGTAAACTTCCATTTCAGTGAAAGAACCTTCCAGTACAGCACACTTACCTTTATTATGGACTTCCCAGGCAATTTTCTCTGCCTGCGAATCTGTATAATCAAGGTATTTTGTCATACAATAGATTACATGATCAAAAGTATTTACATCATCATTCCATAAAATAAGCCTATGCGAGGTTTTAAGGGAGGTTAAAATCTCTTCCAGTGTAAATGTTTCTTCCTTTGTTTCTGTTGACATGATACAAAAATAAACTATTATTAAAATAAGAGCGTGTTTAATTTATAATTTTAAACACGCTCTTATGGAGATGAAACGATTTTATGCCAAACTGACCGTATTAGCTGCCTTTAGCTGATCTTGTCATTTGCTCAAATGCATCCCACATTTCGCCAGGGATAGCTTCCAGACCATTGAACTGACCTGCGCCCTGTAACCACTCTCCACCATCTATACTGATCACTTCTCCATTGATGTATCCTGAGAAATCACTCACCAGGAAAGCAGCAAGGTTTGCAAGTTCCTGATGTTCCCCCACACGTTTCAGCGGAACACGGTTTTTGAAATCAAACTTCTCTGCCAGGTCTCCAGGAAGCAAACGTTCCCATGCTCCCTTGGTTGGGAAAGGGCCAGGCGCAATTGCATTCGTCCTGATCCCATATTTTCCCCACTCAACCGCAAGAGAACGGGTCATCGCCAGTACTCCACCCTTAGCACAAGCCGAAGGCACAACGAATGCGGAACCTGTAAAAGCATAAGTCGTTACGATGTTTAAAATGCTTGCTGCCTGTTTCTCTTTAATCCAGTGCTTACCAAAAGCAAGCGTACAATTTACCGACCCTTTTAAAACAATATCTATAACCGTAGAGAAGGCATTAGCCGATAAACGCTCCGTAGGAGAGATGAAATTTCCTGCCGCATTATTCAGCAGACTATCTGCGCGTCCAAAAGTTTTAAGCGTTTCTGCCAGTACATTTTCTACCTGTTCATAATCACGTACATCACAAGTTACTGCCAGTACCTTGCCACCTGTTTCTTTTTCCAGCTCATCTGCCGTTTTTTGTAACACATCAGCTTTGCGGCTGGTGATGACCAAATTGGCACCAAGCTTCAGGAAATAGGTGCCCATTGCTTTACCAAGCCCTGTACCGCCACCTGTAACTACAATTGTTTTGCCCTTTAAAGCATCATCTCTTAACATCGGTTGATTGTACATAACTTATTTCTTTTGAAGGTTATCAATAATCATTTTCAAAATATTTCTCGTAGCCGGAGACCACCATTGTGCAAGCATAACTTTTAAGGCCTCAGACTGATCCGCAGAAGTTGCTGCAATCAGCTCTTTTCTGATATTCAGCTTACTCTGCTGCCAGGTATTTGGCTCCAGTGCCATATATTTTCTAATTCTGCGTTCCGAAGCAGTCATGATGCTATCCTGATTTACCAGTTCATCCACCAGGCCAATATTCAGCGCCTCTTCAGGGCTGAATAACTTGCCTTCTAATAAGCTTCTGGTCGCATGACCTTTGCCCAGCCAGAAAGCATACAGGCTGAAAATGCTTTCAGGAACAATAATTCCGACAGGAACTTCATTCAAACCAATAATAAATTTGCCTTCAGCCATTACCCTTGCATCACAAGCTAAAGCAATCACACAGCCTCCTGCAGGAGAATGACCATTGATTGCAGCAACCATAGGCTTCTTAAAAGCGGTGATTTTAGCAATGAATGCCAGGAATAAATGCCAGAAAGATTCTGCTTCTTCTTCATTGTAACCATACAGTTCAATTAAATCAAGTCCGGCAGAAAAGAAGTTCTCGCGGCCTGCAATGATTACTCCGCCTATATTGTCATCATTTGCAATATTATGGAGCATATCGGTCAGCTCAGTGATCATTTCCCTGTTTAGCGCATTAGATTTACCGCGGTTAAGCGTAATCAGTGCTAAACGGTCTTTTATTGTCACATTAATTGTGTTCATAGGTTTTTATTTTACTTCGTAAGTATATACTTTTCTGGCCATGCGGCCATCCATGTTCATTCCTTCTATAACAACTCTGTAAGTTCCGGATTCGTCTGTATTATAGAAATTAAATTTAGCTGTTCCAGTTTCATTGGTCGCTATATTAGGATTCCAGTAAACAGTAGTTCTTTTATCAGGTGTTCTTGTATTTTGTGAGGGAGTATATTTCGGTGAATAAAACTCGCGTACCGCATAATAGCCAGCAGCTGTAATATTAATAATTCCTGGTGCATAAGCAGCATAACCTGTATTGCCACCTCTTTTAGTCGTGATAATTAAAACACCTCCGAAACCTCTTGAGCCGTAAATAGCAGTAGTCGCACCACTTTTCAATACTTCTATAGTTTCTACATCATTTGGCTGAATATTATCCAGGAAATCTGAACCTACATTTGTTCCATCCAGGATAATCTGCATAGGTACTCCATTATTCCGCACTAAGAAAGCTTCTGAACCCCGGACCGTTAACCCTGCAACCCTGCCTTGCAGACATTGCGACAGGCTGGAACAATAACTTAGATCTGAGCCTTTGATCACGGCATCTGCACGGCCGGCACCATTTAAGTTTGTGGAGTTCTTTGCCTTTAACACCTGCTGTACAATATTTATCTGGTTAAGCGTATAACTTCTTTCCAGTAATCCGCGTTTAGTCAGGTCATCAAAATAACCCTCGCTCTTGATAATATAACTTTGTATCGCTTCATTCACGTTGATTTCAATATCGCCTGTGTTTTTATTTGGGGTAACCAGCTGTCCCGGAACCTGGTCAATTTTGATTTCAACAAACTTTTTTTCCTTCTCGTTTCTGGCCTGAACAACAAATTTTGTGGTGTCACTAAAACTGAGGTTCTCAAAATTGAAGCGTCCGCTGGCATCTGTTAAAGTATCCAGCATGAAGAATCCTCCCTTATTGGAAAACAGGGTAACCTTTCCTTTAGCAATGGGTTTCCCGCCTGGTGTAGTTACGATACCACTTACCTTTAAGGACTTTTCTGCTGCAAAAACAGGTTTAACAACTGTATTCCCGATTACATCTTTCCATAAAAACCTGCTCCATCCCTGAGTCAGCATCAGCTCATCTAAATTTGATCTGGTTTGCAAGTTATGATCACGGAAATATTGATTAGGCTTCTCCACATATCCCTTCAGATCTGAACTCAACAACAAAGAAGTCATGATATTACTTTCATTGTCAACATCGGGTTCTACGATGCTTGCATTAGTTACGGCTACAGAAAAACTGCCATAAGTAGGTTTTCCTTCAGCTGTGGCCGATAACTCAACCGGTACATTTTCTCTGACCTGGTATGATTTCTTTAAATTCAGCAGGTTAAGTGCTATATGATCGGCAGGATTATCAATGAAAATCAATCTTTCAGCAACAGGTATATTTTCGGGAGAAAACAATGTAAAATGAAGGACGCCTGATGGAAGTTCCTTCTTATTCAGCGAAATTGTGCTGATTTGCTTCAGTGTGTTCACTTTCAATACTGCAGCAACAGTATTGTTATGCTGAATAACCAATTTCATTTCGCCTGTATTCAGCAGCGGCTTGCTAATCAATATCTTAGCACTGACCTTATTGCTGTCTGCATTGTTAATGGCGAGTACATAACCTGAAGTCAGCACTTTAGGAAAAGGTAATGACTGAACGCTGCCATCTTTTAATTTAATTTTTGCGGTATAAGTTCTTCCTGGCTGCGGATTTAAGATGAAACTTCCCATTCCCTGGTGTGTGGTGTTGAAAGGAAGAACTTCTGTCCCGTCATTGTCCACGATCATACCCGAAACATCCACTCCAAGGCCTGAAGAGCCAATTGCTTTAATCCCAACTCTCGAAGGAAGGTCTTCGACAAGATTTCCGCTTTCTGGAAACAACTGAACAGCAACTGCGTCCGAAACTGCCTTGATTGGGATAGTTTTAACGATTTTCTCTTTACTGGCCAAAGTAAACATAGCCGTGATTCTTCCGGAAGTCAATAGCTCAGCTTCTTTACTGCTGAAAGAAAGAGAGATCTCTCCCTGTGCATTGGTTACCGCTTTTCCCTTCTCTACTGTTTTATCTTTCAGTCTTACTGTATAGGCTACAGGAATTGCTGTATAAGGCTCATTCTTTTTGTCTGTGAACCTGATTACTGCATCCACATTATTTTCATTGTTCTTTTTACTATAAGTGTATTTGGTATTGGTCAGCACTTTGTTCGCCCACGCATTCCCTATCTTTATCGTTTTATCGAAAAAGAAATCGGGGCCCGCATTTCTCATCAATTGTGTATATGCTCTGATTCTGTAATTTCCTTCAGCTAAAGTATCTGGCAGTTTAAAATCTCCCCAGGTAAGGCCGGAGACCAGCGGAAGTTTAAGCTGACGTTTTACAGAGTCACCTTCATTGATCAGTTCCACATATAGAATCTCACTGATTCTGGAAAGCTGGTCGGTACTGTTATCAGTCACATAAGCTTTAAACCAGATGTTGTCACCAATCGCATAATAAGGCTTATCCAGATGTAAATGGACTTTCTCCTGTGGGTTTTCCCGGGTATAATCAGCAAGTTTCTTTAACAGTGTTTCAAATGGATCATCTGCTATTCTGAATGCAAACGAGAAGGCGCAAACCAGCAGGAAAAGGCAGGCATAAAGATATTTGGATTTCATAATATAGTAAAAAAACAGAGCCTCAATATAAGGATATTGAGGCTCAAATACTATAAATTAATGCAAAGTTTAAACGCTTTCTAAAAGCTATTCTTCCACATCATACTTTCTACGGGCTTGGTAGTCTTGTTACTATACTTCGCATCGTCCTTCGCGTTGTATAACGTTTCAATGTCACCTTCTACAGCAAAGTAGATCAGCTGGCCAATTGGCATTCCCGCGTAAATTCTTACCGGCTGAGCACAGGAAATTTCCAGTGTCCAGGTATTGCAGAAACCTACATCGCCTTTACCGGCAGTCGCATGGATATCTATTCCTAAACGGCCCGTACTCGATTTTCCTTCCAGAAAAGGAACATGTGCATGTGTCTCCGTATATTCAAGGGTTACCCCCAGGTATAATGTTCCGGGTTGTAAAACAAACCCATCTTTTGGAATCTCAAAATGCTGAATTTTATTGTGTGCTTTGGCATCAAGCACTCTGTCAGTATAAGTAGCCAGGTATTTTCCAAGATGAACATCATAGGAATTTGTGCCCAGACAATCTGGATTGAAGGGCTCAATAATTATTGTCCCTCTGTCAATCTCTTCTAGAATACGCTTATCGGAAAGTATCATTTGTAAAGTCTTTGGGCGAAATTATGATTAATTTAAGATACTTTTGCATTGATTTTTTAAATACGATGCCTGTAATCTATAATAAAGATATTGACGATCATACCATACTAGCCGTATGGAAAATCCAGGAGCGCGAAGAAGACCTGATTTCCGGCCTGCAATTAAAGGCGCATGAACTCGATTTTCTCGCTACCTTAAACAATGGCAAGCGCCTGTTACACTGGTTAAGTACACGTTTACTTTTACGGACGATGCTGAATACCGCAGAGTATATTGACTGCCGGATTGATGCACATGGAAAACCATACCTGGTGAATTCTGCTTCAACTATTTCATTAAGTCATTCTTTTGATTACGCAGTGGTCATGATCGGAAAAGAAAAAGGTGTTGGCGTGGATATTGAAAGGATAGAGCCTAAGATTCACCGGATTCAGCAGAAATTTCTGTCTCCACCCGAACTGTTGCATGTAAAAGATAATACAGACGGACTTTATGTTTGCTGGTGTGTCAAAGAAGCCATTTATAAATGGTATGGTAAAAAAGGCCTGGAATTTAAAAAACACATTCATATACAACCCTTCGAACTGCACGAACAGGGAACACTGACCGCTATAGTTGATTTGCCTGAAGGTACAAGGACGCTGACCGCAAATTACTTCAAAACCTCAGATGGTTATATGCTGGGATATGTGGTAGCTTAATTTTAACAGAGATGAACAAAAAAGTAAAATTTGCTGACTGGGGGCTTTTGGATTATCAGGAAGCCTGGGACAATCAGGAAATTATTTTTAAAGATACTATTGCCGTTAAAACGAATAACCGTATACAAGAGACTACGGTAGAAACACCAAATTTCCTGATTTTTTGTGAACATCCTCATGTTTATACCTTAGGGAAAAGCGGACATGCAGAATATCTTTTGCTGGACGAAGAAGGGCTGAAGGAAAAAAATGCAACCTATTATAAAACGAATCGTGGTGGCGACATTACCTATCACGGGCCGGGACAGATTGTAGGTTATCCGATCCTGGATCTGGATAATTTCTTTACCGATATTCATTTATATCTCAGAACACTGGAAGAAGCTGTAATCCTGACTTTGGCTGATTACGGGATCATTGCTGGCCGGTACCCTGGATTTACTGGTGTATGGCTGGATGCGGACAATGAAAAAGCAAGGAAAATATGTGCGCTGGGTGTACGTTGCAGCCGCTGGGTGACCATGCATGGTTTTGCTTTTAACGTAAATGCAGATCTGGAATATTTTAAAAACATAATTCCTTGTGGAATAGATGATAAGGATGTAACCTCGATGCAAAGAGAGCTTGGTCACGAATTAAATTTAGCTGAGGTGAAAGCTATACTCAAAAAACATATTGCCGGGTTGTTCCACATGGAACTCTATTAATTTTCTGTTATTTGTCAGGCTCAGGTAAAACATTTATTTATTTTTTTCCTATCTTACCGGGATAAAAACAAATAAAATATGGATTACAACGCTTCAACCTCACCAATGTCTACAGGAGTAGGTCTTTTTGGAGGATTTACTTATCTCGCTATTCTTGTCCTGGTAGTCTACTCCATGTGGAGAGTTTTCGAAAAAGCAGGAAAACCAGGATGGGCAGCAATCGTTCCCATTTATAACATTATTGTTTTGCTTGAAATCATAGGAAAACCACCAATCTGGATTTTATGGATGCTGCTGCCATGTACTAATATTGTCTTTGGTATCTGGGCATTGAACCTGTTGTCTAAAAGCTTTGGTAAATCTGAAGGCTTTACGATTGGTTTGATCTTGCTTCCATTTGTATTTTTCCCGTTGCTTGGACTTACAGATGCAAAATATCTGGGCCCATCAGCTAAAGAAGCGAATGGATTTGGCCCTAACAACCAATTTGGTACAAATAACCCATTCAATGGAAATAACCCTTTTGGTGCAAATAATCCTTTTAACCAGCCTCCGGTTACGCCAACGGCTGCACCAACTACACCACCAGCGGCACCGAACCCACCGACACCGCCATCAACACCAATACCGCCATCAACACCAGAGGCTTAATTCCAATGCCTAAAATATTTCTTTTATCCGCTTTCTCTTCTTTACTGGAGAAAGCGGGTAATTATATGCTGCCTTGCCCTATTAAATATCTGACCGGATATGATTGTCCCGGCTGCGGATTTCAGCGCTCCTTACTCGCCTTGCTCAAAGGTGATTTCCAGCAGAGCTTTCAGCTATACCCAGCTACTGTTCCTGTGCTGTTAACCTTTGCAATCGGGCTTACAGCCCATTACTTTTGGGGACAGCGGAGCAAAATCCTGATTAATATCCTGTTTATGATGACCGGATCAATGATTATGATCAGTTATCTTTTTAAGATTTTTGCCCCGCATATTCACTAATAACACCTATAAATTATTACCTTCAACATCTGATCCCAGGCAGCTTTCGTAAATTTTAAAATGAAGTTAACGACAATAGCTATCCTGATAGTTCTCCTCTCAGGATGTGGAAAAAGCTCAACAAATGGCATGAATAAAACTGATATAACTCCAATCGATCCGCCTACAGATCAGCTGACTTATCTCGCGCTCGGAGATTCTTATACCATCGGGGAAGCGGTAAAACAGGCGGAAAGTTTTCCTTATCAGCTCCGGGAAAACCTGAACAGGCAGTCACTCCATTTTTCAGCGCCTAAAATTGTTGCGACAACCGGGTGGACTGCCGGAGAACTGATTGCAGGAATTAAAGCGGATACATTTTTGCCGGAATATGACCTTGTGACGCTGTTGATTGGCGTCAATAATCAGTACAGAGGATATGCTATAGCAGCCTACCGGAAAGAGTTTATTGCGCTGCTAAAAACGGCTGTGAATTTTGCCGGTGGAAATGCGGCCCATGTATTTGTGGTTTCTATACCGGATTGGGGAGTGACTCCCTATGGGGTACAAAGCGGTAGAGATGCGAAAGTGGTTGCGAAAGAAATAGATGCTTTTAATGCGGTGAACAAAGAAGAAAGTCTGAAAGCAGGGATCAATTATACAGATATTACACCGGCTTCAAGAAATGCCGCAACTGATGCTGCGCTGGTCGCTTCCGACGGCCTGCATCCCTCGGGAAAAATGTATAAAGAATGGGCAGATCAGCTCAGCCCATCCATTATCAAAGCTTTTAATTAACATTCAGGTAAGCTGATTGGAATGTTGGTCGCTAAACCGCCATCCGAAGTTTCTTTATATTTAGAGTTCATATCCAGCGCAGTTTCCCACATGGTATTGACCACTGCACCTAAACTTACTTTTGCTTTATCCGGATTACTCTGCAAAGCCAGCTGACTTGCCGTAATTGCCTTAATCGCGCCCATGGTATTCCGCTCAATGCAGGGAATCTGTACCAAACCGCCAATCGGGTCGCAGGTTAAGCCTAAATGATGTTCCATGGCAATTTCTGCTGCCATCATTACTTGTCGCTGAGAACCACCCATACACTCTGTTAATGCCGCTGCGGCCATGGCAGAAGAAACACCAATTTCTGCCTGACAACCACCCATTGCTGCTGATATGGTTGCTCCTTTTTTGAAAATACTCCCGATTTCAGAAGCGCAGGCAATGAATTGTATGATTTTGTCTTCCTCAAAGCCATCACAGAAAGCAATATAATATTGTAATACCGCCGGAATTACACCCGCAGCTCCATTGGTAGGCGCTGTGACTACGCGGCCGAACGATGCATTTTCCTCATTCACAGCCAAAGCAAAACAACTTACCCAGTCCAGGGTGTAATTAAAGCTATTTCCACCAGCTCTGATGGCCTGGATCCAGCTTTCGTAATCTGTATAAGGTTTGTTGCCGATCAGTCTTTTATTTAAAGCTGCTGCTCTGCGGCCCACGTTTAATCCTCCGGGTAAAAATCCACCTGTATGGCAACCACGGAAAGTACATTCTTTCATGACCCTGAAATGCTGAAGCATACCTTGCCTGGTTTCCGCTTCGGTGCGCCACATCAGTTCATTTTCCATCACCACTTCCGAAACTTTTAAGCCAGTAGTTAAACACCAGTGCAATAAATCGCCGGCTATTTCAACAGGGAATGGAAGTTCCACCTGTTCTTTATCTCCACTAGTTTCACCCTCTTTCACTACGAAACCACCACCAATAGAGTAGTACGTTTCAGAAAATGCGCTGCCATTAGTCAGAAATGCCTGAAAAGTCACGGCATTCGGGTGAAAAGGTAAACTCTCCTTGTAAAGGAAAATTAAATCATCGTTATAATCAAAAGAGATTTGCTGACTGCCACCTAATAACAATTGCTGGTCCGCTTTAATCGCTGCTATCGTAGAATCAATGGCGTTTACATCAAAAGTTACCGGATCTGCACCAATCATTCCCAATAAAATGGCAATATCAGTACCGTGGCCATGACCTGTTTTTGCAAGAGAACCATAAAGCAATATTTTTACTTGTTCAACACCACTTAAAAGGTCTTTACTTGCTAATGAAGCCGTAAATTGCTGGGCAGCCCTCCAGGGGCCAAGGGTATGTGAACTTGACGGGCCTATCCCGATTTTAAAAATATCAAATACGGAGATCTGTTCTCTATGCATAATGCAAAGCTAAATAGTTTAATACGAATTCAAGGAGGTTAGAACTGAAATTCAAGAATTTTTTCATCTTGTAACATATGGTCGACAAATAGCTTGTGGTTTTTGGGTGAACCTACCGCAATCCAGGTTCCACTGATAATCCCTTCGGACATGCGCTGCTGACCACGGCTTAATTTTAAACGCGCAATTTTGAAATGTTCCTCATAGCTATCCAGTCCTTCATTTTCGTATTTCTTTACAATCTTATATTCTCTGGAAGAGGAGCGGTTTTGCACGAATTCTTCTACATAAGGGAAGAAAACAAGTGCCAGTAAAACAACGATGGTTACGCCGATAGATTGCTCAGAATAACCAGCACCTACAGCCATACCTATCGCAGCTACAATCCAGATTACACAGGCAGTAGTTAATCCTCTGACCCGGTTTTCCTCTTTGAAAATTACACCTGCACCCAGAAACCCGATTCCGGTCACAATATTAGAAGCGATACGGTCCTGGCTTCCTGCGCCAATTTTAATAGATAAAATAGTAAACAGCGTAGAGCCAAGGCCAATCATGATCATGGTTTTTAATCCGGCTTGTTTGGCTCTTAATTCGCGTTCAATACCAATGAGTCCGCACAATAATATGGTCAGTAAAAACTTATATACCTCGCTTTGGGTTAAAAAGTGGTTGCCTTCAATAAATTCTTCCATGGTATCAAAAAGATAAAAAATCGCTTAAAGTTTTAAACTTTTATAAAGATATGGAAAGAACAAGCATAATGAGCAAGACTTAATAGAAGTCGTAACACCTTAAGCCATTGAATTTATTAAAACCGGAACTATTAGGGAAATACTTCTGATAACCGATACTAGCCTCTGTTGTACCATTGGTATTGGTATAATTTAATTTTGAAGTTGTCGCATCATGGCTGACACCTATTCTTAATTTCTCTCCGTTGTCACGTCCGGTAAAAATATCGAAGATCAGAGAAACTACAATCGCGTCGGGACCGCCTTCACCAGCCGTACGATACCAGAGACCAGAGTTCAGCCCTTTATATTTAAACTGCGCACCAGCACTCATAGAGGATACATTTCCCTGTTTATAATAGACCACTGAAGGAATTATATAAGACGCATCGTCCACACCATAAGTGTAATTCTGCGTCAATGCGATTCTGTAACTGGCATAACCGGTAAGCCGCATCGGCAGCTTTGCCTGTGCACCGCTAAAAGACTCATCCGGCTGGTTAATGTGATGTGAGGCTACACCAGCCATAAAATTTCCATACACCAGGTTGACCCCTGCCGCTGGATCAAAGAAGAATTTACTGGCCTGATTGGGTGGTTGTGCTGCACTGATACTTCCTGGGATATAACCAAGCCGGTTATCAATCTGGTCAGAGAATACCAATTTGCTCCAGTCAATCTGCCTGCTGGTAAACCCAGCCTGAATACCAAAAGAAAGGACAAAGTCATCTGTACCTACGCTATAAGAATAAGTAGCCGCAATATTATTTTTCACCAGAAAGGCAGTGCCTTCAGTGCTGCGGTTGAATTGTAAACCAACCCCGCCACCAAAATGCGGGATATTCAAATCGGCTGATGCATTGATATAGGAAAGCGTACCATTCAATCCTGTCCATTGATTCCGGTAAATCATATTCATTCTGAAATCTCCTTCAAACTGCCCGGTCAATGAAGGGTTGAGGTATAATGGTGCGTTAAAAAACTGAGAATAAATATGATCCTGGCCCAATGCAGCAATTGAACTGGCAAACAAGCATAACAGCAAAATAGAGGTTGATCTCAGTTTCATATTCCGGTTTATCTAATCAAGTGGATAATTCCTGTTCTTTTCGGTGCTGAAAAATCGTAAGTCATCCCTTTCCATTCCATCCCGTTAATGAACTCGACATCAATCTTCCAAAAGTATACGCCTTGCGGTACTGGCTCGCCCTTGAATAACCCGTCCCAGCCTTCAGCTGGCCGGCCTTCGTCGAGACTGGTTGTTTCCCATAAGTCTTGTCCCCATTTATTGAAAATACGCATGCGCCAGCTTTTAATCCCCGATCCTTTAGCCTTGTAAATCCGGAGTTCGGGTGTCTCATTACCTGGTATAAAGGAGTTAGGCAGAAATAAATAACCGGGTACGCCAACTATAGAAACTTTTTTGAAGGTGGTAGAAAAGCAGCCTTGTTGATTGGTTACTCTTAAAGTAACTACATAAGTTCCTGTATCCAGGTAGGTATGAGAAGGGCTTTTCAGGGTTGAAGTCTGTTTATCCCCAAAATCCCAAAGCCAGACTAATGGGGCCCCGGTACTCTCATCTTCAAACCGGAAGGTGTAATCCGGAATGTTAATTATAGTTGCAGGAGAGACGTTAAACCGGGCAACAGGAGGAGGGACAATGTGGATATAATCAGTCAATACCGAAGTATTGGAACAGCCCAGGGTATTGGTTGCTGTTAAAGTAACGGTATAAAATTCCTTGCTGCCATCGAAAGTATGTTTGGGCTCAAATTCGGCAGATGTCGTTCCATCCCCAAAGTCCCATAAATAACTGATCCCACCATTGCTGGTATTTTTAAATTGTACAACAAGCCCCGGACAACCTGAAAGCAGATCACCGGTAAAGGCTACACCTGGCTGAGGAAGCACTTTAATAGTTTCAGTAGTTGTAGTGTCAGAACATCCGTTTGAAGCCGTCAGCTTCACTGTAAATGTTCCGGGTGCAGTAAAAGTATGTGTTACAACTTCAGGTGCGGAACGGGTAATCAAAGTGCTTCCGTCCCCAAAATCATATTGAAAACTGCTTGCCCCTTTACTATTGTTATAAAAGTTAACCTTTAAAGGTGCACAACCTTCTTTTTCATCTGCATTTACAACCAATTCAGGTAAAATGGTATTGGGGGAAACCCGGATCGTATAAGAAGTTTCTTCCCTTCCGCATTCATTCTGAGCAACCATTTTTACCACGTAATTTTTGACAGCACCAGTAGTGTAAGTATGTTCCACAGGTGATTTGTCAGTTTTGGTCAGCAATGTCCCGTCTCCGAAATCATAATAATAGGTATTGGTCCCTCCGGGAGAAGTATTGCTGAAAGTTACCTTCATCGGAGAGCAGCCCACCGTTTTATCAGGAGAGAATAAGGCAATGGGCCTGGCCTTTACAAATACGCCCGAAACCACGGTAACCTTGCCGCACGAAGTGGTTGCAGTCAGCGAAACTTTATAAGTGGTATCCCTGCCCAGCGGATGTGGCTGGAAGGTAACCTGTCCGGGCATAACCTGTGTTGTGGTTACCCCATTTCCAAAATCCCAGAAAAAAGTCGCATTGGTCAAAGAAGTAGAGGTATTGATGAAATTGACTTTCAGCGGGCCGCAACCCTCAGTAGCACTTTGGGTAAAAGCAGGAAGGACATTCTGAATCGTACTAAAAGTATGGCTGAATTCATCCTGCGTACAACCCAGGCTACTGGTTACAACCAGTTTAATCACAACCGAAGCATTACTGATTGTCATTGTATACCCAGGAAAGTCGCTGCCTGTGCCAATTTGCACCCCGTCCGCATACCAGGTATAAGTAGCGTTGCGGTCAGGATAAGTAACTGCCGTTATATTTAAAACAAAGGGAATACAGCCGTTATCTGCCGTAAAGGTATATTCAGCTTTCGCATTTGGTTTGATTGTAATTTTTACCGAAGGACTGATACTTTGTAAAGCTCCGTTACAAGCTTGTGTACTTACTATACGTCTGTAAAAAGTGGTGGCGGTTAAAGCTTGAGATATATACCCTGAAAATACAGCTCCGCTGATGTCTGTCCATATGGCATTATCGGTACTGGATTGCCACTGATAGTTAAAACGACCATCAGATCCGGTGGGTGTGCTGCCAGTCAAAGCAGCCGGTATTAATCCGGTACAGATCGTTTGATCGGCAGCAATTGTATTATTGCCGATTGGTGGCTGGGCAATCACCCGGATCACATTACTCAGCACAGGACAGGGGCCGCTGGTTACCGTTCTGCGGAAGCTTAAAGTCGCTAAGAGTTTGAAGTTTAAATCTTTGGAGGTCTGACCACTGATCACATTCCAGGTAGCTCCATTGTCGGCACTGCTTTCCCAGAGATAAGTATAAGTTCCGGTTCCTCCGGTTGGGGTATCACCTGTGATGTCAATCGTTTGTCCGTAGCAAACCTCAGTACTGGTGCTGGTAATGGTATTGCTGATTGGCAAGAGATTATTGATTGTGACTTCTGCCATCGTTGGTGTACAATTTGCGGCACCTCTGATGGTCCATCTGAGTACATAAGTCTGGCCCGGGATGAGCCCGGTGACTGATGTTTGCGGGTTTGACGGATCAGCAATGACCAGCGTTCCGGATACTGCAGACCATTGTCCCGTTTCTCCTGCTTTAGGAGTATTTCCGGCAAGCAATGTACTTGCTTTTGCGCATAAAGTCTGTGCAGGCCCTGCATTGGCAATCGTAATTGCTGCATCAACCTTGACAGTAATGGTGATTGGTGTTCCCTGGCAGCCTGTTGCAGAAACAGGGGTGATTATATAAGTTACTGTTCCCTGCACAGCCCCGCTGTTCACTAAAACATCCTGGATCGCAGTAACCGCAATTGGAACGGCTTGATTTGTATTGCCGGCAATGCCAGCAGTGGCAGTACTTGTCCAGGTATATTTAGTGTTCGCCATTGTGGAGCTGAGTGTAATTCCAGCGGCTTCATTCCCGCAGATTACAGGTTGGGCTACGGTAGCTGTGACCACTGGTATAGGCGTAACTGTTACGGTAAAAGTATAAGGAACGCCATCACACCCATTGCTTTTAGGTGTAATCGTATAGATGACAATAGCATTGGTTGTGGCATTGGTGTTGGTGATGACCTGATTAATTGGGCCGGATCCCGAGGGTGTAAATCCCCTGGCCATTCCGTCGGCATTTGCAGCTGTCCAGGTAAAAGTGCTGCCTGTTACACTTGATACAGGTGTATGAGAAGCAGCCTGACCTGAACAGATATTCTGGGTCGTATTTGTTCCTGTATTGTTAGGGTAAATCTGTACTGAAAGATTTGTCTCGACGCTTGCGCAAGGTGCAGGAAGACCAGTCTGGACTCTTAATATAACGGTTGCAACTCCGGCATTGCGTTCAGCAGCAGTGGGCGTATAAGTGGTAATCAGATTATCTGGTGCGGAAAAAACGCCTCCGTTACCTACCCATACAAAGGTGGTATTCGGATTACGATCCATGATGGTCCCGGTCAAACTAATCGCTGAATTATAACAAACCGGATTAGCAGCGGCAGTGATTTCAGGTTTAGGTGATTTTGAAAGCGTGATTTTCTGCGTCCTTGTTACCGTTCCGCAATTGTTAGTATGAGTCAGCGTTACCGTATAGGTCGCATAATCTGCAAAATTCAGCGTTGGGTATTTACTATTCGGGCCATCAGGCGATACAAAGGTGTAATTACCTGTACTGGCCACTGTCCATGTATAGGTTCCGCTGATTTCTTCTGCTGTTCCACTCAGCGTAGTTTGCGTAGGGCCCGGGTTAGGATTAAAAATATAATTTCCAGTAGCACACAGCGTAATATCCGGAGATAAAGTTGCTTGCGGTTGTGTATTCACTACAATTTTCTGCGGAGCACTTAGTACTGTGCAAGTTCCGGACTGAACGGCCAATTTCACTTCATATATTCCGGTCTGCGTAAACTTAAATTGTGGAGTTGCGGTATTCGCATCAAAGGTAACTCCTGCCGCCGGAGTAACTGTCCAGGTATAAACGGGGCTTGCATTAACACAGGTATTGTCCAGAACAGTAGTATTGACTGGTGTTAATGTTCCCGGAGTTAAACAGATTACCGCATTCCCAAGGGTGAAGTTCGGTTTTGGTGGATCCTGTACACAAATAATCTGCTCAACATCTTCTGGTTGACAGCTTCCCGCACTTCTGGCCGAAAGGCGTATCTTATGTGGCCCTTTCGTTGTAAAAACGAAATCTGGTGTAAAAGATACAGGCTTATCTACATATACTGCCACGTTATCAACATACCAGGTATAAAAAACGAGATTATCAGTGCAGCCAGAAGAATTTGAATTTGGGTTTTGTCCGGCAGTTGATTGGTTAGTTACCGCTATATGATCGTTAATACAAACAACGGCCGGAGCGCTGAATTTATTTTCAGGCCTGGAAACAACTCTTGCCGTTGTTGAAATAGGCGTTCCAATAGGTCCGCAATAAGGACTGTTTACACCAACATTAACTCCGAATGCGTTATAAGTAACTTGATTGCCGCTCGTATAAGTCAGTCCACAAGAGGACTTCTTGAAAGTATGCTGTACACTGCTGCCATTGGACTTGATATCACAAAAAGTATATTCATTGGAGTCACCGTCTCCCCAGTCGATTTTATAAGTATTGCCAGGGAAATTTGCACCAATACCATCAGATTTACTGACGTCCACTCCATAAGCAAAAGATCCGACAGGAAAACAGACTGTATTGCTGCTTGTTGTTTTAAATGCAGTTACTGCCAGGTTATTAATGAGCAGATAAGCTTGCGTACCGATATTCCCATCCGGACTTTTTGCTTTTACAAATATGGTATAATGGGCCAGACCAGCAGTAAAGGTATTGACATTGTTAGCAGCAGGGTAAGTTAGCGTAGTGGGCGCTCCGGGATTTAATTCATTAGTAATTGTTGCGGTTACCTGGTCAGCTGTAGATTCATTCGTGAAATTATAATTTGTATTGTCAGTACCATTACAAGAGCCAAAAGTCCGTGGATTTTGACTGATGACGGATGCGACTGCATTAAGAGAGGCTGTTACCGGGGTTCCGGCCTTAATTTCAAAAGCTGCTGATAAATCAGAGCTCAACGCTGGGTTTGAAGATTTAACTCTTAATTTATAACCCGTGCCGGCCAGCGTACCTGCCGGTATAACTCCATTCACAAAAGTAGAATAGAACCCATTATATGTACCTAGCGTAACTTCGTTCCCGGCAGCATTAACTAAAACCAGGCTAAACGTATTACCAATTTTGATACAGCTGCTTTCGCCAATATTAAAAGTGGCGCTTATGCTTGATCCGGTCGTATAAGGTCCTCCATCCACCGTTCCAAGAGTCAGCTGAGCATTGGAATGAAAGGATATAATACTAAGGAAGAGAGCGAAAAAGAGAGTTAAAATTTTCCTCATATTGTATCGTTATATCAATTTAGAAAATAGAATCTATTTTTCCAAACACCTACCTTACAACGAGTTAAAATTTCTAAAGCATAAAAAAACCTCCAGCTTTAAACTGGAGGTTTTAATCAGCGATTAACAGAATTGACTTACATCATTCCGCCCATTCCACCGCCACCCATAGGAGGCATAGCAGAACCTGCTGCATTATCATCAGGATCATCAGCTAATACACACTCAGTTGTTAACAACATCGCTGCAATAGAAGCTGCGTTTTCTAAAGCTACACGACCAACTTTAGTTGGATCGATAACACCTGCACTGATTAAGTTTTCATAAACATCAGTACGGGCATTGTAACCGAAATCACCTTTACCTTCTTTAACTTTTTGAACTACGATAGAACCTTCAATACCTGCATTCTGGCAGATTTGACGTAATGGCTCTTCGATAGCACGTTTAACGATTGCGATACCAGTAGTTTCGTCTTCGTTAGATCCTTTCATTCCTTCTAAAGCTTCGATAGCACGGATGAAAGCAACACCACCACCAGCAACGATACCTTCTTCAACAGCCGCACGGGTTGCATGTAAAGCATCATCAACACGGTCTTTTTTCTCTTTCATCTCCACTTCAGAAGCTGCACCTACGTAAAGAACTGCAACACCGCCAGCTAATTTAGCCAAACGCTCTTGTAATTTTTCTTTATCGTAATCAGAAGTTGTAGTTTCGATCTGAGCTTTGATCTGGTTAACGCGGGCTTTGATATCCTCAGATGAACCAGCACCGTTAATAATTGTTGTATTGTCTTTATCAACAACGATTTTCTCAGCAGTACCTAAATAAGTAAGGTCAGCATTCTCTAATTTGTAACCTCTTTCTTCAGAAATTACAGTACCACCTGTTAAGATAGCAAGATCTTCTAACATTGCTTTTCTGCGGTCACCAAAACCTGGAGCTTTAACAGCAACAACTTTCAGAGAACCACGGATTTTATTCACTACTAAAGTAGCCAAAGCTTCACCATCTAAATCTTCAGCGATAATTAATAATGGTTTACCAGTTTGAACTTGTTTCTCTAAAATCGGTAACAATTCTTTCATGTTACTGATTTTTTTGTCATAGATCAAAATGTAAGCGTTTTCTAATTCCGCTTCCATTTTATCCGCATTAGTTACAAAGTATGGAGATAAGTAACCACGGTCAAATTGCATACCTTCTACTGTTTTTACTTCAGTTTCAGTACCTTTTGCTTCTTCCACAGTAATTACACCATCTTTACCTACTTTACCCATTGCCTCAGCGATCAGCGCGCCAATAACTTCGTCATTGTTTGCAGAGATAGACGCAACCTGTTTGATTTTGTTGTTATCTTCACCAACAGTTTGAGACTGAGCTTTTAAGTTTGCTACAATAGCTGTAACCGCTTTATCGATACCGCGTTTCAAATCCATTGGATTTGCACCAGCAGCAACGTTTTTGATACCCGCTGTAACGATCGCCTGAGCCAGTACAGTTGCAGTAGTTGTTCCGTCACCTGCAATATCAGCAGTTTTAGAAGCAACCTCTTTAACCATTTGAGCACCCATGTTTTCGATTGGGTCTTTTAATTCAATTTCTTTCGCAACAGTAACACCATCTTTTGTAATTGCTGGTGAACCGAATTTTTTATCAATAATTACATTACGTCCTTTTGGACCTAAAGTTACTTTTACTGCATTAGCCAAAGTATCAACACCTCTTTTCAGGGCGTCACGGGCTTCTACGTTATATTTTACTTGCTTTGCCATTTTTAACTTTTTTTTAATATTTGGTGAGATTTGCCGGGTTAAACCAACAACTAAAGAACTGCGTAAAGATCAGTTTCACGCATAATAAGATACTCTTTACCTTCAAAAGTAATTTCAGTACCTCCGTATTTGCCATATAAAACTACATCACCAACTTTAACGCTCAATGGTACTAAGTTTCCTGTTAACTCGGCATATTTACCCGGGCCAACCGCAACTACTGTTCCTTGCTGAGGTTTTTCTTTAGCTGTATCCGGGATATAAATACCCGAAGCAGTTTTTTCTTCGGCAGGAGCAGCTTCAACAACTACTCTATCTGCAATGGGTTTAATGTTTAAAGCCATAACTTAATTATTGTTTTAATTTAAAGGTTAACGTATAAATTGTATAATAACGCTAAAGGCACATCAGTTTTTATGCCAAGGAGCTTTCGGTTGCCAAATTTACACAGGCTTGTCAGCTAATAGATTAAGCGCCTATTTTTTTTGTGTCAGACTGGCAGGGATAAACGAAAGAAGCCCGTCAGATTATTTTCTGACGGGCTTCTTTAAAAAAGGTATTTAAGCTTATTTTTTTGGTGCTTCCGGCGTAGTTGCAGGAGCAGGAGTTGTAGCTGGTTTAATACCACCGCCAATTGGAGAAGGCGTAGGTGTTTTATCCAATTGTTGTTGAATTTTAGAATCTCCGCCGCCAGTAGCTCCGGTTGATCCTGTTTTTCCAATAGCAGTAATTGCCAGTGAAATCACAACGACTAAAGTTAAAAGAACCCAGGTGCCTTTTTCAAGTACATCACCTGTACGTTGTACACCGAACATATTGCTTCCCGATCCGCCTGTTGCCAGACCACCGCCTTTAGGATTTTGTATTAAAACAAACAGGCCTAATGCAACACAAATAATGATCAATAAAATAATTAAAAAAAGCATAGTATGTTAAATGGTTAAATTTTCTTTTCTATAGATTGGATAAGGTCGGCAAAGTAACGTCTTTTTTCTGGAAACTTCAAACTTAATTTTTCATAAGTATCTATCGCCTTGTCGTAAAGCATTTGCTCGATATAAATATTGGCCAGTGTTTCAGATACGAGGTCATTCTGATCCTCTGCACTTTTCTTTGCCTTGTTTTCATTGTCAATCTGCTCGGGTTTAGGCGGCAGGATCTGCGGATCATTTTTAATAAAGCTTTCGATGATCTCCGCATCTTTGGTCGCTGGTTTTTGCTGTTCTTCTGTACCGAGTAAAGCTTCACTTCCGGTCAGGTGGCTTTGTATATGGAAAATATGTTCTACATACTGCTGCTGTAGTTCCTGAGCATTATTTGTTTTGGGTAAAGCATATGGCTGAAATATACTCTGATGTTCTTTACGGGTTTTAGCCAGCCACCATAAAAAGGTGTATGGCAGATTTTCGTCATGGTAATTACTAACCTGGCTATTTTCTACTTCGGCCGCTGCCTGAGCTTCATGCTCTTCAATAACGGGCGCATCTGCTACCGGCTGCTGCTGTTGTTGTGGTTCAACAACCTCTGTTGTACTGAAGTTTTGTTCAAAGGCGAAGAAATCTGAAGAAGCAATACTTTCAAAAACGAAATCATCTTCCAGAGAATTCCTGCGTTCAGGGGCCTCATTGGTGACTGCTGTTTCAGCATCCGGACCTGAATTTCTGAATGGGCGGTAATTGGTATGGTCAACCTCAGCAATTTCTTCAAATACTTCTTCCAGCTCATCGAAACCTTCCTGTTCATTCTCTTCTCTGACCCCCGGGCATCCGTTGACAATCAAAAAGGTGACTGGTGTAGTTTCTTTTTTAAACAAAAACTGGTGTAAAATAGAGCCGTTGGTATAAAGAGAAGCCTGAACAAGCTGATTCGTGCTTTTTGCCCTTTGCAGATCGGCTTTGGCCAATAACAAATGCAGCGGCTGGTAGTAGGGATAAGTCTGTAACAAGCCGCTCAACATAGCCGTATGCTGCGGAGAAGCCTTTTGAGGATCCGCAATTAATTCAGCAAGTTGTTGTTGTATGTCTTTATCCAGCATGACGAGGCTAAGTTAACAATTGAAATTCATTTAATATACCGGTTTTTTCAGCTCTTTTACCATTGCGCAAAAGCCCTGTTGAATATATCTTCAGTAAGCTGTGCGTTGATATCTTTATTTAACTGGAGCTGAACAGACTCCAGACTCTGACCTCTCATGTCGAAATCTTTAAACCGCTCAAATGATTCTTCAAAACTTTGTTTAGGATTAAGGTTGTTGGTGTATTTTACGCTTACTTTAATGGTTAGCCTGTTTCCACCCGCACTTGGCGCATTGTTATTCTGAAGGGCGATAGGGCGGATGTCATAACCCGTAATCCTGCCTTCAAAAATTGCATCTGCATTACTCTGGCTAACAATCAGACGGGTTTGATTCCGGATACGCAGTTTTAAAGCCTCTGTAAAATCTGCACTTAATGTCGGGATCACCAATGGCGCATTATTTTCAAAATACGACACGGTTACCGTTTTCATCTCCGCAGGAATAGAGGCTCCGTTTAACTTTACTGAACACGAATTCACTAATGTTGCCAGCGGCAGCAGCAGCAATAAACAGATTCTTTTCATGACCTAATTTAAATTGAGTTCTTTGATCTTTCTATATAGTGTACGTTCAGAAATTCCCAGTTCCTGAGCTGCGAACTTACGCTTGCCTTTATGTTTTTTCAGTGCTTTTTTGATTAAATCAGATTCCTTGTCAATCAAAGAAAGGGATTCTTCCACTTCTTCTGCATCATGGGTGTAGTTATAGTCTACAGGCGTATTCTGAGGAGATTTTTTAATCATGAAAGTAGAGTCATTGCTCACAGTCTGATCTACTTCCTGGTAAAGCTGGTTGATGTAGTGCGGGTTTTCCTCCATGATATGTGAAGTATTTCCACCACTCTGAATAATCTCGGCAACCAGTTTCTTCAAGTCCATCATGTCCTTTTTCATGTCGAAAAGAACTTTGTAAAGAATATCTCTTTCGGAAAAATCTTCTTTATTACTTCCGTTATTTAATGCCATTGGCAAATTGCTGCCTCCTTCATTCGGAATATAATTCAATAAAGCACCAGCAGTTACGTTCCGGTCTTTTTCCAGTACACAAATTTGTTCTGCAATGTTTTTAAGCTGTCTGACGTTTCCCGGCCAGCTGTAATTGCTCAGCATTTGTATCGCATCTGGTTCCAGGTGGATACCCGGGCTGCGGTATTTATCACTGAAATCGGCAGAAAACTTTCTGAACAGCAAAAAGATGTCTTCTTTACGTTCATGTAAAGCAGGTATGCGCAATGGTACAGTATTTAAACGGTAATATAAATCCTCACGGAACTTACCGGATTTTACCCTGTTGTATACATCGACGTTTGTTGCTGCAATAATGCGGACGTCAGTTTTCTGTACTTTGGAAGAACCTACACGCAGGTATTCTC
The DNA here is from genome assembly GCF_040822065.1 of Pedobacter sp. WC2423. Taxonomy (NCBI): domain Bacteria; kingdom Pseudomonadati; phylum Bacteroidota; class Sphingobacteriia; order Sphingobacteriales; family Sphingobacteriaceae; genus Pedobacter; species Pedobacter sp. WC2423. The sequence continues at coordinate 4,341,965 of NZ_CP162005.1, forward strand.
CGCTTTCCAGTATTCTTAATAAACGGGCCTGTGTACCTAAAGGTAATTCAGCAACCTCATCCAAAAAGATCGTTCCTCCGTTTGCCACTTCAAAATATCCTTTACGTGCTTCGTGAGCACCGGTAAAAGAGCCTTTCTCATGTCCGAATAATTCTGAATCTATTGTGCCTTCTGGAATTGCACCACAGTTTACGGCAATAAAAGCACCGTGTTTACGGGTACTCATCTGGTGGATAATGTGTGAAAATACTTCTTTTCCACTACCACTTTCCCCAGTAATCAATACTGACATATCCGTTGGCGCTACCTGCCTGGCAATATCTATAGCACGGTTTAAAAGTGGAGAACCACCAATAATCCCAAATCGGTTTTTAATATCTTGTACGTCCAAAATAATTATATTTAAATGCTCACTGGAGTATATTTTTTAAGCTGTAATTCTGCCCAGCAGAGTCGCTGATGTACAACGCTCAATAATGACATTTACGTATTGCCCTGGCTTCACATTTTCTACTGCCGGGAATACGATCATCGCATTCTGGTCATTTCTTCCGCAAAGGTCTTTATCAGACTTTTTAGAGAAACCTTCTACTAAGATACGGACTGTTTTTCCTACAGATTTCTCTAATCTGTAATGAGAAGTAGTTTGCTGTTTTAATAAGATTTCCTGTAAACGGCGTTTTTTTACGTCTTCCGGAATATCATCATCCAGTTTTCTTGCAGCCATTGTTCCTGGTCTTTCTGAATAACTGAAGCAGAATGCGAAGTCATAACCCACATAATCCATCATGCTTAAGGTTTCCTGATGTTCTTCTTCAGTTTCAGTGCAGAAACCAGCAATAATATCTGTAGAGATCGCGCAATCAGGAATGATATTTCTGATGGCATCAATCCGGTTGATATACCATTCGCGGGTATAAGTACGGTTCATCAGGTCCAATACCCTGCTGCTTCCTGATTGTACAGGTAAGTGGATATTGTTGCAGATGTTATCATATTTTTGAATCGTATGCAGTACTTCGTCTGTAATATCTTTTGGATGTGAAGTCGAGAAACGGACACGTAATTCAGGGCTGATCAATGCTACTTTTTCCAGTAACTGGGCAAAGTTGACCATGATCTCAGCGCCATCTTCTGCTTCCGCTGTACCTTTCCACTTGTAAGAATCTACATTCTGTCCAAGCAGCGTAACTTCTTTATAACCGCGGTCATGTAAATCCTGCGCTTCAGTAAGAATAGAATGCGGATCACGACTGCGTTCACGTCCTCTTGTAAAAGGCACTACGCAGAAAGAGCACATATTATCACAACCACGCATAATGGAAATGAAAGCAGTAATTCCATTCCCGTTCAGGCGGACCGGACTAATATCTGCGTAAGTTTCTTCTCTGGATAGTAAAACGTTAATTGCTTTCTGACCATCACCCACCTGTTCTATCAGTTGTGGCAAGTCACGGTAAGCATCAGGTCCGACAACCAGATCTACCAATTTTTCTTCTTCAAGGAATTTAGATTTCAAACGTTCTGCCATGCAGCCTAAAACCCCGACAATCAGTTTAGGATTTTTACGTTTTTCTATACCAAACTGCGATAACCGGTTGCGGACACGCTGTTCTGCATTTTCCCTGATTGAGCAGGTATTGATAAAAATTGCATCGGCTTCCTGATAGTTACCTGTGGTCTGAAAACCCTGATCTAACAGGATAGAGGCAACAATTTCACTATCAGCGAAGTTCATCTGGCAACCATAACTTTCAATGTATAGCTTCCTCGCATTAAGCAGTTTTGGGGCATCAACAATCAGAGCTTCACCCTGGCGCCCTTCATCATGTGTTTTGTCTGTTAGCTGTAAATCGATCATAAATGAGTAACATTCTTAAAGGGACAAAACTACTAAATTTAATTTGTAAATGACAAATTGGCAGCATTTAAAAGTGAGGTTCAATTTGATATTTACCCCTTTTAGACGCTATGCTGACATTCAGCGTTTCAAATATCAAAAACATTATAAGCTGATTACTGTAATATTAGTTAAATAAAGAAATATGACAGACCATGCACCGGGGAAGAAGAAAATATGGAAATGGCTCGCAGGAGTGCTTTTAGCCCTGATCATTATCCTGGGTTGTGCTTCGTTTTATATCAGCATACAATGGAAGCCATTGCTGACTAAAAAGATAAAAGAGGTAGTGGCTAATGGATCTGCAGATCTTTATCATATTGATTTTAAGGATATCCACCTGAACCTCCTTACCGGAAGTGTAAGTGTTGACAGTATTTTGCTATCGCCGGATACTGCAGTTTTTAACGCAAGAAAGAAATTAGGGAATGCACCTACGCACTTATTCCAGGTCAGGCTGGCGCGTTTAAGATTGCGTAACATTGGAATATTTAAAGTCTGGCTTCATAAAAAGATAGCGATGAATGATATTATTCTGGAGAATCCTTCGATTAATATGATTTATAATAAAGTTGATAAAAAACCTGATACTGTTAAAAAAGATAAACGCAGCCTTTATGAACTGATCTCAAAAACGCTGGCAGCTGTTCATATCAGAGGAATAAAAATTGCAGATGCTGACTTTGATTATATCAATGGGGCAGATGGCCGTTTATTGAATTCGGTGAAACATCTGACTATACAGATCAGGGATTTTAAGCTGGATGAGACTACTGAAAAAGATACAACACGGTTTTATTATGCAAAAGATGTGTCATTTGAACTGGCAGGTTATCATTCTTTAACGAAGGACAAGCTTTACAAAATGAAAATAGATACGATAACGGGATCTGCAACAGGCCGGACTATCCGGCTCAAAGGTTTTAAGATGATCCCGATGTATCCTGATCTGGCTTTCAGCAGGAAGCTTAAAGTTCAGAAGGACCGGTATGATCTGGTTTTTGGCGAAATTGATTTTAAAGGGATTGATTTTGTGAAATTTAATACCGACCGGGTAATCCATGCAGAGCGTTTAAAAATCGGGCAGACGATAGCCAGAATTTTTATGAACCGGGAGATGCCGCCGGGTTCGGCAAACAAAGGAAATAATTTTCCGCATATGGCTTTACAGCGGTTACCTTTACCAATTACGATTGACACGCTGAAATTAAATAAGGTGAGTGTTGCCTACACAGAATACAATCCGATGTCGCAACAGCGTGGAACGGTAAATATTGACCAGTTGAGCGGGCAGGTGCTGAATGTAACGAATGACTCTTCTTCGCTGGCCAGGAATCATTTTGCTGTCGCTGATTTAAACGCCCTGGTGATTAAGGCAGCACGGCTGGATATTGTAATTAAGTTTAATTTGCTGGCTAAAAATGGCGCTTTTTCTTTTAAAGGACATATTGGAAAGCTGGATATGGTGAAGTTAAATCCACTTGCCCGGCCATTGGGGATGGTAGAAATTGAGACCGGGCAGATACAAAAGATAGATTTTGAGGTTCAGGCGAATGAAAAGGGGTCTGACGGGACGATGCAGTTGTATTATAATCAGCTGAAAGTGAAATTACTGAAAGAGGGGGAAAATGGAAAGCCTGTTCAGAAGAAGGGATTTCTTTCATTCTTAGCCAACACATTGATTATTAAGGATGAAAATCCAGCTAAGAATGGTGATTTAAGAACGGCTAAGATTCATTTTGAGCGGCCTCCGGGTGCTTCGTTTTTTAACTTGTTATGGAAAAGTGTCTTTGTGGGCATGCGGGAAACCATCGGATTGGGAATTATCCCGATGCAGAGTCCGGAAAAAAGCAGGAAAGAAGTGGTGAAGAAGTTGAAGGAGCGTCAGCTAAAAAAGGCAGAAAGAATTAACGGGAACAGGTAATTGACTGGTTTTTATTTTCTTAAAAACGTATATTGTAATTTTTAGACGCTGGTTAGGCATGAGGAGAAAAACCCGAAAAACATTTACTGTAATTAAATGGGTTGCCGCTGTCATGTTTCTGTTGTTTGTAGCGGCAGATGCGATGTCATGGTACCTTAGCGTAAAGCTAAGGCCTGTTATTATGAAGGAACTGAAGGATTTGGTACTGAATTCTACGGATAGCTTATATCGTATTGAATTTTCTACGGTAAATACCAATTTCCTGCTGGGGAATGCTTCTGTCAGTAATGTGAAGATTATTCCCGATACCACTATTTTTAATAAGCTGATCAAGCTTAAACGGGCACCGAATAATATTTATGAGGTTAGCCTGAAAAAACTGACCATCCGCAATTTTCATCCGTTCAGTATTTACAAAAATAAAGAGCTGAGTGTAGGGCAGCTATTGTTTGAGCATCCTAAAGTAGTCATGATCAACCGGCAGTTTGACTTCAATGAGAACCGCCCTCCAAGGCCTAATAAATCTCCTTATGAATATATCTCGAAGTTTTTAAAGCTGGTGCGTGTAAACACGGTCAGTTTAAAGGATGTAAGCTTCAAGTATATCAATAAAAATTTGCCTGTACCGGAAATTGATTCTCTGGATAAACTGGATATTACGTTAAAAGATTGGTTGATTGATGCAAAGTCGGCTACTGATCCTACCCGGATTTATCTGTTAAAAGATGTATTAATCAGTTTGAATGATTATCAATTCGCTACGCCTGATAGTTTGTATCATATACAGTTGAATGAGTTCTCTTTTGCCGCTTCGACCGGGAAGTTGAATGTGAAGAAGTTTGCGGTAGTACCACGGTATTCGGAAATGGATTTTGGCCGTAAGGTTGGTTTTTCCAAAGAGCGGTTCAGTATTCAGCTGAGTGATATTAGTTTGAGTGGAATCGATTTGCCGCTTTATATCAAAAAGCAGGAGCTTGCGGCACAGGAGATGAATATTACCAATGGTTTTGTGTCTGTGTTCAATAACAATGCATTGCCATCGCAGGGGATAGAGCGGGTCGGGAAATTTCCACATCAGCTCTTGCAGCTGGTTAAGGCGCAGTTAACGGTGAAGAAGTTGAATCTGAGTGATGTGGATATTAGCTATGCGGAGTTTGATAGTGATAGCAAGCAGAAGGGCAGGATTACTTTCGAGAAGACTTCAGGAACAATTTTAAATGTAACCAACCAGGAGAAGGTAAAAGCTAAGCACCCTTTTATGCTGGCTAATCTGAATACGTATATGATGGGACAAGGAAAGCTGATGGTCAACTTTAAGTTTGATCTGAATGCTAAGAATGGTGCCTTTTCTTATCAGGGGGAGCTGGGAGCTATGGATGGAGGATTTTTGAACAGGATTACCAAGCCTCTGGGGATGTTGCAGGTGAACAGTGGCCTGGTGAAAAAATTAAGTTTTAATGTGGTGGCTGATGAGGCAAAGGCAAGCGGTGAGCTGAGTTTCCGGTATAAGGATTTGTCAATTGGCCTGATGAAGAAGGTGGAGGGGAAAAACAGGCTTGTCAAACTGGGGTTGTTTTCTATGCTGGCAAATTCATTGGTGATCAGGCCTGATAATCCGGATGACAAGGGTAAGATGGTTGGAGCTTCCATCTATTTTCAGCGGGATCCGAAGATTTCTTTTTTTAGTTTTATCTGGAAAACGTTATTACAGGGAATTAAATATACGGTTGGGTTAACGCCAGAGAAACAGGCGGAGATTGATGCGCAGATTGCTAAGTTTGAGAAAATGAAAAGTGATAGGGAGCAGCGGAGAGAGGCTCGCCGGAGAAGAAAAAAATAAGGCTGAACAACTTCATAGTCGTTCAGCCTTTTCTGGTTTAAAGCGCTTATTTTTATTGCAGGACTTCTGCCGGGGCTGGTTTTTCTAACAGATTAGTATAATAGAAGCGTGCACGTTCTGAGAAATCATGCTTGCTTTTAACACCTTTCCAGCCATGTCTGCCACCTGGGTAGATCATCAGTTCGAAGTGTTTGTTTTCATCTTCTAACTTGTTAATCAGCTGAATTGTATTTTGCATATGTACGTTATCATCCATGTCGCCATGCATAATACGCATTAAACCTTTATACTTCTTGGTGTAAGTTAATACAGAAGCATTTTTATATCCCTCAGGATTTTCCTTAGGCGTGTCCATAAAGCGTTCTGCATATACGCTGTCATAAAGTTCCCAGCTCGTAACCGGGGCTCCTGCGTAACCAAAATCAAAATAATCTGCACCGTAAGTTAAAGCCATCGTCGTTATATAACCACCATAGCTATGGCCAGTAATCAATAGCTTTTTGTTATTAACCCACGGTTTTGCTTTTAACCATTTTGCGGCAGTAATATAATCCTTCATCTCCCATTTACTCAGGTTTCTATGCATTAAGGCTACACCTTCTTTACCGAATTTACCAGAGGCGCGGTGATCTACCTCAATCTGGATAATCCCTTCATTTGCCCACCACTGCAAGTCAGCTTTTTTCCAGGTGTTCTTTACAGTTCCGGCATTAGGGCCGCCATAGATACTGAATATCACAGGATATTGTTTAGTTTCATCAAAATCTACCGGATAAGTAATTACCGCAGGCAGATTATAGCCATCACCGGTTGGAATCGTGATCATTTCTGTTTTACCGATATTGTAACCAGCGAAACCGGCAGATTTACTGTCTGCTATTTCTTTGATGATTTTTCCGCTGTGGTCTACTAAGGTTTGTTTAAACGGGGTAGATACGTTGGAATAAGTCGTAATAAATTTATCGCCCGAAGGAGACATTGCTATCTCATGGGTATAGTTCCCGAAAGTCAGTCTTTTTAAATTTTTACCATTGTAGCCGACACTGTACAGATCGGTTGTGGTAGAAGCTTCTTTATTCGCTGTAAAATAAACTACTTTGTTCTTCTCATCAACTTTAACAATATCTTTTACCTGCCATTTACCACTGGTCAATGGATTCACCAGTTTACCGTCCAGTGTATACAGGTAGTAATGTGCCCAGCCTGTTTTATCACTTTTCAGGATGTACTGTTTTTTATCCTCCAAATAAGTAATCCGGCCATCAAAGTCCAGATCTACCCAGGATGATTGCTTTTCATCATAGATTTCTTTTTTTGCACCGGTCTCCGGTTTAACCGCGTAAAACTTCAGGTTATCCTGTCCGCGGTTCATCCACTGAACCATCATATTACTTCCATCATAGCTCCAGTACGGAGTACCGAAATACTGATCGTCCTTTTCATTAAAATCAGCCCATACAATGGTACCGCCTGCCGAAGGAACAAAACCTATTTTAACTTCAGGATTTGGATCACCTGCTTTTGGATAATGTGTTTTTTCTACATAGCCATGCTGCCCTGTTGAACCATTAATCGGGAACATGGGTACGTTGGTATCGTCAAAATGCATAAAAGCAAGGTGCTTGCTGTCCGGAGCCCACCAGAATGATTTGTATTTTGTAGGACGGCCCAGTATTTCCTCAAAATAAACCCACGAAGAATAACCGTTATAAATTACATCTGTAGCATCAGTCGTATACCTGATTTCTTTGCCTGTAGTCACATCAACGGCATAAAGGTCACTTTTACGGGTAAAAGCTACATATTTTCCATCCGGAGAAAGTGTCGGATTGAGCTCTTCTTCAGGGCTATTCGTTAAGCGTTTAGGTGCTGATTTACCATACTGAATATAAACATCGTTGTCTTTTACCATGACGTCCACATCACTTTTAGGAGGAGGCGTGTAGGCAGTTCTTTTACCCGAATTGATATCTACCGCATATAAACGCTGAGTCTTTTCGTCTTTTTCTATGTAATGATTTTCATCGCTCCAGCCTGTAACTTTATTCAGGCTTTTGGTTAACGAAGGAGAGAGACCCTGCGTTTGTGCGAAATTAAGTCTGTGTTGCTGGGCCTGTAGATTGAAACTGAAACAGAGCCCGGCTGCCAGACTGAAAAGTAAATGATTCTTCATGTGGAAAGTTTAGTGGCGCAAAACTAAGAAAGCGGCGGCGCATTATTGGTATTGTGTAATAGATGTTACCTGATCAAAAAAAAGCATGCTGCATTTAATGCAGCATGCTTTCCTGTAGCTATCTTTTTGAATGGTTATGGCGTATCGGTTTGCAGGCCGGACATTCCAAACATCACAACCAGCTTATTGCCCAGATAAAGGTTTAAGGTCTGATCTGCAATGTCATACCTGAATGTTTTATCGTTCAGCAGGTTTACGAAATCATTTTCCAGTTTCATTTTCTCTTCAGAACAGGCCATCATGGTACTTCCGATCTGTTTAAAAGTAATGGCACCTTTACTGAACTCATAACTTCCAAAAATGCTGTTACAGCCGGCAGAACCGTTGAAACGCTGGTCTTCGCGGTGAAAGATCAGATAAGCAGGAGATTCTTCCCGGGTAATACCGTTCAGCTGGATTAAGTTCCATTTATGGTTAAAGATGAAGTTTGCTTCAGCGGTATTTGTGTTCGTGTTTTCGGTACCGCGGGATATTTTCTGACGCTTTAAAATCCTTTTCACTTTGTAGCTGTAGCTGGATGCATCTGCCGGAACATTTGCTCTTTTGGTACGGGAAACCAAAAGGGTATACCGGTAACCAGGCTTATAGGTGAATCCTACGATGCCACCATAAAAAAATTCCCAGTCTTTACTGGTTGTATATTTGACCAGGTAACAGGTTTGGGGGCCCATACCTGTACAGTTTGCACGCTCTTCTTTAATCACCATCCGGATGTCTTCCGCTTTGCTGTAACTGGAAAGGCCAGCTATGAAAATCAGGGTCAGAATTAATCTGGTGCTGAAGTTTTTTAATTGTGTTTTCATTTGTGTGATATGTTATCCCCAACAGGATGCCGGAATGGCTGCCTTTCCATAAATATAAAAAAAGGGATGCTCATATACGATGAACATCCCCATTTTTTTAAATTATTTTATTTTGAATTAAACCGACCAGTTCCAGCCGAACTCATCAGCTGTAATTCCATAACGGATATCGTTTAATTTTTTAGCAATTCCAGTAGAAACAGTACGTGTGGCAGGATCTGTTAACTGGTAAGTTTTACCTTCATAAGTAATCTCGCTGATTTGTGTAACCGTTGCAGCAGTACCTACAGCAAAAGCTTCTGTTAAGCTTCCGTTTTCGATATTTTCCAGCACTTCCTGGATCAGTACTCTTCTTTCTTCTACTTCAGTACCCATGCTTTTTGCCAGCAGGATAATCGTATCTCTGGTTACACCATCCAGAATCGTTTCACGAACTTCTGGCGTTACAATTTTACCATTGATCACAAACATCAGGTTGGCTGCACCAGATTCTTCTAAATATTTATGTTCTTTAGCATCCGTCCAGATTAACTGGTCAAAACCTTCAGCCTGTGCTTCCACAGTCGGAAGCATTGCTCTTGAATAATTTCCGGCAGTTTTTGCTGCACCAACACCACCCTCAGCAGAACGTGTATAATGCGTCTCAATTTTAACTTTTAAAGGTTTGCTGTAATATGGAGCACTTGGATTAGCCAAAATCACAAACTTGTAAGTTGAAGATGGTCTTACACCTAAAACAGGGTCTGTAGCAAACATCACTGGTCTGAGGTATAAAGAATAATTTTCTTCAGCAGGAACCCATGCTTTATCCATGCTGATCAGCGCTGCGATACCCTGCATGAAAACTTCTTCAGGAATATTTGCCATCGCCATACGGGTAGCAGATTTATTGAAACGTGCAAAGTTTTTATCAGCTCTGAATACGCTTACGCCGCCGTCTGCCTGCTTATAAGCTTTCAGCCCTTCAAAAATTGCCTGTCCATAATGTAAAGCAGAAATAGCAGGGCTCATCGGAATAGGGCCATAAGGAAGGATTTCGAAATTTTTCCATTCGCCATCTTCGTAATCAGCCACAAACATATGGTCTGTAAAAACTTTTCCAAAAGGCAAGTCAGTATAATCTGTTTCAGCCAGTCTGGAATGACCAGCTTTTGTGGTTTTTATAGTTAAGGTATCTATCACGGTTTCTCTTATTTTTCAGTACAAAATTACGAAATATTCGTCTTATATAATATATTATTTCTCTTTATGACATTTGCCCGGTATTGAGCGCTGCATTATCAATAAAGAGCAGTTTGCAAGGATGAATTATTTTTTGATACTTTTCAGTACATTCAGCACCCAGGCCTTACCCCATTCTTCCAATTGTTCTTCTGTCCATAAAGACGGATAAAAGATTCTTTTCTGGAAACGCGGAGGCAGATATTTCTGCCAGTTGGTTCCTCCTGTAGCAGCGATGTCTACCGGATCCCGCTCCAGATACCTGACCGCCGACTTGTAATGTGACAACGGCCATTCTACATTCACAAACAGATCCAGCTTTCTTAATTCTTCAGCTAACAGGGTCACATCCAGACCTTCCTTTTCAAAACGGGTATACAAAGCAGAGAAATTATTGAACTCCCTGTCTTTAACCAATTGCAAAAACTGCGCAGCATATTTAGTAATAAACTGTTTTAAAGTTAAGGTCTGTTTTCCGCTCGACAATTCAGTAGCCCCGAATTTCCAGTAGATGTTTTCAAATTTCTCTTCTAAACTGGCATTGGCAAGCTCTTCTCTTTTGCTCTTATCTACTAATCTTGTAAAATCAGTTGCACAAATTTCGATCATTCTGTATTGTGCAGATTGGAAACCGCTGGCTGGTAACAGAGACATTCTGAATTTAAGGAATTGTTCCTTTTCCATACCGTCTACCATCACCTCGAAAGAGCTGGTCAGCGCATTGAAATAGGCATTGATACGTTTGACACGCGCCGTAAAAAACTCAATTGTCAGCGCAGGATGTTCCGCAATTTGTTTACACTCATGCAGGCAAAGCTTAAAATAAAGCTCTGTAATCTGATGGTACATAATGAAAATCTCTTCGTCCGGAAAAGGTGTTTTCGGACTTTGCAGGCTCAATAAGGTGTCAAGGTGGATGTAATCCCAGTAAGTTAAGAAATCGGCATAAAGCAGCCCATCCAGATAGGCGGCCATATCCTGGCCCATAGCTTCATACTTTTCCTGTAATTTGTCCAGCTTGCTTTTTATTTCTGGTGTAAGTTCCATTTTAATAAAGTACTCTGAATTTTATAGTTTGTTCAATTTTCTTTAAAGACTTAAAAAGGTCTTGATCATATTCTGCATTGATATCTGTAATCGCATAGCCAATCAATGGATTGGTCATCAGGAACTGGCCTACAATATTGATATTGTGTTTCGCAAAAACAGTATTGATCTGCGCCATAATTCCCGGAACGTTATGGTGGACGTGAATGAGCCGGTGTGAAGCATCAATTCTCGGCAACTGTAAATTCGGGAAGTTAACACTTAGGTAAGTAGTCCCTTTATTCATGAAATCCAACATCCTTTTAGGGATGAAGTTGGCGTTTCTCGGGTTATTTTTTGGATCTTCAAAAACCACGATACCCATTGCTGTACAAGCTTGTAAATCCATTTTACTGGTTGTGCTGCCAAGATAACCAATCGTTTTTAACTTCAATGCAAGCTTTAATTTCTCCGGATCCATTTTCTCGCCTTTTCCCAGCAAGATCATATGGACATCTTTCACATATTTGTCTTCAAAAGACGTTTTGTGACGGACAGAAAGACCGTCTTTCTTTAAAAGTGCAAGGCTTTCTTCTGGAATATCGCCGATTGCAAGACATAAAATCCTGTTTTTTGGATAGGAAATCGCCCTTGGCAGATTATTAACGTATAAAAACTCGTCGAAGCTAGGCGTCACATGATCAGCTCTGCTCACAATGCTCTCTCTGGAAATATTCTCTGTAAAGGCGAAGAATTTTTTGATCATTCCGCTTTCACGAAGCTGGAAATCAGAATATCCATCGCCGATTCCGTATAAATCGCCTTCAAGGTTCAGGTGCTGCATCAGTTTTACTTTACCACCTTCTTCACTTAATGGGTTTGCATGATCATAATCGATGATTTTACCATCACCTGTAGTCACAAACGTATTGGCGTAAATATTTTCTTTTTTAATGTGATACTGACTCACGACCGGGGTAATAAACTCTTTAAAACCGCCGGATACAATCAATACCTGGTCAGCATGTTTTTTAAAAAATTCCGCATTGCGGGAAAAAGATTTGGATACTTTCTTCTTTAAGCGGGTAATTAATTGTTTCAGGTGATCTTCTGAGGCTTCCAGTAATTTTACTCTTTGCGCCAGACTTTCACCAAATGATAGTTTTCCTTCCATCGCCAGGTTAGTCAGGTCTTCAATTTTCTTAAAGATGGCTTCCTTGTCGGGATGCTTTTTGAGGGAAATGCGGGCAAGCTCATCCAGAGCCTCTACCTGTGTGAAAGTGCTGTCGAAATCAATGATGTAAATATTCTTTTGCTTCATTTTAAAGTTTTTTTAAACCTGCACATACTTCCTGAATGCTTTGATGCAGGGGCTTGAAGGTGATACCCGTACTATTCCTGATTTTATCGTTACTGTATAAACTTATATTTAAACTGCTTTTTGCGGCATCGCTGGTTAATGCGGCTGCTTTTCCCGTAAATAAGGAAGCTAGTTTTGCTGCCCGCCATGCAACACCAAGCATCCATGGTTTAGCCTCTTTTGATGGGGCTTTAACACCCATTCCTTTGGCAATCTCTGAAAAAAACTGCTTATAATGGTAATTCTCTGCTGATATTGTAAATCTTTCACCTGTGATCTCACTTTCCATCAGTAGAATCATGCTTTTTGCGACATCTTCAACGTCTACAATTCCTGTTGCCCCTTTGGTATAATAGCCTAAACCATCTTTAACGAGTTTGAAAATTGCGCCACTGCCCGTATATCCGGCATTGCGGCCAATGATGACCGATGGATTTACAATAACTGCTTCTAAGCCTTCAGCTATGCTGCGCCACACTTCCATTTCTCCTTCATATTTGGAGATGGCATAGGAATGGACATTGGCATCGTATTCCCAAAAGTCTTTTTCGGTAATCTGCATTCCTTTTTTAGCCTCGCCCAACGCGGCAACAGAACTGACATGAAGGAGCCTCGCGTTATGGTGCACACATAAATTAGCCACATTACTGGTTCCTTCAATGTTAACTTTCAGCAGGATTGCTTTATCTTTAGGATCAAATGATACTTTGGCTGCACAGTGGTATACTTTTGTGATATTATCAAAAGCATCATCAAGTGTGGACAAGTCATTAATATCGGCTACTACCCATTCAATCAATGTATTACCGGATAGTATCGCTGGGATTACGGAGTCTTCTCTTTTCAGGGCGCGTAATGGGTGTCCCTGCCCGGTAAGCTGGTGAATGAGTTCAGCTCCTAAAAATCCTGTGGCACCGGTAACTAAAATCATTTCATTTTTTTTAGGATGTTCATTAATATATGAGCTCAAAAATAGATATTTGACAGCATAGATACCATTAATTATGTCCTTATCCGATTTTTTCTCCCCTTTAACTCTCGAAAAATTCACGCCTAAACAGGGCTTTTATACCAGTCAGCTGGGAATGAAGACTAGTTTTTACACGGAAAAATTTCCTGAGCTGGGTGATAAAACCTTTGATATTGCGATTCTGGGCGTAAAGGATGACCGTGCTGCGGTAAATAATAATGGTTGTTCTTTAGGGCCTGATTACTTCAGAGAGCAGTTTTATTTGCTGCATGAAGGTGCATTTGAAAGCAGAATTGTTGATTTGGGTAATATTATTGCCGGAGCGACAATTTCTGATACTTACATTGCGCTTAAGATGGTAGTAACCGAGCTGATCAGACTGGATATTGTTCCGGTTATTATTGGTGGTGGCCAGGATCTGACTTATGCACAATACATGGCTTATGAAGCGCTGGAGCAAAAAGTGGATCTGGTAGTGGTGGATAGCCGGTTTGATCTGGATGAAGATGAAAATGAGCAGGGAAGTATGGCAACCAGATCGGATACTTATCTGAATAAGATCTTTATGCATCAGCCTAATTACCTGTTTAATTTCAGTAACATCGGTTATCAGACTTACCTGGTTAATCAGGATAGTCTGAAGGTAATGAATAAACTGTATTTCGATGTTCACCGTTTGGGTGAGTTTTTAACAGATGTGAGTTCTGCTGAACCTGTCATCAGGAATGCAAACATGATGAGCTTTGATTTTTCTTGCATCCGTTCTTCGGATTCTTCTGCAAACGGGAATGCCGGCCCAAATGGTTTTTATGGGGAGCAGGCTTGTAAGATTGCCCATTATGCGGGATTAAATGATAAGTTAACCTCTGTCGGCTTTTATGAATTTAACCCCGCGTTTGATCATGGCAGCCAGTCAGCAATGTTGCTGGGCCAGATGGTTTGGTATTTTGTAGATGGTTTTTATAACCGTAAAAAAGATTTTCCATTAAATCCTAAGTCTCAATATTTAATTTATCGTGCAAGCCTGAACGATGGTTCGGGTGAAATGCTTTTTGTGAAAAGCAAGAAATCTGACCGCTGGTGGATGCAGGTTCCCTATCCTTCGGGAGTTTCTAAAAATGAGCGTTTCCATTTGGTGCCCTGCCGATATGAAGATTATACAATGGCTGTTAATGGAGAAGTGCCTGATTTATGGTGGCGTACTTATCAAAAGCTGCTTTAGACCAGTTAGATGAAGTCCATTTATCTTGTTTTTGATAAACAAAAGTTCCGGTAGTGACTACAGCATTGCAAATTTGTGCCGGATTGAATAGTTTATGGTTATACAACATGGTTAGCCGGTGTTTCTTGTGGAAATACTGGATGGACATACTGGTAATGCATAAACAGCCTTCTGGCAGTTTGAAAATCTTTTCTTGTGCTGCAAGCTTGACCTGATATTTGTTAACCTCTGTTTTCCAGCTATCAGTAAGTTCATAGAAAAATCCTTTATCCAGGTCAATATATTTTGTACTGATATTAATTACACAGTTATCACAGTTTTTTGGGAATTTCAATTCCTCAGCTACACTCATTTCCGGAATAGTGACTTTAAGGTCATGACCTGACAGGCTGATTACAGGTTCTGTCCACAAACTTTTGTTCATCGGGGAATCTACCTAGCGAGTAGCAGGGGTTGATACGCTTTACAAGGCGTTATATAGGGTTGTTAATTCTATGGTATGATTTTTTATTTTAACGTAAATAAATCGCTACATGATTGGCTTTGTTCTCGTTTAAATGGTATATTGGGAAGCGTTCACCTGTCTAATCGCAGCGTTAACGTAATAAATTGAAATTGAGGTTTTTAAGAAAGATAATCAGATGGTATATTTATTAATTGTGGGTTTATTATTGTCAGGTTTTGGTCTTTTTAAAGTTATTGACCGGAAGCGCTTTAAGAAGTTTGGAGTTAAAACTTCGGGTGTTGTTTCTGATCTTGTATTGAGTGGGAGGAGTTATTATCCGATCGTGAGTTATGAAACATTGGATGGAGTTAGTGTAGAGGAGGAGTATTCATTAGGGTCAATGCCTTCAGCTTATAGAAAAGGAGAGTCTGTAAAAGTTATTTACAAAGAGGGAGATTGTAAGAAATTCATTCTTGACAATAAGTCTTCTGAATATATAGAGTTTGGTTTTATGGTGGCTGGATTGATTATGATGTTTATTTCCTGTTATTATTCTTATTCAAGGGATGGAAATTGGAACTTTTAACAGGCGATTCTTATCTTCACACTAAATATGATCTACCCAATAAAAACAACTGAATTACAAGAAAATCTTGACTTTTATGGTGAAGTGATCCTTATGCAGGAACGCGCAACTCAATACCTCAAAGGGTTTCCCTGGTGTAAGGCTGTTACCGGATCTTCTCTGTATTTCAATTTGGGGGAGAAGCTATGTGTCTTTTTATATGAAATTGATAATGCAGCGAGTAAGGATGATAACTTTTTATGGGTAGTTGTGGGCGATCTTCCTCCGATGTACCTCGATATTTACGGCCCTAAAAACACGGTTCATGTACTTGCAGATTATGTTGATCTGGCTAAAAAGTGGATTTCAAATGTGGAGGGAGGTTTACCGGTTACTGGTTGTTATCCTTTTAATATTGCACCTACAGCAGAAATGGCTGGTTTGTTAAAGCAAAGGATCGTGTTAATTGAAAATGCAATTCTTGCGAATATGGATGAGATCGCATTGCCGGAAGGGCTGAAAGCATAACTATCAAAAAGCCCGGCAGATAACCGGGCTTATTTGTATTACTGAATAAATGATTGATTTACTACATACAAAGTCTTAGTACCATTGTCATAGCGGATCACTGCATTTGCCTTGCCATCAGGAGCAATTCTTCCTGTAATGGAGGTTACATTTAGCCATGTGCCACTAATTGTGTCATACACTTGTGCACTTGTAAAATTCTGGGCACTATCTCCAAACAAAGAGACAATATATTTGCCTTGTTTTACTTTGCCATAATCGATGGCTGCGCCTTTAGCATTTACAATTGTACTTGCTGCTGCAAGAACTGGCTGAAGTGTCAATGATCCCAGCATACAGCCAGCAATCATTGCATTGATCATTAATTTTCTCATAAGGATAGGATTGGTTTGTTAATTATAAATATATTAAAAATTATATTATAATTATTTCATGTTTTCCTGAAGAGAGGTTAAATTTTTTACAAACATCAGTTTTGATAAACCGATTTATTATTTGTTTATATTCAAAATAAGGATTTGAATGAATAATATTTTTTTGTGAAACTATAATTTTTAACAGGTAGCATCAAGGTTAATATCGATTCAACTTTGATCAGGAGACCTAAAAAAGGGTAGGCCACATGATATAAAAAAGACCCGGAACAATTGTTGCGGGTCTTTTAGTAATTCATTATTTTGATCTTACATCAAATCAAAACCTATATCTTCTCTGAAGTATTTTCCGTCAAAATATATCCTTGCTGCGTCAGCAGTTGCTGATTGTAATGATTCAAACATGTTATCCTGTAAGCTTGTTACCGCTAATACGCGTCCGCCGTTACTTTTAATCACGCCACCTTCTGCAATTGTTCCTGCGTGGAAAGCTAATGATTTACGGATGTTATCAATTCCGGTCATTACTTTGCCTTTTTCATAATCTCCAGGATAACCACCTGCTACAATTACAACCGTAGCTGCGCTTTTCGGACTGATCTTCAGTTGAACATCTTTTAACTGCTTTTTCGATGCTGCGATGAAAAGTTCTACCAGATCATTCTCGATTCTTGGGATTACACTTTGAGTTTCAGGATCACCCATTCTGCAGTTATATTCAATAATCATTGGTTGATCACCAACCTTGAATAGTCCAAAGAAAATGAAACCTGTATAATCTATTTTATCTTTCTTTAAGCCGTTAATTGTAGGAATGATAATGCTGTTTTCAACTTCCTTTAAGAATTTTTCATCTGCAAAAGGAACCGGAGAAACGGAGCCCATACCACCTGTGTTTAATCCGGTATCACCCTGACCAATACGTTTGTAATCTTTCGCTTCTGGTAAAATCACGTAATTATCACCGTCAGTCAATACAAATACTGACAATTCAATTCCTGTTAAGAATTCTTCGATCACCACGATTGCACCTGCATTTCCAAACTTGCCTTCACTTAACATCAGGGTTAGTTCAGCTTGTGCATCTGCTGCGGTTTCACAAATCAATACACCTTTTCCGGCTGCTAAACCATCTGCTTTTAAAACAACCGGTAAGCTGTGGGTTTCCAGGTAAGCTAATCCTGCTGCCAAAGTCTCTTTGGTGAACGATTTAGAACCAGGGTGAGGAATGTTGTGGCGTGCCATAAATTCTTTAGAGAAATCCTTGCTGCCTTCCAGTATAGCACCTTCTTTTTTAGGGCCGATAACCGGGATGCCTGCAAGTTTATCATCCGCCAGGAAAAAATCATGAATACCGTTTACCAGAGGTTCTTCAGGGCCTACCACAACAAGTTCAATCTTTTCTGTTAACACGAATGTTCTGATTGCCGCAAAATCATTCGGATTCAGGTTTACATTTTTACCATATGCTGCTGTTCCACCATTACCTGGTGCGATAAATAGTTTGGAGCATTGCTCAGATTGGCTCATTTTCCAGGCGAAAGCGCTTTCTCTTCCACCAGAACCTAATAATAAGATATTCATATTCAGCAAAGATAAACGCTTTGCCTAAATTTTAAACAGACTCTTCTAAATTATATTCATTCAATCATTACCGCAAGATGACAAATTGTACTTATCTGTTTAAATAAAGCAGGTATTGCCCTTACAATTACAAGATATTTTGTAGTTTTATCCCTCGATAACTGCCAAAGTGACCTGTAGACTGGTGTGGCTTGGTTGTTGTAAAATGATGATTTTAAAACAAATAAAACATAAATAAAACGATGCTGGGATTTTTAACCAAAGTTTTTGGAAGCAAATCAGAAAGAGATATTAAGGCAATCCAACCACTTGTCATTAAGATAAATGAAGAATACGCTAAGCTTTCGGCCTTAAGCAATGATGAATTGCGTAACAAAACTGTCTATTTTAAAGACATTATAGCCAAATCTTTAGCGGAGATTGATACTCAAATTAGTACCCTGAAAACTGATGCTGATAGTCAGGATTTATCATTACCTGAAAAAACTGCCATTTATGAGCGGATCGATGTATTGGTAAAAGACAGAGATAAAGAATTAGAAGTTGTATTGATGGAAATTCTTCCGGCTGCTTTTGCAGTGGTGAAAGAAACCTCAAGACGTTTTGCTGAAAATCCAACTCTTGAAGTTACAGCTTCTGCCTACGACAGAGAATATGCAGCACGCAGAGCTAACGTAAAAATTGAAGGTGATAAAGCTTACTGGGCCAATTCATGGGATGCTGCGGGAAGTACAGTAGTATGGAACATGGTTCACTATGATGTTCAGTTAATCGGTGGTATCGTATTACATAATGGTAAAATTGCTGAGATGGCAACGGGTGAGGGTAAAACGCTGGTAAGTACATTACCTGCTTACCTGAATGCTTTAGCTGGTCAGGGTGTACACATTGTAACAGTGAATGATTACCTGGCACGACGTGACTCGGAGTGGAATGGCCCTTTATTCGAATTCCATGGTATCAGAGTAGATTGTATCGATAAACACGAGCCTAACTCTCAGGAACGCAGAAATGCTTACCTGGCTGATATTACTTATGGTACAAATAATGAGTTTGGGTTTGATTATCTGCGTGACAATATGGCGCAGGAGCCAGGTCAGTTAGTACAACGCAAATTGCACTTTGCAATGGTGGATGAGGTCGATTCCGTATTAATTGACGATGCACGTACTCCATTGATTATCTCAGGTCCGGTTCCTTTTGGAGATCAGCATGAGTTTCATGAGCTGAAACCAAGAATCGAACGTCTGGTAAATGCACAAAGAGAATATGTGACTAAAGCTTTAAATGAAGCTAAAAAATTAATTGCAGATGGTAAAACCGGAACTGAAGAAGGCGAAGGTGGTTTAGCTTTATTAAGAGCATACCGTGGTTTACCGAAAAATAAAGCACTGATCAAGTTTTTAAGTGAAGGAAATAACAAAAATATCCTGCTAAAAACTGAAAACAGCTACATGGCTGATCAGTCGAAAAATATGCCTAAAGTAGATTCACATTTATATTTCTATATCGATGAGAAAAACAACCAGGTAGAATTAACGGAAAAAGGAATTGAGCTGATCACTAAATCTGGTGAGGATGAGCATTTCTTCGTGTTGCCTGATGTAGGTACTGAAATTGCTGAAATTGAGAAATCAACTTTAGAAAGCGAAGATAAGATTGCTCAGAAAGATGCTTTGATGCGGGATTACTCGATCAAAGCTGAACGTGTTCACTCTGTCAATCAATTGTTAAAAGCTTATACCTTATTCGAAATGGATGTAGAATACATCATCGATGAGGGAAAAATCAAAATTGTAGATGAGCAGACTGGTCGTATTATGGATGGCCGTCGTTATTCTGATGGTTTACACCAGGCGATTGAGGCTAAAGAAAATGTGAAAGTAGAAGATGCTTCACAAACTTATGCGACAGTTACTTTACAGAACTTCTTCAGAATGTACCATAAGTTATGTGGTATGACTGGTACAGCAACAACTGAAGCTGGTGAGTTCTGGTCTATCTACAAACTGGATGTGGTAGAGATACCTACAAACAGAGTGATGCAGAGAATGGATGAGCAGGATTACGTTTACCGTACTGTTCGTGAAAAATATAATGCACTTGCAGAAGAAATCGTAAAATTAACACAGGCGGGAAGACCAGTACTGGTGGGTACTACCTCTGTAGAGATTTCTGAGCTGTTAAGCCGCATGCTGAAGTTACGTGGTATTAAACACAACGTACTGAATGCGAAAATGCACCAGAAAGAGGCTGATATTGTAGCTGAAGCTGGTCAGGCCGGAACGGTTACGATTGCAACCAACATGGCTGGTCGTGGTACGGATATTAAATTAGGTGCTGGTGTTAAAGAAGCAGGTGGTTTAGCTATCGTTGGTACAGAGCGTCATGAGTCGCGTCGTGTAGACAGACAGTTACGTGGTCGTGCAGGTCGTCAGGGAGATCCGGGTTCTTCTCAGTTCTTCGTGTCACTGGAAGATAACTTAATGCGTTTATTCGGTTCTGAGCGTATTTCTAATATCATGGTCAAAATGGGAATTGAAGATGGTGAAGTAATTCAGCATTCAATGATTACCAAATCTATTGAGCGTGCACAGAAAAAAGTAGAAGAAAATAACTTTGGTATCCGTAAGCGTTTGCTGGAATATGATGATGTGATGAATTCACAGCGTTCTGTAATCTATGCAAAACGTAAAAATGCTTTGTTTGGTGAGCGTCTTGATGTAGACATGAACAACATGGTATTTGATGTGGCTGAAGATGTTGTTTCTGAATACAAAGAGGCTGGTAACTACGAAGGTTTCAAATTAGAGGTCATTAAAAACTTCTCTTTGGATACTGATATTACTGAAGCTGAATTCAGTTCAAGAAGCATTCATATTTTAACAGACAAGTTGTTTGAAGAAGCAACTACGTTTTACGCTAGAAAATCTGAGAACATCATTCTTCAGGCGATGCCGGTATTAACACAGGTGTTTGAAGAACGTGGTGAGCATATTGAGCAAATCGTTGTTCCTTTTACTGATGGAATCAGAAGTATCCAGGTTCCTGTAGAATTGAGAAAAGCGATAGCCAATCATGGTAGAGAAGTGACGAAGTCGTTTGAGAAAACTATCGTTCTTGCTTTAATCGATGAATCATGGAAAGAGCATCTGCGTGAAATGGACGAGTTAAAACAGTCTGTACAGAATGCAGTTTATGAGCAGAAAGATCCGTTAATCATTTACAAAATGGAAGCTTTCAATTTGTTTAAAAACATGTTGAATGCAGTCAATAAAGAAGTAGTAAGTTTCTTATATAAAGGTGGTATCCCGATGCAGCAGGAAGCTGATGACATCAAGGAGGTAAGGGAACCAAGGCCAGCGCCAAGCAAATTGCAACTGTCAAAACCTGAATTTGCTTCTTCAACCAGTACAGGTGATGTGCAGTTTGAGGATACGCGTGAGCCGGTTCCGCAACAGCCAATCCGTAAAGAAGTTACTATCGGAAGAAACGATCCTTGTCCTTGTGGAAGCGGCAAGAAATACAAAAACTGCCATGGTGCAGGACTGTAATTTGTAATACACATAAAGAATGCCGATTTTTGTAAAAAGAAATCGGCATTCTTTTTTTAGCACAATTTGTAACCTTTCCTATGAAAACACTTTTTACATTTATTATTTGTTGCTTTTCTTTTGCTGGCTTTGCCCAGAAAAGAGGAGAAGTGGTCATTGTGAAAGATCCGCTGGTAGACAGCCTGATCGAGAAAAGGATCGCTTTAAGCAAAAAAGCAGCTCCGGGAACGGGGCACAGAAGTGGAGCAATTGTTTCACCGATGGGTTTTCGTGTACAGGTATTTTATGGTTCGGACCGCAGACAGACCTTTAATGAACAGGCACGTTTTAAATCGGCTTATCCAAAGCTGAACACCTATATTACTTATAAAGAACCAAATTATTATCTCCGTGTGGGCGATTTCAGAACGCGTCTGGAAGCTCAGAGACTGATGAATGAACTCAGGTCAACGTTTCCGACTTTGTTCATCTTCAGAGAAAAAATCAATGCACCCCGTTTATAGCCAATCAAATGATCAACAAAGAACAGATTCAAAATTTAGCAAATACTATATTTCAGGATGTTGTAGGTTATCGTCAGCATCTTCATATGAATCCGGAACTTTCTTTTGAAGAGTTCCAGACCTCCGCATTTATTCAGGATAAGCTGACCTCGTGGGGCATCCCTTTTACGCGTATGGCCAATACTGGTGTAGTAGGTCTGATTAAGGGGGATCTGCCGTCTGACGAGGTGATCGCGCTTCGTGGAGATATGGATGCTTTGCCAATTGTTGAAGCGAATGACAAGCCTTATGTATCGAAAAATGCAGGGGTTATGCATGCCTGCGGACATGATGTACATACTTCATCTTTGTTAGGTGCTGCTTATATTCTGAATGAGATGAAGGCAGAATTTGGTGGAACGGTTAAATTGATTTTCCAGCCGGGTGAGGAAATTCTTCCGGGTGGGGCAAGTTTGATGATCGCTGAAGGGGTACTGGAGAATCCAAGGCCGGCGAGTATTATCGGACAGCATGTGATGCCATGGATAGATGCTGGAAAAGTAGGTTTCCGTTCCGGGATTTATATGGCATCTGCGGATGAATTGTATGTAACGGTTAAAGGAAAAGGCGGACATGGGGCGCAACCTCAGCAGAACATCGATCCTGTGCTGATTACGTCTCATATTATTGTGGCTTTACAACAGATTGTAAGCCGTAATGCAGATCCAAGGTTACCGTCTGTACTTTCTTTTGGAAAGGTGATTGCCAATGGTGCGACTAATATTATTCCGAATGAAGTAAAGATTGAAGGGACTTTCAGAACACTGAATGAGGAATGGCGTGCGGAAGCGAAACGTTTGATGAAGAAAATGGCTGAGGGGATTGCGGAAAGTATGGGTGGCAGTTGTGAGTTTAATATCATGCATGGCTATCCGTTCTTAGTGAATGAGGAAAAATTAACGGCTAGTGCAAGAGGTTATGCGGAAGATTATTTAGGGAAAGAAAATGTAGTTGATCTGGATATATGGATGGCTGCGGAAGATTTCGCTTATTATTCTCAGGTTACTGATGCTTGTTTCTATCGTTTAGGTACGGGAAATGAAGCTAAGGGGACTAAATATTCTGTACATCATCCAAATTTTGATGTAGATGAAGATGCGTTGAAAATATCTACTGGCCTGATGGCTTATATCGCTTTAAAGCAATTGGGGAACTAAATGAAGGGGTTTCTTTTTGCTGCTTTAGTGGTTTGCTGGTTTGGAGGTTTTGCGCAGGAGATCCCTCGTTTCAATCCGGATACGCTTAAGACGATCCAGCTGGATTCCAATGTGAATATTGTTGCTCAGAAATTGAGTGTGGAAACTTTTATCAGGGCGATCACAACTGATACGAGTTTTTATGCAGCCTTCAGAAAGATGAAAAAGTATAGTTTCATTGCTGAAAACAGGATTTATACTTACGATAAGAAAAATAAGGTAAACGGAAAGATTTACCGTAAGATCAGGCATTCCAGTTCCGGGCCTGTAAGAATGGAGTACCTGGTTAAACAGGACACAGGCAAGGTGTTTAAGAAGAATGGCAAGTATCAGTTGTATACGATAGAAATGTTCGATTATATTTTTATGAATGCTTATAAGTCTGATCTGGTTTCCAATACCGCTACGTCTTCTCCGGGAGGCAGGGGTGATAGCAATTCAAGCTATAAAGACAAGTTGAAAACACTGATTTTTAATCCTGGGAAACCGGTAAAAGGGATTCCTTTTATTGGCAGCAAAACGGAGATTTTTACGCCGAATATGCGCCAGTATTATGATTATAATTTCCAGAGCGGAACTTACCTGGATTCGATCCCGGTATACCGTTTCAGGGTGAGTGTGAAGAATGATTTAAGTTCATGGACTAAGGATGGCTTAATGATCAAGGAATTGGTTACGATTTTTGATAAGCGTGATTTTGCAATTCTTGGGCGTTATGTAGATATGAAATACAGCAATATGCTGTTTGATTTTAATGTGCAGATGAATATTGAAATGGGCTATTTTGGGGAGGATAAATTACCGACCAAGATTACGTACCAGGGAAATTGGAATGTGCCTTTCAAGAAAGAGGAGCGGGCAAGCTTTTTGATATTACATAAGGATTACCACTAGAAATTAGTTAAATGACGCATCAGCAGATATTAGATAAATTAGCAGCCGGAGCCATAGTCTCCTGTATTGATGATGAACTGGCCAGACTGGTAGGCTGGTCAATGAATGGGGAATTTGAAACTGCGGAACAGCAGCAGGCAGATTTCCTTCCTAAATTATTATCCCGCTGGAATTGCGTACTGAATGCCGGAAAAGAGGAAGTTGGTGCTTATTATAAAGAAAAAGTAGTTCTTGTATTAGCTGTTTTATTGCATAAGTATGGTTTTAAGGATAAAGTAATTACTACGCAGGCATTAAAGGCAATCGATAAATTGAATAAAGGTGTGGTGCTGAGTGATCATTTTTTCAGAAAAACGGAAGAGATCAAGGCTGTTTTAAATTCTGATCCGGTACTACTTAAAAAAAGACCAGGGCATCGCGAGAGTATCACTTTCTACAGATCAAAAGATGTAATTTCATTCCAATTGGATGGTCAGTTTTATGCGGCTTATATCCATGATCTGGTTGGACAGAATAATTATCCTATTATAGAATTTTATGATCAGGTTTTTACGCGGGTTCCGGAATTAAAGGACTTGAAGGATGTAAAAGCCAGGGGAGCCGTCTATAATGATGGTGTAGCAAGGATTTCTCTTGATGCTATTTATCTCATGAAATATTTACCAGACGTTGCGAATCAAGTTCACCTGATTGCTGCGGGAGTAGAAGAAAAACCTTCAAATGACCATCTGGAAGAGTCGGTTGGGCTATATGGAATGAGTGATATATTCCGGATACAAGATTCAATCAGGGGTATGTTTAAGCCGCGTTAAAAATCAGGCGTTATTGAATAGGTATTAAAGCTTTACCTAAAAAAGTTCTGAATTGGTTACCTTTGATTCTCTGGAAATTTTAACCAGATTTCCGGCTATAACAAACCTATGCTAACCACAAAACGCATGTTCATGAAAAGACTGATTCAAACTATGGCATTTCTGGCTACAGGATGCTTGTTACTTACTTTTATGGCTATGAAAGCCAAATCTAAAAAGATTATTTTCTTTGGGGATTCTATTACCCAGCAAGGTGCCCAACCGGGAGGCTATGTTGATCTGATCAGCAAAAAACTGAATGCTCCGGCATATGAAGTTATTGGAGCGGGTATTGGCGGGAATAAGGTTTATGATCTTTACCTGCGTTTAGAAGATGACGTTTTAAATAAAAAACCAGACCTGGTTGTTATTTATATTGGTGTAAATGACGTTTGGCACAAACAGAGTTCTCATACGGGAACGGATCTGGATAAATTTGTAAAATTCTACCAGGCATTAATTCATAAAATTCAGACTAATGGTGCTAAGGTTGTCGTTTGTACACCAGCAGTTATTGGAGAGAAAAAGAGTGGTACCAATGAACTGGATGCTGAGCTGGATACCTATTCGGCAGCGATCAGAGAGCTGGCCATTACTAATAAATTGGTGTTATGTGATTTGAGAAAGTTGTTTACGGAATACGATTTGCAGCATAATCCGCAGGATCTCCCGAAAGGAATCTTAACAACTGATGGCGTACACCTGAATGAAAAAGGTAATCAAACGTTAGCTGCAGCGTTGATACCATTAGTTAAGTAATTTGTTTGAATGATATATCAGGATACTATTAACAAAATCATGGACACCTCCCGTATTGAGGAGGTTGTTGGTGATTTTGTGTCTTTAAAGAAGCGTGGGACCAGCTTAATTGGTAATTGCCCTTTTCATAATGAGAAAACACCATCTTTTCACGTATCGGTAACGAAAGGTATTTATAAGTGCTTTGGTTGCGGTAAGGGGGGAGATTCTGTGCGTTTTATTATGGACCACGAGAAGTATTCTTATCCTGAGGCCTTAAAATACCTGGCGCAGAAATACAATATTGAGGTTGAGGAGAAGGAAGAGAGCCCGGAAGTTCAGGAGGCTAATAATGCAAGGGAAAGTTTATATGTAGTGTCTTTGTATGCGGCAAATTATTTTGCCAATGAACTGTGGACAGGGGAGCAGGGACGTGCAATTGGTTTAAGCTATTTTAAAGAGCGCGGTTTCCGGGAAGATATCATTAAGAAATTCGAGCTGGGCTATTCTCCTGATCAGTGGGATGCATTGATCTTAAGTGCGGCTTCGGCAGGACATAAAGAGGAGTATCTGGAAAAGACTGGTCTGGCGATCCGCAATGAGAAAGGAAAGGTTTATGACCGCTTCCGGGGCAGGGTCATGTTCCCGATTCATAATTTTACGGGCAGGGTGATCGGTTTTGGCGGCCGTACACTGAAAACAGATAAGAATGTCCCGAAATATGTCAATTCTCCTGAGAGTGATATTTACCATAAGTCGAATGTGCTTTATGGGTTGTTTCAGGCCAAAAAAGCGATCCGCGATTTAGATAATTGTTACCTGGTAGAGGGATATGCAGATGTGCTTTCTGTACATCAGGCAAATATTGAAAATGTGGTAGCCTCTTCGGGTACTTCATTAACGATTGAACAGATCAGACTGATCGGACGTTTTACGCAGAATGTAACCATTTTATATGATGGGGATGCTGCGGGAATTAAAGCTTCGCTGCGTGGGCTGGATATGATTCTGGAAGAAGGGCTGAATGTGAAAGTTGTTAACTTTCCTGATAGCCATGATCCGGATTCTTATATGCACAAGGTTGGAGCCGGTGCTTTTAAAATTTATATAGAGAATAACCGTAAGGATTTTATTCTTTACAAGGCGGATACGCTGTTAAAGGAAGCGGGGACAGACCCGATTAAACGTGCAGGCATTATCAGGGATATTGTAGAAAGTATCGCGAAGATACCTGATGATATTAAAGCTTCTGTATTTATCAGGGAATGTAGTCATTTGCTCCAGGTAGAGGAACGGATGTTAATGACTGAGCTGAACAAAATCCGTTCTGCGAAGTTTAAAAAGGGTGGACAAGGTCAGGGACAGCAGCAGGGATACCAACAAGGATATCAACAGAAATCTTCCAATACAAACCAGCATTCTCCTTATCCGGATGGCCCTCCTGATAACCTGTTTGATGACAATGCACCTATGGATCTTCAGGAAACGGAGACCCGGCTGGATGATGATTTATTGCAGGAACATGAGATTGTAAGGCTTTTGCTGGCTTTTGGACATGAGCTGGTAAGCTGGGATAACATTGATAACATGTATATCGGTTCATTTATCATGCAGAATCTTTCTGATGTTACTTTTGAGGATGAAACTTGTAAGCTGATTATTCAGAATTACAAAGAAGAAATTGAGAACGGACATTTGCCGGTGGCAAATCAGTTCATTAAAAATAGTGACCGTAATGTTGCGGATTTAGCGATTACTTTATCCAGTTCTCCTTACTCACTGAGTGAAAACTGGTATAACAAGCATAAGATTTATGTTCGGGATGAAACTGTTAATTTAAAAGCTACTATTCTGGGCGGGCTTTTCCATTTAAAAAAGAGAAAGGTTGACCGTATCCTGCTTGGTTTATTACAGGACATAAAAGTAGAAACGGATGCTGTAAACCAGGAGATCCTGATGCAGCGGTATGCACACATTAAAAATGTGGAACGTGAAATTTCCAGATTTTTAGGTTCTGTTGTGATCAAATAATGGCAGCGCATAACGAACTGGGAAGAAGGGGAGAGCAATTGGCCTCGTCCTATTTAGAGCAGCTCGGTTATCGCATTCTGGAGAAGAACTGGGTGTTTAAGAGAGCCGAAATAGACCTGATTGCTTTTTATGACAGTAAGCTTATTTTCGTGGAGGTAAAAACCCGTAGCTCTGTGGGGCACGGCGAACCGGAAGATTTTGTGGACTGGAAAAAGGAGAAGCAAATGGAATTCGCGTCCGCTATTTATATTGACCGGAAGAACCACCAGGGGGAAATCCGGTATGATATTGTTGCAATTGTTTTTGAAAATGAACAACTTTATAAAATTAATCATATTGAAGATGCATTTTGGCCAAACTAATACGTCCGTTAAATTACCTAAATTATTACTTCTGATTGGTGCGCTTACTGGTATTACTTTCGTGATCTCTTGTAAAAGCGGCGCAGAAGCCAGTAATGCGTTGAGCTTCAAACTTCCTGAACAAGGTCAGAGTTATGGACTGGGAGAGGAAGTGAAAGTACAACTGGATGTTCCTGCTGCAGGCAAGGTGAGTACTGTAAATTATCTGCTGGATGGCAAACTGGTAGGGTCAAAAAATAATGCGGAAGCATTGACGATCAAGACTGATGGTTTGTCGCTGGGTTATAAATTGATTACTGCGGTCGTGGATAATGGCACTAAAAAAGATACAATGACGATTAATATTGTCTTGAAATCGGCAGTGAAGCCAACTGAATTCACTTATAAAGTAATCAACACATTTCCGCATGATACAAGTTCTTATACACAAGGTTTAGAATATCACAACGGCCGTTTGCTGGAAAGCAGCGGAGAGTATGGTTTTTCTACTTTAAAATGGGTAGATCTTCATACGGGTAAGGCGTCTCCAAAGATTGATCTGGAAAAGAAATTCTTTGGGGAAGGTTCTACGCTGATTGGTGATAAAATTATATTGCTGACCTGGAAAGAAGATGTTGGGTTTATTTATGATGCCAAATCGTTAAAACAGTTAGGTACTTTTCCTTATCAGAATAGCAGAGAGGGCTGGGGACTTACTTTTGATGGGCAGCGGATCATCAAATCTGACGGAACTAACCGCATCTGGTTTTTAAACAAAGACAACTATAAGGAAGAAAGTTATATAGATGTTTATGATAACAATGGAGAGGTCGCTCAATTAAACGAACTGGAATATATAGATGGTAAAATCTACGCTAACATTTATCAGACAGATAAAATAGCTGTGATAGACCCTAAAAGCGGCTCTGTATTGAGTTATATTGATCTGACCGGAATATTGGCTGCTAAAGACAGGTATCCCAATACAGACGTATTAAATGGTATTGCATGGGATCCTGCTGGTAAACGTCTTTTTGTAACAGGAAAGAAGTTTAGCAAGCTGTTCCAGATACAACTTGTTCCGGTTACGCCGAAATAAGCCAGTTGCTTTCAGCACAGTTTGGTTTGTGTCTATTTTTTCTTCTTTAGCTCCGGCTCTGTAATATTTCCTTCATAGCTGATGGCCTGCTGGCTATTGCTCGTAACAGAAAGTGTAGCACGACCTGTTTTTGTAATCGAAAGCGTCAGGTTATAATTGTCTTTCACATCTTTTGGATGGATCAGGATTAACCATCCGCCTTTTTTAGCTGGAGTGCTTTTATAGGAAAAATCTTTAGACTTGAATTTGATTCCACTATCATTGGGGTCTCCGATTTTAGGGGTAAAAGATCTGCCGTAGTAAGGAAGATAAGCTACAAGGCTGTCTGGTGTTACGGTAAAGGTATAATTTGATCCGGTAAGGTTGATATTGCCTCCGCCGGTATAACCTGGCATTCTGCTCATCACTTTATTAATGTCAGCAACGTTCAGTGGACTTGCACTGCTCGCGACAAATACATAGTTCTTTGCTTCTGCAATTTTTGTGGTAGTTTCCTGAGTAGTCTGAGCTTTTGAGGGTAAGCCGGAAAATAGCAGAACAATTATCAAAAGATTTTTAAACGTTTCCATTTGTATTTATTTTATAATTTATATCGCCTGATTAACAAATTAATGCCTTGGATAGTTTTTCCGTCTGAAGGTTTAATTTACAAAATATACAAATGAAAACGTTTAGCTGAATATTCCTGTTTACAGCTGGGAATAAGGTTATCTCCAGCTTTTATACTGGTTAATTAATCCGTTAGTAGAAACGTCATGTGAGGAAACGGCATCCTCATTCTTCAATTCCGGAAGAATACTTTTTGCCAGTTGTTTTCCTAATTCCACGCCCCATTGGTCAAAGCTGAAGATATTCCATACAATTCCCTGAACAAATATTTTGTGTTCATAAATGGCAATCAGCGTTCCCAGGCTACGTGGTGTTACTTTTTTCAGTAAGATTGAATTCGTTGGCCTGTTGCCTTCAAAAACTTTGAATGGGGCAAGCTTTTTGATTTCTTCTGCTGTTTTACCTTCTTTTTCCAGTTCAGCAGTTACCTGTTCTTCGGTTTTACCGTTCATCAGGGCTTCTGTTTGTGCAAA
Source organism: Pedobacter sp. WC2423 (assembly GCF_040822065.1). Classification (NCBI taxonomy): domain Bacteria; kingdom Pseudomonadati; phylum Bacteroidota; class Sphingobacteriia; order Sphingobacteriales; family Sphingobacteriaceae; genus Pedobacter; species Pedobacter sp. WC2423. The sequence goes on from NZ_CP162005.1 coordinate 4,372,288, forward strand.
AAAGTTAGATAGTAAAATTGGATGGTGTTCTCCGATTGGGTTCAGGCTTTGCGCAGGTGCGATGAAATCACAAGGAATAATACGTGTTCCCTGGTGAATCAGCTGATAAAATGCGTGCTGACCATTTGTTCCTGGCTCACCCCAGATAATCGGGCCTGTTTCGTAAGTAACGTCATTTCCGTTACGGTCTACATGTTTACCGTTACTTTCCATATCTCCTTGTTGGAAATAAGCGGCAAAACGGTGCAGGTACTGGTCGTATGGAAGGATTGCTTCTGTTTCTGCATCAAAGAAATTGATATACCAGATCCCTATCAATGCAAGAATTACGGGTACGTTGTTTTCAAACGGGGTGCGCTCAAAGTGTTCGTCTGCTGCATGTGCACCAGCAAGCAATTCTTTGAAATTAGCAAAGCCTACGCTTAGGGCGATAGGCATACCAATAGCACTCCATAAAGAATATCTTCCGCCTACCCAGTCCCAGAAACCAAACATATTTGCTGTATCAATTCCAAATGCAGCTACATCTTTAGCATTGGTAGAAAGAGCGGCAAAGTGTTTAGCAACATCTTCTTGTTTTGCACCTTTATTCAGGAACCATTCTCTTGCTGTATTCGCATTAGTCATGGTTTCTTGTGTAGTGAATGTTTTTGAAGCTACAAGGAAAAGGGTAGTTTCAGGGTCTACAGTTTTCAGGGTTTCCACGATATGTGTGCCATCTATATTAGACACAAAATGCATGTTCAAATGATTCTTATAAGCTTTTAAGGCTTCAGTAACCATCACCGGACCTAAATCTGACCCGCCAATACCGATGTTGACAACATCTGTGATTGCTTTACCTGTATAACCTTTCCATGACCCGGAAATAATCGCCTCACTGAATTTCTCCATTTTAGCCAGCACTTCGTTGACATCATCCATGACATTGATACCGTCTGCATAAACTGGTTTATTGCTTTGGTTACGCAGGGCAGTATGTAAAACAGCCCTGTCTTCTGTCTGGTTAATCTTTTCTCCGCTAAACATCGCTTTAATGGCTTCATCCAGTTTGCATTCTCTGGCAAGCTGCATCAGCAAGGCAAGGGTAGTATCATTGATCCTGTTTTTTGAATAATCCAGCAGGATATCTTCGAAAACCACTGAAAACTTCTCAAAACGCTTTTCATCTTCTGCAAACAGTTGTTTTAAGTTCTTTTCATTGATGTCAATGAAGTGATCGGCCAGGTATTTATAGGCCGCTGTCTCTGTAAAGTTTATGGTTGGTAACATAAATAAATGGTGTTTCTGTAAATGTATAGTTTAAATGTCGGCAGATTGGATTGTATTTAATAGTAAAACGGGCTTTAAAATGAAATATTTTACTTTTAACAGTCAAATGAGTGGTTGCCGCTGGTTTTTATTTGTATTATATTTAATAAAAAAACATCAGTTCACCTATAAAAACTACCCGTTATGTTAGAAAATCTGAATCAACTGGTTAAAGATAGTACGCAGGATGCTATTGTTAACAATAGTGAAATTCCTAATGAGCAGAATGAGGCTGCAATTTCTGCGGCTTCGGGATCTATCATTGATGCCTTAAAACAACAATTGTCTTCTGGTAATATCGGTGGTCTTGTAGATGCTTTTAAGGGTGGGAACATTGAAGGCAGCGCTGTTGCGCAGGATGCTTCAGCCGGCTTTACTGATAAATTAGCAGGGATGGGAATTAACCTGGATACGGCTAAAGGGATTGCTGCTGCTGTTATTCCGGGTATCATCGGTAAATTTATTAATAAAACAAATGATCCTGATGATAACTCTTTTGATATTAAAGATGTACTGAGCAAAATATCAGGGCCGGATGGAAAGTTCGAGTTGTCAGATCTGACCAGCTTATTTACTGGCGGTAAAGCGGGTGAACCGGGAGCTGAAGGCGGTGGTCTTGCAGATAAGCTTAAAGGGCTTTTTAGCTAGATATATATACTTATTTTGTAAAAGGCTATCCGAACATTGTTCAGGTAGCCTTTTGTGTTATATTTGTGCTTATGACAAAAGAACAAATACAGGATTTAAGGGACAGAGTAGCGTCGCTGAGGAGGCATCTTTGACGTCGAAACCCGACTCGAAGCTATTTATATAGAACAGGAGCTTACCTTACAAACAGATTTTTGGGATGATCCCAAAAAGGCTGAAAAGCATTTGGCAGAAATGAATTCCAAAAAAGTGTGGACTGATGCCTGGCAGAAAGTTAACGCGGAGTTTGAAGATACGCAGGTCTTATTTGATTTCCTGCAATCGGGAGATGCCACCAAGGAGGAGATGGAGGAGCAGTACGAAAAGTGTCTGCACCTGATTGAGGACCTGGAATTAAAAAATATGCTGAGCAGCAAGGAAGATCAGCTGAATGCAGTGATGCAAATTACTGCCGGGGCTGGTGGAACTGAAAGTTGCGACTGGGCAGCAATGCTGATGCGGATGTATATCATGTGGGGCGAAAAAAACGGTTACAAGGTAACTGAGCAGGATTTTCAGCCTGGAGAGGTCACTGGTGTAAAAACGGTTACTTTACAGTTTGCGGGAGATTTTTCTTATGGCTATCTGAAGGGGGAAAATGGTGTGCACCGTCTGGTACGTATTTCACCTTTTGATTCCAACGCACGCCGGCATACTTCATTTGCTTCGGTATATGTTTATCCATTAGTGGATGATACGATCGAGATTGAAATCAAGGATGCGGATATTGAATTTGAGACTTTCCGTTCTGGTGGAGCGGGTGGACAAAATGTAAATAAAGTGGAAACTGCGGTACGTTTGTATCATAAACCTTCTGGTATTGTAATTAAAAACCAGGAATCGCGTTCTCAATTACAGAACAAAGAGAATGCATTAAGACTGCTGAAGTCGCAGTTATATGAAGCTGTTATGCGCGAAAGGATGATTGCATCTGCGGCTATTGAAGGTTCGAAAATGAAGATTGAATGGGGCTCGCAAATCAGGAACTACGTTTTACATCCGTATAAACTGGTGAAAGATCTGAGAACAAATTATGAAACTTCTAATGCACAGGCTGTCCTTGACGGGGAGCTGAATGATTTTCTGAAAGCATATTTAATGGAATTCTAATGGATAAAAAATGGTGGTTACTTTTAGTTATGGGAATATTGGCAGGAAGTGGTATACAGGCTCAGGAAGTGATGAAGCTGTACCCGGGAAAAATACCAGGGGCAAAAGCGGTTCCTGCTGCTTATAAGCAAAAAGAAACCATTATTAATGGTAAAGTTTTTGGACTGAGCAAGGTGAGTGATCCTTCGCTCAGTCTTTATGCTGCTGATCCGCAGAAAGCAAATGGAACAGCTGTAATTATTTGTCCGGGTGGTGGGTATGCTTTTCTGGCGACTGACCATGAAGGAGAGGAAGTAGCACGACGTTTTGCTGCACAGGGTGTAACAGCGTTTGTATTGAAATATCGCCTGCCGAGTGACACGATTATGGTTGATCAGTCTTCCGGCCCTTTACAGGATGCCCAGCAGGCAATTTACCTGGTTCGTAAAAATGCAGCGGCATGGCATATTAATCCTTCGAAAGTCGGGATTATGGGATTTTCTGCTGGTGGACATCTTGCAGCCTCGCTTGCGGTTCATTATGGAGATCTTAAAATCAAGAATCCTGAAGGGTTGAGTTTGCGGCCTGATTTTGCCGTGCTGATTTATCCGGTCATCAGTTTTACAGCCTCAGCACATACGGGCTCTGTTAAAAACCTGATTGGCCCGAATGCAACGCAGGCACAAAAGGAATATTTTTCTAATGAACTGCATGTAAATTCGCAGACGCCAATAACTTTTCTGGTTCATGCGAATGATGATGATACTGTTCCGGTGGAGAATACGATTTTGTTTAACCAGGCTATGGTGAAAAATAAGGTTTCTGTGGAAACGCATCTTTACCAGGCGGGAGGGCATGGGTACGGAATGCATAATAAGAAGACTTCTGATGACTGGTTTCTTCGTTTGCAGGAATGGCTGCTGGCTAATCAGCTTTTAACGGCAAACTAAAGCTCGCTTTTAAGCAGAATATCCTGTAATTCTTTCAATTCTTCCACTTTTTCCGGATTACCGAGATTTTCATAAGCTGAGATCAGGTTACGGATAATCCTGCGGATAATTTCCACGTTACTGCATGGAGCATAAAAGCCTGGCAGCTGCTGCAGGTTCAATTGACGTAAAAACTGGTCTACATCATGCTTACCGAAAATAGCTCCTTTGTTAAAGGCATTGATATAAAACAGTACACCAAATTCGTTTTCTTCTCTTTTGCTTTCATCAATATAACCAAGTATAAAGTGCTGCGGCAGATTGACACCATAAACGGGGATATCCAGTTTTTGTGCGATAGTGGCATAAATAATAGCCAGTGAAATCTGGTTCCCTTTTTTTGTATCGAGTACCTGGTTAATGTAAGAATTCTGCGGGTCGTGGTGGTTTTTAGTATTCCCTTTGAAGCCGTGAATGTTATAAAAGATATGGTTAATGAGTTTTATTTTCTCTACGGAACTCATTTCGTATTGCAGGTTAGTCCAGATTTCTCTTTTAAGTTCTTCAATCTGGTTGATTACTTTTTGTTCATCAAGGTCAGGATATTGATAACGGTTGATGACTAAGGCGCCTTGTAAAAGATCGAACGCACCGCTCTGATACCAAAGATTAAGATCTTCTTTGACGGTGTTAAACTGAATCTGATGGACGATGTTTTCTATTCTTTCCTGCAAGAGTGTATCCAGGGATTTCTCCCATTCTGTTTCCAGAAAATGAATGACTGAAGTCCCATGTTCAAGGAGACGTTTGGCTACTTGTTCAAAGACTTCCTGGTCAGTATCATCGAGTAATTTTACCAGCGCTTTTATTTCTGTACTATTTTCCATTAAAGAATACCAATTAGAATAATCGTTTACCTATTTTTGCAGTTATGGCATTTCAATTTATCAGCGATTATCTGAAACATCGATTAACCTCTAAAAGCAGACATGGCACTCATTCACCTTTTGTCTATCATTTGGTAGATGAGGTAATTTACGATTTTAACTCCAAAACTGAATACAAAGGTATTGAGGAACAAAGAAAAAAACTTTTAAATGACGATGCTTTAATCACGGTTACTGATCTTGGTGCTGGTTCTCATTTGAACAAAAACCGCACAAAAAAGGTAAAGGAAATCGCTAAAAACGCTTTAAAGTCTCCCAGGTTAGCTCAATTGATTTATCGCCTGGCAAAAAATAGTAAGCCTGCTAATTTAATTGAACTGGGTACTTGCCTGGGGATTACAACAGCTTATTTATCGAAAGCTTGTCCTGATTCAGATATTATCACGATTGAGGGATGTCCGGAAACTGCCAAAAAGGCTTATGAGAACTTTCAGGATCTTGAGCTGGATAATATAGAGTTACAGGTTGGGAATTTTGATGTGTTACTGCCGGTTGTAATTGATCAGGCTCCAAAGCTGGATTTTGTTTATATAGATGGTAACCACCGGAAAGATGCGACGATAAATTACTTCAAATGGTGCTTGCCAAAGGTGCATGAGGATTCATTGCTCATCTTCGATGATATTTACTGGAGTAAAGGAATGAAGGAAGCCTGGGAAGAAATTAAGAATCATCCGGACGTAACGGTAACGGTAGATTTGTTCTGGATCGGGCTGGTTTACTTCAAAAAAGGCCAGAAAAAGGAACATTTTAAGATTAAGTTTTAAAATGCTTCTGCCAGGCTCAGGTAAAATCCTGATTGTCTGGCTTCATTAGGTCTTTTCTCTCCAACTGCATAGTCTGCTCTTACACTCAGGCCTTTAGCCGGGTCGTAGAAGTATCTTAAACCGGCTCCGACAGATGGCTTAAATTGTTTAAGGGAGAAATCTCCGTTCGCAAAAACGCGTCCGCCACCACCAAATGCAACTAAGCCGAAGCGGTTATTGTAACGGTAGCGTAATTCTGTTTGTGCGGCCAGTAAGTTTTCATCTCTGTAACGGCCTGAATAATAGCCACGCATCATTTCGTCATTACCCAGTTGTGGTAAAAGATAAAATGGGGTATTATTGCTTTGTACGGTATGATAGATTCCATTTACGCCCAATACAAATTTCCTGGAAAGTGACCAGAAATTACGGACAACAACTTTGATCTGGCTGCCTGTAAAATCATTTCCTCCAAAAATATCCGGGGCATATTGATAGGATACTCTTCCGAAAAATCCTTTGGTAGGGTAGTTGTTTGAATTCCTGGTATCGTAAGTTTGAGATACGCCCAGGTAAACTACTGATCCTCCGTTTTTGCCAAGTACTGCCGGATCTGTTTCGTAAATACCTCCTGGTTCTTTATCCTTAAAACTGAAGTTCTCGAAGCCCAGTGATACTCCTGTATAGAAGTAGGGAAGAATGTTTTTTTCTACGTCAAAGAAGGCTCTTATCTGACGTTGTACAAGCCTGTCTTTATTGGCTTCCAGTGTTTGGTTACCAATTCCGTAAAAGTCAAAGGGCATACTTCTGAACCTGAGTTCACTGATCAGGTGAAAGGCGTTGTGTTTAGTCCATACATCTCCTTTCAGACTTACATTATATTGTTTTTCAGTAGAAAAGGAGAGTACGGTTGAAAAATTAGAACTACGGTTTAAGGTATCTTTCCGGTCCATATAGGTGGAATAAAGACCGCCAAAGCCAAATTCTAATCCCGTTTCCTGAGCATATCTTAGCAGAGGAAGTGGCATAAAACTCGCTTTGCGGGTTGTATCTACATCTTCTGATAACATACGTTTGATCAGTTTCATTTGTCCAGATCCATGAAGCGTTGAGAGCAGTAGGGTGGTGCAAAGCAAAAATTTTCTCATTAGAGGGGGCTGCGCGTAGTTATATTGTATAAAATAAAGGCGCTAAAGTAAGCAATTTATGAGTAAAATCAGGCTTGGCTTTATTTATCGCTATTGGTTTGTGCCGGGTTCTGTCCCCATCAGGGTATAAACTTCTTTCATAAACATGGCTTCGTTCAGCATAGACCGGAAAGCATCCAGTTCATCGTTTGTAAATGCAAAGCTGATGTCCTGGTTGGGGGTACGTAATAATATTCTCTCCTTTTTGTCTGGAAAGGGCAGACTGGTTTCTGAGAAAGAGAAGTTCTGAATGGTGTCTTTAAAGTTTAAAAAATCATTATGGGTGAAGTTTAATAAGAGATTATTGTGCCAGATATAAAATACATCACAGCATGGACAATGAGATATTGCAGTGTCTTTTCCTGAACTTAAAACTATTGTTTTGCACATAGGATTACATTTTTGAGTTTAACAATTAAGCATAATAGAGAGCGGCTTTATTGGAATAGTTCAAACATAATACATTATTTATAGTTATTCTAAATAAAAGTGTTGATTCCTTGATAATCTGCTATTAAAGCGGGAGTCGTTTTTAACGAATATTTCCTTATTTTTGCGGCGGTTTATACAAAACAGAATAATCTTAATTAAAATGAGCGTAACAAGAGGACCAATATCAAAATTCATGGAAGGGCATTACCTCCATTTCAATGCAGCAGCAATGATGGATGCAGCTAAAGGCTATGAAACGCATTTAGATGAAGGTGGTAAAATGATGATTACCCTGGCTGGTGCAATGAGTACTGCTGAACTGGGAATTTCATTAGCAGAGATGATCCGTCAGGATAAAGTTTCTATAATTTCATGTACAGGTGCGAATCTGGAAGAGGATATTATGAACCTTGTTGCCCATTCACATTATAAACGTGTACCTAACTACCGTGATTTAACTCCTCAGGACGAGTGGGATTTATTAGAAAACCATTATAACCGTGTAACTGATACTTGTATTCCTGAAGAAGAAGCTTTCAGACGTTTACAAAAGCATATTCAGGAAATCTGGACAAATGCTGAGCAAGCAGGTGAGCGTTATTTCCCGCATGAGTATATGTACAAAATGTTATTGAGCGGTGTGCTTGAGCAATATTATGAAATTGACCCTAAAAATTCATGGATGCTTGCAGCTGCAGAAAAAAATCTGCCGATTGTAGTTCCGGGATGGGAAGATTCAACCATGGGAAATATCTTCGCTTCTTATGTAATGAAAAATGAATTACAAGCTTCTACAGTAAAAAGTGGAATTGAGTATATGGGTTACCTTGCAGACTGGTATATTAAAAACAGCGGCGGAAAAGGTATCGGCTTCTTCCAGATTGGTGGTGGTATTGCCGGAGACTTCCCGATCTGTGTAGTCCCTATGTTATATCAGGATATGGAAATGGAGAATATTCCTTTCTGGACTTACTTCTGCCAGATCTCTGATTCTACTACTTCTTACGGATCGTATTCTGGTGCTGTACCGAACGAAAAGATTACCTGGGGCAAGCTGGATATCGATACGCCTAAGTTCATTGTAGAGTCTGATGCAACTATTGTAGCCCCATTGATTTTTGCCTGGATATTAAAAATGTAAATTATAATTCCAAATCCTGTTTGGGATTTGTGTAGTACTGAAAATCAGCAAATAGAAAAATTTGCTGATTTTCTTCGTTTAAAGCCACAAAAACTAAAAGTTTAGAATGATTATAAATTGTATTTACTGTCATTTCTTTGTCATTGGTAACTTAATAAATTTTACTTTTGTGGACGTTTTGGTGAAGAACAAGAGTTTAAACATCAATACGTTCATTACAGTTTTTTAAAATAAAGCATAAAATACTCATTATGAGGAATATCTCATTGATCATTAGAAGAGTTTGGAAGTCGGCATTTATGTTTACGGCTCTATCTGTTTTAATCGTTTCTGGTACGCAAGCACAAGACGCAGTAGAAGGTAGAAAAATCTTCAAGGAAAAATGTACTTCATGTCATGCACTGGACCGCGATTTGATCGGCCCGGCATTACAAACGATTGTACCTACAAAGAGCGAGGCGTTTTTGTTAAAATGGATCAACAATGCTCCGGCATTTATCGCATCGGGAGACAAAGAGGCTGTAGAGGCTTCGAAGTACAATCCGAATGCCGACATGACAGCGTTTCCATCCTTAACGCCTGAGCAGATTAAAAGCATCCTTGCTTACGTAAAAGCAGGTGAGCCTAAGAAAGCAGAAGTTGCTGGTGCGGCTACTGGTTCTGATGAAGTTTCAAACTTCTCTATCGTAGGGGTAATTGCAGTAATCCTGATTTCTATCATTGTATTAGTGATCCTGGCAAGAGCAATCAAAATGCTTGAACGCCTGATCCTGAAAAAACAAGGTGTAGAAATCGAAGAAGACGAAGAAAAAACGTCGATGTTAGCTGGCATTGGCTCTTTATTCAAAAACAAAAAGTTTGTTTTCTTCGTGATCCTGTGCTTAGTGATAAGTTTAGGTTCATTTGGATGGATGGGCATGTGGAACACTGGTGTTTCTACTGGTTACCAGCCAACACAACCAATTAAATTCTCTCACGAGTTACATGCTGGTGTAAACCAGATTGATTGTCAGTACTGTCACGCTGGTGCATTCGAATCTAAAAATGCAACCATACCTTCGCTTAACGTTTGTATGAACTGTCACAAACAGGTTCAGGCCAGAGACAGCCATGATGGAAACATCTCTCCTGAGATTCAAAAAATTTACAATGCATTAGGTTACGATGCAGATAAAATGACTTATGACAAGTCTAAAGAAAAACCAATTGAGTGGGTACGTGTTCACAACCTTCCTGATTTCGCTTACTTCAATCACTCACAACACGTTGTTGTAGCTGAAGAAGCTATCCGCAAAGAAAAAGGTTTGAAACCAAACGAACCAGTTTGTTTTGCTTGTCACGGACCAGTGAATACAATGGAAGAGATCTATCAGTATTCTCCTCTAACCATGAAATGGTGTATCAACTGTCATAAAGACACCAAGTTAGAAGTTAAAGACAACGCATTCTACACCAAAATTATTGAGGCTCATGAGAAAATCAAAAAAGGTGAGAAAATTACGCCGGCAGCATTAGGCGGAATTGAGTGCGGTAAATGTCACTATTAATAGAGTTTAGTAAAAAGAACGTTCGATAAACAGTAATATAGCTTAAATGGAAAGCAATAAAAAATACTGGAAAGGCTTAGAGGAATTTAACAAGACCTCCGATTTTGTTGAAAACAACAGAAACGAATTTGCGGAGCCGCTTCCAATAGAAGATGTTTTAAATGAAGCAGGATTAAGTACAGTAACTCCTCGCCGTGACTTTTTAAAAGCCTTAGGCTTTGGTCTTGGTGCGGTAACACTTGCCGCTTGTCAGCCTGCTCCGATTCACAAATCAATACCTTACCTGATTAAACCTGAAGAAGTAATCCCGGGTATCCCGAATTACTATGTGTCAAGTTATAATGGTCAGAGCATCCTGGTGAAAACCAGAGAGGGCAGACCGATCAAGATTGAGCCAAACCCAAATGCGGGTGAGTTCAATTGCGGGACTGATGCACAGGCTCAGGCTTCTGTATTAGATCTGTACGATGTTTCGAAACTTAAAGCACCTGTATTAAAGAATGATGAGACTACCTGGGCAAAGGTTGATGCATTTGTAGCTGCAGAGCTGGCAAAAGCAAAAGCTTCGGGCAAAAAAATCCGCATCGTTTCTTCATCTGTAAACAGTCCTTCTACTAAAGCAGTAGTTGCAGACTTTATAGCTGCTTATCCTGCAACTAAACATGTACAGTACGATGCCGTATCTTATACTGGTATCATCAAAGCGAATGAGAATAGCTTTGGTAAAGCTGTAATTCCTAAATATAACTTCGACAAAGCTGACTTAATCGTGAGTTTTGCTGCTGACTTTTTAGGAACATGGATCAGCGGAGAAGAATTTACTTCTCAGTATGTGGCTAACAGAAACCACAAATCATTGGCAAAAGGTAAAATGTCACGTCACTTCCAGTTCGAAGCTGGGATGAGTTTGACAGGTACCAATGCTGATACACGTATACCGGTTAAATTATCAGAGCAGGGTCCTGCACTGATTACCTTATATAATGCAATCACTGGTGGCAATTTAGCCGGTGGCTCTTTACCTAAAAATGGTACTGCTGAAAAAGCAATTAAACTGATTGCTAAAGAATTAGTTCAGCAAAAAGGAAAAGCATTGGTGGTATGTGGTTCTAACGATGTTTCAACTCAAATCCTGGTTAACGCGATCAACTCTGCTATCGGCAGTTATGGTACGACTATCGATTTGGATAATCCAAACAAACGTTATGCTGGTAATGACGCTGAATTCGCAGAATTCTTAAATGAGATGAACAGAGGCGAAGTTGCTGCTGTATTCTTCTTAGATAACAATCCTGCTTATGATGTAGTGAATACTAAATCATTCATTGATGGATTAAAGCAAGTTCCATTGAAAGTTTCTTTCTCAGACCGTAAGGATGAGACTTCTACTTTATGTGATGTGATTGCAACCAATCAGAATTATTTAGAAGCATGGGGTGATGCAAATAGCTACGAAGGATATTATTCTATCGTTCAGCCAACAATCAACCCGGTATTCAATTCACGTCAGGCTGAAGAAAGTTTACTGATCTGGTCTAATGCACCTGTTAAAGAATACTACCAGTATGTACGTAATAACTGGGAGAAAAATATACTTCCGGCTTTTGGTAAATCATGGAATGATGTATTAGAGACTGGAGTATTTGCTTCAGCACCTAAAACAGCAGGAACTTATAGTTTCAGCCTTTCTCTTGCAGCTGTTGCGCCTTCGGTAGTGAAAAGCAGTGCTGCTTTAGCTAAGGATATTGAGCTTCAGGTTTATGAAAGTGTAGCGATGCGCGATGGTAAACATGCCAACAACGCATTTTTACAGGAATTACCTGACCCGGTTTCTAAAGTAACCTGGGATAACTACATTGCTCTTGCGCCTAAGTTCGCTGAGTCATTGGGAATCAAAGAATTTGATGTTGTTGACGTAAAAGGAAGCAATGGATATACAATCACTTTACCAGTTCTGGTTCAGCCAGGACAAGCACAGGGTACTGCTTCTATAGCTTTGGGTTATGGACGTACTAAGGTGGGTAAAGCTGGTGATAACGTAGGTCAGAATGCTTATCCATTTGTAACTTTCAGCAATGGAACGTTACAGTATGCAAATACGATCACGATCACTAAAACAGGTGCAACCAACGAGCTTGCGCAAACGCAGACTCACCACTCTTTTGAAGGAAGAAACATTATCCGTGAAGCTACTTTCAAGGAATATGTGAAAAACCCTTCTGCGGGTACTGGTAAGCATGACAGTGAACATAAAACTTACGATTTATGGGATAAATACGAAAAACCAGGTAATAACTGGGTAATGGCAATCGATCTGAATGCTTGTACTGGTTGTGGTTCTTGTATTGTTGCTTGTAATGTAGAAAATAACATCCCTGTTGTTGGACGCGATGAGGTTCGCAGACGCAGAGAGATGCACTGGATCCGTATTGATCGTTACTATAGCTTTGAAGAAGGCGATAAAAGCGTTTCTGAGGAAAAAGAAATTGCACACATGGAAAATCTTGACCGTGTATCAGTTGTTCATCAGCCGATGCTATGTCAGCACTGTGATCACGCTCCTTGTGAAACTGTTTGTCCTGTATTGGCAACGACCCACTCTTCGGATGGTCTGAACCACATGGCTTATAACCGTTGTGTAGGTACACGTTACTGTGCAAATAACTGCCCGTATAAAGTACGTCGTTTCAACTGGTTTAACTACTGGAATGATTCACGTTTTGATAACTACCTGAACAATGAGTTCACTCAACTGGTTCTTAACCCGGATGTGACTACCCGTTCAAGAGGGGTTATGGAAAAATGCTCAATGTGTATCCAACGTATTCAGGCTGGTAAGTTATCAGCTAAGATTGCGAAACGCCCGTTGAAAGATGGAGATATCAAAATGGCATGTCAGGAAGCTTGTTCAGCAAATGCAATTATATTTGGTGATGGAAACGATCCGGAATCAGAAGTATCGAAAGCATTACGCAGTGAGCGTATTTACTATGTACTGGAAGAGGTAAATACTCAGCCAGGAATAGGTTACATGACAAAAATTAGAAACACAGATTCATTACCAACAGTACAAGCGTAAGCTGATATTAAAGAAAACACATTATGTCAGGACATAACGAATCAATATTAAGAGAACCACTAATCACCGGCAATGATATCACGTATGCAAAAATTACGGATGATATCTTAATGCCAGTTGAGAATAAGCCCAACAGGGCCTGGTGGATAGGTTTTATAGTTTCCCTTATGGGAGCAACCTTATGGTTAGTTGCAGTAAGTTATACTTTCTGGAACGGTATCGGATCATGGGGTCTGAACAAAACTGTAGGATGGGCATGGGATATCACCGGTTTCGTATGGTGGGTAGGTATTGGTCACGCAGGAACACTGATTTCAGCGGTATTATTACTCTTCCGTCAAAACTGGCGTAACTCCATTAACAGGTCGGCAGAGGCGATGACAATTTTCGCCGTTATCTGTGCCGCAACGTATGTTGTATCCCACATGGGAAGACCATGGTTAGCTTACTGGGTATTACCTTTACCGAATCAGTTCGGTTCACTTTGGGTAAACTTTAACTCACCACTGGTTTGGGATATGTTTGCGATCTCCACTTACTTCTCTGTATCCTTATTATTCTGGTATACAGGTTTATTACCAGATATCGCTACTATCCGTGACCGTGCAACAGGTATGCGCCGCAGAATTTATTCTATCTTTTCTTTCGGATGGAGTGGTAACGTTAAAACATGGCAGCGTTTTGAGACTGTGTCTCTGATCCTTGCCGGTATCTCTACACCACTGGTACTTTCGGTACACACGATTGTATCAATGGATTTTGCTACCTCGGTTATTCCGGGATGGCACACGACAATTTTCCCTCCATACTTTGTGGCTGGTGCGATCTTCTCTGGTTTCGCCATGGTGTTAACCTTATTACTGGTTGCCCGTAAAGTATTGGGTCTTGAAAACTACATCACCATGTTCCACATTGAATCGATGAACAAAATCATCATTCTTACAGGATCTATTGTAGGTGTGGCTTACATCACTGAGTTTTTTATCGCCTGGTATTCAGGTTCAGAATATGAAGCATATGCATTCATCAACCGTTCAACTGGTCCATACTGGTGGGCATACTGGATGATGATGACTTGTAACGTAATTTCTCCACAGTTACTGTGGTTCAAGAAAATCCGTTTGAGCATCCCTGCAACATGGATCTTATCTATCGTGGTAAACATCGGTATGTGGTTTGAGCGTTTCGTAATTATCGTTACTTCATTACACCGTGATTACCTTCCATCAAGTTGGGCGATGTTCTATCCTACATGGGTAGATGTAAGTGTCTTTGTAGGTTCAATCGGAGTATTCTTTACTTTATTCCTGTTGTTCTTAAGAGTTCTGCCTTCAATTGCAATTGCTGAGGTAAAACTATTACTTAAAACATCAAGTGAGCAAGCTAAACTTGCACAGATTAAAGAAGGTCATTTGGACAAGACTTACGTGAAAGAATACGTGGAGTCTTTAGAGAAATTTGATAGTGTTAAACAAGAAGAATACGCAAAAATATAACAATGAGTAATATCAAATATATTTTAGGCAGTTTTGGCGATCCGGACGAAATGATGCATGGCATCGAAAAGTTACAGGAGAACAACATTAAGATCCATGATGTTTATACGCCTATGCCTATCCACGGCATCGAAGCCAAACTAGGAATTAAAAGATCAAGATTGGATATCCTTGCATTTTTCTGCGGGATAACAGGAACGGTATCGGCATTTGCGCTGATCTATCTTACCTCGGTAGTAGACTGGAGACATAATATTGGTGGTAAACCGGCTTTCGCATTACCGGATTTTATTCCGATTATGTTTGAGGTAACTATTTTATTCTGTGCATTCGGATTAGTAGGATCTTATTATGCATCTACTCACCTTTTCCCGGGAAGAGCACCTAGAGTAATGGATTTAAGAGCCACAGATGATAGATTTATTATAGCTGTTGATGCTCAGGAAAATGGAGATCACAGTAAAATTGACGGATTATTAAAAGAAGCTGGTGCTATAGAAGTTAAGCACAATGAAAGGAAGTATATTAGCTATGAATAAGAATAAAATAGTTGCAGCCTCATTTGTTGTTCTTGCCCTGGCTGTTACAACACTTTCGTCTTGCAGGAATAAGAATAATCCAGGTCTGGAATATGCGAGGAATATGTATGATCATATTGCTTATGATCCTGACCAGCCGAACAAAAACTTTGCGAACGGACAAACTGCACAAACACCTCCTGCAAATACAAGTCCTGTAGGTTTTGTAAAGTATGAGTATGCAAATACCAAAGAAGGTTACGAAGCGGCAGGTTTAAACTTACATAACCCTTTAGCTAAGACACCACAGAACTTACTGTCAGGTAAACATTACTTTACTGTATTCTGCGGACCTTGTCACGGTGAAAAAGGAGATGGTAAAGGACACCTTGTTCAAATTGAGAAATTTACAGGTGTGCCAGCTTATCATGGTGATGCAGCGTCATCACGTGGTGGCCTGATGAAAGATTTATCGGAAGGTAAAATCTATCACACTATCATGTACGGGTTAAATAACATGGGGTCACATGCCTCTCAGCTTACTCCAGATCAAAGATGGAAAGTTGTGATGTATGTTCAACAATTACAAAAAATACAATAGAAAAGCAGATATAAATGGGAACTCACAATTATAATTTCAATGAGCAGTTTGAGTTTACAGGAAAAGCTAAAACTTTAAGCATAGCGGCGATCGTTATTGGTATCGCAAGTATAGCTTATGGTTTTTCTGATCATGGACTTCATGAGCGGACTTTTGCCAACCTGTTACTTATGGCCTATTACTTCGCCTGTGTATGTATGTCGGGTGCATTCTTTTTAGCTGTTCAGTTTGTAGCGCAGGCAGGATGGTCTGCATCAATCTTACGTGTGCCTCAGGCTATGGCAAAAACATTGCCTATCGCAGTAGTAATCCTGATCGCTGTTATTGGTCTTGGACTATACACACATAATCTTTATCATCACTGGAATGCACCGGGCTTAACTGATCCGTCTTCTGAAAACTATGATAAATTAATCGACGGAAAATCAGCTTTTTTAAATGTACCTTTCTTTTTGGGACGTCAGGTTGTATTTTTAAGTATCTATTCTTTTTTCGCTCTTTTACTTTCTAAGTTATCTACTAACGAAGATTTGGAAGGCGGATTAAATTCATACACGAAAAGTTTTAAATACTCTTGTATATTTTTAGTTATCTACGGCTTTACTACGCCAATCTTTGCATTTGATACGGTGATGTCTTTAGAGGCACACTGGTTCTCAACTATGTTTGGATGGTACAACTTCGCAGCAATGTGGGTGAGCAGTTTAGCTACTATAGCTGTGATTATCATTCTGTTGAGAAAAGCAGGTTATATGCAGTGGGTTAACAATAGTCACCTGCATAACTTAGGTCAATTCATCTTCGGGTTCTCAATTTTCTGGACTTATGTATGGTTTGCGCAATTTATGTTGATCTATTATGCCAACATGCCGGAAGAAACTGTGTATTTTTACAAACGATTTGAGTTTTACAAGTTCTGGTTCTTTTTAAATTTAGTGATGAACTTCCTTGCTCCGGTTCTGTTATTGATGGACCGTGACAATAAAAGACAGGAAAATATCATGCTTGGTGTTTGTATAATTGTATTATGCGGTCACTGGGTAGATTATTATCAAATGATTATGCCTGGAACTGTAGAATCACATAATGGTTTTGGTATTATTGAAATAGGTACAGCAATCGGTTTTGTAGGCTTGTTTACCTTTACAGTATTATCTTCATTAAGTAAGAAACCTTTAATTGCAAAGAATCACCCTTTCTTACAAGAAAGTCTGAATCACCATTTGTAGTAACTGGTTAGAGAGTATATACATTAATTTATAGTAGAAGTACATCGTACTACTTTTAAGAAAATGAGTTTAAGAAAATATATAAGCAATAAGACAATAGCGGCCCTGGCAGTAATTCTTACTGTGTTTGCAAATACGAGCGCATTTGCACAAGAAGCTGCCGCCGGTGCTGCCGCTACGGCTGCGAAAAAACCTATTGATATGTTCCCGATCTATAAGTCGGCAGCATTTTATACCCTGTTATTTTTACTGCTTTGCTTATTTATAGCAATAGTTGGTAAAGCAATGCGGGTATATGAATTGACACGTGAAGCTCAGGATAAACCTGCCGGCATCAACTGGAATACAGTAAATGGTGTTCTTTTCGTGATTTTCTTAATCGTCGGATTGTATGGTGTTTACTTTGAATATACAGTTCATGGTAACATGATCCTTCCTGATGCTGCTTCAGAACACGGTAAGAAGATTGACCAGATGTTTAATATCACACTGATCCTGACAACTATCGTATTTATCGGAACACACCTTGTATTATTCCTTTTCTCTTATTTCTATAAGAATACTGGTAAAAGAAAAGCTTATTACTATCCACACAATAATGCATTAGAGCGTATCTGGACAATTGTTCCGGCATTAGTGCTTACTGTATTGGTATTAATGGGATTCCTTACCTGGAGATCTATTTTCTATAAAATTGAAGACCCTAATAACAAGCCATTGAGCATTGAGATTACTTCTCAGCAGTTTGCATGGACTATCCGTTATCCGGGCGCTGATAAAATTGTAGGTAAGAAAAACTATAAACTGATTACCGGAACAAACAGTTTGGGTATGGACTTTAATGATAAGGACAATCTTGATGATCAGATGGCTGAGGAAATGGTTATTCCTGTCAACAAACCAGTAAGATTAATTCTGACCAGTAAAGATGTATTACACAGTTTTTACATGCCGCATTTCAGGATTCAGTTAAACACTGTTCCGGGTATGACTTCTTATTTCGAATTCACACCAACGATTACTACTGCTGATATGCAGACTAAAGTAAATGATCCAGCATTTAAATTCTTGTTCTATTGCTCGAAAATCTGTGGATCTGGTCACTATAATATGCAAAAGGTTGTTAGAGTTGTTTCTCAGGCTGAATATGATGCCTGGATAGTTAAACAACCTAAGTTTATCAATAACGATTTGAGAAAGCAATTTAACTTACCAATCGTACCAGAACCAGCAGCTGCACCAACGGCGGCGGCACCAGCTGATAGTACAGCTAAAGCTGCGACCACCAGTGCTCCTGCTGTAGCAATGAATAAACCGGCTTTAAAAAAATAATTATACTGGAATAGCGCATTATGTCAACTATAACATTACACGATACACATAACAACGATCACCATGACGGTCACGATCATGGGCATCACGAACAATCTTTCATAAGCAAATACATTTTTAGCCAGGATCACAAAATGATCGCAAAACAGTTTTTAATAACTGGTATTGTGATGGCTGTTATTGCGATGGGATTGTCTATCTTATTTCGTCTGCAACTGGCATGGCCGGATAAAAGTTTCCCTATCCTTGAAACATTTTTAGGAAGATGGGCAGAAGGAGGAAGGATCAAACCTGATTTTTATCTTGCTCTGGTAACGATACACGGTACCATCATGGTATTCTTTGTACTGACCGCAGGATTGAGCGGTACGTTTAGTAATTTACTGATTCCGCTTCAGCTCGGGGTACGGGATATGGCATCACCATTTATGAACATGCTTTCATACTGGTTATTCTTTATCGCCTGTATCGTGATGATGAGTTCATTCTTTATTGAGACTGGACCGGCAAGTGCGGGCTGGACAGTATATCCTCCATTATCTGCTCTTCCGAAAGCTATTTCAGGTTCTGGTTTAGGGATGACATTGTGGTTAATCAGTATGGTTCTTTTTGTAGCTTCTCAGTTAATGGGTGGTATCAACTATGTAAGTACTGTATTAAACATGCGTACTAAAGGTATGGATCTTTGGAAAATGCCTTTAACTATCTGGGCTTTCTTATTAACAGCTATCCTGGGTATTTTATCATTCCCTGTTTTAGTAGCGGGTGTTGTATTATTGATTTTTGACCGTAGTTTCGGTACAAGTTTTTATTTATCTGATATCGTTATGGGTACTCAGGTATTACCTAATGAAGGTGGTTCTCCAATCTTATGGCAGCATTTATTCTGGTTCCTTGGTCACCCTGAGGTATATATTGTAATTATGCCGGCTTTAGGTATCTCTTCGGAGGTAATTTCGGTAAATTCAAGAAAACCAATCTTTGGTTACCATGCGATGGTTTATTCATTAATTGGTATTACTATCCTTTCCTTCATTGTATGGGGTCACCATATGTTTGTGACGGGAATGAATCCATTATTGGGTGGTGTATTTATGATCACGACCCTGATTATCGCTGTTCCTTCAGCAGTAAAAACTTTCAACTACCTGGCTACATTATGGCGCGGTAATATCAGGTTCACCCCTGCAATGTTATGTGCTATTGGTATGGTTTCATTTTTTATCTCAGGTGGTTTAACTGGTATCTTCTTAGGTAATGCTTCTCTGGATATTAACCTTCACGATACTTACTTCGTAGTTGCTCACTTTCACCTGGTAATGGGGTCTGCTGCGATCTTTGGTATGCTTGCCGGTGTTTATCACTGGTATCCAAAAATGTTCGGAAGAATGTTAAACGAGAAATTAGGATACCTTCACTTCTGGGTTACATTTATCTGTGCTTATTTAGTATTCTTCCCATTACACTTCTTAGGTTTAGATGGTGTACCACGTCGTTACTATGCTTTCACTGAATTTGAATTCATGCAGAAATGGGTTACTGTAAATATCTTTGTTACCTGGGCAGCTATCGTTGCAGCATTAGCACAGATTGCATTCCTGTTCAACTTCTTCTACTCAATTTTCAAAGGTAAAAAAGCAACACAGAATCCTTGGGAATCTAATACTTTAGAATGGACTACACCTGTTGAGCATATCCATGGTAACTGGCCAGGAGAAATCCCTACAGTATACCGTTGGCCATATGATTACAGTAAGCCAGGTTCTGAAGCAGATTTCATTCCTCAAACTGTTCCTTATTCTCAAACAATGAGCTCAAACATGCCGCATGACTTTGAAGGAAATGCAGAATCTGAACGCATCCAGAGAGAGTGGGAAGAAAAACAAGCAAAAGAAAAAGCAATACTGGATTAATCTCCTTTATTAAAATTATACGATGAGGTTATCTGCTTGAGTATCTACTTAGAACGATAACCTCATTTTTTTTAAAATCAAACCAATGGTTCCTAAATCTGAAAAGAGATTTATCCGGTTAAACCTGATTACTTTAATAGTGACGTTAGTACTCATCTTAGCTGGTGCAGTAGTACGGAGTACGGGTTCAGGTATGGGTTGTCCGGACTGGCCAAAATGTTTTGACCAATATGTTCCACCAACATCTGTAGATCAGCTTCCGAAAGACTATAAAGAAAAATACGTAGCAGGCCGGGTTAAAAAGAATGAGCGTTTTGCGCTGATGCTTGATAAAATGGGTAAAAAGGATGTGGCAGATAGTATCCGTCACGATCAAAGTATAACAGTTCCGGAATCATTTAATGCAGCAAAAACCTGGACTGAATATATTAACCGCCTTACCGGAGCAGCTACAGGAATTTTATTAATTGCAGTTGCCGTTCTTTCATTTACGTATAAGAGTAAAGCTAAAAGGATTATAGTTTTAAGTATACTGAATCTTTTTATGGTAGTTTTTCAGGCCTGGCTGGGATCAATTGTGGTTTCGACCAATTTACTGGCCTGGGTTGTGACTGTTCATATGCTGCTCGCTCTGGTTATGCTCGCCATCCTGGTTTATACCTATTATTACGCACAATCACTGCATAAAGAACCGACAGTTGTTATTTCTAAAGTATTCTGGTTAAAAGTATTGATTCTGGTTTCTTTGTTCCTGAGTGTACTGCAAATTGTTTTAGGAACAGAAGTAAGGGAAGCTATTGATGAGATTTCAAAAAACCTGTTATATCAGGAAAGACATACCTGGATTGGGAAAATAGGAGATATCTTCTCTTATCACCGTGATCTTGCAATTTTTGTAGTCGTACTGAATGCATTCATTTACCAGTTCGTAATGAATAAATTTGGAGGTAAGGCAACAGAATTGAAATTAGGTAATTCAATTGTATTGGTGCTGATGGTACAAATTGCAAGTGGATTATTATTAGCTAACTTTGCACTGCCACCAGCAGCTCAGGTTATACATTTAGTGTTCTCAACAGTTCTGTTTACACTCCAGTTTTATCTTTATCTGCTGGTATACAGAACAAGTACTTATAATCAATAATATTAAAACACATAGAATTGAAATTATTTTTCTCAGATTTATCTAAACTCATCAAATTCAGACTTACTTTTCTGGTTGTGTTTTCTGCGTCAGTTACTTTTTTAATTGGTTCAAGAATGCAGGTTGCCAGGGGTGAGGTTCCGTCTATTGACTGGGGAAATTGGCTGATTCTGGTAGCTGGAGGGTTTTTAGTGACTGCAGCAGCAAACTGCTTCAATGAGATTATAGAAAAGGATCTGGATAAACTGATGACCCGTACCATGGATCGTCCGATGCCAGCAGGAAGAATGACAACGGGACAGGGATTAGTACTGGGCTTGATCATGGGGATGCTCGGTACCTGGTTATTAGGTAAGCTGAACTTGGAAACAGGTCTTTTATCAGTATTTTCTATCTTACTTTATGCATTTGTTTATACCCCTTTAAAACGTAAATCTCCAATTGCCGTTTTTGTAGGTGCAATACCTGGTGCTTTACCACCGCTTATCGGTTATTTGGCCGCCCTGGGGCATACTACCAACTTTACGCATGTAGATTATGAAGTTGCCGGAATTCTTTTCCTTATACAGTTTGTATGGCAGTTTCCGCATTTCTGGGCAATTGCATGGGTTTTGGATGATGATTACAAAAAAGCAGGTTTCAGGTTGTTACCTACTAAGAAAAGAGATAAGACCACAGCATTTCTTGTTTTCTTAAGCACGTTAATATTAATACCTGTGAGTTTGCTGCCTACCTTCTTTGGATTTGGCGGTTATTACATTGCAGGGGTTTCGATCATAGCCGGAGTGATTTTTGCACTGCTGGCCTTTAAACTACTGGTAAAAATGGATATAGACAGTGCACGTAAAGTGATGTTTTGTTCATTTGTTTACATACCACTGGTACAATTGATTTTATTGTTTGATTTTATAGGTAAATAGTTTTTTATATATGGTACACACATTAAAACCAGAAGACGTAGCGCAGGATAGATTAGCTACCTCTTTTAAAGCTAAAAAATTCGTTCTTTGGCTATTTGTGGTCTCTTCGACTATTATGTTTGGAGGATTTACAAGTTATTATATCGTATTTGCTGCGTCTAAAGGTAAAGGACATGGATTAGTTCTTCCTGATGTTTTTATGTACAGCACAGCGGTGCTTGTATTGAGCAGTATCTGCTTATTTTTTGCAGCAAAGGCAGTCCGTCAGCAGAATATACAGACACAAAAAATATTTCTATGGTCAACCTTAGCATTGGGGATCGCTTTTGGCTATCTTCAGGTTGATGCCTGGTCGGCACTATACCAAAGTGGTGCAACACTGGTTAACAATAACGCAGCAATTTCTACGATTTATATTGTTTCCGGCATGCACTTACTGCACATTTTTGCAGGACTTTGTTTCATCCTGAACAGCCTTTGGGGTGCATATGGCAAAATTCCTAAAGAAAATGCGGTATATCGCATAGAAATAGCCTCTATATTCTGGCATTTTATAGATATATTATGGATATATCTTTATGTTTTTTTACTTTTGAACAGTTAGACTTTTTAACAAACTATTACAATTTTTAAAATGAATTCATTATCACAATTAGATCAGGTAAAAACTACTCCATGGAGTGGCGGCCGTTCACCGTGGTCGGTAGAATACGGAAAAATAATGATGTGGTTTTTCTTGCTATCAGATGCATTTACATTCTCTTCATTATTGGTATACTACGGAGCGCAACGTTTCACGAAATTTACATGGCCTGATCCGGATTTGGTATTCCAGTCGATTCCGGGTTTAGTAGAATCCGGAGCACCATTAGTGTTCGTAGGTATTATGACTTTTATCCTGATCATGAGTTCTGTAACTATGGTATTAGCTGTTGAAGCTGGTCACAGACGTGCTAAGAAAGAAGTGATCTGGTGGATGGTGGCAACTATTATCGGTGGTTTCATGTTCCTGGGTTGTCAGGCATTAGAGTGGACTCACCTTCACCATGAAGGTTTCTGGTGGGCATCTATTCCTAAACCAGAGAAGTTACAGGAATTCTTTGTTGGGCCTGTGTCTAACGTTGCAGCACAACAGTTTGCTAACTTGTTCTTTACAATTACAGGATTCCACGGATTTCACGTATTCACTGGTGTTTTATTAAATATCATCATTCTGATTATGACTATCAACGGAACTTTCGAGAAACGTGGTCATTACCTGATGGTTGAAAAAGTAGGTTTATACTGGCACTTTGTTGATCTGGTTTGGGTATTTGTATTTACCTTCTTCTATTTAGTTTAATTCCTCAAAAAATATATTATGTCTGAACATAACCTACAAAATACAGAAGAGCATGCACATGATGAGCATGCTGGCCTAAGCAAATCAAAAATCTGGCAGGTATTCTTTATCTTATTAGGGATTACTGTAGTTGAATTTATCATTGCATTAGTGATTTTACCAAAAGGATTGGTTTCTCACACTGCTGGTAATATTGCTTATATCTTATTAACTCTTTTAAAAGCATATTATATTGTTGCCTACTTTATGCACCTTAAGTTTGAGAAAACCGGGTTGCAGCTGTCACTTGGGCTCGCATTTATATTTATTGCGTACTTTATAACTTTGATGCTCATTGAAGGTGGTTATTTGCATATACATATGACTATTTAATTCATGAAGTTTTCTTCAATAAAAAAAATAATAATCCTGGTATCGATTTTAGCGGTACCGGGATTTTTATATTATGAACTGGTTGAACAAGGGAAAAACAGGTATAAACCATTGCCCTTTTTCGGCCCAAAAAAAGTAGCTGCTACTTTCCATTCCAAAAGAGGAAAACAGATTCCCGATACCATTTATCATCAGTTACCTGACTTCCGGTTTATTAATCAGCAGGCAGATACGGTGAGCTGGAAGAATTACTCAGGAAAGATCATTGTGCTGAACCTGATTTATACCTCCGGAAATAATTACGCCGTAGAATTTGCTAACAAAGCAATGAACGTGTATATGAATACCTATATCAAGAATCCGTTAATTCATTTTATAGGCTTAAGTATAGATCCTGTAACAGATGTTCCTGCTAAACTGCTTCCCTATGCTGAGAAACTAAAAGCAAAGGCAGGTAAATGGGATTTACTGACCGGAGATAGTACCGCGGTTTACAACTGGATCAATAAAGGGCTCTATATTGACGCCCAGCAGCACTTTGAAAAAGGTGAACGTAAATTCACTTACAGCAATTTGTTTGTTCTGCTGGATCCCCAGCACCGCATCAGAGGTTATTATGATGCGACTAATCAGGAAGCGCTCTCCAAGCTGAATGATGAAATAAAAGTTCTCGTTGCCGAAGAGCTTAGAAATGTAAGAGACGGAAGGTAAGCTTGCTTTGCAAGCCGCCTGATGCTTAATAAAGATACACACCATGAATATTAACGATAAATTCTTTTTACGTCTGATCTGGATTGTTACCGCAGTAGTACTTGCAGTAGTTATTACTTTGAAGATTGTACCGCCACCAACCATAAAACCATCGTTCATCTATTTATTACCACATTTAATTGGAGGTATTAATGCGACTTGTGCAGTACTGCTTATTCTTTCTTTAATCTTTATCAAGAAGAAAAATATACAAGCACATAAAGTAACGAATGTGATCACATTTATTCTGTCCGCTATATTTCTGGTTTTCTATATCCTGTTTCACCTTTATGAAAAGGATACAAAATACGGAGACATTGATCATAATGGCATTCTTTCAGTCGCTGAACTTGCTGCCGTAAGTGGAACAAGAATGATCTATTTCTTCATTCTGATTACACATATTATGCTGGCCATTGTAGTGTTGCCATTGATCTTGATTAGTTTCCTCAGAGGCTTCAGTATGCAGATTGAGAGGCACCGTAAGATAGTTAGATGGGCTTACCCGGTATGGCTGTATGTAGCTGTGACCGGAGTGATTGTCTACCTGATGATTTCACCTTATTATAATTTTTAACCAATGCCAGGCATTTTTACATTAGACTTATGTAATGTCAGGCTTAATTGTTCGTTTAATCTTATATTTGCTATAGTTAGTAATTAACCTGATGAATCTTGCACTTTGTAAGCTTCATAAATGATAGAATCCAATGAAAAGAGCTATTATCTTCTTTATTCTTTTGGTTGCTGTAACAGCAGGAGCTGGTCTGCAGAAAGTTGCTGCACAATGTGCCATGTGTACAATCAGTGCAGAACAGGGAACTCAAAACGGGAATACACAAGCTGTAGGCTTGAATACAGGTGTTTTGTACCTGATGGCAATTCCTTACCTGATGATCGCTGCTATTGGCTTTTTGTGGTATAAAAGATACCGTCGTTCACAAGCTTCCCTGCGTTCCTGATCTCCTTCAGTATAGATGAAGAAAACAACAAAACTATATGCATTAGTACATGGTAAATGTCCGCATTGCCGCAGAGGAGAAATCTTCACAGGTACTTTATATGGTTTCGATTTACAACGTACAAATGATATTTGCAGTCATTGCGGGCAGCGCTATGAGATAGAACCAGGCTACTTTTATGCCGCTATGTATGTAAGCTATGCAATGAATGTAATGGAGATGATTGCCGTGGGTATTGCAACCTATATCTTTTCCGGTGGTAATCTGGAATTTGATTCCCTATGGATGTATGTCGGTGTGATTTTTAGTGGATGCTTAGTCCTTGCACCCTTTAACTATCGTTATTCACGCGTGATTTTATTACATTGGCTCTCTCCTAAAATTAGTTATAACGCCTATTACGACAGACCATGATTAAGCCAGAAACACTAGCTTTTTTAAGCGCAGTAGCAGCAAATAATAACAGGGAATGGTTTGCCCTGAATAAGGAATTGTATGAAACCGCAAAGGCAGATGTGATTGGCCTGGTTGAGGAACTTATTCCTGTTCTTGCAACTGTTGACCCACAGTTCCCACTTGAAACACAAGCTAAGAAATGTGTAATGCGCATTTACAGAGATGTACGGTTCAGTAAAAATAAAGATCCCTACAAAAATAACTTTGGAATTTCTTTCTCCGTGAAAAACTCGAACGGAAACGGGCCGGAATTCTATCTGCATCTTCAGCCAGGGAAGTCATTTTTTGCCGGTGGTTACTGGATGCCAGAAGCATCGATACTTAAAAAAATAAGAGAAGAAATAGATTACAATACCTCAGAATTTCTTGAAATTATAGAAGCTAAAGGTTTTACAGACCAGTTTAAGCTGAGTACAGAAGACACCCTGAAGAAAGCTCCCAAAGGTTATGATCCGGAGCATCCTCATATTGATTTGTTAAAACTCAAAAGCTTTATTGCCGTTTTACCACTCACAGATCAGGAATTATTAAAACCTACCCTAGTTAATCAATTAAAAAAAGCTTTTACAGGAATATATCCATTTGTCCGCTTCCTGAGAGGAGCTATAGCACCCTAATTATGAAGAGAGTTATTTTGTTTTTAAGCATCGGTTTATTGGCCAGTGCATTTAGTTCATGTGTAGTCCTGTCGCCAAAAAAATATAAAGCTTTACTGGCTAAACAGGATTCATTAAGCACCGGCTGGAGCGGAGCACAGGGGTCTATTGATAACTTACAAAGCGCTATTGCTAAATTACAGCGGGATACCGCTGATCTGAAAGGACAGCTTAATGAGCTTCAAGGTAAATATAAAGCAATTGACGGCAGTTACGCCAAATTAAAGGATAACAGCTCTTCTGCCATTAATAAGCTCTCAGAGGATCTTAAAAAACGTGAACAACGCCTTAAAGAAGTAGAAGATGTTTTACGTAAACGTGATGAAGCTTCTAATCAGTTAAAAGAAAAATTAGAACAAGCATTGCTTGGATTCTCTAAGAGCGGATTAACCGTAGAAATGAAAAACGGTAAAGTATATGTCTCTCTGACTGATAAACTCTTATTTCCTTCAGGCAGTATTATTATCGATGAAAAAGGGAAACAAGCATTGGCTCAGCTGGCTAAAGTATTAAAAGAGCAGCCGGAGATTATTATTGCTGTAGAAGGGCACACAGATTCACAGAAAATAACTAACCTGGGTCAGATTAAAGATAACTGGGACTTGAGTGTGTTGCGTTCCACTTCTGTAGTGCGTTACCTGACAGAAACTGAAAAAGTTCCTGGTGTAAGGTTGACTGCAACAGGAAAAGGTGAATTCCAACCATTAGATTCTAATACTACCCCTGAAGGAAGAAGTAAAAACCGCAGGATTGAAATTGTATTGGCGCCTAAATTGGATGAGCTGTACAACCTGATCAAAAAATAAGTTATCATTTATAAAAAAGGTCATCCGGATATCCGGATGACCTTTTTTATAAAACTTTAAGAAAAGAATACGCAGATCCTTCGTTAAAAAGGGCTCACGAAATCTTTAAAAGAAGAAAGTACCAGATCTTTATCAGAAAGCAAAAGCTCCTCTTTTGTCAAGTCTTCACTCCAGTTAATGTTCAGATCCGCATCATTCCAGATTACACCACATTCAGACTCTTTATCATAATAATTTGTCACTTTGTAAGTGAAAATAGTATCGTCTTCAAGCGTCAGGAAACCATGAAGGAACCCTGGTGGAACCCATAATTGCTTGTGATTTTCACCACTAAGGACGATGCTGAAATGCTGGCCATAAGTGGCGGATTCTTTTCTGACATCTACAGCAACATCAAGAACTTTACCTTGTATAACCCTTACCAGTTTTCCCTGTGCAAAAGGAGCTTTCTGAGCATGTAAACCACGCAAAGTACCCTTTTGTGAGAAAGATTGATTGTCTTGTACAAAGTCGGCCTGAATGCCGGCCTCTGCAAATGCGCGCGCACTGAAACTTTCGTAAAAATAGCCACGGTTATCTTTCCATACTTTAGGTTCGATAACAAAAAGATCAGCTATAGGTGTTTGTATCATATTCATAATTAAGCTATATATTCCATTACGGTAGTGAAAGAAACAAATTTATCTTTAAAACGACTGTTTAATTCTGCTGCCAGTGCATTCGCGTGCGTTAACTGATAAGCATCATAATCTTCGATTGACTGTACAACATATTGGGCGCAATAGGTTACACCTTCATTTGGTGAATCTACCACCTTTAATAATCTGTTGGAAACGAATAATCCGGTAGCCATTACTTCAGGAATATGTTCTTCTTGCATCCATTGCAGCCATGCCGGAGCAGAAGCTTCTTCAATAATCAGGGTTACATTGTATAATAACATAGCACAAAGATATAATTAAGAGCTTGTGTAATTTTATAAATCGCAGGAATAAATTCAGGATTCCATAGGATCACCTCTCAGTTTCCTGAAATGCTTGCGTGCCTCAGTTACAAACATGCTGCCTGGAAAGTCTACAATCAATTTTTGATATAATATTTTAGCTTGTTCAGGATCATTCAGCTGATCTTCATAGATGCCGGCAAGCATAAATAAGGCTTCATCTGCCCAATTTCCTTTTTGCTGATGTCCGGTTAACTCTTTAAGTAAAGGCACGGCAAGAGCAAAATCTCTGTTTTTGATATAAATGTTTGATTTAAACATCAAAATATCATCAGTGAGACTGTTTTTAGGGTATAACACGACGATGCTGTCTACTTTCGCTATTGCTTCCTTATGGAGATTCCTGAATTGCAGCGATTCAGCAGCAGCATACATTTGAAGTGCCAGTGTATCCGTTTTGGTTTCCAGATGATCGGATATTAAAAGGCTGAGATTTAATGCATCGTTCGCTATTAATTGTTCTGTAGATGCTTTGAGCACATCTGCCTGAGATTTGGCATAACTAAAATTTCCCTGTTCAAATGATAACCTTGCAGACCTGTATTTGGCTTCAGTTCCTGGATTTTGATTTTCGAACTCCTTAGCCACCTGCTCGTACATCAAAATGGCTTCCCATGGTTGTTGTGTCAGTCTGTAAATATCTCCAAGTTCAAGTTTCATTGCACCCAGATCAGCACTAGTAATGCCCGGGATTTTTATAGCTTCTTCCAGTGCTTCTTCCGCTTTTTTAAGATCTTTCAGATAATAAGCCTGTAGATTTGCCAACTTCCTGAGTGCAAAAAGTGTGTTCGCATTCCTGCCAAACTCATCCAGGATTTCCTGATACTGACCCGCAAGGGCTATAACATCTTTTTGTTCATTTTTACCCAGCAGGAGCGCCTGATAACTGGCATCGATCAAGGCCAGTTTGGAAGGCAGATAATATGGATTGTCCTTGCCTTTAAGCGTTAAGTAAGTGTAAGCTTTGATCGCTGTATCATAAGCTTTATTGGAGGCAAATATCTGTGCATGTTCAAATAAGATCGTTCCATCATCTTTAATCCTTTTATCCTGCGCAATTAATTGACGCAATGCCATGTCATATTCTTTTTGCTGCAAAAATTGCCAGATCAGCAACTTTGAATAAGATTCATTCTGAGGATCTTTTTGTATTCTCTTGAACAATGAATTCTGAAGAGTCAGATAATCGGCATTAGTTTCAAAAACAGAAGGCAGTACTGTTTCGGCCTGCTGTAGCATTTGGGGCATGGTAGACAAGGCATTCAAATATTCTTCACTCAATTTATTTTTGTCCTTCTTGAAACGATAGATACTTAAGAGTTCAAAAGTGAAGACCTGATTATTTTTCATGTTTTTTCTGGCTTGAAGAAATACATCTGCAGCCAGATCATATTCGGCTATCTGGTATAAATCATTTGCCAATGCTCTTATTTTGGATTCATCCTCAGGAAGGGAATGCAAGAGCTGATCAAAGGTCTTCTTTGCATTTTCCAGTTCTCCTTTTTCTTTGTAAATCCGGGCTTGTATAGTCAGGTACTTTGGAGATTCAGGGCTCTGCCTGATCAGTTTTTTGATCGCTTTATCTGCAACTTCGTATTGTTTTGATTTGAGCAGTGCATTGAAGTACAGCTCTGAATAGGCCTCATTTTTTGTTTTGAAGACTATCTTTTCGAGTAATACAGATGCCTTTTGATAATCTCCATTTTGATAGTATAGCATCGCCATCTCACTATCATTATTACTTTGTGCAAATAATGATAGTGAGCCTGTAAAGCAGAGTACGATCGCCAATATTGTTTTTATCATGATGTCCTGAATCAACGTGAACAGCAAGAAACTGTTATCAAAAATAAAGATAATAAATTGTGGTTGTCCATCATTCCGGATTACCGGTATTTTAAATATTACCAGACATTTCTTTATCAGCGATAAAATATTACTATTTTGAGACGCTCTCCATTTGCTGTTAAGGTAACAATATTAGTGTATTGTCCATATAGACAGCTAGTGTTGCGTATTTTTGCAGGCTACCGTAATGCTATGACCATAAAGAAAAGATATTTATTCATTGTTCTTCTAGCCCTTTTTAGTGCTTGCCGGCAAAACAGGCAGGTAAGGGTTATTCCTGTGGCAGACTTCTTTAAGGCACAGGATAAGGGTTATTATGCAATTTCTCTGGATGGTAAAACCATGTCTTATCTAAAATTACAAGGTAAAAAGCAAAACTTATTTGTAGAAGATCTGGCTACTGGAAGATCCTCACAGATCACACAATTGAATGAGAAAAATATCAATTACTACTTCTGGGTAAGTAATGATGAAATCGTTTATTACAAAGAGAAGTCAGGGGCTGAGCGGTTATCAGATATCTTTATTATCAATAAAAACGGAGAAAATGAACGTCAGCTGAGTGATAATGGGAAAAGCAGGATGCACGTACTCAAAGATCAGTTGATTGATGGTAAATTTTTATTGGTTTCATCTAATAAGAGAGATTCTACGGTGTTCGATGTTTACCGTTTAAATGTAAGAGATGGCCAGATGGACATGGCTGCCAGGAACCCGGGAAACATTACCAACTGGGTAACAGATTCAAAAGGACAAATTCGCCTGGCCACCACCAGTGATGGGGTAAATCAGACATTACTATACAGAGAGACTGAAAACCAAGCCTTCAGAGCTGTAGTGACCAATAATTTTAAAACTACTTTTACGCCTGTCGCGATTTCAGATACGAGACCAAACGTTGTTTATGCGATTTCTAATGTTAACAGGGATAAAAATGCATTGATAGAATTGAACTGTCTGACGGGTAAAGAAAGTAAGGTGCTTTTCAGTAATGATACACTCAATGTAGTGGATGCCCAATATTCCGAATCCAAAAAGACTATAGCTTTTGTAATCTGTGAAACCTGGAAAAAGGAAAAACATTACCTGGATCCTTCTGTTAAAAAGCTATATGAAAAGCTGGATAAATTATTGCCGGGTACTGAATCAAGGATTATTGACAGAGATAAAGCAGAAAATACATTTATTGTAAGAACGTTCACGGATAGAAATCCGGGATCTTATTACTTATATATTGCCAATAAAGGTACAATCAGAAAACTAAGTGATTTCAATCCTTATGTTAAGGAAGCTGAAATGTGCGAGATGAGGCCTGTTTCTTATACAGCACGTGATGGATTAAAAATACAGGGGTATCTTACTTTGCCGGTTAATAAACCGCCTTCCAACCTTCCGGTAGTTGTTTTGCCGCATGATGGCCCGGGACGCAGAGATTCCTGGGGTTATAAAGCAGAAGTGCAATTTCTGGCGAATAGAGGATATGCAGTGTTCCAGGTTAACTACAGGGGCTCATCCGGATACGGAAAGTCTTTTGCTGCTGCCGGCTCTGGTCAATGGGGAGGTAAAATCAAAGATGATATTAATGATGGGGTAAGATGGCTCATTGAGAATAAGATTGCTAACCCAAGGAAAATAGCCATTTATGGTTCAGGCTTTGGCGGTTATATCGCGTTAAATAGTTTATATTCGAGCCCTGGGATGTATGTTTGTGGTGGGTCTAATTCAGGAGTGATTAATTTATTTAGTTATCTGAAATCTATTCCTCCATTTTTGAAGACTAATTTGCAGATGTACTATGAGGTAATCGGTAATCCTGTAACAGAAGGTGACCGGATGCGCCAGGTATCTCCGGTTTTTCATGCAGATAAATTCAGGGTTCCCGTGTTTATTGCGCAAAGTCCAAAGGATCCGAGAAGTAATTCAGGAGAAGCTGTTCAGTTTGTGAAAGAACTCAACAAAAGAAATGTGAACGTAACTTATCTCGAAAAGGAATATAGTGAGTTTTCTCCACAGGGTGAAGAGGTGCGCCAGCAACTATATGCTTCACTGGAGCAGTTTTTGTCTGTAAATTTGTCTAAGAAATAGGTGGGTAATATGGCTCCGGAAAAGACTAGTGGCTATCGTAAGAACTTTTCACTGATCGTGACCTTTATTGTGCTGATCTCTGTATTGTTCATCTTGTCTTTGTTTTTGGCTTATAATTTCAGCAAGAAATTTATAGAGAATGAGTTTGTCTCTGAAAAAGTAAAGGTTCTGGAGGAAAGTATTAAACCTTACAATGAATTTTTCCAGAATAAAGTTCCTGAAATTTCTTATTACAATGGATATCTTGATTCTGCTACGGCATCAAAGTTTGTGGATACTATTATTAATGCCTATCCTTTTGTTTCAAAGGTGGTTTTTTATGATTCGGAGATTGGGAATACACCGGTCAGGGATGGATTAAATACCGGGCATTTCTCTTTTGGCCCTAAGAATATTTATCAGTTTGGTGATTTGGTCCCTTTGGATTCGGTCAAATTGTTTTCGAGGGATGATACGAAAAAATTCAGTAGGGGTGATGATTTTAATGCTTTGGGAATCAAGCTGATTTCTTACATTGAGAGTCTGGATACGACTATTGTACCTAGTCAGGAAGAGCTTTTTACCAACTTCAGTATTATCCGTTCGAATAAAATTACTTACCTGAATATTCCGGGATTTGAAGATTTAAAGGTTTATAAGCAGATGCTAAGACAGCAGCTTAGTCCGTCTCCGGTTTATCAGCAGGATATGTTATCTTTTCATCTGGATCCATATAAAATCAAGATTATCAATACGCGGCCGCTGTTGTATCAGAATATAAGAATTGAACCGCTAACTTATGATCCTTTAAATACGTCAGCGGATTATATAGCTACAGAGATCACATTACCCGGCCCGTTTTCAGATTATAAACTCTATTTTATTTCTGCAAAGTCGTTTGTAGCTCAGGGAATTTTGAGTTATTTTATGCCTATCGCGCTGGTGATGTTACTATTCTATGGAATTCTGGTTCTGGTCACCGTTTTGATCTACAGAAATCTTAATATTAATCATAAGATGTTTAAATTGCAGTATGATTTTGTGAATAATCTGACGCATGAGTTTAAAACGCCGGTGAGTGTGATTAAGATAGCGGGTAATAATATTAAAAGTGCGAGTGCACTGACTGAAAGAGAGCTCAAGTTGTATGGTAAGATCCTGGATGAGGAGGCCGACAAGTTAAATGGATTAATGAACAAGTTACTGGCTTTTACGCAGATTGAAAACAGGGCTATTCAGTTAAATCGTGATGAAATTAATATTGTGGATTTTATTGAGAGTACAATTGAATCTCATACGCTGAAACATCCTGATTTTGTAGTGACTTATGAAGTCTCTGGTTTTGTGACATTTATTACGGATCCGGTATTGCTGGGCAGTCTTTTTGACAATTTAGCGGAGAATGCTTACAAGTATTCACGTCCTGAGCATAAGCGGTTGCATATTGTGGCGAGAATGATAAAAGGAAAAGTTGTATTCAGGTTTGTGGATCAGGGTATAGGTATTCCAACACCAGAAATTAATAATATCTTTAAGAAGTTTTACCGGATACAGAATCAGTATAATCAGAATGGTAGTGTTGGTTTAGGGTTGGCTTTTTGTAAGGAGTTAGTGAATTTCATGAAGGGTGAGATCTCGGTAAAAAGTAAAGTAAATAAAGGAACAGAGTTTAAAATAGTACTGCCTTATAATAATTAATGATATGTCTAAAGGAATTAAAATACTGATAGTTGAAGATGATGAAAATTTAAGGTTTTTAGTAGTACACAGACTAAAGTCTGAGGGTTATGATGTACTGGAAACCGGCGATGGTGAGCTGGCAGTAAAAACTATCATGGATGAAAAGCCTGATATTGTTTTGCTGGACTGGATGTTGCCGGGTAAACAGGGGTCGGATGTTTGTCAGGAAGTGCGTAAGCAGGGTTTTGAGAACCTGATTATTATGATGACTGCGAAGGCGCAGGATGTGGATAAGATTGATGCTTATACTTTCGGAGTGTCTGATTATGTAACCAAGCCGTTTAATATGGATGTTTTGGTGGCGATGCTGGAGAGTAAGGTGAAGTTTTTGTTAAACAATGATAAGTCAGAGATCCACCGTTTTGGCGACATGGAACATCACCCTAATATCCATACCCTTTACAGGAGCGGAAGAAAGATTGAATTAACAATATTAGAAAACAGGATCTTATTGTATTTCCTGAGAAATCCGAATAAGGTGATTAACCGGGATGAGTTGATGCTGGTTGTTTGGGGATATAATTCTGATGTGAATACGCGTACGCTTGATATGCATATTGTTCGTTTAAGAAAGAAGATTGAATTGAATCCTGATAATCCACAGTTGTTGCAAACTGTAAGGGGTATTGGATACCGTTTTAATGCGGGATAGTTTTTAAATAGTTATTGGTAATAGCGCAGTCCTTAAAAGACTGCGCTATTTTTTTTGCTGATTTTGCAGGTTTGCGGGTGGTTGAGTTTTTATGCTTAAATGGGTTTTAATCTTTGAGGTGGGCTGCCCAGAAGGGATATTTTACACCATCTTGCAGGAAGTTTGGGAAATGTGTTTCGTCAGGCAGAATAAGTGCTCCATGGGTTTTTCTAAGCACACTGAATATACTTTGATCGTTGCGGTGTTCTATAAACGTTTTTTGTTGTAAGGCTGCATCTTTCTGGTCTGTAAAAAGAGATAAGTTTTCATAGAGTGTGTCATACCATTTGTCTATGAGTTGTGTGGTGTGCTGGCATTTCCTCAGCATAATGACCGTTGTTATCAATTGATTAGAATTGATGATTTCTGTTGTGGTGTTAAAATAGTCAAATACTTCTTGCTTAGTGTATTCATTTTCTTTGTGGGGTAGTTCAAAAGCGATTGTACCGGTATCGGTTGCTTCCAGAAGTGTCAGGTAATCGTGGAAACGTTTTTTACCACTTTTATTAATGATACATCCTGCATCGGCATAAATCAAAATGTCGTTTTCGGGAAGGGTATCAAGTATTTTTTTTATGACGTAGGGTTTCCAGATCCAGTATCCACCGCCTTTTGATTGTTCAAGGATAGATTTAAAGCGTTTGGCAAAGATCGGGTTTATAGCTGCCGGGCTGAAGATTTTTACTTCGTCGAAAAATTTGGAGTCTATGGCTGTTTGTTTGAGAAATTTTCTCTGCGCTCTGTATTTATCGTCTCCATAGGTTATAAAGTGAGTTTTCATAGCGTTTAATTTATTTATAATGTAATAAATTAATTTAAACGGTTTGCGTTAAGTTATTAATGAGTTATTAACAGTGTTGAAAAGAGGGATGTCCGGCTGCTAAAAAAACAAGCCGGCTATGTTCGGCCGGCATTGTCTTCGCCTGAAGAGATTCTGAACGAATTTCCTGAAATGAGTATGCTTGTTTTTCTATTTTTTTATGCTCTTTTGAGTGTGAAGATGGTGATCTCCGGTAAGATACCTACTCTTCCGGGGTAACCAAGGAAGCCATAACCTACGTTAACATAAAGCTGCTGTTTTTGTTCCTGATATAATCCGGCCCATTCTTTATAGATATACTCTATAGGGCTCCACTGGTACTTTTCGGTACGAACTCCGAATTGCATACCATGGGTGTGGCCACTAAACATCGCATCTATCTGAGGATATTTTGGCAGCACTTCGGCACGCCAGTGTGAAGGGTCGTGAGAAAGTAAAAGCTTTACGGGAAGGTCGTCAGTATTCTTAACTGCAAGATCCATACGGCCGTATTTCGGAAAACGCCCCATGCCCCAGTTCTCTATGCCCAGAATTCCGATTTCTTCACCATCAATCTTTAACCGGCGGTTTTCATTCATTAAAAGATCCCAACCCATAAGTTCGTGGGTTTTGATCACGTCTTTCAGGTTTTTTACTTTTGCGGGGGATGATTCTTTCCCAAAATGATAATCACCATAATCATGATTTCCCAGAGAGGAGTAAACACCAAGGGGAGCCTTTATTTTACTGAAGATGTCCTGGTAATCCCGCATTTCTGTGGCCATGTCATTGACAATATCACCGGTGAAGAAGATGAAATCCGGCTTTTCGCCAAGGAGCATTTCTACACCACCTTTTACGGCTGTTTTGTTGTAAAAGCTTCCTGAGTGAATATCTGAGATCTGTCCCATCGTGATGCCATCAAAGGCAGCGGGCAGGTTAGGGAGGATCAATGTCTTTCTGCGGACCTGATAATCATAAGCACCTGATACAATTCCCCAGGATAATGAAGTGAGGGGAATTGCCGCTGCAACCAAGCCTGCTTTAACAATAAACGAAGATCGGCTGATTGGTTCTTCTATAGCTAAACCGGTTTTATTATGGGTGCTTGTTGTACGGGATGAATATGTTGCATTATACTGATCATTTAAGTTTCCTGATACTGTTGCGCTGCTGTTTTCTGATCTTCTGGTCCGTCTGAGCAGAACGATAACTAACCTGCGCAGGTCATCAACCAGCAGAAAGGGCAGCATCACGATTTTACAGGCAGTAGTCAGGAAAAAAATGACTAAGATGACTGCACGCATTGATAAAAACAGATTTAAGAAGATACCTGCAAAAACACCAATAATTAATACGATGGTGATACCCCAGTAGATGCGGGTAAATCTGGTTTTTGCTTTTTCACTCCAGTTTTTGAACGCGGATAAAATCGCCTTGACGAAGTAGAAATCGAATGCGATGATTAAAAGGCATCCTACAATAAGAAAGGGTAATCTGCCCATTTTTATGTTAAATATTAAAAGATACTTTTAAAACAGACTAGGCATTGAAATCAATGTCATCATCTTCGTCCTCTTCAGGATCAGTATTAAATAAACTGTCAAACATATCAGAGAAACCGAAACCACCACTCAGGTATTTTTTATTCAACTGAGAGTATTCTGCAAGTCCATGTAAGGCAAACTCCATTAATAAAAGGGTTTGATTAGCACTTAGTTTAGGATGGAACTGTTTAACCAGCTCATTCAGGCCAGCAACTTGCATGAGCTCTTTTTTATATTGAGACTCTGTCAGGTTATCAGCAATATCCAGTGTGTTGCCATCTGTGAACCAATCTGTGATCAATTGATAAGGATTTGCAGTTTTGTTTTTCTTTGCTTTCTCCGGATCAGGGAAGTAACGGTTGAACAAGCTTTTGATCGCTTTACCAATTAAGATATTCGCAACTTTAGCGGGGCCTTCAAGTTCTCCTTCATAAACCAATTCAATTTTACCTGTTACTGCCGGTATAATTCCTGTCAGATCAGCAAGTCTTACGAAGGTCTTCTTTTCTCCGTTGACCAGCATCCTTCTTTCGGCAGTACTGATCAGGTTTTCGTAAGCAGAAATTGTTAAACGTGCTGATACACCGGATTTTTGATCAATGAACTCACTTTTGCGCGCTTCAAAAGCAACTTGCTCAATCAAATCTTTCACTAAACCATCAGCTTCGATTAGTTTTTGTGCTTCAGTGATCTTTGCCTCCTGGAAAGTGATTTTACGGGAGATCGCTATGGTTTTAGGGTAGTGAGTAAGGATCTGACTTTCTATCCTGTCTTTCAACGGAGTTACAATTGATCCCCTGTTGGTATAATCCTCCGGGTTCGCTGTAAATACAAACTGTACATCCAGAGGAAGACGTAATTTAAATCCCCTGATCTGAATATCTTTTTCCTGAAGCATATTAAACAAGGCTACCTGTATCCTTGCCTGTAAATCCGGTAGCTCATTGATGACGAAAATACTGCGGTGTGCTCTTGGAATTAACCCAAAGTGGATCACACGCTCATCATTATAAGTTAATTTCAGTGTAGCGGCTTTAATCGGGTCCATATCGCCAATTAAATCGGCTACGGTTACATCCGGGGTCGCTAATTTCTCCGTATAACGGTCTGAACGGTGCTGCCAGCTGATCGGTGTCGCATCATCATGTGCAGCAACTTCCTGTTTTCCGAACCAGGATATTGGATTCAAAGGATCATCAAAGATTTCACTTCCGGTGATATAAGGGATATATTCATCAAGCAGGTTAACCATTAAACGTGCAATACGTGTTTTGGCCTGGCCCCTTAAGCCCAGTAGTAAAATGTTGTGTCTGGATAAAATCGCGGTCTGAAGTTCAGGAATAACAGTTTCATCATAACCAAGGATACCCTCAAAACCAGCATCTTTATTTTGAAGCTGCTGTATCAGGTTCTTGCGCAATTCGTCTTTTACTGTTAGGGAGATGTAATTTGAGGCTTTTAATTCGCCAAGAGTTTTAATTGAGGTTTGCTCCATAGGTGTATTTGCCCGGATTAACGGACTATTTTTCTTCGGTTTTTAATATAATCTTCAAAAATGTACTCGCCTAAACCAGTTAAGGAGCTGTAAAATGCCCTTCCTCCGTTTATTTCTGTAAACTCCCTTACAAATTGTTGTAAATAAGGGTCCTGGGCAATCATAAAGGTCGTAATCGGGATATTCAGGCGCTTGCACTGTGCAGCCATATTTAAGGTTTTATTAATCACCTTTCTATCCAGTCCCATACTGTTTTTATAGTAACGGCCGTTCTCTTTCAGGCAGGTCGGTTTACCATCAGTAATCATGAAAATCTGTTTGTTATGTGTTTTCCGGCGACGCAATAAATCTGCAGCCAGTTCCAAACCGGCAAGGGTATTGGTATGGTAAGGCCCAACCTGCAAGTATGGAAGATCCTTCACCGTAATCGGCCAGGCATCATTTCCAAATACGACGATGTCGAGTGTATCTTTCGGGTAACGCGTTTTAATCAGTTCGGCCAGTGCCATCGCTACCTTTTTGGCTGGTGTAATTCTATCTTCTCCATATAAAATCATAGAGTGGGAGATGTCAATCATCA
The DNA here is from genome assembly GCF_040822065.1 of Pedobacter sp. WC2423. Taxonomy (NCBI): domain Bacteria; kingdom Pseudomonadati; phylum Bacteroidota; class Sphingobacteriia; order Sphingobacteriales; family Sphingobacteriaceae; genus Pedobacter; species Pedobacter sp. WC2423. The sequence goes on from NZ_CP162005.1 coordinate 4,411,647, forward strand.
GCACTGTAGAAGTAAGCGTTTTATAGTCTTTTTCCTCTACCTCCAGGTCACCCTCTGTTAACGTAAAATTACCGATACCATGATTGATTTGTGCATTTTGTATCGATGCAGTCATATCAATCTGATCCAGACTGTCACCGAAGGTGTATTCACGGCGGTCTGCATTCTTTTCTTCCCCGATACCAGAGATATTACTGTTATGATTGCCCTTTCCGGCCTTCTTCAGTTTACCGAAAATTTCTTCCAGCGCAGACTTCCGGATTACCTGTTCAGTCTTGGCGGTAATCTCCATGTTGCCGTCTTTGGAATCTTCTTTGATATAGCCCTTATCTTTCAGCTCATCAATAAAATCACCCATGCCGTAATCGCCCGTGGTAAACTTATATTGCTTGTCCAGTTCATTCATCCAGGCCAATGTTTCACCTGCATCACCTGCAGTATAATTCAATAGCTGGGTAAATAACTTCAGCATTTCATCAAACCCGCCCTTAGGCTTGTCATCTGCTTGAAAATTAGAAAAATGGAAACCTCTCATATGTTAGTATATAACGGAATATCGAAGGTAAAAGTTTGCCAGAGAACTAATGTTAGCTGCTTGTAAAAATACCCTCCGGAGCTTAAACGCAAAAAACCAGTATACTGAATACTGGTTTTTTGCTATACAGACTGGATATAAGCCGTAATTTGAACTGAATTATGACACAAAGGTGTTCCCTTATTTTTTTGGTAAGCCTTTAGCTAATGCCTTTTCTGCTCTTTTAATAGCCAGTTTTTCTCTGAATTCTGCATAAGGAGCTTTCAATGCCATTTTCAAAACGCTGTCTAAACCTCCTTTAATAGCAAGGTTAAATAAACTTTGTGCTTTTCTGATTGGAGAAGCATCCCATGCTCTTAAACTCAAAGAGAAAGAACCATCCAGATATTTCATCCAGTGCCACATTCCTGTAGGCATGAACAGTGTATCGCCATGTTCAAGGAAAACTTCATATCCTTCTACACCTTTGAGTGCAGGGAATTTATCAAAATCAGGATTGGCTACATCGTAATCTTCCAGTGCATAAGTAGCATTTGGGATACAATAAAGACGATCTTTCCACTTGTTATCAAATAATATGATATGTTTTCTTCCACCAAAGTGTGTATGAAAAAGATGCGGAAGATCGATGTCATAATGCAGGAAGGTCACAGAGTTTGAACCACCAAAAAACATAGCAGGCATACTCTCTATAAAGCCGCCCATTAAATCTTTAGGCAATACGATGTCCTTGATCAGACTTGGTACATGTTTAAATAAATTAAAGAAAAATATACGGAGTTCTGTAGGCTCTGACTTAATCAGATCAAGGTAATCGCCAAAACGCATATGCGCTGCCGCCGAATTGATTGGTTTGGAAGGGTCTACTTTTGCATTGTCATATAAAGGAACCTCCAGGTTACCAGCAATTTCTTTCAGGTACTCAGTTGTCCACTTTTCTCTTGCAGGCCAGCTCTTTGTTAAACCTTTAATGATTAGAGGTTTTCTGGGGTCTAAATAGTTTTTTTTAAAGTCTGCGGGACTGATATTCTCAACGGTATCTACCGGCTTTAATATAAAGCTCATAATCAAAAAAGATCTTGTTTGAGAACAAAAGTGTAAATTAAAATCTATTTATTTACATAAAAAGGCAAGTGATGGTACAGAAAAAAAATACTATCTGAAATTAAACTGATTCTTAATTAAGATGGAGTATGTTCTGCCAGTGCTTTATTCGCCCTTTTTATGGCCAGCCGCTCTTTCCATGCCATGTATTTCTCTCTGAAATTTGCTTTCATGAAGTCATCGAACTTGCGTTGGATAGTCAGGTTATATAAACTCTTCGCTTTTACTGCCCATGACTTATCCCACGCTCTTAAGCTGATAGAAAATGAACCGTCCAGATATTTCATCCAGTGCCAGTAACCAGTAGGCATAAACAGCGTATCCCCATGTTCCAGATAAGCTTCTGTTCCTTTTACTCCTTTCAGGGCAGGGAACTTATCAAAATCAGGATTTTCAATATCATAATCTTCTAATGCATAAGTTGCATATGGAATCTGATAAAGACGTTCCTTCCATTTATTCTCAAATAAGATCACATGTTTGCGGCCGTTAAAATGCGTATGGAAGATATGCGCCATGTCTATATCATAATGCAGGAAAGTAACAGAACCTTTTCCACCGAAAAACATATTAGGATAATTATCTAGAAAACCACCCATTAAATCTTTAGGAGCGATATAATCATTCAGTAAGTCAGGGGCTTGCTTGATCGGATCGAACAAGAAGATCCGAAGGTCAGTAGGGGTAGTTTTGATCAGGTCAATGTAATCCGCGAACTTCATTTCTGTAGCTGCAGCATTAATTGGTTTCGAGGGATCAGCTTTAGCGCTATCGTAGAGCGGTACTAATTTATCTCCAACTACAGTTTTCATGTAATCCATAGACCATTTCTCATATGCTGGCCAGTTTTTAGCCATGTTCTTAATGACCAATGGCCTGCGCGCATTGAGATAGTTTTTTTCAAAATCTTCTTTGGAAATATCATCAACGCAATCAATCTGAGTTAAATCAAACTTCATGTTAAAATAATGTTAATTCTTGTAAAATTATAGAATTTGACTTTTCTTACCAATAGGTCAATGGAAAATAAAAAATTCTGACAATAAAAAAACACAGCAATTTATGCTGTGTTTTCACTGTTATAGAAAATAAATTAAAAGAATTAGTTAGGCATCAGCACGCTATCAATAACGTGGATTACACCATTTTTCTGCATTACATTAGCAATAGTAACGGTAGCTGTTCCCCCTTTTTCATCCGTTAAAATTAATTTGTCTCCGTCCATAGAAGCCCATAATTTTCCACCAGCTACAGTAGTTAATTCTGCTTTGCCATTACCTGCTTTAATTGCTTTGGCAATTGCTTTTGAATCCATTTTTCCAGCAACAACATGGTAAGTAAGGATTTTAGTTAACATGTCTTTGTTTTCTGGTTTTAAAACTGTTTCTACAGTACCAGCTGGCAATTTGTTAAAAGCTTCGTTTGTTGGAGCAAATACGGTAAAAGGTCCGGCACTTTTTAAAGTTTCCACAAGACCTGCAGCTTTAACAGCAGCAACCAATGTAGTATGGTCTTTTGAGTTTACTGCATTGTCAACAATATCTTTATTGGCATACATTGCTGCACCACCAACCATTGGATTTTTTTGCGCGTAAACTGAAGTTGAAAATGCCATAGCTACTATGACAAATACAGGTAAGATGAATCTTTTCATGATTTTGTTTTATAGCAGGAGATACGGCGAATACTAGTGCTTGGTTTTTTGAATAGCCAGATTTTTTGTTCTCATGTATTTGGAGAATCTTAACGGAAAGAAGCGTTTGAATAAAATCCCCTTCACTTCTTTGCCGCCCATATAGACTTCTTCTTTGTTTTGTTGAATTGCTTTGACAATTAAGCTGGCGCACTCAGCCGGGGCAAGACCAAGCTCCTGGTTCTCGTCCATTTTATTGTACAGCTGCCCATCAGCAGTCATTGCATTCAGCGAAATATTTGTTTGAATATAGCCCGGACAAACCAGGGTGATCTGTATGTTTTGATCAGCTACTTCTGATCGTAAAGAATCGAAGTATCCATGTAAAGCATGTTTGGAAGCTGCGTAAGCAGAACGGTATGCCGTTCCGAATTTGCCAGTCAGACTACTGATACAGACAATTTTACCTCCACCTTTAGTAATCATCTGAGGTAATACCGCTTTGCTCAAAGCGACTGTTCCCCAAAAGTTGACATTCATCAGCTTTTGTTCTACGTTTAAAGCAGTTTCCAATGCTAATGACCGCTGACTCAATCCTCCGCTGTTGATCAGCATATCAATATGGCCAAATATTTTTTGTGCATCTCTGGCCTTGTCTGCTAAAAGGGCAGTATCTTCCAGATCAAAAGAAAGTACATGTACATTGATCTGATTTTTACAGTTCCCTTTTACCCTGAAAAGTTCGTCTCTGTTGCGCGCAGAAATAATAAGATTTGCCCCTGAATTATTATAAGCATAAACAAGTGCTTCGCCGATTCCCGAAGAAGCTCCCGTGATCCAGATTACTTTATTCTTCATTGTTTTTTTATTAATTATTCAGATTAATCTTCCGGATGTTCGTCTAAAAGGAATAATTCTGAAGCGATATAATCAGCAAACAACTTGCCGTCAGGTGTCAGTATTAACCTGTCATTCTCATTTTTAAGCCAGTCGCGCTGTAAAAACGGAACTATGTTTTTTAATGTGTCTGCTAAAAATATTTTACCAAATTCGGTGCCTATTTTTTGTAAATCTGTACCCCACATAGTGCGGAGCGAAGTCATGATATACTCGTTAAAGCGGTCGTAAATATCGAGTTCTTCTATCGTTTCTGCCAATTTATCCAACGCTAACTGCTGCATATATTTAGCATTGTTTGCAATATTCAGATACCTGACATTTCCGTTAAAGCCATGTGCCGAGGGGCCAATTCCTAAATAGGGAATGCCTTTCCAGTAATTGGTATTGTGGACCGCATGACGGCCAGGTAAGCTATAATTTGATATTTCATAATGATCAAAACCAGCACTAGCCAGCTTGTCAGTCAATGTGATAAACTGAGCCGCGCTTTGCTCATCATTCACAGGGATTTGCTTTCCCTTTTTTATCGCTGCGGCTAAGGCTGTTTTAGGTTCAACTGTTAACGAGTAGGCCGAAATATGCGGAGTTTGCAAACTGACCGCTTTGTTGATGTTACTCAGCCATTTTTCATCGGTTAGCAAAGGGAATCCATAAATAAGGTCGATACTCAGATTCTCGAATCCCGCATCCTGACTGCGTTTAATACAGGTTTCTGCTTCATTGGAAGTATGCGCCCTGTTCATCCAAACCAGATCTTCATTAAAAAAAGACTGTACACCAATGCTGAAGCGGTTGACGGGAAGCTGACGCAATTGTGCAATTTTCTTTGCATCTAAATCATCTGGATTAGTTTCAATAGTGATTTCAGCATCGGCCGAAATAGAAAAATTGGAGGTTAAAGTATCAAAGATCCTGGCCAATGATTTCTCCGGTAAAAGAGAAGGTGTGCCGCCACCAAAATAGATACTCCCTATCTGCTGATCAGAAATTCTGCTCTTTTTTAAAAGGATTTCTTTGCAAATCGCATCAGTCATTTCATCTACATGCTGCAGAGAGGTGCTGAAATGAAAATCACAATAATTACAAGCTTGTTTACAAAAGGGGATATGGATATAAATTCCTGCCATAGGGGCAAAGGTAAGTGCAATTATGTGTTTCTTCAGATATTTATTACGCCGCGCTCTCTTGTACCATCTTGCTGTAAAGCAAATGCTCAAGCAGGTTAAACAAATAACCGGCTCATTTATTCTTTATATTTGAGCCGAATAATGATTTAACCGGCTCAAATATTAAATTGAAATAATATTCAGACCTTATGAAGAAAACTGCCTTAACCTTTCTGTATATATTATCTGTCCTGGTTTTACCATTGATTGTAAAATCGCAAGCTAAAATTGTCATTATCCGTCATGGAGAAAAGCAAGAGCAGAATGAAAACCTGAACTGTAAAGGGCTTAACAGGTCTTTAAAGCTAGCGAGTATACTGTCTAAAAAGATTGGAGTTCCAACGGCGATCTATGTACCATCATTAGGTAATGGGAACCAAACCACTCATTCCCGCATGTTTCAGACTATTACCCCGTTTGCTGTTAAATATAATTTAAGTATCAACAGCAGCTTCAATGGAGCAGATTATGCCAGCATCGCCAAAGAAATCAAACATAAAAAAGGAACGGTACTATTGGTTTGGAACCACGGCAACATTCCTGCGCTGGCCAAAGCACTCGGAATCAAACATCAGAAACTAAACTGGAATTCAAACGATTTCGATTCGATCTGGATCATTACCGGCAGCGGTAAAGACAAAGTGCTTAAAACTGACAAAGAAGGAATCCTGCCTGGTGCTGACTGTCCGGTTTTCTAATCCCCTATATTTTCCTGCAATTTATTCATGAATTACTCCCCGCTTTTGTAAAGAGCAGGTAGTAATACTCGCCTGGTTAACTTAAGTATGAGTCCACCTTTTCCTGAAAATACGTGGACTCACTATGGAGTTGAAGCAGATCTGATGTGGATACATACATAACAATAACACTACTCATCAAGACTTGCTATTCTGTAGCAAAGCATGAATGTGAAATAATAATATCTTAGATTTGCACAAAGGAATAATCCCGTTACTTTAATAGGTCGATGTATAAATACTTTTTGATGACTTTTTTCCTGCTGTGCATGGTGGGCTTTGGAAAGGTGAATGCGCAGAATTTGGCTGTTGTCAGAGATTCTACCGTAAAGCACAGGGTTTATAAACCCCGTGTGGTCAGAGACTCTGCATTTCTGGCGCGGCAAAAGTTTGTTACCGACTCTATCATGACGCATACCTGGATCCTTCCGGACTCCCTGATCAACAAACATATTTTGATGGACAGCATCATGAAAGCCAATGTTTTTGAGAAACTTGATCTTGATGCCTGGTTTAAAAAGTATAGTAAACTGAAGAAAGTGAGTAAGTTCAGAACAGGCAATCCTCTACATAAAGGACAGACCTGGGTACTTGGTTTTATTGTGCTGCTTCTGGTTGTTTTTGCGATCCTCAGAATCTCTTTTGCCAAACAATTGCAGAGTATCATTCAATCCTTTTACAGTAATCGTGGGCTAAATAACCTCAATAAAGAAGATAATGTGTTCAGTTCGTGGCCATTTTTATTTTTATTTATACAATTTGGCTTTACAATCGGGATGTTTTTCTACCTCGTTGCGCAATATTATCAGCTCGCTTACGTACACCAGGGTTTCCGTTTTTTCGTCAGTGTTTCCATTCTGATTGTGGTATTATATGCAACGAAAATTCTTTTACTGCGTGTGCTCGGACATCTGTTTAACATCCAGAAAGCTGTCCATGAGTACATTTCTATATTATATTTGAGTTATTTTAACATCTCTTTAATCTTCATTCCACTAGTTGTCGCTTTTGCCTTATCACCAATGAAATATGGTATATATTACATAGTTATCTCATTTATTTTGTTGGGGATTATTTTCACGTTTCAATTTATAAGAGCAGGAATAAATATTTTATCTCATTATCGGTTTTCTAAATTCTATTTATTTATGTACTTTTGTGCCCTCGAAATATGTCCTATTTTGATATTAATCAAGGCCATAGGATTGGAGCTGTAATTAGGTAAAATGCAAGAAAAAACAGAAGATAGGTTGCGTAAAGTAAAAAGTATACTGATAACTTTGCCAAAGCCCGAAACAGAGAAGTCCCCATACTTTGATTTGGCTAAGAAATACAATTTAAAAATTGATTTCAGATCCTTCATTCATGTGGAAGGTATTCCGGCAAGGGACTTTAGAAAAGATAAGATCACATTAGCTGATTTTACTGCTGTAGTATTTACAAGCAGGAATGCGGTAGATCATTTTTTTAGAATTAGTGAGGAAATGAGGTATGAAGTACCTGCAGATCTGAAGTACTTTTGTATTTCAGAATCAACCGCCCTATATCTTCAAAAATACATCCAGTACAGGAAACGGAAAATATTTTTCGGTAAGCAGACTGCTGCCGATTTATCAGAAGTACTGAAAAAACATGCGGGGGAGAAATTCCTTTACCCATGTTCTGACGTAGCTACAGAAGATACGATGAATTTCTTGTTGAAAAATGGATACGATCTGACTCCGGCAGTATTATTTAAGACCGTAGTAAGCGATCTTTCAGATCTTGCTGAAGTGACTTATGACATGATCGCCTTTTTCAGTCCGTCAAGTATTCAGTCGTTGTATACAAATTTCCCTACTTTCCAGCAAAATAATACAAGGATTGCTGTATTTGGAGTAAACACACATAAAGCGATTATGGATAATAACCTGATCGTAGACATTGCTGCACCATCACCGGAATCGCCTTCAATGATCATGGCTATTGAAAATTATATTAAGAAATCAAATAAGTAAAATAGCACTGTTGATAAAATTTCCCAAATTGGGGAATCGAATGTACCTGCTAAATTCTTTTAACCTATTAAGCAAGATGTTATCTAATTATTAACATCTTGCTTTTTTTGTATTTAAGACTTATATTTATCTCATAATAATTGTTTATATCAATCATATTTGATAAAATTGTTGTAAAATTGCTCCAGGGCTTATGAGGAAAATTTACACACTGGGTTTTTTATTAATTACAGCATTGCTTTCAAGCTGCGGAAAAGGTGGACAAGGAGAGCTTGTTGGTGTATATAATAAAAAATTTAATAACAAAAAAATGCCTAGGGGAATGGTTTACATCCCTCAGGGCAAAACGCTTATTGGTATGTCTGACGAGGATATTAATAACTCACAGACTTCTCCCAGTAAGATGACCTCATTCAGTGCGTTCTATATGGACGAAACTGAGATCACCAACGCAAAGTACAGACAGTTTGTGAATTGGGTAAGAGATTCAGTGGCTTTAACCAGTGTTGGCCCGGGCGGAGCTCCAGGTTATTTTATTACGCCTAAAGGTCAGACTGCAGGCGGAGCTAGCCTTACCTCAGGGCAGAAAAATATTGACTGGAAAAAAGTTGGTAACGGTTCTGCCATGTGGAACGATAAAAAAGGTGGCCTGAGCAATAAATTCAAAGACATGTATTACGCAGGTGATGACGCATTGCCTGGCCGCAATGACTTAGACATCAGAAAATTAAGATATTCTTATAGTTTCGTAAACCTTGACCTGGCAGAAGCCGGAAGAAAAGATCCGACAAAAAAACGTAAAGACTTTATTGAAAGTTATGTGGATTCACCGGATCCGAATAACCCAAACCAGTTTCCTTCAATCAGTGTTTACCCGGATACGATGGTTTGGAAAATAGATTATTCTTATTCTCAGAATGACCCGATGGTGAAATCTTACTTCAATCACCCTTCTTATGATAATTATCCTGTAGTAGGGGTAAGCTGGGAACAAGCGAATGCATTTTGCTTCTGGCGTACCCGCTTATATGAGCCGGTTGCTGCCTCCAGAAAAATTCCTTTAAGCTCGCGCCCTGAGTACAGATTACCTACTGATGCTGAATTTGAATATGCAGCAAGAGGTGGTAATGTGAAAACAAAATACCCATGGGGCGGGCCTTATGTAAGAAATACAAAAGGATGTATGCAAGCCAACTTCAAAGTAGGCAGAGGAAACTACTCCGATGACGGCGGTTTATATACCGTGAATGTGAAATCTTATTTCCCCAATGATTATGGCCTGTACAATATGGCTGGTAACGTTGCGGAATGGACAGTAACAGCTTACAACAATTCAGCAGCACCTCAATTGCTGGATTTCAACCCGAATTTCACTTATGTAGCTAAAACTACGGATAGTAAATACCTTAAACGTAAAGTAGTCAGAGGCGGATCGTGGAAAGACATCGGTTTCTTCCTTCAAAACGCAGTTGGTACTTACGAATACCAGGACCAGGCAAGATCATACATCGGATTCAGATGTGTTGCTTCTTATGCGGGCACTGACATTCACTTCAAAAATTAAGTTGATTCAATCTCAATTATAACTTTTAAAAATAATACCTATCTAGTAGTAATATGGCAGCTAAAAAGAATTCTAATTGGTTACACTCGGCAATCTCATGGGGTGCGAGTATTGTAATTTTGGGAGCGTTATGTAAAATCCTTCACATCGGAGGTATTTGGGGAAGTTATGCAATTGGTATTGGTCTGGGCGTTGAGGCGGCTTTGTTCTTTATCACCGGATTTTTTCCGCCAGAACCAGAATTGGCCTGGGAAAAAGTATATCCTGAATTGAGAGATGATTTTAAAGGCGAATTGCCTGTAGCTACTGCAAGACCAGTTGCTGCGGCAGGAGTTTCTTCTACAGCAGCTTTAGATAAAATGATGGGCGATGCTAAAATCGGTCCTGAATTAATCGAAAGCCTGGGTAACGGATTACGTAACTTCGGGGACAAAGTAGCGACTATCTCAACAGTGGCTGATGCAGCGGTAGCAACCAATGATTTTACAGGAAAGGTAAAACAAGCTTCTGCTGGTTTTGATCAGCTGAATGGTGCATTCAGTAAAGCGACTTCTCAACTTGTAGAACTGGGCGAAAGTGGTAATGCTTCAAAATCTTACCATGAGCAGGTTAATAACCTGTCTAAAAATCTATCTGCCTTAAATGCGGTTTATGAATTAGAGTTACAGGATTCAACTACCCACCTTAAATCAATGAATAAATTCTATCAGAACCTTTCTGCGACGATGAATAATTTCAATGAATCGATGGATGATTCGAAACAATTTAAGGAAGAAGTAGGTAAACTGGCTAAAAATCTTTCTTCGCTGAATGCTATTTATGGCAATATGTTAACAGCGATGAACCAGCCACGTCCATAATCAGGTAATCAATTTATTTTAATCACCACAGAGAACCATAACTAATGGCCGGAGGAAAAGAAACAACGAGGCAGAAGATGATCAATATCATGTATTTGGTATTGTTAGCTATGCTTGCGCTAAACGTATCTGATACTATACTGAATGCCTTTAAGAATATCAATGATAGTTTGGATTCGTCACGGACGAATGTAAGCACAAGCATTGATCAGTTGTTCACTGCATTTCAGAATACTAAACTTAAAGAGGAGCCTGGAAGGGCACAGCCGATTTGGGATAAAGCCAATCAGGCAAAAAAATATGCGGATGACCTGAATGGTTATATTCAGCAATTGAAACAACAATTTAATACTGCCGGTGGCGGTATCGATCCTGAAACTGGTGACCTGAAAGAAAGAGGAAATCAGGATATCGCTCAGGGTATCATGATCAATGCTAAAGAAGGCGAGAAGCTGAAAGCAAAGATTAATGAAACACGCGAAAAATTAATTGCACTTTTAGAGGCTGAAGACCGTAAACATGTTTCCTTTTCTTTGGAAGCGAAGGATGCAGAAAAAAGCATAGAGGGTAAAAAGAAGTGGGAAGATATTAACTTCGGAGAAGGTACGCCATTAACTGCTGCAAATACAGTATTGACTAAAATTCAGTCGGATACAAGAAATGCAGAGGCTGAAATTGTTAAGAAATTGTTCGGAAACATGGATAAGTCGCTGGTTAATCTTGATCAGTTTGCAGCTGTAGCGGTTGCGCCGACTTCTTACGTAATTCAGGGACAACCTTACAGTGCACAAGTATTTTTAACAGCAAGTGATTCTAAATCAAGTCCTGAAATAAGTGTTGGCGGTGGAAAATTAGCTATTAAAGACGGTAAAGGAACTTATACAGGAGGAACTGGTTCTGTAGGGGTGTTTAAATGGGTTGGAACAATCCGTGTAAAACAAACTGACGGACAGATTAAAGAATACAGAACTCCGGAACAGACTTACCAGGTTGCTAAGCCATCAGCTACGGTTTCACCTGATAAGATGAATGTAATTTATGCCGGTATTCCGAATCCGTTCTCTGTTTCGGCAGCAGGTTTTCCTTTGGAAAGTGTGAAAGCAAGTATTTCAGGCGGCTCAATGAGCGGTTCAAATGGTAAATATTCAGTGAGCGTAGGTGGTGATCAGATCGGTAAAACAGTAAACATTAATGTGACTGCGAATAATGCTGGTAAAACTGTCAACTTAGGCTCACAACAGTTCAGAGTAAAAGCATTACCAACACCAAAAGCCTTTATTAAAGGTAAATCTGGTGGAAATGTTGAGCTGGAATGGTTGGCAAGATCTGGTGCAATTGAGACCCAGCTGGATGATTTTGTGTTTGACATTAAATATAAAGTAATCAGGTTTAACGCTACCTTTATTAATCCAAGATCGGATGCCGTGAATATCCCTAACAGTGGTGGTTCATTTAGCGGTCAGATCAAAGGTGCTTTGAATTCGATTAAACCAGGGGCGACGGTAATCTTTAAAGATATTATCGCTGAAGGACCTGACGGCAGACAAAAGAATTTAGATGGTATCACATTTACAGCTAAATAGAATCAAGATGAAACAATTTCTATATCTGATTATCCTGTTATTCGTGGGAACTGAGACGTTCGCTCAGAGCAAACCTGTAAAACCAGTCGTTAGTCAGCGTCCGAAGGTAAAGCCAGCAAAATCAACTCCTGCGGAAGTTATGCCTGCTACGGATGCGGTTGCAGTGCCTGCTGCAGATGTAGTTAAACCTGTACCTGAAACGGTAACTCCAATCAATACTCCTGCAGTTAGTACACCTGCTATAAATTCACCATCGGTTAATGCACCAGTAGTAGCTACATCAACTGCGGCAGCCACTACACCTTTGCTTAAAAAATCGAAGATCAAGACTCCTCCAAAAGATGGTTTCTTTGCGAGAAAAGATGTAGACAGCAGCGTAATGGTTCCTTATGCAGATGTAAGAGAAGAAGATGTATTTTATTCTAAACGTATCTGGAGAGAACTGGATTTACGGGATACGATCAATTCAGTATTAAATACAGAAAACTCTAAACTGATCGAAATTATACTGGAAGCCATTGGAAATGAAGAGCTAACTGCTTATTCACCTAAAGATACTACTGCTGGAAAAGTCCTGGAAGACAATGACGCTTTCAAGATTGCTTTGACTTCGGCCGAAGCATTGAGAAATGCAAGAGGAACTTCTGAAGGAGAAGCTGATGAAAAAGGTAAAATAGGAGACCCGGTATTGAAACGCTTAAGAGCGGATGAATTTTTAAAATACAGAATTAAAGAAGACTGGATCCTGGATGTTAAAAGATCAATCTTTGAACCGCGTATTGTTGGTCTTGCACCCATGAAAATGGTAGAAGGTAACTGGCAACCCGTATTCTGGATCTATTACGATGAAGCCCGGACCATATTGAGCAAGAAAAAATTACAGGATCCATCGAATGATGCATCGGTGTTAACTTTCGATGATTTTTTTGTCAGACGCCTGTTCTCGAGTAATATCGTGAAAGAAACAAATCCATCTAATAAAACAATTGTGGAGATGCTAAATCAGACCGATCCTAAAGATCCAAGAAAGTTATACGAATCTGAAAGGATTAAAAAGGGAATGGCCGACTACGAACAAAGTTTGTGGGAATACTAAAGTCCTGAACAGTATAAAAACATAAAAAGTGCCGCTATCATTAGATAGCGGCACTTTTTATGTTTTTATACACTTTGTACTGAAAAGATCAGCCTGTTTAAGTAGTCTTCGGAGCAAAATGAGTCAGTAAAGTTTTAACCTGTGCTTTGTTCAGTACAGTTTCCAATTCGGCCGCTGTAGCCTCCCGTATCTTTTTAACCGATTTAAAATGACGTAAAAGCTTATCGGCAGTTGTCTTGCCAATACCCGGAATATCTTCCAGTTCGGTCTTTAAAGTACCCTGATCTCTTTTCTTTCTGTGAAAGGTGATCCCAAAACGGTGGGCCTCATCACGAAGCTGCTGGATAACTTTTAACGTCTCCGATTTCTTGTCCAGATGCAGCGGGTAACTATCTCCCGGATAATATAACTCTTCCAGCCTTTTGGCAATACCGATGACTGTGACTTTATGTTCTATCCCTAATTTTTTTAAACTGCTTACTGCCGACGATAGCTGGCCTTTACCACCGTCAATGATGATGAGCTGAGGTAATGACTCCTCTTCTTCTAACATGCGCTTATATCGCCTGTAAACTGCTTCTTCCATGGTCGCAAAATCATTCGGGCCTTCTACTGTTTTTACATTGAAGTGCCGGTAATCTTTTTTAGAAGGTTTGGCATCTTTAAAGACAACAATTGCTGAAACAGGATAAGCTCCCTGGAAGTTCGAGTTATCGAAACATTCAATATGAACAGGCAGCTGTGTCAGCATCAGGTCTTTCTGCATTTGTGTTAAAATACGTTCAGACCGTAAATCAGGATTTAGTTTCTCATACTGGTTCAGCTTTTCACGTCTGAAAAACAATACATTTTTATGGGAAAGTTCCAGCAGGTTTTTCTTTTCACCCAGCTTGGGAACAGTAAACTTTAAATTTTCATCCTTTAGTTTAATATCGAAAGGAACGATAATCTCTCTGGAAGTACTGCTGAACTTCGTCCTGAATTCAGTAATGGCCAGGGTAAGCAGTTCTTCATCAGATTCGTCCAGACGTTTTTTGATCTCTATGGTCTGCGTCTGAATGATACTTCCATTCATGATCTTTAAGTAATTGACAAAAGCATAACGCTCATCAGAAGCAATACTCACCACATCTACATTGGTAATAGAGCTGTTGACTACAGTTGATTTACTTTGATACTTTTCCAGGACCAGTAATTTTTTCTGATACTGATGGGCATATTCAAAATTCAGTTCATCAACTGCTTTTTTGATTACCTGTTTAACATCTTTGATTACATTACCGATTTTTCCATTCAGAATATCTTTGATCTCTGTTATACTCTGATCATAATCTTCATCCGACTGATAAGCCTGACAAGGCCCCTTACAATTGCCAATCTGATATTCCAGACAGACTTTGAATTTCCCGGCATGGATGTTTTCGTCTGTGAGCGGGAGGTTACAGGTACGTAAAGGATAAGTCTCTTTGATCAGGTCGAGGATGGTATGCATCATCCCTACAGAGGCATAAGGGCCAAAATAGGTGGATCCGTCTTTGATCATTTTCCGTGTCCAGTACAGACGCGGAAAAGGTTCTTTTTTGATAATAATCCATGGATAGGTCTTATCATCTTTCAGCATGATATTATACCTTGGCTGATGTTTTTTTATCAGGCTGTTTTCCAGCAGCCAGGCATCGATCTCGGTATCAACAATCGTAAAAGTAATCTTGCGGATCTTGGAAACCAATACCCGTGTTTTACCATTCATCTGGTTGTCCTGATTGAAATAAGAGCCGACACGGTTTCTTAAATCTTTGGCTTTGCCGATATAAATGAGCGTATCTTCCTGATCCCAGTATTGATAAACACCGGGTTTATGCGGAATATCGGCTAATGCCTTTTTGTAATCAAAAATGCTCATTTAAAAACCCAGCTTCTTGTCCAGTTCTGTAGTATCCGTTTGTTGCTGTTGATATTGGTTACAATCGTAAGTGATGGATACGCCGCTTTTAGGTACTTCAAAGTCGGCTTTACTCACCTTTAATTTAGGGTTGGCATATACTTTCTTAAAGAAACCACCAAAAACAGGCATGGCTGTTTTCGATCCCTCACCTTCTCTGGTATTGATAAAGTGAAATGCACGGTCTTCACAACCTGTCCAAACCCCGGCAACCAGATCAGGAGTAATCCCTACGAACCATCCATCAGAGTTATTCTGTGTTGTTCCGGTTTTACCACCAATAGGATTTTTCAGTCCGTATTTACCAATCAGACCATAACCATAACCATTTTTCACTACACCTTCCAGCATACGTGTCATCACATAAGCAACGTCTTCGTTCATTGCAGGATGTTTTTGTGGTGTTTGAGAAAACAGTACTACTCCGTTTTTATCTTCTATTCTTAAAATATAAGTGGGTTGCGTCCACACACCTTTATTCGCAAATACACTATAAGCACCTACCATATCAAATACAGAGGCATCAAATGAACCTAGTGCAATAGATGGATAAGCAGGTACATCTGACGTGATTCCCATTCTTTTAGCCAGGGTAGCGACCGCAGTAGGGCCTACTTGTTTCATCAGGTAAGCGGCAATATAATTCTGAGAAAAAGCAAGTGCTTTCTGCAAGGTGATATAACCTGGTAAGGTACCACCTGATTTTGGCGTCCATGGCGCACTCCCCGGAACTTCAATCGTTACTGGCTCATTCAAGACCTGATAACAGGGTGAATAACCGTTTTCTATAGCTACAGAATAAGTGAAAGGTTTGGCTGTTGAACCTACTTGTCTGGTTCCCATTTTTACCTGATCGTATTTGAAATGCTCGTAATTGATACCACCAACCCATGCTTTAACATATCCTGTTTTCGGATCCATAGCCATCATGGCATTTCTTAACAGCAGTTTATAATATTTTACAGAATCCACCGGCTTCATCAGGGTATCCAGATTTCCTTTCCAGGTGAAAATGCTCATTTCGGCCGGGGTATTGAAGTCTGCTTTAATTTCTGACTCAGATTTTCCTTCCAGCTGTAAAGCTTTGTAACGGTCAGATCTTTTAATCCCCTGCTCAATCTGCATTTCTTTATCCTTGAAAGGGTTTCTGCCTTTCCAGCCCTTTGTAAATTGTGCCTGCAAAACTTTCATCGCATCTCTTTGCGCTTCTTCGGCATAAACCTGCATATCGTAATTGATGGTCGTGATAATTTTCAGTCCGTCCCTGTCCAGATCATACGGAGTACCATCTGCTTTTAAGATAGAGCGTTCCTGAAATATTTTCTTAATATCATTTTTCAATACTGCTCTGAAATACGGAGCAATTCCGTCATTTACAGTTGCTGCACTGAATTTAAGGGCTAAAGGTTTTGTTTTTTCTTCGTCAAACTGCTGTTGGGTCAGCAGGTCTTCTTTAACCATATTTGACATTACTGTATTTCGTCTGGCTAATGATCTTTCCGGGTTACGGGTAGGAGAATAGCGGGTAATTCCTTTTTGCAGTCCGACCAATGTAGCTGCTTGCGCTACCGTGAGCTTGTCTGGTGTTGTATTGAAATAAACTCTCGCCGCAGATTTAATTCCATAAGCCTGGTTACCAAAATCTACAGTATTCAGGTACATGGTAATAATCTCTTCTTTAGTAAAGTTACGTTCCAGTTTTACCGCAACAATCCATTCCTGGAATTTCTGCATTAAACGTTTGAAGAAGTTCTTTTGACGGCCTTCTTCCGAGAAAAGGTTAAGGGCTAATTGTTGTGTAATTGTACTTGCGCCTTGTTTTTTACCTATTAAATTGTAAAATATAATCGTAAATGTACGCTTGAAGTCAATGCCTGAGTGTTCTTTGAACCTGGTATCTTCTGTAGAGATCAGTGCATTGATTACATGCTGAGAAATTTCAGGGTAAGTTACATTAGAGCGGTTCTGTACAAAATAGGTACCTAATACTCTTTTGTCCTCAGTTAATATTTCAGTAGCCTGATTACTTTTAGGGTGTTCAATATCTCTGAAAGAAGGCAGCGTTCCAAATAGCCCAAAACCGATTGCAACAATAAAGATTGCAAACAGGATCATCGCACCTATCAGTAACTTCCAGAGCGTAATGTTATAGCTTTTTATCTCTGCCGCCGAAATATTTTTGGTCATTTTTAGTAATTGTTTTTGTAGAAATCTAAATATTTAGTTACCAGCTCCTTGCTCCGGAGCTTTTCGAAGTTCTCCTTACTGATGATGAAACTGCTGTACATGCCAGCAGGGACTTTCATGATCTGTTTTAATTGAGGAGTTATTCCGTCAGCGTAACTTTTTGCTTCTGCAAAACTAAGAAAGTTCCCAACATATATCAGTTGGTCATTGTCAAATTCTGTTAATTGATGTTTCAAACCTGCTCCCGGGAAGCTGCCACGGTTAAATTGACCGATTCCAAATCGTGAAGAGCTTAAAGTCAGACTGGCATCTGCCACATCAACCACAAAATAGTAGACTTTCGATATTGCTGTACTGAATGTTTTGTCTTTAATAACCGCAGCTACAACAGGCACAGGCTGGATAACTGGTGGAACATCGGTTTTAACAACAGGGGTCTCAGTGGTAACAGGAGTTGTTACAGCAACCTGTGGTTGGGTAACCGGAACATCTTTAGTGGTTACTGGTGGAACAACCGGAATCTGTTTCGTAACGGCTGAAGTTTCTTTCACCACAGCTGGCACAACAACAGGTGGTTTAGCAGCCGCATTAGCGTTTTCTTTTACAGGTTGTGCAATTGGCTGAAGATCAGTCTGCGTAACCTGTTGAGCTGTTTTTTCGGCTACGGTAGTAAAGAAACGAGGTTCAGCCGGATCAAAGTCTGGTAAAGCAACTCTTCTGTTACGGAACTCGCCCTGATGGGCAGCGATATAAGTAAGGTGCTCTTTAACCAGCGGGACGATTAATTTATCATTGGGATAAGCATTCGTAATGGCTTTAAAGGCTGCTGTCAAACTATCAATCTGCTGCGTTCTTCCAATGGCTATCGCTCTCAGGTAACTTAACTGAGGATTGATTGAACCGGCCGGATATTGCTGAATCGTAGTATTTATCTCAGTAATCACCGATGGAAATGCTTTTCCTTCGTACAATTCAAATACCTGGTTGTATCTTTTAATTCCTGCGGCTTCCAGATCAGACTGTTTCATAGAATAATCCGGGTCAAGGATAGTTTTTGCATAAACACTTCCTGGAAACTTGTCCAGTACCAATGCTTTATACCTGGCAGCATTCGCAGGATCCGTTTTTTGATAACACAGGTATAAACTATAATAAACAGAACCCAGGTGACTGTTATCAGGAAATCTGCTTAATATCAATTGATATATCCGGATAGCCTCAGGCTGATCATCCAGCTCCTGCTGATAGAAGCTCGCGATTTCATAATACGCGTCAATGATTTTTTCATTCGAGACTTTCACCGCTTCAGTAGTCAGGGGAACGGCAGCCATGTATTTTTTACCTGTCGTATCTTTATCGGCAATCGTTTTCTCCATCCCGATTTTGTCTGCCGGATAGCCATCATTCTCTATTTTAGCAATACTTTCGGAAGTGGCTTGTGAAGATGATTTAATACTCTGTCTCCAGTTATCTTCTTGTTTTCTGTTGCCCCATTTAGTCAGAAAATCTGTATAACCTCTGCTTAAAGCTGCCGGGTTACTGAAGTAAAAGGAACTTGTTGCAGGTGCACCCGTATTGTTACGCCGTGTTGCATCCGGAAAAAGATTATTTCTGAAAGTTCCGTTATTTGTAGCCGCAGCTACTACTTTAAGTTGCGTTAGTTTTTTGATCCTGGCAATACGCTCCGTCTCAGGAAGCCTGGCGAGCATTTGCAAAGTGTCCTGGTAAGCAATAACATCGTATCTGCCGGTTATATATTCCAGGTTCTGGCTCTTTTTTACGATTTGTGCATATCCGGGATAGTTTTTAGGCAATACGGTTACCGTACTATCATAATAGGCTTTTGCTTTCAGAAAATCTTTGTGTTTATTGAAATTCAGATCAGCCATCCTCAAATAAGATAACCCTTTCTGATAATTGTTCCTGGTACTGTTCCGGATAGATAACTTATAAAACTTTTCTGCTTCAGTGATATTATTTTCTTCGGCATAGTCTTCTGCAATCTGATAATAAATCTGATCATGATAGTCCAGGTTCTTATCATCTTTGAGTAAAGTCAGCAATTCTTTCTTCCGGTTCAGGTGTTCTCCGTTAAGGATACCCGTAACTTTGATCCTGTTCAGATTCGCATTGAAGTATAACTCAAATCCAGCGTTACTTTTTTGTACTTTAGTGTAAAGCGCTAAAGCTTCTTTGTACTTTTTTTGACGTTCATACAACTGCGCAAGGATATAAGTCCAGCGGATGCGGTTACGGTGCAGCTGACTTTCTTTGACTGCTTTTTCCAGAATCGGGATCGCATCATTGTATCTGTTCTGATGAATATAAGATTGTGCAATGGTTGCGTAAGGCTCAGCTCTTTTCTTCTTCACCAGTTCCAGGTTATCATAAACGGTGTCAAGAATAATTGCGGCATCTTCCATATTATTGAGCTGCATTAAACTTCTCGCTTTCCAGTTTTGTGCCGTAATCAGCACATTCATATCTTTAGTATAGGTTTTGGCGGTATAATCGAAGTATTCTTCAGCAACGAAATAATTGGTTTTAAGATAATAGGCTTTACCCAAAAGCAGGTAAGCATTGTCTATATAATTACTGAAAGCTTTATCAGCAATAATGGCTCTTGATTTTTTGATGATGGCATCCAGCGCTCTGTCATTGGCTGGTGCATGAAGGACGCTTTCTGAACTGAATTTTTCGGGGTCAGTATAGACCGGTAAAACGTCACTGTAGTTGTCTATGTAGTTGTTATACGATTCTTCTTCGTAATTATTGAGCATAACATTCGCGTTATAAATATAGTTATAACGTGCAGTTAAATTTTGCATAGCCCTGCTTGTTGCCGTATCTTTAGGCGTACTACAAGCCACTAATAAAGAGCTTCCCAGGTAAAATAATAACAATTTCAAACTGGAGCGTCGGAGATTCTTCAAGTAAGTAGTTTGAGTCAACATTTAAAATAGACTAGAATGTATGCAAAAATATTTTATTCATCAATTATTTCTTTGCAAATTATTCATTTTTTATAACAGCCCGTTTAAGAAGCTGTTATAAATTTATTACCTCTATCTCTTTTTATAGCCGCTAAATACATTAACCTCATGAATGACGAGCCAAAAGAAAAAAAATCAGCAAATTTTGTAAAGTATACCGGGATGGGTTTCCAGATGCTGGCCACCATCGGCGTATTTGCTTTTGCAGGTTACAAAATTGACCAGTATAGAAATAATGCTCAAATGATTTATACAGCGCTGCTCGGCCTTTTAGGGGTGATCATTTCCTTATATCAGGTTATCAGACAACTGAATCGTAAGGACTAAAATCCATATTGTCTGTAAATTGCAGAAACTGTTTAAATGAACTAATAAATAATTTTATTATCTGAATTCAAACAGATTCTCATACTTTTGTCAAAAATTAAGTATTTTGAGTGTTTTAAAGTTTACGTTGTACTATCTGATTTATTCGCTGCTGCTTGTCGGGGTCGCTTTTGCCTTGCCTGTATTATTTCCAACTGTTACGTTACTCGCTAAGAAGTTCTGGTTGCTGTTTGGTTTTATAGGCGGACTCACGTATATCGCTTATGTGATGGCTTATCTGGGGATAAAAATGGATCCGGAGACAGGTATTATGGCGATTATGGGTTCAATTGTTTTGAAAATGATATTTTCTATGGCTTTTGTACTGATTTACAGCCTGAATACTAAAGAAAAGGGGTTGGTTTTCGCCCTCAACTTTTTTTCTTTATATTTATTGTTCAGCTTCTTTGAAATATACTCGCTGTTATGTAACTTGCGCCACCAAAATAATAAGTAAAAATCTGCCAGTAAATGGATTGTAGCCACGTTTTTGATTTTAAAGTTAATAGGTTAACCCTTGTTTTTACGCTTTTTTTAGCGTTATTCTTTGTAACACCCCTGTTATATGCACAGGAAGACACATCGAAAGCAACCGTAACCGCTCACGCCGAACCAGAGGCTGAGAAGAAGTTCAATTTAGGTAAGTTCGCCTTACACCACATTGCGGATTCGCATAGCTGGCATGTAATTGGAGATACTTTTATTGGCCTGCCTGTCATTTTGTATACACAAGGTGGATTGGTGATGTTTAATTCTAATGAGTTTCATGGAGATGATGAAGCGAAATTAGTAATCGAACGTGCCGGCCAGCGTTTTGTGAAATTGCACGAAAAGATTTACTATGCTTCTGAAACTGCAAACGCAGAAGGAGAATATGTAGAACTCGGTGCTGATCACCATGCAAAAAATGCACGGCCTCTTGATTTCTCAATCACTAAGAACGTATGTACTTTAATACTTTCGGTAGTTGTTATGCTTTTAGTATTTCTTAATGTAGCCAGCGGTTACAAAAAGAGAGCAGGTAAATCTCCAAAAGGATTACAGTCCTGGGTTGAGCCACTTATCCTGTTTGTACGTGACGATATCGCAAGACCAAACTTAGGACATAAGTATGAGCGTTTTATGCCATACCTGCTAACTGTGTTTTTCTTCATCTGGATCAACAACATGCTGGGGCTGGTTCCATTCCTTCCCGGAGGAGCCAACTTAACAGGAAATATTGCGGTTACTGCGGTATTGTCAGTAATCACTTTAATCATTGTGGTAACCAACGGTAATAAATATTACTGGAAGCACATCTTTACACCTGATGTACCATGGTGGTTATATATCGTATTGGTACCAGTTGAGATTATTGGTGTATTCACTAAACCTATTGCACTTGCCATACGTTTATTTGCAAACATCACCGCTGGTCACATTTTAATGTTATCACTGATTGGTTTGATCTTCGTATTCAACTCTGTTTATGTTTCGCTGGTATCGGTTCCATTTGCATTGTTTATCGGAGCAATTGAATTGCTTGTTGCTTTTATACAAGCGTTTATTTTTACGATGTTATCTGCGTTATTCATTGGAATGGCGATAGAAGAACACCATTAATTAGAATTTTTTAACAACAATTAATATATATAATCATGATTACAGGAAGTATTGCTGCAATTGGTGCTGGTTTAGCTGCTATTGGCGCTGGAGTAGGTATCGGAAAAATCGGTAGTTCAGCTATGGAAGGTATTGCTCGTCAACCAGAAGCAGCCTCTAAAATTCAAACTGCGATGTTAATCGCTGCTGCTTTCGTTGAAGCGGTTGCTCTTTTCGCAGTAGTTGTTGCATTAATTGCCAACTAAAAAAAATGGTCATGTACTTTGCAGGATTGCTGCAAAGTACATACTATGATTTAAGAAATAAAGATTTAATATATATACTTAGATGGAATTATTAGTACCGGAAATTGGTTTAGTTGTTTTTCAGACAATAGCATTTCTATTGTTGATGTTTGTTTTGGCCAAGTTTGCATGGAAACCTGTATTAGCGGCTATCAAAGAACGTGAGCATAATATTGATGAGGCTTTAAACAAAGCTGAATTAGCGAAACAGGAAATGGTACGCTTAGCTGCACAGAACGAGGAATTGATGAAAGAAGCCCGTGCAGAAAGAGACCTGATGCTGAAAGAAGCGAAAACGTTAAAAGATTCAATCGTTAATGAAGCGAAACATTCAGCACAGGCTGAAGGCGCTAAATTAATTGAAAAAGCAAGAATTGAAATTGAAAATCAAAAGAAAGCTGCTTTAGCTGAATTGAAAGATCAGGTTTCAACATTATCAATTGATATTGCTGAACGCGTATTGCGCAATCAGTTAGCTGATAAAGCTAAGCAACAGGATTTCGTTGCTGATTTATTGAAAGATATTGAATTGAACTAATTCCTTGCCAACAAATTAAAATAACATGTCAGAAAATAAAGCAGCATCAAGATACGCCAAATCATTAATTGATCTTTCTACAGAGCAAAATGCTTTGGAAGAGATGAAGAATGATATGGTTCTTATTGAGCAGGTTATTGATCAAAACAGTGAGCTAGAGGCTATTCTTCAGAATCCTGTGATTCCTCTGGATAAAAAATATGCTATTTTGGAAGGGATCTTCAGTAAGAGCGTTCACGCTATTACGATTTCTTATCTGAAATTGCTTGTCAGTAAAGGTCGTGCTGCTATTTTATTTGATACTACGAAAGCATTTGTCAGACAATATAACACGATTAAAGGTATTGTAACTGCCGAAGTATTATCAGCTATAGCATTGACTGATGCGAATAAAGCAGAGATTATCAGCGTTGTTAAAAGAGAGATTGGCGCAAATGAAGTTATCATCAAAGAAAAGATCAGCGATAAATTAATCGGTGGTTTCATTCTTAAAGTTGGCGACAAACAATTTGATGCCAGTATTGCTGGTAGTCTAAACAAATTAAAAAAGGAATTGGCCCACGGTGTGGTTTAGTCCGATAACAATATACAGAATTACAAAAGAAATAATATAAAATTATGGTAGAGGTAAGACCAGACGAAGTATCGGCAATTATCAGGCAACAATTGTCGGGCTTTAAATCAGAAGCCGAACTTGAAGAAGTTGGTACCGTATTACAAGTGGGTGATGGTATTGCCCGTGTTTATGGTTTGACTAAAGTTCAATCAGGTGAGCTAGTTGAATTTGAAACAGGCTTGCAGGGTATTGTTTTGAACCTTGAAGAAGATAATGTTGGTGTGGTTTTATTAGGCCCATCGAGCACGATCAAAGAAGGCGATACAATTAAACGTACTAAAAAAATTGCCTCTATTAAAGTTGGTGAAGGTATGTTAGGCCGTGTAGTGAATACATTAGGTGAACCTATCGACGGTAAGGGACCAATCATTGGTCAGACTTACGAGATGCCAATCGAACGTAAAGCTCCTGGAGTAATCTACCGTCAGCCAGTTAATGAGCCTCTTCAAACAGGTATCAAAGCTATTGACGCCATGATTCCTATTGGCCGTGGTCAGCGTGAGCTGGTTATTGGTGACCGTCAGACAGGTAAGAGTGCTGTTTGTATTGATACCATCATCAATCAAAAAGAATTTTATGAAGCAGGTAACCCTGTTTTATGTATATATGTTGCTTGTGGTCAGAAAGCAAGTACTGTAGCAAACGTTGTACGTACGCTTGAAGAGAATGGTGCAATGGCTTATACAGTTGTTGTTTCTGCTTCAGCTGCTGATCCTGCTCCATTGCAGTTTTATGCTCCGTTTTCTGGTGCAGCAATTGGGGAGTACTTCCGTGATACAGGTCGTCCGGCACTGATCGTTTATGATGATTTATCTAAACAAGCAGTAGCTTACCGTGAGGTATCTTTATTACTTCGTCGTCCACCGGGACGTGAGGCTTATCCTGGAGACGTGTTTTACCTGCACAGTCGTTTATTAGAACGTGCGGCTAAAATCAATTCTAACGATGAGATCGCACAGGCGATGAATGATTTACCTGAATCTCTGAAAGGTATCGTTAAAGGTGGTGGTTCATTAACCGCTTTACCTATTATCGAAACTCAGGCTGGTGACGTTTCTGCTTATATCCCAACTAACGTAATTTCGATTACTGACGGACAGATCTTCTTAGAATCTAACTTGTTTAATGCAGGAGTACGTCCGGCAATTAACGTAGGTATCTCGGTATCACGTGTTGGTGGTAACGCACAAATTAAATCAATGAAAAAGGTAGCTGGTACTTTGAAATTAGACCAGGCTCAATACCGTGAATTAGAGGCTTTCTCTAAATTCGGATCTGATTTAGATGCAGCAACAAAATCTGTACTGGATAAAGGTTCAAGAAACGTTGAGATATTAAAGCAAGGTCAGTTCTCTCCAATGACTGTTGAGAAACAAGTTGCGATCATTTATATTGGTACTAAAAACCTGATGCGTTCAGTTCCTGTAAATAAAATCAGAGCATTTGAAGCTGAATATTTACAACAATTGGAATTACGTCATCCACAAACATTGGCTGCTTTAAAAGCTGGTAAACTGGATGATGCAATTACATCTGTATTGGAAACTGTAGCTAAAGAATTAGCAGGTAAATACTAAATAAAATAAAAGAGCCTGTTTAATTTTTAAACAGGCTTAAAGAAGATTAAAAAAGAATGGCTAATTTAAAAGAAGTAAGAATTCGTATATCATCAGTGCAGTCTACGCAGCAGATCACCAAAGCCATGAAAATGGTTTCGGCAGCTAAGCTGAAGCGTGCAACTAATGCTATTATACAGTTACGTCCGTATGCTACGAAGCTAAAAGAGATCTTAGGGAATCTTTCTGCCAACCTGGAAGGATCTTCATCACCATATACTGAAGAACGCGAGCCTAATAAAGTATTAATCGTAGTGGTTTCTTCAAACCGTGGTTTAGCTGGTGCATTCAACATGAATGTAATTAAGGCAACTAACAACCTGATCGCTGAGAAATACAGTGAGCAGTATAAAAATGGTAATGTAAGTATTTTAGCTATTGGTAAGAAGTCTCAGGATTTCTACGAAAAGAGAAACTACAACATTATTGGAAACAACAACGAGGTTTATGCTGCATTAACGTTTGAAAACGTAACTAAAATTACTGATTCAATTATGGCCGGCTTTAAAAACGGTGATTATGATAAAGTAGAATTGGTTTATAACCGTTTCAAAAATGCTGCTGTACAGATTCTGACTACTGAACAGTTATTGCCTTTACCACAAAACGAAAAAGCAGAAGAAACTCATCAGCACCAGGTAGATTATATTCTTGAGCCTTCAAAAGAGGAAATCGTTAAAGAATTAATTCCTAAGTCGATTAAGATTCAGTTATTTAAAGCGGTATTGGATTCTCATGCTTCAGAACACGGAGCAAGGATGACTTCAATGGATAAAGCTACAGAAAACGCGGGTGACCTGTTAAAAGCCTTAAAGCTTTCATACAACCAGGCACGTCAGGCGGCAATTACCACAGAACTTACAGAGATTGTAAGTGGTGCTGCTGCATTGAACGGATAATACTCACGTTAAAAACTATAATAATAGGGCCGTTGTCATTAGATAACGGCCTTTTTACATACAAACAAATTTTGAGGGTTTTAAAGTGTTATTTTTGCGGAAACATTTTTATCATGATCAAAATCTCATTTCCGGTTGCCCTGGCTTTATTGCTTCCATTAGGTTTAATGGCGCAAACCAATCCAGTTGCTGAGGCGGCAAAAGATTATACCATTGCTGTAGCCTGGCAACAACATTCCGGAGAGTACAGGGCACTGTCTTTTCAGGCTTATAACTTTGCTAAACTTTCTTTACAGGAACGCTTAAAAGGGGCGGATACGACCAAACCAAGTTGCGTAATAGTGGATATAGATGAAACTGTTCTGGACAATTCTCCTTTTCAGGGACATGAAATTCAAAAGGGTTTAAGTTATGCAGCTAAAGACTGGTCGGAATGGACAGCTAAAGCAGCGGCTGATACGGTACCGGGAGCATTGGGATTTTTAAAATATGCACAGACTCAAAAAATAGAAACGTTTTACATCACTAACCGCGATCAGGTGGATTACAAAGCGACCCTCACTAACTTACAGCGCTTAGGATTTCCTTACGCTGACGAGGCGCATTTGATGGTTAAACAAGGAACTTCTGATAAGGAAGCACGCAGACAGATGGTGTTGGGGAAATACAATATACTGCTGCTTTGCGGAGATAATCTGAGTGACTTTTCTAATGTCTTTTACAGGGAAGGAAAGAATACAAAGGAAGAAGTGGATAAAGCGCAGCAAGAATTTGGAAATCACTTCATTGTATTGCCTAATCCAATGTATGGCGACTGGGAAAAACTATTGTATAAAAGTGGCCATTTGAGCGAAACTGAAAGGTCAAAGCAAAGAATTGAGGGCTTAAAAAGCTATTAGGAACATTATTCAATAAATTCTTAGTTGAACATGCTTTTTTTGCTGGAATAATATTAATTTTGCAGCAGAATTAAAAAATAAAAAAATGGAGCAAACGCCAAAACACAATACTAAAAGCATGCAAAATGCAAATCAAACATCAATATATAAATTATTGGTTGCGGGTATCGTTGTGAGCATGTTAGGAGTTTATCTGCGTTTCGCATTTGACTCAACTACTTTATCTCTGGTATCATGGATCATATTATTCCTTGGTGCATTTATTTGCTGTAAAGCAGTATTCAAAATACTAGGTTCATAATTCCAGAAAATATAAAGAAGCGCAAACCACTTCTAAAGAAAAAGCCTTCTGTAACTGATGTTACAGAAGGCTTTTTTATGCCTGAGGGTTTTGATTAAATCCCTAAACAGTTATTGCTTTTATAAAATACTGAAGTACAGTTTGAAGTCGTTACTCCGGGGCTCATGCCTGTAAAAGGCAGGTGCTTAAATCCTTTGGCTTTGAAAAAAGTAAAGGCTTCTGCATAATCCGGACGTTCTGAATTGTCCAGTACAATTACTCCATCCTCTGTTAAAGATAATACAGATTCTTTACAGCAGTTAACGCGGTCTCTGCCGTCTACGATGATGATGTTGAACTTTTTACCAGTCGTTACCGCGCTTTTAGAATAAGCGCCTCCACGAACCAGCTCGCAATAAATCATTTCTACATTTGGTATTTTGATCGCTGCATTTCTTTCATACCATGCTTTATCATGTTCCACGGCAGTCACAGAATTGGCGTTTTTTGCATAAAAGATGGTAGAGTTTCCGCAGCCGAATTCAAATATATCATGCTGTCTGGTGATCCTGTCTTTAATAAAATCAATAAAAGCATAAGTTACCCAGGGAATTGCTTCTCCATGCTGATCTACTGCTGATTTTGTTTCACGGGCCTTAAACCACCCCTGATCTGCTAAATATCCCTTAAATCCCAATGACAATAACGTACGTAATTTGCTGGGGTTAAATAAGGTTAGTTTTGATATGTTATTATCCAAAATTGAAATTGATTAAATTCAAATGTACTACTATTTCACTCTTTTCTGATTGTCTTTTGCAAATGCATCCCATCCGGAGTAGGATTTGCCACTGCCACCGGTGGGTACCCGCTGAAAAGAATGGCATACTGCAACAGCCAGTCCATCAGTTGCATCCAGAAATTCAGGAGTCTCTCTGAACTTCAGTAACTGCTGCAACATAGCTGCAACCTGCTCTTTTCCTGCGCTTCCGTTCCCTGTAATCGCTTGTTTGATTTTTCTTGGCGCATATTCTGTGATCGGTACATCTCTGGACAATGCCGCCGCCATACAAATTCCCTGTGCTCTGCCCAGTTTAAGCATCACCTGGATATTTTTTCCATAAAACGGAGCTTCCAGTGCCATGACATCCGGTTTATACTGCTCTACCAAACCTACCGTTTTGGCGAAAATACGTTGTAATTTCAAAAAATGATCATCCAGATGATTCATCTTCACGATGCCCATCGCTATCAGTTCTATCTTACTCCCTTTCTCCAGGATTACACCGTAACCCATCACTGCGGTTCCAGGGTCGATACCCATGATTACCCGCTCCTTTTTTTCAGCCAACATAGAACAATATTAAGCATATTTGCACAATATAAAAGAAACGATAATTTGAGAGCTGACTATAAACGTATATTTTCCTATGCTATAAAAGTAACTATTGTTGCTTTTGCATTCTGGTTCATCTATCATAAACTCACTTCAAATGCCAACCTTGAAAGTTTCAGGGCCATTATATCTACCATCCCACGTACAGAAATCATTGCCGTAATTTCCTTAGTGCTGGTGCTGATGCTGGTAAACTGGGGGCTGGAAGCGCTGAAGTGGAAAAGGCTGCTGCGAAAAATAGAAAAGCTGAGTTTATGGCAATCCATTGAGTCTGTATTCTGTGGTTTAACCCTGGCTATCTTTACACCGAACAGGCTGGGCGAGTATGGTGGGAGGGTATTTTTCCTTTCTCCCAAACGCAGGATTATTGGTGTTGTCGCTATGGCAGTGGGAAATATAGGCCAGATGGTACTGACCAATATTTTCGGAGCAATTGCACTGAGTATTTTTCTGCTGCGTTTTCTACACCTTGATTACCGGCTCAATTATGCGATTATAGTACTTGCAGGTATGTTCTGCCTGTTTTTCTTAACTTTTTTCTTTAACATCCGCTGGTTAAATGGCTTATTGCTTTCCATGCGTTTTACCAGGAAATATAAAAAGTTCTACAGTATTCTGGGACGTTACCACAAGAAAGAACTTTTTCAGATACTGATGTTCTGCCTGGCGCGTTATATCGTATTTAGCACGCAATATTTTATCATGTTTTACTGGCTGATTGCTGATATTCATTACCTGGACATCCTGATGATGGTTTGCATTTTGTTTTTTGTACAATCTACGCTGCCCTCTCTCGATTTATTTGATATTGGGATAAGAAGCGCAACTGCGTCTTATTTTTTTAGCTTTGTAACCAAACAGGATGTCGCTGTGATTGCATGTACTGCAAGCATCTGGCTCATAAATATTATTATTCCTGCTATATTAGGTTCATATTTTGTTTTTAAATTAAATTTTTTTGGAAGTCTTAATCGCCGTTAGTTACCTATCCGCATTTTTAACCCTCATTTATCTTCTTGTTGTTGCCGGATTTATCCGTGGCTGGCATAAATTGATCCCTTTTAAGTATAAGCAAACTACAGGCACTACTGCTGTTTCTATCATTGTTGCCGCCCGTAATGAAGCTGATAATATTCATCGTACTATAGAATCCCTGCTCGCACAGGATTACAATAAAGCATTGACAGAAATTATCTTCATTGATGATCATTCGACAGACAATACAGCAGAAATCGTCAGGTCATATGCTTCATCGGGTGTAAAGCTGATCTCTCTGAAAGAAAATCAGGCCTTAAATTCTTATAAGAAAAAAGCAATACAGACAGCGATCGGGCAAGCTACCGGTGATTTAATCATCACTACAGATGCAGATTGCCGGATGGGAACTGCGTGGCTTAAAACAATCATAGCCTATTACGAGCAGAATCGCTATAAAATGATTTCATCGCCGGTGGCTTATGATGAAGAGCAAAGCTTTTTCGAAAGAGCACAATCACTGGAATTCCTTTACCTGATTGGTTTAGGTGCTTCTACGATAGGAAACAAAAAACCTTCTACTTGTAATGGGGCTAATTTAGCCTATGAAAAAGCAGCTTTTTATGAAGTTGGCGGTTTTCAGGGTATAGATGATCTGGCTTCGGGAGATGATGAGTTGCTTTTACATAAAATTGCTGACCGTTATGACAATCATATTGGGTTTCTGAGAAATCCGGATGCCATGGTTTACACCCATGCAAAGCCTAACCTTGGAGAGTTTTTACAGCAACGTAAACGCTGGGCTTCAAAAAGTACCCGTTATAAAAACAAATCTATCATTGTACTGGGAGTATTTATCTGGTTTTTCAATGTAAGTATCCTGTTAAATCTGCTGGTTGGTTTATTCTTGACCGGCTTTCTGAAAATTGCACTGATCCAGTTACTGCTTAAAATAATTGTGGAGTTTATATTCCTCATGGATGTGACTAAATTTGCTAAAAGAAGAAGCCTGATGGTTTTATTACCTGTATTGAATGTTCTGCATGTGCTATATATCATCTATATTGGTATTGCCGGTAATTCAGGTAAATATAACTGGAAGGGTAGAATGGTTAAATAATGGATAGTAATAAGAGTCCCGCGCAAAGAGTATGGGGCAGGTTTAAAAGAAATAAACCTGCCGTTGGAGGACTCCTGTTTATACTGCTGCTTTTGGTGATGGGTATAATGGGCTATCTGATTACGCCAGACCAGACACCAATGGCAAATACCATGCACTTGCAATTATGTAATAAAAAACCGGGAAGGTCATTCCAGTTTCTGGTGATCAGCCAGAACCCGGATTTCAGGAAAGTCAATTTTCTGGAGAAAATGCTGTATGGGCAGGAAGCTGAATTCAAAAGTATCCCGATTACAGGCTACAGGATTGCAGGAAACCATTTATGGATCAAAGAATATATTGGTGATGATGAAGAAGCTGCTGAAAGCAGTATTTCGCTTCCTGCCAATCATCAATCCTATTTAAAGCAACATCTTTATCAGCAAACCTTCTGGTTAGGTACCGATGGTTATGGAAGAGACTTGCTGAGCCGCCTTATTCTGGGAATCCGTGTTTCCTTATCGGTAGGTTTACTGGCTGTACTGATCTCTATGAGTATCGGTTTAAGTTTGGGAGCAATGGCAGGTTATTTTGGAGGGATGACAGACTCCGTAGTCAGCTGGCTGATGAATGTCATCTGGTCTTTACCTTCACTGTTATTAGTGATTGCTATTTCTTTTGCTTTAGGAAAAGGCTTCTGGCAGATATTTATAGCGGTAGGCTTATCTACCTGGGTAGATGTATCCAGGTTGGTTCGCGGACAGGTGATGGCACTGAAGGAGGCCGAATTTGTAGAAGCAGCCAGAGCATTGGGTTTTCCGGCTTTCCGTATCCTTACCCGTCATATTTTACCCAATATTGCCGGCCCTGTACTGGTTATTGCTTCCGCCAATTTTGCTTCAGCAATCTTACTGGAAACCGGTTTGAGTTTTCTTGGTTTTGGCGCACAACCCCCAATGCCCAGCTGGGGAGGTATGATCAAAGAAAACTATGGTTATATCGTCATGGATGCTGCTTACCTTGCAATTCTGCCTGGAATGGCAATTATGCTGACCGTATACGCCTTTAATCTGATGGCTATCGGATTAAGTGACGCTTTTAAAGTGAAATCTCCAGGTACACTGGTTTAAAAAATCCCTTAACTTTACGGGATGTTATTAAACTGTTTTCAACAAGAATTTTTAGAAGCGGGTTGCGATGAGGCTGGCAGAGGCTGTTTAGCCGGGCCTGTTTATGCAGCCGCTGTAATTTTACCGTTGGATTTTGTTGCCGGAGAACTGAACGACTCGAAAAAGCTAACACATAAACAACGCGTCGCTTTAAGAGAAATTATAGAAAAAGAAGCCATTGCATGGGCTGTCGGTTCTGTAGATAACCATGAAATTGACGAAATAAATATCCTGAATGCTTCGTTTCTGGCAATGCACAGAGCAATTGAAAAGCTGACTGTGCAGCCTGGCTTTTTAAGTATCGACGGGAACCGTTTTAAAATTTATCCAGGTATCGCGCACAGTTGCGTCATCAAAGGAGACGGTAAATATTTAAATATTGCTGCTGCCTCTATCCTGGCAAAAACACATCGGGATGAATATATGGATAATCTGGCGGAACAGTTTCCTGTTTACCAGTGGAAGAAAAACAAAGGTTATCCGACTAAAGTTCACCGCTCTACTGCGTTAATGCACGGACTAACTCCTTACCACCGTAAAACTTTTGCAATAAGTGATCCTGAAAGAATTCCCGTTATAGATAATGCGGGATAATTCGTATTTTCACCTTATTGAAAACACTTATACTTAGCAACAGAGTCCCATTTCCTGCCAACAGTGGTTATCCGATTGTAGTCTACAATACGATGAAAGGATTGCTCAGTCTGGGGGTGGATATTACTTTGTTCAGTATCAACACCAATAAACACCGGGTAGATGTGGATGATATTTATGATCCGGTCTATGACCAGATCAAATTTCATTCTTTTGATCTGGATACAGAAGTTAACTTGTGGGGTGCGTTTTTCAATATCTTCTCCAACGAGTCTTATAACGTTTCCAGATTTTATGATGATGATGCTGCAAAATTGCTGGAAAACATCCTTCGGGAAAATGAATTTGATATTATCCAGTTTGAGGGGTTATTTGTTGTGCCTTATCTGGAGGTGGTTAAAAGCTACAGTAAAGCAAAACTGATTTACCGGGCACACAATATCGTTTTTGATGTGTGGGAACGCCTGGCAAACTCCGAACGGTTTACTCCAAGACGTAAATACCTTCAGTTTTTAGCGCGCAGACTGAAAATCTATGAGACCGAACAAATTAACCGCTTTCACCAGATCTTTGCGATCAGTAATCCAGACAGACAGAGCATTCTTTCTTTTGGCTGCGAAATAGGGATAGAGGTATTCCCTGTAGCCCTGGATTTTGAGAAATATACTATTGACCTGTCCAAAACGAGTTTCCCTACTTTATTTCACCTGGGAGCAATGGACTGGCGTCCTAATAAAGAAGGGCTGGAATGGTTCATAGAAGAGATCTGGCCGGACATAGAAAAACTTAGCTCTGAACTCCGGTTTTATGTAGCAGGTAAAAGTATGCCGCAGCATTTTTATGAGTATGATTCTGATAACCTGGTCGTAGAAGGGGAGGTCTTTGATGCGATTGATTTTATGAATTCCAAAGCCATCATGATTGTACCTTTACTTTCAGGAAGCGGGATGCGTGTAAAGATTATCGAAGGAATGGCGATGAAGAAGTGTATTATTGCCACCACCTACGCCGCAGAAGGACTGAACTGTGAAAACGGGAAGGATATCCTGATTGCAGACACTGCGGATGAGTTTTACCGCTGCATTCTGCAATGTATTACCCACCCGAACCGGTGGCGTGAAATCGGCGAAAATGCCCGCAGAACAGCAGAAAGAGATCATAACCTGGCCACTATTTCACAAAGGATGCTGAATGTCTATCGGCGGTTAGTAAATGGATAATTTTTATGTACTTTTGCCCTCAATTTTAAGAGCAATAGCGCATGAATAATACCGCATTAACAGAAAAACATATTTCATTGGGAGCCAAAATGGTTCCATTTGCAGGATACAATATGCCCGTTCAATACGAAGGCATTAATGCAGAACATGCTACAGTTAGAAAAGCCGTAGGCGTTTTTGACGTAAGCCATATGGGTGAATTCATCCTGAAGGGTGAAAATGCATTGGACCTGATTCAACGTGTAAGCAGCAATGATGCTTCAAAATTATATGATGGTAAAGTTCAGTATGCTTATCTTCCAAATGAAGATGGTGGTATTGTAGATGATTTACTGATCTACAGAATTGACGAAAAAACTTATATGCTGGTGGTTAACGCTTCTAACATAGAAAAAGACTGGAACTGGATTCAGAAGTTCAATACACAGGGTGTAGAAATGCACAATATCTCTGGTAAAACTTCTTTATTAGCAGTTCAGGGACCTAAAGCAGCAGAAGCTTTACAAAGCTTAACTGAAATTGACCTGGCTTCTATGGAATACTATACTTTCACTAAAGGCATGTTTGCTGGTGTAGCTAACGTAATCGTTTCTGCAACAGGTTATACTGGTGCTGGTGGTTTTGAGTTGTATTGCGATAATGAGCATGCAGAAACTGTATGGAATGCTGTTTTTGAAGCTGGTGCAGCTTTTAACATTAAACCAATTGGTTTAGGCGCCCGTGATACTTTACGTTTGGAAATGGGTTTCTGTTTATATGGAAACGACATCGACGATACGACTTCTCCAATTGAAGCTGGTTTAGGATGGGTAACTAAATTTACTAAAGCCTTCACCAACTCTGAAGCCTTACTGGCAGAGAAAGAAGCTGGTGTTAAACGCCGTCTGATTGGTTTTGAAATGATTGACCGTGGTATTCCACGTCATGACTATGAAATTGTTGACGCAGAAGGAAATGTGATCGGAAAAGTGACTTCAGGTACACAATCTCCATCGTTACAAAAAGCAATCGGAATTGGTTATGTAACTAAAGCACATGCTAAAGAAGGTAACGAGATTTATATCAGCATCCGTAACACTCCTATTAAAGCCAAAGTAGTAAAGTTCCCTTTTTATAAATAAGCTGCCCCTCCCTGATCATGCAAAGAAAGATAGAAGTCTGTTTAACACCTGCCCTTATTGATTTATACGCTATTGAAAATAGTATTGTCGTAGTGATTGATATTTTAAGAGCAACCTCTTCCATAGTTTATGGAATTGACAATGGTGCACAGGCAATTATCCCGGTAGCACAGGTAGAAGAATGCATGAACTACGCAGGTAAAGGTTATTTACTGGCAGCAGAGCGAAACGGGGAAGTAGTTGAAGGCTATGACTTCGGTAATTCCCCGTTTTCTTATACCGCCGGAAAGGTAGCAGGAAAAACAATTGTGCTCACAACCACGAATGGTACAAAAGCATTGCATTTAGCAAGAAAACGTGCCAGCCAGGTAGTGATCGGTTCTTTCCTGAATTTAAAAGCATTATGTGAATGGCTTAAAACTCAGGAAAAAGATGTTTTACTGCTTTGTGCAGGCTGGAAAGACCAGTTTAACCTGGAAGATACCATCTTTGCAGGTGCGGTAGTGCACCAGCTCCGCAGTGGATTTACGCATTATGACGATGCAAGTGTAGCCGCAGAAGATCTTTATCTGCTGGCTAAGGATGATTTAAGAGCCTATATCCACAAATCTTCTCACAGTCACCGTATGGTTGCGCTGAATATTGAAGAAGATGTTAAATTCTGTTTACAGACCAATATCTGTCAGACCATCCCTGTTCTGGAAGGTGATCAGCTTGTTGCTTTAAAAACAGGTTTATAAGTCTTCGTCCGGCGTATTAATTTCTTTGATCAATTCTTTAAAAGCTTCATTGTACTGAATGGTTTTCAGCGTTTCTTCATAAGCCAGCCAGTAAATGGTCTCAGCTTTTTTCATGTCAAAAGTGCCGATTTCCCCCATTCCTTTAGGTTCAATCAAGAGGTTACAAAAGGCTGATTTCTGTTCCATATCTTTATTTACAGACATTAATCCTGCTCTGGACATTAAAGCGGTGATATTGGTCATCACATTTACCGGCTTCAGGTGATTACAAGAAGATCCGATAATAAAATCACAATTATTCAGCAAAGGTTCAATCGGGAAGTTATTCAGAATTCCACCGTCTACATACATCTTTCCGTCAATCATAATGGGCTTGAAAATTCCTGGAATACAAGAGGAAGCCTGTACAGCTTTGATTAAATGTCCTGTTGTAAAATAGACCAGTTTGCCCTCACTAAAATTCGTTGCCGCAATAGTTAGCGGGATCTTCAGGTTCTCTATCTTATTATCCGGAAAATATTCCATCAGCAATTGCTCAGTATGTTCAATACTCACCAATCCCAATGCACCTAAAGAAGGCCTTACAAAACGCAGCAGCCTGGTTTTAATAAAGATATCCAATGCATGTTCGGGATCTATTCCTGCGGCATAAAACGCACCTACTATCGCCCCTGCACTTGTTCCGCTGATATGGCTAAAGGTTACTCCTGCATTCTTTAATGCTTTTAAAACACCAAGGTGAGCAATGCCTCTGATTCCGCCTCCCGATAAAACAAGCCCTACTTTCTTCCTCATAATCTTACATTTTGGGTTTATATTTTGCCCCATTTAATATCTTTTGCGGATCCGGCTCTTTCATGAGTTCCTGCAAAGTAACTTTTGGATTTTCGGTCATGTATTTTCTGACCATCTGCCAGCCTATCCATACACCCAGTTTGGGAGCAGATTCATTTTTGATCCCTAAACCAGGAGTAAAAGGTGCTTCACTCAGATATAGCTGTATTTTCTGGTTGTCAGTTTCAAACAATAGCTTGTTCTCAATCAGGTATGCCCAGATATTGCCTTCAAAGGTTTTACACCATTCCAGTTGTTTTGTTGTATAACCTATTTTAAGCGTATCCGGAGTTTGATCATCCAGTACCTTATCCATGAAATAGAGAATCTTTCCGTTCTCTACCATTTTAGCTAACAGGGAATGGTCTTCATCTTTTTCAGGAAAGAGTTCTTCTCTGGCAAAAGTCTCCGTGATCCGGGGTACCACATAATCAGGAGTAAACCGCCGTGATAAATATAAGGGAACACTTTTTACAATCGCGCTGTAAAATTTACTGTCTTTACCTAAAAACATATCCAGTCCAATGCCCATATAGCCGTCTCCTACCGGAGTCTGAACAGCAAAACCGGAAACGAAAGAAATGAACCTCGGGATCCTGGTTTCAGGATAGTAATATTTAATGTATTTGAAGGTCCGGGTCAAATCATTTTCGATAGGTTTCATATCCCGGAACACACTATCTGCTTCCTGATTCAGGTCTGTATAAGCCTGATCATTATATAATGTTGTTAAGATTTCGGCATCACTGTAACTTCTGTCACCGACCATTCTGTGGATATAGTCATCATAAAAGTAATTGTACTTTTTACGCAGCATTAAATCTGCATCTGCCAGCTTTTTATGCTTCCCCGCATACAAGTCCTGATCAAACCTTTCAATCTTAATAGCAAGCTTAATATCATCCACGTTAGGCTTCCCTGTCTGTTTACAGGAAAAAAATGTGGCGACACACAGAAAAATTAGATAGATTTGAAGATGTTTAACGTTATAGTTCATTGGTAACAAATATAAACAGATCAAGGGAGGAAACCAGCACAGGCCAGCTTCAAAAAAAGATTGAAACTATCTTTACGCTGATCCAGCACTCATTACAAACAAATATGATACAAATGAAACAAATATTGACCGGACTTTTACTGACATTTTTAACAACTACTGCTTTTGCACAACAAGGAGCTGATCCTTACTATGGTTTCAGACTTGGCTTAACAGCACATCCTACTTTTGGCTGGGCTAAACCTGAAAATGGTAAAGGCAATGGTTTTAGTATGGGTTTCTCTTATGGTTTACTGGCTGATCTGAACTTTGCAGAAAACTATAGTCTCTCCACAGGATTGACGATCACAACCATTAATGGTAAAACCACAGAGATTAATCCAAGTCCTTATTACGATGCTGCGGCTTATCCGAATCCGACACCTTACGATCTGAAGTATAAGTTACAGTACCTGGAGGTTCCTTTGACTTTAAAGTTGAAAACTGAAAAGATAGGAGATATACGCTGGTACGGACAATTCGGTCTTTCCAATGGTTTTAATATCGGTGCGAGGCAGGATGTTTCTATTGCCGGAAAAAGCATTGTGCAGGATGATCATATCAAAAAGAATACAAACTTTTACCGTGCTGGGCTGATTGTTGGTGCCGGACTGGAATATGATGTGGCAAAAAATACAAGTATAACTACAGGGTTAACATTAAATAATGGATTTACGGATATTTCTTCTGCTGCAGGCAGAAGTGTACGTAACCATTATATGAGTTTAAATTTCGGGGTATTCTTTTAGCAGATTATGAAGATAGCATTGGCACAGCTGAATTACCATATTGGTAATTTTGAGCTGAACACAAAAAAGATAATTGAGCATATCCGGTTGGCAAAAGCTGATGGGGTTGATCTGGTTGTATTTGCAGAACTCGCTGTTTGTGGTTATCCTCCGCGTGATTTCCTGGAATTTGAAGAGTTTATTTCTCTTTGCGAGGAAGCCGGGAAAGAGATTGCGGAACATTGTACCGGGATTGCTTGTATTGTTGGATTGCCGGTTAGAAATGAAGAAGTAGCAGGTAAGGATCTGTACAATGCAGCTTATTTTATAGAAGAAAAACAGATTAAGTCTATTGCGCGTAAGGCATTGCTGCCTAATTACGATGTTTTTGATGAATACCGTTATTTTGAGCCTGCTACATCTTTTGAGTGTATTGATTTTAAGGGTGTTAAAATTGCATTGACAATTTGTGAGGATCTGTGGAATATTAATAATAATCCGTTGTATGTTTCTAATCCGATGGATGAACTGATCAAAGAGCATCCTGATGTGATGATTAATATTGCCGCATCTCCGTTTTCTTATCAGCACGATGATGAACGCAGAATTGTATTAGCAGACAATGCGAAGAAGTATAATTTACCTTTATTGTATGTGAACCAGGTTGGGGCGCAGACGGAGATCATTTTTGATGGTGGTTCTATGGCCTTTGATCAGGATGGGAATATGCTGGATGAAATGGATTATTTCAAGGAGCAGCTGAAGATATATACACTTGCTGACGGAAAGATTGAGGGTGATATTTTAGTGCATCAGCCGATGTCTGATGTCGCTCAGATTCATGATGCGCTGGTGTTGGGGATCAAGGATTATTTTGCGAAGTCCGGTTTTTCTAAAGCGGTATTAGGGCTGTCTGGCGGGATTGATTCTGCGATTGTATGTGCGCTGGCCTGCCGGGCATTGGGTGCGGAGAATGTAATGGCAGTCTTGATGCCGAGCAAGTATTCTTCGGATCATTCTATTAAGGATGCGCTGGATTTAGTGGAGAATTTTGGTTGTATGCATGAGATTATTTCTATTGCAGAGGCTGCGGATGCTTTTGATAGTATGATGGCTGGTGCTTTTAAGGGTTTGCCTTTTAATTTAACCGAAGAGAATATCCAGGCGAGAAGCAGGGGAATTGTAGTGATGGCGATGTCTAATAAGTTTGGCTATATTTTACTGAATACTTCAAATAAGAGTGAGTGTGCGGTAGGGTATGGTACTTTGTATGGTGATATGTGTGGTGCGATAGGGGTGATTGGAGATGTTTATAAGACTCAGATTTATGAGCTGGCTCATTATATCAATAAGGATGGGGAAGTAATTCCTGAAAATACGATCGTTAAGCCGCCTTCTGCGGAGTTAAGACCGGGTCAGAAGGATTCTGATTCATTGCCTGATTATGATACGCTGGATACGATTCTTTTTCAGTTTATTGAGCTGAAGAAGAGTTCGAAAGATATTATTGCGATGGGGTATGAAGAAGGGTTAGTGAGAAGGGTTATTAAAATGGTCAATGGTGCAGAGTTTAAAAGGTATCAGACACCTCCGATTCTGAGGGTTTCTCCAAAGGCTTTTGGAAGTGGCAGGAGAATGCCAATTGTCGGGAAGTATCTGGCTTAGCGGACCTTCCGTCGGGATTAAAAAAACACCCTGTAGTGTATTGCTGGCGCGCGTTCCCTCTTCGAGGATCCTAATGCCAGGAATACACTACAGGGTGTTTTTTTAATTTCTCATGGGTTTTCCACCATGGCAGGGTGCAAGCTGATAGTATACCCGGTTTGGCATTTATTGGTTGGGCTTTCAGAGTTACTTGTTGGCGAAGCTTTTGGCTTGATTTGTGGTTGATTTTTTGATTACCTGGTGGTAATTGTTATTAATGTTTTGTGATGAACAGATTATTCGGTGTTATTCTTGTTTTGTGCTTTCTGAGTGTGGAGGCCATGGCTTTTGGATTTCCTGAAGCTAAAGATTCTATAGAAAGTATTGTTAGTCCGGTGAGGATTAATTTAATGCCGGGGCAAAACAGGAAAACGCTTGGACGCAGGTTATATCTTCCTATCCGATATATTGGAACAGCTAAGGTAAAGCTTAAGGTTGTGTTTGATACGGGTTCTCAGGGGCTTATTCTGGATGCTAAGCGATTACTCCCGGCTTCATTGGTAGCGGATACCGGAATTGTGATTGGGGATAAGGATTCTTTGGTTTTGAATGGAATCACTGTGACCCGGATTAAAACAAAATCCCGCTATGGTGGTACACGTTCTTATGCTGGTAATATTGCTTATGCTTCGATTGTAATTGGCGATAAGATGGGGCAGGTAAGGACGAAGAGGATGCCTTTTATTTTAGTTTATCATGGGATTTATGACCTGACTGGGAAGCCGGCTCAGGTGGATCAGCATTGCGATGGTATTGCTGGTGTAAGTTCTGGTGGTGAAATGAAAGCTGGTTTGGTACTGAAACGGGAAAATGTAGTTAGTCCTTTCAATTATCTGAGTTTTGGGAACCGTGTAGAAGCAGGGTTTATCCTTGCGCCGCTTGACCGGGTGAAATGGGAGCGGGTTTCTTCTATGGAAGGAAAATCGGCAGTGCCTTTACTGACTGTAGGGATCACTGAACAGGAAAAGGAAGGTTTTGTACTCCACCGGCAGCAGACGCTGAATGGCCGTTTTTATCCTTACGTAAAAGGGATTATTAGTTATAGCGGCCTGGTTATTTCGCCGTCTTACGTTTTATTTGATTCGGGGAATCCTGCCGGAGGGGTAATTTATGAACCGGATACAGCTAAAAAAGGAAGATTGAACGCTGGTGTTGCCATCCGGTTTGTAAGCGATGAAGGTGCGATTTATGATTATGCTGCTAACAATAGTGATTATAAAACGACACTCGATTCACGTAAAAGTAAATCGGTGTCAATTATAGGGATAAGCTTCTTTTTAGAGCATTCTTTTATGCTGAATTATAGTAGTCACACCATCGGTATTAAACCTGATCCGGCTTTGTAATTATTTATGCTTTTTTCTTTTTGAAGTAAGTTTTGTACGGAATGAACAGGGCCAGTACCAAACCAACTAAACTCAGGATCTGAGGAATGATATCTCCGCTTTTTACATAGAAGGTAAGCTGATCATTTAGGTTTATATCCATTTTCAGCGCGTCACGTGTCCACCAGGACGATTGTTTGACAATGTCTCCGCGCTGGTTGATGAAACCTGAAATTCCGGTATTAGCGGAGCGTACTACCCATCTGCGGGTTTCTATTGCACGGAGTTTAGCGTAAAGGAAATGCTGGTCTTTACCCGAAGTATTTCCCCACCAGCCATCGTTAGTAATGATTGCAATCATTTGCGCACCGTTTTTAACAGATTCTCCAATCCAGCTTCCCCATAGCGATTCGTAACAGATTACCGGAGCTACACCTACACCATTCTGAGAATAAAATACACCAGGCTTTTCCTGCCATCCCCAGCCGGAAACTGTTCCTCCAAGGCCAGCAAATACAGGGGCAAGGAAAGACAATGCTTTTGGGAAAGGCATTTTTTCTACGCCGGGTATCAGTTTGGATTTGTGATAGAACTGAACGTTTGCCGAGTTCTCCACCTGCATTGCAGAATTAAAGTTGTCGTAATATTGTTTGTTGTCCGGATCGAATTTAGCAGAAATAGTGCTTTTGTCATTGTATAATTTAAGGCTTTCTATACCCGTGATCAACGTTCCGTTTTTGTATTTATTCAGGAAGGATTGTGCAGCCATGTATTCTGTAGTGCTGCGGATACGGTCTTCGTTCGCATAACTCGGAATAGCTGTTTCCGGCCATATAAAATATTCGGTATTGACTTGTGCTACAGAATCTGACAGATGAATAAGCGTTTTTAGCTGTTCAACAGGGGTAATGCCGCCCATCTTTTCGTAAGGATCAATGTTTGGCTGTACCACAACGACATTAACAGGCAGATTTTTTTCTTTGTAACCGTAATATTTGATCAGGGAAATTCCGGCAGGTACAATCAGAAAGATCAGCCAGCCCATTGCAGGTCTGATTTTAAGATAGCCAGTATTCGCTTTAAAGGCTTTATAAGCTTCAAAAGCAAGGATATTACTAACCAGTATCCAGATTGATCCGCCATATACACCGGTAGTCTCGTACCATTGTGCAAGCTGATGCATTCCGGCAAGACCATTACCCAATGTCATCCAGGGAAAAGCAAGATCCCAGGTGGCATGTAAATATTCCATACCTAACCAAAAGCTGACCA
Organism: Pedobacter sp. WC2423; assembly: GCF_040822065.1. NCBI lineage: Bacteria > Pseudomonadati > Bacteroidota > Sphingobacteriia > Sphingobacteriales > Sphingobacteriaceae > Pedobacter > Pedobacter sp. WC2423. The sequence goes on from NZ_CP162005.1 coordinate 4,454,257, forward strand.
AAGCCAGATAGGCAATACGCTGGCTGCTGACCACAGTTCTGAAACGGTAGTAAAGCCAGAAGGCAAAAGTCATCAATAAAGCACCAAGTCCATAAGGGATCAGCGAGATTACCAAGGCGACAGCCGGATTGTTATAGGCACTGATCGCGTTGTATACCCAATAAATGCAAGCTGTATTCCAGACCAGGAAAGTTAAACCCGCAGTAAGGAAAACCTTTTTGCCTGTTTTTGGCTCTCTTTTAGCAATTATTTGATCAAGTGCGATAAAAAGAGGCACAAGACCCACAAATAAAACAGGAGCAGTAAAAGTATGCGGTGGCCATGCCAGCCATAATAAAAATGCACTTAACAGGGCGAGCAGGTAGGTTTGTATCGCTTTCATGGATTGGGTATGCGCTTAAAAAGTATCTAGTATGTCGGCTTTTTTAGCCTCGTATTCAGCCTGGGTAATGAGTTGTTTGTCGTAAAGCGTCTTTAACTTCCTTAATTTCAAAGTCGTTTCATCTTCTGGTTCTTCTGCAACCACAGGGGCTACATAAGCTTCCACAGGTTCTTCGGCAGGGATGTTTTCCTGAACAGGCAGGTCTGCAAGCGGTGTAACCGGAGCTGCCGGAGCTGGCTGTTGTGCTCTTTTCTCTTCCAGTTCAGTTTGTCTTAGTTGTTCTTTGAAAGCTTCCAGCTGCTCATAAGCGGCCTGGTACAGTTTTCTGGCCTGTACTTTAGGGATGTATTCCGTAATGATGTTTTCTCCATGCTGCGGTACACAGATGAATTTAGAACCAAAGATTTCTTCCTTGAAAGAGATCTCTTTAATGCTTTTCCAGGAAATGTCCTTGAAGTTCATGGTAATCCCGAAGTTTGCCGGCTCACAATAAAAGATACGCTTATTGCTGACTACTATACAATCAGGAAGAAGATTTACTGCTGGTCTTTTTTGTACCGCAAGGTAAATCAGTTCCTCATTGGTCGTTAACATGTCGTTCAGCTTGCCTAAAACTTTTTCAACAGCTTTAGGATCCTGCTCATCACTTAAAAATCTATCTATTAAATTCATATTGTTTTATTTTAAGCTCTTCAGGAGCCTGTTTTAAGTCTATAATTAAACGGGCTCTTTTAGGGGTTAATCCTTTTCGTAAGAGCGCTTTTCCTTTTTAGTTTCTTCTTTACCTGCCACACAAATTACGAACTCACCTTTTAAAATATTGTTTTCAAAGTGTGATTTTATTTCTACCAGTGTACCTCTAACGGTTTCTTCATACATTTTAGTCAGCTCCCTGCTTACTGAAGCTTGTCTTTCTTCTCCAAAAAACTGGGCGAATTCTTCCAGTGTTTTTAATAAACGGTGCGGACTTTCATAAAGGACGATTGTTCGCTCTTCGTCAGCAAGTTTCTTCAAACGGGTTTGTCTGCCCTTTTTAACAGGAAGAAATCCTTCAAAAACAAATGAATCTGTAGGTAGACCTGAGTTGACGAGTGCAGGTACAAAAGCAGTTGCACCTGGTAAACATTCTACCGGTAAATCATTTTTTAACACTTCTCTGACCAGAAAGAAGCCCGGATCGGAGATCGCAGGTGTTCCGGCATCCGAAATCAGCGCTACATTTTTGCCTTCCTTCAGAAACTTAATAATTTCTGAAGTAGCCTTGTGCTCATTGTGCTGGTGATGCGAATACGCTTTTTTATCAATGCTGAAATGCTTCAGTAAAGGCGCACTTGTACGGGTATCCTCAGCCAGGATAACATCTGCTTCCTTTAAAACGCGGACAGCCCTGAAAGTCATATCTTCCAGATTGCCGATTGGTGTAGGAACCAGAAATAGTTTACCGCCCATAGTATTCTCCAAACTCTTGTTATATTTGTTAAAAAAATTAAATAATGCTGCAAGTTAACTATATCCGCGAAAATAGAGAGAAAGTTTTAGAACGCTTAGGCGTCCGTAATTTCAAACAACCTGAACTGGTTGATGAAATTATCAAATTAGATGAAGAACGCAGACAGACTCAAACTTCGCTGGATAACTTATCCGCAATTGCAAATGCCAATGCTAAACAGGTTGGTGAACTGATGCGAAGTGGTAAAAAAGAGGAAGCCGAAGCAATTAAAGCAGAGACTACTTCTAATAAAGAACATATCAAAACCCTTTCAGATCAATTGAATGTGGTAGAACAGCATTTATACAATGCATTAGTACAACTGCCTAACTTACCTGGTGAACTGGTTCCTGCGGGCGCTACACCAGAGGAGAATGAAGTGGTACTGACGCATGGTGCGCCTGCTGAACTGCATGGAAAAGCTTTGCCACACTGGGAGCTGACTACCAAATATGATATTATAGATTTTGAACTGGGTACTAAAATTACCGGTGCAGGTTTTCCTGTGTACAAAGGTAAAGGAGCCCGTTTACAGCGCGCACTGATTAACTTCTTCCTGGACCGTGCTACCGATCAGGGTTACAGAGAAATGCAGGTGCCTTTGATGATCAACGAAGCTTCAGGTTTCGGAACAGGTCAGCTGCCTGATAAAGAAGGACAGATGTATCATTCTACAGTAGATAACCTTTTTCTGATCCCTACTGCCGAAGTTCCTGTGACTAACCTTTACCGTGACGTCATTTTAAAAGAAGAAGAATTACCTGTTAAAAATACAGCCTATACTCCTTGTTTCCGTCGTGAGGCAGGATCATACGGAGCGCATGTACGTGGCTTAAACAGGTTGCACCAGTTTGATAAAGTGGAATTGGTACAAGTGGTACACCCGGATAAATCTTACGAAGTGCTGGAGGAAATGAGTGCTTATGTACAGTCTTTACTGAAAGATTTAGGCTTACACTTCCGCGTATTGCGTTTATGTGGTGGTGATATGGGCTTTACTTCAGCAATGACGTATGACATGGAAGTATGGAGTGCGGCGCAACAACGCTGGCTGGAAGTTTCTTCTGTTTCTAACTTCGAATCTTTCCAGACTAACCGTTTGAAATTAAGATTCAAAGGAAACGGCGGAAAAACGCAATTGGCGCATACTTTAAATGGTAGTGCTTTAGCTTTACCACGTATTGTCGCTGCTATCCTGGAAAACTATCAAACAGAAGATGGCATTATCATTCCAGAAGTTTTAGTAAAATATACTGGATTCGATCGTATAGATTAATCTTTTTTAAAAGCCTTAATCAAAAGCAAAAAGCCGCTTTATCATTTAAGATAAAGTGGCTTTTTGCTTTTGTTACGCTATATTTGAGTATGAAATTCACGTTTTCTCTGCTTTTACTAACGCTTGCTTTATTTGCCCGCAGCCAGTCCGGTAAATATGATCTGGTGATCAGCCATGCCCGGGTATTAGCGGTCAGATCGGGAGAGATATTAAATGATCAGACGCTGCTGATTAAAGACGGGAAAATTGTGGATATCATAAACTCCCGGAAGAAAATCGTTGGGAATAAGAACATGGATGCTAATGGCCGGTTAGTTACTCCCGGCTTCATCGATACGCATATACATCCAACAGATGTTTTTGGCGATTATGAAAATGCCCCTGAATTTCTGGCTCAGGACTCCCTGGAGTATCTTCGTCATAAATTATCAAATGCTTATCTGCCTTATGGTACAACAACAGCATTAATATTAGGGCAACCTGAAAAATGGCTCACCCCAATTCTTGACTGGCAAAAGCATCCTGCACCTCAATACACTGACTTTTATACAAGTGGCGCTGCTTTAATCTCCGATGAAGAACGAACTCCCTATATAGGACATGTGGAACTGGAGAATCCGGAGAAAGCAAGGGCTAAAATACTCGAATATTACCGGCTGGGAATTAAACATATCAAATTATACTACCGGATACGAAAACCTGAAGCCGAAGCTGTTTTAAAGATTGCAGATAGTCTTGGAATGATAACTTATGGTCATATAGGAGATTTTGGTACCCGTCACCTGCACATCGGACAAGCTTTAAAAATGGGACTGATTAATTATGAACACCTGGTGACGCTGGGCACTGGTATTCTGACGGAAAAAGAATACAGGCAGTTTGAAACGGAATTTGCCTCGAACTATGGCACGGCCGATACAGAATCCAAGGTACTGGAAATGTTCATGGAGGCATTCAGCTATATAGACCAGCACGAAAAGCATAAAATGGAGGCCTTAATTGATAGTCTTGCAATCCGGCATGCTACTTTTTCAACAACGATACAAAGAATGTACGAACAGTTTCAGCCTACTTACTTTACGCAGCCTGCCGATAAGTTGCTGACCGAAGTGCAGCTTAAGCGCTGCAAAGAAAATTTTGCTGTTTTAATGAAATATGCAAAGTTAATGAATGACAAAGGTATTAAACTGCGTATCGGTACAGATGGGATTAATGGAGGAAAGGCGCTGATCTCTGAACTTATTATGATGACCGGATATGGGTTTTCAGTAGCCGATGTTTTTAAAATAGCTACTTACAACGGGGCAGAAGCCATCGGAATCGCAGGCACAGTGGGTACCGTTGAAAAAGGCAAACAAGCAGATTTAATTATCTGGGATAAAAGTCCGTTTGAAAACCCCGCAAACTTCAGTGCAACAAGAACAATTATAAAAAGTGGCGTTGAATATAAAGACTAATAGTCATGAAATAGAAAAGCGGATGTTTCCTAAAGAAACACCCGCTTTTCTTGAAGTTAACCTGGTTGATTATAAAATCAGGATTAATAATAAGATGATGATAATAATTGCACCAACAGAAAGATAAACACCTCCACCCATAGCACGGGCTTCTTTTTTCATCGTTCTTAACTCTTTGCGCAATTCTTTTTTCTCAGCTCTTGACAAATTAGACTTGTCCATAGCTTTGATTTCTTCCACACGGTTAGTGATTCTTTCTAACTGAACTTTTTGCTCAGCAGTCATTTCAACTTTGTCTTTAACTGTTGTAGCAGCAGAGACCGTGTTAACACTTAATCCTACAACGAAGATTAACAAGAATGAGTAGATTAATTTTTTCATGGTTATAATTTAAATTGTGTGGTTATTGACAGACTCAAGGTATAACAAAAAACCTACCAAATTGTTGGTAGGTTTCCCGTGCGTGCCTGAATGGACAATTATTAATGTATTATCTAAATTGATAACAATCAAAAATAATAAATAGGTAGTCAGATTTTAATATACTGTATACAGTAATGGTCACTATTTAATTTCGAAAACGGTATTCATTACATAGCTTAATTTAATCTTCTTGAAATCGATTTCCGGTGCAGAGCCGCCAGCATCTTCAGCCATAGCAGATTTCATCATCAACATTCCACTTGCACGGTAAACCGGGAAGTTCTCATTACCCTGTTCCTGGATATCAATTACACTACCCAATTGATTACCTAAAGCTTCAACCAGGTAAGTCGCTTTTGTTTTAGCAGCCTGTAATGCTTTAATTTTCAAATCTTTCTTTAAAGCTTCAATTTTAGAATAATCATAACTATCAATATTAGTATAAGCTACTCCTTTAGGATCTACCGAACCAATGATTTCATTCCACTTGTTCAGGTCAGTAACCTTCAAACGATATTGTTTGCTCACTAAGAAATCAGGATTTTTCTTTTTCTCCGGTGCGGTATTGAAACTTGATAAACTATTGATCATTAAATTCTCTTTAGGAATGCCAGCAGCCTGGATAGCTTTATATAACTGATTCTCTAAATCCGTAATATCCACTTTTTTCTTGCTGTTACCATCTTTCAGATATTCTTTCAGCGAAATGCTCAAATAAATAATATCCGGGGTAACTTCCGTTTCAGCTGTTCCGCTAACGGTGATCTTTTTGCGTAAATCTACTTGCTGAGCCATAGCACTAACACTCATTAAGGTAGCAAAGGCAAAGACGAATAACTTTCTCATAATAATTTTCTATTTGTGTGTATTTACAGATTAGATGTAAAAACCATGCCGATTCCATAATAATAATGGAAGAATTTTAATTTCCTGCAAATTAAGAATATTCCCTCAGTCGGGCTTTATTTATTTTGTTCATAAAAATCACCTGTGAATCAGTCACTTTATATCATCACAAAGCTGCTTTCCTGATTCAATACTCCAGCAACAGATTCACAATTAATTATTATTCTTTACCTTGAATCAATAATACAAGAATAGCATTGGAAAATACCAGACAACCAACCCCCAGAGAATTAATCACAACAAGTATAACTGAAACTCTGCTGGAGCCCTTAACCCAATCAGGATTTACATTTTCCAAAAGTTCCCTAATCTTCAAAAAGAACTCCAGTGACTTCACCCAGACCATTAGCTTTCAACTTAACCGTCATAATGAAACCGGTATATCGGCAGAATTCTGGACAATATGGAACATAACTTCAAAAGCATATTCAAAATGGTACAAAGCCAACTACGGAACCAGGCCCCTCAATGACCACGTATTTACCGAACCGGATTGGAATATCGAAAACTGGGAGTTCCCGGTCATCAACAACAAGCAAGAATCCCATTTCCAAATCATAGAAGAAACGCAAAGGCCAGAAGTATTGACGATCCTGAAAAACAATATCCTTAACATTGGAATACCTGCCCTGAACTATTTCTCCAACTGGGAAAATGCGGCCAATAACCTCCTCTCAAAAAACAGCGACCACCACAAAGCCAGTGATTTCTTTCAGCTTGCTGGTAACCCCGAAAAATCACTTTTAGCCTTACAACAAGGTTTGAATTATTGGAAACAACATCCAAACGCCTCAAACCCCGAACACCTGGAAGAAATCCATAAACGCCTCTCTTAATAGCTCTAAAGCATCCAGCCATTGACCTAATTTTTCTTTCTGCTTTTTCTTCTCTTTCTTTCTTTCTTTCTTTCTTTCTTTCTCCCAACCAGTCAACCAACAAAAAAAATACCTTTTCAACCTGATTCCATCTTTCACAAGGGCAATACCTTTTTTTAATCTCCAACAAGGTGTGATAAATCAAAAAACAGGGAACATAGTTTTACGGGCATTAGGATCCTCGCAGAGGGAACGCGCGCCCGCAAAACTATGTTCCCTGTTTTTGATTTCCCCCTCCACAACCCCAAAAAAAAGGCTTTCCCCTTAGAGAAAGCCTTTCCATTAGTTTAAAAGTCTTTAATCTTCAACCACCTCATTATTCGGCCCGATTTCTTCCTTCACCTCTTCCTTAAAATATTTTTTCTGGAAGATCAGGATAGCGATCACCCCAACAGATATGGCAGCATCTGCAACGTTGAACACCGGTCTGAAGAAAATGTAGTCTTCCCCACCCCATACAGGCACCCATTTAGGAAAGATGCCTTCCAGTATCGGAAAGTAAAACATATCTACTACGCGGCCGTGAAACAGCGTAGAATAACCATATATCTTACCATAAGCTACAGAGTCAATAATATTACCCAGTGCACCTGCAAAAATCAGGGCCACATTCAGGACGAGCCCTCTGTGGTATTTATTTTTCACCAGGTAATACAGGCCATAGCCAATTGCCGCTACCGCAGCAATTCTGAATAATGATAAAGCCAGTTTTCCGAATTCACCACCAAACTCCATTCCGAAGGCCATTCCATTGTTCTCCGTAAAATGTATAATGAACCAGTTGCCAATAATTTTGAACTCCTGACCCACATACATATTAGTTTTAATCCAGGTCTTCAGCACCTGATCCACTAAAAGGACCAGGAAGATAACCAGCAAAGGTTTAGAATAGCCTTTCATTATGCTTGTTTCAATTTGGCTTCCATACTTAAAGTTGCATGAGGTACAGCGCGCAAACGTTCTTTTTGGATCAATTTACCAGTTTCGCGGCAAATACCATAAGTTTTGTTTTCAATACGTACCAAAGCAGCTTCTAAATTCTCAATGAATTTTTTCTGACGTGCAGCTAATTGATTTAATTGCTCTTTCTCCAATGTGGCCGAACCATCTTCCAAAGTCTTGTAAGTACCAGAAGTATCTTCTGTACCATTAGAATTCGGGCTGCTCAAAGAATTTGTTAAGTTGAGAAATTCCTCTCTCGCCATACGCAGTTTATCCTGGATTAGTTCTTTAAATTCTTGTAGCTCGTTATCTGAGTAACGGGTTTTTGTAGGTTTTTCCATATTAATTATTGTTTTGCAATCAAAATCAGTAATTCAACCTCATCGATTACGATTGTGTTTCCTTTATCTAAATTAGTTATCAAATTAATATCATCCGCTAATATTTCAGCGCAAATGTATGTTTTATTCTGTGCTACTGCTGCGGCAATCAAATTATCGTTTTGTAAACTCACGGTAATGCGATCAGTCACTTCGAAGTTGAGCTCTTTTCTTAAATTCTGGATCCTGTTGATCAGCTCACGCGATAAACCTTCTTCTTTCAATACATCGGTTACCGTAACATCCAAAGCAACCGTAAGGTTTCCGATATTGGTGACCTGCCATCCGGGGATGTCTTCAGCGATGATTTCCACATCTTCCAGCAAAATTACATAACTGGTCTCCGGTACAAGATAAGAACCTTCAGCTTCAAATTTGCTTAAATCTTCAGCACTCATGTTACTAATTGTTTCCGCTACCGATTTCATATCCTTACCAACTTTGGGTCCGAGTGCTTTGAAATTAGGTTTGATCTTTTTCTTGATAAAACCAGCAGTATCAGTGATATATTCAATATCCTTGATATTAGTCTCAGATAAGATGATTTCCTTCACCAGTTCTACTCTTTCCTGGAAAGTTTTGTCCAGTACAGGCAGTAATATTTTAGCCAGCGGCTGACGCACATTGATGCTTGATTTCTTCCTCAGCGAAAGCGCCATTGAAGAAATATTTTGTGCAAGCTCCATACGCTCATTCAATTCTGTGTCGATCAGTGAAGTATCACCTTCTTTCCACAAGCTCAGATGCACCGACTGTTCCGCAGTCTTTTTATTAACTGATAAGTTCTGGTATAACCAATCCGCAAAGAAAGGCGCAACCGGAGACATTAACTGAGATACACTCATCAAGCAAGTGTACAAAGTCTCATAAGCAGCCTTTTTATCCGCAGTCATCTCACCCTTCCAGAAGCGGCGGCGTGATAAACGGATATACCAGTTACTTAAATGCTCATCAACAAAAGTCTGAATAGCTCTCGCTGCTTTAGTAGGCTCATAAGTATTATAACTATCATCCACCTCATTGATCAGGTTCTGTAAAAGCGATAAAATCCATCTGTCTAATTCAGAACGATCCTTTACAGGTGTCTCGTTATTTTCATCAATCTCAAATTTATCAATGTTCGCATATAAAGCGAAGAAAGCATAAGTATTATATAATGTTCCAAAGAACTTACGTCTTACCTCATCCAGGCCTTCAGTACTGAACTTCAGGTTATCCCATGGCGAAGCATTGCTGATCATATACCATCTGGTTGCATCAGCACTGTAAGTATCAATCGTATGGAAAGGATCTACGCCATTGCCTAAACGCTTAGACATTTTGTTACCGTTTTTATCCAGTACCAATCCATTGGAAACTACATTTTTATAAGCAATACCCTGATTACCGATACGCTCATTTACCGCTTTGATTTCCTCACTTGTTTCGCTCAGCATCACAGCAATTGCATGTAAAGTAAAGAACCATCCACGGGTCTGATCCACACCTTCAGCGATAAAATCTGCAGGATAAGCATTCTCAAACTCTTCCTGGTTTTCAAAAGGATAATGCCATTGTGCATAAGGCATCGCGCCACTATCAAACCATACATCGATCAGGTCCAGTTCGCGGGTCATTTTCTCTCCTTTTGAAGAAGTCAGGATCACATCATCCACAAAAGGACGGTGCATATCTTTCAATTCAAAAGCAGCTTCCATAAAGCCAGCTTCCACAGATTTTTTGATCTCTGCATTCAGTTCAGCAATAGATCCGATACATTTTTCTTCTGTACCATCCTGCGTTCTCCAGATTGGTAAAGGAGTTCCCCAATAGCGGGAGCGTGATAAATTCCAGTCCACCAGGTTTTCCAGCCAGTTCCCAAAACGACCTGTTCCGGTAGCTTCCGGTTTCCAGTTAATCGTTTTGTTCAGCGCTACCATTTTATCTTTTACAGCCGTAGTTTTGATAAACCAGCTATCCAGAGGGTAATATAAAATAGGTTTATCAGTTCTCCAGCAATGCGGATAACTGTGTTCATATTTTTTAACGTCAAACGCTTTATTCTCTTCTTTCAGTTTAATAGCGATCAGGACATCCGTAGGCTTGAAATCGGGTGCTTTACGTTCCTCATCACTATAATATTCTTCTTTCACATAGTAACCGGCGAAATCAGTAACCTCGTCCACGAATTTACCCTGCTTGTTGACTAGCGGAAGTTCGTTGCCCTGCTCATCTTTTACCATGACATATGGCATGTCGTTCTCTTTTACGACACGAAAATCGTCCGCTCCAAATACAGCTGCAAGATGTACGATACCCGTACCATCTTCAGTTGTTACATAGTCGGCAGGGATCACACGGAAAGCTTTGGCTTCTAATTCAGCATTGGTTACATAAGGCATCAGCTGATGATAAACCAGCCCAACCAGGTCTTTACCTGTAAACTCAGCCGTGATCGTCCATGGAATCAGTTTGTCACCACCTTTATAGTCTTCAAAAGAAATGTCTTTTGCTTCAGCTTTGAAGTGTTTCCCAACTAAATCCTTAGCTAATATTACACTGACCGGTAAAAAAGTATACTGATTGAAAGTTTTAACTTTTACATAATTGATCTTTGCGCCAACTGCCAGTGCACCGTTAGACGGTAAAGTCCATGGGGTAGTTGTCCAGGCGATAAAAGAAGTATCTTCTGTATCATTTTCAAATATGGAAGATATTGCCGCGTGCTGCTGTTCTCTTTTAATGGCGAACTGTGCAGTGATCGAAGTATCTTTCAGCATTTTATAAGTACCCGGCTGGTTCAGCTCATGAGAGCTTAAACCTGTTCCCGCAGCAGGAGAGTAAGGCTGTACAGTATATCCTTTGTATAAAAGCCCTTTGTCATAAAAGGTTTTCAGGATCCACCAAAGAGATTCAATATATTCATTTTCGTAAGTGATATAAGGTTTCTCCAGATCTACCCAATAGCCCATTTTCTCTGTAAGGTCATTCCAGATATCGGTATAACGCATGACTTCTTCACGGCAGGCTGCATTGTATTCTTCCACTGTGATTTTAATTCCAATATCAACTTTCGTGATACCCAGTTTCTTCTCTACAGCAAGCTCAATAGGCAAACCATGCGTATCCCAGCCACCTTTACGTTTTACCTGGAAACCTTTAAGAGTTTTATAACGACAGAAAATATCTTTAATAGCACGAGCCATTACATGGTGAATACCAGGCATGCCGTTAGCTGAAGGCGGGCCTTCATAGAAAGTAAATGGGTTAGCTTTTGAACGGGTAGAAATACTTTTTTCAAATATATTTTCTTCCTTCCAAAACTGTAATATCTCTTCGCCTATCTTAGGTAGTTCTAATTGTTTAAATTCCCTATACATCAATCCAGTATCTTAAAAAAATGAGGATGCAAAGTTAAGGATTAAGAATTAAAAAAGGTAGGTATTAAGGAAATACATTGATCTTCAAAAACTTAAATTGGTTTGGTTTTTGTTGCTTATATTGTAAAACGATTTTAATCCGGAAGATAAAAACAGATCAGATGGATTTTCGACGTAAAAATCGCATAAATTAGCAACAAATCTCAGCGGTCATGATTAAAATAATGAAACTTCAGAAGGCAGTAATTGCCTTGATCCTAGCTATAATTGCCCTTGTCACTTACCTGATTCTGGGTGCGAATGAAGTTGAATGGAGTAAATATATATTGGAAGCCTCGGGATTGTTCCTGATGCTAAGCGCACTTCTTTTTCTTTATCCCATACTTTTTGCCAGAAAAGATAAAGAAGGCTGTGTAGAATTAGATCCGGAAGCACCAGTAGAAACTGCAAAAGCGGAAGATTAAAGAATTCAAATTCCGTTACCCAATAAAAAGCGGGTGTATCATATTAAAGATACACCCGCTTTTTATTATACAAGATCAGGTTATAAACCTAGTTTTTTCTTCAATTCTTTAGTCAACGCTGCTTTTGGCAGAACTAAACTCACCGTATTAATTGCAAAATAAGGTTCTGATACTTCCAGATATCCTTTGAAAGGGCCTACTTCACCCCATGAGTTTTTAACTTTAAAGAACGACTTCCCGTTTGCTGCTTGTTCTAAACCAATCAGGTGCATCAAATGGTCATCTTCTGTCGTTAAGTTTTCATATAATTGCTGGCGTAACTCCGGCGTATAAGCTTGTTCTTTAACCGTAGGGTTAATAACAGCTGCACCTGCATCGGCGGTATCTGCAAATAAAATTGCATAACCTTTTTTCTGCTGGAAGTTTCTGTTGCTTACATCGGCATCCCACATCACTGTATAACCGTCTTTTAAAGCTGTTTTAGTGAGTCCGACCATTTCTTCTAATGGCAGGTTATAAAAAGAACCGTTTGCAAAATTATCCGGGGCTTCTAAAATAAACTGTGAATAATAAGGATGGTGCGTAAATGAAGTCACACTTACATAATCATTGGCATCAAACTTCAACACGTCTTTAGCAAATGCTTTTGCAGTATAGTTCTTTCCTTTATAATCGAAATTAGCTGGTGGATTACCTAATTTCTCATTCAGGATTTTCTCAAAACCTTGTTGCCAGTCCGCTGCAACAGGACGTTTTTTAAGTACTTCGTCAAGGTATGTTTTGAGCGTATCCATTAAACCAGTGTGGTTAGGGATTTCACCGGTAACACCTTGAAAGGCTTCTTGTGGCATAGCACCATAAAGTGAAATACCGCGGATCAGGTCATGACCCAGGCCACCTTCACTGAACTGTGCTTTACCCTGGCGCAGTATATAGTTTTTTGCTTTTTCTACATAAATGTTGCGTGCGATGTACATTTCTGAGAGATTAAATTCACCGAGTCCTTTACGCAGACTTTCTGATTCTACTAAAGAGGTGGTAGAGTAATTCCAGCAGGTTCCTGTTTTGCCCTGGCTTTTAACAGCTGTAGCGGCATTATCTTTAACAGTTTTTAAAGGGTTTTGTTGAGCTTGTGCACATAAGCCAGCGCCAATTCCAATAGTAAACAGGAGAATTCTTTTTAACATATTAATTATAGGTTTTTGATTAATCTTTTTGTGGATGCTAAAATATGAAAAATCTTAAGCATAAAAGCGGCCGTATCATTTAAGATACAGCCGCCCTTTTCCAGTGGTCAATTGAACCTCTTACTTACCTGTAAACAATTTCATGATCTTTTTAAAAATCTCATTGTTTGGATATGTCCCTGTAAAATCTCCTGAATGAGGGCCATAAGCATAAACAGGAACCATAATATTCGTATGGTCATTCGTACTGAACTCTCCCTGAATCCTGCCTTCCGTTGCCGAAGCATCCAGTAAAGTTAATCCTCCCGTTTCATGGTCCGCGGTGATTAAAACCAGGGTTTCTCCATCCTGATCGGCAAAACGCAGCGCCTCAGCTACTGTTTTGTCAAAATCGTGCAGTTCAGTCACTACATATTTTAAATCATTAACATGGCCTCCATAATCAATCTGAGCACCCTCAGTCATAATAAAGAAACCCTTTTTATTAGCTGATAATAATTTGATAGTTTGTTTTAAAGACTGCGCAAGCATATCTCCTCTGCCATCCTTTACCGGACGGGTGGCAGAATCTGGTAATAAAACCAATTGCTTACCATTACTTTTCTGTTTGAAATCTGCTATCGATTTACTCAAAGTATAACCTTTAGCTTCCAGCTTCTTTATTAAATCAGCATCCGGATTTTGAAGGAAGCTCTTTTGATTAGAACCCACTAAAATATCTACATGACTTTCCAGGAAGTCCTTTGCTATCGCGTCATTGTACGAACGGTCTAACTGATGCGCATAAAATACAGCAGGAGTAGCGTCAGTGATATCGCCTGCACTGATAATCCCGCTTTTTAAACCATAACCAGCTAAAGTATCTGCCAGGTTTGTGCGTTTCTTGTCATCAGGGCCCATGCCGATATACCGGTTATTTGTTTTTTCACCCATAGCAATAGCCGATCCGCCAGCCGCAGAATCTGTATTTCCAGAATTAGAAGCTGCAGTCTGAGAGAAACCACTGTTGCGGATCATTGTGATATTCAGGTTGCCATGATTTGCAATCCAGCCCGCATGAATTTGCGCTAAACCCATTCCATCACCAATCAGTAAAATCACGTTTTTTACCTTTTTATCCGAGCCATCAGCTTGATAAGTTGGCTGATAAACAGGATAAGGAACAGGATTCGTATAAGTCAGTTTATCTTTCCTTAAATAAAAATCACGCAGCTTTTCAGGTGCATCTGTGTTAATCCAGTCTACTCCGAATTTTTCCAGTTCCAGCCAGGTATTCGGACTATCCTGCGTGTCCCAGAAGCGAAAAGGTTTATTTTGCTGATGTGCCGCATGAATTACTTTTAAAAGCTTATCCTGATCAATTTTCGTGGGTGTTCCTTTACCATTCCAAACCGTGTAATTCTTTAAATCATCACTGATCATTGCTACGCGCACCAATTGCTCTTTTGTATAAACTTTAGCCGGGCGGCCGTCAAAAGAAATTAAAGCAGGATAGTCTTTAAAGTTTTCAGGAGCCGGCATATCCCCGCTGATTACAATACTTACCGCATCGGGATTAACCGGCCTGTTTACCATATCCTGAAAAGGTTTTAATTCTTTCAGCAATTGCGGTAAAACATGCTGGTAATCTTCTTTGATATCAATCACCAGTTGTAATTTTAACTGATGATTTGCGTAAGGATGATTTCCGTTTTCTTTATACAGCCGGTATAAAGGCTGCAGGTATTGTTTCAAAAGTGTCGCTTCCGGCTTGATCTCTTTTAATTCATGAGCTACGAATAGCTGACCATCCTTCAGGAAAACATCGGCTTCAATAGAACCCATCCCTGCGTAATAAGCACGCAATAATGGGATATTTTGTTTGTAATCATTGTGGCTATGACCTGAATTAAATGATAATGGTGTCTGTGCAAGAACCGCCATTGAAAAGAAGGAAAAAGC
Organism: Pedobacter sp. WC2423; assembly: GCF_040822065.1. Taxonomy (NCBI): domain Bacteria; kingdom Pseudomonadati; phylum Bacteroidota; class Sphingobacteriia; order Sphingobacteriales; family Sphingobacteriaceae; genus Pedobacter; species Pedobacter sp. WC2423. Next base: position 4,469,338 of record NZ_CP162005.1, read on the forward strand.
AGCAGCGCAAAATAGTTTTTTCATAAGTTTAATTTTATTTACCAGCCGGCATTTTGTTTGATTACACCACCACTGTTGTCAATTTCTTTTTGTGGAACAGCCCATACATCATGTACCTGAGGGTTAAATTTTCTGGCAGGCCATACCGTTGCTCCGCTGAATCCATGTGCCGGTTGTGCATAAGCCGCCGCAGCATCACCCCAGCGTACCATATCACGGTGTCTGTCTGCCCATTCACCGGCAAGTTCATTGCGGCGTTCTCTTTTCAGATCTGCCAGTGTCATTCCGCTTGCAGCTGCAAGTTTTGCCCTTACCCTGATTCTATTTAACTCTGTATCACCGGCACCAGCACCACGCTGCATAATTGCCGCTTCTGCTTTGATCAATAATACCTCTGCAAAACGCAATAATGGGAGGTTTAAATCTGTTGTCGGGTGGTCACCGTTTGGACTGATATGTTTGCCTACCGGATCTGCAAAACTGAACGGATCCATATACTTTCTGAACTGGAAGCCGGATAAACTATTCACAGAAGCATAAACGTTGTCTGCCCCAAAGAACATAAAATGATCTCCTGGTTTTAAGATCGTTGCCTCACGGCGGATATCACCTGGCTGGTAAGAATCATATAATTCTTTGGTTGGAACATAATAGCCCCATCCATTGTATTTTCCCCAGCCTTTGTTTTCAAGCATTACGCCCGGAAGGATACTGCCCCAACCACCAGCGCCAGCAGGAGTAGAGACAGCCGACCAGATATATTCAGATCCCCAGTTATTTGATGCTTTAAATACATCTGCAAAATTTGGCATCAGGTCACGTTTACCAAAGTTGATGACAGAGTCGGCATATTTTTCTGCGTTGGGATAATCTTTTTTATACAAGAAAGCTTTGGATAATACTGCCCAGGCAGCCACTTTATGCGGACGACCGTAGTCTGCGGCACCCAGCTGATCAAAGTAAGGAAGATAATTTGCTGCCTGTTGTAATTCGCTGATCAGGTAATCATAGTTCAAATTTACATTGGCTGCTCTTGGCGTAGGATTCGGATCATCCATATTTGCCCTGGTTACAAGAGGTACGCCAGCTTTAGCATTCCCATAATTGGAAGCTAACTGGAAATACATATAACCACTTGTAAAATAGGCTTCACCAATTAATCTCTTTTTTAAAGCGGCATCCATATCAATTGAAGGCACATAACGAATCACATCATTTGCTCTTTTAATAGTTGCATATCTCATTTTCCATTGCCCTTCCGTGTAATCTCCACCAATATAAGCAGAGTTAAAGTCTCTTACGTTATCGCCCTGTGCTTTTACGCGTCCGGTAATCATGTCATCACTAGCATTGATGAACCAGAAGAAACCACGCCCGTAAAAGTTTTCATCATCGTAAAGGTCGTACATCGCATTGGCACCTTTCACCGCATCAGTACTGGTTTTCCAGAAGTTTCCTTTTGAAGGAGCACCTTCAGGCGTGATATCTAATTGTTTTTTACAAGAGCTGATCGTAACCATGGCTAAACCAGCTATTAATATGTGGAGTAAATTCTTTTTCATTTTTTGTTGATTAATACACGTTAAAAATTCAGACTTGCACCAAACAGGAATGTTCTGGCTTGTGGGTAACGGCCTACATCTACACCAAACTGATCCATTCCTACTTCAGGATCGAAACCAGAATATTTAGTAATTGTAAATAAGTTATTAGAAGTCACATAAAGACGCAGATTACTTATTTTAGCTGCTTTTAAAAGGGTTTTTGGAAAGGTATAACCTATTGTTGCACTTTTTAATCTTAAATAAGAACCACTTTCCAGATAGAAATCTGATGTGGTAGAGAAGTTTCCGTTCGCATCACTTGCTGATATACGCGGAAGGCTGCTTCCTGTATTGGTTGGACTCCATGCATCTAATACACCTTTCAGTAAGTTATAGTTCTGACCACTTCCTGCATTCAGTCCTGTATATTTTAAGGCATTAAATAACTTGTTCCCTTTTACACCTTGTGCAAATAAGTTCAGATCAAATCCTTTGTAACTGGCATTAAAGCTAAATCCGTAAGAGAAATCAGGATAAGCACTGCCTCTGAATACACGGTCATTGTTATCGATTTTACCATCATTATTGCTATCAACGAAACGGAAATCTCCTGCTTTTGCATTCGGTTGGATCATATTTCCACTTGCATTTTTATAGCCTTTAGCTTCAGCATCCGATTGGAAAATTCCTGCTGTCTGTACTACATAGTAAGAATATAAAGGCTCTCCAACTTGTAAAAGTACAGGAGTTAAAGTACCACGTACATTAAAATCTACCGCCTGACTTGTTAAACCTGCTGGTAAAGAAACCAGTTTATTATTCATTTTAGTAAAGGTTGCATTAATGCTGTACTGGAATGCTGCTTCTGGCTGATTGTTGTAATTCAGACCAACCTCAATGCCTTTATCTCTGGACAAACCGCCATTTTTCCATTGCCCATCCACACCTGTAGTGCCGGATAAGGGCTGGTAGATCAACATGTCTTTCGTATCCTTAATGAAATAATCAGCAACCAGGTTTAACCTGTTTTTAAAGATACCAAAGTCAAGACCAATATTGGTTTGTTTAGACTTTGCCCAGGTTAAATCAGGGTTAGACAACACATTCTCATAGTAACCTAAAAGCTGTGCTGGATTCTGGCCCATATAAATTGTAGTTTTAGAAAGCGTAGGGTTCACCGCCTGGCCGGTTACACTGGCAAGGTTGCCCAAAAGGCCATAACTACCTCTGATTTTTAAATTACTGATCCAGTCAACTTTATTCAGGAAGTCTTCTCTGTTAATTACCCATCCTGCGGATGCAGAGTAGTAATTAGCAAAACGATTTTGTGGTGCGACCAAAGAAGTCCCATCTCTTCTTCCGATCAGCGAAAGCAGATATTTGCTTTTGTAATCATAATTTGCACGGGCAAAGAAAGAGGTTAGTGTTTCACTGGATACATTACTTTCAGGTAAAAAAGGTTTAGTCGCATTCACCATGTAACGGTATTTTGGAGACTCATCATCAAAACCTTGTGCAAAAACAGACAGGTATTCGGAATGTGTGTTTTGGTAAGAGAAACCACCAATCACATTCAGGTGATGTGAACCGAAATACTTATCGTAAGTCAATACCTGTTCTGCTAACAGATCATTGCTGGTGTTGGAAGTTTGTGTGAGCTGATTAAAATCGAAAATCTTACCAATTTCAGGAACTTTAGTCTGGAAGGTTTTGGAGTTATTAATCCTTTTAGTGAAAGACAGGTTGGAACGGAATTTAAGTCCTTTTGCTAAATCAAGTTCTGCATAAGGGTTTGCTACAATGGTATTGACCGGGTTACTCACGTCCAGTCTTTTCAGATAGGCTACCGGGTTGATAATATCTCCGTAAGCACCTGCATAAGTTAAAGGTAAACCTGAAAATGCTCCAGTTGAAGTGTATGGTGCAACGTTTGAAGGATAGAATATGGCTGATATAATTGTCCCGGTATAGGCACTTTTTGTATTTGCACCATTGATGTTCGGTGCATTTGAGTTCGAGCCGTTTCCATTGGTATAATCATAGAATAAGTTTTCTCCTACTTTCATCCACGAATTGATCCGGTGTTCAGAGTTAATTCTGAAATTATAACGGTTTCCATAAGTGTTCAATAAAGTTCCTTCTGCTTTACGGTAATTAAAACTCAGATAAAAGCTTGATTTGTCGTTTCCGCCAGTGATACCCATGTTGTAGTCCTGGATCAATCCAGTTCTGAAAATTTCATCTACCCAGTCTGCACGTGTAATTTGTCCGTCAGGATATTTTACCGCATTAAAAGCATCTTTTCTTGGGATGCCTGCATTATCGGCGGCCAGATTTGAAACATCAGCAAATTCTTTTGCATTTAATGATTTCAGTTTTTTCCACGCGGTTTGTGTACCTGCTTTAGCATCAAAAGTGATGTTCAGTTTCTGATTTGCTCCTTTTTTAGTCGTGATCAGGATAACTCCTCCCGAAGCCCTTGCTCCATAAATAGCTGCCGCTCCGTCTTTCAGTACGGAAATAGATTCGATATCGTTTGGATTCAGGACTGGTGTCCCATAGAATAATGAACCGTCAATTACATATAAAGGGTTCTCTCCGTTAATTCCACCTTGTCCGCGGATATTTACTTTGGCATTGGCAGTAGGGTCTCCACTTTCAGTGACTACCACTACACCCGGAGCTTTTCCTTGTAAAATGCTGCCGATATCGTTTACTGATCTTGAATTTAATTTATCCAGTGATACTTCTGCTACTGCTCCGGAAACGGTAATTTTCTTCTGGGTACCGTAACCCACTACAACAACTTCGTTTAACTGAGAATTGTCTTCTGTTAAAATAATGTTGATGGTACTTTTTCCTTCGATTTTTACTTGTTGTGTTTTATAACCAATCATCGAAAAAATCAGCGTAGCTTCTTCAGGTGCCGAAATACTGAATTTTCCATCAGCATTTGTGGTGGTTCCTGAAGTTGTTCCTGATACTTTTACCGAAACACCTGGCATCGCTAATCCAGTGGAATCTTTTACTGTTCCGGAGACCTTACGGTCTGCTTTTTTTAAAGGTGCTGGTATTTTTTTGAGGATCACATAGTCTCCTTTTTCGAGGCATTCAAAGCCTAATTTATGTAAAACTATCTCTACTTTCTCTTGCTTAAAGGTTTCGTTTAAGGCTTGTTTGCTGATCGATAACTGATCCTGATTGTAAACAAAATGAAGACCTGTTTTCGCTTCTATTTCTTTCAGGATGGCGTGTTGAGATTTTTCTTTGGTGATCGTTAACGATACCAGGGCGCGGTCTAATTTCTGAGCCATTGTAACAGAAGCGAAGAGTGTTCCGCAAAATGTACAGATGACCGTGAAAATTAATAAAGAATACTTCATGGCTTTATAAATGGCTGTTAACCTCTTATAGGAGGGTGTTTTCATACTGTTAATTGATTGGCGTTAATTGAATGATTAATTTGAGGGGGGCTGTATTAGTGAACATTGCCGTTTAATGGGGTTGTATCAGTGTTTCATTGTTTATAGATTTTAAATGATTGATGAACTGGATTACTGTCATATTTAAGATTGTAAAGGCTGCAAATGATATTCAGGATCTCTTCTGGTTTTTGTTTGCTGTGAAAGGTTGCTGTACAGCCGAGATTCCCTAAGGAAGCTGGGTTCAGTTCGATTTTTATGGAGTAGATATATGCCAGTTGTTGCAATGCCTGATGCAGGTTTATCCCTTCAAACACTATCCTGGTGTCTGGAACGGGTGTCTGGCTGATGACGGCTGTTCCTTTGTTCTTGTCATAAGTGATTTGCTGACCTTTGATCAATGTGCCGAATACCTGGCTTTTATTTCCTACGGCTACTTTACCAGTGCTTACTGAAATATTAAGGGCATTGGAGGCTTTAAATGCACGGATAGTAAAGGAGGTACCGAGTACTTTTGTATAAATTTTTCCTGGTAACTGAACGTTAAAAGGGCGTTTCTCATCATGAGCGATTTTAAAAAATGCTTCTCCTTCTTCTAAAGTAATCTCTCTGATTGAAGTGGCAAATTTTGCTGGGTAGGATAGTCTGCTGGACGGGCTCAGCGTGATTTCTGAACCGTCAGTTAAGGTAATTATCTTTTTCTCGTTTACCTGGGTACTGGCCAGGAGCAGGGTTGTTTGTGCTTTTTGCTGCGGATGAGGTGCAATTTTCCACCAGGCTAAGCCTATGCTGCAAACAAGCAGGATTGAGGCTGCAATTTGAAGAAAGGAAGTGTTGCGGATGAATGCTGTTTTTGGTTCAGGTTTTTGCCGGATGTGTTGTTGCAGGGCAATCAGCATCTTTCGTTTTATAACAGCTTTCTGGTTTTGACTTAATGTTTTGCTTTTTCCTTCATAGGAATTATACCAGTTTTCAACCTGCTCAATTTCTTTGGGGGTCGCTTTAGCGTCTGAATATTTTTTCAGCAGATCTTCTGCAAGATTTTTGTCTTCCATCTACCAACCAGTCAGTTTAAGTAGCTATTGGTACCGGAAAATGGTGTTAAGGTTAGGTTACGTTTTTGTTAAAAGAAGAACAGGGTCAGATAGGCCAGTCTTTTCCTGATAATTTTTAGTGCTGCGGTGAGTTGGTTTTTAACAGTCTGTATGGAAAGGTTAAGTTCTGCTGAGATTTCATTGTTAGATTTTTCCTGTTTTCTGCTCATGGAAAAGATCTGACGCATGCGTTCTGGCAGTTCAGCTATTGCCTGATCAAGTTCTTGATGAATTTCTTTGACTGCCAGTTCATTGGTGGGGTGAAGGGGAGAGGTGTTACCGATCAGGGAGTAAAGGTCTTCTGTGTATTTTTCTTTGGTCAGGTTTGCTTTGAAATAATTGATGACACGGTATTTTACGGAGGTGAGCAGGTAGCAGGAGAGGGTTTCTCTGATTTCCAGGGTTTCACGCTTTTCCCACAAGGAGATGAAAATATCCTGGGTAATGTCCTGGGCAATATCTTCTGTACCAACACGTTTGTAAGCAGCGTCAAATACTTGTTCCCAGTGTTTTTTGTAAATGGTTTCCATTGCAGTTTGATCGCCTTGTTTTAAGGAAGTCATCAGATCCATTGGTTGTGATTTTTTCGCAAAGATATTCTGGGGGTGTTGTTTTAATGTTACGTTAAAAACAAGCATAGTATATTTTTGCCGGTAATCAGGAGTAGTGGGGCTTTGGTTCACATTATAAGCTGAGTGAAAATGTAAGGGTGGCTTTTAGTAAGTAGGTTTTTCATATAGTATAAAAAAAGCAACAGGCCATATTTCTGCCGACGTTCCTGAATTAGGAACAATGTCAGAAATATGGCCTGTTGCTTTTTTTATTCCTTAAGTTTTCAGTATTACCCTTTACATAATTAAAAAGACACCGTTTCATTTAAGTCAGTGTACTAATTGTGAAGGGTGTGGGTTGTTGGTTAGGAGGAGAAAAGTTTTGGTTTGCTTTGAGATGAGAGGTTTGGTTTCGTCAACTGTTCAAGGTTTATAATTGATCGGTGTTGAGAGGGGGTTGAAAGGGCCATTGGCCCTTTCAACCCCCTCTCAACACCGATCAGAAATACATTGTCTATACTGGAATTAGTTTACAGTATGTCTTATACTGAAATTACCTGACGTCATGCCTGTTAATGAATAGGATTTCGGAGTCGCTTTGACCGCTTTCAGAAGCTGTCAAAAACCAGATGTAACAGGCAGATAACGAAAGATTAACTTTTATTTGATAAATTTGATGTTATAAACAATCATATATGTTCGCTAAAGAAGTCTACCAGGAAAGAAGAAATAAGCTTAAATCAGAGATAGGAGAAGGAATTATCCTTTTGCATGGAAATGGGGAAAGTGGAATAAATTTCAGGGATAATACTTATCATTTTCGTCAGGATAGCTGTTTCCTTTATTTTACAGGAATCAGCCGTCCGGATTTATGCCTGGTCATTGATATTGATAACGATCAGGAGATTTTATTCGGGGATGAACTTACGGTAGATGATATTGTATGGACGGGGGCACTGGAAACTATAGAAGCTCAGGCGGAAAAGACGGGTATTGCTTTTACGAGAAAGAAAACAGAAGTTATAAATGCTTTGGCGGGTAACAGGAAAGTTCATTTCCTTCCGGTTTACAGAGCAGAAACTTCTTTAAAATTGATGGATTGGGGATTAACAGGTGAAGCTTCAGTACCTTTAATTAAAGCAATTGTAGCGCAACGCTCCATTAAGAGCGCGCAAGAGATACAGGAAATAGAAAAAGCAATTGCAATCAGTACTTTGATGCAGTTGAAGGCACAGGAAATTGCGCGTCCGGGGGTTACTGAAAATGCAGTTGCTGCACAGCTGCAGGCGGTAGCGATTGCGAATGGCGGCCAGCTTGCTTTCCCAAGCATCCTTACGGTAAATGGTGAAATTCTGCATAACCATGCAAGTAATACTGTTTTGAAGGATGGACAAATGGTTTTATGTGATTGTGGGGCAGAAAATGAGCTGTTTTATGCGGGAGATTTAACACGTACTTTTCCGGTAGGTAAAACTTTCACTCCATTACAACAGGATGTTTATCATATTGTTCTGAATGCACAGTTAAAAGCTATTGAAGCTCTTAGGCCCGGCGTGCTTTATAAGGATGTGCATTTATTGGCAAGTGAGCATTTAGTACGCGGGCTTACTGATTTAGGTTTGATGAAGGGCGATCCTGAACAGGCGGTTGCTGAAGGGGCACATACTTTGTTTTTTCAATGTGGTCTGGGCCATATGATGGGGCTTGATGTGCATGATATGGAGAATCTGGGAGAAGAGTATATTGGCTATACAGCTGAATTGAAAAAGAGTAAAGAGTTTGGGTTAAAGTCATTGCGTTTAGGTAAGGCTCTTGAACCGGGTTTTGTAGTCACCGTTGAACCAGGATTATATTTTATACCGGTATTAATAGATTCATGGGCTGCGGAAAATAAGCATGCTCAATTTATTAATTATGAAAAAGTGAAGCAGTTCAGGGATTTTGGCGGAATAAGGATTGAGGATGATTTCCTGATTACAGCAACGGGAAACCGTCTTTTAGGCCCCCCGCTGATCAAAACTGTGGAAGAGTTGCACGCTAACCGATAGGAGCCAGGATTGCCGGTCCGGGCTGTTATCTGATCCTGATATTGTACCTGAAATAAAAGAAGATCAGTCTATTGATTTGTTCAAAGCAATCTCCTAACTTAGATCTGCTTAAACGTTTTATCTGATAAAACATTTAAGCAGATTTCATCAAAAAATAACCAAATATTTAAACAACAATTAATCATCTACCAAATTAATTAGTATGAACAAAAAATTCAATGCAATCTTAAAGAAGACTGCAATTACTTCGGTAAGTCTTGTCCTTTTAATGGCTACAGCTTGTAAAAAGGATCAATCAGTAAATCAAACTCCAGATCAGAATCTGTCTTCCAATCAAACGAATGCCATCGGTCAGGCCGGACCTCTTGGGGTTTGTTATGTAGAAGTGAACAGCAATGATCTATTAGAGGTTGGTAAGTATAAATTGGCGAATGGCAAACAGTTATTTGATATCGGAATAATTTTCGCTGCCAATATTAATTATAACACTACTACACAAAAAGCAGAGTTGTTTTTTAACCCGCAAGTGACCAGTGTATTAAATAACAGGGCTACTAAAATTAAGCCGCTGCAAGATAAAGGCATCAAGGTAATGCTTTCTGTTTTAGGTAATCACCAGGGAGCTGGTTTTGCTAACTTCCCTAACCAGGCAGCTGCACAGGTATTTGCACAACAACTGAGTAATGCTGTGACTACGTATGGTTTGGACGGAATTGATTTTGATGATGAATACTCAGAATATGGCAACAATGGAACAGGACAACCAAATTCAAGTTCTTTTGTATACCTGGTTACTGCACTTCGTCAGTTAATGCCTAATAAAATTATATCCTTCTATAATATCGGCCCTTCAGCTTCAAACTTATCTTACAATGGCGTAACTGTAGGTTCTAAAGTAAATTATGCATGGAACCCATATTACGGTACTTATTCTGTACCTAATATTCCAGGTTTGACTAAAAGCCAGTTAGGCCCTGCGGCAACTGATATTCAGGCAACCAGCGTAACTACTGCAACTACAAATGCAACCAAAACTGTAAACGAGGGCTATGGTGTTTATCTGTACTATAATCTGACAGGTACTAATAAAAGCACTTACTTATCAAGTATATCCAAAGCATTATACGGTGGACAGGCTACGACCTACACTCCATAGTATATTCTATTAACACACACCAGGAATGAAGAAGGGGGCGCAAAAAAAGCGCTCCTTTTTTTTATCGGTATTCTGTAAAAAAAGTATTTGTTTAAAACAAATAGGGCATTTGATCGTAGTAAAAGTATCACAATAAATACTTAAAAATGGATTCGAATCTTAACATTGAAGAATTAGCAATTAATACTGTACGTACTTTATCAATTGATGCTGTACAGAAAGCGAACTCCGGACATCCAGGGATGCCTATGGGTGCTGCGCCGATGGGGCATGTATTGTATGCGCATTATATGAAGTATAATCCTAAAAACCCGGATTGGGCTAACAGGGACAGGTTTATTTTGTCAGCTGGACATGGCTGTATGTTACAATATAGTTTATTGCACCTCACTGGTTTTAATGTAACTATTGATGATCTTAAGAATTTCCGCCAGCTGAACAGTAAAACTGCCGGTCATCCAGAATATGGTTTAATTGACGGTGTCGATGTAACGACCGGGCCACTGGGACAGGGGTTTGCAAATGGTGTAGGTTTCGCAATCGCACAAAGACACCTTGCAGCCAGGTTCAACAAACCGGGATTTGATTTATTTGACTATAAAATTTACGCGATCTGTAGTGATGGCGATATGATGGAAGGTGTAACTTCTGAAGCTGCTTCATTAGCGGGCCACCTGGAGCTGGGCAATCTGATCTATTTATACGATGATAACCATATCTCTATCGAAGGAGATACAGATATAGCGTTCACGGAAGATGTAACTAAACGTTTTGAAGCTTACAACTGGCATGTACAGGAAATAAGTGACGGAAATGATATTACCGCAATTATCAATGCGGTAAGGAATGCCAAAGCAGAAGTTCATCGCCCTTCATTAATCAAAGTTCGTACACAAATTGCTTATGGTAGCCCAAATAAAGCAAATACTTCGGGTTCGCACGGGTCTCCGCTAGGTGCTGATGAGATTAAGCTGGTTAAAGAATTCTTTGGCTTTGACCCTGAAAAATCATTCTTTGTTCCGGCAGAAGTTGATGAGTTCTATCAGGCTGCGGGTAAAAAAGGGACAGAGGCTAATGAAAAATGGGACGAGTTATTTGCTCAGTATAAAGTAGTGCATCCTGAGCTTGCGGAAGCTTACGAACAGGCGTTTAAAGGTGAATTACCAAAAGACTGGAAAAAATCCCTGCCCGTATTCGCTCCTTCAAAAGATAAAATGGCAACCCGTCAGGCTTCCGGAAAAGTTTTGAATGCAATTGCTGCCAGTTTACCCGGATTAATAGGAGGATCAGCAGATTTAGCCCCATCTACGGATACAAATCTTAAAGAATATAGTTCCTTTACACCAGAAGACCGTACCGGACGTAATTTCCATTTCGGTATTCGCGAACATGCAATGGGTTCTGCTTTAGTAGGCATGGCCTTAACCAGAGGTGTGATTCCTTTCGGGGCGACCTTCCTGATGTTCTCGGAATATATGCGTCCGCCGATTCGTTTAGCAGCCATTATGAAAATCAGACCTATCTTTGTCTATACGCATGATAGTATAGGTTTAGGAGAGGATGGAACTACGCATCAACCCGTGGAACAACTGATCTCGTTGCGCTCTATACCAAACATAACTTTAATTCGTCCGGCAGATGCAAATGAAACAGCTCAGGCATGGAGAGTAGCTCTTGAACATAAAGATGGGCCGGTGGCGTTAGTCTTTACCAGACAAGGTTTGCCAGTATTAGATCAGGATAAATATGGTAAAGCAGAAAACCTGGAAAAAGGAGCTTATATTCTTTCCGAAGCTGAAGGTACTGCAGAGCTTATCCTGATTGCAACAGGTTCTGAAGTTGCTTTGATTCTGGATGCACAGTCAAAATTAAAAGAAGAAGGAATTGCTGCGCGCGTAGTGAGTATGCCATCGTGGGAGCTTTTTGAAAAACAAAATGCTGCTTATCAGGAGGAAGTTTTTCCAAAAGCAATCCGTAAACGTTTAGCCGTAGAAACCGGTTCTCCACTAGGCTGGCACAAATATGTAACTGACGAAGGAGATATCATTGCGATGCATACTTTCGGAGAATCTGCTCCTGCAGAAGAACTTTACAAAGTATTCGGTTTTACGATTGATAATGTAGTGACTAAAGCAAAAGCGCTGTTAGTTCATAAAACGACAAAGAGCCTGTATCATAAATCATGATTCAGGCTCTTCTTCGTTTTAAAGGACTTCTTTCTTCCTGATCTTAAGTAATTTAGGGCAAAATATTTCTGCTGATATTTGATTTAACAACTTGATTTTCATATATTTAAGCTGCAAACATTAGTAGAATATGTCAGTAAGAAAACCTATTTTCAGACCCTACCACCAGGATCAGCTCATGGCGCTCCCGCCTAATCTTGATGATCTAATCCCTACAGACCATACCGTAAGAATCGTCAATGATGTGATCAATGCAATCAATGTTGAACCACTTCTAAAAGCCTATCACGTACGTGGTGGCTCTAATTATCACCCGCTTATGCTTTTAAAAGTATTGGTTTATGGATATCTCACCAATATTTATTCCAGTCGTAAGTTAGCTGAAGCCTGCAGGGAAAGAGTTCCTTTTATGTGGCTGAGCGCGATGAATAAGCCTGACCACAATACGATCAACCGTTTTCGTGGGGTACGCCTTAAACATGCACTTCGCAGTGTTTTTGAAGAAGTTGTTAAGCTGCTGGCCAAAGAAGAGCTGCTGAGTATTGACCAGGTTTATACCGATGGGACCAAGATTGAAGCTAATGCCAATAAGTACACTTTTGTCTGGAAGAAATCAATCCAGACCAACAAGGAAAAGATGAAAAAGCAATTGGACGAGATCTGGAATTACGCACAAAGTGTTGCAGCCGATGAGGATATGATGCCTGAGCCACCCACTGCGACCACGATCAATAAGGAAAGTGTTAAGGCTACTGTTGAAAAGCTCAATAAAGTTCTGGCAGACAATGATCAGGTTGATAAAAAGGTAAAAGCAAAGCTCAGGTACATTAACCAGAACTTTCCTGTAAATATTGATAAATATGAGCAGCAGGAGGTTATTCTTGGAGAAAGAAACAGCTATAGCAAAACCGATACTGATGCTACATTTATGAGAATGAAGGAGGATCACATGTTAAATGGTCAGCTCAAACCGGCATATAATATTCAGATATCGACTTCTAACCAGTTCATTGTAAATTACACCATCCACCCAAATCCAACGGATACCACCACTTTAAAAACTCATCTGGAGCAGCATGAAAGTAGCTTTGGCAAAGTACCCAAAACCCTTACTGCAGATGCAGGATACGGCTCAGAAGAGAACTATACGCTGCTTGAAGGAAAGCAAATGGAAGCTTATGTGAAATACAATCTGTTTGACAAGGGCCAAAATGATACCTATAACAAAAAATACCCTTTTGCCGCAGATAAGTTGTTTTACAATAATCAGCTGGACGTTTATATCTGCCCGATGGGACAGCAGATGCATTACATCGGTGACACCACTAAAAAAACAACTACCGGATTCAAGCAGATCTACAGAAACTACCAGGCTAAAAACTGCAGTAAATGTCCTTTAAACGGCATTTGCCATAAATCAAAAACCAACCGCATCATGGAGATAAATGTTAACCTGAAAAGGTTAAAACAAAAGGCTCATGAACTGTTAAATACTGAAGAAGGAATAAGACATCGAAAAAAGCGATGCTTCGATGTTGAACCGGTCTTTGCAAATATTAAACAGAATCACGGATTCCGCCGCTTCATGCTCCGGGGCAAAGAGAAAGTGGAGATAGAATGGGGTTTATTAGCTATCGCACAGAACTTAAGGAAAAAAGCAGCCTAAGAAAGGCACTTTTTGCTGTTATTAGTCGAAATAACCAGTACAAATCCCAAAACTCCAAAATGGAGTAGTTATAAAATACTAAACACATAAAAAAGGCTGATCATTTTTTTTATCAATGATACAGCCTCTTTGTCGTTTTATGAACTAACTGTCATTATGAAAGTTAAATGAACATCGGGGTTTGAAAATAAAATAGAATCAAGGTATTGGTATGTTCATAACAATATCCTAAATTACCTTTCGTTAAACAGTTTTTTTATACTGATAATTGAATAAAAAATTTAGTATATTATTATTTAAATGAGCATTATTCTATCAATAATACCAACCACAAAAAAGAACCTGTCTGTTAATCAAAATTCTGGTCAGGAGCTTTCATTAAGTAATAATACAGAAATTAATACTGCTGGTCAAAGCGGGCCGATAAGTGTTTGTTATGTAGAAGTAAATACTAGCGATATAAGAAATGTTGGAAAGTATAAATTGTCAAATGGTAAACAACTGTTTGATATTGGTATAATTTTCGCCGCAAATATTAATTATAATATAACATCTAAAAAAGCTGAGCTGTTTTTTAATCCTCAGGTAGCTAATGTTTTATCTAACAAAGATATTTATATTAAACCTCTTCAGGATATGGGAATAAAAGTATTACTATCTGTACTAGGTAATCATCAGGGGGCTGGATTTGCCAATTTTCCCGATAAGGACGCTGCACAAACATTTGCGCAGCAATTAAGCGACGCGGTAATTACTTATGGGTTAGATGGGATCGATCTTGACGACGAATATGCAGATTATGGTAATAATGGAACGGGGCAGCCAAATACGAGCTCTTTTGTTTACCTGGTCTCAGCGCTTCGCCAGTTAATGCCTGCGAAAATCATATCATTTTATAACATTGGACCTTCTGCTGCTAATTTATCTTATAATGGCGTAACTGCTGGTTCTAAATTAAATTATAGCTGGAATCCTGATTATGGTACTTATGTTGTACCTGATATTCCAGGTTTGACTAAAAATCAACTGGGACCTGCTGCGACTGATATCACAACGACAAGTATAGCTATAGCTACCACTCATGCGATTCAAACTGTAAAAGATGGTTATGGTATTTATTTGTACTATAATCTGGTAGACTCAGATGCGCATACTTATCTTTCAAGTATATCGAAAGAACTCTATGGAGGTTTAATCACAATTTATACTCCGTAGACTAAAATATAACGCTTATTCATACCTCTAAAAAACGCCTTCAATTATATTGATGGCGTTTTTTTTGCCTATTCTTCCTAGATAAAGTATTGGAAAAATACGTGAAAATGCATGATAACAATATTGAACAAGCAAGGTTTTTATTCCCGGTGTTAAGTAAAAGTTAAATATTTTTGAGGTTGTTCTTATGGTATTTGCAGACTTTATTTTGGGGATTTATGAATGGAATTGTCGTATTATTTGAGATAATGTATTGGTAAAATATATGTTTTTATCAGATAATTTTAATTGAATTGTTCCGGATAATATCATTATTATTTTTTCTGTTAATTTTAAATTGCTCTAATGAATTGATCCGGTTATTTTTTTTTTCATTTATAAAATTAATAACTCTTGCTTTCGGTTGACTGCTATCCTGACTTAATTTATCCTTACAAAAAGCAATTTCACGTAAGTCATCTTATATTTTGCGTAATAAATTAGTTTAAAAAGTTATTTTTTTATCTTTTTATCAGGAACGCTCAAAATTGATCTGTGTTATGAACAATTATCAGAAAATTAAACTAGAAAAATGGCCCCAACTGAGCGTAATAAATTTGAATGGTATGACACCTATATTTTTCCTGATTATGAATGCAAAATCTCAAATACTGTGCATCAAAATGCTTTCATTAATTCTTATTCCTCAACCATTGAAATGCAATGGATGGACAGGCAAAATAAATTAGAAATTCCTTTATCACATCTTCTTTCTATGTTTTAATTAAATATCACCAAAATGTGCTGGACATTACCTGCACTTTAAGTTGTTATGCATTGTAATGAATCTGGGATTACCCCCCTGAATAGGAATTCACATGTACCTATGAAGTTAAGACCGACTATTATTTATACAATCTCCTAAAAGAAAAAGCTTATGAAAAATTTTGCCAACGGCTGGTATGTAATTTATACGCAACCCCGCCATGAAAAAAAGGTCTGTGACTCTCTTAAAGACCATAACATTCAATTCTTCCTCCCAATAATTAAAAAACTTAAAGTGTGGAGTGACCGGAAAAAATATATTGACACGCCGCTTTTTCCTTCCTATGTATTTATCTATTTAAAAGATAAGATAGACTTATTTCGAGGACAAAATATAACAGGTGTTTTATCTTATGTACGGATGGGTAAAGAGTTGGTCAAAGTCTGTGAAGATGTTATTGCTGACTTAAAATTAATTTTGACAACCGTGGATGATATAGAAGTATCAGAAATTTACTTTAAACCAGGACAAAAAATAAATATTCAGCAAGGGCCACTTACGGGGCTGTCTTGTGAGATAGTGCAATTAATGGGAAAGAAGAAGATACTAGTGAGGGGTGGTATCATAGAGAGAAATATAATCATCCCCTTCATTCCTGATCACTACATCATTAGTAACTAATTCTTTTCTTTAAAATCTTTATCATAAATAATGGACCAGGTATCAGAAATAATAGCAGAATCATCTATTGGGCAAAAGGAATATGTAAAATATGTAACAAAATCTGCAAATGAAAAGAACAAATGTTATATGTCATTTGAGGCAGATCTTTCAGAAGTTAATATTGAAATTATAGAAAAATCTTTGGCATTCATGGTCAAAAGGCATGAGAGCCTGAGAACGACCTTCTCTGTTATTAATGGAGAAATAAAGCAAGTAATCAAATCTTATGATAAAGATATATTTAAGCTGAACTGTTTTGAACTTCATAATGAAAAAGACTTTTTGTATACATTAAAAGATATTTATGAAAAAGCAGACAGTATACTTTCGAATTTAGATCAGGGACCATTAGTGAGATTTTTTCTCTTGAAAAAAAATCAGAGTGATTACTTTTTTTCATTTCTTATCCATCATATTATTTGTGATGCCTGGTCATTAAGACTTATTGAGCAAGAGTTATTTGAAATTTATACTTCGTACTTAAAAGGGGAAGAACCTAAATTAGTTCCCTTGAAATTTCAATTAAAAGATTATTGTAATCATCAGAATTTGCATCTTAATGAAAATAAGATGCAGCTAGGTAATTTTTGGATTAATAGATTAAAAGGATTTAAGAACATCCTGAAAATCGAAGATCTTTATAAAAGTTATGCGATAAGGCATTATGATTTGCTTCAGGCAGAAGCTGCCGGTAAATTTAATACAGCAGAGGTATTAACTGAAGTGTTGAATAAAGAAGAATCAGCTATGTTTTTTTCAAAGATTGTTGATCATAATTTTTTTGGGATAAAAGAGTTGGCAGAACAAAAACACTATTCTGTTTCTGCTATACTTTATACAAGTTTTTATCTTCTTATTTTTATCTACGCCAGGAAAAAAAATATTCTGCTTGCTGCTCTTATTGCGGATAGAGGGAAACAGGAAAATAAATATTTAATTGGTTGTCTGCTTGGCGGCACTTATTTGCCGATCAATATACAGGAAGAAAGTATCATTGATGATTTAATAGAGAAAGTTTTCTCTATTCTTTTAGAAGGGGTTCAGAATGTAGTTTACAGCCATGATTTTCTGGGAATAAACGAAGCTGAGTTAAGAGTAAATTGTGATATGTACGTGAATTATATTTCTAGCGATGAACCATTAAACATTGATGAGTCTCAATTAAATAGTAAGGAACATAAACCGGATGAAGGCATTCATTATGCTATGAATTGCTTATTAAATGAATATTCAGATGGCGTAACAATCAGATGGAGATATAATAAATCACTGTTCGCGAAGGAATTAATTGAGGACATGGTTGAATGCCATGAAGGAATAATAGATTGTCTGCTCAAAAATGATAATTGTACTTTGAGAGATATTGCTTCTATTCTCAAACTCGAAAACGGAATTGCTGAAATTTAACTGTCGTCAAGTCCTTTTCAATCCTTGAGATTTCGTAACTGAAGAATTGAAAAGGACTTGACAACAGTATTTAAATTACTTTTTTAATCTTCTCTCTTCATCAGCTGCTGTACCACTTTTGTCTGTTGATTTCACTTTTGTATTACCAAAACGGTAAGTGACTGATATTCTTGCAACCCTGCTATCATAATTAGTGTGTATGTCATAGGCACTAGCCGGAAATGAACCGTATGTTGTTCTTTTTCCTCTGGTATTAAACAAATCGTTTACAGCTAGTTTAATATCCATCTTCTTATCAAAAAAGCTTCTGTTCAGTCCCAGATCAACTCCATAATAAGATTTTAAATTAAATACTCCGTAAACGGTCGGCGAGAAATAATTAGCATTCAATTCAACAGTCGTTTGCTTATCAACGGTAAAAGTATGACTAGTACTTATTTGATAAGCCAGCTTTTCCCGTTGAAGTGGCGCTCCTTCAATCTCGTCAGAATTATATTTATTATAGAACAATGTTAAATTATTGTAGGTGTTCCACCAATTGGTAATTGTTACTGGTGCGTTAAGATTCAGGTTATAGTAACTGTATCCTTTCAGGTTCATGTTGGTTTGCGATATTGCTTTGGTTACAGGATCGGTCAACAGTACAAACGTGATTGCGTCTGAGGTCTTTCTATAACCAAGACTGGCTGTATATTTACCTTTTAGTATGTAATTAATTTCATAGGAGTTTGTGTATTGCGGACTTAAATAAGGGTTGCCATATTGATTGGTGTATTGATCAATATAATATACAAAGGGATTTAAAGATGCATAGTCAGGCCTGTCTACCCTTCTTCCAAAACCAATGCCTAATGTTTGATCGTCATCTAATTTTTTACGAATAAATAATGTTGGAAATAAATCGATATAATTCCTCTTTACGATATTTGCAGTAGTTAAAGAATTACCTGTTGAGTTTGTTTTTTCAGCACGTAAGCCGGCCTGAAGACTATAGTCCCCAAACTCTTTATTGAAGTTTACATATGCCGCCGCTATATCTTCGTTATATAAGAAATGGTTACTGCGTTTTACATCATTATTGTAACTTCCGTTGGGCAGGAGGTGATCAAATACAAGATTATTGTCTGTTCTGACTGCACTATATTTTAGCCCTGCTTCTAGCTTGGTGTTTTTGTTAAAGGGATGAGAAAAATCTGCTTTTGCGACATAGATATCAGCATTTGATGGGGTATAGTTTCTAAATGCATCTGGGGTTTTATATTCATTCAGACCCTGGTCTAAAAACTGGTTGGTAAAATCGTGATTTTCTTTACCTCTGGATGAGGAATAATCCGTGCTGATAGAAAGTTCTGTACCGGACGTATCTAATATTGCCTTATAATTTAAATTGTAGGTGAGATAGTTATTTGGGTTTTTTCCTTTATTTAAACCAACAACTGCAGAATCTATTTTTAAAGGCTGAGAGCCAATATAATTTATGCTGGACTGAGTGGTTGTGCTCCTGCGCAGATTTCCGCTTACAATGAAGCCTATAGTGCTTTGGTTGCTAATATTAAAATCCGTTCCTACCTTAAAGTTTTGTGCTCTATTTTGATATTTTGCAAATGAAGAAGAGTTGAAGAATGTTGATTGCCCCATATCAGTTGTATATCTGTCTACGGTGAGAGAATTAAAATCTATATTATCATTATAATTGTATAATGCGAAAAAATTATAGATAGCAGTTTTCTGATTTAATGCGATTCCTCCATTAGTTTTACGGTAACGCCCGGATCCAGCACTTATGTTAATCGTTCCATTTGTTCCATAAGCTTGATTTTTCTTCATTTTGATATTAATAATTCCCGCATTTCCTGTAGCATCATACTTGGAGGAAGGGTTGGTCATTATTTCTATAGACTGAATAGTACTTGATTGTGTTGAACTTAATAAGTCGGAGACTTGATCCTGAGAAAGATAGGTTGCTTTTCCATCTATCAATATTAAAACGTTACTTTTTCCTCTAAGGCTTATCTGTTTATTATCAACTGACACTCCGGGTGCTTTTTGTAATAATTCGAGTGCAGTATTTCCAGCAGCTAATACACTGTTTTCGATGTTCAGCACTGTTTTATCAATCTTGTTTTCGATTAGTGGCTTATTACTTTTGATTACTACTTCGTTGAGCTGATAGCTTTCTTTGACTAAATATATGAGATCCAGTTTTTTATTGTCATTAATGTCAACAGTGAATGTTTGAGATTTGTACTTCTTATAACCCATCACGCTTGCTGACAGATAGTATGATCCTGCTGGTATGCTTTGAATTATAAAATTACCATCTTCTGTTGTAAGTGTGCCTTTTAATAATACTGAGTCGGTTGATTTAAACAGTCCTACACTTGCAAAAGAAGAAGGCTCTGTGCTGCTGTTCATTATTTTTCCGCTTACTTTGGTATTTATGTCAGTTTGTCCCTGGGAAGTCAGGCTCTTAAGGAGAAACACAGCTAAAAGAAGGAATTGTATTACTCTGGTTTTTAAGATTTTCATATTTGGTTTTTGATTGATGTATTTTATTACTGAGATTTCTTCGAGAGAGCCAGGTAGTGCTTTTTAAATTATTTGGAATGTGATCTATTAATTACTTCTCGGGAATATCTTTTTTAATTATCAGGTAATAAATGAATAATCCTATGGATATGAAGATGATTTCCAGACCATATGGTAAAGCGGAGTTATCGGAACTATAGGGCGAAAATTCTTGAACGACTAATCCTAAACCGCCAAACATCATTATTAGTGCCCACTTTAAAGCACTTCTGCGCTCTGCTTTTGGTTTGTCCGTTTCGGATCCGATAATAGGCTCTTCTATTATTCCTGTCTCTATCATTTTTTTCTTTAACCGGTATCTTATCAGATTAATGACAATTAAGGTGATCATCAGGAAAATCGCAGTGATCATTATAAATGGGGCTAGCTTGTATATCATAAAATTATAATTTGAATGACCTTTCTCCAGTAGACAGCAAGAGTTATATTAAGGTTGCAGTTAAATAAAAAAAAAGATTATTATTGAATAATATTTTCCTGGTAAACATTTAGATTTCCTGCTGAATTATATTACCGATTAAACGGAGAAAAATTATTATTGTCTCACTGCAACTTTTTTTAAGAACTGATGTCTGCTGTATGATTAATGAAAGAGAAATAATTTCCCGCATAGTTAAAGGAGACAAGAAAGCATTCTCATTGTTGGTTAATGAATACCAGAAATTAATTTTTCATGTAGCAAAAAGGATGATCCAGAATAATGGAGATGTAGAAGATGTCTGTCAGGAAGTCTTTATTAAAATTTATAGAAATATTAGAAGTTTCGCTTATAAATCAAAGCTATCTACCTGGATAGCCCGGATAACTTACTTGACTTCTATAAACTATTTAAAAATGCACAGAAAACATGAGATATCTGATTTTCCTGAAGACCTGGAAGAGTGTTTGGCAGATTATCATACTCCAGAGGATATTCTAAATCACAGGGATATGTCACAATATCTTCAAATGCTTATTACAGAATTACCAGTCCACTATGGATTAGTATTAACCTTGTTTCATTTACAGGAATTTTCCTTACAAGAGATCCAGGGTATAACCGGAATGCCTGAAGGAACAATAAAAAATTATTTATTCCGGGCAAGAATACTGCTTAAAGAAAAAGTTAAACTTTATTTAGTAAATGATCATGAAAGACGATAAAGAAAAACAAATACAAAAATTGCTTGATTCGGGTAATCAATTTTCTGAAGAACGACTTTCATCAGATGAGCAAGAAGATTTACAGGCCTATAAAGTGTTATATTCAGAACTAAAACGGGAAACCGAAGAAGGTCTTTCTTATGCTTTTAAGGCAAACTTAATGGCACGTATTAAAATAGAGGAAAAGCATTCAAATGATTTCAGATTTTATTTGATTTTAAGCGGTGTTCTTCTTCTTGGGGTTGGAATTATTGTTGTACTCACCTTTTATTTTGTTGATTTGTCCTCACATTATTTTATAGTATTGAGTAAATTGACAGGGTTTATGTCCATTATAATTATTTCAATATTTCTTTCTCAATATGTGGAAAAAAAAGTATTTGAATGATTAGCCAGTAAATAGTAATGTTTAGTTTACTGTTTCCCATCTCCATTGCCCAAGATGAAAATGAGCTGCATACCCACCAAAATGACAAGAGTTAGTTTCACAGAATTTCATACATCTTAAGCCGTCATTATAAATTATGGTTAAGGTTTGGTACATACTTTTTTTACGATGGTAAACATTTGTCAGAAGTCCGGGACCGGTTGAATTGAGTACGTCATCTTCATTCTTTATCAAAAGCTTGGCATTTTTAAACAACTCTTTAATTACTTCAAGCCAGAAAGAATGTTTTGGAATTGATCCAAACATATAATTAGCAATTCTTAAAGCATGTTCTGTTCCAAATTTAGTGCATTCTTCTTCTGTTAGCATCTTTTCTTCACCAAGAACGAGGTCGTGGTTACAAAGGGGGTCCAGCGGTTTAAAACAGAGCATATCAAGATCAAGGTAAAATCCCCCGAAAAGATAAACAACTACTATTCTGAAAAGATCTGTCCGCTGGACATTGAGTGTATACTGGTCATAAATTTCTAACAACTCTGGCATGTAATCAGCTATAATACCTCGGGCCTCCATATCATCATAAATCTTGATATCCCAATCAGAATGAAGCACTTTAATGCTTTCAAAATATTCCTGATACGCTTCAGGAATGTTATGGCTTTTGTAAATAAGGTGTATTTTCTTTGGTATACCTGCCATGCTTTTTAATTAAAAAGTAATGAAGTAAAGATAAAAAATATGTTTATGTTTCATAAGAATATGTGGCTCATTTCATCGTTATTATAAATCAGAAGATAAATATTCTGTTTTTATGACACTAATTCTAAATTGGAAGGCTACTACGGATTGAAATGAATCTTTTAAAATAAGGGTTTGTTTTTTTAGTAGTCTAAGGTGCAGTGTGTTATTGTTGCTAGTACGATATATCCAACTAAAATCACTGATTCTTATAAAAAAACAAGACAAAATATTTGCTAGATAATACTTTATTTGGTACGTTTGGTTATTAATTTTTAGTAAAAAAAAGATAGTATTGGTTGTGGCTAACCTTAGCGATAGCTGTAACTTATTAAATCAAAAATAGATTAACCCCCTTGTTAACTACAACTTCAATCATAGCTTAATAAATCAGAAAATTATTATAACTGACTCGTTATTTAGCTGTTAAAATTATAATTCATCCCGAATTAAGTAAATGTCACTAGTGGCCATACTAACTATATATAAATGGAAATACCAAAAATAATCCATCAAACGTGGAAAGATGAAACGATTCCTGAGCAATTTGTAGATTCTGTTAATTCATGGAAAAACCTTCATCAAGATTGGAAATATTTATTGTGGACTGATGAAATGAATATCAATTTCCTTGAAACACATTTCCCGGATTTTTTGGATACTTACCATAAGTATGAAAGTCATATTCAAAGAGTAGACGCAATCAGATATTTTATCCTCTATAAATTTGGAGGAGTTTATGTTGATCTGGATTTTCATTGCTTTAAAAATATCCTTCCTATAATTAAAGATGGTGATTGTGCATTTGGGTTGGAGCATTCGTCTCATTCATCAGTTCATGAAAAAGAAATGATAATCAGTAATGCTATTATGGCAAGTAAACCTGAAGCAGGGTTTATGAGATTGTTATGTGATGAGCTATTTCATCCTTCTGTTTCTTCTTTCGAGGATAAAAATAATATGATCCTTGAAACGACCGGACCATTTATGTTAACGAGGTTATATGAGAAACATCGTGATGATGTCACTTTAAATGTGAAAATAATTGAAGCGGAGTATTTGTATCCTTTAACTAAAGATGAGATCAATCAAGAACTCTTAACGAATATCAAAAATAATGTAATCAACGATCAATTGAAAAATGCATATGCTCTGCATTATTATTGGGGAAGCTGGTGGAATTAGGCCATGTACATAATTAATCCTGTAAAGGAAATCATCACAATCATTCTGAACTCAGTCAGATAATATACAACTCAACTCTAAAGAGGTTACCATTTAATATTCCATCCAGATGCAGGTTTTCCTGAAGGAATGGGAATACATCCGATTATCATATTTAGTATAAACTGTTTTCTTCAACCAGGGATGATCGGTGCTATAAGCTGGATTTATTTATAATACATATTAAAATAATTATTCCGGGCATGCCGGTAAACAGTGGTAAAAACTTAAAAACATGAGAAAAATAGCACCCTTAATTTCTTGTATCTGCGTCACATTCAAAAAACCGGTGATGCTTGATTTAGTAATCGCTTGTTTTAGAGCTCAGACTTATCAAAACAAACAATTGATCATCTTATATGAAGATCATGATCAAACCACCATTGAATATATTAAAAAGCAGACATTTCCTGATGATACCAAAGTAATTGAAGTTAGTAGTGATCCAAAGAAAACATTGGGAGAATTAAGAAATATTGCAATTGAACAAGCTGATGGTGAATTTATCTGTCAATGGGATGACGATGATTGGTATCATGTAAACCGGTTACAGTATCAGTTCGATGCTTTGACGAAGGCAGAACGACTTGGTTCAATTTTACGGCATTGGCTGATCTTCGATGCGACAAAGAATAAATTATATATTTCTCACGCCAGAAATTGGGAAGGAAGTATTTTATGCAGCAAGGAGCTGTTTTTATTAAAGAAATATGATGAAAGTTCAAGGGGAGAGGATACGGCTGTTGTTGAGTACTTCTGCGAGAATGAATATCTCGTAAGCATAAATGAAATCACTGGAATGTATATGTATGTTTATCACGGTAGTAATACATGGGATTTTGAGCATTTTAATAAAATTTTTGACCGCTGTAAGGAAGTTATTGCTGATTCAAGTATAACTGGAAAAATTTTGAATACTTCACCTACTGAAAGTTCCATTTTAATGGATGAAATAATGCGGCTAAATGATCACATGGCAGAAGAATGGTCTGCTAATTCCAATAAATTGATAGTTGAAGATAAACTGTAAGAAACGAGCTGGTTTCTGCATACTAAATTAATGCGAAGCAAGAATCAATTAAACAATATCTTATTATATTCTTATGTTGTTAATGCAGTTTTTAATTGTTGTTCTTTTATTAAAAATATTAGGATTTTTTATAATTAGAACAGTTAAACCGATTGCCAGAGTTTCTAAAAAAGACAGGATTGATCCTCCTATTGACATTATAGTTCCTATGTATAATGAAGAAAAGGTCATTTTGAAAACTGTTTATAATCTGTTGAATATAACCTATAGCAATTTTAAAATTATTGTTATTGATGATGGTTCTACTGATAACAGCCTGGCATTGGTAAAAGAACATTTTGCCGGCAATGATTCTGTTCATATAATAAATACGATAAATCGTGGAAAAGCCCAGGCGCTGAATGTCGCCATGGCAGCATCAACAAGTGAAATAGTATTTTGTATAGATGCAGATACATTGGTTCTGCCTAATATTGTTGATGTTATTCTTCCTCATTTTGATGATCAGCTGGTCGTTGCTGTAGCAGGAACTATAAAAGTCGGTAATCCTGGGAACCTGATTACCAAAATGCAATGTCTGGAGTATATGACAACACAGAATTTTGAAAGAAAGGTATTCTCTCTGATCAATGGAATTATGGTGGTGCCTGGAGCTATCGGAGCATTTAAGCGTTCTGTTATTTCTAATCTTGGAGGTTATACTTCGGATACATTAACTGAAGACACCGAAATAACTGTAAAAATTATTTGTAATAACTACCTGATTAAAAATGCCAGTGATGCAGTAGGTTTTACTGAAGCACCAGCAAGTTCAAGGATGTTTCTAAAACAGCGTATTCGCTGGAAAGTTGGTACCATGCAGGTATTGGTAAAATATATGAAAGACGCATTCTTTCACAAGAATAAGGCAATTTCATTCTTAGTTATTCCTTATACATGGATATTTGGTGTGTTCTTGCCTTTTATTTCACCAATTGCAGACTATTATGTTACAGTAGCTTTGTTGGTGAATAAATCCTATGATATTCTGATTTACTACCTGGTTTTTGTACTAATAGATGCAGCTACCTGCTTCATTATCCTCATTGAGAATGGAGAGAGTCAGAATTTCTTTCAATGTATCCTGTTAAGATTCCTTCTTCGACAGCTAACTTTTGTCTCTTATCTCATGATATTCTTTAGATTTTTCAATGGAAATCTGAATGAGTGGGGAAAGGTAATCAGATATGGAAGCGTAAGTCTTAATGCTAATAAAAAATAAATTTTTAATGGATAAAACTAAACTGGATCCTATTTACTGGTGGGTCAGTATTAGTTTATAATCAATGGAAATCATCATGGCCAGTTCAACTCTTATTCAAGCCCTTGAAAATTCAAGGCATCTTAAAGACCGGGGCGTTACTTTTATTCAGGGAACCCATGGAGACGAATTCATTTCTTATTGCGAATTATACCAGATAGCCTTAAAAGCACTTTTTCATTTACAGGAAAAAGGAATCGAACCCGGACATGAACTTGTTTTTCAGCTAGAAGACAACAAGGCTTTTGTAATCACCTTTTGGGCTTGTATTTTGGGTGGAATAATACCAGTGCCTTTGTCTATTGGCCAGAGTGATGACCATCGTCAAAAACTTTTTAATGTATGGCAGCTATTAGAAAATCCTTATCTGGCAATTTCTGATAACCATCTTAATAAATTAAATCAATACGCTGCTAAAGAGGGACTAGATAAGACTTATAAACTGTTTAAAAATAAAATTGTTCATCCCGAAGGCTTATTGTCTTCTATGATAGAAGGCTGCTTAATCGAGGTAAAAGAAGAAGATACGGCTTTTATTCAGTTTTCTTCTGGCTCTACCGGGAGTCCAAAAGGAGTAATTCTGAGTCATAGAAATTTGATTGCAAATATGGAGGCAATCAGTGCAGCGGCTAATTATTCGGCAAATGACACTTTAATTAGCTGGATGCCATTAACCCATGATATGGGGCTTATAGGTTTCCACCTGAATCCTCTTTTAAAACAAATCAATCAATATTTAATCCCTACCAGTCTGTTTATCAGAAGACCTGCTTTATGGTTGGATAAGGTGCATCAATATAAAGCCACAGTTTTGTCGTCGCCTAACTTTGGTCTCAAATATGTGATCAAACATTGTAATCTTCAGCTAGCGCATGAATGGGACTTTTCAAAGGTCCGGATTATATTTAACGGAGCGGAACCTATATCAAAGGTAATCTGCCGGAATTTTGTAGAACAGCTTACTAAGTTTGGGTTAAAAAGCTATGCGATGCGTCCTGTATATGGTTTGGCGGAGGCAACCCTTGCAGTTTCTATTTCTGGATTGGAGGAGGAGTTGATTTCAGTAGAACTAAACAGGAATCACCTGAGTACAGGAGATAAAATTATTTATGAAAAAGAGGAAAATCTTGCGGTATCTTTTCTTAATGTCGGAAAAGCTATCAATGATTGCACGATCAGAGTTACAGATTTTAATGATGCCTTGCTCCAGGAAGAAATTATTGGATATGTGCAGATTAAAGGGATAAATGTTACTGCTGGATATTATCATAATGAAAAAGAGACGTTAGCGGCTATAACCGGGGACGGATGGTTCAAAACTGGAGATCTGGGGTTTATTAAGGAAGGCGCACTATATATTACAGGACGTTCAAAAGATGTGATCCTGTTAAATGGCCAAAATTTTTATCCGCATGATATTGAGTCTGCTGCTGAGGAATTGGCTGGTGTTGAGCTTAATAAAATTTCTGTATCTGGGTTTTTTAATCCTGATAAACAACAGGAAGAAACTATTGCTTTTGTTTTTCACAGGGCAGATTTGAAGAGCTTTATACCGCTGATACACACTTTGCGTGCCCATATTAATCTGAAGTTTGGTTTTGAGATTGATCGTGTCATTCCTGTAAAAGACGTTCCCAGAACTACTAGTGGGAAATTGCAAAGATTCAAGTTATTGGAGCAGTATCATAAGGGTGTTTTTTCAGTTGTTGATCTTGAAATTAAAGAGATGATCAGGAAGTCGGAGCTGGAGCGATTGTTAGTTGAAGAACCTGTAAATGAAACAGAGAAGAAACTATTAAATATCTGGAAGCGCATCTTAAAAAAAGAAAATATTGGTGTAGAAGATGCCTTTTCTCAATTGGGTGGAGATTCATTGAAAACAGCAGAATTACAGGTGCTGATATTTAAGGAATTAGCTTTCGATTTCCCATTGGAACGACTTCATACAAAGTTTACTGTGCGTAGTCAGGCACAAGAAATTGCAAATAAGAAAACAAACCTGCTGACAAGTATTCCTAAAGTTGCTTTGGCTGATTATTATGATCTTTCTGCTGCCCAAAAAAGAATCTATTATGCATGGGAAATGGATAAAACTGATACTGCTTATAATATCCCAACAGCATTTAATATCAGCGGAGTTTTAGATGCGGATAGATTAGCACAATGTATTCAGCAATTAATTAGTAATCATTCTTCACTTCGTATGTCTTTTGTCATGAGAGATGAACCTTGTTTCATGATTAGTGATGAAGTAGATTTTAATATGATCAGAGCAAAGATATCCGGATCGGATATCAGTGGACAGCTGGAGAAATTGATAAAGCCATTTGATCTCAGAATTGCTCCTCTTTTACGTGTGGTTCTTCTGGAGAAAAGCGAGACAGAGCATATTATTTTCCTGGATTTTCATCATATAGTATCTGATGGCATTTCAATTTATAATTTTATTACTGAATTGGTTAAACTATATGCAGGAATTCAGCTGACTTATTCTCCGCTGGACTATAAAGATTACGCAGTATGGAAAAAAAACCGTTCAAAGGAAGTTAAACCACAGCTTGATCTTGATTATTGGTTAAATCAGTTGAAAGGTGATTTACCTTTACTGGAATTGCCAACTGATTTTTTGCGGCCTCCTTTATTTGAAACAAGAGGGGAGCGAATGGGGATCGATATAGATCAGTATTTAACAGCAAGGCTTAGGGCGCTGGCTGCAGCTCATAATTGCAGACTGCATGTTCTTATGCTCAGTTTCTATTTTAGCTTACTATTCAAATATAGCAGGCAGCAGGAGTTCATTATAGGAATTCCAGTATCAGGACGTTCTCATCCTAACCTTCGGCAAATACATGGCATGTTTGTCAATAATTTAGCAATCAGGGCTGAAATAGATAATGACTGGTCTTTCCTGCAGTTGCTAGGAGAATTAAAGAAGATTGTTGCTGATGCTTTGGGACACGCTGAATGTTCTTTTGACGACTTGGTACAGCTATTAAACACTAGAAGAGATGTAAGCAGAAATCCAGTATTCGATAGTATGTTTATTTATCAGAATATGGGCATGCCGGATGATTCAGTCTCCGACTTAAATCTTTCCAGACTTTTCTTTGACCATGGAACTGCAAAGTTTGATCTTTCAATGGAAGTTTTTGAAAATAGAGATACTTTAAGAATTGATATAGAATATTCCAGTTCATTATTTAAGAAAAGTACTATCAAACAAATGGTTGTATGCTTTGAGCAACTGATTAACTGTGTTCTTGAAAAACCACAAACCAATCTTTCAAAAATACCTTTATTAAGTACGCAATTGCACGAAGAATATATTAGTCAGTTCAACTCCACAGAGAAAATATATCCGGATCATGCAAGCATCTATGAGTTGATTGAAAAACAAGCACATGATGCCCCTGATCGCATTGCTATTGATTTTAACAGCAACTTTTTTACTTATAATGAATTGGTAAGGAAAGTGGCAAAAACGGCTCTTCTGCTTCGTGAGCAATTAAAAAATACGAATGGGGTAGTCGGCCTGATCTTAAAACGGTCTCCAGAAATGATAATTTGTATGCTTGCTGTTTTAAAAGCAGGAGGATGTTATTTACCGTTAGATACCGGTATACAACAGGAACGTCTGAAATCTATAATTCACGATAGTGAGTGTGCTCTTCTCTTATCGGATACCGCAAATGACGAAAGAATAGAGAACCTAAAACTGGAAAATGGGAATAAGGAAGGGATAGTAATTGAAGAAGGAGTAACATTGTACAGAATTGAAACTTCCGGTAATGCAGCTGTTTTAAATGATTTAGCCTATATTATTTACACTTCAGGATCTACTGGTACTCCGAAAGGTGTAATGATTGGTCATCAGCAATTGCTCAATTATATTCGCTGGGCAGCCAATCAATATGTGGATCAGACAGCTGGGAATTTTCCTTTGTTTACTTCATCTGCATTTGACCTCACGGTGACCTCGATTTTTACACCCTTAATTACAGGAAATACCATTGTAATCTATGACGAGTTATCACCTTTTCTTGCACTGGAGAAAGTAATCAATGAAAATAAGGTCCAGGTTGTTAAATTGACTCCATCTCATCTTAGCCTATTAAGTGATCAGCAAATTATTGTTCCTGTAGCTGGAAGTATCAGAAGGTTTATTGTTGGAGGAGAACAACTTTCATCTGCACTGGCAACAGAAATTCATCGTAAGTTTCAAGGGAAAGTAGAAATATATAATGAATATGGGCCAACAGAGACTACTGTTGGGAGTATGATCCATTTATTTTCTCCTGATGAAAGTGCATCATCAGTACCCATTGGTTTGCCTATTGCCAACACAAAAATATACTTGTTGGATGAATATTTAAATCCTGTTCCACAAGGAATGCCAGGAGAAATATATATAGGGGGAACCGGGTTGGCTGAAGGTTATTTATATAATCCTGAATTATCCGGACAGTTGTTTCTTCCTAATCCATTTATACCAGCAATGAAGGTTTATAAAACAGGAGATATGGCCAGAAGATCCGATAAAGGAATTATTGAATATATCGGACGTTTGGATTCACAGGTTAAAATTAATGGTTACCGTGTAGAATTATCAGAAATTGAAAAGCAGCTAATTACTCACCCGTATATCAAAGACGCAGTGGTCTTATTGAAATCCGGAGATTCAAATCAGGCGAGTATTTACGCTTATTATATTGCCGAAGCAAATAGAGGCGAACTGTTGACAGAATCAGTATTAAGACAATATAGTACAGAAAGATTGCCTTATTATATGATCCCTAATTACTTTATCGCTATAGATCATTTGCCACTAACTAGTAATGGAAAGATAGCTTATCAATTATTACCAGTTCCTCAATTGGCAGATGCAGCTCTTTTCAGTGATTCCACTTCGTATGCAATGGAGGAGATGCTTTTGAAGGTCTGGAAAATTGTTCTTAATACGGAGGATATCACTCTAAACGATGATTTTTTTGCATTGGGTGGAGATTCTATAAAAGCGGTTCAGATTACGGCCAGGCTTTTTGAGTTGGGTATCTCTTTAAATACTAAGGATATATTTATCTATCATACTATAGGGCAAATTAGTTCTCACGCAAAAAAAACCAGCTCAAAAATGCAGTATGATCAAGGCATCCTTACTGGAAAAAGAGAACTACTGCCTGCTGAATTATGGTTTGTCAATCAGAAATTTAAAGAACCTGGTTTCTATAATCAGTCCTTAATACTACAGTTGAAAAAAGAAATTGATGGTGATGTTTTACAAGCTGCATTTGAAAAACTAATTGAACAACACGATGGTTTGAGAACAAATTATGATATGGCATCGATGAAATGTTTTTATAATAATGAACACCTGAAGAGGCCATTTATTATAGAAAGATTCAGATTCGATTTGATAGATTGGAATAACCATATTTGTCAATTTGATCCTCATTCTGAGATCGCAATGACGTTCAATTCTTTGAAGTCCGGATTTGATATCGCTGGTAGCTTACTTTTAAAAGCAGCAATAATTAATATATCGGGAAGCAGTGATTATTTATTCCTTACGGCTCATCATCTGGTTGTAGATGGAGTTTCATGGAGGATTATATTAGAAGATTTACTAACAATCTATACTGGACTTGAAAAGAATGAGGTTATAAAGTTGCCTCAAAAAACGGCGGGATTAAACGACTGGTCAGAGCAGATGCAGGGTTATGTAAAATCTGAAGACTTTTCTAAAGAAGAAAAATACTGGAATGCTGTCGATAGTTATAGATTTATGCTTCCCCTGGATGAAGAAACTACTGACTGGCAAACAGCCAATTTGAAGAAAGTAACCCTGAAGTTAGCAGATGAAACCACCAGATTTTTATCTGGAGCAGCTAACCTGGTATTTAATACTGATGTTTCTGTCTTGTTAAATACGGCACTTATCCTAACCCTGGATTCCTGGTTAGGCTCAGACCAGTTTATTGTAGAGCAGGAGAATCATGGCAGACACCTTGAAGATATTGAAACTTCCAGAAGCGTTGGTTGGTTTACCGCTATTTATCCTGTTCTTTTTGCTTCAGAAAATGGATCAATAGGAGATTTAATAAAATTAGTGAAGGAGAACATCAAAAATGTTCCTCAGCATGGAATAGGTTATATGGCTGTTAACAGAAATAGCCGGAATAATACGCAGCAAAAGTCTCAGGTAAGGTTTAATTATCTTGGAAAATTTGATGCTGAATTCGATAATGAGTTCTTTACTTATTGTTTTATACCGACCGGTAATGATAGTTCAGCTAGCAATGAAATTACTGCTGTCCTTGAGTTTAATGCTATGATTGCTAACGGGGCCTTCCGTATGGAAATTGGTTACAATAGTAAAGCCTATCATGAAAATACGATTAGTAATCTTAAAAATGTTTTTGAAGAAAACCTGCTGATTATACTGCAATATCTTAGAGATGAGGATGACGTTCATTTTACGCCTTCCGATTTTACAACAGTGGAACTTGTTCAGGATGACCTGGATTCGCTTTTTGAATAAATTCAGATCCTTCTATCTATCTGATAATTTTTACTCACCATCCTCTGATTAAAACAAAATAACTGTGAAAAAAAAATTAGAAAAATCCAATGTCCAGGATATATTCGAATTGAATAAAATTCAACAGAGTATTCTATTTCAATACCTTAAAGAGGAAAATGGAAACATTTATAACGTTCAGCTATCTTTAAAAATAAATGGGCAACTCGATATAGGGAAATTTGGAAAAGCGATTTCCATAGTACAGTCAGAAAATGAGGCGCTAAGGTCAGTATTCAGCTGGGCAGGACTGAGTAAACCTATACAAATTATTCTGAAACAGTTTCCAATAGCTGTTGGTTTTTATGATATATCAGGGGGAAATGATCAATATATTGCAAATTTTCTTCGGGACTTCTTAACTAAAGATCAACATGAGCACTTCGATCTTACTGAGCTTCCATTTCGCATAAATCTGATTCAGACCTCGTCGGATACTTATATGCTGATGATTACGCATCATCATATTTTATATGATGGCTGGAGTACAGGTATTCTATTGAAAGAACTCTTCTTTTGTTATAATAAGCTTATAGACGGAATAAAGCCGTTGGAATTGAATAAGGTAAGTTATAAAGAAGTTTCCCATGCTTTAAAAGAAAAAGGTAATAGAGATGAAGACCTTAATTATTGGAAGGATTACCTGGATGGTTATGAGGTAAAGACCTTCTTCAGGAAAGAAAATGCAGGTACAATAATTAATAAAGGAATTGTTAAACGCAGTTTTCACTTGCCTATACAGCCGATAGAAGATTTTGCGGTTAAACATAAGATAACTAAAGCTTCGATTATGTATGCTGTCTTTGGTTTGCTTTTTGAAAAGTATACCAATAGTGAAGATTTTGTTTTTGCAACTTCTGTTTCTGGACGCGATAGTGGGGTGAAGGGGCATGGAGAAATAATTGGTAATTTTATTAATACTATACCTGTCAGATTTACATCTGCTGGACATAGCAGTTTTTTAGATATAATAAGGCATGTACATGAGGGGTTGATCGAATTAAATCAACATGCCGAAGTACCCTATACAAAAATCAAGCAGCTGGCTGGCTATGATCCCGCTATTGATTTATTTGATGTACTTGTTGTTATTGAGAATTATCCGCTGGAGACGAATGTACTGAATAGTCATTCAAGCTATAATATGCAGATGAACTCAATTTTTGAAAATACAGGTATACCTCTGGTCGTTACTGTTTTTTTTAATGAAAACTTAGAGATAGAATTTTCTATTGCAGAGGAAATATACGATAGCATAGATTTCAAGTTATTCGAAACTCACTTCCTGTATATTATAGACCAAATACTGGATCATTACATGGATGACCCACAGTCGCTTTATATTGTTGGTGCTGCAGAGGAGGAAGAATTATTATATCATTTTAATGATACTGCTGTCGATTACCCTAAGGATGCCACCATTATTTCTAGGTTTGAAGCCCAGGTTCAAAAGACTCCTGATCATACAGCTTTAATTTCGGATGAAGAGGGAAAATATCTGAGTTATCTGGATCTGGAGTTGTTATCTAACCAGGTAGGAAATTATCTGCGGGATATAGGAAAGATAGTAAAAGGTGATCTGGTTGGTATTTTGCTGGAACGGGAAGTATATCTTGTTGCAGGAATTTTTGGGGTATTAAAATCAGGGGCAGCATACATTCCTATAGATCCGGGATATCCGGCCTCCAGAATTGCTTCAATTATAGCTGATTCAGGATTGAAGGTTTTGATCACAAGAGGAAAATATCTTCAGGGAACAGTATCGGCAACAGTGATTGATCTTGATGATTGCGAAGCTCAGATTAATCTTGCATCTTCACAATCATTGTCAAAAACTGGACTGTCCGGGATTGATCTGGCATATATTATTTATACTTCTGGTTCAACAGGAAAACCAAAAGGGGTAATGATTGCACACCACTCAGTAGTTAACAGACTAGAATGGATGCAGAAGGAATATCCCATTTCAGGGAAAGATGTTTTATTACAGAAGACCCCGGTAGTATTTGATGTTTCTGTTTGGGAATTGTTT
Source organism: Pedobacter sp. WC2423 (assembly GCF_040822065.1). Classification (NCBI taxonomy): domain Bacteria; kingdom Pseudomonadati; phylum Bacteroidota; class Sphingobacteriia; order Sphingobacteriales; family Sphingobacteriaceae; genus Pedobacter; species Pedobacter sp. WC2423. The sequence goes on from NZ_CP162005.1 coordinate 4,504,116, forward strand.
TGGTGGAGTTTTAATGGAGCAACCCTTTGTTTGCTTAAACCAGGAGGAGAAAAAGTGCCCTCGGAAATTGTAAGAACAATAGAAGCTCGTCATATTACAGTTATGCATTTTGTGCCTTCCATGTTGAGTGCTTTTTTACCAGTATTAGAGGATGACTTTGATTTAAAAAAGCTGAAAAGTCTGCGCTTTGTTTTTTCTAGTGGAGAGGCGCTTAAAGGCGGCCAGGTATTTCAGTTTGGACAGAAATTAAATAAATATTGCGAAAGCCGGTTGATTAATCTTTATGGTCCGACTGAAGCCACAGTTGATGTAAGTTATTATGAATGTAGTTTTGAACAGGAACAGCTAAATGTACCCATAGGCAAACCAATAGATAACACACAATTATATGTATTGGACAAACATCGTAGGCTGGTACCCAAAGGTGTTAGCGGGGAATTATATATAGGAGGGGTAGGTTTATCTGTTGGTTACCTGGATAATGAAGAGCTGACAAAGTTAAAATTTGTAGATAATCCATACAAAAGTGGAGATATTATATACGCTACGGGAGATATTGCCCGCTGGCTTCCGGATGGAAATATAGAATACCTGGGAAGAATAGATGACCAGGTGAAGATTCGTGGGTTTAGAATTGAACCAGGAGAGATTGAAAGTCATTTGCAGAAAATTCCTGGGATAATAGAAGCTGTAGTAGTAGTCAAAGATAATAAAGCGGGCAAATATTTAATTGCTTATTATGTTACGGATCAGCTTTTTGAAGATGGTATTATCAGAAATCAGCTTGCAGGGATATTGCCTCCGCATATGATTCCTTCCTACTTTATCCCGCTAAAAAATATTCCAGTAAATGCTAATGGAAAACTTGACCGCAAAGCATTGCCAGAGCCATCTTTTAAGAAAAAAATATTGGTATCAGCGGGCCTTAATGAGGTAGAAAAAAAGATTTCTGAAATCTGGACTGAAACACTTGGTCATGAAGTACCTGATACTAATCAAAATTTCTTCGATGTAGGGGGTGATTCCTTGAAATTGATTACAATCAGTGGGCGCTTAAGTAAAATATTTAATAAAACAGTTCAGATTACTGATCTTTTTGGATATCCTACAATTGCTTTGCAAGCCCAATTTCTGACTCCGGATGAATTACCAGAGTCTGTGATTGTTAACACAAATAAAGAAAATAACACTGTGTCGGGAGACATTGCTATTATTGGAATGTCTGGACGTTTTCCCGGAGCTTCAAATCTGGAAGAATTCTGGCACAATTTAGTTATAGGTAAGGAGTCAATAGAAAGAAAAGCTATCGATAACCCGCAAACAGATGTTGTTTATGCGAAAGGAATGCTGGAAGATTATGACCTTTTTGATGCTGGTTTTTTTGACTATTTACCAAGTGAGGCATTGTCTATGGATCCTCAGATGCGTGTTTTCCATGAATGTACCTGGGAAGCATTGGAAGATGCAGGGTATAATCCATATCTATTTGAAGGGGCTATTGGTCTTTACGCAGGAGCAACACCAAATCCAAATTATAATATAGCTGTCCCTGAAAGAGATGCTCATAATTGGATTAATAAGTGGGAAGAATTTACTTATGCGGATAAAGATTTCCTGTGTTCGAGGGTATCTTATCGTTTAAATCTAAAAGGTCCTAGTATCAATGTTTCTACTGCATGTTCTACTTCATTGGTAGCAATTGATCTTGCTTGTAGTGAGCTTTTAGCGAACAAGTGTGATATGGCCATAGCGGGTGGTGTCTCAGTTACTTTGCACGATAATGAAGGGTACGTTTACCGGAAAGGGATGATACTATCGCCCGATGGTGCCTGCCGGGCTTTCGATAAAGAAGCTGCCGGAACAGTGGGTGGAAACGGAGCAGGACTTGTTGTTTTGAAAAGACTTGAACACGCACTTAGAGATGGTGATCATATCCATGCTGTGATTAAGGGAAGCGCCACCAATAATGATGGAAATCAGAAGGTTGGGTTTGCTGCTCCAAGTGTAGAGGGACAGGCTAAAGTAATTAGAGATGCCATTAAAAAGGCAAATATTCACGCTGATACGATATCTTATATTGAAGCTCATGGAACTGGAACTGTTCTGGGGGATCCTATAGAAATTGCCGGGCTAACTAAAGCATTTAACACCGGGGTTAAAAATAGCTGTGCAATAGGTTCAGTAAAAACCAATATTGGTCATCTGGATGTTGCGGCTGGAGTTGCAGGCTTAATCAAAACGGTATTGTGTTTGAAAAACAGACAGCTGGTTCCCAGTCTGAATTTTACTGAACCAAATGTCAATATAGATTTTAAAAACAGTCCTTTTTATGTGAATGAAGAACTTCAATATTGGAAGGGTTCCGATCATCCCAGAAGAGCAGGAATAAGTTCGTTTGGGATTGGAGGAACAAATGCGCATATTATCATTGAGGAAGCTCCGCTATCTCCAGTTTTTACGGACAATAAAAGTACATATATTATACCCCTTTCTGCCAAGAGTAAAAAGGCACTTCAGCGTTATAAAGATAAGCTGATTAATTTCCTCCATCTTAACCAGGACGTGAGATTAGCGGATATTGCTTTTACGTTACAGCATGGAAGAGCACATTTTCCTTATAGAGAACATATGGTTTGCAGTGATCGGGAGGAACTGATCAGAAGCCTTGGTAAAGTTGTATCGAAAGAGGAAAGTCTTTTGAAATCCGGAAGACCTGCAGTCGTTTATCTGTTTTCTGGTCAGGGAACTCAATATGTAAATATGTTTGCAGACCTCTATTTAAAAGAAAGCTTTTTTAAAGAGATTGTTGATACGTGTTTTATCAAAGTAAATGAGAAAACAGGTAAAGATCTGAAAACTATAATTTTTCCTTCCAGTCCGGATGCAGCATCAAACCTGCTTGATCAGACATCGTATACTCAGCCGGCATTATTTATTTTGGAATATGCACTGGCAAAGTTGCTGATGAATTGGGGGATAAATCCTCAAATGATGATAGGACATAGCATTGGTGAATATGTGGCAGCATGTTTAAGCGGAATCTTTACACTGGATGATGCATTGACGGTGGTAATGAAGAGAGGGGAACTGATGCAAAAAACGGCTCATGGACTCATGTTGAGTATCCTGATTTCTGAACAGGAGTTGTCTTTGTTTTTAAATGATGAAGTGAAGTTGTCTTTGGCGGCAGTGAACAGTTCAGAAAGCTGTGTTGTTTCTGGTGACGAAGAATCAATTCTATCATTCAAAGAAATGATAGAATTAAAAGGATATAAGAGTAAGGTTATACGTACTTCTCATGCTTTTCATTCTCATCTGATGGATGAAATCCTTCCTGAATTCAGAAGTATATTCGATACTATAACTTTTGGAAACCTGAGTATCCCATTTATCTCAAATTTAACCGGGGAAGAAGCATCCGATCTGACAGTTGGTTCGGCAGAATACTGGGTTAAACACCTGCGTCATGAGGTCAAATTTGATAAAGGGATACAGCATGAATTAGCTAAAGGAAATGCAATCTTCATAGAAGTTGGACCAGGAAGTACACTGACTGCTTTTGTTCAGTCAAATAAAGCTAAAACAGCACAACATCATGTGGTCTCTTTGGTAAGAAATATAAATGTAAAGGAAGATGATTTTTGGTTTTTATTAAATGGAATAGGCAAAGCCTGGAGTTACGGGCTATCCTTGGAGTGGGATGATATTCAGAAAGAGGTAACAGGCCGAAAAATTTCAATGCCTGCTTATTCTTTTGATAAAATTAAATATCCAGTTTTACGGGTGCAGAAAGAGCTTTATGAAAAGACAACTATAGAAAGAAGTCTGGACGTTAATTCCTGGTTTTACAGAGGATTCTGGAAAAATACGATTTCTGCTCCTGATCTTCCTGCAGTATCTCAAGGCTCAGTATTTTTGATTTTTGCGGATAAGAATGGTCTTGCGAATGCTTTAATTCAGAAGTTTAATCAGCAAGCAACAGGCTACATTACCGTAAATCTGGCAGAAGCCTATAAGGAACTGAGTCCCCGGTATTATGAGGTTAATCCAACATTAGCAGGAGATTTTGATCTTTTGTTTGAGAATCTTAAAAAACATGAGGTGGTTATTGAAGCTATTATCTATAGCTGGACTTTAGAAGAGCCTGTGATGAATCAAATTGATCTCCCATCTTTTAATCCTCATTTTTTCCATTTGATGAACATGGTCAAATCTGCTGTGGATAAAAATTCAGGCAGGAAATTACATTTTTCTCTTCTTACTGCTGATATGCAGAATGTATACGGAAATGAAAATGGTGATATCGGGGCAGGTGCTATTATTCCCTGGTTTAAAGTTGCGGCTCAGGAATTTGCACAGGTTAGTGCAAGTTATATTGATGTGGAATTGGCTCAGATTTCAACAACGCGTTTCATTGATATGCTATGCACTGAGATAAAGCAGAAAAATAAGGGTAAGGTTGTAGCATTCAGAAATAATATCCGCTGGGAACATGATGTAGAACAGCTCCGGGATATAGCTGGAACGGGTAGTAAATTAAAGAACAAAGGTGTTTATTTGATTACAGGAGGGCTTGGTAAACTGGGTTTTGAATTGGCAAAGTATTTACTGACAAAATATGAAGCGAAAGTAGCTTTAATTGGCAGAACTGATCTTTCATCTGTAATTGATAATAAAGAATTTTATACTGCTGAAGATCCTATTCTTCAGAAGAAACAAAGATTGGAGGAGCTTAGTAGCCTGAGCGGAGAAATAGTTTACTTCAATTGTGATATTACCAGTAAAAATCAGCTGGAAAATGCGTTAAGTGTTATTCAAAATGATTTGGGGCCAATAAATGGAGTGATACATGCTGCGGGAATAATAGATGGTGCATCTGTTGATTTGATCAGTAAGTTAAATAAGGAGCATTATGAACTCCAGTTTAGTTCGAAAGTCCTTGGATTCCATAGGTTATATGAAGCACTGAGCGATGCAAAACTGGATTTTCTATTGCTGACTTCTTCGATTTCAACTTTAATAGGAGGAATCAAGTTTGCCGCATATGCACCTGCTAACATGCTTATGAACGGTTATCTTAATCATTTGCAGTCCAGAAAGAAAATGCTGAACTGGACGGCTGTGAATTTTGATGGTATTGCATTTCAGGACATCGGTAGTGATGGAATGCAAATCAATGAGCTGCACCAGGTTTTAGAGCATCTGGTATCCTTGAGTTATCTTCCTGAAGTTACAGTGTCAATGGGTGATCTTAATGCAAGGATGGAACAATGGGTATATAAGAATGTGGAGAAGCAGACTGATAACGAACTTATACAAAAAGCTGGTGTAGATTTTCAGCCTGGAGATATTCTAAGTACGCTGAATAAAATATGGAATAGTTTTTTTGGGAAAGAAGATATTCTTCCTGATGCGGATTTCTTTGAGTTAGGCGGAGATTCATTGAAAGCACTCAAATTAACTGATCATATCAGAAAGGAACTGGGATTTGAATTATCAATAACTGATTTCTTTGAAAATCCGACAATAGAGGAGCTGAGCAAAATTATTGCTGAGGGACTTAATGTTGCAGGACATAAAAATAAAATTGACCTGACAGGGTTAAGACATATCCTGGAATCGGGTGCAAAAACTGGATATGAGCTGTCCTCAGTTCAGAAACGGTTGTACTTTTTACAAGAATTTGATAAGTATTCAATTACTTATAATATGCCTCTGATATTAAGACTATCAGGATCGCTGGATAAAATACGTTTGGCGGAAGCTTTTAATGGTTTATTGCAGCGTCATGAGATACTGCGGACTTATTTTGAAACATCAGACGGGATACCTGTTCAAAAGATCCTGGATAGTGTGTTGCTGGAAATTGTGCATCTGGACGCTGATGCTGAAACATTAATGTCAACTCTGAACAGTTTTATTCGTCCCTTTGAGCTGTCTGAAGCTCCATTGATCCGTGTAGGATTAGTGATGCTGGAAGCTGAAGAACATGTACTGATTGCAGATATCCATCATATTATATCTGACGGGATATCCAGAAATATCCTGATTAAAGATTTTATGGCTTTGTATACTGCTGAAAAGCTATCGCCATTAACGCTGCAATATAAGGATTATGCAGTATGGCAGCAGAGTGAGCAGCAACAGGAGCAAATTCAATTGCATAAGGATTTTTGGTTGAAGGAATATGAGAATGAAGTCCTGACACTAGTGCTGCCCTCAGATTTTCCGCGTCCACTGGATAAACAGTATGCCGGCGCAGAATTAGTCTGGGAGCTTGGATTAGCAGAGAGTTTGGTACTAAGAAAACTTGCGGATAGGGAAGGTGTGACCATGTTCATGCTGATGTTCGCCGCTTTTAGTGTATTACTGAGTAAGCTGGGTAATCAGCAAGATGTGGTGATTGGTGTTCCGGTTTCGGGAAGGGATCATGCTGAGCTGGAAGACATTCTCGGCATGTTTGTGAATACAATACCAGTAAGAATAAGTGCTGAAGGTAATTTAAGCTTCCACGGGTTTTTGGATCAGGTCAAACAGAAAACCCTTTCTTGTTTTGAGCATCAATCTTATCCTTATGGAGAGATGATTGAAGAGCTACATATTAAACGCGATACCAGCCGTAATCCTTTGTTTGATGTGATGTTTAGTTATCAGAATTACGAGGAAACAGTATTGTCTATTCCTGGTCTTGACATAGGGCGTATAGAACTTGGTGAGGTCATGTCTAAATTTGATCTGACACTGGAGGTGACGGAGGGTGCAACCGGATTAAAATTGAGATTTGAATACGCTTCCAGTTTGTTTAAAGCCGCAACAATTGCACGTTTCGCCTCTTATTTCAACAAGACTTTAACAGAAGTACTTGAAGAGGTTAAGAGACCCTTAAGCGAAATAGAAATTATCTCTGATCAGGAAAGTAATTTATTGCTGAATGTGTTTAATCATACAGGAGGTGATTATCCGGAAGAAAAAACATTAGTGGATTTATTCGAGGAGCAGGTAGCACATCATCCGGAGCGGATTGCTATTGCTATGGGTGATGAAAGTTTAACTTATAAAGAACTGAATGAAAAAAGTAACCAACTGGCAAGATTTTTTCTTAGTAAAGGAGTCCGGAATGAAAATGTGATTGCTTTAATCATGGACCGGTCTATCAGTATGTTTGTGAGCATCCTTGCTGTCTGGAAAGCTGGAGCCGCTTATTTACCTATTGATCCTCAATATCCGGAGGAACGTATTGCTTATATTATTAAAGATAGCCAGTCTGTTTTTACGGTTATAGATACCAGTTCATATGTACACAGCAATTCCAATTTTATTAGTCTGAGCGATAATTCCTGGTCATCTGAAAAGAAAGAAAACCTGAAAAGAAGCTTTTCTTCTTCAGATCTGGCTTATATGATTTATACTTCTGGTTCTACAGGGAATCCTAAAGGTGTAATGATAGCACATAGGAATGTCATTAATTTTATTTATGGAATTAATAAGGAAATTGTGTTCAAGGATGATGGACGTATGTTGTGTTTAACTACTATTTCTTTCGATATTTTCGTGTTAGAGGCTATTCTTCCTTTGTTAAACGGATTAAGAATAGTACTGGCAGGTACAACGGAACAAAAAGATACCACTGCTTTAATCAACATGATTATAACGCGGAAGGTCGATTATATACAAATTACTCCTTCTCATTTAAAGGCACTGATCAGAACTGATCATCAGTTAAATGTATTTTCTGGTATTAAAATCCTGATGGTAGGAGGTGAGGCTTTTCCTGATGAATTGCTAAAGGAATTAAAGCAAAATTATGCCGGACAAATCTATAACCTATATGGCCCGACAGAAACAACGGTATGGTCGGCCATCCAGGATTTGACCATATTGAATAAAGTAAACATCGGGAAACCGATTTTAAATACCGGCATCTATATTCTGGATAGTAACCATAAACTTTGTCCTGTTGGTGTACCTGGCGAATTATGTATTGGCGGGGCGGGACTTGCGCGGGGATACTGGAATAATGAAGAATTAACACGGGAGAAATTTATAGTGAGTCCATTTACTCCTGATAAGCTTATCTATAAAACAGGTGATTTGGGAAGATGGTCGGATCAGGGATATCTTGAAATTCTTGGAAGAATAGACAATCAGGTTAAGATAAGAGGATTTAGAATTGAACTGGGAGAAATAGAACGTAACCTGCTGAATTATCCTGGAGTAAAAGAATCTTTAGTGACTGTCAGGGAAAAAAATGGCGATAAATTTTTAATTGCTTATTACGTTGGTGATCAGATTTTAAATGATTCGGATCTGAAACGGTTCTTACTACAATATTTGCCTGAGTATATGGTACCTGTCAATTACGCAAGGATTGATAGTATTCCTTTAACACCGAATGGAAAGATTAACAGGAAGGCTTTACCTGATATTGAATTAGGGACAAGAAATCTATATATACCTGCTGCTAATGAAACTGAAGAGAAGCTGATCGAAATCTGGTCTGGTCTGCTGGATATCCCTATGGACAAAATCAGTACGGACAAAAGCTTTTTTGAATTGGGAGGACATTCCCTGAATGCGTCATTATTGGTAAGTAAGATCCGAAAATATTTTGATGTGGAGTTACCATTAAAGGATCTGTTTCACAAACACCAGATTACGGCTATATCGGAATATATAATTACTGTAAAACAGATGAATTCAGGTATTGAAGATACCTCTGAAATAATTTTATTATAATCTTATGCGTATTGATGAACTAATTACGGAATTAAGAAAGCAAGGTGTTTTTATTTCAGTCACAGACTCACAGGTGGCAGTAAAAGCCACACCAGGTAGTCTGACTAATGAAATACTGAATAATATTAAGGAGAGAAAAGCAGAAATCCTGGATTTTTTCCAGGCTATTAATTATACAAAGAAAAAGAGTGTCATTTTAAAAGCGGATCAGAAAACTTATTATGAGCTTTCTTATGCGCAGAAACGAATGTACTTTTTGTATGAATTTGATAGTGCTTCAACGGCCTATAATATGCCATCGGTATTACGCTTATCGGGAATACTGGATAAGGAACGCCTGGCTAAAGCTTTTAATGGCCTGCTTGAGCGTCATGAAGTATTGCGTACTTATTTTGAACTCTTAGATGGGGTGCCTTTTCAAAAGCTACTGGATAAAACGTTGTTGGACATCGTTCATATGGATGCTGATGATGAAACATGGAAAACTGTTTTAAATAGCTTTATCCGGCCTTTTGAGCTGTCAAAAGCTCCATTGATTCGTGTAGGCTTAATAAGTTTCTCACCACAAGAACAGTTGCTGGTTGTGGATATGCACCATATTATATCAGATGGTATTTCGAGCAATATTCTGATTAAAGATTTCATGGCCTTATATAATGGTGAAGAGCTATCGCCATTAGCTCTCCAATACAAAGATTATGCGGTATGGCAGCAAAGCTTGATACAACAAAAACAGCTTGTATTACACAAAGATTTCTGGCTAAAAGAATATGAGAATGAGGTACCTGTATTAGAACTTCCTGCTGATTTTCCTCGTCCTTTGAATAAACAATATGCGGGGGCGAAGTTCGTCTGTGAACTGGGGCTTTTGGAAAGCCTGGAACTTAGAAAACTAGCGGAGCAGGAGGGGGTAACGATGTTCATGCTGATGTTTGCAGCTTTTAGTGTTTTGCTAAGCAAGCTGGGCAACCAGGAGGATATAGTGATTGGTGTGCCTGCAGGTGGACGCGATCATGCTGAACTGGAAGATATGTTGGGAATGTTTGTGAATACACTGCCGATAAGAGTAGCACCTGAACGCATACTTACTTTCAAAGCATTTCTGGCTGAAATCAAACAAAAGACGCTTTCGTGTTTTGAACACCAAAGTTATCCTTATGAGGAAATGATTGAGGAACTGCAGCTTAAAAGGGATACCAGCCGCAATCCGCTTTTTGATGTGATGTTCAGTTATCAACATGATAGCCAGCCTTTATTGATAATACCAGGTGTTGTTATCGGATACACGGAATTGAGCGAGGTGGTTTCTAAATTTGATTTACGATTAAATGTGACAGACCACGCAGCAGGATTACGGTTAGAATTTGAATATGCAACTGGTATATTTAAAGCAGAAACAATTACCCGTTTTGCTTCTTATTTCAGGAAGATTATAGCTGGAGTGCTTGAACAGGGATTTGTGACCTTAGGTCAGTTGAATATTCTTTATGATCAGGAACGCGATTTTTTACTGAAAGGCTTTAATGATACGAAAACAACATATTCCAGGGAGAAGACAATTGCTGATCTTTTTGTAGAACAGGTTTTAAAAACTCCAGATCAGATCGCTTTAATTTGCGCAGAAGAAAAGTTGACTTACAGGGAACTGGATGAACGTTCTTCTATTATTGCTCATTACCTTCAGCAGGAAAAAGGGCTATTGCGCGGAGACCTGGTAGGCTTGCTGCTGGAACGTGAAATAGAGCTTATCCCATATCTATTGGGCGTGATGAAAGCTGGTGGTACTTATGTACCTATAGATCCGCATTATCCTCAAGAACGGATTAACGGAATTATTTCGGGTTCGGGTTTAAAGCTGGTGATTACCCGTGGCAGTTATTCCAATTTGCCAATAATAGAAAGTTTGGTCGATCTGGATGTAATATCGCAATCGCAGCTATTGAAAAGATATACAGCACCATTTACTTCTGTTGCTGTCAGTGCTGATATTGCTTATATTTTATATACTTCTGGTTCTACTGGTACGCCAAAAGGGGTCATGATCAGCCAGCAGTCACTGGTTAATTATATCAGCTGGGCGGTGTCAGTTTATGGCTGCGGAGCTGAAACTGTTTTCCCTGTCTACAGCTCGATCTCCTTTGATTTGACAGTGACCAGTATGTTCTGCACGCTGGTTAGTGGTGGTACTATGGTATTATACCGGGAAGAGCCAAATACATTAATGATCGAGAAAGTTTTCCTTGAAAACAGGGCTACCGTTATCAAGCTTACCCCTTCTCATTTGCGGGCGATAAAAAGTGGTAACTGGCTGGGTGCTGTGTCTTCTTGCCGGATCCGGAAGTTTATTATCGGTGGAGAAGAGCTGAGTAGCCAGGTTGCTGGTGAGCTGTACGCTGAGTATGGAGGTGATGTCGAATTATACAATGAATATGGGCCTACAGAAGCGACGGTTGGCTGTATGATTTATAAGTTTAATCCTGAGGATGAGGGTGCGGCTGTACCGATAGGCATACCGGCAGCCAATACCCAGGTTTATGTACTGGATAAAGGTTTGAATCCCGTTGCTCCGGGTGTTTGTGGAGAGTTATATATCTCGGGAGACGGGCTTGCTTTGGGTTATCTTCATCAGGAAGGACTCAGCAGGGAGAAGTTCATCGCCAATCCTTTTATTGAGGGTGCAAGGCTGTACCAGACGGGTGACCGCGCGGTGATGAACAGTTCAGGTCAGCTGGTATTTCAGGGGCGGCTGGATGATCAGGTAAAGATTCGTGGTTACAGGATAGAGCTGGAAGAAGTGTCCCGTCACTTGGCTGCATACCCGGGTATTACAGCAGCTGTTGTACTGGCCGATGACAATAAAGAGGACCAGCAGCTGATTGCCTATTATGTAGCAGGTGAAGAATTAGAAGTGGCTTTGCTGAAGTCGTTTTTATCGGCGAAACTACCCGGTTATATGGTGCCGGTGTATTACATGGTGGTCAAAGAAATACCATTGACGGATAATGGAAAAATTAATAAAAAGGTACTTCCAGTACCAGACATCCAGATAGAAGAAAGCTATCAGGCAGCTTCAAATGAAATAGAAGCCAAACTGGTGGAAATCTGGTCTCAGGTTCTGGAGATCAGTATGGAGAAAATCAGTGTTAATAAGAGTTTTTTCGAATTAGGAGGAACTTCACTGAAGCTTATTAAGTTGACAACTTACATTAACCAATCTTTTCAGTGGAAAGTATCTGTACCCGATCTATTTCGATATCCTTCCATCCTTTCTATCGTAAAATTTATTACCGAAGGAGATGCCAAGGCCGAATTATACAAGAAAAATATTGAAGAAGAGGTTACGGGAATGCAGGATATACTAGATTTTTTATAATTCAAACCTCTGCAATTCACAGTTAAAATTGCCCGGTCACAGACCAGGTAAGGTATACATATGTCATTTTTTTACACGGAAATTCATCTCATTTAAGTTAATTATAATGAATAATCAAAATGGGGTTGCAATTGCAATCATTGGAATGGCCGGGAAATTTCCGGGTGCGAAAGATATCAGCGAATTTTGGGATAATCTCAGCAATAGCATAGAATCAATAACTTCCTTTTCTGATCAGGAGCTGACTGAAAGTGGAATTCAAAGTGATATTTTAAGGGATCCAAATTATGTTAAAGCAAATGCATTTGTAAAGGATAAGGAGTTTTTTGACGCCGGTTTTTTTGGGTATTCTGCAGCCGAGGCTTCTTTAATGGATCCACAGATAAGGATCTTTCATGAAATTTGCTGGAAAGCTTTGGAAGATGCTGGTATTGATGTTGAAAATAATACGGATAAAATTGGCTTGTTTGCCGGTGGGGCAACCAATTTAAATTGGCTTAATTATGCCTATTTATCTAATAAGGAGCAGCTTGTTAATGAGTTTAGCGCTTCGCAATTGCGTGATATTACATTTTTATGTTCAAGGGTTTCTTATGCGCTTAACCTGCAGGGACCCTCTATCTATTTAAATACTGCCTGTTCTACTTCTTTAGTTGCTATTCAGCGCGCCGCAATGAGTTTGCTACTAAGAGAATGTAAAGTAGCACTTGCAGGTGGTGTAACTATACAAAATTATTCAACCAGGGGGTACTTCCATGAAGATGGGATGATCCAGTCTAAGGACGGGCATTGCCGGGCTTTTGATGCTTCGGCAAGTGGAACTGTAATAGGAGAAGGTGCTGGTGTTGTTGTACTTAAAAGATTAAGTGATGCGATAGCTGATGGAGATCATATCCACGCAGTTATTTTGGGCAGTGGTATCAATAATGACGGAGCCAATAAAATAACTTTTACTGCACCTGGTATTGATGGACAATTTCAGGCCATATTAAAAGCCATAAACATGGCAAAGGTACCTGTTGAGAGCATCGGGATGCTGGAAGCGCATGGAACAGGGACGAGTCTTGGAGATCCTATAGAGGTAGAAGCGTTAAACCTTGCCTTTGGGAAAAGTAAGGCGCATTATTGTGCTTTGGGTTCAGTAAAAACTAATATTGGCCACCTGGATGTAGCGGCAGGTGTAGCGGGCCTGATCAAAGCAGTGCTTTCGATTCAGCACCGTCAAATCCCGGCGAGTCTTCATTATGAGGCTGCGAATCCGGAGATCAATTTTAAAGAGAGTCCGTTTTATGTGAATACTGCGCTTAAAGAATGGCGGAATGACAAATATCCATTAAGGGCAGGTGTCAGCTCATTTGGTATCGGGGGAACCAATGCACATATTATCCTGGAAGAAGCTCCTGCTGTTAAAAGGTCAGGTGATGGTCGTTTGGGCCAGGTGCTGGTTTTCTCAGCAAAAAGTGAAGCAGCCTTAAACCGTAACCTGGAATCATTTAGTTCTTATGTGCAATCAGGTAAAGTTGCTGAGCTGGCCGATATAGCTTATACGCTGGCTAAGGGACGCACAGCTTTTGAATTCCGCAAGAGCCTGGTTTGCAGTAATGCAGTTGAGCTTCAAAAAGCTTTAAGTGAGGCAATAACCCACAAAGCAGCAGTAGTAGAAGGTTCAGCTGCTCCTGAAGTCATTTTTATGTTCTCCGGACAGGGAAGTCAATACCTGCAGATGTATGGCGATCTCTATGTACAGGAACTGGCTTTTAAAGCTACAGTGGATGAATGTTTAAAAATTGTTCTGGTCCAGTCGGGTCTGGATTTAAAACCTGTATTATTTGGCACATCGAAAGAGCTGATCAACCAGACACGTTATACCCAGCCTTTATTGTTTATTGCAGAATATGCACTTTCGCGGCTATTGATGAGCTGGGGTATCCGTCCGGATAAAATGATCGGCCATAGTGTAGGTGAATATGTTGCCGCTTGTCTGAGTGGTGTTTTTTCACTGGAAGACAGTTTGTTACTGGTGAGTAAACGAGGTGAGCTGATGCAGGGTGCACCTGTTGGTGATATGCTGAGTATCGGTATTGCTGAAGAAGAACTGAAGGATTATCTTTTTTTGGCTCCCCAGGTTTGCCTGGCTGCGCATAACAGCAGTTCCCAGTGTGTGGTTTCGGGTAGCCGCGAGCAAATCGCTGAGTTTAAAAAGATTATTGAACTGGCTGGTTACAGCAGCCGGATTTTACATACTTCACATGCATTTCATTCGCATCTGATGGATGGAATACTGGATGAATTTAAGGCGGTACTGGATAAAGTAAAGATCAATAAGCCTGAACTTCCTTTTATTTCGAATGTTACGGGTGAGTTTGTCCGGGCAGAAGAGATCGGCAAAGCGGCCTACTGGGTATCACATCTGCGTGAACCTGTTCGTTTTAGCGAAGGTGCAGGCAGATTGTTATCGGATACAGTATCAGCCGTTTTGATAGAGGTTGGTCCGGGTAAGGCACTGAGTACTTTTATCCGTAGTCATCATTTAAGAAACAGTGGTCACCATGTGGTCTCTCTTGTAAGGGGGGCGCAGGAAGAAGGAGATGACCTGAAGCAGTTGTTAACAGGTTTTGGCAAGCTTTGGAGTCATGGAGTGAAGATAGATTGGAACGGGTTTTATAGCGGACAGGTTCGTAAAAAAGTTTCCCTGCCGACTTATAGTTTTGAGCCGGTAAGGTATCCTGTAAATGTGGATGCAATAGAATTGTTATCAGAGTTACATCCTGTTGCATTAAAGGAACGCAGAAAGACTATTCCGGAGTGGTTTTATTATCCAAGCTGGAAATTACTTCCGATGCCGGTTTTGTCAGTGGATACTAAAGGCAGTGTATTATTGTTTATTGATGATGATCGTGTTTTTGAGGGACTTTCTTCCCGTTATCTTGAGTCGGGAAGGAAAGTTATCCGGGTGAGAACGGGGTTGGCTTATGCAGAAGAGTCAGCGCTATCTTATCGCTTAGCTCCAGGTCAGGCAGGTGATTACCAGCGGTTGTTTGCCAGTCTTTCTGGCTATGGGGTATCTGCAGAACAGCTTGTTCATGGCTGGGGATTAACCACAGAAAAGGAAAATATTTATACGGATGCTTCTGGTGAGCGTTACTTCTATAGTTTGCTGGAAGCTGTTAAATACTGGCTTGATAGTGGAGATGTTTCCAGAGACCTGGTTGTTTTGACCAGTGATCTGCATCCTGTTTTGGAGCAGGGGGAAACTTCGGGTGTTCAATCGATGTCGCTGGGTTTACTTAAAGTACTCGCACAAGAGTATACTGGTTTATCGGGTCGTCACATTGACATCAGTTCGGCTGAAATATCTGGTGGACTGGTATTGGACAACTTATATAAAGAATTGCAATCAGGAGATCGTGGTAGTGTGGTTTCACTTCGTCAGGGGCATAGATGGGGAGAGATCTTTGATTCTCTTTCCAGTGATGGAGCGCTTGATTCACCTGCTTTCAAAGCAGGAGGAACTTACCTGATTACCGGAGGGTCCGGACAGCTGGGCTCAGTATTAAATGGTTATTTGCAGAAGAATTACCAGGCGAATGTGATTTTGCTCGGACGCAGTGCAAGTTTAAGAGAAAATCATCCTGGCCATTTGAGTGCTCAGGTATTCTATATAAGTTGTGATATTTCGGATGAGATTGCTGTTGAGGCAGCGGTGAAGATGGCTGAAGAAAGATTTGGTAAAGTTGATGGTGTGATCCATGCGGCAGGGGTAGTTTCAGGAAGCAGCATTAATATGGCAAATGAACTGACTGCTTTAGATTTCCAGGCACAATTTAATCCAAAAGTAAGAGGCGTCGAAGTGCTGGATGCTGTGTTTAGCTCCCGGGAGCTGGATTTCTGTATCCTGATTTCTTCGTTATCAACAGTATTGGGCGGATTAGGATTTGGGGCTTATGGCCCGGCAAATATCTATATGGATTATTACCTGAAGTCGCAGCGTAAATTGGGACGTTTGAGGCAATGGATGAGTGTTGATCTGGATGGACTGAGTTTCTCAGGTATTGCAGACGACTATATTAGTGGTGAAGAACTGACAGGTGTGCTGGAACATAGTCTTCATTTTTTAACGCACCCACGTTTAGTAGTTTCAGTTAAAGCACTGGATGAGCGCTATAAGCGGTGGGTATCCTCTGCACCAGATTCTTTGTTACAAGTTATTGCAGAAGAACAAGTGGGGCAGGATCGTATTTTGTCGCAAGAGTCGATGCTGGACTTATGGCAGCATATTCTGGGTAAACCGGGGATGGATATTGATGATGATTTCTTTGAAATGGGTGGAGACTCGCTCAAAGTACTGACTTTAGTTGGCCGGATTCATAAACAGTTTAATGTGGAGATTTCGGTGAAAGAGTTTTTCAACTGGACAACGGTAAAGAAGCTGGACGAATATCTGAGTACAAAGTTAGAACTCCGAAAATCGGGTACCGGCTATGTGAGCATTCCTAAGGCAGCGGAAGCGGATTACTATCCGTTGAGTTATGCGCAGAGACGTCTTTATTTCTTAAATCAGTTTGATAAGGATGCACTTGCCTATAATATTCCGGAATTCCTTATCCTGACTGGAAAAATAAATGTTGAACTTTTTAACAGGGCTTTTAAACTATTGGTCCGTCGTCATGAGAGTTTAAGGACTTATTTTGAGATTATTGATGATCAGCCAGTACAAAGAGTGTTGGAGAAAGCTGATCCTGAAATTGTTTATTTCCAGGGCGGTGATCCAGATCAGCTTATTGCAGATTTCATCGCTCCTTTTGAACTTTCCAGGGCACCTTTGATTCGTTTGGGGCTAATCGCTTTGGATACAGAGGAACATATATTAATGGTGGATATGCACCACATCATATCTGATGGAGAATCTAAAAACATTCTGATCAGAGATTTTATGGCTTTATACAATGAAGAGGTACTGCCAGAATTGAACCTTCAGTATAAGGACTATGCAGTATGGCAGCAAAGTGAGTTACAACAGCAACAAATCCATTTACACAAAGATTTCTGGCTAAAAGAATATGAGAATGAGGTGCTGACATTGGAGCTTCCTGCTGATTTCCCCCGTCCGCTAGTCAAACAATATGCGGGTGACCATTTAAGTTTTGAGCTGAATGAATTGGAAACATCCGGATTGAAAAAGCTGGCTGAGAAGGAAGGTGTGACCTTGTTTATGTTATTATTTGCGGTTCATAGTATATTGCTGAGTAAGTTGGGTAACCAGGAAGACATCATTATTGGAGTACCTGCAGCGGGCCGTGAGCATGCAGAACTGGAAAATATCCTAGGGATGTTTGTCAATACGTTGCCTATACGTACAAATCCTCAGGGTAATCTTACTTTCAAAGAGTTTTTAGCTGAGGTTAAACAAAAGACCCTTTCATGTTTTGAACATCAATCCTATCCTTTTGAAGAATTGATTGACGAGCTGAGTATTCAAAGGGATACAGCACGCAATCCATTGTTTGATGTAGTATTTAGTTATCAGAATTATCAGCAAACAGCACTATCAATTTCTGGTCTTGAACTGAAAATAAAAGAGATTGGGCAGGTAATGTCAAAATTTGACCTGACGCTGGATGTAAGTGAAAAAGATGATAAACTACATTTTACATTCGAATATGCTACAGGGGTATTCAAAAGAAAAACAATAGAACGTTTCTCATTCTATTTTAATAAAATTTTAAGTTCCGTTCTGGAAGATGGAAACATTGGCTTGAGTGAGATTGAAATGATCTCTTCAGCGGAACAAAATCAATTGCTCAATGAGTTTAACAATTTAACAACTGATTATCCCAGGGAAAAAACAGTTGTCGACTTGTTTGAAGAACAAGTGATGAGGACTCCGGAACATATTGCTATAGTTATGGATCAGGTACAGCTGACCTATAAAGAACTAAATGATAAATCGGATCAATTAGCTTCTTTATTGCATGATAAAGGAGTAAAAGCTGATTCAATTGTCTCCATACTAATAGACCGCTCAATAGAGACTGTTATAGGGATGCTTGGGGTACTCAAAGCGGGGGGGGCTTATTTGCCAATAGATATTGATTACCCTAAAGAACGAATCGATTATCTTCTGAAAGATAGCGGATCTGAGTTGGTTTTAATGAGCCGGAGATTTGTGTATGCGCTGCGGGAAGACTTGGATTACTTATATATAGAAGATCTTGAATTTGTTGAAAAGCGCTCATTACCTGCAAGGAAAGTTAGTCCAGGAGACCTATGCTATATTATTTATACCTCAGGTACGACAGGAAATCCAAAAGGGGTAATGGTGGAGCATAAAAATTTAGTCCGGCTGTTTTTCAATGATAAATTCCAGTTTAATTTTGGTACCGGAGATGTCTGGACTATGTTTCATAGTCACTGTTTTGATTTCAGTGTATGGGAAATGTATGGTGCTCTGTTATTTGGAGGGAAACTGGTTGTCATCTCCAAAAATATAGCAAGAGATACTAAGGCTTTCCTCTCTTTGTTACGTAGAGAAAAAGTAACTGTATTGAACCAAACGCCAAGTGCATTTTACAGTCTGATCAAGGAAGAAAATGAAATTGGGGATAAAGCCCTGTGTCTTAATTATGTGATATTTGGAGGAGAAGCCTTAAGCCCGGGAAATCTTAAAGATTGGAGAACTAAATATCCTCTGGTTAGTCTGATCAATATGTTTGGGATTACAGAAACAACGGTTCACGTAACTTATAAAGAAATTGGAATAGTTGAAATCCTTAGTAATTTAAGTAACATAGGAAAACCTATCCCTACACTTTCTGCTTATGTTTTGGATAAATATCAAAAACTTGTTCCCCAGGGAGTAATTGGAGAATTATATGTAGGCGGAGCAGGTGTTTCCAGAGGTTATCTTGGTAAAGAGGATTTAACGAATGCGAAATTTATTGATGATCCTTATGAGGCAGGTGCAAAATTATATCGCTCAGGCGATCTGGTAAAATGGGGAGATAACGGTGATTTGGTTTACATCGGAAGGATAGATGACCAGATAAAAATCAGAGGTTTCCGGATAGAATTGGGAGAAATCGAAAGTCATCTGCTGAATTATGATGGTATTAATGAAGTCACTGTTCTGATGAAACAGGATAAAGAAGATAAGTTCCTTGTAGCTTATTATACTTCGGCTGTAGCTATAGATTCTTCTGTTTTGAGGATGTTTTTGCTCGAAAAAATGCCTGATTATATGGTGCCTTCTTACTATGTACATATGCACAACTTTCCTTTGACCAGTAATGGAAAATTAGATAGAAAATCATTACCAGATTACAAAAGGCAAACAACTGAGCAACTTCAAATGCCTGTTGGTATAATTGAGGAAAAGCTTGCAGAAATATGGTCAGAAATATTAGCTGTAGATAAATCAGTAATCGGTACAAATATCAGCTTCTTTGAGTTGGGAGGGCAGTCTTTAAAGGCTGCTGCCTTGGCAAACAGAATATTTAAAGAGTTTAATGTAGAAATGCCAATCAGGGATATTTTTAAAAATTCAGCAATTGTTCATTTGCATGATTTTCTGAAAAAGGCTCAGCCTTCCCTTTTTAAAAGTATAAGTAAAGCTCAGCCTGCTGATTATTATCCGCTCTCTTATGCTCAGAAGCGAATGTACTTTTTGTATGAGTTTGACAAATCCTCAGTGACTTATAACATGCCATCAGCAATACGTTTATCTGGAACACTAGATAAAATGCTTTTGACTGAGGTCTTTAATAGTTTGCTGGAGTATCATGAAGTACTTCGTACTTATTTTGAAACATTTGACAGGATAACTGTACAAAAGGTACTGGATGAAACGCAGCTGGAAATTGTTGAGATGGAATGTGATTTTGAATCATTACCTGCAGTATTAAATAGCTTTATCAGGCCATTTGATCTATCTAAGGCTCCATTGGTCCGGGTCGGACTAATTTCTTTAGCCTTAGAGGAACATGTTTTGATTGTGGATGTACATCATATTATATCAGATGGGATCTCGGGAAATATCCTGATCAAGGATTTTATGACATTGTACAGTGCAGCTGTATTACCTGTACAAAATCTTCAATACAAGGATTATGCGGTATGGCAACAAAGTGCAGCACAACAGGAAGAGACTCTTTTGCATCAGGATTTTTGGTTAAGGGAATACCAGGAAGAAGTACCGGCGCTTGAGCTTCCTGGCGACTTCTCGCGTCCTCTGGATAAGCAACATGCGGGAGCAGAATTGATTTGGGAATTGGATCTGCTGGAAAGCTCGGCACTTGGAAAACTTGCAGAGAAAGAAGGTGTAACAATGTTCATGCTGATGTTTGCTGCTTTTAATGTCTTACTGAGTAAACTTGGTAATCAAGAAGATATAGTAGTTGGTGTTCCGACGGCGGGCCGGGATCATGCTGAGCTGGAAGGTATACTGGGCATGTTTGTGAATACGTTGCCAATAAGGACAAGTCCTGAAGGTAATTTGAGCTTCAGAGAATTTTTATCCGTGGTAAAACAAAAAACATTATTGTGTTTTGAACACCAGTCTTATCCTTATGAAGAAATGATTGAGAAGCTGCATATCAAACGTGATACCAGCCGGAATCCGCTGTTTGATGTGATGTTTAGTTATCAAAATTATGAGCAAACAGCTTTGTCTGTTCCGGGGCTTGATATCAGTCCTGTCAAGTTTAGTCAAGTGATGTCTAAATTTGATCTGACATTGGATATAACAGAGCATACACATGGTTTAAGACTGAGATTTGAGTATGCCAAAGGAATATTTAAGGCGGAAACGATAACGCGCTTTGCTGCTTATTTCAAAAAAATCTTAACATCGGTACTTTCAGAAGTAAATATATCTTTAAGTAGGCTGGAAATTATTCCTGACGAGGAACGTAATTTACTGTTAAATACGTTTAACAACACAAGAGCGGATTATTCCAGAAAAAAGACGGTTATCGACTTTTTCGAGGAGCAGGTGGCGCGTAACCCAAACCAGGTTGCTATTGCTATGTCGAACGAAAGTTTAACCTATAGAGAACTAAATAACAATGCGAATGCAATTGCATTTTTGCTTAAACAAGAGTTAGGAAATGAGGATTATCCGCGTGTAGCGTTATTGTTTGATCCTTCTATAGAAGTGATCGTTTGCATGTTAGGTGTACTAAAAGCGGGTGGGACATATGTTCCTTTAGCAGCCAACACGCCTGTTACAAGAACCCAGTCTATTCTGAACGATTGTAGGGCAGATCTTTTGCTGATTCAGGAATCTCTTGTACATGAAAAACAGGACAGCAGTATTTTTAATCAAACTAAAATTATTCCGATAGCTAAAATAGCTGTTCTGGCCGGGACATCCGAAAATCCTTTGAGGACGTTGGGTTTCGATGAATTAATCTATATACTTTATACTTCTGGAACAACCGGAAAACCAAAAGGTGTAGAAGTCAAACATAGTGGAATAACCAATATGTTGGTGGCCCATAAAGCTTTCTTTGACACAGAAGTGGGTACAAGATCCAGTCAGGTGGCAAATATATCTTTTGATGCGTCTGCTTTTGAGATATGGCCTTGTCTGGCGTCAGGAGGCAGACTTTATATCGCAGAACAGGAAATTCGCCAGGATCCGGAATTAATGTATTCCTGGCTGGAGAAGAATAAAATTGAAATATCCTATCAACCTTCTGTTATTGCAGAGTTCTTATTAAAGCATATTTTAAATGTCAGATCCTGTGACTTAAAGATTCTGAATGTGGCGGGGGATAAATTTCATTATTATCCAGATTGGGAATTACCTTTTAAACTCTATAATTTATACGGGCCAACAGAGGATTCTATCTGGACTACATGTTATGAATTAAAATATGACATCCAGCCTTTTGGGTATAACATAGGAAAACCTGTAGCTAATAAAAGAATCTATATTGTTGATCGTTATGATCAGCTTCAACCGTTAGGTATATATGGGCAGCTTTGCATCGCTGGAGATGGTTTGGCAAAAGGATACCTGAATAATGAAGAGCTTACAAGAGATAAATTTGTTGGGGATCCTTTTTATGCAGGTGAAATTATGTATAAAACCGGAGATCTGGCAAGGTGGTTACCGGATGGGAATCTGGAATTTATAGGTAGGATAGATAATCAGGTCAAAATCAGAGGAAACAGAGTTGAACTGAGTGAGATTGAAAGTCAATTGCTCAAACATAAATCTATCCTTAAAACATCGGTGCTGTTAATGAAAAAGGATAACGATGAATTTCTGGTTGCTTATTATACTTCGGCACAATCTTTAGACCCTAAAGATCTAAAAGTACTTCTATCTGCAGAATTACCTGGTTATATGATTCCCGGATTTTTTATCCAATTGGATGATATTGCTTTATCAGCAAGTGGTAAAGTGGATAAAAAGGCATTACCGCTTCCTGAAATCAATTTCAATAATGATTACTTAAGGCCGGAAAATGATACACAGGAACGGTTAGTCAGAATATGGGCTGAAGTACTAAATGCTGATCCATCTAAAATAAGCGTTAATGCAAATTTCTTTGATATTGGAGGACATTCAGTAAGTATGATTATGCTTAATAAAATGATTAATACTGAATTTGATACTCATATTTCTGTGGCTAAATCATTCAGGATGCCATCTATAATAAGCATCGAAGCTTATCTCCATAATGGAGATTCTGAATTCAGGACTATAAACAGCAATATTGATGATGCTATAGAAGAGGCAAATAATACTTTAAACTTTTTGGAAAACACAACTGATTAATGATGGAAAATTACACTGGTTTTGAAGTTGCAATTATTGGTATGGCTGGAAAATTTCCAGGTGCCAGTAACATTGGAGAATTTTGGACAAACTTGAACGGAGGAGTAGAATCAATAAGTTTTTTTACCGATGAGGAACTTGAAGGAGAAGGGGAAATACTAAGCAATATTGATAATCCATCTTATGTCAAAGCACATGGGATGGTTGAAAATAAAGACTGCTTTGATAATACTTTTTTTAATTATAATGCAGACGAAGCCAAATTGATGGATCCACAAATGCGGATGTTTCATGAGTGTGTCTGGACGGCGTTAGAGGATGCTGGGTGCAATTTAAATGATGCAAATAACAGAATAGGAATGTATGTAGGTTCTTCTGCAAACCTAAACTGGGAGGTTTATTCGCAACTAGCTAATAGAGATGGGATGGTTGATAGTTTTTCAGCGTCACAATTAGGGAATATCAGGTTTCTTTCTTCCAGAATTTCTTATGCACTAAATTTTCAGGGGGCATCTGTTTTTATCGATACAGCCTGTTCTACTTCTCTTGTTGCTATTCATCAGGCTTGCAGAGGTCTTTTGTTCTCTGATTGTAATATCGCACTAGCCGGAGGAATTTCTCTTTCAAATAAATCCAAAAAGGGGTATCTGTATGAAGAAGGGATGATCCATTCCAAAGATGGTCATTGCCGGGCTTTTGATGCTTCGGCAAGTGGAACTGTGAATGGGGAAGGTGCTGGTGTGGTTGTGCTGAAAACACTAAAGAATGCAATTAAAGATGGTGATCATATTTATGCTATTATAAAAGGTTCCGGTATTAATAATGACGGAAATGGTAAAGTTGGATATGCGGCACCTTCTGTTAACGGGCAGGCGGCAGCTATTATGACAGCGCAGAAATTAGCTAAGGTGCCCGCTGAGAGCATCGGTATGCTGGAAGCGCATGGTACCGGAACGAGCCTTGGAGACCCTATAGAGGTTGAAGCGCTGAATCTTGCCTTTGGGAAAAGTGAGGTGCATTACTGTGCTTTGGGTTCAGTAAAAACTAATATTGGCCACTTGGATGTGGCAGCTGGTGTAGCGGGGCTGATCAAGGCAGTTCTTGCGATTAAGCACCGTCAGATTCCGGCAAGTCTTCATTATGAGCAGGCGAATCCCGAGATCAATTTTAAAGAGAGTCCGTTTTATGTAAATACTGTTCTTAAGGATTGGCGGAATGACAAATATCCTTTAAGGGCTGGGGTGAGTTCTTTTGGTATCGGAGGGACTAATGCGCACCTTATTTTGGAAGAAGCTCCTGCTGTGAAAGGCTCTGGTGAAAGCCGTTCGGAACAGGTACTTGTTTTTTCAGCCAAAAGTGCGGCTGCACTGGACCGTAACCTGGAGGCATTCAGTACTTATCTGGAATCCGGAAAGGTTGCTGAACTGGCAGATGTGGCTTATACACTGGCCAGGGGACGTTCGGATTTTAGTTTCCGCAAGAGCCTGGTTTGTAGTAACCTGGAAGAACTCCAGGCAGCGCTGCTGTCTGCCAAATCAGCTAATGCAGCGGTAGTTGAAGCTGCCAGCGCTCCGGAGGTGATTTTTATGTTCTCTGGCCAGGGTAGCCAGTATGTGCAGATGTATGCTGATTTGTATACGCAGGAGCCTTATTTCAAGGAGATCGCGGACCAGTGTTTTAACCTTGTGGAGCTACAGTCCGGTGTGGATTTAAAGCCTGTATTGTTTGGTTCTGCGGCTGAGCTGATCAACCAGACACGTTATGCACAGCCTTTGTTGTTTATTGTAGAATATGGACTGGCCCGTTTGCTGATGAGCTGGGGTATCCGTCCGGATAAAATGATCGGCCATAGTATCGGAGAATATGTTGCCGCCTGTTTGAGTGGTGTTTTTTCACTGGAAGACAGCTTATTGCTGGTTAGTAAAAGGGGCGAATTGATGCAGGGTGCACCTGTTGGTGATATGCTGAGTATCGGTATTGCTGAAGAAGAACTGAAGGATTATCTTTCTTCGGCTCCCCAGGTTTGCCTGGCTGCGCACAACAGCAGTTCCCAGTGTGTGGTTTCGGGTAGCAGCGAGCAGATCGCTGAGTTTAAAAAGACTATTGAACTGGCTGGTTACAGCAGCCGGATTTTACATACTTCTCATGCTTTCCATTCTCATCTGATGGATGGAATACTGGATGAATTTAAGGGGGTACTGGATAAAGTAAAGATCAATAAGCCTGAACTTCCTTTTATCTCGAATGTTACGGGTGAATTTGTGCAGGCTGATGAGATTGGCCAGGCGGCCTACTGGGTATCGCACCTGCGTGAGCCTGTTCGTTTTAGCGAAGGTGCAGGCAGGTTATTGTCGGGTACGGGTGCTGCGGTTTTGATAGAGGTTGGACCGGGTAAGACACTGAGTACTTTTATCCGTAGTCATCATTTAAGAAACAGTAGTCATCAGGTGGTCTCTCTTGTGCGTGGTGCACAGGAAGAAGGCAATGATCTGAAACAATTACTAACAGGTTTTGGCAAGCTCTGGAGCCATGGAGTGAAGATAGATTGGAATGGGTTTTATAGCGGACAGGTTCGTAAAAAAGTTTCCCTGCCGACTTATAGTTTTGAGCCGGTAAGGTACCCGGTAAATGTGAATGCCCTGGAATTGTTATCGGCATTGCATCCTGCTGTGCTGAAGGAAAGCCGGAAGGCAGTTCGGGAATGGTTTTATTACCCCAGCTGGAAACTGCTTTCAATGCCTGCTTTGTCAGTAAAGGCTAAGGGCAGTGTGTTATTATTTATCGATGATGATGGTGTTTTTGAAGGACTTTCTTCCCGTTATCTTGAGTCGGGAAGAAAAGTTATCCGGGTACGGACAGGGTTGGCTTATGCGCAGGAATCACCTTTGTCTTATCGAGTGGCTCCGGTTGAGGTAAGTGGTTACCAGGCCCTTTTTGCAAGTTTGTCAGATTATGGTCTGTTTGCAGAGCAACTTGTTCATGGCTGGGGTCTGGATGGAGAGCAGGAAAAGTTTTATACGGATGCTTCGGGTGACCGATATTTCTATAGTTTACTGGAGGCTGTTAAATGCTGGGCTGATCAGGGTAATGTATCCAGAGAGGTGGTTGTTTTGACCAGTGATCTGCATCCTGTTTTGGAGCAGGGGGAGATTTCGGGTGTTCAATCAATGTCACTGGGTTTACTTAAAGTGCTGGCGCAGGAATATAGCGGTTTATCGGGAAGACATATTGATATCAGTTCGTCTGAAATATCCGGCGGACTGGTATTGGACAATTTGTATAAAGAATTGCAGTCAGGAGATCGTGGTAGTGTGGTTTCACTCCGTCAGGGGCATAGATGGGGAGAGATCTTTGATTCTCTTTCCAGTGATGGAGCGCTTGATTCACCTGCTTTCAAAGCAGGAGGAACTTACCTGATTACCGGAGGGTCCGGACAGTTGGGCTCAGTATTAAATGGTTATTTGCAGAAGAATTACCAGGCGAATGTGATTTTGCTCGGACGCAGTGCAAGTTTAAGAGAAGATCATCCTGGCCATTTGAGTGCTCAGGTATTCTATATAAGTTGTGATATTTCGGATGAGATTGCTGTTGAGGCAGCAGTAAAGATGGCTGAAGAAAGGTTTGGTAAAGTTGATGGTGTGATCCATGCGGCAGGGGTAGTTTCAGGAAGCAGCATTAATGTGGCAAATGAACTGACTGCTTCAGATTTCCAGGCACAATTTAATCCAAAAGTAAGAGGCGTCGAAGTGCTGGATGCTGTGTTTAGTTCCCGGGAGCTGGATTTCTGTATCCTGATTTCTTCGTTATCAACAGTATTGGGCGGATTAGGATTTGGGGCTTATGGCCCGGCAAATATCTATATGGATTATTACCTGAAGTCGCAGCGTAAATTGGGACGTTTGAGGCAATGGATGAGTGTTGATCTGGATGGACTGAGTTTCTCAGGTATTGCAGACGACTATATTAGTGGTGAAGAACTGACAAGTGTGCTGGAACATAGTCTTCATTTTTTAACGCACCCACGTTTAGTAGTTTCAGTTAAAGCACTGGATGAGCGCTATAAGCGGTGGGTATCCTCTGCACCAGATTCTTTGTTACAAGTTATTGCAGAAGAACAAGTGGGGCAGGATCGTATTTTGTCGCAAGAGTCGATGCTGGACTTATGGCAGCATATTCTGGGTAAACCGGGGATGGATATTGATGATGATTTCTTTGAAATGGGTGGAGACTCGCTCAAAGTACTGACTTTAGTTGGCCGGATTCATAAACAGTTTAATGTGGAGATTTCGGTGAAAGAGTTTTTCAACTGGACAACAGTAAAGAAGCTGGACGAATATCTGAGTACAAAGTTAGAACTACGAAAATCAGGTACCGGCTATGTGAGCATTCCTAAGGCAGCGGAAGCGGATTACTATCCGTTAAGTTATGCGCAGAGACGTCTTTATTTCTTAAATCAGTTTGACAAGGATGCACTTGCCTATAATATGTCGCAGATTGTCAGGATAAAAGGTAAGGTTGATTATGAAAAATTTAACAGGACTTTTAGACTATTGGTTCTCCGTCATGAGAGTTTAAGGACTTATTTTGAGATCGTTGATGGTCAGTCAGTGCAGCGGGTGGCGGAAGAAGCTGATCCTGAAATTGTTTATTTCCAGGGCGGTGATCCAGATCAGCTTATTGCAGATTTCATCAGACCTTTTGAACTTTCCAGGGCACCTTTGATTCGTTTGGGGCTGATGGCTTTGGATACAGAGGAACATATATTAATGGTGGATATGCACCATATCATATCTGATGGAGTTTCCAGGAATATCCTGATCAGGGATTTTATGGCTTTATACAATGAAGAGGTACTGCCAGAATTGAACCTTCAGTACAAGGACTATGCGGTATGGCAGCAAAGTGACCGACAACAGGAGGAACACCAGTTACACAAAGATTTCTGGCTAAAAGAATATGAGAATGAGGTGCTGACATTGGAGCTTCCTGCTGATTTCCCCCGTCCGCTAGTCAAACAATATGCGGGTGACCATTTAAGTTTTGAGCTGAATGAATTGGAAACATCCGGATTGAAAAAGCTGGCTGAGAAGGAAGGTGTGACCTTGTTTATGTTATTATTTGCGGTTCATAGTATATTGCTGAGCAAGTTGGGTAACCAGGAAGACATCATTATTGGAGTACCTGCAGCGGGCCGTGAGCATGCAGAACTGGAAAATATCCTAGGGATGTTTGTCAATACGCTGCCTATACGTACAAATCCTCAGGGTAATCTTACTTTCAAAGAGTTTTTAGCTGAGGTTAAACAAAAGACCCTTTCGTGTTTTGAACATCAGTCCTATCCTTTCGAAGAACTGCTCGATCAATTGGAACTTCAACGTGATGTAAGCCGTAATCCTTTGTTTGAAAGTGTTTTTTCTTTTATAAATATTGAGAGTACAACCTTGCTGATCAAAGATCTGGCATTAGAAGCTTATGAAAAAACAAGTGCGGTAGCAAAATTCGATCTTACTTTGTCAGCGTCTGAAAGTGCTGGTAAAATTAAGCTGGATTTTGAGTATTCTACTTCATTGTTTGCAAAAGAAACCATAGAAAGATTTATATCTTATTTCAGAAATATCCTTAAGATAGTTTTTACAGACACAACTATTGGCATTGGACAAGTAGATATGCTTTCCCGTGAAGAAACAGAAGTTTTAATAAATGATTTTAATCGTACGAAATTAACTTATGAAAAGGAAAAAACAATTACTAAAATATTTGAAGAAAAAGTATTGTTTAAAGGGGACTCAATTGCATTCCGTATTGGGGATGAAAAAATAACTTATGATAAACTAAATCAAAGAAGTAATCAGCTGGCACGGCTTATTCTCCAAAAAGGAGTAGCAAAAGAAAGTATTGTAGGTGTCTTGCTTTCCAGGTCTAAGGATTTAATTATCAGTTTGATAGCTGTTTTAAAGGCTGGGTGTGCTTATGTGCCGATTGATCCTGAATATCCTATCGATCGGATTAAATATATGATTGCTGATAGTGGACTCAGATTGTTGCTGACTGAAGATAAGCTGAAAAATATTCAGCATCAGTTAGCACTTGATATTGATTGTATAGAAGTTTCATTGACAGAATCATTAAATATCGGAACGGATAATCTTGAAATGAATTTTCCATCTTCAAATCTGGCTTATTTGATTTATACTTCCGGCTCTACAGGAAATCCGAAAGGTGTAATGATTGAACATAGAAATGTTGTGAATTTTATTTTTGGAGTGAGTCAAAAAATAAAATTCTCTGAGCATGGAACTATCCTTTCTTTAACTACCTACTCTTTTGACATTTTTGTATTGGAAACTTTTATTCCGCTTTTAAGAGGGATGGAAATAGTAATGGCAACATCAGCTCAACAAAAAGATCCTGATTTACTGGCTGCACTTATAGAGAGGCAGCAAGTAAATATGATGCAAATTACTCCGTCCCATTTAAAGCTTCTTCTATCAAGTGTAAGGTTCCAGCAAGTTTTGCGAGTAATAAAAATTATAATGATAGGCGGTGAAGCACTCTCTGGGGAGCTATTTAATGATTTGAAAAATTATTATAAAGGTGAAATTTATAATATGTATGGCCCTACAGAAACAACAGTTTGGTCAACAATTAAAAATCTGACTCATGCTGATCTAATAACTATCGGTTCTCCTATAGCAAATACTGAAATAAGAATTTTAGATAAGTATGGCATGATGCTGCCTATAAATATACCTGGCGAATTATGTATAGGAGGAGATGGAGTTGGCAGAGGGTATTTTGGAAACGAAAAATTAACTAATGAAAGATTTACTGAAGATCCGATAGATAAGAGAAAGAGAATTTACCGGACAGGTGATTCTGCCAAATGGTTAGCAAATGGTGATATTGAATTTGCTGGCCGGATTGATGACCAGGTTAAGGTTAGGGGGTTCAGGATAGAACCCGGAGAGATTGTAAGCTGTTTATTAAAGCATGATGATATATCGGAGGCTATAGTAAAAGTGATGGAAAAGAAAGGTAATAACTACTTGGTAGCTTATTATGTTTCAAAGAAGGAAATACAAAAAGAAGATCTCCGTAATTTTCTTTTATTGAAGCTTCCTGAATATATGATGCCTGCATATTATGTACCGATAGCAGCTATACCATTAACCGATAATGGAAAAATAAATAAAAAAGCACTTCCTCAACCTGAAATCTTGATTGAAAGAGAACATCAGGGGGCAAGAAATGAAACTGAATCAATACTTGTTGAAATTTGGTCGCAGGTATTGGAAATAGAAGAAGAAAGGGTGAGTGTAAACAAAAGTTTTTTTGAGCTGGGAGGGAATTCTTTAAATGCGATTACAATTATTTATCGTATAGAGAAGTCTTTTGGAGTCAGGATTGCAGTTTATGAGTTTTTCCATAAGAACCTAATCATTGAAATTTCGGAGATTATTGCTTCTTTAAGGGAAAATAAGTCTACTCAAATACTGAGTTCACCAATTAGAAGAGTGGAGGAGGCGGAATTTTATAAATTAAGCTCCCCTCAGAAAAGGGTATACTACCATCACGAATTAAATAGTGATTCTCTTGCTTATAATATGCCCCAGGTACTGGAGCTTCATGGACAAGTGGATCATATACGCCTTAAAGATGCTTTTAATAAGTTAATTATCAGAAATGAAATTTTAAGAACCTCATTTAAGGTTTCAGCAGGCGAAATTGTGCAACGTATATCAAAACAGGTGGACTTTGATATAGAATATTTTAGCGCTCAGGATGTTTCCAAATGTATAAGCGAATTTTTCAGACCTTTTGAACTAGAATCGGCTCCGTTAATCAGGCTTGGATTAATGCAGACAGCTATTAATGTATCCATATTAATGATAGATATGCATCACATTATTACTGATGCAACTTCTCAGCAAATATTGATAAAGGAATTTATGCAACTTTATCACAATACGGATTTGCCAGTTTTATCTCTTCAATATAAAGATTTTGCAGAATGGCAGCAAAATGAGGGCTTTCAAAATGTCTTAGTTGAGCAAAAGAGATTTTGGGCTGATGAATATAGTGATCTTCCGGCGACATTAAATTTACCATTGGACTTTTCAAGACCTTCAATCCGTGATTACAGTGGAAGATCAATAAGTTTTAAAATTTTGACAGAGCAAACTGGTGACTTAAAAAAGTTAGCGAATAAAGAACAAGTTACTATGTTTATGGTATTACTGGCTATTTACCATATTCTATTGAGTAAATTAAGTAGTCAGGAAGACATTGTGACTGGGGTTCCTGTATCTGGAAGACAGCATCCTGACATTGAAAAAATGATGGGGATGTTTGTCAATACACTTCCTATACGTAGTAAACCAAATAGTAACCTTAGCTTCATAGAATTTCTTTCAGAGATTAAATTGACTTCTTTATCTTCTTTTGAAAATCAGTCTTATCCTTACGAAGTTTTAATAGATGAATTAAAAATATCAAGGACGAGCGGACATAATCCATTATTTGATGTGATGTTCTCTTATAATAATATTCTTGAAACTGAACTTTCTATTCCAGGTCTTGAAATTAAATCTTATCCAAATGAACTTACTGCGACTAAGTTTGATCTTACATTGATTGCAAGTGAAGGGAAGGGTGAAATCCAATTACATCTGGACTATTCAACAGAATTATTTAAAGAAGAAACGATACTGAGGTTCGCAGCTTATTTTAGGAATATCATAACAGCTGTTTTGTCAGATCCTTCCAAAAGAATTGCTGACATACAAATATTGTCTGAGGTTGAACAACATGAATTATTATTTGTATTCAATGATACGACTGTTCCTTATCCTCAGAATTCCCACCTTATCTCTTTATTTGAAACTCAGGTAGCTAAGACACCTAACCAAACTGCTGTCGTTACTAACGATAAAAAATTGAGTTATCGGGAACTTCATATATTATCAAATCGTATAGGCAATTATTTAAGACGGATTGCTGGAATAAAGACTGGAGATTTAATTGGAGTGATGCTTGAACGGGAGGAATATCTGATTCCTGGTATCTTTGGAGTATTGAAATCGGGCGGAGTTTATGTTCCGATAGATCCTGAATATCCAATTTCCAGGGTTGCTTACATGGTCTCAGATTCCCAGCTTAAATTAATCATAACACGCACCAAACATTTAAAAGAGGGTATTTCTGTACCAATAATAAACTTGGATGAATGTTTAGCTGAGATTGAGGTTGAATCTTTCGTTTCATCAAAATTGAATTTAAATGGCAGAGATCTCGCTTATGTAATATATACTTCTGGTTCGACTGGAAATCCTAAAGGAGTAATGGTTGAGCATCATTCTTTAATTAACAGGTTACTATGGATGCAGAAGAAATATCCAATTAGTCAAGAGGATGTTTTAATACAAAAAACTCCGCTTGTCTTTGATGTGTCAGTGTGGGAATTGTTCTGGTGGTCTTTGACTGGGGCAACTTTATGTCTGCTTAAACAGGGGGATGAGAAAGATCCTGCTGAATTAATTAAAGTAATAGAAGAATATAAGGTAACAGTAATACATTTTGTTCCGCCTATGCTGGCCGTGTTTCTTTCGGGGATTGGGAAGGAATCCGATGATGAAAAAGCAAAGAGTTTACGACTTGTGTTTGCAAGTGGAGAGGCATTGAAGCCTGATCAGGTTACACAATTCGGACACAACCTGAATAAACAGAATAAGACCCGTCTGATTAACCTTTATGGGCCAACAGAAGCTACGGTGGATGTTAGCTATTATGAATGTAGTTTTGAAGGAGAAAACAAAATTATTCCGATTGGTAAACCGATTGACAATATACAATTGTATGTGTTAAACCATTCGAAGCAATTGGTACCCAAGGGAGTAATAGGAGAATTGTATATTGGAGGTGCAGGATTGGCCAGGGGTTATATAAATAATGAAAAACTTACCAGGGAGAAATTTATTAGTAATCCTCACAAAGAAAATGATATCATCTATTCTACAGGTGATATGGTGCGCTGGCTCTCAAATGGGGATATAGAATATCTCGGTAGAATTGATGATCAGGTTAAAATAAGGGGAGTAAGAATCGAATTGCAGGAAATAGAATTTCATTTACAACAATTTCCAGGAATAAATAAAGTCGCTGTAATTCCTAAAGAAAGGGATGAAGAAAAGGTTCTTGTAGTTTTTTATATTTCTAATTCAGATTTGGATATTCAGGCTATTCGATCTTATTTATCTGATAGACTTCCTTATTATATGGTTCCTCAACATTATTCAAAGGTCACTGATTTCCCGCTCACGGGAAATGGTAAGCTGAACAGAAATTTGTTAGTAATACCTGAATTTGGGACAAACCATGGATACGAACCGCCAGAAAATGAAGACGAGTGGAAAATGGTCGGATTGTGGTCTGATATCTTGAAGATTGACATTAATAAAATTGGAGTTGATAATGATTTTTTTGAAGAAGGAGGCCATTCTTTTACAGCTGTTTTGCTAGTTTACCAGATACAGGAACTCTTTTCTGTGAAGATTACGATGCGTGAAGTATTTGAGAATCCGACTGTAAGAAAACTTGTGAAATTGGTTAGCAGAAGAGCTGCTCATGTATCAGTTGATATACAAAATGTTGGTTTAAAAAATTATTATCCAGTGTCTTCTGAGCAAAAGCGGTTATTTGGAGAACAATTTATAGATGCAGCTAGCGTCGCATATAATATTTCCGATCTTTTTGAGATCAAAGGTGAACTGGATATCAAAAAGATTGAAAAGACAATAGAGATATTAATTAATAGACATGAAAGTTTAAGGACAAGTTTTGAAATGGTTGAAGATGGTGTCATTCAACTTATTCATCCTGAATTAAAGTTCAACCTGGAAGTTCAAATTGAAGAGGAGGTAAAAGACCCAGAAGAAATACTTACTCAATTTATAAGGCCTTTTTCTCTTTCCTCCTTTCCTTTGATAAGATTTCTGCTTTTGACAATAAAAGATAAAGGAAATTATCTTCTATTAGACATTCACCATATTATATGTGATGGTGTTTCTTTAAATATCCTGATGAATGATTTTCGAAGTATCTATAATGGAGCAGAATTGTCTCTCACCACTTTACGATACGTTGATTATGTTTATTGGCAGCGTAATCTTCAGGAAAATTTATCGGGACAAAAGAAATTCTGGTTGGAGAAATTATCTGGAGAACTGCCCCAATTAAATCTGCCTGTTAGTGGAGAGCGGGAGCTAATTGATGCGACTTTAGCTGCAATACAAGTTTTAAAACTTGATGCTGAATTATACGCTGCTACCAAAAAGCATATTGCTAATTCGAATGCTTCCCCTTTTATGTTTTTTCTTGCTATTTATTACCTTCTACTGCAAAAAATTACCGGCAATAATGATATTATTATTGGTACTGACATGATGGGAAGAAGGGATGTTGAATTAATGAAAATAGTCGGAACTTTTGTTAATCTCTTACCGCTAAGAATGAGCATAAACGAGGAAGATTCTTTTGATGAGTTTCTAGAGCAGGTGAAAGAGTGCGTAATGGAGGCTGTTGATAATCAGGATTTCCAGCTTGGAAGTATTATTGAAGGGTTAAGATCTCAAAAACAGCTATCGGATAAACTAATAAATGTGCACTTTTCCTTTCCGAATCTTACACAAGCTAGTACTAATCCAGGATCAATTGGTTTTATTCCTATTCGGTCCGGTAAGCAATTAACGACACAATTTGAATTGAAAATTGAAGTTGTAGAACAGAATAATGAGTTCCTCATTCGCTTCATTTATAGTGATGAATTGTATGATAACGATACAATCAGTATGCTAATGAAATACTATTTAAATATACTCAAACATGTTCTTGAAAATAAGAAGATTTTGATTGAGGAAATGGTATTGGCATAACCAATTGACAACTAATCACCTGCCTTTGTACAATAATTTTGGAAAAAAGCTGATCATGGACAGATTTCAATAGTCTTTGATTGTGGCTGAAAATGAATCTTTTTAATAATTTAAGTTAATCATAATATATATGTGTGGAATTTGTGGCTTTGTAAAATTTAACCAGAATGTTTCTCAGGAAGACGAAAGCATTGTTCATGGTATGAATAATAAACTGAGACATAGAGGTCCTGATGCCCAAGAAGTACTTCTTTATGAAAATATTGCTTTCGGATTTAGCAGGTTAAGTATCATCGGGTTAGAAAACGGCATGCAACCTATGTCTAATGAGGATAATTCTTTGATCCTTATTTGTAATGGAGAGATCTTTAATTACTTAGAACTAAAAGAAGAATTAAAAAAATCGGGACATTCATTTAAAACAGATACTGATGTAGAAGTTATTCTGCATTTGTATGAAGATTATGGACCTGATTTTTTAAATAAGTTAAATGGGCAGTTTGCTTTTGCTTTGTATGATAAAAAAAGGAAAAGACTATTCTGCGTAAGAGATCAGATGGGGATTATTCCTTTCTTTTATACTTTTACCCAAAACACCTTCATTTTTGGATCTGAGATTAAATCAATTCTTGAACATCCTTTGGTAGTCAGAGAAGTAGATATGGTTGGTCTTGACCAAGTACTTACGTTTTCAGGACTAATCAGTCCAAGGACTATGTTTAAAAATATCCATAGTCTGGAAAATGGTCATTTCTTAATCGTAGATGAATATGGAAATATAAAAAAACAGGAATATTGGGACTTGATCTATCCAGAGGGAGAAAATGTTCCAGACGAAAAGCCAGAAAAATATTATATAGAAAAGCTAGAAGAGTTATTGGATAAATCAATAGGACTTCGTTTAAGGGCAGATGTACCTTCTGGGTTGTATTTAAGCGGTGGATTAGATTCGTCAATGATTACGATGAAAGTAAAGCAATTGCAACCGGATGTATGTAAAGAAGTATTTTCAATAGATTTTCCAGATTCAAATTTATCTGAGTCTGTATACCAGAACATAGTTGCAACTGCGAGTAATGCAAAGCTTAATAAAAAGACTTTCTTCTCGGAAGATATCAGCGAAAGACTGAGGCATTCTGTTTATCACAGTGAATGTCCAATAAAAGAAACCTATAATACAGCATCTCTTTCGTTATCTGAATCGGTGAGAGCTAAAGATATAAAGGTCATATTATCTGGTGAAGGAGCGGATGAATTGTTTGCAGGATATGTAGGCTATCGCTTTGATAAAATGAGAGCGTTAAATATGGTTGCAAATACGGCAAATGCTGAGGAGGAAAAATTGAGGGAAAGATTATGGGGGGACAAAACGTTCTTTTATGAACGTAATTACGGAGAATTTAATGAGGTGAAAAAACGTTTATATTCAAAACATATCAATTCATCGTTTGATGAAATAGATTGTCTGAATCATCCATTGGTTAATCTGGATAGATTGAAAAACAGGAATGTTCTGAATAAAAGGGCATACATTGATTATAAGCTGAGGTTAGTCGATCACCTGATCTCTGATCATGGAGATAGAATGGCGATGGCTAATTCTATTGAAGTAAGATATCCATTTTTAGATATTAATTTGGTTGAGTTTTCTACACAGGTTCCTGCTGAATTAAAATTGAAAGATTTAAATGAGAAATACATCCTTAAAAAAATCGCAGAAAAGTTTGTTCCCAAACAAGTAGTTGATAGAGAGAAGTTTGGTTTTATAGCTCCCGGAAGCCCATATCTGATCAAAAGAAATATTGAATTTATCAACGATACCCTTTCCTCAGATAGTATAAGAAAACAGGGTTATTTTAACCATACTGAAATTGAACAGTTGAAAAACAAGTATGGTCAAAAAGACTTTGCAATAAATATTCCTTTTGAGAGTGATCTGTTGATTACTGTAATCACTTTTGGTTTGTTCCTCGAAGAATATTTTTAGAACCATTATTGCTGCAGATACTTCTTGACGCAGAAAAAAATATCCATCATAAAATTTTATTAACAGAATTACAATTGCACTGGTAAGCATTCATTTTTGAATGGGTGTACTGCTGCAATTTGATTTTCATCCTAAACTCAAAAAAAGAATGTCTATGCGTTCATTGATTTTTCAAGAAAAATTGCTTAACAGCCTGAAACTAAATAAAGATCTGGTAGCCATCGAAGAAAATGATCAGTTTATTTCCTATGCTGAATTATCATCAGCGGCTAATAAAATTACCCGTTTTCTTTTAGATCAGCACCTGGAAAAGGAAACAATTGTAGGGATTTCAGTTGATACTAAATTCCAGCTGATCAGTAGTATCATAGGTATTGTGAATGCCCGTTGTGTTTTTGTACCGCTTGATTCTTCTTTACCCGATCACCGGTTGAAAGAAATGATTCATGCTATGAATATGAATTTCATTATTACTGCCGGGGGGAAACAATACAAAGAATCAATAACACAGTTAAATAGGATAAGCATAGAAGATATGCTGGTGCAAGAAGAACAAACTGTTCCTTTAATGCCTGTTGATTATCAAGAGCACGATAGCCTTTATATCTATTTTACTTCTGGGTCTACTGGAAAGTCAAAAGGTATTATCGGAAAGAATTCTAGTCTCTCCCAGTTTTTAGAATGGGAGATAGAGAAATTTAATTTTACCTCAGGTGGCAGATTCAGTCAGTTGATCAGTCCTTATTTTGATGCCTTTCTAAGAGATATTTTTGTACCCCTATTAACTGGAGGAACAATATGTATACACCCTGCGGATGAAGATTTCTTTAGCCTGGAGAAAATGACGAACTGGATTGATCAAAATAGAATCAATGTGATCCATTGTGTACCAAGTATGTTCCGTGTTATCAATGATCAAAGTCTGATCCCGGCGAAATTTCAGTTACTTACCCATGTTTTGCTGTCAGGAGAAAAAATAGTTCCTTCAGAGCTTACCAATTGGTACAATGTGTTTGATTCAAGGATTCAACTGGTTAATCTTTATGGGACTACGGAAACAACAATGATAAGAGCTTACTACGAAATTAAGCCGGAGGATGCCAGAAGTGCAAAAATACCAATCGGCTATCCTATAGCTGATACGGAACTCTTAATTAGTAATGCTGATTTCAAACCATGTCAACCACTTGTTCCTGGTGATTTATACATTATTTCAAAATATACAACCAAGGGATATCTAAACGATCCTGCGCTAACGGCAGAAAAATTCATCAAATTAAACGCAGGTACTCCAGAGGAAACAATTGCATTTAAGACTGGTGATAAGGCCAGAAGATTGGCCGATGGAAAAATTGATCTTTTAGGAAGGGATGATCGTCAGGTAAAGATAAGAGGCATCAGAATAGAACTGGATGAAATTGAACACCTCCTTTTAAAATCCTCATGGGTCAAAAATGCTATAGTTGTTTTTAATGCAAATGCTGAACCTGCAGCACAGTCTATTACCGCCTTTATTATAAGAAAGGATGAAATTATAACTGAGGGCCCAGTTGATGATCTGATAAAACAATATTTAAGTGATCATCTTCCTGCTTATATGTTGCCTTCGGCAATTATTGAAGTTAATGAGTTCCCCCTTCTAAGTAATGGGAAAACTAATATCAAAGAGCTGTTAAATTCTGTTATAAAGAAAGATATTGTGCTGCCTGCAAATGAGTTGGAATCCGAGCTATTAGTAATTTGGAAAGAGATTTTTGGGGATCATCCGATATCCGCTGAAGAAGGGTTCCAAAATCTTGGAGGAAATTCGCTGAGTATCCTTGCCTTAGTCAGTAAAATCTATAAGCAATATAATGTGCGTTTGTCATTAAGTCAGATTTTTAGTCATAATTCTATTCAAAAACAAGCTGTATTTATTGCCCAGATAGAAAAAGACAACAATTCGTTTACGTCTGTTTATTTATAAGCTTCATTATAATTTCATAGCCAACTTATTCTTTAAAAATGAAAATGATTTATTTAAAATCTTTTGTCTCCTGCTTATTACTGTTTCTCTTCTCAGGTCAGGTTTACTCTAAAAACCCACAACTTCCAGGGAATGTACAGAATTATATAGACAATGAGGTTCCCAAATTGATGAAGAAAGGCGGAATACCTGGTTTAAGCCTGATCATTTTAAAAGACGGGCAATACAGGATTATGAATTATGGTTATGCAGATGTTGCCCAGAATCAAAAAGTGAAATTGGGTACTTTATTTCAATTGGGTTCGTGTAGTAAGGCTTTTACTGCCTTAGCTGTACTTAAGCTGGAGCGTGAGCATAAACTGTCTTTAAATGATGATATTTCTGCCTACATATCCTGGATGCATCCAACTTATAAGGGGAAGACAGTTAACATAAAGATTAGTCAGCTATTACATCATACAAGTGGAATTTCCTGGAAAACTATTTCAAAAATCCCGCAGTCAGACGAACCAGATGCACTACAGAAAAATATATTGCAAATAGCAGATATAAAGCTTGAGCATTTACCTGGGAAAAAGTTTGAATATGCTACGATAAACTATGATGTGCTGGCTTTAATCATAGCTAAAGTTTCTGGACAATCTTTTGAAGAATATTTACAAAAGAATATTCTGGATCATTTGGATCTGAAAAATACTACTATAGGTAAACCTAAACAATTCTCAGCTCTGGCTAAGGGATATAAAGTTGGTTTTTTTGAACCAAGAGAATACCTTGCGCCGGTGTTCAAAGGTAATAATGCAGCAGGATATGTAATTTCTGATGCTGAGGACATAGCCCGGTGGTTAATGTTTCAAATGGGATTGGTCAAATCGGATCTTTCTGATCTGGCAAAGGACACGCAAAAAGCTGATGAAGGGGTGGCTCCGCAAAACAGTTCTTTTTATGCCATGGGATGGGAAAGATCCTTAAATGGTCGAAATGAAATTTATCACGGCGGATTAAATCCAAATTATACTTCCTTTATCGCATTCAGACCTGATCAACGTATAGGAATAGCACTGCTGGCAAATTCAAATAGTGGCTATACTGAAATGATTGGTCATGATATATTGGATCTTTTAGGAAATGAACCTGTTTCAAAAAACTTCCAGACTGATGATAAGAATGATGCGGCCTACTCTGTTATCTGTTTAATTCTGGTAATTTATATGTTGACTCTATTGAGTTACTTTATTTATCTTATAATTGGGATTAGAAAAAAAGAAGTTCAATTTTCTGGATTTTCTTTTCATATAATTAAAAGAACAGGAATTGTATTGGTCCTGCTGCTTCCTGCGCTGCTTGGTATTTATCTTTTACCAGAAGCACTGGCTGGATTCACCTGGAAAGCTATTTATGTTTGGAGCCCTGTTAGTTTTGCCTATCTGATTGGTTGTTTTCTGGTTGCCATTGGAATGAGCTTTTCATTGTATGTTTTCAATTTGTTTTTTATAGAAAATAATAAATACAAAAGAATAGTGCCAAGTATACTGCTGATGAGTATTATTTCTGGTTTGTCTAATATCATTATTATCATCCTAATCACTTCCTCGGTAAACTCTACAATTGATGTTAAGTACCTGTTATTCTATTACTTTCTTACCATGCTATTATATCTTGGCGGAAGGAAATACGTACAACTAAACCTTATAAAGTATGCGAATGATATTATTTATGATCTAAGGAACCAGTTGATAACAAAAATATTTTCGACTTCTTTTCAACGATTTGAAAAACTGGATAGGGGGCGTATCTATGCTACAACAAGCGATGATGTCAATGCAATAGGACAAGCATCCAATATGCTGATCAACTTGTTTACGAGTCTGTTTACTGCAATTGCTGCCTTCTTATATCTGGGATCTATAGCGTTATGGCCTGCTGTTTTAACTGCGCTTGTTATTCTTATTATCGGTGGATTATATAATTACGTGGTTAGGAGTACAAACCTTTATTTTGAAAAGGCAAGAGACGCACAAAATGTATTTATGTCTTTAATTAATGGTATGATTGATGGTTTTAAGGAACTAAGTCTGCATCAATACAAAAAAGAAGAGTACAAAAAAGATGTTGGTCAAAGTGCTTATGTGCTAAAAACAACAGTTTCAACTGCAGATAAGAGATTTGTAAATGCATTCCTTGTTGGGGAGTCGTCATTAATCTTATTGTTGGGGTTGATTGCGTTTGCAGTGCCTAAGCTATTTCCTCAAATCAGTAATTCAGCAGTCTTAAGTTTTATCATTATTCTGCTCTATTTAGTCGGGCCGGTAAACAATATACTGAGTTCGGTTCCATCAATATTACGTCTTCGGGTTTCCTGGAAACGGATACAGACTTTTCTTGCTGAGATCCCAGCTACGATTGAACTTGGCTATAAACAACAGCAGTTATTGGAGAAAGTCGAATCTTTTGAAGTTAAAGATCTTGCATTCAGCTATGAAAATAAAGAACTTGATAGTTTCTTCTCGATTGGTCCAATCAGTTTTCAGATGAACAGCGGAGAGATTTTATTTATTGTTGGTGGAAATGGCAGTGGAAAAACAACCTTCGCAAAGGTATTAACAGGACTATATGTCCAGGATAGTGGGGAGTTTCTTATTAATGGCAGCAAGGTTAAAAATTCTCAGTTGAGTGAATATTTTTCTGCGGTTTTTAATCCTTCTTTCTTATTTGAAAAAATCTACATCAGAGAGGTCGAAGATAAGTCGGCTCAAATAGAGCATTACCTTGATCTGCTTCAATTAAAGGATATCGTTTCTGTGCAAGACGGATTGTATAATACAATTCGCTTATCAAGTGGGCAAAGAAAGAGGCTATCCTTATTGCAATGTTATCTGGAAGATTCCCCAATATATTTATTTGATGAA
Source organism: Pedobacter sp. WC2423 (assembly GCF_040822065.1). Lineage (NCBI taxonomy): Bacteria > Pseudomonadati > Bacteroidota > Sphingobacteriia > Sphingobacteriales > Sphingobacteriaceae > Pedobacter > Pedobacter sp. WC2423. Next base: position 4,545,803 of record NZ_CP162005.1, read on the forward strand.
TGGGCTGCAGACCAGGATCCTGAATTCAGGAATTTCTTCTATCGGACACTTTTACCCGACATGAGAAAAGCTGGGAAAATTATTATTACCATCACTCACGATGATCGCTATTTCGATGTTGCAGACCGGCTATTTAAAATGAATAATGGTAAGCTTGAATTATATGATAAACTCCGGCTTGTAGAATAATTCTACTATTATAAACTTATATATAAACATATGACAAAACAACAATCAAATGATATGACTAATCGACGAATCCTCAACTGGAAAAGAAACATAATTGTGCTCTCTGTTTTCTTTGAAACTTTGTTCTGCTCCTGCATATTGTTTGCACAGGATACTTCTAGTTTCAAGGTGAATGACAAACTGATAATAAAAAAGGAATTTGACCAGCAAATAAATAAAATGCTTGTAGGAGCGGGAATACCCGGTATTTCAGTGGCAATTATTGACGGAGGACAGATTGTATATTCGAACGCTTATGGATATAAAAGAATCAAGAGTCAAGATTTGGTAGACAAAAATACTTTATTTGAAGCTTGCTCACTGAGTAAAAGTTTCGTGGTTTATATGGCTAATCAAATGGCAGATGAACATAAATTGGATCTGGATAAGCCATTATATGAATATTTGAAATACCCTTTGCTGGAACATGATAAAAGATATAAATTAATTACTGCCAGGATGGTATTAGGACATGCATCAGGCCTTGAAAACTGGAAAGAAGATCATAATCCTGATAGTCTTGAAATTCTCGCAGATCCTGGTACTGAGTACATATATTCTGGCGAAGGATACCAATACCTTGCCAAGGTGATTGAATCATTGCGTAAAGAATCTTATGAGGATTATACTGAAAAGATGATTATAAAACCGTTAAATCTGGAACGGACATATGTGGCATTTAATGCGGAAGGAACCAACCCTTCTAACTATGCAATTGGACATGATATTTTTGAAAAAGAAGTAAATAAATTAAAAAATACTACTCCAATACCTGCTTCTGGAATAAATCTTACTGCAAAAGATTATGCTAAACTTATAATTTCCCTATTTGATGAACACCGTTTTTCTGCGAACAGAATTAAGGAGATGAAGAATCCAGTTATAAAAGAGCATGCTGATAATCCGTCTTTGTTTTATGGACCTGGTTTTGAGATTCTGCGTACCGATAAAGATACGCTGATGCTGCATGGTGGAGACAATTTTGGATTTAAAGGATTTGTCTGTTATTCTATTACTCATAAAAGAGGATTAGTATTCCTTGCGAATAGTGATCGTGGAAAGTCTCTCACAAAAAAATTATGTGAAATGACTGTAGGATTTGACATCGATGATTATTTTAAAAACGATTATAAGAGTCAATATCCAAGTACTGCTATTGAACTGCTTAACACATATTTGCAGCAGGGTGAAGATCAGATGACTAGTCGGCTTATGGCGCTGATTAAGAAATCCGATGGTAAAATAGGGGATAAAATTCTAAATGAATTGGGAAGGCAATTCATCTTCCATGATAATGCTATAGCCCGAAAGTTATTGAATGAAAATATAAAATTATACCCTAAATCGGCATTTGCTTATTATTTGCTTGGTCATATTGATATGATGGAAAATGATTTCCGTACTGCACACAAAAATCTGGTTATGGCCAAAGAACTGAATTATACGAATGATCCTGTCGATCCGGATATTAAGGTTTGCGAAGAGAAAATCAATTTAAATTAAAATTGGAAGAACAGCTATTTATTTCCTGGCTGAAACCTTAAAACATATTTATTATAAATATTTAAGCTTATTTAAATGGGAGCATTTGAAAATGATATAACAATTGGATTAGTTGGGGGAATGGGGCCGCAAGCCGGACTTTCACTTTTTAATTATATACTTCATAAAACCAAAGCGAAGGTTGATCAGGATCACTTATCAACAATTCTGATGTCCTTTCCAAAACATATAGTCGACAGAACTGCTTTTTTAAATGGGAGCGAGCTAATTAATCCAGCATTAAATATTGCTGAGGTCATTAAAAAGTTGGAAATGGCAGGTGCAGTTGTGATTGGGATTGCTTGTAATACCTCACATGCTCCTGAAATATACGATGTAATTTTAAAAGAACTAGATAAAGTAGATAGCCAGGTCTCTTTGGTCCATATGCCTTTAGAAGCATGCAGATCAATTGCTGAAATTCATCCGGCCGCCCGCAGAATTGGATTACTAACGACTAATGGGACACACTATTCTGGTCTATATGCAGACTTGTTAAAGAAAATGGGATATGATGTAATTCTGCCCGATGATGATTTGCAAAATGACGTGATTCACAGGATGATTTATGACACAGAATACGGATTGAAAACGAATGTTAAAGTGGTTACAAAAGAAGTTCGGGAACTAATGGAAACTGCAATGGCTTTTTTCAACGAAAAAGGTACAGATGTAATTATTCTTGGTTGTACAGATTTTTCAATCATGAATACTCCGGATGTGTTTAAGGATATAAGAGTGATAGATTCTTCGGAGGCACTTGCAAACGCATTGGTTAGAGAAGCCGCTAATTATAGCAATAAAATGAGTATAAAAGAGACATTTTTTAATATAAGATAATGATTGATAATATAACAGATATTGTTGAAATGAGAGAATTGGCGAGTAAATTGTTTTCAGCAATACCAGGAATTAAAGATGCCGGGTCAATCGATATTATGGAAGTAAAGAACTTGAATGCGCATGACTTTAAAACAAAATTTCTTGATAAGAATACTCCATGTCTTATAAGAAGTGCAGTAAGACATTGGCCTGCTGTAGACAAATGGAAAAAGCAAAAATATTGGGTTAATACGTGTGACAATAGGGAGATCACAATTATTCCAAACATTAATTTTTTTGATTTAACAAAAAGGATGGAAAACAGCGTGAACTTATCATTCCATGATGCTATTGAGAGACTATTTAATAATGTTGATCGTACGTTTTCAATTCCTGGTCAATACATCGGTGAAAGTACGCTATATTCTGGATTAAAAGATGATATTAAGGGTTTTTCATTTCTTCCATTTCTTGCTAAGCCACTATGGGATAGGGAAAAATCTTTGTTTATTTATCGTAGGGCTGCTACTACATGGCATGTGCACTATTGCGATGAAACACTCATGTGCCAGGTTAACGGGACTAAGATTGTTGCTTTAATATCACCCAACCATTCCAGACCGTCCTATGTTACGGATTTCCTGGAAAACGAATTGTACTTAAGAGGTCAGTTAATGGATCAGAACCTAAACTTGGAGCCAAAAATTGTAGAAGTTACGGAAGGGGATGCTTTGTATATTCCTCCGGGCTGGTTTCACTGTGTTATTCCTAAAGATGCGGAAATAGGATTTACCCTTGCATGCAATTTCAGAAGTCCATTACATATAAATGGAAACCTTTCTAATTATTTTACCCGTAAACTTTATAAAAAAGCATGGGCCGTGCCTTCGTTAAAAATCAAAATGATAATTCCTATTTATCTGTTTACCGCTATGTGTAGTTATTATTTAAAAAAGATTATAAGGTTGTAGTGAAAAAAATATTGTCTTTAAAGCTGGTGTCCATTTATGCTAATAACATAAAAACCTATAAAAATTATTATTGATAAGATATGAAAGAATCACCGTCCGATCAACAAGCAAAAGTTGATAAATATGCTGGCCCTGGAAGCGATATTCTGTTGTTGGAAACGTATCCTGCTCATGAATTGCCATATGATGGTTTATCCGGATTTTTTAATGTGGTTAAAAATATCGGAACCATTATTAAAGATACTAAGCATACTAGCGGGGCGAAAGTATTAGTTTGTGGGATAGCTCCATTTTATGAAGATAGATTATCTGTACAAAACACCAATATTATCTTTACAACTTTTGAATCTGATGAGGTTCCTTTACACTGGGTAGAATCAATTAATAGATACCATCATTGTATTGTCCCACACGAAGCTATCAAAGTTAAATTTGAGAGCTCAGGTGTCATTACTCCAATTTCTGTAATACATCAGGGATATTACCGTTACAAACGCGGTCAGATGTTGAAAAAGAAGCCGAAGGAATTTAATGTTGGTTTCCTGGGAATTCCTGTTAACAGGAAAAATATGTTAAAGTTATATGATGCCTGTAAACAATTACAAGCATCAGCTATACCCGAAATTAAACTTCATGTACATGTGTCCTATTTCTATGATTGGTTAGATACCACTCCTTTTAAGCGTATTCAAAGTGACGAGATGATTGTCTGGACTTCAGGTAACCTTAGCGCTGAAGAGGTTTCTGATTGGTATTATAAGTTATCTTGTTATGTCTTCCCATCCAGTGGTGAAGGCTGGTCTTATACCCCAAGAGAAAGCATGTACTTAGGAATACCTACAATTATTACGGACATTCCAGTTCATAAAGAACTTATTGATAGTGGTTTTTGTAAAGTTATCCGTACTTCCGGAATTGAACCTGCTGATTTTAACGGAGCTACTCATGGCTTCTGGGCTAAGGTTGAAGCTAATGAAATTAAAACTTCAATATTGGATGTCTATAATCGCTATGATTATTTTCATACACAGGCTTTATCTGGTGCGGCATGGATAGAAAATGAATGGTTCAATGAGAATGTGGTCACGAGGTTGAAGGATTTAATCGTGGATTTATAGAAATCTAAATCATATGATTATCTATCCCACCAAATTCTTGAAGTTAGTAAATCTCCTCCCGGTAATCTGCTCACAGCTTCCTTAAAATTATCAGTATTATTCAAAATCTCCGTAGATAAATAGATTAGCCTTCTCGGGATTGTTCCATTCGTCACATTCCCTGGATAATTAACAGGGATCAGGAGGGGATAACCTGATCTTTTCCAATTTAACCAACTCTCTATAAAATTAAACGTAGTACCAGTGGTTACCCAGTATTCCGTATTGATCATTTCAAGTGCTTTTTCTTGGCTCGATTCATCCAGGGGCCGTTTGAGTACATAAGGATTGATCACCTCTTCAGGTATTATAGCTAGTTTATCCAGTTTAGACAAGGATTCTAGGGCGGCCCTCAAGCCATTTGCAAAATGCCCGGCCGCTGTACCAGGAACATTCCATCCTCTTACTTTAGCTTCGGCCAGTAAAAATTCTGTCTCTGCGTAAGTCATAACAAAATTGGGGCCTCCAAGCTTCAGATAAACGGAAGTTCTTGGTCTTGAATATTTTCCCAGCGGTGCAAAATCTGAGCCTGCACCTGTCCCTCCAGGGTATGCTGCGTATTTGCTGATGTCATATCCGCCATCCAATAAATCATAACCATTAGGCAACCCAATTTGAACGGCAGGATCAATATTTCCAGCAAGATTCTCATTCATATTGTTGGCGAGTCCATTTTGAGGAACCTCGGCAATCACACCCAGCCGGGGATCTTTGTTTTTTTTCAATTCATCAATTAAGGTTTTGCTCCACCTTACCTCCCTATAATCGGAAACCGTTCGCAAAGCCAGAGAAGTGCCGTTCTGACCATCCAGATTTGATTCGTCGGTCATAACAAGCGCATTGTCACTAACGTCAGAAAATGCACCTGTTGAAGCCTTTTCTGCCCATAATTTTGCTTTGTCAGGTGCAATCTTCGTTAAACGCATGGCTACTCTCAACATAAGCGAATACCCGAATTTCTTCCATTTAGCAATATCTCCCTGATAAAATAAATCGGCCGTCGGTTTTAGTTTTGCGGGATCTAAATTATTAATTGCTTTATCCAGATCAGTCAGCATTGAATTATAGATATCTTCTTGTTTATCGTACTTTGGATATTTAATTCCCTCTCTTGCTTTCGAGGCCTGTGAATAGGGTACATCCCCATAAGTATCTGTAATTCGTTGTAAAATTAATACAAACATGATATCACCAATGCTGATTAGATTTGAATACTTAACAGGATCTTTCTCTTTAGCAAGACGCTGCATCTCCCTGATTGTAGAAGCATCTGCATAACCTTCCTCAAATATTCTGCCCTGATAATCTGTGAAGCTCCCGGCATTTACATATTTATCACCATTATTATAATATAAATAAGTAGAGGCCAGAAGCTGCATCATTGTACTCTGATAAAGTAATTGATAGTATCCCTTATTAGAAGATTTGAACTGTGCGGTAGAAAGCAATTCGTCCGGATTATAAGATTCTCCGGGTAATTTTGTCGGATCTGTATTGATTTTATCCAGTTGTGCTTTGCTGCAACCAAATTCGGTAACTATTAAAAAACTCAGCAGGAGTAAGTATACCTTCTTCATTGTCTTTTTGTGGGTTAAAATTTGAAATTGACATTTATACCGAAAGTTCGGATAGCGGGAAAAGATGCTCCCTCTATACCAGCATAATTCAGGCTGGAAGCAAACTCAGATTCCGGATCAATATTTTTCGTGTACTTGACCAGTGTAAATATATTTCTGGCAATCAGATCAATAGAAATGGCACTAAAAGGCGTTCTCTTTAGATGATGCGCAGGAATTGTATAACCTAAAGTAACCTGTCTCAATTTGATAAAACTACCATTCAGTACGGATAATGCTGAAATATTTGTCGCTAGCTGCGGATAATAATTATAGGCAGGTACGTTGATTGTATTTACTGTACCATCGAGGTGAACCCCAGATGCCACTATACCTGTCTCTCTGCCTTCGAGAGTTGCCTTATTCAGGCCAAATACGTAAGAATAGTTTTCTGTTGCTGATAAAATCCTGTTTCCATATTTGAAATCAATTAACATGGAAAAGCTGAAATTCTTATAATAAAAGTTGTTATTGAATCCACCATAAATATTTGGCAGCGTACTTCCCATAGCTTTCAGAGCTCCACGTACAGGAATACCATCAGCGCCAATAACTATATTTCCCTTTGAATCCTTCAAGTAATCATAAGCCATGATTTGCGTAACCGGCTTTCCAACTACCATGGCTGTATAGGCATTCAATGGCCTGTATGTGCCTGCCAGCGTATATTGGCTAGAACCATCAATTGATAATAACTTATTATCAATATGGCTGATGTTAAAACCCACTCTCCATTTGAAATCTTTATGATCAATCACTATACCTTGTAAAAGTATCTCAATACCCGAATTTCGTGTCTTGCCTAAATTAACATAAGCAGAAGTAAAGCCAGAAGTAACAGATTGTTTCGCGTTAATAATTTCATTATTAGTGGTACGGTGGAAATAAGTGAAATCAAAGAATAGGCGGTTATTAAACATCTTTAAATTAATACCTGTTTCAAATTCGTTTAGTGTGAAAGGCCGCAGATTATAGTTGGGCAAGTCTCTTGAGAAGTTACCCAACGGAACCCCATTTACATCGCTCGTTGTATAGTAATAAGTTTGTGTAGTATAAGGCTGTATAGGTTCTCCGCTGGTTTTTGCAAAACCTGCTCTTAATTTACCGTAATTCAGTCCCTTTAATTTCAACAGATCAGAAAATATGAAACTCGCTGAGACACCAGGTACAAATATTCCGCGATTGTTGCGGGGTAGTGTAGAATACACATCATATCTGCCAGTCGCAGAAATATTTAAATAATTTTTATAGTTCAGATCAGCAGTATAGTAAGCTGATTCAGTTACAATTTTGGCAAAAGTATTGTTATTAATTGTAGTCACAAGATTTGAAGAGGTATACAAATAAGGAATAATAAATCTGGATCCCATCAGTCCATTGGACTCTACTTCCCGTTTTCGGAAATTAGTTCCTATAGAAATATCAAGATTAAGGTCCTCGGCCAGATTTCTATTAATAGCTAATAATAAATCACTGTTTAATTCTGATATTCTGGACTTTTTCATCGCATTAATAGCACCTTCTCCATTTACAGAAAAAGCAGCACCGGTTGGTACAATGCTTAATATATTATCATTGCTCACATCATAACCCATTCTGGCTTGTAAATAAATCCAGTCATTAAATTTGTATTTGGCTGCTGCTGAGGATATAAATCGATTACGACTCGAATAATCTGCTTGTTTATTCAGTGTGAAATATGGATTGGTTTTATACTCATCGTCATTCCACGGTGTTTCTGCGCCGGTACTTAAATTATATCCGGGTGCTAATATAGCCTGGTTAATATTTGTAGCTAATGCGGCTATGCCATAATTTGTATTTAAAGGACCATCACTCAGGTAAGATCTGTTCTTATTATATTCGCGGATGTAATTCCCGTTAAAAGTGACACTCAGTTTCTTGCTAAGCTCGTGAATAGTGTAAAGATTGACAGTTTTTCTATCCAAACTACCATTCCTGATAATAGACTGCTGATTAAGGTTAGAAGCTGATAAATGAATGCTCCCATGTTGTCCACCATGGCTTATTGAAACGGTATTTGTAAAAACCGGAGCCATTCTGTAAAATTTCTGAATATTATCTTTTACCGCAGAATAGGGGTATTTATTGCCGTCAAATTGGATTACTGGCCGACCGTCCAGCTTTTCTCCCCAGCTATACAGACCAGATGCAACAGCTGCTGCAACGGTTTCTGGTCTCTTATTTTGTGTTCCCTGACCGTATATATATTGAAAATCTGTATTGTTAATCGCTTTATCAAATGATAGATTAGTATTATACTCTATGGCTGTACCAGAATTCTTTCTTGCACTTTTTATTGTAATCAGAATTACACCATTTGCCGCACGGGCTCCATATAATGCTGAAGCTGCAGAACCTTTTAATACAGTAATGGTTTCTACGTCGTCCGGGTTTATATTACTAATCCCATCACCATAATCCGGGCCTCCGTATTCATTTGCACTTCCACGCTGTGTATTGTCAATGGGAACTCCGTTAACTACAAATAATGGAGAGCCGGCAGTTATGCTTGCCGCTCCACGGAGTAATATTCGTGCAGATGAACCCGGCCCGCCATTTACGCTACTGATATTTAAACCTGCTACCTGGCCTTCCAGCGCATTGATGATATTTGATTCCCTGGCTTTTGTCAAAGAATATCCATCAATAGCAGATATGGCATAGCCAATCTTACGCTCCTCTTTTGGAATGTTTAAGGCTGTAATCAGTACCTCGTCGAGGTCATTTTGTAAAGGGCGCATAGAGATTTCAACAGTTGTATTTTCTTTTACAGGAAACTCCCTGTAATGATAACTAACCTGGCTTAATATAAGGATAGAGTATGGTGCTGCAGTAATAGAAAATTCACCGTTGTTATCTGTTTTTGTACTTGAGTGAGTACCTTTGACTTTAACAGATGTTCTGGCTATAGCAACTGAATTCTCATCAATCACTTTTCCCCTGATTATTCTGACAGATTTGTTTTGAGTTAACGGTTTGATAGCAATCAGGTTATTTTCTAATATTTTATAGGTGAAAAATGTACCTTGCAGAAGCTGGTCAAGTAAAGAAAAAACATCTTTATCCTTAACTTTGATATTGATTTTTTTGGAAGGTATCCGATCCTCGCTATAGATAAAATGATAAGAAGTCTGATTTTGTATGGCATCAATTACCTTCTCAAAATCTGCAGATTTTAATTTCAGTGTTACCTTTTTTTGTGAATAGGCATTCAGGGTAACCTGCAATGCAAAAAAAATCAGCAGTTTTACTACGGTCTTCATCTATAACATATACGCTTTGTAAACTATACCGTTTTAATGATATTATTTCACAACGTAAAGATAGATAGTTTTTCCTTGTATTTTATATTCGAAAGGGGTAACGACTTGTAGTGCTTTAAGGGCTTCTGGCAGGGTCTCTCTTTCAAATTCGCCAGTAAACTTAGCATCCTTTAGTTTGTCAGATTCAAAAACAAAAGTTACATCATACCATCGGGATAAACGCTGGCTGAGTAAGAAAAAAGTTTCATTTCTGAACAGAAGCCTATTACTCATCCATGATGTTTCAAGGATGGTGTTCTTATCATCCTTATAGTAAGTCATTGGTTTGATGCTGTATATATCTCCATTCAGATGTTTCATACTATTGTCCACTGCATGGAGCAATATGAATTTATCAGTGGGATTGAGCAGAATATGTTTTCCTGGTCTCTTATTCAGCGTGATCTCTACTTTCCCTGTAAGTAAGGTCGTTTCAGTTGCATGTTCGTCATTATATGATTTCACATCAAAAGTGGTTCCCAGAACTTTTATACTTATATTTTTTGTATGTACAATAAAAGGATGCCGGTGATCTTTTTCTACCTCAAAAAATGCTTCACCACTTAAATAAACCTCCCTTGTTCTGCCTTTGAATGAAATAGGATATTTGATTTCACTTTTAGCATTTAGTGTGACTTTACTCCCGTCAGCAAGCACCAATGCTGTGGTTTGTCTAGTTGGAGTATATGTTTTTTTCCAGGCAATAGGTGTACCCTTATCTGCTTGAGTATTCGCATTGAAAAATTGATAAACTAAGAATGTACAAAGTCCAAAAAGGAAAATGGCTGCAATGCTGTACCATTGCCTAAATCTTTGTATAGCTGATCTTGAATTAAAAATCGGTTTATGTACGGGGCCAACGATATTAATTCTCTCTTTTATTTGGTTAAATATAATATCAATATTTTCGTACGGAAGATCTTGCTGCTGAAAATAAGTGTTTAAAGATTCGTATTCATATTTGTAATCTTCATTTTCTGCAAGCATTGCCATAAAATCCTGATCATCATCAGCGGATATTTCACCCGATAATTTTTCGCTAAGTAATTCAGTGAATTTGTGATCAGTCATTAGAGAATATTTATACTTTATATAGTGTAGTACTCTTTTTTATTAAAATTGCTTACAAGAATTGAAAAATATGTAAAAAAATATTAAAACTATTAATTTCAGTGTATTGTCACTCTTTATGTTTTTTGTATAAATATGGTGATATGTTTTAAGACTTATTCTTAATTTGTCTATTGCTCTGAATAGTTGTGTTTGTACCGTTCTTGGTGAGATCTCCAGAATTTCTGCAACCTCCTTATACTTCATTCCATTTTCTTTAATCAACTTAAAAATTATTCTGGCTTGCTGCGGGAGCTTGGCAATCGCCTGGTCTAATTTATAATGCAATTCTTTATTCTCCAATTCTTTTTCAGGATTTGCATGATGCATAAATTGAAATTCATTGGAGGGTTCTATTTCTACCAGATGAAAATGGGAATTTTTCTTAATATATTTCAGGGACTGATTCCTGACAGCAGTAAAAAGATAAGTTTCAAGATTGAGAATTACGGTTTCCGATTTTCTGTTTTCCCAGCATTTGACAAGAATATCAGAAACAATCTCTTCAGCAACTTCTTTTTTTCCTATGTAATAAATACAGAATTTAATAAGCCGGTTGAATAAAAGATAATATAAAGCTTCAAACGCTTTAACGTCATCTTCCAAGCAAATCTTTGTCCATAAGGGAGATAAGTCAGGTTTCAAGGCCTTTGGGAATTAATAGTAGTTATAAGAATGGCAAGGTAAATAATTAAAATAATAAATCAATAATTGTTTAAACGCTTGCTAATTCGATTTTATTTAATAAAAAGCGATTTTCTTGTAGGCAATTATTGCTAAAAAGGGGTCTCTCCCTTAACGTATATTTTTTTTACAAAGATATAGGGGGTATCGTCACAAATTTTTGAGGCGAAAAGAGCTAACCAAAATATTTAAATGTAATCAGCAAAAATGAAAAAAACATTACAATTGACATGTTTACTACTTTACGCTTCGTCGCATGCTTTTGCAACGGTAAAGTCAGATCATCCTAAACTATTAACTCCTTTAATGAACATTCCAGGTTTCTCCGTTGCCGATGAGGTGAAAGGAACAGTGCGTGATGCAACCGGAACAACTTTACCAGGAGTATCAGTGCAGGTCAAAGGAACTAAGCTGGTTACGCAAACCAATGCGTCCGGACAATATGGTATAACTGCTAAAGCAGGCGATATCATCGTTTTTTCTTATATAGGCTATGATAAACAAGAAGTCACAGTTGGCACTCAGGCTACAGTTGACATTGTGTTGAAATCTAGTGCACAAGAATTGAATACGGTAGTGGTAACAGCTTTGGGTATTAAAAGAACAAGCCGTTCTACAACTTATGCTACTCAACAAGTTGCTGGTGATGAGTTGACCAGAAATAAAGATGCCAACTTAGTGAACTCATTAAATGGTAAAGTCGCTGGTTTAACTATCTCACGCAGTTCGTCAGGTGTTGGTGGCTCTGCAAAAGTAATCTTAAGGGGCAGTAAATCTGCTTCAGGAAGTAACCAGGCACTTTATGTAATTGATGGAGTTCCCATGAATAACAGTATCTCGACTCAGGCAGTTTCCAGTACAGGCAATAGCGCTTCAACTCAGCCGAATTCTGCTTACGGCGGAAGTACTTCTTATGACGGTGGTGACCCGATTTCTAACCTGAATCCAGAAGATATTGCAAGTATCTCTGTATTGAAAGGCGGTTCTGCAGCTGCATTATACGGTAGTCAGGCAGCAAACGGTGTAATTATTGTTACTACTAAGTCTGGTGAAGCAGGAAAAGCGAAAGTAAATTTCTCTTCTTCCCTGAATCTTGATCAGGCGGCCTATAAACCAAAATTCCAAAACAGTTATGGACAGACTTCGGCAAATTCTTCACAAAGCTGGGGGCCTGCAATAACCAATGGCCAGGACAATTTAAAATCATACTTCCAAACAGGACAGAACTATACGAATTCGATTAGTCTGGCTGCAGGTTCAGAAAAATTACAGACTTATTTCTCTTATGCTAATACTACAGCATCAGGAATTCAGCCTGGAAATGAATTGAGCCGCCATAACGTCAATTTAAAGGAAACAGGCAGTTTCTTTAATGATAAGCTGACGATTTCAGGTAACGTAAACTATATCAGACAAAAAATCAATAACTCTCCGTTGATTGGTCTTTATTTTAATCCATTAACAGGATTATACTTATTCCCTAGAGGATTAGATTTACAACAATATAAAACTGGATTTGAGAAGTTTGATCCGGCAAGAAATCTGAACACACAAAACTGGCCTTTCTTATCTGAAGACATCCAGCAAAATCCATGGTGGGTTAATCAAAGAAACCCGAATGAGCTGGACAGAGATCGTTTAATGCTGAACGTAAGTGCAAAGTATAAAGTTACTCCGTGGTTAGATATTCAGGCACGTGGAAGTATGGATAGTTATACTGACACCTATGATCAGAAAAACTACGCGGGTACTTCAGTTACATTAACCGACAAAAACGGTGGTTATGTTTATACGAACAACAAATCCAGACAACAATACGCGGATGTGATTGCAAATATAAATGTGCCTTTGGAAAGATTTAAAATTTCCGGAACTGTAGGTACAAGTATTCAGGATTTTTATGATAACGGTGTTACTTTTAACTCTGGAAAAGACGGATTAAATATTCCTAACAAATTTATACTTCAGAACTTTAAAGCATTAAACCCATTAAATTCTGGTAATACTTATAATCACAAACAAATTCGCTCTGTATTTGCGAGTGCAAGTGTTGCATTTGATAACTGGATTAACTTAGATGCGACGGTCCGTACAGACTGGTCTTCAGCTTTAGCATTTACTGACGGTAATCCATTTTCTTATCCTTCGGTAGGTCTTAACTTTATCATCAACGAGAAGTTAAATTTACCTTCCTGGGTTAGTTTTGCCAAAGTTCGTGGTTCTTATGCGCAAGTAGGTAATGATGTACCTAATTATGTGACTAACATTCTGAATTCTTTTGGTGCAGGCGGTGGAATCTCAACTCCTATCAGATCTTCTTTCGAGAATTTAAAACCTGAACGTACAAATTCTATTGAGTTTGGTACAGAATGGAGATTTTTCAGTAACCGTTTAAACTTTGACTTTACTTTCTATAAAACAAATACCAAGAACCAGTTCTTTACAGCTGATGCTTCTCAGGCTTCTTTGTTTAACCAATATTACTTCAATGCAGGAAATGTTCAGAATAAAGGTATAGAAGTTGTTTTAGGTTATGACATCCTCAATGGTGAAGGATTGAAATGGAAAACAGGAATAAATTATTCAATGAACAGAAATAAAATCCTTGCCCTTTCTCCGGAAATCACTGAGTTTACTTTAAGCGGTGCATCAGGTGCGAATTATGTTTCTAAATTTAAAGAAGGCGGATCATTTGGTGATATCTATGGTACCTCATTAAAACGTGACGATCAGGGACGGGTGTTGATCATTGATGGGAAACCAACAGCAGCTGATGGAGGTAATAGTACTTTCCTTGGCAATGCAAATCCAAAATGGCAATTAGGCTGGAGCAATAGCTTCAACTACAAAAACTTCTCTTTAAGCTTCCTGGTTGACGGTAAATTTGGTGGCAGGGTTATGTCTATTACTGAATCTATGCTGGAACAATATGGGGTAGCTAAAGTTACGGGTGATGCCCGCGATCAGGGCGGTGTTTCTGTGAATGGTGTAGACCAGGCTGGAAACCCAGTGTCAAAAGTGGATGCACAGAAATGGTATAGTGTTGTTGGTGGTAGAGAAGGTATTTCAAGCGAACATATGTACAGTGCTACTGTAGTACGTATGAGAGAATTATCTTTTGGTTATAATGTACCTGTGAAACCAGGTTTCATTAAAAACTTAAAATTGGCTGTTACTGGCAGAAACTTATTCTATCTGTATAAAAAAGCTCCATTTGATCCCGAGTTGAGTATGTCAACATCAAACGGACTTTCTGGTGTGGACATTTTTATGCCGCCAGCAATACGCAGCTATGGCTTCTCTTTAAATGCTAACTTTTAGTAACCGGTTGTTCTATTAATAAGACAAAGAAAATGAAAACGAAATTCAATATATCAACTCCGGCAAGCAGGCTACGCGTTATTGGCGTATTGTGTCTGGCTGTGTTGACCATCACTTCCTGCAAAAAAAGCTTCGAAAATATTAATACTGATCCTGTTGGTATCTCTGATAAGGAATTAATCTCAGATTATAATGATTTGAAATTCTTCTTCCAGATGGAGCAGAGATCAATTGTTAACTTTTCTGGCGGTGGTGATCCAAACTCTTATCAGGTTCAGCAAAATTTAAACTCTGATAACTTTTCTGGTTATTTTATGTCACCTACTCCATTTAATGGTGGTAACAACAATACCAACTATTTTATGGTTCAGGGTTGGAATGGTGAGGCATTCAAAGTAGGCTATTTAAATATCATGGCCAATGTCAGAAAGCTGAAAAACAATGGAATCGACCAGACTTATCCATCAGTTTGGGCGGTATCGCAATTAATTAAAGTTACTGCAATGAGCAGAATTACTGATATCTACGGACCTATTCCTTACAGTACCGTAGGCTTGAAAGTGAATAACCCTTATGATAGCCAGAAGGATGTTTACTATCAATTCTTTACTGAACTGGATGATGCACAGAAAAAAATAAATGACTTTGTAACTGCTGGAAAAACTCTTCCTTTCAACTTTAGTGAATTTGACCTGGTTTATAATGGAAACCTGGCTACCTGGTTGAAATATGCAAACTCCCTGCGTTTGAGATTAGCATTGCGCCTGGTAAAAGTTGATGCTGCAAAAGCCCAATTAGAAGCGGAAAAAGCGATGAATCCAGCAAATGGAGGATTGTTAACAACACCTGCTGATAATATGGCTGTTAAAGTTCTGGGGGTAGGATTTAGTAATCCATTAGTGTTTATCTCTCAGGACTGGGGAGATACAAGAATGGGGGCTTCGATCGAATCTTATTTAAAAGGTTATGCAGATCCAAGGTTAGGTAAGTATTTTGATACGGCTACTGATAAAAACCTGGCAGGACAATATAAAGGAATCCGTATTGGAACAAATATTGTTTCGAAAGATGATTATTCAGGTTATTCCGGTTTGAACGTGAGCAATGGAACTCCTACATTCTCGAAATCAAGCCCTGTTCAGTTAATGACTGCTGCAGAGGTTTATTTCTTACGTGCAGAAGCAGCTTTAAGAGGCTGGGCTAATGCGGGTGGAAGTGCTCAGAGTTTATATGAATCAGGTATCAATACCTCATTTCAGCAATATGGATTGGGCGATGCGACTGCTTATATTAACAATGCAACTAATGTTCCTGCAGCTTATGTGGATCCTAAAAATGCAGCGAATAATGCACCATCACCAACTACTGTGACTGTGAAGTGGGACGGTTCTGCGACTAACGAACAAAACCTGGAGCGCATCATCACACAAAAGTGGTTAGCAATTTTCCCTGAGGGGCAGGAAGCCTGGTCTGAGTACCGTCGTACTGGATATCCAAAACTTTTCCCTGTTGTTCAAAATAACAGTGGTGGTACAATCAGTACAGCAATTCAAATCAGAAGATTGCCATTCCCTCAGAATGAGCGTAATACAAATGGTACTGAATTAGATAAAGGTATCCAATTATTGGGTGGCCCTGACAATGGTGGTACAAGATTGTGGTGGGATGTAGCCAAAGGTAATTTCTAATACAATAAAAATAAAAACACCGGTCTTTTTATCCTCTGTTTCAGGCATAGAAAGGCCG
Source organism: Pedobacter sp. WC2423 (assembly GCF_040822065.1). NCBI lineage: Bacteria > Pseudomonadati > Bacteroidota > Sphingobacteriia > Sphingobacteriales > Sphingobacteriaceae > Pedobacter > Pedobacter sp. WC2423. The sequence goes on from NZ_CP162005.1 coordinate 4,562,326, forward strand.
GTGTTTTTATTTTTACAAATTATATGAGTAAAATGAGTAGAAAAAAAACAGGTCTGATCTTTATTTGCAGTTTCATTTTTAGTCTTAATCTGAGTGCACAGAATAAATTAAGTCAGTACGTAGATCCGATCATCGGTTCGGATGCACATGGACACGTATTTGTGGGTGCGAATGTTCCCTTCGGAGCAGTTCAGTTAGGCCCCACAAACATTTTTGAAGGTTGGGACTGGTGCAGTGGTTATCACTATTCCAGTAATACAATCGTAGGTTTTACCCATACACATTTGAGCGGTACCGGAATTGGTGATCTGGGCGATGTATTAGTGATGCCTGCTACTGGCAAAGTATTATTGGATAAAGGGACTAAAACTGACCAGAAGAACGGATATGTTTCTACTTTCTCTCATGCCAATGAAGTCGCTAAACCAGGATATTATAGTGTTGTTCTGGATAAATATAAAATTAAAGCAGAACTTACTGCTTCAGAAAGAGTTGGTTTCCACCGTTACACATTTCCTGCAAAACAAGATAATCCACACGTAATGCTGGATTTGAGTGACGGAATTGGCTGGGATAAACCTGTGGAAACGTATATCAAACAGGTAAACAGTACGACTTTGGTCGGCTATCGTTTATCTGCAGGATGGGCAAAAGATCAGCGTTTATATTTTGCGGTTAAATTATCACAACCTTTAAGCAGTATGTCGCTTTACGATAGCACGCAGGTAACTAAAGGTATCGAAGGAAAAGGCAGAAAGATGAAAGCCGTGTTGAATTTTAAAGCTATTGCGAAAAATGTCCTGCAAATGAAAGTAGGTATTTCTCCGGTTAGTTATGAAAATGCACTGGCTAATATAACTGCCGAGATTCCAGCGTGGGATTTCGCTAAAGTAGTGGCATCGGCCGATGCCACATGGAATAAAGAACTGGCAAAAATTCAGATCGAAGGAAGTAAAGAAACTAAAAAGGTTTTTTATACTGCTTTGTATCATACGATGATTGCCCCAACCTTATTTAATGATGCAAATGGCGATTACCGCGGCACAGATAAGAAAGTTTATCATAAGCCCGGATTTGATAACTATACCACGTTTTCACTGTGGGATACCTATCGTGCTTTTCATCCTTTGTATACGATTATCCATCCGGATAAAGTATCTGACATTATCAGTTCATTCCTGGCTATATATAAACAACAGGGCAAATTGCCTGTATGGCACTTAATGGGGAATGAAACGAATACGATGATTGGATACCACGCTGTGCCGATTATTGTGGACGCTTATTTGAAAGGTTACAGAAAATATGATGTGGAGCTTGCTTACCAGGCGATCAGACATTCTGCAATGCAAAAAGAAGACGGGATAGAATATGCACAAAAATTGAAATATATTCCTGCTGATAAAGTAAACGAAGCTGTTGCAAAAGGGCTGGAATATGCGATTGATGACTGGTGTATTGCCCGTATGGCAAAAGCAATGCATAAAGAAGAAGATTATTTATATTTCAGCAAAAGAGCTAAGTTATATGCGGAATATTTTGATCCGCAGGTCGGATTTATGCGTGGTAAACTTGCAAATGGCAGCTGGCGTAAACCTTTTGATCCTGTAGCTTCTAAACATCGTGAAGATGATTATACCGAAGGAAATGCCTGGCAGTATACCTGGCTAGTTCCACAAGATCCTGAAGGTTTGATTCACTTATTTGGTGGCGAAGCTGGTTTTACCAGAAAACTTGATTCTTTGTTCAGTATCAGTTCTGTTGTAGAAGCAGGTGGTTCTCCGGATATCAGTGGTTTAATCGGTCAGTATGCACAAGGGAACGAACCTAATCACCATACACCCTATATGTATGCTTATGCTGGTAAGCCTTGGAGAACTGCGCAGGTAGTACGCCAGATCACAGATTCATTATATACCGCTAAGCCTGATGGTCTTTGTGGTAATGAAGATCTCGGACAGATGTCATCATGGTATGTATTCTCGGCTTTAGGGTTTTATCCTGTCAATCCAGCTAACGGGGCATATGTATTTGGTTCTCCACTGGTAGATCATGCGGTCATTACCCTTCCGGGAGCAAAGAAATTTGAACTTAAAGTGATTGGCAACAGTCCAAAAAATAAATATATCCAGAAGGCTGTTTTAAATGGCAAGCCTTATACTAAAAATTATCTCTTGCATGCAGCTATTGTTGAAGGAGGGGAGCTCACCTTATACATGGGCGATCAGCCTTCTGCTACCTGGGGAGTAAAGCTGGAGGACCGGCCTGAATCTGCCGGAGGTGAATAAGCTTTATATGCACCTAAAAAAGGCGACCCTGAATGGACTGCCCCCAGAAAGTGTCTAACTTTTTGGGGGCAGTCCATTCAGGGTCGCCTTTTTAATTAAATGATATTTATAACTGATTATTTTACCTCGTTATAGCTGATGTTCAGTTTCTCCAGTTCAGCAGCTGCAACAGTTCCTTTTTCTATATAGATATTAAAGTCAGCTTTATTTCTGAAGTCTTCTTCTCCCGGATAGTTAGGTACATTGTCCCATTGCTCGGCTACATCATTCAGCAATCCCAGTAAATTGGTTTTTCTGGCCAGGTTCTTTTCCTCACATAAGAAAAAGGGATAATTGCGGACTACAATAGCAAACTTAGTTTCTTTCAGCCAGCTTAAATCATTCAGTAATTCTTCCAGTGAATCCAGGCTGCTGCTATAATAATAAGGAAAGTCAAGCTGTCTGGCTAATTCGTGAATAAATTCATCCACAGTAACAATTTCACGTCCATTTATATTGACGATACGTGTGTTGTCTTTAATCAAATCCTTTTCTTTTCCAGCTTCAAAGAGGCAATATCCGTTCATGTCTTTAAAATTTTGTAAATGTTTTATAATGATCTCCGGTATAATAGCGGGTGCCATCTGCTCCGATTATAATTCGTTCCGCCCCTCTGTTCTGCCCTTTGACTTTGGGGTTTACATCATATTCCTTATAAGCTACCCCCCTGAGGTAATAATCCTTCCCGGTTTTTAAAAACTGTTCCGCCAGCATAACCTTGTGGAGCTTTGTTGTTTTTAGCTACATAAGCAGCAACAGTATAAGCCTTTTGCGGAATACCCGCTACCTTCACATTCTCTTCAAAATCTGTATCAGTTGATGATGAACTATCAAGAGCAGTTTTCTCCTGTTGGGTGGTGTTCTGATCTGTTACCGCATGAGATCCTTTGCAGGAAAAAAGCAGGAGACAACAGGTAATTAAGGCAAATAGAATTCTCATGATTTAAACGGTCTCCTTAAATATCAGTGATTTATATGATAAATTTATAAGATTCTGAAGAATTAATAAAATGATGATCCCAATAAAACATTTATAAATGTGATACTTAATTTACATCAAACCAAAGTTTTGTAGTTAAAGCATCTGTTCCCTGGTGTGCCACTGCCGCTTTATAACCATCAGGATTTAAGGACTGCTCGTTACCCGGATAAATAAATCTGACTGGTATCTTACCATTCAATGCACCCGCAGCAGCAGGAGTCAATATGGGATAATCCAGTCTTCTCCATTCTGCGAAAGCTTCCAGTCCCTGACCGAATAAGGCAATCCATTTCTGGTTTCCAATTGACTTTTTATAATTTGAAGCATCATACTGCACATCTGCTCTTGCTTTATAAGTGGCAATGTCCGTTGCCGAAATACCATATTGTACTAAAGAAGCCTCTACTGCCTGACTATAAAGTGCAGCTGCATTCTCTGCTGTAAAACCTCTGGCAGCAGCTTCTGCACGATCAAATAATATTTCTGCATAACTGATAATTACAGCAGGAGCAGTTGGTGCAATAAAATAAGCACCAGGCTTTGAAGTACTTGTTAAACCAAGCGCCGCAGCATCACCTGTAAGCAATCCATTAGGTACACCAGTATAAAGTTGTGTCTTTACTGCTTTGCTTGCATATACAGGCAGACGGGGATCGCTTAAAGCAGTTAACTGATCTACTATTGTTTTGCTGATCCGGTAATCATCGCGGGTATCAAACAGATTGCTGATTGGATTTTGATTTGGAGAAGCTTTATAATTCAATTGTGCATTTTCTGCATTCGAGCTGATATAAGTTCCGCCTTCTGTTTGTATGTCGGCAATTACCTGTTTAGCTAATGCCGGCTCGCGGTCTGCAATACGCAAAGCAATTCTTAAACGCAGAGAGTTGGCGAATTTTTTCCAGTTAGCAATTGAATTTGCATAAATAACGTCACCTGTGATTGCTTTTCCAGCAGGATCTAAACTCGCTTGTGCAGCTTTCAAATCATTTAATATACCCAGGTATACGTCTCTTTGCGCATCATATTTTGGCGTCAGGAATTGAGTGATATCACCAGCTTGTGAATAAGGGACATCACCATAAGCATCTGTTTCCAATGCGAATATCCACGATCTTAAGACCAATGCAACACCTTTGTAGTTGGTATTTCCTTGCGCATCTGCCAGCTTAATTAACTGGTTCAGGTTTACAATTCCCTGGCGGTAACCTGTTGTCCATAAATCCTGGAAAGCTGTATTACTGAAAATATATCTGTCCGGATCTGTATATTGAATTTTTGCCCAGTGCTGTACAAACAGCAAACTTGAATTCATATTATTGGTTGTGCCCCAATAAGTGTCGGCTGTATTTTTAATTGCAGCCGTTAACAGGAATTCAGGTTGTGCATTCTGTGAGGCATTGGGATCTACGTTTGTGTCTGTCAGGTCTTTCTTGCAGGAAGCAGCAGTGATCAGTAATAAGCCAGACAGTAAAAGAGGTATATATTTTGTTTTCATGGAAATTAGAATTTGAAATTAAGATTGAAACCGATAGTACGGACAGTTGGCAATCCAAGATCTTCGAGACCTTGACCATTACCTGTGTTAAACGCAGACTCAGGATCTATATTAGGTACATTTTTATGCAGGATGAATAAGTTTCTGCCAACTGCTGAGATCGTTGCACTTTGCAAACCAATAGATTTTATCCATTGATCAGGTAAAGTATAACCTAATTTGATTTCTCTAAGTTTGATATAGGTAGCACTGTAAACAGATGCTTCATCGATGTTGTTCAAAGATTTATAATACTGACTCGCCGGAATGATGGTATTGTTCTGAGAACCATCTGCTAAAGAACCTTTGAAGATCATACCATCATCATATAGTGTTGCACCTGCCGGAGCAGCACCACCAGGCGTAATTTGTATAGCTTTACCAGCAGCATTCTTATAATAACTCAGCCCGCCGTTTTCAGTACCACGGCCCGGAAGGGTAGAAGCCAGTACGCCTGTATAAGTTCCGGTCGCATTGGTTCCTGAGTAAATTTTACCGCCAACATGTGCATCAACCAATACGCTTAAATTAATTCTTTTGTAAGTGAAACTATTGGTGATCCCGCCTAACCAGTCTGGAGTATATTTTCCAAGGCTTTTTTTAGAAGGACTTGCCTGTGGTGTTCCGTCTGCACCAACAATAATATCTCCGGCAGCATTCCTGTCATAAGCAGTCCCGAAAATTGTACCATAAGGTTGTCCTACCGCGGCCAGAATCTGCACTGACCCGTCAACTCCCAGCTGATAACTTTGTACGCCCTGGTAAAGATCTTTTACTTTACTGCGGTTCTTTGAATAATTCACAGTGATATCCCAGGTAAAGTTTTTTGTTTTGACAGGTGTTACCCCCAATTGCGCTTCAAGTCCTTTATTGTTAATTGTACCCCCATTTACCAGTTTTTTTAAGAAACCCGTAGTCGGGCTGACATCCAGACTTAAGATCTGGTTGATACTGTTGGTATTGTATACACTGAAATCAACACGAACTCTGTTTTTGAACAACCCAACTTCAAAACCTGCTTCCGTAGACTTGGTTGTTTCTGGTTTCAGGTTTGGATTCAAATCTACCTCACTCAGGTTTTGTTGTGGATTACTATCAAATGGGGCAGTGAAAGAATAATTATTAATCAATTGATAAGGGGAAGCATCCTTACCCACCTGCGACCATCCACCACGAAGTTTGGCAAAGTTCAGTACGTCACCTTTGATGTCAAATGCTTCTGTAAGGATTAAACTCGCATTGACCGAAGGATAGAAATAAGAGCGGTTTTGAGAAGGCAAAGTTGATGACCAGTCATTTCTGGCTGTAAGATTCAAATAAGCATAATTTCTGAATCCCAGTTGAGCAGAACCAAATGTACTGTATACCCTTTGTTTACTATAGATGTTAGAAGAGATAAGCGGATCGCGTGAATTACTAAGCGTGTAGAGGTTATTAACGGCCAGTTTAGGAGCTTTCTGGTCATTGCTCTCAAAAGTAGTCGTTCTTATATTTCCACCTAATAAGAGATCAAGGTTGAAATCAGCATTTAACTTTTTAGTGAAATCCAGTCTTGCTTCCGTGTTGTTCTCGTTGAAAGTATAAGCGTCTTCTTCATACGAACCAAATGGGGTACCATTTGTTCCATAAGCGATTCTGATCTTTCTGCGGTCATTATAATAATCATTACCCGTTCTGAAGTTCGCAGATAAACCATCTATTATTTTGTAGTTTAATTCTGCACTTCCGATCAGTCTGTTACGAACCTGACCTACCGTATTTTCGTAGGCAACAAAATATGGATTACTGTAATAGCTATTGTTCCAGTTGATATCTTTTCCATTCGCATCTTTGTAGGTCTTTAATTGATCTACATCAACCTGACGGCCAAACCAGGTGAACTGCAACATGGTGCTGCTTGCTCTTTTTCCACCTGAACCTGGCAGGTTTGCACTCGTGTTTACATAATTAGCTGAGGCATTAAAAGTCAGCTTTGGTGTTATTTTATAAGTAGTATTTAGTAAGAATGAGTTTTTTGACTGAGAAGAGTTCGGAATAACACCTTTCTGATCCAGGTTATTATAAGAGAAACGTAAATCATATTTATCTCCTGAACCTGAAATTGCAATTCCATTATTCAAAGTGTAACCTGTATTAAAGAAGTCACGCACATTATTTGGATGTGCGATAAAAGGCACGGGTACTCCGTTAGAATTAAATTGTGGGATTAAACGACCGTCCAATCTTGGGCCCCAGCTTTCATCAACGCCATCATTCAGACCTCCGCCTTTACCATCTACATAGCTGAACTGACCGTTGGCACCTTGTCCGAATGAATTCTGATAAGATGGAATGGTTAACAAAGTAGAAAAGGTAGCATTGGAGTTTACACTGATTCCTAAACCCGGAGAGTTTTTACCTTTTTTCGTGGTAATCAATACTACACCGGCCGCAGCACGGGAACCGTAAAGCGCGGCGGCGTTAGGGCCTTTCAGCACACTCATCGATTCAATATCTTCCGAATTGATATCAGAAATCGTATTCGCAAAATCCCGCGAGCCACCTGAACCTAAATTTTGTGAATTGTCTACCGGTACTCCATCGATTACGAACAGGGGTTGATTGTTTCCTGAAATAGAAGTTTCTCCACGGATAATAATCCTGGAAGAACCCATATCTCCCTGGCTGTTGGTGATCTGTACACCAGCTACCTTACCTGATATAGAATTCAGCAAGTTGGTTTCTTTTGCTTCGGAGATATCTTTTGATTTTAACTCCTGTACCGAATAACCTAATGATTTTTTCTCTTTAGGGATATTCAAAGCCGTTACTACGACTTCGCTTAATTCATTAGAAGATTCATCCAGCTGAACAGTTACCGGATTTGTTGAAGTTACTTTGATTTCCTGAGTCGCATAACCAATAGATATGATTTTTAAGATATCATTTGGTTTAGCGATGATGGAGAACTTACCATTTCCATCAGTTTGCGTACCCGTATTTGTGCCTTTAACGGAGATGCTTACGCCAGGGACAGGTTGGCCGTTAGATTTCTCGGTGACCACTCCGGTAATTTTAGCGGTTTGTGCCGCAGCAGTCTGTACGATTATAAAGGATAGCAGGATCCCGAATAAGTATTTGTAAGTTTTATACATATTAATGGTCTAGTTATATAATTGGTGTATTTAATTCAATTTATTACATATGGTGTCCTTTGAACAGCGCTATTTATCAGGAATAATTAAGGGAATAGATGACAGCAACCGATTTATTTTATAGGTATATCTGTCACTTATCTTTTCCGCTTAAAGTGGATAGGAGTTAGCACCTTTTACAATCTGGGGTGTATAGGTTGCTAAGACTTCATAGGGCCTTTCCCTCGGTCTTTCTTGATAAGTAGAAATCAATGAACAGCTAATTGTCGGGCAAATATATAAATAAACTACTAAATCTATAGTATATATTTTATTAGTAGGATATTTTGAGATTTGGCAGACAATTGGTTGCTGTTTTGAAAAGGTAAATTACCTGAAAAAGGCCATTCTCTGGTTAAAGAATGGCCTTTTGATTTAGAATTGGAAATTTGTTTATGCTATATCTTTTTTTTATGTCAGGCTAACTGAGTGCAGCAGCGATTATATTTTCCTGGTAACCAGATTCCAGGCTTGAGTTCAGTCCAGGCTCCGCATTTTCTGCACAAGGGAAAATAAGTAGTGGTAAATTAGTATTTGCTGCCATCTTTTGTGTATTGCTTAAATTGAAAAGCTGCTCCAGAAAAGTTTTATGGCGATGTACCATCACGAACAAATTACAGGTCACATTTTCTGCCAGCCATTTTAAACCTGTTTTAACAGGCGTATGTTCCACTGCCCGGTAATAAATTTTGGGGTAATTTATTTTATTGGCTACATCTTCCAGAAAGTTGGTGACTAATTTTTTAGTATCGGCTTCTGAGGTATCCGGATGCTGTATATGGGCTAATGTAATTTCTGCGTGAGATGGTTTTGCGAATGCTGTCAGTGCCTGAATAATATCCAGATCACTATCCTCCATATCTGTTGCGAAAACAAGCTTGTCCAGCTTTTTAAAGCTTTGGTTTTCTGGTACGATCAGTACAGGCAGGGATACAGCACCTATAATTTCGCGCATATGGTTACCCATAATCAAAGAACCCAAACCTTTCCGGTGTGTGCCCATCACTAATAACATCAGGTCCCTGTCTGAAGATAATCTATGAATATGCCGGTATAGAGGCCCTTCCTGGCATTTGAAGTCTATAACAGGTCTGAAGGCATTAACCGGAAGCGTAGAGAGTTCTTCTGCTAACCTGGCGCCCAGTGTACGCAACTTTTCTTCACTGTCTTTTTGTAAAATATTGTAATCTTCCATTGACCAGTAAACCTGTCCACCTAAAGGTTCGGCCATGGGTACTAAAAAGGAATTATATAGGGTAAGATTTGCCTGAAGATGTTGTGCAAGACGTACAGCATAACGTGCAGCATTTTCTGCACTGGCGGAAAAATCGGTTAGTACGGTTATCTTTTTCATAGGAGTCGTATTTGAGTTTACTAAAGTAAAAGTGGTGATAAACAGGCTGTTTACCTGTGATCTCCATCATCTTATCGGATGACATTCATCATCAGAATTACGAGTTTTCACTGCTTGTCTTTTAAATTATAAAAATACTTGTTACATTTACGTAATCAGTTACGTAAATAAGTATATACAATGGAGTTTTTTAATCAGGTAGGTAAAAAAGCAATAGGAAGCAGGCTGAGGATGCTGACAGAAAAGATTACAGAAGATGCCGCTCAGATTTATCAGTGCTATGGTATCGATATGCAACCCAAGTGGTTTCCGGTTTTCTATGTGCTTTCACAGGGAGAAGCGATGACCATTACTGCGATCGCTAAAGAAATTGGTCATTCCCATCCTTCAGTCAGTAAAATTATTGGAGAGATGGCAAAAAAAGGTTTGGTTGACGAGAAAAAAGATGAAACCGACGGTAGAAGGAATATGGTCAGCCTCTCCCCAAAAGGAGAAGAGATCACTGTAAAAATACAAAATCAGTATGCTGATCTGGATAAGGCGGTAGCAGATATAGCAGCACAGTCCAGAAACGATTTATGGAAAGCCATGGAAGAGTGGGAGTTTTTATTAGGACAGAAAACACTTTTACGCCGTGTGCAGGAAATTAAAAAAGAGCGGGAAAGTAAAGAAGTTACTATTGTGAACTATGTGCCGGAATATCAGCAGGCCTTCAGAGCACTCAACGAACAATGGATCTCCAAATGGTTCAAAATGGAGCAGGCAGATTATAATGCACTTGATGATCCGCAGGGTTATATTTTAGACAAAGGAGGCTATATACTGGTTGCGCTGTATCAGGGTGAGCCCGCAGGTGTCTGCGCATTAATCAAGATGAATGATCCGGACTATGATTACGAGCTGGCTAAAATGGCGGTATCTCCGGCTGTACAGGGAAAAAGTATTGGCTGGTTACTGGGAAATGCAATCACTCAGAAAGCAAAAGAACTGGGCGCTCAGAAAATATACCTGGAAAGCAATACGATTCTGAAACCGGCTATTAACCTGTACCATAAGTTAGGTTTTGTGAAAGTAGCTGGCCGGATCACTCCATATGAACGCTGTAATATTCAAATGGAACTTGTTTTAAGCTAGATTTTCTGTTGTGCTTTGATAGCCAGATAACGGTTAACCACATTGACCGTTAAATTTTCTGGTGAAGTCAGGATACTGAGAATACCATGTTTTGCCAATTCTTTGACCATAAGCCGCTTTTCGTAGACAAACTTCTCTGCGATAGTTTTAATGTAAATGCCTTCCACATCCCGGGCAGGCAGATCACTCATTGATTTGACGGCTGTATTTTCGAAAAAGACAATCATCAGCAAATGAAATTTAGCGATATGTTTTAAAAAGGGAAGCTGTCTGTGTAATGCAGACATGCTTTCAAAATTTGTGAAAAAGAGAATCAGACTACGCTGTTTGATTACACTGCGGATAGCCAGGTGCAGCGCTTCAATATTGCTTTCCAGATACTGTGTTTTTTCTTTGTACAAGACTTCCATTATTTTGCCCAGCTGGCCGGGTCTGCGTTCTGCGGAAACAATACTTCCTATCTTTTCCGAAAGCGTGATCAATCCAGCTTTGTCATCTTTTAATAAGGCTACATTGGACAGGACCAAGCTTGCATTAATCGCGTAATCCATTAAACTTAACCCATCAAAGGGCATTTTCATTACTCTCGACTTATCAATGATACAGTAGATGTGTTGTGCTTTTTCTTCCATAAAAGAATTTACCATCAGCTCACCCTTTCTGGCCGTTGCTTTCCAGTTTACGGTACGGTAATCATCGCCCTGCACATAATTCTTTACCTGATCAAACTCCATACTTTGTCCAACACGCCTGATTTTTTTAATTCCTATCTCAGTCAGTCTGTTTGAGATAGCCATCAGCTCATATTTACGCAGCTGAAGAAAAGAAGGATAAACGGGAACAGTATGTGCCTTTCCGAAATTAAATCTGCGGGAAACCAGACCCAGTGGTGATTGGACATACAGCCGCGTCTGCCCAAACTCATATTCACCTCTTTTGACCGGCCTTAATGCGTAGGTGATTGTTTTCTGTTCGCCGGCTTTTAAACTGCTTTTAAACCATAAATCTCTTTTTTGAAACTGAAAAGGGATTTCATCAATAATTCCAATCGCTATAGGGAAGGTAAAAAAGCTTTCTACATAAATATGAAGCTCATTGTCATCTCCATTACTCAATCTTTCGGGAAGATCACGGCGTAAAAACATGCCTTTACCACTGAACAACAGCACCAGGTCAATACATACCAGCAATAAGAGCGCCCAAAAGCAGATATAAGGCAAATCGTCCAGCCAGGGCAAAAAGAAGGTAAACAGAAATAAGCTGATACAAAAGCCTAAACCAGCAAACAGTCTTTTACCCAAAAAAAGGTCTTTGTAATATTTAATGAATAAATGTTTCAATCTCTTTGTGGTTTACCTTGGGATCTCTATTTTTTGAATAATCTGCGCGACGATATCACCGGGTGTTAAACCTTCCATTTCTTTATCAGGACTTAGCATAATCCGGTGTGCAAGTACAGGAGCTGCTACCTTAATGATATCTTCAGGGGTTACAAAATCACGCCCCTGCATTGCGGCTATGGCTTTTGCCCCATTAATTAATGCTAGAGAAGCACGTGGTGAAGCACCCAGATACAGTGATTTATTATTCCTGGTTTCATGAACAATTTTTGCTGCATATTCAATTAATTTGGGCTCTACATGTAAAGCTTTAATCAGTGCGCGGCAAGTTTTGATCTGGTCGATACTTAAAACGGCTTTGATCTCTTTCAGTTCATCTTCCAGCTTATGCTGATGTTGTCTGGACAAAATAATGATCTCTTCTTCAAGCGTAGGATATTTAATCTCTATCTTAAATAAAAACCGGTCTAACTGTGCTTCTGGCAACCGGTAAGTTCCTTCATGCTCCACTGGATTTTGTGTAGCCAGTACCATAAAAGGTTCATCCATCGGGTAGGTATGACCATCTACAGTGATCTGACGCTCTTCCATAACCTCAAACAGGGCTGACTGTGTTTTTGCGGGGGCACGGTTGATTTCGTCAATCAGAATAATATTTCCGAAAACCGGGCCCTTTCTATATTCAAAGGATGCTGATCTCGGGTCGAATACAGAAGTACCCAGTACATCTGAAGGCATCAGATCTGGTGTAAACTGAATTCTTGAAAAGACAGCATCGATGCTTTTTGCAATGAGCTTGGCACTGAGTGTTTTAGCGATTCCCGGAACGCCTTCGAGTAAGAGGTGCCCATCGGCCAGAATACCGGCAATGAGGAAGTCAATAGTATCTTTCTGGCCTACAATGATATGGCCAATTGATTCCCTGATCTGCTCTACTGCCAAATTAAGCTGTGTAAGGTCGGTTCTTTGAGCTGTTTCCATTATTATTTCGCTTGATTATAAAATTTCTCTATTAATTTGTTCAGTTCAATCAGGAGCGTTTCGGTAACTTTACTTCCATGATGAATCGTATTAATGACTGTAAATAACTGCCTTGTTGTTTCCTCCTGGGCGCCTGATATCAGCACTAAAGAGGAAATAAAATCTTCGTCTGTTTTTAAAGTTTTCAGGCGGTAGGTTAACCGGACATATTCTAAAAAATAATTGATTTTCTTTTGTGCAATATCACTATGGTCACGCTGCTGATAATATACCTTTCCAACCACGGTCACAAATTCAGCAGAGGAATTCTTTAAAGGCAGTAAAACAGGAATAATCCGCTGTCTGCGTTTCATTTCAAATAAGACAAAGACCAGTAAACCGGCCAGCGCCAGGCAATAAGACCAGCGTAACTGATCATGTTTGAAAAAGACCCTTAAAATAGAGCCGCTTTCTGCATTACCCTTTGTGTTGTTTTCATCCCAGATCAGTGTTTCACCGGTTTGCAGGTAAGAAAGTGCTTTAGCAGCATAAGCGGCACCCCCAGGCTGGAGTAAACTATAATTAGTGAATAGTTGTGGATCAGGCAATACATACAGTGCGCCTTTACCAAAAGTATATTTTACAAAATTCACTTCTCCACCGCTGTTCCTTCCCAAAACTGTACAGCGGGAAGTGTCAACAGCTGTGAAATACTGATTTCCCAGCCCCTTGTCAAAAACATAACCACTTTTTGCTTTCAGCGCAGGGTTTACAAAATTGATGGAATCAGGTTTTATTTTGGCAGATAAATTTATGTTTGTTTCTAGTTTAAGGGTGTCATTCAGGAGCTTTCCAAGATTAAAAGCTGCAATGAATACCTGGTTTCCTGCATGCATAAATTTCACCAGCTCCTGATAATCGAGCTTATCAAATTTAAGACTGCCGGCTATAAAAAGATAATTGGCTTTTTGATAATGCTGATTCTTTAATGTATTATATACAGGCAGTCTGCTGGTTTTAAATTGTACACCCGGAAAAATACTTTCCTTTTCCTGGTTTAAAACATAAAGTCCGTAAGGAATTTTATCTTCTTTGAGATAAGTGGGGTTCCAGTCAGTTGGTTTTGGCTTATAATATTGTGCAACCAGGTATAAAATTAGTACCGCGGCACTGCCAATCAGATATAATTTCATTCCTTTCATCGCAAAGCTGTATTAAACTGATCATAACTATTTCGTACTTGCTTAAAGTTTTCCTGATCAATAAAAAAATCACCATACCAGATATATTCAAACTGCGTGGTCAGTAAGCTGAATTGTGCTCTTTGCTGCGGATCAGTAATTTCTCTGATATAAGTTTGATTGGTCTTTTCGGGCTGCCAGTTAATCAGATTTCTGCTGTTCAGCTTTTTCAGGGAAAGCAGGTACATTAACCTTACTGCAAGTCTGTAATTGGCATTTTGAATGGCCTGATCTATTTCCGTGTTAAAGTCTATTTCGTGAATATTATCGGCAGACTCTGCATAAGGGATAGCTATCGCTTTCGATTTGCCCATAAAGAGTTTAAAATCGACACCTGTGAATTTAATTACTCCAAAGACAATTAACGCTATGAAAGCTGAGATGATAATATACCTGACGAAATTTACTGAATAGTTGATTCTTGCAATGCCTGACAGCTTTCTCCAGAACCATGCCCAGAACCGGTCCCATAAACCCGAATCAACTGGTGCTGGCTGGTCATATTTAAAATCCGTTTGCTGACTGTAAGTTTTCAGCTTTTGCGCATCAAAATTTCTGAGTTGTATTTTACTGCTGTCACTCCTGAGTAGTTTTACTTTCGAAGGTACAGTTTGAGTAGTTTCCGCCTGTACAGTCAGCTTAGTCCGGACAGACTGCTTTGCCTGAACAGGAAAAAACTGTGCAGTGAATACAAAAAGAAAAGCGGACAGGTATTTTAACATGTTAATATTCTTCTTGATCAGGGATGAGGTTTTCCTGTTGTCCCATTTTTTGAATACGATCCATCAAACCAGTACTGTTCTTGCGTTCAGAAAGATTAAAATAGCAAAGAGAAATACCTATAATGGGAATGATCATAAAAACCTGGCAGAGATACTGAATAACCGTAGAAATGATAATTACAGTATCGCTCAGGCCTTTAGGACCGTGAGTCAGCGTACTCACCATGGTTAAAATAATAGCAGGTAAAGAGGCCATAGAAGTTGTGGCAGAAGTAATCACCCAAAGGATAAATATTGTAGCTGCTGTAACCCACCATTGTTCTTTTAATAACTTGAAAGACTGGCTGAAGGAATAGCCCAGGCTTGCATTTTCAAAAATCATGATTGGAGTCATCAGTGAAATGGCAGGAAACATATAAATACCAGGAATCAGACAGAGGGCAAAACTGACAACCAGGAGCAGACCAAGCAGGAAATTACTCCCAAATACCCGGAGAAAGTAATACTTGAAATAACTCCATACTTCTTCTACAGTTGGGGCAACATTTCCTTTCTCTATGTATAAAGCGATAAAGCTGAGCATAGAAACATTTAAAGCCGTGTAACCTAGTATTCCGATCAGCACGACAAAGAAATAAGTAATAGAGAACAGGCTTGCTACTCTGCCATAAGTACTTAGCACATCCATATTTCTGATGTCACGCTGCATACCTATCTGCTGGAAAATTGCTGCAATCATTCCCGTTACAATGAATATCCCACAGAAATAGACGAAGACTTTTAATAAGGGTTTGAAATTCTCTTTGAAGAACCGGACTGTATCGTTAATAATATCTCCAAATTCACGGAGCTTTTTGAATTCTACTTTTTCAGACATTTTGGTGTGGATGATTACGTTTGGAAAGAGTTAATGGATACAGAATGACATACCAGATGATAAAAATAAGCGACAGGCCTAAAATACCTGTACTCAGCCACAACGGCATTCCGGTATGACGGGTAATAAAGCCTTCAAAAAAGGCGGCAACCAGCAAAATCGGGACAATGCCCAATGCGATTTTGGTGCCATCCTTAGCACTTTGCTTAAAGGCTTGAAAGCGTGTATATGTTTTTGGGAAAAGCAGGCCATGCCCTAGGACCAGGCCGGCAGCCCCTGCAATAATGATAGCCGAAATTTCTAAAGTACCATGAATCCAGATCACTAAGATGGATTCTATGCCCAGGCCTCTGCTGAAAAAATAATATTCAAAAGAACCCAGCATAATCCCGTTTTGCAGCAGGTAGAAAATCGGGCCAATGGATAAAAATATACCGCTTACAAACATCAATAGCGATACATAAATATTATTTGCTGCAATAGAGAAGAACATGGGGAATTCTGAAGTCTGCTTGTATACGCCAAAAGGATCGCCTTTAGCGATGTTCTCATTCGTCATATTTACATAGCTGTCACCTAAGATCAGCCTGATAAACTGATCGTCATATTTTGCTGAAAGAACACCTATAGCAGCTGAAATTGTAAAAAACAGGAAAGCATATAACAATTGCATCCGGTAAGTATAAAACAGTACAGGCAGTTCAAACTTCCAGAAATTAATAAACCTGTTTTTATCTTCTTTTTTATTCTTATAAATAGACTGGTGCAGCGTGGAAGCCAATCCATTCAGATAACTGGTTGTTTTAGATTTGGGGTAGAATGTTTTAGCATAAGAGAGATCATTTGTGATATCTATAAAGCGGTCTGCAATTTCATCCGGATGAGTTGCAGGTGAATGCGCATAGGCCTTCCATTTTTCGGAATTCTGTTTAACGAACAAGGCCTCCCTCATAGCGAATCTAATTTTCGGTTAAAATACTGACAAAAAGTGATTTTGCAAGAATTAATTAAATATCAATATTATATTTGTTTTTTATGGAAACAATAAAGGTAAACACCACTCAGCATGTGGATATTGACTATCCTGTTGCTGGTTTAGGCGAACGTATAGCGGCAAGAATGATAGATTTTGGTGTGCTGCTCGCAGTATTTTTATTGCTTGTATTTTTTATCGGGGTAATCTCAGTGCCCAGAGCTAATGTTGTTTCTATTGTTGTGTTTGTGCTTTATGGAATAGCCTTTGTTTTCTATGACCTGATCTTTGAAATTTTCTTCAGCGGTCAGAGTCCCGGAAAAAAGTTAATGAAAATTAAAGTGATTAGCCTTGATGGCGGACAAGCCGGTATTGGCCAGTACTTTATCCGCTGGTTATTCAGATTGGTTGATTTTTGGCTGACTGGACAAATAGGGGGCTTGCTTTGTGTCGCTTTATCCGAAAATAAACAAAGAATTGGAGATCTGGTTGCAGGAACTACAGTGATCAGGACTATTGGACGTACCACACTCGAACAAATTGCTTTTGCACCCGAAGCAGAAGAATATATACCTGTTTTCACCAGCGTTTACCTGCTCAATGATCAGGAAGCTGAGCTGATCCACGAAGTGTTGACAACTTATTATCAGACTGCACATTATGAACTGGTTTATGCGATGGCCGATAAGATCAAGGCACGTCTGGGGGTGAGTTTACCCGCGGGGATGCATGAACTGGATTTCTTAAATACGATACTTAAAGATTATAACCAGGTGACTTCTGCTGCCCAGTAAATCCTGTTGAATAAAAAACCAATTTATACAAAAAAAAGCCTCTCAGTATTACTGAAAGGCTTTTTGAAGTGGGAGATACTGGGTTCGAACCAGTGACCCCCTGCTTGTAAGGCAGGTGCTCTGAACCAGCTGAGCTAATCTCCCTTTGGTTCTTGCCATGTAACAGCCTGGCGGGCTTTTTTATTGGTGGGAGATACTGGGTTCGAACCAGTGACCCCCTGCTTGTAAGGCAGGTGCTCTGAACCAGCTGAGCTAATCTCCCCTTGGTTCTTCCCTCGTCGTTTCTGCTATTTGAATAACCTTCTTCGTTGTTGGGAGTGCAAATATACACCTCTAAACTAAAACTCCAAAACTTTTTTAATATTTTTAAGACAAGATCTCTTCCAATACCTGGTGAGATTTTATTTCGCCAAAAGAAGCGGTATGTAAGGTGTAGTATATCAGTATTTTATCAAGAACAAGTCTTCTTGTCGCATTGTCTATTTTTATTTCATTTAATTTTTCAAAAGGAGTCGTGAACAAAGAAATAAATAATTCTGCTGCTGTTTTTTCTATAAAATAGGGATGAACAGGAGGTAAAGACTTGAATTCACCTTCTTGTAAATCGAAATAACTCTGATCACTTTTAGTCTCTGTACTTGGTGCAAAACCTAAAAACCGAGATAACTTCAACAAAAAAGCAAGATGGAAGTTCGCACTCGCCGCATCCGTTTCATCAAACCAGGAAACTGCATTAAAAATGTAATCAAAAATATTTTCATCCGCATGCTGCTGACGTATACTTTTATAAAGCACTTCATTCAGGAACATAACGATGGTGCTTTTGATAATGTCATAAGGAATAGTCCGGAATACAGGAGAAGGTCTGAGTTCAGAAATCCGCTGGATGCTGGAATTTATTTTGTGGTAAACTACCATATCGACCAGATGAAGTGCCTGCAGCATATTCATACGGATCTTCGCCTTTGGCTTCTTGACCCCATTGACCATATAAGACTGAATGCCGAATTTAGCCGTAAATATTTGTACCACTACACTGCTTTCGCTGTATAAAGTTGTTTTTAAAACTATTCCACGGGTTTTGTGGAGCATATCAGATTAATTTTGGGATAAAAATAATAGCTGCAATAATTACAGAAATCAAAGCCGCAACCATGACAGCTCCTGCAGCCACGTCCTTTACTTTTCCAGCCTGAACATTAAAATCCGGCGAAACCAGGTCAACCAATAACTCAATTGCTGTATTTAAAAGTTCGGCAACTAAAACAAGACCAATCGCTAAAACAATCCATAGCCACTCACTGCCAGATAATTGCAAATACCATCCTGCAATTCCAACCACTACCATAGCCAGCAGGTGGATTTGAAAGTTCATTTGCGTTTTTACCGTATAAGCAATCCCGGATAACGCATATCCAAAACTCTTGATTAATCTTCGCATAGCATCAGCTTATCATCAAACTTATAAAGAAAAACTAATATTTGACTTTAATACCCGCTTGCATCGTTATTTTTACCTAATCAACACAATTTCTTATTCCAGAAACAGTTTATTTTCCTTTATTTGCTGATTCGATTTAGGAGCTATTAAACAAGGCCTTTTCGCTTTAACAATTCAGATTTAATCAAACATGGAAACCACTGCCCCCGTTAAAAAAAATAGTTCTATTATCCCGCTTATTACCATGACGCTCCTTTTCTTTATGTGGGGATTTATTACCTGTATGAATGATATTTTAATCCCGCACCTAAAAGTGCAGTTTAACTTAAACTTTCAACAGTCAATGCTGGTACAGTTCGCCTTTTTTGGTGCTTATTTTATCGGCTCATTAATTTACTTCCTGATCTCCTACTTTAACGGAGATCCGGTGAACAAAGTCGGTTATAAAAAAGGAATTATTGCAGGTGTATTGCTTTCCGCTGTCGGCTGCTGCTTATTCTATCCCGCAGCAACCCTGTCTATTTATGGCGTCTTTTTAGCTGCCTTATTTGTACTGGGCCTGGGGTTTACCATCCTGCAGATTACAGCAAATGCCTATGTAACGCTATTAGGGCCGGAAGAAAGTGCTTCCAGCCGTTTAAACCTCACTCAGGCCTTTAACTCGTTCGGAACAACGATTGCCCCAATTCTTGGTGGTCATTTAATATTTACCCTGTTCCTGGAAAAAAATGGTACTGCTTCAGCAGATTCTACCCGTATCCCTTACCTGATTTTTGCAGGAATCCTGGTGGTGCTTGCACTGATCATCAGCCGCGTTAAACTTCCATCTTTCAGTAGTGAAGAATCTTCAGAAAGAGGCTTGGGGGCTTTGAAATTCCCACAACTAAAAATGGGGATTTTCGGGATTTTCTGTTACGTAGGTGCTGAAGTAGGTATCGGAAGTTTACTGATTGCTTTTATGGAGCAACCAGATGTAACTAACCTGACAGAAGTAGTCAGCAAAAATTATCTTGCCCTGTACTGGGGAGGAGCAATGATCGGGAGATTCCTGGGAGCGATTTCTTTAAGTGAATTGCCGCAAACCAAAAAGTTTATTTATATGGTTCTTGCCGCT
This sequence comes from Pedobacter sp. WC2423, assembly GCF_040822065.1. Taxonomy (NCBI): domain Bacteria; kingdom Pseudomonadati; phylum Bacteroidota; class Sphingobacteriia; order Sphingobacteriales; family Sphingobacteriaceae; genus Pedobacter; species Pedobacter sp. WC2423. The sequence goes on from NZ_CP162005.1 coordinate 4,582,295, forward strand.
GCTGCTGTTTATTTATTAGTCTTCAGTATTGTTGACCTGACTTTTGCGCAAACCAGTTTCTTTATCGTCTTTATTGTGTTGAATATCGTGGCTTTTGTTATCGGTAAATCTGCTCCGGCACGTACACTGGTAATTTTTGCAGCGGTAAACATCGCCTTATTGCTTGTTTCTATTTTCAGCAAGGGTAACATGGCTTTATATCCTATTTTAGGAATCGGGTTATTTAACTCTATTATGTTCTCCAATATCTATACTCTGTCGATTTCAGGATTGGGAAAATATGTGAGTCAAGGTTCTTCTTTACTGGTGATGGCGATTTTAGGCGGTGCTTTATTGCCACTGGTCCAAGGTAGCATTGCCGATTCAATGGGCATTCAAACTTCATTCATTCTACCGGCATTATGTTATCTATATATCCTGATTTTTGGATTGTACTGTGCCAGACGTGGTCATGGTGCAGAAGGCGGTGCTGTCCGGACAAATCACTAATCAACCCATTTTAAAATGAAACCGCCTGTTTTTTAAAAGAAACAGGCGGTTTTTGTTTTATTAACAATATGGTAATGTCAGGTTCAAGTTAAGCGCACAGCCGAAAGATATTTTTGGGGCTACTAATTGCACACACACATGAACAGAAGATCACTTTTAAAAGGAGGTTTATTAGCCGGAATAGGCTTACCTTTTTTATCACCAGCAGATTTGCTGGCCCAATCCAAACCATTTGCTAAAAAAGCAAAGAATATTATTATGCTGGTCAGCGATGGAATGAGTATCGGGACTTTAAATATGGCAGATCTTTATGCAAACCGCACCTTTGGTAAAAGTACAAACTGGATACAATTATATAAAGATTCAAAAGTTACCCGTGCCCTGATGGATACTGCCTCAGCAAGTTCACTGGTTACGGATTCTGCGGCTGCGAGCTCTTCGTGGGGCGGGGGGATGCGTGTTAAAAACGGATCATTAAATGTGGGCCCGAAAGGAGAAATGCCACAGCCAATTTTGCAGAAATTTAAACAAAGTGGTAAAAAAGTTGGCTGTGTAACTACAGTACCAATTACGCATGCCACACCAGCAGGATTCTGTGTCAATATAGACAGCCGCGACGGACAGGATGAAATCGCGGAAATGTATCTGAAACTAAAGTTCGATGTCATGCTGGGCGGTGGCGCACAACATTTCGATGCGAAAGAAAAGGTGGAAGTATTATTCCTCAGTTCCAGTCTCAGGGCTTTAAAGTTGCCCAAAACAGAGACGAGATGATGGGCCTTAAAAACTCAGGTCCGGTAATAGGTATTTTTGCACCAGATGGTTTACCTTATGAATTGGACCGGAAAAACTCTCCTGAGCTGATGAAAAGCACACCTTCACTGGCCGAAATGATGAATAAAGCTATTTCAATGATGAAGGATAATCCGAAAGGGTTTGCCTTGCAGGTAGAAGGTGGAAAAGTAGACTGGGCAGCACACGGTAATGATACCGGAGGATTGATTTTTGACCAGCTGGCCTTTGATGAAGCCGTAGGACAGGCTATTGAATTTGCAGAGAAAGACGGTGAAACGCTGGTGATTATTACTACAGATCATGGCAATGCAAATCCAGGTTTATTCTATGGAGACAGCAACAAAGACTTTGACCGGATTCAACATTTCAAACACAGCAACGAATGGATTTTAAACCAGCTGAACAATTCATCAAGTGAAAAAAATGTTGCTGAATTAATTGAAGCCGGAACAGGTATTGGAATTAGTTCTGCCGAAGCGAAACAATTACTGGCGCACTTTTCTGATATCATTCCTGGTGAATTATACAATGCCGCCAACCTGCCATTTAATGAACTGGCAAAGATTCAGGCAAAATATACGCTGGTACAATGGGCAGGAATGAACCATACCGCAGACTATGTAGAACTCACCATGTTCGGCCCTGGTAGTGAATTGTTAAAGCCATTCATTAAAAACTATGAACTGCATAATTTCATGTTAAATGCAGCTGCGCTTTCTTCAGAATTCCTGGCGCCAGTAGTTAAATCTTAGCAGTTATTTAAGGTTTTACGGCAGGAAATCCCCTATGTATATCAATTAACGCTTACCTTTGAGGTAAGCGTTAAATTATGTCCGTTGAAAAACAAGTACTGCATCCCCGAAATCTACACCGTTCAAGGTATGATTTTCCACAATTAATTAACAGTTGTCCGCAACTGGAGCAATTTGTGTTTATTAACCCTTATGGTGATCAATCTGTTGATTTTTCAAATCCTGAGGCGGTAAAAACTTTGAATAGGGCCTTGTTAATCTATTTTTATGGATTAACTGATTGGGATATTCCTGAAAACTATTTATGTCCGCCAATTCCCGGCAGAGCAGATTATATCCATTACCTGGCAGATTTACTGGCCCTGACTAATGGAAATGAAATCCCTGAAGGAAATTCAGTTAAAGTATTGGACATTGGTGTTGGTGCAAACTGTGTTTATCCGATTATCGGCCATCAGGAATACGGCTGGTCATTTGTGGGCTCAGATGTAGACAAGCGCGCGATCAGTTCGGCAGAGAATATTGCTGCAATTAACCCACCGCTGGCTAAGGATTTAACTTTCAGATTGCAGAATTCTGGTTCCAGTATCTTTAAAGGCATAGTCAAACCCGGAGAACTCTTTGACCTGACTTTATGCAATCCGCCTTTTCATGCTTCGGCCGAAGAAGCACAAATGGGCAGTCAGCGTAAAGTGCGTAACCTGGGCAAACAAAAAGGAAAAGAAGTAGTCCTTAATTTTGGTGGCCAAAGCTCTGAATTATGGTGTAAAGGCGGTGAAGTAGAGTTTATCCGCAGGATGATTGAAGAAAGCGCACAAATCGCTCAACAGTGCGCCTGGTTTACTACTTTAGTGTCAAAAAGCGCGCATTTATCGACTGTTTATTATGCACTGGATAAGGTGGATGTTAAAGGTGTCAGAACTGTAGAAATGGCTCAGGGGCAGAAACAAAGTCGTTTTGTGGCCTGGACTTTTTTATCAGCAGAAGAGCAGCTGGAATGGAGTAAAAAGCGATGGAAAAAATAATTTAATATCTTAACTTTAAGCCATGATCTATAAACCCACTTATCAGGCAGCTCAAATTATCGCTCCTAAAGTTGAAGCCATCTTTGCGCAGCATCTTGCTGCGGCGAGGGAAAGTGGAGAGGAAGATCTTGCTCCTTTGCCTTCGGCAGAGATTGTTGAGGCGATTATTGATGCTACCTTTTGGGCCAGTATCCGTAAAGAAGAAGGTCATTCTCCAAAAATATCACTGGCTTTTGTGCCGCCTGCACAAGGAGGCAGCCCATTGCTGTTTAAAAATCGTTTGCCACTTAACCCGACCATCTTAACCAAGATTGCACCAGGTGTGGAACGCGCTGGTATTCATATCGGTGTATGGCAGGAAGATGGAGAACTTTATATCTGGGGGACGACCACCAGTATCCCTAATTTTTGTTTCGTATTAGATGTCTCTGAACCTGCACTGCTGGTGATTAAGCACCGCAGAATCTATGGGTTTGGAAAGTTTACCAATATAGCTGTCCTTAAAGGCGATCAGATTAAGATCGTTGATGTGAACAGCGCAAGGCATCCGGATTGTCCGCCTATGTTATTGTCACTACTGGATCTTACCGCGCCTTCTTATTGGAATGATACGGTGAATGTGCTGATTCAGCTGGCTGTGTCTATGCGGTCTCATCAGCGCGGCGGAACTTTACTGGTTGTGCCCAGCGGAACCAAAAACTGGCTGCAATCGATTATCAAACCAATTCAATATGCGATACAACCTGCATTTTGCGGATTATCTAATTTACTGAAACAGGACCGGAAACAAGCGAGCCAGATTTTTTGGCAAACCGTGTTGAAAAGAGAGGTAGAGCATCTGGCAGGTTTAACCGCTATAGATGGGGCAACGGTGATCAGTGCTGACTATGAACTTTTGGCATTCGGGGCTAAGATTGGCCGCGCAAAAGGTAAAGACCTGATAGAAGAATTATCATTTATAGAACCTATTGCTGGTGGTGGAGCGGTTGTGATGCATCCGGCTAAGGTAGGGGGGACACGTCACCTTTCTGCTGCGCAGTTTATACAGGATCAGAATGATGCAATCGCATTAGTAGCCTCGCAGGACGGACATTTCACGATTTATTCCTGGTCACCGATACAGGAAAGGGTAATGGCACACCGCATTGATACGCTGCTGTTATAAACATAAAAAAAGCGTTCATAGCAATGAACGCTAAAAAATTAATATATTATTTAGATTCTTATTTAAGAGAATATAATTGCTCCGGCAATTACGCCAAGGAACAAAATTAACATCACTATTCTGTCAACTGTAACCCATTGTTGCTGGGTAAGTGCTTTTTCTTGTTTCTCGCGCTCTGACCTGGCAAAGGCATGAGTAATCAGATTTAATTTAATGAGCATAAGCAGAGGTATTTAATGATGCAATGATGTTTAGCTTAAAACAAACCCTGCGCCAAAAAACTGAATTGCATTAAAATGTTGATAATTATTTCTTTCTGTTGACAAGGCATTTTTATTTTGCAGATCATGTATGATTTTGTCGTGTTATAGCACATGCAAAGAGTTGTGTGTGTACTAATTAGCAAACATTCTTTGTCTTGAAATCTTTGTTTTCGATTTAGCCGTATATTTGAAGTACCCAATCTGCTATTTTATGATCTCAATACCGGTTATTATTTTTTTTGTTGTCTTTCTGATTGGCTGTGCTATTGCCTATCCCTATGTGTTTAAAGGAGCCGATCAGCCGGCTATGTCAACTAGGGATGTGCTTAAGCTCAATGCAATTCTTATCGTTGTGGGCATAGCTGCTACGCTATGGTTTAGCAGTGTTGCAGAAACTATCCTGATAGGTCTTTACCTTGTTATTTGCGTGCTGATTGCCATTGCTTCCCGAAGATGGATCTGGCTGGTTGGTGCAGCAATCATCCTGATTCCCTGCATTATTGTCTGGTGGTTTTTTATCAGTAACCTGGCTGGCGGACGCGTTTAATCTTCAAAAAAGATTCTTTCAAAATATTTTATTAAAATTATTCACCTTTAAATCAGGCTGTTATATTTTTTTATGCTTTTTATACAGTACTATGTATTGCATATTACTATATAAAACACATAACTTTGAATTATGATAGCAGAAAATACACAAACGCAAATGCGGAAGGGCATACTGGAATATTGTGTGCTCCTGATTATATCGAGAGGAGAGATTTATGCCTCTGATATCATCGCTGAATTAAAGTCAGCCAAATTACTGGTGGTAGAGGGGACGCTTTACCCTTTATTGACCCGTTTAAAAAATAACGGACTACTCAGTTATAACTGGGTAGAATCGACTTCAGGACCTCCCCGTAAATATTATACGCTTACTCCTTTGGGCACTGCAATGCTGTCCCAACTGGATGTAACCTGGCAAGAGTTATCATTCGCTATTGCAAAATCAAAGAACCAAACTAACCCTTAAACCATGAAGAAGACACTCAACATAAATATTGGCAATTCCATCATTCACATCGAGGAAGATGCCTATGAACTGCTCACTGCTTACCTGATTGAGGTTAAACAGCACTTCGGCAAAAGTGCAGACGATTTTGAAATCGTTTCTGATATTGAGAACCGCATTGCAGAAATGTTCACGGAAATTCTGCATACACAGCAGAAACAAGTTATAGAACTGGAAGATGTACAGGTTGTGATTGGTTTAATGGGGTCTGTTAAAGATTTCGAAGAGCAGTCTGATGAAGAACCAGCAGCAGCTTATAATCATGCTTATTCTTCCACATTTGCAGAGCGGAAAATTTACAGAGACACAGAAGACGCGATGGTGGCAGGTGTGTGTGCTGGATTAAGTCATTACCTGAATATGGATGTTAGTATTATCCGTATTGTAGCCGCTTTATCAGTGATGTTAGGTGGTTCAGGTTTGGTTGCTTACCTGGTTTTATGGATTGCAATCCCTATAGCTTCTACCAGAGCAGAACGTATGGCCATGAAAGGGGAGGCTGCAAACCTTCAGGGATTTAAAAGAAATTTTGAGGAAGAGCTTTCCAGTTTAAAAGATAACCTGAAGCATGCGAATGAGCACCTGCGTCCTTTCGTTAAACATTCCGGAACCTTTATTACAGAGTTCATTACTGTTTTAGGAACATTTTTACAGGGTTCTGGAAAGGTTATTTTTAAGTTCATCGCGATCATCTTAATGCTGATTGGTTCAGTACTTCTATTGAGTGATTTTGTGGCACTGGCTTCCATTCTTGGTGTGTGGTATTCAGGAGCCGTACAAGTATTCCCTTTTAATATTGTGAACGGATCTTACCTGACCATTTTCAGTATAGCTGCTTTCTTTACCATAGCGATCCCTTTATTGGGGGTGATTTTGCTTTCGGTAAGAGTTGCATTTAATAGCCGTCCTGTTCATCAGATGTTATCTTACGGTCTGCTTTTGATCTGGTTATGTGCACTTTCGGTTGGGATTTTCTTTATCGCAAAAACAGGTACAGAATTTAAAGAACAAGCTAATTTTACGCAGACTTTGCCATTAAAAGCTTATCCCGTTTATACACTGGAAGTTGATAAGACAATGTTTTTCAGTAAAGAAGATAGTTTACAATATCGTTTAAATTCAACTGATTTTATTGGGAAAATTATTCAGAAAGACCCTGAAAGATCCTCTGCTTCGCCCAGAAATGTATCGATCAGAATAGAGAAAAGTGAAGGGAGCGTGCCTGTGCTGATCCAGAGTTACAGTTCACAAGGACGGGATTTCGCGATCGCGTTAAACCACGCTAAAAACATCCGTTACGACTTTGCACAGCAGGACTCCTTGTTGAAATTTGGCCCTGAAGTACATCTCAAAAAACATGAATACTGGAGAGATCAGCGTGTTGAACTGCTGATTAAACTTCCGGTAGGCACTAAACTCCGGATCAATAAAAACCTGGATCGTTACCTGAATGGCTATTCACTTTGGGAATGTGATGAGGAAAATTTTGTAGACGATAGGTATGAAGGGGTAATGACTGAAGAAGGATTGCAGTGTCAATCGGAGAAAAAATAGGCAAATAATAAAGAGTTAGCTTCTGGATATTTTTTAGTAAATTTAATTAGCTAACTCTTAATATGTTATGAAAACCGTAAAACAACTACTCAGCACTAAATCAGCACAGATCTTTTCGGTTACGGCAGAAACATCTGTTCTGGATGCCTTAAGTGTAATGATGGATAAAAACATCAGTGCGCTGCTTATTCTGGAAGGCAGTCAGTTATCAGGAATATTTACTGAGCGGGACTACGCAAGGAAAATCGTTCTCCAGGGAAAAACTTCTGCAGATACACCTTTAAGCGCAGTCATGACGAGCAACCCGATTACAGTTTCTCCGAATGACAGTCTGGATAGCTGTATGGAAATTATGACGGACAAACACATCAGACATTTACCTGTCCTGGATGATCATCAGATTATTGGGATGGTTTCAATTGGCGATGTGGTTAAATTCATCATCGAGGATCAAAAGCAGACCATTTCTCAATTAGAAGGTTATATCAACAGCTAGAAATTCCAGCTGCTGATTTAACTTATACTATTTAACCGTATACCGGTATACATAACGGCCAACATTACCATTTGCATCTACGCCCTCAATGACTGCTCTGTAGGTTCCTTTGCCGTCTGCGTTATAAAACTCCAGCACGGTATCACCAGTAGCATTAGTTACGATTTTCGGGTTCCAGTAAATTGTGGTCCTTAAATCGTTTCCTGTATAAGAGCTGGTTTGCGTCACGTATTTAGGGGCATAAAACTCTCTGACTTTCGTATATCCTTTAGGGGTAAACTTAAGCATGTTGCTTTGTGGCATCATTTTCTTTAAGTCAGCAAGGCTCATGTTTGACTTAGGAATCTTTTTCGTGTTCACTACCAATACCCCATTACAGTTGTAATTCTTGAAAACAAGGCCCAGCTGATCCTTTAAGAAAATTTCTATAGACTCTACATCCGCAGGCTGAATACTACCCAGGTTAATCGCATCTACTGCGTTTCCATTAATGAATACTTGTACTGGTGTGCTTTTATTACCCTGCATATAATCACGGGTAACAAAAAATCTGTCCGTATCAAAAGTAAGTCCCATAGCCATAGATTTAAGGCAGGTTAAGAGGTCATTACAGCCACTCAATCTTTCTCCGTCAATCAGGTGGTCTGGCATCATACTTAATCCTGTTAAGGCGGTATGGTCTGCATGACTTGGTTTTTTAACCGTTGCTCCGGTAATTTTCACTTCCTTAAGCGTACGCAGATTACTGTATTGTTTTTTACTGTTATCCAGGTAAGCTGAAAGTGTACTGTCAATATTGATCACTTCAGTAGCCGGGTAAGGATTGCTCGTCACTTCCGGAAATGGAGGGTTATCCAGAACAATCATCATGTTACTTCCTGCTGCATTATATTTTGCGTTGATCAGTAATTCTGCACCATCTTCGAAAACCAGGTTAGGAAAGGCGAAAAGGCCGGAGTTTGTAGTCAGTGTTTCTGAAGAAAGCGTTCTGCCAGGGCTGGTTAAACGCAATGCTCCTTTTCTGACTGGCATTCCTGTTCTGTCTCTCAGGATACCTGTGATACTCATTCCCTGTTCAGGAAGATAAGTATTTGTAGGAAACCTGTTCGCCATGATTTCTTTGTAAGAGAAGCGGCGGTAACCCTGAGTCAGCATTAGAATATCAAGTTCTGCACGTTTTTTCTCATCACTTTTTACGAAGTAATAGTTTGGACGCTCTACGAAACCCTGCAAATCTGAGGTCAGTAATAATGAACTTAATATGGTTGTTTCTGTAGTTTCATCTACCGGAACTTTCTGCTGATCGGTTACACTAAGAGAGAAATTCCCTACTAAGCGCTGTGTCGAATCTTTGGCAGAAACCGTCATTCTTACTTTTTGTCTGACTTTATAAGCAGGAAGATCTGATTTTAAAGTCAGGTTCATGGCATTTTTATGCATTACGAAGGCTAAACGTTCACTGATCGGTTCGCCTGTTGCAGAAAAAAGTGTAAGCTGAACAATTCCCGAAGGAAATTTAGCTGTTGGTATTTTTGCTGCGGTTACCTGTGTTTGTAATTTAGTTTGTGCTGCATAATAAACCTGACCGGCATTTTGTGCAATTAAATAAACACTTTTACCTTGATTTTGCTGGAAATAGGTATCGCTGGCTACGATCTTGAAATTGATCATATCCGGATTCGCTGTATTCGCCTGTACGGAAATTCCGGATTCAACTGGTTTTGGCAGGTCAACTACTTTTTTAGAACCATCGCTGAAAGTAACGGTTGCTTTATAAGTTTTACCCCCTTCTGCATTCAGGTAGAAAGCGCCCATTCCAAGGTGGGTAGAATTAAATGCGGTAATCTGATTCCCATCGCTATCGGCTATAGTTCCTTTGACTTCAATCCCAAGACCGTCTTGTTTAATAGCTTTGAAGGCAACTTGTGTCGGGATACCTTTAACCAGTTCCCCACCTTCAGGAAAAAATTGGATATCTGTGCTGATTGCTTTTGGTTTAAGTACAAAAGAAGAGTTCAGTACTTCCTGGTTGCCCATGTTGAGCTCAGTAGTCAGATCTCCTTTAGTGATGAATTCATTTTTCTTAGGGGTGATACTTATTTTTAAAATACCGTTCTGATCTGTGACTCCTCTGCCTTTACTCACAACCTCATAATTTGACATGACGCTCCAGTTGACTGGTTTATTGGCCAGGATAGCTTTATCGAGATTCTTAAACTGAATCTGAGCATTGATGACCTGGCTTTTATCGGTTTGTACGTTGTTATAGGTCAAATGGGTAATCAATTTCTTGTCTATGGCTTCTCCAATCGTAATAGTTTTAGTGAAGAAATAATCCGGGCTGGAATTGAACATCCATACTGTATAGGCCCTCACATAATAATTGCCTTGTTTAAAATTCACCATGTCAAGTTCCAGACTTCCGTAAGCTACGCTGTTGGTGACTGGTAATTTGAGTGATTTGACCAGTGAATCCTGACTATTGATCACATCTACATAGACCACTTTGCTCAGTGGCGAAGGAATATTCTGTTCAAAAGTGAGATAGGCTTTGAAGAACATGGTATCTGCAACGCTGTAATATGGTTTATCAAAGTGGAGATAGACTTTTTCTACTGGGTGCTGTTCTGCAATGATCTTCGATTTATTAAGAATATTGCTGAGCATAACGGTGTCCTGTTGTGCTGATGCCTGGAATCCTAAAGCAAAGCAAAGTATAAACAATGCAAATGATATTTTAAAGTAGTTCATGAATTGCGGGTGATACAAGATTAATCTTGCTAATATATTGAATTATGCAGGAGCTTCCATCACCTTCGGGAACCTTTAACATATTTTGACATTTAAGGAAGGTCAACAGGAAGGCTATGTAGTGCTCTGGTTAAGTTATGTATGAATCCATATCCGCTCTGTGCTGAGTCCATGGTGAGTCCATGTATTTCCTGGAAAAGGTGGACTCAACGTGGACTCACTGTGGATTCATATAGGGGTTAACTACTGTACTTACTGAAGTCCATATACCGGAAACCCTGGTTTTTTATGCAAAAAAAATGAGCCTGGTTTCCCGGGCTCATTTTCCTTGACTGTTTGAATTTAAACAGGTATTATTTTAGTTATATTCGATAACGAATTCATTTTTTGGTGTACGTACTTTTTTCAAGTTCACTAACCAGTCTTCGCTTTCGTTTCTGTAACCTAATGGCAGCATGGTAACACTACGAAGGCCTTTTTCTCTCAAACCTAACAATTCGTCCAGTTCAGCAGGATTAAATCCTTCCATTGGTGTTGCATCTACTTTTAACAAGGCAGCTTCTGTAAGCGCTACACCAAAACCAATATATGCCTGTCTGGCAGCGTGGTTAAAGTTTACTTCTTCAGGTCTTGTAGTATAGTTTGAACTTAACTGGATTTCATAGTCTGATGGAGTTTCATCAGGAAGACCGCGTTCAGCATTGGTGCGGGCAAAAACGGCTCTGATATTTTGTTCCGTATAGTTATCCCATGCTGCAAAAATAAGCAGGTGTGAAGAATCAACAATTTGAGACTGTCCAAAAGCAATAGTCTGGATTTTTGCTTTTAATTCCTCGTTTGTTACTACAATTACTTTAAATGGCTGAAGGCCAGATGAAGTTGGTGCAAGACGGGCAGCTTCAACAATCTGGTCAACCTTAGCTTGAGGGACCTTTTCTCCATTCATTTTTTTTGTTGCATACCGCCATTTAAGCGCATCTATTAAGCTCATAATTTTTTATTTTAAAGTATATATATCTGTTGTGACATCTAATTAATAACAGTGTTAACAAATGTAAGTATGTTATTTAGGTTTGATGAAAATCAAGATTGATTTTACTTTTGGATGATATTGAATTAAATGAATGAAAAGAAATCTCCCTTAAGATTTGGATAAGTTTTGTTTTTTTAGTAAAATCGTTAATTGTTATGCTTGCATAAAATAAATGAGCAATTCTGATGATTACAGCAACAAGCAAAACGTCAATTTAATACCAACCAAATATGAAAAAGATTTTACTAAGTTTTTTACTCGCGGTGCCTATTCTGGGCTACTCGCAATCTTACCAGGTTAACCTTCAGGGGCAAAAGCAGACCGCAATGGGCGGTGCAGGTACAGGAGTTGCTTTAGATGAAGCAGCTGTATTTTTTAACCCTGGCGCGGTATCCTTTCTTAAAAAGAATGGGGTACAGGCAGGTGGAAGTGCAATTTTTTTGAAAGCAGCTTTCAGAGAAAATGGTTCAAACATTAAGGAATATACTAAAGATAAATTAACAGTACCACCAGCTGCTTATGCTGTATTTGGTAATCCGAATAACAGACTTCGTTTCGGACTGGGTGTTTATGTACCATTTGGTGGTGCTGTACACTGGGATCCAAACTGGACTGGTAAATATACCGTGACTTCACTGGATCTGCAGGCTATTTTTGTTCAGCCTACTTTGAGTTATAAAATTACTGATCATATTGGTATCGGTGCCGGTTTTGTTTATTCCAATGGAAAAGTTGATTTAAAAAGAGGAATACCACTTACTTTAAATGATGGCACATCAGCCACTGCGCAGCTTAAAGGTCATACACATGATTTTGGCTGGAATGCAGGTATCTATGTAGAAACTGTATCTGGCGTAACGATCGGTGTAACGCACCGTTCACAGGTAACTGCGCAAGTAAAAGACGGAGATGCTATATTCAAGGTTCCAGAAGCATTACAAAGCGGTTTCCCTACAAAATTTAATGCCAATCTGCCTTTACCAGCAACATCTTCTATTGGTTTAGGGTTTTATCCATCTTCGAAAACAATTATTGCTGTGGATGCAAACTGGGTTCACTGGAGCAAATATAAAGTACTGGCCTTTGACTATAATAACAATTCAAGAATTCCAAACACGAGTTCTCCAAGAAATTACCATGATGGAGGTGCCTTACGTGTAGGTATTCAAAATATGGCCACCGAGCGTTTAGCTTTAAGATTAGGTGCTGCATATGCGTTTACACCTGTTGGAAAAGGGTATGTAACACCAGAGGTTCCGGATGCTAACCGTATTCTGCTAAGTGCAGGTTTAGGTTACAAGGCATCTGAACGTTTCAGTATTGATTTATCTTTCTTGTATGAAAATATTAAATCAAGAAATGAAACAAATATAGAAACCAATTTAAGCGGGGATTTCAAAACCGTTGCTTATATCCCTGGCATTGCTTTATCTTATAAATGGTAATCACCTTTCAGCAAAACATTATGAACTCGAAATTTATATTCAGAAGTATGCTTGCAGTAGCTGTTGTTACAGCTGCATCCTGCAAGCCAGAACTAAAAACAGTAGCGCCCAGTAAAGGGAGTGCAGATTTTACAAGATATATTGCAGTCGGAAACTCTTTAACTTCAGGATTCGCAGATGGCGGATTATATCTGGAAGGTCAGCAGAATGCATTTCCATTGATGATTGGTACGCAAATGCAAACTGTTGGTGGTGGTACTTTCAGTATGCCTTTTTTCAATGCAAACCAGGCAAACGGATCAGGTTATAAAAAATTATCAAGCTTTACGGCTGCCGGAGATCCGGTGATTACGGATGTACCTGCGCAGGCAGCGATCGGCACGGCAACTGTTCCGGGTTTTGGAACGGTTCCTCTTTTTACAAAATATGCGGGTGATCTGAACAATTACGGTGTACCGGGTATCAGGTTAAACAACATTACGCTAACTTATTACGGGAATTTAAATCCTTATTTTGAACGTTTGTTGCCAAATACTTCACCAGCTAATACAACTTCATATCTTAGTTTTGTGAATGCTAAGCCTTTTACTTTCTTTAGTATGTGGTTAGGTAATAATGATGTGTTAGGTTATGCTACCGGCGGAGCTGCTGTTGCATCAGATTTTCCTACTGATAAAGCGTTATTTACGCAGTTGTATAATCTTGCTGCAAGCACAATGATCAAGGGTGGAGCTGGCGGTACTGGTGCTAAAGGTGTAGTCGCTACTATACCTGATGTTTTAAGCACGCCTTATTTCACAACAGTTACTTTAAAAGCATTGTTAACAGCGGTTCAGGCTTCTGCGCCAACTGTTCAGGCTATCTTTATTCAGCCTGGTACAGGAGCTCCGAGACCTGCTACAGCAGAAGATTACTTTTTGCTTCCTTTAAGGGCTGCAAACGTAATTGGAAAGCCTAACGCAGCGGGCTTGCCTTATGGTTTACATCCTGGAAATCCGGTGGAAAGTAAGTATGTGTTAGATAAAGCGGAAGCTGCTGTTATTGTTGATTATACAAATTCTTATAATGCAACGATTAAAAGTGTGGCGGCTTCAAAGGGTCTTGCTTTAGTAGATGCAAATGCTTTGCTTAAAGTTTATGGAGCGGGTAAGGTAGTGAACGGTGCAGCAGTTAGTGCAGCCTATATTACTGGAAATCTTTTCTCTTTAGATGGGATTCACCTTACTCCGTTTGGTTATGCGATCATAGCGAATGAGTTTATTAAATCTATCAATTCACAGTATGGTTCTAGTATTCCAACTGTAGATGTGACTAAATACAGAGGGGTTAAGTTTCCTTAATTCCTTGATTCTTTGATGAACATCGATAAAAAAACGGCAACCTCCAGATTGGGGTTGCCGTTTTTTGTTAATTATAAATCTCCTGTTTTCTTGTTGTTTCACTGGCTGCACAGCCGTTTGTTCCGAAGGTGTCTTGTCAATACGAGCATTGTAGTTCCAGTAGTTACGGTCTCTGTAAAGCGGGCTGGGGCTAAGTACTCCAATCTCTATGGAAGCTGAATTCGTCTTTGTCACAGTCCATTCTCACAAGGTTAGCGAAATGAGATAATTTTTTTTATGGTTTTTCTTTAAGAAATAAGATGGCTATAGTTAAGTTGTACTGCAAGGGACAGTAAAAAACAGAGCGCCTGTTTTCGTACTGGAATTCATGAAGAATGAATCATGTACTGAAAACAGGCGCTCTGTTTTTTTACTGTTTCAACTCGTGGTGGAGCTTTGTTCTGAAGCTTTTTCCACCAACGTTATGGTTAACCTAAGAATTGGTTGGACTAGTGTTTAAGCTTCGCTTTAAAGACTTTTTCCAATTTCTCCAGTTTTGGCAGGATGACAAGCCTGCAGTAGGGCTGGTCTGCATTTTTATTGAAGTAATTCTGGTGATATCCTTCTGCTTTGTAAAAGGGTTCTGCTTTTGTAATTTCAGTGACTACTGGTTTTCCGTAAGCATTTGTTTTATTGAGTTGTGCTTTGTAGTGTTCTGCTGCTGTTTTTTGTTCGGGCGTGTTATAGAAAACTACTGAACGGTATTGTGTGCCAACATCCGCTCCCTGACGATTTAAGGTTGTTGGGTCATGGCTTTTCCAGAATACTTCCAGCAATTCATCATAAGAGATTTTTGCAGGATCATAGTTGAATTCAATAACTTCTGCGTGTCCGGTTGTACCGGAGCAAACTTCTTCATAGGTTGGGTTGGGATAGGAGCCTCCTTCAAAGCCGGATCTGACTGCGGTTACTCCATCGAGTTTTTGGAAAAGGGCTTCTGAGCACCAGAAGCAGCCCATGCCGAAAGCGGCTTTTTGTAGTTTTTTCTGTTGTGCGTCTGCGCCGTTTATAGAGAAAAACAGGAGCGCTATGATTGCCAGATATTTCATTTTGTGTGTGTTTAGAATATAAATTTAATGGATTTATGATTAGAAATACGGGAGTGAAGGGGTTCTGGTTTTGTAGCTATCCTAAATTGACAGTTTACTGATAAAATTTGGTTTATATTCATGCTGATTTGATAGTTAAGGTTAAAAAATATGAGTTGATAACTATATGTTAATAAGTATGTGGCTAACTGATATTCTTGATTAAAAAAGGAAGGTATTGGTGAATGTTAATAACTTAAATTGTTGTAAATTAGTATGATGCTCTGGTGTAATTTGCATTAGGCGAGTTTATTAACAATTGTTTTATAGTTTTGAATCAAACATTAAAGAAATATTATGTCTACACCTTATATTCCAACCTTAGATCTTGGTTCTTATATTGACGGAACAGAACACGATCGTAAAAAATTTTCTGACGAACTTGGCAGAGCCTTCAACGATTCAGGCTTTGTAACGATTACCAACCATGGCTTAAGTCAGGAACTGATTGATAAATTATATCAGAATATTCAAGGGGTTTTTCGTTTGCCGGCTGATCAGAAAGCGAAATACGAAAAGCCGGAGCTTGCTGGACAACGTGGGTATACAAGCCCGGGTAAAGAAACGGCTAAGGGTGCTAAAACAGCAGATCTTAAAGAATTCTGGCAGATTGGTCAAACTGTAGTTGATGGTGACCCGATTAAATATGAGTATCCTGATAATGAGTATCTGGAAGAGATTCCGGGATTTAATGAAGTAACAAATGAGGTTTATCAAAAGCTGGAAAGTAATGGGAAACATCTGTTAAGAGCAATCGCTACTTATTTAAGCTTACCAATTGATTACTTTGATAAACATGTACATAACGGAAATTCTATTCTGAGAGGTATTCATTACTTCCCGATCGAAAATCCTGATGCATTACCTGATGATGCTGTCCGCGCAGGCGCACATGAGGATATTAACCTGATTACTTTACTGATCGGCGCAAGTGCTGATGGGCTGGAGGTGTTAACACGCAGTAATGAGTGGTTGCCAATCAGAGCGCACCATTCAGATATCGTTGTGAATGTTGGTGATATGTTGCAGCGTTTAACGAATAATAAACTTCGTTCTACTACCCACAGAGTGGTTAATCCACCAAGAGAATTGATGAAGACTTCGCGTTTTTCAGTACCTTTCTTCTTACATCCGCGTTCTGATATGGACTTAACGAGTCTTGATTCTTGTGTAGATGAGGAACATCCAAAACAATATGCTGATATGACAGCGGGAGAGTATCTGGACGAACGTCTGAGAGAAATAGGCTTGAAGAAATAAGAAATTTTAAGCATAAAAAAAGGGTTCATGAAAATGAACCCTTTTTTGTTATTCCGAGCCTTCTATCGGGATCGAACCAATGACCTACTGATTACAAGTCAGTTGCTCTACCAGCTGAGCTAAGAAGGCTTCTGGTACCGGTTATTCGCTAACCGGGTGCAATTATAGAAAAATTGATCCTGAATACAAAATCTATGCGCTAAAAAAAGCGGTTTATTTTTATATCTCCCTGTTTTATAGGGATTTTATTTTTGCAGATTTTTGGTTTATTTGTCCATTCCTTTATCGATTGCCTGGTTTATGACATCCTGAATGCGGGAGCGGATGCCCATGCTGACTAGTTTATTGGTGACTGAAGGATTAACGCGGTTGGATAGGAAGATGTAAACCAAACCTCTTGCCGGATCTACCCAGACCGCTGTACCAGTGTAACCGGTGTGGCCGTAGGTTTGTGAAGAGGCTGTTGATGAAGGATATTTCTTAGCCGGATTCGGGTCCCACCGGTCAAATCCCAGCCCTCTGCGGCTCACGTTTGATTGCTGTGCAGTGAAATTTTCTACGGTTCCGGGTTTAAAGTAAGTCTGACCGCCGTAGGTACCTTTGTTGAGCAGCATCTGGTACATGATCGCCATGTCATTGGTGCTGGCAAATAATCCGGCATGTCCTGAAACGCCACCTACCAATGCTGCTCCCTGGTCATGGACATAACCTACCAGCAGGGTTTTCCTGAAATAAGTGTCGTCTTCTGTCGGGATAATCTGATCTCTGCTAAACCTGTTTCTTGGCAGGAAACCGGCAGTTTGCATACCTAAGGGGGCATAAAAGTTTTCTGCGGTGTAAACATTTAAGGGCTCTCCGCTAATGTGCTCTACAATATCTTTCATCACATACATACTAATATCGCTGTATACGTATTTGCCTCTTGTTCTGATCGGGGCATTCAGCATTTGTGGCCACATTACGTCTTTGAAGTAGTCTTTCCTGATGAAATATCCATCGGCTACTTTGGTCGGGTAAGCTTCCGAAGAATCCGGACTGTGATCGGTTGCTTTAACTCCGTCATGGAAGGCGATGTAAGGGATGAAGCCTGCCTGGTGCAGCATTACATCACGCACCGGAATTTCATTCATTGCAGTTGGTCTTGCCAGGGCAATATAAGCGCCTATATTGGTGTCTAGTTTAAGTTTATTCTGTTCTACCAAACGCATAACCATAGGTGTGGTCGCGGTTATTTTAGTAATGGAAGCGAGGTCAAATATATCGGTAACTTTGTCGGGTGCCCCCCCATAAGTATGGGTTCCGTAAGCCTTATTAAAGATGACTTTACCATCTTTCGCAACTAATACGACCATGCCCGGTGCGGCTCTTGCAGCAATGGCTTCGGCAGTAATATGATCAATTTCACGCAGGTTGTCACTATTGACACCGGCATCTTCAGGAACAGTATATTTTAAGCGGGTAACGACTGTGGTGTAACCTGATCCGGCAAGATGTTTTCCTGAGATGTTACGGGTTAGTTTATTGCTGACTGCTATTCCTCCGAAAATTATTTGCGGGATTAGTGTGGCCGATTGTATGCTTTTGTCCTGAGTCCAGATGATCGGGGCGCTCAGGGAGTCAAAGGGAACGAGGTTGGTTTGCTGACCGTACAGGGCTATAATAACAGATTTTGTTTTGGCCAGCGAGTTGATGAAATTGATATATTTCGGTTGGGTCGTTTCCAGATCCTGAATGGAAATGATAATGGTATTGAAGAATTTAAGGTCGTCTTCCAGCTTTAAGAGCTCAGGCGCATTTCCATATTTTGCAGCGCTGAAAGAAGTGACTTTGGCATATTTATTCAGCAGGCTGTCTGATATATTCTGAAAACTGAAACCCAGACTTACTGAAGCAATATTCTTCTTTTCTAAGGATGTCAGCGGAATCATGTTCTGCTGATTGTTAAGCAAAACGGTATGCTGAAGGATGTTAGTGTTGACTTTTAACAGGTCCTCATTTTTTTGGTGATCTTGTGCACAGGCACTAAAGGTGGATATCGCAAGAAGACAAACAGTAATAGTTTGAACAAGATTGTTTTTGTACATAAAAAGCTTATAGTTCATTCAGAACGCTAAAGATATAAAAAGCTTGTACCGGGTTCGTCATTAAATGGTATTTATAATCAAAAGATTTATGTATAAGGCTTATTTTCGTTAAATTAGCGACCTTTACCAAGGAACTAAATGTCAGATATAATACAACTTTTACCCGAGAGTGTTGCGAATCAAATTGCTGCCGGAGAGGTAGTTCAGCGACCTGCATCGGCTGTGAAAGAGTTGATGGAAAATGCCATTGATGCGGGGGCGAATAAAATACAATTGATCTTGAAAGATGCCGGAAAGGTACTTATTCAGGTGATCGATAACGGATGTGGAATGAGCGTTTCTGATGCACGTATGTGTTTTGAGCGTCATGCAACTTCAAAAGTGCGCAAAGCAGAAGATTTGTTTGCTATTCGTACCATGGGTTTCCGTGGGGAAGCAATGGCATCTATTGCAGCGATTGCGCAGGTTGAAATGAGAACCCGCCGTTATGAAGATGAACTGGGTACGCTGATCGAGATTGAGGGCGCAACGATCACTAAACAGGAACCTGTAGCTACGCCGCAGGGAACCAGTATATGTATTAAGAACTTATTCTTTAATACTCCGGCAAGACGCAATTTTCTAAAGAGCAATCCTGCTGAAATGAGGCATATTATCGATGAATTCCAAAGGGTTTCATTGGCTAATCCAGCCATTTCTTTCAGTTTGCATCATGATGGGATGGAGATTTTCAGATTGCCTTCATCTGCTTTAAAACAACGGATAGTCCATTTATTTGGAAATAATTATAACGAAAGGTTAATTCCTGTAGAGGAGGATACAACCATTATTAACCTGAAAGGGTTTATTGGCAAGCCTCAGTTTGCAAAGAAAACAAGGGGGGAACAGTTCTTTTTTGTAAATAACCGTTTCATCAGGGATAACTATCTGAACCACGCGATTAATAAAGCTTATGAAGATTTGTTATCAGATGATAACTTCCCTTTTTATGTGCTTTTTATAGATATTGACCCGGCGAAGATTGATGTGAATGTACATCCTACCAAAACGGAGATCAAATACCTGGATGAGAAATCTATTTATGCGATTATACACTCTGCGGTTAAACGTTCTTTAGGAAGGTTTAATATTAGTCCGACGATTGATTTTGATCAGGAAACAGCTTTTAGCGGAATGATCAGCCCTAAGAATCTGGATGAAATTATTCCGCCAAGTATTAGTTTTAATCCTGATTTTAATCCTTTTGCTGATGATAAGAGTACGGATAAGGGATCTGGTTCTTCTGGTTTCAGGGGCACGGAAACTGGTTTTAAAGGTACAGAGACAGGATTCAGGAATTCGGGTAGCAGAGATCATCAGCCTGTAGCTAAGAATTGGGGTTCATTATATGAAATTTCCAGGGATAAGCCCACCGAGCAGGTTAAAATGGAATTACCGGGAAATGGGCCTGACGATAAATACGCACCGATACAGAAACAGCTGATGCAGCTGCATAATAAATATATTATTTCGCAGATTAAGTCGGGTTTAATGCTGATTGATCAGCAGGCCGCACACGAAAGGATATTGTACGAACGTTTCAGCATCAATCTGGAAGATCGTAAAGGTGCTTCACAGCAAAGTTTATTTCCGCAGACGGTTACCTTAAGTCCGAATGATTATGAATTAGCGAAGAGTTTGCTGGATGATATCAAGAGCCTGGGCTTTGAGGTCAGAGAATTTGGAAAGAATACTTTGGTCATTGAAGGGATTCCTGTTGATCTGGGAAGCAACCAGATTAATGAAACTCAGCTTTTTGAACATCTGATAGAAGGGTTTAAGAATTCTCAGCAAGAATTAAAGCTGGATAAGAGAGACGCGCTTGCAAGAAGTATGGCCAAAAACAGTGCGATTAAAAGTGGCGTTGTTTTAGGTCAGCAGGAGATGAATATGCTGATTGAACAGTTGTTTGCGTGTAAAGCGCCAAACTTTAGTATTAGTGGCAGACCTGTAATCCAGACCATGTCACTGACAGAAATTGATAGAAAATTTGATAAGTAATGATGAATAATATTCACATACCTCCAGTTGTTAAGAACCTGTTGATCATCAATGTGTTGTTTTTTGCAGCTAAATATGTTTTTGAGTCTAAAGGAATCGACCTGGGTTATTATCTGGGTGCATTTTACTTTGATTCTCCGCTGTTTAAGATCTGGCAGCCAATCACGTATATGTTTATGCATGGGAACTTTACCCATATTTTATTCAATATGTTTGCGTTGTTCTCTTTTGGTTCGGTATTGGAAACCAGGTGGGGAGCTAAACGGTTTATCAACTTTTACCTGATCACAGGGTTGGGTGCGCTTGCCTTACAATGGGGTGTACAGGCCTTTGAAGTTTATCAAATGACAGGTTCTCCGGTTAATCCGGGCGCTGTAACCATTGATATTGTGAAGGGAATGGCTTCTTTAAATTTAAGAGGTTTAAGTGCTGAACAGGGGCAAACCTTTTTAGGCATCTATTCTGGCCCTATGGTTGGAGCTTCCGGAGCTATATTTGGTTTGCTGGTTGCTTTTGGCATGCTTTACCCGAATGCTGAACTTTATATCATGTTTATTCCTGTGCCTGTGAAAGCTAAGTATATCATTCCGGTTTATATTTTGATAGAACTGAGTTTGGGAGTAGCCAGTGTTCAGGGAGACTCTGTTGCGCATTATGCACACCTGGGTGGCGCATTGTTAGGGTTTATACTCGTGAAGTTATGGAAAGAGAAAAATACATTTTACGATTATTATGACTAAGAAGAATCTGCTTGAGGAACTGAAATATAAAGTTTTCCAATCTGGAAACCCGGTGTTTTTTTACATTGGAATCAACACGATTGTATACGTCGCTGTAGCTCTTTTTGGGGTTACGTATTTTCTGGCCGGTAATACGAATGTCCGGTTTTTGGATTATGTGAGTGAATATGTTGCTTTTCCTGCGGCATTGCCTAAACTTCCTTTCCGCTTTTATACGATACTGACCTATCAGTTTTTTCATAATGATATTTTTCACATCCTGTTTAATATGTTATGGTTGTTCTGGATGGGCAGGATCTTTTTAGATTTTCTGAAACCGCGTCAGTTCCACCTGGTGTACCTTGCGGGTGGCGTAATGGGTGCAGTCATTTATGCACTGGCTTATAATATTTTCCCTGTTTTTGCTCCTCATGTTTATGCGGCTACGATCATCGGTTCTTCAGCTTCTGTGATGGCTATTGCAGTGGCTACGGCTACTTTGGTTCCGGATTATTCAATGAACCTGATGTTTATCGGAAATGTGAAACTCAAATATTTGCTGATGGCTTATATTGTGATTGACCTGATCAGCATTGCTTCTCAGAATCCGGGTGGCAGTTTTGCACATTTGGGTGGTGCATTGTTTGGTTTTGTTTATATTAAGCTTTTACAGGGCGGAAATGATTTAAGCAGCTGGTTTGAACGTAAACCGACTTTAAAGGTGGTGAGAAATGATAAGCCTAATGCTGGCGTCAGGAATAAGGGCAATAAGGTCAACCAGAAAGAGGTTGATGCGGTGCTGGATAAGGTTTCTAAGTCAGGTTACGATAAGTTAAGCAGGGAAGAAAAAGAGATTTTATTCAAGGCGAGTAAGGATTAATGAAGAAAGAAAAGAAGCTTACATTTTTTGGGAAGATCACATTGCTGGTTGGGATAGTTATGGCTTTTGCTCTTTTACTAGGGATATTAGCAGGTAATCTTGATCCGCGAGAGCATCAGCGCATCGCCTTTTTTGGCCTGGCTTATCCTTTTGTGCTGCTTTTAAATGTGTTGTTTATGATCTGGTGGATATTAAGAGGCAGGATAGTATTTGCTTTAGGTACCGCCGCAATCATCGCCATAGGCTGGCATCCGCTGATTGCTACGGTTGGTTTTGTCGGGGAATCTGGTGACGGCCCGAAATCGGCTCCTGAACTGGTCAGAATGATGACTTACAATGTGCATAGTTTTAAACCTTATGGAGAAGCGAGCAATGAATCTGTCAAGCAGCAGATGCTTGCACTCGTAAAAGAGGAAAATCCTGATATTATCTGTTTTCAGGAATATTATACCCGTCGTAAAGGAACATTTGCAATCACTGACAGCCTCAAGCACATCCTGAAAACTTCCAGCTATTATTTTGTACCTTCTTCTGGTAATGATTATGAATCTGCCGGTCTGGCTATCTTTTCCAGATACCCGATCGTCAATAAGGGCAGTATTCTTTTCAGTACGAATCATGGGGGCAATGCAAGTATCTATGTGGATGTAATGGTAAACAAAGAGAAGGTAAGGGTTTATAATGTTCACTTGCAGTCCATCTCTTTTGATAAGCAGGATTATAATTATCTGGATAAAGTAACGAAGAAAATGGACACGGAGATTTTACCGGCAAAAAGGATCGCGAGTATGCTGAGAACGGCGTTTTTTAAACGAAGCGGACAGGTCGATATAATGAAAGATCATATGAAGTCCTGTACAACACCTTTCCTGATTGCAGGGGATTTTAATGATACGCCTGCTTCTTATGCGGTGACACAATTGACAAAATCGCTTCATAATAGCTTTGTGGAGCAGGGAACAGGGCTTGGGCGTACTTATAACGGAAAATTCCCTAATTTCCAGATAGACTATATCTCCGCAACAAAGACAATCAAGGTAATTAACCACCGGATTATACAAGCGAGATTATCTGATCATTTCCCTGTAAGAAGTGACTTAAGAATCAATTAATATACTCACAAATTTTTATCTTTGTTATCTTCAGTCCTGCATATTCCCGGACTAAAATAAATATATATACTAATGGAGAACGGTTTACAGCTATACAATACCCTTACGCGCAAAAAAGAGAATTTTGAACCCTTAAACGGCCATCATGTTGGAATGTACGTTTGCGGGCCTACTGTTTACAGTGATGTGCATCTGGGTAACTGCCGTACTTTCATTTCTTTTGATTTAATCTTCAGATATCTGAAGTATATGGGTTTTAAAGTTCGTTATGTTCGTAATATAACGGATGCCGGCCACCTGGAAGGTGACCGTGATGAGGGTGATGATAAGTTTGCGAAAAGAGCAAAGCTGGAGCAGCTGGAGCCGATGGAGATTGTGCAGAAATATACATTGGGTTTTCATGATGTATTGCGCATGTTCAATACGCTTCCGCCAAGTATTGAGCCAACTGCCACCGGGCATATTATTGAACAGATTGAGATGATCAAAGATATCATTGCCAATGGTTATGCTTATGAAACTAATGGAACAGTATATTTTGATGTAGAAAAATATAGCCAGACTTATAATTATACGGTATTAACTAATCGTAATCTGGATGATATGATGGCTAATACAAGAGAATTGGGCGGGCAGGATGAGAAACGCGGCAGACTTGATTTTGCTTTATGGATTAAGGCTAAGCCTGAAACATTGATGCGCTGGCAGTCTCCATGGGGTGTTGGTTTTCCAGGCTGGCATATTGAGTGCTCTGCTATGAGTGCGAAATACCTGGGTGAGGAATTTGATATTCATGGTGGTGGTATGGACCTGGCGGCTACGCACCATACCAATGAAATTGCACAGTCTGAGGCTTGTTATCATAAACATCCTGCAAAGTACTGGATGCATACGAATATGTTAACGGTTAATGGCGCCAGAATGTCTAAAACTGCTGGTAATGGTTTTATGCCGTTACAGTTGTTTTCTGGTGATCATCCTTTGTTATCAAAAGGATACAGCCCGATGACGGTTAAGTTTTTTATGCTGCAGGCACATTACCGCAGTACGCTGGATTTCTCAAATGATGCATTGGATGCGTCAGAAAAAGGATTCAGAAGGCTGATGAATTCTCTAAGTTTACTGGAAAAGCTGACACCAGCTGCAACTGGAGATTTTGAGATCGAACCGATCAGATTGAATTGTGTAAAGGCAATGAATGATGATTTTAATAGTCCTGTAGTTATTGCAGAGTTGTTTGAGGCGGCAAGAATTATCAATACGGTTTATGATGGTAAGGGTAGTATTTCTGCCGCTGAACTGGATAAACTGAAACAGCTGATGCAGGATTTTGTATATGATATCTTCGGTTTAAAAGATGAGGAAAGTTCAAATACAGAATTAAATGATGTACTGGATATGGTTATTGATATCAGAAAGAGCGCAAAAGAGAACAAGGACTATGCTACTTCTGATAAGATACGTATTGGTCTTCAGGATATCGGTATCCAATTAAAGGATAGCAAAGAGGGCACTACCTGGAATAAATTATAATCAAAAACACCTTATATTTTAATCTATATACTAAATTTTTAATACTATATACTAAACCATGATCAATAAAATAATCTGCACCCTATTGGCTGCAACTTTTACCTTAGGTGCATCTGCTCAGCGTACTGATGGAACTACTAAATCATTAGTAAAGGCGGAAGAGGAATTCGCAGCCACTGCTGCAAAAGATGGGGTTAAGTCTGCGTTCAATGCTTACAGTGCAAAAGGTGCTTTGGTATTCAGACCTAATCCGGTAGATGCAAAAACATTCTATGCGAACCAGCCTGATGATAAAAATCTAAGCTGGGCGCCTGCTTATGCAAAGGTTTCGCGCAGTGGGGACTGGGGTTTTACTTCTGGCGGTTACACGCTGGATGGAGAAACTAAAGCTTATGGTGAATATCTTTCGGTATGGAAAGCAATCAATGGCAAATGGGAACTGGTTCTTGATTTAGGCGCGGAGCATCATAAGCCTTTACAGCCGGTTGCAACTCATTTTGTAGAGCCTAAGGATTACTTCAAACCAAAATTTGCCGGGCCGAAACAATTAGCTGCCGGGAAAGATATAATTCTGACAACTGAAAAGACGTTGAACATGACTTTAAAATCTTATGGGGTTGCTGCTTATGGTGGTTTCCTGAATCCTGATGCAAGAGTTATTTTCCCGGGATATGAGCCTGTAATTGGAAAAGATAAGATCATCGCTTTTTATAATAGCATGATTGATAAAATGAGCTTAAAAACTGTAGGTGCTGATAAGGCAGCGGGCGGAGATTTAGCTTATACTTACGGTGTAGCAACGATTGATTACAGAACAGATTTAAGAGAGAGTTTTAATTATGTGTTCATTTATGAGCGTCAGCCTGATTTTAACTGGAATCTGATTCAGCAGATTTACGTTCCTGCGGAACGCTAAGTTTTTTATTCTCAAATAAAAAGGGTTTCTTCGTACCGGTCTTATCTTAGACTGATAGGAAGAAACCCTTTTATGTTAAAGGCTATTGGTTAAATCAGCTTGTATTGTATCATAAAAGCTATTTATCCGTTAAATGATTAAAGAAAAGAATGATGAAAAAATACTTACTATTTGGAGTTGCTATATTATGTTGTATACAGGGGTATAGTCAGACTTTTGATAAGCAGGGGCAAAGGGGAGCACGGGGCCTGATGCCTGAAAATACTATTGGTGGTATGCTGCGGGCGCTGGATTTAGGGGTTACAACCCTGGGAATGAATGTTGTGATTTCAAAGGATAAGCAGGTAGTGCTTTCTCATGAGCCTTATTTTAACAATGAGATCAGCCTTACACCTGATGGAAAGGAGATTCCGCTGAAGGACGAGAAGAAGTTCAATATGTATGAAATGGATTATGATCAGATTCGTAAGTATGATGTAGGGAGCAAGTTTCATAAGCGTTATCCTGGTCAGCAGAAGTATAAGGCTTATAAGCCGTTGTTAAGTGAAGTGATCGATTCTGTAGAGGCTTATGTAAAGTTGCATAAGTTGCCTAAGCCCAATTATGCGATAGAGATCAAAACTATCCGTAAGGGTGATCTGGAGTTCCATCCTGAACCTGCAGAGTTTTCTCAGTTGGTGATGGATGTGGTAGTGAAGAAAAAAATGGTTAAAAGGGCAATTATACAGGCTTTTGATATCAGATGTCTGCAGTATGTGCATGAGCAGTATCCAAAGGTGAGAACTGCATTGATGATTGATGAGAAGGAGGATTTTGAGAATAATATCAAGGATCTGGGGTTTAATCCGACTTTTTATAGTCCGTATGCAGTGCTGGTTGGAAAAGGGTTAGTGGATCGGTGCCATGAGGCGGGGATAAAGGTTGTACCGTGGACGGTGAATAGTTTGAAGGATATGGAGTATATGGTGGGGTTGGGGGTTGATGGTATCATCACTGATTATCCCAATTTATTCCGGCGATTGGAATTGCCTGTCAAGTAGTTTCTCGGGTTAAGGAAGGGGGATTTCCTGAGGGATCAAAAAAACAGGGTGTGCTATTTTCAGACTGGCCGCCTCCTGAAGAGGAGCCGAAGGTCAGGAAAATAACACACCCTGTTTTTTTGTTTTCTATGGGGATAACCTGTTGTAAACGGGATAGACTAGCTAGACGGAAATCCGCAATCAATGAAAAATCTGGATAACAGCTCTTCAGTTGGGCATGGAGGTGAGAGAAAGAAAGAAAGAAAGAAAGAAAGAAAGAAAGAAAGAAAGAAAGAAAGACTGGTTGGAGAAATAGACAGGAAAATAAGGTGAAGAAATAGTGAGGGAAGATTAGTTGGAAAAATGAATAAAAGGTTAATTGGAGAAATCCTCTATTTATGGAATACCTGATCAAGTTTTGATTGACTGTTGATCAGGAGAAATATCTTTGTTTGAACGTAATGGAAATTCTTTTATAGCAGGTTCTGAATGATTTTCTCTACGGACAGACCCTCTGCTTCGGCACGGTAGTTTCTTACGATACGGTGGCGAAGAATGGCTTCTGCAACGGCTTGTACGTCTTCGATGTCTGGTGAGTATTTTCCGGAGATGGCAGCGTGGCATTTGGCACCGAGGATAAGAAATTGAGAGGCTCTCGGGCCTGCTCCCCAGTTCACGTACTGGTTAATTTCAGGGGTCGCCAATGGATTTCCGGGACGGGTTTTTCCGGTTAGTTTTACTGCATATTCCAATACGTTGTCAGTTACGGGAATGGTACGGATCAATTGCTGGAAGTATTGAATCTGCTCAGCGTTAATTAGTTTTTTAAGGGTAACGGGGTTGTTGCCGGTAGAGTTTTTAACGATAGTAAGTTCTTCCTGGAAGGTTGGATAAGTAAGCAGCACATTGAACATGAAACGGTCAAGCTGAGCTTCGGGAAGCGGATAGGTACCTTCTTGTTCGATAGGGTTCTGGGTAGCAAGAACGAAAAAGGGTTTGGGTAAAATGTGCTTGTGGCCTGCTGCGGTAACGGATTTCTCCTGCATGGCTTCCAAAAGGGCAGCCTGGGTTTTTGGAGGGGTTCTGTTGATTTCGTCAGCAAGAACAATATTAGAGAAGACAGGGCCTTTAATGAACTTAAAGTTCCTGTCTTCTCCTAAGATTTCTGAGCCAATGATATCCCCTGGCATCAGATCGGGGGTAAATTGTATTCTGTTAAAGTTAAGGTCAAGCACATCTGCCACGGTTTGCACCAGTAGTGTCTTTGCGAGCCCCGGAACACCTACCAATAAGCAATGTCCATTGCTCAGGATAGAGATGAGTACCGATTTAACAGCTTCATCCTGTCCAATAACGACTTTACCAATTTCATTCTTTATATCCTTGTAGAATTGGTGAAGGGCATCAACTGCCGCTTTGTCGTTAGTGTACTGCATAATTATTTTGTTTCTGCTGGTAATGGTTTAGTCCAGATTTTCAACTCATCACAGGTAGAGTAATCAGGATCGATTCTAATATAAGTGCTTTTTCTTCTTTTTTCAAACCATTCACTCATTACGCGATCCATTTTTTGTTGCTGAGCCTTTTCTTTGAACTTAGCGTAATCTTGTTCGAGGTTACCTTTGTGTGGTGCAATCTTAGATTTTAAAAGGATAATTTTATAGCCTTCTTTTCCGTCAGCTGCTGTAAATGGTACTGGTCTTGAGATTTCACCAACTTTCATCGTGTCCACCACAAGGAATACTTTTGGATCTAATTTGTCAGCAGGAATGAACGTTGTTCTGGCTGTAACGTTATCTGCAAATAAAAGCATACCTCCGTTATATTTAGATTCTTTGTTTGAAGAGTAAAGAGATGCTGCTGCTGAGAAACTCAGTTTATTAGCAATTACATTGTTGTAAACACTGTCAGCATGTAGTTTTGCACGGTCTAAACTCTGTGGGGTAGTTTGCGGACGAATCAGGATGTGACGGGCGTGAACCTGCTCTCCTCTTCTTTCTACAACCTGTAAAACGTGAAATCCGAAGTCTGTTTCAAATACTGGTGAAATTTCTCCTGGTTTTAGTTTAAAGGCGTATGCTGTAAATTCTTTAGCCATCATGGTACGGTCAAAGAATCCTAAATCACCACCTTCTGGTGCTGAACCCGGATCTTCTGAGTAAGTCTTCGCTAAAAATCCGAAGTCTTCTCCGCTTTTAACACGTAGTCTGATCGCATCAAGTTTATCAAAGAAACGTTGTTTTTCTGATTTTGTCAGTTCCGGGTTAATCACAATCTCTCCAACTTCATATTCAGCAGGGATATCCGGTAAGCTGTCTTTTTTGTAAGAATCATAGTATTTTCTTACTTCTACAGGAGTAATACTCACTTTCTCAGTGATCGTTCCCTGCATTTTATTCGCCTGAAGCTGATCTTTAACATCAGGTCTCAGCTCATCTTTATATTGTAATACAGAACGGTTCAGGAATTCTTCCAGTTTATCCTGGCCGCCTGCACGCTGAATCTGATAACGCATTCTTTTATCCAGCTCATCATCCACCTGCTTATCGTCCACCATCACGGAGTCAATATTGGCTTGTTGTTTTAATAAATGTTGAACCAGCATTTGTTGAAGGATGTAACACTTTACTTTCTCATCCACAGGATTACCTGAATTCAGGTACATTACGTATTGCTGGTTCAATTCCGACAACAGGATCACATCGCTTCCCAATACCGCAATCACCTTATCTACGCTTTTTGTCTGGGATTGTACGTTTAAAAACAAGAAGAGTAATCCGCTTGCTATCAATAAAATTTTCTTCATTATACTATTTTCAATTATATTCTATTTGCAAATTTACTATTATTCAATGATTTGTCTGTGCTATTCTCTGATCAGTTTGCTTAAGGTATGCTGATCAATGGTTATTTTATATTTGTTGCGCAGTGCAGTAATCCATTTACAGTCCAGTTGCTTCTGATAATCCTCTGCTACCTCACTTTTACTGTCTTCATAAGACATCGAAGGATAGGACTCAGCATGTGCATTATAATATTCATGGATCTGCTTGTCATTATTCTCCAATCCATCCCAGATTTTCTTCCCGGAAATATTGAAAAGTAAAAGGGCTTCTTTAAATTCATTGATAACCAGAGAAAAATCAGCGTCCTTTGCTTCTGGTGGTGCTGAAGCTAACAGGGCCTTCTCATAATTTTTGGTTTCAGCAATAAAAGTACTGTCTTTATCTAATCCGGCTTCCAGGGCATCCTGAACTTTCAGCTTAAAATCAATGTATATGTTTAAAAACGAAATTAAATCCGTTAATGTGGGCTTTGTATTCCCCGGACGATGTTTCTGATATACCCATACAAATTCTTTCTGGCTTACAGGGCTGCCGTTGATTACAGCTACGCTTTGTGCGACAGTACTGAAATAGAAAAAACAGAGAACAAGAATAAAACAGATTTTTCTCACAAAAGGTCTAAATGGTATTTTTAAGGTATAAAAGTAATAAATTAAGGCACTATAATAAGATATTTAACTAATTTTAACACAAAAAATATTTCCCAAAAAAGGTACAATTCATGGGTGAACAGTTAACTACCAGCGCAGAAGCACTCCGTTTATTTTTTACGGAAGATATTTACCTGGTCAATAGTGAGGATCAAATACTTTCTGCAGCACAACCTGAGCTCAAATCTGCTCCTGTTATTGAAGTTGTAATTCCTGTTGTGGAACAGCAAATTCCTGTAATTAACGCTGTAGTGGCTGAAGTTAAAACTCCCGCAGCTGAAGCTGTTGTATTCAAATATCTGGGCAAGAATCAGAAAAATATCTTAATCCTGGTCAATGATCCTGGCAATGATGTGAGTACGGACAAAGGAAAAGAGTTATTGCGGAATATCGTGAAAGCACTTCAACTGACTGCGAATGATTTTGCTTTACTGAATTATGCGGCTTATGCGAACACTGGTTTTGAAGAATTAAAAAGCTTCTTTAATAGTAAGCTGGTCTTTGCTTTTGGAGTTACCCCTTTACATCTTGGTTTGGGCGACCAGCCTTTAAACGAAATTATCATGCAAGGTACTGCACAGCTTATTTTTTCCGCAAACCTGGATCAGCTTGCTGATGATCAGACGGGAAAGAAAACTTTGTGGGGCAGCCTTAAGAAACTGTCCATATGATCAGACAATTAGTCTTTGCCACCAACAATCTAAATAAAACAAAAGAAATCCGCTCTTTATTAGCGGGCCAGTATGAAATTCTGAATCTGCAGGATATTGGCTGTACAACTGATATTCCGGAAACAGCAGATAGCTTTGCTGGCAATGCTGGTTTAAAGAGCCGGTTTGTCGTTGAAAATTATCAGCTGGATTGTTTTGCTGACGATAGCGGTCTGGAAGTAGAAGCGTTAAATAATGAACCTGGGATCTACTCTGCCCGTTATGCTGGTGAAAGAGGTGATGCTGCAAATCTTGATTTGGTTTTACAGAAGATGGAGGGACAACACAACCGTGCTGCACGTTTTATCACGGTAATCTCTTTAATTCAAAATGGTAAAGAGTTTCTGTTTGAAGGCACAATTCAGGGGACACTCCGGGAGAGCCGCACAGGTGAAAATGGCTTCGGTTATGATCCTGTTTTTCAGCCAGACGGATACCAGTTGGCTTTTGCTGAAATGGATATGGCAGAGAAGAATAAAATCAGTCACCGCGCAATCGCGATGCGCAAGCTTATTGCTTTTTTAAAAGAACAGGCTGTTTAGACAGAGAGTCTGCTTTTTTCAGTAACTGAGGAACTATTTTCTGAACGGTATCTGCAACTTTTGATGGTGCCTTCTGTATAACTTCTAAGGGATTAATCGTCTTTTTTAGTGAATCTGCTGTCTTTTTCAGGATTTGAGGATCAACATCTTTAACTGCCTTTCTGATGAGATCACCAGCCCCGCCAGGCAGCTGATCTTTAAGTGCATCAATAGCTGTATCCTTTAAACTTTTTGAAGCTGGTTTTTCCGGTGTTTTTGCCCCAGGTTTCGCGCCTGCTTTAGCTCCTGCTTTGACTGCTGGTTTAGGTCCTGCTTTTACTTTGGCAACTATTTTTGGATTGGTAATATCTCTTTTTGAACGTGGCCTTAATTCGGGTTTCCAGATAAATCCTGTTAAAATTACATCCTGTTTAATGTCAGCAACGGGGGTAGTTGCGCCTTCTACATCTTTAATCGGGACAACATCCGAGATTTCATTTTTCCTGAAATTAACTTTGATCCTGCTGCTGATCGTCTGGTTCATTTTATCATATTTCTTGCCATCGTCAGTTTTTGTGAAATAAACGCTTTCTGCGTTACCATCCACGTACATGCTGTTTAGCGTGCCATCTTTAAAGAAGCCAGTGATCATTTTGCCTTTGATCTGGTTGAATTTCGCAGAATCTACCGGATCAACATTCACTGCAAATGCGTTATTGATTATCTGAACTGAGTTTATCTTTTTATTTCTCAGTTGCAGATAGATCGTATCCCCGGTCTGCTGAGAGTTTTGCGACCAGATAATCGGATTTTTGTACCAGCGTAAAGTTGAATCCGCACTGGTATAAAACAGAGAGTCTGCTTTAGCCTGCATATTGGACTTGAAAACATTCACATGGTGATAGGCTTTGATACTTCGTGTAAGAACAGTATCTGCCGGGTTAAACGGCAAACTATCTTTAGTTTTTTTAACGGCTGTGGCAGACTTCACAGAAGAAACCTTTTTTACAGCCGGATCTGCTTTTAAACCTGCTTTTAAACTATCTGCTTTTAACGTTTCCTTACTTAAAACCGGAATACCCTTTTTAATTACTGCATCAATTTTTGCAATCGCTGCCTTTTTCTGCAGGGTATCCGTTGCTTTCAGTTCTGCTGCTTTTCTGAAGATAGAATCAATTTTCTGAATGGGGACTTTAGCCTTCAGCATACTATCTCTTTTTACACTATCCTTTGCAGTTAAAATAAGTTTTAAAGGCTGTGCTTTAGGGGTTTTACCATTATCAGCCACAGGAACACCCGGCTTTTTGGGATCTCCGGGTTTAGCTTTTTTACTGCCTACTTTACTTCCTTCTCTGCTTTCTTCCCCTAACTCATTATCTTTTTTGATCACAGGGCCTTTGATCAGCTTTAAAGTTTTCTGCAGAACCATTTGTGTTTCCAATGTATCAGCCCCCAGCCACAAACTATCCGGGCGCTTTACTTCTTTAACCATGATGGAATCGCTTGTTCCCATACCCGCATAGGCATTTTTAGTAACCACTGTCCGCTGATCCTTTTTATAATAATAGCCCAGCTGACCATGCATCAGCATTTTATCAATCGTATCTTTAAATACAATATTTCTTACTGCTTTGCCATAACCAGCACGTCCGTCGTAATATAAGCTGTCTCCTTTGAGTGATTTACTGCCAGAAGTATACAGGTTGTTTTTCCCAAAATAAGCATAAGTTGTTTTTGTATTATATGCACCGTTTTCTGTATAAAGATTGCCGCCATCTTTCTCTCTGATATTGGTGGGGCCATAAAAATAAGCCCAGTTGGTTAGGGTGTTATACCTGAGTGTATCTGATTTGATCGTACTTTGTTCGGTCACAACCAGCACATTGTAACGAAAATAAGCATCCCTGCTATTGGCAAAATAGTAACCGTTTTTACTGGTAATTGTCGCATCCTTATTGACAATTTTACCGCCGCTCACATAAGTACCCACTTTAGGAGCCATGGCATAATCCAGCACATTGGTTGTTAATACAGAAGTTCTGTCCAGTAAACGGACATTACTCGTTAAGTGAGCAAGTTTTGCATTCCCATCATAAGTCAGGAAATCGGAATAAATGTTGATCGTATCTGCCTGATTGATGTGTACGTTGTTGAATGCTTCGAAGTAATTCTTGGACGTATAAAAAACTGCACTGTCGCAGGTAAGAATTGCGTTGTCCTGTTTAAATACTGGTTTTCTTAAATAGGTAATATCTGTTTTGGTAATAATCTTACTTCTTTCTGAACTTTGAAGGATGATTTTCGTTTTCTGCTGTGCCGTCTGCATCGCATTCTGCTGTGCCGAAAGTGACAAAGGGAAAAAGAAAAACAGCAGGATACCTGCAATCCTGAAGGTTAGATTACTGTATATGGAGTTCATGATGGTATCATAAACGTTAAAAAGCGTATTTATTTTACTTGAAATGTGAATTTTTCGCACCTTACAAAGTTAGTTTTTTGACGACCATTATCGGTGCCTGTTTGAAATTTATCTGATATTTAGTTTGTCTGCTGAATTTAAAAACCTCTTCCTGCTTCTTTTGACAGCAAATCGTTATTTTTGACAGATGTTACTGTTGCACAATTTCCTGGATTATATCCGCCTGAATTCTTTATTCAACCCAGACCAGCGAATTCTTTTAGCGGTTAGCGGAGGAAAAGATTCTGTGCTCATGGCTCACCTTTTTAAGCAAGGTGGATTTAAATTTGGAATTGCACATTGTAATTTTGGGCTAAGAGCACAGGAGTCACAAAGAGACGAGCGTTTTGTAAGTACAATGGCTTCCCAGCTTGAAGTACCCTTGTATGTGACGCATTTCGCCACTAAAGCGTATGCTGCTGAACATAAAATATCAACCCAGATGGCCGCCAGAGATTTGAGGTACCGCTGGTTTGAAGAATTAAGAACACAGGAAAATTATAGCTATATCGCTGTTGCACATCATCAGGATGATGCCATAGAAACGGTCTTGCTAAATTTAGTCAGAGGGACTGGTATTGCTGGTTTACATGGTATTTTACCTAAAAGGGATGCGCTGATCAGACCATTGTTATTTTTATCCCGCGTAGCTATCGATGAGGCCATTCAGCGTAAAGGTTATGATTTTGTAGAAGACAGTTCCAATTCAAGTTCTGCTTATGCCAGAAATAAACTAAGGCTGGGGGTTATCCCGCTGCTTAAGGAGATCAATCCCAATCTGGAACACACCTTTGAACATAATATTCTCCGTTTCGCAGAGACGGAGATGGTTTTGCAGCAAACAGTTGCTCAGCTTAGAACAACGCTCTTTGAGGAAAGAAAAGATGGTATTTTCCTTTCACTGGAGAAAATCAGGGCGTTGAATCCTAAAAGGCTTCTTTTGTTTGAGCTGTTAAAGGTTTATGGTTTTACTGAAACAGTGGTTGAAGACTTGCTTGGCTCTTTAAACAAGCAAAGCGGAACTTCGTTTTATAGTGAAAGTTACCGGCTCACCCTCAACCGGGAACACCTGATGCTGACAGTCATCACAGCAGAAGAGGTTTATACAAACAAAATGATACATCCTTCGGATACGGCAATAGCTTTCGGTAATCAGGTTATTGAAATCTCTTATACTGAGTTGATATCCTTTGATCATAATCCGCAGAAAGCATTTATAGATGCAGACCGGCTGATCTTTCCGATCGTGATCAGAACATGGCAGGAGGGGGATCGTTTTATGCCGATCGGGATGAGAAATTATAAAAAGCTGAGTAATTTCTTTATTGATCAGAAAATACCTCTGCCCCAAAAAAATAGTATTCCAATCCTCATTAATGGGAATGGCGATGTGGTCTGGGTGGCAGGTCTGCGTCAGGACAATAGATATAAAGTAACTGCTACAACAAAAAAAGTCGCTATATTCGAACAGAAATTAAATTAAATGGGCAATAAGTACGCTTTTCTGGAGAAACAATATATAGGTCGTGATTACATCAGGATATGTATCCGTTTGTTAATGGCCGCTTTCTGTTTTGGTGCATATGTATATGAAAGAGATCGCGACAATACGCAGGATTTATTTCTTGTTGTAGGTTTTGGGATCATAGGTATCTCTATAGCCTTATTATTTCTGATTCAATATAAAACGATCATCCACAATAAGAGTCTGATTATTGATGGACTTTGGACTGCAAAAAAGGTGAAGATCGATTTGAATAGTATCACTGATGTCAGAAAAGATACTTACAGCAGTTATCTTTTCAATAATCCGGTATATAATCTGCACCGTAAAGGAAGTATCCGCTTTTACTCTTCCGGAAAAGATGCAGTCGTGCTAACAGACCGCGATGGTTTGGAATATTTTATTGGCACGCAAAGACCAAATGAGATGCTTTTGGTCATTCAGGCCGAAATGAAGAAATAATCCTGTGCTGTAGAAGACGTTATTCTGTCACAAATCAAATAATTGCAATTGTTTAACACAAAGCTCAGTTTTAGTGCTGTAATTTGCGGGTGAAACAGTTTAGTTAAAACTGTTATAGATAATCTATAATTGATGAAAATAGGTATTGTTTGTTACCCTACATTTGGCGGTAGTGGTGTTGTCGCTACAGAATTGGGAAAGGCATTGGCCGATGAAGGACATCAGGTCCATTTCATCACCTATAGCCAGCCTGCAAGGTTAGACTTTTTCTCTGCTAACCTTTATTATCATGAAGTATCAGTCCGGGATTATCCATTGTTTGACTACGCGCCTTATGAGTCTGCACTGGCCAGTAAACTGGTAGATGTAGTGAGATTTGAGAAGCTGGATATCCTGCATGTACATTATGCAATTCCACATGCTTCTGCTGCCTTTATGGCGAAACAGATCCTGGAAACCTACGGTATTTATATTCCGTTTGTAACTACGCTCCACGGAACTGATATTACTTTAGTTGGAAAAGATCCGACTTATAAGCCAGTAGTTACCTTCTCGATCAATAAGTCTGATGGAGTGACTACGGTTTCCAATGACCTGAAAGAAGATACGAATAACCATTTTGATATCACCAATGAGATCAGAGTGATTCCTAACTTTATAGATTTCAGCAGATTCAGCCTGAAACCAAAAGATCATTTCAAAAAGGCCATTGCACCTAACAATGAAAGAATCCTCATCCATACTTCGAATTTCCGAAAAGTGAAAAGAACGGCAGACGTGATCAGGATGTTCAAATTAATCCTGAATAAAATTCCTTCTAAGTTACTGATGGTAGGAGATGGGCCTGACCGTGCGAATAACGAACAGTTATGCCGCGATCTTGGTATTTGTGATCATGTGCGCTTTTTAGGAAAACAAGATGCTGTAGAGGAAATCCTTTCTGTTGCTGACTTATTTCTGATGCCTTCTGAGACAGAAAGTTTTGGATTGGCTGCATTAGAGGCTATGGCTTGTAAGGTGCCTGTGATTACTTCTAATGCTGGTGGTTTGCCAGAACTGAATGTAGATGGCTTCTGTGGCTATATGAGTAATGTGGGTGATGTGGATGATATGGCCAAAAAAGCCATTATGATCCTGGAGAATGATGAAGTGCTGAACACATTTAAAGAAAATGCGTTTAAAAGAGCACAGGATTTTGATCTGAAAAAAATATTGCCATTATATGTGGATTATTACAATGAGATTATCGCTAAAAATCTTGCTTTACAGCCTGCTTAATAATTACGTTTAATTCTTATTCCAAAAAAAAGAGGTTTCAAAATATTGAAGCCTCTTTTTTTTTATATAAATGTTTGATTACATCCTGCTGTCCGGTGCTGTTTTCTTTACAAACTCAAAACAAACGGGAGCACCGATATCAATTCTTTTTCCGCTGTCTTTTAATGCACCGGTAACTTTATCACGTTTAAAAATCACAACGTTATTGGTATACTGATGCCCTACTAATAACCAGTTACCACTCGGGTCAATCACAAAAGCCCTCGGGCCATTGCCTAAAGTGCTGACCTGACCTTTATTGGTTAGCTGGCCATTACTTTCAACAGCGAAAGTAGTAATTGTATTGGCAGTACCTCTGTTACTTGCGTATAAGAATTTTCCATCAGCTGTAAGCTGAATATCAGCACCTCCATTTTCACCTTTAAAGTCTTTAGCTACAATAGATACTTCCTGAATCTTTTTGAACACGCCATCAGCATAACTGAACACGGTTACCTGAGCTATCATTTCCTGAATCAGGTAGGCAAACCTGCCATTGCTGCTAAAGGTGATATGTCTTGGGCCGCTGCCAGGTTTGATACTGATACTGTCTTTCAATACAAGAACATGATGTGCTGAATTCTTATCGTAAGCATAAGTATAAACTTTGTCTTTTCCTAAGTCGTTTGCGATCACGTAACGGTGGTCAGGAGTAAAACGTACCATGTGAACATGGGCACTGCTTTGTCTGTCTTTGTTAATGCTTGATCCTATATGTTTAACAACCTGTTTCGCCGGGGTCAGTGTACCATTTGCTGCTCTGCCAAAAACACCGATTGTGCCTCCGCTATAATTAGCAATCAATACATTTTTGTCATCTGCGATCAGATAACAAGGATCTGCACCTTTTGAAGGTTGTTTATTGAGAAAACCTAATTTTCCTGCAACTGCATCGAAGCTAAACGCGCTCACCATGCTTTTATCACCATCCTCATTCACTGCATAAACAAATTTACTATCTGGTGTAACGGTAAGGAAACTTGGATTAATCACGTTCTTCTCTACAGACTTAAATTTAGCTGCAGCATCGGGTGTGTTAAAATCGTAAACATAAATTCCTTCACTTTTACCCGGAGCTGTATAAGTTCCGATGACCAGATGATAATCTGCCTGTTGTGCTTTAGCAGAGAAAAAAGAAACGGTAGCGGTTAACAGACAAAATAGTTTTCTCATAAATCATTTATAATTACTGGATCAGATGTTTGATCTGGATCAGTTCATGTTCTTCTAAAAAGCGCCATCTTCCGCGTGGAAGATCTTTTTTAGTCAGGTTACCATAAACCACACGGTCTAATTTAACAACCTCATAACCCAGGTGTTCAAATATTCTGCGGACAATCCTGTTTTTACCACTGTGGATCTGGATACCTACTTCGCGTTTAGAACCTCCTGCTACGTAAGATACAGAATCTGGTTTAATAATACCATCTTCTAATTCTAAACCGAATTGGATTTTGTTCAGGTCACCCTGACTTAAACTTTTGCTTAATTCAACATGATAGATTTTAGTAATTCCATTTTTTGGATGAGATAACTTATCAGCTAAATCGCCATCATTAGTCATTAATAAAAGACCTGTTGTATTGCGGTCTAAACGACCAACCGGATAAATACGTTCTCTGCTTGCTTTTTCTACTAAGGACATTACTGTACGACGTTCCTGAGGATCATCAGTAGTAGTAATATAATCTTTAGGTTTATTTAAGATCACATAAACTTTCTTTTCACGTTTCAGCAATTCGCCGTTGTAACGTACTTCATCTTTACCCGGATCTACTTTATGTCCCAGTTCAGAAACTGGTACACCGTTTACAGAAACCACACCAGCAGCGATCAGTTCATCTGCCTTACGGCGTGAACAAATACCTGAATTGGCAATGTAACGGTTCAAACGGATTTTTCCGTCATCTGCAGTATGGTGACTGCTTTCCTTTCTGCTACGCATAACAGGCGCTTTTTCAGCAAAAGGTCTTGGCGCACCAGAATATGGTTTTGCCGGAGCACCTTCTTCTCTTTTTCTGAATGGTCTGCTATCTGTACTTCTGGAAGTGCTTTTTTTATCTTCGAAAGTTCTGAATGGTCTTTCACCATCAGTACCGAAATTGTCTTTCTTTATATAACTACGGCCTTCATTTCTTGGCATCTCTTTAGAGCTGCCTTCTTTAAACGCACGTGGTTTGAATGTTTTGCCGCCAGTGCCACCTCTTGAAGAGAAGCTTTTTGCATCGCCGTCTCTGCCTGCTCTTGGTCTGTCGCCATCCCTTGGAGGTCTTGAAGAGAAGCTTTTTGCATCACCGTCTCTGCCTGCTCTTGGTCTGTCGCCATCCCTTGGAGGTCTTGAGGAGAAGCTTTTTGCATCGCCGTCTCTGCCTGCTCTTGGTCTTTCACCATCTCTCGGAGGTCTTGAAGAGAAGCTCTTTGCTTCACCGTCTCTTGGAGGTCTTGCCTTAAAATCATCACCATCTTTACTGGCTCTTGGTCTGTAGTTATCTTTACCAGCACCAAATTTACTCTTGTCGTTCCCCTCTTTATCCCCAAACTTGCTTTTACCCTTGTAAGCACTATCTGCTCCACTACGGCCTTTACCTGTTGTGCTTCGGTTTCCCGGTTTGGACTTGTCATCCCGACTGTTCCTGTTGTTGTTATTTGTCATGATACGCTGTTAACCACATAATTAATGCGGGGTGCAAATTTAATAAAAATCGGGCAATTAGTCATTTATATTTTCAGGATGTCTATTAAAAATAAAATCGCGGCCTATTGGTGTTTAAACCTTGATTTTATTGCTTATTTCTGTAAAATGTTGATTATTAGATAAATATACGGTATATTTGCAGGCGTTTTATAATTGTTCACCAAAAAAAGGAGGAAAATGATAAAGAAACACATAATAACATGTTCAATAATTTTAGGATTATTGGTTATGGCAAAAGTGTTTGCTTACAACATGCCCCAAGCATTTAAAAGTTCGAAAAAGGAACTTAACAACACGACAAAAAGCATTACCACCACTACCACTATTATCACAGAAGAGCCTGTAAATCAAATAGCTCAGCTGAATTTCGCGGAAGAAACTTTACCTCTGGGTGACATCAGGGTGCAGAAAAAAATGAAGAAGACTCTCGCGGGGTATAATTACAGCAGCATACAGACTAATCGCCTGCACAGAATGGCCGCTGAATGGTTTCCGATTATCGAGCCGATTCTCGCAGCTTATGGGATTCCAAATGATTTTAAATACATGCCTCTAGTAGAATCAGGATTACAGGGTGGAATGTCTCCAAAAGGAGCTAATGGGTTCTGGCAATTTATGCCGGGTACAGCACGTACTTACGGACTAAAAGTAAATTCAGAAGTTGATGAACGTAAGAACTTACGTAAATCCACTATAGCGGCCTGCAAATACATCAAAGAATTGTATGGCGTTTTTGATAGCTGGACATTAGTAGCTGCAGCCTATAATGTGGGCGATAACCACATGAGAAAGCAGATCAACAGACAAAATCAGGACAATTATTTCAAAATGAAACTGAATCGTGAAACAGGTGGGTATGTTTACAAACTTATTTCAATGAAAGAAATCATCAGGGATCCTTCCCGTTATGGTTACAGCAGTTCCAAAGGAGTATTGGCTATGCATAGCAATAGCAGTACTACAAACAGGGAATAAAACGATACTGAAATGAATTAAAAGCCGGCAATAGCCGGCTTTTTTTATGTGCTGTTTTTTTGAAGGTACTTTTATTGCCTTGAAAAATTATTCAGCTGGTTTACGATTATTTTACTTTCTTTTAATTTAGTTCTGCTTTTGATATAATTGAAAACATATATATTTAGTGAGTTTAAATAATATTCTCCTAATGAAATTTGTTACACGAATAATTCTAATTGGTATTGGTCCCCATTCCAGACGCGTATATCTTCCTGCAATCACTCAGTTAAAACAAAAGTTTGAAGTTGAAATCTCACTGGCAATTGATGTTAAATCTGAAGATCAGAAGATTACACATTA
Organism: Pedobacter sp. WC2423; assembly: GCF_040822065.1. Taxonomy (NCBI): domain Bacteria; kingdom Pseudomonadati; phylum Bacteroidota; class Sphingobacteriia; order Sphingobacteriales; family Sphingobacteriaceae; genus Pedobacter; species Pedobacter sp. WC2423. The sequence goes on from NZ_CP162005.1 coordinate 4,623,627, forward strand.
CTTTGAAAAGCATAACTATAAAATCAATACCTTATTCATTGATCCATTTACAGGACAATTGCCAGAAGCCTTAAAAGATGATTTGAATCATTTTGTTGAAGTGCATGGAATAAATGCAGTGATTATTGCAACTGAACCATCGGTTCATCACGCATATGCAGAGTGGGCATTGAGTTTAAAATTGCATATCCTGATGGATAAACCTGTCAGTACCAGGGAAAATGCAGTTTCTGAGCTTGAACAGGCTCATGGGATTTTGACCGATTATCAGCAGTTGTTGCAGCTTTACGACGACTTTCAGCAAGAAAAATCTACTATTTTTTCTATCAACGTACAGCGAAGATACCATCCGGGTTTCCAGTATGTGATGGAAAGGATCAGGGAAGTAAGCGCAGCTACCAATTGCCCGGTCACGGCAATTCATTCCAGTCATAGTGATGGACAATGGCGTTTACCCTCAGAAATGGTATTACAGGACTATCATTCTTATAATAAAGGACACGGAAAAATGTCACATAGCGGATATCATATATTTGATATTGTCAGCCAGCTTTATGATGCTCCTGGAATAGTGGATAAAACCCCGGATGAGCTGGAGGTAATCAGTTCATTGATTCTGCCTGAAGGATTTATCAAACAGCTCAATGAACAGGATTATGAAGCTAACTTTAAGGCTGATTATGAACAGGCTAAAGTTTATAATGATGCACAGCTGATGAAAATATTTGAGAATTATGGAGAAATCGACGCAACAGTACTGGTAAGGCTGTTAAAAGATGGAATCAATATGGCAAATATTACAATCAACTTACTGCACAATAGTTTTAGCAGAAGGAGCTGGGTAATTCCTGATGCAGATCTCTATAAAGGAAACGGACGTGTAAAACACGAATATCACAATATTCAGCAGGGGCCTTTTCAAAATATCCAGATCCACTCTTACCAGTCAAAAGATAAACACAACCATAACAACAAAAAAGATTATAAAGCAGGAGGGAATAATCATTTTGATATTTATATTTTCCGGAATACAGGTATGCTGGGAGGAAAACATCCTTTGGAGATTATTACGATGAAAGACCTGTCAGCTTTACACAAATTTGATGACTCTAAACTGTTAACTGAACAAGCTAAAACAGCGGTGATAGCAGAATTTCTCAGCTTTATTCAAGGTGATCTGGAGAAAAAAGATTTAAAATCAAATATTGACAGTCATTTGAACAGTGTGAAAATGATGTCAGCAGCTTATTTATCACATATTCAGCAGAAGGCCGGTGTGAACCCTGTTGTGAAAATTTAGTTTTGTTTTTCCTGCGTAAAAATCGTGCTTGTGTAATTCATATTTAAAGTAACATTAACGTCAAATAATTGTTTGCTATCAGGAATCCCTTTTAATTTGAAAAGAACGGGGATTTCAAGGTTTACAATAAATTAACCACGATAGGCTATTCAAAGAAAAATGGGTACTTTTGTGGCTGCAAATTTGCTTTCTTTATTTCAAAGATTTCAATTGCATTTTTTAAATATATATGAGCAAAAATACCATCGATCTGGGTGAACAAAAAGATGTTGAAGTATACGGTGCAAGGGTTCACAACCTTAAAAACATAGATATTTCTTTTCCGCGTAATCAGCTGGTTGTTATCACCGGCCTGAGTGGCAGTGGTAAATCATCACTGGCATTTGATACAATTTATGCCGAAGGACAACGTCGCTATATGGAAACTTTCAGCGCTTATTCCCGTCAGTTTATGGGGGGCATGGAAAGACCTGATGTAGATAAAGTATCAGGGCTGAGTCCTGTAATTGCCATAGAACAGAAAACTACCAGCAAAAATCCAAGATCCACTGTAGGTACAATTACAGAAATCTATGATTTTATGCGTTTGCTGTATGCCCGTACTGCCGATGCCTTCTCTTACAATACAGGAGAGAAAATGGAAAGGATGAGCGAGGACCAGATCCTGAATAATATTTATAATAAATATGATGGTGTAGCAGTGAATATCCTGGCTCCGGTAGTGAAAGGCCGTAAAGGACATTACCGTGAACTGTTCGAACAAATCCGTAAGCAAGGTTATGTGAAAGTGCGTATTGATGGGGAGATACAGGATATGGCTCCAAAGATGCAGGTTGACAGGTACAAAATTCATGACATAGAGATTGTTGTAGACCGTTTACTGGTAGACAGAAAAGATCATAAACGATTAATTGATTCTGTTCAGACCGCTATGCGCGTAGGTAAAGGAATTATTAAGATCAGCGACAAAGAGAATAATGTTTCTCATTTCAGCAAATTTTTGATGTGTCCTACTACAGGGATTTCTTACGATGAACCACAGCCGAACAGTTTTTCTTTCAACTCCCCTTATGGTGCTTGTGAAAGATGTGATGGTTTAGGGTATATCTTCGTGGTAGACAGAGAATCTGTTATGCCTAACCCGAAATTAAGTATTATGAGCGGTGGGTTAGCCCCGCTTGGTGAATACCGCGATATCTGGATGTTCCAGGTAATTAAAGCACTGGCGAAAAAATATAACTTCTCTCTTTCCACTCCAATTGAGAAATTAGGAGAAGAAAATATCAATATCCTGCTTAATGGCAGCCCTGATTTATTATCGGTAGCTGTTGAATACAACAAGTGGAATGTACAAAACTATCAGATTACGTTTGATGGGATTATCAAATTACTTGAAGAACAGAATGAGAAGAAAGGAGAGGGAGCCGTAGATGATATGGAAACCTTCCGTAAACTTAAAACCTGTCCTTCTTGTAATGGTGCAAGACTGAAAAAAGAAAGCCTGCATTTTAAAGTAGATGGCAAGAATATCTTTGAACTGGCAGAAATGGATATTAACAGTCTTAAAGGCTGGTTTAATGAGCTGGAAAGCCGTTTAAATGAAAGACAAAATACAATTGCTAAAGAGATCCTGAAAGAAATCAGAACCAGGCTGGGCTTTTTGACCGATGTGGGCCTGAATTATCTTTCACTGGACAGAACAGCCAGAACTCTTTCAGGAGGAGAAGCACAAAGGATTCGTCTGGCTACACAAATCGGTTCACAGCTGATGAATGTGATGTATATTCTGGATGAGCCAAGTATCGGTCTTCATCAGCGTGACAATGAGCGTTTGATTGGCGCACTGAAAAACCTGCGTGATCTTGGGAACACAGTACTTGTTGTAGAACATGATAAAGACATGATTCTGGAAGCTGATTATGTGATTGATGTTGGTCCGGCGGCAGGTTTGCGCGGAGGACAGATTGTTGCAGAAGGAACACCAGCACAAATTCTGAAATCGGGAACGCTGACTGCGGCCTATCTGAATGGAAATAAAGAAATCACTGTTCCTGCTAAAGAAGAAAAGGAAACGGACATAAGCTATCTATCATTAAAGCCAGCGGGCATAACCTGAAAGAAGTTTCTGTAGACTTTCCATTAGGTAAATTTATTGCAGTTACGGGAGTTTCCGGAAGTGGTAAATCGAGTCTGATCACAGAAACTTTATATCCGATATTAAACCATCATTTCTTCAGGGCGAAAAAACATCCTTTACCTTATGAGAAGATTAATGGAATCAAGGAAATAGATAAAGTTATTGAAATTGATCAGGCACCGATTGGCAGAACACCAAGATCAAATCCATCTACTTATACGGGAGTTTTCTCTGATATCAGGAACTTGTATGTACAACTTCCGGAAGCTAAAATAAGAGGTTATAAACCTGGTCGTTTCTCCTTCAATGTGAAAGGCGGAAGGTGTGAAACCTGTCAGGGTGCAGGAATGAAGGTTATTGAAATGAATTTCCTGCCTGATGTCCATGTACCTTGTGAAGAATGTGGCGGAAGAAGATATAATAGAGAAACACTGGAAGTACGCTACCGTGGTAAATCAATCAGTGATGTACTGGATATGAGTATTGAAGATGCTTGTGCATTTTTCGAGAATATGCCGGTGATTTACCGTAAAATCAAGACTTTAAAAGATGTTGGACTAGGCTATATTACCTTAGGGCAATCTTCCACTACTTTGTCTGGCGGAGAAGCGCAGCGGGTTAAACTGGCTACTGAATTATCTAAAAAAGATACCGGAAAAACGTTCTATATTCTGGATGAGCCAACAACAGGTCTTCACTTTGAAGATATTAATGTACTGCTGGGCGTATTAAACGAGCTTGTAGATAAAGGAAATACGGTATTAGTCATTGAGCATAACCTGGATGTGGTCAAAGTGGCCGACTGGGTAATTGATTTGGGAGAAGAAGGCGGAGCTGGTGGTGGAAGAATCATTTTTGAAGGTACACCCGAAGGCCTGATTCAAAATCCAATCAGTCTGACAGGAAAGTTCCTGAAGAAAGAAATGAAACATTAATCTATAAAAGTAATGCAGAAGCTAATTAATCAGGAGCAGATGCGTTCGGCAGACGCATTCACCATTAAGAACCTCGATATATCTTCGATAGAATTGATGGAAACTGCCTCTATGGCATTTGTAGCTGAGTTTTTACAGGAAATTAAGGCTGTAGAAACTCCTGTCAATATCTTATGCGGTAAAGGCAATAATGGCGCTGATGGATTAGCTATTGCCAGAATACTTCAGGATAAAGGGTATAGCGCAGTTGTTGTTTACCTGATTGATTTTTCTGATAAACAGACCGCAGAATACCAAACGAACCTGAACCGGTTAAAAGATCTCTGGTTTCCTTTAACCACAGTTAAAACTGTAGCAGAACTAAAAAACATAAAAGATGGGGTCATTATTGACGCTGTGCTGGGATCGGGCTTGAATAAGCCTTTAAGTGGTGCTTATGCAGAACTTGCAACTTTCATTAATGGATTAAACTACCAGGTGGTTGCCGTGGATATTCCTACGGGATTTCCTGCAGAAGGAGCATTTGCCAAAACTGATCTCTTTATCAAAGCAGATCTTGTTATCTGTTTTCAACGGCCAAAAATCAATTTCTTTTTTCCGGAATCGGTAGCGGCCTTAAACCGTTTTCGTGTCGTGTCTATTGGCCTGGATGAAGAGTTTATTGAAAAGCAGGTTTCTCCTTATCAGCTTTTAGAACAGCATGATATCAAAGAATTGATCCAACCCCGGAAATCTTTTACCCATAAAGGAACCTATGGGCATGCACTGCTTATTGCTGGTCAAAAAGAAACTATGGGTGCTGCAATTCTTGCCGCTAAAGGATGTTTATATGGTGGAGCGGGCTTAACAACAATTTCTATTCCTGAAAGTGGTTTGACGGCGTTAAATACAGCGCTTCCTGAAGTGATGTATCTGGACCGTAAAGAACTGACAAGTACAGCATCAGCATTAGAGAAATTCAAAATTATCGCTATAGGGCCAGGTTTGGGTACAGATGCCACTATTATTGAACTGTTAAAAGACCTGTTAAAACTAAAAGTTCCCCTGGTTATAGACGCAGATGCCTTACATCTTTTAGGAAATGACGAAAACTTACTGAAGCATTTGACTGAAGGCTCTGTCTTAACCCCTCATATGAAGGAATTTGATCACCTTTTTGGTGCACATGAATCCTGGTGGGCACGTTTAGAAACCGCCAGAGAAAAAGCGGTTGAATTAAAATGTGTGATCGTCCTTAAAAATCAATATACTTTTATCGTTGATCAGCAGGGAAAAGTTATGATCAATTCAACTGGTAATCCTGCAATGGCACAAGGAGGGATGGGAGATGTGCTCACAGGCTTAATTGCCTCGCTGATTGCACAAGGTTACAAACCTGTTGAAGCGGCTTATGCAGCTTGTTTTATACACGGATTATCCGGAGATCAGCTTGCTTTAACTCAAATTTCTGTAAAAGCTTCAGCGATTGCTGCGCACCTGCCCAATGTGGTAAAAGGATTAACTAGATAGACACGCCGCCCATAGCAATCATCTTTTCCATAGTCGGACTCGGACTGCCACCACGTTTTTCGAGTGTAACGGCAAAAGCCTGTGCATTGCCAACTTCTTTCATAGTTAACAATAGTTTGCCGGGACCCGATTTTGCATCAAATACACCCAAATCTACTGGTTTCCCATTTACGATAGCCCATAACTGGTACTGGTGTGCATCATCATTTTGAGGAAGCGCCATTTTAGTGTTGTCCACCATGACATGCATCCCCTTTTTATGCCAGTAAACCATCATGTTAGCTTGCGGAGAGATTTTTGTTCCGGCAAGTTTTACAGATGTCCAGGTTGGATCAGCAGAAATAGCTGCAATTTCCTGTAAATCTTTGTTTTCATTTTTCATGAAACTTACTGTACTGGCAAACTTTTCCTTATCAACATTCATTGCAATGATCTGCTGGTTGGCCAGATTTAATTTATCGTGTGTGGCATAAAGTGCAGCAACACTGACTATTAAAAGCCCAACGCAAGCCACTAATGAATATTTTAATGTTCTGATCGTCGATGCCGCATGGTCAGCTGATAGCTGGACAATTTTGGCTTCGTGATTTGTTGTTGAAGTCGTTTTCTCCGGAACTGGTACTTCATTGGCAAGTATGCCTATTTTTTGGAAAATCTGTTTATCTAATCCTTCAGATGGTTCAATAGCATGTTTGATCGCATATTGTTCCATCGCAATTTCAATAGCGGTAATCTCCTCTTTTATCGCAGGATACTTTGCCGCCATTCCCTCTACTTCACGCTGTTCCTGAGCATTGAGATGCCCGAGAACGTAAAGTTCAAGTATGCCTGTTTCGATATATGCTTTTGCCTCTTCCACTTTAATTAAAATGCTTTCTTAATTCCATAATAGCCATCCGGATCCGGGTCTTAACCGTACCTAATGGTAAATTCAGTTCTTCTGCTGCCTCTACATGGGTATAACCTTTAAAATAAACCATGTCCAATACACTATTAAACTCTGGTTTAAGTGCAGTAACCATGTCTTTGATTCCCAGTGTGTCCGCATTGAAAGTTACCTTTCTTTGCAGGTCAATGAAATCTACGTTATTTTCAAGGTCTTGGTTTTTACTGGCATTTTTAAAGTCCTTGGATCTTATTTTATCTATTGCCAGATTACGGGCAATATTAATCATCCAGGTAAATAAGCGGCCTTTGCTGCTGTCGTAACTCGCTGCCGAATGCCAGATCTTAATGAAAGTGTCTTGTAATAAATCTTCAGCTATTTCCGAATGTTGTACAATTCTGAAAATTACCCCCAGCAACGCTCCTGAATACATATCGTATAAAGCCTGAATAGCGATAGTCTCCTGACCTTTCAGTGCACGCACCAGGTCTTCTTCTGTAAGGGATATTTTTTTACTCGGTGCCAATATTTGCTAATATACAGAATGTTTAACAAGTTCAAGGGTCTTTTTGTTTGAACTCGTTTGCTACGGATTAAAAATCAAAAAGGTGTTTCTCTGCATGGTAAGAAGAACGGACCAGCGGACCGCTTTCTACATACCTTAAACCTTTTTGCATGCCAATTTCCTTATATTTAGCAAACTGATCAGGATGGATCCAGTCTACAACCGGGTGATGGTTACGTGTAGGTTGCAGATACTGGCCCAAGGTTAGAATGTGTACCCCATTAGCTACTAAATCATCCATAGCTTCCAGTACATCATCTTCAGTTTCTCCCAGGCCAAGCATAATCCCTGTTTTAGTTCTTAAACCGAATTCTGAGATTCTTTTCAGACACTCCAGACTTCGGTCATATTTAGCCTGAACACGTACTTGTTTAGTTAAACGGCGTACTGTTTCGATGTTATGAGACATCACTTCAGGACGTTCTTCCAGTACACGGTACAAGTTGTCCCAGATACCTCTGAAATCAGGAATAAGTGTCTCTAAAGTTGTCGAAGGGCTCTCTCTGCGGATAGCCTGTAAAGTTTCTGCCCAGATAACAGAGCCGCCATCTTTTAAATCATCACGGTCTACCGACGTAATCACACAATGTTTAACCTGCATTAATTTTACTGAATTCGCAACCCGGTTAGGCTCATCGGTATCCACAGCTTTTGGTCTGCCTGTGGCTACTGCACAAAAAGAGCAGGAGCGGGTACAGATATTACCAAGGATCATGAACGTTGCCGTACCAGCGCCCCAGCATTCGCCCATATTCGGACAATTGCCACTTTCACAAATGGTATGTAATTTATGGGTATCTACAAGACTGCGCACCTGCGCATATTCTTTACCTACAGGAAGCTTAACTCTAAGCCAATCTGGTTTACGTTGTACTGGGTTTGCTGAAACAACCGGAAGTTCGATCATGCAGCAAAGTTAAGCAATAGGTTTGAATTGTTATAAACATGAAATGTATGTAAGGTGTAATGTTATGCTTAAAAACGATTAAATTATGACAAATTAAGGGAAATACGCCTTCAAAGATTATTGATATCATAAATAATTTATGTTAATCTTGTAATGCAGGCTTAACCAGAATTTAAGCTGGCCTAAAAAACAACCTGATATGGCAACTTCAAAAATAACTTATAACGGAGGATTGAGAACAACCTCTGTTCACTTACGTTCGGGAAATGAAATCATCACTGATGCACCTGTAGACAATAAAGGTAAAGGTGAAGCATTTTCACCGACAGATTTACTGGCTACTTCACTAGGAAACTGTATGATCACTATTGTAGGGATTGCAGCAGCAGAACATGGCTTTAATATTGACGGGGCCACTTGTGAAATCACGAAAGTTATGGCAGAAGGGCCAAGAAGAGTAGCTGAAATCATAGCTGTCCTTCAGTTCCCTGCAAATAACTATTCTGATAAAGACAAAAAGATTATTGAAAGGTCTGCAAATACCTGTCCGGTATTTTACAGCCTTCATCCTGATTTAAAGAAAACAATTTCTTTTAATTATTAATCAGTTCGGCTACTTCATCGGCCGAAATGTCACTATGAGAGGCATCCAGTACACAATCTCCATCCTTGATCAATAAGATCTGAGGAGACTCATGATGAACTTGAAATGTTTCAGCTATCTGTGCAGAAATTGCACGATGGCTGATCAGGTCAAGGAAATATAGATTTGTTCCTTCAGGGATAATGTCCCAATCCAGCTCAAAACGTTTTTTTGCCATCATACTCACCGAACAACGGGTGCTGTGTTTAAAAATTAAACTATAGCCTTCCTGCGTTTTTATGCCACTGATCTGATCTGGATCAGTTATGTTCTTCCACTCCATCTAATTTCTATTTTAAATTATACCGGCCTTACTTTCTCCGGTTGCCTTTCGGATACGAACTGTATGCCGGGCAAATACGGTTAGCGCAAGACTCTAAAATTGTTATTGCAAAGAATACTCCCAGCAACACTATAGCTATCTTTTTCATGAGCGTAGATTTTGTTTTTCTTTTGCTAATCTACACTATTCCGGAAAAAAAAGCAATTCCTTATTAAGCAGTGTGCAATAAATGAGCCATTTTTATTGCTGTAAAAGCAGCCTCGTCACCTTTGTTACCATGCTTACCACCAGATCTTTCTACTGCCTGCTGTAAATCATTGGTTGTTAATACACCAAAAATTACTGGTTTACTATACTTAATTCCTACTTGGGTGATTCCATTTGCTATGGCATCACAGATAAAATCAAAATGCCTGGTTTCTCCCTGTATTACACATCCAAGACAGATTACTGCATCCAGATCTGCATGTTTCTTCAACAGGATCTCTGCTGCGCCAGTCAATTCAAAACTTCCAGGAACAGCTAAAGAAATAATATTCTCTTCTTTAACGCCATGTTTTAAAAGTGTTTCTAATGCACCTTTATACAAGCTGCCAGTTACTTCTGCATTCCATTCAGCAACTGCAATAGCGAATTTATAAGTTGCACCATCAGGAACAGTAGTATGAGAGAAGTCAGATAGATTTTTTAATTGTGTTGCCATAGCGCAAAGATAAGTATTAAAACAAAAAAAAGGCCCGCATAAAATGCAGGCCTTTGTCAAATGTTTTTAAATTTTATTTTCCTTGTGCAGCAGTAACACGTGCAATATACTCATCAATCATGGTAGCTTCCTGACTTGCAGGGAACTCATTTTTGATTTTGTTATAAGCATCTTCTGCGTTTTTATAGTCTTTTTGTGATTCGTAAACTAATCCTAGTTTTTTAAGGAACAATGGAGAAGTAAATTTATTGCTTGATTTGTCAGCTGCTTTCTTGTAATAAGTAATCGCCTGACTATAGTCTTTCAGCTCGCTGTAAGCATCACCTAACATTCCTAATGCTAACGGATCTGCAACAGGGCTTCCTGTTTCTGAGTATTTACCTAAAACTTCAGTCGCTTTTTTGTATTCACCTTTACGTAAATAAATTCCACCAAGGTAAAGGTTTGCTAAGTTCGCTGATTTAGTATTGTTGTATTCTTCTGCGATTTTTTCAAATCCAGGATAACCTGCATCTCCGCTGATTGCTTTGTTAGCCAGAGAATCTACCCCAACATATTGTTCTGCTTTGTACATTTTTGCAGAAGCCTCTTCAGCTCTGTCCTTTAAATATACATTCTGATACCAAAAGTATATGATCACTAATACGATTACCGCTGCGGCAATGAATAAAAGGCTTTTAGAGTTTTCCTCTAAGAATGAACCTTTTCTAACGTTATGATTTACTTCTTTTTCTGTTGTGGACATTTTATTTAAAAAAATTAAGGATTGCAAAAATACATTTTTCGGTTAAAGTATCAACCTCTTTTTCAGTATTTAAATAAAAATTTTCACACTCCCTGTTTTTCGAACCTCCTGAATTAGATGTGAATAGGATAATGATGAAACAAATCTGCAGATCAGCTTCTTTTAACAAAGCTAAACGGTAACTTTGCAGACTCATACTATGTGGTTAAAAAACATTACTCTGCTCAACTTCAAGAATTATTCTGATGCTGATTTACGGTTTTCAAAAACAGTGAACGCATTTATTGGGAATAATGGTGCCGGGAAGACCAATTTACTGGATGCGATTCACTACCTGTGCCTTTGCAAGAGCTATTTCAATCCGATTGACAGTCAGCAGATCAAAACTGCTGAAGAACTTTTCATGATCCAGGGCGATTTTGACCGTCAGGAAAAAAACGAGAAGATCACCTGTGGTGTCAAGAAGAATCAGAAAAAGCAATTTAAGCGGAATAAAAAAGAATATGATAAGCTGGCCAGCCATATCGGGCTGTTTCCATTGGTGATGATTTCGCCCTATGATGTCACCATTATTATGGACGGGAGTGAAGAACGCCGTAAGTTTATGGACAATGTGATTTCTCAAACGGATTCACAGTACCTGGATGAGCTGATGTTGTACAACAGGCACCTGCTCAACAGAAATGCGTTATTGAAACAGATTGCAACCACGCGCCGGTATGATCCTGCCTTACTCGAAATATTCAATGAACAATTGATTGGCTGCGGAGAGAAGATTTTTGCAAAGCGCAAGCAATTTATGGTGGATTATATAGAACTGTTCAATAAATACTATCAATATCTGACCGAAGATGCCGAAGAGGTCTGCTTAAATTATCAATCTCAGCTGAATGATACTCCTTTTGAAACCTTATTGCTTCAATCTGTAGAAAAAGATAAAGTACTCGAAAGAACAACTACCGGAATTCACAAAGATGATCTGATTTTTACGATCCGCGACATGCCTTTAAAGAAGTTCGGTTCACAAGGACAGCAAAAATCTTTTTTGATCGCGTTAAAACTGGCACAATATGCTTATGTGGAAAAATATAAAGGCTTCAAACCTTTATTGTTATTAGATGATATTTTTGATAAGCTCGACGAACGCCGGATGCATAAACTGATGGAAATGGTTTCTCACCATGACTTCGGGCAGATCTTTATTACCGATACCGGAAAAGAAAGAGTGTTGAATATTTTCGATAAGATCAAAGTTCCCGTAACTTTATTTGAAGTAATTAACGGAGGTATACAACATGCGTAAACCTAATGACATGACCCTGAAAGACGCCATTTCGAAAATGCTGTCTGTTTACAGGTTAAAGGGGAAGTTTGATGAAACGGGCGTGGTCGCTATGTGGCCGGAAATTATGGGGACTGCAATTGGAAACCGGACGACGCAAATCTATATTGCGCATAAAAAATTATTTGTCCGGATTGAATCTTCAGTGATTAAAAATGAGCTGTTAATGGTAAGAACCGGCATCATCCAGAAACTGAATGAACGTGCCGGTTCAGAGGTCATCAATGAAATTGTATTTTTATAGTGATTAGCCTTTACTTCCGCCACCAAATATTTTGCTGACTACCCATATAATAAGGGCAAGCACTACTACAACTACAATTATACCGGACCAGACTCCGGCCTTGAAAATCCCCTCTATAAGTTGACAGCTACTTAAAGTTGTCATGACTAAAGCTACTAATGCGAGTGGTAAATATCTTTTAATTTCCATAGTGTGTTAATTTATTCATTCAGAACAAATCACCTGTGAAATGGTTTTTAAAAATATTACTTACCGTTTATTTTTAATAATTCAACTTCAAAAATCAGCGTACTGTAAGGAGGAATATCTTTTCCCATCGCACGTTCGCCATAAGCTAACTGATAAGGGATAAAGAATTTATATTTTGAACCCGGAGACATCAGTTGTAAACCTTCTGTCCATCCTGGAATTACCCTGTTTACTGCAATCGAAAGCGGCTCTTTTCTATCATAAGAACTATCAAATTGTTTTCCGTCCAGTAAAGTGCCTTTATAATTCACCAGTACATTGTCTGTAGGCTTTGGTTTTGGCCCTTCGCCAGGTGTAATCACTATATACTGTAAGCCACTTGCCGTATTTCTAACATTAATCTGTTTCAGATTGCCTTCCAGGAAACTTTTTTCCTTAGCTATCTGTGGTGCATATTTTTCCATGGTAATTGTTTTAAATAGATCTCCGATTGCTTTTTGTGAAGCCTGCTCGTTTAATAACGGCTTTTGTCCCTGAAAAGCATCTTTCAAACCTTTAATCAGTAAATCGTAGTTCAGTGCTTTCAAACCATTGGTTTTTAAGCCGGAACCCATAGAAATACCGAAAGCGTAACTTGCTGAATCTGCAAGGCTGGTCATTCTTGCTGAGGCAACAGCTGATTTTACAGGTGTTTTTTTGGTTGCAGGTTTACGTTTAGTCTGTGCAGTTACCGCATAACCGCAAAAAGGAATCAAAAGGGTAATCATTAATTTCTTCATCTTTAGAATGGGTTCAATGTTGTTGTAACGAAAATAAGCACCCCATAAGAGTGCTTATTTTATAATTTTATTCAGGCAAAAACTAGAAACGTTCAGCAGCAGTGAAAAAGAAATCTCCTTCGATTGCAGCATTCTCATCCGAATCAGATCCGTGAACAGCGTTCGCATCGATAGACTTGGCATATTTTTGACGGATAGTACCTTCCGCTGCATCAGCAGGGTTTGTAGCACCGATTAATTTTCTGAAATCTTCAATAGCATTGTCTTTTTCAAGAATAGCAGCTACGATTGGTCCAGAAGACATGAAGCTAACTAAATCACCATAAAATGGACGATCTTTGTGTACTTCATAGAATTTACCAGCAGTTTCAGCTGTTAATTGAGTGTATTTTAAAGCAATGATTTTGAAACCAGCAGCAGTAATGTCATTGATAATTGCTCCGATATGTCCATTTGCAACTGCATCTGGCTTAATCATTGTAAATGTTCTGTTTGTAGTCATCTTTGTATTATTTATTTTGCAAAATTACATTTTCTATAGTTAATATTAAACATCTAATTAAAAGAAGCTGTCAGAAAATTGTTCAGATGCATCTGATTAAAATTAAGCAGCTTCCTATTTATTAAATTATTAGATTTGCAGCGAAAACTATGCTATCCCTTTCCCAACTCAAAACATTGCTGGCAACGCCGCAGAAAATTGTAATTACTACACACCATAAACCTGATGGCGATGCTATGGGCTCTTCTTTGGGCTTATATGCATATTTGATCCAGAAAGGACACCATGTTAAAGTAATTACCCCAACAGATTATCCGTATTTCTTACACTGGTTACCAAATAACTCTGATGTAATGATTTATACAGAAGCCAAAGAAGAAGCGGAGCAATTAGTTGCTGATGCAGCACTGGTATTCTGTCTGGACTTCAATACCCTGAGCCGTATCAACGAATTAGGAGAAGTGATCCGGAATTCATCTGCCTTTAAAGTCATGATTGACCATCACCTTGATCCTGAAGATTTTGATGATTACAGGCACTGGAGTATCAATGCTTGTGCAGCAGCCCAGTTAGTTTACGACTTTATTGTCAATGAACTGAACGATGGGACAATGATGAACAAAGACATTGCTACCTGTTTATATACCGGTATCATGACTGATTCAGGCTCATTCCGTTTCCCTTCTGCAACTTCTGCAGTTTACCGTATTGGTGCTGATCTGATTGATGCGGGAGCAGAACACTGGCGTATTCACCAATTAGTGTATGACAATGCTACGGAAAACCGCCTGCGTTTTCTGGGGAACTGTCTGACTAATAAACTGGAAATCATCAGAGAATTTAATACGGCTATTATTTCAGTGACCGCCGAAGAACTTAAACGCTTCAGCATCGTTACCGGTGATACAGAAGGTATTGTAAACTATGCACTTTCTATTAATGGGATCAAATTAGCAGCTTTCATCATTGAAAGAACAGATAAAGTTAAATTATCTTTGCGTTCTACTGGTGATTTTCCTGCGAATGAGATTTGTAAGAAGTTTTTCAACGGTGGAGGACACAGAAATGCAGCCGGCGGATATTCAGATTTGAAACTGGAAGGCACGATTGCATACTTTAAATCTATTTTACCGGAGTATAAAACACAATTATTGCAGTAATTAATTTAAAGTTTGCTTAAACTTGCTTTTTGTAAGCGTCTGTTTAAATTCAGACTCCAGAAGAAAAAACAAACAAATAAAATGGAACGTAAAGCGTAGATTGTATAAATTGCAGGATAGTTGAAACGTACCTCATGAAATTAAAATAAAACACAATAAATCTAAAATGAAAAAAACATTAGTAATTCTTTTTGCCGCTACACTTGGTTTAGCAGCTTGTAACAACTTCAAAAAAGGTCCGGGAGGCCTGATGTACACGATCCACAAGACTGAAGGAAAAGATAAAATCGTTGAAGGTGACATTATCAAAATCAATGCAATCCAGAAAACTGAGAAAGATTCAGTAACCAGCAGTACTTATGATATTCAGCAACCAGCTGTATTCCCTGTATCTAAAAAACAATGGGCAGGAGATATCTCTGACGCTTTAATGTTATTAGCAGAAGGTGATAGTGCTACTTTCAAAATTGACCTGGATTCAATGGCTAAATATTCAAACCAGCCAAAACCAGCTACTCAAAAAGATAAATACATGGTTTTCACTGTGAAAATCGAAAAAGTAATGCACAAAGCTAAAGGCGAAGCCGATTCAACTTTCCAGAAAAAAGCTACTGAGTTTTTCCAGAAAGATTTCCAGGCTACAGTTGCGAAACATAAAGCTGCTGAAGCAGGTAAAATCAAAAACTTTATCGAAGACAATAAACTAAAAGTACAAACTACTGCTTCTGGTTTACAATATGTAATTACAGCTCCTGGTGATGCACAAAGAGCTACACCTACAGATACTTTAATGGTAAATTACACAGGTAAATTACTAACTAAAAAATCTGATGGTAAAGAAAGCATTTTTGATACAAGTATCGAAAAAGTAGCTAAAGAATCAGGTAAATTCAATGCAATGGCACAATATGGCCCACGTCCATTTACTATTGGAAGAGCAATTCCAGGATTTGACGAAGGTTTGAAGTTAATTGGTAAAGGTGGAAAAATCACTTTAATCATTCCTTCAAAATTAGCTTACGGTGAAGGTGGAATGCCACAAGGCGGTATCACTCCATTCTCTCCATTAGCTTTTGATGTTGAAATTACTGACATCAAAAAACCTACAGGTGCGCCTGCTGCTGCTGCGCCGGTTATGGCTCCTGCTGCTAAAAAATAATTTTGATTTTAATCAAACGTATAGACCCTGTCCGGTAATCCGGACAGGGTTTTTTTATTAACTTTGTTTTATGTTTTTAACCGATACGCATACGCATTTGTATTACGAAACGGAGGAGGAAAAACAGGCGCTGCTTTTTCAGCGCTGTTTCGAAAATAAAATAGACCGTTTATTCCTTCCTAATGTTGATATCTCTTCCATCGCAAAAATCGATGATCTGGTCAGAAAGTATCCTGATAACTGTTTTGCAATGGCAGGTCTGCATCCTTGCGAGGTCAGGGAAGGCTATCAGGAAGTACTGAAAGAAATTCATCAAAGCATGGAAGGCAGAAAGATTTATGCTATCGGCGAGATCGGTATTGACCTTTACTGGGATAAAACTACGCTGGGAATACAGCAGGATGCCTTTTATGAACAAATCAGCTGGGCTAAAGAATTAAAGCTTCCGATCGTGATTCATTGCAGAGAAGCTTTCGATGAAGTATTTGAAGTACTGGAAGCAGAAAAAGGAGCGGATCTGAGAGGAATTCTTCACTGCTTTACCGGTAATCTGGAGCAGGCACAAAGAACTATTGAATTAGGTTTCTATTTAGGGATAGGTGGTGTGGTTACCTATAAAAAGGCTGGCCTGGACGAAGTACTTTCACATATTGAGCTGGAACACCTGGTGCTGGAAACAGATTCGCCATACCTTGCTCCAGTGCCATACAGAGGCAAACCTAATGAAAGCAGCTACCTGGTGCACATTGCACAGAAAGTTGCTGACATTTATCATATCCCTGTGGAAAAAGTAGCAGAAGTAACTACAGCTAACTCTATCAAAATATTTAACGTCTAGCTTTACATGACAAAAATTCTCATTATCTATACAGGTGGAACTATCGGTATGGTCAACAACCCGCTAACGGGTTCATTAATTCCTTTTGATTTTGAACAGATCCAGCAGAATGTACCTGAACTGGCCCGTTTGAATTATCACTTGTCGGTACACTCTTTTGACCCCATTCTGGATTCTTCCAACATGGATCCCATTATCTGGGCAGAGCTGGCCGGAATTATAGAAGATACCTATAACGATTATGATGGATTTGTTGTATTGCACGGTTCTGACACGATGGCTTACACTGCCTCTGCACTGAGCTTTATGCTAAAGAACCTGGCCAAGCCAGTAGTACTGACCGGTTCACAGCTCCCTATCGGAGAAATCCGGACAGATGCTAAGGAAAACTTAATCACAGCTCTTGAAATTGTAGCTACTAAAATTAACGGCGTAGCGATGGTGCCGGAAGTTTGTATTTATTTTGACTATCAACTGTTCCGCGGGAACCGCTCTATCAAATATAATTCGGAGAAATTCGAAGCTTTTCAATCTCCAAACTATCACATTCTGGCAGAAGCAGGAGTAAGCCTTTCTTTCTATACGAATTATATTCATGATCTTCCGCAAGAACCCTTAGTGGTGCAGTCAAATTTCAATGCCAATATCGGGGTGCTGAAATTATATCCGGGTATTACCCCTCAGGCTGTTCAGGCGATTACCACTTCATCCGTAGATGCAATTGTGCTGGAAACCTTCGGATCGGGTAATACAACGACTGCACAGTGGTTTATTGACAGTTTGCAAGCTGCCATAAACCAGGGTAAACTGATTGTTGACATTTCGCAATGTCAGGGAGGCTCAGTTGAACTGGGTAAGTATGAAACCAGTAAAAAACTACAGCAAATGGGTATTATCAGCGGATTTGATATGACATTTGAGGCGACCGTAACCAAGTTAATGTATTTGATGGGTCAAAATCTTACCAATGCTGAAATTGCCGGGCTAATGGAGCAATCTTTGCGCGGTGAGTTAACAGCGTAATATAAAAACAATATTCCAGATGAAGATAGAACAAATTTATACAGGCTGTCTGGCCGAGGCAGCTTACTATATTGAGAGCAATGGAGAGGCGGCAATTATTGATCCTCTAAGGGAAGTTCAGCCTTATCTTAAAAAGGCTAAGCTGGCTGGTGCGACCATCAAATATATTTTTGAAACACATTTTCATGCCGATTTCGTTTCCGGGCACGTTGATCTTGCTCAGCATTCAGGGGCTAAAATTATTTACGGACCTACTGCACAAACGACTTTTGATTCCTATATCGCGCAGGATGGAGAAACATTTAAAATCGGAGATTTAACAATCACGACTTTACATACACCGGGTCATACCCCAGAATCTACTACCTATTTACTGAGTGACAAAGACGGCAAGCCTTACTGTATTTTCACAGGAGATACGCTTTTTATCGGTGATGTTGGCCGGCCGGACCTGGTACAAAAAGGTGCACAAACAGCTGAAGAGATGGCTGGAATCTTATATGATTCTTTACAATCTAAAATTCTTTCTTTACCGGATGATGTGCTGGTTTATCCGGCTCATGGCGCAGGTTCTGCCTGTGGTAAACATATGAGTAAAGAAACATTTGATACTTTAGGACATCAGAAAGAAGTTAATTACGCGCTTAAAACAGCTAACCGGGAAGATTTTATTCAACAGGTAACGGAAGGTACTTTACCTCCGCCACAATATTTTGCGAAGAACGCAGCCATCAATAAAAATGGCTATGAAAGTTTTGCTCAGGTAAAAGAAAAGGGATTAATTCCAATGGAGCCCGAAGAATTTGAAGCTACGGTAAATCATATGGGTGCATTAATCCTGGATACCCGGGATCCGCAGGACTTTGCCGGATCTTTTATCCCATCGTCAATTAACATTGGGCTGAATGGACAGTTTGCCCCCTGGGTAGGTGCCTTGATTACTGATTTGAAGCAGCCTTTACTGCTGATTGTAGAAGAAGGAAAAGCGGAAGAGGCGATTACCCGTCTGGCAAGGGTCGGTTATGACCATACTATTGGCTATCTGGAAGGCGGCATCAGTGCATGGATAGCCGCAGGTAAGGATGTAGAAACTATTGGTTCAGTAGCTGTTGCTGAATTTGAAGAAATGATGCACATCCATCCGGATTTAAAAGTACTGGATGTCCGTAAGCCCGGAGAATATGAGGCCGGACATTTAGAATGTACTTTAACCCGTCCGCTGGATTATATCAATGACTGGACGAATGAAATCAATCCTTCAGCAACCTATTATATCCACTGTGCAGGAGGTTACAGGTCAATGATTGCTGCTTCCATCCTTAAAGCAAGAGGTGTAGAGAACGTAATTGATATCAAAGGCGGTTATGCTGCAATTCGTTCTACAAGTCTTAAACGCACGGATAACTCTGCAGCAGCCAAAGAACTTAAATCCTGATTTGTTTATGGAAGAATATGATGTGCTGATTATAGGTGCCGGCCCGATTGGAATGGCCTGTGCAATAGCGGCCAGAAAGGCGGGGCTTAAATATATTATTGTAGAAAAGGGTGCGTTGGTAAACAGCTTGTATAACTATCCTGTTTTTATGACTTTTTTCTCTACTTCTCAAAAGTTAGAGATTGGAGAAGTGCCGTTTGTGAGCATCAATCCTAAGCCGAACCGGAATGAGGCAGTAGAATATTATCGCCGGGTGGCAGAGAAATTTGATTTACAGATTCATCTTTTTGAAAAGGTACAGGAAGTTAGTAAAATAGCAACTGGTGAATTTGAGGTTCAGACTTCTAAAAGATCTTATAAAGCTAAAAATGTGATTATCTCCACAGGGTTTTATGATGTGCCTCTTTTAATGAATATTCCCGGAGAAGATCTGCCTAAAGTTGCACATTATTATAAAGATCCGCATTTATATGCTTTCCAGAATGTCGTGGTGATTGGTGCAAATAATTCTGGTATAGATGCCGCACTGGAAACTTACCGCAAGGGAGCAAAGGTTACTTTGGTTATCCGTAATGCTGAAATAGGCTCTTATGTGAAATACTGGGTACGCCCGGATATTGAAAACAGGATTAAAGAAGGAGAGATCAAAGCTTATTTCAATTCAGAAGTGACTGCGATTACTGAAGATAGCGTGACTATCAAAACTCCGGAAGAAACGATTACCATAGCTAATGATTGGGTGATTGCGATGACTGGTTATCAGCCTGATTTTGAGATGCTGAAAAAACTGGGTGTAAAACTGGATGGTGAATCAGGTACTGCTCCTGCTTATAATCCGGAAACTATGGAAACAAACTTACCAGGTTTATACCTTGCAGGGGTCGTTTGCGGAGGGATGGACACGCACAAATGGTTTATTGAAAATTCCAGGGTTCATGCAGAACAGATCTTTCAGCACATTGCTTTAAAGCAATAAACTTAATAAGTCAATTTTAAAATTTCATTCAAGCAGAATTAACTGAATTTAGTTAAGTTTGCAAATATTTCAAACCTGAATGCCGGGAATAAATCAGATTAAGAAACCCATAGCCGCAGATATAGCAGTCTTTGAAGAAAAGTTCAAGGCCTCCATGCATAGTGATGCTCCATTATTGGACCGGATCACACACTATATCGTCAAGAGAAAAGGTAAGCAGATCAGACCTATGTTTGTTTTCTTTGCCGCTAAACTTTGCGGAGGGATTATTGAGTCGACACATCGTGGTGCTGCTCTGGTTGAATTATTACACACCGCGACACTTGTTCATGATGATGTAGTGGATAATGCTTATGAGCGCAGGGGCTTTTTTTCTATCAATGCTTTATGGAAAAATAAGATTGCCGTACTGGTTGGTGATTATTTGCTGGCCAAAGGACTTTTGCTTTCTGTAAATAACAATGAATTCCGCCTTTTGCAAATTGTTTCTGAAGCAGTTAAGCAAATGAGTGAGGGAGAGTTATTACAAATTGAGAAGGTGCGGAGGATGGACATTGGAGAGGAACTTTATTTTGATGTGATCCGTCAGAAGACTGCGTCACTGATAGCTTCTTGTTGTGCTTGTGGTGCTGCATCCGCTGGTGCGGACGATGAAACCATCGAAAAGATGCGTTTATTTGGCGAGAAGGTTGGTATTGCTTTCCAGATTAAGGATGATACTTTCGATTTTGGGACGGACGATGTGGGTAAACCTTTAGGGATAGATATTAAGGAAAAGAAAGTTACACTTCCATTAATTTATGCTTTAAATCGTGCGGAAAAGGCGGAGAAAAAGAAAATGATCAACCTGGTTAAGAATCACAATGACGAACCTGCCAAAATACAGCAGATCATTGATTTTGTGAACGAAAAGCAGGGGGTACATTATGCCAATGAGAAAATGGCGCAGTATCAGCAGGAAGCATTTGATATTTTATATACTTTTGAAGAGAGTGAAGCCAGAACAGGGCTTGAACAACTAGTTCGTTATACTACAGAACGTAAAAAGTAACAATTCCCATACAGTATCTTTTTGTCCTTATATATTTTAATTAAAAGCTTATTTTAATCGAAATATATTTCCATGAAGATACTTTTCTCTCTCTTTTTCGCCGGGCTGGCAGTTTCTGCACATGCTCAGGATAATTTCGGTCAAACTTTTAGTCAGATTAATACGGATGTACAGGAACATTCAAAGGCTTATGGCACTTTGAAGTCTGCTACGGAAACTATTGGTCACCGTTTAACTGGTTCTGTAAATGGAGCCAAAGCGGAAGCGTATGCTTTTAATTTATTTAAATCTTATGGGTATGATGTGCGTTATCAGCCTTTCGAGGTAGAAAGCTGGAGCAGAATCAGTAATGAGACCAGGGTAGGTGAAGCTGGTTCGTTAAAAGTTGTTCCTTCTGTAGCTTTGGCACATTCTCCGGTAAAGTCTGCTGTTTCAGCTGGGCTGGTTGATCTGGGAAATGGTTTAGAGGGTGATTATACAAAGGATGCAGGTTTAGTGAAGGGTAAGATTGCTTTGGTTTATCTGGGGGTATTACCTGGATCGCCTGCGGGGACTGCTTCTTTGCACCGTTCTGAAAAAACAGCGCTTGCGATTAGTCATGGTGCTGTTGGAATTATTATTATTAACGGGGTTAAAGGTGGTGTTTTGTTAACCGGAACGGCTTCGGTAACGGGTAAGTTGATTTCTATTCCTGCAGTTTGTATTGGTTTAGAGGATGGAATGCGGTTAAAGGAGGAGTTGAAGTCCAGGCCTCAGTTCGCGAGTTTGACTATGACGAATTTCTCGGGTATGATTAAAGCAAGAAATGTAATTGCGACTTTAAAAGGAGATTCTTTGCCGGATGAAAAGATTCTGGTTGGCGGGCACCTGGATAGCTGGGATCTGGCTACTGGTGCAATTGATAATGGAATTGGTTCTTTCGCAGTGATAGATATGGCGAGATCTTTTAAGGTGTTGAAGTTGAAGACCAAAAGAACGGTAGAGTTTATTTTGTTTATGGGGGAAGAGCAAGGGTTATTAGGATCTAAGGCTTACATCGCACAGGCGGAAAAAAAGGGGGAGTTGGGAAAAGTGAAGTTTATGCTGAATTATGATATGACCAATGATCCGAAGGGTTTTGCAACGAGCAGGGCAGAGATGAAAGGATTGTTTACGAGCTGGGGGGAAGAGATTGTGAAGATTGATACGGGTTTCAAGAATGTATTCGTTTTTGGAGCGTGGTTGCATAGTGATCACCAGCCTTTTATGCTGGAAGGGATTCCTACTGGTGGTGGTGCTGGTGGGGAACTGCCTAATCATTCTGGACAGTTTTATCATTCTGATGGGGATAGTTTCAAATTGGTAGATGAGCAGGGGCTGAAGAATACGGTCAGGTATAGTGCAATGCTGACTTATGGGCTGGCTAATACGAAGGTTCTTCCGGTTGGGAAACAGTCTGATGAGGATTTAAAAGGATTTTTGAGACAGAATAAGTTGGAAGAGCCGCTGAGGATTGCGGGGGAGTGGAGGTGGGATAAATAAGTCGTTCCTCCGAAAAAAAACAATATACCATGTTCGGCCGACGTTTCCTTAGCCCGAAGAGGGCATGAAACGAATGTCCTCACATTGGTATATTGTTTTTTTTCTGGTATCTCCATATTTGGGGTGGGGTTAGTTAGGATTGTTAGTTAGGATTGTCAGGTAGGGATTGTTAGGCAGGATTGCCAGGAGGGATAGTTATGGTAGGATGGTCAGGTAGGGATAGTTATGCAGGATGGTCAGGATAGATAATAGGAGTACGTGACCGGCCAGAAAGATTAGCGGAATATGGTATTTGATAGGAACTGCTTGCTCACTACCATTTTATTGATATGATTTTATTTTGATCAGGCAGTAATAATATTTTGGAAATTTAATTCGTAAATCTTCCGCAATACACGCTTTTGGAAACTTCATCACTCATGATGTCTTTAAAAGCGATGAATACTTCATAAGTGTTATTTTTGATGTAACCGGGTTTCATGGGAAAAGTATGTTTGAGTTCATCCCTTTGTGCACCGCTGTAATTGGCATGTACACGCCCGAAGTTTTTGTTATATAATAAAATGATGGCACGATCGTTTGGATTGCCTGTGGCTGTAATATCTTCATCCCAGGTGAAATTAAAGGCATTTTCTGATACGATAACCTTGACGTTTTCAGGTTTTAGGAGTGCTCCGTCTGCCACTAATACAGCATCCCAGTTCATTTCCTGGTCAGGGAATTCCCCCTTGATGGCATGCAGCAGGTTAACAGATTTAGCGGCATTGTTTGCAGTGATGTTCCGTTCTTCCGCCAGGTGTTTGAATCCTGTTCTCAGGAAAGGCTTAACCTGTTTTAAAAAAGGAGTTAATACCTTCAGTTTACCGTTCTGCGCCTGCTGAGGAATCGTTCTTACCCTTTTTTTATGGGGTTTTGCTGGTAATGTACGGGCACAGACCTTATTCTTCCACTGATAGATCACAATATTTCCTATTCTTCCTCTGATACCTGCTAATAAAGAGCCTTCCTGTAAAATTGCCATAATCTTGTCTGGTTAGTTTCAACAATATACGTAATTATTGAGCAATAGTGTAGTAAATAATTTTTATTTAAAAAATAATTCACCTTAAGTTTAGTTGTTATTCGATAGCGATTGAGTGAAGTTTGAAGGGGATGTGAAACCTCTCCGAATGACGTCTGAACAAAGTAGGTCTAGTGCATTGATGGTCAGTGAGTTATGGCAGGCGTATTTAGGGTCTTTTTTCGGCTGATTTCCGGTTGATTTCCGGTAGTTATATCGTTAGGTAATGGACTGGGGCTCTGTCCTCTAAAAAG
The DNA here is from genome assembly GCF_040822065.1 of Pedobacter sp. WC2423. Lineage (NCBI taxonomy): Bacteria > Pseudomonadati > Bacteroidota > Sphingobacteriia > Sphingobacteriales > Sphingobacteriaceae > Pedobacter > Pedobacter sp. WC2423. The sequence continues at coordinate 4,647,773 of NZ_CP162005.1, forward strand.
AAAGGAACTTAGAAAGGGGAACGCTATTTAAATTAGGAGAGCTTACTGATTTTCGATTATATTTACCCTGTAAAAAATAATTGCAAAAGCGTAGATGCGTAATATCAATATCAAAGAACTGGCGAAAGCGCTTAATTTATCGACTTCAACTGTTTCCAGGGCTTTTCGGGATAATAGTGATATTAGCAAAGAAACTAAGGATAAGATCCTGGCCGCAGCAAAAGAGCTGAATTATCAGCCGAATCATTATGCGAGTAATTTAAGGGAACAGCGGAGTAAAACGATTGCAGTTATTGTTCCCGAATTAGCCAATCATTTCTTTTCACAGGTAATTCATGGGATTGAAGGCGTAGCCAGGGCTAAGGGCTACCATATCCTGATCTATGCCACGGATGATGATTATGAGAAAGAAGTTTCTTTTATCAGGCATTTACACAATGGACGCGCTGATGGGATTATCATGTCGGTATCCGGAGAGGCGAATGATCATAATTATCTGAATGAGCTGAATCAGCAGCGGTTGCCACTGGTTTTCTTTGATCGCGTTTATGAAGATATTAGTACACCAAGGGTAATCACAAATGATTATGACAGTAGCTTTTCGGCAGTACAGCATTTGATTAAGCAAGGCTGTGAACGGATCGCGTGTCTGGTGATCAATAAGAATTTATCAATTGGTAAAACCAGGATGCAGGGTTATCTGGATGCATTGGAAAAATATAATATCCCTTTTGATGACCGGTTGATTGTGGATTGCACAAATAGTTATAAACGCAATAATGTAATTCTGAAAGATATGTTCAAAAGGTTAAAGCCGGATGGGATCTTTACTTCAGTTGAGCGTTTGGCGTTTGCCACTTATTATGCTTGTTACGATCTGGAAATTACTATCCCTGATCAGGTGAAGGTTGTCGGTTTTTCAAGCCTGGAAATCGCACCCTTGCTTAATCCTTCTTTAACGACAGTAACTCAGCCGGCTACTGCGATTGGGATGGAGGCAGCTTCACTTTTATTCAAGATGCTGGAACATCCGGAATCAGTGAATGTCAATGAAAAAATTGTACTTGACTCTAAGTTAATGAAGCGGAATTCTACCGCTGTTCTGCCGTTAAAAAAACGTTAAATTTCTATTAAAAATCGGGGCTTTTTGAACAGAAATTTCCTGGGTTCTCCGGAAATACGCAGAATTTAAGTTTTTTTTCCTGTCGCCATTGTTAATAACGTTCTTCTTCTTCGGGAACGTTCCCGGTATCGTTCCCGGAAATCAGTCAAAAAAACACTTAGTGTAAAAAAAACACTTTTATTGGGTTAAAATTGGATATAAATTATTGATTTACAGTTTTTTGATTCTGTGTTTTGGAGGAATGAATCGGAAAAACATGTAGAATTTATTAAGGTGTTTTGGTCTTTTTGTAATATTAAATATTGTGTTAAAAAATTATTTGATATTAAATTTTGAAATATGATCCTCGAATGTAAATTTACGAGGTGTGTAATACACAGTCTATATTATCCAAATATATAACCTAAATAAGTTATTAAATATGAAAGTATTTTACGTGATGAAGTATTGTCTGCTATTGGTTTTAACCATCTCAGCATTGGCAGTACAAGCACAGACCGGTGCGATAACTGGTAAAATTATTGATGAAACCGGTATAGGACTTCCGGGAGCTTCAGTACTGGTGAAAGGCCAGGGCAGAAGCGCAAGTACAGATGCAAATGGTAACTTCAAAATTGTTGGTATACCTAATGGTGCAGTTACTTTAACAGCAAGCTATATCGGGTACAGTTCTCTTGATCTTAACGTTACAGTAAAGGGAAATACAGTAGCAAACTTCTCGCTGAAGCCAGATGCGCAGAACTTAAATGAAGTTGTTGTGATTGGTTATGGTACTTCTCAGAAAAAAGACCTGACAGGATCAATCACTACAGTAAGTTCCAAAGATTTTCAGGCGGGTAACATTACTACACCAGAGCAATTGATTGCTGGTAAAGTAGCCGGGGTATCTATCGTTTCCAATGGCGGACAGCCGGGCGGCGGAAGTACAATCCGTGTACGTGGTGGTGCTTCTTTAAATGCAAGTCAGGATCCGCTGATTGTAGTGGATGGTGTACCTTTCAGCAATAATTTACTGCCGGGCGCCCTTACTGCAAATGCGATTTCAGGAGTAGCCAATCCATTGAGCTTAATTAATCCAAATGATATTGAAACTTTCACTGTTTTAAAAGATGCGAACGCAACTGCTATTTATGGGTCAAGAGCTTCAAACGGGGTAATTTTAATTACGACTAAAAAAGGTAAATCTGGCGCACCAAGCATTGATTTCAGTACAGTTAACTCTTATGCCACTGTAGCAAGGAAAGTAAAAGTACTGACAGGTGATCAGGTTCGTGCGTATGTAAATGCAAATGGTACTGATGCTCAAAAAGCATTATCAGGTACTGCAAATACAGATTGGCAGGACGTGATTTTCAATAATGCTTTTTCTACAGATAATAACCTGAGTATCTCAGGGACTTTCAAAAATGTTCCTTACCGTGTTTCGGGTGGTTATTTAGACCAGAGAGGATTATTATTAACAGACCGTATGACCAGAGCATCAGGCGGGTTAACACTGAATCCTACTTTCTTTGATAAACATTTAAAAGTTGACCTGAGTTTAAAAGGGACATTGAGTGAATCGCATTTTGCAAACCAGGATGCGGTATTTCAGTCTGTTCAATTTGATCCGACACAGCCTGTTTATGCGAATAATAAATTTGGTGGATACTTTGAGTGGATCGGTTCTTCAGGACAGTTAAATCCCAATGCACCCAGAAACCCGCTTGGATTAATCGAACAGAAAAATGATATTGGTAAAACAGACAGAAGCTTCGGTAATTTAAGACTGGATTACTCTTTCCATTTTCTGCCTGAATTACATGCGAATGCAAATGTAGCTTATGATGTTTCCAAAGGATATGGAACTACATTTATTCCGGCGTATGCTGCACAGAAATTTTCGCAGAGCGGTTCCGCTACGCAGTATGAGCAGGTTCAGCATAATAAAGTGGCTGAATTTTATTTAAGCTATATCAAAGACCTGAAGGGTATCAATAGTAATATTAATGCAACTGCTGGTTATGGTTATTATGATAATGCCACAACGGTTTATAACTTTACAGATTATAATGCAATAGGTGGAGTACAGAAATTACCTGTGTTTCCATATGATAAACAGCAAAACAGATTATTGTCTTATTATGGACGTCTGGTTTATACCCTGGCAGATAAATATATTCTATCAGGAACAATGCGTGCCGATGGAGCCTCTAAATTCAATCCTGAAGGCCGCTGGGGATATTTTCCTTCAGCAGGTTTTACCTGGAGAGCAATTGATGAGGATTTCCTGAAAGACAATAAAGTGCTTTCTGATTTAAAACTTCGCTTAAGTTATGGTATCACTGGTCAGCAGGACGGAATCAGTAACTATAGCTATTTACCTAACTATAGCAACAGTACCAACGAAGCTCAATATCAGATTGGTGATAAATTCTATCATTTGTATACCCCTCTTGCTTATGATAAAAACCTGAAATGGGAAACTTCAACAACTTATAATGCAGGTTTGGATTATGGCTTGTTCAATGGAAGGGTTTACGGTAGTGTAGATGTGTATTACAAAAAAACCAAAGATTTGTTAAGCCTGATCCCGATTGCAGTTGGAACTAATTTTAGCAATCAGCTGGTTACCAATGTTGGAAATATGGAAAACAAAGGTATTGAAGCCAGTATCAATGTCAGTCTGATTAAAAGTGCAGATGTAAACTGGGATATGGGCTTTAACTTCACGTACAACAAAAATAAAATTACCAATCTGTCTTTAAATCCTAATCCTGATTTCAAAGTGGGTACGATAGCGATAGAAGGAACAACAGGCACCACAATCCAATGGAACTCTGTAAATTATAATCCTAACTCATTCTTAGCTTATAAGCAGGTTTATAATGCAAATGGCGTGCCTATCGAAGGTGTATATGCTGATCTGAACAATGATGGAAAGGTAAATGAGCAGGACAGATATTTTTACAAATCACCTGCACCTAAATTTATTATGGGCTTTACTACTGCCTTTAGCTACAAAAAATGGACTTTAAGTACCGTGTTACGTGCGAATATCGGCAACTATGTTTATGATAATATCTCTTCAAACTTAGCAGTAAGCAAAAATATTTTAAGTCAAAGCGGATTATTGAATAATGCCCCTGCTTCGTTTTACGATACCAACTTTACAAGCAATCAGTTTCTGAGCGATTATTATGTGCGTAATGCTTCTTTCCTGAAAATGGATAATGCGGGCATCGCTTATAATTTCGGTCGCATTTCACCAAATTCAAAAGCAAATCTGCGTATTACTGCAAATGTTCAGAATGTATTTGTGATTTCTGATTATAAAGGTCTTGATCCTGAAATCAGTAGCGGAGTGGATTACAAATTGTATCCAAGACCAAGAACATACAGTTTAGGGCTTAATGTTGGGTTTTAATAAATTATAATTTAAGAAAGAGAGAGATGAACAATCTATTCAAAATATTTACAGCAGCTGTCTTTGTTGCAGCAACATTTTCATCTTGTAAAAAAGATCTGGTATTAAAACCAACTAATGATCTGACTTCAGATCTGGTTTATGCTAATCTTGCAGGTTATAAACAAGTGCTTGCCAAAGCTTATGCAAGTTATGCAACAACGGGTCCGAAAGGGTCTGGTGATAGTGATCTGGGTGGTATTGATGCTGGAACATCAGATTTTATACGTTTATACTGGAATGCGCAGGAGTTAACTACTGACGAAGGTATTTGTGTATGGAATGACCCGGGAGTTTATGATTTAAACTATCTGACTTATACTGCTGACAATGTCCTGCTGCGTGGATTATATACCAGAAGTTTATACCAGATTACCATTGTCAACGAGTTTCTTCGTGAAAGTACACCGGCGAAATTAGCTTCACGTAATATTACAGGTAATGATGCAGCTGAAATTGCTAAATTCAGATCAGAAGTAAGATTTTTACGTGCCTACCAATATTGGGTGTTAATGGATTTGTTTGGTAACCCTCCATTTATCACTGAAGCCAATGAAATTGGTGTTGTTGCACCACAGCAAATTAAACGTGCTGATTTATTCAAATATGTAGAAAGTGAGTTGTTAGCTATCGAGCCGGAATTAACACCAGCTAATGAATATGGCAGAGTAACCAGAGGTGCAGACCAGCTATTACTGTCCCGTTTATATTTGAATGCTTCAGTTTATACAGGAACAGCTAAAAATACAGAAGCAGTTACTTATGCCAGTAAAGTAATTGGAGGTACGTATGCTTTGCAGCCGGCTTACCGTAATTTATTCCTTTCGGATAATGACAAGAATAACCCGGAAGTGATTTTATCCATTAATTATGATGGTATCCTGACTCAGAACTTTGGAGGTACAACTTTTTTGACGAATGCATCCATTAACGGAGATATGAAACCTGCTGATTTCGGGATTCCAGGTGGTGGTTGGGGTGGTATCCGTACCCGTTCAACTTTACCAGCTATTTTCGGTATATCCGGTGCTTTCACCAGCAATCCGGATTCAAGAGCAATGTTTTTTGGAGATAAATCTTCGAATGATGATGTAGGCGTATTTACTGATGGGTTACGTGCGGTCAAATTCAGAAATGCAGATCGGAATGGTAATCCTGGCCCCTCTAATAATGGTACTTTCTGCTCCATTGATTTTCCTTTATTTCGTTTACCTGAAGCTTATTTAAATTATGCTGAGGGTGTTTTACGTGGAGGAGCCGGTGGTTCCCTTAGCCAGGCTATCGAATATGTAAATAAATTGCGCCGCCGTGCTTATGGTAATGATTCGGGTAATGTGACTACGTTGAATTTAGATGGTGTATTGGCTGAAAGAGCTAAAGAATTCTTCTGGGAGGGTTACAGACGTACAGATTTAATACGTTTTGGTAAGTATACTGACGGTTCTTATTTATGGCCGTTTAAAGGAGGAGTTAAAGCAGGACGTGGTGTAGAAGCATTCCGCAGTATTTTTCCATTGCCTTCAGCAGATGTAATTGCAAATAGCAACTTAACTCAAAATTCTGGTTATTAATTTAAAATCTGGTATAGAGATGAAATCATTATTTATCAAAAGCATGGCTTATAGTTTGTTCCTGCTATTATTTGTATCCTGTAAAAAGGATGAAACTAAAACTGTTGCAAGTACTGGTACTGCACCAGTTTTAACATCTTCACAAAATAACGTGGTCTTAGCAGTGGCCAATTCTGCGCAAACAGCGACAGTATTAAACTGGACTGCTGCTTCATTTGGTTACCAGGCAGGTGTATCTTATACTGTGCAGCTGGATAGTGCGGGGAAAAATTTTGCAAAACCAGCAGAGGTGGCTTTGGCGCAATTACTGACCAAAACATTTACAGTTTTAGAGTTGAATGATATACTTATTCAACTGGGCTTTAAGCCTGATGTGGCCGGTAAACTTGAAATCCGGATTAAAGCGAGTATCGGTGATGCTTATACACCTGCTTATTCTACTGTGACTCCGGTTGTGGTTACGCCATACCAGGTCATTAAGTTAAATCCGGTATTGTATGTGATCGGTGCCTATTCCAACTGGTCTGGCGCAACCGCAGTCACCATCGCTTCTGTTAAAGATGATCAGCAATATGAAGGCTATATCAATTTGCCAGATGCCAGCAATGAATTTAAATTTACTTCTGCTCCTGATTTTAACCATATCAATTACGGTACTTTAAGCCCTGGTACATTTATCGCCGGATCTGGCGATAATCTTAAAGTTACAGGTGCTGGTTATTATTTGCTGAAAGCGGATACAAAAGGATTAACCTGGACAGCTACTAAAACCGTCTGGGCAGTTATTGGCGATGCAACCGGATCATGGGATAATGAAACCCCGATGACGTATGATGCTGCAAATAAAGTATGGACAGTAACAAAAGCTTTATCAGCTGGTGAGTTAAAGTTCAGGGCAAATGGCGGATACACAATTAATTTCGGTGATAATAAACCCGCTGATGGTCATTTAGAATACGGAGGTGATAACATTCCTGTAGCTGCTGCAGGCAATTACAAGATTACTTTGAACTTGAGTGTGCCGGGTAGTTATACGTACACAATTAGTAAACAATAAAAATATTGAAATGCCCTGAATCATCATCAGGGCATTTTATTCGTTAATCCCGATTTTCAAATCCGATCCTAAACTTTTAAAAATGAAGAAACTATTAATTGTACTATTTGTTCTGTTTACTGCAAATGCATGGGCACAGGTAAAACTGGATCATGTAGAACCCATGTTCTGGTGGGCAGGAATGAAAAACCCAAAACTTCAGCTCCTGGTCCATGGTAAAAATATAACTGGCTATAAAGTACAGTTAAATTATCCGGGAGTAAAATTAATAGCAGTTCATCAAGTAGAGAATCCGGATTATTTGTTCATTGATCTGGAAGTTACTGCGGAAGCTAAGGCAGGTAAATTCCCCATCTCTTTTATGGATAAAGGAAAGAAGGTTTCGGCGTATAGTTATGAGCTGAAAAACAGAGACCAGTCGGCTTCAAGAATTCAGGGCGTAACGAATAAAGACTTTATTTATTTGCTGATGCCGGACCGGTTTTCCAATGGAGATCCATCAAATGATGTAGTTAAAGGGCTCGCAGAAACTAAATTCAACCGTGATTCTATGTATTACCGTCATGGTGGAGATATTCAGGGCGTAATCAATCACCTGGATTATTTAAAAGCAACAGGAGTAACAACCATCTGGATGACACCAGAGATAGAAAATGATATGACCTCAGCGTCTTATCATGGTTATGCCGTAACTGATCATTATAAAATTGATCCGCGTTACGGGACTAATGCTTTATATAAAACTTATGTAGACAAGGTGCATGCTAAAGGCATGAAAGTTATTAAAGATATTGTGCATAATCATATCGGAACAGGACACTGGATATTTAAAGATATGCCAATGAAAAACTGGGTGAATCAGTGGCCGGCCTATACACAAACAAGCCACCGTGATGAATCTGTAATGGATCCGCATGCTTCAGCTGCGGACAGGAAAAAACAACTCGACGGCTGGTTTGTACCCAGTATGGCCGATTTGAATGAAAGAAACCCTTATGTGCAAAATTACCTGACTCAAAACCATATCTGGTGGATAGAATATGCTGGAATTGATGGACTAAGGCTGGATACTTATGCTTATAATGATCCGGAATATATGGCGGACTGGGCTTTAAAATTGAAAGCTGAATTTCCTACTTTATCTATTTTCGGAGAGACTCTGGTAAATTCAGTAGCCTCACAGGCTTATTTCACACAAGGAAATACAGTAAACAGAGGTTTTGATACGCATTTACCAGGTGTGACCGATAATATGATGAAAATTGCGGTTTATGAAGCTTTGAATAGTAAAAATGGCTGGACAGATGGTATCTTCAGGTTATATAATGTGGTTTCGCAAGATTTCCTGTATCAGGATCCCACGCGCAACGTTATCTATTGGGATAACCATGATATGAGCCGTTTTTATTCGATGATTCAGGAAGATATGAACAAGTATAAATCTGGTATGGCGATTTTACTGACCATGCGCGGTATTCCTCAGCTATATTATGGAACAGAAATTCTGATGAAGAATTTTTCTGATCCTGATGGTTTGGTCCGTTCGGATTTTCCGGGTGGATGGAAAGGAGATACCGCAGATAAATTTACGGCTGCGGGCCGTACGCCAAAAGAAAATGAAGCCTGGAATTATGTGAGTAAGCTGGCTGTTTACCGGACCAGGAGTGAAGCTCTGCAAAATGGAAAAATGATGCAATTTGTTCCAGAAGATGGTGTGTATGTTTATTTCAGGTATATTACTGAAGGAAAGCAAGGTAAAGACGTGATGGTCATCTTGAATAGCGAAGATAAAGCCAAAACGCTGGATACCTCAAGATTTGCAGAAAGAATGAAAAATACAAGCTCGGCGATCAACGTGATCAGCGGAGCACAAATAAATACAGTGAAGAACATCAGTGTCCCTGCTAAAACAACACTGGTACTAGAATTGAATTAATATGAAAGATACGACTATAGCGTGCATTTTTGATTTGGATGGTGTATTGGTAGATACAGCCGTTTATCATTATCAGGCATGGAAAAAACTGGCTAACTCATTGGGTTTTGATTTTACGGAAGCGCAAAATGAACAGCTGAAAGGTGTGAACAGAATGCGCTCTCTGGATATGATTTTAAACTGGGGAGGGGTAACCAAAACTACTGCCGAAAAAGAAGAACTGGCGACTTTGAAAAATAGCTGGTATGTAGCAATGATTAGTCAGATGTCTGTTTCGGAAGTTTTGCCTGGATCACTGGATTTGTTAAAAGCATTAAAGGCACAGGGGATTAAAATTGCATTGGGGTCGGCAAGTAAAAATTCAGGCTTAATCCTGGAAAGAACGGAGCTGGCACATTTTTTTGATGCCATCGTAGACGGTAATGCGGTAACGACTTCAAAACCTGATCCTGAAGTTTTCATTAAAGGGGCGGAGTTATTAAATGCAGCAGCAGCCGATTGTATCGTTTTTGAAGATGCATCAGCAGGTGTACAGGCAGCAATTGCAGCAAAAATGGCTGTAATTGGTATTGGAACGGAAGAGAATTTGCCGGGTGCGGATGAGTTCCATAAAGACCTTTCAACGGTTACTGTTGAAGAATTGATTAATCTGGTTAAAGAAAAGCACAGCGTAAAAGGGTAAATATGAAGAATTACATAGAAGCAGAAGAGTGGAATATCATAGAGAGTGGTTTTGATCCTCATTTGAATAAGATATCTGAAAGTATATTTAGCCTTGGTAATGGCCGGATGGGTCAGCGCGCAAATTTTGAGGAAACTTACAGTGGTGAATCTTTACAGGGAAATTATGTTGCAGGCGTTTATTATCCGGATAAAACCCGTGTTGGCTGGTGGAAAAACGGATACCCTGAATATTTTGCCAAAGTCTTGAATGCAGCAGACTGGATGGGACTGGAGCTGAAACTGGATGGAGAGGTGTTGGATTTAAGCTCATGTAAAGTAACAGCATTCCAAAGAGTGCTGCATATGAAAGAAGGTTATCTGGAACGTACATTCACTGCCGGACTGGCATCAGGGAAACAAGTAGCGGTAAAAGCCAGGCGGTTCTTTAGTATTGCTAATGATGAGCTGGCAGCTTTACACTATCAATTAACACCACTTAATTTTTCGGGTCAACTGGATTTGACCTCGTTCATTGATGGAGATGTGAAGAACCAGGATTCTAATTATGAAGAGAAGTTTTGGGATGAGGTAAGCAGGGCACAGGACGAAAGTGGTTCTTATTTGACACAACGTACTAAAAAAACAGCTTTTGATGTAATTACAGGTGTCAAAACTGTAGTGCTAAAAAATCGTAAAACGGTTCAGTTGACTATAGATGAACAGCCGCGTGAAAAATATCTTTCAGAAAGCGGATCAGCAGAGCTGACATTAAATGAAGGAATTGATATCTATAAAATAGCAACTAACCTTTCGTCACAAAATTATGCAACTGCTGATTTATTAGCACAGGCTAAAGCAGTAATTGCAGCTGGGGTAGTGAAAGGCTTTGATGAATTGTTAAAGGAACAAGCTGCGGCATGGGCAACGAAATGGCAGGAAGGTGATATTATTATTGAAGGAGATGTGGCTGCGCAACAAGCCATCCGTTTCAATATCTTCCAGCTAAATCAAACTTATACAGGAAAAGATGCAAGGTTAAATATTGGCCCGAAAGGCTTTACTGGTGAAAAATACGGAGGTTCGACTTATTGGGATACAGAAGCTTATTGTATTCCTTTCTACTTATCGACCGCGCCACAGGAAGTTTCTAAAAATCTGCTGGTTTACCGGTATAAGCATTTAGAGAAAGCGATTGAGAATGCAGAAAAGTTAGGCTTTAACAAAGGAGCCGCTTTGTATCCGATGGTGACTATGAATGGAGAGGAATGTCACAATGAATGGGAAATTACCTTCGAAGAGATCCATCGGAACGGAGCAATTGCTTTCGCAATTTTTAACTATATCAGGTATACAGGTGATGCTTCTTATTTGAAAGAATATGGCTTGGAAGTACTCATCGGTATTGCCCGTTTCTGGAAACAAAGGGTGAACTGGAGTGCAGATAAAAAGCAATATGTGATGTTAGGTGTAACCGGACCTAACGAGTACGAAAACAATATCAATAACAACTGGTATACCAATACATTAGCTGCCTGGTGTTTAAAATATGCTATGGAAGCTGCAGGAATTGTGAAGGAAGAATATCCGGAGCAATACCAGCGCATTGTAGCTAAAACATCGTTGGCAGAAGAGAAAGAATTTGCGGACTGGAAGGAAATTTCAGCAAACATTTATCTTCCTTATGACGAACAGCAAGGTGTATTTCTTCAGCAAGATGGATATCTGGACAAAGAGCAAATTCTGGTGAAAGATCTTCCCGCATCAGAGCGTCCATTAAATCAGAAATGGAGCTGGGACAGGATTCTGCGTTCTTGTTATATCAAACAGGCAGATGTTTTACAGGGAATGTATTTCTTTGAAGATGATTATGACCTGGAATCGTTAAGAAGGAATTTTGATTTTTATGAATCGCGAACAGTTCATGAGAGCTCTTTGTCACCTTGTGTACATAGTATATTAGCGGCGAAACTGAATGATGGCGACCGGGCATACGAGTTTTATCTGCGTACTGCGCGTTTAGATCTGGATGATTATAACAATGATACAGAAGATGGTCTGCACATTACTTCTATGGCAGGTACCTGGATGAGTATTGTGGAAGGTTTCGGCGGAATGCGCGTGAAAAATGATACGCTTTGTTTCAATCCATTTCTTCCTGAACAATGGACATCATTCGCGTTTACAATTGGTTTCCGCGGAAATCAGTTCAAAATAAAAATTACTCAGGACGAGATTATGATCAATACAACCAGCAAAGAATTGCTGCACATCAATATATTTAATAAGTTACAGCCTGTACAGGCAGGGGAAACCGTAATTAATTACAGAGGACTATTGGTATGAAAAGCCATTACCGGACTTTAACTGTATTTGTTTTACTGTTTTCAGGATTTATAGATAGAAGTATGGCGCAACAGCAGGAAAAAATAATGATCTATCAGCTTTTGCCAAGGTTATTTGGCAATAAGCAGCAAAGTAATGTTCCTTATGGAACTATTGAGCAAAATGGCAGTGGTAAGTTTAATGACATCACTGCGCAGGCATTGGATGGAATTAAAGAACTCGGGACCACTTACGTTTGGTATACCGGGGTAATTTCCCATGCCACATTAACGGATTACACTCAGGCCGGATTACCTGCTAATAATGCAAGGGTAGTCAAAGGCAGAGCTGGTTCTCCTTATGCAGTCAGAGATTATTATGATGTAGATCCTGATTTATCAGTGAACGTTAACCAGCGGATGGCTGAGTTTGAGGCGCTGATTAAAAGGACGCATGAAAAAGGACTTAAAGTGATTATTGACTTTGTGCCTAACCATGTGGCCCGTCAGTATCAGTCAAAAATGAAACCTGCGGGAATTAAAGATTTTGGCGAGGGTGATGATGTGCATGTGGCATTCAGCCCGGCTAATGATTACTATTATGTGCCCGGACAGGATTTTGTTGTTCCGGCTCCTAAATCAGATCAGCAGACGCCGCTTTCTGTTTTGCAGCAGGCACATTATGCAGAATCACCTGCAAAAGCTACAGGAAACAATGTTTTTTCAGCAAGCCCTTCGGTAGATGACTGGTATGAAACGATCAAGTTAAACTATGGGGTGGATCAGCAGAACGGGGCAAAGGAATATTTTACGCCAACGCCTGCAGTCTGGACTAAGATGAGAGATATTTTGGTTTTCTGGACTTCCAAAGGTGTAGATGGTTTCCGTTGTGATATGGCAGAAATGGTTCCGCTTGCTTTTTGGAACTGGGTAATTCCGGAAGTGAAAAAAGTAAAGCCCGAATTGATTTTTATTGGAGAGGCTTATGATCCTGCTACTTATAAATCATTCTTAACTACAGGCAAATTTGATTATTTATATGATAAGGTTGGTTTGTATGATGGGTTGAAAAAACTGATCAGAAGTGAAGACCAGGCTGATGTGAATGCGATCAGAAAAGTATGGCAGCAGGAAAGTGCTGGCTTTGGAGATCAGATGCTGCGTTTCCTGGAAAATCATGATGAGGAGCGGATTGCTTCTTCAGGTTTTGCCGGGCAGGCAGAGTTAGCGCTGCCTGCGATGGTGGTTTCAGCTACTTTATCTGGCGGCCCAGTGATGACTTATTTTGGCCAGGAAGTGGGTGAGCCGGGAAGAGGTGCAGAAGGTTTTGGTGGAGAGGATAACCGCACTACTATTTTTGATTACTGGGGAATTCCGGAACACCAGAAATGGATGAACGATGGTGCTTTTGACGGTGCCAGATTAGGTGATCAGCAAAAGCAACTTCGTAATTATTATAAAAGACTGCTGCAGTTTGCAGGTAAATCTGAGGCCGTTGCGAAAGGTCAGTTATGGGAAATCCCGGTTGGTGGTAATATGAATAAAAGGATGTACGGTTATGTCCGCTATACGGCAAATCAGCGGTTACTGATCCTGGTAAACTTTGACCGTCATTACAGAATGGAAAGCCAGGTACAGATTCCGGCTGAGATTTTACAAAACCGTCCTTTGACCACTGCTGCAGATCAATTGTCAGACTTAAAGTTAACTGATCTTAAAGATAACACCATACCAATTTGGGTATTGCCAATGCAAGCGCAAATTATAGCATTCTAAACCATTCCTGAACCTTCAAACCAAACAGATCCTTATGGAACAAAATAAAGCCGTTGCCTCCAAACCAAGATTATCTAACGCACAGATATTTAATATGAGTGCTGGGTTTTTCGGAATACAGTTTGGTTTCGCCCTGCAAAATGGAAATGCTTCCAGGATTCTGCAAACTTTTGGTGCAGATGTGGAGCATCTTTCGCTTTTCTGGCTGGCAGCACCTTTAACCGGGATGATTGTGCAGCCAATCATCGGCTATTATAGTGATAAAACCTGGAATCGTTTTGGCAGAAGAAGGCCTTATTTCCTGATCGGAGCCATTTTAACCGCTATCGCATTGATCCTGATGCCTAATTCGGGAACGATGGCTGGTTTCCTTCCGCCTATTATCATCGGGGCAGGAATGCTGATGATCATGGATGCCTCTATCAATGTAGCAATGGAACCTTTCAGAGCATTGGTTGCTGATAAATTACCAGAGAGTCAAAGAAGTTTTGGATTTTCCATGCAGACCTTTTTAATCGGGACAGGGGCCATTTCTGGCTCATGGCTGCCCTATATCTTTTCTGAATATCTGGGTGCTTCGAAAGTTGCAGCTGCGGGACAGGTTCCTCACAATGTGATTTACTCTTTTTATGCGGGAGCTGCGATTTTAATACTGACTATCCTCTGGACAGTTTTGACTACCAAAGAATATCCACCAGAAGAAATGGCTTTATACCATGCTGCGGAGCCGGAAGTGGAAGAGCAAAAGGGATTACTATCTATCCTGACAGATTTTTCTAACATGCCGTTAACGATGAAACAGCTTGGACTGGTTCAGTTTTTCTCGTGGTTTGCCTTATTCTCTATGTGGGTATTTACAACGCCTGCTATTGCGCAACATATTTATAAGGTGCTTCCCGGAGATACTTCTTCGGTGAAATTCGCGGATGCAGGAAACTGGGTTGGTATCCTTTTTGGAGTTTATAACGGGGTTTCTGCTATTTATGCTTTAATTCTGCCGGCAATTGCCAGGGCAACAAGCCGTAAAATGGCACATGCTTTTTCTTTACTGGCAGGAGGGGCAGGTCTGCTTTCTATTTATTTCATTACGAATCCGGATCACCTGATTTATGCTATGATAGGAATTGGTTTGGCCTGGGGAAGTATTCTTTCAATGCCTTATGCCATTTTATCAAGTGCCATACCTCCACGCAAAATGGGCGTTTATATGGGGATATTTAACTTCTTTATCACTATGCCACAGATCGTCAATGGTATTTTCGGTGGACTGATTGTGAAGCAGTTTTACAACGGTGAGGCGATTTATGCGATTGTAATCGCAGGAATATTCATGATCCTGGGTGCGGTTTCCGTCTTATATATCCGCGGAAGCAGGGAAAAGTAACTTTTTTAAGTTATTCCCAATTGTTCTGAACTTATTTTGATATTTAAGGGACCTAAACCATCCCTTTAAAATGAAACTATTTTACACGTTATTCCTTGCTGGATGGTGTATTTGTCAGACGGCAAATGCACAAAAAATGCAGCCTGTCAAATCAATTCCTGAGACTAAGAAGAGTGATACTTCCATAAACACTGAAGTCAATTCCCGAAAAATTGTAACCGAAAGTACAGTAGTTACCCAACATCAGGTGACCATTAAAGGTCAGCGTATTTCTTATAAAGCGGTAACTGGTACTTTGCCGGTTTGGGATGAAACAGGTAAAGCTATTGCAGGTCTGTTTTATACCTATTATGAAAGATCTGATGTCAAAGACAAGGTTAACAGACCATTAGTTATCTCCTTTAATGGCGGGCCGGGTTCCGCTTCGGTATGGATGCACATTGCTTACACGGGGCCTGTATTGTTAAATATTGATGAGGAAGGATATCCTGTTCAACCTTATGGCTACAAAGAAAATAAATCTTCAATTCTGGATGTTGCTGATATTGTTTATATCGACCCTGTAAATACAGGATATTCCAGAGCAATTAATAAAGATATACCAGGCAGCAAATTCTTTGGAGTTAATGCAGATATTAAATACCTCGCAGAATGGATCAATACCTTTGTGACCCGCAACAACCGCTGGGGCTCTCCTAAATTCCTGATCGGGGAGAGTTATGGTACCACCCGTGTTTCGGGGCTGGCACTGGAACTTCAAAATTCACAATGGATGTACCTGAATGGGGTAGTATTGGTTTCGCCAACTACTTTAGGGATAGAAAGAGGTGATGCTTTGTCTGCTGCTTTACGTTTGCCTTATTTCACTGCTACGGCCTGGTATCATAAAGCCTTAAAAACAGATTTACAAGCAAAGACCTTAAGTGCTTTATTACCGGAAGTGGAACAGTTTACAATGAATGAACTGATTCCGGCCCTCGCGAAAGGAAGCCAGCTTGGAGAGGAACAGAAAAAACAGATGGCTGTGAAGATGGCTGCTTTTTCGGGGCTGAGTGAAAAAACGATCCTTCAGCACAACCTGGATGTTCCACCAGGTTTCTTCTGGAAGGAATTACTCCGTGATCAGGGTTTTACTATAGGCCGTCTGGATTCAAGATATCGCGGTATAGATAAACAGGATGCTGGGGAAGATCCTGATTATAATGCAGAACTGAGCTCCTGGTTACATTCTTTTACCCCTGCAATTAATATGTATATCCGCAACGAACTCAATTATAAAACTGATTTAAAGTATAATATGTTCGGCCCTGTTTATCCGTGGGACAATACAGGAAACCGTACGGCTGAGAATTTGCGGGATGCGATGGCGCAAAACCCTTCGCTGCATTTAATGGTACAGTCTGGTTATTTTGATGGGGCTTGTGATTATTTTAATGCAAAATATAATATGTGGCAAATGGATCCTGGAGGTAAGTTGAAAGACAGAATGAGCTGGAAGGGTTATGAAAGCGGCCATATGATGTATTTAAGAAGTGCTGATCTGGAGAAGGGAAATAATGATCTGAGAGATTTTATCAGTAAATCTTTGCCTAAAGCCGGAGCAGCTTCAAAATTTTAGACTTTTATAAATAAAATACCTATTTTTACCGCCCACTTATGGAACAGATAAAAACGTCATTTGATTTTGAAAAACCTATTGCTGAACTGATGCAGCAAATTGAAAAGGTTAAACAGGTTGCTGATAAAACAAAAGTAGATATGTCTGCTACACTGATTGAGCTTGAAGATAAGCTGTCTAAAACGCAGAACGCACTTTATGCAAGTCTTACAGGCTGGCAGGAAGTACAATTGTCACGTCATCCGGAAAGACCACAGACGCTGGACTACATCGAAATGATCTGTGATGATTTTATCGAATTGCACGGTGACCGTACAGTAAGGGATGATAAAGCGATTATTGGTGGTTTCGCTACTATTGATGGAGAAACAGTCATGGTTATCGGTCATCAGAAAGGTAAAAATACTAAAGAACGTCAGTACCGCAATTTCGGAATGGCAAATCCTGAGGGGTACCGCAAAGCCTTAAGGTTAATGCGCCTTGCAGAGAAATTCAATAAACCAGTTATTTCTTTCATTGATACGATGGGTGCTTACCCGGGTATTGAGGCAGAAGAGCGTGGACAGGGAGAGGCTATTGCCAGAAACCTGATGGAAATGTCTGTATTGAAAGTGCCTATCATCTGTTTGATTATTGGTGAAGGTGCATCTGGTGGTGCATTGGGTATAGGTATTGGTGATAAAGTATACATGCTGGAGCATACGTGGTATTCGGTAATTTCTCCGGAATCATGTTCTTCAATTTTATGGCGCAGCTGGGATTTCAAAGAGAAAGCAGCAGAATGCCTGAAACTGACGTCAAAAGATATGTTAAAGAATAAACTGATCGACGGTGTAATTAAAGAACCGCTGGGAGGTGCACATCAGAATCCTGCAGCTATGGGCGAAACGCTGAAGGATCAGATTCTGAAAGACATCAAAGCATTAGGAAAAGAGAAAACTGAAAAGATGATCGCTAACAGAATTGATAAGTTCTGTGCAATGGGCGTAGTCGCAGAATAAATTCAATTCCATGCTTAAAGAAAAAGGCTCAGTTACTTAATCAGGTAGCTGAGCCTTTTTCGTGGTTAAAGACTTTCTATTTCTTCCATTGAAAGTGCAGTAAACGTCCAGCTTAGTTTCCGGTTCATCTTCTTTCTTTTCAAATTTAGGTAGTTCCAAAACCTTAAATCCCAGTCTATTGTGGAATATTTTGCCTGTACCGGTGTTGGTCAATGAAATACTTTGTAAATAATGGTCACTCAGGCAATTCTTTTCCCCAATAAAAAAGGGTTGTACCCTATGAATGATACAACCCTTTTTTTTTACTGATAAGCTATTGCTATTATTCTTCCGGAGCTTGTGGGGCAGGTGCTTGTTGTTCTTCCTGAGCTTGCTGTGCAAAGTAGACCGAGAATCTTGATTCAAGACCCTGGAACTGTTGTGCAAGTTTCTGAGAAAGCTTCGTTTGCTTTTTCTCTGCCGTAGTTTTAACCATCTGGTTAAGGAACTGCAAACCTAACTGAACATTCTGTCCGCCAACGAACCTGTTTTTGCTTTTGGATATATCTGCCAGGTAAGTCAATTCTTTCTGAATGTAGTCTGCAGATTTTTCAATCAGCATATTTGCCTTGTTCGTATCTCCTAAAGTATACAGGTTTTCTGCAAGGAAATAAACACCCATCATAGAACGCATACCGTAAAAACGATCAGGCATCACTTCGAAATAACGGGCAGCTACCTTTTTCGCATCAGCAATTTTTCCTTCTTTAATCAATCCGGAGATTGTAGTATTGAACACATTGTTAAAGATGGAGATATCATCCGATGACTGCGGATCAAGGTAGCTCGCGTTTTTAACATTACCCCATTTGAATTTGGTGTACATGTTATGGTAAAGGATATCTGTATTCACTAAATCTCCTCTGCTTGATGCTGAATCCGTTTTAAGCGGTAGTAAGCGCATCGCAAGACCTTCTGTATATAAATAGTTGTCTAAACCGTTAAATTGGTCTGAAGGAACAGTACTTGCAAAATAGATAGGTCTCTTCCAGTTGTTATGTACCAGGATGTCCAGCATAGCCAGTGTGCCTTTAGTCACATAACTCTTGTTGAATTTCCATTCCATCACAGGAGTGATTTTTGAAGCATCAGCTGCTTTAACTGTTCCTGTTTTGATTACATCTTCAGGGTTGATGGTCAGTTTGAAGTTTTTAGTCGGGATAAAATTCTCTTTAGTTCCGTTTTGCAATGGGATTTTATCATCGTCATCATCTGATAATAAGACATCAAGAATGTTTTTCAATTCCACTGAACCTGCAAGTTTATAATCCTGGTAGTACATTACATCTCTTACCCCTTGTACATACTGAGAAGGTTTCATGCTGATCGGAAGCGGAGCAGATTCATTTTGCTTACGTTTCATACCGTCAATATACCAGTCTGTATCAAATAAACTCAGGTTAACCAGTCTTACATCCGGTCTCACATTTTCAACTTCCTGGATATACCAAAGCGGATAAGTATCATTATCACCGTAAGTAAACAGAATTGCATTAGGCGCGCATGATTCCAGATAATCAACTGCAATATCATGTGCAACCATTTTCTCTGAACGGTTATGTGCTTTCCATCCTTGCGCACCCATAATTACCGGACCTGCAAATAAAGAGATGGTTGTAGCTGCAATAGCACCGTTTTTCGGCGTAAATTTACTGAATACCCATTCCTTTAAGGCCAGTACTCCGAAACCGATCCAGATGGCAAAGGCATAGAAAGATCCTGCATAAGCATAATCACGCTCTCTTGGCTCCAGTGGTTTCTGATTCAGATATAATACGATGGCAAGACCTGTAAAGAAGAATAACAACCCCACAATACCAGCATCTTTTTCATTGCGTTTGAAATGCCATACTGCGCCTAATAACCCTAAGATCAATGGAAGGAAGAAAAAACGCGTATAAGCACTGCTTTCTACAATAGAAGGAGGCAGGTGACTCTGGTCACCCAGCATCATTGCATCAATAGGTTTAATCCCACTTAAAAACTGTCCCTGGTAAATACCAGCACCCTGGTCATCATTCTGGCGGCCCACAAAGTTCCACATGAAATAACGCATGTACATATTACCAATCTGGTATTTAAACAGGTAAGAAACATTGTCGAAAATACCAGCAAAGTGTGTATCATCAAAACCCATTAAGCTTTTATATTCCTGTACGTGTCTTGGATCATCGCTATACATTCTTGGGAAAGGGGTTGTTCTGTCATACTCATAGTCAGTTTTTTTACCGGCAACTTCGTATTTGGTATCCCCTTTTCTGTAAATGTTTTTACCTTCTTTCAAGCTGACTTTTTCAGAGTTATAATTAGGACCGAATAATAATGGTCTGTCTCCATATTGCTCTCTGTTTAAATAACTTAAAAATGAGAAAGCATTGTCAGGGTTACTGTTGTTCAGGTTAGGGCTGGCTTTAGCTCTGATAATAATCATCGCAAAAGAACAGTATCCGAAAATAATCAGTACGGTGGAAAGTAAAGCCAGGTTTAAGAACTTGTTACGGTGTTTAATCGAATACATGATTCCCCAGGTCAGTGCTCCGATTAAAATCGCAGCGAAAAAGACCACACCAGTTCCGAATCCCATTCCTAAAGTGTTAACGAAGAACAAATCGAAGTAAGCACCAAAAGAAACCACATACTGGATAATACCATATTGAACAAAGGCAAGGATCAGGACCCCTACGATAAAGGTTTTAATGATACCGAAGTTTGTTGGTTTTGGTGTTTTCTTGAAATAATATACAAAGGCTATCGCAGGGATAGTCAATAAGTTTAATAAGTGAATACCGATGGATAAACCCATGATATAAGCAATAAACAATAACCACCTGTCTGCGCGGGGCTCATCAGCATGTGCTTCCCATTTCAGGATACCCCAGAATACAATTGCTGTAAACAGAGAGGAAAGTGCGTATACTTCCGATTCTACTGCAGAGAACCAGAAACTGTCTGAGAAGGTATAGGCCATTGCACCGACAACTCCTGCACCCATTACAGTGATCAGGTTTCCGATAGTCAGGTCTGACTCAGTTTTAATGACCATCTTTTTAGCCAGCGCAGTAATTGTCCAGAATAAAAATAGGATCGTAGCCGCACTTGCAAGAGCAGAACCCACATTCATGAAATAAGCTATTTTATGAATATCGCCAAATGCAAAGATTGAGAAGAAGCGCTGAATCATTAAGAACAAGGGCGCACCTGGTTGGTGAACAACCTGCATTTTAAGTGCAGATGCTATAAACTCCCCACAGTCCCAGAAACTTACGGAAGGTTCTAAGGTGAGTATATAGGTGAGGGCCGCCAGGATAAAGCACATCCATCCTGTAAGGTTATTAATTTTAGTATAATTCATTTCTTTCTTAAATATAAAATGTGGCTTTTAAAAATGCAGCCGAAAATAATCAAATAGATTGATAATAGTACATATATACAACTACATTAACAAATTTTAATGTGTTAAAGGGGTTTAAAGGCTGTTTTTAAAAATATTTTATTTTTTTTTGCGGAAGATTTGCATTTATCAAAAAGCTGCGTATATTTGCATTCCCAAACGAAACAACTCATGGTTATTTCTACGGAAGATTGCCCGATAGTATAAAGGTAGTACAACGGTTTTTGGTACCGTTTGTCTAGGTTCGAATCCTGGTCGGGCAACTAAACAATATATCGGATTGTGAGTAATCACAATCCGATTTTTTCGTAACCCAGCATTGATACCCGTCTAATCATGCCCTTGCAATTTAATCCCGTTAAACTTTTCGCCGGAACCGGTACAAAAGCATTAGCACACAAAATTGCCGAAAGTTACGGCAAACCACTCGGTAATGTAACCTTAAGCAGGTTTAGCGATGGTGAGTTTCAGCCTTCTTATGATGAAACTGTAAGAGGATGTGATGTATTCCTGATCCAGTCTACCTACCAGCCTTCTGATAATTTAATGGAACTTTTGTTGATGATTGATGCCGCAAAGAGAGCTTCTGCGCATTATATCACTGCTGTTGTTCCTTATTATGGTTTGGCCAGACAGGACAGAAAAGATAAGCCAAGAGTTGCTATTGGCGCAAAGTTAGTGGCTAATTTGTTGAAATCTGCTGGTATACACCGTATTATGACGATGGACCTGCATGCAGCACAGATACAAGGCTTCTTCGATATTCCTGTAGATCACCTGGATGGTTCGGTAATCTTTGTTCCTTATATCAAAAGTTTAGGCCTGGAAAATCTGACTATTGCTTCTCCGGATATGGGTGGATCATACAGAGCGCGTACTTTTGCAAAATTCTTTAACGCAGAGGTTGTTATTTGTGATAAACGACGTAAACGTGCCAATGAAATTGAGTCTATGTCAATCATTGGGGATGTAACAGGGATGGATATTGTTTTAATTGACGATATTTGCGATACTGCAGGAACATTGGCTAAAGCTGCGGCTTTAATCATGGAAAAAGGTGCAAAAAGTGTAAGAGCAGTTTGTACACACCCGGTATTATCTGGTAAAGCTTATGAGACTGTAGAGAACTCTATGCTTACCGAACTGATTGTAACGGATACTATTCCTTTAAAGCAGGAAAGTCCAAAAATAAGAGTACTGAGTACGGCCAGTTTATTTGC
The DNA here is from genome assembly GCF_040822065.1 of Pedobacter sp. WC2423. Lineage (NCBI taxonomy): Bacteria > Pseudomonadati > Bacteroidota > Sphingobacteriia > Sphingobacteriales > Sphingobacteriaceae > Pedobacter > Pedobacter sp. WC2423. The sequence continues at coordinate 4,670,318 of NZ_CP162005.1, forward strand.
GAAGGCAATTGCCAATGTAAATGAACATGGATCAATCAGTGATCTGTTTAGAGTTTAATATTAATAACAAATAAATATAAAACAAGATGAAACCTGAATGGTCCGCAAGACCATGAAAGCTTCATCACCATTAAAAAACAAATTAAAAACAAGATGAAACCTGAATGGTCCGCAAGACCATGAAAGCTTCATCACCATTAAAAAACAAATTAAAAACAAGATGAAACCTGAATGGTCCGCAAGACCATGAAAGCTTCATCACCATTAAAAAACAAATTAAAAACAAGATGAAAATAATCGCAATTAGCGGTTCTCCAAGAGAGAACGTAGGGAAACGCGATGCTAAAGAGCTTCGCTATGAAGGTAAAGTTCCTGCAGTATTGTATGGTGGTAAAGAACAAGCACATTTTGCTGTAGTGATTACAGAATTAAAAGATGCTATTTACACTCCTGAAGCAAACTTTTTAGAAATTGATATCAATGGTACAAAAACCAAAGCAATCATAAAAGAGTTACAATTTCACCCATTAACAGACGTATTATTACACGTAGATTTTCTTCAGTTATTTGATGACAAAGAAATCGTTATGGAAATTCCGGTAAGATTAGAAGGAACTTCTCCAGGTGTTAAAATGGGTGGTAAATTAGTTCAGAAATTACGTAAACTTCGTGTTAAATCTTTCCCGAAAGATATGCCACAAGTTGTTGACGTTAGTATTGCTAAATTAGAAGTAGGTAATTTATTCCGTGTACGTGACCTTGCAAAAGCAGCATACACTATTACTAACACTCCAGAAGATACAATCGTTTCTGTTGGTATGTCAAGAGCTCTTAAACAAGCTGAACAACAAGCAGGTAAAAAATAAGCTGAACTATAGCTTAACAGAAAGCAGCACTGAATTTCAGTGCTGCTTTTTTTATGCCTTAACTTTTCATCATTGGCGGGTTTGCTCCTATATGCGGGTACGATTTCATAGAAACTGTTATCTTTGCGGGAAAGAAAGAGTGATACATGAAATATTTGATAGTTGGGCTGGGAAATATAGGATCAGAGTACGTGGGTACCAGACATAATATAGGATTTGAAATTGCAGATGAACTGGTTAAACAGCTTGGAGGTTCCTTTTCTAATATACGTTTAGCTTATTATTCAGAAGTATCCTGGAAGGGCAAAAAACTGCATGTAATCAAACCAACTACCTATATGAATTTAAGTGGAAGAGCAGTCAATTACTGGATGCAGGAATTGAATATTCCACTGGAAAATGTGTTGGTTATTGTAGATGATATTGCACTTCCGCTAGGCAAGCTGAGACTCAAATTAAAAGGGAGCAGTGCCGGACATAACGGGTTGAAAAGTATAGAAGCCAGCTGCGGAAGCCAGGATTATCCAAGATTACGTTTTGGCGTAAGTGATAATTTTGCAAAGGGCAGACAAGCTGATTATGTGCTGGGTGGATTTGATAAAGATGAGTTACCTGAATTGCCTGCATTGGTTGAAAGAAGTGTAGCACTGATCCAGAGTTTTGTAACTGCAGGGCCAGCGCATACCATGACTGCTTTTAATAAATAATTAAATTGCTTAAAGCATTAATGCTTTCTTATCCACAAAATGGGTGATTTTTTCATGTAATAAGCGAAGTTCAAAAGGTTTACTCAACACATCGTTTGCACCGGCATCAATTGCTGCTTTTTTATCATTTTCCATAACTGCTGCTGAAAAAGTGATAATAGGAATATCTTTTTTACCTGGTATATAATCATTTCTGATCAGTTTCGTTGCTTCCAGTCCGCTCATTACTGGCATAAAGGTATCCATCAGAATAAGATCGTAATTGTTGTCTCTGAGTTTATCCAGTACCTCCTGTCCGTTTTCAGCAAAATCGGCAATCACCTCCCAGTCTTTCATAATCTTAATGATCAGGAATTTGTTAATCGGGTTATCTTCGGCAACCAGAATTCTTACATTGGTAAAAGGTAAAAGTTTGTCCAGATGTTTCTCTTTCGGCTCTGGAACATCCTGCAGGACTTCATACCAATTGACAAAACAGAAAGTACTTCCCTGGCCTTCGCAACTATCAACAGTCAATACACCACCTTTCAGACGAGCCAGATTTTTAACAATAGAGAGCCCAAGCCCTGTACCTCCAAAGTTCATGGTGGTACTCTCTTCTGCCTGTTCAAAGGTTTCAAAAATCTTCTCGATCTTATCTGTAGGGATACCAATTCCTGTATCGGTTACAGAGAACTTGATTTGCAGGTTATTTCCTTTGCGGTTCAGTATTTCTACTTTCAGCGTAACGCTACCTTTATTGGTGAATTTAATCGCATTGCCAATCAGGTTCATCAGGATCTGATTCAACCTTAAAGAGTCGGCAGATACGTTTTTAGGCAGATCCGGATCGAAGGAAGTAATCAGTTCCAGATCTTTTTCTTTCGCCCTTATACTTAAAAGATTGATTACCGCATGGCAAACTTCTACCAGGTCGGTCCCGGAGCGGTTAATCTTGAACATTCCCGCATCAATCTTCGATAAATCAAGAATATCATTAATAACACCTAACAGCGAATTAGAAGAGATTTGCAGCAGCGAAATCATCTCGTTCTGCTCAGGAGTAAGTGTTGTCTTTTCCAGTAAATTGGCCAGACCGATAATACCATTGATAGGGGTACGGATTTCATGGCTCATATTGGCCAGGAAATTCTCTTTTATTTTTTTTCCCTGTTCAGCGAGTTCTTTTGCTTTAATCAGCTCTTTCTGATAAGCTTCAAGCTCTTTATTCTTTTTAATAATATCTCTTTGTGTTCTTACAAATTGTAAAAAGGAATCCACTTTCGCAGAGGTCACATAAGGGTTCAATGGTTTATACAGGTAATCGACTGCTCCTGCATTCAGTCCTTTTACCGCATATTTGGCATCCGTTGAAATAGCGGTAACAAAAATAACAAGGATATCTTTTGTTCTGGGATTACTTTTCAGGATTTCTACCAGTTCAAAGCCATCCATCTCAGGCATCTGTACATCCACTAACGCAATGGCTATATCCATCTCCCAGGCAAGTCTTAAGGCTTCGTTAGGCAGGGTAGTAGAAACCAGATTTACATCATGTCTTTCCAGCAAGGCTTCCAACGCTATTATGTTCTCGGGTCTGTCATCGACAATAAGAATATTAATCTTTTCCATAATTTTTAAGGGAGTATCTTTCTGAAAAGACTTATGCTATTTTTTGGTAAATATTGTTTTTTTTATCCACGACCCTGAAACGGCCAATTTCTGAACTTCTCAGTGTTTCTTTGGAGCCTAAACAAAGAAAGCCAAAGTTAGCTAAACTATTGTAAAAAAGGTCAATCACCTTTTTTTGAAGAGCCGTATTGAAGTAAATCAGCACATTACGGCATGATATCAACTGAAACTCATTAAAGACTCCGTCCGATGCCAGGTTGTGTGCTGAAAATAACATATTCTTTTTTAAAGAATGATTAATTGATGCTGCTCCGTACCGTGCCGTATAATAATCTGCAAGGGTATGTAATGCCCCGGTTTTCTGATAGTTCTCTGAATAATGTTTCATCTTCTGCAAGTCGTATATCCCATTTTTAGCAAACTCTAAAACATCAGCATTAATGTCAGTTCCGTAGAAAAAACTCCGTTCATATAGATGCTGTTCAGCAAACAGAATCGCAAATGAATAAAGTTCTTCTCCTGTTGAACAACCCGCATTCCATACTTTAATCCTTTGATAAGATCTCAGGTAAGGAATGACATGTTCAGCAACAGATTTATAAAAAACCGGGTCCCTGAACATTTCGGTTACGTTCACGGTAACTTCAATCAGAAAATATTCAAAGTAGTCATGGTCATTAGTTAATAATGTACGTAATTCAAACAAACTTAGTTGTTGTAATTGCATAATTCTTGTCACTCTTCTTTTGAGCGAGGCGGCAGAGTAATCACTAAAGTCAAATCCATGAATATTGTAGATGAAATTAGTGAGGCTTTCCAGCTCTTCATAGCTGATTATATCTTCCGGGTTTCCTGCGGGCATACTCATCTTAACTTAACCAGACTCTTAACATAGATAATAACTGATCAATATCCACGGGTTTGGCTATATAGTCATTTGCTCCGGCTTCAATACATTTTTCGCGGTCATTTTTCATCGCTTTAGCAGTTAATGCTATAATTGGTAGTTTTTTATATTCCCGCTTTTCCCTGATCGTTCGCATTGCTTCATAACCATCCATCTCAGGCATCATAATATCCATCAATATCAGGTCAATATTTGCTGTCTCTCCGAGCTTTTCGATGGCTTCCCTGCCATTGTTGGCAATCACAATATTAATATCGTAAACCTGCAAGGCACTGGATAAAGCAAAGATATTCCGCATATCATCATCCGTAATCAGGATCGTTTTGTCTTTCAATACTTTCTCTATCGTAGAAACAGTTTTGTTTTTTGCAGATCCTTTAGCGGAAGTCTGGAAGTTGTCCTGTTTTTTTAATTTATTCATGAACAGACTTACTTCGTCAATCAACCTGTCATTAGATTTATTTGACTTTAAGACCATGGCCTCAGAGTATCTCATGATATGCGCAATCTTATCCTGATCGAGTTCCATTGCCGTATTGATAATCACAGGAATATGGGTGAACCTATCCTGTGTTTTAATCTGATCGAGTAAATCAAAACCAGACGCGTCAGGAAGATTTAAGTCCAGAATGATACAATCAAATGTTCGGTTCTCCAGCATGTCCAATGCTTCCTGGCCAGTAAAGGCCTGTGCTACTTCAATCCCTTTTTCTACCAGCTGCTCTTTAACAGCAAGACTTTGCAGTTCATGATCTTCAATAATCAGTACAGTCTGGAAGTTATATAAAATATGACCCGAATTTAAAACTGAGAAAGCATGGTCCAGCTGATCTTGCTCAATTGGTTTTTTCAGGAATCCAATCGCTCCTTCTTTTAAAGCTTTTTCTCCTTTAACTTCGCCAGCAGACATCATATGAATCGGGATTTGTTTGGTTTGCGGATTGTCTTTTAATCTTTTCAGGATACTCCACCCATCCATTACTGGTAGCATGACATCCAGAATTATCGCATCCGGAAGCTCTTTTACAGCCATTTCCAGCCCCACATCACCACTGTGCGCCAGTAAAGGTTCAAAACCTTTTTCAATTGCATAATCTTTCAGCACATCAGCGAAAACCAGGTCGTCTTCCACGATTAATAAGGTTTGTTTTCTGTTCTTATTTACAGGGGTTAAAATTGGTTTTTCCGAAATAAATGGCATGACAACCGGTTCAGGTTGGGGGGCAGCTTCCTGTTCAGGAAACTGATGTGCTACTGGCAGATAAAGTGTAAAACAACTTCCAATACCTGTTCCGCTGCTGACCTGAATCTCTCCGCCTAAAATATTGGCGAGCTCTTTACTGATAGAAAGGCCAAGTCCTGTACCTCCGTACTTTCTGCTGGTTGTGCCATCAGCCTGTTTAAAGGCTTCGAATATTAGTTTTTGTTTGTCCTGCGGAATACCTATTCCAGAATCTTTAACACTGAAGGAGATAATCTGCTGTTTACTGTTTTGAAGATTCTCCGAGTAATATTGGAGTTGCTGATCCGCCATATCAATTTCCAGTTTAATCTCCCCGTTTTCCGGTGTGAATTTAAAGGCATTTGATAAGAGATTTTTGATGATCTGTTCTGTTCTTGATAAATCAGTGAGGACACGCTCTGGCAGATCCTGACCCAGAATAACCTGGTAATCTATCTTTTTGCTTCTGGCAATCTCCGTAAAGAGAGATTCCATATTTTGCTGGATCTCCTGAGGTCTGACCGGTTCTATATCCAGATCTACCTTTCCGGATTCGATTTTAGACAGATCAAGAATATCATTAATTAAAGTCAGCAGATCACTTCCTGCATTATGGATAACCCCGGCGTATTTAAGTTGTTCTTCATTTAAGTTTTCCGGTCTGTTTTCCTTTAAGATTCTTGCCAGGATCAGGATACTATTCAGCGGAGTTCTTAATTCATGGCTCATATTGGCCAGGAATTCTGATTTATATTTGCTGGATACTTCGAGTTCTTCCGCCTTTAAACTCATGGCCTCTCTGGCTTCATTGACAGAGATATTCCTTTCTTCGAGCAAGCTGGCTTTTTCTTCCAGTTCGGCATTGGTTTGACGAAGTTCTTCCTGTTGTACTCTAAGCTCCTCCTCAGAAGCCTGTAATTCTTCAGATTTATGAATCAGCTCTTCATTGGTGGTACGCAGCTCTTCCTGCTGGCTTTCCAATTCTTCTGCCTGTTGCTGGGTCTGCATAAACAGTTCGTGTAATTGCGCCCTTGCTACTGCACTATTGATTCCAACCCCTATACTTTCGGTAATGGTACTTAATAAACGGTTTATAATTTCATCCGGTTTGGCAGAAAGTCCCAGTTCGATTACTGCAATAGTTTCTTCTTCAAAAAGAACAGGAAAGATAAGTATGGTTTTTGGTGTTGTATCGCCCAAACCTGAAGATATTTTCAGGTAATCTGGTGGTACATTGTCGAGTTGTTTGCTGCGTTTTTCTAAGGCAACCTGGCCAACAAGACCTTCACCAAGCTGAATTTCCTTTAATTTTCCTTTTTTCTCCTGGCAGGCATAACTTCCGCTTAATTTTAAAATTTGTTTTTTGGGATCGAAGAGATATAAAGCACCTACTGAGGCAGATAAATAGGTACACAGTTCAGTAATAATATGCGTGGACAATTCGTCGGTTTCCTGTTCTCCGCGCATAGATTCATTGATCACAGATGCGCCGGATAATAACCAGTTCTTTTGTTTATTTTCTTCTGATAGTGCCTTTAACTGAGCATTGTTTTCTCTGATTTTAATTTCAGTTAGCGTCTGTTCATCGAATGTTCTTTTAATGAAGCTGAACAGGTATAAAATCAATCCTAAAATAATTACTGAACTGACCACGACAATAAAGGTAGACTGTAATGTACTCTTCTCCCTTTTTTCTTTTCTTATAGCAAGAAGTTCATGCTCTGCATGAATAGCTGTATTATTCAGCCTGAGCATATTTGTTTTAAATAGTTTTCCCTTATCAGTCAGAACTATTTGAACCGCTGCTTCTTTACCCAAAGTATTATTGGCCTGAAGGATGTCTTCCATATCCCTGATCTTTTGAACAGCGTAAAATTCAAGGGAGTCGAGCCTTTGCTGCTGGATTGGGTTATCAACTGTCAGCTTCTGCATTTTCTTAATCTTAGGCAGGATCTGATTAATGTTTTTATTGTAAAATTCCAGGTATTGGCTACGCTGGGTAATGATATAACCTCTCAAAGAGGTCTCAGCATTCAGCACTTTCAATTCAATATCCTGTGCAACATCAATGACATCATAAGTATGGTTTTCCCATTTTGAATCTTCGTCCATCAGCTTGATGCTGTAATAGGAAGTAACTGCAGAAAGCAGAACAAATAGCAGGGAAATAACAAAACCTGTTAATACCTGTTGTTTAAACGTTAATTTGAACATATGTAGTTAGAAATTCGGATAATTAAAATCTTTAGTATTCAGGATTTATGCTTCATCTAAAAATATAAATATAAACTGACACTATTGAATACAAGACAATTATACTGATAAATACGCATCCCAGGGAGTAAGGCTGAAAATTGACTGCTAATTTTAAGCAGGCGTTAAAAATTTACACAAATTCTTAGAGTTCCAGCAGACACTGGGCATAAGTAGGGCCGATAGGAATGATTTTTTCGCCGATCCAGATCTGGTTCCTGTCAAATTTAGTTACTGCACCTTTAGCAACTATAAATGCGCGGTGTGTCCGGATGAATTTCTGTACAGGAAGCAGTGCCTGCATTTCACTGATTGGCATCCTGGTACTCAGGGAAGGATTGTTCAGCAGACTGATCTGGGTATAATTTCCTGCAGCTTCAATAAACAGAATATCATCAATAGCGACTTTAACCTGCTCATAACCATCTTTAATAAATAGATAAGCAGGCTGGCTGGTGGCCACAGCTTTTTTGCGTAAACTATGCAGTTCTTCCGCTTTATTGCAGGCTTTTAAAAAACGGGCCAGCGAGAAAGGCTTCAGCAAATAATCAAGGGCGTTCAATTCAAACCCTTTTACTGCATGTTCTGCATAAGCAGTGGTGAAAATAACCAGCGGAGGATTACTCAGGCTGTTTAGAAAATCTATTCCATTGATATCCGGCATTTTAATATCCAGAAAAATCAGGTCTACTTCATTTTGCTGCAAATAGGCGATAGCATCAAAAGCATTGGTAAATACCGCCTGAAGTGTAATAAAAGAAACTTTGGAGGCATGGGATTTTACTATATCCAACGCTATGGGCTCGTCATCTATCGCTATGGCAATCATTTTTTAATCTAGGTTCAGCGTTAAATGTACGAAAAACTCTTTTGCACTTTCTCTGATGATCAATTCATGCTTTTTGGGATACAATAAACTTAAGCGCTGTTTTACATTTTCTAAACCTATGCCGCTATTGACTTTTTCAGGATCTCCATCAGCCTTCAGGTGAATACTGTTGTTGACATCAAAATAAAGCATGTTTGCTTTGGTTTGTAAAGTTACTTTGATATGTGAAGGGGATTGTAAGCTGATTCCATGTTTAAAAGCATTTTCAACAAATGGGATTAATAACATCGGGGAAATCTTCAGATCCATTAATTGTTCTTCAATTTCAGTTTTGATATTAATATCTACAGTAGTAGAAGTTCTCAGCTTCTGTAATTCTATATAGTTATTCAAATAATCTATATCTCTGATCAGCGAGATTTTGTCCTGCATATTTTCATGCAGCATAAAACGCATCATATCTCCTAGTTTCTGTATCCCTTCTCCGGTACGTTCTGCTTTCTCCTGTAAAGCGGTGCCATATAAGGTATTCAGTGCATTAAAGAGAAAGTGAGGATTAATCTGGGATTTAAGGAATCCAAGATTGGCATCCGATTTTCCAAGCTCTTTTCTAAGCGCAAAGATCTGTTCTTCTGTTGCATTTCTCGTTTTATAGATATACCAGGCCAGTGGCGTACTAATGATGAGTTGAGCCATCAAATGAAAAGCATTCACAATCGGGAACATTTCGCCTTGTCCGGTAATCACGACAGCTATTAAGCCAATTGGAATACAAAAGATCAGGGCTAACAACATGTTCTTACCTAAGTAATTGCGAAATTTCTTTCCCTGAGCCAGCGTATTTGGAATCAGATAATAAATACCATAAATAGTCAGGAAAGAACAAGAGCCGATCACCAGGGTCCAGGCAAGGATTACCCTGAAGTCTACGCCTATAGCCAGCCAGACCAGTATACCCAAAAACCAGAAAGCTGAAGCAAATGCAATTTCCAGTTTCATTGATTTATTGCTTTCTTCTTCTTTGTTCTCGATCAGATAAATGATTAGTTTTTTGATAGCCACATAAATAGCGGTAAGCACGATCATCCAGCCCGCATAGCTAAAACCCTGGAAGAAAATGTAGTTGTAGGCTTCATCCAGTTCATCATATTGGACAAGCATATCAGCATGGCTATAAGTCTGTGCAATACTCAATACCAGGCCGGAGAATAAGAAAACGCCAAATAATATAGAAAGATTGATCCCTGTGTTTTTCCTTTGATATAAAGGAGGCAGACAGCAGAAATTAAGCAGCAGAAAACTAAAATAAAGAATAGAATATTTAAACAACCCCGGCAAAAAGTAGTTGGAAAGATAACTGAAACTGATTTTTGCCTGTTCAAAATTATAAGGAGTATAGTGATTATTCTCTGAGCCGTTTGAGATGAGCATCATGACGGCAAAGCCATAGATAATACTCACGGTCCAGAATTCTATTTTGCTGAGGTCTTTAATATCGATTTTCATTAGTTTATAATTGTCTTTTAAAGGTGATGAAGCTATCATGTGCTACTCCATTCCTGTTCATTTAGTTTGGTGTTCTGCTGCACATGATGGTTTCATTGGATTATGATTCTGTTTCTCTGCAATACTACAAAGGGTTTTTCTTTATGCCGTCAAAATGTGATGAATGCCTCAAAAAATGTGACGAATAGGGAAATATAGGTATCTTTACGTTTATTTTATGCAGATGATAGTTTACGGAATTCCGAATTGTAATACAGTTAAAAAAGCAAGAACGTGGTTAACAGACAACGGTATTGACTATGAGTTTCATGATTTCAAAAAGCAGGGAATTACTGCAGAGAAACTTCAGCAGTGGTGTGCAGTCTTTGGCTGGGAAGTAGTTTTAAATAAAAAAGGTACGACCTGGAAAAAGCTGGCCCCGGAGCAGCAGGCGGCAGTTAAAGATGAAAAATCGGCCATTGCAGTTTTATTGAATAATACCAGTATGATTAAACGTCCTGTGGTAGAGCAGCAGGGCAAACCAATCCTGATCAGCTTTGATGATGAATTATATAGCAAATTATTGAAATAGGGAAACCATTACCTGTTAATTTTTGTTAAAAAATAAGGCGAAACGTTAAACTGAATTATATTTGGGGTTATCGCCTGTAAACCACGTTTTTTCTGGATTTCCTGAAAAGGGACAACGGCAAAACGAAAAAGAAATACCATGAAAACTTTTAAACAACTGATCGTTGTATTGTTGCTGACAATACCGATATATACCTTTGCACAAACCGGAATTACCGGAGGTGTATTTGATTATGATAACAAGAGCTTCCCGTTACAAAAAGTAACGGTAAAGAATCTGAACACCCATGAAACAACATCGACAGGTGCTGCCGGACAGTTCATGATTAAAGCAAAAAAAGGTGACTTACTGGAATTCTCTTTGCCGGGTTTTCATACTGATACTTTGTATCTGACCAATATGTTATCCAAAACTATTTACCTTCCTGCTGCATCTACTACGCTGAAACAGGTAGATATTCAGAGTGCCAAACTTTCAAAAGACCTGAACCTGAAAAATCCTAACGCAAAAGGTTTTGAGCGTGTTCATGGAATTGCTCCAACACAGAACATTCAGCGTGCAGGCGGGATTGGTCTGGCCTTTGGTTCTGGAAAAGTGAGAAGAGAAAAAGCAAAAGAAAGAGCACTGGAAGAACGGGGCGCCTATGAAGCCGAAATCAATAAGTACTTTAATGAAGAGCATGTCAATAGCCTGATTAAACTAGAGGGGCAGGAGCTCAAAGAGTTTATTGAACTTTACAGACCTACAGTGGAAAGGGTTAAGGCTGATGATCCTTTCAATTATGATTACTATATTGCTGTTGCTTATCAGACCTGGTTAAAATTACCTCCGGAACAACGGAAATTACCAAATATGAAGAAGTTAACAGGACAATAACACCTTTTTGCAATCATAAAACCCGATATAATGAATTATCAATTTATCCAGAGAACACTCCTTTTTGTAGTGTTTTTTGCTTTTAGTACCAATTCGCAGGCGCAAAAAACAGCTGCCGACAGTAATTATGATCCACATCTGGCTTTTGGCCCCTCGTTTTATACGCAGAATGGGAACGAATTCCGTTCAGCAAGTGGATATCCAGGCGCTAAATACTGGCAAAACCGCGCAGATTATAACATTTCTGCTACGTTGGATGATCAGAAGAATACAGTAACGGGTACGGTAACGATTACTTATAAGAATAACAGTCCTGATCAGCTGCCATATATCTGGCTGCAATTAGATCAGAATCTTTTTGAAGAAAATTCCAGAGGTAATGGTGTAATTAAAGCCGGCAGCCGTTATGGGGCAAGAGGTGAAAAGGTAAATGGCGGGTACCACATTTCTGACCTTGCAGTTTCTCAGAAAACGCAGGGCGTAAAGTTTACTTCTATTGTGGAAGATACGAGAATGCAGATTCGTCTGGATAAGCCTTTGGCGGGAAATGGCGAAACGATTACCATTAAAATGAATTACTCTTTTGTGATTCCAATAAATGGATCAGACCGGATGGGACACCTGACCACGCAAAATGGAGAGATCTATTCTATCGCACAGTGGTATCCAAGATTATGTGTTTATGACGATGTGTTAGGCTGGAATACGCTGCCTTACTGGGGAGCGGGAGAATTTTACTGTGAATATGGAGATGTCAATTATAGTGTTACGGCTCCTGCCAGTCATATCTTAATGGGTTCAGGAGAATTGTTAAATCCTGAAGAAGTATTTACAGCGGTGCAATTAAAGAGATGGAATGCCGCAAAGTTAAGTGACCAGACGATAGCTATCCGTACAGCTGATGAAGTGACTGATCCTAAATCACGTCCCGCAAAAACTCAATTAACCTGGAAATACAGGATGTCAAATACAAGAGATGTAGCTTTTGCTTCTTCGAAAGCTTTTGTACTGGATGCAGCGAAGATCAATCTGCCAAGCGGTAAAAAATCTCTGGCAGTTTCTGCACAGCCTGTGGAGAGTAATGGAAAAGATGGTTATGGAAGAGGGGTAGAGTATGTGAAAGCATCTATTGAACATTATTCTGATAAGTGGTTTGAATATCCTTATCCAATGGCTGTAAATATTGCTTCTAATATTAGTGGTATGGAATATCCTGGAATTGTTTTCTGTGGCTGGAAAGCTAAGAATGATGAAACCTGGGGTGTGGTAGATCATGAATTTGGTCATAGCTGGTTCCCGATGATTGTAGGAAGTAATGAGCGTAAGTATGGCTGGATGGATGAGGGTTTTAATACTTTCATTAACGGATTATCTTCCGAAGCTTTTAACAAAGGAGAATATAAAAATTCGAGGCAAAATATACAGGCTGCAGCTAAGGCGATGGCAAAGCCAGACAAAGAGTTTATCTTATTGACTCCGGATGCAATGGGGGAAACGAACATTGGTCAGAATTTATATTTTAAACCAGCAATGGGGCTTCAAATCTTAAGGAATGAAGTATTAGGTGCTGACCGGTTTGATTATGCGTTCAGAAATTATATCAAAGCCTGGGCTTTTAAACATCCTACGCCGACAGACTTTTTCAGGTCTATGGAAAATGGAGCAGGAGAAGATCTTTCCTGGTTTTGGAAAGGCTGGTTTCTGGAGAACTGGATCATGGATCAGGCGATTACCAGTGTAACACCAGTTAAAAATGGTGGTCAGCTGGAAAGCTATAATATTGTGATTACTAATCTGGAACAATTGCCGATGCCCGTTATCTTACAAGTAAAAGATAAGAATGGAAAAGTAGGAAATATTAAAGTACCTGTAGATGTGTGGATGCGGAATAAGAGCTGGACAATTAATTATCCAACTACTGTGGAGTTGCTGTCTGCTGAATTAGACCCGGAAAAAGTTTTACCGGATGTGGATGTGACCAACAATACCTGGTTTAAATAACAGGCAATAACAGACAAAACAAACGGGCAAGCTTAACTCAAAGCTTGCCCGTTTGTTTTTCAATAAATCATCATCCCTACCCTTCCCAAATTGCTTTTGTTTTGAACTTGTCGCCAGGCAACGTTTAAAGCTGTTTCCTGGAAGTTTCTCTAAAATCTTATTAGGAAATACGATTTCACTAATTCTTTCGTTACCTCAAGTTTTATTTGTTATTTATAATAATTATAAATACGTTTACTGCTATTAATTTTAATTGTTCTAAATAAGAATAATTTATTGATATGCATTATTAACCCTACATCTGCTATTACATGAAAACAACGAGTACTACATTTGACTTAGCTGAACTGCGCAAGCAGGCAGAACAAGTTAATTTTAAATCACTGATTAATTGCTGTTGCCGGGAGTTTGACAATTGGAGCCGGTATGAAGGTATTCCAAAATATGATGTGGCACTGGCTGATTATATGCGGTCAAGTGGTTACACTTCATTTCTGAGATTTGATTTTATGCGTACAGGCATTGAGGTTTTTGTACCTCTTGCTTATTTTTCTGAGAGTGGTGTTCACTCTTTCTTTTATCCGGTTGCAGAGCGTAATTGCGAAACAGAGGTGATCCGGGTTATAGACCCGAAGCGGTTTGTGGAATTGATTGCGGAATTTGCTAAGGATACCTATCCGGATGTCGATCCGGAGATTACCTTGGGGCGGCTTGAAAATAGTATACATAATTTAAGCGGTTATCTTTTCGACTTCCAGTCCAATAACCGTAAGGCTAATCAGCCTGAAATGTCTTTTATTGAGGCAGAACAAGCCTTGATACTTGGGCACAGCGTACATCCGCTGCCCAAAAGCAGAGAAGGATTTACTGAAGCAGAGCTGGCAAAATATTCTCCGGAAACCGGCGGACAGTTTCAATTAAATTATTTCCTGGTTCATCCGGATAATGTCATTGAAAAGAGTGCTGAAGAAGTATTGACTACGGTACAGCTCAGAAATGATTTGCTGGCTGGAGGGCACGAAACTTTAAAAAATATAGTAACGCAATATCCGGACTGGAAAGTAGTTCCGGTACATCCATGGGAGGCAAAATATTTATTAGCGCTGCCCGAGGTAAAGGAGATGCAAGCGAAAGGACTTTTACATAGTCTGGGTGAGTTCGGACCTTTGTTTACGGCGACCTCATCGGTTCGTACCGTGTACAATGCAGAGAGCGAATGGATGTATAAATTCTCTTTACATGTTAAAATCACAAACTCCTTCCGTGTCAATTATCCGCATGAACTGCACCGTGGATATGATGCGAGTGTTTTATTAAAAACGGCCTGGGGTCAGGGAATCGGAAAAGATTTCCCGGAAGTAAACTTCATGACTGACCCTGCCTTTATCATGGTAAGTTACCAGGGGCAGGTGATTGATGGCTTTAGCACAAGTATCCGTCAGAATCCTTTCCGTGGAGCAGCTGCGAAAAATAATGTAGGTATGGTGGCTTCTTTAACTCAGGATGGCATATTAGGGCAAGCGCCAAGAATGCTGAATTTGATAACAGAGGCCGCAAACCGTCAGGGGAAACCTGTTCAGGAAGTTGCGATTGCCTGGTTTATGCAGTATCTGAAAATTACCATTAAACCATTAGTCGGTGTCTTTAATAAATATGGGCTGGGTGGAGAATACCATCAGCAGAATATGCTGGTTGAGTTTGATGCGCATCTTTTCCCGGCCAGACTTCACTTCAGGGATAACCAGGGATATTTTTTCCGCCAGGGTAAAGTAGAAGAGCTTTATACCGTCATTCCTGATTTTGGAATCGATAGCAGATCTTTTATCGGAGAACCAAGATTGATCAACTTTCATAGCTATTACTTGCTGGTGAATCATTTGTTAGGTATGGTGAATGCTTTAGGCAGAAGCGGACTGGCGGACGAGCAGGTGCTGATCAGTTTGTTATATGATGCCTATTGGGCAGAAGAAGAAGCAGATACCACTGGTCTGGTTGCACATCTGCTGAATAGTACTATATTAACTATTAAAGGGAATTTACTGACCAATCTGAACAATATGGATGAAGCCAGTGCGCCCAGAACACATCCTGCTGTTTATAAGGAATTCCCAAATCCATTAAATAAAAAGGTCTTTTCGAAAGAACTGATCAATCCTAAAGGTAAAGAGGTTGTCTTTAGCCGCTACTTTCCGAAAGAGGATGTGGAAATCACGATTCGTCCGTTAGACCTGGACCGCGATCTGGAAATGCTGCATGAGTGGTTTCACCGTGAACATGCATTGAAGATCTGGAAGATGAACTGGCCAATCCGTGAGCTGGAAACATTTTACCGCACCTTGCTTGCTGGAAATGTAGTGAACAGTTATATCGGGGAAGCGAATGGTGTACCTACTTTCAACTTTGAAGTTTATTGGGCCTGCCGCGATTTAGTAGGCAAATACTATGATGCTTTACCAACTGATTATGGCACTCATCAGTTTATCGCACCCGTTGATCCTAAGTTGAAATTTGCTTCTCCATCTACGCAATCCATACTGGACTATGTTTTTGCAGAGCCAAAGGTTGGAAAAATGGTAGGAGAGGGTGCTGTAGATTCTATGGCTTCGATTATGAATAAGGCACATGTGGGCTTCAAAATCGAAAAGGTAATCGAATTGCCGGATAAGAAAGCCAATCTGAATTTCTGTTATCGCGAATGGTACTGGGCAAAATTCCCGGCAGCCAAAGATTTTAGAAATGAACTGGTCTCAGTAATTAAGCCTAAAATATCTTAGAAATGACAACGACAAATTTACTGGAGAGCGTAAAGCCTCTTGATCTCACTCTATGGGAAAAAGTGAATACGGATCTTTTTGCCAAAACATTAGCAGAACTGATGCATGAGCAGGTTGCGCTTCCACAAATCAGCAGTGAAGAGCAGGACGGGCTGATTCATTTCAGGTTGAATACCGATCATGAAAATATCTATTATACCTTTTCGGCTTATCCGCGATTGCTGGATTACTGGCATATCGTAAAACCTTCAATCCTGAAGCATTCAGATGGGGCGGCAAAACCAGCAACAGATGTGCCGGCTTTCTTTACCGAAGTGCAGCAGACTTTTGGCCTCAACTCTTTTACACTCGCACATTATATAGAAGAAATTCTGCATACGCTATATGCAGATGCCTTTATTCAGGCTAAAGGACGGATGGCGGTAAGTACTTTAGCCGATGCGGATTATCAGACCATTGAGCATCAGATGGAAGGGCATCCCTGGATTATTGTCAATAAGGGAAGACTTGATTTTAATCAGGAAGATTACCTGAATTATGCGCCGGAAGCAAACCAGGCTATCAGGTTGATGTGGATCGCAGTACACCGTAGCCGTGCTGCTTTTAAAGCAGTAGAGGAAATTAATGAACAGGAGTTTTTTGAAGCTGAATTAGGTAAAAAGCAAATCAATACATTCCATAACTATTTATCAGGTAAGGGTTTGGTGCCTTCAGATTATCTGCTGATGCCTGTACATGAGTGGCAGTGGAATAATAAACTGCTCATCTTATTTGCGGCCGATATTGCTGGCCAGTTATTGGTTCCTTTAGCATTTGGTGATGATATTTATTCTCCTCAGCAAAGTATTCGTACATTTTTTAACCTGAGCCATCCCGATAAACATTATGTAAAGACGGCTATTTCTATTTTAAATACCGGAACAGTAAGAGGTTTGCCGCCAAAGCAACTTGCTATTGCGCCACGCTTAACGGCCTGGCTTAAAAGTATTTTGTTGACGGATACTTATTTACAGGATCTGGGTTTGGTGCTTTTGGGTGAAGTGGCCACAATTGGTTACTTACATCCTAATTATACCGGGATTATAGATCCGCCATTTCAATATAACGAATATCTGGGGGTATTGTGGAGAGAGAGTCCTGGGAAATTCTTAAAACCAGGAGAAAAGTTAATGACCATGGCTTCTCTTTTATATGTGGATGATGCAGGAAAAAGCTTTATACAGGAACTGATCGAAAGGTCGGGTCTGAGTGCTGAAGACTGGTTAATGAATTATCTGAATGCTTATCTGAAACCATTGCTGCATATTTATTATCAACATGCAGTTTGTGTAAATCCGCATGGGGAAAACGTGATCCTGGTGATGGAAAACTACGTTCCTGTCCGTATTGTGCTGAAGGATTTTGCAGGTGATATCTTACTGAATGAAGAGGCTCAGGCGAAATTGCCGAAAGACTTCTCTGAAAATATGATTCTTTCTTCTAATCCTGAAAATGTACCCTTAGTGATTTTGATCGGGGTATTTGAAGCTTATTTCAGGTATCTGGGAGATATTTTCCATACCAGGGTAGGTTATCCGGAAAAATCATTCTGGAAATGTGTCTATGAGGTGATTCAAACTTACCAGGAGACACATCCGGAACTGAATGCGAAATTTGAAAGATATAATCTGTTTGTACCGCATTTTAAGCGTTTGAATATCAATAGTCAGCGCTTATTTAATGGCTATAAAGAGACGACAGGCTTTGCCAGGTCATTTAAAAGCGGTCAGCTGAGTAATCCACTGACTTTATTCAGAACCGCTGAAACCGAAGCTTTAAAAGAGAATTAATGAAGACACTTATTTTGCAAACGCGGTCAGTACTGCTTTTGCTTCGTCAGGCGTTAAAAGGCACGGAAAAGAAATTCACTACCGGTGGTATTAACCGGGCCATTGTACTGTTATCTGTACCTATGGTACTGGAACTGACCATGGAATCTCTTTTTGTTTTCGTCAATATCTTTTTTGTCAGCAAGCTGGGTACGGGTGCGATTCTGATCGTGGGAATTACACAGTCTATTACTGCGGTCGCTTACGCTGTAGCGATGGGCCTGAGTATTGCTGCATCCACTATTATTGCCAGGCGCATTGGAGAAGCTAAATTCGAAATTGCCGGTTCTGTTGCTATGCAGGCCATTTATGTAGGCGTAAGTATTGGAGGATCTATTGCGCTCTTATTATGTGTTTTTTCTACGCAGGTATTACGTGCAGTAGGTGCTGCAGATAATTTGATTGTACAGGGACATATCTTCTCTCAGCTGATGCTGGGCAGTGTCTTTTTACTGATCCTGAGAATGTTGTTAAACGGAATTTTCCGGGGGGCGGGTGATGCAGCTATGGCGATGCGGAATTTATGGGTTTCGAACCTGATTAATATTATACTCTGTCCGGTACTGATTTTTGGCTGGGGCTTTATTCCTGCTTTTGGGTTAACCGGAGTTGCACTGGCTACCGTAATTGCCAGGGTGATTGGTGTCATTTATCAATTCTGGTATTTAATTCAGGGGAAAACTATCATTGTGATCAAAAAGGCACAGCTTGCTTTTGTACCGGAAATTGTAAAAAGCATTTTACGTTTAGGTTTTGCAGGTACATTTCAATATCTGATCCCTTCTTCAAGCTGGCTCATTATGACTAAAATCATTACGCATTTCGGAGCCGATGCTTTTGCAGGTTATATTATTGCGCAGCGGGTAGCTTCTGTAGCTACTATGCCAGCGTGGGGTATTGGAAATGCGGCGGGTGTTTTAACCGGACAAAATATGGGTGCCAATCAGCCCGAACGTGCAGAACAGACGGTATGGAGAGCAGGTTGGTTTAATATGTGCTTTTTAAGTCTGGTTGCTGTATTCTGGCTGTTTTTTGCAAAGGATGTTATTGGCATTTTTACGAACGTGCCGGGTATCCTTCAAAATGGGGTTATGTATATTCAGTACCTGTCTGTTGCTTATGTCTTGCTGGGATATACTATGGTCATTTCCAGAGCACTGAATGCTGCAGGGAATGTCAGGCAGTTAACCATGCTCTACGTCCTGATGTTTTATATCACTCAGCTTCCACTAGCCTGGTTCCTTGGAATTAGCATGAACTGGGGAACTAAAGGCGTCTTTATTGCGATTCTCACTTCCGAACTCGTACTGGCTATTGCTTGTATTATCATCTTTAGAAGAGGTGAGTGGAAGAAAACAAAAGTTTAAAAAAAAGGGAAGCTTTGCTTCATCCTAACCAAAAAAACAAACAACATGAACATGTCACCAAAATTACAAGAGGTTTTTGCTACTGCCTTAGCAATTCCTTCAGATCAGATCACAGCCGATTTGGCTTATCAGAGTATTCCTGAATGGGATTCCATGTCGCATATGATATTGATAGCAGAATTAGAATCCAGTTATGCTATCACCATTGAAACAGAAGATCTGCTGGAAATGAACAGCGTACCTAATGTGATCTCCGGCTTGCAAAAGTACGGGGTCGAAGCCTGATTAAACCGCTCTATTTGACTAAAAATATAAAACAGCATGAGACTTTACGATTTAATTTTAAATAATAAAAACCTGGTTTATGTTGATGCCTTAACGGATACGTCGTATGGGGTCAATGAATTTCATCAATCGATTACGATTGATGACCGGAAAGCTGTGGTTTTCTTATATACTGACAATAGGATAGGTTCGGTGGAGGTGTTTTTAAATTTCTTACAGAGCCGTTTTACGGTTACCTTATTAAGTCCGCAACTGGATATTCAGTTTAAACTGGAACTGGAACAGGCTTATCAGCCATATTATATTTATGATCCTTCCAGAGCAGATATTGATGGATTTGATATTTACGAGGCATCTTACAGGATTCACTTATTTAAAAACCGGTCTGAGCCAGATTATCCAGTCGATGAGGAAATCAAATTACTATTGAGTACTTCAGGAACTACGGGTTCTCCAAAATTTGTGAAGCTATCAGATGAAAACCTGGTACAGAATGCATATGCTATTTTGGAATTCCTTCCAATCCGGGCAACAGATGTGACACCACTTAATGTGCCGGTTATTTTTGTCTATGGGTTATCTATTTTTACCAGTAATTGTATTGCGGGTGGAAAAATGATTTGTACGAACCGGGATATTTTACAGCAGGAATTCTGGATAGATTTCGATAAATATGAGTGTACTTCTATCGGAGGTGTCCCTTATGTTTATGAGATGCTGAACAGGATTGGCTTTTTCAAAAAAGAATATCCTTCGTTAAGATATATGACACAGACAGGTGGTATTCTGAACCATACTTTAGTTCAGGTACTGGCTGAACATAGTAAAAATCAACAAACACAATTTTTCGTGATGTACGGTCAGACTGAAGCTGCGGGACGGATGGCCTACCTGCCACCGGAAGATCTCTTTACTAAAAGCACTTCTATCGGAATACCGGTCAAAAACGGGAGTTTTGAGATTGATCCGGATAGCAATGAACTGATTTATCTTGGCCCTAATATTTTTGGGGGTTATGCCAGGAAACTGGAAGATCTGACTACGTTTCAACAAGCTGAACGCCTTCAAACCGGGGATGTAGCCAGAAAAGATGAAGATGGCTACTATTATATTATCGGCAGAATCAAAAGGATCGTGAAATTATTTGGTACCCGGATGAACCTGGACGAGGTAGAATTGATTTTGAAAAATGCATTGGGCGGAGAAACTTTTGTTTGTATGGGCATTGAGGATAAATCAATCCTTGTATTGCATTTAAATGAAGAGCTGGCTCCTGAACAGGTTAAACAAATACTCAAAGAAAAATTAAATGTGCACCCGAGTATGGTCAAAGTGAAATTTGTGGAATCGGTTCCTTTAACGCCAAATGGCAAGATCGATTACAGTACAGCGATTCAGCTGATAAATTAAAGATTTCCCTGGCGGGAAGCCGGCGGACGGCTGACGGTCAGGGGATCATTAAAACTAATACTGGTCGTGTCGCCGGAGGCTTCTGTTTCATAAATCTGAAGGTCGAAGTAACGGGCAGCAGCAATCAGGTGATCAAAAATATCGGCCATGATATATTCATAATCTGCCCATTTTGTAGTACTTGTGAAAGCATAAAGCTCTATAGGTAATCCATTCGGTGTAGGGGCAAGATGTCTGACCATCATGGTCATTTTTTTATGCGTGCCTGAGTGATTGTTCAGATAGTTGTCAATGTATTTCCGGTACAATCCGGCATTGGTCAGGTTTCTTCCGTTAATTAAAAGAGATTTGTCAATCCCTAAGCGCTCGTTGTTTTTATCGATGTCTTTTTGACGGTGTTCGATATAACTGGTGAGGGATTGTATTTTCTTGAATTCTTCAACCTCAGCAGGGGTAATAAACCTGATGGTGGCTTGCTTGATCAGGATCGCTCTTTTGATCCTTCTTCCACCTGCTTCACTCATCCCACGCCAGTTCTGGAAGGAATCGGAGATCAGGGAATAGGTGGGGATAGTGGTGATCGTTTTATCAAAGTTCTGCACTTTTACAGTAGTCAGGTTAATTGCAATCACATCTCCGTCTGCTCCATATTTAGTCATGGTAATCCAGTCACCAATCCTGACTGTATCGTTGGCAGTCACCTGAATGCTGGCTACAAAACCCATAATGGTATCTTTAAACATGAGCAGCAGTACAGCTGATATAGCACCCATTGCGGTGAAAAAGGCAATAGGAGACTGGCCTGTCAGATGAGAAAAAATGATGACTGCACCAATCAGGTAAAGGATCATCCGCAGTACCTGGATATAACTGTCTATCGGTTTTTCCCGGAAAGTTGATTTTGTCCGCAGGTCATCACCACTGGCTTTGATCAGTGTCATTGCAATCCAGATCACAATAAATACCATATAAACATCGGTAATTGTATTCATAGGTTTGATCATGTCCGGGAAATCCAGAAACAGGATCGGAATGAGTGCATTAACCAGGATCAGCGGTGCGCATTGTGCTAAGAAATGGGGAAACCTGTTGTTGAGCAGGTGATGAAAGAACATGAATTTTGAGCGTTTGCTGGCCCGGATCAAAATAATCCTCAATATCCTTCTCACCGTGTGGTGAAAAATATAGATGATAATAAGCAGGGCAAACATCAGCAGGAAAAGATTGACAAAAGCTGCCAGGTCTTCGGGCATTCCCCATTTGACCAGCAGGTTATAAGTCCATCGGCTGCTTGTATTTAAAGTATGGGTAAATCTAAATTCTCTCATTCATGTTCCTCAGCAAGGCTCTGAAGCCTTATTTTTTAACGGGCTTTAAAAAAGCTCTCTTTTAATTTTTGTGCATCTATTAATGGTTCTGGTTCGTCAAGTCTGATTAACCAGCCCTTTTGTTTCAGTAATGCGATCTCTGCTTTAGCTACGGAAAGGTCTTTTCCTTTAATGTGCTCACGATAGATCAGCGGGGCAGGTGGTTCTACGTTGGTTCCGGTGGAGAACAAAACTTCAATATTGAATTTTGGCCATAACTGGATGTCACCAAGGTTGGCAGAAAAGATCTTTTTAGCACTGTGCGCCGGGATGACTGCTGCAAATTCACTTTTGAAATTTCCGCCTTTTTCTGTGGTTAAAGTAGCAAGTAACTGAAAGGAAGTTTCATTGACCAGGTTGAAGTGTGCAACTGCTGTACTGTGCTGATCGGTAATTAAGCCCAGATAAACGCCTTCTTTGATAAATTCAGCAACTGGAACAACTGTAGACTGACGGTTAGTGACAACGGTATTCTCATCTGGAATTTCGCCATGTACTAAAGTCACTTTAGAGGCTTGTACCGGAATTTCAAAATCATTGGAGTCTGTTACACCTATGGTGTCTTTGTCAATGATGCGGGTAATATACCCTTCTATATTTTCGTCTACGAAACGTACGAAATCACCTAAGTTGAAGTTCATATGATTGTTTTTTTATGGAGCAGTTATGCTATTCATACAAACCTAAGGAATAATATAGAATAAATGGGAGGGAACAGGGGTGGAATGTTCATACGGCGGGTGTAAGCCTGACCTTACCTTCATTTTGCAAGGGTTAGACTAGTATATGCAACAAGTTTTTTATCTTTGGCCATCGAAAGAAGTTTTATGGCAGAAGAGAAACAGGTTAATAACCCATTACACGGGAAAACATTGGAGTTTATTCTTAAACAGCTGGTGTGGCATTATGGATGGCCGGAAATGGGGGCAATGATCAAAATTGCTTGTTTTAACAATGATCCAAGCATGAAGTCCAGTCTGACTTTTTTGAGAAAGACAGACTGGGCACGTAAAAAAGTAGAGAAATTGTATCTGGATACTTTTCATTAAAAGCTTTGCCTGAGCTGCAAGGAAATTTTCCTTCCCTTACGGGTAAATTACACTTTCTGTAACCCGTAAATACCCTGTAAGTCTGTGTTTTCGTTTTTTTATGTTTCAAATGGATTAAATTACAGTTAACCCCTTGATTTATAAATTGTATTGTCTTACCTTTGCAGTCCCTTATTGAGGGGTAAAGTTTTTAATAACAATATAGAAAAAACAAAAAACAATGCCAACCATTCAACAATTAGTTAGAAAAGGTAGAGTAGCACTGGAGTTCAAGAGTAAGTCTCCTGCGTTGGACAGCTGTCCACAGCGAAGAGGTGTATGTACACGTGTATATACCACTACCCCTAAAAAACCAAACTCAGCAATGCGTAAAGTTGCACGTGTACGTTTAACCAATGGAAAAGAAGTTAACGCTTATATTCCTGGAGAAGGTCACAACTTGCAGGAGCACTCCATTGTATTGATCCGTGGTGGTCGTGTTAAAGATTTACCAGGTGTACGTTATCACATCATCCGTGGAGCATTAGATACTTCAGGAGTTGCTGGTCGTAACCAACGTCGTTCAAAATACGGTACTAAACGTCCTAAACCAGGTCAGGTAGCTGCCGCACCAACAAAAGGTAAAAAGAAATAATTAGGAGGAACAGAAAATGAGAAAGTCAAAACCAAAAAAGAGAATTATCCTTCCTGATCCGAAATTTAACGATGTTCAGGTGACAAGATTTGTAAATAATATGATGTACGATGGAAAAAAATCTATCGCTTACTCTATTTTTTATGATGCAGTAGAATTAGCTGAGAAAAAAGCTGGTGAAAATGGATTAGAAATATGGAAACGTGCTTTAACAAATGTAATGCCTGCTGTAGAGGTTAAGTCACGCCGTGTTGGTGGTGCTAACTTCCAGGTTCCTACTGAAGTTCGTCCGGACCGTAAAATTGCTTTAGGCATGAAATGGTTAATTTCTTATGCACGCAGACGTGGTGAAAAAACCATGAAAGAAAAGTTAGCAGGAGAAATCGTTTCAGCTGCTAAAGGTGAAGGTGCTGCTGTAAAGAAGAAAGAAGATACGCACAAAATGGCTGAAGCCAACAAAGCGTTCTCACATTTCCGTTTTTAATTACTGAAAACATAAGATGTCAAGAGATTTAAAATTCACAAGAAACATTGGTATTGCTGCGCACATTGATGCTGGTAAAACCACTACTACAGAGCGTATCCTTTATTATGCTGGTGTTAGTCACAAAATTGGTGAAGTGCACGAAGGTGCTGCAACAATGGACTGGATGGCACAGGAACAGGAACGTGGTATCACTATTACTTCTGCTGCTACTACTGTTGGCTGGAAATATAGAGGACAAGATTACCATATTAACATCATTGATACACCGGGTCACGTGGATTTTACCGTTGAGGTAAACCGTTCACTTCGTGTATTGGATGGATTGGTATTCTTATTTTCTGCGGTTGATGGTGTTGAGCCTCAATCTGAAACTAACTGGCGTTTAGCTAACAACTACAACGTTGCCCGTATCGGCTTCGTCAACAAGATGGACCGTAATGGTGCCGATTTCCTGAAAGTTGTTGGACAGGTTAAAAGCATGTTAGGCAGTAATGCAGTTCCTTTACAATTACCTATCGGTGCTGAAGAAGGCTTTAAAGGTGTTGTTGATTTAATTAACAACCGTGGTATCGTTTGGAATGAGCATGATAAAGGGATGACCTTTACTGAAGTGCCAATTCCAGAAGATATGCTGGATGAAGTTGCTGAATGGAGAGAAAAATTATTAGAATCTGTTGCTGAGTATGATGAGACTTTGATGGAGAAATTCTTCGAAGCTCCTGAAACTATCACTGAACGTGAAGTTTTAGATGCATTACGCCAGGCAGTATTGGATGCTAAAATTGTACCTATGGTTTGTGGTTCATCTTTCAAAAACAAAGGTGTTCAAACCATGCTTGATTATGTGATGGAATTATTGCCTTCACCAATGGATCAGGAAGGTGTAATTGGAACTAACCCAAATACAGGTGAAGAAGTTTTACGTAAACCAAGTGAGGCAGAACCTTTTGCAGCTTTAGCATTTAAAATTGCAACAGATCCTTTCGTAGGTCGTTTATGTTTTATCCGTGTTTACTCGGGTAACTTAGAGGCTGGTTCTTACGTTTATAACGCACGTTCTGAAAACAAAGAGCGTATCTCCCGTATCTTCCAGATGCATGCAAACAAGCAAAATCCTATTCCAAATGTTGGAGCTGGTGATATTGCTGCGGTTGTAGGCTTTAAAGATATCAAAACAGGTGATACACTTTGTGATGAGAAAAACCCAATCATTCTGGAGTCAATGAACTTCCCTGAGCCGGTTATCGGATTAGCTATTGAGCCTAAAACTCAGGCTGATGTTGATAAATTAGGTATCGGACTTTCTAAATTAGCTGAAGAAGATCCTACATTCAGAGTACAAACTGATGAGGATTCTGGTCAGACTATTATCTCTGGTATGGGTGAGCTTCACTTAGATATCCTGATTGACCGCTTAAAACGTGAGTTTAAAGTAGAGGTTAACCAGGGAGCGCCACAGGTTTCTTACAAAGAAGCAATCACTGGTACTGTTCAACACCGTGAAACGTATAAAAAACAATCTGGTGGCCGTGGTAAATTCGCGGACATTCAAATCGTTATTTCGCCAATCGATGCTGACTTTGAAAAAGGTGGTTTACAATTTGTAAACGAAATTACTGGTGGTTCTATTCCTCGTGAATTTATTCCTTCAGTTGAGAAAGGATTTGCTGCTTCAATGTCTAACGGAGTTTTAGCTGGATACCCACTTCCGGATATGAAAGTTCGTTTAATTGATGGTTCATTCCACGCAGTCGATTCAGATGCTTTATCTTTCGAACTTGCTGCTAAAATGGCATACCGTGAAGCATTACCAAAATGTAGCCCTGTATTGATGGAGCCAATCATGAAAATCGAAATCTTAACCCCTGAAGAAAACATGGGTGATGTTATCGGTGACATGAACCGTCGTCGTGGTCAGTTATTAGGTATGGATACACGTAATGGTTCTCAGGTAATTAAAGCAACTGTACCACTTTCTGAAATGTTTGGTTATGTAACTCAGTTACGTACAATCACTTCAGGCCGTGCAACGTCTACTATGGAGTTCGATCACTACGAACCAGCTCCAAGAAACGTGATGGAAGAAGTAATTGCTAAATCAAAAGGCAGAATCAAATCTGCTGATTAATAAAAAATAAATCAGCTGCCTGTTATTAATAGCTCTAACAGGCGGCTTTAAATAAAAATAAGATGAGCCAAAGAATCAGAATTAAATTAAAATCTTACGATTACAATTTAGTAGATAAATCTGCTGAGAAAATCGTTAAGACTGTAAAACCTACGGGTGCGGTTGTTAGTGGACCAATTCCATTACCAACAGAAAAGAAAATCTTCACTGTTTTACGTTCACCACACGTGAACAAAAAAGCACGTGAGCAGTTTCAATTATGTGCATACAAACGTTTGTTAGATATTTATAGCTCTAACTCTAAAACTGTTGATGCATTGATGAAACTTGAATTACCTAGCGGTGTTGAAGTAGAAATCAAAGTTTAATGCTTTTTTAGCTTACAAAGTAAAAGGCCTTCGGAAATTCCGGAGGCCTTTTACTGTTTAAAGGATTTATGTTGTTTATCAGTGTTTAATGTTTAGTTTAGCCTAAACACTCAATCAAATGACAACTCAGGATGAATCTGCTTATATTGATAAATCAGCTATTTATGATGCTGCTATCGAACCTCAATATTTGATTAAAGAATCGAAATTTTTATTATTAAGTATTTTAACTTTTGGCCTTTATCCTGTTTGGTGGATTTACAAGACCTGGGTATTTTTTATTCAGCGTGAGCGGTCAGATGCTAGTCCTGCAATAAGAGTAGTTTTTAATTTCTTTTTTTTGTTACCACTGTTAAACAGAATCAGGCAGTTTGCAAGGCAGAAGGCATACCAAGGGAATTCTTACCCATTGGTCAGTTTTATTTTGATTCTTGGTACGAGTTTTTGTTCCATATTCCCTCCCCCATTTTTTTTAATCTGTATACTAACTTGCGTCTTTTTATTACCAGCAGTGAAGGCTTTGAATTATGCTATTCAACAGTCTCCTGAAATTCTTTCTTATGAAGACGAAGGATTCAGAACGAGACAAATGGTACTAGTTGTCATTGGTAGTATTTTTTGGGTACTTATTGTAATTGGGTTGATTGGTCAGGCTATAAATTAAATAAAGAGGAGTCCAATATATTTTTTGATAGCTTTATTATGAAAAATAACCTTTCCATTTTGGAAGACTTTTTATGGTTAATAAGATTAGATTCTAATATTTTATGTATTAATCCGTTGATAATTAAGTGTTTATTTGTTAGTTTGAATTTGTGGCATTTGCTTGGAATAGGTGGTAAATATTAAAATAAACACACCAGGTTATAATGAAAAAACTACTATTGGCAATCATCTCAATGACAGCTCTTGCGTTCAATGGATACGCACAACAAGATACCTTAAAAGTAAACAAAGATACAGTGGCCCGTTCACTGCCTTCACCTATTGATTCACCTCCTTTTCCAACTTCGGAGTGGGATGGCGCTCCTTTAATTGGCGTAAACTCTGAAGCACCAAATTATCCTTTACAAAAGTTACTGGGTCTGAAGGGACGTTTCAAAATATATGGCTGGCTTGATTTCGGCGGAAATATAAGTTCATCGAAACATTCAAATGCACCTGAATCTTATGATATTGTACCTAATGGGGTCGGGTTGGATCAGGCCATTATCAAAATAGAAAGACAACCTAATACGGTACAAACAAAACATTTTGATTACGGATTTTTATTGACCAATATATTCGGAACTGATTATCGGTATACAACGGGGAAAGGCTATTTCAGTGATCAGTTGCTGAAACATAATAATAAATATGGCTATGACCCTGCTGAGATTTACGGATTACTTTACTTTCCTAAAGTTGCAGATGGTCTGGTTTTAAAGATCGGTCGTTTTATTTCTCCTGCGGATATTGAAGCACAATGGGCCCCTGATAATTATTTATACTCACATTCATTGATGTTCACTGTCGATCCCTATACTTTCACAGGAGTACAAGCTACTTTTAAATTAGGGGCGCACTGGCAGCTAATGGCAGGTGCACATACTGGTAATGACATGGCTCCCTGGAGTAACTCTGCGAGTTTGAACGGGTTGCTGATGGCGCGCTGGGTGTCTGCTGATAATAATAACTCTCTGTTTGGAGGGATTAACTCACTGGGATCAGGGAAGTATAAAAATAACCATGATAATCTGCAAATGCTGGTTGCTACCTGGGGACATCGTTTCAGCGGAACGGTGCACATGATGACTGAAGTTTATTATTTGTGGCAGAAAGATGCGCTGGTTGGTGGTACTGTAATAGATGGCCCTCCGCAAGATTTTTATACAGGAGTAGGTGCAGGAAATCTGATACCTGGAACTTCAAAAGCTGTTGGTGCAGTCAATTATTTCCAGATTAAATTTTCTGCCAAGGATTACCTTTCTGTCCGTAATGGTTATTTGAGTGATCCACAAGGAAACAGAACAGGGTATGCGACTCAATATTCAGACCATACCATAGGCTTTGTACACCACTTTAATAGTTTGATTATGATCCGTCCTGAAATCAGATACGAACATGCTTATAAAGATGGGATAACACCTTATGATAATGGAGTTAAAAAGGATCAGTATACGGCTGCAATGGATATAATTGCAAGATTTTAAGTCTTATAAATTTTAGTTTAATAAAAATGCCGCTGGTTTTTCAGCGGCATTTTATGTTAAAAAAGGGGCAGGGATTAAAGACCGCGGCCTCTGTATTCATCCAGTTTGTTACGTTCATCCTGTAATTCTCTGGCTAATTTCTTTTCTTTCTCATTGGCCTTCACTTTATAAGCCTGATATTCTTGTGAAATCTCTTCATACAAACCTGTTCTATACTTTGCTTCATGCGTGTTCTTAGCAGATCTGATGGTTACAAAGGCAAAGCCTAATGCAAGAGCGATAATCAGGGTCCATACGATCGTATTATAAGTTCCTTTAGCGAAAGAGATACCCAAAAAGTTGATCTCATTCACTTTTGAATTTGAAGAGGCCAGAGAGTTCTCATTTCCTTTAATCTGGTTATTCAGTTCAGTGATTGTTTTAGCCTGTTCTGCTACCTTTGCATTTGCGGTTTTATAAGTATTGCGTTCTTTCCGGATAGAATCGGTTACACTTTTATAAAAAGAAGAGAGTCTGTAGGGGTTGATCAATTTATAAGTGCTGACCGTTTTTGATTTTGCAAGCATCAATTCATACTGACCTCTTAGGCTTGGGTCTGCTTTTGCACTATCAACAGGTAGTTTTACCTGTGCATTGCTTTGCATAAATGATAGGTTAATCATCACAAGGGTAAGGAGCGGGAATAGGAATTTGTTCATTTGGAATAGATTATTTATAATTTAACAATGAGATTTTAATTTTATTGTGTTTTGATTGTAGATAGTATATTTGTCTCAATGTCGGTATTACTATTTACAATTATTGTTTTGGCTGGTGCTTTTTTAGCAGGACTGGTTGGTTCTTTAACGGGTTTAGGTGGTGGAGTGATCATAATTCCCTTACTAACACTGGTTTTAGGAGTTGATATTCATTATGCAATCGGAGCTTCTATCGTTTCGGTTATTGCTACTTCTTCCGGTTCGGCAGCTGCTTATGTCAGGGAAGGGATTACGAATATCCGGATTGGGATGTTCCTGGAAATTGCAACGACAATCAGTGCAGTCATAGGGGCAATAATTACGGTTTACATCAACCCGGGTTATATTGCAGTGATCTTCGGTTGTATCCTGCTTTTTTCTGCGGCAATGATGGTGCGTAAAAAGGTAGATCATTCGGATGACCGGACAACAGGTGTATTAGCTAATTTCTTTAAGTTAAACGGAAGTTATCCTACGGCCGGTGGAACGGTTAAGTACGGTGTACATAACGTGGTAGGCGGCTTTATTATGATGTTTGTAGCAGGAATTATTTCCGGGTTACTTGGGATTGGCTCAGGAGCTTTAAAAGTTGTGGCCATGGATAACATTATGCGTTTGCCATTTAAAGTGTCTACAACAACCAGTAATTTCATGATGGGCGTAACTGCTGCTGCGAGTGCAATTGTCTATTTACATCGCGGACAAATTGATCCGGGAATAGCGATGCCGGTTACATTAGGCGTGTTGACGGGAGCTACAGTGGGCTCTAAATTATTAGTCAAGACAAATACTGACAAACTTAAAGTTATATTTGCCGTTGTAGTGACTTTCCTGGCACTACAAATGATTTATAACGGATTAGCTGGAAAACTGTAATGAAGCAAACGGGTAAACATTATTTCGCGGATAAGGATATACAAGTCATTCTGGGCACATTGCTTCGGGTAGGGGTGATCGCGTCGATGCTGGTTGTTTTTATCGGAGGAGTGATTTATCTGAGTGGGTATAGCCGTGAAATCATTGATTACAGCGTTTTTAATCCTTCTAAAACAAAATATTCTTCAATTCTGGCTATCTTTCAGGGCTTAAGCGCTTTAGACGGAAGAGCCATTATACAATTCGGAACTTTGCTCCTGATTTTTACCCCTGTTACACGAGTAGTTTTTTCGATTTTCGGCTTCCTGATTGAGCGGGATTATTTATATGTGCTGATCGGCGTGTTTGTATTGTGTGTAATTCTGATCAGTTTGAGTAACAAGCTGGTAGGATAAATAATGGCTTAACTGCGTTTTATCCGATCTCTCCGGAAATAATAGCATTTATTTACAAAATAAATTCGCTAACTATTTGATCATTAAGATTTATTTCTTATTTTTGCCCTCCCTTAATAGGGATGTGTATCCACCTTGAACGAAGCCCTACTGCTTCGATGGGTGTTAAATTTAAAAAAGAAAATGTCAGGTATTATTGGAAAAAAAGTAGGAATGACCAGCATTTTCGACGCCGATGGAAAAAACATTCCATGTACGGTGATCGAAGCTGGGCCTTGTGTTGTAACACAGGTTAAGACCGCAGAGAAAGACGGTTACGTTTCAGTTCAGTTAGGCTTCGATGAAGCTAAAGAAAAGAACACCACCAAGCCTTTAAAAGGCCATTTTGCGAAAGCAAGCACAACTCCAAAACGTAAGTTGGTAGAATTTGAACCGTTTGAGGAATCGTTGAATTTAGGCGATACTGTTACGGTTAACATTTTTGCTGAAGGCGATTTTGTTGATGTAGTTGGTACTTCAAAAGGTAAAGGTTTTCAAGGTGTTGTGAAACGCCATGGATTTGCGGGTGTGGGTGGACAAACTCACGGTCAGCATAACAGAATGCGTGCGCCAGGTTCATTGGGTGCGGCTTCGTATCCAGCACGTGTATTTAAAGGTATGCGTATGGCAGGTAGAATGGGTGGAGATAGAGTGAAGGTTCAGAACTTACAGGTTTTGAAAGTTTATGCAGATCAAAATCTTGTTGTAGTTAGTGGTTCCATTCCAGGAGCTAAAGGTTCTTACGTAATCTTAGACAAGTAAGCAGATGGAATTAAATGTAGTAAACATTTCAGGAAAAGAGACAGGTGCCAAGGTGCAACTTCCTGAGTCGGTATTTGGTGTAACACCTAGCGATCATGCAATTTATTTAGATGTTAAACAGTATTTGGCTAATCAACGTCAGGGTACTCACAAGTCTAAACAACGTAATGAAATCGCTGGTTCAACACGTAAATTGTATAAACAAAAAGGAACTGGTGGTGCTCGTGCGGGTAGTATCAAATCTCCATTGTTTAATGGTGGTGGTCGTGTATTCGGTCCTCAACCACGTGATTACAGTTTTAAACTGAACAAAAAATTAAAATCACTGGCACGTAAATCTGCGTTGTCATACAAAGCTCAGGATTCAAACATCCTTGTTTTAGAAGATTTTACTTTTGATTCAATCAAAACTAAAAATTACATCGCTTTAGTTAATGCGTTAAGCTTAACTGGTGAGAAAACTTTGTTGGTTTTACCTGTTCAGGATAACAATATTTATTTATCAAGCAGAAACATCCAGAAAGTAAAAGTAATTACTGTAGATCAGATCAATACATATGATGTATTAAACTGTGGTAAACTTTTATTAACTGCAAACACTGTTAAAACATTGGAGGAGGCATTTGCCAAGTAATATGGAATTTTTAAAAAAACCAATACTAACCGAAAAAGCTTCTGCACTTACAGAAAAGTCAAGCCGCTTTACTTTCCAGGTTGAACACAAAGCAAACAAATTGCAAATTAAACAAGCTATCGAAAAAATGTATGGTGTTAACATCCTTGCAATCAATACTATGATTGTAAACGGAAAGTTAAAATCAAGAAATACAAAAGGTGGTTTAGTTACGGGTCGTAGCCCGAAATACAAAAAAGCGATTGTTACTCTGGCAGCAGGTGAAACAATTGATTATTACGCGAACATTTAATAAGAATTGAATATTTTATAACTATGGGCTTAAGAAAATTTAAACCAGTCACTCCGGGTACCCGCTTTAGAGTTGGGGCCAGTTTTTCGGAGATTACAGCAACCAAGCCCGAAAAATCATTGGTTGTTTCTTCTAAGAAATCGGGAGGACGTAACAATACAGGAAAGATGACTATGCGCTACATGGGTGGTGGTCACAAAAAATCTTACCGTTTAATTGATTTTAAACGTGATAAGTTTGATATTCCTGCAACAGTTGCTACTGTTGAATACGATCCAAACCGTACTGCACGTATCGCATTATTACATTATGCTGATGGTGAGAAGCGTTACATTATTTCACCAGAAGGCTTACAAGTTGGGCAAAAAGTATTATCAGGTGATACAGCGACTCCAGAAGTTGGAAACGCTTTAAAATTATCAAATATCCCTCTGGGATCAATTGTACACAATGTGGAGATTCATCCGGGTCGTGGTGCTCAATTGGCTCGTAGTGCCGGTGCTTATGCACAATTAGCTGCGCGTGATGGTAAATATGCTACATTGAAAATGCCATCAGGTGAGACAAGATTAATCTTGACTACTTGTTTAGCAACTATCGGATCTGTTTCAAATTCAGATCACGCCAATGAAGTATTAGGTAAAGCAGGTCGTAAACGTTGGTTAGGACGTCGTCCTAGAACACGTCCGGTTGCGATGAATCCTGTCGATCACCCAATGGGTGGTGGTGAAGGTCGTTCATCAGGTGGTCAGCCAAGATCAAGGAATGGTATGTATTCTAAAGGCTTCAAGACCCGTCAACTTAAAAAATACTCAAATCGTTTCATCATAGAGAAAAGGAAGAAATAATGGCTCGTTCGATTAAAAAAGGACCTTATATTGACCATAACGTAGAGAAGAAAGTAGTATCTATGAATGATTCAGGCAAAAAGTCTGTCATTAAAACTTGGTCACGCAGATCAATGATCTCACCAGATTTTGTGGGTCATACATTTGCAGTTCATAACGGTAATAAATTTATACCGGTATACGTAACAGAAAACATGGTTGGTCACAAGCTGGGAGAGTTTGCTCCAACCAGAACATTTAGGGGTCACTCTGAAAAGAAAAAATAATTAAGAGATGGAAGCAGTAGCGAAATTAAACAATTGTCCAACCTCACCACGTAAGATGCGTTTGGTTGTAGATCTTATCAGAGGTGAGCGTGTTGAGAAAGCATTACATATTTTAAAATTTACCAATAAAGAAGCGGCAATAAGAGTTGAAAAACTTTTGTTATCAGCAATCAAAAACTGGGAAACTAAAAATGAAGGTTCTCGCCCTGAAGAAAACCAATTATACGTGAAAACGATAATGGTTGGTGGCGGCCGTCAGTTGAAAAGACTGAGACCAGCACCTCAAGGTCGTGGTTACAGAATACGTAAGCGTTCTAACCATGTAACTTTGATAGTAGATAGTAAAAACGTTGAAACTCAAACTAATTAGTAGAAATGGGACAAAAAGCACATCCAATAGGAAACAGGTTAGGAATCATCAGAGGTTGGGATTCTAACTGGTTCGGTGGCAACAACTATGCTGACAAATTAGTTGAGGACGAAAAAATAAGAAAATATCTTTCTGTGCGTATCGCAAAAGGAGGAGTAGCTAAAGTAGTTATCGAACGTACGTTAAAACGTATCACTGTAACTATCCACACTGCCCGTCCAGGTATCGTGATCGGTAAAGCAGGAGCTGAGGTTGATAAGATCAAAGAAGAGTTAAAGAAACTGACTAAAAAGGAAATTCAAATTAACATTTTTGAGATCAAACGTCCTGAGCTTGATGCACAACTGGTAGCAGAAGGTGTAGCAAAACAATTAGAGGCAAGAATCTCTTTCCGTAGAGCCATGAAGTCAACTATCGCATCAACAATGCGTATGGGTGCTGAAGGTATCAAAATAATGACTTCAGGTCGTTTGGGCGGAGCAGAGATGGCTCGTAATGAGCAGTATAAAGAGGGAAGAATTCCTTTGCATACTTTCCGTGCTGATATTGACTATGCATTAGCTGAAGCATTAACTACCTATGGTAAGATTGGTGTTAAAGTATGGATCTGTAAAGGCGAAGTTTATGGTAAACGTGATCTTTCTCCAAACATTGGTGCAGTAAGTAACGCTCCTGGTAAAGGTGGCAGACCTGAAGGTGCTTTTGGTGCAGGTGGCAGAGACAGAGATAACCGTGGCGGTGGTGACAGAAGAAACGACAACAAAGGTGGTCGTGGAAGAGGTCCGGGTCAGGGTGGTCCAGGTCAAGGCGGTCCAGGTAGAGATAATAGAGGCGGAAATACTCCTAACAGAGGTCCTCGTAAATAATTAGTTAACAGATCGTTTTACGATAATATTAAGATAAAATGTTACAGCCAAAAAGAACGAAGTTCAGAAAGATGCAAAAGGGCAGAATGAAGGGTTTAGCTACACGTGGAGCTGAATTATCATTCGGGTCTTTCGGGATTAAATCTTTAGAGGCGACCTGGATTACAAGTCGTCAGATAGAGGCAGCCCGTATTGCGGTAACTCGTTTCATGAAACGTGAAGGCCAAGTGTGGATTAGAATTTTCCCGGACAAACCGGTTACTAAGAAACCAGCTGAAGTACGTATGGGTAAAGGTAAAGGTGCTCCAGAGTACTGGGTAGCTGTTGTTAGACCAGGACGCATCATTTTTGAAGCTGAAGGTGTATCGTTAGAAGTTGCTAAAGAAGCAATGAGATTAGCTGCTCAAAAATTACCTATCCAAACCAAGTTTGTAGTACGTAGAGATTACGTAGAAGCATAAAAAGAGTTTTGGGGTCAATGTTGTAAGTAACTTGTTTTTATAACCGCTAGACCCAGAACATAAAAATTAATAAAATGAAGAACTCAGAAATCACAGGGCTTTCAAAAGAAGAACTAGTAGTCAGGATTGCAGAAGAAAAAGAAAACTTAGTTAAGTTAAAATTTGCACATACAATTTCGGCTATAGAGAATCCTACCCGTATCACTAAGGTAAGAAAAGACATCGCCCGATTAAATACTGAAATGACTAAGCGTAATGCTGAGTCAGCTAGTGAAACTAAATAACTTTAGAGTCGAAATGGAAAGACAATTAAGAAAAACAAGAACCGGGTTGGTGGTAAGCAACAAAATGGATAAATCTGTTGTTGTAGCGGTAGAACGTAAAGTGAAACACCCGATCTATGGTAAGTTTGTTAAGAAAACTACCAAATTTATGGCTCATGACGAGAAAAACGATTGTGGTATTGGTGATACAGTACTTATCATGGAGACTCGTCCGCTGAGTAAAAACAAGAACTGGAGATTAGTGGAAATTTTAGAGAGGGCTAAATAACATGGTACAACAGGAATCAAGATTAAACGTAGCCGACAATAGCGGCGCAAAACAAGTATTGGTTATCCGTGTACTTGGTGGAACCGGAAAGAGATACGCTTCTATTGGTGACAAAATCGTTGTTACCGTTAAAAGTGCATTGCCTTCAGGTAACATTAAAAAAGGAACCGTTTCTAAAGCAGTTGTTGTAAGAACAAAGAAAGAGATCAGACGTAAAGATGGTTCTTACATCCGTTTCGACGATAATGCAGCAGTCTTATTAAATGCACAAGATGAGCCGCGTGGAACACGTATTTTTGGCCCGGTAGCGAGAGAACTGCGTGAGAAACAATTCATGAAGATTGTATCATTAGCACCGGAGGTATTATAAAATGAAAAATAAAGTAACTGTTCAACCAAAAATTAAAATCCGTAAAGGAGATTTAGTAAAGGTTATCGCTGGTGATTCAAGAGGCCAGGAAGGTAAAGTGCTTTCAGTATTAATTACTAAAAGCAGGATACTGATAGAAGGTGTTAACCTTGTGTCTAAACATACAAAACCAAATGCTGCTAATCCTAACGGAGGTATCATTAAAAAAGAGGCTGCTCTTCATATTTCTAACGTTGCGTTAATTGATCCTAAATCTGGAAAAACTACGCGTGTTGGCAGAAAGCTTAACGCTGCTGGGAAATTAGTTAGGGTATCTAAAAAATCAGGAGAGGAGATCAAATAATGACTTACATACCAAGATTAAAGACTAAATACAAAGAGGAAATTGTTTCTGCTCTGAAAGAGAAGTTCAATTACAAAAGCGTAATGCAGGTTCCTAAGTTAGAGAAGATAGCTGTCAACCAGGGTGTTGGTCGTTTCTCTGTAACTGACAAAAAAATTATGGACAGTTCTATTTTAGAAATGACCACAATCACAGGTCAGCAGGCAGTTGGAGCGAAATCTAAAAAAGATATCTCAAACTTTAAATTGCGTAAGGGTATGCCAGTAGGTGTACGTGTAACTTTACGTGACAATAACATGTTTGAGTTTTTAGATCGTTTAATTTCCGTAGCTTTACCACGTATCCGTGATTTCAAAGGTATCAACGATAAAGGATTTGATGGAAAAGGTAATTACACATTAGGTATTACTGAACAAATCATCTTCCCTGAGATCAACATCGACAAAATCTCTAAGATTTTAGGTATGGATATTACCTTTGTAACTTCAGCAACAACTGATGTTGAAGCATTGGAACTTTTAAAGCAATTTGGATTACCATTTAAAAACCAAACCCTTAATACAGATCAATAATGGCAAAAGAAGGTGTAAAAGCTCGCGAAATTAAGCGCCAGAGATTGGTAGCTAAGTATGCTGACAAACGTGCAGAATTAAAAGCTGCAGGTGATTTCGAAGGATTAGATAAGTTACCAAAAAACTCATCACCAGTACGTTTACACAACCGTTGTAAATTAACTGGCCGTCCACGTGGTTACATGCGTACTTTCGGTATATCAAGGGTTACATTCCGCGATATGGCATTAGCAGGAAAAATTCCTGGAGTTACCAAAGCAAGCTGGTAAAATCGTTTTACGTTAGAGAGTTTTACGCATCATGCGTTTAACTTCTAACGTTATACGTTTAAATAGAAAAATTAACCGATGGAAGGTCGCTCCGAATAGTTCGGAAAGGAAACCACTATCACAAATCAACAAAGATGAATACAGATCCAATAGCAGATTATCTTACAAGAGTAAGAAATGCCATTAAGGCAAATCACAGAATTGTAGAAATTCCTGCATCAAATCTTAAAAAGGAAATTACTAAAGTACTTTTTGACAAAGGTTACATTGCCAACTACAAGTTTGAGGAAACAACAGTTCAGGGAACGATTAAAATCGCCTTGAAATACAATCCAATAACTAAAATACCTGCTATCCGCACATTGATGCGTATCAGCAAGCCAGGTTTAAGGCAGTATGCAGGCGTTGATAATATGCCAAGAGTATTGAACGGTTTAGGTATCGCTATCTTGTCTACTTCTAAAGGAGTAATGACAGATAAAGAAGCGGCCAGACTAAACATTGGTGGCGAAGTTTTGTGTCACGTTTATTAATTAAAGGAGGATAACAAAATGTCAAGAATAGGAAAAGCCCCAATTAATGTACCTGCTGGAGTAACAATTACAGTTGATAAAGATAATTTAGTAACTGTAAAAGGCCCAAAAGGTGAATTACAACAAGCAGTTGATGCAGACATCACTGTTTCTCAGGAAGACGGTGTAGTTACTGTAACTCGCCCGACTGAACAAAAAAGACACAAAGCATTGCATGGTTTATACCGTTCATTGTTAAACAATATGGTTATTGGTGTAACAGAAGGTTACAAAATCTCTCAGGAATTAGTTGGTGTGGGTTACCGCGCAACTAACACAGGTAATACACTTGATCTTGTTTTAGGTTTCTCTCACCATTATGTATTCCAATTACCGGAAGAGATTAAAGTTACCACGACTTCAGAAAAAGGTCAGACTCCTAAAATCATTTTAGAAAGTATCGACAAACAACTGATCGGTCAGGTAGCAGCGAAAATACGCTCGTTACGTGCGCCAGAGCCATATAAAGGTAAAGGTATCAAGTTTGTAGGCGAAGTGTTAAGAAGAAAAGCAGGTAAATCAGCTTCTAAAAAATAATCATCATGGCAGGGAAAAAATTATCTCGTAGAGATCGTATAAAAAAAGGAATCAGAAAAAGACTTACCGGTTCTGAAAGCCGTCCACGTTTATCAGTTTATAGAAGCAATAAAGGAATTTATGCTCAAATCATTAACGACGTAACTGGAAGCACAATCGTATCAGCATCATCATTATCTAAAGATTTTTCTAGTAATGGTAACAAATCAGAGCAATCTGTAGCTGTAGGTAAATTAGTAGCTGAAAAAGCAATCGCAGCTGGCATTAAAGAAGTTGTTTTCGATAGAAATGGCTATTTATACCATGGTCGCGTAAAATCGTTGGCAGAAGGTGCCCGTGAAGCTGGTTTAGTATTTTAATCTGAAAATAGATAAGAATGTCAACTATCAATATAAAAAGAGTTAAGACTAGCGAGGTCGAATTAAAAGACCGTTTAGTTAGTATACAACGTGTTGCCAAAGTAACCAAAGGTGGACGTACTTTCAGTTTCTCAGCTATCGTAGTTGTTGGAGATGAAAACGGAATCGTAGGTTATGGTTTAGGTAAAGCAAAAGAGGTAACTGAAGCAATTGCTAAAGGTATCGATGATGCTAAAAAGAACTTAGTAAAAGTTCCTTTGTTAAACGGTACTGTTCCTCACGAACAAATCGGTAAATTCTCAGGTGGTTTTGTATTAATCAAGCCAGCTGCAGTAGGTACAGGTGTTATCGCGGGTGGTGCAATGCGTGCTGTTTTAGAGAGTGCTGGTGTACACAACGTATTAGCAAAATCAAAAGGTTCATCAAATCCTCACAACGTGGTAAAAGCAACAGTAGATGCTTTAACAAAAATGCGTGATGCTTATACCATCGCTCAGCAACGTGGTGTTGATTTAAACAAAGTTTTTAACGGATAAGAACATGGCTAAGATCAGAATAACCCAGGTAAAAAGTATCATTGACAGAAGCGAGCGTCAAAAAAGAACTATGCAGGCATTAGGTTTAAAAAAAATGAACCAGTCTGTTGAAGTTGA
Source organism: Pedobacter sp. WC2423 (assembly GCF_040822065.1). Lineage (NCBI taxonomy): Bacteria > Pseudomonadati > Bacteroidota > Sphingobacteriia > Sphingobacteriales > Sphingobacteriaceae > Pedobacter > Pedobacter sp. WC2423. The sequence continues at coordinate 4,710,369 of NZ_CP162005.1, forward strand.
GGCTAACGCTGCTATCATTGGGATGGTAAGAAAAGTGAATCACTTAGTAGCTATCGAAAGTATATAATTCGCAGAGGTTGTAAATTAGTTTAATTTTGCTAATTTGCAACCTTTGTATATGTTTAACCGTTGCCCTGATTAGTGAAAGCGAAGGGCAGCACAATAAGTTTCAAAATGAACTTAAGTAATTTAAAACCTGCATCAGGTTCTACTAAAAACAGTAAAAGAATAGGTCGTGGTACTGGTTCTGGTCGTGGTGGTACTTCCACTCGTGGTCATAAAGGTGCTGGATCACGTTCTGGTCACAAAACTAAAATCGGTTTTGAAGGTGGTCAAATGCCATTACAACGTCGTGTACCTAAGGTTGGTTTCAAACCAATTAACCGTGTTGAATATGTAGGCGTTAACTTAGACGTGTTACAAGGTTTAGCAGAAAGATTCAGCTTAACTACTATTGATTTCGCTACTTTGCAGGATCATGGTTTAGCGCACAAAAACGATCTTATCAAGATCTTAGGTCGTGGTGAAGTAAAATCTAAAATCGAAGTTAAAGCACATGCTTTTTCTGCAACTGCACAGAAAGCTATTGAAGCTGTTGGAGGCTCAATAGAAAAATTGTAATTAATTATAATTAATGAAGAAGCTCTTTACTACTTTAAGTAATATTTGGAAAATTCAAGAATTAAAAGAGCGTATCGTATTTACGCTCGTAATTCTTTTGGTCTACAGGTTCGTTTCTCACGTGGTTTTACCAGGTGTGGATGCAACGGCTTTAGGCGATAATCAGAAATCTGGTATCCTTGGTCTGCTTGATATGTTTGCCGGAGGTTCATTCTCCCGTGTATCTGTTCTTGCTCTTGGGGTAATGCCTTACATTTCTGCATCAATTGTAGTTCAGTTATTAGGTATCGCTGTTCCTTCTTTCCAGAAAATGCAAAAAGAAGGAGAGAGTGGCAGAAATAAACTAAATCAGATTACCCGTTACTTAACTGTAGCTATTACAGCTGTTCAGGCTGTTGGTTATGTAAAGACTCAGGTCCCGCCAGAAGCAATTCTGATTGACCACACTTTATTCTTTGTGCTTGCAACATTTGTTTTATCTGCCGGTACTTTGTTTGTGATGTGGTTAGGGGAAAAAATCACTGATAAAGGTATAGGAAATGGTATTTCACTAATCATCATGGTTGGTATTATTGCACGTCTTCCGATAGCTTTACAACAGGAGATCAGTTCCAGATTTGTTGGAGACGGTGGCTTAATCGCGCTTGTTCTGGAGATCGTGGCATTGTTTGCTGTGGTAATGTTTACTATTCTTATTGTTCAGGGGGTCCGTAAGGTTCCTGTTCAATATGCAAAACGTATTGTTGGTAACAGACAATTCGGTGGCGTAAGACAATATATTCCATTGAAAGTGAATGCTGCTGGTGTAATGCCGATCATCTTTGCTCAGGCACTGATGTTTATCCCAACCACAGTAACTCAGTTCTTTCCTAAATTGCAGAATACCTGGTTAATCCAGTTTAGTGATCCTACTTCACTGGCTTATAGCTTAACATTTGCATTTTTAATCATTGCTTTCACATTCTTCTATACTGCGATTACTGTTAATCCGGTACAGATGTCTGATGATATGAAGAAAAATGGCGGTTTCATTCCTGGTATCAAACCAGGCCTGGCAACATCATCTTATATTGATGATGTAATTTCTAAGATCACCTTTCCAGGTTCAGTATTCTTAGCTATTATCGCTATCCTTCCATCGATTGCTGTAAAATTCGGTATCAAATCCGAATTCGCGCATTTTTATGGTGGTACATCACTACTGATTTTAGTAGGTGTTGTGTTGGATACTTTGCAACAGATTGAAAGTTATTTATTAATGCGTCATTATGATGGATTAATGAAAACAGGAAGAGTAACAGGTCGTACAGGTGTAGCCGCTGCAAATACAAGCAGCAGCAACGCTGTAATTTAATATTGAATGTCTAAGGTTTATTATAAGTCTCCCGAAGAAGTAGAGCTAATCAGGGAAAGCTCTTTATTGGTGTCTAAGACGCTTGCAGAAGTCGCAAAAATCATTGCACCAGGAGTTACAACGATGCAGTTAAATAAACTCGCGGAGACTTATATACAAGATAACGGAGCAATCCCTGCATTTCTAAACTATAACGGATTTCCATATTCACTTTGTATTTCTCCAAATGAACAGGTTGTTCATGGATTTCCAGGTGATTATGTGATACAGGAAGGTGATTTAATTTCTGTCGATTGTGGTGTTATTAAAAACAACTTCTTTGGTGACTCAGCTTATACTTTCTCTATCGGAGAGATTAGCCCTGAACGCCAGAAGCTGGTTGATATCACTCAGGAATGTTTAAAACGTGCCATTGATAAAGCTGTTGTCGGATCCCGTATCGGTGATGTAGGATTTGCAGTTCAGTCTTTAGCAGAGGAGAACGGTTTTGGTGTGGTGAGAGAGCTTGTTGGTCACGGTGTTGGCGTTAAATTACATGAGAAGCCCGAAGTACCAAACTATGGTAAACGGGGCACAGGGATGAAATTGGAGGAAGGAATGGTAATTGCCATAGAGCCAATGATTAATGCCGGTACTGCTAATGTAAAGTTTTGGTCTGATGGATGGACTGTTACAAGTCGTGATAATTCACCGTCGGCACATTTTGAGCACACAATTGCTGTTAAAAAGGGCAAAGCAGACGTTTTATCGACCTTTTCATTTATTGAAGAAGTTTTAAAAGAAAAAAGGTAAATAATTAAATATTTTTATTTAATTTTGCAACCCTGTTTAATAGCAGCTAATCAAGTAAAAATCAATATTATATGGCTAAACAAGCCTCGATTGAACAAGACGGTGTAATAAGAGAAGCATTATCAAATGCCATGTTCCGCGTTGAGCTGGAGAATGGTCATGAGATTATCGCTCATATCTCAGGTAAAATGAGGATGCACTACATTAAGATATTACCTGGGGACAAAGTAAAATTAGAGATGTCGCCTTACGATTTATCAAAGGGCAGGATTACTTATAGATATAAATAAAATGAAAGTTAGGTCATCAATTAAAAAACGCAGCGCTGATTGCAAGATTATTCGTCGTAAAGGTAAACTTTACGTAATCAACAAGAAAAATCCTAAGTACAAGCAGCGTCAAGGTTAAGAAAAAATTATTGAGGTATGATTAGATTGAATGTACAGGTTACTCAATCTGTCGTCAATTAATCAAACATTTAGTACAAATATGGCAAGGATATCAGGTATAGATTTACCAAGAAACAAAAGAGGCGAAATTGGACTAACTTACATCTTCGGTGTAGGCAGATCAACTGCTCAGCGTATATTAACTGAGGCAGGTATCGATTTTAGCAAAAAAGTACAGGACTGGTCTGATGAAGAGTTATCAGCGATACGTACAATCATTAATGACGGAATTAAAGTAGAAGGTGCTTTACGTTCTGAAGTTCAGTTAAACATTAAACGTTTAATGGATATTGGTTGTTACCGCGGATTACGTCACAGAAAAGGTTTACCGGTACGTGGACAACGTACTAAGAACAATTCTCGTACTCGTAAAGGCAAGAGAAAAACAGTTGCTAACAAGAAAAAAGCTACTAAATAAAATTAGTAACGAATAATAATTATGGCTAAGAGTAAAAAAGTAACCAAAAAGCGTATTGTTGTTATTGAACCAGTTGGTCAAGCACATATCAATGCGACTTTTAATAATATCATTGTTACCCTGACAAATAATAACGGTCAAACTATTTCATGGTCTTCAGCTGGTAAAATGGGCTTCAAGGGTTCTAAAAAGAACACTCCATACGCTGCCGGACAAGCTGCATCTGATTGTGGTAAAGTAGCTTTTGATTTAGGTCTGCGTAAAGTAGAAGTATTTGTTAAAGGTCCAGGTTCAGGTCGTGAGTCTGCAATTAGAACATTGCAAATCTCTGGTATCGAAGTTACCTCAATCAAAGATATTACACCGCTTCCACACAATGGATGTCGTCCTCCTAAGAAGAGAAGAGTTTAATTTATTAATTTTTAAAGCTAAGAGTCTACAGTTTAAGGCTGTATGATACTTTAAAACAAAAAGAAATGGCAAGATATACAGGACCAAAATCCAAAATCGCGCGTAAATTCAGAGAACCAATTTTTGGTCCTGATAAAGTATTAGATAGAAAAAACTATCCTCCTGGACAGCACGGTGCGTCTAAAAGAAGAGGTAAACAGTCTGAGTATTCAGTACAGTTAATGGAGAAACAAAAAGTTAAATACACTTATGGTGTGTTAGAACGTCAGTTCCGTAACTTGTTTACTAAAGCATCTTCCCGTCAGGGCATTACAGGTGATAACTTATTACAATTATTAGAAGCTCGTTTAGATAATACAGTTTATAGATTAGGTATTGCAACTACTCGTTCTGCTGCTCGTCAGTTAGTTAGCCATAAACACGTAACAGTGAACGGTGAAGTAGTAAATATTCCTTCTTATCAATTGAAAGCTGGTGACGTTGTTGCAGTTCGTGAGAAATCTAAAACTCTTGAAAGCATCACTAATTCAGTAGCAGGAAGAGTAATCAATAAGTTTAATTGGTTAGATTGGAATGCATCGGAATTAAGCGGTAAGTTCTTAACTTATCCAAATCGCGACGAGATTCCAGAAAATATCAAAGAAAACCTTATTATAGAGTTGTACTCTAAGTAATAAATTTAGTTAAAGCCTGTATAAAAGGCTTTAACTATTTTACGTTACATAATTTTAATAACGATCTAAAAACATTATAAATGGCAATTTTAGCATTTCAGAAACCCGATAAGGTCATCATGCAGAAATCAACGGATTTCGATGGTATATTTGAATTTCGTCCTTTAGAACCCGGTTTCGGTGTAACAATTGGTAATGCCTTAAGAAGAATTTTACTTTCTTCTTTAGAAGGGTATGCCATTACAAGTATTCGTTTTTCTGGCGTATCACATGAATTTTCTACAATGAAAGGTGTTGTAGAAGATTTAACTGAAATTATCCTTAATTTGAAACAAGTTCGTTTTAAAAAAGCTGGTGATTCAGGTGAATCTGAAAAAGTCTTTATTGTAGTTAATGGCCAGGATCAATTTCTAGCAGGCGACATAACTAAGTTCTCTAACAACTTCGAGGTCCTTAATCCGGAATTCGTAATTTGTAACATGGAGAAATCAGTTACTTTAGAGGTAGAATTAACTATCAATAAAGGACGTGGTTATGTTCCGGCTGAAGAAAATAAAATTAATGATGCTGTAGTTGGTGTAATCGCGATTGATTCGATCTTTACTCCAATGAAAAATGTAAAATACACGATTGAAAACTATCGTGTTGAACAAAAGACAGATTATGAAAAATTAATTTTAGATATTTCTACTGATGGATCTATTCATCCTGAAGAAGCATTAAAAGAAGCAGCTAAAATTCTAATTCAGCATTTTATGTTGTTCTCTGATGAGAACTTAGTATTAGAATCTCAGGCTAAAGAAGAAACTAAAGAAGTTGACGAGGAAATTTTACATATGCGTAAAATCCTTAAAACTGAATTAGTTGATCTTGATTTATCAGTTCGTGCATTAAACTGCTTAAAAGCAGCAGACATCCGCACATTAGCTGATTTAGTTTCTTATGATGTAGCTGATATGTTAAAATTCAGAAACTTCGGTAAGAAATCATTAACTGAAATCCAGGAATTAGTAAAATCTAAAAGCTTATCATTCGGTATGAATTTAGGTAAATACAAACTGGACGAAGAATAACAACAGACAAATAACAATATTGTTAATAGTGTGTAATTCCCTCTTTAATTCAGAAGAGACGGTGCACACTGAATAAAAAAAAATGAGACACGGTAAAAAACACAATCACTTAGGCAGAACTAAGTCCCATCGTAAAGCGATGTTGGCTAACATGGCCTCATCATTGATCAAACACAAAAGAATCTCTACTACTTTAGCAAAAGCAAAAGCTTTGCGTATGTATGTTGAGCCTTTGATCACTAAATCTAAAAACGATACTACACACTCTCGTCGTACTGTTTTTAGTTATTTACAGGACAAAGATTCAGTTACTGAATTGTTCCGTGATGTAGCTGCAAAAGTTGCTAACCGTCCGGGTGGTTATACCAGAATTATCAAATTAAACAATCGTTTAGGTGATAATGCTGAGATGGCATTCATCGAACTTGTTGATTACAACGAAGTTTACGGTAAAGAAGTTGCTACTGAAGAGAAGAAAACAACACGTCGTGGCAGAAGTAAAGCTACTACTAAGAAAGCTGATGCTACTGACGCTCCTGCTAAAGCAGAAGTTGCAGCTGATGAAGCTGTTGTTGAGGCTCCTGCAGCTGAAGAAACAAAAGAAGATAAAGGAGAATAATATTCTTCCTCATCAAAATACAGAAAGCCCTGTTCTTAGTTGGACAGGGCTTTTCTTATATATATGATCACTATATGTCTGTTTAAAATTCATCTGATAACTTGTTTAGGCTTCTTTTAGCTGCAACTTCGTCATCTTCATTTCAGGTAGGAAGGCTACCAGAAATAAAGATGACTCGTTTCGCTTAAAAATAAGCTGTAAACAATTTTACCATCTGAATTTAAACAGACTCTAAATCTATAATTTATGTCCAATCAATCTATCCTTCAGGATTTCCATAAACAGTTAACGGATAGTATTCCTGCTAATGTATTTGTAAAGATTTCCCTTGGTAATTACCAGGGCAATGACAAGGAATTAAAGAATGTATATGTTCGCCGGATAAAGATTAAAAAAGCAGAAATGCTTTCTTTTACTTACCGTAATAAAACAAGGGATATTGTAAAGAACTTTTCGATTGAGGATGGCCTGACCAGAATTAGTCATTTTATCAGCAATGATTTTAGAATCTGTACTTTTTTTAGCACTGAGAAAGAAGTAATTGTTGAACATGATAAAAAAGGAGCAATCACGGTTAGAGAAAGACTCCTCAAAACGCAGGCTCCGGTTGTACTGACTCATGATAAAGAGAAAAAAAGGTTGATTCAGCCTGCCGGCAAAAATTACCTGCAGGAGTTAAATATTACAGATGCGACCGGGACTGTTTATAAAAATGCGCAGGATAAGTATAAACAGATTAATCAGTATGTGGCCTTACTTGATCCATTAATCCGGAGTTTGCCTGCTGGCAAGTTTAAAAAGGTAGTAGATATGGGGTCGGGTAAAGGTTATCTTACTTTTGCTTTATATGATTACCTGGTTAATGTATTAAAGACCGAAGCGAGTGTTACCGGAGTGGAATACCGTCAGGACCTGGTGGATTTATGTAATAAAATAGCTTCGAAGTCAAACTTCAGGGGACTGGATTTTGTTCAGGGGACCATTGAAGATTATGTTTCGGAAGAGATCAATTTATTAATTGCTTTACATGCCTGCGATACGGCTACTGATGATGCAATTTACAAGGGGATCAAAGGAAATGCAGAACTTATTGTTGTTGCACCTTGCTGCCATAAGCAGATCAGAAAGCAGATAGAAAAAGGGAAGGCCGTAAATGAGCTGGATTTTTTAACGAAGTATGGCATCTTTTTGGAGCGTCAGGCAGAAATGGTAACTGATGGAATCAGAGCATTGATATTGGAATATTTTGGATACAAGACGAAGGTATTTGAATTTATTTCTGATGCACATACTCCGAAAAATGTGTTGGTTGTAGGGGTGAAAACCAAAGAACAAGCAGTAGATAAAGCAGAGATTCTGGAGAAAATTAAACGGACAAAATCATATTTTGGCATTGAGTATCATCATCTTGAAACTTTAGTCAAGTTTTGATGAATTTACAGCCATAGAAAATGTCAATTATGACAACCTGTCAGAATTGTAAAAGGTTTTCATTTACATTTTAACTAAAATCTAAAAAGCAGTGCCTGTTTAACTGACAAATGCCAATTGGCACATTGCTTGTTAAATAGAATTAGGAAATAAGAATTCATAACATAAACAAAGATAAAATAGCATGTCAAAAATTATTGGTATAGACTTAGGAACAACAAACTCTTGCGTAGCCGTAATGGAAGGTAACGAACCTGTAGTTATAGCCAACAGTGAGGGGAAACGTACAACGCCATCCATTGTTGCTTTTGCAGAAAATGGTGAACGTAAAGTAGGTGATTCTGCAAAACGCCAGGCAATCACTAACCCAACAAAAACAATTTATTCAATTAAGCGTTTCATGGGCAGCAGCTTTGCTGAGGTTGCTAAAGAAACTGGTCGCGTACCTTACAAAGTTGTTAAGGGTGACAACAATACTCCACGTGTTGAAATTGATGACCGTAAATACACTCCACAGGAAATTTCTGCAATGATCTTGCAAAAAATGAAAAAAACTGCGGAAGACTTTTTGGGTCATGAAGTAACAGAAGCAGTTATTACTGTTCCTGCTTATTTCAACGATGCTCAGCGTCAGGCAACTAAAGAAGCTGGTGAAATCGCTGGTTTAACAGTTAAACGTATCATCAACGAGCCAACTGCTGCTGCTTTAGCTTACGGTTTGGACAAAGCACATAAAGACATGAAAATTGTTGTGTTTGACTGTGGTGGTGGTACTCATGACGTTTCTGTATTAGAATTGGGTGATGGCGTATTTGAAGTAAAATCTACTGATGGTGATACTCACTTAGGTGGTGATGACTTTGACCACATTATCATTGACTGGTTAGCTGCTGAATTCAAAACTGAAAATGGTATGGACCTTAATCAGGATCCAATGGCATTACAACGTTTGAAAGAAGCTGCTGAAAAAGCTAAAATTGAGCTTTCAAGCACTACTTCTACAGAAGTTAACTTACCATATATCACTGCTGATGCAAGCGGACCAAAACACTTAGTTAGAACTTTAAGCCGTGCTAAATTTGAGCAATTGGCTGCTGATCTGATCAAACGTACTATCGAGCCTTGTAAATCTGCGTTGAAAAATGCTGGTTTAAAAACTTCTGATATCGATGAAATCATTTTAGTTGGTGGTTCTACCCGTATTCCTGCTATTCAGGAAGCAGTAAAAGCATTCTTCGGTAAAGATCCTTCTAAAGGTGTAAACCCTGATGAGGTTGTAGCTATCGGTGCTGCAATTCAAGGTGGTGTTTTAACTGGTGAGGTTAAAGATGTATTGTTATTAGACGTAACTCCTCTTTCTTTAGGTATTGAGACTATGGGTGGTGTAATGACTAAATTAATTGAAGCGAATACTACTATTCCTTCTAAAAAAGCAGAAACTTTCTCTACAGCTGCTGATAACCAGCCTTCTGTAGAAATCCACATCTTACAAGGTGAGCGTCCAATGGCTGCTCAGAACCGTACAATTGGTCGTTTTATCTTAGACGGTATACCTCCATCTCCACGTGGTGTTCCTCAGGTTGAAGTTGCTTTTGATATTGATGCGAATGGTATCTTACACGTAAGTGCAAAAGATAAAGCTACTGGTAAAGAGCAAAAAATCCGTATTGAGGCTTCATCAGGTTTAACTGAAGAAGAAATCAAAAGAATGAGAGAAGAAGCTGAGCAAAATGCTGACGCTGATAAAATCGCTAAAGAAGAAGCTGATAAAATCAACGGTGCTGATGCATTGATTTTCTCTACTGAGAAACAATTGAAAGAATTTGGTGATAAAATCTCAGCTGACAAAAAAGCTCCGATTGAAGCTGGATTAGCTAAATTACAAGCAGCACATGCAGCAAGAAACTTTGCTGATATTGATGCAGCTCAGGCAGAGTTACAAGCAGCTTGGAACGAAGCATCTGAAGAGATGTACAAAGCTGGTCAGGAAGGTGGTGCACCTGCTGAAGGTGGTGCTCAGTCAAACGGTCAAACAGCTGATGCTGCTGACAACGTTACTGATGTTGACTTCGAAGAAGTAAAAGACGATAAGAAATAATCGAATCGTAAGTATATAAAAAAGAGGGTAACTGAAAGGTTATCCTCTTTTTTTGTGCTTTATATTTCCCGAAAAAAGCGGCCTTAAATTAACATTTAAGGCCGCCTAATAGGTTTTATTATAGTATTTGAGTAATTTAAGCCCAAAGGTTTTCAGGGTAAACTCCGTCTTTAACCAATTGGTCGATAGAAGCTTGTACAATCGGTTTGTCTTCTTTATAAGTTACACCAAACCATTTGCTGTCTGTAGGCACAACTTTAAAATCTGCAGCCTCTGAGCTCAGCAAACTATCAGCTACTAATGGAATGAAAAATTCTGCTTTAGGATTATCTTTGTTTGCATGTGCAAAGTCTCTGAAAAGTTCTTCAGATATTTTGAACATTTCTGGTGTGAAACCCCAGAAATTCATAGATACACGGGTATCCAATGATAAAGGATATTGTTTTTCATCTTCTTCATAAACGATAGCTTCTCCTTCACGAAGTACTTTGGTACGCTCTATGATTTCTTCCAGATAACCGTCTGCACTTACTTTACACACACCACGTGATACTGATCCGTAATCTGATAAAGTTTTACCGATTTCATAACCGATCATAGAATAATTGCTGCCAGTAACTTCAGTAGTTAAAAACTTAACCATTTTCTCATAAGCATCCAGTCCGTAAAAATCATCTGCATTAATTACACAGAATGGCTCTTTTATCGCATGTCTTGCTGCAAGAACGGCATGAGCTGTTCCCCATGGTTTACTTCTTTCTATTTCAATATCAATTCCATATTGTTTAAGATCGAAATTCTGAAATACATAATCCGTTTCTATTTTACCTTCAAGCTTAGCATCAAAGATGGCTTTGAAGTTTTCTACATATTCTTCTTTGATGATAAACACTACTTTCCCAAAGCCGGCTTTGATAGCATCATAGATAGAATAGTCGATTATGGTCTCTCCGTTCGGACCAAAACCATCAATTTGTTTCATGCTGCCATAGCGACTTGCCATACCGGCTGCGAGTATTAATAACGTAGGTTTCATTGATTCTTATTTTTTGAGTTCAAAAAGGCTTGCTTTATAAATGAATGCCATAAAAAAGCGTGTCTGAAAAATCAAACACGCTTAATAAAGGGTGAAGATAAATCTTATTTATTGTATTTAAAATCGTGGTCTTTCTTTATGTTTAATAAAGAATGGTAGATCAGACTGATTACATTGTCTACGTCTTCTTTATGGATCATTTCTACTGTAGTATGCATATAACGCAATGGCAGTGAAATTAGTGCCGAAGGCACACCACCATTTGAATAAGCAAAAGCATCAGTGTCAGTTCCTGTAGAGCGTGATGAAGCCTGGCGCTGGAAAGGAATGTCATTTTTCTCCGCTGTTTCAATCAGTAATTTATTCAGATTTGTTTGTACCGCTGGTGCATAAGATACAACCGGGCCTTTACCGCAGGCCATATCTCCCTGAGTTATTTTATTGATCATTGGTGTAGAAGTATCATGGGTAACATCGGTAACGATAGCTACATGAGGTTTAATGCGGTGTGCAATCATTTCTGCACCTCTTAATCCTATTTCTTCCTGTACAGAATTTACAATGTATAAGGCAAAAGGTAATTTCTGCTTATTCTCTTTTAATAAACGCGCTACCTCTGCAATCATAAATCCACCTGCACGGTTATCTAAAGCACGGCCAACATAGTAACGGTCATTCAATACCATGAATTCATCTTCATAAGTAATTACACAACCTACGTGTACCCCTAATGCTTCAACTTCTTCTTTAGTAGTACAACCACAATCCAGGAAAATGTTCTTTAAAGCAGGTGCTTCTTCTTTTTCTCCTGCACCACGTGTGTGGATTGCAGGCCATCCGAATACCGCTTTCACTAATCCATTATCGGTATGGATATTTACACGCTTAGAAGGCGCGATTTGATGGTCAGAACCACCATTCCTGATTACATAAATTAATCCGTCACTGGTGATATAGTTTACAAACCACGAAATTTCATCGGCATGTGCCTCAATCACTACTCTGTATTCTGCTTTTGGATTGATTACACCTACAGCAGTTCCATAGTTATCAATAAAACTTTCATCGATATAAGGTTTCAGGTAATCTAACCAAAGTTTCTGGCCGGGGTATTCAAATCCTGTAGGGGATGGGTTATTAATATATTCTTCAAAAAACTGGAGTGATTTCTTAGTAACGACAGATACATGTTTCTGTTTCTCGTCTTTCTTTTTAGCCATCTTTATATATTTATGATCAACTTTAACTTATTTTAATAATGTTCTCTTTATAACGGAATATTTCCGTGTTTTTTACGTGGGTTATTCACAACTTTATTTTCCAGCATCTTAAATGCCTTGATTAATTTGGTACGTGTTTGTGATGGCTCAATAACTTCATCTATAAAGCCGCGTTCTGCTGCCCGGTAAGGATTGGCAAAAATTTCAGCATATAGCTTTTCTTTTTCCAACAGTTTAGCAGCAGGATCAGCTGCACTGGTTATTTCCTTCTTAAAGATGATTTCTGCTGCACCTTTAGCGCCCATCACAGCAATCTCTGCTGTTGGCCATGCATAATTCATATCTGCACCAATGTGTTTGGAGTTCATCACATCATAGGCACCACCGTATGCCTTTCTGATAATTACAGTAATTCTTGGTACCGTAGCTTCGCTGAATGCATAGAGTAATTTCGCGCCGTTTTTGATAATACCATTCCATTCCTGATCTGTACCTGGAAGGAATCCAGGAACGTCTTCCAGTACTAGCAACGGAATGTTAAAGCAATCACAGAACCTGACAAAACGTGCTGCTTTGACTGAGGCGTTGTTATCTAATACCCCCGCAAGATAAGCTGGCTGATTAGCTACAATTCCAATACTTCTGCCTGCAAGGCGGGCAAAACCAACAACAATGTTCTCTGCATAATCTTTATGTACTTCGAGGAAACTGCCGGAATCGCTCAGCTGATCAATTACTCCTCTAACGTCATAAGGCTGATTTGCATTGTCAGGGATAATTTTATTTAAGGATGGTCTGGCTTCATCCTGGTCTGATTTATAAGCTAAAATTGCAGGGGTCTCCTCACAATTTTGTGGCATATAACTCAATAATTGCTTAATATGATTGATGGCATCAAGCTCATTTATACAAGAAAAGTGAGTAACTCCAGATTTGGTAGCGTGTGTACTTGCACCCCCGAGTTCTTCTGAGCTGACTTCTTCGTGCGTAACTGTTTTAACCACGTTAGGGCCAGTAACAAACATATAAGAAGTGTTTTCTACCATCAAGGTAAAATCGGTAATTGCCGGAGAGTAAACAGCACCCCCGGCACAGGGACCCATAATTGCTGAAAGTTGAGGGATCACCCCGGATGCTTGCACATTCCGGTAAAAGATATCTGCGTATCCACCTAATGATACTACACCTTCTTGTATACGGGCACCACCGCTATCATTTAATCCGATCAGGGGAGCTCCTGTTTTGAGGGCCATCTCCATAATCTTACATATTTTTTCTGCGTGAGTTTCAGAAAGTGAGCCTCCGAATACGGTAAAGTCCTGGGAAAAAATATAAACAAGTCTGCCATTGATATTTCCATAACCAGTCACTACACCATCACCAGGATATTTTTCTGTTTCCATACCAAAGTCTGTACTTCTATGGGTCACAAACATTCCGATCTCTTCAAAAGAACCTTCATCCATTAGAAAATGGATACGTTCTCTGGCGGTTAGCTTACCTTTTTTATGTTGACTATCTATTCTTTGCGAACCTCCGCCTGCATGTGCCTGTTCTATTTTATCCTGTAGTAACTTTATCTTATTATCCATGGAATTAAACTCAGTTTTTATAAATGTATAGGAACGTTTTTAAATTTATAAATTAAAATTGTTTATCACTTATTTTCTGTTGAAACAAGACGGATTTTAAACGGGGCCGTATTACCAGCGGTATTGTAAACGTGTAGTAAAGACATCGTCTCTGATATCTTTATTATAATTTGTCAATTGGGTAGAGGAGTTGATTACCCTTTCATTATAGACCGTAAGTTTTAAGCGTGAACTGAATAAATAAGTCATTCCATAACCCAGCGTACTGAATTTAATATCACCCGCAGTCGTATTGTTATCCAGGCCAATCTGATCTTCATGGATCTTACTGTTAGGATCGTAAACGTCATAAGCAAGCAAAGCACTAAACTTACTTTTTAAAATCTGCTGTGTAAACCAGAGGTAATAACCAGAAAAATTACGCAGGTAAAGGTCTGTGGCTGGTTGAGTAGAAAAGCTCTGACTGGCTAGTGTACCGCTAACTGAACTTGAAGCAGCTACACCTGGTTGTGTGCCGGCAACATATTCGGCTTTTAAACTGGTTGTTCCAAAGGTATTATCATACTGGATCTGCACATTTCCGCCATAATAATTCCTTTTCAAATTGGCACCTTTGTAAGATGGATCAGTATTTTTAGTAAATCCATTTCCATTAGTTGTATAATAACTCTCGGTACCGTTACGTACTGAGCCTTTATAAATTGATCCGCCAAAACCAATATGGAGTTTTTTATTGGCCAGACTATCAAACTTGAACGAAAGATTACCAATCACATCTTTTTTAGAGTCGTAATCTCTTGCAAAAAGTCCGCTTCCATTGACTACAGCAACATCTATATTCAGAAAACGAAGTTCTTTAATTGGCTGATACGATAACATCGCACCGATATCACGTTCACGTGGCATAATAGTCTGAAAAACTCTGGAACGCTCAGGGAAATCCCGGTAACCGGAAGAGTATACAATCGAATAGCCGAAAGGTCTGTTAAAAAGACCTGCAGTTAATTGAAATCTTTTATTGTCAGGTTGGTGAAGTTGAATAAAAGCATCCATTAATTGCACGCCGTTTTGTGTGGCGTCAATCTGAAAGACTATACTGGAATATTTATCTACACGGTCAATTTTAAGGCGACCTCTGCGGATGATAAAACGATTGTCAGAGTTTTCAGCAAAATCTCCGCCCGAAAAAGATGAAATCCCCGAGGATTGTGCTTTTTGAAATTGCGTCTGCAGATAACCAGTGATTTTAATATCATGGATATCATAAGAAGAAGGGGCATTATTACTTTGACTAAAGACTAACAGCGGATAAAACAAAACCAGGGTTAGCAGGTATCTTTTCATAAATATTGTATTGTGATCAGGTTTAGGAACTACGAAAGTACAGTTAATGCTAAATTAATCCATTACGTAATGTGGGAATTTTGACATGGAAACAGATTTCTGAAAACTTAATTACATTTTTTTTACATATTTTTTTGATAATAAGTGCTCCTGGGTATTACATTTGGAAAGTAAAAAAAGCTGAAAACACACAGAATGTCCTTTTATAAGTATCGATTACATATTGTTATAGCCTTCATAAGCATCTTCACAGTAAAGATGGTTATTTCTGCTGCGCCAGTATTTGTCGGTCATATAGATAAGAATACGATCAAAAGTGTTATTCTGCAATTAGAACAGGAACATAGTTCTGATGGTGATTCAGGAAAGTCTTTACTCAAATTTATCGACTATAAACCGATTGATTTCCATAACACTTATACCTACGTCCCATTATTGATAGATTTTGGAATCAGGAACTGTTATATTGATCACTTTAAACGGTATGTAGATCCCTACCATCCATCTGTACCCACTCCACCGCCTAACTTTTGCTAATTTTTATTGATTAAACGGCTGAACCCATCGGGGTTAACCGTAATTAAATAATTATAAGTAATAATTAGCATTAATGTTATGCAGAATGGAAACTCAATCTCCTCAAAGGCTGGATTGAAGAAATATATCTTAAAAAAGAATTTAAAGCGCGATTTCCCGGCAAGTATAGTCGTGTTTTTAGTAGCCCTGCCTTTGTGTCTGGGAATAGCCCTCGCTTCGGGTGCACCATTGTTTGCCGGTTTGATCACTGGTATTATAGGAGGAATAGTTGTAGCTAGTTTTAGCGGATCTCAGTTAAGCGTGAGTGGTCCAGCAGCTGGTTTGACGGTCATAGTATTGGGCGCTATAGCTCATCTGGGCAGTTATCAGGTGTTTTTACTTGCAGTTATGCTGGCAGGACTGATGCAGATAGTGCTCGGTTTGATTAAAGCAGGTACAATCGGAAACTATTTTCCTTCGAGTGTAATTGAAGGAATGCTTGCTGCAATTGGACTGATACTGATTTTAAAGCAACTGCCACATGCATTAGGTGTAGATAAAGATTTTCTGGATGAAAGCTTAAGCAGTGGTTCTATGTTTAATATTGTAGGACAGGCGCTAAAAATGCTCAATCCGGCAGCAATGATTATTACCATGCTTTCAATTGCTATTCTGATCTTCTGGCCAAAATTCAAAAAGCTGAGCGCTGTACCGGCTCCTTTACTGGTTGTTATACTAGGTATAGGAATGACCCTGTTTTTTCAGCAAACAGGATTTGCGTTAAAAGCGGAACAAATGGTTAAAATTCCAGTCGTAAACGGATGGGGTGAATTCTCGGATCTGTTTACCATGCCGGATTTCTCTGCAATTAAAAATAAGGAAGTCTGGATAGTTGCCTTAACAATAGCCGTTGTGGCAAGTTTAGAAACGTTGCTGAGTATTGAAGCCATTGACAAAATTGACCCTGTAAAGAGAGTTTCACCAACCAACAAAGAATTGATTGCACAGGGAGTGGGAAATATGACAAGCGGTTTGTTTGGTGGTTTACCCCTGACCTCTGTAATTGTAAGAAGTTCTGCAAACGTAAATGCTGGCGGAAAGACTAAAATGTCTGCTATATTACATGGCTGCTGGTTGTTATTGTCTTTTCTTTTTATACCAGGATTGATCAATATGATTCCGCTTGCCTGTCTGGCAGCGATCCTTTTAGTAACTGGTTATAAACTCACAAGAATCAGTTTGTTTAAACATATGTATCATAAAGGATGGGATCAATTCATTCCATTTGTGATTACAGTAGTTGCCGTTTTATTAACTGACTTATTAAAAGGTGTGGCTGTAGGTATGCTGTTGTCTGTATTTTATTTATTGCGGACCAATATGCGTAACCCTTTCTTTTACAAAATCTATGAAGAAGGAAACAAGAAAAATCTGAGAATTAAATTGTCTGAGGAAGTCTCATTTCTGAACAAAGCTGCCATACAGGTTGTCTTGACAAAAATCCCTCAGGAAACCAATGTAATTATTGATGGAAGCAATTCCCGTTATATCCATCCGGATGTGCTGGAAACCATTTACAATTTCAAACATAATGCTTATACAAAGGGGATTATAGTTACCTTAGTTGAGATCAAAGAGCATTATATAGTACCAAAAATAACTGAAAAAATCATTGAAGATATTCATAAAATATAAATATTATGTGTGCAAAATTAGAATCCCACAATCACAATATAACTTACGAAGGATTATTACAAGGTAATAAAGACTGGGTAGCAAAAACTTTAGCTGAAGATCCTGCTTTTTTCGACCGTTTATCTGCTGGACAGAAGCCACCAATTTTGTGGATCGGCTGTTCAGACAGCAGAGTACCTGCTAACCAGATTACCAATACCAATCCTGGTGATATCTTTGTTCACCGCAACATTGCAAACGTTGTGGTACACACAGATATGAATATGTTAAGTGTACTGGATTATGCAGTAAACGTGTTAGAAGTAGAACATGTTATTGTTTGCGGCCACTACGGATGTGGTGGTGTTGCAGCAGCATTAAGCAACAAGCAATTCGGGATTATTGATAACTGGTTAAGAAATATAAAAGACACTTATCGTTTACATTATCATGAACTGGATAGGATATCAGATGATAAAAAACGGACAGACAGACTGGTAGAACTAAATGTTATAGAAGGTGTGTTTAACCTGACTAAAACATCTATTGTTCAGAACAGATGGGGAAATGGAAAGAAATTAGGTATCCACGGCTGGGTTTACAGTTTGGAAACCGGATTAATCAAGGATATGGAAGTAACAACAGAATCTAATGATCATATTTCTGCTGTATTTAAGGTAGACGGTCTGACCACACCTAAAGTTGAAGCTCCGGCCAAAGCAGTTGTTGATCAGAAATAATTTACTACCCTTATAAATGTTATAAAAAAGCCGGTATTAACCGGCTTTTTTATGTTTTGATTAGCCCATGAATGGGTAACGGTAATCCTTTGGTGGATCGAATGTTTCTTTAATTGTGCGTGGAGAAACCCAGCGCAATAAGTTGATCATCGAACCCGCTTTGTCGTTTGTACCTGAACCTCTGGCACCGCCAAATGGTTGCTGGCCAACTACAGCACCAGTACATTTATCATTGATATAGAAATTACCAGCTGCATTACGTAAAGCATAAGATGCTTTATCAATAGCATAACGGTCCTGAGCAATCACAGCACCAGTTAAAGCATAACCCGAAGTCGTGTCAATTAGCGTTAATACCTGGTCAAAATCTGCATCATCATATACATATACAGTCAATACAGGACCGAACAACTCTTCGCTCATTGTAGTATATTTAGGGTCATCAACAACTAAAACTGTTGGCTCTATAAAGTAACCTTTAGATTTGTCGTAGTTTCCACCAGCAATGATTTCTACACCTTTGTCAGCTTTTGCCTGATCAATGTATTTCGCCAGTTTAGTGAAAGAACGATCGTCAATCACTGCATTTACGAAATTGCTGAAATCTTCAGTTCCACCCATTTTGAAGGTAGCAAGATCACGCAGCATCAATTCTTTAATTTTTGGCCATAAACTTTTCGCGATGTAAGTTCTTGAAGCAGCAGAACATTTTTGTCCCTGGTATTCAAAAGCACCACGCAAGATAGCTGTACTTGAAACCTCAGCATCAGCAGAAGCATGAACCAGAATAAAATCTTTACCACCAGTTTCACCTACAATACGAGGGTATGTTTTGTATTTATGAATGTTTGTACCAATAGTTTTCCAGATATTCTGGAATACAGCAGTAGAACCTGTAAAGTGAATACCAGCAAAATCAGGACTGTTGAAAATTACCTCTCCAGCTTCCGGTCCATCTACATAAACTAAGTTGATTACACCATCAGGTAAACCTGCTTCTCTGAAAATCTCCATCAATAAATTAGCTGCATAAACCTGAGTATCGGCAGGTTTCCAAACCACAACATTACCCATTAATGCTGCTGATGTTGGCAAGTTTGCCGCAATAGCAGTAAAGTTGAATGGAGTCAGTGCAAAAACGAACCCTTCTAAAGGACGTTGTTCAACTCTGTTCCAAACACCTTTTGGAGAAACCGGAGGTTGTTGCTTATAAATGTCAGCCATATAACTTACATTGAAACGTAAGAAATCTATCAACTCACAAGCGGCATCAATTTCTGCCTGGTAAGCATTTTTTGACTGGCCAAGCATTGTTGCTGCATTTAATTTATAACGATACGGACCCGAGATTAACTCAGCGATCTTTAAAAATATAGCTGCACGTTGTTCCCATGGCAGGTTTTCCCACTGAGACTTTGCAGCTAATGCCGCATCAATTGCCTGTTGTACATGAGTTTTGTCGCCTATGCTATATTGTGCTAAAACGTGCTGGTGATCGTGCGGTGGAGTAACTGTTCCTTTTTTATCAGTGTGGACTGCTTTGCCGCCGATATACATTGGGATGTCACCTTTTTTTGAACGTGCTTCAGTTAAAGCAGCTTTCAATAATTCACGTTCTTTACTTCCTGGTGCGTAACCTAAAATAGGTTCGTTCTCAGGTGTTGGTACGTTAAAAAATCCTTTGAGCATGATATAATATTATTGTTTGTACAAAGATAGTTTTTTATTTTATTGCCTGTCAATCCATTCTACTATATGATATTCTGCTAACAGACCACAGAGCGGAGTAAAATAATTCTTATTTTTGAAAGGCGGTTTCCATTGATCTGGAATTTCAGGCCGCTTCTGAATCTATAGCATGATAAAATACGCCCGGTTATTACTACTTCCTTTTTCTGTTCTATACGGTATCGTGGTTATTTTTAGAAATAAGCTCTATGATTGGGGCCTGTTCAAATCTACCCGGTTTGATCTTCCTGTCATCTGTGTAGGTAACCTGGTTGTAGGCGGTTCGGGAAAAAGCCCGGTAACCGAATACCTGGTACACTTGCTTGCCGATTATAAAATTGCGATTTTAAGCAGAGGTTATGGAAGAGAGACGAAAGGATTTATATACGCAGATCATACTGCTACTGCGAAGTCGATAGGGGATGAGCCTTTGCAATTTTATCATAAATTTCCACAAGTGAC
The DNA here is from genome assembly GCF_040822065.1 of Pedobacter sp. WC2423. NCBI lineage: Bacteria > Pseudomonadati > Bacteroidota > Sphingobacteriia > Sphingobacteriales > Sphingobacteriaceae > Pedobacter > Pedobacter sp. WC2423. The sequence goes on from NZ_CP162005.1 coordinate 4,730,621, forward strand.
CGTAGCCGTGTGCGAAGACCGGGTAAAGGGAATCACACAATTGAAAGATGCACATGATGTGATCCTGCTGGATGATGCCTTTCAGCACAGAAAGTTGAACCCCGGATTTAGTATCCTGCTCTTTGAATTTCAAAAATTACTGACCACACAATTTTTATTGCCAGCAGGGAATATGAGAGAACCATTCCGGGGCTACAAACGTGCGGATATTTTGCTGGTCACCAAATCACCTGTGGAAATTACTGTTCAGCAGAAAAAACAATGTGCAGCTAACTTTGACAAAGCCCAGCCCGGCCAGCTTTTTTTCTCTGCTATTAATTACAGGAGCCTGACAGCTCTTTTTACCAGTAGAGTACTAAATGTGGAATCTCTGAAGGATAAAAAGATCTTCCTGTTGACTGGTATTGCCAATCCAAAGCCATTGTTTGATTACCTTTCGGGTTTTTCTTCTGCGATTGAACATCATGATTACCCGGATCATCACGCATTCAGTTTAGGGAATTTACGTAAATTGGCAGAGGCATTTCATCAGGATTCTGCGAAAGAAAAAATTATTATCACAACAGAAAAGGATGCGCAACGTTTATTTGATGTTACAATCAAAGAATTACTGTTAAATTTGCCTGTATTTTATTTGCCTATCCATATAGATATGGAGGCAGCCAGCAAAAAAACATTTGACCAAAAGATCCTAAAATATGTTTCAGACACTACACGAGACCGTTGAGTATATCAAACTAAAATGCAATAATTTCCAGCCGGAAATTGGAATAATACTAGGTACCGGATTAGGTGGCCTGGTGAATGAGATCGAAGTAGAATTCAGTCTGATGTATTCCAATATTCCTAATTTTCCTATTTCTACGCTGGAATTCCACTCTGGAAAACTGATTTTTGGAAAACTGAACGGTAAAAAGGTAGTTGCTATGCAAGGCAGGTTACATTATTACGAAGGATATTCTATGCAGCAGATTACTTTTCCGATCAGAGTCATGAAAGCGCTGGGTATTCAGCACCTGTTTATCTCTAACGCTGCCGGTTCGCTGAACGCTGACTTTAAGAAAGGTGATTTGATGATTATCAATGATCATATCAATCTGCAACCTGAAAGCCCGTTACGTGGAAGAAATGATAGTGATATGGGACCAAGGTTCCCTGACATGAGCCAGCCTTATCAAAAAGACTTTATTAAGCGTGCAATGGACATTGCAGCAGCAGAAAAAATCACTTGTCACCAGGGAGTTTATGTTTCTGTAACGGGGCCAAATCTCGAAACAAAAGCAGAATATAAGTATTTACGGATTATAGGTGGTGATGCAGTAGGCATGAGCACAGTTCCTGAAGTTATTGTGGCCAACCATATGAGTATCCCGGTTTTTGCAATATCAGTATTAACCGATGAAGGTTTTGGTGATGTTTTAGTTCCGGTAAGTTTGGAAGAAATACTGGAAACAGCACGCGCAGCTGAACCTAAAATGACGAAAATATTAAGCCAGCTAATTCTTTCTTTATAATGTATAAAACCATTGTTTTATTTCTTTTAAGCTGTGTCTTGTTTGGGGCAAAGCAATCTTTTGCTCAGGACCTTAAGACTTCAGTGAATCAAAATAAAGAATTAGATTCCTTAAGAAGTAAGCTGGAAAACAGTAAAGACTCTGTTATTTTTACCTCGAGGTTTATCCGTTATACTACGCTTAAGCTAACTAAAGATAGTATTCAGACGCTTGCATTGGATACAAGTTTAAGAGGAATGCAGAATTTCAGTCCGATTGCTCAGCCCAAAAGACCTACAATCAGTACTGGAAATATAGGTCTTGCCGCTAAAGATCTTTTATTTGAGCCGATCAAAACGATTGGCTTTAATCCGGGATTCCACTCGCTTGACTGGTATGCCATGGGGAACGATGATATCAGATATTATCAGGCACGTACCCCTTTTAGTAATATTTATTTTGCCGGACAATATAGTGGTGAAGCAGAGCAGCTTTTTAGGGTAACGCACTCTCAGAACATTAAAAAGAATTTTAACGTTGGTGCGAGTTATAACAGGATAGGGGCTAATGGGTTGTATCAGAGGCAAAGAGGGGATGTACTGAATGGTACATTTTTTAGCTGGTATACTTCGCCAAATAAAAGATATGCACTGTATGCAAATGCGATCTTTAATACGCTGAAGGCCTATGAAAACGGCTCAATTATCAATGATAATATCTTTGGCAATAATAACCTTTCCATAGACCGGATGTCTCAGTCGGTGAGGTTGAGTTCTGCCAGGCAAATCTACAGGAAGAATACTTTCTTGCTGAGACAAACCTATTTTGTTGGCCGTATTGATAGTCTGGATCAGGAAATCTCTAAAAAAGTACTCCCTACCAATAAGATTACTTATACGATCAAATATGATAAGGATTCTTATGCTTTTCAGAAAAGGGAAGCAGATGATCATACTGTTTTACCATCAGGTATGCGCGATCTTTCCTATACCAATGACAGTACCACTGTAAAGCACATACAAAATGAGTTTATCTACAGTTTCTTTCTGCGTGGAAAATCCAGTTCTGTTATCAAAAATGAATTGAAACTGGATGCTGGTATCCGCCATGATTTTTATAATTATTCACAAATAGTAGGGGTTCTTCCGCAGACGAATACTTATAATTTTACCAATGCAGCTGGAGTCGTTACTTCAGAAACGGTCACAGTTGACAATAAGTACTTTTCTAATTATGCCAAAACATTCCAGAATGTGACACTTTTGGGATCTGCAGGTTATAGATTCAGTAACCGGATAGATCTGAACTTTGATGTACAGCAAATCTTCCAGGGCAGACAGGCCGGAGACTTTATGTATGAAGCCAAAAGTAATGTACTGGTCAGCCATAACCTGGGCAGAATAGTTTTAGGAGGATATATCCAGAACAAATCACCAGAAGAAATTTATGATACCCACTATGGAAACCACTTTGGCTGGACCAATGCAGCTGTAGATCCGAAACTCGCTGAGCTTAAAGCTGCTAATCCTTTAGCCTCGCCCAATATTGTGATGCTGGCGAGCCCGTTTAACAGAACGAAAACCGTGAACCTGTCTTTTAAATATATCAATGAGAAGCTGGGACTGGATGCTGGTGCAGAGTATTATATGATTAATAACTATCTGTATTTTGTACAGAAAAATACCACTGTTGACTCCCTGACTATTCTGCCGGCCCAAGAATCAGGAAGCATCAGTGTGTTAAAAGTAACGGTAGGAAAGAAATTCACCTTCGGCAGGTTCAACCTGGATAGTTATGTTGTTTATCAGAAAACAAGCAAACCTGATCTTATGCCAACACCTGAATTTTATACTTTCAATAGTTTATATATGAAGGCGAAGGTATTTAAGGTTTTAAATACAGAGTTTGGAGTTGACGTAAGGTATAATACAAAATATGTAAATTATTCTTATTCTCCATCGGTGAGCCAATTTTATATCCGGCAATCACCCGCTGATGCAGCTATTCCCTATAAACCAGTCAAATTTGATAGTTATCCAATTGTTGATATCTGGGTAAGAGCGAGTTTAAGAAAAGCTAATATTTTTGTTAAATACGCATACCTTAACCAGGGACTCCAATCTAAAGGATATTATACAGTGAACAGGTACCCAATGCAGGACAAGTCACTTCAGGTTGGATTAAGCTGGAACTTCTACGATTAAGGATCAGGTTTTCTGATGCTTTTTCTTTGCCGCAGGAAACAGGACATTATTTAAAATCAAACGATATCCCGGTGAATTGGGATGCAGGTTTAAATCTGTGGGTGGATCACCCACAGCATGCTGGTAATCCTCAGGATCATGTCCTCCGTAAAAAGTAAACTGTCCTTTTCCAATATCACCATGCAGGTAACGGACTTCTGCTGCTCCCTTATTTTCCCCCAGAACAGTAATACTTGGTTTAATCAGGCTCTTCCTGAAAGCTGTGGTCTGGCCCATAAAGCCTTTAATCACGCGGTCATGATCCTGGGTCAGCATGGTTGGTACCAGGTCTGACTTTGCTGAAAATTCAAATAAGGTGAAATAATCATTTTGCTGATTCAGGCTCCTGGTTTGTGTGACGTCGATATCAGAAAACTCATAATTTGCAGGATTTGGATCCAGCCTGAAATCTTTAAAAGCCACTGTCTTATTATAATCCAGTTTAGACTGTGCATTTGGGTCTTCTGCATCTCCATCAAACATGCTGGCACAAATATCTACGCCTGCTGCAGACAGGGCAATATCAAAACTATCGGTAGCTGAACACATGGCAAAGAGAAAACCTCCGCCCGCACAAAATTCAGTCATCTTTTTAGCGACTGCCAGTTTCATCAGTGAGACTTTGCTGAATCCGTTTCTTCTGGCTGTTGCTTCCTGAGTTTTTACATCTTCTTTGTACCACGTTGCTTGCTGGAAGGCGCTCCAAAAGCGTCCATACTGCCCGGTAAAATCTTCATGATGCAGGTGCAGCCAGTCATAACCCGTTAACTTATCTTTTAATACTTCGTCATCATATACAATATCATATGGGATCTCTGCATAAGTGAGTACCATTGTTACCGCATCATCCCATGGCAATTTACTTTTGGGAGAGTAGACCGCAATTTTTGGTGCTTTTTCCAGCTTGACCATTTCCATATTTACAGCAGGATCGCTGATTTCGTTAAGGATGGCAGTCACCTTACCATCGGCAATAACCTGGTAAGAAACTCCCCTGGTTTTACATTCATCCTCTACCGGTTTGCTATATTTAATCAGAAAACTGCCGCCTCTGTAATTCAGTAACCAGCTTACATCTGCCTGCTGCTTAATACTCCAGTAGGCAATACCATACGCTTTGAGATGGTTTTTCTGATCTTCGTCCATGTTAATCAGAATTGATGAAGCTTTCACTGCCAGTGTTAAAGTGAGCAATAGCAGCAAAAGGAAACTTTTTTTTAAAATCATAAGTGAGCAGGCGAGGTACTAATCTAAACTTTAGATCGCTGATTTAAAATTTTTACTACTATTAAACGTGAAAATGAATCATTTTATATACATTTATAGGTTGGATAGGTTTTTGAACCTTTAGTTTACCTAGTCGTTTCAATTTACTAAATTTGACCATTACAAAAAAGAATATGAGCAAAGCAATAATAAAAACAGAAAAAGGCGACATGACTGTCGAGTTTTATGACACAGATGCCCCTAACACAGTTGCGAACTTTAAAAAATTAGCAAATGAAGGGTTTTATGATGGAATCACTTTTCACCGTGTAATTCCTGATTTCGTAGTACAAGCAGGATGTCCGAATTCCAAAGATGCAGCTACAGCTCATTTAGCTGGAACTGGTGGCCCTGGTTACAAAATTGACTGTGAACTTGATGGTGGAAATCAACATCACGAACGCGGTGTATTATCTATGGCACATGCTGGCAGAAACACTGGTGGGTCACAGTTCTTCATTTGTCATAGCAGATCAAACACTGCACATTTAGATAGAAACCATACTTGCTTTGGTAAAGTAGTTGAAAATGTGGACATTGTTGATGATATCAAACAAGGAGATAAGATTTTAGGTATAGAAGTGATAGAAGATTAAGATATGAATTTAAGAGGAATTGTAGCCGTATCTGGCAGACCAGGTTTATTTAAACTTGTTGGACAAAATAAAGCAGGTTATGTACTGGAAGGCTTAGATGCTCAGAAAGTTAAAATTGTAACTAGTATCGCTTCTACTAAACTGGCTTCATTAGAAGATATTACTATCTATGGTGAAGATGAAGATTTGAAATTAGTTGACGTTTTAGCCAATATTGCTGCATTAAAAGGTGAGGTTGCTGATGCTAAAGCTGATGCTGCTGTTTTAAGAGCATTATTCGTTGAGGTTGCACCTACACACGATCAGGAAAAAGTTTATACTTCAGATATGAAGAAAATCGTTACCTGGTACCACTTATTGAAGGATCTTCCTTTATTCACTGAAGCGGCTCCCGGAGCTGTTGAAGGTGCTGAAGCGGTTAAAGCGGCAGATGACAAGAAAGTTAAGGCTACGCCTAAACCTTCGAATGCTAAAGCTCCCGTTAAAACATCTCAGCCAGCTAAAAAAGCTAGCATGACAAGCAAAAAAGGAGTTTAAGAACCCGATACTATAAAAAAAACCGGATGTTAAACATCCGGTTTTTTTTATGTGCAAAATTTCTCTGCACAAATTAAATATCGCTTACAAGTAATATACGATCAGCAGAAATGCAAGTATAGAAATGATGATGGCTATTGTAAATCCCCAGCGGTTACCGTTGCCTCTGCTTCTGAATCTGTATTTTCTTTTAAAATCTCCTGGTTGCATAAAATTCCTTTCTTAGTTTAAATAGCTTATGATGATGATGCACAAAATGAAATATTCCATAAAGCATTTTCAGAATAAATAAGAATTTCTATTCATGATGGTAAGGCTCACCCTTTAATATACTAAATGCTCTGTATAGCTGTTCCACAAAAAATAAGCGAACCATTTGGTGTGAAAACGTCATATCTGATAAAGAGATACTTCCATTTGCTCTCTTGTATACACTTTCGTCAAAACCATAAGGGCCGCCAATTACAAATATCATATGCTGAACACTTCCGATCATTTGTTTGTTTAAATAATTTGAGAACTGAACAGAAGTATATTTCTTCCCTTTCTCATCCATCAGGATTACCGTATCCAGGTTGCTGATTTGTTTCAGGATCAGTTCAGCTTCTTTTGTCTTTTGTTGTGCTTCTGTTAAATTCTTGGTGTTTTTCACCTCAGGAATCACGACCAGGCTGAAACCAATGTAATGTTTTAACCGGCTGAGGTATTTTTCAATACCCTCGATCAGATATTTATCCTCTGTTTTTCCGACAACGAGTAAAGTTATTTTCATTCAAAATTAATGTGCTAATGTAGTAATCCCTATATTAGAAGCGGTTGAATTAAGAAACCATGAGGCGCTGATCAATTAAGCGCTTCTAATCAAAACAGGACTCAAAGATATGGTAAAATCTAAAGATAGTATTTTAAAGGACTATCAAAATAACGTTTCAACTCAGGAAGAACAAATTAAGCAAATTAACAAAGCACTCAATAACATATCGTTATCCAGATTAGGCCTGTTTATTATCGAAATTCTTTTAGTGAGTATGACGATCTATTTTGGCTATCACTGGCTGATTGGTATCCTGATGTGTATTCCTGTATTGTGTTTTATGGTCATTGTAAAGCGTCAGACTGCGAAAGAACAAGAGCTGAATTATGCAGAGAAAATGCTTTTTGTATTTCAGAATGAAGTTAATCTCATTCTGACCGGTAAAAATAAATATAAAGAAGGCAAGCATTTTGAAGATGAATATCATCCTTATGCTTCGGATCTTGATATTTATGGACATTCTTCTTTATATGCATTTATCAACCGTTCAAACACGGTGAATGGGATGAAATTATTAGCAGATAGTTTGAATAAACCTGCCACGCCAGCACTTATTATAGAGCGTCAGGAGGCAATTATTGAATTAACCAGGCATATTGATCAGACTTTCCATTTCAGGGCAGGACTTCAGAATCATAAACCGGAACAGCTTGAAATTATCAGCCATAAGCTGGAACACCAGATGCCGGATCAGTTGAAATTTACGCATAGTCCTTTGTTGAGACTATATACCATGATCGTTCCTTTTATATCTGCCGCATTAATTCTTCTTGGTTCTGTATATGGTGGCTTCTACTGGGAAGGATTAGGACTTTATGCCTTTGTCAATATCGTTTTATGCTTTTACTTTAGTAAAAAGATTAACCTGGTCCATTCCGGATTTAGCGGTAGCGCAAGTTTGCTCAATGCGATTTCAGGGACTGTAAAATGGACAGAAGAACTCAAATGGGAAAGTAAATACATTAAAGATTTTTTTACCGAGCTTACAGTAACGGTGCCCCTGAGTTTACAAATTAAAAAATTATCAGGCATTATCAATTCATTTGATGTCCGGTTAAATATGGTTGTCGGCACGCTCTTTAATGTATTCCTGTTGTGGGATTTCAGATGCGCAATCCAGCTGGATAAGTGGTTTGCGAACTCCTCAGATCAATTGATTAAAGGATTATATACCATCAGCCAGTTTGAAGAATTGATTTCCTTCGCTACTTTCAACTATAACGAACCAGAGCTTACTTTCCCGGTTATCTCAGATACCTTTCATTTCGAAGCGAAAGAGCTGGGGCATCCGCTGATTGCAGAAAGCAAACGTGTAGTGAATACCTATAATTTTGAGCATAAGCCAACCGTTGATATTGTAACTGGCTCAAATATGGCAGGTAAGAGCACGTTTCTGCGGACGGCCGGTATCAATATGGTATTAGCCTTTTCCGGGGCTCCTGTGTGCGCTAAATACATGAAAGTATCCATCTTTGAAATCCTGACTTACATGCGGATTAAGGATTCACTGAATGACCAGACTTCAACCTTTAAAGCTGAATTGAACAGGTTGAAAATGATTCTGGAAGGAGTGCGCACCTTAGCACACCCATTAGTACTGATTGATGAAATGCTGAGGGGAACAAACAGCAAGGATAAATACCTGGGGTCGAAAGTTTTTATTCAGCAAATGATCCTTAGAAAAACACCAACGCTATTTGCTACACATGACCTTCAGTTATCAGAAATGATTGAAAAGTATTCAGGACTGGTAAGGAACTATCATTTTGATATACAGCTGGCTGAAGGAGAGATGAATTTTGATTATAAATTAAAAGAGGGTGCTTGTAAAACCTTTAACGCTGCTTTACTCCTGAAAGAAATAGGATTGAGCTTCAATCCTGAAGGAGCAGAGGCCTGAAGCCGCTGCTTGAAAATTTAATCAGCCTATAACTTTACTGTAAACATAACAGGAAGTTAACATCAAATTCTCATATTGCCTGTTATAGAATTCAGATATGATTAAAGCATCCGATTTTGGTGATGATTTTTCGTGGGGCGTGGCTACTGCCGCTTTACAAATTGAAGGTGCCGCAGATATGTATGGTAAAGGGCCTTCTATATGGGATACCTTTTCCAGAAGATCCGGTAAAATCAAGAAAGGGCATAATCCAGCCATGGCCTGTGATTTTTATCATCGCTATAACGAAGATATTGCACTGGTTAAATTGCTTGGATTCTCTGTATTTCGCTTTTCTATCTCCTGGCCAAGAATTTTTCCTTTTGGCAAAGGGATGGTGAATGAGGAGGGGATCAGGTTCTACCATCAGGTAATAGATGAATGTCTGGAACAAGGGATTACACCTTTCATTACCCTTTATCACTGGGATTTGCCCGAAGCTTTAGAAGAAGAAGGCGGATGGACAGCATTTAGCATCAATATGGCATTTAATGCTTTTGTTACGCTGTGCGCCCGGACTTACGGAGATAAAGTGAAAAACTGGATTGTACTGAATGAACCTTTTGGTTTTACTTCACTGGGATACATGCTTGGAGTACATGCGCCCGGAAAAACGGGGCTCACTAACTTTTTCTCTGCTGTACATCATACCGCCATTGCACAGGCAGACGGAGGGCGGATCTTGCGTGCAGAAGTTTCTGGTGCAAATATCGGAACTACTTATTCCTGTTCAGAGATCATACCGTATACACAGAGCGATGCTGATATTCTGGCGGCCTCCAGGGTAGATTGCCTGATGAACCGTTTATTTATAGAGCCTGCATTAGGAATGGGCTATCCGGGACAAGATTGGGAAGTCATGGAGAAATTCGCCATCTCACATTCTACCTGGAGGCATACCGAACGTCTCACATTTGACTTTGATTTTATTGGATTACAAAACTATTTCCCGCTCACTATAAAATACAATGCATTTATCCCGGTTGTACAGGCCTGGGAAGTAAAGGCGAAAAACAGGAAGAAACCGCATACTGCTATGGGCTGGGAAATTAACGGTGATAGTTTCTATAATATCATCAAACAATTTGCGTCTTATCCTTCAGTCAAAAACCTGGTGATCACGGAAAATGGTGCTGCCTTCAATGATAAACTGACAGGAGGTGCAATAGATGATACTGAAAGAATTGAATACTTCAGGCTATATCTGCTGGCTGTACTCAGAGCGAAAAAGGAGGGGATCAACATTACCGGCTATATGGCCTGGACACTGCTCGATAATTTTGAATGGGCAGAAGGTTTTAATGCCAGGTTCGGTCTAGTCCATAACGATTTTAAAACGCAGCAAAGAACCATCAAATCATCAGGGTACTGGTGGCAGGAATTTCTGGCAAAATAACTTTAAAAAAAAACTCCCGCCATAAGACGGGAGTTTTTTTTTAGTTATAACGTATTATTGAGCTACTTGCTTACGAATAATATTTAATGCACCACCGGCTTTGAACCAGTCGATCTGCTGTGCATTATAACTATGATTAACTTTGAATTCTTCTTTTGTGCCATCTGCATGGTTTAACACCAGGGTTAAAGGTACATCAGGAGTGAAAGTTGTTAAGCCTGTGATGTCAATTACATCATCCTCACGGATTTTATCATAATCTTCCTTGTTTGCAAATGTTAAACCTAACATTCCCTGTTTTTTCAAGTTAGTTTCATGAATACGTGCAAAAGATTTAACCAATACAGCACGAACACCAAGGTGACGGGGCTCCATTGCCGCATGCTCACGTGAAGAACCTTCACCGTAGTTTTCATCACCAACCACGATAGTTCCGATATGATCTGCTTTATAAGCACGTTGTGTTGCCGGGACAGGACCATATTCGCCCGTTAATAAATTTTTAACGGTATCAGTTTTATCGTTGAAGTAATTCACTGCACCGATCAGCATGTTATTAGAGATATTGTCCAGGTGACCACGGAATTTTAACCATGGGCCAGCCATAGAAATATGGTCAGTTGTACATTTTCCTTTTGCTTTGATCAGTAATCTTAAACCAGTAAGGTCTGTACCTTCCCATGGAGTAAAAGGATCAAGCAATTGCAACCTGTGAGAACTTGGAGAAACTAAGATCTGAACACCACTTCCATCAGCTGCTGGTTCCTGATAACCTGCGTCATCAACAGCAAAACCTCTTGGAGGCAATTCAAATCCTGTAGGCTCATCCAATTTTACCTGCTCACCATTTGCATTGGTTAAAGTATCAGTCAATGGATTGAAGCTTAAGTCACCAGCGATAGCTAAAGCAGTAACCAGTTCCGGAGAACCAACAAAAGCAAAAGTATTCGGGTTACCATCAGCACGTTTAGCGAAGTTACGGTTGAAAGAGTGAACGATTGTGTTTTTCTCTTGTTTCTCCGAACCTACCCTGTCCCACATTCCAATACAAGGTCCGCAGGCATTTGTAAATACTTTAGCACCTATTTGTTTGAATACATCCATAAATCCATCACGTTGTATGGTGAAACGGATTTGCTCAGATCCAGGATTGATACAATATTCAGATTTAGCTGTCAAGCCTTTTTCTGCAACTTGTTTCGCTACACTTACTGCTCTTGAAATATCTTCGTATGAAGAGTTTGTACAAGATCCGATCAGACCTACATCGATTTTCATCGGCCATCCGTTAGCCAAAGCAACTTCTTTCATTTTTGAAATAGGAGTCGCTAAATCCGGAGTAAACGGACCGTTCAGATAAGGCTCAAGTGTAGATAAGTCAATTTCAATAACCTGATCAAAATATTTAGCAGGGTCTGCATAAACTTCAGCATCACCAGTTAAATGTTCTTTAACAGCGTTGGCAGCATCAGCAACATCAGCTCTGTTTGTAGCACGTAAATAACGTTCCATGCTCTCATCATAACCAAAAGTTGAAGTTGTTGCACCGATTTCAGCACCCATATTACAAATGGTACCTTTACCAGTACAGCTCATATTCGTTGCACCTTCACCAAAATATTCAACAATAGCACCAGTACCACCTTTTACAGTCAGAATACCAGCCACTTTTAAGATTACGTCTTTAGGTGAAGACCAGCCGCTTAATTTACCCGTTAATTTTACACCAATTAATTTAGGGAATTTAAGCTCCCATGGCAAACCTGCCATTACATCACAAGCATCAGCACCACCAACACCAATCGCAACCATACCCAAACCACCGGCATTCACCGTGTGAGAATCTGTTCCGATCATCATTCCACCTGGAAATGCATAGTTTTCCAATACAACCTGGTGAATAATACCTGCACCTGGTTTCCAGAAACCAATACCGTATTTATTGGATACTGAAGCAAGGAAATCAAAAACTTCTTTACTTTCTGTATTCGCCGCAGGAAGATCCTGTTCTGCACCTAATTTTGCAGTGATCAGGTGATCACAATGTACCGTTGAAGGCACAGCAACTTTCGGTCTGCCAGCCTGCATAAATTGCAATAATGCCATTTGGGCAGTTGCATCCTGCATAGCTACACGGTCAGGAGCAAAATCTACATAATCAGTACCCCTTACATAAGAAGTATTTGTTTTTTCATCCCAAAGGTGAGTATATAAGATTTTTTCTGAGAGTGTTAAAGGTCTGCCTACTAATTTACGGGCCGCCTCAACTCGGGGACCAAAGTTTGCATACACCTTTTTGATCATTTCTATATCAAAAGCCATTGATAATATGTGTTAAAAGGTAATATAATTTAAATTATTTGTAGCGAATTTACAAAAAAAAACAGGCTGGGGCTAACCTATGTAGGTTCATTATATTATTTATACATGTTCTAAATAAAATAGCTGCTTCTGCCTTTAACTCAATCTGCTGAGGGTTGTCCGTAAACGGACGCTAACGTCCGTTTACGGACAACCCTGGTCAAGGCTAAAGTTCAAATAGCTGTCTGGAAGTCTTTTTACCGGTATATTGTTTTTGGCCTGAACTTCGTAATGCTTGCAGAAAATTAAAGCGTATGGAACTCATAACCCCGGGCGGTTAAAAATTTTAAGGTGGCCGGTAAAGCGAATTGTAACCTGTCAAAAGCTTTAAGACTGTCATGGAATACAATTATAGACCCGTTTCTGGTGTTTTTAATTACGTTCTCATAACAGTTTTCGGGAGAGAGGTTCACATCAAAGTCTCCGCTCAGCACATCCCACATCATAATATTAAGCTGTGGGTTAATTTTGCGCAATGCTTTGATCTGAGATTTTTTTATTCTCCCGTAAGGCGGACGAAACAGGTGCGTATTTGTGAGCTGCTGACAAGATTTGAAATTTTGAATATAAATGCTATCCTCAGTTTTCCAGCCCTTTAAGTGGTTAAAGGTATGGTTTCCTATTGCATGGCCTTCATTTTTAACGCGTTCGAAAATTTCAGCATGTTTGTTTATATTGTCACCAATACAGAAGAAAGTCGCCTTGCAATTGAAACTTTTTAAAGTATTTAAAACAAAGTCTGTAACAACAGGTACAGGTCCGTCGTCAAAGGTTAAATAGACGACTTTGTCAGCCCGGCTTTTGTTCCAGACCAAGGATGGATAATACCATTTTAATAAAAGGGGTGATTTAACCAGATACATTAATCAAATGTAAGCAATTACAGATGGTTGTGAGGAAATTGATAAAATCGATAAGTTGTTTATTTAAAAAAATACAAAACCAATGAAAATGTTTATTACTAATACGCTCTCAAAATTAACCTTCGCTGTTACTTTTAGTTTGGTCACGATAGGTATGTCTGCTAACTTGCATGCGCAGGAGACGCTGACCATTCAGGATGCGATTGATCGTATGCTGGAAAATAACCTGAATATTAAGCAGTCGTCATTAAATGTGTCTACGGCAGCAGTAAATCTGGAACAATCAAAAGCTGCGCTTTACCCCAGCTTAAACGGAACTATAAACAATACATTGAATTACGGTCGTAGTTTGAATCCTGCAACGAATCAGTTAATCACTCAGAATTTTTATTCCGGAGACGGAAGCCTGAGCGCACAGGTAGATGTGTTTGCCGGGTTCAGTAAAGTAAATCAGATCCGTCAGAATAAAATTTTACTGGAAGCTGGTAACAGTAACCTGGATAAAATTAAGAATGACCTTGTTTTACAGGTAGTCACTTCTTATTTTCAGGTTGTATTTAATACCGACTTATTAAAAGCTTCTCAGGAACAACTATTAGTTGCACAGGAAACACAAAGACGTGAACAATCTTTACTGGAAGCCGGAAATAAAACGCTTGCAGATATTTCGCAGGCAAAAGCGCAGGCTGCTACAGCCGAACTGAATGTAACCAATGCACAAAACCAGCTGACGATTTCGTATCTGACACTTTCTCAATTGATGGAAATGCGTCCTGATGCGCAGAATTATACTGTAGTTAAACCAACTATTAAGGATATCGCAGAGGCACAAAAAATTTATGATGTCAATGATGTTTATAATACTTCCTTATCCTTTTTCCCGGATATCAAACTGGCAGAATTAAACAGAAAAGCTGCTGAAAAAGCAGTAGATGTAGCTAAAGGATCTTATTATCCGAAACTTGCAGTAGGCGCAGGGCTTGGATCCAGATATTCTTATACCCTGGGTACAAGAACAGTTGGGTTTCCTGCCGATCCGCATTTAAACGATCAGATCAGCAATAACTTTTATCAGAATGTTGGTTTTTCGCTATCCATTCCTATCTTCAATGGTTACACAGTGAGATCAAATGTGAAAAGAGCAAAGATCTCTTACGAAACGAGTAAAATCAGTGAGCAGCTCGCCAAGAACAATTTAAATAAAGTAATTGCTCAGGCAGTGGCCGATTTAAGAGCTGCTGACAGCAGATATAAATCGAACGAAAATACTTTTAATGCTCAAAAGGATGCTTTTAACGTAATTGAACAACGTTATGCAGTAGGTTTGGTGAATTCATTAGATTACAACACTTCAAGGACAAACAGAAATAAAGCAGAAGTTGATTTTATTCAGTCGAAATATGACTTGCTGTTCAAATCAAAAGTTATAGATTATTACTTAGGCAAACAGATAACCTTTTAAGCTCAATCCATAAATAAAATAGAAATGAAACTAAAATACATACTCATCGCTGTAGGAGCGCTTATTGTCTTATTGATCGCCGGTAAAGTAACCGGAGTAATAGGCGGTGATAAAGCTGAAAAAGTTACGATAGAAAAAACAAAAACCAGGAACATTATTGAAACTGTTACTGCAAGTGGTAAAATTAAACCGGAAACAGAAGTTAAGGTGAGTTCTGAGGTATCTGGTGAGGTTGTCGAATTACGCGTTAAAGAAGGTGATATTGTTAAAAAAGGTCAGCTTTTGTTTAGAATCAGACCAGACGTATTGAAATCTGGTTTGGACAGGGCCAGTGCAACTTATAGCGCACAGAAAGCTTCTGTTGGATCAGCAGCACAGCAACTGAAACAATCAGAGGCTAACTTTGTCAATCAGGAAGCGATCTACAAACGTAACGTAGAACTGTTTAAAAAGAAAGTGATCTCAGTTTCAGAATATGATGCAGCTAAAGCTGCTTATGTGACAGGCAAAACGAATTTGGACGGTGCAAAACAATCTCTGATTGCCGCTAAGTATAATCTTGCACAGACGGGTGCGGGTGTTCAGGAAGCGAGTGCAAACCTGGCAAAAGCCACAGTTTTTTCACCAGTTGATGGGGTAATCTCTAAATTGTCTGTGGAACTTGGAGACAGGGTTTTAGGAACGGCTCAGTTTGCAGGTACAGAATTAATGCGTATTTCTAACCTGAACACGATGGAAGTAAACGTTGATGTCAATGAAAATGATATTAACCGTGTCAATGTAGGTGACAATGCCGCCATTCAGGTAGATGCTTTCGATGACAAGAAGTTTAAAGGCGTGGTTACTGAAATAGCCAGTTCTTCTAAAGATATTGCAGTAGCAGCAACAACAGTTGATCAGGTGACTAACTTTGTGGTAAAGGTTCGGATCTCGGCAGATTCTTATACTGGAATTAAAGGCGGAGCAAAAGATTTGCCTTCTCCATTCAGACCAGGTTTATCAGCCACAGTTGATATTGAAAGTTCTTCTGTAAAAAGCTTGTCGGTTCCGATTATGGCCGTATTTGTGGAAGGCCTTAAAAAGGATGCTGGTAAAGAAGGTAGTGGAGATAAAGCAGAAGACCCTGATGCTGACAAACAGAAAAGCAAACTGAACGATAAAGCAATTAAACAGTATGTATATACGTATGCTGATGGTAAAGTGAAAAAAGTTGAAGTAACAACCGGTATTCAGGACGATAAGTATATCCAGATTAAAAGTGGATTGAAAGAAGGAACAGAAATTGTAAGTGGCCCGTACTCAACCGTTCAGAATAAGCTGAAAGACGGAATGAAAGTAGAAAAAGACATTAAAGATCAGTCAGTTTCTAAATCTGAGAAAAAGTAAGACAGGCTGTTCGCAATAAATTAAGTAATTTGTCCCGGTTTAAAACATTAAGCCGGGATTTTTTATTTATATATGATGATACCAAGAGTCGCAATGATTGGTGGCGGTAGTTGGGCAACTGCGGTCATAAAGATGCTTTCAGATAATCTTACCGAAAAAGAGATCTATTGGTGGCTGCGTGATACCGCATCAATTGCACACCTGAAGCAATACAAACACAATCCAAAATACCTGAGCTCTGTCGAGCTGAGAATACCAGAAAATAATATATCTAATGATATTTGTGAAATTATTAAACAAGCAGATTATATTATTCTGAATGTCCCGGCTGCCTTTCTTAAAGAATCCCTGAGTGGGGTTACACCGGAAATGTTAGCGGGTAAAAAAATAGTTTCAGCCATTAAAGGAATCGTCCCTGATGAAAATCAGATTATCGGTGAATTTATGAATGAAAAATTCCATGTTCCTTTAGATCATATCCTGGTGATCAGCGGACCCTGTCATGCAGAAGAAGTTGCGCTGGAAAAATTATCTTACCTGACCATAGCGTCCATTAACCTGGAAACTGCAGGTAAATTCTCCAGATTATTAAATACAAGATATATCAAAACCAACATATCAGATGATATTTTCGGTACTGAATATGCTGCGGTACTAAAGAATATTTATGCAGTAGCCAGCGGAATTTGTCATGGAATAGGTTATGGCGATAACTTTCAGGCCGTTTTAATTTCTAATGCGATCCGGGAAATCAACCGGTTTGTTGAAGCCGTACACCCAATTAGCCGTGATATCAAAGAATCAGCTTACCTGGGAGATCTGTTGGTTACCGCCTATTCCCAATTTAGCCGTAACCGGACATTCGGTAATATGATAGGAAAAGGGTATACTGTTAAATCTGCACAATTAGAGATGAACATGATTGCTGAAGGCTATTATGCGGCAAGCTGTATGCACGTGATCAACAAAAAATACAAGGTAGAGATGCCTATCTGCCGGGCAGTTTATGCTATCCTTTATGAGCGTCATTCTCCGCAAATTGAAATGGCTTTATTGACTGAACAATTAAATTAAAACAATATAATTATCAGATTGTTATTTAGGTTATACCGTTGTATATATACCAGTCGAATAAAGAAGAGTCTGGATAGCTGCCAATGGAAAACTTAAAAAATCTATAATATGAATAAGAAATATTTAGTGGGTTTATTAACCCTGGCATTGATTGGTACAGTTTCTCTTTCTACTCAGGCGCAGGAAAAAAAGAAATCAGTTGGGGAGAAAATCGAACATACAGCTTCATCGGTTGGTAATAAAACAGCAGAAGTAGCCGTAAAAGGAGTTTCAAAAGTAGGAGACAAAACTTATAAAGGTAAAGTTGCACCAGATGGTTCGGATGTTTATATCAACGGAAAAAACCGTAAATACTACATCAATAAAAAAGGAGCTAAAGTTTATCTTAAGGCTTCTCAAATCAAAGACAAACCAGCTGGCAAATAAGTCAGACCTTAAAATAACTTCAATCCGGATCAGACGATCCGGATTTTTTTTGTCTCTTTTTTATCTTTAAATTTAATACGTTTTCCTACCGGTGAGCCTTTAACCTGTTTAAACTGAAACAAACTTACCGGCATGATTTTTTTATAATTTATGCTGACCATGAAACCAAAAACATCATTATCAAACCTGTTGCTGATCCCTCTTTGTCTGGGGCTCCTGGTTTACTTTACAACAAACGCAAGCGGGCAGGAATTAAACCAGTTCAAGCACGCTGCGGTCGTTACTGCGCATCCCGAAGCCTCCAAGGTTGGCGTTGCGATCATTAAACGCGGTGGAAATGCAATTGACGCGGCAATAGCCGTACAATTCGCTTTGGCAGTAGTTTATCCGAATGCTGGAAATATCGGTGGCGGTGGTTTCCTGGTTTACAGAGGTAAAGGTGGAGATTCAGACGCCCTTGATTATAGAGAAAAAGCTCCTGAAAAAGCTTCCAGAGATATGTATCTGGATGCTCAGGGTAATGCAATTACAGATAAAAGCTTATATGGTGCATTAGCATCAGGAATTCCCGGAACAGTTGACGGGATGGTTAAAGCCTATAATAAATATGGTAAATTAAGCTGGAAAAAAGATATTCAGCCTGCCATAGATCTGGCACAGAATGGATTCCAGATTACTGCGCAGCAAGCCTCAGAATTAAACAGTCATAAAGAAAGGTTTTTAAAATATAACAATAAGCCAATAGCCTTTGTTAAAAATGATTTATGGAAAACCGGTGACTTATTGAGGCAACCACAACTTGCAAAAACGTTGAAACTCATCAGAGATAATGGTAGAAAAGGCTTTTACGAGGGGCCGGTTGCAGCTGCAATTGTAGCCTCTATGCAAAATACCAGCGGTGTAATCAGTACAAAAGACTTAAAAGAGTACCAGTCCGTATGGAGAAAAACCGTATCCGGTAAATATAAAAACTATACAGTAATCTCTATGCCTCCACCATCCAGTGGTGGTATTGCATTAATTACGATGCTCAAACAAGTAAGTAATTACCCCTTAAAAAAGTGGGGCTTTCAAAGAGATTCTACCGTTCAGTTAATGGTTGAAGTAGAACGCAGGGCCTATGCAGACCGTGCCAGCTATCTGGGTGATCCGGATTTCTTTAAAGTGCCTCAAACAGCGCTGTTAAATCCTGAATATATCAATTCAAGAACTAAAGGGATCAGCTTTAACAAAGCTACCCCAAGCTCCGAGGTCAAACCCGGTACCTTTCCTTTAAAAGAAAGCGAGCAAACTACCCATTATTCCATCGTAGACAATGCGGGTAATGCAGTATCAGCGACAACGACTTTAAATGGCTCTTACGGCTCGCTTGTTGTTGTTGATGGTGGAGGCTTCATCATGAACAATGAAATGGATGATTTCTCCGTTAAACCAGGTACCCCAAACATGTACGGTTTAGTTGGTGGAGAAGCAAATTCTATTGTTCCCGGCAAAAGGATGCTGAGCTCAATGACCCCTACCATCATTGAAGAAGATGGAAAACTAAGAATGGTAGTCGGTACACCCGGCGGATCAACCATTATCACTTCAGTTTTCCAGACGATTCTTAACGTATTGGAATTCGGAAAAACCATGCAGCAGGCAGTTGCAGCCCCAAGATTCCACCATCAGTGGCTACCTGATGAAGTTTTTGCAGAGAAAGGCGCCATCGATGACGCTACAAGAATTAAATTAGAGTATAAAGGTTATAAAATAACAGAACGCAGCCCTATGGGACGCGTTGATGCCATCCTGATCAAATCTGACGGAACCCTGGAAACAGGAGCAGACCCAAGAGGTAACGATAAAGGCCTCGGCTACTAGTTTGTCCATGAAAAATAAAAAAGTCTATGCTAACATGCCGGCACTGCGTTATCTTGCCCCTTCAGGCAAGTAGCGCCGTCGGCATGTTAGCATAGACTTTTTTATTTCCTTATGGCTAAATTAAGGTCAAAAAAAAACAGCCCGATAAATGAAGTGCCCCCAAAAAGTTAGACACTTATTGGGGGCATTTTTATGAATAGAAAAACAAAGTTTAGTTTAAGCTTCAAGGAAGCTTTGGTGAAGGAGGTTGTTTCCGGGTCAATCGGATCAAGGGAACTTTCCAGAAAGCATGGCATCAACGACCGATACCTACGCCGTCTGGTCAAGAATTACGAGGACCGTGGTAGCTTGAGCCATCAGCAGGGCAATAATATATACGACAAGGCACTCAAGGTTGCATGCGTTCTTTCGGTGATAAAAAAGCGTTTATCTTTGAGCGAGGCGGCCACATGTTTCGGGATCCCCAGCGACAGCACCATCGTCCACTGGATGAAGCTCTATGGTGAATTTGGCGAGGAAGGTCTTGAAACTACCAAAGTTGGCCGTTCAAAGAATATGTCGGCACCAGATAACAACAGGATAAAAAAGAAGAAGGATCCATTAGATCCACAGGCAGCTTTGCAGGAGGAGCTGGAGTTCCTACGTGCAGAAAATGCATATCTAAAAAAGCTAAGTGCCTTAATTCAACAGGAAAAGTCCAAAGCGCGCGAACCAAAGCCAAAGCGGTCGAAGAATTAAGGCATACCTATGACCTGCATCTATTATTGTCTGCTTCTGAACTGGCGCGGAGCACGTTCTACTATCACCTTAAACATGCTAAAGAAGATAGGTATGCACCTGCCAGGAAGCTGATCTCCGATATCTTTCACAGACACAGGGGGCGTTATGGATATCGGCGGATAACGGCAGCGCTCAAGCAACAGGGCTGTACGATCAACCACAAAACGGTGTCAAGGATTATGGGCGAACTTGGGCTAAAATGTACACTGAGGCCTAAAAGATACCGATCCTATAAGGGAGACCATGGAAGGATTGCGCCCGATCTGGTGAGGCGAGGTTTCAAAACCGAGCTGCCGAACCAAAAGTGGGTCACTGATGTTACGGAATTTGCAGTGGCAGGCCAGAAACTCTATCTCTCCCCGATACTCGATCTCTACAATTCAGAGATCATTTCTTATCATCTAGACGTCCGGCCCAATTACGGGCTGGTCGGCAGAATGGTAGAAATGGCATTTGAAAAACATGCCGACCTCAACGGCCTAATACTGCATTCCGACCAGGGATGGCACTATCAGATGAAATCCTATCAGCGTGCGCTAGAAAAGAAGGGGGTGCTACAGAGCATGTCCAGAAAAGGCAACTGCCTGGACAATGCGGTAATGGAGAACTTCTTCGGAATACTAAAATCAGAACTATTCTACGTGAAAAAATATACATCAGTCGAAGAACTCAAAACAGATATCAAAAGTTATATTGAATACTACAACAATGACAGGATCAAAATGAAACTAAATGCAAAAAGTCCGGTACAATACCGGACTCTTGCAGCCTAATTTTTTAAAGTTAAATTTGTCTAACTTTTTGGGGGCACTTCATAAATCGGGCTGCTTAATTTTATATTTGGGTTGTGATTAAGATCTGCGTCTTCTTTCGCCCGTTCCGCTTCCACCTTCGCGTGGTTTACCAGAGAAATCTCTGAAACCGCCAGCACTGCTTCCACCTTCACGTCTTCCGCTTCCGCCAGAATTACCGCCACCGTAGCTTTTTCTTTCGCCACCGCCATAACTCTTTCTTTCACCACCACCATAGCTCTTTCTTTCTCCACCGCCAGAACTTCTTCTGTCGCCACCACCACTATAGCTTCTTCTTTCTCCACCACCAGATCTTCTTTCACCACCTTCAGGAGCATCTCCAGATTTTTCAATTCTAACACTTCTGTTATTGAACTGGATGTCTTTGAAATTTGCGAACAATGAATCAACAATAGCATTTTCAACTTCAAAGAATGAATACACACCTTTAAGGTCAATTTTACCAATGTTTTTTCCACTGATTTTACCATTGTTACAAACAAAAGATAATAAGTCACCTCTTGTAAATTCATCTACCGAACCTACGTTGATAAACAAACGGGTAAAATCACTGTTTCTAGCACCTCTTGCACCGCGCTCAGAACGTTCACCACGCTCATCAGTAGCAGCTGCATTTAAATCCGGTGCATTTTTGTAATACTCTAAAAAGCGGTTAAACTCTAAAGATGCAAAACGTTTGATCACTTCTTCTTTGCTCAATTCAGCAAATTCATCCATGATTCTTGGGATGTACTGCTCAATTTGTGCTTCATTTACTTCAACATTGTGAACTTTGTGAACCAATGAGAAAAGTTGTTTTTCGCAAACATCAAATCCTGTAGGTAATTCAGCTTTAGTAAATGCTTTACCGATGATTCTTTCAATCTGACGGATTTTTCCGGTTTCTTTAGAATTGATAATACAGATAGAAATACCAGATTTACCAGCTCTTCCTGTACGACCACTTCTGTGGGTATAACTTTCAATTTCATCAGGTAATGAATAGTTAACAACGTGAGTTACGTTATTTACATCGATACCACGTGCAGCAACATCAGTAGCAATTAATAACTGCATGTTACGGTCACGGAAGCGCTGCATAACTTTATCACGTTGTTGTTGTGATAAGTCACCATGCAAAGCATCAGCATTGTAGCCGTCCTTAATCAGGTTCTCAGCAACATCCTGCGTATCCATTTTGGTTTTACAGAAAACTACTGCGAAAATTTCAGGGTTGAAATCTACAATACGTTTTAAGGCAGCATATTTATCTCTGGCACGTACTACATAGTACTCATGCTCAATATTTACGTTACCAGTGTTTTTGGTCCCCATAGTCAACTCAGTAGGGTTGTCCATGTAGTTTTTAGCTATTCTTCTAACCTCAGGAGGCATAGTAGCTGAAAATAACCAGGTTTTTTTGTCGTCAGGTGTAGTAGACAAGATATCATTAATGTCTTCCTGGAAGCCCATGTTCAGCATTTCGTCAGCCTCATCAAGAACTACATATTTCACACTACTGAAATCTATAGCCTTACGACCGATAATGTCTAACATACGACCCGGTGTAGCTACAACTACTTGTACACCGTTTCTAATTTCACGCAATTGCTGCACAATGTTCGCGCCACCGTAAACGGCAACAACACTAGCACCAGGCGTATTTTTTGAGTAATTTTTGATGTCGCTGGCAATTTGCAAGCAAAGCTCCCGGGTAGGGCATAGAATTAAAGCCTGAGGCTTATTCATCTTGAAGTCAATCAGTTCAATCAGCGGCAAACCAAATGCTGCTGTTTTTCCTGTTCCTGTTTGGGCCAAACCAACAAAATCATTATTGCCCTCTAACAGCACAGGAATAGCTTGCTCCTGAATAGGTGTTGGATTTTCGAAACCTAAATCCTTTACGGCATTAACAACGTCATCACTTATCCCCAATAATTTAAATGGGTTTATCATTTTAACTTTATTTATTAAGCCGCAAAGGTAAGCTTAATTTTTGGTATTTGTTTGGTACATAACCAAATAATAATTATAAGTCTAACAATTTGATTGTTAATGGTTAGGTTATTTGATCTTTAAGTAAAAAATTAACTTATCAAAAGACTATCTTAATCTATCTGCCGAGCGTATTAACTGATCATCCTTATTGATCCCTCTGATCGCAAGGGCACAAAAAATCAGGGAAAGCACAGGTAAATAAGCGCCTGCACTTAGCGTAAATCCTTCAGAAATCCGGGGAATCTGCATTGCATAACTTGTTGCCCATGCTGCTAAAGCAAGAATTAAAACCATCGTCAGCAGGATAATCCGTTTCTGTAGCGTTCTGTTTTTGAAAGTGAAGATGTTTGCCAGGCAAACCAGGCCAACAGCGATTGTTGCACCGAAAAGCGCAGTAAAGGATTCAGTTTTCTGGCTGATATTATTTACTTTCTCATAAATACCACCAATCTGGAATGTTAAATCTCCCGGAGCGCCATGTATAATTAAAACAGGAAGAATTAATACTAAAAACAACGTAAGCGCTGCTAAAAATAACCAGATGGATTGAACCCTTTGTATCATATCAATTTAATAATTTCCAACAAATATATTAAAAGACATTAAACGTCTGTCTTGTTAAGCGGAAAAAAGTATTTTTGCATTACATTGAATATACAACGTTTTTTTATAGAATTAGCCTACGATGGAACAGCTTACCATGGATGGCAGACGCAGCCAAACGCGATTACCGTTCAGCAGGAATTGGACAGGGCATTAACCGTTTTCTTCAGGCAACCTGTAGAAACACTGGGCTGTGGCAGAACAGATGCCGGAGTGCACGCCAGTAAATTCTTTGCACATGCAGATTTACAAAATGTAACAGAAGAAGCAGCTACAATTGCTGTTGGGAGTATAAATTCTCTGCTGCCTTATCCGATTGCTATCAAAAGAATCTTTAAAGTTTCAGCAACCGCACACGCACGTTTTGATGCCACAGCGAGATCTTATGAATATCATTTTCATTTTCATAAAGACCCTTTTAAATTAAACCGTTCCTGGTTATATAAAGGTAAACTGGATATTGAAGCTATGAATATTGCTGCTGCCCGGCTCCTGAACTATACAGATTTTACCAGCTTTAGTAAATCCAATACCTCTACGGCTACAAATAATTGTAAAATTACAGAGGCTTACTTTCGTGAAATCGAGGGTGGTCTTATATTTACGATCTCAGCTGATCGTTTTCTGAGAAATATGGTGCGTGCAATTGTTGGTACCCTGATCCTGATCGGAAAAAAAGAGATCAGCCTGGCGCAGCTGGAAGAAATTATAGGAAGTAAAAACCGGAGTAATGCCGGGCAGTCAGTACCTGCCTGTGGCCTTTACCTGGTCAATGTCATTTATCCTTTTGTAAATTAATTATGTCGAAAATTACAGGTGATGCGTTAAACGTGGGCTTATTGAGAAGAGTTTTTCAATACGTCAAACCCTACCGCAGCATATTTATCTGGTCAGTTATTTTAACGATACTACTCGCATTAATTGCACCAGTAAGACCTTTTCTGATCAAATACACCCTGGATAACTATATTTTAAAAGGGGAGCACAACGGCCTGGTGATGATGACCATGCTCATGCTCTTTTTGCTGGTTGTACAAAGTGTCATTCAATACAGCCATACCCTGTTAACCAATACCCTTGGGCAATCGGCTATCCGTGACCTGAGAATCAACGTATTCAATCATATCACTAAACTCAGGCTGCAATACTTTGATAAGACACCGATCGGACAATTGATAACCCGTACAGTTTCAGATCTGGAAACTATCTCTGATATTTTCTCAGAGGGCCTGATTGTAATCATTGGTGATATCCTTCAGGTCATTGCCATTATTGCTGTCATGTTTTATGCAGACTGGGAATTAACCGTGATTGTACTTTTACCGATGCCCCTGCTGATTATGGCGACTTCTGTATTTCAGAAATCTATCAAATCGGCCTTTCAGGAAATCAGAACTGAAGTATCCAATTTAAATACCTACCTGCAAGAGCATATTACTGGTATTTCTATCATTCAATATTTTGCCAGAGAAGACCAGGAATTCCGTAAATTCAAAAAAATCAATGCACGCTACCGTGATGCAAACATTCGTTCCAACTGGTATTACTCCATCTTTTTCCCGGTTGTAGAAATTATCTCAGCGATGTCACTAGGCCTTTTGGTCTGGTATGGGGCAAAAAGCATTCTGGCCAAACCTCTTGATGTTACGCCAGGTACAATCGCAGAGTTTATCCTGTATATCAGTATGCTATTCAGGCCAATTCGCGAACTTGCTGATAAATTCAATACCCTGCAAATGGGAATGGTAGGGGCAGAACGTGTATTTAAAGTGTTAGATACTAAAGAACTGACCACAAACAATGGTACTTATCAACCTGAGAAAATGGCCGGTAACATTAAATTCGACAAAGTCTGGTTTGCTTATAATGATGAAAATTACGTCTTAAAAGATATCTCCTTTGAAGTCAAGGCAGGGCAGACTGTGGCGATGGTTGGTGCAACTGGTGCAGGTAAATCGTCTACAATCAATATCCTGAACCGCTTTTATGAGATCCAGAAAGGCGAAATCAAAGTTGATGGGATAAGTATTAATGACTACGAGTTAAACTACCTGAGGAATAATATCGCTACCGTACTACAGG
Source organism: Pedobacter sp. WC2423 (assembly GCF_040822065.1). NCBI lineage: Bacteria > Pseudomonadati > Bacteroidota > Sphingobacteriia > Sphingobacteriales > Sphingobacteriaceae > Pedobacter > Pedobacter sp. WC2423. The sequence goes on from NZ_CP162005.1 coordinate 4,756,594, forward strand.
ACGTTTTCCTGTTCTCCGATACAATTTTCAATAATATCACGCTGAATAACCCTGCCATAACTATGGAGGAAGTGGTTGATGCGGCTCAAAAAGTAGGTGCACATGACTTCATTGAAAGACTACCCGGAGGCTACCAGTATAATGTAATGGAACGCGGGGCCACACTTTCTGCCGGACAAGCACAGCTGATTTCGTTCATCAGGGCATTGGTTTATAATCCTTCTATTCTTGTGCTCGATGAAGCTACTTCATCTGTAGATACAGAAACCGAAATGCTGATTCAGACTGCGATTGATAAATTGATGAAAGGCCGTACTTCTATTGTGATCGCACACCGCTTATCAACTATACAAAAGGCTGATCAGATTATAGTATTGGATAAGGGAGAGATTAAAGAAATTGGTAATCACCAGGAATTGCTGAAACTTGACGGGTATTACAAAAGGCTGTACGATTTGCAGTTTCACTCCGTTGGTATCGCTAAATAAGGGTTTTCCAACGGATCTTAAAAAAAGGGAAAGGCATATTCCTTGCTGCCGCTATGAATTATAGCGAAGGCAAGGAATATGCCTTTCCCTTTTTTTAAGATAGTGATTGTCTACCCCTTACGGCGCTCCATTCTTTGTTGGTGTTCCTATTTGATGGCAAGGCAATTGTTTTAATAAGGAAAAAGCAGGTTTTTGTTTAATAAATATGATTATATATCTGGTTTTCAGACCTATAATAAATTCATAAACTAGCCTGACAGACTCTTGGTTCGATTATAATACAATTAAATTACAACAAGGTTTTTGGCAGTGTCTGGTTACAGTTTGATACGTACTTCAAGCGTAGTTGATACGGGGTTGAAACGCTTCGACCCGTATCAACTACGCTTGAAGTGCGTATTAAGCCGCTGGAGAATATAGCCAGTGACCAGTTTAAAACTTGCGTTAAAACAATGCAGACCAGTGCCTCAATAGTCCGGAAATATAGCTGAACAGCCATAAACAGACAGAAAAGATGAAGTGTTTTATGATTACAGGGATATAAAAGACGTTTTTCTTTGGAACCAGGATTGGGAAGAAAAAGTTGTTTCTAACAGACAGAAAAGATAAAGTGTTTTATGATTACAGGGATATAAAAGACGTTTTTCTTTGGAACCAGAATTGGGAAGAAAAGTTATTGCTAACGGGTAGGGAACGATCAGGCAAATAACAGTAATAGCAATCCTGATAGCAATCGCAATCCTGACGGCAATCCAACAGGTCTGTCTTCATTAAGCAACTGACCAGCTAACTCAATTATTTTTGCAACAACAATCCACCCCCCCCCTTACAGTTAAGTGAGAAAAACAATAAAAACCGACAACGTGTTTCCCGGCCTCGGATCCCCTCTTCGGGGAACGTAAGGCGGAAAATACGTTGTCGGTTTTTATTGTTTCCCCTCTCACGCACTCTCCCCAACACTTTCTTTTCATTATAATTCCAAATGCATTTGCCATTCCATTCAATAATCTTAGATTTGCATAAAAAATTATAGATACATGAGTGTTTTAGTAAATAAAGATTCAAAAGTAATTGTACAAGGTTTTACCGGAAATGAAGGTACTTACCATGCTTCACAAATGATAGAATACGGAACTGACGTAGTTGGCGGGGTTACACCTGGTAAAGGCGGACAAACTCATTTAGACAGACCGGTTTTTAACACGGTTAAAGATGCGGTTGATCAAGCTGGAGCTAATGTATCTATTATTTTTGTTCCACCTGCATTTGCTGCAGATGCCATTATGGAAGCTGCTGAAGCTGGAATAAAAGTTATTGTATGTATTACTGAAGGTATCCCTACAAAGGATATGATTCAGGTCAAAGAATATATTACTGGAAGGGATTGCCGTTTAATCGGTCCTAACTGTCCGGGTGTTATTACTGCTGATGAAGCTAAAGTTGGTATCATGCCAGGTTTTATCTTCAAAAAAGGTACAGTAGGTGTTGTTTCTAAATCAGGGACATTAACTTATGAAGCAGTTGACCAGGTAGTGAAAGCAGGTTTAGGTATCACTACAGCAATCGGTATTGGAGGAGATCCAATTATCGGTACAACTACTAAAGAAGCTGTTGAATTGTTAATGAATGATCCTGAAACTGAAGGTATCATCATGATCGGTGAAATTGGTGGTGGTATGGAAGCTGAAGCTGCGCTTTGGATCAAAGAACATGGTACAAAACCAGTAGTAGGATTTATCGCTGGCCAAACTGCTCCTGCGGGACGTAAAATGGGTCACGCTGGTGCTATTGTTGGTGGTGTTGATGATACTGCTGCTGCTAAAATGAAAATTATGGCAGAATGCGGAATCCGTGTAGTAGAAAGTCCTGCTGAAATCGGTGAAGCTATGGCAGAATTATTGAAGAAATAATCCTTCTTAAATTTATATAAAAGAGGTTCGTGTCAAAACGAACCTCTTTTTTTTTATCACATATTTGTCAGCTTATATTATTCTTGTGCTAAAAACTGAAGGTGCCCGTTAACCGTATATAAAGTATGAAAACGATCATCAGTAAATCGATATTAATAGCCGGGCTTGTTTGCATTTGCAGCTTAATGGCCTGTGCGCAGAAACAACAAAAAGAATCACCTTCAAAAACCACCGGAAAAATGGAATGGAATAAATTAACCGCCGAAGAAGAAGATGTAATTGTGCATAAAGGCACAGAATATCCAGGAACTGGAACGTTATTGAAAAATACAGCAAAAGGTACCTATACCTGCAAACGTTGCAACGCAGCCCTTTACCGTTCGGAATCAAAATTTGAATCCTCATGCGGCTGGCCGAGCTTTGATGACGAGATTAAAGGTGCAGTAATCAGGATTCCTGACGCTGATGGATCGCGTACGGAAATCGTGTGTGCAAACTGTAAAGCACACCTTGGACACGTGTTCCTGGGCGAAGGATTTACCGCAAAAAATACAAGAAACTGTGTAAACTCAATTTCAATGAATTTTGTTCCTGATAAATAGCTTTTAAAGGTGTTTAAACCCTGAAAATACACGTTTTGATTTACGTAAATGCCCGATGATCAGCTCATTGGGCATTTTTAGTTTGGTGGTATGTACTTTTTTTACTTACCTTTGAACGTTCACCAACAAAATTAAATATGAGATATTGTTTGCTTTTATTGAGTATATTCTTGTTCTTGCAAGTTGACGCACAGGGAGATACTACAGTGCTGGACAGTACAGCTTTAGACGGTTCAACGCTAATAAAAACAGGAATGGCAACCTATTATCACAGGAAGTTTGAAGGTAAAAGAACCACCAGCGGAGCCAAATACCGGCGAAGTAAATTAACAGCCGCTCACCGCTCACTTCCCTTTGGTACGATCGTCACGGTCACCAACGTTGAGACAGGAAAATCAGTAGACGTGGAAATCAATGACAGAGGCCCTTTTACAAAAAGATATATTATTGATGTTTCAGAACAAGCTGCCAAAGACCTCGGTTTTTTTAGAAAAGGACAGTCCAAAGTGAAAATCAGCTACGATAAATCCTCTTAAATCCTGAATATCAGGTCGCAATAGTCAGAATTGCAAATGTTATCAACAGTTTTTCCTGGTCTCTTTGATAACAACAGAAAACAATAACAACTTTACAAAGTAAATTAACTGTAATTTTTGTTCCGCAGTGTGGATAACTACGCCCTCTTGTTAAGAACTATTGTTAACGTTTAAAAGCCTCAAAGTTTATATTTGTTTGAACAAAAATTCTGACATTATTATCAATAATTTGTTAGATAAAGGTTTAGTAATTAATATTTTATGCTTAAATATTAGACCTGATTTTAGGTAAAACTTTTGAATTATTGAAGCCGGTCTGCTGAAAAGACTATTGAAGAGGACTAATACCTATTGACAATCGTTTATTACCCTTATAATATACCCATGGAAGAAGAAGTATTACTGAAAGAGAACAAAGATCGCTTTGTACTTTTGCCGATTAAATATCCGGCAATCTGGGAAATGTACAAAAAGAGTGAAGCTAGTTTTTGGACGGCCGAAGAGATTGATCTGTCTGATGATCAGAAACACTGGGATAATCTTAATGATGGAGAGCGCCACTTCATCTCTCATATCCTGGCATTTTTCTCGGCCAGTGACGGAATTGTGAATGAGAACCTTGCAGTCAACTTTATGAGTGAAGTCCAGTTACCAGAGGCACGTTGCTTTTATGGTTTCCAGATTATGATGGAAAACATCCACTCTGAAACTTACGCCTTATTAATTGATACTTATATCAAGGATGAAGCAGAAAAAGACAGACTGTTCCACGCTATTGACACTGTACCTTGCGTAAAGAGAAAAGCAGAATGGGCATTACGCTGGATCGACGGAGGAAACTTCGCTGAACGTCTGGTAGCTTTTGCAGCTGTAGAAGGAATTTTCTTCAGCGGAAGTTTCTGTTCAATTTTCTGGTTGAAGAAACGTGGTTTAATGCCAGGTCTGACTTTCAGCAATGAGCTGATCTCAAGAGACGAAGGTATGCACTGTGAATTTGCCTGCCTGCTTTACAAAATGCTGAAGAATAAACTTTCTCAGGAAGCAGTTCATGGTATCATCAAAGATGCCGTTGAAATAGAAAAAGAATTTGTGACAGATGCACTGCCAGTTGCACTGATCGGTATGAATGCCAAACTAATGTCTCAGTATATCGAATTTGTGGCCGACAGGTGGTCAAGCGAACTGGGATATGACAAAATATATAACGCTACTAATCCGTTTGACTTCATGGAGATGATCTCCCTGCAGGGAAAAACCAATTTCTTTGAGAAACGTGTTGGGGATTACCAGAAAAGTGGTGTGTTGACGTCTTCAGAAGACAAAGCTTCGGCTTTTTCTCTGGATGATGATTTTTAATAAAAGAATATAAACTGTTGCCTATGTTCGGAATTGCTTTGAACAACGAGAATAAGCAGCATAAAACCTAAAAAAATATGTTTGTAGAAAAAAGAGATGGTCGCAAAGAAGCAGTGCGGTTTGATAAGATCACTGCCCGGATCGAAAAGTTATGTTATGGCTTTAATGTGGAACTTGTTGATCCTATAGATGTAGCCAAGAAAGTAATTGAAGGATTGTATGACGGTGTTACAACCTCAGAATTAGATAATCTTGCTGCTGAGACTGCTGCCTCTTTAACCACAAAACACCCGGACTATGCTTTATTAGCTTCTAGAATAGCCGTGTCAAATTTACATAAGAATACTACGAAGTCGTTTTCAAAGACGATGGAGATGTTATATAGATATATAGATCCTAAAACTGAAAAATCAGCTTCTTTAATCGCTGAAGATGTTTGGGAAGTTATTCAGGAAAATGCTGACTTATTAGACAGCACAATCATCTATGACCGTGACTTTGGTTTCGATTACTTTGGTTTCAAGACCCTTGAAAAATCGTACCTGTTAAAAATTAATGGTGAAATTGTAGAACGTCCGCAGCACTTATTTATGCGTGTTTCTGTGGGAATTCACAAAGGTGATATTGATAGTGTAATTGCTACTTATAACCTGATGAGTGAGCGTTGGTTTACCCATGCTACACCAACCTTGTTTAATGCAGCAACTCCAAAGCCTCAAATGTCATCTTGCTTCTTATTATCTATGCAGGATGATAGTATCGAGGGAATTTATGATACTTTAAAACAAACCGCTAAAATCTCACAAAGTGCAGGTGGTATTGGCTTGAGTATTCATAATGTAAGGGCAACTGGTTCTTATATCAGCGGAACAAACGGAACCAGTAATGGTATCGTACCGATGTTAAAAGTATTCAATGATACTGCACGTTATGTAGATCAGGGTGGAGGCAAACGTAAAGGTGCTTTCGCAATCTATTTAGAGCCATGGCATGCTGACGTATTCGCTTTCCTTGATTTGCGTAAAAATCACGGTAAAGAAGAAATGCGTGCACGTGATCTGTTCTATGCACTTTGGGTTTGCGATTTATTTATGCAGCGTGTTGAAGAAAATGGCGAATGGAGCCTTTTCTGTCCACATGAAGCACCAGGGCTTGCAGATTGCTGGGGAGAAGAATTTAACGCGTTATATACACGTTATGAAAAAGAAGGCCGTGCGCGTAAAACAATCAAAGCACAGGAATTATGGTTCGCTATCCTGGATTCACAAATTGAAACCGGTACACCATACTTGTTGTACAAAGATGCCGCAAACGGTAAATCTAATCAGCAGAATTTAGGAACTATCAAAAGTTCTAACTTGTGTACAGAGATCATCGAGTATACCTCTAAAGATGAAGTTGCAGTATGTAATTTAGCTTCACTGGCCTTACCAAGATATGTAATCAATGGAGAATTTGACCACCAGAAATTATATGATGTAACTTATCAGGCTACTTTAAACCTGAATAAGATCATTGATTATAACTTTTATCCGGTAGAAGAAGCAAGAAACTCTAATATGCGCCACAGACCAGTTGGTTTAGGTGTACAAGGGCTTGCAGATGCATTTATCTTAATGCGTTTACCTTTCGAAAGTGAAGCCGCAAGAGAACTGAACAAAGAAATTTTTGAAACTATTTACTTTGCTGCAATGACTGCTTCGCATGATCTTGCTGTTAAAGACGGAGCTTATGAAACTTTTAAAGGCTCTCCTTTATCAAAAGGTAAATTCCAGTTTGATCTTTGGAACGTAACGCCATCGAGTAACCGCTGGGACTGGGAATCATTGCGTAAAAAAGTAGTTAAAGATGGTGTGCGTAACTCTTTATTGGTTGCGCCAATGCCTACAGCTTCGACTTCTCAGATTTTAGGTAACAATGAATGTTTTGAGCCTTATACTTCAAACATCTATACAAGACGTGTATTGAGCGGTGAGTTCATCGTAGTTAACAAACACTTATTGAAAGATTTAGTTGCTTTAGGTTTATGGACCCCGGCAATGAAAGACAGAATTATTTTAGCTAACGGTTCTATTCAGGACATTGCTGAAATACCTGATTATATCAAAGAATTGTATAAAACAGTTTGGGAAATTAAAATGCGCAGTATCATTGATATGGCTGCTGATCGTGGTGCTTATATCTGCCAGTCGCAATCCCTTAACTTGTTTATCAACGCACCTAATACTTCTAAATTGACTTCGATGCATTTCTATGCCTGGAAGAAAGGTTTGAAAACAGGAATGTATTATTTGCGTACTCAGGCTGCGTCACAAGCAGTGAAATTCACTGTAGAAAACCAGGCTGGTAAAAATATGGAACCTGTAATTCCGGAACATATTGAGCAAGTGGTTGAAGAAATCACTGATGGCCCGGTTTGTTCTATGGAAGAAGGCTGTATCAGCTGCTCAGGATAATCTAAATCTCATAAAATGAAAGGCATAAAGTACGGTAAGTCAAATTACCGTACTTTTGTTGTATAAGACCCTTTTTAATGGCTAAACACGAAATTATACCATGCGAGCGTTGCGGTGTGCCTATTGAGTGCAAGGCTAACTCTTACACTAAATGTCAGTGCAGTGTGGTGTATCTTGACCTGAATGAAGTGCAGTATATTAGTGAGCATTATGATAGTTGTCTCTGTGCTAAATGCCTGTTTGAATTACAGCAGGAGTACAGGGATTCCCTGAATTCAAACGTTGCTTCTTAAAAAAATCGTTAGCTTTCTTTTATTAGCTTTCTTTTAATCGTAACAATAGCAGTTGATTGCCGTCCTACTATCCTAAAGACTGGATATGCTCAGCTTCGTAAATTATCAAAAATCATATCATAACTTCCCGGCTTTAAAAATAGATGACTATAGTATTGATCAGGGTATCTACTGGATCAAAGGGGCAAATGGTTCCGGGAAAAGTACGTTGCTGAAAACAATTGCAGGTATCCTTGATTTTAAGGGTGATATTATTCTGAAATCTCCTGCAGGTAATCTGGTTAATCCAGTTCCGGTCAGTGTAAAAAAGCAGACTCTTGCTTTTCGTAAACTGGTTAATTTTGCAGAAGCAGAACCCATTTTTCCTGAGTTCTTAACCGGCAAAGAAATGGTCAGCCTGTTTTCAGCGGCAAAGGGCGGAGATCTGCAGCAATCAGCTTATTATATAGAAAGTATGAAAATGACTTCCTATATCAACCGGCCTTTGGGAACCTATTCCAGTGGTATGCTGAAAAAACTATCCCTTGTTCTTGCTTTTTTAGGCAAACCGGAAATTATTTTACTGGATGAACCCTTAATTACTGTTGATGTGGAATCACTGGAGATCCTTTACCGGTGGATCGCAGAAAAACATGAAAAGGAGAAAACGAGTTTCCTGCTGGCATCTCATCAGCCATTTGAAAGTACAGTATTACCTTTAATCCAAAAGATCTTAATTGAAAATCAGCATTTAACGCCCTTATAAGATGTCCGGATCACTTACACAGGTATTGCTTAAAATATTTGCCTACCGTTTTTACAGGGAACAATCAGGGCTGTTGCTTTTCCTTTTCGTCACGCTTATCAGTTATTGTTTTTTTATCAATACGGCTGGTGTTTATCAAATGGAAGAGTCTGTATTTTATCATTTGATGTTAATGATGACTTTCATTATTACTCCCGTGATGATGATGCTGGTTTTCGCCTGCTGGCTGATCTATTCTATGAAGAGCTGGCAATACGTAGCTGCACAATTACAACTGGAAAATAATCAGTTCTTATTTTACGGGATTACTTCCTTCAGTAAGTTTGAACAGTTCAAAAGCTGGTTTTGTGTACAGCTGGTGATCTCTCTGCCATTTTTAGGCTACTGGCTTTTTGCTACCATTTTAGGGGTAATCTATGACGCAAATGTAATCCCTGCAATTACACTCCTCTATATTCTGTTCATGGCCTCGGTCAGTGCATTGCTTTACGTATACCTGGTTAACCGCATGAGCAAAACCAGGAAAACTTCTTTACTGTTCAGACTGAGCAGCGGAATCAGCAAACCTTTTTCAAGCTTGTTTATGTATCATCTATTTGACCGGACAAAGCTGATTTACCTGCTCACTAAAATTGCCTCACTGTTAGTGATGACCGGAGTACTTTACATTTTTGCAGCCAACAAACAAGACTTGCGTGTACCCTATATTATTATACTCTCCATTGTTACTTTACATAGCGTACTGATTTATCAGGAACATCGTTTTAAAGAAACTTATCTCAGTTTTGCGAGGAACCTTCCTTACAGCAGGTTCAATTTGTTTTTTAACTTCTCTTTGATCTATTTCTTAATTATGCTGCCGGAGTGTATCTGGTGTTTCTCTCATTTTCCTTTTTTAACAGCAGTTGAAATGTTGTTGTCAGGATTAAGCACAGCGTTGCTTTTCCGGAGTATTTTACATTTGATAGGCTTAAGAATGTACAGATACCTGTTATGGGTATTCGGACTATTTATATTCTCATTTTATATCATTATGTTCGGTATGCCCAGATTATCTTTTGCTGTAAGTCTGATTATTTCTTATCTGCTTTTTTATCAATATTATTATAAGCCGGAAACACTGATAAAATTCTGATTTTCACCCTTTAATCTTAGCTGAGATACGCTTTTCAGAATAATGAAGTACAGAATTTTTTTTCTGCTAACTTTGTAGTCACAAAAATTCAAAGAATGGCTAAAGTACAAGTTGGATTGGTGCAGATGACCTGCACCAGTAGCAAACAAGAAAATTTAGATAAAGCAATTGCAAAGATCCGTGAAGTAGCGGCTCAGGGCGCCCAGGTGGTTTGCTTGCAGGAGCTTTTTACCTCACTATATTTCTGTGATGTTGAAGAGTATGAGAACTTCAAATTAGCAGAAACTATCCCTGGCCCGTCTACCGATGTTTTATCGGCCGTTGCCAAAGAATTAAATGTAGTCATTGTTGCTTCTCTGTTTGAAAAAAGAGCAGAAGGTTTATATCATAATACTACTGCTGTTCTGGATGCAGATGGTTCCTATTTAGGTAAATATCGTAAAATGCATATCCCGGATGATCCTGGATTTTATGAGAAATTCTATTTCACCCCTGGTGATTTAGGTTATAAAGTATTCAAAACCAAATATGCGAAAATTGGGGTCCTGATCTGCTGGGATCAGTGGTATCCTGAAGCTGCAAGAATCACTGCTTTAATGGGTGCTGATTTCTTAGTTTACCCCACTGCAATAGGGTGGGCAACTACACAGGATGAGGAAACGAATAAAGAACAATACAATGCATGGCAGACCATTCAGCGTTCACACGCTATTGCAAATGGTGTACCTGTAGTCAGTATCAACCGTGTTGGTGAAGAAGCTGGTGTTTCTTTCTGGGGAGGGTCATTTGTGTCCAATCCTTTCGGTTCTCTTTTATATCAGGCTACACACGATCAGGAAGAACTGAAAGTGGTAGAACTTGACTTGTCCAAATCTGACCGTTACAGAACGCACTGGCCATTTTTACGTGACAGAAGAATTGATACTTATTCACCAATTACCAAAAGATATATAGATGACGAGTCTATTTGATAACTCTCCGAAGAAAGCCGGGTATAGCTTTCCTGCTGAATGGGCTAAACATGAAGCTACCTGGTTAACGTGGCCGCATAAAGAAGCTTCATGGCCGGGTAAAATTGATATGATTTACGCACCGTACTGTGAGTTTATCAAAATCGTAGCTCAGGGAGAAAAAGTAAGAATCAATGTAAACGATGAAGCAACTAAAGCTTTCGCAATTTCAAAATTGCAGGAAGCGGGTGCTGATTTGACGCAGATAGAATTTTATTTTAATCCGAGCAATGATGCCTGGTGCCGTGATCATGGCCCTGCTTTCTTATTGAATCCAAAAGCAGCGCAGCAAAAAGTAGTAATTGACTGGGGTTATAATGCATGGGGTGGAAAGTATCCTCCGTATGAGTTAGATGACGTTATACCTACCCGTATTGCAGATCATTTCAGTTTGCCGGTATTTAATCCGGGTATTGTAATGGAAGGCGGATCTGTAGAGTTTAACGGTGCAGGAACAATTTTAACTTCCAGAGCTTGTTTGTTAAATCCAAACAGAAATCCGCATTTGAATCAACAGCAGATTGAAGAGTATCTGAAAGAATGTTATGGTGCAGAACAGATTTTATGGGTTGGAGATGGTATTGTAGGCGATGATACAGATGGCCACATTGATGATATTACCCGTTTTGTGAATGCGAATACGGTATTAACTGTCGTGGAATCAAATCCATTAGATGAGAATTATATCCTTTTAAAGGAAAATCTGGAAGAGCTGAAGACGATGCGTTTATTGAATGGTGAGCCTTTAAATATCATCCAGCTGCCCATGCCATCACCAGTTATCCATGAGGATACGCGTTTACCTGCTTCCTATGCTAATTTTTACATTGCAAATGCTGCGGTAATCGTACCTACTTTCAGGGATGTGAATGATGAGATTGCACTGGGTATTATCAGAGGCGCTTTTCCTGACCGCAAAGTAGTTGGAATTGATTCTACAGATATTATCTGGGGACTGGGTAGTTTCCATTGCTTAAGTCAGCAGGAACCGGCAGTTTAAAAAGCTTAAATTCAAATAAGCTTTGCAGATTTGAACTAGAAATAACCATTATAAAAAACATACAACCACTAAATGAACCCGACATGATTAAAATAATTATTAAACCCGCAGGGAAATAATTATTTTGATCATCAAAGGCTCCATCTCACAAAAAAACAATATACAACAAGATGAAACTATTAGAAGGAAAAACAGCATTAATTACTGGTGCTTCAAAAGGAATAGGCCGCAAAATAGCGGAGAAATTTGCTGAACAGGGTGCGAATGTTGCTTTCACTTATCTGTCTTCAGTAGAAAAAGGAGAAGCATTAGAGCAGGAACTCCAATCTTTCGGTACTAAAATTAAAGGATACCGTTCTGATGCGTCTAAATTTGATGAAGCGGAAAAACTAATTAGTGATATCGTTGCTGAATTTGGTACCATTGACATCGTTGTTAACAATGCAGGGATTACTAAAGATGGTTTGTTAATGCGCATGAGCGAAGAGAACTGGGATGACGTAATTAATGTAAACCTGAAATCTGTGTTCAACGTAACTAAAGCAGCATCAAAAGTGATGATGAAGGCCCGTAAAGGATCTTTTATTAACCTGAGCTCAGTAGTAGGTGTTCAGGGAAATGCTGGTCAGGCTAATTATGCAGCTTCTAAAGCTGGTATTATTGGTTTCTCTAAATCAGTGGCTAAAGAATTAGGCTCCAGAAATATCCGTACCAATGTAGTTGCTCCAGGATTTATCCGTACAGAGATGACCGATGTATTAGATCCTAAAGTTGTTAAAGGCTGGGAAGAAGGTATTCCGCTGAAGCGTGCAGGTGAACCTGAGGATGTAGCGAATGTATGCGTATTTCTTGCTTCTGATATGAGTGCTTATGTAACCGGACAGGTATTGTCTGTTTGCGGTGGTATGTTATAAGCGTCAGCTAATCCATTAAATTTTATTTAGAGGGGGTAAAAATGTTTCTGTTAAAAGAAGGGTTTTTGCCCTTTTTTTATGGGTAAAAACATCATAAAACAAGTAGTTAAATCTGATTTTTCTAAGAATTATGCAGTCAGTTTTTAAAAAATCAGCATCTTTAGGCTGATCTATGAGCGACACTTTCAATTTCTATAGCTTCCTTGCATTTACTGGCTGTCTGGCAGCTGGTCTGTTTTTCGCATGGCTGCTTTATGGGAAGAATTCGAATTTAACCCGTCCGGTCAACACTGGTTTAGCAGTCATCAGGACGGTAACGCTTACTTTGATCTTATGGCTGGTGTTTTCCCCATTGCTTAAACAGACGAGTTATACACTGGAGAAACCTATTGTAGTCATTGCACAGGATAACTCAGCATCTATTGCTGCTTTTAAACCGGCAGGATTTGATAGTATCAAATATCGAAAGTCGCTTCAGCAGCTTCAGGCTGAACTTTCAGAGAAATATGAGGTAAGAACCTATAGTTTTAATGATCGTGTGGTTAGCGGGCTTGATTTTAGCTATAAAGGTAAACTTACTAACGTTGCACAGTTGATTAGTAAACTCAATGATGAACTGCTCAATAAAAACGTTGGAGCGGTGATTATAGCTACTGATGGGATTTTTAATCGCGGGGGTAACCCGGCACAGGAACTGGCTTTGCTGAAAGCTCCGGTTTATACCATCGCTTTGGGAGATACTATTCCTAAAAAAGATATATTGATCAGTGCTGTTAATGTCAATGACCTGGTTTACCTGGATAATAATTTCAGGATGGAAATACAGGTACAGGCATTTCAATGTGATGAGGTTCCAATTCAGCTAACGGTGCTGGAAGACGGGAAAAAAGTATACGAGAAAGCTGTTCAGGTGACCTCAGCTCAATTTTTGAAAAACATTCCGGTTAATTTAAAGGCTTCAAAAATTGGCCAGCATAAATATACCATTTCATTAGCCCCTGTCGATAAGGAGATTTCCACGAAAAATAATGTTTATCAAACTTTAGTAGATGTAATTGATGAGCGTCAAAAGATATTGATTGCTGCGGCAGGCCCGCATCCGGATCTGGCAGCTTTAAAGCAGGCGATCGGCTTAAATAAGCATCATGAGGTTTCGGTGGTCCTGAATGATGCGCTGCTGAAAATTGATCCGAAAGTCTATGGATTGATCATTCTTTATCAATTGCCGGATAATCAATTTGATGCTGGCAGCTTTCTGGCGAAAATAAAGACGGAGAAAGTTCCGCTATGGTATATAGTGGGGATGCAAAGTAATCCGGGCAGGTTTAATCAGGTACAGCAGCAGGTGAGTTTTGCTGGAAATTCCATCCCTCAATATCAATATAGTGCTATCGATCAAAACCTTTCTGTTTTTGATTTAGATCCTGTTTCGCGTAAAGTCATTGAAAATTTTGATCCTTTACAGTCACCGTCTGGTGTGTTTAAGATTTTAGGAACGCAGCAGGTTGTGCTGGATCAGCGGAATGGAAAAGCGAAAACTGATCGTCCGCAATTATTTTTCATGAATGATAACGGTCGTAAAGTGGGTTATCTGATTGGAGAAGGGTTATGGAAGTGGAAGCTGTCAGAAGCCCGTGAAAACCCGCAGACCCCGGTATTCAATGACCTGATGGGTAAGGTCGTGCAATATCTTTCTGTGAAGGATGATAAAAGAAAATTCAAAGTCAGGCCGGTTAAAAATACTTTTGAAGAGAATGATCAGGTATTGCTGAATGCGTTGTTATATAATGATAGTTATCAGCCAGTGAATACACCTGATGTCAATTTGTTATTAAAGGATGAAAAAGGCAAGACTTATAATTTTACTTTTTCCAGATATGAATCCTCTTATCAGCTGGATGCCGGTGTATTGCCTCCGGGTAATTACAGTTATACCGCCAGTACAAAATTGGGTAATCAGCATTACCAGGATAAAGGTTCCTTTTTCGTGAACACTTTAACTGCCGAATTTCAGCAGACTCTTGCAAATCATCAATTATTGTATCAGTTAGCTGCCCAGACCAATGGAAAATTGTATCTTCCAGACCAGCTTTTAAAAATTAAGGATGACCTGATTCAAAGTAACCAGTTGAAAACGCTGAGTTATGAAGACCGTAAGTATGAGGAACTGATTAATTTAAAAAGCTTATTTGTGCTGATTATGGTCATGCTCAGCATAGAATGGTTTATACGGAAAAGAAATTCGGCGCTGTAATAAAGGTTAATTTATGGAATTCACTACCTCTCAGGTTATAGAAATTTTAGGAACCATCGCTTTTGCGATCTCTGGTTCGTTTGCTGCTATACAGCGGCGCCTTGATCCTTTTGGGGTATTGATTATTGCTTTTGTAACTTCTATTGGTGGTGGTACGGTCAGGGATTTACTTTTGGGCGATACCCCGGTTAAATGGATGAGAGATGTAAATTACTGTTTGCTGATCCTGGTCACGTCACTACTAACCATAGTTTTGAAAAGACATCGAAAACGGTTTACTGTGACGCTGTTTCTATTTGACTCGATGGGGCTGGGGTTATTTACTATTCTTGGAATTCAAAAGGGGATAGCCTTTGGTTTGAGCCCGGGGATTTGTATTGCCCTGGGTACAATTACGGGTTGTTTTGGCGGAGTAATCAGGGATACTTTACTCAATACTATTCCTTTAATCTTTAAAAAAGAGATTTATGCTACGGCCTGTATTCTGGGTGGGATCTTATATTTTACTTTATTGTTTTTTAACCTGAAAGCTGATGTGGCAAAAGTACTGGTCATCGGATTTATCTTTGCACTCAGGATAGTGGTAGTCCGATATAAGCTTTCACTGCCAAGATTTGGCTATTAGTCTTTAGGGGTTGCTTTAATGATCACAAAAACATCTTCATTGTCTTTTTTCATGAAGTATTTCTCTCTCGCAAATTTTTCGGCAGTGTTCAGGTTGGTGTTTAGTTCGTTCAGATCTTTTTTCACCTGGGCAGTTTGCTTTTCATAGAAATCTTTTTCTTCCTGTAACTTGTGTACTTCTGTGCGGTACTCGTATTGAGAGAGCATATCATTCTTATCAAAGAATAACATCCACACTGCGAATGCTGCGGTAGAGAGAAAGTACTTGTTGCGAAAGATTTCCAGTAATCTGTTCATATAAACAAAGATATAAATTATAAAATGAAAAAGCATAGCCGTTTCCGACTATGCTTTTTATACTGAAAACCGGAAACCCAGTTTATTTTTTCAAGAATTTGAAATCTTTACCAATAAAACGTGCAGCAGAACCTAATTCTTCTTCAATACGTAATAATTGGTTGTATTTAGCTATCCTGTCAGAACGTGAAGCTGAACCAGTTTTGATCTGACCACAGTTTAAAGCAACTGCTAAGTCAGCGATAGTTGTATCTTCAGTTTCTCCTGAACGGTGACTCATTACCGACGTGTAACCACTGTTTTGTGCCAATGATACTGCGTTGATAGTTTCAGTTAAGGTACCAATCTGGTTTACTTTAACCAGGATAGAGTTTGCGATGCTTTTATCGATTCCTTGTTGTAAACGTTTAACGTTAGTTACAAACAAATCATCACCTACTAACTGTACTTTGTTACCGATAGCTAAAGTTAAAGCTTCCCATGCATTCCAGTCATCTTCATCTAAACCATCTTCAATAGAGATAATTGGGTATTTGTTAGCCCAATCTACCCAATACTTAACCATTTCGTCAGAAGTTAATTTCTCACCAGATGATTTATGGAAGTTGTAAGTTTTAGTTTTTGAATCGTACATTTCAGATGCAGCTGCATCCATAGCAATCCAGATATCTTTACCAGGAGTGAAACCAGCAGTTTCAATCGCTGTTAAAACAGTTTCAATTGCCTCAACGTTTGAACCGATGTTTGGTGCAAAACCACCTTCATCACCAACATTTGTTGAATAACCTTTTTTCTTTAATACGTCTTTCAGGTGGTGAAATACCTGCGTTCCCATTTGTAATGCTTCAGAGAAACTGCGGGCTCCCAATGGCATAATCATGAACTCCTGGAAGTCGATTTTGTTATCCGCATGTGCACCACCGTTTAAGATGTTCATCATTGGAATAGGTAATGTATTTGCATTTACACCACCGATATAACGGTATAATGGCTGTCTGCTTTCTGCCGCTGCTGCTTTAGCTACTGCTAAAGAAACACCTAAGATTGCATTAGCTCCTAAATTTCCTTTGTTTTCTGAACCATCAAGGTCGATCATCGCCTTGTCAATCAGATTTTGCTCAAAAACATCGATACCCTGAAGTTCTTTAGCTATTTTCTTGTTCACATTCTCAACGGCTTTTAATACACCTTTGCCCATGTAAACTTTCTTATCTCCGTCTCTTAGCTCAACAGCCTCGTGTTTACCAGTACTTGCACCAGATGGTACAGCAGCACGGCCCATTTGGCCATTTTCAGTGATTACTTCTACTTCAACAGTAGGGTTACCTCTAGAATCGAGGATTTGCCTTGCATGAACATCAATAATTAAACTCATTTTAGTTGTTTTAAGTGTTTTTATCTCCTTAGTGTAAATAATACAATTACCAGGTGATGATCAAAGTTAAAATAAAATTATAAATTATCAGGATTGATTTTCCTATAATTTTATTCCCACTTGAATACTTTCACCGCTACCGCGTATATTCCTATTCCCCAGATCACCATGATTAAAATCTGTTGTTTCACATCCCATAGTCCGGCACCTTCAAAAGCAACCTGTCTCATTGCATCGTTTAAATAGGTGAGCGGTAAGGCCCTGCTAATTGGTTGCAGCCAGTTTGGGAAATTCTCTATAGAGAAGAACGTACCAGATAATAAAAATTGTGGTAAGGTAATAATATTTGAGATAGGAGGGATCGTACTTTCACTTTTTGCGATACCAGAAACGACAAAACCGAAGCCCATAAACACAATGACACCGATAGTGGAAAGGAGCAGCATATTAATCACAGTCGTGACCCCATGGATGAGCGTAAAATGGAAAAAGAAATGGCCGATCAGAATGATAAATAACGCACCAATTAAAGCAAAGCCTATTCTGGCAAGTCCTTCACCCAGGATAATGCTCGATCTTTTTACCGGAGTGGCAAAAAAACGTTTAATCACCAGGGTTTGTCTCAGGCTGAAGAAAACGAAAGCTGTTCCGAAAACGCCTGTGCTCAATAAAGAGAAGCCAAGCTGCCCTGGCAGAATAAAGTCTATGGTGCGGTAAGTTCTGCCGTGAACAGTACTTTCTTTCAGCTCTGCGACCGATGGCTTCAAATCTTTCGTATTTAAAGTATACATCAGGTTATTCAATATCGACTTCAGTATATTTCCTTTATCCATCGATGCAGAAGTATATTTTACGTTTGCTAAATAAGCAGGTTGCTCCACAACGTTTTTATGGACATCAATTACACCGGCAATCGTCCCTTTTTCTAACCGCTGCTGAAGCTCCACTTCGCTTTTGTCAGTAATCAGATGGATTACAGAAGTATGCTGCAGGGCGATAATCACCGGATTTTGCATATCCGACCCTGGCGCTATGGCAAGGTCTAATTTAACCCCTCCGCCACCAAGAAATCCAAATACCAGGATAAAAATCAGTGGGAAGGCCAGAGTGAAAACTACAGCCGAAGGGCTGCGGGTAATCGATCTGAAACTTGCTTTGGCAAGGGCCAGCGTCGCTTTAGTATTGTTGTATGGTTTGTTCATTTTTGAGCTCATTTAGCCTTCACGCCATTCCTGGCCTGTAAGATTGATAAATACATCTTCGAGGTTAGCTTTTTTAACTTCTTTTTTTCTTTCGAATCCGCTGCTGATTAACTGATCAATCAGGTTATCCGGAGTATCAAGCGCAATGATTTCTCCATGCTCTACAAAAGCTACACGGTCACAAAGTTGTTCTGCTTCGTCCATATAGTGGGTGGTGAGCACTACGGTAGTTCCATTGTTCCTGATATCAATAATCAGATCCCATAAATTACGGCGTGCCTGAGGATCCAGTCCGGTTGTCGGCTCATCCAGGAAAATAATCTTTGGAGAATTCAGTAAAGTAGTAGCGATAGAAAAGCGTTGTTTCTGTCCACCGGAAAGCGCTTTGAATTTTGCTTTCGCTTTATCCTGAAGATTTACTTTCTCCAGCATCTCCATGGGTTTGATGTTTACGCCATACAGACCAGCAAAAAGTTCCATAAGTTCCACCAGATTCAGGTTAGGATAATAACCCGCAGCCTGTAATTGTACACCAATGATTCTTTTGATCTCATTGGCATCCTTATCCACAGAAAATCCATCTACTGTGATTTCTCCGGAAGTTTTTTCCCGAAGCGTTTCGATAATTTCTAATGTAGTCGTTTTTCCTGCACCGTTAGGGCCAAGCAGTCCGAAAATCTCATTTTCATAGACGTCGAAACTAATCCCTTTGACTGCTGTGAAGTCAGCATATTTTTTTACCAGATTACGGACACTGATAATGGTATTCGTTTTATCCATGAGATAAATGTAATAAGGTTTAATGTAAAAAGGATTGATGTGACTCAATCCTTTCTTAAAATGTCGGTAAAATGATAGTTAGAACCGGTGATTACCAGTCTACCAGCTTAATTCGCCTTTGATTAGCTTCACAAAGTCATCAAACAGATAACGTGAATCATGCGGGCCAGGTGAAGATTCGGGGTGGTACTGTACCGAGAATGCTTTTTTGCCTTTCACACGAATTCCTTCGATCGACTGGTCATTTAAGTTGATATGTGTAATTTCCACTTTGTCAGAACTTCTCACTTCTTCCGGGATTACACCGAAACCATGATTTTGAGAGGTTACTTCGCAGTGGTTTTTAATAATATTTTTTACCGGGTGATTTAATCCCCTGTGACCGTTAAACATTTTCATGGTACCAATTCCGTTAGCTTGTGCTAATAACTGGTGCCCTAAACAGATACCGAAAAGTGGTTTGTCTGAAGCCAGGATTTGTTTCACAGTTTCAATAGCGTAAGGCATTGCCGATGGATCGCCAGGGCCGTTAGACACAAAGTAAGCATCAGCTCCCCATTTGTCCATTTCTTCAAAAGTAGTTTTTGCAGGGAAAACCTGAACATATAAATCTCTTTCGTCAAAGTTACGTAAAGTGTTTTTCTTGATTCCAAAATCCAGTGTAGCTACTTTATAAGTCGCATCTGGTGAACCGTAGAAATAGGGTTCTTTGGTAGAAACCTGTGAAGACAGTTCTAATCCGTCCATGGAAGGTACTTGTGCTAATTTAGCTTTCAGTTCTTCGATGTCAGTGATTTCAGAAGAGATAATCGCATTCATTGCTCCCTGATCTCTGATTTTCCTTACTAAAGCACGGGTATCGATATCAGAGATTCCAACGATGTTTTCATCCTGGAAATAGTCCTGTATAGATTCATTTGCTTCTTTACGGCTATAGCCGATGTTGTAATTCTTGCAAACCAGACCTGCAATCTTAATCGAATCAGATTCGATTTCTTCTTTATGAATTCCATAATTACCAATATGGGCATTCGTAGTGACCATGATTTGTCCAAAATAAGATGGGTCAGTGAAAATTTCCTGATAACCCGTCATTCCTGTGTTGAAACAAATCTCTCCTGTTGTTGTACCAATCTTTCCGGCAGCTTTACCGTGGTAAACAGTACCGTCAGCCAATAACAGGATAGCAGGTAACTTGGTGTAGTTAGTCATCGTAATTAAAATGAAAAATAAAGTTTAAAAAAGGGATTAATGAATGAAGATTTGCGGTTTTGATGTCGCTATATTGATTAACAAATGTGCTGTTGTTTAACCCGTTCATTTCGGGATACAAAGATAGCTTTTTCATCTTTAAATCCATATTTTTTTTATCAGGATTGAATTGTTACGTTAGATATCCCTTATATAATTGGTTTTAGAGTAATTTTCTCAATTGAATACCCTAATTTTGCTCCCCTAAAAGCATAAATTTATGTCTATACACAAAGAAGTAAAGCGTATTACGACCCACATTCTGCAAGAGATGAAACAGAGTGGTGAGAAAATATCGATGTTAACTGCATATGATTATTCCATGGCTACGGTTCTGGATGATGCAGGACTTGATGTTTTATTGGTTGGTGATTCAGCTTCAAACGTAATGGCGGGCCATGAAACTACTTTGCCGATTACACTGGATCAGATGATTTATCATGCTCAGGGTGTCGTAAGAGGTGCAACACGCGCTTTTGTCGTAGTGGATCTTCCTTTCGGTTCTTACCAGGGTAATTCTAAAGAGGCTTTAAGCTCTGCCATCAGGATCATGAAAGAATCAGGTGCCCACGGGGTAAAACTGGAAGGCGGTACTGAAGTGGTAGACTCTATTTCCAGAATTATTACTGCGGGTATTCCTGTAATGGGCCATTTAGGTTTAACTCCTCAGTCGATCTATAAATTCGGAACTTATACGGTAAGAGCTAAAGGTGAGGAAGAAGCTGAAAAGCTGAAACTTGATGCAAAGGCTTTACAGGATGCAGGTTGTTTTGCAATTGTACTGGAAAAGATCCCTGCTGCGCTAGCTAAAGAAGTGTCTGAAAGTCTTCATATCCCGGTTATCGGAATAGGAGCAGGACCGCATTGTGATGGACAGGTTTTAGTGGTAAACGATATGATCGGTTTAACCAAAGGCTTTAAACCACGCTTTTTACGTCAGTATATTAATTTATATGACGGAATTTTAGGTGCTGCAAAAGCATATATTAAGGATGTGAAAGCGAATGACTTTCCAAATGAAAAAGAGCAATACTAAAAATGTCGGTAACTGATAAAGATGTACTTTTCGAAGATAACCACCTGATAGCAATTTGTAAACGTGCAGGTGATATTGTTCAGGTGGATGAAACTCGTGATGAGCCATTGGAAGATATGGTAAAAAGGTACATCGCCAAAAAATATAATAAGCCAAACAGTGCATTTTTAGGGGTGGTACATCGTTTAGACCGCCCGGTAAGCGGGGTAATCTTATTTGCAAAGACAAGTAAGGCACTGGAAAGAATGAATGCCATTTTTAAAAACAGGGAGGTCAAGAAAACTTACTGGGCGGTTGTACGCAATCGTCCGGCCAATATTTCCGGAACTCTGGTACACTGGCTGGTTAAAAATCCAAAAACAAATGTAGTTACGCCGCACAATACAGAAGTTCCGGGAAGTCAGCGTGCTGAATTAAGCTACAGGCTGCTTGGTGAACTGGGCGGATATTATCTGATTGAGGTTGATCCTTTAACAGGGCGCTCTCATCAAATCAGGGTACAGCTTTCTACTTTAGGCTGTCCGATTGTTGGGGACAATAAATACGGCTACCCTCGTGGCAGCCGTAAAGGAAGTATTTGTTTGCATGCCAGAAGATTGCAATTCCTTCACCCGGTTAAAAAAGAACCGGTAAATATCTTTGCCAAACTTCCTGTAGACGGATTTTGGGAGCGTTTTGAGTCCTTTTAAGGATTCAAAACGATCTTATTTACAGTTTACTGGTGAAAGGGTAATATCCCCGTATTTTAAGCCTGCTAAGTTGGTGAATACTGTTCTGCCATCCGCTTCCTGCGTTGGGCCGTAACCTTCCAGCAACTGATCTCCTTTTTTAACAAATGCAACTTGTCTGTAAGAGGTTGATCCTTCAGATTGAAAAGTATAATCTGCAATAATCGTATCTCCTTTGATTATTCCTGCAATTGTGCCGGCATTTTTATCTTTCTCATAAAAATTATAGTTTAAACTACCTGCTACTGCATTTCCTGCAGTAATCAGTGATAGAGAAACGGTGTCTTTATCTTTAATATAGACGTAGCAGGCTTTCGCTTTAGAAGTATTCGTGTCTGGTGTTGTAGCCAGGCTATCTATTTTTTGCGCTGGAGTTTTATTTTGCTGACAGGCGGCAAAAAGTCCCGCAAGGATGGTTAGTGATAAGATTGTTTTTTTCATGCTGGTGTTTTTGTGCAGATTTCTCTGCTAAAAATAAGTATATGGATTATTTGGTACAAGAGTCCGGCCAGAAAACAATAGGGAAATTTAATGGAGTATGGAGACCAGGGTAAAGCTGTATGAGCTTTTTGGTGCTTTTTGTCAGGCTATTTAATTGTATGGTTGTATTTTAAATATTTTTATTTTCTATTTAAATTACTTTTGTGTTTTTTATTTATAATTAATTTATAATTTAGATCGATATGAATTATATGAATTAATATTTAAACCTAAGAAAAACATGAAAAAAAATTACGCTCTATTCATTCTCCTATTATTGGGTACAATAGCCGGATGTAAAAAAGATCAGCTAAAAAGTGTATCCGAAAATCCTGAAGATATTCATAAGGTAAACTCTGGTGGAGACGGCCTTTATGATTTATTGGGCTACGGATATGATGCAACAGGTGAATATGGCAATGCAAGTGCCGCAAGATTTAAAGTTATTGATATTACAAAATTAAAACTTGAACAGCCTGACAGGGTTGAAAATAGTCTAGCCCCGGATCAGTATACTACCATAGAATCCGGTGCAAATTCAGAAGATTACTCGCGTGACTTATCCGGCAAATTTAGTGCTTCAACTGACTTTAAGCTTTTTGGTGGAACTGTATACGGATCTTATAAAGATTCTATGAAAGCATCCAGTAAATATTCTTATGCTCACCTCTCACAGATTAATAAACAAAGATCGGTTAAGGTCAATGCATCTAAAGAACTGATTATAGCTAACTATTTATCAGATGCTTTTAAATCCGATATCAATACAATGACTCCACAGCAATTAGTGGTGGCTTATGGAACTCATGTATTGAGTAATATCGTTCTGGGTGCAAAGCTTGAGATCAATTATCGCTCTACAACCAATAGCTCGGACAAAAAGAAAGCGGCAACAGCTGGAGCTGCTGCGCATGGACTGATCAAGTTTTTTTCATTAAGTGCTGATTTTACTTATGATGAAAGTCTGGCTAAAACTAATACTAACCAAACTTTAAGTTACCGTACTGTAGGCGGGGATGGTACTAAAGGGGTAATAGGAGAAGTTGAGCTGGATAAGCCTATTACGAAAGTGAATATTAGCAATTGGCAAAGCACCTGTACTGCAGCAAACGCGACATTAATTGAGATTGTAAGAGACGGAGCTATTCCACTTTCTGATCTGATTGGTGACCCTGCAAAAAAAGAGGCTGTAAGATTATACATTGATCAATATCTTAGAGATAAAGGAGTAAAAGCATTAGGGGATGTTCCGGTTTATGTATATTATGATTCAAGAAATAGTGATCATTACTTTACACCAAATAATCAGCCTACTATAGGTAATGGTGGTTTTAGAAATGAAGGAATAGCTTTTTATGCTTTTTCAGCACCAGCCACGGGAACGGTTCCTATCTATGTATATTATAATTCGAGATCCAGCGATCATTATTTTACACCTGATAATAAGCCAACTATTGGAGATGGTAACTTCAGAAATGAAGGTATAGCTTTTCATGCTTATCCATCTTCAGGTTCTGAAAGGACTCCTGTTTATGTATATTATGATTCAAGAAGTAGTGATCATTATTTTACGCCTGATAATCAACCTACCATAGGGAATGGCAGTTTTAGAAATGAAGGAATTGCTTTTTATGTTCCTAATTAGCTAGAAAAAGAATGGGGCTTTGAAATTAATCAAAGCCCCATTTGTATAAGATTTATACTACCACACATAAGTCGCCACAGCACCTGCCGGCAATGAAGTTTCTACTGTTTTTCCTTTATACTGAATGTTAAAGATTTTTTCAGCAGTATTACCATTGACAACGATCAATACCGTTTTTCCATCAGGAGTCCTGAAAGCTACATTCTGTAAACTATCAGTAAGGTTAGAGCCGATTCTGTAAGATCCTGGTCTTACAAATTTAGACGCATGGCCAATAATGTAATAAGCTACGTTTCTGGTTATCTCAGGAGCCACTGTAATCGCTCCTAAGCAAGTTTTACATCCGCCAACAGTATGTGGGCCATATAAAGGGTCAGCAGCTAAATTCCATTCTAAAACGTTCCTGCTCCAGTTACGGGTCGCGCCGATCACTAAAGTAGAAACATGCCATTTTAAGTCCTCATCGAACTTACCTGGCCCGCCAACCCATTGTTCCGTGAAATAAAGATTTTTGTCCGGATGTGCTTCATGCACTTTAGACAACGCCGTGATCTGGCCTCCGTATAAATGGAAAGCAGATCCATCAACATATTGTTTTGCTTGCGGATCATCCAGAATAGTGATTGGATAATCCGGGCGATCTGCATTATGATCGTAAATAATAATCTTTGTTTTAACACCAGCTGCTTTAAATACCGGGCCTAAAGCAGATTTTATGAAGATAGCCTGGTCTTTTGCTTCCATGTACATACTTGGAACATTCCCAGGATGTAAAGGTTCATTTTGAATCGTAATCGCATCAATCGTAATTCCCTGAGCTTTCATCGCATGAATATACTTTACCAGGTATTTGGCATAAGATTCATAATATTCTGGTTTCAGACTTCCACCTTTAAAACTATTATTCGTTTTCATCCAGGTAGGAGCAGTCCATGGAGAACCTAAGATTTTGAGGTCAGGATTAATCGCCAGGATTCTTTTCAGAATAGGCACTAAAGCTGTCATTTCTTTAGCTATGGAGAACTTATCCTGATTCATATCAGTCTGTCCGGATGGCAATTCATTGTAAGTGAAGTTGTCAGCACTCAGGTCGGAGGCCCCGATACTGATTCTCAGGTAACTGACGCCAATACTGTTTTTCTTTGTAGAGAACAACTCCTGCAATAAGGCGTCTTTTGCTTTTTCATCCAATGCATTGATTAAGCCGGCACTGCCACCAGTTAAGGTGTAGCCAAAGCCATCAATAGTTTGAAATTTCTGTGTTTCATCAACATTAATTACAGGATTAGCAGATTGAGCTGTACTAAATTTTAAAGTCGTTTGCTGTTCTGCTAATAAGGCTGATTGATCACCTGTTGTCAACCAGTATTTAACTTCACTAGGTGCAGCAGACTGATTAGGATCTGTTGCTGCTTTTTTTGCTGAACACGCCGCCAGCGCCAGCGCAAAAGCAAATAAAATATTCTTCTTCATAATTACTGGTTGTAAGTGAAATTGATTTTCTGATCGCCAATTTGTACAGTAAAATCTCCGTCTTCAGTTATTTTCTGACCTTCTGGATTAATGAAACCTAAATCATCAGCAGTAATCGTAAAAGTTACTGTTTTAGTTTCACCAGCTTTTAAATCTATTTTATCAAAACCTCTTAAACGTTTCACATCCGGACTAACTAAAGTAGCAACCAGGTCTGATGTGAATAACAATACACTTTCTTTGCCTGCAACTTTACCGGTATTGGTAATATCCACGGAGATTGTTAAAGTTTCTCCTTTTTTCAAAGCAGCAGTACTTAATTTGATCGGGCTGTATTTAAAAGTGGTATAGCTTAAACCAAATCCAAAAACGTACTGTGGGTTGTAATCTGCATCGTAGTTGTAAACACCTTCTGTAGTTGAGCGTGATTCAGATGGTTTATGGTAATAAGTAAACAAAGCATTCGGATATTGTGGGTAAGTATAAGGCAATTTACCTGATGGGTTTACTGTACCTAAAAGGATGTCAGCAATAGCATCACCCCCAAAATTACCTGGTAAATAACTTTGTACCACAGCACTCATTTTTTTCTCGAACTTGGAAATTACTCTTGGGCGCCCTTCATTCAAAACTAAAATGATCTTTTTGCCGGTTGCTGCAAGTTTCTGCGCAAGCTCAGTCTGAAGATCTGAAAGATAAAGATCGCTTAGGTTACCTGGTGTTTCTGTGTAAGAGTTTTCTCCTAAACATAATACAACTACATCCACATCTTTAGCTGCGGCAATAGCTGCGTCTAACTGGTCTGCATATTCTTCAAAGTATTTGCCATCCATTTTATAGCTTACACCTGGTACATAAGTCACATTTTGCTTGCCAGCTTTATTTTCTAAAGCTTTTAGTATCGTATGGTATTTAGCAGCGAATTCTTCTACTTTTTCTCCCTGCCATGAATAAGTCCATGCGCCATTCAAAGTTCTCATCGAATTTGCATTGGGGCCAGTAACCAGAATCTTTACTCCTTTTTTCAATGGTAAAGCCTGATCTGCATTTTTTAACAACGTAATAGATTCTGATGCGGCCTGGTAAGAAGCCAGTTCAAATTCTTTACTGCCAAATTCAGGATAGTCTTTAGGATTGGTTGTTGGCTTATTGAAAAGATCTAAATCAAATTTTACCTGTAAGATTCTTCTTACTGCATCATCGATACGGCTTTCTTTAACTTTACCTTCTTTAACTAAAGCAATCAGGTCGTCACAGAATGGCTCATAGTTATAAGCAACCATCGACATATCAATACCTGCATTAATCGCAATTCTCACCGCATCTTTATTGTCTTTAGCCACATGATCTCTTTGGTAAAGATTCTCAATATCGCCCCAGTCTGTTACTGCTAAGCCTTTGAAGCCTAATTCCTCTTTTAATAATTTAGTAATCAGGTTATAGTTCGCGTGAACAGGAACACCATTGATAATTCCGGAGTTAATCATGATAGTTTTAGCACCTGCCTGAATAGCTGCCCGGAAAGAAGGTAAGTGATATTCTCTTAAAGCCTGATCAGAAATATAGGCAGGAGTCCTGTCTTTACCTGAAATTGGTACCTGGTACCCTAAAAAGTGTTTAATCGAAGAAGCTACACGGTATGGGTTAGCCACATCATTGTGGTCTCCTTCCAGACCTTTTACAGCCTGAACACCCATTTCACTTACTAAATAAGGATCTTCTCCGAAACTTTCCCATTGACGGGGGAAGCGCGGATCTGCACCTAAATCCAGTAAAGGAGAGAATGCCCATGGAATAGAGCTTGCACGGGTTTCATAAGCTGTGATTTCTGCACCTCTGCGAACCAGGCTTCTGTTGAAAGTTGCTGCCTGTCCGATTTGCTGGGGAAACATCGTTGCGCCTGCGGTATAAGTTTCACCGTGAATTGCATCGATACCATAGATAACAGGAATACCATTTCTGGTTCCTTTCATCGCAGTTTGCTGGATTTTGCTGATAATTTCATACCAGACCTGAGGTGTTCTTGCCCTGTTGTTTGATGTATTTAGAACTGACCCCAGTTTATACTGGATCAGTGCTTTTTCCATTGCCTTTTGATCCAGAGAGAAGGGCTCATTACTAGTATAACGATCTTTACCAGTTCCGATAACGTCTAATGTGATCTGTGCCATCTGACCTACTTTTTCTTCCAGGGTCATTTTCTGAAGCAGGCTTTCTACTTTCGCATTATTCTTTGTTTGTGCACCGGCTATTCCGTAAGAGAGCATTAGCAAAAGAACGGAGAGGGGTTTTCTTAAATACATCTTAATTGTTTATTTGGGCTTAAAAAATTGAAGGCAGCCTGAACTGCCTTCGGGGATTCGTCTTATTTAATATTGGGATTTCTGTCTATTTCTTTTTGAGGAATAGGAAAAAGTAGTTTTGCAGGGGTTACATTGTAATTTAATGAAGCTCCTTTGCCATCCAGCTGTGCATTCATAACTGCAATAGCTCTGTTTGTTCTTAAAAGGTCAAACCAGCGGTGTCCTTCAAATGCAAGCTCCAGTCTGCGTTCTTTTTCCAGGGCAAGACGCATAGCAGCCTGATCGGCAGCAGGTGTACCTTTCAAATTTACCCTGGCCCTGATCTGGTCAACAATAACTTTTGATTGTGACCATCCTGATGCACTCAATTCATTTAAAGCTTCTGCTTTAAGCAGAAGGATATCTGCAAGACGCAGGATATAGCTATCACTTTTATCATCTGCTCTGTATTTATTGATAAACGGATAATTGCTTTTTGACCAGTAACTGTCTGACCATCCATCAGCGCTTACATTTTTAAACAGGATACTTGAGTTTTTACGGATCAGATCTCCTTCGTCATCATATGCTTTTACTAAATCATTTGATGGTGTGTTAAATCTTTTCCAGCCTGTTCCGGTAATGATACCTGGCATCCAGTTACCGTGCTCTCCGCCATTTCCCTGAAATTGCATTTCCCAGATGGACTCTGAGTTGTTTTTATTCGCAATATCAAATAGTCCATTAAAATTTGGGAATAAAGAATATCCGCCAGCCTGAGTTGCATCACAGTATTGGTTTACTTTTGTCCAGTCTGGATTTGGCATAGTTGCATAAACTTTCGCCAATAATGCATTGGCTGCACCTTTGGTGAAGATCCCCTTGTGAGGAGCGGTAGCGCCAGCATTTACTGCTGCAAATTCAAGATCTTTGATGATTTGTGCATAGATCTGCGCTATAGTAGCTTTAGGCTGCTGTGTCTCGGTAAGATTTGAAGGTGTTTTTAAGATCAGCGGTACAGCTCCGTATAAACGAACCAGGTTGAAATACATATAAGCACGTATCCCGCTTGCTTCTCCCAGAATCTGATTTCTTCTGCCGCTGGCATCTAAGGATGGATCAGGTACCTTAGGGATGTTTTCTAAAACTTCATTTGCATTTTTAATGTCTGAGTAAAGTGCCCCCCAGTCGCGGTCAACGTTTCCATTTGTTGAGTTTGTTGTGAATAAGTCTATCTGGATATTAGCCGGGTTATCACCACCTGCATAAGCATTATCAGACGTTACATCCCCATTGGTCATAAAATCCCAGATATTATAGTCATTATACATCCCATCGTAAACACCCTTCATTAATTTATTGGCGCCTGCAGCATCTGATAATGCCACTTCTCCGGTAATTTTATCAATCGGATCTTTTGACAGAAAGTCTTTTTTACAGCCAGATTGAATTGACAGGACTAAAGCCCCGGCTGCGATCAGTGAATATATTTTTAAGTTCATTTTTTCTAAGATTAAAAGCCAACATTAACACCTATTAAGAAACTTCTTGATTGTGGATAGGTCCCATAATCAACTCCCATGTCTGGTCCATTTGCATCGTAACGGCTCACTTCCGGGTCTAACCCGCTATACTTGGTAAAAGTCAGGATGTTGTAGCCTGTAGCGAATATCATCAGCTTATCCATTTTTAACTTTCCTAAAGCCGCTTTTCCAAAATTATAAGAAAGGGTTGCAGTTTTTAACCTCAGGTAAGAACCGTTTTCTACAAATCTGCTGGAAGTCAATGAATTAGTGTTTGTGAAAGAAGAGGTCGTCAACTGCGCTTTTGGAATATCTGTAACCTGCCCTGGTGTTGTCCATCTGTTTAAGACACTTGCCGACTGATTTTTTGCATCGTACATTCCTTCCAGTTCAATTTTTGAAGCGTTAAACAACTGGTTACCTTGTACGCCCTGAAAGAACACAGACAGCCCAAAGTTTCCATAGGTGAAATTGTTGTTCACGCCGTAAGTAAATTTAGGCTGTGCGGATCCGATAAACTGACGGTCATCGTTATCTCTCTGACCATTGTTATTGGTGTCCTGATAAGTCGCGTTACCTGTTTTTGGATCAACTCCGGTAAACACATAGCCATAAATACTTCCTAACGGGCGTCCAACTACAACTTTTATTGCGGCATCACGTTCAAAAATCCCACCAAAATCAAGTGATTTAGTACTGTTTCCAAGACTGGTTACTTTATTTCTGTTCAGGGAGAAGTTTAAGTCTGTTGACCAGGTAAATTTGCTTTTTTCAATGTTTTTAGTGGATAAGGCGAATTCTAAACCTTTATTCTCCATGGAGCCCACGTTAAGTGCTTGTGTGCCCAGACCTGAAGATGGTGGTAATTGAACTTTTACTAAAAGGTCATTGGTTTTCTTTAAATAAGCATCAGCGGTGAAAGTTACCCTGCTGTTGAACAGGGTTAAGTCGATACCAATATTGGTTTGAGTAGTTTTCTCCCATGACAACTGATCGTTTGCTGGTTGATCCAGCGTATAAGAATTTTGTGCAGTGATCTGGTATAATTTCATGTAAGCGTAATCTCCGATACCTTCGTCATTACCTACTTTACCCCAGCTTCCGCGGATTTTTAAATCATTAATTGTTTTACTGTCTTTCAGGAAGTTTTCTCCTGAGATTCTCCATCCTGCAGATACTGAAGGGAAGTAGCCGAACTTATGGTCAGGGGCAAAACGAGAAGATCCGTCTGCTCTGAAGTTGGAACTTAATAAGTATTTACCATCAAAGGCATAGTTAATCCTTGCTAAGTAAGATTGTTTAGACCATTGAGAACGTTGTGGTATTTTAGGTGCAATAGATGGTGCAATCGGAAGACCTGTCTGATCTACAAAACGGGTAGCTGAATATTCCAGGTAAGTGTAGTCAGATTCCTGCACTGTATAACCCGCCAGCGCACCAAAAACATTTTTGCCAATTGTTTTATTATAGCTCAGAATGTTTTCATTCAGCCATACATGGTCGTTGGTTTTATTATTGTTATAGATACCTCTTTCATTACGTCCGTAAACTGTTTTAAACGGATCAAGTGTATAATCGTAGTATTCGTTTCTAACGTTGGTACTGATTGTAGATTTGAAGACCAGATCTTTATTGAAATTGATTTCTCCTCCAAAGGCCCCGATAAACTTCAATTGTCTTCTCATGTTCTTTGAACCAAATGCATTACCAATTGGATTTTCATATCCCCCTGGTACTGGTGTGAAATTGCCGTTCGGATCATAAATAGTCAGGGTGGGAGGTGTAGTGAGTGCAGCCAATATTACACCTCCTTTAGAGATACCTGCATTGTCTGAGACATCGATAGATTTATTGGATGTTAAAGCTGCCGTCACATTGAACTTAAGCCAGTTAGTTATCTTTTGACTACCGTTGAAATTGAAACTGTATCTGTCTAGCTTTGCAGGTGCAACAACACCTTTATCTTGCTGATAACCTGAAGACAAATAATATTGTCCTCCTTTAGTTCCACCAGATAATGATACTTGATAACTGCTTTGTTGCCCTGTTCCAAAGGCTTCTTTTTGCCAGTCCATATTTTGTGTGCCACCGAATTCGGTGTAACCCAGATCTTTCATCAGGGCGATATATTGGTCGCTGTTTAAAACTTTTTGTTTTCTCCAGAAGTTGGAAACACCGGTAAAAGCATTAAATCCTACTTTTACCTGGCCTGCAGAACCTTTTTTTGTGGTAATTAATACGACTCCGTTTGCACCGCTTGAACCGTAGATGGCAGCTGCTGATGCATCTTTTAAAATCGTCATAGTTTCAATATCGTTTGGATTGATGAAACTCGCATCTCTGGAGGTAACTCCATCGATTACATATAAGGGACTGTTTGAAGCTGTCAATGAGGTATTACCACGGATGCTTACTGATATGCCCGCGCCTGGTTTTCCTGATTGAGAGGTAACCTGTACACCCGCTGCTTTACCCTGAAGGGCTTGCAGTGCATTTGTTACTGGCTGATTCTGGATGTCTTTAGCAGAAATAGAGGCGACTGATGTGGTCAGGTCTTTTTTAGTCTGTGTACCATAACCGACTACAATAACTTCATTGAGCTGCTGGTTGTCATCTGTTAATGTCACCACCACATTTTTGCGGCTGTTTACGGTTTCTTCTATTGTTTTATAACCTATAAAAGAAAAGATAAGTGTGCTGTTTGATGGAGCTGATAAAACATAAGCACCGGTTCCGTTGGTGACTACGCCATTGTTAGTGCCTTTAACTTTTACCGAAACTCCTGGTAATGGCAGTCCCTGATGATCTTTTACTTCACCTTTTATGGTCATGTCCTGTGCTATAGCTACAGAGACCCCGCATAAAAGACAAATGAGAAAAAGAGTAAAATTTTTAATCATGATTAGCTTGTTTAGGTATGTATTTGATTGTTAAAGTTACGTGCTAATAGCTGTTAAATGCAAGCTGTTCTGAAATTATATTTTACATAATCACTTGATATACAGTTGTTTGTTTGATTATTGATACGCTTTAATACCGTAATCTAAAAGATGATTTGTAGCTGATTTACAGGGGATAGGGAGAAATCCTCTATCCGGATGGTGAAGCAAACGATACGCTTTAATACCCTGAAGAATTATTTTGATTTTAATGCAGGTTTAACCGCTTTTTATTCAAGTACAAGCTGGCTCCACCCGTTTTTACTGGTCTTTTTTAAGACTGTTTTTCTCTCTTCCATCAAAAGTTTGATCTTGGAGCCGTAGGTCCAGCAGGTACTTTGACGGATGTTCAGTATTTCAGCAAGCTTGTGAGAAGAGATTTTTCCTTTACTGGAATAGATCAGGAAAATCATATAAAATGCTTTATTGATCGGGATCCGGGTATTTTGAAAAACGGTATAGGCGGTCACTGATTCTTCATATCCGCATTTACTGCATCTTCTGCTAAATGCAATGTGACCGGTATAGAAATGTGTGTTTTTACATTTACGGCAGCTATAACCGTCTTTCCATTTGAGGTCAGAAAGGAACAGGTTGCAGCTTTCTTTGTCAGGATAGATTTTACTGAATTCTTCGAAATCAACATCGGCAGACATCACCCGGTCACGGGTTACTTTTTCTACATTGGTCTGAAGTTCCTGGTTGTCTTGTTCCAGCAGGATATTCATCCTCGATATTTCTTCTGCCTGCTGTTGCAGCCTGTCATTTACTGCAAGCAGCTCTGCATTTTTGGCTTCAATGATAAGTGATTTGTGAAATACCTCTTTAGTGCGTTCTTCTACTTTCGTTTCCAGTTGCTGGTTTAAGGTGTCTTTCAGTTTTACATTTTCTGCCATCTGGCGGATCATCTGGCGTTGTACTTTTTCTTTTTTTGTTTTCAGGATACGTACTTTATCACCAATGGCAAAAGAAAGAAATACCATTTCCAGCACAAAACAGAAGCTCAGGCTATAATAGCTGATTACACCAAAGTTTAACCAGGCAAATCCCAGCATAATCAGGAATTTCAAGGTAAAGCCAATAAAGAGGAAACTATAGCCTAAAACAAAGAAACGGGCAGGTTTATAGCCTTGTTTATAAATGTAAATACCGGTATAGAATGCAACTGCCAGGGGAATAAATTCAAGGAACTTATACGCGAATAAAGACTGGTCTATCCATAAACTGTAAAGGAACAGCGCCGTCCGGATACCGATGATATAAAGAATAAACTTGTTTAATTTCGGGGCCTTAGCTTTCACAAAGAGCAGTTCTTTGGTAAACATCAAGGCGAATATACTAGTTGCATACAGGGCAAAGGCATAGGCAATCTGGTTCCAGTGAGTGGCGGAAGACCATAAATACTGATAGGCGATGCCGTCTGTACTCATCTCAAAGAAGCCTACGCTCAGGTTGTACAAAACATAATAGAGGTATTGCCTTTGCCTGATGGCGATAAACATGATCAGGTTATAGAAACTAAAGACCAGGATCATTCCATAGAAAATACCAAAGTAAAAGTATTCATCCAGTGCGTAGGAGATAAACCAGTCTACGCTTCTGAGTACAATGATTGCGTCAGAAATCTGTGAGGACTTGAATTTGAAATAGTAAAGCTGCGTTTCATCATGGTCGTTGCTGATATACAGTTCGAAATTTTTATGGTGAAGTTCACGCTGATCAAAGTTGAATTGGTCACCAAATTCTTTGATTTTATAACGCCCGTCCTTTTGAGGTAAATAGGCGGTTACATGGTCTATGGTCTGATCGAAAAACTCAAGGAGATATTTTTTACTGGCTTTACTATTGTGTTTGATTTTAATCCTGAACCAGTAGGTTGCTTTTAAATCGGTAGTTTGCGGTGTACTTTTTATACTTTTTATGAAATGCTGGTCAAAGTCTTTGCTGCTTATCTTTTCAAAGCTGAGTGTATTTTGAGTGTCTTTGAACCATTCTATTTCACCAAAATTGAAGATGTGCTGACTAACTCTGTCATTTACGGTTACTGTTTTTTGCGCATAAACAGCCGGGCTAATGGCAAATAGGAGAATTGCTGTGAGTAAGGTACGTAAGCTTGAGAGTGTGAACCGGTTAAACATAAATGAATAAGAAAGCCCCTGGCATCTGGTATAAAAGCAAAGATAGGATTAATTTGATTTCAAATCTGCAACGTGATTGCATATGTCTATATATGGTCTATATTTGCAGGCATTAATACAAATTTAAGGAGATATGAGCATAGCTACCATTATATGGAACCCGGGTGATTCACTAATAGATTTAGGTTTTTTTGCTTTAAAGTATTATTCCCTGTTTTTTCTGCTTGCTTTTGTTTTTAGTTATATCGTAGTCAAAAAACAATTTATTAAGTATGGGATTGATGTGGAACTCATGGATTCTTTAACGATCTATGTTGTTTTAGGGACACTGATTGGGGCCCGTCTGGGGCATGTTCTGTTTTATGATTTCGCTTATTTTTCTCAGCACCCACTGGAAGCTGTTCTTCCGGTTACTTTTACTCCTCATTTTCGTATCACTGGTTTCCTGGGGCTGGCTAGTCATGGTGGCGGAATAGGAATTATGCTGAGCCTGATTTTATTTAGCAGAAAATTCAAGGTGAAATTGTGGTTTCTGTTAGATCAGGTCGCATTGGTTGTCCCGCTGGCGGGTACTTTTATCCGGTTGGGTAACCTGATGAATTCAGAGATTATTGGTAAGCCTGCTGATGTGAGCTGGGCTTTTGTTTTTCTCAGAGATGATCATATTCCACGCCATCCGGCACAATTATATGAAGCTATTGCTTATTTATTAATATTTGGTTTTGTTTACCTGATGATGAAGAAATATCCGAGAGCTTCCGGGTTTTATTTTGGAATGGTCATCTTTTTGATCTTCTGTTTCAGGATTGCGATTGAATTTATCAAAGAAGATCAATCTGCTTTTGAGGCAGGCATGCTTTTGAACATGGGCCAGTTGCTGAGTATCCCATTCATTTTAACGGGTATGGTTATTATGTATGTTAAAAGAGGGGAACAAGAGCAGGCACCGATGAAAGAAGAAGTCACAAAATTGAAAACTGCTAAGCAATAGCAGTTTTCAATTTTGTTCTGTTATTAAACAAAGAGGTGAGCAACATGCACAGTAAAAATCCGCCAAAGGCCAGTCCTGCACCCACATATTGCGGAGAGGTAAAACCATAGGCTGCAATTGGCATACCGCCTAAAAATGCACCTAAAGCATTTCCTGTATTTGCACTGGCCTGCATAGATGAAGAAGCTAACATTTCTGCGCCTTTTGCTGCGCCAATCATCAGCATTTGCATAGGTGCAATTACGGCGAAGGCAAGTGCCCCTGTAACAAAGGTCAATAAGATTGCTGCAATTTTAATATGGCTCAGCAAAGCAACAAGGATCAGGGTAACAATCATGGCCAATAATAAATAACTGGTTGTTTTGAGTGGTGAAAATTTGTCTGCCAGACGACCTCCGATAAAGTTACCGACTGCCATTCCCAGGCCTGCAATAACCATAATAGGAGTGATCATGTTGCTGCTGAAATGTGCTACTTCTGTCATCAGTGGTGCGATATAACTGATCCAGGCAAACAGGCCTCCTGTACCTATGGCGGAAATTCCGATGATGATCCAGAGTTCTGGTTTTTTAAATACTTTAAGGCTGTCTGAAAACTTGGTTTCTGATTGTGATGGGAGTACGGGTAACCATAATTTAATACTTGCTGCGGTAATCAGGGCAATAACAGAGACTAAAAGGAAAGAAATTCTCCAGCTTACATTATGACCGATAAAAGTACCCAGGGGTACGCCGATTATATTTGCTATCGTAAGACCGGCAAACATAACCGATACTGATTTTGCTTCACTTCCGGGGTCAGCCAATCTGCTGGCAACTACTGCACCGATACCGAAAAAAGCACCGTGTGGCAGGCCTACCAGGAAACGGGCAGCAAGCAGTAATTCATAAGTAGGAGCAAAGCTGAATAAAATATTACCGCTGGCTACAGTAATCATGAGTCCGATCAGCACCTTTTTGGGAGGATACTTTCCAAGGACGGCAACCATAATCGGGGCCCCGATGATAACGCCTAAGGCATAAATAGAGATTAAATTCCCTGCTGAAGGGATACTGATGCTGAGGGTCTTAGCTACATCGGGCAATACCCCCATCATCATGAATTCTGTCATTCCCAGGCTGATGCCACCCAGGCAAAGTGTGATCAGACTTATTTTTGTGTTGGTAATTAGCTTCAGTAATTTCATATTGGCCGCAAAGATAAGATTGTTGAGGCCAATTGTATGGTTTACAGATTTATATGATATGGATATGAAATTTCTATCAGATCTTCTATCAGCTGGTCCCAGTCTTCCAGTTCGTTAACCAGGGAACAGACTATATCTTTAGTCAGTGGTTCCTGGTTGAATATCCGGGTGACTGTATCCAATGGAATTCCGCTTTCTGCGTAACTTCCTTTAAAATAATCTGATGCCCATTTAACATAGGTAGCAGGCTCAGCGTCCAGTGGGCTTAGCAGTTCTGCAGAATGGTCGTCATTTTGGGCAGGAATCCCTGTTGTCCATGGCTGACCGTTTAATTGCCATACCGAAAATGTAGTTCCGGCAGAGTTTACAGGTTCCCCAAAAATGAATTCATGGAACACTTCAGGAAGCAGATCCGTTAATTTGTCTTTTTCTCCTTGTTCTGCTTCTGCAAAATAACCATTAATTACGGCTCCTTCATTTCTGAATAAAACCAGCAGCTGGTCACCTTCTCCGTTGCGCATTTCAAAAAATTCCTCGTCTTCGCTCCATTGACTGTTATAAGAGTAATAACGGTAAGTCCAATCCTGACAAAGTATGGCGTCCAGTACTGCCATAGCTTTGCAGGCGGATTGTAGCTTTTTGTTGTCTGGCAACAATTGAAGGTCTGATGTATTGATCATAAATATTTAAATAGGGGTTCTAGCCCTGAATTCCTTTTTTGCCCTCTACTGAGATGTCAGAACCTTCTGCCAGCATCACTGAAACAGGTTGCTGATGGTTTAGACAGTCGAATTGCGGCCCATAGGTATGCGCAAAATCTACAGCAATTTTAAATTCTTTAACTTTATACTGTGCCCATTTAGGGTGTTTTACTTCGTATTCGTTCGTTTGTGTTTCATTACATTTGGTATAACCCCAATAGTGTCCGGTAATGAATTCAGCTTCACTGTCCGGTAAAATTTCAGAAAGGGCTTTGTTGGCTTTTACGGAGAAAACCTGCCATTCACTTTTACACCTCCAGCTATACTCTACTTCACGTTCGTCTTCAGTTTCAGTCCACTTGTGGGTCATTGGCATGGCCTCATAGTGTTCATGATAAACGGTATTAGCGACTACAGAAAGTGCGAATTTGGGAACTATTTCCTTAATAAAGACTACGCCGCGTTTTACGGTATCGCCTTCTGTGTACTTTACGTAGAACCGCAGGTTCACCTCTTCAAAATTGGCATGAAAAGGGACACTGAAGCCCAGTAGTTTAGTGTTTTTAAAAAGGAAACCTATTAAACTTACGTAACAGGTGTCATTCCAAATGTCCAGTTCCGTACCTGCTGGCAGGTAAGGGCGTAAGATCTCTTGATCGATGGCATAATTAGCAATTGCTAATTTTCTCCATTCTGCGGTTAAAAAACTCATTAAAGGTTTGGTCTAAATTGATTGATAGACCAAAGTACTAAACCTAAATGATATTGAGGTACTAACCTGCAAATAACCTGTCATTCGAATTTCACTATTTCGGTGTTATTTTGCTTTTTTTATTTAAAATTCAGTGAATGAGTGACTTGTTTAAGCACTAATTGTTCCTCATTTATTTTTATATATCCATAGTTATAGCAGTAAATAGTCATTTCCCCATTTTGTTCCTGTAATTGATGTGTTAAAAAGTTAAAATTAAAACCAGCCGCAGAAAGTGAATGGGGTGTGGAGTTTTTAATTCCCTGTTCAATCAATTTCTCAAGAATACTGGTGTTTTTTTTCAGGATATTATTGATCTTTTTGAAATCCTGATCACGGTTTCTATTGATCCCGTTGTTATAATGACACCGGCAATAATCATCACAAAATTTTTTGTCTGTACGTCCTTTGAGTAGAGTTCCGCAGTCCTGGCAATATTTCATAGGCGCAAATTAATCTGTTTTTATTAATTTATGGTTAAATATTTCTTCTGTTAAATTTTTGTTTAGCCGATAATAAGCGTTTAATGAACGACTAATGGATATTCTTCTTCTCATATTTGAGTTAATGGCCGGAGGATTTCTTTAACTGTG
The DNA here is from genome assembly GCF_040822065.1 of Pedobacter sp. WC2423. Classification (NCBI taxonomy): domain Bacteria; kingdom Pseudomonadati; phylum Bacteroidota; class Sphingobacteriia; order Sphingobacteriales; family Sphingobacteriaceae; genus Pedobacter; species Pedobacter sp. WC2423. Next base: position 4,795,288 of record NZ_CP162005.1, read on the forward strand.
GAGAATATTCATGTGTTGCCCTGATTTTAGAACTGATTGTGGACAAGAGGTGTCTGCTGCTTAAAAATTGAAATATGGATAGAGTAAGAAATAGTGTACGTTTAACTGGTTACGCAGCTACCGACCCGGTAATTGTAAGTTTTATCACAGGAAAAAAAATGGCCAGGCTGAGCATTGGTGTGCATGAATTTTTCAAAAATGGTTTAGGAGAAGCAATAGATCAGACCCAGTGGTTTAATCTGATTTTCTGGAATCAGAAAGTAGAGCTGGTAGAAAATATTGTGAAAAAAGGTATGGCCATGCAGGTTGAAGGGAAGTTGAGTGCGCAGACTTATACAGATAAGAATGGTGACCAGCGGTATACAACCGAAATTATAATCCATAAGCTGGAAATAGTTGACAAGTATGAATTATAAGGGTAACTATTCCCTCTGACTGATGGAGTTAGAGGGGATTTTTTAGAAATGAATATTTAGTCCGGCATAGAAACTTCTTGTAGCGGCAGGATTGAAGTACCGTCCTCCGGCAGCATTCAGGTCATTGCCAGGACTGTAGTTTTGATTGAGCAGGTTTTCTGCTCCGGCAAAGATTTCTACCCGGGTATTTGCGATATGCAGTTCTTTCCACCCGATTTTACTTTGTACCAGGTGATAGGCTCTGGCATAAACGGTATTGGCATCAGTAAGCGGAATTCTTGAAGTATAGTTGTGCTGAAGGAAAAAATAAAATCCTTTTGGTAATTGCAGGTCTATCGAGGTAACGATAACATTTTTTGGCACACCGGTAAGATCTTTCCCGGACAGATCTACTGTACGATCCAGGTAATGATCGAATTTAAAACGGCTAAGCGTATAGGCACTTTTAATTGATAGTCCTCTTATTGTAGTATTTTTATTTGGCAGAATCAGCCATACCGAGGCTGCGGCTTCCAGTCCCCATTGTTTTGTTCCACCTGCATTGATGAAAAACTCTGTCCCGTTTTCATTTAATCTCCGGACTATAGCATTTTTTAACTGGTAGTAAAAGCTATTGAGATCGAGGGATAGCCTGCGGTTTTCTATCTCGTATCTGATTCCTGTTTCATAATTCCATCCGCTCTCTGGCTGTAAGTCAACATTGATCACATTGTCCGAGGCTCTGATTTCGGCAAGGGTGGGTGGTGAATATCCACGGCTAACAGATCCGCGCAACGACAGCTCTTTGTTCAGCAAATAGGAGAGTGCTGCTCTTGGCATAAACTGCAAGTCAAAATTTTTAGTTTTTTGAGCGTCAGCAACCGGAGCTCTACGCTCATATTTGTATTGGTACCAGTTTCCACTGACCGATAATTCCAGCAACAGTTTCTGAAAGATATCCACATTTAAATGTGCATAACTAAAATCAGTCATTGCTTTTAGGCGGTCTGAAGCTTGTAGATTACCTGGTGTTCCGTAGTCATTATCCCTGTTTTCGATGTTTGAAGCTGTTTTGGCGGCCTCTAAACCTAAATTGAATCTCCACGTTATATCTTCTGATTTTTTAAAGTATTCCACATATGTTCGAATTCCAATGGTGAATTCTTTACGATGCTCATAGTTTGTGAGGAATGGGTTTTTGAAATCTGTATAAGAAGTGAAGGCAGAAAGCACATGTTTAAACTGTGAATTTAATTGCCAGTTGTTCGTCACACCTGCATACAAGGTTTTGCTGTAAATCCCTGCTTGCTGTTCTGCCGGACTTCTGGTTTTTCCAAATGCCGGCCTTGATGCCCGTGGGTTTAATTCATACTCTGCTGCTGTTAATCCTCCCGGGGTTTCATATTGTAAATCACTATAAAATAATAAAGCAGTCAGATTTGATTTTGGGGTATAATCCCATTTTTGATGTACTTGTAAGTATTTCCTTTCCATCTTGCTGTGGTCACGGAAACCATCACTTCGCTGGTAAGACTGGTTAATGTTAAGGGTGTAGTTTTTCCACCTTTGACCAAGGTTCAGGTTCTCGTGGAACAAACCAAATGAACCGCCTGTAAGATTTAATGAAAGCTGGGTACTGTCTGTCGCAATAGTATTGGGTGCAATTAATACAACTCCTCCGGAATTAGCGCCATAAATACTGCTTTGAGGACCTTTCAGAATTTGAATATTTTGTATACCAGACAAGTCCAGCGCATTCAGGTAGCTGTTGCCCCCTGCATCAGTTAATGGAAATTCATCAAAGTAGATCTTCACATTCCTGATGCCAAAAGGAGAGCGTAATAAACTTCCCCTTATAGATAACCTGTAGCTCCCCGGAGAACGTTCCTCCATGCGCACTCCTGATATCGTATTTACAGCAGTGACTAAGGAGCTGTTAGGTTGCCGGTCCAGCGCTTTTTTGTCTAAAATAGCAACAGCCCCTGTTGTTCTTAACAAGGGCTGTGCAGAAAAATAAGGACGAATAATGACCTCTTCAAGTTTCTTCGTCGTATCTGGTTTAATCTGACTAAAGCCTGTTAAAGTTAATACCAGAAGCGGAAGTGTAATCAATTGTTTCATCTACCTGGCTGCCACTCTCCAAACCACACCACTTACATCATCTGCAACCAATAGAGCACCATCATTAGCAACGGCTACACCAACGGGACGGCCATAAACTTCGCCTTTGCTTTGATCGGCGATGAAACCCGTTAGGAAATCTTCTGATTTTCCGGTTGGTTTGCCGTTTTTAAAAGGGACAAAAGCGACTTTATAACCTGCTAATACTGATCGGTTCCATGAGCCGTGCTGGCCAATGAAAGCTCCGCCCTGATATTTTTCCGGAAACTTTTTAGCGGTGTAAAATGCCAGTCCTAAAGATGCAGTATGTGAACCAACTGCTAAATCCGGAACAAGAGCAGATTTAACCAGTTCGGGATGCTGACCTTTCAATCTCGGGTCTTCATTTTGCCCGTAATAAGAATATGGCCAGCCATAAAATCCACCTGGTTTAACACTGGTAATATAATCAGGTACAAGATCGTCTCCAAGACCATCGCGTTCATTTACTGCTGTCCATAAGGCATTGGTAACAGGGGCCCAGGCTACACCTACCGGATTTCTTAATCCTGCAGCATATATTTTTTCGCCTGTCCCATCAGGATTTACTTCCAGTATATTCGCCCGGCGCACTTCATGTTCCATACCATTCTCTCCTGCATTACTTCCGGATCCTACTGTAATATAGATTTTGGAATGATCAGCATTTGTAATCAGATTTCTCGTCCAGTGATTGTTATAACCACCAGCGGGCAGTTCCACAATCTTTTTGCCTTTTCCGGTAATTTTGGTGTCGCCTGTTTGATAAGGGTATACATAAAGACCATCAGTATTGGCTACGTAAAATGAATTACCAATAATCAATACCCCATAAGGTTGATCAAGCCCGGATAAAAATGTTGTCTGTAAATCAAATTTACCATCTTTATTGGTGTCCCTGAACAACAGTACTGTGTTTGCACTTGAACCACTTACTTCTGCTTGAGCTTTACCACTCAGTGCATTGGCAATTTTCTCTTTAGTATTACGCTCAGAATTGGAAAGTACAACCAGTATATCACCATTGGGGGCAACATAAATATTTCTTGGACTTTTAATATTTCCTGCGAACCGCGTCACTGTAAATCCTGCTGGTGCTACAGGTGTTTTATCTGCCGGCCAGCCTATAACTTTGCTGAATTTGGTTTTTGAAGCACCGGTATCTGGTGCCGGAAGGTTTAACGCATTTGTAGTACTATCATTCGTAGTTGTATCTGTCTTTATTGTACTCTTTTTTGTCTGTGAATTACAAGAAAGCATAAATGGGACAGTACTCAGCAGCAGCAGATATCTTTTCATTGGAATATGGTTTTTGGTTTATATATTTTATAATCTTCAGCAGCTTGCGAAAGCTATTTTGTTAACAAGTTAATTGAAAAGATGTTTCAGGAAAATATATAGTTCAATGTAGTTGTGAATTTAGCTATTAAAATTGTTTTAACTGTGCGGTAGTAAAAAAAAAGTCCTGCTCAATGAAGAACAGGACTTTTAAAATAAAAATTAGACTACCTCAGTAATTAAGCTAGTTTAGATTGTAAGTTCTCATCAATTGCAGCTAAGAATTCTTCAGTATATAAGTAGTGTTTACCATGTTCTACTTTGTTACCATGGATACAAACAGCTAAATCTTTAGTCATTTTACCACTTTCAACAGTTTCAATACAAACCTGCTCTAAAGCGTGACAGAAGTTAATTAATGGTTGGTTATTATCTAATACTCCACGGAATTCCAATCCTCTTGTCCATGCAAAGATAGAAGCAATAGGATTTGTAGAAGTTGGTTTACCAGCCTGGTGATCACGGTAGTGACGAGTCACTGTACCATGCGCTGCTTCAGCTTCCATAGTTTTTCCATCTGGAGTAACTAATACTGAAGTCATTAAACCTAATGAACCAAATCCTTGTGCAACTGTATCAGATTGAACATCTCCGTCATAGTTTTTACAAGCCCAAACAAAGTTACCATTCCATTTCAAGGCAGAAGCTACCATGTCATCGATCAAACGGTGCTCATAAGTAATACCTGCTTCTTTAAATTTAGCTAAGAAGTCATTTTCATAAATCTCCTGGAAGATATCTTTGAAACGACCATCGTATTTTTTAAGAATAGTGTTTTTTGTAGAAAGGTATAAAGGCCATTTTTTGATTAATGCCTGGTTGAAACAAGCATGTGCAAAACCACGGATACTCTCATCAGTGTTATACATGGCTAAGGCAACACCATCGCCCTGGAAGTTGTATACATCAAATGACTGAACCTCACCACCATCTTCCGGAGTGAATGTCAGCGTTAATTTACCTTTACCTTTAGTTACTAAATCAGTAGCACGGTACTGGTCACCAAAAGCATGACGGCCGATACAGATCGGTGCAGTCCAGTTTGGTACTAAACGAGGAACATTGCTCATTACAATTGGCTCACGGAAAACAGTACCATCTAAGATATTACGGATGGTTCCGTTTGGTGATTTCCACATTTGTTTTAAATTAAATTCTTTTACGCGGTCTTCATCAGGAGTAATGGTAGCACATTTAATACCTACACCGTATTTTTTAATGGCTTCAGCTGAATCAATAGTTACCTGATCGTTTGTCTCATCACGGTATTCTATACCAAGATCATAATATTTAATATCAAGATCAAGATAAGGTAAAATCAGTTTATCCTTAATGAATTTCCAGATGATACGGGTCATCTCATCACCATCTAACTCTACAACTGGCTGGTCTACTTTAATTTTTTGTACAGACATATTATGGTTTCAATTTTAACTTTATAAAAAAACAAAGATATAAATTTTGAGTTTATAGCCTCATTTTCGCGTAAATTACCAAAACAAATGAAGATTAAGTAACGTTATATTGACATAAAAATATTAAGCTATGGTTACAGACGCAAATAATGCAGGTGAAGGTAAAGGATCTGGAGATAAACTTCATAATTCTGACTTAGGAGAGACAAAAGATTTTAACCAGTTATCTTTTGACAAAGAGAAAAATAGTTATGAGCTTGATGTCAAAGGACCGGATAAGGATTATGATCATCCGCTTCCATATGATACTACAGCTGAGAATGGCGGAGACGAGAATTCCGATTATGATGAAGCTAATCCATATATAGGTGACGAATATGCGACCTGGGCAGAAAAGCGAAAAGCTGAACTGGATAACCAGGGAATGCATATTGACCATGGAAATATTGTGGAGGTCAATGCTGAGGACGAACTTTTAGCCAGAACACCAGAAGATGAACGTACAGATCTGGATGAAGAAGGATATCCTAAAAATGATGAACCTGAATTAAGGTAACAGATCCAGATTAAGGCGTTTACGCATGTCTTCCAGTTTAGGATTCTTTTCTAAAAGGTAATGGTATTTTTCGATGCTGGTATATAATCGGTTTTCAATTTTATTTTCTACCCTTTTAGTAACGATTCCTACACTGTAATTCTTTAGCCTTGTTCTCAGGAAATTCAGAAATTCTACCAGTTCATTCTGAAGGATACTTTCCTGAGCAAGGTTAGTAATAGATACTGTAATTTGTTCAGGACTGGTTAACTCCGGATCATTCGTAGTAAGAATGGTATAGAAGTTAATTTTATTTTCTTCCTTAACCTTTTGTATATACTCTTTCCACAGTACCATCAGCTCCTCATGGGTAAATGGTTCTTTCTCTTCACCGAATACAAATTTTGGTTCATCACTCTCTATACCGCCGTTTGCATTTGTAAGTGCTGTAAGGGATGGAATCAGCGTTCCTCCTGCCACATTTCCTAAAGGATTAGGTTTTAATGCAATCTTATTGACAGAATTAAGGTTAGGAGTTACTGAAACGCGGCCAGCCTCAGCCGGGATAACTGGTGGTATTGATGGAATAGCCTTAACAGGTGTTTCTACAGGTTTAGCAGTCATTCCTGCAGGAGGTGGCAGAGGCTCAGGCCTTTCCACATGCACTGCGGGTGCAGTTTTTACATCAGTTTTTTTTTTAGTCTGATCTGTGTCAGTTGCTGTTGTAGAGATGCTATGGGGTAGTTGTGCGAGTTGCAGGACTGACGGAATATGACACATCTTGATCAATGCCAGTTCAACTTGCAGCCGCTGATTCTTGCTGTTTTTATAGGTAAGATCACACTGGTTAGCTAAGTTGAGTGCCGTAAGAATAAACGATACTTGTATCTGCTGACTTTGCGTGATATATTTCTGTTTAATATTTTCGCTAACCTCCAGTAGTTTTACTGTTTGCGGATCTTTGCTGACTAATAAATTCCGCAGATGGCTTGCAAGTCCATTGATGAAATTATTCCCATCAAAACCATTGTTCAGAATTTCATCAAATAATACGAGTGCTAAACTTACCTCTGCATTGTTAAGGTATGCTGTTAACTTGAAATAGTAATCATAATCCAGAATATTGAGGTTGTCGATTACAGCTTTATAAGTCAGGTTTTTATTGGTATAACTTACAATCTGGTCAAACATCGATAATGCATCCCGTAAACCACCATCTGCTTTTTGGGCAATAATATGCAGCCCGTCTGCTTCTACAGTAATTTGTTCACGGATAGCAATCTTATTCAGGTGACTGGAAATGTCATCTACCTGGATCCTGTTGAAGTCAAAAATCTGACAACGCGAAAGGATGGTTGGTAAGATTTTATGTTTTTCTGTTGTTGCCAGTATAAATATGGCATAAGAAGGTGGTTCTTCCAATGTTTTCAGAAACGCATTAAATGCATTTGCAGAAAGCATGTGAACCTCATCTATAATATAAATTTTGTATTTACCAGCTTGTGGCGGGATACGAACCTGTTCAATCAGGCTACGTATATCGTCAACTGAATTATTAGATGCGGCATCCAGTTCATGAAAGTTGAAAGAATGACCAGTTTGAAATGAAACACATGATTCGCAGGTTCCGCAGGCTTCAACCTCACTGGTTAAATTGGTACAGTTAATTGTTTTCGCAAGGATCCTTGCACAGGTTGTTTTACCTACCCCCCTTGGTCCGCAAAAAAGGAATGCCTGGGCCAGCTGATTATTTTTAATCGCATTTTTTAAAGTTCCGGTAATGTGATTTTGCCCTACAACGGTTTCAAACGTTGCTGGACGATACTTACGGGCCGAGACAATAAAATTTTCCATTTCACTGCGAAATTATAAAATTTTTATGGAGCAGAGGGGATTTTGAACAAAATAAAATGAACCAGATATGATTATAGCCGCCATCCTGAGTTTTGATTAGAATTAGCTTCTTTGTGTTTTATTTTTAGAAATGTATAATTATTAAAATTAGTTTAATCTAATTTGTTAGATTTGCTGAAACTAAGACTACATTACGATTATGCTAAAACTAATATTTAAACGATTGTTGCTCATTTTGTTTCTGCTATTTTCTCTTAAGAGCATGGCGCAGGACATAGAAATTTCCGGTGTAATTAAAGATGTCAATAGCAATGAAGCTATCGGGGGAAGTACTATAAAACTCAAAAATTCTAAAAGATCTGCTGTTGCTGATCAGCAGGGGAAATTCAAATTAGCTGTTCCTCAGCAAAAAAATGGTGGAAAACTTTTAATTTCTTACCTCGGATATAAACCAGACTCGATATCAATAGATACCAATAAAAAATATTATGAAATATTATTAGCTACAAAGTCGGATGCGCTGAATGAAGTTGTTGTAACAGGTGTTTCCAGAGCAACCCTTACGAAAGAAAATCCGGTTCCTATTGTATCTGTTTCTAAAAAGAAGATAGAACAATCTTCAGAAAGTAATATTATAGATGTACTGGTGAGAAATGTTCCTGGACTTAATGCCGTAAAAACAGGACCCAATATTTCGAAACCTTTTATCAGAGGACTTGGTTACAACAGGGTGCTGACGTTATATGATGGAATTCGTCAGGAAGGTCAGCAATGGGGAGATGAACATGGTATTGAGGTCGATGCCTATAATATTGAACGTTCTGAAGTCATCAAGGGGCCGGCAAGTTTGATGTATGGCAGTGATGCACTTGCTGGTGTGGTCAGCCTGATGTCCGCTATGCCTGGAATTGATGATGGTCTTTTACATGGGAAGGTCTTATCTGAATATCAGAGTAATAATGGCTTGATTGGAAATGGAATAGGATTGTTTTATTCGAAAAATCATTGGTCTTTTGCACTGCGCGGTTCTTATCGCATCGCCAAAAATTATAGTAACGCAATCGATGGAAGGGTCTATAACACAGGATTCAGAGAAACAAATGCTTCTGGTACCGTTCGTTATCAGACCAGTAAAGGTAATTCCACACTTAACCTGACTCTTTACGATAATATTCAGGGAATTCCTGATGGCAGCCGTGATTCGCTCACCAGAAAATTTACACATCAAATTTATGAGGGAGACCTGGATGAGATTAAGAACCGTCCCATTGTTTCTGATGCGCTGTTAAATTCTTATGCAATGAGTCCTTTACATCAGCATATTCAACATTACCGTATTTATAGTAATAATCATTATACGGTTGGTGAAGGGGATATTGATGTGATGTTAGGTTTTCAGCAAAACATTCGCAGAGAATATAATCACCCGACAATGCCAGATCAGGCGGGTATGTTTGTCAGGTTAAATACCCTAAATTACGGCGTAAAATACAATGCGCCTAAAATATTAAATACTGAATTCACTTTCGGTGTAAATGGGATGTATCAGAATAATTTAAATAAGAATGCAACAGATTTCCCGATTCCGGATTATAGTTTGTTTGATGCAGGAGCTTATCTGTTTGCCAAATGGAAATATGAAAGCTGGACGATCGGAGGTGGGATCAGGTCTGATCTGCGTTATTTAAAGGCAAATGATTTTTATACTTCAACCAATGCACAGACGGGTTTTGGTCAGCATGTTTCGCCTGCTGAAGATGCAAAGGCAAATTTGCAATTCCCTGCTTTTAACAAATCTTTCGGAGGGATCTCATTAAGTTTAGGAACTACTTATCAATTAAATGATCAGGTTAGTTTAAAAGCTAATATTGCCAGAGGATATCGTGCGCCGAGTATTACAGAATTTGCTTCTAATGGGTTGGATCCTGGTGCACATATTATTTATTTGGGAAACCGGGATTTCAAACCTGAGTTCTCTTTACAGGAAGATATTGGTGCAGATATTACACTGAAAGACTTATCTATGTCATTTAGTATTTTCAATAATAATATACAAAATTATATTTATTTAAGCCAGCTGCTTGATGGGGGTGGAAATCCGATTGTCAGCGCACAGGGAGATAAAACTTATCAGTATCAGCAGTCATCTGCGCAGCTATATGGGTTTGAAACCACATTTAATCTTCATCCGGAATCGTGGAAAGGATTTTCATTTGATAATTCACTTTCTATGATTTATGGATTTAATAGGAAAGCGATATATAAAGATAAGAAGACAGGTGGGGAGTATTTACCCCTAATTCCACCTTTACGGTTATTGAGCAGCATCAGTCAGGATATCAAACTTAATTCCAAACTGGTTTCAGGAATGAATTTCAGAGCAGAAGCTGAATATAATGGAGCGCAGGATCGCTATTTAGCACTGAATAATACAGAAACTGCCACTTCATCTTATTTGCTTTTTAATGTAGCTGCCGGAGCAACAATTAATTATTCAAAAAAACATCCGCTGCAAGTGCAGGTACAGGTCAACAATTTATGGAATGAGACTTATCAATCTAATTTAAGCAGACTCAAATATTTTGAATATGATGAGCATTCACCGAATGGATATAACGGGATACAGGGAATGGGAAGAAGTATTGGCGTTAAAGTAATTTGTTCATTTTAGCATTGAATTTTCAAAAGGTTACGAATTACGATATTAATAGGCAACGCTACCGGATTAGTGTTAATTACCTGTTTGGCAAGCTTTAAATGTTTTGAATTGTAGAAAATTATTCCTAAGTTTGCATCCCTGTTTAACACAGGATTTAACATAAAATAATCATAACAATGAATCAGTACGAAACTGTTATCGTTCTAACCCCGTTGTTGTCAGAAGAAGTTGCGAAAGAAGCATTAGCGAAATTCAGCAAAATCATCACTGACAGCGGTGCCGAAATTGTTCAAGAGGACAATTGGGGTTTGAGAAAATTAGCGTATCCGATTGAAAAAAAAGCAAGCGGATTTTTCCACCTTACAGAATACAAATCTTCAGGTGAATTAATTAACAAATTGGAATTAGAACTAAAACGCGATGAGCGTGTTCTTCGTTTCCTTACCATTAGATTAGACCGTCACGCGGTTGCTTATAATGAGAAGAAACGCAGTGGTGCTTTTAACAAAAAACCTAAGAAAGAGGAGGCTGCAGCATAATGGCTAAAGATCAGATACAATATGTTACCGCTCCAAAAGTGGACGATAACAGAAAAAAATATTGCCGTTTCAAAAAGAATGGTATTAAATATATTGATTATAAAGACGCAAACTTTTTGTTAAAATTCATCAATGATCAGGGTAAAATTTTACCCCGCCGCTTAACCGGTACTTCATTGAAATTTCAACGTAAAGTGGCTCAAGCGGTTAAACGTTCTCGCCACATTGGTTTGTTACCTTTCGTTGCTGACCAATTAAAATAAGAGCTGAACATGGAAATTATATTAAAACAGGACATCAAATCTCTTGGAGAGAAAGATGATATTGTAAACGTAAAGCCAGGTTACGGACGTAACTACCTTATCCCACAAGGATTCGGTGCTTTAGCTACTCCATCTGCTAAAAAAGTATTAGCAGAGAACTTAAAACAAGCAGCGTTTAAACAAGATAAAATTAAGAAAGATGCTGAAGGTATCGCAACTCGTTTAGCTGATGTTAAATTGAGTATCGGTGCTAAAGCTGGTGAAACTGGTAAAATCTTTGGTGCAGTAAACACTATTATGATTGCTGATGCATTAAAACAACAAGGTTTTGATGTTGACCGTCGCCGTATCACTTTCGAAACTGAACCTAAATTTGTTGGTGAATATATCGCTAACTTAAACTTACACAAAGAAGTGAAAGTTAAAGTTCCTTTCGCAGTTGTAGCTGAGTAATCTCATCTTAAACGAATATAAAAAAAGCGTTCCGGTTATCGGAACGCTTTTTTTATGCTTTAAATTCTTCTTCTTTTAGATCTGTTTTCATCAATTAATTTCCGGATCTCTTTGATGTCTTTTTTAGAGAAACCGTGAATTTCTACTTTATTGCCATTCACAAATAAGCGTAAAGTCGCAAATCCAATCATTGGAGAGTCAACCTCAATCGAAGTAATATCTTCGTAATTCAGATATTTAGAGTCTCCGCTAAATAAACCTGGTACCTTTATTTCAATACTGTTTTCTTCTAAATAGATTTCTGCCGGAAAAACCTTGTTTCCCTCTGAGAGCCTTGATGCTGTAAACTTCATTTTTTTTGATCTGAATGTAATCGCAAATCTAGCTATTAAGCCAATTGTTTTTGCTTTTCAATTGCATTTAATAATTTCTCATAAGGAGCATTGAATTTTTCTATCCCTTCATCCTCCAGCTGCTGGGTAAGTTTGGCCAGATCAATATCTTCATGACGTAATTGTGCCAGTATAGCAGATGCGCCATCAAGATCAATTTCAAGGCGGCTTTCCGGGTCACCATGATCGCGGTAAGCTTCCAGCGTTTCCATAGGGATGGTATCTACTGTATTGGGGCCAATCAGCGCTTCTACATATTTAGTATCCTTAAAAGCAGGATTTTTACTACTTGTACTTGCCCAAAGCAAACGCTGAGGTTTAGCGCCAAGGGCAGCTAGTTTTTCCCATCTTTCTCCACTGAAAACCTGCTGATAGATCTCATATGCTTTTTTTGCAGAAGCGATGGCAACTTCGCCCTTTAATTCCCCCAGATGTTTTTCTTCCAGGATAGGATCAACGAGTACATCTATCCGGCTTAAAAAGAAGCTGGCCACTGATGCAATATCTTTAATACTCTCATTTCTTGCTGCACGTTCTTCCAATCCTTCCAGATAAGCATCTGTTACTTGTTTATAGCGCTCCAGACCAAATAGTAAGGTCACATTGATATTCAGTCCTTCAGAGATTGATTTCTTAATGGCTGCTAAACCTGGTTGAGTACCAGGAATCTTAATCATCACATTTTTGCGGTTTACTTCTTTCCAAAGGTGTAAGGCCTGCTTAATTGTTCCTTCGGTATCTAGTGCCAGGAGTGGGGAAACCTCCAGGCTTGCATAACCATCCGCACCTTCTACTTCTTCATTATATACCGGCAATAATAAATCTGCTGCCTGCTGGATGTCTTTAATTGCAAGACGGTAAAAAATATCTTCGTTACTTATTTTCTCTTTTGAGAGCTCAGCTATATCAGCATCATAATCAGAGCTGCTGCTAATCGCTTTTTCAAATATAGCCGGATTAGAAGTTAGCCCCCTCACGCCATCAATTTCAATCAGTTCTTTTAATTTGCCAGATTTGATAATGTCACGGTCAATAAAGTCCAGCCAGATACTTTGACCATAATCGTGTATTTTTTTTACTTTATTCGCTTCCATATTGTATTGTTTTAATTAAAAACAAGTAAATACACTGAATGTTTATTCTGCTTTAAATATATGCACTGACATGACAAATCTCTATTTTTATTTACCTTTGAGCAATGGCTGTAAAACGTGGCAAAAACACTAAAAAGAGAAAATTCGACTTCAGGAATTTACCAATATTAATAGGGAAATGTATTTTGTGGTTTTTCCTGAGTACAATCCTCTGGGTTTTGGCTTACCGGTTCATTAATCCGCCTTTTACGTCTCTGATGATCTTGCGCAATATTGAACGCAAGTCTGATGGAAAGACTTTTAAAACAGAGAAAGACTGGGTAAAACTCAGTGAAATGTCAGACCAGATTAAGCGTGCGGCTATTGCTGGTGAAGACCAGAAATTTGTTCACCACTGGGGTTTTGATATGAAAGCTATTGGCAGGGCATATAGTGCTAATAAAGGAGATAGCACTAAAGTTAAAGGTGGGAGCACGATCTCACAGCAAACCGCTAAAAATGTATTTTTGTGGCCCGGAAGATCCTGGGTACGTAAAGGTTTTGAAGCCTACTTTACGGTATTGATTGAAATGATGTGGAGCAAACAGCGGATATTGGAAGTGTATCTGAATGTGATTGAAATGGGAGATGGAATATATGGTGCGGAAGCCGCTTCACAAAGTTATTACGGAAAATCATGCAGAAATCTGAACAGATCAGAAGCAGCATTGATTGTAGCCTGTTTCCCTAATCCATTACGCTGGACGCCTTTACATCCAACATTATATATCAGACACAGGCAATATCTGATTATGAGAAATATAAGAAACCTTGGACCTCTAAAATTTAAGTAAGTCTGGTGCTGATCATAAGGTTTTCGCGGGTTAAAGTAAATCCGCGAAAACTTTATTGTGCCAGCTATCTTTGAAAGGAACTTCCCATTTCGTCTGGAAATCTTCCAATGTCTGAACCATATTGTTAAATACAATAGAATCCGGGGTTACATGCTTAATGCTGATCAGTGTTTCGAAATCTTCCTTATTGACAACAATTACTTTATCGTCAACTTTGTAAGCCATATTAAAGCGATTGAATAAATCGGCTCCATATTCAGTTTCAATTCCCTTAATGATGCGTACTGAAGCATCAATAGAACAACCAGTAGCACCAGCTGTGGCTTCATCTACGGTGAAAATAATAAAATAATTGTACCTGATTTCTGCTTTTGCCTGTAACTGGTGGCCATGGGCTTTCCATTGTGCAGTAAAACCGTCCAATTGTTGTTGAATTGCACTAACCTCCTGGTCACTGAATTCACGATCGCTCTGATAGATCCAAACTTTTGATTGTGGAGAAAAACTCATATCACAAATTTAACATTTTATTTAAATTGATTTACCCAAATAGCAATTGAGATGAAAAAGTTTACAATCTTCTTGAAAATTAGTGCTTATACGCTGTTATGTACTGTTTTTCTTTCCTTTTCATCCTATAGCCCAACAGAAGAAGAAGCGATATATGTTCAGCAAAAATTAGAAGATCACTACAATAAAGAAGCTAAAGGAGGGAGTATAAAGAAGTACGAACTACGGATTACTAACAGTGGATTCTGTCGTTATAAATGTTTTTTTAACAATGGAAAGATAGAATATTTCTCTTTTAACTTTTTAAAATACAAGGATTTGGATTATGCCGGGACAGCACAATCCGGGAGCTTAATTTTACGTACCAAGGGGGACGATGTTATTGTGCAGACTTATAATGATACAAAAGGTAATGATATTGATAGCATGGCCACTTTTATGGCCATACCACTTAAGAATATTGAACCAGAGGAGTTGAATCAGCTAATGGAGAAATTCCAGCAGATGAGCCGGAAGGTCCGCCAATAGTAAATACCGGAGTTTCCATATCGCGCGAAGCAACAACAATTACCGTATCCTGTGCGTGTTCTTTGAACAGATTTTCTACTAAACCTGGATTGTTATTGTCTTTTGATAAATGTGAAAGCAACAGGTGTGTCAGCTTGGCCGGGCGGGATGTTGTGAACAGTTCTAAGGCTTGTTTGTTGCTCAGGTGACCAAAACCATCACTAATCCTTTTTTTGAGGTAATAGGGATAATTACCATGATGTAAAAGATCTTCATCATAATTCGCTTCCAGAAAAGCTGCATCACATTGTTTGAAATGCAGGGTAAGCTGTTCGCAGACTACACCAAGATCGGTAAACACGCCAACTTTAATGTCCCCGCACGAAACCATGAAGCTATGTGGTTCTGCTGCATCATGAATTTTAGGAAAACAAGTGACCTGCAATGATCCGATCTGGATTACCTGGTGGCTAAAGAATGAATGGATTAAATCTTCTGGTAGTTCCAGCTTGCTGTTACCAATTGTTCCGGGAGTGATATAAACCGGAATACGATATTTTTTCGCCATTACAGTTAAACCACGGATGTGGTCACCATGTTCGTGCGAGATGAAGATAGCTTTCACCTTGCCCATAGATAAACCCAGACGCAGCATCCGTTTTTCGGTTTCCCGGCAGGATATTCCGGCGTCGATCAGTACGGCCTCCTGTGCATTACCTACGTAATAACAATTGCCATTACTGCCAGAATTTATCGAGGTAATAAAAAGGGGATTACAACCCATTTGCTCGTACGGTAATTTCTGCAATATCTAATACCTGGACATTTTGATTCTGATCTTTCATTTTAACACCATCACTAAGCATAGTCATACAGAAAGGACAACCTGCTGCAATAATACTTGGATTAGTTTCCAATGCTTCTTCTATTCTCTCGATATTGATGTCTTTGTTTCCTTTTTCTGGTTCTTTGAACATCTGCGCACCACCTGCACCGCAGCAAAGACCATTAGACTTGCAACGTTTCATTTCCACCAGTTGTGCATCCAGAACCTCTAATGCTTTTCTGGGTGCTTCATATATACCATTACCACGGCCTAAATAGCAAGGGTCATGATAAGTGATTTTTTTACCTTTAAAACTTTCGCCTCCTTCAGCTTTCAGCTTGCCCTCGTTGATCAGGTCCTGAATCAGCTGAGTATGGTGAATAACTTCATAATTACCACCTAAACCCGGATATTCATTTTTGATGGTATTGAAGCAATGCGGACAGCCAGTTACGATTTTTTTGATATGGTAACCATTCAATACCTCGATATTGGTCATCGCCTGCATCTGGAACAGGAATTCATTTCCAGCACGTTTAGCAGGATCGCCTGTACAGCTTTCCTCTGTTCCCAATACGGCATATTTAATGCCTACATGGTGAAGGATTTTGCAAATATCCCGGGTTGTTTTTTGTGCGCGTTCATCATAACTACCTGCACAGCCTACCCAGAATAAAATTTCAGGTTCTTCACCCCTGGCAATCATTTCTGCCATAGTAGGCACTTCTATATTTAGTTTCTCGCTCATTATTCAGCTTGAGTAATAGATTAAAATTTAACTTTCTTTTGCCCAGTTCAAACGATCTGCCGGAGAATATTTCCATGGCGCACCATTGTTTTCAATGTTTCCAAGCATCGCATTGATACTTGCAGGAGCCTGAGACTCTTCCATTACCGCATACCTTCTCAGGTCTGTAATAATTGCAAGAGGATCTATATTGATAGGACAAGCCTCTACACAAGCATTACAGCTTGTACAAGCCCATAATTCTTCTCTGGTGATATAATCGTCAATCAGTGATTTTCCATCTTCAAAACCATTGCCTGTCTGATCAATATTTTTACCTACTTCTTCCATGCGGTCACGGGTATCCATCATAATTTTACGTGGAGAAAGCAGTTTGCCCGTTATATTGGCAGGACATACCGAAGTACAACGTCCGCATTCGGTACAGGTATAAGCATTCATCAGATTTATCCATGAGAGATCATTAACGTCTTTTGCACCAAAACGGCCGGCCTCTGCTTCAACAGGAGTGAAGGATGGATCAAGCATGGCTTTAACCTCATTGGTTACACTTTGCATATTCGTAAATTCACCTTTTGGCTCCAGATTAGAGAAATAAGTATTTGGAAAGGCAAACAGGATATGGAAATGTTTGGAATAAGGTAAGTAGTTCAGGAAGGCAAAAATACCGATGATGTGAAACCACCAGCAACCTCTTTCTATAGCAATCAGGCTGCTTTCATTCCCTGGTAATATATTTTGCAGAAACTGACTCACAGGGAAAGCGCCTGCTGTGATATAATGATGTGCACCTAAAGCTTGCAATTTAGCATCCGCTGCATTCATCAACAGAAATGCAGTCATTAACAAAATTTCTGTAATCAGGATATAATTCGCATCAGATTTTGGCCAGCCTTTCAATTCAGGACTGTTTAATCTTTTCAGTTTTAAAATATTTCTTCTGATCAGGAAAATAGCACAACCAACCCATACCCCTAAAGCCAGGATCTCAAATGAGCCTATCAAAAAGTTATACAAACTGCCCAGCCCTCCAAACACGCGGTGAGTGCCAAACATTCCATCAATCATAATTTCGAGCACTTCGATATTGATAATCACAAAACCAATGTAGACTACAAAATGCAGTGCAGCCGGAATTGGACGTACTACCATCTTGCTTTGCCCAAGGGCAACTCTGATCATGGTCATCAATCTTTTTTGAGGCTGGTCGGTACGGTCTGCCGCTTTACCAATTCTGATGTTACGGATGACCTTTTTCAGGTTGAAGCTGAATAAGGCGATAGCCGCTAAGGTGATTGCTATAAATAGAATTTGTGAAATCATTATTTGGTTAATCTTTTACAGTCATGCTAAGTTAAAATAATTAGCACAGAAAAAATACTATGCTTGCATAATTATTTCAAATTTAGAGCCGTTTTAAATAATTCTGAGGCGTTTTTAAATTATTTTCAGAAAAAGTTTTGCAATTCGAAAAAAGAAACTACATTTGCACTCCCAACCGAGGGGAACATGGTTAAACATGTTGAAATAAGATGGTGCGGTAGCTCAGTCGGTAGAGCAAAGGATTGAAAATCCTTGTGTCGCCGGTTCGATCCCGGCCCACACCACTTCTTCTAAAAGCTTCAGAGAAATCTGAAGCTTTTTTGCTTTCAAAGGTTTTTTTGTTGATTTGATTCTAATTTAGAATCAAGTCATAAACTTTTGGAGCAGGCTCATTTTTTAAGCATAAATTTTGACACGCTAAACGGAAAGTCTTTGCTGTCACGGATGCTCTTATGCCTGTGGAAGTTGCGCTGAAAGCTTTCAATTTGCCTGGGAATGACTCAGGGGAAACAAGGCCGGGCTGTTCGTAAATAAATTCAAAATAGCTAAATCATAAAGCTATATCGTCCGGGTACTGCCCGGGTACTGTCCGAGTACTGGTCGGGTACTCGTTAGGGTAAGAGCAATGCTAAAGTAACGTGAGAGCATGGCAAGTCCAAGTCAAAACAACTAGTTGAAATGACTTGGACTTGCCATAGTTCAAGCCCGTTCTCAACCTGGTGTCATCCCGACCACCACTCAGGCACAACCAAACCATAACTAGTTGAAGATGAATGAAATTATAATTTTCCCTTTGACTAATCCACGGACAATTGCAGACAGCTGCGGACAATTACGGCCATTTTTTACGCATCAGGATAATCTTTAACGCGAATGGCTTACATTGGTGAAAAGATATTTATTATGGGAAGTTTAACGGGTAAATTTTCAAAGGGAATCCTGGGCGATTTCATTTTTAAAGCAGCAGTTTGGCGTACAGGTTGTTTCAAAAGTTCTGTACCGGGCAAAAGGAAACAAACAATGGAAGCCCAAAGGCATCAGAGCACTTTCGTCAAAGTAGCCAGCCTGGAAAAATCAGGATCTTTCCTCCCGCTAAGAATTCCGCTGAAGCGTTGACCGATCTCTTATCAAAGTAATCAGGAGCGTTTAATAAGGATAAACTGAACTATAAAATCAGGAAGTAATCAGCTGATTAAAGAATCGTAACCAGCTGCTTTGAACTCAGAAAATATCAAACCCAAAACTTGAAATTTAATCCCTGATCCACGAGTTTATGACTTGATCCATAATTTTTTTATCGTAAAATAGTCAGATTGATACGTTTTAGTAAACATATTCAAATTACGAATTTCAAAAGCACAGTAAAATTCGTTTATAAAAATTTTTTATAACTAATTATCTATTTGTTGTTAATCAAGTGTGTAAACACTTGCCTGAAATGCTTTTTATACTATCTTAGAGTTTTAAGACAGTATAATGTATAAGTGTGTAATTATTGATGATGAGCCTCATGCTGTAGAGGGCTTAAAGAATTATCTTATAAAGATTCCGGAATTGCAATTAATTGCGAGTTATACTGATCCTATACATGCATTACAAGAAATTGCCAGGGGCGGTCCAATTGATTTGCTATTGCTTGATATTGACATGCCGGAAATATCAGGAATAGATCTCGCCAGATTAATCAGAGCAAAAACTGATAAATTACTGATAACCACTGCGCACATTCAATATGGATATGAAGCTTTTGAGGTCCAGGCTGATGGCTATTTGTTAAAGCCTTATTCCTTCGCTAAATTTTTAACTGCAATCCATAAATTATTTCCTCCTTCAATCCCAGATTCAGATTTTGCCAGAATTTCTTCTGATCAGGACTTTTTTTTTATAAAAAGTAAAGACGACGATTTGAAACTGGTTAAGATCCGCTATGATGATATCGTGATGATTGAAAGTAAACTTAACTATGTGATGGTCTATACAGTTGACAGAAGTATTCTTACTTATATCTCTTTAATGGAGATTTCAAACAGGCTGACTAAAGCAAGAGGTTTTGAACAGTTTCACAGAAGCTTTATTCTTAACAATAGACACATCGAATATATTGACGGAAATACAATTACATTAAATAATGGAAGAAAGATTACAGTAGGTGATCATTACAAAAAGGATTTCAATGTATTTGTAAATCAAAATCTACTGAAAGCAAAACGCAAATTGTAATCACTGCTCAGAATATTTTTATCCTGAAAATCTGCCTTTCTATAGCGTATTAATCCCTGTTCATCCAAAATATTTCCAATTTCTGTTTTATCGAATTAGTTTAATAAAAACTAACCGGATGAAATTAATGAAGTTAAAGGAAAATGGCTTTGGTGCCCTGATACATTTGTATACAATCGGGTTATGTATCTCAATATCTAATATATAAGCTATTAATTTCATGAAATCTACTGCTGTTAATATGATTAAAATCGCTCAGACTATATTCCTTGTTTTTTGTTCTTTTGCAGTTTTTGCACAGGTATCAATCAAGGGCAGGGTGACAGATGATAAAAGAAAACCCTTAGAATTAGTGGTAGTCAGCCTTCAGCTGGGATCTGCTGTTATCGGCAATTCAATTACTGATAGTCTTGGGCATTATCAATTTAAAAACATTAACAAAGGAAGCTATAAGTTCCTGTTTAAGTACGTCGCTTATAAAGACACAGTAATATCGGCCAATATCAATGCTGATACATTGATTAGTGTGCAATATCAGAACATACAGAATTTAAAAGAAGTAACAGTAAGAGCTAAAAAGCCAATTTTTGAAAGACAGATTGATCGTCTTCGATTTAATGTTGCCGAAACAGATCTTATTTTTGGGAATAATATCTGGGATGTTATAGAAAAAACTCCTCTGGTAAACGTTTCATCTGACGGTACAATTCAAATTAGCGGTACCTCTGGCGCAATCGTATACATCAATAATAAACGGAAGGTACTTACAGGAAATGCCTTAAAAAATTACCTGAGCAGTATTCCATCAGATAACCTGCTGGCAATTGAAGTCATTACAACACCCCCGAGCAAATACGATGCGGAAGGTGGTGCCGGAATTATCAATATCCTTACCAAAAAAAATAAAGAAGAAGGGCTTCTCGGAAACGCAGTATTAAGTACCAGACAAACTGCAGTTAACTCTGAAGCAGGAAGTGTTTATCTGAATAATCGAAAAGGAAAATGGAATATATTCACTGATTTGTACATGAGTAACAGGAGCAGGAAACCTAAACTTAAAAAGGATATTGATTACCCCGCAGGTTCTTCCGATAATTTAATACATAGAAGTGTTAATTCTTTAAATGATTTTCAGGATTTGTCTCCTGGGGGTGACTTGGGAATAGACCATCAGATTAATGCTAACAATGTTGTAGGGCTTTTATTTGATTATGCAGGGAGCTGGCATCAAGAGACACGTGATGCTTTCAGACGTGATTATTTTAGCAATGTTGACTCACTTAGTCTTACTAATAACAAGGATAAATTAAATTCGCAAACTTATTCCCTTAACTTAAATTATCAGGGTAAACTAGATTCTTCAGGGAAACAGATCAGCATTGATTTTGATGCCCTGGAATATAGATCAAAAAACAATTCAATAAGTAAAACTGACGCACTGGATCTGTTAACGAATCAATCCTTATATATTCAGGATTGGTTTAGAAGTTCATCACCTCAAAACATCAGTAATCAGTCTCTTAAAGTTGATTTTGAATGGCCTGCCAATAAGAATACTTCCTTTGATTTTGGTGCAAAAACATCCTTCTCAAAAATCAACAATAATTTGCTTTTTGAGGATAGAGTTGCTGAAGATGTTTGGGTAAAAGACCCTAAAACAAGTAATCTGTTCAAATATAATGAAAACATAAATGCACTTTATGCTATTCTGAATCGTACTGTAAACACAAAGTGGTCTTATCAGCTGGGGTTAAGGGTTGAAAATACGATTGCAAAAGGCTGGCTTGAAAGTGTAAAGGCAGTAGATAGAAATTACACTAATTTTTTCCCAACGGCCTTTTTAAAATATACTACAGCAAAAGAAAAGACATTTGTTCTGGCTTTATCCAGTAGAATAACCAGGCCTGGTTTTTGGGATGTTAATCCATTCAGAACTTATACAACTGACCAGACTTACTTTGAAGGAAATCCCTTTTTATTACCATCGAAGTATTACAGGCAGGAGCTAAGCCATACTTTCAGCAATAAAACAGGTACTTATTCAATTCAGTTTGCTGCCAGTCAGCTGCTGGATGAATTTTATGCACTTCCATATAATCCTTCAGAAAATGTGATTGCCAATAAGAAAGTGAACTATGGCAACAAGTATGCTTTTTCAAATACAATAACCTATTACAGTCAGCTGTTTCCATGGTGGAAATTAACAGCAACAACATTAACAGGATATGTAGTGTCAAAAGGATCTTATGCTGGTGATGTAACTATCGATAACAGATCTTTTCTTTTTAGTATTTCGACAAATCAAACATTTACTATATCAAAGAAAAGAGGACTTAGCTGTACTGTAATTGCTAACAATACACTTCCTGTGACCATTGTAAATACGGAAATAGGAAACAGGCTGGAAACTGAAGTCAGATTGAGAAAATCAATAGGTTCCTGGAACATTACCTTATCGGGACAGGATTTTTTTAAGAGCAATCAGGACAGGTATAAAGTCAAGCTGAATGAGCTCATCATTAGGGATCGAAACTATTATGATACCCGGAGTGTGGCACTTTCAGTGAGCTTTAGTTTTGGGAAATCAACTGTGAAAGATAAAAGAGACCGGGATCCGGGGTATGAGGATGTCAAGCAAAGAACAATGTAATTGAGTTAGTTAAATAAAATCTATTCTCTTGTTTCATTTCAATAAATATATAAGTGAAAGGGCGGCCGCCATGTCCTTACTGATGGCTAATTTTCAACCTTAAACCATAATTCCATGAAAAAAAATGCAAAAATCGCATCAAGCCAGGAAGAAAAAAGTATCCTTAACGATGCTGTTAATTCTTCAGAAAACGAACAATTAGATCTTTACAAAGCCATTTTTGGCGGAGTAAGTTCTGGCTGCTCAGTTGTTGCCGTTAGCAATTTGCGTTCGAAAGCGTCTGCTTATGATAAGCATGACACATTCTTACAGGCAATTGGCTAATTGATTTCATAGATAGCCAATTTTAGCTAATTGGCTATCTATATTTTATGGAAGCTTAAGACTGAACCCCAAAACCTTGAAATAACCTGAACTCTATTTAATAATGGAAAAAGTAACCTCTTATGTGCTTAAGATTGCAAGTCGTTGCAACCTTAATTGTTCGTATTGCTATATGTACAATTTAGGAGATCAAACCTACCTGAAGCAGCCTAAATTCATGTCTTTAGAAACGGTCACTGTATTTTCTGAACGTTTGAAGTCCTATTGTAAAAACGCAGGTATAGATTATGTTCAGCTAGTATTTCACGGAGGAGAACCACTTTTACTGAGTAAGGAATATTTCAAAACATGTATAAATATTTTTAGAGAGACTTCACCGGAAATTGAATTTGGTTTTACTATCCAGACCAATGGGGTGACAATGGATAAAGAGTGGTATGACTTATTTAAAGCTAATGGCGTTAAGATCGGGATTAGTATAGATGGTCCTAAAGCGTATCACGATGCCTTCCGTGTGTTTCATAATGGAAAAGGGTCTTATAATCAGGTTGCAGAGGCAGTTAAATTAGGCAGGGAAAATGGCCTGATGGGTATACTCATGGTGATGAATACCAATATCCCCACCCGGGAGTTTTATCAGGAACTTAAAGAACTTAATGTAGGAAGTTTGAATTTACTGTTGCCTGATGGCCATTATGATAAGCTCCCTGACGGGTTTGATGCAGAAAGGTTTGGTGAGGACGATTACACACCATATGCTGACTGGCTGATTGAACTTTTTATCATCTGGAAAAGAGACAAAAACAGGCCTGCCATCAGATTTTTTGAAACCCTGATCGAAATGATTGCGGGAGAAGAAAATGTAGGGAACCAGGCTTTCGGAAAAAAGAAGAACGGAGTAGCAGTTATAGAAACCGACGGCGGGATAGAAGTTGTGGATTCATTAAGAGCGTGCTATGAGGGGATAACAAGGAATAACCTCAATATTCATAAAAATGAAATAGAAGAGCTTTTTGAGGATGATATTTTTGAAGTCTACTATAATGCACATGATATGGTGTGTGAACAATGTCTGAACTGCCCGGTATATGATTTCTGCGGGGGTGGTTTTCTAGGCAGCAGATACGCTAATGATAACGGCTTTGATAATCCAACGATTTACTGTAAAGATATTATCAGGATTTTAAGTTTTATACAAAATGACATTCTTGATAGTCTTCCAATTGAGGTGACGGCTAAAATGGAAGCTGACAAACTATCTTATTCAGAACTCATTGAGGAGATCAAAAAGCCTTCTCTGATTGGCATAGAGAGTGATGTTAAGCAAAAACTAATTTCTTTTAAGCAGCCCGCTATATTATGTACTTAAAAAAGGGACTTCATATCTGTAGTGATCTGAGCACTATAGCCGAACAATTAGCCATTAATAATGGAACAATGCTAGCGACTATTGAAACTGGATTGAACTATCATGGCGGATCATATATCCCAAAACGGGAGTGGCGTAAGCTGGAGTTTGCTGAAGAGCAGATTTTAATAGCAGATCAGAAGAATACTGATTTCCGCAGAAGCATTTACATTGGAGATATACCTCAGAATTTAAAGGAATCGTTTCTTTCACTCGGACTACAGGAGTGTACGCAATTGGATCAGGTATATCCCAAAATGAAGGAAGATGAAGCAGCAGTGAAAACAATTAATGAGGAGCTGGATACGTTTTTGCACCCTTTTTCGTCCACTAAAAACTATAAATTCCATCGGATCACAAGGGCAATGCCAAATCGGGAAACTATAACTTGTCATTATATCGATGAGGAATTTATTTATATAGGTCTGCATATTGATCAGAGTAAGCGTTTTACTCCTCATACTGCTCATAAATCCGGAAATCGTATTTCTATCAACCTGAGTAAAGAAACCAGGCATCTGGCATTCACTAATCTTTCTTTGATACAGGTGTTTAACATGGTAAAAGAAAAGACAGGTTTAGCTGGTAACGAAGTTAATCCGGATAACATTGCCCACTTGTTTTTTAAGCATTATCCGGATTATCCGGTAATCAGAATTGAACAGAAACCTTATCAATACTATATAGCACCTACAGATAACTTTTTTCATGATGCAACCACGCTCGGTAATAAGGAAATAGATATTACCATTGTTTATACGGGCGTTTTTGACAGGGCTGGAATACATAATTAAGATATGAAGATAAAAAAGGGTATAATGCTCCATAATCAATCGGGTGAAGATTATGATTGTATCACCATCAATTCGGGAGTGATGCACTATACAGATCAAGATAGGGACAAAGTCATTTACGAAGACCTTTCATTTTTTCCGTCTTACGAAGAAGATGCTTTTACTCCAAAAAGGAACTGGAGGGAGTTAAGTGATCAGGAAATTAAAACATTGAAATCAACTGATAAACGCACTGATTCCAACACGATATATATTGGGGATATTCCTGAGAATCTAAAGACTTCATTGCAAAAACTGAATTTAGAAAATTGTAAAAACAGGAATGAAGTTTTTCGGAAATTTATGGAGAACCCTGAAGCGACCTTAGAGATTAACCAGGCTACCGAAGAATTTTTAAAGTCTAAATCGGACGGGAAGCCATTCCGGTTTCATTACCTGGGAACTAATCTGCCAAACTTAGAAGTTGTGGCCTGTGACACTACCGTATTGCCATCTGACCATACTGAACAAGATAAAAAGTATATGGGTATTCATAACGATGGTACAAAGTACGTATCACCCTATGCTTTATATAAATCAGGAAACCGCCTAACCATCAATCTTGGGAAAGAAACGCGTTCTTTTTTGTTTGTTAACCTGACTATGACCCAGGCTTTAAATATGTTAAAGCAAAAAATGGATACTCAAAAACATCAGGTTGATATCATCAGTATCTCTAAATATTTTTTTGAGTACTTTCCTGATTATCCAGTGATTAAAATAGATCAGAAACCATATCAATATTATATCGCTCCAACTGATAATTGCTTTCATGATGGCTCTACGCTTGGAATGAAAGCTCTGGATATCATTATCGTCTATTTCGGAGCATTCAGATTTTAAGTTAAATAAGTATTAACGGAAATTTTATTATTTGATAGAATGAAGCTAAAAAAAGGAATTTTAATACATAACCAGATGAATCAGGGTTATGAAGCCATCCATATAAATTCAGGAACTGTATTACATACAGATCTGGTAACCGAACCGGTTAACTTTCACGGGATGGTTTATACACCTCAATACGCAGATCATGCCTATATACCTAAAAGAGACTGGAGAGGTTTAAATCCTGAAGAAATAAAAAGTATACAGGCAAAAGAGGAGCGAAACGATTATAATACTGTTTACCTTGGGGATATTCCAGAAGTATTAAAAGAAAGCTTTATGCGGTTGGACCTTGCTAATGCCAAAAGCCGGGAAGAAGTCTTTGAGAAATTTTCTGGTGATGCGCAACTAACAAAAGAGCTAAGTTCAAATTTGAATTCCTTTTTATCACCGCTTGCGGATAACAAACCGTTTAACTTTCATTGTATTGGTACAACTTTGCCAAATGTAGAAATGGTTGCCTGTAATACCACCAAACTACCCCCGGACTTTAAGCCTCAGGATATTAAATATATGGGGATGCATAATGATGGAACCCAGACTATGACCATACATACTGCTCATAAATTCGGAAACAGGATTTCTATTAATTTAGGAAATAATACCCGGTCTTTTTTATTTGTAAACCTTTCAATGAAACAGGCTTTAAATATGATCGGAAAGAAAATAGATATTAAAAAAAATAATGTTAATATTTCAAACGTACAAAAGTTCTTTTTTCAGCATTTTCCTGATTATCCGGTAATAAAGGTGCAGCAAAAACCTTATCAGTATTATATAGCCCCAACTGATAATTGTTTTCACGATGGTTCCACTCTGGGGAGTAAGGACCTTGATATTACGATGGTTTATTTTGGGGCTTTCAAATGCTGAAATTTTATAAGTACCCTTTTCAGAAACAATTAGACTTAATGGACTGTGGTCCTGCTTGTCTAAAAATGATTTCTGAATATTATAAAATAAGAACCAGTATAGCAGAATTAAGAGAGTTATGCAATACTTCGCGCCTGGGCAGTAATATCGGGGATATTATGTATGGGGCAGAGCAGATAGGCTTTAAAGCTTTAGTATTCAAAACTACCATAGACTATTTGAAAGAAAAGCAGCCTTTTCCGTGTATTATCCACTGGAGGAAAAACCACTATGTTGTTTTGTACAAGATCAAAGATGGGAAATATACCATTGGTGACCCTGCCTATGGTTTTGCTGTTCTTTCTGAAAAAGAATTTATAGAAGGCTGGTCGGACAAAGGTGAAAAGGGAATAGCCTTATTTTTAGAGCCTGACTTAGAAAGCAATTATATTAAACAAGAGCTCAGTTTTGAAGGGAAAAGTATATTCTGGCAATTTATTGATTTTCTCAGGCCCCATGCAAAGCAGATAGGCTTTCTTCTTTTGGTGATTATGATTGCCAGTTTTATTTCCATGCTTATTCCAAGAACTATTGAGTACATGACGGATAAGGGGGTAGAAAAGAAAGACATCAATATTATATGGAAAGTCCTGCTGTTTCAATTTGTATTGTTTGGGAGTTTAACCCTTACAAATTATATTAGAAGTTTAATTCAGGCAAAACTGAGTACGAAGTTAAGTATTGGGATCATCTCTGATTTTCTGATCAAACTATTGATGCTGCCTATTTCTTTTTTTGATACAAAGAATCATGCGGATATTTATCAGAGAATAGATGACCATTCGAGGATTGAAACTTTCCTGTCTACGAAACTGGTATCCTTTATCTTTTCAATGTCGCTTTTAGTGGTTTACATTTTACAGATTTTTTGGTTTGATAAATATATTGTCTTAAGCTTTTTATTGTTTACAGTCTTATCTTTTGTTTGGTTCTTCATGTTTATGGAGCGTCGCAGAAAGCTTGATTACCTTAGATTTGGGCTCGCTATAGAAGAAAGGCATTATCTGAATGATTTAATATCAGGAATGACTGAAATCAAGCTCAATAATGCACAATCAGGAAGGGTAGATAGCTGGCAGGAACTACAACATAAATTATACAATTTTAAGCTAAGTAATCTGAAGCTTTCCCAGCTGCAGCAGAACGGAATAAATACAGTCAATCAGCTGAAAAGTATTTTTATAACTTTCTTATGTTCTTATTGGGTTATTAACGGAACTATAACCTTCGGAGTTATGCTTAGTATAGGTTATATCGTTGGCCAGCTCACTGTACCGATTCAGGATATAATGAATTTTTTTCATGATTATCAGGATGCAAAAACTTCTTTTGAAAGGTTAAATGAAATACAGTTAAAAACAAATGAAAATGATCAGGGGAAAATTAGTTTTCCCGGTGAATTAAACAGAGGATTTGATGTAAATAACCTTTCTTTTAAGTACTCAGGCATTCACAATCCCTATGTGCTCAGGGGAATAAATTTATTTGTCCCAAAAGGGAAAATTACCGCCATTGTTGGTACAAGCGGTAGTGGTAAGACAACCTTAATGAAGTTATTGTTATCATTCTATCAGCCCCAGGATGGCGGTATTTTTATTGATAATATCAATTTGCAAGCTATTAATACAGATGAATTAAGAAGCCAGTGCGGAGTAGTTATGCAGGATGGATATATCTACAGTTCATCCATTGCGCAAAATATAGCCATGAGTAATAAAAATGTAGATATTAACAGGGTTTATCAGGCACTTAGAATTGCATGTCTGGATGATTTTGTAGATTCACTTCCGCAAAAACATAACACAGCACTGGGCAGTACCGGGGTTGATTTAAGTGGAGGACAGAAGCAACGTCTATTTATTGCCAGAGCCGTATATAAGAATCCACAGATCATTTTCTTTGATGAGGCGACAAATGCACTGGACTCCAATAATGAACGGGCAATAATGGATAATCTGGAACAGTTTTTTATTGGTAAAACCGTATTGGTAATTGCGCACAGATTAAGTACTGTTAAAAATGCAGCCCAGATTGTAGTGTTGGAAAAGGGTGAAATTGTAGAGCTTGGCTCTCATGCCGAATTAACCAGGACCAGAGGGAAGTATTATGAATTAGTGAAGAATCAGCTGGAGCTTGGGTAATATTATGGTCTTACGTATTGTAAATATTCAGAAGAGACAGTAACATCAGCATCTGGCGGTGGTACGTTAGCTATAACAACACAGTATTATAGTGCTGAGCATTAAGATTAAAAATCGTTTTAATAACTTAATATTCTCTTAATATAGACTCGTGTTTTCCCGATTACTTTTGCGACCAAGAGATTCTTTGGTTAGCAAATGTCAAAAATAACAAACGATTTGTCTGATAAGCTTTTGCTGGAAAAGTACCGCAGTGGTAATACTGCAGCTTACAATATGCTTTTTAAACGCTATTATAATTCACTTTATAATTTCGCACTGAAAAATCTAAAAGAATCTTGTATAGCAGAAGAGCTCGTAATGGACGTGATGTTGGGATTATGGAAAAAGAAAGGGGAAATAACCATTGAAGACAGCCTCCAGGCCTATCTTTACCGCTCAGTAAAGAATGCAATCTATAACCATTACCGTAAAAAAATATTGCCTACTGTTTCTCTTGAACTTGTCCGGGATCATATTACATTAACCTCTAAAGACGTTGACCATGAACTCAACAGCAAAGAATTAGAGAGCTTTTATCGCCAGAAAGTTAGTCAACTCAGTCCGCAGCGCCGTAAAGTATACGAACTGAGCAGAGATCAGGATATGAGTTACGCTGAAATTGCCCAAAATATGGATCTCTCCGTAAACACCGTTGAAAACTATATGGTGGCCTCGCTTAGTTTTTTTCGTAAACAGTTAAACGAACATGCTGATTTTACGCTGCTGATAGTCTTGTCTGTACTATTTTATTAATTTCTGTTTTTTTTTCATTTCTCATAGGTGGTAGCTCCGGTTAATTGTGTTTTACTCATAGAACGACAATTAGAATGCAATCGGATACTATACAAAAAAACTTAATCAGGAAATACATTAATCAGGATTGTAACCAGCAAGAGCTGGAAGACATGAAAAAATTAATGCTGCTTCCGCATACCCAGCAACTTTTTGAAGAAGTGCTGGCAGAGCGCTGGACTGGGTTGGAGCAGGAGAAGGA
The DNA here is from genome assembly GCF_040822065.1 of Pedobacter sp. WC2423. Lineage (NCBI taxonomy): Bacteria > Pseudomonadati > Bacteroidota > Sphingobacteriia > Sphingobacteriales > Sphingobacteriaceae > Pedobacter > Pedobacter sp. WC2423. Next base: position 4,825,523 of record NZ_CP162005.1, read on the forward strand.
TATTAATCAGCCCATCTTAAGTGAGAAACTGACCACTTTTTATAAAAAGCTGGAGGCAGAAGAAATAGCTGCTTTGCAAAAAGAAGAATCAGCTCAAACACTTATGCGCAAAATCAGAAGTAAGCGCTATATGCGCTATGCAGCTGTTCTTGCTTTGTTTATTTTCAGTTTTGGCACTTACAGTATGTTGAAACTCAGAAAGGCTCCTGTCCAGGGATTGATTGCTATGCGTCAGGTTGTGAATGCTAACGGACAACGATCGACAGTAACCTTACCCGACAATTCTGAAGTCTTTTTAGCAGCGGGCAGTAAACTTGTTTTTCCAGAAAAATTTGCGCCCGGCAGCAGAGAAGTTAAGTTGGAAGGGGAAGCCTTTTTTCAAGTCACTAAAAATCCGCACAAACCTTTTATTATTCATACTGGTAATATTCAGACCAGGGTACTGGGAACATCATTCAGGGTTGAAGCTTTCAAAGACAAGCCGCTCATTATTTCTGTAGCTACAGGAAAAGTAAGGGTGGATGATTATTCAGAAAATCTGGTAAAATCATTAGCTATACTAACTCCTGGTCAGCAAGTAACCTATAGCCTGGGAAACGCAGTGACTACAAAAACAGCGATAGAGGATGTGAAGTCCTGGAAGGATGGCAGGCTGGTATTTAACAAACAGAAATTAAAGGAAATCACGAAGGTACTGGAACGCTGGTACGATGTTAAAATAACTTACAGGAATAAGACAAAAGCAAGTGAAGAGCTTACCGTTGTTTTGCAGGCCAGTACCTCTTTGCGTAAAATTATGGAAGTGCTAAGTGCTACAGGTCATTTCCATTATAAAATAAATGAAAAAAATGTCACGATCAATTAACCACATTATAGAAGAAAGGAAGTTTATGTAAGTTTTTCTACATCCAAAAATGCTCCCCGCCTATCAGGCAGGGAACAAATTTAATGACCATAAACCGTGTGATTTCGACGTCCTCCGGTTTAAGTAAACAGATCATCGCCTCGCAGCGAATAAACCCGTAATGTTCAAAAATATGCAAAAAGGATTAAATCATTATCCTTCAATTCAATTTATTATGAGATGCTCTTTTGTAATCATTGTAGTCCAGCTTACTTTCTTAAGTATTCTTGTGGCGAATAGTGTAAAGAGCCAGGATCTTGATCATAAAATAAGCCTGCGCCTGGAGAATGTTACCGTAGCAGAAGGCCTGTCTGCCATTGGCAAACAGGGTAACATCAAATTTTCACTCAGAGAACAATCCATGAAAATGGTGAAAAAGAGTGTAACATTAGTTTCTTCTCAAATTACTGTAAGAGAAGCGATCAACAGACTTTTATTTCATACCGGTCTGCAGTATAAAATTGTAGAGGGATATGTTGTTGTTGATCAGAAACCAGTACCCATTACGATCAGCGGAACGATTACCGATGAAAATTCAAGAGAAACCCTGATTGGGGTAAGTGTAAAAATCAAAGCAACCGGAGGGGCCGTATCGACTGATGCGAATGGTAAATTCCATATCACCGTACCTGAAGGAGGGGCTGTACTGGTAATCTCTTATATAGGATATCAGACCCGTGAAATTAAGGTAGACGGGAAGTCAAAAGAGATTAATATCAGTTTAAAGGCATCTTCGACCCAGCTGGGTGAGGTGACTGTACAAGCCAGGAGAAAAACCAATACAGAAGTTGCTGTTCTGGATGAAAGAAAAAAATCGGCGACGGTGCAGGATGCAATATCTGCCGTACAGATAGAACGCACAGCCAGTATCACAACTACGCAGGCTTTGCAGCGGGTATCGGGTGTAACTGTTACTGATGATAAATATGTTGCGATCCGGGGGCTAGGGGACAGGAGTGTAATTGCGCAGCTGAATGGTATCCGTCTTGCTTCTTCAGATCCCGATCGCAGTGCAATTCCCCTGGACCTTGTCCCGGCCTCGCTTTTAGATAACATTACTATCTATAAAACTGTAACACCAGATAAACCAGCGGATGCAGCAGCGGGTATTGTGGAATTAAAAACCAAATCAGTACCAGACAGTATGGTATTTGATCTGATTATGCAATCAGGTTTTAATTCTAACATAGGAATAGGCGGAAAGGTTAATAGTTTCTATAACAGTGATATGGGCTTTTTAGGTAATAATATCAATAAAAAGAACCTTTCACCAGATTTCTTAAATCTTGCACAGCAATATAAAGGCGGTTTACCTCAAATTCAAAAAATGATTGCTAATAGCGGTTATAGTCCTGCAGTAAAACAGGAGGTTAACCGGATTAACGGAATTATGCAGGGATTTGATCCGGTTTTAACAACTGGCTATAAACAGGCACCATTAAACCAGTTGTATTCTGCCACTTTTGGTAACAGTTATAAACTGTTTAAAACACACAAATTAGGTGTAATTGCAGGCGCAAATTACTATCGTCGTACCACTGATATTTATAACGGAGATATTCAGCAATATAGTATTTATCAAGGAGTGGTCACCGGAAATCCTCAGGTGAGCAGTCCAAGGAATATTCCAAACTATATCACACCGAATAGCTTGTATATGGGCAAGTATCAGACTTATAAGGAGAATACAGGTACAGAAACACTGAACTATGGTGGCTTATTAGGTTTGACATATCGCTTTAGTCCGCAGCACGAAATCAGTATGCAATATCTGGGCAGCTGGGGTGGCGAAACGCAAGCTACAAATATGAGAGGAAGATATGAATATACCGGATTACCAGGAGAGGTAAACAGTACTATTTATTCCTTAAAACAATCTTACCGTACATTGAATACTTTCAATTTACAGGGAGAGCATAAATTTTTAAAAGGAGAATATTCTCCAAGATTAAGTTATAATGTGGCTAGTTCAAAAGCAAGCCAGAATGATCCTGATTATCGTTTTGTTACGCTTGCGGATTATACGCCACGTGGTGGCGGGTATTATCAGCGGCCTCAGGCCGGCCCGGTTAATACCTCTCCTGAATATGTATTTACCAATCACCTGTATGCACTTTCTTCTGGTTATGTAAACGGATTTGGTGCTTATGGTATTATCCAGGCAGAACCTAACGGCCGCCGTTATAGAAATCTGGATGAAACAAATTATAACTACAAGGCAGATGTAAGTATTCCATTCAAGCTCTTTGGGCAAAAACAGGAGTTCAAAACAGGAGTTAACTATTTGAACCGCGACCGCGTATTTACAGAGAATGTACTTTTCCTGCCAGGCTCTAATTTCTCTTCTCTTGGTGCATTGCCATTATATGCTGTAGAGGGAAATCTGAATCGTTTGGTAAGCCCCGAAATAGTAGGTATCCGTCCTATGGCTTCTGGTACAGGTGAAGGTGCCGGACCAATAGGAGGTTTTTTGTATAACACTCAGAAATCACCTAATAACTATACAGGTTTCTTTGAAACCAAAGCTGGTTATGCCATGCTGGATTTAAAATTAGCCAGAGACCTGCGGATTACCGGTGGATTGCGCTTTGAATCAACTAACATCCAATCTAAAGTAGATACTTCAGGAGTTTTTCTTGACCCTTCTTTAACTACTCCGGGAGCGGGAGGTGTTCGTATCCCTTTATCGCTGACAAGTCCTAACTCAGTCTATAAGACAGGGTATAAGCCATTTTATTCTTTAAACATGACTTATAATTATAAGGATAACATGAATTTCAGAGCAGGATATAATACCACACTTGCGAGGCCAGAGTTAAGAGAGATTACCAATGTATTCGAGTTTGATGCCTTCCAGATGGGATTAGTGGTGGGTAACCCTAAACTAATTAACCAGTCTACTCAGAATATTGATTTCCGCTGGGAGTATTTCCCGAATAACGGAGAAGTAATTGCAGTATCTCTGTTTGGTAAACGGATCAAGAACCAATTATACAAAGTATTCAGTCTGAAAACCAGTGGTCTCGCTGCAACTTATCCGGAATACCCGACTATCAGATTCGAGAATGACCCGAATATTGGTAAAGTGTGGGGAATAGAAATCGAAATTGTAAAAGACCTGGGCAGAATCTGGGATCCGCTTCATAATTTCTTTATTGGCTCAAACCTTTTACTGGCGCAAAGTGATATTAAAAAATCACCAGAGCGTTTAGAGGCTAACCGTTCTTTAGACAGGCATACGCCCGATAACAGCCCACTATTTGAACAAGCTCCTTATTCCATAAACGGCTGGTTAAACTATAACAATAAACGTTCAGGTACAAGTCTGACAGGAACCTTTAATATGGTAGGGGAACGTTTAGTACAAATTAACCTTACCGGTGAGCCTGATCTCTATACACGTCCTGTCCCGGTACTTGATTTCGTGTTTAGTCAGCGCATTTTAAAGCGCGTGATTTTTAAAGGCTATATCAAAAACATGCTCAACCCAGCTGTGCAGACTGTATATGCAAATCCCGGAACAGGTGGTAAATGGTACGGTAACCAGTACATCAACCGGAGCTTCAAACGCGGTACCGAATTTATGATGGGATTCACTTATAACTTGTTTTAACAATGAAAGAACTAAAGAAATATCTTAAAGTAATTCCTTTTATGCCGGTTTTGCTACTGGTTCTGGCAGGGTGTAAAAAGGAAAAAATAGATTCCGGATATGATAATCGCAGTATAACCGATGCACGTAAAAGTTCATCTGTCAGAATTATCAACCTTGCAGACTATAACCAGGTACAGGCAAATGGAGATACGCTGACTAATTATATCATAAGACAGCCTAATGATCCTATGGGTTCAGCCTTTCCGGGTACTGTTTATTTTCCTGAAAAAGGACGTTTGGAGACCACATGGAATATTCAACAGAATTTTTTTAAAAATGGGACTGCTAAAATATTGGTAGAGCATGCTGCTTATCAGATGCAAAAAGATCCGTTGCAACTGGAAGTGAAGGAAGATGTCCAGCCAGCAGATTACTATTTGCTGCCGACAGAAACGTATGCCCAGGTAACCGGTCAGCCGGCTTTTGTAAGGGTGCCGAGGTCGGTTGCCGCAGCTTCCAATCCATCCAGTTTTAAGGTTAGGATACTAAATCTTTCTGCAACAGTAAAACCTGAACAAGGAATGGAAAGTATTAACGGGCCGATGAGCCTGGCCTGGGCAGATGGAACGCTGATCAGCAGCAAAACTAATAATATTCTTCCGGGACAGTATTCAGACTACATAGAATTGCCTTATACTACCGCTCAGTTAAAGGTACTTACCCCTGACGGTATTCAGGTGCCTGGTTTTGGTGATGGTCAGGTTCTGAATCCTTCAACATCAACCATAGAAGGGTTTACATTGACTTATGTGCCTTTGAAAACTTATGTTCCGGGTGGCGTCTATACCATAGTTGTTGCTGCCAGAGAATTTGTGATTCCCTACAGAAGTTCTAATAACGGGGAAACAGTTAAAGGCTATCAAAACAGTTTAAGAGTGATCAATGATGTGAATGAACCTGTTAACTTAACTTATGGGCGTATACAAGCTGTAAATGCTATTCCGGGTGTCAATGGAATGAAGGTATTGGTTAATGGAAAAGCGCTGGGAGCATCAATGAACTATACAGGACAAACAGCATATGAACCTTTCATTATCGGAGATTATAAAATTGAAGCAACAGATGCTTCAGGAGCTGTAATTGCAAGTAATTCCCTGAAACTTGGGGCTAACACCAATTTTACGCTGTGGGTACATCCGGATGCCAATGGTAAAACAACCATCAGTGCAGTAGCCAATGACCTGAGCGGAACTTTGTTTTCAGGCGCTGGAAGTGGAGATGATGCCACTTATTCTCGTTACAAGGCAGGCTTTCCATTCAATATCCGTTTCTTAAATCTTTGTCCGGACATGCCTTACTTAACACTAACGACTAATAATGCTCAGGATTTTCCAAGTGCTTATGGATTTAATACCGATGCTGTGAAAAATCTGAGACCGGGCATATTTCCTGTAGAATCACCTTATATCAGAGCGTCTTACGATGCGAAGCCTTATCAGATTATGGCATTCCGGTCTTCGCCAACGGTATTTCCGGGAACCTGGGCAAGTGATATACCTGTAGTGAACAGTAAAGATTTGATAGCCAGACCAGAATTATATGTCAGGGGAGATTTACCCAATCAGGAGCCAGGTTTTTATACGATAGCCTTAGTTGGTAGTACAAGCCCATCGGCACCTGCTGATAAGAAAGCAAAAATGATCATTGTGAAACACAGTAAATAGATGTTAGTTATGCCACAATCAAGAGTTAAAAATATCCTGTTAAGCTCCATAGTCCTGTTGCTTTTTGCAGCTGGCTGCAGCAAAGTAGACTATGCAAAAATAGATGATCCGGCTTATTTAAGAGTTTTTAATAACCTTAACTATACCATAGGTCTGGAAAATAAAGATGAAGCTGTGCCTTTTCTGACTATGCTGATAGATCCGGAAATGGATCAGGATGGAATGCCTGTAAAAGCTGGTATTAAAGGTGACTTTCTGGATCAGCGGGAGCCTTATGCCCCTCCATATCCCTCACATATAGGAACAGGTGTTTCTTTTAAAAATGCGGAATACCCGGGAAAAGAGAATGTACTGGTCGGCCCTGTGCTGAATGGTTTTGATCTGAGCAGCTGGGCGCAGATTCCTTCTGGTAAACACCGGATCGTATTTATGTTCAGACCGGTTAACAGCGTTCCTTTTTTTGAGCTGGATCCCAAGCTAAAACATAAGGTCTTAATTGATACAACTATGGTTCTGGATTCAAAGGAAGTGTATACACTTCATGTTCTGCAAAAGAATTTTGTGACCAAAAAGAATGGTATTTATTTAAGAAAAGAGAACTTTCATAAACTGCCCTTATCAGACTCTCTGGTTTATGTCAATTTCTATAATATGAGTGCAAAGGGTTTTCTGGAAGCCAGTAAAGATCAGAAAACAAGTTATAAAAAATCAGGAGCGTTATATGGAGGAATTAAAGAAGAGATGAATATTTTTTATTCTTTATACACCAGCGAAAAAACGATGAACGATCCTGTTTTTGGTTATCAGAATAGATTATTAGGTAAGCTGACGCGTAACTCAGAAGTGCTTGAAGTAAGTCCGTATTATAATTTTCCTCTGTTTGCAGATGGCAAATCCAATGGAATATTTACTAATATCTGGCAACGGATCGATTTGATGGCACCAGGAATGGATCCTGCAAATAACCCTTATGAATCTTTTCAGTTAGAGACCAGTGGAAACTGGGCTCCGGTTAACTGTATGACAGATGGTAAATCACAACTTACAGGGAACGATAATGCTGCTCAACTACCGAATATGATTGTAAATATTCATTCTGGTATTTATAATCCACGCTCATTTTCCACAGTAAACACAATTGAGATTGTAAATGGAAATGTTTATCTCACTACTGTGCAGCGGAAATACGCACCTCCAATCTATTAACCCGGCTGATCAGACCTTAAATAATTAATTCTAATGAATACTAGAAAATCAATCAAAAAATTACTTCTGCTGATCCCTGTCTTATTGCTGCTGTTCAATTCCTGCAAGCATGAAGATCTGGAAATTGTAAAAGAAAATGAGAATTTCAGGCTAGCCTCAGATTTTATCAAAAATAATTATGACATGACGCTTTTTTATGCGGCTATAGAAAAAACGGGTATAACAGCTCAACTGCAGGGGCCAGGTCCATTTACAGTACTTGTACCTAATAATTTGGCATTTCAGCAGATTGGAATTAGCAGGCCATCTGACTTTGATAAGATGAATCAGGATAGTCTGAAAAGCCTGGTTCAGCATCATATTCTGAATTACCGGTTACTTACCAGGGATATTCCTGTAAATGGAGTAGATATCCGATATCTTACTATCGGGGGAAATGAGCTATACACTTCTGCTGCAAACCTTTTTCCTGGTGGAGGCCGTAATGCAGACCCTGATCTTTATTTCGATGGGTCAGCTGTAGTTAAACCAGATGTGTCTGTGGCCAACGGAACTATTCATGTACTGAATAAAGTGATGAAATATACGCCTAAAAGTACGGTGCAGGACTGGCTGGCCAGGCGTCCAGAGTACAGCATTTTTGTCAGCGGATTAAAGAAATTCGGTCTTTGGGATAAACTTTCAACAGCCGGGCCGTTTACTGTGTTTGCACCGCAGAATAAGGTATTTGAAACCAACGGTATTACAGAAGCCTCAATTGCCGCTTTAAATACACAAAATTATTCAGGTCAAAGGCTTTTTGGTGCCTATATTTTAAATAAAAAGCACCTCTTCATTTCTGATTATGATGTTTTTAAGACGATCAATAATGAAACTTCTTTTATCAGAAAAGTAGATGATAACGACTGGCTGCTTATGATGTCCTCTCAGTCAAATTACTTTACCAGGTTAGTCACATTGACGATGAATTTAAGAACGCCTGTTGATTTATATACAAACTACAATTCTATCCAGGCTGCAATTCCGGGATTATCAGATAATCTGACAGACAATGGATTGGTACATGATGTTCAGGGACTGTTACTGTTACCAGAGGAGGCTTTAATTAATAATTCACCAAAAAACTAAGCAAATGAAACTAATAAAATTATTGACGTGCTGCTTGCTTTTTGTGACGCTGGCATCATGCAGAAAAGCAGAGTTTATGCCTGAAGCAGAAGGACAGCCTGTACCACATACAGATATTACGATTACGCTAAAAGAAGTATTGACTGCCTCTCCATATACTTTATTTAAAGCGGCATGGGAACGCAGTAATATGAACGGGATTCTAAAGGCAAAAGGAAATAAAGCTCCATTTATTTTACTTGTTCCTTCTGATGCCGCCTTTATTGCAGATGGATTAACACTGGAGGTTATCAATAAAACAACACCCGAACTGCTGGATAGTGTGCTGCTGTACCATGTCATAGCAGGAAATATGAAGGTAGAAGATTTTAAGATAAGTGAAAATCGTTTCGCAGGCAGGAGTTTACTGGAAAATCCAGATTTAAGAGTTAAACCAGCGGTCTCAGGAGCTGCACCATCTGACCCTTACTTTTATCTGCAATATTTAAAATATGCAGACGGAGCACTTTTTATTAACGGAAAAAAAGAGAGTACAACGGCTCCGGTTCAGGCGAAAGATGGGGTATTGTGGCCGGTAGATCATGTATTGCATAAACCAACAAAAACATTATTGCAGGTATTACAGGAAGACGGACGTTTTGGGATGTATCTGGAATTGACTGAACGGACAGATGCCTTGTTTGCAGAGCTTAGTGAGGGTAATGTTCAGCACGACTTTAAAATGGGATTAACCTATTTGCCATCACATGCCAATTTTAACGTGGTTTTCAACTCCATTTTCGCGATTCCGGACGAGGTTTTCCATAAAGCAGGTTATCAGACAGTAGACGATATTCTGGCGCTGAATGACCGGAATCCACTCCCTTACTTCGATTATGAAACCTATTCCATGGTTGGTGGATTAGCTACAGATACATTGGTCGCTTATCATCGCTGGGGAGCTATGCTTTCTTATAATGATCCGCAGACAGGAAGAGGCGAGGAAGGTTTAACTAATTTTTACTCTAATGATTTGACCAATAGTTTATTGTCAAATTACACCATAGTTGGCTCAGGATCTTACGGCAAATTACCCGTTTATACGAATCCATTAGAATTCAGTAAAGAAGCAGGGGTAGTTAAGGTGAATGTTAAAGGCGCTGATCATCCTGCTGCGGCAATTACAGACGCGGATATCAATACGATTATGGGGCCGGTACATGTCGTAGACCATTTAATTGTACCTAAGGGGTTCAAATTGTAATTCTTATCAATACTAAATGATTTAACAGCAGACCAATGAATAACTATAAATATATTTTACTGTGCTTACTTGCTTTTAGCCTGTACAGTTGTAAAAAAGATAAAGAACAAACTAAAGAAGGAGATACCAATAAGATCAGTGCTGTAGTAGCTGATAATTTTAATCTATCCATTTTCAATACCGGCCTCATCAGGTCGGGATTAAAAGCTAAAATGCTTGAAACCGGACCATTTACTGCAATTGCTCCTTCGGACGCAGCTTTTGCAAGTGCCGGGCTCGGTACTGCTGCTGCTGTTTTAGGTGCAGAGCCCGCAAGGATTTCTGCCATTATGAATTACCATATACTGAACGGAAGTTATGAACTGAATAAATTGCCTTTCCTGTTTAATCAGGAGATCCGTTCTGGTAATGGGGGTAAGCTATTTGTAACGCACTGGATAAAAGCAGGAGATACCATACTCACTATTAACGGTTCAAAAGTAATCGCACAAAATATCAAAGCATCTAATGGATTGGTCCAGGTAGTTGAACAGATGCTGGAGCCTTATACACATGAGCTGGTCACAGATGCTATTGCTTCTGACCGGGATATCAGTTTGTTTTACCAGGCACTTCAGCGTTCAGGATTAATTGAAACTTTAAAAGGTAAAGGTCCTTATACCATCTTCGCACCGGATAATAAAGCTATGATCGCATTTGGACTGCCTTCGCTCGAAGCTATCAACCAGATGGACCCGGCTGTACTGGCAACTGTACTGCGGTATCATATCCTGACAGACCGCAGGTTTGTTTATGACTATATACTAAGTACAGGGAAATCTGAAAAAAGTGAGCAGACCATGTTAGATGGTAATTCAGTTCAGATCCAGCTTATCCCGGACTCGGCTACCCCCGGGAATTATTCAGGAATCCGCTTAAAGGGAACGGGGAATACATCACCAGTCATGCTAACCAAGAGGGATGTGTTGACAGGAAATGGCGTATTGCATACTATCGGAAGCGTACTGAAGATCACACAGTAATTAAACATTAAGAATTCTAGAGATGACATTAATTCAGCTATTCAAAAAAATAAGCCTGCTCTTGTGTCTGCTACTGCCCTTTATGGTTAGCGGGCAGGAAACCAGCGGAACATTAAGCGGGACAATATATGATGCAGCGGGGCAGACATTGCCGGGGGCATCTGTTACCGCAATTCATCAGCCATCAGGTACAAAATACGCCACATCTGCTGATAAAAATGGACATTACTATCTTCCTAATCTGCGAATAGGCGGGCCATATAGCGTAGAAGTTGCCATGATCAGTATGAAAAGCAATAAAAAAGAAGGGATAACCATCCGTTTAGGTGCGGCTATTCAACTGAATTTTGCATTAGGTGATCAAAGTCAGCAACTGGCCGAGGTTACGGTGAGAGCTACCAAAAGAGGAGCGCAGGCAAGTACTTACGGATCAGGTAAAAATATCAGTGCCGATCAGGTTCGTAATATGGCTACTGTATCCCGCAGTATTACCGATATCACACGTTTAGTTCCACAGGCAAGTAAAGATAACAGCTTTGGGGGCGCAAATTTCAGATACAATAACGTAACCATTGATGGTGCGGTAAATAACGATGCAATCGGTTTCAGCCCATCATTAGGAGGGCAGTCAGGTACTTCAGGGATGGCAGGAAGTTCTACCCGTACCAACCCGATTTCTATTGATGCGATTGAAGACATGCAGGTTTATCTTGCACCATATGATGTTAAGATTGGTAATTTTACCGGAGGGTCAGTAAACGCTGTAACACGAAGCGGAACTAATACTTTAAGCGGATCTGTTTACGGTTTTGGCCGTAACGCAGCTTTAACCGGAAAAGACCGTGTGGGTACGCTGGGGAAAATGAACAGTGATTTTTCTGATTATCAGACAGGTTTTCGTGTAGGTTTCCCGATTATCAAAAACAAACTTTTTTTCTTCAGCAATGAGGAGATTACCCGCAGAGAAGATCCTGCCCAATTAAATGCAGGGCAGTTAGAAACCAGCCGCATCTTAACTATTGCCGATGCAAATGCGATTACCGCAGCAGGTTTTATTGATGCGGGTACTGCCGGAGAGTTTACCACTTATTCAAAATCCCGTAAGTTTTTTAACAGAATAGACTGGAATATCAGTGATAAACTTCAATTAGCAGTAAGAAACAATACCATTATTTCTGAGGCTACCCATATGGACCGCGATCAGCAGGATTTCAGATTTAGCAGCATGGCTTTCTTACAGAAAAATAATCAAACGGCTACAGTTGCAGAATTAAAAAGCAGGATGAGCAATAGCCTTTCAGGTAATTTCCTGGTGGGGTATACCCGCGTAAATGATTCCCGTAATCCACTGGGTGACCCAGGTGCACCACAGGTACAGATTATGGGACGTACACCAGGAACAACCATTTACCTGGGTACAGATCGTGAGGCAAGTATCTTTGATATGAAGCAACGAACATTAGAGCTGACAGCCAATCTGAACTGGAATATCGGTAAACACACCCTGACTATGGGTACGCATAACGAATTGTATAAAATCAATTACGGATTTGTAAATTCCTGGAACGGAAGAGTTGATTATCTGAGTATAGATGATTATCTGAATAATAACCCTTATCGTGTAAGAGGTGCATACAATTATACCAATAACAACAGAGACTATATCCTTGATCATCCGGGTGCGGTTTTTAATGTAAATATGTATAGTGTGTATTTTCAGGATGAAATCCGGGTATCAGATAAATTAAAAGTGATTCCGGGTCTGAGAGCAGATCTGACTGATTTACCGCAAAGACCAGGATTGAGCGATAAGACAAATACAGCATTAGCAGATCCGAATTTCGGAACTACCTATACCTATACACCACTAAGCAGAATTGGAAATAACTTCCTGAACAAAGTACAAATCTCTCCAAGAGTAGGGTTCCGTTATGACTGGTTAGGTGATCAGAGTTTGATTTTAAGAGGAGGAACGGGTTTATTTACAGGAAGAATCCCAATGGCATGGTTAGCCTATGCTTTCTATAATACAGGAGACAGTTACGGTGGATTTGATCAGAAAGCAGATCAAAAACCATTTTTACCGGGTACTACCCCACTAAAAGGCGGGCCGAATGGTATTGGTGGTTTTATTCAGGACAACGGTGCTGTTATCAATAACCCAAACAGTGGTAAAACACAAGCAGATTTAGTAGATAATGGTTTTGTAATGCCCCAGGTACTGAGAACAAGTTTAGCACTCGACTACACCACGACAAGTCAGTGGAAGTTTAGTATCGAAGGAATCTATACCAAAAATATCAAGGATGTGCTTTTTCAGCAATTGAACGTACAGGATAATCCAACCTATTATGGTTATGATAAACTACATCAACAACCTGTTTACAGCGGTACAGTAGATCAGCGTTTTTCCAACACCTATTTACTGAGCAACACAAGCAAAGGCTACAGATACAGTTTAACAGGGAGTATCAGTAAAACTATTGCAGATGTATTACAGGCTTCGGTATCCTACACTTATGGGCAGTCTAAAGATCTGTCAAACGGAGTACGTAACTCCATGGAATCAAACTGGCAGTTAAACCAGTCGTTAGTGCCTGATAATCCAGGTTTGGCTAATAGCAATTTTGATATCAGAAACCGTATCGTAAGCAGTATCAGCTATAACAAGATCTGGAGTAAAGCAGGTAAAACCAATGTTTCATTATTTGTTAGTGCACAATCGGGCAACCCTTTTACTTACGGAATTGTAAACAACAGTATACAGGGATTGCCACAGCAGGTGAGTTTAGCTTATATTCCACAAAGGGATGAAGCAATTCGTTTCTTCCAGAATAATGCTTCAGGAACTGCTGCTCAGCAAGCTGCAGCCTTTAACCAATTGATTGACGGTAATGAATATCTAAGCAGCAGAAGGGGGGATTTTACAGAAAGGAACAAGGGGCGTACGCCATGGAATGTACAGGCAGATCTTCATTTATCGCATGACTTGTTTATCAATAAAAACAACAAACAGTTCATTACCCTGACTGCCGATGTGATGAACCTGACTAATCTGATTAACAAGAGCTGGGGGATACAATATTTCTCTCCCAATACTTTCAACTCTACCTCAAGCGTAGGTTTGACACCAACTCTCTTCCCTCCACAACAGAATGCAGGCAGTTACCCGGTTTATACATTTAATGATCCTGGACAACCTTACAGTATTGATTACTATGGATCGAGAACACAGGTACAGTTAGGCTTAAGATATACTTTTTAAAAGACGGGGATGAACCTATATATAAAAAACAAAATGAAGAATTATTGGATATTCAAACAAGCTGCGGTTTATAAGGCTGTTTGTAGCTTTGGCATACTACTGCTGCTATTTGCTGCCTGTAAAAAAGAGCATAACGAGCCGGTAAAAGAGGCGCTCAAAGTAACTGATTATTATCCGAACAGCGGAAATAAAGGAACGCTTGTCACAGTAGAAGGTACTGGTCTTGGTGGTGACGTATCAGCAACCTTTTCAGGAACCGGTGCAGATATAGTCAGTGCGACAGCTACTGCTGTTGTGATGAGAGCACCTGCTGGTGGTACAAGCGGAGATATTGTACTGAAAGTAAACGGTGAAACGATTAGTATAGGTAAATACACCTATCAGGAGCTGACTATCAAAGGAATCAGCCCTAAAAATGGTGCTGCCGGAACACACGTTCGTATTTCCGGAGAAGGTTTTGGCAGTCTGTCGGGCCCGGCACAAGTATTGATTAACGGGAAAACTGCTTTGGTGGTGAGTGCCAGCGATACTTTACTGGTCGCAGAAGTGCCGGAAGCAGCCGGTAGCGGGCCCGTAACCGTAAAAGTAAATGGTAAAGAAGCATCCGGACAAACCTTTAAATTTCAATCCATCACAGCGATTAAACCATTAACAGGAGGAAAAGGAACACATGTACGCATTACAGGTTCTGGATTTGATGAATTGGTTAAAGGGAATTATGTTGATTTCAATGGTAAGCAAGCTTTGGTAGAAGAAGCTGCGGATGATCATCTTGTTGTTATTGCACCGGATGCAGTCACTACTGGTCCAGTAGCTGTGACTATCAATAATCAGAAAGTAACAGGACCTGTCTTTACAGTAGTAGCGTTGCCGGTAATCCTGAAAGTTACCCCGCTAAGCGGGCCGGCTGGTGCAGTAATGACTATTACCGGAACTGCCTTCAGTACCATTACTGAAGAAAATAAGGTAACCATCAATGGTAAAGATGTTGCGGTAACAGCAGCAACTTCTACTCAGATTACCCTTATAATTCCGGGAGGTACAGGAAATGGTAAAATTGTACTGAGTGTAAATGACCAGCTAGCCGAAGGGCCTGAATTTAAGGATCAGAGTTTAGGTATCTCAAAATTAAGTCCTGAAAGTGGTTTGGCAGGTACACGTGTGACCATCACAGGTACAGGCTTTAATCCAGCTGCCGGACAAAATGCAGTGGCCTTTAATGGAAAAGCTGCTACTGTGGTAAGTGCTTCAGAAACCAGTCTTGTAGTTATTGCGCCCGAAGGATTCACGTCAGGGCCATTAAAAGTTGTAGTTAATGGCCAGACAACGGTTGCGCCTGCAGACTTTAACCATGCCGGGGTAGTCACACTCGCAGGTGGAAAAGGCAATAATGAATTGACACTGGACGGAAGAAGTGGTGCACTGGCAGTAGATACACACGGAAATGTATATGTACTGGAATTAAGTTTAAACCGTGTAAAGAAAATCACCCCTGGTGGAACAGTTTCTCTTTTTGCAGGAAGCCCGTCCGGACAGTCAGGTAACAGGAACGGAACAGGCTCAGATGCGCTATTTAACCTGAGTTCAGGAACAGGTATGGCTATCGATGATCAGGATAACCTGTTTATTAGTGATTATGGTAATCAGTGTATCCGGAAAATCAGCCCACAGGGAGTTGTGAGTACATTTGTCACCAATGCAGGAAGACCAGGCAAAATCGCTTTTGATGAAAAAGGGTTCTTGTATATAATTAATGGATTTACTAATGTGTTGAGATTTGATAAGAATGGGTTGAGGTCAACAATTAATCCTAGTGGTATGAATGAAGGTGCAAGACCGGCAATCTATGGCGATATTTTCTATTCAGTGAGTAACGAAATAATTTATATCAGCAGTTCCGAATTCTTAAGTAAAAGAAACATAAACTGGTGGGTTGGAACTAACTATGGCTATGTGGATGGTGTTGGATCTGCAGCAATGTTTACCGATATAAATGGTTTAACTTCTGACGGAAAGGGAAATATCCTGGTCGCTGATAATGGTAACCTTGCAATCAGGAAGATCAGTATTTCAACCAGAGAAGTAACGACTGTTGCAAAATTTGTTACCGGCAGCAGTGACGGAAGTCTCAATGAGGCTGGATTCGCCTCTATTGGGGATATAGCCATTGGAAAAGATGGAACTGTATACGTCTTAGATTACAATAATAATGCAGTAAGAAAGATTTTCCTTAAATAATAATTTAATTATGCGCTCTATCGGGTCTGGCACTTGCCGGGCCCGATTTTAACTCATGTTATTTATGCAGACAACAGATATCGCCATATTGATTTTATCTATTGCAGATTTAATCATCCTGATCTTTGTGCCATTAATTGATAAGAAGCTTTATAGCAAATAAAAAACCATCTCATATATTATATGAGATGGTTTTTATCTTATTAAGAGGTTTTTGATCTGTAAAACTAGTACACTTGTTTCACTCTGCTATCGCCAGAACCGTAATAAAAGTTAACAACTTTTTTATCGCCTTTATTGCTTAGTAAATAAGTATTGGTTATTCCTCTGTTTGTTGTGATGTTTATGTTGCTATTATTGCCTAATGAAGAATAGTTTGAATCATAAGGAACAGCTTTTAAAATAACACCTTTAGCATCAGAAACCAAGACCCCTGCATCATCTCTTTTAAGATGAACATAGCCACTACCACCTTCAGGAGAGTAAGTATAAGCTAGTTTTCCATTCGATCCTGCATTAGCCATTAATTTTGGGGCTGATTTTATGATATTCCCTGTTATATCAACGATTTCTACATTAATTTTAGCGTTAGCATCGTAGGTATACATATTCAGATCTGTATTACCATTTTGATTATTAGTACTATTAATATTAAGTCTTTCCACTTGAAATTTATCACTTACAGAAGATAACAACACCTGGTTGTAATAATTATAATAAGTACTTCCTGGGAAATATAGCGTTCTACCGGTCTTGTCAGCTGCAACTTTAAAGTAATAAGAGCTAGTCACTGTTGGAAACGGAGCATTGAAATTATTCACATTGAAATAAGTCTTTATTGTTGTTAGTCTTGGCAGACTAGCCGGAAATGAAGCTACAGCGTCGTCTTCTGTTGCGTTAACATAAAGTTTCTGATCGGCTGCAATTTGCTCAAATGAAAGTGTGTATCCATTTGGAGCAGCAGGAACTTTAATACTGTAAACACCAGCTGCATCAGTATAGGTTGGAAAATAAACACTGTAAGACTCTGAAGAATTTGTTGGAATGTTTGCAGCAGCTGTAACTAATACTTTAGCCCCCACTTTTTCTGGGGTATTGTTTGTTAAATCTGTTTCAATATAAAGAGTACCTGTGATCTCATTTGTTAAATCTGTAGTATTCCATAACTTCACATTGCTATTAGCAGCAAGAGACTGTGAAATCTGAGTTGCAGCATAACCAGTTTTTGAAACCAGGAAAGTACTTGTTGGGAATAGATATAAGGCCGTAAAAGTAACGATACCTTGTGCATTTGTTTTTGCTGCAAATATTTTTCCTTCAGAAGATACCGTAACATCAGCATCTGCCAGTGGAGCATTAGAGATCACATCAACAACTCTTATGGTATAATCTTGTTTTCTTGCAGCAATATTACTTTTTATTTTCAAGCTATCATTCAGCTTTAATTGCTCAAGAGCAGCTGTATTGATTAACTGCTGCATAGCAGTTGCACCTTTTTGTTTTAATGTTTCAAGATCAAGTTCATGCTGATATTTTAAATTCAACAGGTCTTTTTGGGCATTGATGGCATCATTCTCGTTAAACTTATCCTTGCTGCAACCTGCAATCAGAATAGCGAACGCCATAACTGTTAAAATAGTAAATTTTGACTTCATATTATGCTTATTTATTTAAGTAAATTGGGATTTTTGATTGGACGAAACTCTATTTAAGAGTTGATAGTGGCATGATGATGCCTAATTTTGTAAGGAAAGAGTTTGTTCTGATATTTGTTCCAAAACCCACTTTTTCCATATAAGAATATTTGTCCCTGGCTGATGATAAGCCATTTAAATATCTCATATCTATAAGCAGCAGGAATCTTGAAGTCAAAGGCAGCTTTAAATTCGCACCTGCTATTAAGTTGAACCTTGAGGCATTGAATAAGTTGCCCGCGTTCTGTGAAGCGTTAACTGTAGCAATGATATCTTCTCCGGGAAGAAGGTTACCTGTTTTCTGATAGCGCTCGTTTACATTATAAGTGTAAGCATAACTTCCACCAACATATACCGAAGGTTTCCATAACTGTTTAAGCTTAAATGTATAATTAATTAGAAGAGGGATTTCGATACTATTCAGTTTATAAGAGCTGTTCTTCACATTTTTAGTTTCAAAACTTTCTGGTAAGTCATACCTGGTGTCATCCTTGAAACGGATCATGCTTCCACCTTGCTGCAAAGAATTTACTTCTAATTGCAGACTTATTTCCTTAATTAATTTGTAGTTAACAGAAATTCCGGCAGTATATCCTGTGTTTGACCCGGTTTGAGGCTGTCCTTTAGTGAAGTGGTTTAAACTTAATCCAGCAGCTATACCAACTTCTAGTTTGTTTTTTAAAGAGTCAGAAAACTTGCTTTGTTTATTGTTTTCCGTGGTTTTTTGAGCTGAAGCAATATTAGTAAGAAATAATATTGATGTTGTTGCTGAAAGAAAAACAAATGATAATTTAAAAGTTTTCTGAGCAATAAAATTAATTTTAATAAGTGATAACATTTTGAGCGCTAAGTGGTTTATTTTCTTGGAGCGCAAATGTATTGAATTATTTGTTAAATCAAATTTTTGTTCGAAAATAAATATTTGCAAATAACTTCACTGAGACTTTTGGTTAATTTGCAGGTAAAGTTATAGCGCAGGGAATTGCAATTGATAACTTCCGGGAGTAATACCCTCTAGTTTCTTGAACACACGGATAAAATAATTGGAATCACTGAATCCAAGCTCATAGCTGACCGCAGCAATCTTTGAACCAGGTGTAGCCAGCATTTGTTTCGCGCGGTTTATCTTTTCGGTTAAGATGAAATCATTGGGGCTGATACCCAGTTCCCGTTTAAATAATCTGTAAAAAGTAGCTTTGCTCATACAAGCTTTACTACTTAAGCTATTAATATTTATTTTTTGATTCAGATTAGCTTTAATATAACCAATTACAAAGGCCAGTGGATTCTGATTCGTATCTGTGCGGCCAATGGTCTTTAAATTTTGTGTTTGCATAACCCTGACCAGTAATTCCTTTAAGGTCAGGTCTGCCAGTACATCTTTCTCTTTTGACCCCTCAGCACAAATGCGGATAATCTTATTAATTAAAAATGAGATCTCTTCATTGTTGTAAAAATGATATTCCTCATAATTTAAAGACCACTGCTGACCGGCAGTGGTTTTAGGAAAATATTCATTCAGATAACGGATAGTTTGTTGAATCTGCTCATTGTCTATGGCCAGCGCAATACATTGTGCAGGATTCTGACCAGAAGCCTCGGGAAAATCTATTTCCATCATTTGTGAAGGACGGACAATGACGGTCTCTCCCGGCAAATAATCAAAACCATGCTGATCACCAAGATGCATTATCTTTTTACCGCGCAGCATGCTTGTAATGACAAAATCATTAAAAGTCAAAGGTACTTTATACGACTCGGAATAGGTTTCAAACACATTCAATTCACAACGTTCCAGCGTATAAGCCGTTCTGTTTTCTACTAAGGTTTGTAAATTCGCTTCCTTACTTAACTCCACAAGATTTAATTTATGCTGCATCATGATCAGTAAATTTTGGTTAGTACTAAGGGCGTATACCCAAATATAAGTTTATTTCAAGACGCTCGCACACTCTTTCTGCAACGATAATGCTACTACTTGCTACAATTGTCCTATCTCCGGTTTCAATTAGCCGTTACGTTTGTAAGAACCAAATTATAAATTCATATCCTTATGGAAAGACCGGCATTTAAATCCCATTATGATAATTTTATCGGAGGCAAGTTTGTACCACCAGTAAAAGGTATCTATTTTGATAACATATCCCCTGTAGACGGGAAAGTATTTACAAAGGCAGCAAGATCAAGCAAAGAAGACGTGGAGCTGGCACTGGATGCAGCACATGAAGCTTTTAAAACCTGGAGTAAAAGTTCTCCAACCTACAGGAGTAATATCCTGTTGAAAGTTGCGCAGAAAATAGAAGATAATTTAACTTACCTCGCCACAATTGAAACCATCGATAATGGTAAAGCGATCAGAGAAACATTAGCGGCAGATTTACCGCTGGTAGTAGATCACTTCAGATATTTTGCCGGGGTGATCAGAGGTGAAGAAGGTACTATAGCAGAGCATGATGAACACACAGTAAGTATTGTGCTGCACGAGCCAATAGGCGTTGTGGCTCAGATTATACCCTGGAACTTTCCTTTACTGATGGCCACCTGGAAAATAGCACCGGCATTAGCTGCGGGCTGCTGTACAGTTGTTAAACCAGCAGAACAGACTCCAGTGTCAATTATTATTTTAATGGAACTGATTGGAGATATTCTTCCTCCCGGTGTATTAAATATTGTCAATGGCTATGGTCTGGAAGTTGGGAAACCTTTAGCTACCTCTTCAAGAATCTCTAAAGTTGCCTTTACCGGCAGTACCACTTCAGGTCGTTTAATCATGCAATATGCTGCTGAAAACATTATTCCATCAACTATGGAGTTAGGCGGTAAATCACCAAATATATTTTTTGATTCTGTAGGCGCCCAGGATGATGAATTTTTTGATAAAGCAGTAGAAGGAGCGGTTATGTTCGCATTGAATCAAGGTGAAGTTTGTACCTGTCCATCCCGTTTATTAATACAGGAAGGTCTTTACGATAAATTTATCAGTCGTGTTATTGAGCGGACAAAGGCCATCAAAACATTAAACCCACTGGATCAGGAAAGTATGATGGGTGCGCAGACTTCCAATGAGCAGTATCAAAAAATATTATCTTATATCAAAATAGGAATTGAAGAAGGAGCAGAAGTACTGACCGGAGGAGGAATCAATAAATTACCGGGAGAGCTGGAAACAGGGTACTATATTGAACCAACGATCTTTAAAGGGCATAACAAAATGCGGATTTTTCAGGAAGAAATATTCGGCCCTGTCCTTTGTGTAACCACATTTAAAACAGTAGAAGAAGCTATTGAAATTGCAAATGATACTTTATATGGGTTAGGTGCCGGCGTATGGACACGTGATGCACATGAGTTATATCAGGTGCCACGTGCTATCCAGGCTGGTCGTGTATGGGTGAACCAATATCACTCTTATCCAGCCCATGCGCCATTCGGTGGTTATAAAAAATCCGGATTTGGCAGAGAGAACCATAAAATGATGCTGGACCATTACAGAAGTGTTAAGAATATGCTGATCTCTTATGACAAGAACAAATTAGGGTTCTTTTAAATTTATTATTAAACCATTTTATTATATGTCAGTTCCTGCTATGAAAGCTGCCCGTTGGTATGCTGCTAAAGATATTAGAGTAGAAGATGCCCCAATACCCTCCACTGGTAGTAAACAAGTGAAAATAGAAGTGCAGTACGCAGGTATTTGTGGGTCTGATTTGCATGAATATGCACATGGGCCGATGTTGATTCCTGCTGATGTGCCTTATCCTTTAAACGGACATATTGGCGTAACCACTTTAGGTCATGAATTCTCGGGCGTGGTAACCGAAGTTGGAGAAGAAGTTAAACAAGTGAAAGCAGGAGACAGGGTCGTTGTAGAACCTCTTTTCAGAAACCCTGAAAGTCCCTTTATTGTGACTGGTGAGTATAATCTGTCAGAACCTCTGGGTTTTATCGGACTGACTTCGAACGGTGGTTTTGCGAAGTTTGTTGTCGTAGAAGATTATATGGTACATCCTATTCCGGACAACATGAGTTTTGAGCAGGGAGCATTGGTTGAACCAGCTGCGGTAGCTGTATATGCGGTAAAAAGCAGTGGATTAAAGCTTGGGCAATCCTGTGTTATATTTGGAGCCGGGCCGATTGGGTTACTCTGTGTACAGGCTGCAATTGCGGCTGGTGCTGCAACCGTGATCGTTGTAGATGTTGCCGAAAAACGTTTAGATAAAGCGCTTGAAATTGGCGCTACCCGGGTCATCAATGGAAAAGAGAAGGATGTGTCAGCTCAGGTTAAGCAATTAACTGCTGGCGGTGCGGATATTTATATTGATGCGGCGGGCGTGCAGGCAACTTATGATGCTGGAATTGCTAGTTTGAAAAATGGAGGTACTGCTTTATTAGTCGCTCTTTTTGGAAAACCGGTCACAACGAATGCTTTTGATCAGGTTGTACGTGAAATTACCATTAAGGGGACTATAGCTTACCGGAACATCTTTCCGGAAGTAATTCAACTGATTCATACTGGCAGAATGCCTGTTGAAAAGCTAGTAACTGCAAGAATTGAGCTTGAAAATATCGTAGAAGAAGGGTTTGAAGCATTGCTGAACAATCCTACACAGGTGAAAATATTGGTTAAAATTGCTAAATAATCATGAGCAGCAAGAGAATCTTAGTTACAGAAAAAGCCATAGGTGTAATCAATCAATTGAAAGCTGAACACGGTGAGCTGTTTTTTCATCAGAGCGGTGGATGTTGTGAAGGATCCTATCCGCATTGTTTTGAAAAAGGAGGTTTTCTGATAGGATCCAATGATGTTTGTCTTGGAGAGATTGAAGGATGTAAGTTTTATATGGCTGGAGATCAGTTTGAATACTGGAAACATACCCAGCTTACTTTAGATGTTATGGAAGGGAGAGCCGCCGGTTTCTCCCTTGAATCAACCCTGGATGTTGGATTTATAATACATTCAAGGCTGTTTACCGAAGAAGAATTGAAGACGTTGGAGCCTGTAAATTCTGGCCCGGAAGAATAAAAATGCATTTATTTTAAATAAAATTGCATAACCATTTTGAAATCCAAAAAAAGAAACTACATTTGCAGCCCACCAACCGAGGTGGAGCATGATCGAAATCATGTGAATAAAAGGATGGTGCGGTAGCTCAGTCGGTAGAGCAAAGGATTGAAAATCCTTGTGTCGCCGGTTCGATCCCGGCCCACACCACTTCTACAAAAAAGCCTGTTTTCATTATGAAGACAGGCTTTTTTTGATTTTTAAAGTATTTTTCTGTCACTTTTTGTAACGCAGACTATCAAATACTTGGAAGTTCGACAGTTTTTTTGTTGAATTGATCATAGTTGTTTGACAGACGTTTCGGACGGTTTCATTTGAAAACTGCCTAACTCACTGACTTTTGACTTAATAATTCTAATAATAAATCTGTTTCTTACCACTCAAATCCATAATTAGTTTCGAGATCTCCGGAGAAATCTGGCTTATGTTCTGCCGTCTCAAATTCTAGTATAAATCCTGGCTCATCGTCATAATAACTTATTATACTTAATTCTTTCCAGCCTTCTTCCATTCTAAAATTCAGACTATTGATTTCTTTTATAGCACTCATATCTTTAAAGTAACCAATTCCAACTATTCTAACTATTCCATTTTGACCATTGAATATCCAGCCTGCAGAATCAATCATTTTATTTTGTACGGTTGTTTTATTCCCTATCTGAAAGTTATAGTCATCATCAGGAAGTCCGATTATTGGAATAGCGATTCCTTCTCTGGTAATTATGTCACCATGTTCAGTTTCTGTAAAATGTTTCAAAACATCTTTTTTATCTAAAGAATTTTTATCTAAGTAATCTTCTAATAAGGATGGATTGTAAACAACAAATCCGTTTAGTTCGGCAAAGAGTATATTTTTCATAATTATTTATATGATGCCATTTTTTTAATATGCCATTCTTCTAATTTTTCAAATGCTTCGGCTGGAGTGACATTTTTCGCTAACACTTCTCCTGTACCTGGAATTTTTAAATCACCTTTAATATCATCCAGTCCTGATAGACCTTTTTTACTCGCTTGAATTAGCTCATCCTGAGTTCCAGTCCAGGGATCCTGGCGAGAACCCACGTATGGTTTTTGTGCTGCATGAATTCTTTCATGTGACCCAGCTATATATGGGTCATTAAAAAAGTATGTCGGAGTTTCTGTATACGATCCAAGGTGAATTAATCCGACACTATTCGCCTTACCTAAATATACCAAGTGATGTCCTGATCTTACGGGATTTGGCCAGGCATTAATCCCATTGGGTCAGTCCAGGGAGTTATCGACAGCAAATGTGAATGCACTTAAGAAGGATTTAAATTTAGTAGGAGGTTAATGAATTGTCATCCTGATGAGATCCTTGATATCAGAAAAACCTTTATCCTGATTTAGGAAATAGGCAAATTGAAGTACATGGTACTTCCTGTCCAAAAAGTCTGAGATTGCTTTGAAAGCCATAACTATTGGTTTAAATGTATTTGGTTGTTTGTCAGAATAACGTCAAATGCCTTGCCATTATTTCTTTGTAATCAGTGTGATGTGAGATTTTAGATCAAAATTTGTATCAAACGCAGTTTGATGTCTTAATTATTTATTTCTAAGCTATGTTGAGTTTTTAATATTGACTAAGTTACTATACAACAGCAAACGATATAACTAACAATATTCTTAAAGCTAATCAACTAATAAAAAAGATATTTTTATCCGGCCTTATTTTTGTTTACAGAATATTTAACCAATTTAAAGCTCCCATAACCAAATAGAAAAATGGAAACTCAACTTGAACAAAACAAAACAGTAGTGAGGCGCTTTAATCTCGAAGTTATTGAACAAGGTAACCTGGAAAGCTTTAAAGAATTGATGGATGACCGGTTTATTAATCATACGGCTCCTCAGGGAAGCGATAACGGTCCCGAAGGAATGATTTTTACATTTAATCAGGTCTTAAGACCCGCTTTCCCTGACCTGAAAGTTACGATCTATGATCAGATTGCAGAAGGAGAATTGGTAACTACCCGTAAAACAATTACAGGAACACACAACGGTATCTTTATGGGAATGCCACCTACCGGAAAAAAAGTTGCAATTCAGGTCATAGATATTGTAAAGGTTGTGGACGGTAAATACACCGAACACTGGGGAATAAATACACTTTCCACTGTGCTCACGCAACTTGCTACAGATTATGTCATTAAACAGCCAGTTATAACTCATCCGGAAACAGAATCAATCATCAGTAACTTATTTGATAAAAATTCAGAAATTTAGAATTTAATACTAAATTACATACGCCAAATACGAGCTAAAACCATTTAATATTAAAGCAGGTAGTATGAACGAATTTCAAATTAAAAAGTCAGACGTCGAATATGACGCCATAATAGTTGGATCCGGAGCGGGTGGAGGTATGGCAGGATATGTGCTGGCCAATGCCGGTCAAAAAGTGCTGATGCTTGAAGCAGGAGCTTATTTTGATCCACGTCTGGATGCACAGCAACTAAAATGGCCATGGGAATCTCCAAGGCGTGGTGCAGGAACTGTACGCCCATTTGGAGATTTTGATGCTGCTTATGGAGGTTGGGAACTTGATGGAGAACCTTACACCCAAAAAAATAATTCTGAATTCGCCTGGTTCCGTTCAAGGATGCTGGGAGGAAGAACCAATCACTGGGGACGTATCTCTTTGAGGATGGGACCAGAGGACTTTCAGTGTAAAGACGGACTGACAGACAACTGGCCTGTTACTTATGAGGAAATCAAGCCATTTTATGATAAAGTAGACCGGTTAATCGGTATCTATGGAACTGTAGAAGGTATCGAAAGCGAGCCGGATGGTATTTTTATGGCACCGCCAAAACCAAGGTTAAATGAGCTGTTTATAAAAAAAGCAGCGAAAAAGAACGGGGTAACTGTTATTCCAGGCCGTGGTTCGGTATTAACAGAAGCGTTGCCAAATAATAAAGATCGTGCCCCTTGTTTCTACTGTGGGCAATGCGGCAGAAGCTGTAAAGTTTATGGTGATTTTTCTTCTTCGTCCTGCCTGGTTATACCAGCAGTAAAAACAGGAAATCTGACCGTGATCACCAATGCAATGGTACGTGAAGTACTTACAGATAAAGGCGGTCTGGCTACCGGTGTATCTTACGTAGATAAAACTACGATGGAGGAACATCAGGTAAGAGGAAAAGTGGTTATCCTTGGTGCAAGTGCCTGCGAATCTGCTCGTTTGTTGTTAAATTCTAAATCTGTAGCGCACCCCAACGGTCTGGCTAATAACAGTAATGTAGTTGGTAAATATCTGCATGACTCTACAGGTGCAAGTTTAAGCGGATTTCTGCCACAACTCATGGATCGTAAACGTTATAACGAAGATGGAGTAGGTAGTGTACACATTTACTCTCCATGGTGGCTTGACAATAAAAAATTGGACTTCCCGCGTGGTTACCATATTGAATACGGCGGTGGATTACATATGCCTGGCTACGGCTTTGGTGGTGGTATAGAGAACATGAACGGTGCTGTACCCGCAAGAGATGGTAAAATGAAAGAAGCCGGTGGATACGGTGTCGGATTAAAAGATGATTACAGACGCTTCTTTGGTACACAAGTAGGTATGGCCGGACGTGGAACAGCGATCGCCAGAGAATCTAATTACTGCGAAATAGATCCTAAAGTAGTGGACAAATACGGTATTCCTGTGTTGCGTTTTAACTATAAATGGGCTGTTGAAGAAGTGAAACAAGCCAAACATATGCAGGAAACCTTCCAGGAAATGATGCATACTATGGGGGCTATTGTGACTTCAAAAGTTCATGGCCCGGAAGATAACTACGGATTAGAAGCCCCGGGTAAAATTATCCATGAAGTAGGTACTGTCAGAATGGGAGATGATCCAAAAAAATCTGCTTTAAATAAATGGTGTCAGGCACACGATTGTAAAAATCTGTTTGTGGTGGATGCTGCCCCTTTTGTACAACAGGGTGATAAAAATGCAACCTGGACTATTCTGGCGCTATCGATGCGTACAGCAGAATATATCCTTGCAGAAAAGAAAAAATTAAATCTGAGCTAACCAAAATAGACATGAACAGACGTGAATCACTTAAAGCCCTGGGCTTAACGGCTATAAGTTCAGCAGTATTGCTGGAAGCTTGTAAACCAGGAGCGCTTAAAACAGATAAGGCGGCAGATGAAAAAGCTGCCGCTCAACCGGGCAGAGAAGCTTTCGAAGTAGAAAGAGACAACGCTTTAAATGCAGCAAAGTTTTTCAATGCACATGAGATGGCTACCATTGCTATCCTTTCAGATATTATTATTCCGAAGGATGGAAAATCCGGAAGTGCCACAGATGCTAAAGTGCCTGAATTTATTGAATTTATTGTTAAAGATATTCCAGACCATCAGATACCTATGCGCGGCGGATTAAAATGGTTGGACATCCAGTGTCTTAACCGTTTTCAGCAAACATTTAAAGATGCTTCAGAAAAACAGCGTATTGAGATGGTAGAAGATATTGCCTATCCGAAAAAAGTTAAACCTGGAATGCAGCAGGGCGCAGCTTTTTTCAGCCTGATGAGAGATTTGACGGCCTCTGGATTTTTTACTACAGAAATGGGTGTCAAAGATTTGGGATATGCAGGTAACGTACCCAATAAATGGACTGGGGTACCTGCCGATGTATTGAAGCAATACGGAATGGAGAATGTTTAATTCAACCCCTTTGTATTGGAGGCTGCTAAATTTCTGATGATGATTCAGGCATTAGCAGCCTTTTTTTATTGGAGTTTCAGCTCCCGCTCCGTTAAACTTTGTATCTTATACTGATCTAAAAAGAGCTGAATGACCCTGATTATTGTACTGCTTTGTATCCTGTTATTAATTGTAATGGTGTCCGCCATGCGGATCAATGCTTTTCTTTCTTTCCTGATCGTATCTATCATTGCCGGCATCGCGCTGGGTATCCCGCTCAATAAAATTGCCGGCTCTGTCGAAAAAGGAATAGGCGATGTGCTGGGTTCATTACTCATTATTATTACCGTAGGTGCGATGCTGGGAAAACTGGTTGCCGATAGTGGGGCAGCTCAGCGGATCGCTGCTGTGATTATGAACATCTGCGGAGAAAAGTACATTCAATGGGGCGTAGTGGTCACCGGATTTTTAATTGGTATCCCGCTTTTTTACGGAATAGGATTTGTATTAATGATTCCGTTAATCTTTTCCGTAGTCTATAAATATAAACTGCCGGCAATTTATATTGGTCTGCCTATGCTGGCTGCCCTTTCTGTGACCCATGGATTTCTTCCACCACACCCTTCACCATCTGCTTTAGTGATACAATTCAAAGCGAATATGGGGCTTACTTTGTTGTACGGTTTAATCGTTGCCATACCTGCAATTGTGATTGGCGGGCCGCTTTTTGCCAGAACACTAAAACATATTCCTTCTACTCCATTAAAAAGCTTCGTTCCGGCCGATAAACCTGAGCACGAATTGCCAGGTACTTTCAATAGTTTCTTTACAGCCCTTTTACCAGTTTTATTACTCGTTATTGCCGCTGTATTATCCTTTTCTGCTAAGCAGGCACCTGGATTAAATAACCTGATGGGACTTGCAGGCGAATCAAATGTGGTGATGCTGATTGCTTTAATTACTGCAACGCTGACACTGGGGGTTTTCCAGGGAAAGAAAATGACTTATATTATGGAGCTCTATGGAGAAGCCATTAAAGATGTGGCCCTTATTCTGCTGATTATTGGTGGCTCGGGCGCATTAAAACAGATACTCGTAGATAGTGGTGTAAGTGCACAAATTGCAACTATGTTAAAAGAACTGCACATGCAACCCCTGTTTCTTGGGTGGCTCATTACAGCTGTTATCCGGTTTTGTGTTGGTTCAGCCACAGTGGCCGGCTTAACCACCGCAGGTATTATCCTGCCGCTGATGGTCGCTACCAATACCAATCCTAATCTGATGGTACTGGCAGTAGGAGCGGGAAGCTTAATGTTCTCTCACGTAAACGATGCCGGATTCTGGATGTTCAAAGAATACTTCAACCTTAGTCTGAAAAATACGTTTAAATCATGGGCATTGATGGAATCAATAGTTGGGATAGTGGGACTGATCGGCGTACTTTTATTAAATCAAATTATCTAAAAGAATATACAATGGAAAACTTAAGTGCAGAAGCGCAATTTGCAAAATTAGGATTAACACTGCCACCAGCACCAACACCTCTTGGAGTTTATAAACCATATTTGATTGATGGTAAATACCTTTACTTGTCCGGACATGGGCCTGTTAATGATGATAAAAGCCTGATTATTGGCCGTATCGGTGCTGATCTGGATCAGGAAGAAGGTAAACTGGCAGCAAGACAAGTTGGTCTGACCATGTTATCCACTATTAAAACTAACCTGGGTACATTGAACCGCATAAAAAGAGTGATCAAAGTTTTAGGCATGGTCAATTGTACGCCGGACTTCGAAAAACACCCCTTTATTATCAATGGATGCAGTGAGTTATTTGCAAAAGTATGGGGAGAAGAAAACGGAATAGGTACACGCAGTGCTGTAGGCTTTGGCTCATTGCCTGATAATATTCCGGTAGAAATTGAAGCAATGTTCGAATTACATGAATAATATGGCGGCAGACTGGTATTTAATTGACGACGTGGAACAGCTGGATTCGCCAGCCCTGGTATTTTACCAGGAAAGAATAACTGCGAATATTGAAACACTAAAGCAAAGCATTAATCATATAAAAAGGTTAAGACCACATGTTAAAACCCATAAAACAATAGAGATCACGCAGCAGTTATTAGCGGCCGGGATCACTAAATTTAAATGTGCAACTATTGCTGAAGCAGAGATGTTAGGCCTTTGTAAAGCACCGGATGTATTGTTAGCCTATCAACCTGCAGGGCCAAAGATTGACCGGTTTATTCAATTGATCAAAACCTATCCGGATACTGCGTTCTCCTGTCTGATAGATAATGAATTCTCTCTGAAAGAGATTGCCCATGCGGCAATAGCTTCGGGAGTGATCATACGTGTTTTTCTTGACCTTAATGTTGGGATGAACAGAACTGGTATACTACCAGGTGAGCAGGCATCAGCACTTTATGAAGTTGCAACAGCCGAAAAAGGTGTGGAGATCTCAGGGCTTCATGCCTATGATGGTCACATTCATGACGCAGATTACACATTAAGAGAAAAGCAGGTCGCAGTTATATTAGCGTCCATTGGTGAATTAACTAAACAGATGGTTTGCAAAGGTATGGCAGAACCGGTAATTATTGCCGGAGGAACACCAACTTTTCCAATTTATGCAAAGCTGGACTATGCAGAATGCAGTCCGGGGACATTTATACTGTGGGACAAAGGCTATCAGGATGCTTTTGCAGAACAAGATTATCTGACGGCAGCGTTGGTGATCACCCGTGTCATTTCACTCACATCCGCTACAAAAATCACGGTAGATCTTGGGCACAAAGCAGTAGCAGCAGAGAATTTATTAAAAAAGAGGGTTCATTTCTTAAATGCACCCACCGCAGAAGCTGTAAGTCAGAGCGAAGAACACCTGGTGCTGGAGCTTGGAGCAGATCATGGTTTCCGGATCGGGGATGTCCTGTATGGTTTACCAGTACATATCTGCCCTACAGTAGCACTTTACGGCAACGCGAATATCATTAACAATCATAAACTAACAGAGGGGTGGAGGATAATTTCAAGGGAGAGGAAGATTAATATTTAATTTTTAAGCTGATGTTTACTATAGATGCACACCTGGATTTAAGTATGAATGCGCTGGAATGGAACCGCGATCTGCGTTTGCCAATTGCTGCCATTAATGAAAGAGAAAAAGGACTGACAGATAAACCCGATCGTGCTAAAGCCGTAGTTTCTTTACCCGGGCTTCGAAAGGGTAAGATAGGTTTGGTCGTCGCTACCCAGATTGCACGTTATGTGGCTCCTGGAAATAACTTGCCCGGCTGGCATTCACCAGAACAGGCCTGGGCACAAACACAAGGGCAGTTAGCCTGGTATAAGGCTATGGAGGAAGCGGGGGAGATGGTACAGATCAATAACCTGCAAACGCTCGAAAAGCATGTGCAGCTATGGGAGAATGAGCAGCCGGATGAGCAGAAACCCATCGGCTATATTTTAAGTCTTGAAGGCGCAGATTCTATAGTTACTGTTCAGCACCTGGAACGTGCCTATGCTAGTGGTCTGCGTGCAGTTGGACCAGCACATTATGGTCCCGGACGTTATGCACAAGGCACAGACGCTACAGGTTTTATGGGGCCAAAAGGTCATGAGCTGCTTAAAGAGATGGAGCGTTTGAACATCATTCTGGATGCTACACATTTGTGTGATGACAGTTTCTGGGAAGCATTAGATCATTTTAACGGACATATCTGGGCATCTCATAACAATTGCAGAGCTTTAGTGAACCATAACCGTCAGTACAGTGATGGACAAATTAAAGCATTGGTAACCCGTGGTGCAGTTATTGGCTTAGCGCTTGATGCCTGGATGATGGTTCCAAACTGGGTTCGTGGACAGTCTACGCCAAAAAGTATGCATTGTAACCTGGAAGTAATGGTGAACCATTTAGATCATATCTGTCAGATTGCTGGTAATACTTTACATGTAGGGATCGGATCAGATCTGGATGGTGCATTCGGAACAGAACAATGTCCCTATGATGTGGAAAACATTGCAGATTTGCAGAAAATACCTTCGATTTTAACAAAAAGAGGGTATACAACTGAAGATATTAAAAACCTGATGCAGGGAAACTGGCTGCGGTTTCTTAGAAAAGCTTGGCGTTAAGTAATCCAGCATAACTTTATTCAGAGCACTAACAAGTTATCCACATAAAATGTGGATAACTTGTTAGTGCTGAAATTAACAGCTTAGACTTTGATATAGATTTTACGTCTGTCCAGTATATATGCTACTAGCCAACATACTAGCATAAAGCTGATTGCAAATAATAAGGAGCCGATAGGCCCCGGTGCAATCACCTGGAAGAAATTAACATTTATCCACGTGCTAAAATGTAGTTGTGGAAAAAGCAGATCGATAATAATCAGCAATAAGTCTGAAACGATATAAATGAACAATGGATTTTTCCCGAAAACCACGAAGAATTTAGTCCATTGAGTAGCTTTTCTAACCTCAATAATATAGAGCAGTACACCAATAATCATCAGGTCAAGTCCGGTAGTGATCAGTACAAATGAGCTGGTCCATAATTTCTTGTTAATGGGCAGTATTGAATTCCAGCATATTGCAATTAAAACGAATAAACTTCCCATCAGGAAAAGCTTGGCGATACTTTCATATCCTTTCCCTTTTTCCTGGATAAATTTACCTGCAAAGTATCCGATAATCACATTCACGATGGATGGAATTGTACTTAATATCCCTTCAGGATCAAAAGCGATATGCTGTCCATTCAGATGATCACCATGATACATGTGGGAAGTTCCCATCACGAGTTTATCGAGGTAATATCCTGCATTCCCTGTCATCGTTAATTCGGCACCAGGATCACCAAAAACTAATAAACAGATCCAATAGCCAACCAGAAAGAGAATGCTCATCCAGATGACAGTTTTTCCTGACAGGTAATGGATCATTAGCGAAGCAATTCCAAAACATAGTGCTATTCTTTGTAAAACACCCAGAATACGGGTGTCTCTTATAGTTGCAAAGATGATCTGTCCCTGATCATCATGTTTGAAAAATGGAAACCAGTACATCAGGAAACCGATCAGGAAAATTAGAAAAGTGCGTTTAAATATTTTAAGCAGCACCTGGGAATTGTCCATCTGGCTGAATCTTTTCATAGAAAAGCTCATGGCATTCCCTACTGCAAAAAGAAAAGAAGGGAAAACCAGGTCTGTAGGGGTGAACCCGTGCCAGGCGGCATGTTCAAGTATGCCAAAAGGTATTGCGCCTTTTCCTGGAGAATTTACAATGATCATGAAACATAAAGTCATGCCACGGAATACATCCAGGGAAAGAAAACGCTCGGTTAATGGTTTCATAGGCTTAATAGATTTATTCCTTTTTTAAACAGGAACTCCCTTAAAGATAGGAAGTTCCTGGATGTGTTTTCTGGTTAGTTATATCCGGGGTTTTGTGTCAGTATTTTTTTACCACCCTGAATACTCAGGTCAATCTGACGTTGAGGTACAGGATAATACTCATTTCTTCCGGACGTGAATTTGCCCCTTCTTACATCAGAGGTTATCTTACCCTGGAAGTTGAAATAAGCGTTTAGTTCTTTCTCTGCAATACCCCAGCGTACCAGGTCAAAAAAGCGGTGTCCTTCCATCGCCAGTTCTATCTTGCGCTCATAATAGATCGCGCTCAGCGCATAAGCCTGACCCTGACTGGCAAAGTCGCCGGCAGGATACGCACTCACTTTATAATTTGCAGCCGGAACATCAGAGAATCCTCCAAGCGGGTTGCTGTCATCTATATACTTGTAAACCCAACCCTCTTTATTCGCAGCCCTGGCTCTTACCCTGTTTACATACTGTTGTGCAGTAGCCAGGCTTCCTGCCTGCGCTTCACACTCGGCAGCCTGTAACAAAACATCAGCAAAACGGATAACCAGGTAATTGATCGCTGAACCCGGAGCCCAGGTCGTTTTATCTGCATCTGTAGCTGCAGTTTTTTGCCAGTATATATTTTTCTTTGGTCCATAAGGTCCACCGTAGCTCTGATCTCTGATCCATGCTGCGCCCGGATAATTTCCCCAGTCCAGATAAGGAATACCTCTTCTGCCGGCTGTCCAGTCTATCCTTGGATCTAAAGTTCCCTGGTCAGGAATAAATTCTGTACCTCCGCCCACACCCATGTCGTTTTTAACTGCATAGTCATTGTAATTGGAAAGGTAAGGGAGACCCGTGGTTTCATTGGTCCTGAACCTGTTTACTAAGTCAATAGAAGGCTGGAAGAATCCGCAGCACCCAAAAGGACTACCTCCATAAGGGAAATTCAGCATATCTCCGTTATTCCCACTCGTCGGTCCGGACGGATCTGCATTTGCTGCCATCTGGATCGTAAATACTTCTTCCGGATTGTTTTCTTTGCCAGGCAAAAAATTATCCTCGAATAAAGCATTCAAATCATACTTTTTACCACTACTGGTTACTCCTGATGGGATTACTACATCAAATACCGCTTTAGCATCTGCATATTTCTTCTGATATAAATAAGACTTCGCCAGGTAAGCACCAGCTGCCCATTTATTGACTCTGCCTGTTTCTCCCTGTGTTGCAGGAAGATTTTCGTAAGCAAACTTGAAATCACTGGTAATTTTAGCCCATAGCTCAGTGCTCACCGGCTGGTTAAAATCAGTAGTGGTTTCATCGATCCATGGCGCGTTGTTCCAGAATTTCTTAATTTCAAAATAGAAGTGAGCTCTTAAAAACCTGGCTTGTCCAGCGATAATTTTTCCTTCCTCCGGTGTGATGTCTGTTGCTTTTGCTAAAAATTTCAGTACGTTGTTTGTACGGGAAACACCTTCATACAGTGCCTTCCATTTCCCGTTATAATAAGCGTTGTTTGCATCAGAATAAAAGTTGGCAATAGGGTCAATAGCGGGCTGATCTGAGCCATCACTACCTTTAGAAGCATCACCACCAGCAATCGATCCGAAAACCCAGTTGCTTGGTGAACCCTGCCAGGCTTCACCACCACCTAAACTCTGGTTTTCTCCCTGCATACCATACAGTGCTGCATAAGCACCGATCAGCAAGGAGTTTACGCCGTTTTTATTAGCGACCAGCTCTTCAGATACTGAACCCAGAGGAGGTTGTTGTAATGCCTTTTTACAGGAATAGAATGATTGTCCTGTCAAAACCAGTACAGTCAATAAAATAAATGCAGATTTCTTCATCTTAATATTTTTTAAACCAAAAGGTGATTAAAAGGATAAGTTTAGGCCGACTAAGAAAGTGCGCTGACTAGGATAAGACCCATCATCAACGCCATAGGCAGTCTGCTGTCCGGTTTCACTTGATGTACCAATTTCCGGATCAACACCAGTGTATTTGGTCATCGTAAACAGGTTCGCCCCCGACAGGTAAACTCTTAATTTGTTAACGCCTATTTTCTGCAATCTTGCCGAATCAAACGAATAACCAATCTGTGCATTTTTTAATCTCAGGTAAGAACCGTTTTCTACGAAGTATGAGTTAGGAACTGCGTTGGTACTGAATGAATTTGCTGTTTCCTGAATTGGTGCCTTTGTATTGTGATGCTGTGGAGTCCAGGAATCATATAAAGCTGTTTTGCTTTTCGCACCTCCGAATGATGGCGTAAAATCAGTCCACCATTTGACCTGGTTCCAGATGGAGTTACCCTGAACACCGTAGAAAAATGCACTGAAGTCCCAGTTTTTATAAGTCAACCCTAAGTTTAATCCATAACTGTAAGATGGATTTGCATTACCCAAAAACGTACGGTCTTCTGCAGTGATGCGGCCATCGCCATTCATATCTGCATATTTAAAACGACCCACACCTATATCAGTCTGGTACACATCATTGGGATTACCTGTAGCCGACTGTGCTTTTTTATTAGCTTCATCTACCTCTTGCTGAGAATTCCAGAAACCATCTGTTTTGTAGCCAAAGAACTGGCTGATCGGGTGTCCTACTGCATTACGGATAATATTACTTCCATCAAAACGACGCGCATCCACATCATAATAATCCGAACCACCAGAGATCTTCTGGATTTCATTGTGGTAAGTTGTGATTGTAGCCGTTGCATTCAGCTTAAGAGCGCTGCTGATCTGTGTATTTCCGGAAACTGAGAGGTCAAAACCATTGTTTTTCATCTGTGCTATATTCACAAAAGGTACTTTTGCTGCACCACTTGTTGCAATCATTTCAGGATTGTATAATAGATCCTTGATGTTTTTACGGTAATAATCAGCGGAAATATCAATATGTCCGCCAAATAAAGTGGCATCGAAACCAAAGTTTGAATTGATGTTTTTCTCCCATTTGGCATTTGGATTACCAGTTTGATTCTGATAGAAACCTGAAACGATACTGTTTCCACCACCAATTGCATAATAAGACGTGCCAACTTTACTTCCGAAGGTGGTGAAAGCGTTACCACCACTAACATTCAGCTGATTTCCCATGATTCCATAACCGCCTCTGATTTTGAGGTCAGTGATCCACTTTACATTTTTAAGGAAACCTTCCTGAGAAATTCTCCATCCCGCACTTACCGCAGGAAACCAGCCATATACATGCTGCAGGAACTTAGAAGAACCATCACGGCGTAGGGTTGCACCGATCAGATATTTATCATTATAACTGTAATCTACTCTTCCGATCAGGGAGAATAAAGTATTAGCCGTCCGCTCGCTGGTTGTTTTCATAGGGCCACTTCCAGTGGAGAGGTTGGTATAATCCGGATCAAAAGAAAAATATCCTTGATTAGAACTTGTAGAAACGTGTGTATTTTCTCTGAAAAACTCTGTTCCTGCTACTGCTTTAATCCGGTGTTTATCAAATGTTTTATTAAAAGATAGTGTATTTGTCCAGCTATAATTATAACCATCCAAAGCAGATTCTGTATAAGAATTGGTTGTTGAGTTTTCAGAATTCTCATACTGTGGATATATAAATGCACGGGTAGCACCTGAATAGTTTTCTCCGCCAAACTGAGATCTTATGGTCAGGAAGTCCGTTAAATCAGCCTCTGCGAAGATATTTCCGAACAGCCTGTTCTGTTGTGATTTATCATCTTTAGTCCGCTCCTGCATCGCTACCGGATTATAAGCATCACCCAGGTTGCCACCATAAGATCCGGCAAAATTTCCCATGATGTCTCTTACAGGAATAATAGGCTGCTCTCTGAAAGCATGACCAATTGCATTGTCACCACTTAAACCCGCAATCTGCGGATTATTTGTAATGGAATACGCCAGGTTTTCGCCCACACGTATATGTTTACTCACATTATACTGACTATTAGAACGGATCGTATATCTTTTCAGGTAAGTATTCAGTAAAGTGCCCTGCTGATTGAAATAATTTGCAGAAAATAAGTAACTACCCTGATCAGATCCTCCTGTAATGGCCACATTCTGACTGGTAATAGATGCGGGTCTGAATATTTCATGGTACCAGTCAGTTCCTTCTTTATTAGCTCTTGAAATCCTGTAAAAACTATTGTATTCATTTGCAGAAGTATAAAAAGGTTTTAGTTTGTATAGCGCAGGATTGGCTCTTGGATCACCTTCCTTTGCACCTGCTGGTAAAATATAATCAGGCAGTACATAGGCCGGGCCGCTTCCGTATAAAGAATCTACAAAATCTGTGGCTCCGGAATTGGTCATGGCCATATGCTTAAGATCTGCCATTTCCTGAGGATTCAGCATATTCCATACATTGCCACCCTTAGGGCGCTGGGTACCATAATAAGCATCATAAGTCACTGTAACTTTACCCTTACCTTTTTTAGTGGTAATGACAATCACTCCGTTTGCAGCTCTGGATCCGTAAATTGAAGCTGATCCTGCATCTTTCAGTACCTGCATAGTCTCAATATCATTTGGGTTCAAGTCAGCAATACTTTGCGTAGGCACACCATCCACTACATACAAAGGATTATTATTTCCAAAGGTGTTCACACCTCTGATTCTTACCTGCGGCTCTTCTCCGGGCTGCCCTGAGCCTAATACCGTAACACCAGAAGCCTGACCTTGCAAGAGGTTGTTAACCGATGCAGTTGGCTGTTTGATCATTGACCCTACATTCACTACTGATACTGCACTGGTCAGATCTTTCTTTCGCTGGGTACCATAACCCACTACCACTACTTCTCCTAAAGAAGTAAGTTCTTCACTAAGCTGTACATTTAAGGCTGTACGGCCATTTACAAGTATTTCTTTAGCTGTGAAACCAATATAAGAGAAGACTAATACCGCATCTGGTCCGGTTGCAACAATTGCATAACTTCCATTTCCATCTGTTGTAGTACCAATTTTAGTTCCTTTTATATTGACACTTACACCCGGCAAAGGTTCTCCTTGATCAGAAGTTACTTTACCTTTTACAGTGATCTGATTCTGATTAATCAGCAAACCAGCTGTTAATCCCGAAACGTCTTTCTCGTAAAGCAGGATCTGGTTGTCCTCCACTTTATAGTAAATATTCAGTGGATTCAGCGTCTCGTTCAGTAGCTGTCCTAAAGGCTTGTTAACTGCGCTTACCGTCACTTTACGCTGCGCTTTGATTGCAGTAGCGCTGTAGACGAAGTTTACCTTGGTCAGTAATTGTATTTCAGTCAGTATCTGCTTGATCTGGCCCTGGTTAATATGGATTGAAATTTCCTTGTCTAATATTTCCTGCCCCGTCACATTTTTGGCTAAGGACGTGCAGGTGAATAAAATGCCAAGAAAAATTTGTGTCATGGATATCCGCATTGCTGTTTTGATTAAAGCAACAAATCGCTTTTTTTTCATACCTTTAGAAGTTTTTGTTCGTTAATGTGAAAATTTCGTACAGAGATTATTGGCTGGCAATGTTGGGGAACTTTGTCAGCCTCTTTTTTTGAGGAGTTTGGTTAGTAAATCTTCAATCGGTCCATAGGCTAATTGATTTTGGTTAGTTAGTCGGTTATTTAGTTTTGATAATTATTTTGGTACCTGATATTTCATAATGTGCTTTGATCGTATGGCACAGCAGGTCTAGTTTCTGATATAAATTCTGTTTGGAAATATCTCCTGTAAACGTATTGTTATAAAGTTCCTGGTCTTCAATAATGAATGCAATTCCATAAGCAGTCTGCAATTGATTCAGTACTTCAGTGAGCGGGGCTTCTTCAAATACATAGGCTGCTTGGTGTGCATTTTGATTAACGGGAACGATCGGAAGGGGATCAGCGACTAATGTGGTTTCAAAATTGTCGTTATCTTTTTTATAAGTTGTCTTTTGATTAGGTGTAAGGATTACCTTTTGATCTTGATTAAAAAGACGCTTAAAATTTAATTGCTGGTCCTTATTCGGGCAAACCATTACTTTTCCGGTTTTAACAATCACCTGAGTTTCCTCCGTAACCGGATTGGACCTGACAATGAAACTGGTTCCAACTACCGTGGTAATTACATTTTTGTTATAGACAAAGAAAGGTCTGTGTGGATTTTTACTGATCAGAAAATAACCTTCTCCCTGTAAAGATACTTCCCGTTTGTGTGCAGAAAAATGTTCAGGATAAAACAAGGAAGAAGAGGGTTGAAGGATGACAACGCTGCCATCTTCCAAATTGACCCTGAGTGGGGCAGAAGTAGTATTTTTCTTTTCCAGTATAGTGGTCAATGCCTGAAATTTTAAATACTGAGGATCCTGTTTTTTGTTTAAAAACGAATAACCGGCGGTCAAAGTTAGTGCTATTGTGGCGGCGGCGGCAAGCCAGGCCAGAATTGGCAAACGTTTTGCCCGGCCAGCAGGCTGAGCAGATAGTTGAGTCTGGTTAATGCTATCGGTTTCCAGATTGATCCTGTCCCATAGTTTTTGTTCAAGTGTAGGTAACTCATTGGGATAGATTTCTTCCAGGTCATCCCGGTCCAGCATGCCGTACAATTTTTCAATCACGATTAATTCTTCTGGAGAACATTTGTTCTCCAGGTATTTTTCTAATAATGAATGAAGGGCTTGTCTTTTCATTTAGTGCCTTTAAGACTATATGTACGTTTTAGCGACCCTATCCCTAAAGAAAAATAAAAGAAATTTAAAATTTGTGAAAGAATATAAAAGCGAGCAGTAAAAAGAGGTATTCCTTTAAATGAAACCGCATACTTTTCAGCGATTGTGTGATGTGATATTCAACTGCTTTTTCCGAAATATTCAACTGTTGGGAAATCTCTTTAGTAGACCGGTTATCAATTCTGCTTAACCTGAATACTTCTCCTGTTTTTTTAGGTAATAAAGAAATTCCCTGATTCAGCGCTTTAGAAAGATCATTAACCAGGGCCAGATCATCAGTACTGCTGGTGATATTCAGCTGTTGTACATTCAAATGATCCTGATATTTTTCTTTAACCAGCTTGGATTTGTAGTGGTTGATAATACTATATTTCAGGCTTCCAAACAGATAACAGTCCAGAGAATCGATCGATACACTTTCTCTTCTTCTCCAAAGGTCTGTAAACAAATTCTGCGTCAGCTCTTCAGCCAGTTCCTTATGGTAAACTTTGATATAGGCCGCTTTATATATTCCTACCCAATAACGGGTATAGATTTCTTTAAAAGCTAACCCATCGTTAGCTTTTAATAAATCCACTAAAGAATTATCACAGAGACTATTGTATTTCATTTAAATTATATCTGGCAATAAAAATTAATTAAACTATTCGCTCGTTTAAACACCTATTGGTGTAATTGTTTAATCGCTTTTCTAAAATTATCCTAAATACGCTAAGAAATAGCAGATGGATTGGTGTTCTATTTAAAAATGGACCATTTTAAGTATAAATTTAAATATTGACTCCATAAAAACTATAAATCTTAATTATTTAAAGTGCTTAAGTTAGTAATTTAATCAGTAATAATGTCCTAAAGAATAAGAAGTTATCACCTCTGCTTATTTCTAAAAGAAATTGAAAGTATAAATAACGTGGTCAAAATAGTTTAACAATTGGCTGGAATCCAATAACATTGCAAAGGAAATTTTTTGTCAATTAGAATTAAATTTATTTTGATATGGAAAAAATATATACTATGTTTCTGTGTTTTTAATCAAAACTATTATTTTAGAGGTTAAAGCTCCTCTTAGAACTAAACAAAGCTATTTTGCAGGTTTTTGCAGACCGGATAAAGTTTCGTTCCTGTAAGAAAGAACCTGTTTTTATGTTTAAATCGTGATCAACAAGAAAGATGGAAACAAAAAGACAAATTAAACTCAATTATACTCAGGAATTTAAAATTGCTTGTAAAATAAATAATTTGAAACCTGAAGAGTTGATACAGTATTTTATCAGCTATGTCTCTTTTTATGCGTTTATAGGTGGTAACATGGAAGCGATGTACTTGTGGGCAACAACTGCATGTATTGATTTTAAAGAAGCGCATGGCGGAGAACCAAAGCCAGTAAATAACCACAGGATACAGGAAATTTGTTTAAAATATATTAAGAAGCTGACTGCCTTAAATATGAGCAGCAGCGCTTCGAAAATGGTAGCGCACTATAAAATTGTCTCCTTAATGAAAGAGTGGTCTTCAGAAATGCTTCCCATTACAGATTATGAGCTGGAAATAGAGACTACTGATGGGTATCAGCTCGAGTTGTCATTTGACTTTAATTTGGTCTGCCGGATGAACGGAACTGAAATACAGGAATTGCTTCAATATTTTATCAACCAGATATCTTTAGCAAGGGAACGGGCTTTAAATCTCTATCAGGTTGTTAAAACAGATCCCAGTACTGCTTTTTTGTTGCTGCTGAGCAGTAAGCATGAAAGCTTTAAAAATAAGATAATGCCACAACAGGAGATGTACAAAAAATACGCAGCTCAATTGCAAAAGCTGGATGAAAGGCTGAAGGGAGAAAGTAATCTTGAGCACAAGACAAGAAATTATAATAAATTTTATCTGGCATGGTATAATGCACTAAATCAAAATATCAATTAGTCAAACCCGGCTATTCCAGCCTTGATTGTCTGTTTAGTCAGCCAACAGCTGTGGTACATCTTTTGACTGCGCTCAACGGGCCATGAAGCAGCGTATCAAATCAACAAAATTAAAAGTCTTGAGTCATGGACATGGTTATGCCTGTGAGGAAATTAAAATAAACAATATGGACTCAAAAAGACGTGATAGATTAGCCTATACTGACGATTTCAGGATAGCTTGTACGATCAACAATCTTAAACAAGAAGATGTTCTGCAATACTTTATTAACAGGGTTTCTTTTTATGCGTTTAACGGGGGCGAAATGGAAGCAGTATCTTTATGGGCCACAAGTATTGTGATTGATTGTAAAAAAGAAGTAAATGCGAAGGTTAAAGCCGTTACGGACAGGAAAGTCAAGCGGATATCTCTGAAATATATTTTAATGCTGAGTGAACTGAATGATAATCCTTACTTGTCAACGGTGGATAAAATGAAGGAAAGTTATATACTGATGAGAGAATGGGAAATCGATATGTCTCCACTAGTGGATTATCCCCAGAACTTTCTGCTGGATGAAGAGCGTTCATTAAGCCTGACTTTTGATTTTAATCTGCTTTGCAGAATGAATGGCATCGAAGCTATACAAGTACTGCAATATTTTATGAATAATATTTCCATGGCCAATGAAAGGGCGATAAACCTGATTGAGTTTGTAGAAACAAATTCCTGCATGTCTCTTTTTGGGATGATGAGGTTAAGTCTTGATGACAGAAAAAACAGAATACCCATTCACCAGGAAATTCATAAATGGTACGGAGAGAAATTACTCCTGCTCGATGACCGGCTGAAGAAAGAAGAAAACCTGGATAAACGTATTGCTGTTTACAGAGCGTTCTATAAAGAATGGTATAACTCTTTGCGGAAAAACATCAATTGAAAGGTTTAATGGAATTTTCAGGGGTGCATTAAACCTTTCAACTGACGGACTACACTTTTTTGTCTTTTTTATCGAGCAGTGCTGTGGATGGCAGAAAATCTCTGGGCGACAGTCCAAAATGATCGGCAAATACATTGATGTGTTTTAAATTGTATTTGGCCGGATTTCCACTGTTTTCCACGTTACCAATAAAAGATGCTTTAACCCCAATAATGTAAGCAATATCTTCCTGTCTTAATTTCTTATCAGCTCTTAATTTTCTGACGAAATCAACCACATGCTGTTCAATAAGATCTAGTTTTACCTTTCCTTCCATTTGCCGACTAAGTAATTTATATTCCCATTTATAATTTACACATATTAATGTAAATATGACGTGTTTCTGTTTTCTAAGTTAAATTATTGAAATTTGACAATATAATGTTGCAAAATTTAATCTATTTCAAAATTTGTAAACCCTTATCATTTAGCGAACAGGAGATTAATTTTTATAAAACAATTTGAGTTTTAAACAAGCAGCTGATGAGGTGAAATAACAAGAGGATAAGATACAGAAAAAAAACTTTAACTGTATAATATCCGCTAATTATTACAAAATTTTCCAGAAGAGTTAATATTGACTACTCATTACATACAAAAAACAATATCTGGTCGTTTCTCAGTATATTTGTTACGTAAAAAGCTTACACTATTTAAATGAATAAGACTCTGGCTGGTTTATCAGCTTTCAAAAATCTGGATAGCCTTTTTATTGCACTGCTAGGCTTTATCCTGCTCCTGATTTATACCGGACATTCAGGAATTGGAATCTCACCTGATTCTATCGTATACGTAAGTGTTGCGAGGAATATCCATGAATATGGGGCATTATTGGATTACAATTTAAATCCAATAGTTGACTTTCCTGTATTTTATCCTTTATTTTTAAGCATAGCTGCTTTTTTTTTCCGGGTAGATCCGGTTATTGCGGGGCCCTGGTTAAATGCCTTACTTTTTGCACTGGTTATTTTCTGTACCGGTAATCTGATGGAATCATTTCAGGAAAAGAATCGGATTTATAAATTATTTATTCTCCTGTGCATTGCCATCAGCCCATCACTATTTGATGTCTATGGCATGTTTTGGTCGGAAACACTATTTATACTGCTGTCGCTTTTATTCCTGATAGCCTTTAGAGGCTATTTGAGGACACGTTCAATAACTGCGCTGCTCTTTTGCGCATTAATTGCTGCCATAACCTGTATAACCAGGTATGCAGGTATTACCGTGATCGCAACGGGTTTGATGATAATGGTTTTTGACCGTTCTATGGAATGGCGAAAAAAAGTAGCACATTGTTTCTTGTTTGGCTTTCTCTCTGTCACTTTCCTGGTAGCTAATCTGATTCACAACAGGCTGGTGGCAGAATCGCTTACCGGCCCCAGGGAATCAGGAATTACCTCTTTAGGAGATAATATTTTTTATTATGGAAAAGTGGTCTGCTCGTGGCTGCCTGTGCTGGATGAGCATCCGGCTGCCTATATGAGCACAGCTATAATCCTGTTTTTGATCGTGTGCGTGATCTATTTGAAGAGGGCGTGGTTTACTATAGCTTATAAAACCACAGAAAATTGTTTTGCCGCATTTTTTATTGTTTATACTGTATTTATTATCGGGATTTCTACACTTTCCCATTTTGAACAGATCAATAACAGATTTATTTCCCCGGTATATATTCCAATGCTGATTGTATTCACCTGCTGGATACCGGAAACGATGCTCCGG
Organism: Pedobacter sp. WC2423; assembly: GCF_040822065.1. NCBI lineage: Bacteria > Pseudomonadati > Bacteroidota > Sphingobacteriia > Sphingobacteriales > Sphingobacteriaceae > Pedobacter > Pedobacter sp. WC2423. Next base: position 4,869,942 of record NZ_CP162005.1, read on the forward strand.
CTGCCAGTTGTAAGGCGTCGTATAGCTTTAGTTGGTGCAGGTATTGTACTCGTTGCCTTTCAGGTAAATCAACTTGTAAAACTTTATGGAATGTACCAGGAGGTCAGCACTTACGGTATCCCCGGATATACGGACGATTCCTGGAAAAATTCCGCGACTGCGGGATTTCTCAGAAAACACGCTGCAGCTTTTAAACCTGGGTATGGGCTATATGCTAATGCAGCAGAGGCAGTGTACTTTAACGGAGGATTAAGAGCTAATTCACTGCCACATTGGATTGAAGACGAGGATATTAAAGATTTCTTTTCTAAGGGTACTGTATACGTGATCTGGTTCCACTCGATAAATGATCCTGATCTGCTCAATCTGGCTGCTTTGCGAAAAAGAGCAGACGTACTGAAGCAATATAGTTTCAAAGACGGGGATATCTACCTGGTGAAACCGCATCTTACTCCCTAAGCCCGGAAATTCAGGTTAATCTCTTGCATGGAAACACGCTCTGCATCTTGGCTCGTAACTTTCTTTTTCTCCGAGCAGGATTTTGGCATCGCTGGATACCCTGCGAAAAGAATACATAGCAGGACTTCCGCATCTTACGCAGACTGCATTCACCTTAGTGACTAATTCTGCAATTGCCATTAAAGCAGGAACAGGGCCGAAAGGTTTACCACTAAAATCCATATCCAGACCAGCTACGATTACACGGATACCTTTATTTGCAAGTTTATTACAGACATCAGGAAGTTCATCATCGAAAAACTGAGCTTCATCAATACCCACAACCTGCGTATCAGATTTCAGCAAAAGAATTGCAGAAGAGTGTGCTACAGGAGTAGCTTCAATAGAATTATAGTTATGAGATACGACTGCTGTTTCATCGTAACGGGTATCTGTTGCAGGTTTATAAATCTCTACTTTTAGTTTAGCGATCTCTGCACGCTTTAATCTTCTGATCAGTTCTTCCGTTTTGCCTGAAAACATGGAGCCGCAAATTACTTCAATGCTGCCGCCATATTCTCCTCTGCTGTAATTTTGTTCGCTAAATAACATGCTGTATTCTGGGGTGTAATGACCGGCGAATATCGAAATTTTGTAGTACTTTTGAGTGTTTAGTTATCAACATAAATTACCAATTCTTACGTTATACAACTATGATGAACCAGGAGGACATATTCAAAAAGATAGGGCAGATACTTAGTGAGTTAAATGATCAGTATCAATATCTTGCTCAAAATCCCCGTGAACTCAATGAATTGGAGCTTGAACTTTTCCTGGCAAATGCCAGTTTCTTAGCTGATCACGTCAATATTATTAAGAAAATAAATAGCGGTACTGCTCCCCGGATATTATCCGGTGCTGCCGGAATCAGGAAAGATGAACCTGTTGAAGATCATTCTGCTACGCATGAGATCCTGCCGGCAAGACCAAGGCTGGATGATGATATTTTCAAGCTGGATAATGAGCCTTCAAATTTCGAATTCATCTTAAGTGAGAAGCCGTCCTCTGATCAATTCGAATTTGAAGAGAAATCTGTGGATGAGATATTTGACAGACCATTGAGCAAAGAAGAAGAGGTGATTATTGCGCAAAAACAAAAGCTCAGAGAAATGGACAGCCTGGGCATACAGTTGCCAGAAGATGATGAGGTAGGGCCTGAGCCATTCTTAGTGTCAGAGCCTGTGATAGAGACTGAGGTGGAGGAAGTACCAGCTACACCTGAGCCGGAAGAAGAAGAAGTTATTCCTGTAACCGAACCAATAGAAGAAGAGATTACACCTGTAACCGAGCCTGTAAGAGAAGAACCTGTTCCTGTTATTGAGCAGATTGAAGAAATAGCAGAAGAACCTGTTTATCAAGCGGAACCTGTTAAAGAACCAATTTTTGCATTTGAAGCAAAGCAGGTTCAGGAAGAGTTATTCACACCAGCACCGGTGCAAAACCAGGCAGACATTGAACCGGAAAAACCGGTAGCAAAACCTACATTAAATGATATCCTGTCTGGTAATACTGCTGCGGTCAGAAACATTAATTCTGAGAGCAGCAGGGTTCAAATCAAAGACTTGAAACAAGCCATCAGTCTGAATGATAAGATGCGTTATATCAAAGATCTGTTTAACGGTTACAATCTTGCCTATGCAGAAGCGATAGATCTGCTTAACAAAATGCCTGATTTCAAAAGTGCGGACGAATTTTTACAGCGCAATTATGCAGCAAAGAATAACTGGGCAGCTAAACAAGAAACAGCAGATCAGTTTTACGAATTGTTAAACCAGCGCTTTACTGTTAAATAAAGCCCATTCTATTCGAATCCAGTTTCAGGAAGATAAATAGTAATACCGTAAAACTCCATAAAGAAGACCCCCCATAGCTAATGAATGGCAATGGAATACCAATTACCGGGATGATACCAATGGTCATCCCTATATTAATAAAAACGTGGAAGAAGATGATACTGGCCACACAGTACCCATAAACCCTGGAAAAGGTAGAACGCTGTCGTTCGGCCAGGTTAATCACTCTTAACAGTAAAAATATATATAACCCGATCACAACTGAACAACCCAGAAAGCCCCATTCCTCTCCAATGGTAGAGAAGATAAAGTCGGTACTTTGCTCAGGTACATAGCCATATTTAGTCTGTGTGCCCTCCAGAAAACCTCTTCCGGTCAATTGCCCTGCCCCAATAGCGATCTTGGACTGGATCACGTTATAACCGGCTCCTTTAGGGTCTGTTTTAAGGCCCAGCATGATTTCAATCCGTGTACGCTGATGTGGTTCCAGCACCTTTTCATAAGCGACCTTTACCAGAAATAAATACGCAATGGCTATGATGGTCGTCAGGATCATTGAAAACATCATCTTTTGTTTTCTTCTGTTCTGATAAATAAAGAAACCTCCAGCCACTGCAATAATGGGAATCAGGATATAGGAAGGAACCAGGAAATCGGCAATAAATAACACGATCATCCCCAGAAAAATCAATAAGAAATAACCTGATAAACCTTCTCTGTACAACGGAAACATGAAGGCCAGGAATACTAGTGCCGAGCCTGTATCAGGCTGAAGCATAATCAATAATAACGGGAAGCCGATAATCAGTCCAGCAAAGAAAATAGATTTAATATCAGTGAACTTGGGATTGAAATTCCCGACATACCTGGCAATCAGCAAGGCTGTTCCGAATTTAGCCAGCTCAGAAGGTTGTAGCCTGAATGCGCCCAGAGGAATCCAGGCTTGATTACCAGCCACTTTACGGCCAACTACCAGTACAGCTATCAACAGTAACATCGTAATCCCATAAACCACTGGTGAAAATACGCTGAAGAACTTGGCATCAAGCAGCAGGATCGAGAACCCCAGCATTAAGCCTGTGATGATATAAATTAATTGTTTCCCGTAGTTACTGCTGAAGTTAAACAACGTTGAAGTTTCAGGATTATAAAGAGAAGCATAAATATTAATGAAGCCAATAGTACATAAGGCCGTGTAAATCAAAATGGTGATCCAATCTACATTGAAGAAAAAGCGGCTCCCTTGTTGCGTAGTCATTTGCTTAGTTAATAGTTGTTTGAGTACTTACAATTTTATTTTCTGGTGAAGCCGGCGGTACAACTGGTTTAGCAGTACTGTCTGTGCCTTTAGGCGCCCATTTGATTTTTGGTTTGGGTGTATCGGGTAAAACAACTAATTTTTTCATCGCCTCTGACTGTGCTAACCTTCCACCAGAAATTTTACCTGTTAAATATTTTTCTGTAATATAACTGGCAATCGGTGCGGCATAAACCCCACCAAAACCTGCATTTTCTACAATTACAGCAATAGCTATTTTTGGATTATCACGTGGCGCAAAACCAACAAACACAGAGTGATTTTTTCCATGTGGATTCTGTACTGTACCCGTTTTTCCACAGAAAAGAATATTCGGAATTGCTGAAGCGCGGGCTGTACCATAAGATGCATTAACAGCATCCTGCATTCCATCAATCACAGGTTCAAAATGTGCAGCATCGATGTCTACAGAGTTCTTGACCAGGTATTCTTTTTTTACATCTTTCTTTTCGCCAATACCTTTAACCAGGTGAGGCTTGATATAATAACCGCGGTTTGCAATGATCGCCATGATATTAGCCATCTGTAAAGGTGTGGCACTCATCTCACCCTGGCCAATTGCCAATGAAATTACAGTGGTATATCCCCAGTGTTTACCAAATCTTTTTGTATATTCTTCGGAAGTGAATATTCTTCCTTTACGCTCAAATGGCATATCCAGATCGAGTTTAGACCCCAGACCGAACTTACGGACTTTAGCAGACCATGAATCATAAGCCTCAATTTTGTTTTTGTATTTCTTCTGCGTCATCAGCTTCTGAAATACATAACAAGCATAAGTATTACAAGATCTTGCCAATCCTTTACGAAGAGAGATGTTTCCATCCACGTGTTCGCAACTTACAAAGTGGTTTCCTGCCCAATAGCCGCCAGGACAATTAAAAGTCGTATTGGGATCAATTACACCTTCCTGAAGTGCAATTAAATCATCAAGTGGTTTAAAAGAAGAACCAGGAGAGTAATAACCCGAAAGTGGCCTGACTAAGAATGGTCTGTTTGGCGAGCGGAAAATATCCATATAGTTATTACCCTGCTGTCTTCCAACCATCAGGTTAGGATCATAACTAGGGCTGCTGACAAAAGCAAGCACTTCACCTGTACCCGGTTCAATAGCGACAATACTTCCTACCTTATTTTTCAGCAATTGTTCTCCTAGTTTCTGGATATCAATATCCAGTGAGGAAACCAATGTTTCTCCGGAAATGGCCAGGGTATCAAATTTACCATTCAGGTAACTCCCCTGAGGGACATTTCTTGCATTATAAATCGTATTTTCTACACCACGTTCCCCGCGAAGTACATCATTATACTGACGTTCCACACCCGATTTTCCGATGTAATCTCCCGGACGGTAATAGCCATCGCTTTCCTCAATATCCTTATCTGAAACCTCTTTTACATAGCCAAAAAACTGTCCGGCTACACTGTCCGGATAGTGTCTTACTGTTCTGTTTTGTGTTTCAAAACCAATAAAGCGGGAAAGTCTTTCCTGTAAAGCGGCATAGGTCTGTACCGATAATTGCTTCTCAAATACAGAACGCTGGTATTTAGACTGATTTCTGGCCTTATTGAATCGTTTATGAAAACCAGCCATATCAATACCAATAATCCTGCATAAGGCAAGCGTATCAAATGGTTTGACCAGGCTGGGGGTAACCATCAGGTCATATACTGGTTCATTTTGAACGAGCACTTTATTGTTCCGGTCTGTAATAACTCCACGGGCCGGGAAAGTATATTTTTTTCGTAATACATTGCTGTTTGCAGATAAAAAATAGCGGTCACTGGCTACTTGTATATAAAAAAGCTGTCCTAATAAAATAAGAGCAACTACTATAAACAGGCCTTGTATAATATATTTTCGGTTGAAAAGATTCTCCATTAGCGCATTTTTCTATTATAGAAGATAAATTCTATCAATATAACAGTGAATAGAGTAAAGATACCGCTAAGCAGGCATCTTAACAAAGTATACGAGAGTTCTGTTAATTTAAAAGCTTCTAATAAGAAAAGCACAAGGTGGTGCGAAAAGGTACAAAGTAAAGCATATAAGCTAAACCATTTGAACCCCATGTTACCTAAAGTAGGTTCGGGTTCATCAAAATTGTCACGGCTTACCGTTACGGAAATAAACAGAATCCGTACAAAAACCAGTGTTACGCAGGCGGCGGTATGTACACCTAAGGTATCGTAAAAAGCATCGAGTGTTAAGCCTGTACCAAAAGCGATGAGATACAGAATAGGGTTAGGAATACCGAAAGGTAGCAGCAGTAAAAATAAAATATAGGTGAAAGGAGTAGCCAGATCATAAAAACTCAGGTTCCTTAACAAAAGAATCTGTATGGAAAGCAGAATGAACCACCTTAAGATATTGATTAATATGATTCTACTGTTCATTCGGCAATTTTGATTCTAATGCTTTTTCTTCCTCTGCCAATTTATCTTTGATCACATACACATATTGTAAAGTGCTGAAATCATTAAAAAGGTTAATCTGGATAGTCAGGAAATTATCTCCGGTGGAAATCCCTCTGTTACTGATCGTTCCTACCTGTATGCCAGGAGGGAATGAGCCAAAACCAGAAGTAATCACTGTATCCTTTAGTTTTACTTTGAAGTGGTTGGGAACGTCTTTAATAAACGCTGTTCTGTAATCAGAATTCCGGTCACCCCATACCAGTGAACCTAATGCTTTTGTTGATTTGATGCTGACACTGATTTTCGCGTCTTTATTCAGCAAAGATTCTATCGTAGCCAGGTGCGGTGATACATCGCGGATAATCCCGACTACACCTCTGCCGGCAGAGATCACAGCCATCCCGCTTTCTATTCCGTCTAAGGCTCCTTTGTTAATTGTAATGACGTTATTTCTCAGGGTAACAGAGTTTTTAATGACTCTGGCTGCCAGATAAGTATACTGCACATGAGTAGCGGTATCTTTAACCAGTGTGTTTTTGGCACTGTCAATATTTTTAAGGGCGAGGAGTGCAGTATGAAGTCTTGCATTTTCAAAGGCAAGACTATCATTCACAGTGCCCAGGTTCATGTATTTTTTGAATACATTAAGTCTGTCATAAGCATGTCCAACAACCTCATTGGTAGAATTAAGTGTTACACTTCTTTGGTAAGCGTTGTTTTGGACAGTAAGGATAATGCCAATGGTGAAAAAGATGACAAACAGGAAAAATGCGTTGTATCTATTTATGAAAATCCAAAGGTTACGCATATTTCTTCATTCTGTATTGAGCTACAGTACTCATTTTTATTTAATGATAAAATGTGAGTGCTTTATACAAGCGGCTCACATTTCTAATACTGTATGTAATGATTAATTTATTGCATTAAAAACTTATAGCCACCTATATTTTTCAGTGCGATACCAGTACCACGAACAACTGCACGTAATGGATCTTCTGCTACGTGTACCGGAAGTTTAGTTTTGGCTGCAACACGTTTGTCCAGTCCGCGTAATAATGCTCCGCCACCTGTCAGGTAAATACCAGTCTGGTAAATATCTGCAGAAAGTTCTGGTGGAGTGATCTCGAGTGCTTTCAGAATTGCTTCTTCAATTTTAGAGATAGATTTGTCCAGACAGTGTGCAATTTCAGTGTACGAAACAGTGATCTGTTTCGGTACGCCTGTCATTAAATCTCTTCCCTGTACTGCGAAATCTGCTGGTGGATCTGATAATTCAGGTAAAGCAGCCCCAACTTCAATTTTGATTTTTTCCGCAGTACGGTCACCAATCATAATATTGTGCTGACGACGGATATAATTTACGATATCTGAGTCAAAGTTATCTCCTGCAACGCGGATAGACTGGTCACATACGATACCAGAAAGTGCAATTACAGCAATTTCAGTTGTACCACCACCAATATCGATGATCATATTACCCATCGGCTCTTCTACATCAATTCCAATACCTACAGCTGCGGCCATTGGTTCATGAATTAAGTAAACTTCTTTTGCACCAGCAATTTCTGCCGAATCTCTTACTGCGCGTTTTTCAACTTCAGTAATTCCTGATGGGATACAGATTACCATTCTCAAAGATGGAAACATCCAGCCTTTTCCACCGTTCAGCATACGGATCATCCCTTTGATCATAGCCTCAGCAGCGTTAAAGTCGGCGATAACACCATCTTTCAGTGGCCTGACCGTACGGATGTTATCATGGGTTTTACCCTCCATCTGCATTGCCTGACGGCCTATTGCGATAATTTTATTGGTTTGTCTGTCAAAAGCAACTATTGAAGGCTCATCAACAACCACTTTATCATTGTGTATTATCAAGGTGTTGGCGGTGCCTAAATCGATGGCAACCTCTTGTGTGAACCAGTTAAATAAACCCATTTATAGGTGATAAGTTATTATTAAAAATTCTATATACTATTTAATGTAAAACTACGTCTTTTTATTGTATTCGCAGTTAAAAAATTAGTGCTTAAAATGTCTGATGCCAGTGGTTACCATTGCGATACCTTTTTCGTTCGCCATGTTAATGGAATCAGCATCCTTAATTGAACCACCTGGTTGAAGAACAGCAGTAATACCTGCTCCGGCAGCGATTTCAACGCAGTCAGGGAATGGAAAAAAGGCGTCTGAAGCCATTACTGATCCGATTAAACTGAAGTTGAAAGCATCTGCTTTTACAATTGCCTGTTTCAAAGCATCAACTCTTGAGGTCTGTCCAACTCCACTTGCCAGTAAAGTATTGTCCTTTACAAACACAATTGTGTTCGATTTAGTATGTTTTACAATTTTATTTGCGAAAAAAAGATCTTTTAGCTCCGCAGCTGAGGGTGATTTCTCTGTTACGGTAACCATTTGATCAGTGCCTTCGATAATTAAATCTTTATCCTGCTCAATCACACCGTTCAATAAAGTCTTGAATTGTTTTTTACCTAATTCAACAGGGTTACGCTGAAGGATTACTCTGTTTTTCTTTGCTTTGAAAAGTTCAACTGCTTCAGGAGCATAAGAAGGAGCAATCAATACTTCAAAAAATAATTTGTTGATTTCGGTCGCTGTAGCTAAGTCAATTTCACGGTTTGCAATCAGTACACCACCAAATGCAGATACAGGGTCACAAGCTAAGGCATCATCCCATGCTTGTCCGATTGTTTCTCTCGAAGCAATTCCACAGGCATTGGTGTGTTTTAAGATCGCGAAAGTAGGCTCGATAAATTCATCGATCAAACTCACTGCTGCATCAACGTCAACCAGGTTATTATAAGAAAGTTCCTTTCCGTTTAATTTGGTGAACATTTCATCCAGATTTCCGTAAAAAACGCCTTGCTGATGTGGATTTTCTCCGTAACGAAGAGTTTTTGCAGTATGGATACTTTGTTTGAATAAAGTAAGCGGCTCTTCGGTATTGAAATAATTGAAGATTGCTGTATCGTAGTGAGAAGAAGTGTGGAATGCCTTTTTAGCATAAGATTTACGTTGTGCTAAAGAAGTTTCGCCGTTTTGCTCTTCTAATTGTTGTTGAAGGGTTGCATAGTCATCTTTTGAAGCAAGGATCACTACATCATTAAAGTTTTTTGCAGCAGCTCTGATCAGAGAAATACCACCAATATCAATTTTTTCAATGATTTCTTCTTCAGAACCACCTGCTTTCAGTGTTTCTTCAAAAGGATATAAATCAACGATAACCAGGTCGATTTCAGGAATTTCATATTCTGCAATCTGTACTTTGTCTGCTGCCAGGTTTCTGCGGTTTAATATTCCACCGAAAACTTTTGGATGCAAAGTTTTAACCCTTCCGCCTAAAATAGAAGGATAACCGGTCAGATCTTCAACAGCTGTAACAGGTAAATTCAAGTCTTTAATGAACTGTTCTGTTCCACCTGTAGAAAACAATTGAACACCTTGCTGTGCTAGCAAGCGAACAAGTGGTTCTAGACCGTCTTTGTAATATACTGAGATTAAAGCGTTTTTGATCTTTATTTGTTGACTCATTGGGTGTGATTTTTGAGCCGCAAAATTATGATTTTTAAGCGATAAATTTCAGAGAGAAATGATAAAAAGTGCCTTATTTTTTTATCTTTTTCAAAATACTCTCCACAATACGGGGATAATGTTGGTGTTCAAGCTGTTGTCCCTTGAATTTTACCATTTCCAAATTGTCATCTTTATCAATTTTATATTTTGCCTGATAGATATATTCTCCCTCATCATAATTTTCATTTACATAATGAATGGTGATGCCGCCTTCAGTTTCACCTGCTGCGAGTACTGCTTTGTGTACATGATCTCCATACATTCCTTTACCGCCAAATTTAGGGAGTATGGCAGGATGGATATTGATAATACGGCCGGGATATTCTGCAATCAGGTTTTGAGGAATCAGCCAGAGAAAACCAGCCAGAACAATCAGGTCTATATCCAGATTTTTTAATAAATCGATGATAGATTCAGTCTGATAGAATTCTTTTCTGTCAAAAATGTGAGAAGGAATTTCAAAATTATCTGCACGTTGTAAAACGTATGCATCAGGGTTGTTGGTCAATACCAGCGCAATTTCTACTTCTGGACTATGTTTGAACAGTTCCATAATTTTCTGGGCATTAGAACCCGAACCGGAGGCAAAGATTGCTATACGTTTCTTCATGAGCATTTATTGTTCTTTAATGGTATTCAGGCTGGCTTCGCCGGTCTTCATGAGTTGTTTATTGTTCTTTAATGGTATTCAGGCTGGCTACGCCGGTCTTCATGAGCAGTTTATATTTAGGTATTCAATCTGGGAATAGCATTGAATCCATATAAAGTGGTTTTTTGTCAAAAATAGTATTTTGAGTATTGAATGAAAGGGTTTAATGATAATATATTCATTTTTTAACTTAAAAGCTTTATTCTCATCTCAAATTTCAATTCTTTTTTCTCCTGTGACGGATAACTATTCCAGACCTGTTAACTTGATATTCTGGTATACCACAATCCCTACAGTACCCCTGCAAAACACCTTTCAGGAATGGGTAGAAAAGATATTATTTCTACCCTGTTTTAGGTATTTGTTGTCTGTTCGTTATTCTGATTCGTAGCTTAAAAAGCCTGATATATTTACCTGTGTTATTTATTTTATACACTTCAATATTTAATCTGACTGAAAATGAATACAGTCCTGCTGTTTCCCGGTGTGTTAAAATTTTAATTTCATGATAATATGTTTTCAGTAGTCTTCTAGTGGCTGTTTTTGGGATTTATATCGTATTAGTCTGATTATTAGCTGATAATGGCAGAATTTTTGTCGTTGCTTAAAAAAGTAATCAAATAATAACCCTAAAATTAAAGTTATGGCTTTCAAAGCAAGATTAAACTTTTCGGGCAAGGAGTACGATGTACTTCATTGTGCCTATTCTTTAAACCGTGATGTGGATGCAAAAGGAAGACCCTCTTCCGGAGTGTATGGTGGAACGATCGATATCGAACTCGAGTCTACCGAAGATACCTCAGTTGTTGAAGCAATGGTAAACAATCAGTACAAACCTTTAACCGGTACTTTGCTCATCAAAAAATCTGAAGAAGATGCGAAGATGAAGGAAGTTCATTTTGAAGATGGATACATCGTTAAGTATTCAGAAGGAATTAACATCATTGGAGATAATCCAATGACATTGAAATTCCAGATTTCTGCACGCAAACTAAAATTGGGTAATGCAGAGCACACTAATGACTGGCCTAAGGCTTAACTGTAAAAATTGTTTAACATTTAAAAAAAATTATCATGGCATTTAAAACCAGATTGACTCTAGGGTCTAAAGAATTCGATGTGCTGCAGTGCAGCTATTCATTAAACAGAGATGTAGACGCAAAGGGACGTCCTTCATCAGGAGTTTATGGTGGAACTATTCACCTGGAAATTGAATCAACTGAAGATACTTCAGTAATTGAATCAATGGTTAACAATCAGTACAAGCCACAGGCAGGTACAATTGTTTTCAAAAAAGGTGAGGAAGATGCAAAGATGAAAGAGTTGCATTTTGAAGATGGTTACATCATTCAGTACAATGAGGGGATTGCCGTTAATGACAATACCCCAATGACTTTAAGTTTTGTGGTATCTGCCCGTAAACTGAAAATTGGTAATGCTGAGCATACCAATGACTGGCCAAAAGCTTAATTTAAACAGGCTAAACTGAGCAAGCCGGAAGCATTTTGTTTCCGGCTTGCTTTAACGACTCAAATCTACGTTATGGTAAATAAATTAGTAGTAGACATCAGTATCGAACAGGTGCCTATAACGCATTTCAGCCTTTTTAAGCTCGATCAGCGTTTCAATGAACATCATACTTTCGAACTTCGTATTAACCATGACCAGGTTGAAGAAACTGGTGGTATTACGCTCGCAAAGTCTAAAAGCTTTATCGGAAAGAATTTAACAATTCAATTTGGACGTCTGGGAGAGCCTGGTAATCTTTTTACAGGAATAGTTACTAAAGTAGAGATTGCTCAAACTCATGGTTTCAGAGGAGATGTTGTTATAACTGGTTATAGCCCTGATATTCTACTGGACAGAGGTCCGGATCTGGGATCTTATTTAGGTAAAAACCTGAAGACCATCCTTCAGCAGGCTACGAATGATACGCCGCAGAACGATCTTGATTTTCAAATCAATCCGGGTAATAACGCTACCATCGATTATATCATACAATATAAAGAAAGTGATTTTGATTTTATCAACAGGCTTTCTGCAGAATACCACGAATGGTTTTATTATGATGGCCATGTACTGCATTTTGGTAAACCTGATAAACAGGAAGAAATTGCACTGATCTATGGGCGCGATCTTCAAAGTTTGCAATACGGGATGCAAATTGCCCCTTTAAATTATAAGAAATTCGCTTATCATTCTCAGCAGGATGAGTTGCTGAGTGCCGAGCCTGTAGCAGCAAGTTCCGGTTTCTCGGATGTTTCGCACGCAATTTCTGCTTCTAATGATGTTTTTAGTAAGCGGTTTAATCAACCTTTAAGTGTCAGGGTCAATTCTCAGAGTGAGATCGATGCTTTTGTAAATGATGAGCATAAAGCTTTGGTTTCGGGTTTAGTGAGTATCTCGGGAAAGGGAGATAATTCAAAAGTAGGGATAGGGAAAATTGTGGATATCAGTACGAGTATGCCTAATGGACTGGATTTTCAGGTGGAGGACTTTGGAAGATTCGTAGTAACAGCTATACGCCATGAAATTGATGGTATCGGTCATTATCACCATACTTTTGAAGGGGTAGCAGCAGATAGTGAGAAGCTCCAGGTGAGGCATGTGCAGAAGCCATTTGCTGATATGCAATTGGCAGATGTGGTAGATAATAATGATCCTCAGGGACATGGCCGTATAAAAGTCAAATTTAAATGGGCTTGTCAGGTAAATGATGCTACGGAATGGTTGCGCGTAATGACCCCGGATGCAGGAAGCAGTGATAAAGTAAGTAAAAACAGGGGGTTTGTTTTTATTCCTGAGGTTGGTGATCAGGTAGTAGTTGCTTTTGAAGAGGGGAATATTGCCCGGCCTATAGTGATGGGAAGTGTTTTTCACGGCAAAAGCGGGACTGGGGGCAGTGCGAGTAACAATAGTAAAAGTCTGACTTCAAAAAGCGGGCATACTGTTCAGCTGAATGATGGTGGAGGAATAACGATAAAAGATAAAACCGGTGGTAATCATATTGTTGTAGATGGCGAGAATAAGGTTACGGTTACTTCAAGCCAGACTGTGGTTTTAACTAATGGTACTGCGGCAATTACCCTGGAGAAAGATAAGATTACCATACATGCTTCTGAAATTGAGATTGCGAAAAAAGACGGGAAATCTTCGAAAATTGATATTAATGGTGATACGACCAATATCAATACAAAGGATATGACTATTACTTCAACAAATAATACGATTTCAGGTACAAATAATACAATGACGGGTAAGAATCATATCACTGGGGGTGATACAAAAATTGATATGGGTGATGTTTTTATTAATTAATATATGATCAAAGATTCTAAAATTCTCATCAAACAACCATTTCATGAACAATACACCATCAGAATAGAGTCTGAAGTTAATGGTGTAGATGTATTTGTAACCTCTACTGTAGAGCTGAGGTATGATTTCAATGTGTTAAAAGTTGAAAATAACCGCATAGAGATTAGGTTAATTCAATTAGATAATGTGTTATTGGAAGCTAACAATCCCATGGTAAGAGAGGTTGCACAAATTAGCCAGGTATTTGGGAGAATGTATAGTGAACTCCATTTATTATTAGATGAGAAGGGAACCATATTACAGGTCCTGAATAATGAGCTGATTTTATCCAAGTGGGAGCAGACTAAAGCGGAGATGGAAAAACATATTGCGGGAAATGACGACTTGAAAAATGCAATTTCTTTGAATGATTCGATTTTTAACAGTCCTGAAAAGGTAAAAGTTGCCGCTCAGGCGAATGAATTTTTACGGGTGTATTTTGGGCAGATATATGGCGTGGATTTACCTGTGAAAACAAGTTTTAAAGGGACTAATATTTTTAATACTGTAGAGATGGATTGGACACTTTCGATTAATAGCTCTGTTCCATTACCTCCGGCAAATGGTGTCAATTCACTTACTGTAACAACTAAAGCTGTCCCAACTATGGCCTTGAATTCCAAATTTTACAAAGAGGCTTATAATCAGTTCGCGACTAAAATTGATATCAAAAATCTGATGACTGTATTAGTGCAGGAAGAAACAAGGATTCTGGATTATGAAAGTGGAAGAATACAGGAAGCGGAAACGAGCAAGATTGAAATAGCCGATGAGAAGAAATTGTACAACAAATTAAAGTATATCCTTAAAAGCGATTCTGGAATAGTAATTAAACCCGTGGAAAGTAGTAAGCAGTCTTCTGTTTTAGAAGAAGAAAATAAAGAAGCAGGTTCGAAATTTAAGTTTTTTTAGAAGCTGTTTAAATTTAGATCATCTGGTTATGGAGAACAAATTAGGAGCACCAATAAAAATTCTAAGTCAGGCTACTTTACGTCTCGGCATCTGTACACTTCAATTTGGCGTTTTTACCGAAAAGTTAGCTGATCATGGGAAGAGTACTAATGTTCTGATGAAATTCTCGGGTAAAGAACCTAAAAATATTGGGGAAACTGTAGAGGTTCTGAGCCTTGGGCTTAAAATAGTCAGACATGGTGAAAGGTTAGGCATGGGGTTTATAAAACGTAAACAGACCATTCAAAAAGTATAAATAATGGGGCATAAAAGAATTACGGAAAAGGACTTTTGGATATGTACTGAAGGTAATATGCCGGCCCAGCTTCAATCTACCCAAAAAACGGCAAAGAAGGGCTCGGGAGAAAAGTATATTACGGTTAAGGATACATCCACTAGCAGCTGGATAGATTTTAGCTGTAAAAAAGCCATGCTGATTTATGCAATTATAGCTGCTGCCGTTGTTGTTATAGCGGCTATGACTGTTGCAACTGGCGGTGCGGCACTTATAGCACTTGGTGCACTGGCTGGTTTGGCCGGAGCTGCATGGGGTGCTGTCATAGGCGCGCTGTTGTGTGGTCAGACGGCGGCCAAAGGAAGAAAATGGGTAGAAGTACCAAAAAGCAGAATGACTGCGGTACAGGGGGTACGTCAGATCACCGGGGATTGTACAATGACTTGTATGGTAGGAGGTGTAATCTCTTTTGCCCCACAAATTAAAAACTGGAGCCAGGCTATATCTTTGGGCGCAGGTAATTATATTGGTGGATTAATGGAAGGTATGATGGCTGGTGCTGCCATTGGTATGGGCGGAGCTGCGCTAAGTGGTGGAGCTGGTGCTTTTGCTTCAGGTGGGGTCAGAGGGCTTGGTCAGGCAGCTTTGCAGTTTGCGAAGAGTGCTCCAATGAATGTTCTTAGAAATATTGGAGCTTCATTTGGGTATGCGGGGGCAGGTGCTAGTGCATCTACGGCTTATACTACAGCTGCGGCAGCGGTAGGATTAAGGGGGCTTACGGCTGCTCAATCTGGGTTAACACATTATGGTAGTACAGGAGAATCGGGCTGGGGCGCGGCAGGCGAAGGTGTTTTTGGAATGGAAACGGGCATGTATCATTCTGTAAATAACCTGACTACTTTTCATAATCCAGAAACTGGCGCATTTGAATGGCAGGGGACATGGCAGGATGTTACGGGATTGGCTTTGTTGCTTTCTCCTGTTCATAAAGCAGCGGAAGAAGCGAAAGGGAAGGGTAAAGGGGAAGAGGCTCCTGCACAAGATGGAGAGCCGGTTCAAGATGGAGAGGAAGTAGTTAGAGATCCTAATATTAAGAATGAAGAGCCTGCAAAACAGGAGGGAGAATATGAGACATTTGAAGATCCCGAAACTATTTCAAATAAAGTTAAAGGTGATCTGGGTGAAGCAAAAGTAATAGAGGAACTTAAGAAAATAGGATACACAGATGTTGTTCAAGTACAAAATAATTCTGGACACGGTGTGGATGTAATAGCTAGAAATCCTCTTACCGGTGATGTGAAATGTATTGAAGTTAAGGCGAATTCGTCCCAATTGAGTGAGGCTCAGAGAATGGGAGGCGAAAAATATGTTGAAGATAGGCTAAATCGTGCAGTCGAAGGCAAGGGACACTATCAGATACCTCCAAATTCTGAACAAATGAAAGTAGATGCTGAAACAGCACAACGATGGATAGAAAATGCGGATAAGGTCGATTATGAAGTTCATCAGGTGCCTGTAGATAATGCTACTGGGGCAACAGGAGATCCTAATGTTACACAATGGGACCCAAAACCGCCTAAAACACCCAAACCACCAAAAGTACCTAAGCCCCCAAAATAATGTATATTATTTATAAATTGGTGGAATAATAGATCAGTGAAAAGATAAAACTAGTATGAATTCAACAGAACAAAAAGTTAAAGAAACCGTTGCCGAATTAAAGGTATGGCTTGATAAGCCAACACGAAAAGAAGAAGACTATCAAAGGAGAATTGATGAAATAAATGAAGAATTGAAATCAGAAAAACTTAAGAAATCAATTCGTTTACAATTTGAATATCTAGATAACTGGTATAGTGATAATTTTGTTTACGAATCACTCACAACTGGTTATACTACATATAAAATTGATGCTTGTGCTAATGGTTATCACATCTTGATCATTTCAGATAAGTTAGCAGATTTATATCCTAACAATCCTCCTAAATTATCATTTGATAAAACTGCATATTGGATTGCAAATTGTTTATCTCAAAAATGGTATAAAGAAAGTGAAGTTATAATTGAAATTGTCAATAAAGGGCTGCAAACAAAATTTTTAGATGGTGGGTGGGATATAAAAATAGCTTCATGGTTTATATTAGAAATAGCAAACTATGGATATCAAAATTCAATTGATTTGTCTGATTTTAACTATCCCGATGATATGGGTGTCTATCAGAAAGCTTTGGATAACTGGGATACAACAGATTTAAGTTTGTTAGATGATATAGTTTCAAGTCTTTGTGATTTTCATTTAAATGAAGCTTCGCACGGTGATATAAGTGACAACGCTGGAAAGAGGGATCCTATGTTTTTGCAGTTTTCCAGCACAAAATGGTTTGTTTATGCTTTTGAAGTTTTAGCTTGGTTGAGTATTAGAGAGAAAAATGGCTTACCTAATCCTGAAAAATTCACCCACCCATTGATGAACCTGAAACTAAATAAGCTAGCTAAAGGAACTTCTCCATTACCTCAGGATGAGCTTTTTGATAAAGTAATAGCTAAGATGGATTAATAGAGATTCTGGTAAAATGTTTGACGATTTTTTTGCGAAATATCCTGATTATAATATTGTTGAAAAACCATCCAAGCAGGTAATTGATAATTATAAAGATAAACTTCCGGCTGAATTGATAGAATTCTGGCAGGAATATGGTTTTGGTATATACATGAATGGATATCTGAAAATCGTAAATCCTGAAATATATCAGCCAATTCTAAATGAAGGATATAATACCGAAAATAATAAAGAAATAGTTTTTGCAGTTACTGGTCTTGGTGACTTTATTGTATGGGTAGGAGATGCAATACGATTAGTTGATTTTAGGCATGGGAATTATAGCATAATAGAAAGTGGAGATGATATGTCTTGGTTTTTCGATATGGATTTAACTGAAGATGGTTATGTGCTAGATCATTTTAAAAATAAAAACTATTCACCTGCAAAAGTTAGATTAGGGGCTTTAGAATTCAATGAGTATTATGGTTATGTCCCTTTACTTGGAATCGGCGGTTATGAAAAAGCAGAAAATTTACAAAAAGTAAAATTAAGGGAGCATATATCAATGATTGCTCAGATGCTAGGCAAAATAGAATAGTATTCAATTGGTAATACTTGAAACCGCCCAATGTGGCGGTTTTTATAGATGGTTGGAAAAAATCTACTTTTTTGAATGGTAATTACTAATAGTAGGATTACTAAGATTATTAATAAAGTCTCGAAATATAATATGGTAGGTTTGAAAGTTGGTCCCATATTTTATAAGATAGGTACGGGTGATTTTTTACATGGTTTTTTTTTTCAATTGCTTATAATCTGGAGGATAACAAATGGGGAGCGAAATTTCCTTTTATAATGAAAGAGTTATATTCTAAAGAATTATTAGTAGAAAATATTCCTGAAGCAGTAAACGAGATTAATTTAATAAGAGAAATGTTCAGGGAATATGCTCCGGGTTGTGTTATATGGGATATAGAAAATCTTGAGAAACGTCCTCTGTTGGGTGAAAACATAGCTGCTCATATAACAAATTTGGCTAATTATTTTTATACTAGTGATGGGGAAGATTTATTTGAAACCTTTTTAAAAGCATTGGATACAGCAGCAAGGGTGAAAAAAGTTTTGACTATCAAAAGTCTTTAGTTTTATCTTTTTGCTTCTCCATATTGATCAATCATATGCCATAAGATTTATTAGTAAATGTAGTCCAGATTAAGGAGTGTCACTATCTTATTAGGTTTTTAGATCTTAAATGATATATGGATAAAATAGAAGAAATACATTCAAATTTAATTGCCAGTAAATCAACATTAAGAAGAGCTGCAGCTAAATTAATTGGGAAAAATGAGATAATTGAGTTAGGTGGACCATTGTGGAATGCTTATCAGAATGAAATTAAAAACCCAAAGGCTTGGGAAACACAGGTTGAGATGATAAAAAGTCTTGGGCTTATTAGGTTTAAAGAGAGTAAAGAGGCTTTTTATAAGATCTGTAAAGAAAATAAAGAGCATGATATGGTTACTTCTAGTGCGGTTAAAGCTTACGTTAGGATTGCAAGAGCTAATATCCAAGATGTTAATCCAATTTTGGATCTATTAAGCTTTGGTAAGTTTGAAGTAGTTAGTAGTGCATTTGAAGTATTAGGAGAAGATAAAATGATGCCTTCATTGAAGGAAATTCTATTCTTTTTAGATTATGTTTCTAAATCAACAATTGTGAATGAAAAGGGCTATACTGATTTTAGAGTGGGTCTTGTGTGCGCCTGTGCGGGATGGAAAGGGATACCTGAGGTATCAGTATTTCTAAATGAATGCATTAAGGAAGAAGATTCTTTTTTTTGTTAAAGTCGCAAGTAATGCACTTAAGGGAAAGTATACTGCTATTTCTTAAATTGGTGATAAACCAATTTTTTTTTAGAATTGTTTAAAAGAATAATTCTATGAATTTTAAGATCGTAGTGTATTAGCAATGACAGGTTGCTGATGAAATTTATGCTCAAAGACTAAATTATATTTTTGGAGGCTCTTTTGATGATCACCTAACAACCGAAGCTTAGCTCTTTTAACCCACCCTGCATCATATCACATGCTAATCAAATATTATTTAAAATATTTGTAATATCGTTTTGCATATTAAAAACATAAGTTCTATATTTGCAGTCCGAAAAAGGATAAACAAGGTTTGTTTTAATTATCAGACCTTTACATATAAAAATATTATTATACTAAAAAATGGCAAATCATAAATCATCTTTAAAAAGAATCAGAGCAAACGCTACTAAACGTTTACGTAACAGATACCAAGCAAAAACTACTCGTACTTTTGTTAAAAGATTACGTGCATCTGTAGATAAAAAATCAGGTCAGGAGTTATTGCCTAAAGTGATTTCTATGTTAGATCGTTTAGCTAAGAAAAATGTTATTCACAAAAACAAAGCTGCAAACAACAAATCTAAGTTAACTAAATTTGTTAACGGCTTAAAATAGTAATAGCTTTACAATATTGTAAACGGGATAGGCTTTGGCTTATCCCGTTTTTTTTGTTTATGGTAAAATATGAACAGAAAATAGGAATTAAATCTTTAGCTACTGCTGATCGCCCCCGCGAAAAACTAATCCTGAACGGCCGCAGACATTTGTCAGACGCCGAACTGATGGCAATCCTGATCAGTTCGGGAAATAAAAGTGAAACCTCAGTAGAGGTGAGCCAGCGCATCCTGCTTAACTATGGAAACGATCTCGATTTATTAGCAAAGGCGTCCTTTCAGGAACTCATCCTGTTTAAAGGAATAGGAGAGGCTAAAGCATTGTCTATTATTGCTGCACTGGAACTTGGCCGCCGGAGAAAAGAAAAACCTCATGAGGAATTCCCTCAGATTCACTCTTCCAATGACGCATTTGATTTGTTACGCCCTGTGCTGGCAGATCTGGATCATGAAGAATTCTGGATGCTGATTTTAAATAAAGCCAATTTTGTGATCTGCAAACATATGATTAGTAAAGGGGGGCAGGCAAGTACAACCGTTGACCCTAAAATCATCTTTGAAAAAGCAATTGCCATGAAGGCTGCTTATCTCATCCTCGCACATAATCATCCTTCGGGTAACTGCAAGCCTAGTAAAGAAGATATTGAAGTCACTAGAAAGCTGGTTGAAGCGGGTATATTATTAGATACCCCAGTACTGGATCACCTCATTATTACCAATAAAAAGTTCTACAGCATGGCGGATGAAGAAATTATTTAATGTCAATTCTTCCATGTTTATGGGCTAATCAATATACAGCAAAGCATTATTTTATATCTTTGCATTTTAGAAGAAAATATAACATGAAGATATCATACAACTGGCTTAAACAATTCATACAAACTGACCTTAACCCACAAGAGCTTTCATTGATTCTGACCAATATCGGTCTGGAAGTGGAAAGCCTTGACAAAGTGCAACCAGTGGCAGGCGGTCTGGAAGGATTAGTGATTGGCCATGTGCTTACATGCGTTCAACATTCCAATGCAGACAAGCTAAGGGTTACTACGGTAAATGTTGGTGGTGCAGAAGCGATACAGGTTGTATGTGGTGCGCCTAATGTTGCCGAAGGACAAAAAGTTGTGGTGGCTACAGTAGGAACTACTGTTTATCCGAATGAAGGAGAACCTTTTAAAATCAATAAATCAAAAATCAGGGGCGAAGTTTCTGAAGGAATGATTTGTGCAGAAGATGAAATTGGTTTGGGAGGTTCTCATGCTGGTATTATGGTTCTTGGGGAAGATGCACTCATCGGCCAGCCAGCGAAAGATTATTTCAAAATGGAAGATGATTACCTTTTTGAAATCGGATTAACGCCAAACAGAGCTGATGCAGCTTCACATTTAGGGGTAGCCAGAGACTTAGCGGCTTACCTGAGAATTGATTTGAAAATGCCGGCTATTGATTCTTTTAAGACAGCAAATGAAAATTTAAAGATTGCAGTTGAAGTTGCTGATACAGTTGCCTGCCCGAGATACAGCAGTGTTTCAATCAGCGGGGTAACGGTTAAAACTTCTCCGGACTGGTTACAGGATAAATTAAAGGTAATCGGCATCCGCCCGATTAATAATATAGTAGACATTACCAATTATGTGCTTCATGGTTTAGGTCAGCCGCTTCATGCTTTTGATGCAGATCAGCTGGCAGGAAAAAAGATCATTGTGCAGAAGGTTGCTGAAGGAACTCCGTTCGTTACTTTGGATGGCGTGGAACGTAAGTTATCTGCTGAAGATCTGATGATCTGTGATGCAGAGAAACCAGTGACGATTGCAGGTGTTTACGGTGGCAAGAATTCTGGAGTGAGTGTTGAAACTAAAAATATATTTTTAGAGAGTGCTTATTTCAATTCAGTATCGGTACGTAAAACGGCGAAAAGACATACTTTAAAAACGGATGCTTCTTTCCGTTATGAGCGTGGTACGGATCCTGAAATGACAGTTACCGCATTAAAATATGCTGCCTTACTAATTCAGGAACTGGCAGGCGGAGAGATTTCTTCTGTGGTTTCAGATATATATCCAGCGCCGGTTGCTCCTTTTGATGTAGAGGTTAGTTATAAAAATATTACCAGGCTGATTGGTGCAGCTATCCCGGATGAGGAAATCAAAGCAATTATTACCTCATTAGGAATTGTTGTTGCCGAAGAAACAGCTGAAGGTTTATCTTTAAAAGTTCCAAGCTTTAAAGTAGATGTTACACGTGAGTGTGATATCACGGAAGAGGTTTTAAGAATTTACGGTTATAATAATATTGAGATTCCAAATAAAGTGAATGCTTCACTTACTTTTTCTGCCAAGCCAGACAGAGAGCAGACACAACACGTGGTTGCAGATATGTTAACGGCTAATGGCTACCTGGAGATCTGGTGTAACTCTTTAACTAAAGGTACCTATTCTAAAAATACGGAAGAGGTAGTTCAGATCCTGAATCCTTTAAGTTCGGATTTGAATGTGATGCGTCAGAGTTTGCTGATGCCGGCACTGGAAAGCGTTGCTTATAATCAGAACAGGAAAAATGGAGATGTTAAGTTTTATGAGTTTGGTAAAACTTATCATTTAATAAATGAAAAATATGTAGAGCGTCCAAGATTGTTATTGGTGCTTTCTGGTTCGGATGCTACAGAACAATGGAACCAAAAACCTGCTCCGGTAAGTTTTTATAATTTGAAGGCCGCAGTTGATGCCGTGATCGGCAGATTGGGAATCACGAATTACCAGACGGAAGAAATTAGTGATGAGAACTTTGCTTTCGGATTAAAGTATTTCAGAGGGCCACAGCCGATTGTTACTTTTGGTGCGGTAACAGCAGCAGATAAAAAGCAGACGGATGTGGATAAGGATGTTTATTATGCAGACTTTGACTGGGCTTTATTGTTGGATATTGTCAGAAAGAATAAAGTAATCAGTAAAGAGATCCCTAAATACCCTGCGGTAAGAAGAGATCTTTCTATGCTGGTAGATACGGATGTAACCTTCGAGGCTTTGAAAACAATAGCTTTCAAAACAGAGAAGAAATTACTGAAGAATGTGCAGATATTTGATGTGTATGTTGGTGATAAACTGCCTGAAAATAAAAAATCTTATGCACTGAACTTTACTTTGCAGGATGATCAGCAGACTTTGACTGACAAGCAAATTGATGCAGTTATGCAAAAGATTATCGCTAACTTAGCCCAAAGTGCGAAAGCAGAGATAAGAAAGTAATTTTATTTGTTACTTTTAGGAATAATATAAATACTATCAATTTTTAAATAAAAGATGTCTTCGGTTGCAGAACAATTAGATTCAGTATTACATAAAGCGGCCCGGCTTATCGAGCTTTGTAATGCATTACAAGAGGAAAACGAGTTGTTGAAGCAGGAGAATTCATCTGTTAAGTTAGCCTTGAATGCGGCAAAAATTAAGAACTCAGATTTGGAGGAGAAGATGAGGGTGCTTAAATTGGCGAAGAGTATTGAAGGAACAAGCGAAAAGACACTTGATATAAAGCAAAAAATTAACGATTTTGTGCGTGAAATCGATAAATGTGTAGTGTTGCTTAAAAAATAGGGATTACACGAAATTGAAACAAAGCTAAGAAATGGGAGAAATCTCGATAAAAATAACTATCTCGGACCGCATTTACCCTTTAAAGGTAAATATGGAAGAGGAAGAAATTGTAAGGCGGGCAGCCAAAATTATTAATGAGCGTATAAAGGACTATCAGGAAAATTATGCGGTCAGAGATAAACAGGATTTGCTATCTATGGCAGTATTGCATTATGCAACAGCTGTGTTAAGGGTAGAAAATAAAGTGCAGGATCAAGATACTGCAGTAGCTGAAAAAGTTGAAGAATTAGATAGTTTACTGAACGACTTTTTCACCAAATAAGGTCGGTCCGTAATTTCAAAGCGTATAAAGAGATTTAACCGTTGTTGAATTTTTTGTTTCATGTTTCGTAATCTTTAAATACAGGCAGGTGGCTGGGATCAGTTGCTGTTAATCATTGCATGTATTTAGGGCAGTAGCGCAGGAAACTTAAAATTGAACAGCGGTTTTTTTTAAGTCGGAATTTTAGAAAGGTAAGGAGAGGCTTGCATGAGCATAGTTTATGTTTATGCACGTTTATATATATAAATTAAAAATGGAAATAATAGGAATAATTGGATATGTACTGGCCAGCTTAGTTGTTGGGATACTGGTTGGCAGATATTTACTGCGCAACCTGTTGAAAAAACAGGAGATTGCTGCACAGTCAAAAGTGAAGAAGATCTTAAAAGAAGCTGAAAGTAATGCAGAGATCTTAAAGAAAGACAAATTACTGGAAGCTAAAGAGAAGTTTTTACAATTGAAGACTGAGCACGAGCAGGAAGTAAATGCAAAAAATAACCAGGTAAATCAAAGAGAGAACGCTATTAAACAGAAAGAACAATCTGTGAATCAACGTTTGGAAAACATGAACCGCAAGGAACAGGAGCTGGATAACAGTAAGAAGAACCTGGATAAACAAACTGATATTGCGATTAAAAAACAAGAAGAAGTTGATGTGCTGAAAAATCAGCATGTGAAACAACTGGAAACTATTGCAGGATTAAGTGCTGAAGAAGCAAAAAATCAGTTGGTAGAGAACATGAAGCAGGAAGCCAGAACTCAGGCGATGATCCAGGTTAAGGATATTGTAGATGAGGCCAGGTTAACTGCAACTAAAGAAGCTAAAAAAGTCGTTATCCAGACTATACAGCGTACAGCTGTAGAAGCGGCGATCGAAAATACGGTTTCTATTTTTCATATTGAGAGTGATGAGATTAAAGGTCGTGTAATTGGGCGTGAGGGTAGAAACATCCGTGCACTGGAAGCAGCGACTGGTATTGAGATTATTGTAGATGATACACCTGAGGCTATTATTTTATCAGGTTTTGACCCGGTAAGAAGAGAGATTGCCCGTTTGGCTTTACACCGCCTGGTAACTGACGGACGTATTCACCCTGCACGTATTGAAGAGGTGGTAGCGAAAACGAAGAAACAAATTGAAGATGAGATTGTAGAAATCGGTGAACGTACGGTTATTGATTTAGGGATTCATGGTTTGCACCCTGAGTTAATCAGAATGGTGGGACGTATGCGTTACCGTTCTTCTTATGGACAGAATTTATTACATCACTCGCGTGAGGTGGCTAACTTCTGCGCAACAATGGCCGCAGAATTGGGCTTAAATGCTAAAATGGCCAAACGTGCAGGATTATTACATGATATAGGTAAAGTACCTGATGATAACCCTGAATTGCCACATGCTATTTTAGGAATGCAGCTTGCAGAAAAATATAAGGAACATCCTGAAATTTGTAATGCAATCGGAGCTCACCATGATGAAATCGAAATGACTTCTATGATCTCACCGATCATACAGGCTTGTGATGCAATTTCTGGTGCGCGTCCTGGTGCAAGACGTGAGGTTGTGGAAAGTTATATCAAACGTTTAAAAGAATTAGAAGAGCTGGCTCTTTCTTATCCTGGTGTAGAGAAAACTTTTGCTATTCAGGCGGGAAGAGAGTTAAGAGTAGTAGTTGAAAGTGAAAGAGTAACTGATCAGCAGGCAGAATTACTGGCAGCAGATATCTCTAATCGTATTCAAACAGAGATGACTTATCCTGGTCAGATCAAGGTTACTGTAATCAGAGAAACCCGTTCAGTTGCCTTTGCTAAATAAGCAGCTAAATAATATTATTACCGGAGCGATAGATTATTCTATCGCTTTTTTTTATTTTTATACAATGAAGAAGCAGAAATCCCCGGTGGAAAAATTGGAACGTAAAAAGGAAGTGGATATTCTATTTGATACCTACTCAGAAAGTCATCAGAATCCCAGTAATGAACTGATTCACTGGGTTTGTGTGCCGTTGATCGTATTTAGCTTACTAGGAATGATCTGGGCTATTCCTTTCCCACATCTGGCTTTCCTTGGAAAGTATAATGGATTTGTGAACTGGGCTTCTTTTGTAATTGCTTTTTCAGGCTATTACTATTATCGTCTTTCGCCGGTACTTTCTTATATGATGATCTTATTAGTCTTTGCTGCTGCTGCTGTAATTGTACAGCTGGAGAAATGGGAATTGGCTGGTGGACCTGCGCTGTGGCTGGTTTGTGCAGTAATTTTTGTGCTCTCCTGGATTGGACAGTTCATCGGTCATAAAATCGAAGGAAAGAAACCTTCATTTTTACAGGATGTTAAGTTTCTGTTAATCGGTCCGATCTGGTTATTACACTTTATTTGTCTGAAGGTTGGCTTGAAATATTAGTTGCCTGCGATTTAGCTGACGGGCTATGCTTATCGCTTCAGCTCAATAGCTTAAACGCGTTAAAAAAAATGAAGCCGCTGGGTAATACTCAGCGGCTTTGTTATGCGATATATACTGATTTGTGTCGAGTTAACGTAAGCTTAATATTAGGGAAACACTATTTTAAGGCTTCTTAAGCATCCGGGGAAATATTATTAAGGCCTTCTAAACTCCTTTTCGTGGCCTTAATGACTCATTTTTACTTGTTTTTAGTAGGATTTTAATTCATCTGTAATTTGATATTAACTTATGGGCTCATTCATATGAAATTAATATTAACGTCACATTGCTCCCCTAGTTTTACAAAAACAAACAGAAGCAAGAAAAATGAAAAAATTTCTAACAATTAATCTCTCCTGCGTGATGCTTACTTTCCTCCTTTTTATGGGGTTAGGAGTAAACGCTCAGGTAACGACATCAAGCGTTAACGGTAAAATTAAAGATGCAAAGGGACAGACTATTCCCGGCGCCAGTGTTTTAGTTTTACATGTTCCAACCGGAACTAAATATGGTGCGGTTACAGGATCTGATGGATACTTCCGTATCAACAACTTAAATCCTGGTGGACCTTACAAAATCACTGTAACTTATGTAGGTTATAATAAACAGGAAAAAGACATTAACAGCCTTGGGCTGGGTACTGATCAGCGTTTAGACTTTACCTTAACAGATGAAGGGCAACAGCTGAGTGAAGTAACTGTTAAAGGTACAAAAGGCGGTACTAAAATTGGTTCGGGTACTCAGATTGGTGAGCAGCAAATCAAAAATATGCCAACGGTGAGCAGAAGCTTAACGGATTTAACCCGTACAACTCCACAGGGTAGTAAAGACAACTCTTTCATGGGAACCAACTTCAGATACAATAACGTAACTATTGATGGTGCGATTAATAATGATGCCATTGGTTTCAGTCCTTCGTTAGGTGGTCAGAGCGGAAGTTCTGGTATGCCAGGTAGCAGTACGAGAACAAACCCGGTATCGATTGATGCGATTCAGGATGTTCAGGTGTTGTTAGCTCCTTACGATGTTAAGATTGGTAACTTTACTGGTGGTAGTGTGAATGCGGTAACGCGTTCTGGTACTAATGATGTATCGGGATCTATTTATGGTTATGGTCGTAATGCTGATTTGATTGGTAAAAATAAGGCTGGTGATGGTTCAAAAATACCTTCTGCTTTTCATGACTACCAGACTGGTTTCAGATTAGGGTTTCCGATTATTAAAAACAAATTATTCTTCTTTACCAATGAGGAGATTACCCGTCGTCAGGATCCTGTAATTTTAGGGGCTGGTTCTCCTGATATGAAAGTGCTTACATTGACTGAGGCACAGCAGATTTCTGATTTGATGAAAAACAAATACGGTATTGATGCCGGTTCTTTTGGAAACTATAATATCTATTCCAGATCAAATAAATTCTTCAATCGTGTAGACTGGAATATCAATGATAAAAATCAGTTGACTATCCGTAACAATACGATTACTTCTGAAGCGACTAACTTAGAGCGTGACCAATCAAACTTTAGATTTGGTGGTATTGATTATAAACAAACAAATAATCAAAGTTCTACAGTAGCTGAATTGAAAAGCAGAATCAATAATGAGATGTCAAACAGTTTAGTAGTTGGTTATTCAAGTATCCATGACTTTAGAGATCCAACATCTAACCCTGCATTGCCTCAGATTGAGATTGGTGGTGGAAATGGTGGAACGATTTTCTTAGGAACAGATCGTGAAGCAAGTATTTTCAATATGAAACAAAAGACATTTGAATTTACTGATAACTTTACCTGGACAAAAGGAAAACATACTTTTACTTTTGGTACGCACAATGAGTTATATAATATCACTTATGGGTTTGTAAATGCGTGGAATGGACGTGTAGCTTATGCTAATGTTAAAGATTTTTTAGCGGGCATTCCTAGTCGTGTTCGTACTAACTATAATTATGCTGATAATACAAGGGATAATATCATGGCTAATCCGCCGGCAGAATTCAAGTTAAATATGTACAGTGTTTACGGTGAAGATCAATGGCAAGTGTCTGATCGTTTCAAATTAACTTATGGCTTGAGATTTGATTTAGCTGATATGCCAAACAAACAACCTTTAAGTTCAAAAACTACTGGTTCTCCTGTAGATGCTAATTATGGAACTACTTATACTTACACCAAGCCGAATGAGATTAAAAATAGCTTCTTTGGCCAGATTCAAATCTCTCCTCGTGTTGGATTTAACTTCGACGTATTGGGTGATCAAAGTTTGATTATGCGTGGTGGTAGTGGTTTATTCACAGGTAGAGTTCCTTTTGCATGGTTAGGTTATGCTTATTATAACAATGGGGTAACTTATGGTGCATATGATAATAAATCATCACAAGTTGCATTTACTCCAGGAAGTGATCCTATCAGAGATGCCTTAAGCGGAAATGGTGAAGCTGGATTTGTTTCTCAGCAAAAAGATTCAAAAGGAAATATAATCAATGTTAACAATGCAAACGGTGCTACACAAGTCGATCTGATCGATAACAACTTCAAAATGCCTAAAACATGGAGAACAAGTTTGGCTTTCGATTATAAAACTGAGAATCAGTGGAAATTTACTGTAGAAGGTATTTATACTAAAGTTATCAATGATTTGAAATTCCAACAGATCAATATTACTGATAATCCTACTTATATGGTTTACGATACGCAACATCAACAACCAATTTATGGAAAAACTCCAATTAATCCACTATATACTAATGCTTACTTGCTTTCTAATACAAGTAAAGGATACCGTTACAGTGTGACTGGTCAGGTTTCAAAATCTTTCCCTTTCGGTTTAGATGTAATGGCGGCTTATACTTACGGACAGTCTAAAGATTTGACCAACGGTATCAGAAATTCAATGGAATCTAACTGGCAGTTGAACCAGGCTTTAAGCCCTAACAATCCTCAGTTAGCGACTTCTAACTTTGATATCCGTAACCGTATTATATCTACAGTTAATTATAGATTTGCATGGGATAAAGCGAATAAATATGTTTCAAGTTTCTCTCTGTTCTATAGTGCACAATCAGGTTCCCCTTACTCTTATGGATTCCTGAATACTACAATTAATGGAACTGGTCAGAACGTAAGTCTGGCTTATATTCCTAAAGCTGGTGAAACTGTTAATTTCTTTAAAGATATAGCTGCCGTACCTGCAACGTCTACAACTCCAGGAAGTCCAGCAGTTTCAGCAGTGGCACAAGCAGCAGCGTTTGATTCTTATATCGATGGTGATAAATATCTTAAAACAAGGAGAGGTAATTTCACAGAAAGAAATGCAGCTCGTACACCATGGAATACGCAACTTGACTTCCGTTTTACTCAAGATATCAAAATCGTAGAAAGCGGAAAGCATAAGCATACTTTAACATTTACTTATGACATCGTTAACTTAACGAACTTATTAAACAAAGACTGGGGAGTTCAGTATTTCTCTCCTAATACGTATAACTCAATGGCAAGTATAGGTTTGAAACCAGGAACAGCTGGAACAGCTACTACTTATCCGACTTATACATTTAACAAAGATAATGCAAGTAATTATTCAAAAGACTTCTTTGCATCAAGATTCCAAATGCAATTTGGCTTGAGATACAGCTTCTAATGAATTGTTAGTTTCTATTTTAAGAGAAACATAATTGAAAACCCTTATCTATTAATTTAGATAAGGGTTTTTTGTTTAGTATATGAATTAATGTTTAGTTAATATTTAATCTGTATTTTTATTGGTAAACATATCTTCAGTTATTTTGATTTTACATTAGAAAATTATGAACTCTAAAACTCTAGTTGTTATTGCTCTTGTTTCGTTCTTATTTATTTTACCATCCAGTGCGCAGGTAAAAATAAGAAAGTTCTGTACTGTATCCTATCGTTATCAAAGTTTGAAAAGTCCGGATATTGATTATGGGCAGAGCAGAAAATATAATCCTTTAAAAGATTCTACTTTTGTACATAAATTGGAACAGGTAGAATACATGACGAATTTTATTCAGGTAATGAATTACCTTACAGGACTGGGTTGGAATTATGAAGGAAATATCTCCACTACTGAGTCAAATAATTTGGAAGTTAAGATCTTATTCAGTCGTGAATTTTATCCTGCTGAGTTGACGGAAGGTAAATAATATATAATTGGGTATAACTTATAAGATTCTGCTATATTGGCCCGAAATGATGATTTATTCATTTCATCTTAGTTGTAGTTACCCATTTTATGAAGAGTATATTTTTAAGTTTATTAATTTTTAGTGTTGGAATAAGTGGAGCTGCTGCTCAACACAAAGGTTTTACAATCAAAGGGGAAATCAAAGGCCTCCACAGCCCTGCAAAAGTGTACCTGGATTCTTATCAAGCTAAAATGCTGGATTCGGCAGTGGTCAATAATGGCATCTTTCAATTTAACGGTATTGCGAAAAAGCCAGGACTCGCTTACTTAAGTTTAGATAGATACGGTGTCGGAAAAGATAGTATTGATCTGGAAAATAATACAGATGAACTTGGTTTGTTTTTAGATAATTCTGAAATTACTATTACTGCTCAGGATTCTTTGATACGTGGTCAGGCTACCGGTTCAAAGATCAATGACGATTACATGGCTTATAATAAATTTATAGGAGGTACAGTCACTGGTGCTTATAAAAATTACCGGAACAGAATTTCCCCGTATTTGTGGAGCTCATACCCTTTTTTTAAAGAGTTTGATGAATACATGCATAAATTCAAAGCGGAGCGCTTTGAAAAGCAATTACAGTTTATCCATGAAAATCCTCAATCTTACTTCAGTCTTTATGCCCTGACTGATATTATCGATATGGGTTATGGAAAGGATATGAATAAAACGGGTACTGCTTACAGGTCTATTGATGCAAAATTCAGAAATACCCCAGAGGGGCAGCGTATCGGAAAAATTATTCAGTCCATGAGCCAGGGGGCTGTTGGAATGCCGGCACCAGATTTTATTTTATATGATGTGAATGGCAAAGCGGTAAAGTTATCTACTTATCGTGGCAATTATGTAGTACTGTATTTCTGGGTTACTGGTAACGGCCTGATCAAAGCAGAAAACTATAAAATGATCAAAGCGACCGAATTATATAAGCAGAAGAGATTTAAAATTATCAGCATTTCTTTAGATCCTGAAAAAAGAAAACAAACCTGGGCAAAAGAAGTGAAAGCAAATAAACTTCCGTGGGTACAAGTATGGGGAGAGAAATCCGGGCCTCTTGCCACTGCAAAGCTTTACGGTACTCAGGGAACTCCGGCAAGTATTGTGATTGATCCTGAAGGAAAGATAGTAGCCAGGGATTTAAATGGCGTCGGATTACAATATCAGCTGGCAGAATATATGAAGTAACAGCGATGTGATTAATGTATAGAAATGTTGAATACAGATAACCCATCCTTAATCCTGACTTAACATATCGCCTCTATATTTGTGGTGTAAATATTTGGTTAGTATTTATCAAGTTTAGGTTTAGTTGATAACAAAATAGCCCGGGTGGATGTCCGGGCTATTTGTTTTTCTAGAAGTTTTTACCAATTTTTTCCAACATCTCTGGTGGGATGCTTTGCATATCCACCACGAGGAATCCATCCAGGCAATCTGAAAATTTCGGATCTATATTAAAGCATATAATCTTCGCATTGAGGTTAAGGTATTGTCTTAACAACACAGGAATTTTAATATGTGTATTTTCAATATCAGATATCAATACATCAAGATCTTTTAGTGAATCACTGCTTTCAATCAGCAGGTCTTTATCAATGGCTGATAAATCTGCTTTGAATTTATTTCTTGGTCTTACATATTGTCCCAACTCATAATCAAAGTGATTTTTGGTAATGAAATCAACAATCAATGATTTAGAAAACTTAGAAAAGTTATTACTGATACTAACCGGGCCAAACATGTAGCGGTACTGTGGATTATCTAAAAGATATTTTAAGATACCTTTCCATAGCAAGAACAACGGTAATGCTTTTTGCTGATATTCTTTGCGGATCCATGAACGTCCCAATTCAATTCCCTGTCTTAATACAGGATAGAATGGGTCTCTTATTTTAAAGAGCTCAGAAAGATAAAATCCTCTTTTGCCTAAAGTATTTAAAATCTCATCTCCTTTACCAATCCGGTAAGCACCAACAATATTTTTCTGATCTACATCCCAGATGAATAAGTGATGATAGTAAATATCATAATTATCAAGATCTATCTTTTTATTAGAGCCTTCGCCGACTTCTCTGAAAGTTATTTCTCTTAATCGGCCTATTTCCCTTAATATATTTGGAATATTAGCCGAAGGGGTAATGTAAACTTCATAATTTTTCTCCGTCCATACCCGGTATGTTTCCAGTTGTTCAATTTCTTCCACAATACTGGCTCCTGGAGTTTCCTCAATAATCGGCTCCGGAGTCTTCTTGATTTTGAAAAGATTGATGGGATTAAATAATTTCTTTTCCTGTTCGATACTTGTGCCTAAAGCATAAGTACGTGCACGAAGAAAATCAAGTAGTTTATTGGTGTTGTTGCGGTAAGAAATATCTTCAATATGAATTGGTTTCCCTATTCTGACTTTTATTTTCAGTCCTTGTTTGTTCAGGAATTCTGAAGGTAATTTCGCGGTACGCAGGGTAGGGTGAATAAAACTCAGAATATTGAATAATACCCCATTATTACCATGGAAATAAATCGGTACTACGGGAACTTTCGCACGGGCAATTAGCTTTCCAACTACTGGATGCCATAAGCGGTCTGTAATCTCTTGTTTGTCCAGGCTAAATGTAGAGACTTCACCTGCGGGGAAGATCCCAATAGGAACCCCGTTCTGCAAAAGATCAAATGTAGCTTTTAATCCGCTGATGCTTGAAGAATGCTGTACATTTTCAAAAGGGTTAACGGCAACAAAAAACTCATTTAAGTTAGGAATCTTCTGAAGAATGAAATTAACCATTACTTTGGCTTCCGGACGCACGGTACATAATAATTTTACCAATGCAAGTCCTTCTATCCCTCCATAAGGATGGTTTGCAATCGCAATAAAACCACCTGTTTTGGGAATGTTTCTCAGGTCATCTTCATCGAAATCAATTGACACCCCTATAGTTTCCAGTATTTTATCTACAAACTCTAAACCATTGAAATGCTGATTCTGAGAGAAAACTTTATTAATATCGTTCAATTTCATGACTTCCATCAGTAAATCTGCAAGTCCCGGAACACCGAGTTTATCAATTTTAGTAGCCTTTGCAAATTCTTTGGTTGTTATGATCTTCATATTTGTTCTTAAAAGGGGAGAATTGGGCGCATATCTGGAATAGAGATCTGAATATGTTCCTGAATCAATCTCAAAAATAAGATTTATATTTTTAGAAAAGTTTAAAATTTATCTGATCGCACATTTAAGCTTTCTTTTTGCCTTCATAATTGCCTCATCTTATTTGGAAATAAGAGAAAGAAGAATTTTATTCACAAATCTAACCACCTTTCTGAATAAGGGGAGTACATTGACTGGAGATGAAAAAATGGTTGCGCTCTTATTTTAGTTTCTCCAAAAGGGAATATAATGGCTTGCTGGCTATGGTTGTGCTAATCGTATTGATCAGGGCAATTCCGTTTGTTTATGTGTTCTTTTTTCCAGACCAGACGGATCCGGAAACGGAAAAATTAGCTATCAATAAATTAATGTGGATGAAACAGCAGAAGCAGGGAGCGGTTAGCGCACAGAAGAGGCCAGATCAGGCACTGAAATCAACCCTGTTTAATTTTGATCCCAATCTGATTGATGCAGATGACTGGCAGCGATTGGGTTTATCTGTTAAACAGGCTGCTGTAATGACCAGGTATAAAGAGAAAGGAGGACGGTACTTTGAAAAGGAAGATTTGCAGAAAATGTATGTCATCAGTCCAGAAATGTATGAAAGATTGATGCCTTATATAAGTATCGGTTTGGCAAAAGAACAGAAACATCAGCGGCTGAACCCTGAATATCCTGCGAAACACTATCCTGTGCAGCAGAAAGCTGCATTAATACCGCTCAATACCGCTGATACTTTACAATTAACGGAGATCAGAGGGGTAGGCCCGGCTTTTGCCAGGAGGATTTTTAATTACCGGCGGCGTCTTGGCGGATTTTATCAGAAGGAGCAGCTGCTTGAGGTATATGGACTGGATAGTTTAAAGTATAATGAAATTAAAGATCAGCTCAGTTTGGATGAGCGGGCACTGACCAGAATTAACCTGAATACAGCATTGTTTGATGATTTGAAAAATCACCCCTATTTAAAGTATAAACAGGTCAATGCAATCATTCAGTTTCGAAAACAGCACGGAAATTATAGTAATATTGCGGACTTAAGAAAGGTGGCTATTTTATCTGCTGAAACTATAGAGAGGCTGGCCCCTTATATTTCTTTTTAATCATGACAATGGAAACAAAAATAAAACAGATTGTACGCGATGTAAACGATTTTCCAAAACCGGGTATCGTTTTTAAAGACATTACACCAATTTTAAAAGATGCAGTGTTATGTGGTGAAATTACTACAGCCCTGGCTATGCAGCTTTCAGCAGTTAAGATTGATGTAGTGGCTGGAATTGAAAGCAGAGGCTTTTTGTTTGGAATGGCTTTGGCGAATTTGCTGAATGTTCCTTTTGTACCGATCAGAAAAGCGGGGAAATTGCCACACAAAACTATACAGCAATCTTATAATCTGGAATATGGCAGTGCTACACTTGAAGTGCATGAAGATGCTATTCTGCCGGGACAGCATGTGTTGATTCATGACGATCTGCTGGCTACAGGTGGTACTGTGGTTGCAGCTTCTAAGCTGATTCAGAAACTGGATGCTGTAGTTGCAGGTTACTCGTTTATCATTGCACTTGATTTTCTAAACGGAAAAGACAGACTAAAAGCGTTTTCTGAGAACAATTTCGCATTAGCTTCCTATTAACTAGCTAAAATAGTTGAAAAAAAATCCTGTCGTTTTAGGGCTTCAGTTCTTATGCTATACTGTAAAATGAACTAAATACTGTTTCGTTCTGTTTCCGGGCAAATATTCAACTGCTTGTTTGGGCTTATATTCTCTATACTTGCCGTATTCAAATATAAAACATGCAAGAAACGTTAGCACAAAATACAGGGTTCAATTTTAGTACTTCAGAGAATCAGTTGATGATCAGGAGTATGGTTAAAGATTTCACGGAAAAGAATATCCGTCCTCATGTAATGGAATGGGACGAAGCACAGACTTTTCCTGTTGAGGTTTTTAAGAAGTTGGGTGAGCTGGGAATGATGGGTGTATTAGTACCTGAAGTTTATGGCGGATCGGGTTTCGGTTACCAGGAATATGTAGATGTAATTGTAGAAGTAGCCAAGGTTTGCGGATCTATAGGTTTATCTCTTGCTGCGCACAATTCTTTATGTACAGGTCATATCCTTGCATTTGGAACGGAAGAACAAAAAATGAAGTGGCTGCCTAAACTGGCAACTGCCGAATGGATTGGTGCATGGGGCTTAACTGAAGCGAATACCGGATCAGATGCATTGAGAATGATGACTACTGCCACATTGGATGGTGATCATTATGTTTTAAATGGTGCGAAAAACTGGATTACACATGGTAAATCAGGCGATATCGCAGTAGTGATGGTAAGAACGGGTGAGAAAGGAGATTCTAAAGGTATTTCTGCTATTGTAGTGGAACGCGGAACTCCGGGCTTTTCGGCTGGCAAGAAAGAAAATAAGTTAGGGATGCGCGCATCTGAGACTACAGAAATGATATTTGATAACTGCCGTGTACCAGTAGCTAATTTACTGGGCAATGTAGGTGAAGGCTTTAAGCAGGCGATGAAAGTGCTGGATGGCGGAAGAATTTCTATTGCTGCATTATCATTGGGAATTGCAAAAGGTGCTTATGAAGCTGCGCTGGCTTATGCTCAGGAGAGACACCAGTTCGGACAGCCAATTTCAAGTTTCCAGGCGATCAGTTTTAAACTCGCTGACATGGCTACTGAAATTGAGGCAGCTGAATTGTTAATCAGACAATCTGCCGATTTAAAGAACCGTGGCCAGAAAATGACTAAAGAGTCTGCTATGGCAAAATACTTTGCCTCAGAGGTCGCTGTAAGAGCTGCTACCGAAGCAGTACAGATCTTTGGTGGGTATGGTTATACGAAAGACTTCCCTGTAGAAAAATTTTACCGTGACAGTAAGTTATGTACGATCGGGGAGGGGACTTCTGAGATCCAGAAAATTGTAATTGCGAGAGAAATCTTAAATAAATAATAACAGCCTAAACCTAAAATAGCTGTTAAATTCCAAATAGACATATTCTAACCAAATATATTTTACCAATCCAGTAGGCGAAAGCATACTGGATTTTTTTTATGCTTGTTTTATAAGGTTTTATGTTCTACCTTTGCAATCCTTAAAACAACGAGAGGAGGTATTTTAACGTTATGATCATAATTAATATTAAAGACGGCGAATCACTTGATAAAGCCCTTAAACGTTTCAAAAAGAAATTTGAAAAAACTGGTGTATTGAGAGAACTACGTAGCCGTCAGGCATACGAGAAAAAATCTGTAGCTCGTCGTACATTAGTTAAGCACGCGATTTATAAAGAAAATATGCACTTAGAAGGAAAGATTTAATTCTTCCCCTTTAATTTTAAATATTTCAAAGCGCCGTCGGATTTTTCCGGTGGCGCTTTCTTTTTAGGTAGTAATTCCGTACATTCACTTTTACAGGGCCTGTTTTAGCTTTAAACAGACGCTAAAGGATAATAATTGTAATTAATGTCAGTAGAATCCTATCTAAACTACCTTCAGCACGAGAAGCGCTATTCTCCGCACACTGTACTTGCCTATAAAACGGACCTGGTGCAGTTTAATGAATATATTGAACAAATTTATGAGATGGGGCCTGAAGAGGCTAAATATGTACACATAAGGGACTATATCGTTCACCTGATGGAAGATAAGGTTGGGGCCAACTCTATTGGCAGAAAGTTATCAAGCCTGCGGGGTTTCTATAAATATCTTTATCGCCAGAAAATTATTCTGACCAGCCCGATGTCATTAATCAAAGCGCCTAAAACACCTGAGCGGTTACCGGTGTTTATAGAGGAACAGAAGCTGGATCACCTGCTGGACTCAGGGGAGTTCTTTGACGCGACTTTTTCTTCGGTTCGTGATAAAATGGTCATCGAAGTACTTTTCGGAACAGGGATGCGCTTAGCAGAGCTTTTAGGTTTAAAAGAAACGGACATTGATTTTTACCAGGAATCTGTTAAAGTTTTGGGGAAAAGAAAAAAAGAAAGAATTATTCCTGTGACCAAACAACTTATTAATCAGCTTAAAGAGTATATTGAGTTGAAATCGTTACAGAAATTTAATAACAAAACGGATGACTTGTTCGTTACTAATAAAGGAACAGCAGTTTACCCGGTCTTTATTTATAAGATTGTAAAAAGTTATTTGACATTTATATCCACACAGGATAAGAAAAGTCCCCATGTATTACGGCATTCGTATGCAACAAGCCTGTTGAACAGGGGGGCAGATTTAAATGCGATCAAGGAATTACTCGGGCATGCCAGTTTAGCGGCAACCCAGGTATACACGCATAATTCTATAGAAAGATTAAAATCAATATATAAACAGGCCCATCCAAAGGCATAAAAAAAGGAGGACAACATGAAAATTACAGTTCAATCAATCCATTTCAATGCAGATCACAAACTATTAGACTTTATTCAAAAGAAAGTTGACAAGCTGGAACAGTTCCACGACCAGATCATAAGCGGGGAAGTTTATTTAAAATTAGAGAACGTAGATGATGAGGCTAACAAAATAAGTGAGATCAAATTGATGGTTCCTGGTGGAATTTTGTTCGCAAAGGAGCAATGCAAGTCTTTCGAAGAAGCGACGGATTTGTCAATTGAATCGTTAAAAAAGCAAATAACAAAACATAAAGAAAAAAATAGAATAAAAGTTTCTGAGCTTAAGGCAGTATTAAATGCCGATGAAGTGTCTGATTATTAGGTATCTATTTTTAGAAATTTTAAATATAAAACCAGCAGAATACAGTCTGCTGGTTTTTTTTTCAAAATAGTTTTGCAACTATAAAATATTCTTGTAGATTTGCATTCCAATTCAGAACAGGGGTTAACCCATAAAGAGTTGGTTTGTTCTGTGAATGTTTAATAAATAATAAGCCTCCTTAGCTCAGCTGGTAGAGCAACTGACTTGTAATCAGTAGGTCATTGGTTCGATCCCGATAGGAGGCTCTTTTAAACCCGCATTTGATATGTGGCGGTTTAGGAGAAATGGGGGGATACCAGAGTGGCCAAATGGGACAGACTGTAACTCTGTTGTCGCGAGACTTCGAAGGTTCGAATCCTTCTCCCCCCACTTTATAATAATAGTAAAAGCGAAAGTAGCTCAGTTGGTAGAGCGATAGCCTTCCAAGCTATAGGTCGCGAGTTCGAACCTCGTCTTTCGCTCTTGATTCAAAGAGCAGTCGGCATAATGGTCACAGTTTAAATGCCGGACCGGTATTGAAGATTGTGAAGAGAATAAAAAAGCCGACGTAGCTCAGCGGTAGAGCACTTCCTTGGTAAGGAAGAGGTCATGGGTTCAAGTCCCATCGTTGGCTCAGGAATAAAGATAAAAAAGCTTTGTTAAATCTGGCATTATGCCCGGAATGAACAAGGTTTTTTGTATTGAATTGTATCAAAACAATAATTAAAAATAAAAGTTAACCTACTAATAAGTATAAAAACATGGCAAAAGAAAAGTTTGACCGCAGCAAGCCGCACTTAAACATCGGCACTATCGGTCACGTTGACCACGGTAAAACAACCTTAACAGCAGCTATCACTAAAGTGTTATCTGATGCTGGTTTATCTGAGGCGCGTTCATTTGATTCGATTGACTCTGCTCCAGAGGAAAAAGAAAGAGGTATCACTATTAACACTGCACACGTTGAGTATTCAACTGCTAACCGTCACTATGCTCACGTTGACTGTCCAGGTCACGCGGATTACGTGAAAAACATGGTTACAGGTGCGGCGCAAATGGATGGTGCTATTATCGTTGTAGCGGCTACAGATGGTCCTATGCCACAAACTCGTGAGCACATTCTATTGGCTCGTCAGGTAGGTGTACCTTCATTGGTGGTTTTCATGAACAAAGTGGATATGGTTGATGATCCTGAATTACTAGAATTAGTAGAGATGGAAGTTCGTGAATTATTATCTTTCTATGACTTCCCAGGTGATGATATCCCAGTTATTCAAGGTTCTGCTTTAGGTGGATTGAATGGCGATGAGAAATGGGTTGGTAAAATCATGGAATTAATGGATGCTGTAGATAGCTACATTCCAATCCCTCCACGTTTGACTGAACTTCCTTTCTTAATGCCTGTTGAAGATGTATTCTCGATCACTGGTCGTGGTACTGTTGCAACTGGTCGTATTGAGCGTGGTGTAATCAACTCTGGAGATCCTGTTGAGATCTTAGGTATGGGTGCAGAAAATCTTAAATCAACTGTAACAGGTGTTGAGATGTTCCGTAAGATCCTTGATTATGGTGAAGCAGGTGATAACGTAGGTTTATTGTTACGTGGTATTGAGAAAACTGATATCCGTCGTGGTATGGTTATCTGTAAACCAGGTTCTGTAACTCCTCACACAGATTTCAAAGCTGAGATCTATGTATTATCAAAAGCTGAAGGTGGACGTCACACTCCATTCTTTAACAAATACCGTCCACAATTCTATTTCCGTACCACAGACGTTACTGGAGAGATCACTCTTCAAGAAGGAACTGAAATGGTTATGCCAGGTGATAACGTTACAATCAATGTTAAATTGATCAACGCAATCGCAATGGAAAAAGGACTTCGTTTCGCTATCCGTGAAGGTGGTAGAACAGTAGGTGCTGGTCAGGTAACTGAAATTGTAAAATAATTACTTAACTGTCCTTCGGGTCACTAAGCAATTAAATAATAATACAAAGTGCCCGGACGTTATAGTCTGGGTACTTTGTTCTAAAAATGTTTGATTAACCCTTAAAAGGTTAATTCTTATACACGGGAATAGTTCAACGGTAGAATAGAGGTCTCCAAAACCTTTGATCAGGGTTCGAATCCTTGTTCCCGTGCAAAAACTTAGATATGGCTAGCATAGTTCAATTTATTAAAGAATCATATGAGGAAATGACCCAGAAGGTTACCTGGCCTACATGGGGAGAATTGCAAAGTTCTGCAGTGCTGGTTTTGGTAGCTTCGTTTATTATTGCAGTTGTTATTTTTGCAATGGATAAGGGATCTACTTTTGTGTTAGATACTTTTTATAAATCACTTTCTAATTAATAGAACTAAATGAACGATCAGCTAAAATGGTATGTAGTTAGGGCGGTAAGCGGAAAAGAGAAGAAGGTAAAACAATACATCGATTCAGAGATCAGTCGTTTAGGTTTTTCTCATCTTGTTCCGCAGGTACTAATCCCTATGGAAAAATACTACCAGATGAAAGAAGGAAAGAAGATTGCAAAAGAACGCAACTTTTATCCTGGTTATGTTTTAATTGAAGCAACCTTAGACGGTGAGCTGGAACACATCATTAAAAATGTAAACAGCGTTATCGGTTTCTTAGGGGATAAAGGTGGAAACCCGGTTCCAATGCGTCAGGCAGAAGTTAACCGTATCCTGGGTAAAGTGGATGAAATGAGTCAGCAGGGTGAGACTATGAATATAGCTTACTATGTTGGTGAGAACGTCAAAGTAATGGACGGTCCTTTCAATGGCTTTACTGGTGTGATTGAAGAGGTAAACGAAGAGAAGAAAAAACTAAAAGTAATGGTTAAGATTTTCGGCAGAAAAACTCCGCTGGAGCTTAACTATATGCAAGTAGAAAAAGAGTAGAATAAAGATCTTAAATGTTACATGCTTCCAACATTTTAACATTGAGTATTACAATTAACAAATCAGAAAATGGCAAAAGAAGTCAGTGCGCTTGTTAAATTACAAATCAAAGGAGGAGCTGCAAATCCATCACCACCAGTAGGACCTGCATTGGGTGCTAAAGGTGTTAATATCATGGAATTTTGCAAGCAATTTAATGCTCGTACCCAAGATAAGCCTGGTAAAGTATTACCTGTTGTAATTACTGTTTATGCTGACAAGTCTTTCGAATTTATCATCAAAACCCCTCCGGTTGCTATCCAGTTAAAGGATGCTACTAAATTAGCGAGTGGTTCTGCTGAGCCCAACCGTAAGAAAGTTGGTTCGGTGACTTGGGATCAGGTTAAGTCAATTGCTGAAGATAAAATGACTGATTTAAATGCATTCACTATCGAGTCGGCAATGAGTATGGTTGCCGGTACAGCACGCAGTATGGGAATCACCGTTAGCGGCGATGCACCCTGGACAAATTAATTAACAAAAAACAGTTTACAACAGTGGCTAAATTAACAAAAAATCAAAAAAAGGCACATGCTAAACTAGAATCTGGTAAAACGTATTCTTTACAGGATGCGGCTGCTTTGGTAAAAGAAATCACGACTACTAAATTTGATGCTTCGGTTGATATCGACATCGCTTTAGGTGTTGATCCGCGTAAAGCGAATCAAATGGTACGTGGTATCGCTACTTTACCACACGGTACAGGTAAAACTGTACGTGTATTAGTTCTTTGTAATCCTGATAAGGAAGACGAAGCTAAAGCAGCAGGTGCAGATTTCGTAGGTTTAGACGAATATGTTGCCAAGATTGAAGGTGGATGGACTGATGTTGACATTATTATCACTACTCCTGCTTGTATGGCTAAAGTAGGTAAACTGGGCCGCGTTTTAGGTCCACGTAACCTTATGCCAAACCCAAAATCAGGTACTGTAACTAACGAAGTTGGTAAAGCAGTAACTGACGTAAAAGGCGGTAAGATTGATTTTAAAGTTGACAAAAGTGGTATCATTCATGCTTCGGTAGGAAAAGTATCATTCCCAGCAGAAAAAATATATGAAAATGCATTAGAAGTTCTTCAAGTAATTTCTAAGCTTAAACCATCTGCTGCTAAAGGAACTTATTTTAAGAGCATTCATGTTTCTTCTACAATGAGTCCTGGAATCGCAATCGAAACAAAATCAGTAGCAGGGATCTAATTATGAACAGAGAAGAAAAACACGAAGTAGTTTCGGCTCTTCAAGAGAAGATGCAGGACTTTGGCAATTTTTATATTGCTGATACATCAAGCTTATCTGTTGAGAAAATTAACAACATCCGTCGCAAATGTTTCGAAAGCGGTATTGAAATGCAGGTTGCTAAAAATACTTTGATCAGAAAAGCGATCGAAGGATTAGAAGGCGATAATTCAAGTATTTTTGAAGCATTAAAAGGCCAGTCAGCATTATTATTCTCAAGAACAGGTAATGGTCCGGCTAAGCTGATCAAAGCCTTGAGAAAAGGATCTGACAAACCACAGTTGAAAGCTGCGTTTATTGACACAGCAATCTATGTTGGAGATAATCATTTAGATGCATTAGTAAGCTTGAAATCAAGAGAAGAGCTTATTGGAGACATCATTGGCTTGCTACAATCGCCAGCTAAAAATGTTATTTCAGCACTTAAATCTAGTGGTGGTAAAATCGCAGGAATTGTTAAAACTCTTCAGGAAAGAGAAGGTTAAGGAACACCTTATAAGTTTCATATTATTATAAATTATTTTTCACGTCAAATTTTAAAAACTCTATAAAATGGCAGATTTAAAAGCGTTTGCTGAGCAATTAGTAAACTTAACAGTAAAAGAAGTTAACGAATTAGCTCAAATCCTTAAAGACGAGTATGGTATCGAACCAGCTGCTGCTGCAGTTGCTGTTGCAGGTCCTGCTGGTGATGCTGCTCCTGCAGCTGAAGAAAAATCTACTTTCGATGTTATCTTGAAAGAAGCTGGTGGTGCTAAATTAGCAGTTGTTAAGTTGGTTAAAGACTTAACTGGATTAGGTTTGAAAGAAGCTAAAGACTTAGTTGACGGTGCACCAAAAGAATTAAAAACTGGTGTTTCTAAAGACGAAGCTGAAGCTTTGAAAAAACAATTAGAAGAAGCTGGAGCTGTAGTTGAGATTAAGTAATCACTTAATTTTAATATAACTTTAACATAGACTCCGACTGTACAGTCGGAGTCTATACCTGTTTATATACATTTCATCTAAGTTTGGTTGGTGAGATGTTCACGGCAAACCAAACAAATAGTTTATTCTTAAACTAAATTAACTTTAGTACCTTGGCAAATAAAGTCGACCAAAGAGTAAATTTTGCACGTAGTAAGCACATCATAGATTACCCGGATTTTCTAGATGTACAGTTGCAATCATTCAGAGAATTTTTCCAGATAGAAACTACTTCAGACAACCGTCATACAGAGGGCTTGTTTAAAGTATTTGCTGAAAA
The DNA here is from genome assembly GCF_040822065.1 of Pedobacter sp. WC2423. Lineage (NCBI taxonomy): Bacteria > Pseudomonadati > Bacteroidota > Sphingobacteriia > Sphingobacteriales > Sphingobacteriaceae > Pedobacter > Pedobacter sp. WC2423. Next base: position 4,913,617 of record NZ_CP162005.1, read on the forward strand.
CTTTCCAATCACTGATTCCAGAAATATTTTCGTTTTGGAATTCCTTGATTATTTTATTGACCCACCACGTTATGATATACCTGAGTGTATTGACCGTGGGTTAACTTATAGTGTTCCCTTAAAGGCAAAGTTGAAATTGTCTTGTAATGATGCGGAGCACGAAGATTTTGAAACTATCATTCAGGATGTATATCTGGGTACTATTCCATATATGACCCCTAAAGGTACATTCGTAATCAACGGTGCAGAGCGTGTAATTGTTTCTCAGTTACACAGGTCTCCAGGTGTGTTCTTCGGTCAAAGCCGTCACACGAACGGAACCAAGCTTTATTCTGCGCGCGTGATTCCTTTCAAAGGATCCTGGATCGAGTTTGCTACTGACGTGAATAACGTCATGTATGCTTATATCGACCGTAAGAAAAAATTCCCGGTTACCACACTTTTACGTGCTATTGGTTACGATTCTGATAAAGACATCCTTGAATTGTTTGACTTGGCTGATGAGGTTAAGGTCAGCAAATCTGGTTTGAAAAAATATATCGGACGTAAGCTTGCTGCAAGAGTTTTAAGAAAATGGGTTGAAGATTTTGTAGACGAAGATACTGGTGAAGTAGTTTCGATAGATCGTAACGAAGTGATCTTAGACAGGGATACTGTTTTAGAAGACGAGCATATTGATATGATCATTGATGCTGGCGTTAAAACTATTATCTTATCTAAAGATGATGGTGCTAGTCAGGCTGATTATACTATTATATATAATACATTACAGAAAGATACTTCAAACTCTGAAAAAGAGGCTGTTGAAAACATCTATCGTGCTTTGCGTAACGCAGAACCACCTGATGAGGAAACTGCAAGAGGTATCATTGAACGTTTATTCTTCTCAGACAAACGTTATGACTTAGGAGATGTTGGTCGTTACCGCATCAACCGTAAGCTGAAGATGGATACTCCTGATCACGTTAAAGTATTAACAAAGGCAGATATTATTGCAATTGTTAAATACCTGATCAAATTAATCAACTCCAAAGAAGAGGTCGATGATATTGACCACTTGTCAAACCGTCGTGTACGTACAGTAGGTGAGCAGTTATATGCTCAGTTTGGTGTAGGTCTGGCGCGTATGGCACGTACAATCCGTGAGCGGATGAACATTCGTGATAATGAGGTTTTCACCCCAACAGACTTAATTAATGCCCGTACTTTATCGTCGGTTATTAATTCATTCTTTGGTACAAACCAGTTGTCACAGTTTATGGACCAGACTAATCCTCTTGCAGAGATTACGCACAAGCGTCGTCTTTCAGCATTAGGCCCAGGTGGTCTTTCCCGTGAAAGAGCTGGTTTCGAGGTGCGTGACGTTCACTATACCCACTACGGCAGGTTGTGTACGATTGAAACACCAGAGGGACCAAACATTGGTTTGATTTCATCTCTTTGTGTACATGCGAAGATCAATACATTAGGATTTATAGAAACTCCATACAAGATCGTAAGAGACGGTGTCGTTGCTGTAGATGAAGATGTAATTTATCTTTCTGCGGAAGATGAAGATGGTAAAACTATCGCACAGGCAAACGCTGCTTATGATGATAAAGGTAATTTCACCACTACCCGTGTTAAAGCACGTTATGAGGGTGACTTCCCGATTATTGAGCCTGAGAAATTAGACTTAATGGACGTGGCACCTAATCAGATTACTTCGATTGCTGCTTCATTGATTCCTTTCCTTGAGCATGATGATGCGAACAGGGCCCTGATGGGTTCCAACATGCAACGTCAGGCCGTACCATTGTTACGTCCGGAGGCTCCGATTGTTGGTACTGGTCTGGAAGGTCGTGTTGCACGTGACTCGAGAACATTGATCAATGCTGAAGGTGATGGTGTTGTTGAATATGTGGATGCAAATGAAATCACTATTAAATATGTAAGAAACGATGCAGATCGTTTAGTATCATTTGAAGGTGATAGCAAAACTTACAGATTAATTAAATTCAAGAAAACCAATCAGAATACTTGTATCAACTTAAAACCAATTGTTAAAAAAGGTCAGAAAGTTGTTAAAGGACAAGTACTTTGTGAAGGTTATGCAACTGAAAACGGTGAACTTGCTTTAGGCAGGAACCTTAAAGTAGCGTTCATGCCTTGGCAGGGATATAACTTTGAGGATGCGATTGTAATCAGTGAACGTATTGTTCGTGAAGACATTTTCACTTCATTGCATATTGAAGAGTTTGAATTAGAAGTACGTGATACAAAACGTGGAGAAGAGGAATTAACACCGGATATCCCTAACGTTTCTGAAGAAGCTACTAAAGATTTAGATGAAAACGGTATTATTCGTATTGGTGCTGAAGTAAAAGAAGGCGATATCCTGATTGGTAAAATTACACCAAAAGGTGAGTCTGATCCTTCACCGGAAGAGAAATTATTACGCGCTATCTTTGGAGATAAAGCAGGTGATGTGAAAGATGCATCCCTGAAAACTCCTCCTTCGATCAGAGGTGTTGTAATTGATACTAAATTATTCTCAAGAGCTAAGAAAACTACTAAAGCTGAAGAAAAAGCAGCGATAGAGAAATTAGATAAGAGATATAATCTGGCTACAACCAATCTTAAAAATGAGTTGGTTGACAAATTGTTCCAGATTGTAAATGGTAAAACTTCTCAGGGTATTTTCAACGTTTACAAGGAATTATTATTCCCTAAAGGTGCTAAGTTTACTCAAAAAAGTTTGGCTGATTTAGAATTCGCTCACATTAATCCATACAAATGGACTACTGATGACGATAAAAATGATCAGATCAAAATTTTGATTCATAACTACGGTATCCGTGTAAACGAAGAACTGGGTGCATATAAACGTGATAAATTCGCCATCAGTGTTGGTGATGAATTGCCATCAGGTATTGTGCAAATGGCTAAAGTTTATGTGGCTAAAAAACGTAAACTAAAAGTAGGGGATAAAATGGCTGGTCGTCACGGTAATAAGGGTATTGTTGCCCGTATCGTTCGTGATGAAGATATGCCGTTCCTTGATGATGGAACTCCTGTTGATATCGTGTTGAACCCACTGGGTGTACCTTCACGTATGAACCTTGGACAGATCTACGAAACTGTATTGGCATGGGCCGGTAAAGAATTGGGTGTGAAATTCGCAACTCCGATCTTTGATGGTGCCAAGCATGATGAAGTTGAAGAGTGGATCGCTAAAGCTGGTGTTCCTGCTTCAGGAAGAACTTACTTACATAATGGTTTAACAGGTGAGCGTTTCGACCAGCCTACTACAGTAGGTATTATCTACATGCTGAAATTAGGTCACATGGTTGATGATAAAATGCATGCCCGTTCAATCGGACCATATTCATTAATTACACAACAACCATTGGGTGGTAAAGCTCAATTCGGGGGTCAGCGTTTTGGTGAGATGGAGGTTTGGGCATTAGAAGCATTTGGTGCGGCTAATATTCTACAAGAGATCCTGACTGTGAAGTCTGATGATGTAATCGGTAGAGCCAAAACTTATGAAGCAATTGTAAAAGGCGAAAACCTGCCGACTCCAGGTGTACCGGAATCATTCAATGTACTGGTACATGAGCTGCGCGGATTAGGTTTAGATATTACGTTAGACTAATGTTGAATTTTTTAATGTCGGAATGGGACCTGTTAAAGGAACCCATTCTGACTTTTTAAATTTTCAAATTCAAACAACAGAGCTATGTCTTACAAAAAGGATAATAAATTAAAAAGCAATTTCACCTCGATTACCATTAGTTTGGCATCGCCGGAGGCTATTTTAGAGCGCTCTAGTGGTGAGGTGTTAAAACCTGAGACTATTAATTATCGTACTTACAAACCTGAACGTGATGGTTTGTTCTGCGAGCGTATTTTTGGTCCGGTAAAAGATTACGAATGTCACTGTGGTAAATACAAACGTATCCGTTATAAAGGTATTGTTTGTGACCGTTGTGGTGTTGAGGTAACGGAGAAAAAAGTGCGCAGAGAGCGTATGGGACACATTAACTTAGTAGTTCCTGTTGCGCATATCTGGTATTTCCGTTCATTACCAAATAAAATTGGTTACTTATTAGGCCTTCCTACCAAAAGATTGGATTTGATCATTTACTACGAGCGTTATGTAGTTATTCAGTCTGGTTTAATGGAAGAACAAGGGATCCAGTATATGGACTTCCTTACTGAGGAAGAGTACCTTGATATTCTTGATAAATTACCTAAAGAAAACCAATACTTAGACGATAAAGATCCTAATAAATTCATCGCCAAAATGGGTGCTGAAGCATTAGAAGATTTATTGAAACGTATTGACTTAGATACTTTATCTTATAACTTACGTCACCAGGCTGCGAATGAGACTTCTCAACAACGTAAAAACGAAGCATTAAAACGTTTACAGGTTGTGGAAGCTTTCCGTGGTGCAAGAACACGTATTGAAAATAATCCAGAATGGATGATTATCAAAATTGTTCCTGTTATTCCACCGGAATTACGTCCGTTAGTACCTCTTGAAGGTGGTCGTTTCGCTACTTCAGATTTAAATGATCTGTACCGTCGTGTGATTATCCGTAACAACCGTTTAAAGCGTTTGATCGAGATTAAAGCACCTGAGGTTATTTTACGTAACGAAAAACGTATGTTACAGGAAGCTGTAGATTCGTTATTCGATAATTCACGTAAAGTAAATGCGGTAAAAACTGAAGGTAACCGTGCTTTGAAATCTCTTTCAGATATCCTGAAAGGTAAACAAGGTCGTTTCCGTCAGAATTTATTGGGTAAACGTGTGGATTACTCTGCGCGTTCGGTAATTGTTGTAGGTCCAAACCTTAAATTACACGAATGTGGTTTACCTAAAGATATGGCTGCTGAGCTTTTCAAACCGTTTATCATTCGTAAGATGATTGAGCGTGGAATCGTGAAAACAGTTAAATCTGCAAAGAAAATTGTTGATAGAAAAGATCCATTAGTTTGGGATATTCTTGAGAACGTTTTAAAAGGCCATCCTGTATTACTGAATCGTGCACCTACGCTGCACAGATTGGGTATCCAGTCTTTCCAGCCTAAATTGGTGGAAGGAAAAGCAATCCAGTTACACCCGTTAGTGTGTACTGCATTCAACGCCGATTTTGACGGTGACCAGATGGCTGTGCATTTACCTTTAGGTCATGCTGCTATTTTGGAAGCCCAGGTATTGATGTTAGCTGCGCACAACATTCTGAACCCTGCAAATGGTACTCCGATTACTGTACCATCTCAGGATATGGTTTTGGGTCTTTATTATATTACTAAAGGCCGCAGAACTGACGAAAACCGTGTGGTTAACGGACAGGATTCCTCATTCTATTCTCCGGAAGAAGTTATCATTGCTTACAATGAGAAACGTATTGATCTTCATGCGTTTATTAAAGTAAAGGTAAATGTTAAAGATTCTGACGGAAATATCGTTAATAAACTAACTGAAACTACTGTTGGTCGTGTACTGTTTAATCAAATGGTTCCGGCAGAAGTAGGATATATCAATGAATTGCTGACTAAAAAATCACTGAGAGATATTATCGGTGATGTAGTTAAGGTTACTGGTATGGCCCGTGCGTCAAGATTCCTTGATGATATTAAAGAGCTAGGTTTCCAAATGGCATTCAGAGGTGGACTATCGTTTAACTTGCAGGATGTGAACATCCCTGCAGAGAAACAAGTTCTTTTAGAACAGGCTTCTGCTGAAGTTGAAGAGGTAAGGAATAACTATAACATGGGATTCATTACCAATAATGAGCGTTACAATCAGATTATCGATATCTGGACTCGTATCAACAACCGTTTAACATCATTCGTGATGACTCAGTTATCAAGCGATAACCAGGGCTTTAACTCGGTATATATGATGCTTGACTCTGGAGCACGTGGATCTAAAGAGCAGATTCGTCAGCTTTGCGGAATGCGTGGTCTGATGGCAAAACCTCAGAAATCAGGTTCAGGTGGTGAAATTATTGAGAATCCGATTCTTTCGAACTTTAAAGAAGGACTATCAGTATTAGAATACTTTATCTCTACCCACGGTGCGCGTAAAGGTTTGGCGGATACAGCGTTAAAAACTGCAGATGCTGGTTACCTGACCCGTCGTTTACATGACGTTGCTCAGGATATGATCGTGAACGCTGCTGATTGTGGTACTTTAAGAGGTATGTATACTACTGCGTTGAAAGATAACGAAGATATCGTTGAACCATTATATGACAGAATTTTAGGTCGTATTTCACTTCATGATGTATTTAATCCTTTGGATGGTGCATTATTAGTAGGTGCTGGTCAGGATATTGATGAAGACATCGCAAAAGCAATCGAAGAATCTCCTTTAGAAGGCGTGGAAATACGTTCAGTATTGACATGTGAAAACAAAAGAGGTGTTTGTGCGCTTTGTTACGGACGTAACCTTGCAACGGGTAAACGTGTTCAACGTGGAGAAGCTGTCGGTGTAATTGCTGCACAGTCTATCGGTGAGCCGGGTACACAGTTAACATTACGTACGTTCCACGTGGGTGGTACCGCATCGAACATTGCTGCTGAATCTCAGATCAATGCGAAGTTTGATGGTATCATAGAATTCGAAAACGTTCGTACTGTAGCAAATGACACAGGTGAACAAGGTGTGAAACAAATTGTTTTAGGCCGTTCAGGTGAATTCAAAATCGTAGAAAAAGGTACTGGTAAAGTTATCATGACCAATAATATCCCTTACGGTTCATTCTTATATGTTGAAGAAGGAGCTGAAATTAAAAAAGGAGATAAAATTTGTTCATGGGATCCATATAACGCGGTTATTATCTCGGAGTTTGCCGGTAAAATCGAATTTGATGCAATTATTGAAGGTGTTACCTTCCGTGAAGAATCAGATGAGCAAACCGGTCACCGTGAGAAAGTAATTATCGATACACGTGATAAAACTAAAAATCCATCAGTAAGAGTTGTAGATAAAAAAGGTGAATTAATCAGACAGTATAACATTCCTGTTGGAGCTCACGTTTCTATCGATGATGGAGAAGCGGTTAAGACTGGTCAGATCTTAGTTAAAATCCCTCGTGCTACAGGAAAAACAAGAGATATTACGGGTGGTTTACCACGTGTAACTGAATTGTTCGAAGCACGTAATCCTTCTAATCCGGCTGTAGTAACTGAGATTGATGGTGTAGTAACTTTAGGTGGTGTGAAACGTGGTAATCGTGAGATGACTATCGAATCAAAAGATGGTGAGATCAAGAAATATCTGGTACCATTATCTAAACACATCCTGGTTCAGGACAATGACTTCGTGAAAGCTGGTATGCCATTATCAGACGGATCGATTTCTCCTGCGGATATCTTAGCAATTAAAGGTCCTGCTGCTGTACAAGAATACTTAGTGAATGGTATCCAGGAAGTTTACCGTTTACAAGGTGTAAAAATCAATGATAAACACTTTGAGGTTATTGTACATCAGATGATGCAGAAAGTTCATATCGAAGATCCGGGTGATACTACATTCTTAGAAAATAATTCTGTAGATCGTTGGGACTTCATGATTGAAAACGATGATATCTATGACAAGAAAGTTGTTATTGATGCTGGTGATTCAAATACGGTTAAACCAGGTCAGATTCTTTCTCTGCGTAAATTAAGAGATGAAAATTCTCAGTTAAAACGTAAAGATTTGAAACAGATCGAAGTTCGTGATGCAAGATCAGCAACTGCTAGTTCTGTATTACAAGGTATTACACGTGCATCATTAGGTACTAAATCATTCATCTCTGCAGCTTCCTTCCAGGAAACTACAAAAGTATTGAACGAAGCTGCAATTGCAGGTAAACGTGATAATATGCTTGGATTGAAAGAAAACGTAATCGTTGGTCACTTGATTCCTTCAGGAACTGGTGTTCGTGGATACGAACGTATTATCGTGGGTTCACAAGAAGAATATGACAAATTATTAGCTTCGAAACAAGAAGAAGAAATAGAAGCATAATTTAAATAGTTAATTTTTTTTAATCCCTCCTGATCTTGTCAGGGGGGATTTTTTTTTAATATAGCTACCATGCTAAGGAATTAAAGAAGTAGTTTTGTAGTATGGAAAACGAGAACAACGAGAATCAGATTAACATTGAACTTTCTGAAGAGATAGCAGAAGGTATATTTTCAAATCTTGCAATAATCACACACTCCAATACGGAGTTTGTACTTGATTTTATCAGGGTTATGCCAGGAGTACCAAAAGCAAAAGTGAAATCAAGAATCATTTTGACTCCTGAACATGCGAAGAGATTAATGAGTGCAATGCAGGATAATATAGAGAAATTCGAATCAATTAATGGCAGAATCAAAACTCAGGAAGAACCTTCAGGATTTCCAATGAACTTTGGCGGGCCAACAGCACAAGCTTAATTAAATAGAGGAGGAGAAAACAATTTTCTGCCTGTTTTCTCCTTAATTTTTTATTGATCGTTCGAGGAAATTGATGACTTCTGCCGACTGATCAGGAGAGAACCAATGGATTTGTATATCTCTTCTAAACCAGGTCAGCTGGCGCTTTGCAAATCGCCTGGTGTTCTGTTTGATCTTATCTACCGCAGTATCATAAGTAATTGTACCATCCAGATAATCAAAAAGCTCTGCATATCCAACAGTTTTCAGTGCATTCAGCTCTCTGAATTCAATTAAGGATTTTACTTCTTCTAACAGACCCTGCTCCAGCATTACATCTACACGATGATTAATGCGCTCATATAAAAGAGGTCTTTCCATATTCAAGCCGATCTTTATGATGTTAAAAGACCTTTCTTTCTTACTGTTTGTTAAAAATGAAGAGACTTTTTTTCCTGTAGACAGGAAAAATTCCAGTCCGCGGATGAGACGCTGTGTATTGGCCTGATCTACTTTTGCATAGTATTCTGGATCAACTGCTTCAAGCTGAGCTTTGATAGGTTCCAATCCTTCTGTTTCAAACAGCTGATTCAGCTGATTCCTGATTTCCATGTCTGTATCCGGCAATTCATCAAGTCCTTTAGTTACAGCATCCAGGTATAAACCAGATCCTCCAACCATAATTGCCAGATCATGTTTGGTAAAGATTTGATCCAATAGCCCTAAAGCTTGTTTTTCGAAATCTCCGGTACTGAAGAAGGTATTAATAGAGTGGGAATCAATAAAATGATGTTTAGCGGCAGCAAGCTCATCTGCATGGGGCTTTGCGGTTCCTATTGACATCTCTTTGAAAAACTGTCTGGAATCAGCAGAGATGATTTCTGTCCTGAAATGCTGGGCCAGCGTAATAGCTAAAGCTGTTTTACCTATTGCCGTTGGCCCTGCAATTACAATTAATGTTTTATTTTTTGCCATTGATATGGCTTAGTAATCTTCTTTACTATCGTACTCATCTTCATGATAATCTTCATCCTCAGAGAAATCATCCGAATCTGAATCGTCATCATCGGCATCTTCACTTTTTTCTGATGTAGTAATACCACGGCCATCCATTGCTTCAATTTCTTCTGTATCCTCAGGTACAAAGTCCATTTCGTTCAGGAAATCGAAATCATTAGAAATTGGGTTATTCGTTACGACTTCAGTTGGAATATTATTGGCATCAAAGATCTTAGGTGCCTCACCGATACTTTTGAAAAGTACAGGATATTCAATATTAGGATCTGCCTGCAAAATAATTTTGATCAGCTCTACATGGAACTCATAAGGGCGGTCAAAATTGTAGATATAATAAAATTTCTGATGTGGATCTTCAATAAAAGCACTTAGCCTGGATTTTTCCATTAAGCTTACACCGCGGTCGGTTTTCTTTTGCGTTGGGAGGTATGCGATTTCATCCCCTTTGATCCAATGATCAGAACTTACATAAAATGAAGAAGATTTTTCTGCATTATAACCTGTTGTGCGGTGTAGTGCTTTATGTAAATCTTCAAAAGTTTGCGTTGATTTGATATCGATCTCTCTGATCACTTCATCGTAATCGTCAAAACTAAGTCTGAATCTGTAAATTGCCATTTGTGCTGTATTTCTATATTATAAAATTATAAAATAAAATATGTTTTCACGAGTACATATTCATTTTATGAGATATGATGCCATTTTGAGCCATAATTCTATGAACTAAAACCCAGTGGTCACATTAATTATTTAGGTTGTTCTGTAATTGGTATGAGTCCAAATTCTTTTCCCTTGCGCAACATAAATGCTAACGCTTCACCAGGTGAATTTGTTATTTCGCCCTCCAGAATTGCTTCGCGGATTGCATTTTTAATCATGCCCACTTCTTTACCGGCAGCGAGGCCAAATACTTCCATGATGTCATTTCCTGAAACAGGAGGTTGCCAGTTTCTTATTTTGTCCCGCTCTTCTACATCTTTCAGCTTTTGCTTAACCAGCTCAAAGTTATTCCGGTATTTTTTTATTTTATATTCATTTTTAGTAGTTACATCCGCATTGCAGAGTAACATCAGGCTTTCAATATCCTCACCTGCATCAAATAAAACGCGTCTTACCGCAGAGTCTGTTACCACTTCCTGTGCGAGAACAATAGGACGTAAATGCAGCTGGACCATCTTTTGAACAAACTTCATCTTTTCGTTCAATGGTAATTTCAACTGTGAAAAGATCTGGGGAACCATTCTCGCTCCTTTATCTTCATGACCATGGAAAGTCCAGCCATGATTCTCCTCAAAGCGTTTAGTTGGTGGTTTGGCGATATCATGAAGAATCGCTGCCCAGCGTAACCAAAGATCCTCAGTAACTTCACAGATATTGTCCAGTACCTGCAAGGTATGGTAAAAATTATCTTTATGTCCTTTTCCTTTAATGATTTCTACTCCATATAAATTTGCCATTTGTGGAAATATGATATGAAGCAGGCCTGTATCGAACAAATATTTGAAGCCTATTGAAGGAACAGGGGAGAGGATAATTTTATTCAGTTCGTCTGTAATTCTTTCTTTGGAAACAATGCTGATCCTTTCCTTTTGTTTAGCAATTGCAGCTAATGCCTGCTCATCAATATTGAAATTCAATTGAGTCGCAAAACGGATCGCACGCATCATGCGTAAAGGATCGTCTGAAAAAGTAATTTCAGCATCCAGTGGCGTACGGATTAATTTATTATTTAAATCCTCTATACCATTAAAAGGATCAACCAGTTGTCCGAAATTATCTTTATTTAAAGAGATTGCCAAAGCATTGATTGTAAAGTCCCTTCTCAACTGATCATCCTTAATTGTACCATTTTCAACGATAGGTTTACGGGAATCAGCACGATAAGATTCTTTTCTTGCACCAACAAATTCAAGTTCAAGCTCACGGTACTTTAACATGGCAGTGCCGAAATTTTTAAAAACAGCAACTTTACTCTTTAGCTGTTTTCCGGTACGTTCAGCAAATTCGATCCCATTTCCCAGAACGACTACATCAATATCCTTTGATGGTCTTTTCAGAAAAATATCCCGTACGTATCCACCAATCACATAGGCTTCGATATGATTTTCATCGGCAATACCAGCCATTACCTTAAAAACAGGATGTTCTAGATTTTTTTTCACTAATTATATATTGTTTTGAGCTTATAAACTCATGATGCTTCCAATAGCGTCTGCAAAAGTACTAAAACTTACTTTCTTATGAAGGAAAATTGACCAGATGGACTTAATTTCATGATTGTAGATGCCTTTTTATTAATTCTGAGTTCCTGTTCCCAGTCCACCACATAATCTACAGCAGCTTTAATTTCTTCGTCAATCTCATCAAAAAACTGTGGAGTAGGCTGGCCTGAAAGATTAGCGGATGTAGAGACGACCGGTTTTCTGAAACGCTGCACTAACTGCTGTGCAAAATCATGTTTAACCACTCTTATACCGACACTGCCATCTGCATTGATCACGTTTTTAGCTAAATTCTTTGCGCCCGAAAAGATGATCGTTAATGGATGTTCCGCAAATTCGATCAGATCGTATGCAACCTCAGGCACTTCATCGATATAACTTTGTATTTTCGAATCATTATCCACCAGGACAATAAAACTCTTATCAGAAGAGCGGCCTTTAATCGCATTAATTTTTTCGACTGCTGCTTCATTTGTCGCATCACAACCTATACCCCATACCGTATCTGTAGGATAGAGGATTACGCCCCCATTTTTCAAGACCGTTAAAGCCTTGTCAATTTCCGTTTTTAGCATGGTGTAAATTTATTAAATAATCTCCGGTATTCAGAAGGTTCTTAATCTTTAGCAATCATGCTGCTGTAAGAATTCATTAGCTGACGGGCCAAATCTGCTGTATTGAATTTCTGCGCATAGCTCAGACCTTCTTCTTTCATTTTGTCAGCCAGCTTTTGATCAGTTAAAACAGAGTTTACTGCCTTTGCCAGTGCCGCAGCATCATTTGGATCTATATACAAACTATGCGGGCCGCCTGCTTCTTCCAGACAAGAACCTGTTGCCGCAACAACTGGTATCCTGCCATAAAGCGCTTCGATGATCGGGATGCCAAACCCTTCGTAAAAAGACGGATAAACAAATACAGAGGCCAGCTGATAAATAGCAGGGAGGTCTGTGAACGGAATATCTTTCAGAAAAATGACTCTTTCTCCAAGATCCAGTCTTTCAATCTCCGCAATTACTTTTTGTGCGTAAGCCTGCTTTTTTCCAACCACGACCAATTTAAAATCAGGGTCAATAGCAGGTAACGCCTGTACTAAAGCCAGTAAGTTCTTTCTGGGTTCAATTGTTCCTACATTGAGGATGTACTTTTCAGGCAGCTGATATTTTTTGCGGATTGAATCCTTAAATTCCTGCCCGATAATTTGTTTAAAAGAATCATCGCAGGTTTGATAGAGTACTTCTATTTTCGAAGGATCAACCTGATAATATTCAATGATATCATTTTTGGTCTGCTCACTGATGGCGATGATATGATCCGCATGTTTGCAGGCATATTTACTTTTGAAATTATAGATCGTGCGGTCTATGAATTTATAATACTGCGGATAACGCAGAAAAATGAGGTCATGAATGGTAACTGCAGTCCGGATAGCCGGAGATACGCCGACAGGGATTTCATTACTTAAACCATGATAAATTGCAATGTTATCTGTTTTAAATTGCTTTCTTACGCCGAAAGTTCTCCAAAGGAACGAAGACTTTTCAGGCAGCACCAGGTGGATATTCTGTCTTTCAAAAAAAGAAGAAATCTGACCATGCCGTTTGACCTTGGGACTATAAATAAAGTATTGGTTTTGAGGGAAAAATTCTGATAACTGTAAAACAAGTGATCTGCTGTAATTGCCTAAACCGGTAAAATTATTGGCGGCTCTTTTTCCATCAAAACCAATATTCATTATACTGCTACATTGTTTTCTCTTAATGCATCATTAAGTGAAGTCTTTTTATCTGTAGATTCTTTACGTTTTCCGATGATCAATGCACAAGGAACCTGGTAATCACCAGCAGGGAATTTTTTAGTATAACTTCCTGGAATCACTACTGATCTTGCAGGCACGATACCTTTATATTCAACAGGAGTACTTCCTGTAACATCAATAATTTTAGTAGAAGCGGTTAATACAACGTTTGCGCCTAAAACAGCTTCACGTTCTACACGTACACCTTCCACAACGATAGCTCTTGAACCGATGAAACAATTGTCTTCGATAATAACCGGAGCAGCCTGAATTGGCTCTAAAACACCACCAATACCAACACCGCCACTTAAATGTACATGTTTTCCGATTTGTGCACAAGAACCTACTGTAGCCCAGGTATCAACCATTGTACCTTCGTCAATATAAGCACCGATGTTCACATAAGAAGGCATTAAAATCACTCCTTTAGATAAAAATGCGCCATAACGTGCACTTGCACCAGGAACAACCCTTACCCCTAATTCTTTATAATTGGTTTTCAATTTCATTTTATCATGAAATATGAAAGGGCCAACTTCAATTTCTTTCATTTCTCTGATAGGGAAATAAAGGATAACAGCTTTCTTTATCCATTCATTAATTCCCCATGAATTTAGAATTGGTTCAGCAACGCGGATTTCTCCCTTATCCAATTGCATCACAACAGTCTCGATCGCTTCACAATATTCAGTATATTCTAATAAAGTTCTGTCTTCCCAAGCAGCCTCTATTAACTTTTTCAATTCTTTAATCATTATCAATTTTATTTTTTCACAAAATAAATCAATTTTATGTATTGAGCGATCTTTTACTTATGTATTTTTGATTTTTTATGGCAGAGCAGGAAAAATTACGGATAGATAAATACTTGTGGGCAATAAGATTGTTTAAAACAAGAACTTTAGCAACTGAGGCGTGTAAAGCTGGCCGCGTTAAATTTAACGGTCAGAATGTGAAAGCTTCTGTAGTGGTCAAACCCGGTGACGTTTACCAGGTTTCCAAAGGAATCGAAAAAAAGATTATCGAGGTCGTTGAACTGTTGTATACCAGGGTTGAATCAAAGATCGCAGTGACAAAATATAAAGATATTACCCCGATCGAAGAAACGCAGGGTTATAAAAGTATGTTTCATTCACCAGTTTTAATCCGGGACAGAGGAGCAGGAAGACCTACCAAGAGAGACAGAAGAGAGATTGATGATTTAAAAGGCAATCTTTTTGACGAAGACGAAGAGAAAAAAGATTAGCCGGGGTTTTCCCTGGCTAATAGTCAATTTTTATAGCAGACTGTTCCCAGAGCTTAAAAGCCTGCTGGGCTTCTTCCCTTAATAGCTGGTTTACAGGAATGATACGTTTTTCCATAGGCTTGTCCAGTTCTTCATAAATGAACTGATCATCAAAACCAATCCGGGCAGCATCGGCTTTTGTATTTGCATAATAGATGATATTGATCCTTGACCAGTAGATCGCGCTCAGGCACATCGGACAAGGCTCACAACTGGTATAGATCACACAACCGTTCAGGTCAAAAGTTTTTAATTTTTTGCAGGCTATCCTGATCGCAGATACTTCTGCATGTGCAGTAGGATCATTTGTTGTAGTCACCTTGTTACCACTTTTAGCTACAATTTTTCCATCTTTAACTACTACAGCGCCAAAAGGGCCTCCCAGGCTTTCTGATACATTCTGTTCGGATAATGCAATAGCCAGGCGCATAAACTTTTTATGGGCATGCTCTTCTTTTGTTTCTTTTTCCATCTTAAAATTATATGCAAAAAAAATGCCCCAATTAAGGAGCATCTTTTTTAACGTTCAGCATTAATTATTTTTTGTCAGCCTTGTAACCTTCGTTAAGACCAGTGATTACTTCACTCGTTACATCTAAAGAAGCATCAGCAAATAAAATAGCACTGTTGCCTTTCTGGTAAGTCAACACCATTTTATAACCTTTACCTTTAGCATAGATTTTCAGGTAATCAGCAATTTTGTTGTATAATTTTTCTTGCTCAGCACCTTGCTCATTTTGTAAAGCAGCGCCGGCATTTTGCTGATAAGCTTGTAATTCCTGTTGTTTACGTGCTAATCTTTGCTCAGTAGTAGCTCTCTGGTCAGCAGGTAATGTGTTTTGAGTTTGCTGATATTGAGCAACTTCACGTTGAAAAGCCTGTTGTTTTGCAGCAAGATCAGTTTGGGCAGCTTTAGACTTGGCATCTAATTTAGTCTTAAGATCTTTGAAATACTGGTACTTAGTTAATAACGAATCCGAATTTACATAAACGATAGGCTCGTTAGCTTTAACTGTTGTTGCAGCAACGTCAGTTTTAACCGCAGTATCAGTCGCAGCTTTGTTGTCTTTACTCTGGCAGGAAGCCAATACTGAAACTAATGCTACAGCGGTAGCCAGTGTGCTTAGTTTGAAGGATGTTCTGTTCATTTATGCGTTTATTATAATGTTGTTTTTAATTCTTTTCCAGTTTCAGTGTCCATTTATGGTTTAAACTGACGGAGTAAATTTTAGCAAATATAAAATTTCCAATTTAGTATCCTAAATAACTTGTTTTTTTTGGGTCATTAATGCAGTTTTTTGATCAAATAGTTATCCACATTTGCCTTTAATTGGCCATAATTGGTTATTTTTGAATCTTATTTTTTATTAACATTTATGAGCGAAGAAAAAGATTCAAAGTCAAATTATTCGGCAGATAATATACAGGTATTAGAAGGTTTAGAAGCGGTGCGTAAGCGCCCTTCAATGTATATAGGTGATACGGGTGTTAAAGGGTTGCACCATTTGGTTTATGAAGTAGTAGATAACTCAATTGATGAGGCCCTGGCTGGGCATGCCAATACGATTACGGTAAATATTCTTAAAGATAATTCTATCAGAGTTGAGGATAACGGTCGTGGTATTCCGACAGGAATCATGCAAAAAGAACAAAAATCGGCTCTTGAGGTTGTAATGACCGTACTGCATGCCGGTGGTAAGTTCGATAAAGATACTTATAAAGTTTCCGGTGGATTGCACGGTGTGGGGGTAAGTTGCGTAAACGCACTATCTATACATTTGAAAGCAGAAGTACACCGTGAAGGGAAAATCTGGGTACAGGAATACCGCGAAGGTAAACCACAGTACGATGTGAAAACTGTAGGTGAAACTGAAAAAAGAGGTACTGTAATTACTTTCACTCCGGATGATAAGATCTTTACACAGACTACAGAATATCGTTATGATACGCTGGCTTCGCGTTTAAGAGAGTTATCTTTCTTAAATAAAGGAATCAGCTTAACACTAACAGATGAGCGTGAAGTTGATGAGCAGGGAAATTTCCTGACTGAACTTTTCCTTTCTGAAGGTGGTTTAAAAGAATTTGTTCAGTTTTTAGACGGAGGTCGTCCTTCACTGATTGCTGAGCCTATTTATGTAGAAGGAATTAAAAATGGTATTCCGGTAGAGCTTGCTTTGCAGTACAATGACAGCTATGCTGAAAATGTGCACTCTTATGTAAATAATATCAATACACATGAAGGCGGTACACACATTGCCGGTTTCAGAAGAGGTTTAACCCGTACTTTGAAAGCTTATGCTGACAAGTCTGGTTTACTTAAAAACGTTAAATTTGAGATTACCGGTGATGACTTTCGTGAAGGTCTGACTGCTGTAATTTCGGTAAAAGTACAAGAGCCGCAATTTGAAGGGCAGACCAAAACCAAATTAGGTAACACTGAGGTTATGGGTGCTGTGGATATTGCCGTTGGTGAAGCATTAGGTATTTATCTGGAAGAATATCCAAGAGAAGCCAAAATGATCGTTAACAAGGTTATTCTTGCAGCTACAGCACGTGCAGCAGCGCGTAAAGCACGTGAGATGGTTCAGCGTAAAAGTGTAATGGGCGGATCTGGCTTACCAGGTAAATTAGCCGATTGCTCGGATAGTGATCCTGAAAAATGTGAATTATACCTTGTCGAGGGAGATTCCGCGGGTGGAACTGCAAAACAGGGCCGTGACCGTAACTTCCAGGCTATTCTTCCACTGAAAGGTAAAATCCTGAATGTGGAAAAAGCAATGGAGCATAAAATCTACGAAAACGACGAGATCAAGAATATGTTCACTGCACTGGGTGTAAGTATAGGTACTCCTGAAGATGATAAAGCGCTGAATATTACTAAACTCCGTTACCATAAAATCGTGATCATGACGGATGCGGATATTGACGGATCACACATTACTACCCTGATCCTGACCTTCTTCTTCAGATACATGAAAGCATTAATCGAAGCCGGTTATGTTTATATCGCAGCGCCACCGCTTTACCTTGTTAAAAAAGGAAAAGATCAGGAATACTGCTGGAATGATATCCAGCGTGATGCAGCAGTACAACGTTTAAAAGGGCAAGGTAAAGAAGAAAGTGTTCACATCCAGCGTTACAAAGGTTTGGGTGAGATGAACGCAGAACAACTTTGGGATACTACATTAAACCCGGCCAACCGTACTTTAATGCAGGCTACAATTGAAAATGCTGCGGAATGTGACCATACTTTCTCTATGTTAATGGGAGATGAAGTTGCACCACGAAGAGAATTTATTGAAAGAAATGCTAAATACGCGAAGATTGACGCTTAGGCTTTTAATCTTTCCATAAAAAAGGAGGTACCCGGTAATTTGGACTGCCCCCAAAAAGTTAGACACTTTCTGGGGGCAGTCCAAATTGGGACCTCCTTTTTTTTATGGAAATATGATGTTAAGATAAATCTCTTTTATAAGATATAGTAGGTTTTTGGATTATGAACAGGCTCCATAGCCTTCATTTTATCTTCATGATAATGGGCATCATTCAGCATCTGTGACAGATCTCTTTCTATAGTTCTTGAGATCGTTGTTGTTGGCGTATCCGTAGGTTTGTTTTCAAAAGGATCCTGCAAATGAATAGCCATCTTCTCAATTAATAAGAACGCTGCTGCAATTGCGATAACCACAGGCACTTCAATGTACCCAAAGAACTCAATCAGTCCAAAAGGCAGCATGATAATAAACAAGTAGATCGTCATATTGATATACTTGCTATAGGTAACCGGGAATACCGTGTTTTTTATCCGCTCAGCCCCTCCCATACGATCACATAAATTTGATAAAGTCCTGTCAATCTCTATCTGCTGATAAGTATTGATCCAGCCTTCTTTAACAGCGATTTTAATATCCCGTGCATGCAACTCTAAAATGGACATCGGTATATTTTTATATCTGCTCACAAAGTCCAGCTCATCAGGTTTCATAAACTTGTCCAGTCCTAATATCGGATTCGTATTTCTAAGCGATTGACTTAAGCCATAAGCCCAGGCAATTTGCCTTTTCACAAAGCGTTCCTTGAACAATTGTATTTCTGCCGAATAATAAGGATCATCAATAAAGTACAGTATCTGTCTTGTTAATGATCTTGAATCATTGACAATTCCACCCCACAGAATCCGCGCTTCCCACCAGCGATCATAAGCCTGGTTAGACCGGAATGCCAGTAAAAGTGAGATTACTGTACCTAAAAGGGCTGGTACCGCAATAGGTATAGAGATTCTGGTGAAATGAAAGTTTTCATAAAGTATGACGATACCAACGGCATACAAGGTTACTAAAATCAGATCTTTATATATTTTCCCGAAGATGTAGGTTAGCGGGACATTTTTCTTTAATAACATATATTGTGTTTTAAAAGGTCATAACTAGACAAGCTGAGCAACTTCATGCTCCAGCGCAATTGCTTTCTTTCTTTTTACAGGTGCTTCATCTTCCTGAATAACCCTGAGTATCGGGATACCAGATTTATTTAAGAATACGTCAGGATTGATACTATACTTTGATATCTGACGAAAACTATAAGTTTCAGGACAGTAGATGAAATCCACTTCATGTGCTTCAGCAAAATTTCTGAAAGCAGCCATTGTACTACCGTAAAAATATTCAATACCTATAGTGTCTATCTGAGCCTGATGTGTTTTTTTGAAATCATAACACGCGCGGTGAAAAGATTCGGGAATTTGCCCGTACTCAGTACTTCTTCGGGAAAGCATTAATAAATCGGAGATAGAATCTGTCAGTTTATAAGCATGAAAGAATAAAATCCTGATCGGTTCATCTTTGAAATTTTTCAGTATGTTCTTTGAGAGATAAACTGAATTTTCGTTGAAATCTGTAGGAATTAAGACTGTTTTCATATTGTATCTTTTGATTAGTTAATGATACAATAGTACAGCCCGGACATTACAGCCGTA
Source organism: Pedobacter sp. WC2423 (assembly GCF_040822065.1). Lineage (NCBI taxonomy): Bacteria > Pseudomonadati > Bacteroidota > Sphingobacteriia > Sphingobacteriales > Sphingobacteriaceae > Pedobacter > Pedobacter sp. WC2423. The sequence goes on from NZ_CP162005.1 coordinate 4,933,323, forward strand.
TAAGAGTAAGATTAGAATGAGATTAGAATTTCGGGAATAATCAGATTGTCTTGACAGGAATAATCAGAGGTATCCTGATCAGCGTGAACGGGGCAATAAAATGCTCATTTCAGTTCCGGATTCCTGTACAGTTTTAATAGCTATACTTCCCTTGTGCAAACGGATAATATTTAATGATAAAGGCAGGCCTACCCCATATCCATTATAATCAGTCGTATTGGAAGCGCGGAAAAATGGCTCAAACACATGTTGTAGTTCATCCTCAGGAATGCCAATTCCCTGATCCTTTACACTGATTACGATATTGGTACGTGTAACAGATAAACCGACTTCAACCACTCTGTTATCAGAATATTTACAAGCATTGTTTACAATATTGGTTACTGCCAGCTTAATCAGGTTCAGGTTTCCATTTAAATTAATACTTTCCGGGTTTTCCGGAAGTTTAGAAAAATCTACCTGAATTTTATTCTCCGGATTCACCAGGTCGATAGAAGCCTTTACATCCCAGATCAACTCATCCAGCCGGATTTCTTCCCAGCGCTGTTTTTCCCCGTCAAAACCAGATTGTGCTAAACTTAATAAACTCGTCAATATATTTTCCAGTCTTTCGGACTCCGCCTGGATAGTCGCTAAAGATTTCTGAAGCTCAGGATCCCGGTGGCCGTCTCTGGCAATTGTCAATTCGGCTTCCCCGCTAATGATCGTTAATGGTGTTCTTAACTCATGAGAAGCATTGCTGATAAAATTGTTCTGTGTTTCGAAAGCAGTTTCCAGTCTGTCCAGCATCTCATTAAAAGTCTGTGAAATCTCTGAGATTTCATCATTTCCTTTGATAGGCGGGAGGCGCTGGTGTAAATTCTCTGCGCTGATCCCTTTCGCCTTTTTAATTAACTCTCTGATTGGTTTAAAAGTGAAGTCAGAGAATCTTCTTCCTACAAAGTACGATAAAGCGACCGAAAGGAAGAAACCTGCAAACAAGATTTTCTGTAAATCCTTAAGCTCCCTGTAACCATAAGGATCTTTTGCAGAAATGATAACAATATAGCCATTCGGTCCATTTTTGAAGTACTTACCAGCATAAAACACGTTTTCGTTCCGGTAACGGGCCAGCATACCAGATTCAATATTTTTATAAAAACTGGAAGGGAGGTTTACCTTTTTATTAAAAGCTATTTTACTAGGTTCATCCGCAGCAAAAACCTGTTCTTCCTCCTGTGGCAGACGTTCCAGGTATTTCTGGCGTACCTCGTTATACTCCAGCGTATTTGTTCCAGCTGCAGCCTTAGTCTGAATCGCTATTTTTACCCGCGCTTCCAATCTCTTGTAGAAATCTTCAAAAGCAAACTCATTTGCAAAATACCATACAAAACCACTCAATAAAGAGATGATAATTGCAGATAAGACAGCAAATAAGAAAGTGATGCGGGTATTTAAATTCATGGCAATGATTTTTCTTTGAGCAGGTAGCCTAATCCAACAACCGTATGCAGCAGCGTGGTGCTAAAGCCTTTGTCTATTTTCTTTCTCAGGTAATTGACATAAACATCAACCACATTTGTGCCCATGTTAAAATCAATATCCCAGACATTCTCCAGAATATCTATTCTGGACAAAGTTTTGTTCTTATTTCTGGCAAAGAATTGAAGCAGGCGGTATTCTGTTGCCGTCAATGTGATTTCCTGATTGGCTCTGGTCACTGTTTTACCAGAAATATTGATCTGTAAATCGCCAATAGTGATAATTTCATCTGCTTGCTGAAGACCGGCATGCCGCCTCAACAACATGCGGATTCTTGCACTTAGCTCAGCAATTTTAAAAGGTTTCACCAGGTAATCATCAGCCCCATTGTCAAGTCCTGTAACGATATTCTCCGTACTGCTTAATGCAGTCAGCATAATAATAGGTAGCTGCGGATAATTCTTCTTGATCTGCTTGCACAAGTCCAGACCATTGATTCCAGGAAGCATAATGTCCAGTATAATCAATGAAAAAGTATGCGCCGAAACCATTTCCAGCGCAATAAACCCGTCAGGTGCCACACTTAGCTCAAAGCCTTCACTGCTTAACCCTCTTTTCAGAACTGACACCACATTAGGCTCGTCTTCAACAATAAGGAGTTTCATAAGCAGGTGTTTTATTCAGGCAAATTTAAGCAGATTGAAATGGAAATCAGCCTGGTTTAGAAGAAAATAGAATTTTCAGTTTTTTGTAGTTGATCTTAGCATGATATTTAAGGAAGATATCGCTGCCAATAATCGCTACGATCCGGGGGTGCCCCATTAATTCATAAGCATCATTTACAGTTTCCAGATCCAGCGCTACCGCAGGGTAAGCTTTAATCATCAGTTTACCGATTTTTAATTTCAGGATCACTGCCTGTATCGTACTTGAAGTTGTAAACAATGTCGTCGCATTGGTTTCTTCCTCCTGCTGTTCAACCACAGCACCGCTATACTGCTCAATAAAGGCCTTGTTGAATACTGACCTTGAAGCTCCGGTATCTACGACTGCCCAATGTTTTTTACCAAAAACAACGATTTCCACCAGGAGGTGGAAACCGTCATCATTTAAGTTTATTAAAGTAAGAGGGACTGTAACAGTACGCATTAAATAAGCTTCATTTCTTTAAGCACATTATTCATTGCCCTTACCGCATCAGCACTTTTATTGAAGGCAGTTTTTTCTTCCTCATTCAGATTATAATCTATAATCTTTTCCCAGCCATTACGACCAACAATTACAGGTACACCTAAACAAATATCATTTTGTCCATATTCCCCATCAAGGGCAACACAGCAAGTAAATAGTTTCTTTTCATCACGAACAATGCTCTCCACCAGTGCAGCACCGGCAGCACCGGGAGCATACCATGCCGAAGTTCCCAATAAGCCAGTTAATGTCGCGCCACCTACCATAGTATCAGCAGCAACTTTAGCCAGTACCTCAGCAGATAAAATATCCTTTACTGGCAAACTCTGATAAGTTGCATAACGTGTTAACGGAATCATTGTCGTATCACCATGACCACCGATAACAAAGCCCTGCAGATCATTTGAATTACAGTTTAAGGCTACACTCAGGTAATATTTAAACCTTGCACTATCTAAAGTACCACCCATACCAATGATTCTGTTTTTAGGCAGCCCCAAAGATTTAAGTGCTAAATAAGTCATGGTATCCATTGGATTGCTGATCACAATAATAATCGCATCCGGAGAGAACTTTAATATATTTTCTGCTACACCTTTAACAATACCCGCATTGATGCCAATCAGCTCTTCACGGGTCATTCCCGGTTTGCGCGGTAAACCAGAAGTAATTACAGCAACGGCAGAACCTGCGGTCTGGCTATAATCATTTGTTACCCCGGTAATTTTTGTATTAAAACCCAGCAATGCAGCAGTCTGCATCATATCTATCGCTTTGCCTTCAGCAAAACCTTCTTTGATATCTAATAAAACTAATTCTTCAGCTAACTCTTTTCTAGCAATATTATCTGCGCAAGTCGCACCAACTGCTCCTGCACCAACAACTGTTATCTTCATGGATTCAATTTTTAAATTGTAATAAAATCTTCATTAGATCTTCCTGCCCAAGTTATAAAATTTAAGGCATTATCAGAAAATCTTTAAAAATCCTTTTTAAAACTTTATCAGACCTTCTTGGTTTTATGAGAAAGAATTTACATTTGCTTAACGTCTGTTTAGATTTGTAAATTGATTTTGGTCATTGCAGCTAAACAGATATTCTTACCGTATTAATTAGGGAACGCTATGTTAGAGAATAAACCTGTTGAAAAAGTTGATATAATGTCTTATGCAGGTAAATGGTATTCACTATGTTCAATACCCACCTTTATGGACAAAAACTGGCATGAAACTACAGAGACGTATGTGATACATCCTGACGGTTACTATGCAGTTTTTACTACCTATAAGTTACCCCCGGCCCAAACAACCAAGTACGTACGCTCCAAACTGATTGTGGTTCGCGGAACCAGTAATGCACAACTTAAAGCACAGTTTGTATGGCCTTTAAAAGTGGATTACTGGATTATTGAACTTGCCGCAGATTACTCCTATGCCGTTGTCGGGCACCCTAAACACAAAAACCTTTCTATTCTTTCCCGCAGGCCGGAAATGTCCGACGAACTTCTGAATGAAATTATAGAACGATGTGAGCAAAAAGGTTACGATACCTCAAAGCTTGTCTCACAGGAACATAAGCCAGCAGCACCTAAGAGTCAGGCATAATCTTCCTGAATCCAGTAACAATTTTATCAGGTAAATTTCAACCGCTTCTTAAAAAAACGTAATTTTGTACCTCGCTTTGTTTGAGGAATAGTACCCAGAGAACAGGGATTCATAATTACCCTTCTATGTATTTAATTTTTGATACCGAAACTACAGGTCTGCCTGCCAATTATAATGCACCCGTATCCGATACTAACAATTGGCCAAGGTGTATTCAGATTGCCTGGCAGTTGCACGATGCGTTAGGAAACCTGGTTGAACACCAGGACTTTCTGGTCAGGCCTGATGGATTTAATATTCCATACGATGCCGAACGTATCCACGGTATTTCTACAGAATTAGCCACAGCACAAGGTATTGATATCCGTGAAGCCTTAGAGAAATTCAATATTGTCCTTTCCAAAGCTAAATTTGTAGTCGGACAGAATATTGGCTTTGATGTCAATATCATGGGCGCTGAATTTTACCGGATGGGTATCGAAAGCCCTATGGCTCAAATGCCTGTTCTGGATACCTGTACAGAAGTTACCGCCAACTTATTAAAAATTCCCGGAGGTAGAGGAGGCAGGTTCAAACTGCCAACGCTGACCGAATTACACAGTTACTTATTTGGTGTCCCATTTGCAGAAGCACATAATGCAACGGCAGATGTGGAAGCAACCACGCGTTGTTTCCTTCAGTTAGTAAAAATGGAGGTTTTTACGCCCGAACAGCTTCAGGCTGATCAGGAGTATATCCGTTCATTTATTGCCAGTCAGCCGGCAGTAATACCAAGTGCAGGCATTCAGCACATTAACCTTAAGGCTGCTTCTGATGAAATCAGAAGAAAACAGGCCAAAGCTGAAGGTCCTGGTTTATCAAAACAAGACTTAAAAGACAATCAGCAAGAACTCAAAGACGCAACATTTGTCCACCTGCATAACCACACACAGTTTTCAGTCTTGCAGTCTACCATTAATATTCCGGGTCTTATTGCAGCGGCAGCGGCCGATAAAATGCCTGCTGTAGCGATGACAGACCACGCCAATATGATGGGGGCCTTTCACTTTGTGAACCAGGTACTGAATCATAACAAAGGCGTAGAAGCCAGAAATAATGCAGCCATAGAAAAAGGAGAAGAGCCTGCAGAAGTACCGATTACGCCGATTGTAGGCTGTGAATTCTTTGTCTGTGAAAATCACCTGGATAAATCCCGTAAAGACAACGGTTATCAGATGGTGCTGCTCGCTAAGAATAAAACAGGTTACCATAACCTGGCCAAGATGTCTTCCATTGCCTATACCAAAGGATTTTACTATATCCCAAGGATTGACCGGAATGTTATCGAACAATATAAAGAAGATATCATTGTCCTTTCCGGAAACCTGTATGGTGAAATAGCCAGTAAGATCCTGAATATGGGTGAAAACCAGGCTGAAGAAGCATTAATCTGGTGGAAATCATTATTCGGTGCAGACTTCTATATGGAGATTATGCGCCATAACCAGGATGATGAAACCGTAGTAAATAAAACGCTGATCGCCTTAGCTCAAAAACATAATATTAAGCTGATTGCAACAAACAATACCTATTACATCAATAAAAAGGATGCCAATGCACACGACATTTTACTATGCGTAAAAGATGCAGAGAAGCAAGCTACACCTATAGGCAGGGGACGTGGATACCGTTATGGCTTACCCAACCAGGAATATTATTTCAAATCTTCAGAAGAGATGAAAAAACTGTTTGCGGATCTTCCGGAAGCAATTTTAAATATTCAGGAAATAGTAGACAAAATATCAATCTATAAACTCGCCAGAGAAGTACTCTTACCTAAATTTGATATTCCTGAACAGTTTATAGTGCAGGAAGATGAAGATGACGCAGGTAAAAGAGGAGAGAATAAATATTTACGCCACCTTACTTTTGTTGGGGCAGAAAAAAGATACGGAGAACTTACTCCCGAAATTATAGAACGTCTGGACTTTGAGCTTCAGACTATTGAGAAAACAGGTTATCCGGGTTACTTCCTGATTGTACAGGATTTTATCAGGGAAGCCAGAAATCTGGATGTATCAGTAGGTCCGGGGCGTGGTTCTGCTGCGGGATCTGTAGTGGCTTACTGTTTGTGGATCACTAATATTGACCCTATCAAGTACGATCTCCTTTTTGAGCGTTTCCTGAATCCTGACCGGGTATCCATGCCCGATATTGATATCGATTTTGATGACGAGGGCAGGGGCCGCGTCATGGACTATGTGATCAATAAATATGGCGCAAACCAGGTGGCACAGATCATCACCTATGGTACAATGGCCGCTAAGTCTTCTATTAAAGATACCGCCCGCGTATTGGACCTGCCACTTTTTGAAGCCGATAAAATAGCCAAGCTTATCCCCAACCTGAAGCTCGCAAAAATCTTTAACCTCGATGAGAAATCACTCCGGGGAGCCTTGCGTGCAGATGAATATGAGAAAGTAGTAGAGCTGAAAGATATTGCAGACTCTAAAAGCTTAAGTGCTGAAACTATACAGCAAGCCAGAATACTGGAAGGTTCTTTAAGAAATACCGGTATCCATGCCTGCGGGGTAATTATTACACCAGACGACATTACCAATTACGTACCTGTGGCCATGGCCAAAGATTCCGATCTGTACGTTACCCAGTTTGATAACTCTGTAGTAGAAAGCGCGGGATTATTGAAAATGGACTTTTTAGGGTTGAAAACACTGACCCTGATTAAAGATACCGTTAAACTGGTTCGCTTAAGAACAGGTATTCAGCTTGACCCTGATGAATTCCCTATAGACGACGTCAGAACTTACGAATTGTTCCAGCGTGGAGAAACCATTGGTATTTTCCAGTACGAGTCTACCGGGATGCAGAAATACATGAAAGAATTAAAGCCTACCGTATTCGGAGATTTAATTGCCATGAATGCACTTTACCGTCCTGGGCCACTGGAGTATATTCCAAGTTTTGTCCGAAGAAAAAACGGAGAGGAAGAAATTAAGTATGACCTGGATGCCTGCGAAGAATACCTGAAAGAAACCTATGGAATTACAGTTTATCAGGAACAGGTGATGCTTTTATCACAGAAACTTGCCGGATTTACCAAAGGTGAGGCCGACGTACTGCGTAAAGCGATGGGTAAGAAGCAGAAAGATGTACTGGATAAAATGAAACCTAAATTTGTTGCCCAGGCAGCAGAAAAAGGGCATGCTCCGGCTACATTAGAGAAAATATGGAAAGATTGGGAAGCATTCGCTTCTTACGCCTTCAATAAATCTCACTCTACCTGTTACGCCTGGATTGCTTACCAGACCGCTTATCTGAAGGCACATTACCCGGCAGAATATATGGCCGCAGTACTGACGAATAATATGAGTGATATTAAGCAGGTGGCCTTTTTCATGGAAGAATGTAAACAAATGGGGGTAAGAGTACTTGGTCCGGATGTGAATGAATCCATTTTGAAGTTTTCCGTAAATCCTCAGGGAGAAGTACGCTTTGGTCTTTCCGGAATTAAAGGCGTAGGGGAGAAAGCTGTAGAAAGTATCATTGAAGAGCGGACTAATGGCGGATTTTACAACAGTATTTATGATTTTGCCAGACGTTCCAATACCAGAACGGTCAATAAGAAAGCCTATGAGAGTTTCGTTTATAGCGGTGCTTTTGATAGTTTTGGTTTCCACCGGGCGCAATTCTTCTTTGTGGGAATTAATGATAAGCTGAACGGTATTGAGAAGCTGATCAAGTATTCAAATGATTTCCAGAACAGTGAATCTTCTGCACAATCCTCGCTGTTTGGTGGTACGGTTGCAGATATGATCAACGAGCCTACTTTACCAGTGGCTGCAGAATGGACATTAATAGACAGATTAAAATACGAGAAAGATGCAATCGGGATTTTCCTGAGCGGTCATCCGCTCGATAATTATAAATTAGAGCTGAAAGAATTCTGTCAGCACAACGTTCGTCACCTTGCTGTAGTCAATAAGATACGGATGGGGGATACAAATGAAGACGTATTGGCAGAGTTTGAACAACTCAAAAACAGGGAACTGGTGGTCGGCGGACTGGTTGTAATCTCCGCACAACGGATGACTAAAACCGGAAAACCATTTGGGACTATTGTTTTTGAAGATTACAATGACAGTTGTGAACTGGCTTTATTTGGAGAAGACTTTGTTAAATTCAAGCAGTTTATGACTGATGGTTATTTCCTGCAAATCCGTGGCCGTGTGGGAGAACGCTTCCGTAAAGAAGGAGACTGGGAATTTAAAATCACATCCATAGCTCTTTTATCGGATTTACGGGATAAACTGGCAAAATGTATCACCATACAGATTCCAATTCAGGGAATCAATGATCAGATTATTACACAAATCCTGGCGATCATTGCAGAAAATAAAGAAAATACAGAACAACAAAACTGTCAATTGAATTTTGTTGTGTACGACCGGGAACAAAATGTTTCGCTTGATCTTCCTTCTAAGTCGCTGAAAATCAACCCTGATAATACATTTCTGGAGCAGTTGAAAGAGCTGAATGTGGTGAGTTATAAGTTGAACTAATGTCATTTTGGCATTAGAAAATATGGTGGCATTACAATTGATTATATCTTTGTATAAATAAAAATAAGAAATATGGCTATAGAAATCACAGACGCTAACTTCGAGGAAGTTGTGTTGAAATCAGATAAACCCGTTTTAGTAGACTTTTGGGCAGAATGGTGTGGTCCATGTCGCATGGTAGGTCCGGTAGTAGATGAAATCTCAAAAGAATACGAAGGAAAAGCAGTAGTGGGTAAAGTAAACGTGGATAACAACCCACAGATTTCTACTCAGTTCGGTATCCGTAACATCCCTGCGTTGTTATTCTTCAAAAATGGTGAAGTAGTTGATAAGCAAGTTGGTGCAGTTCCAAAATCAGTATTAGCTGGTAAATTGGATAAGCAATTGTAATCAACCCAATATATAAAAAAAAGCCGCTTCTAAACTAATAGAAACGGCTTTTTCTTTTACAGGTTATTTTGGAATTTATGCTTTTGCAGGCTATTTTAGAATTTATGCTTTAAAATCTTCGGGCAAGTCTTCTTCCTCAATTTCTTCCCATGTAGCTTCCTCTCCCTTTAGCAATCCGTCGCTCCAATAGCAGAAGACCGCAATCACAGTTAATACGCCAATCTGGATATAAGAAATTTCAACAGGATGAGCTCTGCTCAGGTCAAACAATCCTGCCTTTGCCGCAATGCAAAGTACTAAAGCGAGTGTAAACAGCCATTTGAAATTCCCGGTACTGCTTGATAAACGGCTTAAATGTGCAGGATGCAATGTGATCGCTCTTAGTGCATTAATCAAAAGCACCAGGAAAAGGATACATAGTAAAATATACTTTAATAAGCCAAGCATAGGAATAGGTTTTAATTCAACTATACCTCCTAAAAAATAAGCCGATGAGATTAATCCGCACAGGAATAACAGAGCGTAAAAGATAACAATACCTCTTAAAAGCAGGCGATGGATAAGAGAAGAGGAATTAAGGAAATTTGGAGATTTATTCATTTTTATGAATGGCAAGTTGAGCCTGTTTAAATTTAGATAATTAGTCAATCTGAATTCTAATTTAAATAAGCAACTTTATGGCCAAAGAAACTATGATGTTGCATATTATATTAACAAGTATTGGTTGGTTAGGAATGGCCTTATGTACATTAGGTTATTTACTCTTAAGTGCAAATGTTATTCAAGCTGAATCCATCAGTTTTCAATTACTAAATGTTTTCGGGGGGCTTTTTTTGGTTGCATCGGCAATAGATAGCCAGGATATTCCAAATGCTGCTGCTAATATATTGTGGATGTTTATTGCAATCTATGCATTGGGACGGCATTTGAAAACTCAAAAGTCAATTAAAAAAGATTAAGGTTCTATGCCCAGGATCTCATAAGACTTATTTTTATAAAAACATAGTTTTTCTGAATAGATAGTTTTATCATCTTCCAATGAAAGGTAAAAATAAGAACCGTCAACCAGTACAAAAATCATATCTGCAGCAATTTTTGGATCAGCTACGTTAATTAAACCCTGCTCATTACAGCGTTCAATAACTGAAGTCAGCGTTTTACGAAGTGAATCCAGGATGATTTTATATTTTGCCTTAATCTTCTTATTCCTGAATGCCAGCGCATAAAATGCATAGAACAATCCATCATCAAATAGCAAGTTCCATTTTTTCGAAAAAAGAGCTTCTATGATTTTGTGAAGGTCAGAAAGCATTCCTTTTTCTTTAATACTATATATTAACAGGTACCTGTCTAGTATGTAATCTAACAACGCGTAGGTAAGACTTTCTTTTGTTTTAAAATAGTGGATAATCAGGGTCGGATTGACACCCATTTCATTGGCAATTTTCGCAATCGAACTGTTCTCGTAACCTTCTTTCTTAGCCAGCTTGTAAAAAGCTTTTATAATTTCTAATTGTCTTACTTCTTTAATGCTTTTTCTGCCCATGTAAAATTATTTTCGATGGGCAAACTACTAAAAAAAGAGTTATAAAAAGAACGTAATGTACTTCTTTAAAAGGTTGTTTTTTAAAAATAGATTAAACGAACGTTTAGTTAATTTAATAATAAGCTGTTATTGTTTTCCTAACATTGAACGGAGACCTTAGCTGAAAATAATAGTCTTTTGAAAATGATAATTTATAGAAAATTAATCTTGGACAGTATGAGAAAAAAAATACTTTTTATAAACTTCAGCAGAATTAAAATTCATCTATTGCTGTTGTTTCTTTTGTTTACTGCATTGAATAGCTTTGCACAAAACATCACAGTAAAGGGTCAGGTTTTGGATGAAGAAACCAAAACACCAATACCAGCAGTAAATATCCTGATAAAGGGTACAACGCTAAGATCGGCAACCAATGCAAATGGTATTTACACGCTATCTGGTATAAATCCTGATGCGATACTGATATTTTCTTATATTGGATATACGCCGCAAGAAATAAGTCTTCACGGTCAAAAACAGCTAAACGTAATTTTAAAGCCTGATAATGGTAATCTAAAAGAAGTTGTTGTTACCGCATTAGGTATTAAGAAAGAAAAGAAATCTATCGGTTATGCTGTACAGGAGGTCAAAGGTGAAACCCTGGAAAAGGTCAAAAGCCCTACAGCTATAGGTGCATTAGCAGGAAAGGTGGCAGGATTAAATATTTCCAATACAACCGACCTTTTTCAAAAACCCGCTATTTCACTAAGGGGGCAGACACCATTGATTGTTATCGATGGTATTCCGGATCCCACTGCTGATCCATATAAAATTAATGCAGATGATATCGAAAGTATCACGGTATTAAAAGGTACAGCTGCGGGTGCACTCTATGGCTCAATTGGGGTCAACGGTGCAATTATGTATACCACTAAAAGAGGTAAAAAAGGAAAGACCATTGTGGAGGTTAACTCTTCTACCATGTTCCAGACCGGATATACCGTAGTACCAAAAGTACAGACCCAATATGGCGGTGGAAATAATGGAAAATATGCTTATGTTGACGGATCTGGCGGAGGTACAGAAGGTGGTGGATGGATCTGGGGACCTAAACTGGATCAGAAAGATCCCAGTACCCCAAGCGGTTATTATGAAACTCCTCAATACAATAGTCCTGTAGACCCAATAACTGGTAAATTGGTTCCACTACCGTGGATTTCAAGGGGAAAAGACAATATTAAAAATTTCTTTCGTACAGGAATGCTTTCCAGTAATTCAGTAACAGTATCTACAGGCGGTGAGAATGGCTCATTCAGAGTATCGGCTGCAAATATCTATCAAAAAGGTACAATGCCAAATACAGGAGTAAACAATTCTTCCTTTTCGGTAGCTGGAAATTATGCCCTGTCACCAAAACTAACCATGGATGGAAGGCTTACTTACAATAGAGAATTCTCTAATAACTATCCCTCTACAGGTTATGGCCCTACCAATATCCTTTATAATCTTTTACTGTGGATTGGTCCGGACCTGGATATACGCGATCTTAAGAACTACTGGTTAAAAGGTAAAGAAGGTATGCAGCAAAGAAACTATAATCTTTCCTGGTACAACAATCCCTATTTTATTACGAACGAACAGCTCAATGGATATAGAAAAGATAATTCTTTTGGGAATTTCTCCCTGAATTATCAGATTGCCCGTGATTTTTCTGCTAAAATACGTTCAGGCTTTAACCAGTATGGAACAGATGAAGATTCAAGATATCCCTATAGTTATATTGGATATGGAAGCCTTTCAAAAGGGGACTATACCTATACAAAAAGCAGTCATTTCGATATCACTACAGATTTGATTTTAAGCTATAAACACAAGTTTAATGATAACTTTAATTTATCTGTAATCGGGGGAGCGGCAAACTCTTATAACAATACCAAAGGAATCGCCACGACTACAGATGGGCTTAACATTCCTGGATTCTATAATTTAGCTAACTCCACAAATCCATTGAAGGGGTCTAATTACCTTCAGGAACGACAAATAAATAGTTTGTATACCATGGCCGATTTGGAAATGTATCGTTTCCTTTATCTGTCATTCACAGGCAGGAGAGATCAGACCTCGACACTACCAGTAAACAACAGTGCCTATTTTTATCCATCAGGAAGTATCTCAGCAGTATTGTCAGATGCGTTAAAATTGCCGGAAACTATTTCATTTTTAAAAGTGCGTACCTCTGTGGCCAAAGTAAACAGCGGGTCAATTACCACAGACCCGAACAACTTTTATGCGCAAATACAAACCTATAATATAGGTAATAAATGGAACGGCACCTCTTCACTGAAGTGGCCGGATAGTTACAAAATGCCAGGTCTTGTCCCGAATACAGTGCTTTCATGGGAGTCGGGTGCCGTATTGGGCCTTTTTAAAAACCGCTTAAATGTTGACGTTACTTATTTCCAGAACAAAGAATATAACAATTTTCAGCTGGTTCCGGTTTCAGAGACCAGCGGTTATACCACACTGCTTCAAAATGCAAATGTATACCAGAGAAAAGGATGGGAATTTATGATTAGCGGAACTCCGGTAAAAACATCCTCATTTGAATGGGAAAGCAGTTTTAATTTCAGTAACAGCCACCGCTGGCTTAAAGAAGCCACCCTTAGTCAGGACGGATATATCGGTAACCTGAAAGCCGGAGAGCGGGCTGACAAGATTTTTACTTCATTATACCAGACAACACCTGATGGAAAGATCATCTACGATACTAATGGGATGCCATTAAATGATCCATATCAACGCAGTATTGGATATGCTGATGCAAACTGGATCTACGGCTGGCAAAATACATTTAAATACAAAAATATCTCACTCAGTATTGCTGTTGACGGTCGTATCGGAGGCTCTATATACTCCACTACCAATTATAAAATGTGGTGGGGCGGAACTGCTCCAGGTACCGTTAACCAGTACCGTGATGATGCCAATGCCGGGAAAAGTACTTATATAGGAAAAGGGGTAGTGGTTATTGCTGGAAAAGCAACGTATGACAATCATGGTAATATCATTAGCGATGACAGGCAGTACGCACCTAATACAACCCCGGTAAATTACATTGCTTACAACACGGGGACGGGCAGCAGCTCAGAAAATAATTACTTCTATTACAGTGGTACTTATTTAAAGATGCGTGAAATAGCGCTGACCTATACACTTCCCCAACAATGGATAAAAAAGCAAAAAGTATTTCAGGCGGCTTCAGTTTCTTTTATTGGAAACAACTTGTTCATTCTGGCCAAAATACCTAATGTAGATCCGGATGCAGAAAGCGACAATTTGCAAACACCTTCTATGCGAAGTATTGGCTTCAACTTTAATTTTAAGTTTTAATCCACTCATCAATGGCATTCTTTAGTCATCAATCATTTTATATCATGAAAAAAAGTTATTTGTATCTATCTGGTATTATTTTCTTAGTGGGTATTACTTTATCCTCCTGCAAAAAATTCGATTATTATCAAATAAACCCTAATACACCCACTCAGGCTGATCCTTCTCTGGAGTTAGCGAATATTGAACAAACAGCTTTTGCTACCATTAACACGGAGGCAAGTTTGGCTACGCGTCAGTTGGTTTATGCGCAAAGTTCCAGTACAACACAGAATTACGGCTGGCAAAGAGCGGACTCGGACTCCTCTTATAAAAAAATAGCTCAGGTAGTTAAAATGGAACAGGAGGCTGCCCGTATCGGCAAACCTAATTATAAATACCTGGGGAAATTTTTCAGGTCCTATTATATCGTAGGGGCGACGCTTACTTTTGGAGATGTTCCCTATGCTCAGGCCATGCAGGCACTGAATAACAATTTTTCTGATGGAGCCCTCAGACCTGTTTACGATGCACAGGAAGATATCTATTTGCAAGTTTTGAATGACTTGAAATTGGCGAGTGACTCGCTGTCTGCTTCAGGGGGAACCATTAACAATGATATTATTTACAATGGAGATATCACCCAATGGAAAAAAGCCATTAACACCTTTTCTCTAAGAGTATTGATGAGTCTTTCAAAAAAAGAAGCGAATACCAAACTCAATATCAAACAACGGTTCAATGATATCGTTTCTAATCCATCTAAATATCCATTGCTTACTTCTAATGATGATAATGCGAAGCTTACCTATTATGATATTGTAGGCAACCGTTATCCGTATAATAATAACAACAGCTTAAAGACAGATTATTACCTTGATGATTCATTTGTTAAAATGTTAAAAGACCTGAAAGACCCTCGTCTTTTTGTCTACGCCAGCCCAACACCTAATTCAGTTACTGCAGGTCTTTCAGCAAATAATTTCAGCGCTTATACTGGTTTGATTGGTAGTGCTCCGGTTGCTGATAATGTACAGAAGATGACTACTGGAAATGCTTCAGCTATTAATCGAAGATATGCATATGATGCTGTGAATGAGCCAAGTGTTGCAATCGGCTACCCGGAGCTGCAATTTATTCTGGCAGAAGCTGTGGCAAGGGGCTGGATAGCCGGAGACATTAACAAATTTTATACAGGCGGAATTAGAGGCGCAATGCTCTTTTCCAGGTACAAGGGAGACCTTGCCTATACACTGGATGATATCGAAACTTATTTGAAACAGCCGTCTGTTACGCTGCAATCGGGAACATTAATCCCTCAAATAATTATGCAGCGGTACATTAATACTTTTATGAACACGGGCTGGCAATCATTTTATGAACAAAGGCGTACAGGGTTCCCCACTTTTGAAACCGCTGGTGCAGGTATACTGAATGGTGGAAAAATACCTAAAAGATGGATGTATCCAACCGCAGAACTGAACAATAATGGCGTAAATGTAGATAACGCTATCAAACGTCAGTATCCTGGTGGAGATGACATCAACGGAGTGATGTGGTTATTAAAATAATTATTTTCTGGTGAGCTGGCTGATTATACCAGCTCACCAGAAAATTGTTAAATTTACAAAATGGCCACGCATACAGATCAGGCGGAATATCAATTGAACAGCAACCTGGAGTTACTCGCCAGGCAGGTTGTAGAAGGATTTATTACGGGATTGCACAAAAGCCCTTTTCATGGGTTTTCCGTAGAGTTTGCTGAACACAGGGCCTATAACAGAGGCGATAATGTCAGGAATATTGACTGGAAATTATTTGCCAGAACTGATAAGCTCTATACCAAAAGATATGAAGAAGAGACTAACCTGCGTTGCCAGTTTGTAATTGATACTTCTTCATCGATGTATTTTCCGCAAGGGGCGTATAACAAGCTTAACTTTTCTGTACAGGCGGTTGCTGCCCTGATGGAACTGCTCAAAAAGCAGAGAGATGCTTTTGGATTAAGCTTATTTACAGATCAGCTGATTTTAAATACACCTGCACGATCGACCACTATGCATCAAAAGTATTTGTTTACTCATCTGGAAGAGGTGCTAAAGGCCCCTAAGCTTAACGTAGGGACGGCATTAAGTACATCGCTGCACCAGGTAGCGGAATCAGTTCACAAGCGTTCTATGGTTGTTGTTTTTACTGATCTGCTAACTGCAAACCAAACAGATCATCATCAGGAAGATTTATTCTCCGCGCTGCAACACTTAAAATTTAATAAGCATGAAGTTATCATTTTTAATGTAAGTGATAAAGCTAAAGAAGTAGACTTCAATTTTGAGAACAGGCCTTATCAGTTTGTAGACCTGGAGACAGGGGAATTACTGAAAGCAAATGCAGCTACTGTTAAAGAAGCTTATTTGAAATCTTATGGAGATTACCGGCAGATGCTGACGTTAAAATGTGCACAATATAAAATAGATCTGATTGACGCAGATATAGCAGCAGGCTTTTCAACCGTATTGGCGGCGTATCTGATCAAAAGACAAAAAATGAATTAATTACTTCTTGCCTTCCCTGT
Source organism: Pedobacter sp. WC2423 (assembly GCF_040822065.1). Taxonomy (NCBI): domain Bacteria; kingdom Pseudomonadati; phylum Bacteroidota; class Sphingobacteriia; order Sphingobacteriales; family Sphingobacteriaceae; genus Pedobacter; species Pedobacter sp. WC2423. The sequence continues at coordinate 4,949,994 of NZ_CP162005.1, forward strand.
ATCTGCTGAGCAATTCTCTTTTAAAAGTTTGTTCTGCACGATAATATTTACCCACAGTTTTGATCGGCAGGCTGCTTTTCAGTTTATTATAATATTTGCGGTCAATATTTAAATCCTTCTGTTTGAAATTGAGCTCATTGTTAATCAGGCTTTCTACCTCTGTATCTGAAAGGTTTTCAATCTCTGTACTCTTTCTGAAGCTGATCATGTTTTTTCTGCGTTCCTGACGCAATTCAGATTGCTCACTCTGCATTGAATTGTAAATCGGCCAGAATATTTTTGCCTCTTCGGGTGTCAGCTCTAATTTTTCTTTGAGATAAGTACTTTTATAAGCTTGTATTTCATTGCTTTTTCCTTCACCTCTTTGTGCAGAAGACAGAAAAGGGAGGGATAATAGAAAAGCTATGGCTAGTATGTTTTTCATGGTATCGTATCTTAATTATAAAACGGAGGACAGATCACTTTGAGAATAATTGTTTAGAATATAAGTTTCCAGGTCCGCATTGGTGGTATTGTCATTGGATACATTTGCATTATTCACCTTTGATATATCTGCATTATTTCCCTCTATATGGTCAATAATATCCTGTTCATTCATATCATATAATACCTGCTCACTTACCAGGTCAGAACTTTTGCTTTCCGTATTGAAATTTTGCTGATTCAAATAAAGTCCAAATGCAGTAACCAGGATAAAACAAGCAGCTGATGCATATTTAACCAGGTCATTACGCCATAAACGAAATAATTCAGGTTCGCGTTTTGCAAGGTTAGTACTGACAATCGTTTTAGCTGAATTGTCTGATGCTACAGTCTTTGCAAGAATATTAGCCTGTAATTTCTGGAAATATAAATCAGGCGTATGAAAACCATCAGCTTTAGGGAGTGCTTGTAAACCGTTACCTGTTGCCTGGGCAAAAATAGAGTCTTGTAAGAAGTTAAAATACTGATCAGGTACGATAAATCCGGACATAGGAATAGCTTCCTTAAGCTCATCGACGTAAATTGCGTCATGAATCAGCTCAGGGATGGTCTTCAAATACTCCTGTGGAACGCTGAATGGATTTTCTTTTTCAAGAGAGGCCAGATAAGGCGCTTCTTGTTTCCATTCATTGTCTTCTATATCGTGTTTCATTGTAAATAATTTAGCTATTGCAGGGTGATCATATCAGGGCTTCCTGAATTTACCTGCTATATGGATGCCTAAAATCACAAAAGGTTTAAAAGGTAATGTCTTCATTTAGCATAAAAACTTCTATTTTCTTCACTGCAATATGGAAGGAAGCTTTTAATGCACCTACAGACGTTCCCAGAATTTCAGAAATTTCTTCATACTTGAGTTCATCGTAGTATTTCATGTTGAAAATCAGCCGCTGTTTCTCTGGAAGTGTTAATAGTGCCTGCTGTAACTTCATTTGGATTTTGTCTCCATTGAAATAAGAAGAGGCCACTAAACTTTCAGAAAGCTCAGCTGAAACATCATCCAGAGGAATATTGTTACGCTGTTTTTTCTTATTTAAAAAGGTAATACAGTCATTAGTTGCGATCCTGTAAATCCAGGTATATAATTTAGAGTCGCTTCTGAATTTGGATAAATTCTTCCAAACCTTGATGAAAACTTCCTGGACAAGATCATCCGCATCATCATGATCGATGACCAGTCGACGGATATGCCAGTAAGTTTTCTCCTGGTATTTTGAGATAAGCAGGTTAAAGGCTTCATTACGAGTACTCTCCATAGAGAACTTCGCCAGTATTTCATCATCTTCAACCTGCTTCATCTATTATTTTTTTCTTTTTATAACTTTTTGAGCTGCTTCAACAATATTAATTGTATCCAGTCCGTATTTAGTCATCAGCTGATCAGGAGTTCCGCTTTCGCCAAAACTATCATTTACAGCCACGAATTCTTGTGGAGAAGGAAGCTCAGTTGATAATAAACGTGCAACACTTTCACCTAATCCTCCAAATTTATTATGCTCTTCACAAGTTACCACACAACCAGTTTTCTGAAGCGACTTTAAGATAGCCTCTTCATCTAACGGTTTAATGGTGTGAATGTTTATAATTTCTGCATCAATACCTAAAGCAGCTAATTGTTCACCAGCCTCAATTGCTTTCCAAACCATGTGTCCGGTTGCAACGATAGTGACATCAGTACCTTCGTTGACCATCCATGCTTTACCAATTTCAAATTTTTGATCAGGATCAGTAAATACAGGAATACTTGGTCTGCCGAAACGCAAATAAACAGGGCCTTCATACTCGGCGATAGCTAAAGTAGCAGCTTTGGTTTGATTATAATCACAAGGATTGATCACAACCATTCCTGGTAACATTTTCATCAAACCTATATCTTCAAGAATCTGGTGAGTTGCACCATCTTCACCTAAAGTTAAACCAGCATGAGAAGCGCAGATTTTAACGTTTTTGTAGGAATAAGCAACAGACTGTCTGATCTGGTCATAAACTCTGCCAGTAGAGAAGTTTGCGAAAGTACCTGTGAAAGGAATTTTTCCTCCAATAGTCATACCTGCTGCAATCCCGATCATATTTGCTTCAGCAATTCCGATCTGGATAAATCTTTCCGGAAATTCGTCTGCGAAAGCATCCATTTTTAAAGAACCTTTCAGATCCGCACAAAGTGCAACCACATTCGGGTTTTTCTGACCAGCTTCATGTAAACCAGCACCAAAACCAGAACGGGTATCTTTCTTTTCTGAATATGTATATTTTTTCATGAGTCTCTATTTTTTTATAGCCCGCTATCCTAAACAAGACGGGCTCAGTTAATGGTTATGAATTAATAATCCCCTAATGTTTCTTTGTTCTGACTTAAAGCAGAAGCAAGCTGTTCATCATTAGGCGCAGTACCGTGCCATTTATGTGAACCTACCATGAAATCTACACCATAGCCCATTTGAGTACTCATTAAGTTTAAGATTGGTTTGCCTTTGCCCGTAAGTGATTTAGCATATTCCAGAGCTTTAACAATATCTTCCATGTTATTTCCATTAGAAGTGATTACATGCCATCCGAAAGCTTCGAATTTAGTCTGCAGGTTCTCTAATGATAATATTTTTTCAGTAGGACCATCAATTTGTTGTCCGTTATAATCGATTGTAGAGATCAGGTTATCAACTTTGTTGTGAGGAGCGAACATAATAGCTTCCCAGTTCTGGCCTTCCTGTAACTCACCATCTCCATGTAAACTGAAGACTAAAGAATGATCCTTATTTAGTTTCTTGGTTAAAGCTGCACCGATTGCAACCGACATCCCCTGACCTAAAGACCCTGATGCAATCCTGATACCAGGTAATCCTTCATGTGTAGTCGGGTGACCCTGAACACGAGAGTTTAATTTTCTGAAAGTAGCTAATTCGCTAACTTCAAAATAACCAGAACGGGCAAGCACGCTATAAAATACCGGAGAAATGTGACCATTAGAAAGGAAGAATAAATCTTCGCCTATACCATCCATCTTAAAATCTGTGGAATGGTTCATGGTTTCAAAATATAAAGCTGTCAAAAACTCTGCACAACCAAGTGATCCACCCGGGTGTCCGGACTGGCAGCCATGTACCATTCTTACAATATCTCTTCGTACCTGAGAAACAATGTCCTCTAATTCATTGATTGTATGTTTCATCTATTTATTTAATATCTTCTCAATTATTTATCTATTAATAGCAAATATAGTTTATTGCTATCATTTATTATGGAATGTAAAAGCGCTTTAATACGATTTAAATGTGATATTATATATTTACAACGTTTGAAATAACAGTGTCCTAAATATTTAATAACTCAAGTATTTGTGCCGTTGAATTTTTAGTGTCAACTTTCTTAATGATATGTGCGATTACACCATTTTCATCAATTACAAAAGTAGTACGGTTAGTACCCATATATTTTTTACCATACATGTTCTTTTCTCCCCATACCCCGTAAGCTTCCACAATCTTTTTATCAGTATCAGCCAGTAAGGTAAAAGGAAGACTATGTTTAGCCGCAAATTTCTGATGAGACTTCTCATCATCAACACTTACACCCAGTACAATAATATCTTTCGCTTTTAATCCCTGGTAATTATCCCTGAAATCACAAGCCTCAGCAGTACAACCAGGAGTATCATCTTTCGGGTAAAAATATAAAACCACTTTTTTACCTGCAAACTGACCCAGAGAGACTGTATTTCCATCCTGATCCGCTGCGGTAAATTCAGGGGCTTTCTGACCTTCTTTTAATTCACTCATAATTATTTTATAAAATTAATTGAATACGTTTTACTGTTTCCTTTCATGTCTTCCACAACCAGTTTCAACTGATGTTTTCCGGCTGGGGTACGTTCATCGAAAGAATGCCATAAAGTAGCAGTTTTGGTGTCAAATTCCATCAAAACCCAATTGCCATCAATATAGCCATTAAAGCTTTTAATACCTGAAAGGTTGTCACGGATTTTAAAAACCATTTTAGCTATACCACTCATGTTTTTGCCATCGGCGATGTTAACCGGGGTAATTGCTGGAGGGATAGTATCAACTGCAATGTAGAAACTACCGAAATTGCGAGGGGTAGCTTTCACATAACCATTCTCAAAAACTCCGCCCTGAGATGCGCCACTAGTGCTGACAATCAATGCTTTATCTTTCAATGCACCTAAGCGGGCATCAGCCCTGATCCATAAATCAAAACCAACATGTAAAGGAGTAAGGTTGTTGTGAATTTGATAAATTGGTGAATAAGCACCTCTTGCTGGTTCTGGTTTAACCTTATAAACTAAATTGAAATCATTGTATAAAGTTCCTTTTGGCAGCACTACTTTAACACCATCTGCGGCAAACTCATTCTCTTTGGCATAAAAGAAAGGTATACCATCAGGCTGATCAGGTGTAGAAATTAACGTCTGTCCATCCGATTTTACCGTAAATGGCAAAATGCTTTTATTTCCTTTAGCATCAGTTACCGTATATTTCAGTTCATGTACCTGCTGATCCTTAAATTCAATCCGGCCATTGTTGACCAGGTTGCTATAGAGCTGTAAAGGGTTTCCCGGATCTGTAAAACTTTTCTGGATACTCCTTTTAGTGGTCATGAAAGCTGCGTAATCAATATGTGAGTTAATCGCCTTGCTGTTTTCAAAAGCAAACTTCTCTAAAGAAGACGTGAAAACAGTTTTTCCATCCACTTCCAGTTCAATAGAATAGACCCCGTTAATTCCTGAAGCTCCATTATGCCTGTCTGTAGCGGTAATTCCGAATCCAACCTCACCACTGACCGTCAATGGTTCAGTTTTACCTATACTATATTTACCTGCTCCGCCAGTTACCTGGAAAAAAGTTTTAGGTGTATATTCATTAAAAGGTTTTTTATTCAGCTTATATAAGTATAAAGAATAAATAACCGGCGGAATATTATCAGGAATCTGGATCCCGAATAGCTGCGGATTAATTGTGTTTTCAGTTTTAGAATCCCTGATTTCAAAGTGAAGATGCGGGCCTCCCGAACTGCCTCTGTTCCCTGAATAGGCGATCACATCACCCTTATGTACCGGAAATAAATCTGCTGAAGGAAATTCGTCGAGTTCAAAAGTCTTTTTCTGATATTCCAAAGCCTTTACGGCTTCTGCAATTTTAGGTGCAAAACGGGATAAATGGCCATATACAGAAGTATATCCATTTGGATGTACCAGGTATAAAGCCAAACCGAATCCGCTGTTCTGAACCCTCATCCTGGAAACATATCCATCAGCAATGGCATGTACCGGATATCCTTCACGCTGATTAGTGCGAAAGTCTATACCCGAGTGGAAGTGATTCCCTCTAAGCTCACCAAAAGAACCCGCTAATGCCGGAGGAACGATATCCAGCGGCGGACGGAAATCTACCAGTGGATATTTATTGTTACTGAAAATTTGCTGGGCCTGAGTACTGATTGCAAATGTGACCAGAACAAACAGGAATATACTTTTTTTGATCATTAAACTTATTTTATATCGAAATTCAGAAACTGTTCTTTACCCATCCATGCTTCCAGTTTGTCACCCGGATGAACCTGACCAACCCCTTCAGGTGTGCCTGTAAAAATTAAATCTCCTTTTTTTAACGTGATGTACTGTGAAACGAAGGCTATAATCTGATCAAAAGAGAACAGGATATTTGCTGTATTTCCATTCTGACGGCTTTCTCCGTTTACTTTCAGCTCAAATGGTATCGCATTGACATCTGCAAGTTTAGTTTTTTGAATAAAATGACTGACAGCAGCAGAATTGTCAAAAGCTTTGGCCAGTTCCCATGGTAATCCCTTTTCTTTCAAGGCAGATTGAAGATCCCGCGCGGTGAAATCAATACCTAAACCAATCTCATCATAATAATTAGCAGCGAATTTCTCTGCAATATGTTTTCCTTCTTTATTGATCTTTAAAACAACTTCCAGTTCGTAATGTACATCTGAAGAGAATTCAGGGATATAAAAAGGTTTGTTATCCTTAAGCACTGCTGTTTCCGGCTTCATAAAGATCACAGGACTTGATGGGAGAGGGTTATTTAATTCTTTAGCGTGTGCAGCGTAGTTACGGCCAATAGCAATTATCTTCATTGTATTCAGGTATATAAAAAACGTCTATTATCTTCACATGCAGCTTGCATGATGCGTAAAAGTAAATTATATCCGGTAAAAAAAAGATTGATGCTGAAAATTAGCTGAGTTTAAACGGGTATTCAGCTTACAGAATAGAAATACGTTTAACGACAGTCTCTGAACCTGCAACAAAACGAAGGAAATAGATTCCGCTGTTCAACCGGTTAGGAATGGTGAATGTTTTAGTTTGTTCCCCCGCAGATAAGCGTTCATTAGATAAGGTTACCACTTCATTGCCTAACAAGTCCATAATCTTAATAGAAAGGTTAGACTCACGTTCCAGGCGGATTGTCAGATTAATCTGATCATCAACCGGATTAGGATAAACTTTAAGTACTGAAAGTATTTTATCTGGTCTGCCGCTGGCTGATCTGCTATGTGAAAGAAGACTATTATAAGGAGATAAAGATGAACCAGGCATATAACTTGGCTTGTAAGAAGGCACATCACCTCTGATTTGAGGAGTCCTGACAATTCTTTTGTATTTGGCATTGGTGCCTGTACTATCTGAACGCTGGGCAAAAACTGCTGATCCACAGCAGACACTGATGCAAAAAATGCAAATTATGTACAGAAGTGAGATCGTTTTAGTTTTTGTATTCATCTTATTGCAACAAAAGTAGTGAATAATTCTACACAATAATTAATCTTTTTGTACTCAGGACAATATTTAACACATTTTAACAGTTGTCGGTTTTTCTGCAGGAATGATATTGCTTTTTTTATGGTAAAACAGCATTTATTTAATTATATTGATTTGTTTTTAAAGTTATTGTTAATTTTTATATATTGTCCCCAGGTTTTATTCCCTATGCGGCTTTGAAATACCGGATAAAAAGATGTTAATTTCTGCTGCTGATTATTATTTGCATCTGAATTACGTTGTTAGACAGGATATTAATTTTTTATTCAGACTGATCACCTGCTATAAAAAGCTTAATTATTCTTATACATCATTGCGCATTCGTTTGTCCGGCACCACACAAATGTAAATTTAAATGAACATTTGGTCTGGATGATAAGGGATTAAAATCTGCTAAACCTAATCTTATGAAAAAAAAATGTTTACTCTTAGGTCTGGGCATCATTGCCGGGACGCTCACTTCACATGCCCAGTTTTCTATCGGACTGGAAGGTGGTTACAACAAAAACCACATCATTACCAATATCGGCTTCAGAGCTTTCACCAAGTATGAACCTCTGGATGGATTTAATATTGGGATACCTGTTAAATATGACCTGAATAATTGGTTTGCGATACAAGCAGATCCTCAGTTCATCCGCAAGAGTTACAAAATTGTGCGCAGCAGTTATTTCGAAGGTATTAACCATACGAACAAGAACAATTACATTCAACTTCCTGTGATGGCTCATTTCACCTTTGGCGGCCAGAAACTGAAAGGTTTCTTAAACTTGGGAGGTTATGTGGGGTACTGGTCTTCGTCCCGTATCAAAGGGACTCAGATTAACCCTTTTGCGAAAGACTATGATCTTCCGGATGATGCGCAAACCCCAAGTATCCTGGATGGTCAGCCTGGTTACAGCTATAATGAGAAGTTTATTTTTGACAGCCGCCGTGACCGCAGAATCGAATTGGGTGTACTGGCGGGAACAGGTGTAAGTTATCAGCTTAAACCAAGGTATGAGCTTTTTGCTGAAGCAAGGTATTACCGTGCATTAACCGATCAGCAGAAAAACTACATGCTCAATCAGATTCCACGTTACAATGATACCTATGTTATTCAAGTGGGCTGTATGTACCGTCTGGGTAAATAACAACGCTAATTTATTCATCATTATTACAATCTTATGAAATCAACCTATCTATTTTTATATAAAAATATGCTCCAGCTGGTACTGGGTATCTGCCTTGTGAGCGCATTGGCTTCCTGCCGTAAAGAGTCCCCTCAAATCAACGATCCTAAACGGTATCTTGAAGGTAGTTTCAGTGAAGCTTTTGAAGCTTACTGGAATGGAATGAATAATAACTATATCTTTTGGGATACTGATCCTACAAACTGGGATGAAATTTACCGTAAATATCAGCCGTTGTTCGCCAAAATGAATATCAATGATTCGACAGATGTCAGAAAATCTTATACTTATTTTAAAGAGATGACCTCAACATTGATCGATTCACATTATGCGCTTAGAATCAACAGTCCATATGTGATAGATTCAGCAACTTATATCAGCCCTTCTGATGCCAGACATCAAAAGAGCCCTGATTATCATGGTAACATTAATCCTAACTTTTTTTACAGTACTATTCCTCCAAAGTATCTGGATAAAGGATATGTCAGAGGTTTTGTCAACTTATCAGCTACAGATCAGTTCTTTGCTGTTGCGGGTAAGATTAAAGGCAATATCTTATACCTTCATTTTAATGAGTTCAGTTTAAATGTAATCAATGATTCTCCAACGCCTAACAATGCTCAGAAAGCATTGCAGTATTACTTTGATCAGGTAAAAAAACCGGAAGGCTTGAAAGGGATAATTATTGACGTCAGGAGTAATGGTGGTGGTTATCTTTCTGATTTAGATTTACTGGTAGGTGGTTTAACGGATAAGGAGTTTCCTATCGGTGCTACCCGTTCAAAAATTGGAAACGGAAGATTGGATTATACACCATGGATACCTGCAACGGTTCATCCGGGAAAAGATGCAAAGTTATTTACAGCTCCGATTATTGTACTGGCTGATCTGAACTCTGTAAGTATGGCAGAGATGACTACAATGGCTTTGAAAGCGATGCCAGGTGGCAATGTGAAATTTGTGGGTGAACGTACCTGGGGTGGTAACGGCCCGTTGTTAAATAACAATGATTATTATAACAGCGGACAGTTCAGAACTGGTTTCCTGAGTTTGGTTTATACTTCTTCAACTGCGTTACGCTATGTAGATGGAAAGTTATATGAAGGAATTGGTTTTCCACCAGATGTAGAGGTTAAGTATAATAAGGCTGCTCTGGATGTTGGTACTGATCCGCAGTTGGAAAAAGCGATCAGCCTGATTCCACAGTAAGAGATATAATCAGGTTATAAAAGCCGTCTTCTATGTTTGCAAAAACAGGAAGGCGGTTTTTTTGTGCGTTTACTGTTAATTTGACACGCTCTTTTGCAGGTGAAGTACAGGTCTGGCTTTTCTTTGTCTCTGATGATCTTAAGTTGGTTTCAGAAACGGAACATCTGGGAGAGTTTATAGTAAGTGCTTAATAGACAAATATAGTTATTCGGACATTTCGGATAACGGAAAATAGTACTTTTTGTATTGGGTATTTGGGGGTGGTCCAATGGATGGTCCAATGGGTAGCCCAATAAAATTCTAAATAAATATGTCTTTGATGTCAAAAGCATAGCTAACATTAAAACTATGCCTTTTTTAAACAGACTCCCGGTTATTTTAATTTAAAATCTTTGGCACTTTTAAGCATCTCTTTGCGCTCCATTTTATCATAAAAATATATTTTTGACGAATGTACGGTGCTGGCTTGAAGTGAAGCTGATTTTAGATCGCTTTTGTTCCTTTGATTGTTTGTTTGAGATGGATTTCCAAGTGCTATCTGTATCGCAGGGTCTGCCAGATCTCCGAAATTAAAAATTGGGTTATCGATCACAGATAAATTGGTAGAAAACCCATCGAAATAATTACCGTCATTATTTGCGTTTTTATCTTGATACATAGCTAAATACATATTGAATTTATCGATTTTGATGTCGAAAAAGCCGACAGGCTTTCCGTAAGTCCGCACATTTGTACCATCGCCAGATACACCAATCAACGTAACCTTCATATAAGGTTGTAAAATACTAATCAGCAATTCGCTGGCAGACGCTGTTTCCTTGCTGACAATAAAATATACGCTTTTTATAGATTTGATCTCACCCTGCTTTTCAAATAAAACCGTATTTCCTTTTACACTATAATCTATATCATTTAATGTGGCAAGCCTCCCATCTATATAGACCGGGTTCTCGTTTGCATCAAGTATAGGTTGATTTTTTAAAATGTCTGCTTTACCCCCCTGCATTAAATGGTTATAATGTTCCGTAAACATTGTTTTTCCATTTAAATTTGCGGGAATAATTTGATTTGCAATATACCTGCAGGTATTTTGATACCCCCCTCCATTATATCTCAAGTCTATGATTAGTTCAGATATATCTTCATTACCGAAATTATCAAAAACTGGATTCAGGTATCTGGCAGAAAGAGATTCATCCGTAAACCTTTTGTAGGCGAGGTAACCAATTTTTCTATTATTAATAGAGATCACCTTACTTTTAAGCACTGGGTTAGCTTCAAAAGGAGCTTGTGTAAGGCGGATATTTTTATTATTGATAACGGGTGTATTTTCAGATATCAAAACGATGTCAATAAATGCATTTTTGACCGAGGATTCAATAAAGCGATAATATATTTCATTCGTCTGAACCGGAATTCCATTAATTTTTATAATTCGATCTCCTCTGTTTAAACCAGCTTTACCTGCAGGAGAGTTCGGGTCAACATATAAAAGTCTGATCTCATTATCTGACACAGTGGCAAATGATAATCCAAAGTTATTAGATAACAGCACCGGCTGAACTTCATTTTTTGCAAAAGAAGATGTATGAAAATCTTCGGTAATACCGGAATATTTTGGTATGCCAGGATTACTCATATTTAGTTCAAAAGACACATTTGCAGCCGGATTTATAGCTGCTCTGGTCAAATCAAATATTTCTTTATTATACATGTCCATTTCGTGACCGGCACCTGTATAAAATCGGGAAGGCCTGAATGTTGCAAAGGAAGGAAGCTGCTCATTCCAGAGATATATTTGTTGAGCATATAAGTATATTGAATCTAAGTTTGATGATATTCTTTTCTTATTTATCTGTGTTATTGTTGTCTCTTCGACGGGATTCTTTTTACAACTGACAATCAGCAAAGTGAAAGTTAACAGAAGTAACAATGAGTTCATATTTATTGTGCTTTGGTAGAATATATTTTTCTTCATTTTATTGTAATGTACAGTTTAGTACAGGTATTGGTTAGGAATGACACTTTCTGATAGCTGATGAAAATACATTATACCCCTTGTTAATTATAAGGGAATATCTTCATTCACTGTTATAAAATTCGACATAATTATTGATTCCCCAATGAAGTTGTATTACGTCATTGATTGGAATAAAGGAACTTAACCAGCGTAGAAGAGATGTTGGTGGAAGAGAGTTCGCTTTTGATAGATGAGGACCTTTTGTTTTCAAACTTTCCATTATAGCCTTTTAACAGCGCATAAAGGGGGGCTTAGACTAAAACTAATCTGTTTTTTGGCGAAGAAGCCCGGTTTTTTATCCATTTTTTTTATTGACCTGGTAAATTAATTAACATAAAAATAATTAAAACATATTGAAAATATAATATAGCTCATAGTTTATGATAATTAAATTAGCAGGATAATAAATTAATTAATAATTCTTTAAAAATGAAAAAAAACTATCAAATTTTACAAATGGCAATTTGTTTTGCCGTGTTAATTACTTTTTCCTGTAAAAAAAACAACGATAATGTTGGTGAGGATAAAGGAACATATCTCGCTCCCAAGGGTTATGTGTCACAGTTTAAAGGTTTTCCAAAGTATCCTTATAAACCAATTGAAACTGATGTTTATGATAAACAAGCCATAGTCGATATTCAAAATAAGGTAAATCGTAAAAAACAAAACTCAGTAGATTTTATCAGGGACAGTGTATGGATGAGTGGGGGAGGGAAAACCGCCTTTTACGAATCCACAGAAATGCCTGCAGTTACTGAAGAGATTAGAAAACAGGTATACCTGGGTGCAATTGTAAGAGGTGATATGGCTGGAGATCCAAAAGACTTCATTCCGGTCGCATTATCTGCTGAAGAAAGGAACCCGATTACCATGTATGCTAATTTCCCTACAGATAGCATATCAAGAACAGTCAGCATCCTTGGGCCCAGTATAGACAAATCATATATAAGGGCAGCTTTAAAGGCAGGATCCGGTGAGCAGCTGCAGTCTTTTAGTTATGAAATGACTTCATACCGAAAATTCGACGAACTTAAACGTTCATTTGGAGCTAATGTTGACATCGGTGGTTTATTTAAGTTAAATTATTTAGATACAACTGTCCACCAAAGTACACAAACCCATGTAATGGCCTCTTTCACACAAGAAAACTTTTCACTTAACATAGAGCCACCTATTTATAAACCATTCCTGAAAGACCCTGTAAACATGGCTAAATTTGGTGGATACGATCCTTTGATTGTCAGTTCAGTTACTTATGGCAGGAAAGGCATTCTGATCATGGATTCAGATTCTTCTTATAATATGGTACAGAAAGCATTATCACTTGTGTTTACAGTTACCATTGATGTTAAAAATCTATTGGGAGGAAGACCTGATGCTTCCGTGCAGCTTGGCCCTACGCTCAAAGCAGAGCTGGGTTTAAGGCTGAGCAAAGAGCAAAAGGAACTTTTGCAGACCGCTCATGTAAAAATGTATGTATTAGGCCCGGATGGTAAAAGCATAGGAGCAATCGTTAAAGGACTTGAGGGCTTTGCTGATATTATGAGCGGTGGAGGTGTGTTTTCTGCGAATACTTATGGATCTCCGTTATATTATACGCTTAATTATTTAGGCGACTTCAGGACTTTCAGAACGAAATTCAAAATCAATACTCCAAATAATTAGATAGAATATAATCTGTTTTTAATGAAAAAATCTCTATATCTATTTTTTGCTTTATCAGTGTTACTTAATTTATCCTGTAAAAAGGATAAATTAAGTAACACTGATCCATATGATGATAAGCGGACAGCCCTTTTATCTTCTCATTTTCAGGATTTAAAAATTGAAACCTTCAGCCCGGTTTATTTAGGCAAGAGCAGTTTAAAAGATTTGCTCGACCAAAAAAAAGAAACGAACTAATTAAAGTCAGAGATAGTTTATGGCATAATTCGCTGGGAAGGTCATCTTTTTATCAATCCGACGAGATGATTGTGACTCCGGACAACAGTTCTTATATTTATCCTGGATCTATTATTAAAGCCGCGTCGGTTAACTCCGGAATTTTTGAACCATTAACCGGATTCGCTGGAAAGCCTATTAACGTGGCACTATCCTTTCCTTCAGGCAAATCTTATGGAGTAATTGATTATCCTGCACTATCCAGCAGCCGGGTATTTCTGCGAAATGCATTAATGGATCCGGATTTTTCGGGCACCCAGCTTGTAGATTTCTTATTCAATGCATCTTCTTTCACCAATTATAACGAGGTAAAACTTGCTTATGGTTACAATATGGATGAGAAAGCTTTGTTTTATTCTGTAAATACCTCATTCAATTACAACTCTAGCCGAACGAATTATTCAACGGGGATGATGGCTACGTATACTGTAAAAAATTTCACTTACAGCATGTCAAACCCTACCGAAAATGAACTTATTGATCGCGCTGCATTGCCTGCAAACATTTTCGAAGGTGTATCTCCGGTATTCATCAACTCAGTAACCTATGGCCGCTTTGGCTTCTTCCTGATAGAAACCAATAACACGAGTTCCCAGATGAGGAGCGTATTTGAGAAAATGGTGAAAAAGATTTTTAAAAAGACGGATGAGAACATGACCCAGGAAGAAAAGCAGTTAATCGGCACCTGCAGGATCACATTGAATCTGTTGGGTAAACCAGGCGGTGGCTCGATTACCAAACTTCTGACCAATCCGGACTCTGATGCGTTGTCTAACTTTATTTCCGAAAACCTGGGTGTCTTTACCGCAAAAGATCCTGGTGTACCCATTTCATTTACTGCGAAATACCTAAAAGATAACACTTTATTTAAAACAGTATTTCATCTGGATTTTCCCTACTAAGAAACTGACTTCATTCATCACTAACAAAATTTTATGCACCGCATTTCTTTCTCATTATACGCAACAATGATACTGCTATCTGTCCTTATTTACAGTTGTAAAAAGAATAATTTAAAGCGCATTAGCAGTGGCTTGCAGTCGGGTTTAAAAACTCCGGAAATACCCCGGTTCTCAATGCGGGCCGGGCACTACAGTGATCCGAAAAATATTAACGGAATACTCAGCAAGAGTAAATTAAACGATGCTGCCACTTTTGATAACCGGAATCCATGGACTACTTCGAGCGTAAAGCCTGATGGCCCCGGGAGGGTGACCAATGGGTTTGACCTTACGGGTAAGGAAGATCCCAACAAAGTTTCTTATCTGCAGGCATTTAAAAGTAATGTATTTGTGATTGCAGACAATCAAATGTCGTTGAATATTTTCCCTGGGGCAATAATCGATGGTGGAAGTATTTCTGCCAATGGTTATTATGAACCCCAAATGCAAAAAGGTATAGAAAATAACAAGAGGCCGGTAACGGTATCTACCTCTATTCCAGTTAGCCCGGACAATACCGTCAGAACGTTTTGGCCAAGGCCCAGTAATGACAGGGCTTTTCAGAGACAAGCACTAAGCGAACTCGAAAGGCTCTATCCGGGAGAGACAGGTATTAGTCGCCTGCAAGTAGAAATTGACACTTTTTCTGTTTATGAGGAATTGAAGACCCTGTATGGTTACAACAAGAACATTGGCCTTTTTATTGCGAATTATGGTAAGAATTCTACAGAAAACACGCATACCATAGCCACAAGCTCTGCCATTAAAATAAAGTTTTATCAGGAACATTTTTACATGGACGTAGATGGTAATTTACCCGCACAAGGCGAGCTGATAGATTTCAATGGTCTGGACCAATCTGTTTTTGGTGGCACTGAGCCCTGTTATGTGAGTAGGGTTGCCTATGGAAGAATGGGGATTATGCTCATCGAGTCAACTTCCAGTGCCTCTGCTTTGTACAATGCAGTAAATAAACAAGTACAGATCCTGGAAGGTGTGGTGGGGGTAGGTACACACTTAACCGCGGAGGAAGAAAGTGTGATCAATCAGGCTAAAATCAGAGTCAAATTCACCGGGCTCGGTACTGATAAGGATAAACCAACAGACGTTTTTGGAGTAGCAGGTTTCATAGAAACTTTGTCTGCCAATGCATCATATGATAAAGACCATCCAGGCATTGCTATTAGTTACCAACTCAAAACAATCAGGGGCGACAAACTGATTGAAGCTCCATTTGATATCAACTACGGAAGCTATGATAAGCCATATGCCAGAATTGAATATAGAAATATTCAAAGATCTAACGAAAAGTTCTCAAGTACTAGTTTTTTAGATCAGATAAAGGCAGACCTTGTAATCGCTTGCTATTCTTCACCATTGTGTACCCCGGAATCTGAATTCCAGGCACCAAATTTCATTTCGTTCAATTATAAAATTATATCTAATAATTATACTTACGACCCGCAAGGTCATTCACCCGATGACGAGGATAATAAGTATACTATGAATTATAGTACAAATAATAAACAAAAAACTAAACCACTATTCTTAAACCGGGCAGACCCATATCTGAGGTATTACGGTAGTTATCTTAATCCAAAAATAAGTAAATACGAATCACAGGCTTGGTTACTTGATGGGACGGGGTATTTCCTGGCAGATAAGTCTGGGAGTCCATATGGATGGACACTTCAATTATAGTCCCTTTAAAAATCAGGTTTCATTACCAGGTGTAAATCATTATTGTATTGCTTTATACAGACGATAGTGGAAAATGGGATTTGAGTGAAAACTCAAATCCCATTTAGTTTTTAGCTAGTTAACGCTTACCGCATTATTCTTCACATTCAGCTTACTATGGTGGAAACCATATAAGAAATAAACAACCAGTCCGATCACCAGCCAGATGCCGAATCCGATCCAGTTAGAAATACCCAGCTCACACATCATGTACAAACAGCTCAATAAACCCAATACCGGGATCAGAGACAAGTTATGTGTAATACAGAAATAAGTGATCGCTACGCAAATAAAGAAGAAGATCCACATTGGGATTTTGTGTTTAAACAAAGCCCAGCCGCTTTCAAATTTCTTATCGGCGCTCACTGCACTCTTCTCCATAAAACTCTTGTACTGCTCCTTACTTAGCCCATTTAAATAAGCCTCAGCATCAATATTCTTTTCCATCACATTGGATACCTTCTGTGCTGCAATAATCTCTTCCTTCACACTATTCAATTCAGTTTTATCAAGCGAAGTAATAAAGCTGACCGGATCATGAACCTTAGTCTCATTCGTAATAAAAGAAGTCATTTCCGCCTTAAAAAAGATGAAACCTGAAATAATCGCCCCAATAAAGATCACAGGAATGATAAACTTTGAATTGACATAAGGAGTCTTGAACTTACCCCTTGGAATATCAGTTTTGTTCTGTAACACCAATACTCCTGCACAAACCAGTACAAAGGCAAACAGCGTACCTATAGAACATAAATCTGTCACAATAGTGAGGTTCATGAACAAAGAAGGAACAGCTACTACAAAACCAACTACAATAGTTGCGAATGAAGGCGTTTTATAAACAGGGTGGATCCTGGAAAATCTTTTTGGCAATAAACCATCACGGCTCATGCTCATCCAGATTCTTGGTTGGCCCATCTGGAAAACAAGCAATACACTCGCCATCGCAAATACCGCACTTACCGCAATGATTCCACTCATGAGTTTCAGGTTGATATGATCAAACACAAAGGCCAGCGGATCACCCACAGCCAGCAGATCATACTTCACAATACCAGTCAATACCAGCGCAATCGCTACATAAAGAACAGTACAGATAATAATCGCCCACATCATCCCTCTTGGTAAATCCCGCTGCGGGTTTTTACACTCTTCGGCAGTGGTAGAAATTGCATCAAAACCAATGTAAGCAAAGAACACGGCAGAAACTCCTTTAAGAATACCAGAAACACCGTTTGGTGCAAATGGATTCCAGTTTTCGGTATCGACATAGAAAACACCGACAGAAAGTACCAGTAAGATGACTGCAAGTTTCACAATAACCATCGCGTTACTGGCATTCTTAGATTCTTTCATCCCTCTGTATACGAGCCACGTAATCAGAATAATAATCCCTAAAGCAGGTAAATCGGCTACAATATGGAAACCACCAATGGTAGGGGCAGTGGCCCAGGCATTGTTCGCAATACGGGTGGCATCATCCAGGTTCGCAAAGCTTTTACCTGCATTCAGCATGGCTTCGGCATGATTATGCCCATTAAATGCTGTCAGGTAATCCATTGTCATCCAGTCCGGAAGGTTAATTCCGTTGATACCTAATGCCGGTATTCGGATCGAGGAGAGTAAACCTGTAAAATAATCAGACCAGGAAATGGCGACGGTAATATTTCCAATCGCATATTCCATAATGAGTGACCACCCAATAATCCAGGCCACCAACTCTCCAAAAGCTACATAAGAATACGTATAGGCGCTTCCGGAAACAGGAACCATAGAAGCAAACTCTGCATATGCAAAGGCGGCAAAACTACAAGCTACAGCCGTAAATATAAATAAGAAGATCACAGCAGGACCGCCGTCGGCACTAGCCTTTCCGATTGTACTGAAAATTCCCGCACCAATAATGGCGGCAATTCCAAAAGCAGTAAGATCTCTTACACCCAGTGTTTTATTTAGAGATGCGCCATGATCACCATAGCCCTTTTCGGCATCTTCTAATATTTTAGTGACAGACTTTTTTCTGAAAAGATTTTCAAACATAATGGGCAAATCGGTTAGATGGTTTCAGGTTAGCTTAACGCCTGTCTGAAATACAGACAGGCGCCAATTGGCTCAAAGTATAAAAAATTAATCTAATTTATCTAATTCATCCTTTACAAAGGAAGCCAGCTCTTTAATATATCCACTGCTGAAATCGAATTTAATACCCGCAGTTTCATAAATTTCATTCATTGGTTTAGTATAACCCAAAGCTAACGCATCCAGATATTGCTGTAACGCTTTTTCAGGATTCTCTTTGTAATTTTTCCAGATCGCAATCGCACCTAACTGTGCAATCGCATATTCTATATAATAGAAGGGAACTTCAAAAAGATGTAATTGTTTTTGCCAGATGTTACCAAACTCCTGCTCCAGACCATCCCAGTTAGAGAAGCCTGCCCCAAATCTTTCATAGATCTGTTTGAAAGCTACTTCTCTGTCGGCAGCATTATTTGTAGGGTTAGTATAAATCCAATGTTGGAACTGATCAATCACCGCTACCCATGGTAAAGTTTTCAGTACATCCTGCAACTGCTCTTTTTTAGCACGGACCAGATCGGCAGGGTTATCAAAATAAATATCCCATTGATCCATTGAAATCAATTCCATACTCATAGAAGCTAATTCTGCAACTTCCGAAGGACAGTGTTTAAAGTCATTCAGTTCCAGGCTGGCCGTCAAAAAAGTATGAATCGCATGGCCGCCTTCATGAACCATCGTAGTCAGATCTCTCAGTGAACCTGCTGAGTTCATGAAAATAAACGGAGCACCCGTCTCTGCCAGTGGATAGTTGTATCCTCCCGGAGCCTTACCTTTTCTGCTTTCTACATCAAACAGGTTATTCGCTTTCATGATCGAAAGCATGCGGCCTAATTCAGGATCAATCGCAGTAAAAGCAGCAATAGTTTTGTCAATCAGTTCTTCACCATTTTTGAATGGCTTCAAAGCGGCTTTACCAGAAGTACTGACTTCCATATCCCATGGCTTCAATTCTTCCAGGCTTAACGATTCAGCTCTTTTCTCTGCCTGCTCCCTTAATATAGGTACGATTTCATTTTCTATTGCTTCATGGAATGCATAACAATCCTTTGCGCTATAATCGAATCTGCCCAAAGCCTGGAACATATAGTCTCTGTAGTTTTCAAATCCTGCATTCAGCGCTACCTCATGACGCATGGCTATCAACTCATCAAATACAATATTTAAAGCATCTTTATCTACCAGGCGGCGTTGCTGGATAGTTTCCCATGCCTGCTGACGCACTGCTCTGTCTATATCTTTCGTTAAAACAGCTGCCTGTTCTAAAGTATATTCCTTGTCATTGATCACCACACTCATGGCACCAGTAGTGGCCTGGTATTTTTGCTGGGTAATTTGCAGTTTCGTAAACAGCTCAACGTTTTCTTCTCTGTAGATCTCCAGTGCTTTTTTAATCGCCCGTAAATAAACAAAGTATTTAGTCTGGTCCAGCTCCTCAATAAACGGACTGTCTACCAGTTTTTGATTTAATAAATTTGCAACAGGAGAGATCTTCGGCTCAATCTCTGTAGCGAAATATTGAAAGCTGCCTACCAATTCTTCATTGGCAGTATCACAGCTCATTTTGATATATCTCCAGGCAAAATCTTCTTCCAGTGCAGCTTCAAATTCACTTTTGTCTTTAAGCCATTTTTCGAGCTCACCGGCATTGGTAATTTTTCTGTCTAATAATTCATCCAGCACAGGAGAAAGGTTTTCCCATTTAATCTCCAGTGTCTGCGGGATATAAGTCCTGATTTTTTTCGTAATGATAAGATTGCTCATCGGTCTAGAATTTTAAAATTGTTCTTAAAAAAGCATCGAGCAAAAAGCAGGCTGCAAAAATCACAGAGGCGAATCCATTGGTGGTCGCAAATGCTTTGTTCACTTTACTGATGTCATTAGGCTTAACCAGCAGGTGCTGATAAATCAGCATTGAACAAAAGAAGGTTACGCCAATGTAATAAGCCCAGCTGAAAGTAGAAAATACGATCGGTAAGATCACACAGATCGCAGACAGGACATGTAAGAATTCAGATAATCTGAGTGCTTTTTTTCTGCCCAGGGCTGAAGGGATCGAGTGTAATTTCTCTCCTTTATCAAACTCTTCATCCTGCAGCGCATAAATAATGTCAAACCCGCTTACCCAGAATAATACAGCAAGCGAATAAAGCACAGGAACCAATGCGAAATGACCGGTTACAGCAATATAGGCACCAATAGGAGCAAGCGATAAGCCCAGTCCGAGTACCATATGGCATAATGCAGTAAATCTTTTGGTATAGCTATAAAACAGGACGACAAAAAGTGCAACGGGAGAGAGGTACAGGCATAATGGATTAATGAATGCTGTGGTAACGATGAAAAGCACGCAGTTCACGATTACAAAGATCAGGGCTTCATTCGCGGAAACTTTTCCTGCTGGAATATCGCGCATGTTCGTCCGCGGATTCTTTGCATCAATGTCCCTGTCCAGATACCTGTTAAACGCCATGGCAGAATTTCTGGCGAATACCATACAAAGGAGTACTAACAACAAAATCACCCAGTTGAAAGGATGATCTGTAGTGGTAACTCCTAAAAAAAAACCAATCATCGCAAAAGGTAGTGCGAAGACTGAATGTGCAAAAAGCACGAGTGAAAAATACTTCTTCATTTAAATTGTTGTATTAATCTTCTTCTGGCGTCAGGATAGGCATTGCAAAATCAAGATTGGTCTGATCAACAAAGTTCAGAATCTCATCTCTTCCAACTAACTTCTCTGCTGAGGTTGTAAATATTGGTGGAATTTCTTCAAACCATCCTGAAAGTTCTTTTTTGAAGAGTGCTATATTCTGGTGTGTTTTTGAAGTAGACTGCTTATCGGTCTTGGTAAAGGCCAGCACAAACGGGATCTGGATCTCTCCCATCCAGCAGCAGAACTCAATGTCAATCTTTTGTGGCGGAATACGACTGTCAATTAAAACGAATACACATTGTAAACTTTCTCTTTTAGTGATGTAATTACGGATAAATTTTTCCCAGCTTTCACGGCTGTTTTTAGAAACTTTCGCATATCCATAACCTGGTAAATCGACGATATACCACTTCTCGTTGATCAAAAAGTGGTTGATTAACTGTGTTTTTCCTGGTTTTTGAGATGTTTTTGCCAATCCATGCTGGTTAACAAGCATATTGATCAGGGACGACTTTCCTACGTTTGAGCGGCCAATAAAAGCATATTCGGGCATGTTGGCTACTGGCAGTGCCGAAATCTTGGTATTACTGCAAATAAATGTTGCTGATTTTATAATCATTTGACAAAGGTAGAAAATTAGTTTTCAACAATACTTATCTTTGCGACACACCATGAACGAAAAAATAACTCCATACCAATCTGCTACGATCACGAAAAAGGAGCAAGTGACCACAATGTTTGATAATATTGCTGGTACTTATGACTTCCTGAATCATTTCCTTTCTGCAGGAATAGACATTCTATGGCGTAAAAAGGCCATTCGTGAATTGTCAGCACTGAAGCCGCAACATATTTTAGATGTAGCTACAGGAACGGGTGACCTTGCTTTTGAAGCGATCAAAATACTTCATCCTAAAAAAATTACAGGTGTAGATATTTCTGCCGGAATGCTGGAAGTAGCCCGTAAAAAAATCACGGACCGTAATTTACAGGACATTTTCAGTGTAGAAATCGGAGATTCTGAAGGTCTTAAGTTTGAAGACAACCATTTTGATGCGATTACGGTGGCCTTTGGCGTCCGGAATTATCAGGATCTTGAAAAGGGATTGTCAGACATGCTGCGGGTATTAAAGCCGGGTGGAAAAGTTGTGATCCTGGAGTTTTCAAAACCTGTGGCATTCCCGGTAAAACAACTGTATAATTTTTATTTCAAATCTATATTACCGGTTTTCGGGAAAATATTCTCGAAGGATGCCAGAGCGTATACTTATCTGAATGAATCGGCAGTTGCATTTCCCGATGGAAAGTCTTTTATTGCGGTGATGGATAAAGTGGGTTACCAAACAACTAAACACAGACCACTGACCTTTGGGATCAGTACAATATATACCGGAATAAAGGGTTAAGCCATTCAGATGAAATTAAAAATAAGCCTGTTTTTTGTTCTTCTTTTTTCAGTCGCTATTGCCAGAGCTCAAAACTGGGGTGGTGGTGTTGATGATGAGAATGTACACTTTGGGTTTACTTTTCAATATACCGGGTCTTCTTATAAGGTTAAGAAAAAGCAGAACTGGAGAGATCCTTATCAGTCAATGGCTGATCCGTCCAGGGGGGCGATCACGGATTCACTGAATGCGATGTACGGTAAATCTTCTCCGGGATTTGGAATCGGTTTTATTGTCAATGGCAGGGTTAATAACCATATTGATGTCAGGTTAACGCCAACACTGGTTTTTACAGACAGGCTGATGGAGTATGAATATGGACCATATGCGAATATTGGAGGTAATCAGTTCAATAATCCGGCTTTAACCAATACGATTGAAAAGAAAGTAGTTGCTACGATGGTTGAATTTCCATTGGGCATTAAAATCAAGTCTGACAGAAGAAATAACTTCAGGGCTTATATGTTATATGGGGCAAAGTATTCAATAGATATTGCTTCCAGAAAAAAATCGGACGATTCACAATTAGATGAAGAGTTTAAATTTCTGAAAAATAAAAAAAGCTACTGGTCTTTAGAAGCGGCTTTCGGACTGGATCTGTATTTCGAGTATTTTAAAATGTCTCCTGAAATCAAACTGTCTTATTCACTGAATGATGTTTTAGACAGAACAGAGATTAATCCGTATAACAATCCAATCGATAAATTTATGTTGCGTCATGTGACATTCAGTTTATTCTTTGAATGATGTAGCCTGAGCGAATTTTAATAGCTTTGTTTGAAAGGGTAAATATCACACTCACCTGGAGTGAGTAAACAGGCCCGCTAATAAAAATTGATTATGAAAACTGCATTAATAACAGGCGCGACTTCAGGTATAGGAAAAGCATGTGCACACTTATTTGCACAACAAGGATATCAACTGGTACTGGTAGCCAGAAGAGAAGAAAAACTTAAAGAAGTTGCTCAGCATTTAGCAGATAAATATGCAGTAGAGATTCAAATACTGATTGCAGATGTCAGAGATAATTCAGTATTGAAGGAAGTTTTTGAAAGCCTGCCTGAAGACTGGAAACAAATTGATGTCCTGATTAACAATGCAGGTTTAAGCCAGGGGCTGGATCCGGTTCAAAATGGAGATACCAGTGATTGGGATACCATGATAGATACCAACGTAAAGGGTTTGCTTTATGTGACTAAAATAGTTTCCAACTGGATGATCGCAGCTAAAAAAGGACACATCATCAATATTGGTTCTATTGCAGGTAAAGAAGTTTATCCGAACGGAAATGTTTATTGTGCAACAAAACATGCAGTGGATGCCCTAAATAAAGGAATGCGCCTGGATCTGCTTCCGCATGGTATCAAAGTGACTGCAATAAATCCTGGTATGGTAGAAACAGAATTTTCTGTAGTCCGTTTTAAAGGAGATGAAGACAAAGCGAAAAAGGTATATGAAGGATTAGAACCTTTATTGGCACAGGATATTGCTGATGCCATCTGGTTTGTAGTTAGCCGTCCTGCACACGTTAATATAAATGATATGCTGATTATGCCAACTGCACAGGCATCAGCAACGGTAGTCAATAGAAATTAGAATAAAAAGCTTAAAAAATATGGTATCTGCAATTATAGATCAGGAAATAAAAAAAGCAATGTTAGCTAAAGATCAGGCTGCATTAAGAGGTTTACGCGCAATTAAAGCTGCATTATTAGTAGCAAGAACGGAAAAAGGATCGGCAGAAGAAATTACTGAAGATGCGGAAATGAAAATTCTTCAGCGTTTAATTAAACAAAGAAAAGAGTCTTCTGATATTTACAAACAACAAGGCAGAGAAGATCTGGCTGTAATTGAAGACGAAGAAATTGCAGTAATCAGTCAGTTTATGCCACAACAATTAAGCAAAGAAGAAGTAGAAGTTCTGATTGCTAAGCTGATAGCAGATGCTGGTGCGGTGACTGTAAAAGACATGGGCCGTATTATGGGGCTGGCAAATAAAGAACTGGCTGGCAAGGCTGATGGCAAATTGATAGCTGAAATTGTTAAAACTCAATTGGCATAAATTGTGTTAGCTAGTATCTGTAAAGAATTATTTTTTAAAAATAATAGTTTTTTTGTTTAAAATAAATTCAGGCGACTAACTTAGTAGCGTATCTTTAGCAACAATGATGAACCGGACACCATTGTGTCAGTAACCATTCCGGGAAACATTTACAGAAATATATACATACATGAAATACGAAGTAATAGAAGAGGATGGGTTTAAGTATATAGAGGCCGGAAAAGGCGAAACCCTGGTATTACTTCATGGTTTGATGGGAGAGTTGAGCAATTGGGAACCGGTTATTGATCATTTCAAGGAGAATTACCGTATACTAGTGCCAATTTTACCTATATATGAATTGCCTATCCTTACTCTGGGAGTTAAAAGTTTAGCAAAGTACATTCATAAATTTATAAAGTTTAAAAAACTCGGGCAGGTTGTACTGATCGGAAATTCATTGGGCGGACATCTTGGGCTTGTAGTTACCGCTGCACATCAGGAAAGCGTAAAAGCGTTGGTGTTAACGGGCAGTTCTGGTTTATATGAAAATGCTTTTGGTGGTTCTTTCCCAAAAAGAGAGAGCTATGATTATATTCGTGAAAAAGTAGAATTTACCTTTTATGATCCCTCTATCGCCACGAAAGAAATGGTAGATGAGATATTTAAAACGGTTAATGATCGTTCAAGAGTTATCCGTATTCTGGCTTTGGCAAAATCTGCTATCCGCCACAATATGTCTAAGGAACTGAATAAAATTACGATCCCTGTTTCTTTGATCTGGGGAAAAAATGACCAGGTAACTCCGCCGGATGTAGCTGAAGAATTTCATCAGCTGCTGCCTAACTCAGAGTTAAACTGGGTTGATCAATGCGGGCATGTTCCGATGATGGAGCATCCTGAAATTTTTAACACCTATCTGAGTACTTTCTTAGATAGAATTTTACTGAAATAACCATGTTTGCATCTGAACTCATATCAAATTCGATCCTGCCGCTACAGACTTCTGAAACGGTACACACTGCTTTGGATAGAATGGGTGAGTTCAAATTGAACCATTTACCGGTATTGAACAATGGCCAGTTTCTGGGCATTGTGGCTGAAGATCATCTGCTGGAAATAAGAAATGTGGAAGAGCCTATAGGAAATCTTTCTTTAACTATTCTTAACCCATTCGTTTATCAGGATGTTCATGTGTATGATGTGATCAGAATATTTGATCAGCTGAAGCTTTCTTTAGTACCGGTACTGGATTATCAAAAGAATTATCTGGGGGTTATTTCTATACATGACTTATTAAAGTATACTTCGGATATTTTTGCAGTTAAAGAACCAGGAGGAATCATCGTTCTGGAAATTAACAACCGTAATAATTCTTTGTCACATATGGCTCAGATTGTTGAAGGTGATAATGCACAAATCTTATCCTCTTACGTGCAGAACTTTCCAGATTCTACCCGGTTAGAGGTTACACTGAAAATTAATAAAACTGAATTATCCGGAATCATATCTTCTTTTGAAAGATATGATTACCAGGTTAAAGCTGTTTTTAACAGCACCACTCAGGACAACGGAACGGAAGACAGATATAATTTGTTAATGAGTTATTTAAATGTTTAATTCATTCCTGTAACCATTCAACATACAATATTTATCTAAATGAAGATTGCAATTTACGGCAGAGAGTTCAATAACAGCGTTTTGCCTTTCGTGCAGGAAGTTTTCAATGCCCTGCAACATTACGGGATTGAAACCATTGTTCATAAGGAGTATAATGAGTTTATTGAAGACAAAGTAAAGCTTCCTGCCCACATTGAGACCTTTTCCAATCATCTGGAGCTTCGTGATCATGCCGAAATCCTGATTAGTCTGGGTGGGGATGGAACGCTGCTTGATACCCTTGCTTTAATCAGGGATTCTGGAATTCCTGTGATCGGGATCAACTTCGGAAGGTTGGGGTTTTTAGCGAGTATCAATAAAAATGAGATCAGAAATGCCATTGAAGCTCTGGTCAATAAGCAATATTCACTGGACAAACGGACATTGCTGAATGTAGAGTCCAAGCATCATCTTTTTGGTGATGAGAACTTCGCACTGAATGATATCACTATTCACAGACGTGACAATACAGCGATGATGATTATCCATGCTTATATGAATGATGAGTTTATCAATTCATACTGGGCAGACGGATTAATTATTGCCACGCCTACTGGTTCTACAGCTTATTCTTTGAGCTGCGGAGGCCCGATTATATTTCCAAGTGCACAGAATTTCGTTATTACGCCAATTGCGCCGCATAACCTGAACGTAAGACCTGTCATTATTCCTGATGATGTTACTTTAAGGTTTGAGGTAGAAGCTCGCAGTACTAAATTCCTGGTATCCTGCGATTCCAGGACTGCTACTGTAGATCGCTCTGTGAAAATAACCATAAATAAAGCCGCATTTGATGTGAATCTTATTCGTTTGAATAATGAAAGTTATCTTACTACCTTGAGGAACAAATTACTTTGGGGAATTGATACCCGTAATTATTAGCATGAAGAGTTTAAAAAAGATCATATTTTCTGTTGCGCTGAGCTGTACTTTCTCTGTTGCTGCGCTGGCGCAGACAACGGAATTAGGCGTGAATGCCGGTGCTGCCGGATATATAGGGGATATTAATCCGACAAATCTTTTTAAACCAGCTGGTGTCGCTTTTGGTGCTTATATCAAACGTAATTTTAATCCTTACTGGGCTGTGGGTATCCATTATAATTATGGGAAAATTAAAGGTAATGACGCAAATTCTGACGATCTGAGCCTGAAAACCCGTAATCTTAATTTTTCTACTTCACTGAATGAGCTGAGTTTACAGGTAGATTTTAATTTTCTGGATTACTTTTCCGGTGGTGGAAGGAAGAATTTTTCGCCCTATGTATTCGCTGGAGTCGGGGGAGTATTGTTCAACCCTAAAGCTACTTATAATGGGGAAACCTTCGAGTTAAGATATTACGAAACTGAAGGTAAAAAGTATAGAAGCTATGCCATGAGTATTCCTTATGGAATAGGGATGAAGTATAGAATAGGGGAGCGTTTAGGGCTGTTTACACAGTTGGGTTACCGGACTGCAAAAACAGATTACCTGGATGATGTGGGTGAAAGATATCCGGCGATACCAGTAATTAGTGGTTCAAGTAATAAAAACCCCGGCGGTGTTAATCTTTCCGATCCTTCTGTGCCTCGTTATCCGAATGATCCTGACCGTCCAAATTTTACTCCAGGTGGTCAGCGTGGTAATTTTGTTAAAAATGATACTTACTTTTTTGTACATATAGGCCTTTCTTATACGTTTACTTCTGATAAGTGTTATAGTTTTTAGCCTCTTTTATTGACCTCTCCTATCTTAAAATCAGCTTATCCTGCTAAGTTTATGGTAGAAATAAACAAAATATCTTATAACTTTGAAGCTTTCTAACCTGCCATTCTTCAGTATGTTAGACATTTTAGCCATATTTGCACAAATAAATGGGATTTAAAGAACAAATCGATACCAGCCGCTTACCGGAACACATCGCTATTATTATGGATGGGAATGGAAGATGGGCTAAAAATCAAGGTAAATTCAGGTCTTTCGGTCACGAAAGCGGCGTAATATCTGTAAAAGATATTGTAGAGGGGTGTGCGGATATTGGTGTAAAATACCTGACGATCTATGCTTTTTCTACGGAGAACTGGAACAGGCCTATAGATGAAGTCAATGCTTTGATGGAATTGCTGATTGCTACAATCAACAATGAAACAGATACCCTGAACAAAAATAACATCAGGCTGAATGCCATTGGTGATATCGCCTCTTTGCCTCAGCAGTGTATTGATGATTTAAAAAGTGCAATGGAAAAGACTGCTGGAAATACCACTTGTACTTTGACTCTTGCTTTGAGTTACAGTGCGAAATGGGAGATTCTGGAGGCTGCAAAAAAACTTGCATTGTTAGTACAGGATGGTAAAATTAAGGTGGATGAGATTGATGAGGCACAGTTTTCTTCTCAATTAACTACTGTAAATATGCCAGATCCTGAATTAATGATCCGTACCAGTGGTGAGCATCGGGTAAGTAATTTTCTGCTCTGGCAGATGGCTTACAGCGAACTGTATTTTACGGAAACTTTATGGCCTGACTTCAGAAGAGAAGACCTTTTTGAAGCTATTGTAGACTACCAAAAGCGCGAACGTCGCTTCGGTAAAATTAGTGAACAGTTGAACTAATTTTACTTTTAACACTTTTTAACATGTGTTTAAATTAACTTAGCAACGTTTTTTAGAATGTAAATGAAAAGAATATACCAACTCATATTATTGCTATTGATCGGCTCACCGGCAATGGCACAAATTGCCCGTCCAAAATCTAATCCTAATGCCCCCAGCTTAAAAGTCAGCGGTACGGATATGGATTATTTTCAGCCTAAAGAATATACGATAGGGGGAACTACTTTAAGTGGCGCCAAGTTTATTGATAAGGAAGTTATTATTACACTTTCCAAATTAATTAAAGGTGAAAAAATATTACTTCCAGGGGAGGCAACCTCCAACGCAATTAAAACACTATGGGCACAGGGATTGTTTGATGATATTGAACTTGATATCACTAAGATGGTTCTGGATACCGTTTATTTCGATATTAAAGTAGTTGAAAGACCGCGTTTAAGTTCTTTTGAGCTGAACGGTCTGAGCAAATCTCAGAAAACGGATATTACCGAGAAATTGAATTCCAAATCAGGAAAGACGATTATCAACGAAAATACTTACAACAGTACAACGGGAATCATCAATAAATACCTGGCTGAAAAAGGTTATTTTTTTACGAAAGTAGACTATAAAACCAAGCCTGATCCGAACATGGAGAATGGGGTGGTTTTGCAGGTTTTTGTAGATAAAGGAAACAAGGTTAAAGTTCATGAGATCAATTTTACCGGTAACAAGGACTTCAAGGCTTCTACTTTACGCAAGTATTTGAAGAAGACCAAGCAACAGGCTTTCTATAAAGTATTCGGCTCTGGTAAATTCAGTAAGGAGAAATATAAAGAGGATAAAGAAAAGCTGATTGCTAAAATGCAGGAAAAAGGTTACCGTGATGCGGTGATCATCAAGGATACCACTTACCTGTACAATAAAAAATCTGTTGGTGTTAAGATCGATTTATACGAAGGTCCGAAATATTATGTTGGAAATATTACCTGGTCGGGAAATGCAAAATATGCAACCAAAGATCTTAATAAAGTATTGGGTATTGAGAAAGGTGAAGTTTTCAGTGAAGAGAAGTTAAATACTAAACTTCACGGTAATGGTGCAGAGAGTGATGACGTATCGAGCATTTATCTGAATGATGGTTACCTGACTTTCAATGTGGAGCCTGTTCAGACAAAAATATATAATGATACTGTTGATTTGGAAGTAAGGATTTATGAAGGCCCTCAGTATACCAACAACAGGATTACTGTAAAAGGAAATACGATTACAAATGACAGGGTAGTTTTACGTGAGGTACGTACAAGACCAGGTGATAAGTTCTCTAAAGATTTACTGGTACGTACAGTACGTGACCTTGGTCAGCTGGGTAACTTTGATGAGTCTAAAACGGTACCTACTCCAAAACCAAATCCTTCGGATGGTACGGTTGATATTGAATACGCTGTAGAAGAGAAACCTTCTGATCAGGTAGAATTATCTGGTGGTTTCGGTGGTGGCCGTATCATTGGTACGATTGGTTTAACTTTCAATAACTTCTCTTTAAGAAATATATTAAATCCAAAAGCTTACAAGCCTCTTCCAAAAGGTGATGGCCAGAAGCTGAGTCTTCGTGGTCAGACAAATGGTAAATACTACCAGTCTTACAGTTTCTCTTTCTCTGAGCCATGGTTAGGTGGAAAGAAGCCAGTCAGTTTCGGTTTAAGTGCATTTACGTCACTTTCTTCGAATGGTGTTGATGTTGGGCAGACTGCACAGCGTATCCGCTTAAACGGTGTAACTGTAAGTTTAGGAAGAAGACTGAAATGGCCTGATAACTATTTCCAGATTTCACATGCGATCAATATGCAGCAGTATATCCTGAATAACTATCCTGGTTATTTGTTCAGCACGGGAACGTCTTATAACCTGAACTTAACACAGGAGATTAGCAGGGATTCAAGAAATTCACCAATCTTCCCTACTGAAGGTTCTTATTTCAAATTTACTATACAGGCAACTCCTCCTTATTCGTTATTGAACAAAACTAACTATGCAACTGCATCAGATAAGCAACGCTATAAATTTACCGAATACCACAAATGGAAATTTGAGGGTCAGTGGTTCCAGAGGGTAATTGGTAAAATGGTTCTTAAAGGGCAGGCTCAGTTTGGTTTCTTAGGTTCTTATAACAATGCGGTTGGCCAGTCTCCATTTGAGAGATTTAAGCTGGGTGGTGATGGTATGCAGGGATTTGATTTCCTTCAGGGATCTGAGATCATTACCATGCGTGGTTATGCGAATAGTGCAGTAACTCCTGCAACTGCAACAACCAGCGGACAGATTCAGACTGCAACAAATTCAGGAAGTCCGATCTATACTAAATATGTTATGGAATTAAGATATCCTGTTATTGCAAGTCAGCAGGCAACTGCGTATCTTGTGGGCTTTGCTGAGGGTGGTAATACCTGGAACAAGTTTTCAGATTATAATCCTTTTAATGTGAGAAGGTCTGCGGGTATTGGAGCCAGAATATTTTTACCGATATTTGGTATGCTGGGTATTGATTACGGATTTCCGTTTGATAACATTCCTGGTCAGGCTAATGGTGGTAAACAGAACTTCACTTTTAGTATTGCTCAGCAATTGGGTGGATTTAATTAATAGAGAAATGAGAAAAATTATTTTAATCGGGGTTTTAGTTTTCGCAGGTTTTGGTGCTTTTGCACAGAAGTTCGCTTATGTTGATACAGAATATATCCTTAAGAACCTACCTGAGTATAAGTCTTCACAGAACCAGCTGAATGTATTGTCTCAGCAGTGGCAAAAAGAGGTTGATGCCAACTTTACGGCGATTGACAAAATGTACAAGGCTTATCAGGCAGACCAGGTGTTACTGACTGATGACATGCGTAAGCGAAGAGAGAATGATATTATTGAGAAGGAAAAGGCTGCTAAGGAGTTTCAGCGCCAGAAGTTCGGCCCTGAGGGAGAGCTTTTCCAGACCAGGGCAAAGTTGCTTAAGCCTATTCAGGATAAAGTAACTGGTGTGATTGCTGATTTAGCCAAAACAAAGTTCCTTGATTTTATCTTTGATAAGAGTAGTGAAGCGACAATGATGATTTACGCAAGCAGCAATTATGACCTGAGTAATGACGTTATTATCAGGTTGGGTTATAAACCAAACACCGTAAAGTAAAAACACACCTAAATAAATTTTAAAAAACAATTATTAAGAACAATAGAAATGAGAAAGTTAATTAACGTATTTTTTGTGGCAGCTGGCCTTATGTTTACTGCTAATGTTGCTAGTGCTCAACAAAAAATTGCACATCTGGATTCTGAGGCTATTTTTGCTGTTATGCCAGAAGCAAAAACTGCATCAGCGACTTTAGAGACTCTTCAAAAACAAAAACAAGCTGAGATCGAAAAAATGAGAAGTGAGTACACTGTAAAGTATGAAGCAGCAGTTGCTAAAAACAAAACTTTGAGTGAGGCTAACAAAGAAACAGTTGGTAAAGAATTACAAGCTATGGGTGTTGAATTACAGGATATGGAAAAACGTATCGGTGAAGCAAGCCAAAAAGCTCAACAAGATATTGCTACTAAACAAGGTGAGTTATTAGCTCCTTTAAATGCTAAATTCCAAACTGCTGTTAAAGCTGTAGCCAGAGAAAAAGGTTTAGCTTATGTATTTGATAGTTCTGCACAGAATGGTGCAAACAATTTATTAGCCTGGGAAGGTGGTGACGATGTTACTGCTTTAGTTAAAGCTAAATTGGGTATCTCTGCTTCAGCAGTTGCTGCTCCTAAAAAATAGTATTTAAAAAATATTTAAATTGCGGCACCGGGTATTTCCCCGGTGCCGTTTTTTTTTGTCATGATAAATAAGAAGTCTATTGGTGTTTTTGATTCGGGTTATGGTGGCTTGACTGTGTTTGAGTCCATCGCGAAATCATTGCCTGATTATAATTATATCTATTTCGGTGATAATGCAAGAGCTCCTTATGGGGACCATTCTTTTGAGACGATTTATCAGTATACGCTGGAATGTGTGGAGTGGTTATTTGCGCAGGGTTGCCCGCTGGTGATTCTGGCTTGTAATACGGCTTCGGCAAAGGCGTTGCGTACGATTCAGCAAAAGGTATTACCGGTGAAGTATCCGGGGTATCGTGTATTGGGGGTTATCCGGCCTACGGCAGAGGTCATTGGTAATTATACGGATTCAAATACGATCGGGGTAATGGGAACAAGGGGAACGGTTAATTCTGATTCTTATCCGATAGAGATCCATCATCAGTTTCCTTCATTAAATGTAGTTCAGCAGAGTTGCCCGATGTGGGTTCCGCTGATTGAGAATAATGAGCATGGGGGCGCTGGAGCGGATTATTTTGTGAAGGAATATATTGATGAATTGTTGACAAAGGCGGGGGATATTGACGCGATATTACTGGCTTGTACGCATTATCCGTTGTTAGTGCCTAAGATAAGAGCTTATTTGCCGGATGGGATAAGATTGGTTGCTCAGGGAGATATTGTTGCTGAGAGCCTGGTTGATTACTTAAACAGGCATCCTGAGATAGAGCGGGTGTTGACGAAGGAGGGATCTATGAGGTTTTATACAACGGGGGATAGTAAGGTGTTTGATCAGTGTGCTTCGATATTTTTTTCAAGAGAGGTGGTTTCAGAGAAAGTATAAAGGGGGAGGGGATTCTCGGGAAAAACAAAAAACAGACCACCCTATTCCAGCCGACGTTCATGAAGAATGAACAATGTCTGGAATAGGGTGGTCTGTTTTTTGTTTTTATCCTCCAAGGTTTGGTAGGGTTGGGAAGGTTTATAACTGGATGGCTTGGTTAGTTGGATAGTTTGATTGGATGATTAGTGGTTTGGATAACTGGGTTAGCTTATTCCTTTTGTTGAGAGAATCGCTTCCGGCTGTTTGACCATCATATAGTGAACCTGTTCTGAGGATTCTTGCTTAGAATTTAAACTTTAATTTGGTACCGCAAAATCGTTGATTCATTATTAACTGGCAGGATGAAATTATAACTATACTAATTTCCCTCTCTTTACGCTTACTATTAATAACATAAATGGTTGATCATATACAAGTAAAAATAAATACGACTGATGGCAAATGAAAACGAAAAAACGGTGGATAGACAATTTTGTCCGGTGTGTAAACAGGCGGTAGCGTTAGTCTCTTTACGATATCCGGATTATGTATGTAATGCATGTATTTCATCAGCAACTGATAAGCAGGGAAGGGCTGTCGTATTTTATAATTCAGATGTGTTCGGGCATGGGTGCGCCGGGCAATACAGGGATAATGGAGAAGGGTATCCTTCAAATGTTTGTTATATAAAGGGGGTAGAATGTGAGGCAAATGAGGCCTATATGGGAGGGATTGTAGTTACTCCCGGAATCAAAAAACCGATAGTCTTTCCTGGCTCATAATTGCTATCAGTTTCATCTCGAGTTTATCAATAGTTGTATCGATGGGAATATCAATAATTGTCTTATTAAGGAGTACCAATAATTTTCCCATTACACTAAACTCCAGATGAAATCGATGGAATTAATATTTAATAGCCTTGTATATATTTGTAAATTAGGATCGTTGCAGCAATAACTCCCCAGATGATACCCCAATATTGTAGTGGAATAAAATAAAGATCGTGGACAGATTTTTTGTTTAATCTCAACCCGGTTATAAAAACCAGAGGAGCTGAACATAAAAGACAGTAAAGGAAAAGTTCAAGTCCTGCATTTCCATTCTTGCCAAAGAAGAATATACCGATCAGAATAGTAGCAACTGGAATCAGAAGGGCTAGCGGACCCCATCCTTTGTAGATAATCATAGTATTTAATTGTTTAAAATGATTTTATTTTTGAGATTTATTGTTGGATGCAATCTATTATTTTTTGTGATTTATTGTTTGGCAGGATTTATCAGCTTGTCCATTAAAGACACGAAGCTTTTACCACTAAAAATCCCGTTAGTAGCTGTACTGAAAACTATGTTGTTTTCTTTATCATATAAACTGATTTTACTAATCCAATTATTTGCAGCAAAGTGATTCAGCTCTGATATCCTGATTTTTGCAGAATCGATGACCAGGTGATCTCTGGTTACAATAATCTCTTTTGGCTGTACATTCAGGAAAGATTGAGTGCCTGTAGCAAACAGCTTTTTACCTAATGCTGTATCATAGTTGATGTATTGAAAAGTAATGCTCTTATTCGCTTCTAATTCTCTCAAAGCCTTCATCACATAAAAATTCTCATGTTGAGTAGTTATAAAATCAATTGCTTTAAATACTTTAGGATAGCGGGCAGTTATGGTTTCCCAGTCTCCATCTTTTCTGGTTCGGAAGGCAATATTATTAGTTAAGAAAGTACGTCCTGAGCTAAATAAGTAGAGATCATCTAAATCCTCAAAAAGCTGTGTTTTACTTTGTCCGTTTCCTTCAGTTACGATCCCTTTCTCATATAAATAAAAAGTCTTGCCCTTACTCTGTTTGAGTGCCAGTAATAATATAACTAGTCCAAGTCCTATGATAAATGCAATTACCCAGTAAAGTATGCTGATATCTCCTGAGAAATTCATCTTTCCCTCCTTGACTGCGACGATTGCGCCAAAATAAATGAAACCTGAAATAGTCAGGAATAAAATAAATATAAAACTTGCGAAGTAAGTGAAGCCCTTTCCCGGATTATGTTTGCTATTTAAGGCACCTAGCTCTTGTGTCTGATTCATATAAAATATAAGTTATTTATTTCTAGTTAATTGCAGCTTAAGCACTGTTTTTAATATTTCAAAAAATTACTATTCTGCAAATTTTATACCACCATCCAGTAAAATAGTATGCATTAATTTTATTAGACCTAAGGTGATAGCAAGCTTGTTTTGATGAGTTGTAGCTTTTAAAGCTGGATTTAATAATTCATAACAGATCATTTTAGTTTCTTTTTAATTGGTTTTTTTTATTAATTATTTTAGTTTAGTAAACAAATAATTAACACAAATATATGTTATTAGCTTATGATAAGATTTTTATTTACTTTTTAAATTAATTATTTTTCATTCATAATTGAGATTTCTTTTGTTTTTTTAGATTTCAGTTAAAGCCTGTTTTAGTTTAATGTGGCTGTAATCAATTCTCAATGAATGTTTTAATTAATAAGCTTTTTGCTCTGAAAGCGATGAGATTAGGTATGTTAAATTGATTTATAGTGAAATACATCTGTCTTTGAAAACAATTATCTAAAATTTAACAAATACCTATGAAAAAACAAACAAAAATGGCCTGTTTAGTTCTGGCCTTCGCAGCTATTCTCGCTGGTTGTAAAAAACAAAGTAATCTTCAGAATCAGGTTTCTGATCAGAATATTACCAATGAACTGAATCAGTTTAAGAATTTGAATATCCCTCAGACTGCTAAATCCAGTTCTGCACATGCTGCAAAAACGAATGCTGTTTCATCCGCTGTAGCTGGATGTGCACCTGTTTTGCATAGTCAGTCTGCAGAGTTTGACAAATTATCTGTTTTAGATCCTTCTACAGATATTATGTATGTTGGTTCTCTGCTGGATGGACAAAGTATTCAGGAAGGCACTTATAAACCCGTATTTCTACCTTCAGATTATGTCCGCAAACCAGTTACCTATTCAGTATCTATTCAGGGCTCGAACCAGGCCATAAGCAAAACTATCTCTCCGGATCTTGCAAGCTTCAGAAATTCGATGCAGGAAATTATGAGTGCAAACATTGTCGGTCAGCAACCTGCAAATTTCACCTTTGAATTAGAGCAGGCACGTTCTAAAAGAGAAATAGAAATGAAAATAAAAGCCAATTTAAAGTTTAGTACCTTTTTTAGTTCTGTCGGAAATTATGATGAAAGCCAGACAAGAACAAAAAACTATTTTTTGTTAAAAATATATCAGAAATTTTTCTCTGCAGACATCAACATCCCTGCTGATGGTAATTTATTCAATAAACCAGCTGATTATCCGGGTAATATTGCCCCGGTCTATATTTCTACTATTGATTATGGAAGAAGTGCCTATTTGCTTATTGAAAGTTCATATGATTCAGCACGTGTTTACAAATCTCTTGAAGCCTCATTTGGTTTCTGGAAAATTGGCGGTGGTGCAACAGTAACTAAAGAGCAAAAAGAAGTGATGGATAATATGAAGATCAGTGGGACAGTAATTGGCGGGTCTTCTACTGATGCAGTAAAAACGATAGCTGGTATGCAGGCTTTCCATGACTACGTAGTGAACAGTGGTAATATGGGGCCAGATTCAAGAGGTGAGGTTATTGCTTACAAACTTCGTAATGCAAAAGATCATGGTATTTATAAAACACTGATCAACGGGGATTATTATACTTCAGACTGCAATATAGTTGCACTGTACCGATATTTTCAATCATCGAATGCAGATCATTATTATACGACCACACCAAATGAGAATCCGCGGGATTACATTTACGAAGGAGTAGCGGCTTATGTTTATAGTGAGCAGGTTGCGGGTACAGTACCATTATATCGTTATTACAAGGGTGGACGGGACGTAGATCACTATTATACAACTACGCCAAATGAAAACCCAGGGGGATATATGTATGAAGGAATACAAGCTTATGTTTATAAGTACCAGGCCCCGGGTACAGTACCATTATATCGATACTATCAGGGTGGAAAGGATGCAAATCACTACTATACGACCACGCCAAATGAAAACCCAAGGGGTTACCTCTATGAAGGAATAGAAGCTTATGTTTACAGAACAAAACCGCAATTATAATCAGTAAATAAGGCTAATTGTCTGAAAATTATAAAAAACAGAATACAAACTTATTCCTAAAGAAATATGGCAGGCCAGAAGATAACATTCTTCTGGCCTTTTTCAGCAATGATCCAAAGGTGCCAGCAAACAGATGTCCGCAGAATAAACGAAAGACCGTCTCTAAAACGACAATCCTTTCTTATAGCCATTATGTATGTTTTTTACATTTTACCTGTGTGGAATCTGGGAAAAATAAAGTCATGCTAATGTGAAGAGCCTAAATTTTCTTTGCCCTCTTCGGGCCTAAGGAATTTCCAGCTCGAACATAGCATGTCTTTATTTTTCCCAGATCCTTTACATAACCCCTAAAAACATACATTTCGCTGATGAAAGAATGTATTTTTAGCTAGGTTCTGATTTTTATTAAAGGTAAATTTGCGGCTCAAACCACAAACAAATGAGTGACCAGATAAAACACGAGTGCGGAATTGCTTTTATCCGTCTTTTAAAACCTCTCTCATTCTACCAGGAAAAGTATGGTACAGCCCTTTACGGACTGAACAAACTATACCTTTTGATGGAGAAACAACACAACAGAGGGCAGGACGGCGCAGGAATTGCAACAATCAAATTAGATGTAAAACCAGGTCACCGGTACATCAGCCGTTACAGGTCGATGGCACAGAATGCCGTTGCAGATATCTTCGGATATGTACAGGGTAAATTTGCAGACATTCAAAATGAGACACCAGAACTCATGCAGGATGCAGAATGGCTGAAACAAAATGTGAGTTTTATAGGAGAGGTATTGTTAGGACACCTTCGCTACGGAACACACGGTCAGAACAGTATAGAGAACTGTCACCCCTTCCTTCGTCAGAACAACTGGATGACTCGTAACCTCGTTATTGCAGGTAACTTCAACATGACTAACGTTGATGAATTATTAGAGCAATTATACGAACTCGGACAACATCCGAAAGAACAAGCTGATACCGTTACGGTATTGGAAAAAATCGGTCACTTCCTTGACGATGAGAATCAGGAACTTTTTGATACTTATAAAAAAGAAGGACTATCAAACGTAGAGATTACTGCTAAAATCTCTCAAAACCTGAACATTGCGAATATCCTTACCCGTTCAGCTAAAAACTGGGATGGCGGATATGCTATATCAGGAATTGTAGGAAACGGAGACGCATTTATTCTGCGTGACCCATCAGGAATCCGTCCGGCGTACTTTTACCAGGATGATGAAATTGTTGTGGCAGCATCAGAGCGTCCGGCAATTCAAACGGCATTTAACGTAGGCATCAACAGCGTTCAGGAAATTAAACCAGGACATGCGCTGATCGTTAAAAAAGACGGTACAGTAACACAGGAAATCTTCAGAGAACCACAGGAAAAAAGAGCATGTTCATTCGAACGTATCTATTTCTCCCGCGGAAGTGACGCAGATATCTATAAAGAAAGAAAACAATTAGGAAGACTACTGATTGACCAGATCCTGAATGCAGTAAACTCAGATTTGAAAAATACAGTTTTCTCTTTTATTCCAAATACTGCTGAAATCTCATTCTACGGTTTGGTAGAAGGAGTACATAAGCACATCAAGAAAATCCAGAAAGAGACACTTATTGAGCGTAAAGAAAGCCTGACAGACGCTGAACTTGATGAGCTGCTATCTATGGCTCCACGTGTAGAGAAGCTTGCGATCAAAGACGTTAAACTGCGTACTTTCATTACCGCTGATGCTGACCGTAAAGAAATGGTAGCACACGTTTATGATACCACTTATGGTGTGATCAAAAATGATGTAGATACACTGGTTGCAGTAGATGACTCTATCGTAAGAGGAACTACGCTGAAACAAAGTATTATTAAGATTATCGACAGGTTACACCCTAAGAAAATCATTATTGTTTCTTCAGCACCGCAGATCCGTTACCCTGACTGTTACGGAATTGACATGTCGAAATTAGGTCAGTTCGTAGCCTTTGAAGCAGCTATACAGTTGTTAAAAGAACGCGGATTAGAACATATTATTGAAGAAGTATATCAAAAATGTAAAGCTTCCCTATTATTACCAAAAGAAGAAATTGTAAACCATGTAAAAGACATCTACAGACCTTTCAAACAGGAAGAGATCTCTGCACAGATTACAAAAATCATTACCCCTGCCGATACAGTAGCACAAGTAGAAGTAATTTACCAGACACTGGATAATTTACATATTGCTTGTCCTAATCATACAGGTGACTGGTATTTTTCAGGTAACTACCCAACACCAGGTGGAAACAAAGTCGTTAACAAGGCTTTTGTGAACTGGAAAGAAGGAAGTAACCAGAGAGCTTACTAAATAAATATAGTTCATAAAAAACCGGTTCTGTTTCAGTACCGGTTTTTTTGTTCATAAATAATTAATTAAAAGTGATTAGCTAACATATATTGTTGGATCCCATTGATAATATCCATAAAGCTTCTGTGTTTCCCCGTCTTCAGCTAAAGTATAAAGAGCAAATTGAATTATATAAGATTCAGTTCCCTGTTTTTGTACTGTAGAGTTATAAGAATAGAAGGTTATACTTGTTGTTGTAGTATTAAAGCTATTAGAGGAATCTACAACAGGTACTACAGCGTAAGCTCTGGTTACCATATCATAATGGAAGGGGTTGAATACATTGCCTTTAGGGCCCGAGTTTGCGGGAATGATACCATAGATAATTATAGCATCATCTGAATTGTTATAAGCAGATACGCCCCTGAAGGAAATTCTGTCATTAGGTTTGGCGTTAAAAGTAATATCTGCTGTCCCTTGTTTGGTGATGTTATTGGCGCCTGCAGCTACCACATATTCTGAATGATGATCGATGGCATACGGATTGCCTTTGTCCTGGTCCTTAATACCATGGATACTGGCGTAATTTGCTTTTATATAATCGGTATCGATTACAACAAGAATGTCAATAATTTTTCCTGTAGAGTCTGATTCTTCTGGATTCCCTTTTGTTGTCATAGTAAATAGTTATTAAATAATGTAGCCTACTTTGTATGGTTTTCGGCTTTCCCAGTCTTTTGTAGCTGTGCTTCCAAATGACAATGTAAAGGAAGAAAGAATGAGATAGATAATAAAGAGTGTAAATACTGTCTTTCAGGATTAAGTATATTTACGTTTAAAACTATATTTTTCGGGAAAATAAATCTTACAGAGGATTTAGAGCCTGAAGGAGTAGGGTGAAATTAGCTTTTTATGATTAGCTGTAATATTTGATTGCTACTTCGATAAACAACCTGATTGCGAAAATAATGATCACTGCACCCGCAATCCGGTTCAGGATCTTGATGTTTTTTTCCTTGATCCGGTATCTTAATTTGGCAGCGTAATAGGTTTTGATAAAATCGACGAAGAGTTGGGTACACATGGCAACCACGAAGAATACTACTTTTTCTGCCATTTCATAATGCAACTGGCCAGATACAATACCGCCTACCATAATCCAGAACATTAGTGTGGTTGGTGACAGCAGGCACATTAAGAATCCTTTGATGATATATCCGCGCTTGCGCACCTTCACAATTTCAGAAGTCTCATAATTGACCGTGACCTTATTGATCAGGTAATACAGACCAACTCCCAAAAGGAAAAGACCCCCGATGATGCCGATGTATTGATTATAATCTGCATTATAATCCACAAACTGCGAACTGAAGATCGTTAGACTAATAAATATAATGTCACTTAGAATCACTCCGATGGCCAAAGAAAAACCAGCTTTAAAGCCTTTTTCAATGCTGGTTTTGATCATGGAAAAGAAGACCGGGCCCGTTAAAAACGAAAACAAAATACCCGCACCAATCCCCTGTAATATTGCTTCAATCATTCAACTCACATATATTTGGCGCTAATATCTGATTTTAAAGTATAATACCGCCTATTTTTTTTGCTTCATTTATTGTATACACTATACACAATATTTTAATTATGTTTATGGCTTGTATTATCGACACTAAGTATTGATAATATCCTGACTATAATTATTTGGAACAATCATAAGCATGAGATAGTTTCAAACAACCAAAAAAACTTGCATAATCAATGGAAAACCAAAAACAACAAAACTATGGAACGGCGTTGTATTCGATCATCACCGTGTTCTTTTTCTGGGGCTTCGTGGCCGCATCGAATGGCATTTTTATACCTTTCTGTAAGTCGCATTTTAACCTTACACAATTTGAATCTCAACTGATTGACTTTACGTTCTATGGCGGGTATTTTATTGGTTCACTGATTTTATACTTTGCTTCTCAAGCAAGTAAAGTTGATATTCTTAACAAAATAGGCTACAAGAAAGGGATTATCCTT
Source organism: Pedobacter sp. WC2423 (assembly GCF_040822065.1). Taxonomy (NCBI): domain Bacteria; kingdom Pseudomonadati; phylum Bacteroidota; class Sphingobacteriia; order Sphingobacteriales; family Sphingobacteriaceae; genus Pedobacter; species Pedobacter sp. WC2423. The sequence continues at coordinate 4,991,888 of NZ_CP162005.1, forward strand.
GGTTTGATTGTTTCTGCCGGTGGCGCCCTGTTAATGGTTCCTGCTGTACATTCCGGATCATTCTTCTTCATTTTAATTGCCTTTTTTGTTATTGCAATAGGTTTCTCTTTGCAGCAAACAGCAGCGCAGCCATTTGTAGTAGCCCTGGGTGCACCAGAAAGCGGTACACACCGGTTGAACCTTGCTGGTGGAGTAAATAACTTTGGCGGATTGATGGGGCCTGTTATTGTGAGTCTGGTACTGTTTGGTTCTGCAAGTGATGCAGTAGCTAAAACCGTAGAGATTTCTTCAATTACTACTTTATACTATGCTCTTTCAGGGTTATTCTTATTAGTTGCTGGTTTTTATGCCATGACTAAATTACCGGAAGTAACCAGTAAAGAAACGATGGAAGCCAGTCCAAAATCAAACGGTCCTCTTTTAGTAATTATCGTTGGCTTTTTGATGGTACTTGCGGCTAAGCCATTAGCTGGTTTAACGAATATGTCAGAAGCAAACTTCGTTTACTCGTCGCTGGCTATTATTATCGGAGCATTAATCTTTGTACTGCTTAAAAAGAAAGAGAATGGAAATCAATGGGGTGCCATGCAATATCCTCAGCTGATTATGGGAATGATCGCAATCTTTACTTATGTAGGGGTTGAAGTGACGATTCAAAGTAATTTAGGTGCTTTACTTCACCTGAAAGAGTTTGGTGGTTTCCCGGAGTCTGCGATCAAACCTTATATCGCTTTATATTGGGGAAGTATGATGATTGGCCGGTGGACAGGCGCTGTAAGTGCTTTTGATCTATCGAAGGTTACCAAGAATATATTAACTGTTGTAGTACCTTTTGTAGCTTTTGGCGTGATTCTTTTAGTGAACCACTTCACAGGTACAGATGTAGGTAACTTATATATCTATGGCCTGTGTGTAGCGGTATTGATTGCCGGATTTTTCCTTGGTCAGGAGAAACCAGCTAAAACACTGGCTATTTTTGCCACTTTAGGCGTAATTTGTATGCTGGTTGGTTTAATGACTACGGGCGAGGTGGCAACACTTGCGTTTATCAGTGGTGGTTTGTGCTGTTCAATTATGTGGCCATCAATCTTTGCCTTATCAATTACAGGATTAGGTAAATATACAAGTCAGGGTTCATCATTCCTGATCATGATGATTTTGGGTGGGGCTATTTTACCACCGGTACAGGGACAATTAGCCGATACGCATGGTATCCACGGTTCTTATATTATCCCGTTGTTTGGATTTGTTTACCTGATATTCTTTGCCTGGAAAGTGAGTTCGGTATTGAAAAGACAAGGAATTGATGTAGAACATATCGAAGCAGAAGGAGGTCACTAATTTTATGACAGTTAAACCTGGTTTTAATGATATTTATATGAATCTGGCGGTAGATCTTGCCGCCAGATCTCATTGTGTAAGGGCACAGGTAGGTGCTGTATTGACAAAAGATACCCGCATCATTTCTATCGGGTATAACGGGCCGCCATCGGGTACACATAATTGTGATGAGGAATGGCCGGATACGGGCTGCGAAAAAGATTCCAGAGGGAGTTGTTCGCTGGCCTTGCATGCAGAAGAAAATGCGATTTTATATGCTTCCAGAAACGGATCAAGGATTGAAGGAGCAACCTTATATACAACGCTTTCTCCTTGTATTGCCTGTGCACGATTAATCCTTTCGTCAGGGATAAAAGTTGTTTATTTTAAAGACTCTTATGCAGCTTATAAAGGGCTGACTAGTGATGAGGGTGTGGATTTCTTAAAAAGATTCGGTGTTGAAGTGAATAAATACTAACTTTGACCATGCTAGAAAAAATCATCATTATCGATTTTGGATCTCAATTCACACAATTGATAGCCCGCAGGGTGCGTGAGCTAAATGTTTATTGCGAAATACATCCATTTAATAATATTCCGGAAACCTTATCAGATGTTAAAGGTATTATCTTTTCAGGTAGCCCATATTCTGTGCGTCAGGAAGATGCACCTCAAATTGATTTAACACGTTTTCATCAGAAATTTCCGGTGCTGGCTGTTTGTTATGGTGCACAATATCTTGCGCAGCATTCGGGCGGTGAAGTTCAGCCTTCTTCATCACGTGAATATGGCAGAGCGAACCTGAATTTTGTTCAGTCAACTAGTAAATTATTAAAAAATATAAATTTAAATTCTCAGGTTTGGATGTCACATGGTGATACGATCACTGTCGTTCCTGAAGCTTTTGAGATCATAGCAAGTACTGATAGTGTAAAAGTTGCCGGTTTCCATGTGAAAAACTCGGATACTTATGCCATTCAGTTCCACCCTGAAGTAACACACAGTACGGATGGAAAACAATTACTGGAAAACTTCCTGGTAGATATTTGCGGTTGCAGCCAGAACTGGACTGCGGATGCTTTTGTGGAAACTACGATTGCTGCACTGAAAGAGAAGTTAGGTGACGATAAAGTTGTTTTAGGTCTTTCTGGTGGTGTGGATTCAAGTGTTGCAGCAATTCTTCTGCACAAAGCTATCGGAACTAACCTCCACTGTATTTTTGTAGACAATGGCTTATTGCGTAAAGATGAATATGCTGCGGTTCTGGAACAATACAAACATTTAGGGTTAAATATTAAAGGTGTTGATGCAAAGGACCGCTTTTTAAGTCAGCTTGCTGGTATTAAAGATCCTGAGTTGAAACGTAAAGCTATAGGCCGTGTATTCATCGAAGTATTTGATGATGCAGCGCATGAAGTACAGGATGTAAAATGGCTTGCACAGGGTACAATCTATCCTGATGTAATTGAGTCAATTTCTGTAAAAGGCCCTTCAGCAACTATTAAATCTCACCACAACGTTGGTGGTTTACCTGATTTCATGAAACTTAAAGTTGTGGAACCTTTGAATACTTTATTTAAAGATGAAGTAAGAAGAGTGGGTAAGTCATTAGGTTTGGAAGCGTTTATTTTAGGCCGTCACCCTTTCCCGGGCCCTGGTTTAGCGATTCGTATTCTGGGTGATGTGACCGAAGAAAAAGTAGCTATCCTTCAGGAAGCTGACGCTATCTATATTAATAATCTTAAAGAGGCAGGTTTATACGACCAGGTTTGGCAGGCAGGAGCAATATTCCTTCCGGTTCAATCAGTAGGTGTAATGGGCGATGAGCGTACTTACGAAAACGTAATCTGTCTTCGTGCTGTAGAATCTGTGGATGGGATGACTGCCGACTGGTGTCATTTACCTTATCCGGTTCTTGCGAAAATTTCTAATGAAATCATTAATAAAGTCAAAGGTATTAATAGGGTCGTATATGATATTAGTTCAAAACCACCTGCAACGATTGAGTGGGAATAGATTCTGGTGTCTGCTATTGATTTGTTGCGGCCTGGCGGCCTGTTCGCCAAAAACCAGGACAAATAAGTCACCTCAAAAAGAAACCAGAAATAAAGAAGACAAAAAGGATGCAGCCTCAGAGAAGAAATTCACTGAGGCTAATATTTCTTTACTGATCCCGCTTAACCTGAACAGTGCCAGAATTAAAGCTGGTCATAAAGCTGAACTGGAAAAGTCTGCGATGGCCATTGATTTTTATCAGGGCTTTAAAATGGGAATCGACTCTGCAGCCGCAGCAGGCATGAACTTTAAAGTAAAGGTGCTGGACACGCGTGATAATAATGCGCACATTACTTCTTTGCTGAAGTCTGGCCAGATTACGGGTACGAATTTAATTATCGGCCCTGTATTTCCTGATGGGGTTAAGTTTATAACCAATTATTCTATCGCCAATAATATTCCTGTGGTTTCGCCGCTGGCCGCTACACATCCTGATGAATTCAATAATCCAAATCTGATCTCTATTGTCAATAATATTGAGCTGCATGCGGATAAAGTTGGTGATTATATCAGAAGAGAATACGATCCCGGAAAAACGATAGTGGTGCTGATCAATCCAAAGAAATCCGCAGATGAAGTATTAGGCAATCCGTTGCGTAATTATTTCCAGAAGGGCAGAGGTTCACGTTATATTTTCCAGGAGTATGCTTCTGTATTTGCTATGGAAACAAAAATGGTGCCCGGTAAACAGTATGCGGTGCTGATTTCTTCTGCTGACAGGGCTTTTGTGGTAGGCAGCATAGATAAGCTGGCAAAGATGAAAACTGCGGGCAGCAATATTGAATTGTTTGGCCACCCGAACTGGAGCAAGCAAAATTACAATACTGAAAAATTACAGTTGCTGCGTACCAAAATTACCACTTCTTATTTTGTAGATTATAAGAGCCGGGATGTCATTAATTTTGTTAGAAAATACCGCCAGCTTAACAAATTTGAGCCTGGGGAATACTCTTTTAAAGGGTTTGATATTGGGTTTTTCTTCGGAAAACTGTTCGCTGAGCATGGTGCAGGTTATTTAAAGCATCTGACGCAGGAACACTATGATGGATTAGAAAACTCTTTCCGCTTTATCAAAGATGATAAACTTGGTTATATCAATACCAGCTTATTCTTACTGGAATATAAAAACTTTGCTTTAAACCCGATAGAATAAGGTTTAATCTACTGCTGAAAAACAATAAATACCGAATGAAATTAGAATATCAGATACGTTCCTTTGAGGATGTCTTCAAGCAATATGACGGAGTTTTACCTTTGCACAGGTTCCTGTTTACTTATTTTAAACAGCACAAGCAAATGGGCTCTTCAGACAGACGCTGGGTAACCCGCTATCTGTATAGCTATTTCCGTTTGGGACAGGCACTGAAAAAAGAGAAACAGTTATTGCGCCTGGCAATTGCAGATTTCCTGTGTAATCAAACAGAGAGTCTGATGATCAATCATTATCTGCCTCAGTTTAAAGAACAGTTGTTATTACCGGTACAAGCGAAGTTAAAACTGGTTGAAGATGCTTTCCCGGAATTTAAGTTAACGGAAGTGTTTGCTTTTACGGCTGAGTTGTCGGAAGGAATTGAAACTACAGATTTTTTACAGTCATTTTTCATTCAGCCAGATTTGTTTTTAAGGATTAAGGCCGCCCATCATCAAAAGATCTTCGATTTATTGGTTGCGGCGGAAGTAGCCGTGAAAGAAATCAGTGAAAAAACACTGGCTTTACCTAATGGAACGAAATTAGAGAAATTGTTGCCTGAAGATCAGTATTACCAGGTTCAGGATTTATCTTCTCAGAAAACGGGTGAATTCTTCGCTCCGCAGCCTTATGATTATTGGTGGGATGCTTGTGCCGCTTCTGGCGGAAAGTCTCTGTTGCTGCATGATATTCAGCCTAAAATAGAATTATTGGTGAGTGATGTCAGGGAGAATAGCCTGCATAACCTGGATGAACGTTTTGAAGCTGCCGGGATTAAGAAGTATCATAAAAAAGTACTGGATCTGTTACAGAATAATGAGCAGGACCTGCATGATTATGTGTTTGACGGGATTATCCTGGATGCACCCTGTACGGGGTCAGGGACCTGGGGCCGTACACCAGAAATGCTGGTTCATTTTGATGCGCATAAAATAGATTACTTCTCGAAGCTTCAGAAAAACATTGCAGAACGGGTTATAAAATATCTTAAAACGGGTAAACCGCTGCTTTATATTACCTGCTCAGTATTTAAGAAGGAAAATGAAGAGGTGATTGATTACCTGCTTGCTAATTTGCCACTGACACTGGAAAGTATGCAAAGCATTACAGGGTATAATGATAAGGCTGATACGATGTTTATTGCAAGGCTGATTAAAAAGGGTTAATAGATTTCAATGGATAAAAAAAGGGTTTGTCTGAAATTTTCAGACAAACCCTTTTTTTATCATAGCGGCATTATAGCCCTGTATTACTTCTGAATAGCTTGATTGCAATAGCGAGCAGGATGACGCCAAATGCCTTTCTCAAAACGTTTAAACCTGATTTTCCAAATAGCTTTTCCAGACGTTCGGTATTCTTTAATACAAAATAAACAAATGTCATATTGATCAGGATACCTACAATGATGTTTTGCGTATCGTATTCAGTTTTCAGGGAAAGTAGTGTCGTCATAGTTCCTGCACCTGCAATCAGCGGAAAGGCTAAAGGAACGATAGAAACTGTTTCGGGAGCGTCTTCGTGAAAAAGGGTAAGCCCTAATACCATTTCCATAGCAATACAAAAGATAACCAGTGAGCCGGCAATAGCGAAGGATTGTACATCCAGTCCAATAATCTTTAACAGGGTTTCTCCTGCGAACAGGAAAATAATCATCAGTGAAGTGGCTACAATTGTCGCTTTTTCTGACTCAATATGACCAGCTTTTCTGCGGAGCTGAATCACCACTGGAATTGCACCTAATATGTCAATGATCGCAAACAAAACCATTGAGGTGGAGAGTATTTGACTTAGATTGAATTTCATGGTGTTTTTTTGTGTAAATGTAAAATGAATAAAATAAAAAAGCCACTTATAAGTGGCTTTTTTATTTTATTCATTTTAGAGCATGCTTATTTTAATAAGCTGTCATTATATTCATTTCTGATCTTGCTATGTTTCTTACTGTAAGCGTAATAGATAATTACACCCAGTCCCATCCATATTGCCAGACGTTCCCAGCTTACGATAGGAAGAGAAGCCATCATCAGTACACAAACTACAATACCTAAGATAGGGATCAAAGGAACCCATGGGGTACGGAAAGGTCTTTCCAGTTCAGGGTTGGTTTTTCTTAAAATCAGCACACCAATACAAACCAGAGAGAAGGCAAACAAAGTACCGATACTTACCATGTGACCTAAGTCTGATACGGGTACAAATCCTGTGAAAATACTTACAAAAACCATAAAAACAAGGTTAGTTTTCCATGGAGTCTGATTTTTAGGGTGAAGATCTGAGAATATTTTAGGCAATAATCCATCTTTACTCATGCTGTAGAATACACGGCTCTGACCTAATAACATCACCAGAATTACTGAAGTGTAACCAGCAAGAATGGCAATCATTAAAAAGCGGTTTAAGAAGGTATATCCTGTTTGGGCAAAGGCCGTGGCAACTGGTTTGGCATCACCAGCAAATTTGGTGTAGTTTTCCAATCCTGTCATCACGTAGGAGAACAATACATATAATAAAGTACAAACGATCAATGAACCGATAATACCGACTGGCATCCCTTTTTGTGGGTTTTTAGCTTCCTGTGCTGCTGTACTTACGGCATCAAAACCGATAAAGGCAAAGAATACAACACCTGCACCACGTAATACACCGCTAATACCGAAGTGTCCGAAGTCATCACTTGAAAAGAATTCCATGAATCCTCTTGTACCTGCTTTTACAGCATCTTCACCTGGGTTAACCGGGATGAACGGGTGGTGATTGGCTGGGTTGATAAAGCTCCATCCTAAAATAATGAAGATCAATACCACAGCTACTTTTACAATCACCAAAACGTTATTGACAGAGGATGAGTCTTTGGTACCTCTCATCAATAACAGCGATAATAAACAAACAATAACAATTGCTGGTACATTGATTATTCCACCTTCCCATGGGCCATGTAACAGGTTTTGAGGGAAATGTATACTGAATTCGAGCAGGAACTGAGAGAAGTATTGTGACCAGCTGGAAGCAACGGTAGCGGCACTTAATGCATACTCAAGGACTAAATCCCATCCAATGATCCAGGCCATAAATTCTCCCATAGTAGCATAAGAGTAGGTATAGGCACTACCTGCCACTGGAATCATAGAAGCAAATTCTGCATAACAAAGACCTGCAAATCCACAACCAACTGCAGCGATGATGAAAGAGAGTATTACTGCCGGACCAGCATTATCAGCTGCTGCTATACCTGTAAGGGAGAATAATCCTGCACCAATAATAGCACCAACGCCTAAGGCAACTAAGTTGAAACTGGTTAAAGAACGTTTTAGTGTACCCTCGCCACTCTCATTTGCCTCAGCTAATAGTTGTGGGATAGATTTTTTAAATAACATAAGTTAATGGATAGTTTTAAGTTTTTTGTTTTTAGGATAGGGTTAATTCAATTTCAAACCTAATTAAAATATATTTAAAAATAAAAGGGATTCTCGCTGAAAATCCCTTTTATTCAATATAATATATGGAGCAATCAAGGATTAACCTTGTGTGTGTCACCGATATAAATGTTTATCCTTTGTACTCTTTTCTGATCTTACTGTGTTTTTTACTGTAAGCCATATAAATGATTACACCTAAAGCCATCCAGATCGCTAAACGTTCCCAGCTTACAATTGGTAGGGAAGCCATCATCAGTACACAAACAATAATACCCATAACAGGTACGAACGGAACCCATGGGGTACGGAAAGGTCTGTCCAGTCCAGGATCTGTTTTTCTTAAAATCAATACACCAATACAAACTAATGAGAAAGCAAATAAAGTACCGATACTCACCATGTGCCCTAAGTCTGATACCGGAACAAAACCTGCAAAAATACTAACGAAGACCATGAATGCCAGGTTGGTTTTCCATGGAGTCTGATTTTTAGGATGTAATTCTGAGAATACTTTAGGCAATAATCCGTCTTTACTCATACTGTAGAATACACGGCTTTGTCCTAAGAGCAGTACCAGTATTACTGAGGTATAACCAGCAAGAATGGCTATCATTAAAAAGCGGTTTAAGAAAGTATATCCTGTTTGCGCGAAGGCTGTAGCAACTGGTTTGGCATCACCGGCAAATTTGGTATAGTTTTCCAGTCCTGTCATCACGTAGGAGAACAATACATATAATAAGGTACAGACAACCAATGAACCGATAATACCGATTGGCATCCCTTTTTGTGGGTTTTTAGCTTCCTGTGCTGCTGTACTAACGGCATCAAAACCGATAAAGGCAAAGAAAACAACACCTGCACCACGCAGAATTCCACTGATACCGAAGTGTCCGAAGTCATCACTGGCAAAGAATTCAAAGAAACCTTTAGTCCCTGCTTTAACAGCTTCTTCACCTGGGTTAACCGGGATGAACGGGTGGTGATTGGCTGGGTTGATAAAGCTCCATCCTAAAACAATAAAGATCAGGACTACAGAAACTTTCACAATAACCAATACGTTATTGACAGAGGAAGAGTCTTTGGTACCTCTCATCAGCAGTAAGGATAATAAACAAACGATTATAATTGCCGGCAGATTGACAATTCCACCTTCCCATGGTCCGTGTAACAGGCTCGTGGGGAAATGGATGCCGAATTCCAGCAGGAACTGAGAGAAATATTGAGACCAGCTGGAGGCAACTGTAGCTGAACCTAATGCATATTCAAGGACTAAATCCCATCCAATAATCCAGGCCATAAATTCTCCCATAGTAGCATAAGAGTAAGTATAGGCACTACCTGCCACTGGAATCATAGAAGCAAATTCTGCATAACAAAGACCTGCAAATCCACAACCAACTGCGGCAATGATGAAAGACAGGATTACCGCCGGGCCAGCATTATCTGCTGATGCAATACCTGTAAGGGAGAATAATCCTGCACCAATAATAGCACCGACGCCTAAGGCTACGAGATTGAAACTGGTTAGGGTACGCTTTAAAGTGCCCTCGCCACTCTCATTTGCTTCAGCTAATAGTTGTGGGATAGATTTTTTAAATAACATAGTAAGTTTCGTTGTTTATTTTTTTATGGGTTAGTTCAGGACCAAACCTAATTAAAATATATTTAAAAATAAAAGGGATTTGTTTTGGAAATCCCTTTTATTCAGAACAATATATGGATTGATTAAGGATGAATCAGAGTATCTGTCACATTTTTAACGGTATCGATCTTAATTTTTCCTTTGGAGTCAGTCGATTTACTGATTTGTATTTCTTTCCTGATCTCTGTTGTACCGGGGTTAATAATCCCTACAGCAATATGTGGTGCAATGATCAGCGAAACGATAGACATGAGTTTGATCAGAATATTCATTGATGGGCCTGAGGTATCTTTGAATGGATCTCCTACGGTATCGCCGGTTACAGATGCTTTGTGCGGGTCTGATCCTTTATACTCCATTTTACCTTCAATCATAACTCCTTTTTCAAAAGATTTCTTCGCATTATCCCATGCACCGCCGGCATTGGACTGGAAGATTCCCATCAAAACACCCGAAACGGTTACGCCTGCAAGCAGACCTCCGAGCACTTCGGGGCCAAAAGTAAAGCCAACAATAACAGGTACGATTAAGGCGATTGCTCCGGGAAGCATCATTTCACGAATAGAGGCTTCGGTAGAAATGGCGACGCATTTTTCATACTCTGGTTTGGCTTTATATTCCATAATCCCCGGAATTTCTTTAAACTGCCTTCTCACTTCTTGTACCATGGCCATCGCTGCCCGGCCTACTGCCGCAATACAAAGAGAAGAGAAGATGAAGGGAATCATGCCGCCTACGAATAGGCCTGCCAGTACATTTGCTTTATAGATGTCAATTGAGGTGATACCTGAAATTCCTGCAAATGCAGCAAACAGGGCAAGGGAGGTTAGCGCTGCTGAGGCAATTGCAAAGCCTTTTCCGGTAGCTGCAGTTGTATTACCTACGGCATCAAGCATATCTGTACGTTCTCTGACTTCTTTTGGTAATCCACTCATTTCTGCTATTCCTCCTGCATTATCAGCAATTGGCCCAAAAGCATCAATAGCCAGCTGCATAGCTGTGGTAGCCATCATTCCGGCTGCTGCAATAGCTACGCCGTAAAAACCTGCAAAGTAATAGGAGCTGTATATTCCGGCAGCGAGTACCAGAATAGGTAATACGGTGGATTCCATACCGACAGAAAGTCCGCCAATAATATTGGTCGCATGACCGGTAGAAGATTGCTGAATAATTGAGTTTACCGGACGGTTTCCCATTGCGGTATAGTATTCTGTAATCAGGCTCATCAATGTGCCAACAGCCAGGCCGATTAGTATCGCATAATAAACGGATAGCTGAGTGAACTCAAATCCGCGGATAGACATAACCGGGGGTAACAGCCAGCGAACGGCAAAATAAGAGGCAATTGCGGTTAATATGATAGATAGCCAGTTACCTATGTTTAATGCGCTTTGTACGCTATCAGTTTCTTTCTTGATTTTAACAAACAGGGAAGCCACGATAGAGAATATTAATCCCAGACCTGCAATCAGCATGGGTAAGAGTACGGGAGCCATACCTCCAAACAGGTCTTCGGAAATAATTTCTTGTCCTAATACCATTGTTGCCAGAATAGTAGCTACGTAAGAGCCGAATAAATCTGCGCCCATACCGGCTACATCACCTACGTTATCTCCTACATTATCTGCAATGGTTGCGGGGTTACGTACATCGTCTTCGGGAATTCCTGCTTCTACTTTTCCTACAAGGTCAGCTCCAACGTCTGCTGCTTTGGTATAAATTCCTCCGCCAACTCTGGCGAAAAGGGCAATACTTTCTGCGCCGAGTGAGAAACCTGCGAGTACTTCAATAGTCTTTTTCAATTCTGCTGAAGATTCCGGAGATCCGGGATGTACAAAGGTATGGTAAAGGATAATGAACAGGGTACCCAGACCCAGAATGGCCAGACCTGCAACACCAAATCCCATCACTGTTCCCCCTCTGAAGGAAACTTTTAGTGCCTGCGCTAAGCTTGTTCTGGCGGCCTGTGTGGTTCTGACATTGGCCTTTGTTGCGATGCGCATTCCTAAATAGCCTGCGAAAGCTGAAAATACTGCACCGATAAGAAAAGCTGCAGCGATAATGGGACTGGAGTGAATCGGGCTGGCAGCAGTGCCGGTGAGTGTACCGGACCAGGCCAGTAAAATACCAGCTATAATCACAAAATAACTGAGTACTTTCCATTCTGCTTTTAAAAAGGCCATAGCACCGTCTGCTATATAACCTGCGAGCTCAGACATGTTTTTGTCTCCTGCTTCCTGCCGGGTTACCCAGGCACTTTGGAAGGCCATAACTAGTATCCCAACGAGGCCAAAAAGGGGGATGAAGTAAATTAAGTTCTGTTGTAAAAAATTCATATGTTGTTTAGATTTGGTTTCCTGGGCAGATGGTATGTTTGACCATTATACAAAATAATGAGAGTTTCTGACATTCCCAAATTAATCAGCTGTGGTTGAAAGATTTACAGCTATAGTTGTGGCCTGATCTTTTTATTTTAAGAATTTAAATATATTAGCGCATCCTTAGGGATTAATCATCAACCAACCAAACCAACTAATGAATAAAGAAATTGAGGATAGCTCTTTTAAGAGAGAGCTTGGTCTTTTAGACGGAACTATGCTTGTTGTAGGTTCCATGATCGGATCGGGGATATTTATTGTAAGTGCTGATATTGCCAGGCAGGTCGGCTCGGCGGGCTGGCTCATTCTGATCTGGGTATTGACAGGATTGGTGACGGTAGTGGCAGCGGTAAGTTATGGTGAGCTGAGTGCCATGTTTCCAAAAGCGGGTGGTCAGTATGTTTATTTGAAGGAGGCATATAATAAGCTGATCGCGTTTTTGTATGGGTGGAGCTTTTTTGCGGTGATTCAAACAGGAACAATCGCTGCGGTAGGGGTTGCTTTTTCTAAGTTTGCTGCTTATTTGTATGAGCCTTTGAGTGATACCAATATTTTATATAGTATAGGGTCTTTTCATTTAAATGCGGCGCAATTGGTTTCGATTGTTACGATTGTTTTGCTGACTTATATCAATAGCAGAGGGGTGAGGGATAGTAAAATTCTACAGACTTTTCTGACAATTATTAAGATTTTCTCGCTGCTGGGGTTAATTGCCGGTGGTTTTTTAATCGCGGCAAATACGCAGGTGTGGAATGCGAATTGGGCTGATGCCTGGAATACAAGGGCTTTTGATGCGCAAAATGGTTCGTGGGTTTCTATTGGTGGTACTGCTTTGCTTTCTGGTATCGCAGCGGCCATGGTGGGTTCGCTTTTTTCGAGTGATGCCTGGGTCGGGGTTACTTTTATTGCTGGTGAGATTAAAAGGCCTGAGCGTAATGTGGGTTTAAGTTTGTTTTTCGGAACTTTCATCGTGAGTGTGATTTATATCTCAGCGAATCTGATGTACATTTCTGTAATGCCTTTAAATGAGATTGCTTTTGCAAAGTCTGATCGTGTGGCTGTAGCGGCAGCACAATATATTTTTGGGGATGTGGGCACGATTACTATTGCTGTAATGATCATGATTTCAACTTTTGCTTGTAATAATGGACTCATTATGGCTGGGGCAAGGGTTTATTATACGATGGCAAAGGATGGGCTGTTTTTTAAGAAGGCGGCTTTGCTGAACAAGTCGAGTGTACCGGGCTGGGCTTTGTGGTTCCAGTGTATTTGGGCTTCTTTTCTTTGTTTAACGGGCAAGTATGGTGATTTACTGGATTATGTAGTGATCATTGTCATGATTTTTTATATCCTGACTATTTATGGGATATTTATTTTAAGAAGGAAACGGCCTGATCTGGTACGTCCGTATAAGGCGTTTGGGTACCCGGTATTGCCGGCTTTATATATGGTAATTGCTGCGGCTATTTGTGTGGCATTGTTGATTACTAAGTTTAGTACGTGTGGGTGGGGGGTGCTGATCATGCTCGCAGGTATACCGGTTTATTTCTTTTCTAAGCCGAAGGGATAAGTAAAGGGAAATAATAAAACCCGTTATACTATGTTCGTCTAGCATTTTGTGGCCCGGAAGTGGGCCCGAATGCAATGTCCGAACATAGTATAACGGGTTTTTTATTTTTCACCATGTTATTGAGGAATCCTGGAGGCGAAAAGAGATAAAATGGTTACGGGCTCACAGATTTTGCAGGATTGCTGGTTGGATGGCTAATTTGGATTGCTTGGTTGAATAGCTTTTGATTATTTATTAGGATTGCTCTTTGATTGCTGGCCGGATAACTCAATTGGATAGCAGTATCGGATGCTTGTGCTGTATGCGGTTTTAATGTCATCTTGTCTTAAGTTTTTTGGTGTTAAGTGCTGTTTTGTATGGGATAATATTTAGAAGTTGTTTAAATTTATAACATCAAGTTATTCACGGTTTCCTAAATCAGCAGGCATGAAATTTATATTTACTCTAGCGTTAGTCCTTTCTTTTTCCTGTCAGCTTTTTGCACAGCGGATATTGGGTACTGTCTTCGATAAGGATACCCGGACACCGATTGAGAATGCAACCATCACGACGAGTTATGGGATTGTTTTTAGTAATCAAAAGGGTGAGTTTGGGTTGTCTGATATTAATGCGGGCGAAGTGGTAAAGGTGAGCCGGGCCAATTATGTGACTTCTTATTTTACGCTGAAAGCCAATAAGGGGGCTGTGGTAGTTTTGCTGGAGGCTGTACCTTTTATTTTACAGGAAGTGCAGATTGAGGCCAGGAATAAGTATGAGTTTGATTCACTGAGATACAGACAGGAGTTTTTACCGGTTTTTGCTTATAAGAGTCCGGGAGTGAAGGATATTTTTATTTCGAAATCCGCTTATGTAAGGTCACCGCGGTTTACTGAGAATAATAGAAATACCATGAGCACTGCGGCTATAGCTGGTGTTGATGTGTTACAGGTTATTAATTTGTTCGGGAAGAATAAAGCACCAATGTCGAGGTTACAAAAGAGATTATTGAAAGGGGAGGACAATAATTATGTGGATAAGGTGTTTTCTAAGTCAAAGATAACACGCGTTACTTCTTTAAAGGGGGAGCCCCTTCAGCGTTTCATTGATCAATACAGGCCATCACGCAGGGAGACAATGGAGATGTCGGATTATGAAATGATCATCTATATCAAGAAGAGCTATGCTGAGTTTACTAAGAATGGCAACAGTGAAAATCTGCCTGCGCTGATTAAGTAATTGCTTTTATTGTTTAATGCTTATAAGGGGCTGATCTCCAGATGTTGCTTTCCTGTGGCTTGAACTTTAAATTAAAAGGTGTATTTTTGCAAAAAAAATAATACAAAAGCAATTTGGGAACTCCATTAGATTCAGGCATAAAAGGTTATAATAATTACGGTACTCACCTTAAGGAAAAGTATAAAGGACAGCGTGTGTTCAAAGTGATTGTTGATGGTGGGTTTACCTGCCCTAACCGTGATGGTAGTAAGGGATATGGAGGTTGTACCTATTGTAATGTAGATTCTTTTACACCAGAGCTTTCCAGAAAGTTGCCTACTATCAGAGAGCAGCTGGAGCAGGGAATGGAGCGTGGTAAAGGATTTTATAAAGCGGATAAATTCATTGTTTATTTTCAGCCGAATACGAATACTTACGCACCGGTACATTATTTAAAAATGATGTATGATGAGGCTTTGTCTATTAATAGTGAAGATGTTGTCGGATTTTCTGTAGGAACACGCCCGGATTGTATTGATGCGGAAAAAGTAGCCTTACTTGAAAGTTATGCCGATCGTTTTGATGTGGATCTGGAAATGGGCATGGAATCTATTTATGATGATACGCTAAATCAGATCAACAGGGGGTGCAGTCATGCAGAGTTTGTAGAGGCTGTTAAGTTACTGGATAATAGTAAGCTTGATCTTTGTGTGCACACTATTTTTGGTTTTCCATGGGAAACTGAAGAGATGATGCTGGAATATATTCATGAGATCAATAAGTTCCCGAAAATTAAGTTTGTGAAGTTCCACCATCTTCATATTGTAGAAGGGTCTATCATGGGCGCCAAATACAAGAAAGAGCCTTTTAAATTGTTTACGCTCGAAGAATACACAGATCTGTTGTGTAAGCTGATCCCTTTATTAAGACCGGATGTTGTTATTCAGCGTCTGTTCGGTATTTCTGACTGGGATTTATTGATTGCACCAAACTGGGGTTTAAATAAATCGTCTATTCAAACTTATATAGACAGGGAAATCGAAAAAAGAGGGATAGTACAGGGCTCTGCCTATGTGCCGGCAGTGGCTGCGGTATAATCTCCGAATAATTCAATTGTTTTCTGCTTTCTGAAATTAAAAATCTGCTGTAATTTGCGGGCTACAAATACGCTGTTTGCTATATTTCCGAAAATTCCCATCGGTAATCCATAGGTTAATATATCTGTCATTTCCACACCTCCGGGCACAGCTTTGAAATGATGCTGGTGATGCCAGAATTTATAGGGGCCAAATCGTTGTTCGTCAATAAAGTATTTTTGATCTGATACCTGGGTGATTTCTGTCATCCAGTTTAACTTGATTCCCGCAACGGGAGATACCTTATAAGTAATAATCATTCCTGGATACATCTTTTCGTCTGATTGAATTGGCGAGGTGACCGTAAAAGCCATTTCTTTTGGGGTTATTTTGGCCAGATTCATTGGGGAAGAGAAGAAATCCCATGCTTCAGGTAAGCTGATTGGCAGGAATTGAGAGAATTTAAGGTGGAATGCTTTCATAATTTGTATTGCAAAGGTAGCAATACAGGAATTAACAATTTAAACTACCGTCTTGTTTGTGTTTTTTACTGTGAAATGAAATAAAAACAATTATCATATATTTTCAGGTTGTTTTTTGAATTTATCTTAAATAATGAGAATTATTCAGGCTGTAAATTCTAATAATTCATTTTTATTGAAGTTATTTTTGTTGTTTTTGTGGTTTTGTGATCCAAAATGATCCATATTTTGTTATATTTTGTTTGTAATGTTGTTAATTGTTGAAGTTTATTACTATTTTTATGTTAATAATGTAATAAATCAACTAATAAACCATTAAAAATATAATATATATGAATAAAGTTCTATTTAAACAGGTAATTCCGTTCGTTGTTCTTGCAATTGTTGCAATTGCAGCACTTTTTGTTCCATTACATGCCGATTTTGAAGCTGGTAAATATAATGCAGCTGATATTGCATGGATTTTGGTAGCCACTGCACTCGTTTTTCTAATGACACCGGGCCTTGCTTTCTTTTATGGTGGAATGGTACACAGAAAGAATGTGCTTTCCACGATGATTAAAAGTATAGTTTCGGCAGGTATAATCAGTGTATTATGGGTTACAGTAGGTTTTAGTCTTGCATTTGGAGAAAGTATTCACGGCCTGATTGGAAATCCATTAACTTTTCTGTTTTTCCAGGGAGTGAATTCCGGTCCGGCATGGAGCCTTGCACCAACAATTCCTTTAACCTTATTTGCATTATTTCAGCTGATGTTCGCTATTATTACTCCTGGACTTGTGGTAGGAGCAGTTGCTGAACGTATACGTTTTACTTCTTATATCTTATTTATTGTACTGTTCGCCATCTTTGTTTATTCACCGCTGGCACACTGGACATGGCATCCTGACGGTATCCTGTTTAAAATGGGGGTACTGGATTTTGCCGGTGGTACAGTTGTTCATATTTCTGCCGGAATGGCTGCACTTGCAGGCGCGCTTGTATTGAAGAGAAGAAAAGTTCACCAGGATCATCAGGAAATTCCACCTGCAAATATCCCTTATGTATTAATTGGTACAGGACTGTTGTGGTTTGGCTGGTTTGGATTTAATGCAGGTTCAGCATTAGGTGCAAATAGTCTGGCTGTATCTGCATTCGCAACTACAAATATTGCAGCGGGAGCGGCAGGTTTATCGTGGATGTTTTTTGATGTATTAATGGGTAAAAAACCATCGGTACTTGGATTTTGTATTGGTGCAGTAGTAGGTCTGGTTGCGATTACTCCGGGCGCAGGATTCGTGGCTATTCCACATAGTATTTTTATAGGTGTTGCTGCGGCTATTATTTCTAACCTGGCAGTGATGTGGAAATCTAAAACCAGTCTTGATGATACATTAGATGTATTTCCTTGTCATGGTGTAGGTGGTATTGTAGGGATGTTACTGACAGGGGTATTTGCCACTAAAACTGTAAATGCTGCGGGCGCAGATGGTTTGTTTTATGGAAATGCGGATTTCTTTTTAACACAATTGAAAGGGGTACTGATTGTAGCCACCTTCAGCTTTGTGGTATCCTTCCTGATTTTCAAATTAATAAATGTAATTCAGCCGATCCGTGTAACCTCAGAAGAAGAAGAAGAAGGTCTTGACGCAAGTCAGCATAATGAAAAATATTCTCAGGGTACTTTGATTGTCTCTTCAACCGGGCTTGAAATGGAGAATTCTCCATTGTCCTGATCCTAATAACCAACTTTTGCAACCTCAACCAACCAACCAACCAACCAACCAACCAACCAACCTTTGCAACCTCAACCAACCTAACTAACCACTATGAAGATTAAATCTTTTTTCACGCTTTCTGCCCTTACCATGAGCGCTGCCACTTACGCTCAGGAAACGCCCGCTTCATCGCCGTTGCAGATCTCGGGATCGGCGGATGTTTATTACAAGTATGATTTCTCTAAAAAGCCTAATATTGGGACGAGCTTTGCAAATGACCAGAATTCAGTGTCTATCGGAATGCTTGACCTGGCTTTAAAGAAAACTACAGGAAAAGCTTCTTTTGTAGGAGAGTTGTCATTTGGCCCGCGTGGGCAATATGGCTCAATCCCTAACGGTGAAGGAGAAACTAATAATGCTGACAATTCTTTTCATATACAGAATTTGTACATGTCTTATGCAGTAACCAATAAACTAGCGCTTACTGCAGGTTATATGAGCACTTTTATTGGTTATGAAGTAATCGTGCCTACTGGTAATTTTAATTATTCTACTTCGTATCTTTTTACGAATGGTCCTTTTCAGAATGCAGGAATCAGAGCGAATTATACCTTCTCTCCGAAAATTGCTTTAATGGTCGGATTATTCAATGACTGGAATGCTTATAAAGACGTGAATGGAGTGACGCATTTTGGGGCTCAATTGACCGTTGTTCCCGTTGAAGGATGGACAGCTTACCTGAATTTATTAACCGGGAGAGCATCCGGAGCGACAGGGACGGGATCAATTTATGATTTAACGACTTCTTATCAGGTAACGGAGAAAGTAAAGATTGGTTTAAATGCTGCTGATTATTCAGTAACCAATAACAATGGGGGATATAGCGGGGCTGCGCTTTATTTGCAAAATGCTTTTACAACGAATTTTTCTTTAGGGCTGAGAGGAGAATATTTCAAAACGAAAGATGTTCCTGATCTGGAAGGATCAAATGTTAAATCGATTACGCTAACTGCAAATTTAAAAGCGGGCGGATTAACATTTATACCTGAGGTCAGGTTTGATAATGGTTCAACGGCAAGGTTCATCAAGAATAATCTTGACCCTACAAAAAATGCTTCACAATTTTCATTAGCTGCGGTATATGCATTTTAAATTCAACTATAACCATGAAATGTACCAGGTCTTATGGCCTGGTGCCTTTCTATTTCTATTCTTACTGCTGATCATCTCTGGTGCATTTGCTCAGGAGGCCAAAGCAATCAAAGAGTTACAAAAAGATGAAATCGGGAAATACATCCATTATGAAGTCGTGACCCAGCTTCCTGTATCTGCGGATTCTCTGGCTTTCAGGGCGAAAGCATTCTTTAAGCTGAAAAAGATGGACCCTTTTGCGGTTGACAGTACAGCATTGGAACAGCGTGGTAAATTCGTGATTAATAAAACTGCGTATGTATTGTCGCATCCCAGCGGAGAGATATTGTATAATTTCAGATTTGAAATTAAAGGCGAGCGGTATAGATTCTGGCTCACGGATTTCTTATTTATTCCTTATCAAAGGGATCGCTATGGTAATTTTGTTCCTGCAACGGTAAAAGGGATTCCACTGGAGAAAAGCCCGGGTAAGTTAAATGCGGGAGAGTGGTCTGCCTTTGTGAGTGAGGCAGGAAGACAATCGTCTGCCCTTGCTGCCGAGTTCAAAGCATATCTGTCTGAAGCGCAACAAGCCAAACCACTTCATCAAACCGGTCGTTTGATTTCTACTAAAAGCTGGTAGGCCTGTTTGCTTAATGAACCATTTTATCTGCACAGGTTGAGCTGGCAAAAGCCTCTGGTTTAGCTTTGAAAATAAACCCCATGCTCAGGATATATCCCATGGCCTCGTTCAATGCTTTGTTAGACTTGAACATAGGATTGGTATTAATATCTGCATGTACTTCAAGATCCACGTCATACAAGTCCAGCAGATCACAGACTGCATAAGCAGTTTCTATGGATTTTTGTACTTCAATGAGCATTCTTTCTTTAATACTCATTTGTTGCGTGGTCTTTTCCTGATGGATGTACATGAAACCTCCATGTTGTTCTCTTAGCAGAACAATCACTGTAGCAAAATCAGTGTAAGCACCTTTAACCTGCGAATCTGTACCCACGCATACTTTAAGATGATAGCCTTTTTCGGTTTCTCTGATGATAGCTTTTTCTACTTCTTCTAAAATTGGCAAGTGGATCACTTCGCCGTTGAATTTTTTCCAGGTCATACGTTATTGGTGTTAAAGAACAACCCGTATTCAGGTTTCCTAAAATTAAGGTGATTATGTTAAAGATACATTAATTATTTATTGTTTATTTGCTAACAATCAGATAGTTGTCAACAGGTTGGATGTTGAAAAGTTAACTTGTGTAATTTCTTTAATACATAAAAATTAAAACAATATGTAAGGAATCATGTTAATCAGGCTATAACATGGTGAATAAAACAATTATAGTTTCAAATAGATTACCCGTTAAAATAGTAGAAGAAAATGGGGAGTATCTCCTTAGTCCAAGTGAAGGAGGTTTAGCTACCGGTTTAGGATCGGTTTATAAAAAAGGGAATAATGTATGGGTAGGATGGCCTGGAATTGATGTTCCTGAAGAACGGCAGCAGGAAGTTACTGAAAAGCTCGCTGAACTCAATCTGATCCCCGTATTTTTAACTCCTGATGAAATCAACCTTTATTACGAAGGATTTTCCAACGAAGTTTTATGGCCCGTATTTCACTATATGGTTACCTATGCACATTTTGAACAAACCTATTGGGATTTCTATCAAAGTGTAAATGATAAGTTTAAAGCAGTAGTTACTGCACATCTGAATGAAGATGATACAGTCTGGATACATGATTACCAGCTTTTATTGCTTCCTCAATTGATAAGAGACGCACAGCCTCATGTCATCATTGGTTTTTTCCAGCATATTCCTTTTCCTTCGTATGAAATGTTTCGCCTGATTCCATGGCGGGAAGAATTGATTGGCGGAATGTTTGGCGCAGATTTGCTTGGTTTCCACACTTTTGACGACGTCAGACATTTTCTAAGTGCAGCTTCACGTTTATCCTCAGCAAAAGTATCAAATAATGTAGTCACCTTTAAAGACAGGCAGATTGTAGTAGAAGCTTTTCCGATGGGAATTGATGCGGATAAATTTGAGAAGCTGACTGATGATCCGCTGGTTGCTGAACATGTGCTTTCTCTCAAAGAGACGATGCAGGAATGCAAAATTATCTTAACCATTGACAGGCTGGATTACAGCAAGGGAATATTACAGCGTTTACAGGCTTATGAATTGCTGCTGGAAACTCATCCTGAATATATAGGGCAATTATCATTGTATATGATAGTTGTGCCATCCAGGGATACAGTTGCGCAATACAGAGAATTAAAAGATCAGATTGATCAGCTCGTAGGAAATATCAATGCGCATTTCAGAACTTTAAATTGGTTACCGGTACATTATTTTTACCGTTCTTTTCCTGTAGAATTTTTATCTGCACTCTATTACACAGCAGATATTTGTTTGGTAACCCCGATGCGCGACGGAATGAACCTGGTCAGCAAAGAATATATAGCCAGCAGGGTAGAAAATACCGGGGTACTTATTTTAAGTGAGATGGCCGGGGCTTCTAAAGAACTAAATGATGCGCTGATTGTAAACCCTAATAATATTGGGGATGTAATGCGGGCTATTGTTAAAGCGATCAATATGCCTGTTACGGAGCAGCGGACAAGAATGTCTGTGATGAGAGGCATTGTAAAGAAATTTGATATACACCTTTGGGTCAAGAATTTTATGGATAAGTTAGCTGAAGTTAAACAGATGCAAGAGTCATTGTTAACTAAACATGCGGTAAAAGCAATACGGGAACAGATAGCGGAGGCTTATTCGATAGCTCAGGACCGGTTTATTTTTCTGGATTATGACGGAACTCTTGTTGGTTTTAACGGAGATATTGATAAAGCTTCGCCCGATAAAGAATTATATGATATACTGGAACAATTGTCTGCTGATCCGGCAAATCAGGTAGTCATCGTCAGCGGACGCAGACATCAGACACTGGAACAGTGGTTTGGACATTTGAAATTGGGTTTAATTGCTGAACATGGCGCATGGCAAAAACACCAGCAGCAGGAATGGAAGTCTTTGCCATTGCTGACTGACCGCTGGAAACAGGAAATAAGTACCGTGCTGGATACTTATACAGACCGTACTCCGGGTTCTTTCATTGAAGAAAAGAGTTATTCACTGGTTTGGCATTACCGTAAAGTAGAAGAAGGCTTAGGAGAGCTCAGGGCGAACGAGATCATTAACCATCTGGGTGCAACAGTTGCCGATAAAGGCTTGCAGATGATGCCAGGTAATAAAGTGATCGAGTTTAAAAATGTAGAAGTGAATAAAGGGAAAGCTACTTTAGCCTGGTTGTATGGTAGTCATCCTGATTTTATTATTGCACTGGGCGATGACCATACAGATGAAGATATTTTCAAAGCGCTGAAGCCAGAAGATTATACGATTAAAGTAGGAAGCAATATTTCAGCAGCAAGATATTACTTAAGAGATTTTGTGGAAGTACGTGAGTTCCTGAAAACATTGGCAGCAAACTAACGAACTCCCTCAAAATATATAAGCAAGCCCGTTTTCTATAAGAAAGCGGGCTTGTCGAGTTTAATAGCGATTCTGTGTGCGGCATTCATCAGGCCTACGTGGCTGTAAGCCTGCGGGAAATTACCCCATTGACTGCCATCATTTTCATCTACATCCTCTGCGAAAAGATCAAGATGATTGCCATAACCGATCAGTAATTCAAATTCCCGGACTGCATCATCTAATCTGCCGACTATCGCCAGCGCTTCCACATACCAGAAAGCACAGATCAGGAAGGTCGTTTTTGGTTTGCCAAAATCATCCGTATGACGGTAACGGTAAAACAGACCATTTGCCCCTTTAAGTTCCTGTTCCAAAGCAATCAGGTGATCTTTTGCACGCTGTGAACTGGGGTCGAGATAATTCATCAGGATCAGCTGTAAAGTACTTGCGTCTAAATGCGCACTGCCTACAGCATGGTTATATACTTTTCTTTCCGGATCGTAACAAGCTTCTATATGTGCCGCTGCACGGTCAATCAGTAAACTTGCGCGTTCTTCGAATTCTTTGTTGCCAATAGTCTTCGCCATTTTTAAAGCTGCACTTGCACCTGCCCACTGAAATAAATTTGTATAACAGTGCATATTGGCGAGGTTCCGGAATTCCCAGATTCCAGCATCTTTTTCATCAATGGTACTTTCAATCTTGGTCAGTAAATAATCAAGCCAGATTGCAGAATCCTTACGTTCATTAAAAACAAACCTGTTATCAGTATACAAAGGCAGCATTGAAATCAATACTTGCCCATAGATGTCATTTTGAATATGTTCATAAGCCTGATTCCCTACACGCACTGGCTGATTGCCCATATAGCCTTTCAGATTAGTCAGGATACGTTCTGTAAGCACACGTTCACCGGCAATACCAAAAAGTGGCTGATAGCGCTTGTCATTTCTGAAGGAAATATCTGTGATGTAGTTGAAATAGCGCTCCATTTCTTCAAAATGACCAATGTGGTTCAGCGCGGTAATTACGTAATAGGTATCTCTCATCCAACAGTACCTGTAATCCCAGTTACGGGTACTTCCTGGGGATTCCGGTAAACTGGTTGTGCTGGCTGCAATGATCGCTCCTGTGTCTTCGTATTGATGAATTTTAAGGACAAGAGCGGAGCGGATAACCAATGACTGATGAAAGCCCGCTATAGTAGAGTGTTTAATCCAGGTGCGCCAGTATTTTTGGGTTTCGGTCAAAAATCTTTCTGCTGTACTTTCAATCGGAGCATCTAAATCATGCCCGTAGGTCAGGATCAGGTATTTGGTATCATTAAGTGCAAAATACTTTTCGTCTTCAATATAAGAAAGTGAAATGTTAGTGCTGAGCTGCATATCGTTTTCAGCTCCGGTAAACTGGATGTGATTGCTGCCCCTTGAACCTTGTTGTTTTCCTTCCCCATAATTAAAAACGGGGTCACAAACTACTTTAATCCTTGGATTCCCTTCCAGCGGTTCAATTTTACGGATTAACATTAACGGTTTGTAAAAACGCTCGTGCTGATAAAATCTGGGTGCAAAATCAGTGATCCGGTAAGAACCTTCTTCGCTGGTAATGGTTGTACTTAAAATATTCGTGTTTTCAACATAATGCTGATCTGAAGTATATTCCCCTTCAGGTAAAATAGAGAATTCTCCGCCTTGTTCTTTGTCGAGCAGTCCGCCGAAAACAAATGAACTGTCAAATCTTGGCCAGCATAACCAATCAATATTAGTGTTTTTGTTGATGTGCGCTAAAAAGGCACAGTTTCCAATTATTCCTGTTTGATAGGTGTGTCTGTCCATTAAATGTGATTTCTGATGTATTTACTAGTATATTATTTAGTAGAAACAAACTATCGGGCTATTTGTTGGCATAAAGAATATTATGGGACATTTTACCTTATTTTTAATGTATAAAGGATACATCTCCTGCTTATTTTTTATTACATTTATGCTAACAACGGTGATACTATAGTACAGTCGCTGTGCGTTAAATCAATTAACTGAGCCCTCACTTAAAGCTATTAAAGATGAAAACAGAACTGATGAATGAATTCTTCTTACTTCAACAAAGCAGGTCTAATGCTAAATATCTTGATATTCTGGAGGAAAAAATCTATTCCCCAATTCAGCAGGCAAATCATAAAGTAACCTCCTGGATGACCAAGAGAGGTACCATGTTGATGAAACTAGAAAAGAATGCGCAGCTGCGGATGAGCAAAATCAGGAAAAAGTTCCTGAAATATTAGAAAAGCCTGAACAGTTTCTTAGTCAATTGCCTTTTGCGCTAATCTTAGCTTAATTCCCTTATCTTTGCGGCATGATGGTAGAAAAGGTATTGGGTAATTTAAAAATCGATTCTTTAAATGAAATGCAGCATGCAGCAATTGCCGCTACAGCTAAAGGAAAGGATGTGGTTTTACTTGCACCAACAGGTTCTGGTAAAACGCTTGGCTTCTTATTGCCAGTTTTAAAAAATTTAGATGCAGCTACAAAAGGGGTACAAGCGTTGATACTGGTTCCTTCAAGGGAGCTTGCTTTACAAATTGAGCAGGTATTTAAACAAATGGGTACTGGTTTTAAAGTGAACTGCTGTTATGGCGGTCACCCTGTGAAAACAGAAAGAAACAACTTTGAGCAGCCTCCTGCGGTATTGATTGGTACGCCCGGAAGGATTGCTTATCACCTTAGAAAAGAAAACTTTGATGAATCATCTATAACCACTTTGGTACTGGATGAGTTTGATAAAGCCCTTGAATTTGGGTTCCAGGAAGATATGGCCTATATTATTGGCAACATGCGTTCCTTAAAACAACGTATGCTTACTTCTGCAACACAAATGGAGGTAATTCCTGATTTTACAGGACTTAAGTCTGCTGTAGAAATCAACTTCCTGAAGGATGTAAAGGTTGCACCGGATTTGAAACTGAAAAAGGTAATGACTACCGCAGAAGATAAACTGGACACGTTATTTGAACTGATCTGTAAAATAGGCAATAAAACTACCTTGCTTTTTTGTAACCACAGAGAAACAGTAGACCGGATCAGTGACCTGCTGATTGATAAAGATCTTGCGCATGATATTTTTCATGGCGGGATGGAGCAGGATGAAAGAGAGCGTGCTTTACTGAAATTCAGAAATGGAAGTATTAAAATATTAATTACCACAGATCTGGCTTCACGCGGTTTGGATATTCCGGAAGTAGAATATATTATTCATTATCAATTACCCTATACAGAAGATGCTTTTTTGCATAGAAATGGCCGTACAGCCCGTATGAATGCGAAAGGAACTGCTTACCTGATGATGACTGAGGAAGATAAATATCCTTTTCTGAAAGGTGATATAGAAATTGAGAAGTTAAAAGGTAATTATCAATTACCAAAAGATAGTCAGTGGCAAACTTTATACATAGCTGCGGGTAAAAAAGATAAGGTCAACAAAATTGATATCGTAGGCTTACTACTTAAAAAAGGCGGATTAGAAAAGGACGATGTCGGATTGATCGAAGTTAAAGACCAGAGTTCATATGTTGCTGTAAAACGCAGTATGGTCAATAAGGTGCTGTCAGCGCTGGCTAATGAGAAAATAAAAAATAAGAAAGTGAAGATAGAAGTAGCGATGTAATTATGAGTAACAATGACATTTTAAAGAAACTCCGCGTAGCGCTGGAGCTGAATAATGAAGATATTATTAAAATCCTTGAGCTGGTAAATTTTAAAGTAACAAAAAGTGAACTGGGGTCGTTCTTCAGAAGTGAAGACCATCCGAACTTTAAACCATGCGGTGATCAGATCCTGCGTAATTTCCTCAATGGATTAGTCATTTTTAAAAGAGGCCCGAGAGTGGAGAAATCAACTCCGCCAACTATTGATTAACTTGCTTTAATTGTGAAATTTCAGGACTTGTTCTGTAATATTTTGAAATAAAGTTAATTTACTGGCACAAACTGCTATACTTGTGAAAAGAAGGCTTAATACTGCCTTCTCACAAGGATCGCGTTTTTGAATATGTCCTATTGGATTGCATAACGAATGATTAGATTTTTAAAATTTCCTGGAAATTTGATTCATTTAAAATGTATAATTTTATTTAATGCCTTTATATGCTGCTATAGCCTCTCTGCTAAAGCACAAACAGAACATAGACTTACCGGAACTGTAATCGACTCTTTGAAAGATGTAGTATCCGGAGCTGACGTTTATATCGTTGCAGATAAAGATACCCTGATTTCGACCACCAACGCCCACGGAAGATTCGTTTTCTCAGGTTTTAAAGCTGACCGGATTTCCCTGCTGGTCATGAGTGTAGGCTTTAAGCCTTTTACTAAATCATATCAATTTAAAGCCGGGCAAATAAATATGGACCTGGATATGATTATTCTGGAACTGGAATCCAACCTGCTCAACGAAGTCGTGATCAATGGCAGGGACAGGCCTATCAGGATTAAACGTGATACCATTGAATATAATGCAGCTTTTTACCAGGTTTCTGAAAATGACAGGGTAGAGGATTTATTAAGGCAATTGCCCGGTATAGAGGTCGATGAGCATGGAAATGCCACGACGATGGGGAAACCCCTGCAAAAATTAAGGGTAAACGGTGAAGACTTTTTTACCAGTAATGTGAAGGACTTTATTAGTCAGCTTCCAGCCAGTGTGGTTGATAAGGTTGAAATTATTAATGACTACGGAGATGAAGCTAATTTTACAGGGCTGAAAACCGGGGAATCGCAAAAAATGCTGAACCTGGTAACCAAGGCTGGACAAAACAGAGGGACTTTTGGTAATGCACTAATTAGTGGGGGTACCAATAAACGTTACGGTCTTCAGGGCAATGGCAACTTATGGGAAGGCAGTAAGCAGATTGGATTCAGCAGCAGCTCCAATAACACCAATAACGAAGCAGGAGTGAATACCGCCGCAACAGCGGGTGTGAATTACAGAGATAAGTTGTCAAGTGGGATAACTGCAAGTGCAGCTTATAATTATGGTTATAATAAGAACATCTCCGACCAGCTGAATTCGACTGAAACAGTAACGACCGATGGAACAATTTTAAATAAGGCACAGTCTTCCGGCAATTCAGCTGACAATACTCATAATATTAATTTCAATGTACAATCCATAGCGAATAAGAGCTATTTTCAGGCCTCCCTGGGCGGTTCTATGGCCGTAAAGGATAGAGATGGAGACATTCTTTCTAAGCAAACAGGATTGATCAGACAGGATTTGCATAGCCAGAGTGGCTCGAACACTAAAACACCCAGTCTGAATGGTAATTTTGTTTGGGCAAGGAGTATGGATAAACCGGGAAGAAGTATGTCTGCAGGAGTGGTGGTGAGTAGCGGGATTAATCAGGTTCAGGATGATTTGCGGAACAAACTAAGCTATTATAACAGGCAGGGTCAACTGGTTAAAGATTCCATTGTGAATCGCTTTATTGATGCGGAAAACAGAACAAACCTGGTCACAGCCGACTTCAGGTATAGTGAACCTTTAAGGTCTGATCATGACTCTTTAGTAAAGAGGAATATAGATTTTTCGTATTTCTTCTCGATGAGTAAAACCAGGAATAGCTTGTATACAAAGGTAGATAACAGTATTGGTAATAGTACTGTTGTAGATTCTCTGAGTTCTATTTACTCTTCGGCTTTTCTTTTCCAGCGTTTTGCTGTGAATTACCGTTACCAGGCCGAGCGGCTCAATTATAGTCTTGGTTTTACCTTGCAGCCGAGTCAGCTTACCGGGCAGTATGCAGGGAATGAAGTTAAAATCAGTCATTTTGAACTTAATTTATCACCCATAGTCAATTTGAGCTATAATTTATCTAATTGGGACAATTTAGCTTTTGTTTATAGCGGAAGCAGTACCGCTCCCGATTTTTACCAGTTGCAGCCGGTGCCAAATATTACGAATCTTCAGAATGTGATCATTGGAAATCCTAATCTGAAATCCAGTTTTACACATGCTGGAAATCTGACCTATCAGCATACCGACGAACTTACGGGTTCTACCTTGCAGCTCGCATTAAACGGCTCTGTGGTAGAAGATCAGGTGGTTAGTAATGTGGTTTTAATCAAAGACACCTTAAATAGCTTAAAGCAGGAAACGCATTATGAGAACGCGAATGGCGCATACCTGGTAGGGAGTATGTACTCTTATGCGCTGCCGTTCGCCAGGAACAAATTTAATGCAGAATTAAGAGGCACATTTGATTATATAAATATGATTTCATATGCTAATAATGATCTGAATACCAATAGAAATATCAATTTTTCACAGTCTTTGAAATTCAGGATGAATCAGCGCAGGTTAATTTTAACGACTTCTGCTACTTATACCTATAGCAGTAACCGTTATTCTATTGAATTACTGAAGTTGAGAAATATTGAAACCTGGCAATTTAACTGGAGCGGCCGTGCTTTTCTGAATAAAAATTTTTCTTTGAGTGCTGATGTTTCCAAGAAGATAAATTCAGGTTATTCGCTGGCTGTAGCGAATCCAATGCTGATTAATCTAAGTTTGGAGAAGATCTTGTTTAAGAACAGGCAGGGAACCATCTCTTTACAAGCTTATGATTTATTGAACCAGGGAAATAACCTGGTTAGAAGTATATCTGATAATTCGATTACTGATAGTCAGTATAATCAAATTACCAGATATTTCCTTGTTAGTTTTAATTACCGTTTACAGAACTTCGGTCATAAAAAGACTAAGTAACTTTGTCTGTTAGCCTAATTTCTTGTACCTGATTCTGTGCGGGGTTACATCGCCTAAGCGTTTCTTACGGTTTTCTTCGTAATCACTGTAGTTACCTTCAAAGAAGTAAACTTGTGAATTCCCTTCAAAGGCAAGAATATGCGTACAGATACGGTCTAAGAACCATCTGTCGTGACTGATGACTACTGCACAACCACCAAAGTTTTCTAATGCTTCTTCCAGTGCACGCAGCGTATTTACATCGATATCATTGGTTGGCTCATCCAGTAATAATACATTGGCTCCTTTTTTCAAAGTAATGGCCAAATGTACCCTGTTACGCTCTCCACCTGATAATATGCCTACTTTCTTCTGTTGATCACCGCCATTAAAGTTGAATTTTGAGACATAAGCACGTCCGCTAACTGATTTGTTTCCTAACATAATGTTATCAAGTCCGTCAGTAATGTTTTCATAGACAGTCTTATTGCCATCAAGGTCATTGTGCATTTGATCGACATAACCTAAGGCTACAGTTTCACCAACTCTGAAAGTCCCTTCATCTGGTGTTTCCTGCTCAGTAATCAAACGGAACAAGGTAGTTTTACCCGCACCGTTAGGGCCAACAATACCTACAATTCCTGCTGGAGGTAAAGAGAAACTCAGATTTTCAAAAAGGATCTTGTCTCCGTATGATTTAGTAACATTATTCGCTTCAATCACGACATTACCCAATCTGGGCCCTGCCGGGATAAACAGCTCCAGTTTGTCTTCTCTTTCTTTAGAGTCTTCTGAGGCCAGTTTATCATAGTTGGATAAACGTGCTTTAGATTTTGCATGTCTGGCTTTTGGTGCCATACGAACCCATTCCAGCTCACGCTCCAATGTTTTCTGACGTTTGCTCTCTGTTTTTTCTTCTTGTGATAAACGTTTTGCTTTCTGATCTAACCATGAGGAGTAATTACCTTTCCATGGAATACCTTCTCCGCGGTCAAGTTCAAGAATCCATCCTGCCACATTATCAAGGAAGTATCTATCGTGGGTTACAGCGATAACTGTTCCTTTGTAATCTTTCAGGAATTGCTCCAGCCAGTCGATACTTTCTGCATCAAGGTGATTGGTTGGCTCATCCAGTAATAGCACATCCGGCTCTTGTAATAGTAAACGGCACATCGCTACACGACGGCGCTCACCTCCTGATAAAACACCAATTTTAGTGTCAGGATCAGGACAACGTAAAGCGTCCATTGCACGTTCCAGTTTATTGTCAAGCTCCCATGCGTTTACTGCATCAATTTTGTCCTGCAGTTCGCCTTGCTTGGTCATCAGTTTATCCATGGCATCTGCATCTTCATAAACTTCAGGCAAACCGAATTGCTCATTGATAGATTCGTATTCTTTCAGAATAGCCGTGATTTCTGCAACGCCTTCTTCTACAACTTCACGAACAGTTTTGTTCTCATCAAGTTCTGGTTCCTGTGCAAGGTAACCAACAGTATAACCTGGTGAGAATACAACTTCACCCTGAAATGCTTTGTCAATTCCTGCAATAATTTTTAATACAGATGATTTACCTGATCCGTTAAGACCAATAACACCAATTTTGGCTCCGTAGAAAAATGAAAGGTATATGTTTTTTAATACTTGTTTTTGAGGGGGGTAAATCTTATTTACTCCCGCCATTGAAAAGATTATTTTTTCGTCCATCGTCGTTTATTCGTGTATTAGGGTGGTTTTTATAAAAAAGAGGACAAAACGGGGACAAAATTTATATTAACTAAAAAGAAAACCCTGTAAAATTCCAAACATTTTGCGCCAAACAATTGGTGCAAAGATAGTAAAGGTAAACCCTAACTAAAAAGAAAGCACATGCCAAATTTCACTTATAAAACTCAGAATATGGAAAATCATTCAAAAGCGTCAAAAAAATACTTGAACTTTCTCCAGAACAACTGGTATCATTATGTTCCACTGATCTTCAGGAAATTGCCTTTAGTGATTTGTTTACCGCTTTAAAAGCTGTTGAATCTGATCTATATCTGTTGATCTTAAGAAGCGCTATTCATCGAAAAGATATGGGTATTCCTTTTGATATTACTCTGGACTTCGCCATAAGAAAATGTCATATATTGCAGAAAGTGCGAAGGAAGAAATTTGTACGTCGGAAGGTTAAATCCGAACCACTTTTTGAATTATCATTAATCAAAGAACGTTATCCAGAGGTAATGATGATCTTAAACCTTCTAAAAGCTATAAACGCTGTGATAAGTTCAAAAAAAGACCTTCGCAATTTAGGTTGCGGATTTGCCAAATAAAAAAACTTTCCTGGAAGCTTCGCTATACTGATTCAAATAGTCCTGAATACAACAATTATTGCAACTAGATAACAGGTATATGCAAGGGTTAAAAGCCCGGTTACCAATAGAACTGACAGTTCAGTATAATGGCCAGGCATGATCTACAAATTTCCATGGAATGAAAAGAAAGCACTATCAAATCCTTTGTGGAATTATGTAACTCTGTACATTCTTTTGAAGAACTTGATCATTAATTGGCAACTGACAGAGCTTTCGGCCACTGATTAATTCCGTTCACCAGCAAAGAGTATAAAATTTTTTTAAGATAATTCGATTAAATCTAACTTTTTCTTCTGCCAGGCCAAGAAAAATGGGTATTTGATCCTAATAAGAGGTATAAAAAATTAGTAGTTAACTTTTATTTAAAATAAAATTTGTAATTATCAAATTTATATCTAATTTAGGTAATACGTTGCCTCTGTATAAAATGCTGCTCATATCCGTTATCTTCGAACGTTCTCCTCTCTTTTTAAAGCAGATTTCCGTTAAGTAGCTATTATAAAATTAATGTCTTTATTACATTTATTATATATGGATTTTACTCTAAACAAATAGCTCCTTAAAAATGAAAAAACGCACTCTATTAATGCTCGCCGTACTCTTTGGAGTATGTCTATTGATCTTTGCCTGCCGAAAAGAATTTAATAATCTTATTACTGAGGAAAAACCAAAAATTCCCTCAAGTCTTTTAGAATCTGCCAAGATTTGGAATAATGCTGTTCTAGGTCAAACTACAAAGTATATTGAGAAAACCGATAGCTGGATAGAATTAAAACCACAATGGAGAGATTCATGGACAGTAAAATCGCCAGAAGGAACTGACATTGTTGTTGTACCTACTATTGAAAACTATGTCAACAATAAATCGGTAAATATCAGAAGATTCTATCTTTTTGAATCATTGGATAATGATATTGCAAGCGGTAGAATCGTTGAATTCATTGGATTTAAGTATGCCGTAAATCAAAAATTAAGCACCCTAATCCCTAATTATCGTCAATCATCCATTAATGGTTTTGATGGTGCTATAATACAATATGATTTAAATTATAGATGGATTGAGGGCAGCTTATTTCACAAAGGTCTTAAAAGCACTGATAAAGTAGCTATTTTTTCAAAGCTTGACGACAAAACTACCCCCTTACAAAAGTCTTCAAAAAAAGAGAGTGCCAGGAAGGACCAATATTTGAGAACTTTCCAACAGGACTCAAATGGAAAAACTATAACAAAAGAGGTATCCTATCTCTACACACCAAATAATATAATGTCCGTTCAGGGTGGGGTTAGTGGTAAAGGCAGTGACAGTACAAGTCAACTTGATGAGAATGTAATTATCGGAAATTATGGTGTAGGTAGCAATGGCGGTAGTGGGCTAATTGGTGGAAACTATGGAGGAAATCTTGCTAATTTTGTCGGTGGTGCGACTGTGACTTTTAACAACTATGCAATACTTTGTACTACAATACCAATGCTAAAGATTGGCGACTCCTACACCGGTGGAGTAAATGTTTTGGGGTTTACTATGACTATAACTCCACCAACGGGCAGTTCAATAAGAATCCCTGTTGTATGGTCCAATACTTGTTTTTCAATTCCATCCTATAATACAATTGGTCCACGTGCTTCTATAGCTTTTAATACTGCATATAATATTGCTGTTGAATTAGTTATAGCTCAAGTTAAATATGGCGCTATTCCTTATACAGAAACTGCCATAAAAGGATCTTTAAAAGCACAAATTCTTATAGCATTATCAGCATTTCAAGCTGGCAGTACATTTAGCACAGGTCCCTGTTCAAATGTGAGAGGAATATTGGCAGTTTATTGCCCATAAAAATTTAGTTATGAAAAACATATCAATTACAATAGATCATCCAGTTTTATTAAATAAATTAATAAAAGCTGTCCATAAATATTATCCTATAGGCTTTAACTTAAGAAATGACCTGTATGATGGATTTCTGGAGGCCACGCAAATTGCCAGGAATAAGGTCATTCAATTACACGAGAATAGCATTCCCGCACCTAGAATTGAATTTGAGAAACAGCTAAAAGCATACTTCAACGGCTTCGTAGTATTTAATGACTTTCACACAGAGTACCCAAGCTTCTCTTTCTCCATAGTATTAGATCGCAATGATTCTATCTATTTCGAAAAAGAGCTTTTATTTACTGTAAAGATATCCTTGTTAACCAATCATTACACGTTTTTTTATCAGGAATATGTAAAGCATAAGGATGTACTACATTCTACTGGACATCCTTATAACACAACGATAATTTCTTTAAAAAGCCAGGTTGAAAAAAACAAAATAGCTAATACACATCAGATTACTCAAATGATGACCAATTGTTTTCCGGAATACGAATATGCAAATCATGCGCTATTGTTTTCTACTATGATTAAATATGGTGTGCTTTATGGAGAAGAAGATGCATATGCAAAAAATGACAATTCTTTATATGCTTTTCTATTTGATAATCAAACTTACATTAGTTTACTTGTTGTAGAATAGAAATACTAATTCATCTCAAAAAACCCAAGTATAAAACCGATCTACAGCCATCAAAATTTTTTGCGCATATCACAATGCCCCGACTAAAGATAGAAACGGTTTAAGATCCTAGTGAGAACATGTCAATACAGACGTATCAACTGAGATAAAAAAAGCAATAGGTCGCCGCTGAATTTCAGTTTAACTCCGTTGGGGTAAAATATTATCTAATTGATCTTTCATTTTACTTACAATTGATTTGATCAGTTTATTTGGAAGCGTCCCCCCGAACCAACAAATGCCATAAAACTTGATTGAGGGATAAAATACATTATATATGGTATAATGGCTTGTCTGTTGAACGACAGTTCACCTTCCTCTAAAGGCTTAGAATTATGAAAAATCAATCCACGAAGCACCTTCGGGCAGTAACCATCATTAAAAACGAATCATTATGCAAACAATACAGCAAAACCTGGCTCCTGATTAAATAACAGGTGCAAAGATAAACAAGGTACGGTAGTAAAGAAATGGTTTGTCAGATATTAAAAAAGAATTTTTGAGCGGGGAGCTGGTTATTGAGCAGAGACTAGTTGGGAGATAGTTTCTCCCTCCAAACTCAGTTTTAATAGTATTGCTGAAATAAATTAATGCAGAATTCATCTATATTTAAAGCATGAAACGTAAATTGTTTGTTCCGTTAAAGATGGCTTTCTCTCTTTTGTTAGTTGCTGGCTTGTCTGTTTCCTGTAGTTCTCCGGTGGAATTGAAAGAGGATTTTGCTTTTGAGACTACTTTACGCCCGGGGAAAGACAGGGTATCAGACTTAGCAAAAAGTTTAAATGGGGCTCTTATGGAGGAGGCTCAAAAGGCGGGGAAAGACAGTGCTTTAGTATTACAATCGGATGAAAAGGAAAAGGTTCCGTTTTATGAAGACATTGCATTTTTACCAGTAGTTAGTGCAGAAGAATTACAAAATGTAATTAATGATCATGCAGAAAAAGGTTTCAGCACAAACCACCAGGATTTTTCTGCACAAATAGCTGCCATTGATTTTAAGAAGAACTTTGTCTTGCTTGTTGGCCATCCTAAAGCTGCATCATCAATAATTTTGGGTGAAGTGAATAACAATCAGGCAATTTATGTCGATAAGGTAATGGATGCTGGCCTTGATCATAAAAACCGAAAGATTGAACTCGTCTCCAAACGCTTAGGAGATGCAGCCACCGGTTTGGCTTCGCTTATGCAGAAATGGGAGTCCAAAGTTTATATCGTAGCTTATAAAAATTCTGATAGTTTACACCTTGAAATAGATAAGCACGTTTATCCTTTCAGTTTGAAAAAATAGGTTTCTTTTATTGTTATGGAAATTTATCGATATGTTTTTTTACGAACTCATAAAGTGTATCAATAAGCAAAGACCTTTTTTGATTAAATAAGCCATTTTGTTTTATGAAATCATGAATGGGAACTATTACGCCTTCTTTTGACAATATGTTTTTTTGCTGTTCAGCATGGATCTGATCTATCATTAAGGATCTTCTTAGTATTTCGGCGATTTGAGGTAGATAAAGCTTATTTTCTATTTGGTTCATTACAATATCTAAATTGAAGTATATCGCACTATCGAATCCTTCCCAACTTTCATAATTTAACCATTCCATGATTGACAGCAGGCAAGAAATTTCTGGTTCAAGCTTTTCAAACTGAACAAAATCTAACCAGAAATCTCTGGTTAGATTTTGCTCTTTTTCAATCGTATCGGCTATTTTAGTTAATGCAGATTCTTTTCTGTATTTATCCTTTATTAAAATCCTTTCGGTCAGCGTATAGCGTTCCTCGTTAATACTTTTTAGGGTCTGATCTATATTGAACTTGTTTTTTAAAAGATGATGTGCTGCGGTTTCTTTTGTTACTCCTGTTTTTTGTAGAATAATGGCTAAAACTTTTGCCTTAAATAAAATTTCTACCTGTGTTACGTCTCCATTTGTACTTTCAAGAAGACATAAAGCCTCTTTAATTCCAATAGGGATTCGTTGTCTCAGGATCTCAAGTTTTTTAGGAAAGATCTCTTTCATTATTCTTTGGAAAATAAATGTGCCACCACCGCGTTTGAGAATAATTTGCCCGTAATTATTAAACTTATTCCCAGCCGCTTGAATATTTCCATTTTTTGATAATATCAATGCCGAATAGTTCCTCTGCAACCTCTTCACTCCATTCCTCTGCATCTTCCTGATCCGTGTCTTCGCCGTAAAGTTCAGCCTGTGCGAAAATTAAACAGCCTTTTATATAATCATCCACTGTATTGAACATCTTATTGATATAAGAGGAGCCATCATGATCAAAAAGATAGATCTCTTTGGTTTCACTATGGAAACAGAACATATTTCCATTTCCAATATAGTTACTGAATGTAACCAGGTAAGGCAATATTTCGCTGTCTTCGGCTGTAAAGTCTGGCCCGTTTTCAGGATTGTCTGCCCAGATATCCTTCATCCATTCCATTTGATCGAGATCCTGAAGTTCTTCACCAATATTAGCGAGACCGAATGTTTGATAGAAAAGATTTAACCCATCAGGAAGCGTTGTGCCAAGTTTCTTTTCGAGTGCTGTAATTTCAGCTGCGGAAATCGGAGTTTTGAGTTCTTCATCCCAGGTATCTGCAAAAGCTTCAATGATTTGGCCGGTTTTGATTTTCCAGTCATTATCTCCCATTTTATCGAAAGGTATAATAATATCTTCTTTTTTGTTGATTTCAAGCATGGTATTTGGAAATTGTTAATGCCAATTGATTATTCAATATAAAAGGTTTTAACTTTTGTTATATAAAACAATAATAATTGAAAAATATTATATAATACCTGCTGTTGGTGTTATTGTTTGAAAATATGTTGAATGATGGAATCTTTGCTTTTGCCTTGAAAATTTAATTCGACAGGAAGACGCGCATCAAAACATATTATTCATCAGCATGAGGTACATCATCCAAACTATAATACACTTTTAATCCTCTTTCTTTCGCAATCCTCACATCTTCATCAGCTCCTTTAGAAGCACCTTCAAGACGTAACACTGCGTCACATTTTGAAAGTAACCGATGCGCTACAGGATATAAAATCTCTTCATAAGCTTCATCACCAGGTTTTTTTGAACCCGCAAGATGAAGCAGGGGCAGTGCTACCCACTCGCCAATCATAGGAATATGTCCTAAACGGAACAAAGGAAGTGCTACAGCTTCTAATCTGCTTAAATTCTGTGCAATTAATTCAGGATCGTCATTTGTCCCGCTGCGGTAAGGGCCTGCTATAAGTATCAACATATCTTTAATTTTTATACAAAACAAGGGAACAAAATGGTTGAAAAAAATAAGGTAGATTAAGAAATTTTATCAAACGAAACATTAATTTTTATGCTTATTACCTCGGATCGTACTTAAAAACTCCGGCGTAATACCTAAATAAGAAGCGATCTGTTTTTGAGTAACCTGCTTAACCACCTGGGGATATTTATTGATAAAGCTATTGTACCGCTCTTCGGCCGTAAGTGATAAGTTTTGTATCGTTCTGAGTTGTTCTCTGATATAGGCATTCTGAAAAATAATTCTGAAGAACCTTTCAAACTTTGGTGTTTTGATATATAAACTATCCAAATCATCTTTTGACAGTTGAAAAATGATACTATCCTCTACGGCCTCAATAGTCAGCATCGCTGGTTGATTATTGATAAAACAAAACATATCTGTTATCCACCAGTCCGTAACTGCGAACATAATAGTAGACTGCTTGCCTTCTTTATCCAGGTAATATGCCCTTAATATACCAGAGTGAACAAAATTGATGTATTTACAGGCTTGTTCTGCTTTCAGAATAAATTCTTTTTTAGAAATTTTTCTTTGCTTCAGGCAGGCGATGAAACAGTTAATTTCCTCCTGATCAAGCGAAATGTGCCTGGTTATATTTTCTAAAATAAGGTTATAGATCATAATATGATTTAAAAGATCAGCGGGGAAATGTTTTCGTCCCCAAGAATAGGAAAATATAAGTGAAATTTTTAGAGCTTTGCTGCGTTAATATATAGACTAAGCCTGATTATGGAACAATACAGCTATGAAGATGAATATCGTGGCCAGAAAAGAAAATTCTTAATCCTCTCCGGAGAAGAAAATAACATCTACAGAGTGTTCTCAGAAGCCCGGTTTATTGGTTCCATCAGCCATGAATTCCATAATGAAAAAGTGATCTGGAAAACAGAATACAACATATTAAAGCCTATAGCTACCAAAATAGGGGAATGGATTGAGAATTCGAATTAAAGACTGCCATTTTGTTGCTTTTAGTTTGGGATAACTAACAAAATGACAGGTCGTTTATGGCATAATAATCATTACATTTTTGGGACAATTCTCCCAAAAGGGTTGAAAATGGTTCCTCTTATGATTATTTAAGCTAATTTAGGACTATTTATTTTCCTCTTGCTCATAAAATAATATTGTTATTCGTGTCAAAACTTAGTAAGTTTAATGGAATTAGATCGGTAACGAAATCTTTCTTCCGCTGTATGGCGTAATTGTTGATAAAATAAATCATATAGGTGGCGCTTATTTATAAAACATTTTTATAGTTTAGGGGCGTTGCGTTTAAGAAAAGGTATATATGGAAGCTAAATTTTCACCACAAGTAAAAGACGTGATTTCGTTTAGCAGGGAAGAAGCCCTGAGATTAGGTCATGATTATATAGGCGCTGAGCATCTTTTGTTAGGTTTGATTCGCGAAGGCGATGGAATGGCTATCAAAATATTGAAGTCGCTGGGGGTTGATACGTCTAAGTTACGCCGCTCAATTGAGGAGGCAGTTAGAGGCACATCCAGCGTAACGGTTAATCTGGGAAATATCCCATTGACCAAACAGGCCGAAAAAGTATTAAAAATCACTTATCTGGAAGCCAAAATCTTCAAGAGTGATTTAATAGGAACAGAGCACTTGCTGTTGTCCATCCTTCGTGATGACGATAATATCGCTTCTCAGATATTATTGCAGTACAGCATCAATTACGAAATCTTCAAACAGGAAGTAGAAGTTAATAAAAATGGTTTCAGAGATGAAACTCAGGGTAGTGCTTCTACTGGTGGTGATGATGATTACCGTGAAGAGGAAAGCTTTAGCAGTCCTAAAAAAGTATCTGATATTAAATCCAAAACTCCTGTTCTGGATAATTTTGGAAGAGACTTAACAAAAGCTGCTGAAGAAGGTCGCCTGGATCCTATTGTAGGACGTGAAAAAGAGATTGAGCGTGTTTCTCAAATCCTTTCCCGTCGTAAAAAGAATAATCCTATTTTGATTGGTGAGCCAGGTGTAGGTAAATCAGCAATTGCTGAAGGACTTGCTTTGCGCATCGTTCAGCGTAAGGTTTCAAGAGTGCTGTTCAATAAACGTGTGGTTACATTAGATCTTGCTTCTTTGGTTGCAGGGACTAAATACCGCGGACAGTTTGAGGAACGCATGAAAGCTGTAATGAATGAACTGGAAAAATCAACTGATGTAATCTTATTCATTGATGAAATCCATACTATTGTTGGTGCTGGCGGAGCTTCTGGTTCCCTGGATGCTTCCAATATGTTCAAACCTGCTTTAGCGAGAGGCGAAATCCAATGTATTGGTGCGACTACACTTGATGAGTACCGTCAGTATATTGAGAAAGATGGAGCTTTAGACCGTCGTTTCCAAAAGGTTATGATTGAGCCTGCTTCTCCTGATGAAACTATTGAGATCTTAAACCGTATCAAAGAAAAATATGAGGAACATCACGGTGTGACTTACACAAATGAGGCAATAAATGCCTGTGTTGCTTTGACTACAAGATATATCACTGACAGGTTCCTTCCGGATAAAGCTATTGATGCGCTGGATGAGGCTGGTTCAAGGGTGCATTTAACTAATATTCATGTTCCTGAAAACATCATTGATATTGAGAATAAGATTGAAAATATCAAGGTTGAGAAAAATAAAGTTGTAAAGAGTCAGAAATATGAGGAAGCTGCAAAATTAAGAGATACTGAGAAGAATCTTCTGGAGGAGCTTGATCGTGCAAAAACGGAGTGGGAAGCTGAAACTAAAACTAAACGTTACACCGTAACTGAGGATAATGTTGCAGAGGTTGTTTCCATGATGACTGGTATTCCTTTACAACGTGTTGGTCAGACTGACAGCGTGAAATTGCTGAACATGTATGATACGATAGCTACTAAAATTATTGGTCAGGATGATGCGATCAAGAAATTAAGTAAAGCTATTCAACGTACCAGAGCTGGATTGAAAGATCCTAAGAAACCTATTGGTTCATTTATTTTCTTAGGCCCTACGGGTGTTGGTAAAACTGAATTAGCTAAGGAGTTAGCAAGATTCATGTTCGATAGTGATGATTCACTGATTCAGATTGACATGAGTGAGTATATGGAGAAATTCGCTGTTTCACGTTTAGTGGGAGCGCCTCCGGGATATGTTGGTTATGAAGAAGGTGGTCAGTTAACTGAGAAAGTACGCCGTAAGCCTTATGCCGTTATCTTATTGGATGAGATTGAAAAAGCTCACCCTGATGTATTTAATATCCTGTTACAGGTGTTGGATGAAGGTCAGCTGACTGATAGTTTAGGTCGTAAGGTCGATTTTAGAAACACGATTATCATCATGACTTCTAATATTGGTGCTCGTCAGCTTAAAGATTTTGGTCAGGGTATTGGTTTCTCTACGAATGCAAAAACCAACCAGGTTGATGCACATTCAAGAGGGGTAATTGAAAATGCGCTGAAACGTGCTTTCGCTCCTGAGTTCCTGAATCGTGTGGATGATGTGGTTGTATTCAATACTTTAGGTAAGGATGAGATCTTCAAAATTATTGATATCGAATTGAAGTCGTTGTTCGGCAGGGTTCATAGTTTAGGTTATGAGGTTAAATTGACTGATGTCGCAAAAGAGTTTATTGCTGATAAAGGTTTCGATATTAACTTTGGTGCCCGCCCGCTGAAACGTGCGATACAGAAATATCTGGAAGATCCTATTGCGGAAGAAATCCTGAAAGGGGAAATCAACGATGGGGATACGCTTGAGATAGATTACAATAAGGAAACTGATGTAATTGTAGTGGAAAATAAGAGCCCGGGTAAGAAGAAGAAAAAAGAAGAAGGAAGTATTGAGTAAGTACCTCCAACACGGAAATATCAAGGCTGCCTCTAAAGGGCGGCCTTTTTAGCTTAAAAAAAACAGGGTATAGTATTTCAAGCCGGCGCCCGCCTGAAGGGGCGGCCAAGGTCTTGAAATACTATACCCTGTTTTTTTTAAAGGTTTATGTAACCGGCCGGGGTTTAGCGGAGCGGTTGATATTCATAGTAATTGTCGGTATTACTCTTTGGGGTTGGATAAGGAGAAAAAAATAGAAGAAACGCTTTGCTGTTTGTTTTTGGCGAAATGTTTAGGAAAGCTTTTTACTATTGCTTTTTGACTAAGCTTTTGCTTTAGAATAAGCTTAATTGTGGTTTTGGAATACTGAATATGCTGGAGTCAAGGTGTGTTTTTTTAAGGTTCAGGTGATTAATTCTGCAATGTAGTTTGAAGGTGTCGTGAATCATTTTCGCAATATTACCTTCACCTCTCATTCTTTCTCCAAACCGGCTGTCATTCACTGTTCCTCCGTGACAGGATTGGATCATGTGCCATACTTTGTCAAAGCGGTCGGGAAAGTTTTGACGTAACCAGTCTTCGAAGATTGGGCCTACTGCTCCGTTTAGCCTGACAATGGTATAGCCGGCACTTTCTGCGCCGAAGGATGCAATGGTTTTCAGTATGCCGGGAACTTCATGATCACTGAGGCCGGGAACAAGTGGTGCAACCATGACTCCGGTCGGAATTCCGGCTTTACTGAGCTCTTCTACTACTTTTAGTCTTTGTCTGACGGTTGTGGTTCTGGGTTCCATCTTAAGCCTAAGTTTTTCGTCCAGACTATTGATGGAGACGTAAACGAGACAGAGATTGAGTTTGGCCATCTCCTGAAGGATATCAATATCGCGTAATATTAAGGCATTTTTGGTGATCATCCCTATAGGTTGTTTATAGGCAAGGGCAATTTCAAGGAGCTGCCGGGTTAGTTTATATTCACGTTCGGCGGGTTGATAACAATCGGTATTTCCGGATAAGGAAATCGTTTCTGCATTCCAGCCTTTGCGTTCCAGAAACTTTTTGAAAAGTTGTGGTGCGTCTTTTTTAACAATAATCTTTCTTTCGAAGTCCAGGCCGGCACTGAAACCCCAGTATTCGTGTGCGTTTCTGGCATAGCAGTAGGTGCAGCCGTGTTCACAGCCTTGGTATGGGTTAAGTGAATAAGCCATGCCAACGTCTGGACTGGCCACTTTATTGACAATAGTCTTCGACTTCCCTATGATGAAAGTGGTCTTGTGATTTTCATTTTCCCAATCGTCTATTCCTTCGCTGTGTTCTTTGACATAGGAGTGGGCTAAGAAATGATTATGAGGGTTAAATTGCGCGCCTCTCCCTTTCAAATATTGCTCTTCTGGCTTTTCCGATGAAATCATCCCTAAAATTACTAATATTTTTAGTAATTTTAGGGATTGGGTTATCTTTTATTTAATGGGACGTAATCCATAGGAACCATATCGCCTATCTTCTCGTAAGCCCAGAAGCCTTCAAAGAGTATGGCTTTTGAATCATGTATTGCACCATTTGGATAGAAACTGACCGGACCCTTTAACATACTGACTACCGAAATCTGATAATTAGGAATAGTTAAGGGCCGCATTATATAGTGTCCGGTGTTGGAATAGGCATTGCTTTCTTCTTCTTTGGTATACATGACATAAAGTTCATCCTTGTAATTGATAGTTTTCATGTTAGGATAAATGCTTTTGACTAAAGTATCAGTTGATACGCCCGACATATCAACGGTAGTAAATTCTTTAGGGAGATCGTATAGACGCTGCATCATCAATAATGAGTCGCTGAATACCGAACCTATAGTACTGGCTCCGTGCATTCTTTTCTGTAATCGTGCTTTTGTGGTATAAATATAGGCGTCTGATGGCCGGTTGGGATTCTTTGTTTTAATTCTTTTGTAAATAATAAAGCCATTTTCTTCTACCTTATGCTGATAAAGAGACTGAAAGAAGTGCTGGGGTGATCCTGCATAGGCAATCTCCCGGTTATTGAGCCAGGTTCTTCTTTTTTTACCTGAACCTTTCAGATCTTCAAATACGGGCAGACCTGAGAAGTAAACAATCCTCGTATTATAATTATACTCAAAAAGATTAAGCATATATTTCAGCCTGTAGCCTAATGCTTTATTCTCAACCACCAGAAACTCATTTGTAGTTACGCTAAGTACACGCGCATCGCCGTCATATTTGATATAGAGTACCTGTGGATTCAGGATCTTACACTTCGCAGAATTAGGCGTGCGGCCTATAAAGAAATCTTCGAATACTTTAAGGTTTTTTTCCCGGTCAGGATCTGCCCGGATCACTACTTCATTCAGTTGTACAGTATTCTCTGCCAGGGTAATTGTAATGTTAACTGCCTGATCTGAAATAATGACACTTTTGCTGTAAGGCAGGTAGCCCATCATTTGTACAACTACCTCGTAAGATCCGGGTTTTATCTTAGATAAGGTAAACTGCCCGTCGTTGTTAGTTACTGTTGCAGTGGTATATCCACTGAGATAAATACCGGCTCCTGGCAAAGTTTCTCCCTTTTTGTCCTTGACTTGTCCACTAATTGTATACAACTTTTGTGCATGCGTATTCAGGCAGAATAATAAAAGCAAGACTGTTCCAAAGAGATATTTAATCATAGGGCTAATTTAACTGATCTACTGATTAGTTGGTCATAAAAAAAGCCCTTTAAGGGCTTTGAATTTGTTAAAAAACGTTAATTAAGAGGATAGCTTCCAGAACGTTATATTTTTAGCTTAGGATAGCTTTTTAAGCTTCCGTATCTACACCTAATCCGTGCAGTACTCCATCACTAACACCAGTAGAAGAATACCCTCCGTCATGGAAAAGGTTTTGCATCGTAACCATGCGTGTCAGATCTGAGAATAAAGTAACACAGTAGTCGGCACATGATGCTGCATCTGCATTTCCCAATGGTGCAATTTTATCCGCATAATCAAAGAAATCACCAAACCCTTTTATCCCTGTTCCCGCACTTGTTTTTGTTGGAGACTGAGATACGGTATTGATACGTACTTTCTTTTCTACGCCATAATGATAACCGAAACTTCTTGCAATAGATTCCAGCATCGCTTTAATATCTGCCATATCGGTATAAAATGGATAAGTCCTTTGAGCAGCCATATAAGTTAATGCAACAACACTACCGCCTTCGCTAATCGCATCCAGTTTTTTTGCTACCGCC
Source organism: Pedobacter sp. WC2423 (assembly GCF_040822065.1). Taxonomy (NCBI): domain Bacteria; kingdom Pseudomonadati; phylum Bacteroidota; class Sphingobacteriia; order Sphingobacteriales; family Sphingobacteriaceae; genus Pedobacter; species Pedobacter sp. WC2423. The sequence continues at coordinate 5,036,538 of NZ_CP162005.1, forward strand.
AGCATCTTATGAAATGATAAAGCTGATACGTCTATCCCCTTTTGGAAGTAATCATAGTTCAATTCTGTGTAAGGAATCTTTTTACGGATATTGACACTCATTCCAATAGAATGAAGAACAAAGTCTATTTTACCGCCCAGTATTTCCTGAGACTTCATATATAAATTAGTCAGGTCTTCCACGCTGGTTGCATCTGCCGGAACAATTTGTGAGCCTGTTTTTTCTGCAAGCTTGTTAATCTCACCCATACGCATGGCAATAGGAGCGTTGGTTAAAACGAATGTTGCTCCTTCTTCATGTGCTTTCTCTGCAACTTTCCAGGCTATGGAATTTTCATCTAAGGCACCTGTGATAATACCTCTTTTACCTTTTAATAAATTGTACATTTCTTTGTTTTTATTATTTAATGATCAGCACGGTTTGTCTGTAATTAAGCTTCAGACTCAAAGCATATTTGCCTTTAGTTTTTGAAGCTTAACAAATCCTGTGCATTTTTTAAAGCCGATTCTCCCGGATTCTTACCGCTGAGCATTTCTGCAATAGCGAAAATACGTTCCTCAGGGTTTAATCTGCGGATACCTGTCGTTGTCCGTTCTGATTCTTCTTTCTTATAAACGAAATAATGTGCCTCGCCTTTAGCCGCAATTTGCGGAAGATGGGTAATACAAATTACTTGCATGTTTTGTTCAAGCTCACCTATTACATCACCAACCCGCAGTGCTGTTTCGCCAGAAATACCCGTATCAATCTCATCAAAGATCAAAGTTGGGAGTGAAGTATGTTTTGATATTATTGATTTAATAGCAAGCATTAAACGGGAAAGCTCACCACCGGAAGCTACTTTGCCTACCGGGGCAGGGGCCTGGCCTGCGTTGGCAGAAAACAATAAGGAAATCATATCTTTTCCATCCTTATTCAGGTTCTCCACTACAGTCTGCTCAATTTTAATCTTCGCATTAGGCATGCCCACACGGACTAATATTTCGCCAACTTGTTTCTGGGCTACATTAATAGCCTTGCTGCGGTTTTTTGATAAGGTCTCCGCTATCTTTTCTAACTCGCCCTTCAGCTTATTGATCGCAATGATTAAACGTTCTATCTCTTCGTCACTGTTTAAAAGCGTATTCAGATTGTCCGAAAGTTCATTCTGTATAGTCAGTAGTTCTTCCACTGAAGTAACCCGGTGTTTTTGCTGTAAGGTATAAATAGTATCCAGTCTGACATTGATCTCATCAATCCTCGCCGGGCTGTAAACTATGTTTTCTTCCAGTACTACAGTTTCTTCTGCAATATCTTTGATTTCTATCATTGCTGAACGCAGGCGTTCATTCATTGCGCTGTAAGCAGGATTGAACTTCTCTATAGCCTGGATCTGGTTGATTACTTCTTTTAAGATGGGAAGTACTGCAGTTTCTTCGCCATCGAGTAAAACATGACCATTTAATAAACCTCTTTTGATATTTTCTGCATGATTTAATGCTTCCATCTCAATTTCCAGCGCTGCCTGTTCGCCGGCCTGTAAATTTGCAGTCTCCAGCTCATTAAACAGGAATTGCTCGTAATCTTGCTTGCTTCTGGCTTCATCAGCAGAGGTTTGCATATTAATCAACAGCTGAAGGTTCTTTTTATATTCCCGGAATTTCAATCTATACTGCGTGAGCAGCGGCAGGTGGTTGGATAAAGTATCGACAACTGACAACTGAAAGCCCGGATCATTAACTTCTGACGTTGCATGCTGAGAATGAATATCAATCAGTTTTTCTCCGATCTGCTTCATGACTGACAAGGTTACAGGCGTGTCATTAATGAAAGCTCTGGATTTGCCATCAATAGAAATCTCTCTTCTCAGAATACTTTCCTGTTGATAATCCAGATCGAATTCTTCAAAATAAGGTTGTAGTCCTGAACCCGAAAGTTTGAACTGCCCCTCTATGACACATTTTTTCGCCTGATTGAAAAAATACTTTGTTTCCGCACGCTGACCTAAAATTAAAGACAGCGCACCCAGCATAATAGATTTTCCAGCACCAGTTTCCCCTGTAATGATATTTAAACCTTTATCAAGTTCCAGATCGACACTATCGATCAGTGCATAGTTACGTATAGAAAGTTTCTGTAGCATATTTGATTGCTAAATTATGAAAACTATGTCATTTGACGTTTATTCTTTTTTAACAAAAAACGGCCGGAGATGTTTCTCCGGCCGCTGTGGCTATTTGTGTATTAGGGTTTTAAATATTTTAAAAGACGATAATCAGTTAAAACAGCCTCTAATTGTCGTCTTTTTTCTGTTCTTTAGCTTTCAGCTTCTCTACATCTGCATCAAATTTCTTTTTCAATTCCTGGTATTCTGCTGTTTTTTTAAGCTTTTGCTGCTCTTCTGATTCATTCAACAGGACAATCCTGTTCAGATGATCACCCGAAATCAGTTTCATCTTTGCTTTGAACTCAGGAGAGTTGATCATTTTTTGTGCGTTCAATGCTTGTATAGCTGCTTGTTGCTGAAGTTTTTTGATTTTTGCTTTTTGCTCAGGCGAATTATACCTGGCCTGCATTTCTCTGGCCATTTTCTCCCATTTAGCGCGTGTTGCAGGATTATCGTATTTCGCTTTCATTTCGGCACCATACTTTTCCCATTTCGCTTTTTCTGCAGGAGAATTGAAACTTCGCTCTAATGCTTTGCCTTTCTCTTCAATACGGGCTGACAGAATTGCTATTTTGCTTTCATCGCCCGAAAGACTGGCCTCAACCATAGCTTTAACGTCCGCAGTGAAATTGATCATGCTAACAGGCAGCTCTGGTGCTGATACAGAATCTATTTCAATTGCCATTGGAACAGGGGGAGCAGGCGGTACAGGTGGCATAATAACCATAGAACGTTCAGACCTATTAGGATTAATATTTACAGAGCGTAAGGCTACGCTATCCTGCCCTTGTATAGCCAGAGTATCAGGTGTTTCGGGACTTTTAAAGCGCACTGCTTCTTTGATTTTCTTTTTCCCGGTGTCAACAGGAAGCTGAACCGAAGGAGATAAGATCGCATTATCTTTTGATAGTTTTGAGCGCTTTAGCTGTTGATCACTCTTTGCAGGATTTATCCACGCTAATGAAATGATCGTAGTTAGTGTTAATGCAACCGCAAAAAGCTTTTGTTTGGAATTCATATAGTTCGTTTTCATAGCTGTAATTCTTTTAATCCGCTGATAGAGATGTTGATTTTTTCCTGTGGCAGCTAAAGCAAATACGGGCGAAGTTTTATCTGCCAGTAATTCTAATTGCAGCAGGGCATGGGCATAGGTTAACGGGGTGTTGGTCAGGTCGACTACCAGATCATCACAAGCATGTTCTCTTTCGATAGCTATAAATTTGCCTGTCAGCCATACGAAAGGATTGAAGAACAGAATGGTTTCGATCAGCGTTCTGATCAGATTAAACAGATAATCATTCCTTCTGATATGGGAGAGTTCATGAATGAGTATGGCTTCTATGTGTTTCATTTCCATTTGCGCCACTAACGCTACCGGAAAAAGTACAACTGGTTTGAAAAAACCGATAACAAGTGGAACATTGACATGGTTGGACAAATGAAAGGAAACGTGCTTTTTGATATTTAATTTTTTAGTTAAGGCCTCAAAAAGAATAGTCCATTCTTCAGGAACACTGATCCGCGCTGTTCTTTTCAGCTCTTGTATCTGATGATATCCTTTGAAGACGATGACAGACTGAATCAGCAGGCCAATGCTATACAACAAAACCAGGAAGGGGAATATTTTCTCCGCATAAGGAATTAGAATTGCCGATAAAAAGGAATGTGATAATGGATTGGTATTGGCAATGACCTGGGCAGTTAGCGGGGCCTGCTGAGCTGCCGGCCATTTGAATATGGAAAAGAAGGTGGCTATAAAACAAATAAATATGAGCGTATTGGCAGCAAAAGCTAAATTATATTTAAGCCTGGCTTTCAACCGGAATACACGCATCTGGCTTGGTAAGAGCAGTGCATAAACGAGTGCGGCCTGCCATAAGGAATGCAGGATACTCCATCCTGTTGCCTGTATAAGATTGTTTAATAAAGCTTCCATAGTATTATTTATAATCTAAGTCATTTAAATATTTCTTTATCGCTTCTATCTCATCCTTACTTGAAGTATGATTTCCCAGGGCCTGCATCACCAATCGTGCTGCGGACCCGCTAAATGCATTGTCAATTAATCTGGAAACCAGGTGTTCCTGTGTTTTCTGCTGGCTGGCCAGTGCGCTGTAGATATGTGTTTTTGAACTGGTATCTCTTTTGACCAACCCCTTTTCATGCATGAGCTGCATAATTTTAAGAGTTGTCGTATAACCAGCTTCTTTATGCTGCGTCAGGATCTCGTGAACTTCTCTCACGGTACAATTTCCTTTCTCCCATAAAATCTGAAGTATCTCCAGTTCGCTTTCAGTCGGTTTTATAGTATTTTGTGAGGACATAGTATATTTACGAATTGTTTCGTAGTACTAATGTACGAATATATTCGTATATCCAAAATATATTTTATAAAAATAAGATATAGCAGGCAGGAAGATGGAGAAGGGTAATTAAAGACCTTTTTTAAGAATCTCGTATTTGTTAATATTGGCAGGGTCAATCTCGCTCAGCAAATTATAAGCCTGAATTTTATCCTGAGTATTTCCTGTAGCCAGGATATTTACCATTTCTTCAGCTTTGGTAGCCAGGTAAACATTAGGGAATATGGAGCCTAATTTCTGTTTGTCCATTTGCTTCAGATCTGTTAAGAAACCTAATAACATCTGGCAGCCTTTGGTAGGATTTTCTTGTATGCGATCCATTGTATTCGCATGATAGTTATAGATGAAAATCCTGAGATCTTCAAAAGTCTTATCCAGCAGGTTCTGATTTAACCAGTACCGGTTACGTAAACCATCATAGGCTTTCCAGCCGGTATTCCCTGATACCTGGGCCACATTAAGAATATTCTGAGCCTTCAGATAATATGGAGTTCCACCCAGTTTGCTAAAGCTGTCTTTATCTAATCCGATGATGGTATAGGCATAGTAAGATAGCAATGATCCGAGGTTACTCAGGAAATTCTGATCAGAGAAGTTGACTGGTTCTCCTTCATTATAGTTGAAGTCGAAATCTTTATCGCTCAGATTGAGCAGCGTGCTGTTGTATGAAGTACCAAATATAGGGCGGCTGGTTTGTATTTGCGCATTTGCTTTATAGCCAGAAGCCCCATCCCAGGAGCTGATTGTAATCACTAGTGTACTTTCAATCCTTTCCTGCGGCTGATAAGTTTCATTCGTCCATTTATTGTTATTCAGATATTCACGCACCGTATTCTGGATCAGTTCAATATTCTTCTTATCCATGTTTTGCACTGTTGGTGCGGTTACGGTTACCCTGGTATTGAGTTCCTGGGCAAAACCAGTTATGGAAATGAAGAGTGAAACGAGAACGAGAGAAGTGAATTTTTTCATGCAGGGCGCAGCTTTAGTATTTCAGTACAGATATCTTTGGCAACTTCAGTTTTTGATTTCACTTCATATACCGTTTTCTCTAAGTACTGATTAAAGATAGTAATTTTGTTTGTATCTTTTTGAAAGCCTGCACCAGCGTCATTTAAAGAATTCAGGATAATTAAATCAAGGTTCTTTTTGATCAGTTTAGCTTTTGCATGTTCTTCTTCATTGTTAGTCTCGAGTGCAAAACCAACTAATATTTGCGCCTTGGTTTTGGTCTTGCCTAAAGTGAAAAGAATGTCTGTTGTCTTTTTAAGCGCTATGCTGAACTCTTCTGTTGCTTTTTTAATTTTCTGTGAAGCTACATGAACGGGTGTATAGTCTGCAACTGCTGCGCTCATAATAGTTATGGAACTATCGGCAAAATTTTGCTTACAGGCCTCTAACATCTCGCTGGCTGTAGTTACATCTATCCTGTTTACCTGTTGTTTGCTTTGCTCTGCTGTAGGTCCGCTGATTAAAGTCACCTCTGCTCCTAAGCGGGCCATTTCATCCGCCAGGGCAAAACCCATTTTACCTGAAGAATGGTTACCTATAAAGCGTACCGGATCTATTGGCTCGTAAGTAGGACCAGCTGTAACCATTACTTTTACACCAACAAGGGGAAGACCTTTTTTGATAGTTGCTGAAAGGTACGCTACAATTTCTTCCGGCTCTGCCATTCTTCCTTCTCCATATAAACCACTGGCAAGTTCTCCGCTTGCCGGGGAGATCATGGTATTGCCAAAACTTTGCAGTTTCTGAATATTATCTTTTGTGCTTTGATGTTTCCACATGTCAAGATCCATTGCCGGAGCGTAAAAGACAGGACATTTAGCGGAAAGATATACAGCGCTCAGCAGGTTATCACAAAGTCCGTTCGCCATTTTGCCAATTGTATTTGCACTGGCAGGAGCGATGATCATATAATCAGCCCACAGGCCTAATTCAACATGATTACTCCATACTCCGGTTTCTTCTTCGAAATATTTAGTGTAGACAGGGTTTTTAGATAGGGTAGCAAGCGTAAGCGGTGTGATGAAATTTGCCGCATCGGCTGTAAGAATTACCTTGACGTTTGCACCGGCCTTAATCAGGAGCCTGACTAATACTGCGGACTTATATGCTGCAATGCTGCCGCAAACGCCAAGGATAATGTTTTTATTTTTAAGCATGGTTTATTAATGCAAGTGGTTATGCTATATAATACCTATGCAGATTTTATTGTGAATCTTTAGCTGGATTTCTGTGGTAAATTTTATCATTCAGAAATTCATCAATCGCAATAAGGCTTGGCTTCGGCATGCGCTCATAGTGCTTGCTGATTTCAATTTGTTCTCTGTTTTCGAAGATCTCTTCCAGGTTATCATTAGAAGAAGCGAACTCAGCTAATTTGCCATGTAACTCCTCTTTCATGTTATTTGAAATCTGATTAGCCCTTTTAGAAATAATCACTAAAGACTCATAAATGTTGTGGGTCTTTTGATCTAAATCGTTTACATTTCTTGTTACCGTAGTGTTTGGTATTGCGGGTTTATTCGTATTCATTATGGGTTGGGGGTTTTAATCGTAGTAGTATCTTTTTTCGCATCTTTTTCCATTAATGCTTTATATTTCGCGGTTAGTTTAGCATCCTGCGCTATTAATTGTTTCGCATTTTCTATTCCAGCTTCACTATTTGTTTTCAGTGTTTTCACTTCAGCAAGGTATTTGCTTTCAGGGTGACTTTCAATAAATTCGTTTGCATACCCAATTGCTTCATTATATCTGTCTTCCTGACGGAATGCATAGCTATTTTTAGCATATGAATATTGTGATTTAACGATTAGCAAGTCCATTTCCTCTACATACTTGATGTCAGGGAAGTCGGTTTCTGCATTTTTCAAAGCAATTACTGATGATTTATAGTAAGATAAATCATATCCACCCAAATCATAGTATAACCTCGCATTGGTATAAGCTTTTAATTCAAGTTTTGCACGAAGGTCAGTAATGTATTGACTTGCCTGTGTAACGCGCTCGCTTTTAGGGTATAAGTTGATAAATAACTGTAATGCATCAATTGCTTTATAAGTGTTTTCCTGCTCTAATGTATACTCAGGAGAATCCAGATAATAGCAATAAGCACCCATATACCGGCATTCTTCAGCGTTTTTACTTGTTGGATAAGTATCTGCAAAGTATTTAAACTGATAACGGGCAGTAGTGTAATCTTTTAGTCTGTATAACGTATAAGCGTAGTAATAATTCAGGTCTTCAGCTTCAGTTCTTCCTCTATATTTCTGAGAAAGATCTTCAAATAAGATAAGGGCTTTTGAATAATCCTTCTTGTTATATAGTTTTATTGCCTCCTGGTATTTTTTAGCTACATCATTGCTGAGCCTGATTTTTTCAAAACGGCTTTTGCAACCTGCAATACTCAGGGCAATAACAGTAAAACTTAGTATAAAAACGTGTTTAATTTTAAACATTGTGCAAAGATAAGTTAATAATACGATAACGTCAATTAAAAATAATCGACCGCTAAGCTATATAAAGCCTTTTTATAAGTCAAGCTGTTAACATATTTTAACAAATAAATTCTCTGGAAGCCGTTATCTGATTACTTAATGGCTAAAAAAGGGAAGAATTCACTCATGTTTATGGCGATAATTTGTTTGATTGTGAGATTGGAATTATCGGATCGGGTATTGTTATGCGTTGCTTCTAAATTCAAAACGGTGAACTTTTAACATTATTGTGGCTGAAAGCTGTGATGGTTTGCCTTTATAAGGTTTCCTGTTAGGGGAATAAAAATCTGACGATAGAAAGTTGGGGAGGTGCTTTTCATGGTCGCTGAGAAAAATGAAGGGTCGATTGGTTTATGTATACTATATACTATAGTGTGATTGCTATATAAACTCTAGTTTGATTGCTATATAACAGGTAGAACATTTCATTAAAACATTCTGGCAACATTTTCTGGATTTTGATTTTATACGATTTGAATAAGGGGAGATGTTGGTATTTATTCTGGTCTGTTTCTTCTTCAACAGATCGCTTTTGAGGTGGAAGTCAAGTGAAATCAGTAAAATTCTCCTGTCATGTCAAGTGATTTGAGTACACTTATGGTATAGAAGTACTACTGTAGTGTATTAGAACGACCTTGAAAAGATCTTGGGATGAGGTTGGAATGACTGTGGTCATTGCAAGGTCATTCCAACCTCATCCCAACCTCATTCCAAGGTCATTTCAAGGCACTATTTAACCCCTTTTAAATACCTGTTTTATACGACGAGGCCATGTTTTGAGTTTTTCTGTACTTTATATCGTCTGATCATGAGGTTTGGAGGCTGGAATTGCTGTGCAGCCGGTTGGTTTTGGAATTCCTTTTGAACCGTTTAAAGCGCCAATTAGCTATAGGCCGTAAAGGTTTTTGGCGGTTTTTAAAATCAATCCAGGCTGGTTGCTGCTGCGGTGGAATTTAGTTTGAAGTATTTCGTGTTGAGAATCATGCAGTTATGGATTGCATACAATTATAAGTGCGTTATTGTTTGGTAGCTGGTATAATTTTCCTACTTTTGCATCCCGCTTCGGAGGAAGGGAAAGAGTGAAAAAGATGTAGTGCTGAGGATTGAAAGGATGTGAAGTAGAGGTTGTTGTTAAGCTCCTGGGAAGGAATTAAAACTTTCTGAAAATAAAAAATAAAAAGCTTGACAAAACGAAAAAGATTTCTACCTTTGCAGTCCCAACAAAAACGGGAAGATCACTAACGGATGTTAGCAGATCACAATAACAAGACTGAAACGATGAAATACCGGAAATGAATCAGGAACATGAAGACCTGAGAAATAGAAGGAATAACATTGCAACATATAAAGACTGGCCGTGAGGTACTGTCGAGAAGTTCATTAAAGAGATGTCATTTACAAACGTAGCGAGGTAAGCTAGTACAAGTTCAAAGTACATGAACCGCGCGAGTTTTTTAAGTCTATTCTGACAGACAAATAAGAATAAGACTATTATTAATACAAGTTAAGAATGGTCAGTGTTCAAACATAACATTTTACAATGGAGAGTTTGATCCTGGCTCAGGATGAACGCTAGCGGCAGGCCTAATACATGCAAGTCGAACGATACTCTTTAGCTTGCTAAGGAGGAAAGTGGCGCACGGGTGCGTAACGCGTATGCAACCTACCTTAATCAGGGGGATAGCCCGAAGAAATTCGGATTAACACCGCATAAAATCACAGCACAGCATTGTGCAATGATCAAATATTTATAGGATTAAGATGGGCATGCGTGACATTAGTTAGTTGGCGGGGTAACGGCCCACCAAGACCACGATGTCTAGGGGATCTGAGAGGATGACCCCCCACACTGGTACTGAGACACGGACCAGACTCCTACGGGAGGCAGCAGTAAGGAATATTGGTCAATGGAGGCAACTCTGAACCAGCCATGCCGCGTGCAGGAAGACAGCCCTCTGGGTCGTAAACTGCTTTTATTCGGGAATAAACCTATCTACGTGTAGATAGCTGAATGTACCGAAGGAATAAGGATCGGCTAACTCCGTGCCAGCAGCCGCGGTAATACGGAGGATCCAAGCGTTATCCGGATTTATTGGGTTTAAAGGGTGCGTAGGCGGCTTTTTAAGTCAGGGGTGAAAGACGGTGGCTCAACCATCGCAGTGCCCTTGATACTGAAGAGCTTGAATGAACTAGAGGTAGGCGGAATGTGACAAGTAGCGGTGAAATGCATAGATATGTCACAGAACACCGATTGCGAAGGCAGCTTACTATGGTTAAATTGACGCTGAGGCACGAAAGCGTGGGGATCAAACAGGATTAGATACCCTGGTAGTCCACGCCCTAAACGATGAATACTCGCTGTTAGCGATACACAGTTAGCGGCTAAGCGAAAGCGTTAAGTATTCCACCTGGGGAGTACGGTCGCAAGATTGAAACTCAAAGGAATTGACGGGGGCCCGCACAAGCGGAGGAGCATGTGGTTTAATTCGATGATACGCGAGGAACCTTACCCGGGCTTGAAAGTTAGTGAATCATTTAGAGATAGATGAGTCCGCAAGGACACGAAACTAGGTGCTGCATGGCTGTCGTCAGCTCGTGCCGTGAGGTGTTGGGTTAAGTCCCGCAACGAGCGCAACCCCTATGTTTAGTTGCCAGCACGTTAAGGTGGGGACTCTAAACAGACTGCCTGTGCAAACAGAGAGGAAGGAGGGGACGACGTCAAGTCATCATGGCCCTTACGTCCGGGGCTACACACGTGCTACAATGGATGGTACAGAGGGCAGCAAGCTGGTAACAGCAAGCAAATCTCCAAAAGCCATTCACAGTTCGGATAGAGGTCTGCAACTCGACCTCTTGAAGTTGGATTCGCTAGTAATCGTATATCAGCAATGATACGGTGAATACGTTCCCGGGCCTTGTACACACCGCCCGTCAAGCCATGGAAGTTGGGGGTACCTAAAGTATGTAACCGCAAGGAGCGTCCTAGGGTAAAACCGATAACTGGGGCTAAGTCGTAACAAGGTAGCCGTACCGGAAGGTGCGGCTGGAATACCTCCTTTCTGGAGCAAGATAGATAACTCGCTGCGTAAATGATATACCAATGAAACTCTAACAGCTAGAGCAACAGCAGTATATAAGTAAATGACAATAAAATCTCAAAAGAAAAACCCATAGGATGAAACATCAACATTAGTGTTGTTCACCTACTGAAAGAAGGAATTGACCGAGGAAAAGGAATTGTGCTGAGACACCTCAACAACAACCCTGACCCAGTTAAATAGTCCCGTAGCTCAGTTGGTTAGAGCACTACACTGATAATGTAGGGGTCAGCAGTTCAAATCTGCTCGGGACTACATTATATATTCTAAGGGGGATTAGCTCAGCTGGCTAGAGCGCCTGCCTTGCACGCAGGAGGTCAACGGTTCGACTCCGTTATTCTCCACGATTGTCCCGTAGTTAAGATAAAAGCTACAGGAAATAGGGTAAAGATGGTAGCAATACTGAATACCCGGGACAATAAAGTTCTTTGACATATTGGAAGAAGTTAATAAAGAAGAGCAAACAACAATAGAGACGTTGTTAGCTTGAAGGAAACACAAGTGTATTTATACACGAACTGAATCCGTAAGGGTTAATAACAGATTAAAAAAAGCATTTCCATAGGCGCAAAAGGCTATGGAGAGAAGAAAGTAAGAAAGAGTACACAGGGGATGCCTTGGCTCTCAGAGGCGATGAAGGACGTGATAAGCTGCGATAAGCTCCGGGGATTAGCAAATATGAATTAATCCGGAGATTTCCGAATGGGGAAACCTGGCTAGTTGAAGACTAGTCGCATTACGATGCGCAAACCTGCCGAACTGAAACATCTAAGTAAGCAGAGGAAGAGAAAATAATAATGATTTCCTAAGTAGTGGCGAGCGAACGGGAAAGAGCCCAAACCAGTTATGTTACGGCATAGCTGGGGTTGTAGGACTACAATATGGCATTAATGAAATGAAGTGGAACAGGATGGGAAGCCTGGCAAAATAGCGTGAGAGCCGCGTACACGTAAGTAACATTAGTCTAGTAGTATCCTGAGTACCGCGAGGTCGGAGACGCCTTGTGGGAATCTGCCGGCACCATCCGGTAAGGCTAAATACTCCTGAGAGACCGATAGTGAACCAGTACCGTGAGGGAAAGGTGAAAAGAACCCCGAACAGGGGAGTGAAATAGAACCTGAAACTGTGTACTTACAAGCGGTCGGAGCGTCCAGGTGGCGTGACGGCGTGCCTTTTGCATAATGAGCCTACGAGTTACTCTTCTCTGGCAAGGTTAAGTGTTTAAGACACGCAGCCGAAGCGAAAGCGAGTCTGAACAGGGCGTATAGTCAGGGGAGGTAGACGCGAAACCTTGTGATCTACCCATGGACAGGTTGAAGGTGCGGTAACACGTACTGGAGGACCGAACCGATAAACGTTGAAAAGTTTCCGGATGATCTGTGGGTAGGGGTGAAAGGCTAATCAAACTGGGAAATAGCTCGTACTCCCCGAAATGTTTTTAGGAACAGCGTGGTGGTTAAGTTTATTAGAGGTAGAGCTACTGATTGGGTGCGGGGGAGTCAAATCCTACCAAATCCAGACAAACTCCGAATGCTAATAAATATACACTGCAGTGAGGCCCGGGGTGCTAAGGTCACGGGCCGAGAGGGAAAGAACCCAGACCATCAGCTAAGGTCCCCAAGTTACTACTAAGTTGAACTAACGAGGTGCGATTGCCTAGACAGCTAGGATGTTGGCTTGGAAGCAGCCATTCATTTAAAGAGTGCGTAACAGCTCACTAGTCGAGCGATCGTGCATGGATAATAAACGGGCATAAAGTAGTACACCGAAGCTATGGGTAATATTAATATTACGGTAGGGGAGCATTCCAGCGGCAGCGAAGTTTTGGCGTAAGCCAGGGTGGAGCTTCTGGAAAAGCAAATGTAGGCATAAGTAACGATAAGGCAGGCGAGAAACCTGCCCACCGAAAGGATAAGGTTTCCTGATCAACGCTAATCGGATCAGGGTTAGTCGGGGCCTAAGGAGAACCCGAAGGGGAAATTCGATGGACAACTGGTTAATATTCCAGTACTTTTTATAACTGCGATGTGGGGACGGAGTAGTGACACTGCCGCGATCTGACGGAATAGATCGTTAAAGACTGTAGGTATAGGAGAGGTAGGCAAATCCGCCACTCTTGCTGAAGGTCGATAGTACCGCAAGCCTTCGGGTAAGTGGATAGCGCAGGTAATCAGACTTCCAAGAAAAACCGCTAAGCTTCAGGTTATAAAAACCCGTACCGCAAACCGACACAGGTATCCGGGAAGAGAATTCTAAGGTGCTCGAGTGAATCATGGCTAAGGAACTCGGCAAAATGGCCCTGTAACTTCGGGAGAAGGGGCGCTGACAGCAATGTCAGCCGCAGTGAAAAGGCCCAGGCGACTGTTTAACAAAAACACATGGCTTTGCAAAATCGAAAGATGAAGTATAAGGCCTGACACCTGCCCGGTGCTGGAAGGTTAAGAGGGGATGTCATCTGTTAAAGGAGAAGCATTGAATCGAAGCCCCAGTAAACGGCGGCCGTAACTATAACGGTCCTAAGGTAGCGAAATTCCTTGTCGGGTAAGTTCCGACCTGCACGAATGGTGTAACGATCTGGGCGCTGTCTCAGCCATGAGCTCGGTGAAATTGTGGTCCCGGTGAAGACGCCGGGTACCCGCAACGGGACGGAAAGACCCCATGCACCTTCACTACAATTTAACATTGACATTGGATACAGGATGTGTAGGATAGGTGGGAGACTATGAAGGGGCGTCGCCAGGCGTTCTGGAGTCAACGTTGAAATACCACCCTTTTTGTATTCGGTGTCTAACCCCTTTCGGGGGGGACATTGTTTGATGGGTAGTTTGACTGGGGTGGTCGCCTCCAAAAAGGTAACGGAGGCTTTCAAAGGTAAGCTCAATACGCTTGGTAACCGTATGAGGAGTGCAATAGCATAAGCTTGCTTGACTGTGAGGCAGACAAGCCGAGCAGGGTCGAAAGACGGATATAGTGATCCGGTGGTTCTGCATGGAAGGGCCATCGCTCAAAGGATAAAAGGTACGCTGGGGATAACAGGCTGATCTCCCCCAAGAGCTCATATCGACGGGGAGGTTTGGCACCTCGATGTCGGCTCGTCACATCCTGGGGCTGGAGAAGGTCCCAAGGGTTCGGCTGTTCGCCGATTAAAGTGGCACGCGAGCTGGGTTCAGAACGTCGCGAGACAGTTCGGTCCCTATCTGTTGTGGGCGTAGGAATTTTGAGTGGGGCTGACCTTAGTACGAGAGGACCGGGTTGGACTAACCTCTAGTGAATCTGTTGTTCCGCCAGGGGCATTGCAGAGTAGCTACGTTGGGAATAGATAAGCGCTGAAAGCATCTAAGTGCGAAACTAGCCACGAGATGAGAATTCCATATAGGACCGTAGCAGACTACTACGTTGATAGGTTACAGATGTAAAGCTGGTGACAGCATAGTCGAGTAATACTAATCATCCGAAGCTTTCAAGAGCAATAAACTGTTGTTTGTTCTTCATAACTAACTTCTTTCAATAATATGTCATCGTTTGATGGACCGGAGTGAAAACAGGAAAAGCAGTGATGCGGATCCTTTAAGCCCGGGAACGGAAAACAATTACAATATCAATCGAGCGATAATAACAAAAGCTATATAAATTAATAGCTGAAAATAACAAAAGCTGGATAAAGACATTTAGGTGCCTATATCGGTGGTGTCCACCTCTTCCCATTCCGAACAGAGAAGTTAAGCCCACCAGAGCCGATGGTACTGCGGTAACACGTGGGAGAGTAGGTCGGTGCCAAATCTTAAAGAAAGCCTGTAGGAAACTACAGGCTTTTCTTGTTATAAGCCTTTTTATATATTAATCATGGATTTTAGCGCCGGGTCTGAAAAGAGTATATAAATCTTTTTGTTTACAGATTCCTTTTCAGGAAAAGACAAGACCCGCTTCCTGAACAGGTACTTATTCTGCTAAAATCTGCAACAATCTGACCCTTTCATACGTTGTATAAACACATCCTTGAAATGCTTTAATAATTTACGTTTATACAAGAACATTTTTTGAGCTTAATCTGCTATTAAATGGTGTCAGAAAGGCATTATGAAATAATTTTGGTTATCTTTGGTGTTAAACTAAAACACACATATAATGAGTTTTTTTGCTGAAAAAAGACGGGAAGTAATGCTTCACATTGAGCAATATATGCTTGATATGATGGATACTTACCTGAAACCGATTGATACGAATTGGCAGCCAACTGATTTTTTGCCTGTTTCTACCAGTGATACTTTTATTCAAGACATAAAATCCCTTCGCGAAACTGCAAATGACCTTTCATACGATCTTGTTGCCGTACTAATTGGCGATACTATTACAGAAGAAGCATTACCAACGTACGAATCATGGTTATCCATGGTCGATGGTATTTCAAGAAATGAACAGGGTGGCTGGATGAAATGGGTACGTCACTGGACTGCTGAAGAGAACAGACACGGTGATTTGTTAAATAGATATCTTTATTTATCAGGCCGTGTTGATATGCGCCAAATGGAAATCTCTACGCAATATCTTATTGCTGATGGTTTTGACATTGGTACTGGCCATGACCCTTACCGTAACTTCATTTATACAAGTTTCCAGGAACTTGCAACGAATGTATCTCACCGTAGAGTAGCTTCTTTAGCTAAAAAAGACGGAGATACTTTACTTTCCAAAATTTGTGGAGTAATTGCATCTGATGAAGCGAGACATGCCAAAGCCTATAAGGACTTTATGTCTAAAATATTTGAAGTTGATCCTAGTGAAGCTATGATTGCTTTCGAAGATATGATGCGCATGAAAATTGTTATGCCTGCTCACTTCCTGAGAGAAATGGGAATGAAAATGGGGCAGACTTTTGGCCACTTTACTGATGCTGCACAACGCTTAGGTGTTTATACAGCAGTTGATTATGTGGAGATTATGCAGCAGCTTATTGTGGAGTGGAAAATTGAAAATATGCAAGACCTGAATGAGGCTGGTGAAAAAGCCCGTGATTATATCATGGCTCTGCCAAGCCGCTTATTACGCGTTGCAGAAAGAATGAAAACTCCAACAATGGAATATAAATTCAGCTGGATACACGCTTAATACAATATAAAAACAAAAGAATAACTCTGATACTAACCCTAAAAGAATAGCTTATAAAAAGCCCGGATAAACCATCCGGGCTTTTCTTATGGACAGGAATTTACATATTCCTTCTGTACTGTCCACCTACCTCATATAATGCATTGGAAATCTGTCCAAGTGAACAAATTTTGCAAGCTTCCATTAAGGCTTCAAAGGTATTTCCGCCGGTAACGGCTATCTTTTGTAATTCATTCAATGCTGCTGCCGTATGGTCAGCGTTTCTTTTCTGGAATTCATCCAGGGCAGCAATCTGAAATTGTTTCTCTTCTTCTGTTGCACGGATAATTTCGCCGGGAACAACTGTTGGTGAACCATTTTTATTTAAGAATGTATTTACACCTACAATCGGATATTCTCCGTTATGTTTCAAGGTTTCATAATACAAGCTTTCTTCCTGAATCTTACCACGCTGATACATAGTTTCCATTGCGCCTAAAACACCACCACGGTCATTGATCCTTTTAAATTCAGCTAATACAGCGTCTTCCACTAAATCTGTGAGGTCTTCGATGATAAAGGCACCCTGTAATGGATTTTCATTCTTAGCTAATCCCAATTCTCTGTTGATGATGAGTTGAATTGCCATTGCTCTTCTTACTGAATCTTCTGTAGGTGTGGTAATTGCTTCATCATAAGCATTAGTATGCAGTGAATTACAGTTGTCATAGATGGCATATAAGGCCTGCAATGTAGTCCTGATATCATTGAAATCAATTTCCTGTGCGTGCAAGGATCTGCCTGAAGTCTGAATATGATATTTAAGCTTCTGTGAACGATCGTTTCCTTTATACTTGTTCTTGATCGCCTTTGCCCAGATACGTCTGGCTACGCGGCCTATTACCGCATATTCAGGATCTATTCCATTAGAAAAGAAGAAGGATAGATTAGGCGCAAAATCATCGATATGCATGCCTCTGCTCAGGTAGTATTCTACAAAAGTAAACCCGTTACTTAAAGTAAAAGCCAGTTGAGATATTGGATTTGCTCCAGCTTCTGCAATGTGATACCCTGAAATGGAAACAGAATAGAAGTTGCGTACTTTCTCGTCAATGAAATACTTCTGTATATCGCCCATCATTCTCAAGGCAAACTCTGTAGAGAAGATACAGGTATTTTGTGCCTGGTCTTCTTTAAGAATATCTGCCTGAACTGTACCGCGGACAGTACTAATCGCATAGGCACGGATTTTAGCATAAATATCTGCTGGTAAAACCTGATCACCGGTTACACCCAGCAGCAATAGCCCAAGACCGTTATTGCCTTCTGGCAAAGCACCACTGTAAACAGGTCTTTTAATTTTCTTTTCCTTATAGATTTGAGCAATCTTCTCGTTAACTTCTTCTAGTAACCCGTTTTCAATGATGTATTTTTCACATTGCTGATCGATAGCCACATTCATAAAGAAGCCTAACAGCATAGGGGCTGGCCCATTGATCGTCATGGAAACTGAGGTGGAAGAAGCACACAGATCAAAGCCTGAATATAGTTTCTTTGCATCATCCAGTGTAGCAATACTGACTCCTGAATTCCCTATTTTACCATAAATATCGGGTCTGATGTGTGGATCCTCGCCATAGAGTGTCACCGAGTCAAATGCAGTGGATAAGCGGTGTGCGGGTTGTCCGAGGGATACATAGTGGAAACGCTTGTTTGTCCTTTCTGGCCCGCCTTCTCCGGCGAACATCCTGGTTGGATCTTCTCCGTCACGTTTCAGTGGAAATACACCTGCAGCATAAGGGAATTCACCAGGTACGTTTTCTGTTAATAACCAGCGGAGTATATCTCCCCAGTCTTTATATCCTGGCAGGGAAACTTTAGGGATTTTAAGCTGAGATAAAGATTCATAAAATAAAGGTTGTTTAATTTCTTTATCCCTGACTTTATAGACAAAGAATTCTTCTTTATATTTTTGAACGGTTTCTGGCCATTCTCTCAATAACCTGCGGCATTGTCCATCTAATTGTTCCTCTAAGTGATTATAGATATCTTTCAGAGATGTTTTTAAAAGCGCTGTATCTTCTTCTTTTCCTTTCTTTACAGATTTTTCGTCTTCACAAAGTTCCAGAACACCACTCAGCTGATAAAGTTTTCTGGCAATACTACTTTGAAGATCAACCCATTCATTGTAAGCCTGGCTTGATTCTGCAATTTCTGCCAGGTACCTTGAACGGTCTGGGGGTATGATATAAATTTTTTCTGACTGACCTGCTGTCATCAGCATTCTTGCTTTGAAATCTGTTCCTGTACGTTCTTTGATCTTCGCCATCAACGCTGTAAACAGGTTATTCATTCCGGGATCATTGAACTGAGAAGCCATCGTACCGAATACCGGAATGGTATCATCTTTTGCTTCAAACAGGTTATGGTTCCTTTTGTATTGTTTGCGGACATCACGCAAAGCATCTAAAGCTCCGCGTTTATCAAATTTATTGATCGCTACCAGATCAGCAAAATCAAGCATGTCAATTTTCTCCAGTTGTGTTGCCGCACCAAATTCTGGTGTCATCACATATAGAGAAACGTCGCAATGTTCTGTAATTTCTGTATCAGACTGGCCAATACCCGAAGTTTCGACAATAATCATGTCATAGCCTGCAGCTTTACAAATATCAATACTTTCCTGGACGTTGACAGACAATGCTAAGTTTGCTTGTCTTGTGGCCAGTGAACGCATATAAATCCTGGGATTGTTAATGGCATTCATCCTGATCCGGTCACCTAGTAAAGCTCCGCCTGTTTTTCTCTTAGAGGGGTCAACAGAGATAATTGCCAGTGTTTTATCTTTAACTTCCATCAAAAAACGCCTCACCAGTTCATCTACCAGCGAAGACTTTCCAGAACCACCAGTACCGGTAATCCCTAATACAGGGGCCTGGCTTTTGCTGGTCAGTACCTTTAATTCATTGACGAATGCTTGTGCACCTGCAGGATCGTTTTCGGCAACTGTAATTGCAGAAGCAATACTTCTTACCTCTTTGCGGGGAATCATCTCCAATTCGTTGGTAATCGATCTGGTCGTAATGAAATCAGTTTGCTCCAGCATATTATTGATCATTCCCTGTAAGCCCATTGTGCGGCCATCATCAGGAGAATAGATCCGGGTAATCCCGTAAGCTTGCAGTTCTGCAATTTCAACAGGCAGAATTACACCACCTCCACCTGCAAATATCTTGATTTTTGCAGCTCCTTTTTCCTGAAGCAGATCATACATATATTTGAAATATTCAAGGTGTCCGCCCTGGTAGGAGGTCATTGCTATCCCTTGTACATCTTCCTGAATGGCGCAGTTAACAACTTCCTCTACAGATCTGTTGTGACCGAGATGGATAACTTCCGCTCCCGAGGATTGCAGAATGCGGCGCATGATATTGATGGTTGCATCATGTCCGTCGAAAAGGGCTGCTGCTGTTACAAAACGAATTTTATTTTTGGGTACGTAGCTCTTAATTGGTTCCATTAAAGAAATTATATTTGGTCAGTAAAGTTAATAAAAACTATATAGCAAGTTTGATTATTGAAAGTCAAAATAATATATAACTGCTGTTTTCATCCCTTTTAAAATGTATCAGGCACAAAAAAAGACAAACCCTGTCTGGACTTACACAATTTTCTCAAATTATGAGTGCGGAGAGCGTTTGTCTTGTTATTTTATTGGTGCGTAAGCTCTGTAATAGGTTCCCCTACACAGCCGCTTGGCATTTGAATATGAAGCATCGCTGCTATTGTAGCTGCAATATCTGTCATGTGATGTGTTTGATTGGTTTTTCCGGGCTTGACATTCCATCCCATGAAAACAAGCGGGATATGCGCATCATATGGATTCCATGCCCCATGTGTAGTCCCTGTTTTTCCACCGTCAAACCAGTTTGGTTGTAAAATGAAATAGACATCTCCGCTGCGACGTGCATTGTATCCGTTAGTAATCATTTGTTTTTGGATAGTAGTCAATGTACTTTCCGAAATACGGGCTAAATCTACAGCATCAGCAAATCCTTCCAGTGTCCTTAAGTATTCAATAGAAGCGGATTTCATTGCCGTGAAATCAATCTGTTTGAAATCAGGGTTCTGGTGGTTAAAGATAAGCTGATTGTTCATGGCCAGCAATACAGGCTTTTTGATCTTAAATTTACTTTCCAGATAAGTATTCAAACCGGTTACAATGGCTTTATCATCTACTACGCCACCAGGAAGTTTATTTTCTTTCATAAATCCGGGAACATGTGCTGCACCATGATCTGCGGAAAGGAATAAAAGATAATTTCCTTTACCTACTGTTTTATCCAGGTAATTGAAAAAGTCTTCCAGGTCTTTGTCCAGACGCAGGTAAGTATCTTCTGCTTCAATTGAATTTGGTCCGTACTGGTGACCAACATAATCAGTCGAAGAACAGCTTACTGCTAGGAAATCGGTAATCTTATCCTGACCAAGATCTTCTGCTTTGATGGCTACTTTGGCAAGATCAAGTGTGATTGTATTTCCGTAAGGAGTACTTCTGATCATGTCATAATTCTTCCCTGTATAAAGTTTTAAAGGATGCGGGAAGGTTGGTGTTTGCTCTCCTCTGGTCTTACCTTCATAGTCTTTATTGTCAGCTGTGCTTTGTATATAGCTTTCCACAGGATAAAGTGTATTCCAGTTTTGCTCATAATATTTGTTGGCCATTTTCAGCTTATTATAATCCTGTACCCATGCTGGAAGCTGAGACATATAATAAGTACTGGTAATCCAGTCGCCGGTTTGCCCGTCATACCAGTAAGCACCATTTGGTGTATGACCAGCCGGAAGGATTGATCCGCGGTCTTTTAAAGAGATACCGATTACTTTACCTTTGAAATTTGTAGCCAGACGCAGTTCATCTGTAATGGTACTGCTCAGTAAATTTTTAGGCGACATCATCCCTGCTCTGGTAGTTGAGCCTACAGAAACAACAGCAGTATCTTCTGTACAATAAACGTTTCTGTTTAATTGCGGATCATACCAGTCATTGCCGACAATACCAGTAATTGCAGGTACAGAACCTGTATAAATGCTGGAGTGTCCAACAGCGGTATAAGTAGGGGTGTAAGGGATGAATGTGTTTTCAGCTGAAAATCCGTCGTTGATCAGACGTTTGAAACCTCCGTTTGAATATCTGTCATAGTAACGGTAAAGATAGTCCCAGCGCATTTGATCGACAACTAATCCGATCACGAGTTTCGGGCGGTCAATGGTTGCAGGATAAGTTCCTGTACTTTTTGTTTTTTTCTGTGCTAAAGTCACTGTGCATAAACAACAAAGTGCGGTAAATAACAGGTAAGTTTTCTTCATCAGATATTAATTACATTATTTTATAGGTTATGAGGCTTGAGTAAGCTTTAAAGAACTTCTGCTACGACGAATGTACTTCCGCCAACAAAAATCAGATCATCGGTTTCAGCATTCGCTTTAGCTGCGTTCAAAGCTAATGTTACTGTTTCGAAAACAGGGCCTTGTAACATAAATTTTGCCGCTTGTTCTGCCAGTTGATGTGCCGGCATTGCTCTTTCCAGATCGGGCTGACAAAAGTAATATTTTGCATTTGCGGGCAGCATTTCCAGTACACTGGTCACGTCTTTATCGCCCAGCATTCCAATTACGATATGTAAATTGTGGTATTTGGTTGCATTGATATTTTCCAGTACTTCCTGGATGCCAGCCATATTATGCCCGGTATCACAGATCACTAAAGGATTCTCCTGCAGGGTTTGCCATCTGCCTTGTAAACCCGTAATCTGAACGGTATTGGCCAGACCGCTGTATACGGCTTCATCAGAGATATCAAAGCCATGCTGATTTAAAGTTAATACGGATTGTATTACTGTGAGTACGTTTTTCAGCTGATAGAATCCGCTCAGATCCAATACCAGGTCTTTAAACAGGCAGGTATCTTTTTTATACACTGATGTTTTTAGTAACCGGCCCTCGCGCAGGGTATCCTGAACATGGAGTTCAGTATTGGCAAAAATCAGCTCACTTGCTGTTTCTTTCGCTTCATCTATAAATACCTGTGCAATTTCTTCTTGTCTTTCTCCGATTACAGCGGGCACCCCGGGTTTAATAATCCCTGCTTTCTGACCAGCAATTTCAAACAAGGTATTGCCTAATAAATTGGTATGGTCAAAGCTGATATTTGTAATGACTGATAACTCCGGATGAATAATATTTGTCGAATCTTTTCTGCCGCCAAGGCCTACTTCAACGATAGCTACATCAACCTTTTCTGCTTCAAAGTAAGCGAATGCCATCGCAACTGTTACCTCGAAAAAAGAAGGGCTGATAGATTCGATCAGGTCTTTTTGCTGTGCGGTAAAGTCAGTGACGAAACGTTCGGTTATCATCCCGCCATTTACTCTGATCCTTTCTCTGAAATCTTTTAAATGCGGAGAGGTATATAAACCGGTTTTATAACCAGCTTTCTGTAAAATAGCCGCAAGCATATGGGAGGTAGAGCCTTTCCCATTTGTACCGCCTACGTGTATAGTCTTAAATTTATCCTGTGGGTTTCCCAGGTTTTCACACATCACAATCGTGTTGTGTAAATCCTTTTTCATTGCTGCTGCACCGATACGGGTAAACATTGGAAGTCTGCTGTACAGATAGTCCAGGGTTTCTAAATAAGTCATTGAAATGATTTGCTAAGGATATAAAAGTATCAAAGAAACCGGATTATTTCACTTTAAAATTGAAAACTACCACACCTACCTGCAGATCAGGTGCTGATTCAGATTGGTTGAGACGTGCACCCATTACAGCTGCTTTACATTTTGCCCAAAGGTCTAAATCCTGTAAAGTCGTTCCTCTCACACCAGGAGTGGCATCAACCACGATCCCTTGTTTATTAATACTGATCCTGACTGCTATTTTACCTGTTTTCTGACCGTTATCCTGTGGAGTAACCAGGTTGGTAAAACGTCTTAAAGCAATCGGTTTTCCTCCAAAACCAGAACCACCTTCACCATAGTTGTTAGCAAGCGGATCTCCGTTAACTGATCCCTGGTTACCTGGTGTAGTTCCGGTTCCATCTCCCTGTCCATTCCCTTTATTGGCTTTACCTTTATAAAGTGCATTCTGATTTACTGCTGGTTTGGCCGGTTTGTCAACTACCTTGGTTGCAACAGTGGGAGTAGAGGGTTTAGTGTTTTTCTTGGTACTGATACTTACTGCTTCTTCGTTATCCTGGGTCGTGATTTCCTTATCTGTACTTTCTACTGATTTAACAGGCGTAACCACTTTTTCAGGAACTACTTTGTCAGGAAGCTGTTTGTTTGCATTAGGATCAGCAGAAGGTTCTTCAATACTGGTATAATCTGTACCCATCCCCTCTACAGAAGTACCATAATTAACTACCATTCCGCCCATACCTGCTTCTTCAACAGGTTTGAAAGTCCCGATAGCAATAAAAAAGCTTAATATCAATAAACCAGCCATGATCGCGGTGGATATTGCTAAGGCTTTAGGATAATTATTTTCTTCTTTATGGTAAGTCATTATTTTTTTGGTTCTACAGCTAATACAACTTTCAGTTTCAACTGATTGGCTACATCAAACACTGCCATAGTATTCTCGATGGAAACTCCTCTGGCAACATACAATACAATTGTCAGATCCGGAGATGCCTTTTGATAGGTTTCAATACTTGCCTTCATCTGATCCAGTGTGACTGGTTGTTTCTCTACAAAATAAGTCAGATTATCATTGATAGAGACCGTCACTGTTTTCTGGGCAGCAGATTGCTGTCCGGATTCAGAGCGTGGAAGAAGTAGTTTGACAACCTGCGGATTCACTGCCGCCGAAGCCAGCAGGAAGAACAGCATCAGGAAAAACATGATGTCATTCAGCGCAGAAGTGTGTACCTCAACAGTTCCTTTATTTCTTTTGCGTAGATTCATTATTTACCTGGTTCCTCTAATAAATCAATAAATTCTAATGCATCGGTTTCCATTCTCAGGATGATTCTTTCTACCATTGCATTCAGGATGTGGTATAAAACATAAGCGATAATACCTACAATCAGACCTGTTGCTGAAGTAATCATTTTAGTATATAAACCACCAGATATGGTTCCGATTTCAATTGCACCTTTTACAGATACATCATGGAAAATTGTAATTACCCCGATAATCGTTCCTACGAAACCTAACATGGGTGCAATACCTGCAATAATACCCAGTATACTGATGTTCTTCTCTAATTTGGAGACTTCCAGTTTACCTACATTTTCAATTGCAGCTTCAATATCCTTGATCGGGCGACCAATACGTCTAAGACCTTTTTCCAGCATACGTCCTAATGGAGAATTCGTATTTCTGCATAAAGCGGTTGCGTTTTCTAATCTGCCTTCGTGGATATATTGTTTAATCTGAAGCATCAGATTAGATTCTGTTTTAGAAGATTTTCTGATAGTCAGGTAACGTTCAACGAAGATTACTAAACCAGAAAAAGCAAGAAATGCAAGTGGAAGCATAACCCAGCCACCCTTCATTAATAAATCAAAGAAGTGGAGTTCCTGAGGTGCAGCAGCTACAGCCTGGTTTGCAGCGTTGGCGGTATCTGTTAAATGGTGTACTGTATCTGTAGCAACCTGTAGCAAAGTGATCATATTTATTGTTTGTTTTTATAAATGTATATTCCGGGTATTTTTAGTTTTTTTGATAATCTCTCCAATTCAAGCCTGGCTGATTCCTCATCTTTTAACGTTGCAATACTCATCTTTAGTCTTTTTCCCGACATATTGGTGACAACTTTCGCAGTGATGCCGCTTCTTTTCATCAATTCGATGAATCTGTCTGCTTCCTTCTGGTCATGCATGGAAGCT
Organism: Pedobacter sp. WC2423; assembly: GCF_040822065.1. Classification (NCBI taxonomy): domain Bacteria; kingdom Pseudomonadati; phylum Bacteroidota; class Sphingobacteriia; order Sphingobacteriales; family Sphingobacteriaceae; genus Pedobacter; species Pedobacter sp. WC2423. The sequence continues at coordinate 5,061,629 of NZ_CP162005.1, forward strand.
CCTATAATTTCATAAAGAACAGGGGCATCATGTGTTTGAGCGACTGCCTTTTTCAGTACTGAATCTTTCTTTGCGGCAGCAGGAACAGCGGTTGAAGGAGCTACGGCTGTTGTTGTTTTAGTGGTATCAACAGGGGTTGTAACCGTGTCAGATTTATATCTTTCCTGTATTGGGCGTTTAACTGGCTCTTCAACTTTTGGAGTTGCAAAAGGGTTATTCGCTAATATTCCGTTAAACCATTCTGGTTTGACTATATAAGCAACAATCATCATGATCACTAAAATCAGAAAACCAAGTATGATTTTTAAATATAACGGGGTAGTTTTAGGTTGTTCTTCCTCTTCTTCCGGGGTATAAATTTCCTCGTTCTTATTGTAAAAAGGAGCTGGTTCAGTCGTTTTAGTATTGTCTTTGATGTTCCAGATCACTTCTTCCTGCTCTGTAATCGTAGCTTTTGCAACCGGAGATTTAGAGCGGTAGAAATTCAGGGCTTCGATTTCTGCACGAAGCTGGTTTTCATCTTTACGTGGTTGACCCGGGCTATCAGGAATCAGGTTCTCCTGATCGGGAACTACTGTTTCTATGGTTGGCTCCTGAACCGGGGTAACCGTTTCTGCGACAGGAGTTATTTCTTCTTTCGGAACTTCTGCTACAGGTACTACTGGTTCTTCCATATGGGGAACAACTGTTTCCACAGCAGCAATAGCTGCTGGTGTTTCTTCAACGGCTGTCACTTCCTCTTCGGGAGTTTCAACCTGATCGGGAATAATCGCTGGTGTTTCTTCAACGGCTGTCACTTCCTTTTCGGGAGTTTCAACCTGATCGGGAATAATCGCTGGTGTTTCTTCAACGGCTGTCACTTCCTCTTCGGGAGTTTCAACCTGATCGGGAATAATCGCTGGTGTTTCTTCAATGGCTATCACTTCCTTTTCAGGAGTTTCAACCTGATCGGGAATAATCGCTGGTGTTTCTTCAATGGCTGTCACTTCCTTTTCGGGAGTTTCAACCTGATCGGGAACAACCGGAGTTTCAAAAGGCAAAGTTTCTTCTTCAGGAGCAGCCGGGGTTTCTTCTTCAATAGCAGCCGGAGCTTCTTTAACCGGAACCTCCTGTGGTAATACTTCTTCTGTATTTGACTGATTTTCTTCCACCGAAGGTGTTTCAGGCATGATCTCTTCGGCTGAAGGTTCCTGTTCTGCTTTCACAACTGGTAACCCATAAAAATCGAAACCGTAATTCAGTTTCTCAGAGGGCTCAAAGTGTACTTCATCATCAGCTTTATATAGTTTCCCAAGTTCACCAAAACCGGCTTCCTGCTGATTATTTAATTGCTGTAAAATACCAGTGCTGAATTCATCAATAAAGTAGTTGGCAGTATCAATTGATACATTCCTCTTTTTACTGATAAATTCGGCTAATATAATCTCTTCTTTAACTTCAGGTGTAAAGTCAATAACATAACTGGGAGGTACGAATGAATGCATTTCAGCATCGTACCTTCCCGGTAATTTCTTTTTATAGAGAGTTCCCAATCCGGAAACCCCTACAGCTTTACGGGTTTGAATAAGTTCTGAGAGGTAAGATAAGATATCCATTCTGGTAAAAATAAATTTAAATTCCGTATCAACCAATTATAATTGTAATTGGCTGGATAAATCTCTCCAGGCTTTTAGAACGAATAACTGATTCCACCAAATACATTCACACCAATTGCCTGGTAATATAAGTATCTGCTGTATTGTTTATTTAACAGGTTATTTGCTTTAACGAATGCTGAGAATCTGTTGTTGATCTTATAGTTGGCGCCAAGTCCTAAGTCTACAAAACCTTTCACATTCACTACTTTTTCAATAGCTGTGTTAGGGATGATATAAGGAGCAGCCGGAGCAGCATTATAAATCTTTGCATTAGATGCATCCTGGATAACTACAGCAGCAGTAAACCCTAATTTGTCTGTTACATTATACAACAGGTCTGAACTTATACGTAACTGAGGTTTGAACCAGCTATATTGCTCTGAAGCTGGTTTATAATCTTCTACGTTGATTTTACCAGTCCATTTTAACTGATCGCTCACCTGTACAGAAACTTCACCTTCTAAACCTAATAATTTCATTGTTCCGAAATCGTAGATCACGTCAAATTTATTGAAGTCAGTAAAGTTGTTCACGAAAAGTGGCATGTCAGTAATTTCCTTGCGGTAAACTCTTGCTTTGTAACCAAAACCAGGGCCACCAGTACCTTTAATACCTGCACTGAAACTTAGTTTTTCAATAGAGTTTTTAATCGCAATGTTGCTATTCAGGAATGGGTTTTCATCCGTGAATTCTTTCATAGAATTTCTGTTCACGTCTCCTTTGATCTCTCCGAAAATCTGAAGGTAATCAGGAATAATAGTGAAATCTGCGGTTACAGCAGGGAAGATTCTTGATTTAGACACAGTACCAAATTCCTGCACGAAGTTAATTCCTGCGGTAATTTTGATTCCACTGGCTTGTAAACGGATATATGGATTTAAACGCAATAAGTTATTGGTTACACTTGTCAATACATCTTTCGTATTTCCAAACTCTCCGGATGCAGCCAGACCGAAGTTGAAACTGCTGATTCTTTTATTTAAATAACCATTGATGACCACTGAATTCTCTCTGGCAGATAACTGGTCGCCCCAGATATAGCCATTTATTTTGGCTGCATAACTTAAGGCATCCTCATCTTCACTGTGTTTATTGACAACCTCTGCTTCTGCTTCAATAAAGTTGAAAGATTGTTTTCCGGGATTTGGATTTCTTAATGGATCAGCTTCGTCATAACCATAGAAATAAACACCTTTTCTCTCGTAATTAATACGTCCGCTGAATATAGCTTTTTCGCCGATGCTGCGACCGAAAACACTTAATTGCTGCTGATTGAATTTTTGTCCGTTTAATTTCCCCGACTGACTAAAGTGCCTGAAAAAACCACCTGCCTGAAAATCTTCGGAACGGCCCATATTGATATAAGCTTCACCCAGGACTGTGCTGGCAGAACCTAAAGCACCTTTTACATAGTTATTGATAATTTCTGTTTGTCTTTCTGCTGCAACTTCTTGTGCGTATAACTTATCAATGTCAGAATTAAGCTCCAGTTTTCTATCAGTTAAGCTGTAATTGAAACGTGCTTTATAAGTTTTAACATCGTTCAAATCCGGGCTTCTTCTTAATTTAACCGCTTCAGCTAAAATTGGCTTATAGGGTCTTACTACTTCAATTTCTTCAGTTACCTGTTTATCGTCGTCGTTTTTATCGGCTACCTTTTTATCAGCAACTTTTTTTTCTGCCGCCTTCTTTTCAGTAGTCTTCTTTTCCGTTGGTTTTTTCTCGGTCGGTTTTTTATCCTGAGCCTTAATGGTCAGTGTACCTGCAGTCAGTAAAAAAACAGTAGTATATAATAATTTGTTGAATCTCATGGTGCTTTGTCTTATTTAATTTTTTCTAATTTCTCTTTGGCAGTAGCGACAATTTCATCTTTACCGTCATAGTTATCAATAATACTTAAGAGCGTACTTTTTGCTTGCAGTTTGTCTTTTAATGCGACATAATTATCTGCCAGCAGGATAAACGCTTTTGCCACCCAGTAATCGTAAGATGGCATGTTATTGACTAAATCAAAACAAGTTTTCTGAGATGCTTTATAGTCATGTTTATTATATTGAATTTCTGCCAGTGTGTATTTTGCTTCAGCAGCTGCCAGTGTTTTTGTTTTAGCCACTACGTTAGCAAATGATTTTACTGCCATTGTGGTATCGGCTTTCAGCAAGTAAGCTTTACCAGCATACAGGTCTGCACTGTTCACTTCTTCTTCAGAAGCTTTGTCAGATTCTTTAGTCAGCAATACATATTTCAGCATATCGTCCGGCATGTTCAATGCGGTATAAGCCTGAAGCAGATTGTTAATGGCGAAAGAATAATGCGATTTATAATCTGCTGATGTTTCCAGTCTTTTCAGATAAACAATAGCCTCATTGTATTTTTTCTGCGCTAAGAATAATTTAGAAATACTAACCAGTGAGCGTTCTGTATAATCACTTGTCCAGTCATTCAGAATGAATTCGTAATCTGCAATTGCATCATCAGGACGGTTCAGTTTAACCAGCGATTCTGCTCTGATAAACTTCGCTTCTTTTGCATGTATTGCTTTGGGATACTTGTCAAAGTAGGCATTCACACTTTCTACTGTTCCTTGGGCATCACCTTTCAGGTAAGTGTTTTTGGCTGCTGAGAAAACAATGTTGTCCTGCTCTGCTACCGTATAATTACCAATAGGTGTAGTATTCGCATAGGCAATAAAACCATTCGCATCGCCACGGTCAACATAGATGTTTTTGATAGATTCCAGGGCTTGTTTAGCTTCTTCAGTACTTGCGTAATCGTTGATTACTTTTTTGAAGGATGCCAATGCCTCATCATCTTTGTCCTGGTTATATTGTACCAGTCCGATGGTAACCAATGCTCTTGGCACATAGCTGCTGTTTGGATATTTACTGATTAATGCAGTCAGGTCAGTTTTTGATTTGTCCAGGTCGCCTTTATTGAAATAAGTATAGGCAATTTCAAAACCCGCATCATCTGCATAGTTTGAAGAAGGGAATTGTTGTAACAAACTGCCCATTGTAGCAATTTTGGTATCATCCTGTCCTTGTAATCCCTGGATCATTCCTCTCTGGAACAAAGCATAATCTTCACCGGTTGATTTGTTGGTGATGATCCTGTTGTAATAGGTTAAGGCATTGCTGTAACTTTTGCTCACAAAGTATGAATCCGCTAAACGCATCGTTGCATCAACTACTGTGTTTTTGTCTTTATCATTTCCATTCAGGAAGCGTTCGAAATAAGTTGCTGCTTTCGCATATTTCTCATCTTCGAAGGCTGCATAAGCCAGTGCATAATTCGCAAAGTTGTATACTTTGGTTTTATCTGCACCAGGCATCGCAAGAAATTTCTCAAATGTTCTGACTGCTTCTCCGTACTTGCGTAACTCGTACATGGCTTCTGCCATCCAGTAAGTACTTAAGGCGTGAATTTCAGGATCATTAGGAATTGCATTGGAACGCTGGAACATCGAAAGACCATTCGGGAAAGCACGTTCATTATAGAATTCCAGACCTCTGAAGTATAATACCTTCTGATAAGCTTCCAGTGCTTCTGGTGATTTATTCTGAATAGGCTCTAAAATATCAATAGCTGCCTGATAGTTTTTACTGGTCAGCAAAATCTCGCCCAATAAAGTTTTGGCGTCGTTGATTTTACGTGAAGATGGGAATTGCTTTAAGAAGCTCTGTGTTGATTCTAATGCCTGCTGATTAAAATCAAGTTCATAACTTAATCTTGCATAGTTGATCCAGGCATCTTCCTGAGTTACTTTGTCAAATTCAAGACGGGACGCCCTGAAAAAAGCACTTCTTGCTTTTGATTTATCGCCCAGTTTAATGAATGCACGTCCTAAGGTGTGCATTCCGCTTTGTAAGTACACATCATCTGCAGTTAACTGCTCCAATATACCTACAGATTCTCTGTACATTCCTAATTCGAACAGGGAGTAACCGTACTGATAGATGAAAAGATTGTTTTTGGTTTTAGTATTACCACTCTTGGTATAAAAATCACTGAAATACAGTGCTGCATTTTTATAGTCTGATTTGGCGAAATAAGAAGCCGCAATCAAACTCAGCATTTCTGCTTCAAATTGTTGTTTTGTATCTTTTAATACCGGAACAGCATAACTGATCACATCATCATAACGCTCATCCAGGTAATACATGGACGTGATATAGTAAGGATAACTTGCTTCATAAGTTTTAGAACCTTTCAGTTTTTCAAAATTACTCAGGGCTGTTTTGTATTCTTTATTCAGGTAATTGATATAAGCGAAATAATAAGTCGCACTTTCCTGGAAAGGACCGTCAACTTTTTTTACAGCTTCAAATAAAGGTTCTGCTTTTTCTATATTTTTCAGTTCGAAATAAGAATAAGCTTGTTTGAACTGGTATTCTGTTCTTTGTTTTTGAGAAAGGGTAGAAGGATCAGTTTTTTCAAACCAGTCCAGTGCTTTCTGGTAGTTCTTTTGTGCAAAGTAAGATTTACCTACGTGGAAGTAAGCTAATTTAGTGTTTGGATTTAAAGGGTAATCTTTAATGAAGGTTTGAAACAGGCTTTCCGCATCGCGGTTACCTAATTCCAAAGCGCAGACAGCGGCATAAAACTTCGCGTTTTCTTTCAATAAAGAAAGTTCAGCGTTACTTTCCTGAGCTGTTCCGGGTTTTTGTCTTAGCTGTTCAACCAATCTGAATTGCTGGGCTGCTGCGACATACTTTTCATTTTGAAGCAGTTCAAGGCCCGTCTGATAGTTTTTATTGAGGTTTACTAACGCACTTACCTGCGCATAACCTGCGGTAAGGTTACCAGCTAATAAAAGCGGAATAAAAAAGTATTTTTTCTTCATTGGTATTTAATTTCTTTAAGCGGTTATGAAACTAGCCCGGACTATCCCGATTTAAAACGCGATAAACTCCTGATAGTTGCAATGATTTCAAATATGGTTGCTGCTAATATAATTATTGTAATGTGCCTTATTAACATAAGAAGTTAACAAGTGTTGATAACACTGTTTAACGATAATTCAGCCGGAATGGTATAAAAGAAAAGATGTGAAGACTAATCTCTCTGAGAAGCAAGCAGATAAAGTACAGCCATTCGGATAGCTACTCCATTTTCTACCTGATCTAAAATGATCGATTGTTTACTGTCAGCGACATCACTTGTAATCTCCACACCCCTGTTGATAGGGCCTGGGTGCATGACAATAATTTCTTTATCCAGGTTGTCCAGAATCTGTTTGTTCAGCCCGTACATCATTGCATATTCCCTTAAAGAAGGGAAGTATTTGATGTCCTGTCTTTCCAGTTGAATGCGCAGCATATTGGCCACATCACACCAGTTTAAAGCTTTGATCAGATCATGTTCAACCTTTACACCCAAACTGGCAATATGTTTAGGGATTAAAGTAGTCGGCCCGCAAACCATCACCTCTGCACCCAGTTTTTGCAGGCAGAGTATATTAGAGATGGCTACTCTTGAATGCAGGATATCTCCGACAATCACGACTTTTTTGCCGCTGACTTCACCTAACTTTTCCCGGATGGAGTAAGCGTCCAGCAATGCCTGAGTAGGATGCTCATGCGCACCGTCTCCGGCATTTACAATCTGTGCGTTGATATGTTTGCTCAGGAAAACCCCTGCGCCTGCGTATGGATGTCTCATCACTACCATGTCCACTTTCATGGCCAGGATATTGTTCACGGTATCAATCAGTGTCTCCCCTTTACTTACAGAAGAGGAGGAAGCTGCAAAATTGATCACATCAGCAGAAAGTCTCTTTTCTGCCAGTTCGAAGGATAATTTGGTTCGTGTTGAGTTTTCGAAGAAGATATTTGCAATGGTAATATCACGCAGTGAAGGAACTTTTTTTATCGTCCTGTTGATGACGCCCTTGAAATTATCTGCAGTCTCAAAAATCAATTCAATATCATTCAGGGTAATATCTTTAATGCCTAAAAGATGTCGTGTTGATAGTTTTTCTGCTGCCATTTCTTATTTATTTCGGTCTGATAATAATATTACTTTGTCTTCTCCTTCTGTCTCTTTCCAGCTTACTTTTACCATTTGAGAATCCAGGCTATCTACCTGCTGCCCGATATAATCAGGTTCAATAGGTACATGTCTTGAAAATCTCCTGTCGATGAGTACCAATAGCTCTACTTTGGCTGGTCTGCCAAAAGCAAGTAATGCATCCAGTGCAGCCCTGATGGTGCGGCCTGTCCAGAGTACATCATCGATCAGAATGACATTACAGTCTTCAATGATAAAGTCTATCGTGTTGCTGTTTGCGGAAACAAGCCCGTCCTTTCTTCTAAAGTCATCTCTGAAGAAAGTGATGTCAAGATTACCTTTTCTGATATTCTTGTTTTTAAGGGTTTCTGAAAGTTCTTGTTTGATTCTGTCTGCGAAGTAACTGCCACGGGGCTGTATACCAATGAGTACGGTATTAGAAAAATCGTTGTGATTCTCAATTAATTGATGACAAAGTCTCTTAATTGTGATTTGGAATTTTTTACCGTCTAGCAGGGTTCTCTTTTGCATTGACAAATTGATTAGGCAAATATAAAAAATCGGATTGAATATGTGTCCGCAATTTTAATTAATTTCAATGAGCTTCGACGTTTTAATTGTAAAATAATGCTAATTGCCTGATTTATAGCCTGACAATTTCGCAATTATTAATCCATATTTCCGTTACTATTAATTAGAAGACAGAATTGCTCAAAATCGTTCTAATTCACTAAATTTCACTATGCATCATGCTATAATATTCTTTGACGGCGTTTGCAATCTATGTGCAGGCTCTGTTAAATTCGTCATCAAGAGAGATAAAAAAGACAGATTCAGATTTGCTGCCTTACAGAGCGATATTACGCAGCAGCATCTTGGTGCATTTGGTTTATCACTCAGTGAACTCAGCAGTGTTATTCTGTTAGAGAATGGGAGGGTTTATCAACGTTCCACAGCTGCTTTACGTATTGCAAGACATTTGAGTGGCGGCTGGCCATTGTTATATATTTTTATACTTGTTCCTGCTTTTATCCGCGACTTCGTTTACAATCAGATCGCAAAGCGGAGGTATGCTGTCTGGGGCAGAGAGGAGAGCTGTATGGTGCCTACAGCCGAATTGAAAGCTAAGTTTCTGTGATTGTTTTGTGAGGATTGTATGGTAAGGCCTGGTCTCAAAAACTTACCGCATAAAAAAATAGGGTACCTGTAAGATACCCTATTTTTATGATATAAGCTTGAAGATTATTTAGCTTTGTTTTTGCTTTCTTCGCCTTCCATTTGCTCTTTCAATTGTGCAAGAACACCTAGATCACCAAGAGTTGATTTCTCAACTGAATCTTTAACTTTTTTAACTGCATTGCTTGAAGCTTTAGCATCTTTTTTCTTAGTAGCTCTTTCTTCAGCAGCAACTTCAGCTTTAGCCTCTTCCCAGATACGGGCGTGAGAAACAACGATACGTTTAGCATCTTTGTTAAACTCAATGATTTTGAAGTCATTGGTTTCTTCAGCTTTGATAGTAGTACCATCTTCTTTAGCCATGTGTTTAGTTGGAACGAATCCTTCTACACCATATGGTAAAGCAATAACAGCACCTTTATCAGTTACTTTAACAACAGTTCCCTGGTGAATTGAATCTAACGTGAAGATAGTTTCAAAAGTATCCCAAGGGTTTTCTTCTAATTGTTTATGACCTAAGCTTAATTTACGGCTATCAACGTCTAATTCTAAAACAACTACGTCTAATGTATCACCAACTTTAGTGAATTCGTTAGGGTGGTTAACTTTTTTAGACCATGAAAGATCAGAGATATGGATTAATCCATCAATACCTTCTTCAATTTCCACGAATACACCGAAGTTAGTCATGTTTTTAACTACAGCAGTATGTTTGCTTCCGATAGGATATCTTTCAGCAACATTTTGCCATGGATCCTGAGTTAATTGCTTAATACCTAAGCTCATTTTGCGTTCGTCTCTGTCTAAAGTTAATACTTCAGCTTCGATTTCATCGCTAACTTTCAAGAATTCCTGTGGGCTGCGTAAGTTTTGAGACCATGACATTTCTGAAACGTGAATTAAACCTTCAACGCCAGGAATGATTTCTAAGAATGCACCGTAATCAGCTACAGTAACGATTTTACCTTTAACTTTAGATCCAACAACAAGGTTAGTATCTAAACTTTCCCAAGGGTGTGGAGTTAATTGTTTTAAGCCTAATGCGATACGTTTTTTCTCGTCATCAAAGTCAAGAACAACAACGTTGATTTTCTCATCTAAGCTCAATACTTCTTTTGGATGCTCTATGCGGCCCCATGAAATATCAGTAATGTGAAGTAAACCGTCAACACCACCTAAATCGATGAATACACCGAAGTCAGTAATGTTTTTAACAGTACCTTCTAATACCTGACCTTTTTCAAGTTTAGATACGATCTCAACTTTTTGACTTTCTAAATCGTCTTCGATTAAGATTTTGTGTGATACTACAACGTTTTTAAATTCGTGGTTGATTTTCACAACTTTGAATTCCATTGTTTTACCTACATAAACATCGTAATCACGGATCGGTTTGATGTCGATCTGAGAACCAGGTAAGAAAGCTTCAACACCCATGATGTCAACGATAAGACCACCTTTAGTACGGCTTTTAACAAATCCGTTGATGATTCTGTCATTGTCAAGGGCTTCGTTGATAGATTCCCAAGATCTCTGGGTTTTAGCTCTTTTACGAGATAAAATCAATTGACCATTTGCGTCTTCCGGAGCTTCAACAAATACATCAACTGTGTCACCGATTTTCAAATCAGGTGTATCACGGAATTCAGAAGTTGATACTAAACCGTCAGATTTAAATCCTACGTTTAATACAACGTCTTTATTGTTGATAGATACAACAATACCGCTGATAATTTCACCCTGATTGATTTGATTGAAAGTATCGGTATACATGTCTTCAAACTTTTTACGGTCTTCGTCCGAGTATTTTCCGAAAGCTTTATCGTCTGCATCCCAGTCAAAGTCCTGATCTGGTGTTGCTAGTGATGATTTGATCTGTTCGATCGACAATGAATCTGCTTCAGATTCAATGGTTTCTTTTTCAGTCAGACGAGCGTCTGCACCTTGTAATTCGGCTTTTTTAGCCTCTAATTCTTTTTCTGCTACTTGTTTTTTTGCCATTAATCATTTAATCTCCTTTTCCCTTTAGGGATTGCAAAGATAGAAATTAATATTTTTAAAGAAAGAATTTTTTAATAAATGTTGTTGATTTTGAACAGTTTGCCTTATTTAATATGTATTTCGAATGACAATCGGGTGTTAATTCCCCGAATTTCGCTTTCAGGCCAGCTGAGGAATGTAAGGGGTAACTTTATTTAATGCGAATTCAAGCTGTTCTGCTGGCGTAATTTCTGTATTGTCCAGAATGATAGCATCTTCAGCACGAATAAGCGGACTTTCTTTTCTTGTGGTGTCTGCATAATCACGGTGTGCCAGATTTTCAAAAACATCTTCTAATGACGTTTTGTTATCACCTTTACTTTGCAATTCTTTGAATCTTCTTTCTGCTCTGACTTTAGGATCTGCGGTCATAAAAAGTTTAACCTGAGCATCAGGAAATACAGTAGTGCCGATATCGCGTCCATCCATCACGATGTTCTTGGATTTACCCATGCGCTGCTGTTGTTTCACCATTTCCTTGCGTACCTGTTTCAAGGCTGATATTTCACTTACAGTTTCAGAAACCGGCATTTGTCTGATTTCCTCCGAAACTTCTTCACCATTTAAAGTAATGTGCGATTCATAATCTCTGGAATGGAAATTCAGTTCAATGTGCTGAAGAGCATCGGCTACTGCCGCCTCATCATTTACATTTGTATGATTGCGTATAAAATATAAAGTCACTGCCCTGTACATTGCACCACTATCGATATAGATAAAACCTAATGTTTTAGCTAATGCTTTTGCCAGCGTACTTTTACCGCATGAAGAATAACCATCAATGGCCACAACTACATTTTTTCTCATATGGATGCAAATATACTGTTTTAAGGGTTTTTTAAAATACTATTACAGAAAAAGAATTATTTTTGCGCTTATGTATAAAGACAGAAAAGAACTTGTTAAATCGCTCACCTTTAAAACTTCCAGAAGTGGGGGCAAAGGTGGCCAGAATGTCAACAAGGTTTCCAGCAAAGTAGAAGTGATCCTTCATGTGGAATCAGCGGAATTTTTTACCACCGCAGAGAAACTATTGCTTGCAGTGCGCCTTGCAAACCGGATTGACACGGAAGGTAATCTTCATGTAGTGTCTCAGGAAGACAGAAGCCAGCTTGTAAATAAGGAGCAAAGCATTATCAAATTAATGGCATTACTGAAAGGCGGCCTTCATGTAGACAAAAAAAGAAAACCGACACACACGCCAAAAAGTGTAATCCTGAAAAGGAAAAGCGACAAAAAATCAATTGCAGTAAAAAAAGAGAACAGAAAAAAGCCAGGTATGGATACCTGGCTCAATTAATTTATAAAGATTTTAGTTAAAGCCAGGCGGACTATCTGAATCTGTAAGCTACCGTAGCTGACCCCCACTGATGTGCTCTTGCAGTACTTTTAATTTCCTTCGTTTTAAATATAACGCCGAAATCCGCAGTAAAACGATCCACACTGTAATCAATTCCCAATTGCTGTGCAAATACAACAGGTTTCTGACTAAAAGTTACCGGACTGTTGTTGTTAAACATACTGCCCTGTATAGTTGCATCATAAGCCACCACATTTAACTGAGGTTTAGCATAGAAAAACATTTCTCTTTTAACCAGTGATTTGGTTTTGGCATTATTGCCGATAGCCGCATGTGTATAAGCTGAATTAAATAGCTGATTCAGATTCCCTGTTCTGAAAAGTAATCCTGCACCTGCACCACTGAAAGTTGTCCCCAGGTTTGCATAACCTTCAAAAGATAGTTCAACTGCATTTCCTGCTGTACGTGTCAATAGTTTTGTATACTGTGCAGAAAGGTTAATAGCCAGTTCATTTTTAATCTGATAATCCCATCCGCCAACATCATAGAAGCCAAATGTTTTATGCAGTAATTTCTGACCTGCCTCACCCAGAGAATTCTTTCCGGTTGTTCCGATCTGCGCACTGGCAGTGATGATACTCTCGTCACTGTAAAACCAGTTCATTGTACCGCCAGCATACAGGTATCCGGCAAAAGGACGATCTTGCGCAGCCGGATCGGGTGCATATCCTGAATAAGGGTTAAACATCATTTGTCCAACGCTGATTTCGTAGGTTTTCTTTTCCAGTCCGGATTTTAGTTTTGACTGGTCTGTTGCATGACGGAAGTACAGGAACAATCCGTTCGTGTAATAACGGTCAGAGCCCTGACCAAGATAAGAATCGTTGTCGCTTTTAAAACCAACCTCATTTTTAAAATATTGCGAATAAGCAAAAGAAGAGCAGCATAGTAAGATGAATAGGATTGAATATCCGGTATACTTCATGTGGATTATAAAAAAAAAGCCCCGGTTATTCCGGAGCTTTAAATATAGGAGTTAAAATTTATCTGCGCAATTAGTTTGCGACTACTGGTTTAACTTTGATAGTCAGATCCTGGGCATCTTTAACCTGATCTTTCATTAGCGCCAGCTCAATTACTTCTCTCATTTCAGTTACATAATGGAAATTAAGATCTTTAATATAACTTTCTTTAATTTCCAGGATGTCCTTACGGTTAGACTTACATAAGATGATATCTTTAATGTTTGCTCTTTTCGCTGCAAGAATCTTTTCTTTAATTCCACCTACTGGCAAAACTTTACCACGAAGCGTAATCTCACCTGTCATGGCTAAATTAGATTTCACTTTACGTTGTGTAAAGGCCGAAGTTAAAGCAGTCAGCATAGTAATACCTGCAGATGGACCATCTTTAGGCGTTGCACCTGCCGGAACGTGTACATGAATATCCCAAAGGTCAAAAAGCTGGTTATCTATGCCAAATAATGCCGCATGGGCTCTCAGGTAGGCAAGTGCGATAACAGCTGATTCTTTCATGACATCACCCAGATTACCAGTCAAAGTTAATTTTCCTTTTCCAGGGCTCAGACTTGCTTCTATAAACAGAATATCACCACCAACTTGTGTCCAGGCCAGTCCGGTAACTACACCAGCAACTTCATTGCCTTCATATAAGTCTTTGTCATAAATAGGGGCACCTAAAATACGTTCCACATCTTCCAGACTTAAAGCAGGCTCATAAGTTTCTTCCATCGCAATTTTAGTCGCGACACCACGGACCAGCGAACCAATCTTTTTCTCTAAACCACGAACGCCTGATTCACGTGTGTAATCTTCAATTACCTTTTCAATCAGACTTGGTTTTAAAACAATATCTTTTGTTTTAATGCCATGCTGTTCCTTTTGTTTGGGTAAAAGATATTTTTTAGCAATCTCTATTTTTTCTTCAATCGTATAGCCATTCACTTCAATGATTTCCATACGATCCAGTAAAGCAGGCTGGATCGTACTTAATGAATTGGCTGTAGCGATAAACAATACATTGGACAAATCGTAATCTGTTTCAACATAGTGATCATTGAAAGCGCTGTTTTGCTCAGGATCTAACACCTCTAATAAAGCAGAAGAAGGGTCTCCTCTGAAATCAGAACCAACTTTATCAATCTCATCCAGGACAAATACCGGATTAGCAGCCCCTGCTTTTTTGATAGACTGAATAATACGGCCTGGCATTGCACCAATATATGTTTTTCTATGTCCGCGGATTTCAGCTTCATCTCTGATACCGCCCAATGCCATACGGACATATTTACGGTTCAATGCTTTCGCGATTGATTTACCCAACGAAGTTTTACCAACTCCCGGAGGGCCTACCAAACAGATGATTGGCGCTTTCATATCACGTTTCAGCTTCAGGACAGCCAGATATTCAATAATACGCTGTTTTACTTTCTCTAGTCCGAAGTGATCTTTATCTAATACTCTTTGTGCACGTTTAAGATCGAAATTATCTTTAGTGAAATCATTCCATGGTAAATCAAGTAACAATTCAAGGTAATTGATCTGTACAGAATAATCAGGAGCAGCAGGATTCATTCTTCCCAGCTTTTCCAGTTCTTTACCAAAATGATCTTTCACTTGTACTGACCATTTTTTCTTTTTCGAACGTATTTCAAGCGCTTCATATTCCAGGTCTGAAGAGTTTCCTCCCAATTCTTCCTGAATTGTTTTCAGTTGCTGGTTTAAGAAGTAATCTCTTTGCTGTTTGTCTAAATCAACACGTACTTTAGATTGGATCTGGTTTTTTAATTCCAGCATCTGAAGTTCCAGTGTCAGCAATTCCATAACCATTAAAGCTCTTGCTCTGAGATTGTCCATTTCAAGCATTTTCTGCTTGTCTTTGACATCTGCATTCATATTGGAAGAGATGAAATTGATCAGGAAAGAAGTGCTTTCAATATTCTTAAGTGCCATTGCAGCCTCACTTGGAATATTCGGTGACAGCTGAATAATCTGTGAAGACATCTCTCTGATAGAAGCTACCAGTGCTTTGAATTCTTTATCTTTTTTATGCTTTGCCTCATTAAATTTACTGATAGTAACTTTAATATAGGGCTCAGACTGTACCTCTTCAATTAATCGGAAGCGTTGTTTTCCCTGGATGATCACAGTAGTATTGCCATCAGGCATCTGCAGCATTTTAATAATATGTGCTACGGTACCGACTTTATTTAACTGCTCAAAGGTCGGATCTTCAATAGATACATCGAGTTGAGAAACCACACCAATAATTTTGTCACCTTTATAGGCTTCTTTTATCAGTTTTATAGACTTGTCCCTTCCAACGGTAATTGGGATGACAACTCCAGGAAATAATACCGTATTTCTCAATGGAAGTATAGCAAGTATCTCAGGGGTTTCTTCGTTATTCATCTCATCTTCATCCTGTTGAGACATTAAAGGGAAAAATTCCGTATCTTCATTTATGATGGGTAGTGCATTGCCAAAATCAAACTGATCTTTTATACTCATTAATAGGCCTTTCTAGAATAAAAAAACGACAATGTGACAGTCTGCCGTTTATAAAAATTATAATTATATATTGGTGGGTATAATTTCAACTCCTGTGCCAAACATTGAATATCGGTTTTTATCTGTTAAAAAGTCAGAATATGTAAAATTATTTGACTGGCTTATCATATTTTCACTTTTTGAACGTTTACCCTTTAAATATCAATAAATGATACGTAAATTATGGGTAATAATACCTATCATTTTATATCTTTATTCTTTATTAAATAAAATTTGATGAACTACATTAAAAAAGCGCTTATACTATTTTTGGTTGTTTCTGCCAATGCCGCTTTCGCTCAAAGCGGAAGTTACGATAAATTAGGAATGCAGGCAATGATGAAAGGTGATTATAAAGGGGCTGTTGCTCAGTTAGAAAAAGCCGATTCTAAAACTCCAAATAATCCAAGTGTATTAAAGATGCTGGGATATTCTTATTTTCAATGTGGTAATTTTGAGAGTTCTATTGAAACTTACAGCAGGCTGATCACCGTAAAACCTTCTGACTATTCGGCTTATTACTACAGAGGTAAAGCAAGACAGAATGTAGCAAATGATCCGAAGGAATCTTTGAACCAGATGCGTGATACATTTTATCAGTCAGCGATTAAAGATTTTACCAAAGCAATTGAGATTAACGGAGAAGAAGATACTCAATTGTTGCAAAACAGAGGTTTAGCTTATAAAGATTATGCAATTTATAAATCTTATAAAATCAAGAAACGCGTAGATAAAGATGCTTGTATTGTATTGTTTAACAATTCAGTTGCAGATTTCCAGAAAGTATTAACTGTTCAGCCTTTGCGTAAGGATATTATTTCATTGATAGACTATGTGAAAGCACAGGTTGCAAGTTTGAAATAGAACAAAATATTATCAATAAAAAAAGCCAGAGATTAATCTCTGGCTTTTTTTATTGATAATATTTTTTGAAGATCAACAGATTTTATTTGAATCTTCCTGTAATTGCATAACTTTTTCCATTCAGCAGTTTAATGTTCTGCGTTTTCCTGACCTCATATAAGCTATCAGGAAAGTAAGAAAGCGTATCATTTGAAGTATACAGTGAATTGGTATTGCTGATCAGCAGCTTTATGCCGTAAATCTTACCATTTCTATAGTTTACTACAAGCGATTTTACGGGTACCTTCTCCTTGTCGGAAAGATAAGTTTCTGAATCTTTAGTTTTTTCTGTTGTAAACAATCCCTGCCAGGCAGATTTATTGATGTCAGCATCAGAAAAAGAGGATAATTCTTTTGGCCAGTCTGCAATCTTCAGTTTTTTACGTTCCGAGGCTTTATTCACAATAACGGTTTTATCAATCTCAGGATTTAATGCCGTTAAACGTTTAGCCTCCTTCGCTATATAATCCTTCAGATCGAAATAAGCCAAAGGTGCATGCTTGTTTTTGGGCGCTGTAGAAGTACAGGCCGCAAAAACTAAAATGCTTAAAGAAAGGAATGACAGTTTCTTCATTATATCAATTCATTTCCTGTCATGATCGCAGGCTTTTCAATTCCCATTAACTTCAGGATTGTAGGTGCAACATCACCTAATTTACCATCAGCAATAGTCGTATAATCAGTACCTACTAAAATACAAGGAACCAGGTTAGTGGTATGTGCAGTATTTACAGAACCATCGTTATTCACCATATATTCTGAATTCCCATGATCTGCCAGTATGAGGAAAGAATAGCCATTTTCAAGACCTTTGGTCACAACTTCCTGTGCACAACGGTCTGCAGTTTCCACAGCTTTAACAACAGCTTCAAATACACCAGTATGACCTACCATATCCGGATTTGCGAAATTCAGACAAATGAAATCTGCCCAGCCTGTTTCCAGTTCTTTAGTGATCGCATCGGTAATTCCCTGAGCGCTCATTTCTGGTTGAAGGTCATAAGTCGCTACTTTCGGAGAAGGGATCATAAGTCTCTTTTCGTTTTCGAAGGCCAGTTCTCTGCCGCCAGAGAAAAAGAAGGTTACGTGAGGATATTTTTCTGTTTCCGCAATACGGATCTGGTTTTTATGGTTTTTTTCTAAGATTTCTCCCAGTGTTTCTGTCAGGTCATCCTTAGTGAAAATAACTTTTACACCCTCAAAATTCTCATCATAAGTAGTCATTGTAACATAGTACAATGGTAATTTATGCATCTCAAATTCTGGATAGTCATTCTGAGTCAGGGCAGCAGTAATTTCTCTGCCACGGTCTGTTCTGTAATTGAAACAGATCACTACATCATCAGGCGCAATAACTGCCACCGGCTGATTGTCTGCTCCGGTAACTACGACAGGCTTCACAAATTCGTCAGTAATGCCATCAGCATAAGATTGCTCAATCGCCTTTAAAGGATCTTGCGTATGCAAACCGACCCCTTTAGTCATTACATCATAAGCTTCTTTAACACGTTCCCAGCGTGAATCTCTGTCCATCGCATAGTAACGGCCAATTAAGCTGGCTATTTTACCTGCAGAAGTTTTTAAATGGGCATCCAGTTCTTTAATAAAACCTAACCCTGAATTCGGGTCTGTATCCCTGCCATCTAAAAAGCCATGAATAAAAACATTTTTCAGTCCCTGATCATTTGCTGCATCACATAATCCTTTTAAATGATTGATATGGGCGTGTACACCCCCATCAGATACTAATCCGATAAAATGAACAGCTTTATTGTTTTTCTTCGCATAATCAAAAGCATCAACCAAAGTCTGATTAGTTAGGATAGAGCCATCGCTGATTGCTTTGTTAATTCTTCCCAGTTCCTGGTAAACTACTCTTCCAGCACCAAGATTCATGTGTCCAACTTCAGAATTTCCCATTTGTCCGGCAGGTAAGCCTACGGCCTCACCAGATGCTTCAAGTTTTGAATTCGGGTAGTTTTTCAGTAAAGAATCAAAGAAAGGTGTGTTTGCTGCGTAAGCGGCGTCTGAATTATCTTGTTTTCCGTAACCCCATCCATCAAGAATGAGGAGCATCACTTTTTTATTATTCATTTAAATTGAATTGATATTTCGCTGATAAATAATGTCAAACAAATATAACTCTTATTGATTTTGATGAAGCATCTAATTGTAATTTATACACTCCTTTGATCTTCATCACTGAAATTTACTTCCCGATTGCTGATTTTTTTAATAGCTGAACAGGTATTTGGTTAAAGGTGAATCACTAATATTTAATGGCATAATTTGTGTGCAGAATAATTGTTATCTTTAGAATATGATTAGACCCATGATTTCGACATTGATTTTTTTGACCCAGTTATTCCATCCTGGATTAATTCAAGGAGATATTGTTGATGCTATATCGACTTTATTCAAGTCTGCGAATTCAAAAGAAATCAGTAAAAATTTTTCTCCGTCTGTAGAGCTGACCATAAATGAGGAAGAAGATGTATACACCAAAGCACAGGCTGAACAGATACTCAGAGATTTTTTTACAAAAAATACAGCGGTGAATTCAACAGTTGTACATCTCATCAATACCAATCCTAATTATCGGTTTGGCATCTTGTCGCTGAGTACAAAAAGCGGCAAATTCAGGGTGGCAATTACGCTGAAAAAAACAGCTAACACCTTTTTTATCACCGAATTAAGGATTGAACCTGATAAATAGTAATGCAAATTTAGGTAAAAATGCTATTTTTGATCTAAAATACATGTTTTGGATAAGAAATTAATAGACCTATTTATAAAAAATTCGATCGCCGAAGACCTTGGCGATGGCGATCATACTTCTATGTCTACCATCCCTGCCGGAACAACCGGAAAAGCCAGGCTATTGGTTAAAGAAGATGGTATACTTGCCGGTGTAGAACTTGCAATGGAAATTTTCAAACAGGTAGACTCCACACTTCAGACAGAAGTTTTCTTAAACGATGGAGATGCGGTTAAATACGGAGATACAGCTTTTACAGTAACTGGCAGCTCTCATGCTATTTTACTGGCCGAAAGACTGGTATTGAACTGTATGCAGCGAATGAGCGGAATTGCAACCAAGACTAATCATGTGGTGCAATTGCTTTCACCTTATCATACTCAGATTCTGGATACCAGAAAAACTACTCCCGGATTAAGATACCTGGAAAAATGGGCAGTTAGAATTGGTGGTGGAATAAATCACCGGATTGGTTTATATGATATGATCCTGATCAAGGATAATCACGTGGATTATGCAGGTGGAATTTCTAATGCAATTACAGCCGCAAATCAGTATCTTGCAGCTAACGGTAAAAAACTTGAAATAGAAATTGAAGTAAGAAACCTGGAAGAATTGAGCCAGGTATTGAATACAGGTAAGGTAAATAGGATTATGCTGGATAATTTCAGCTTTGCTGACCTTAAACAGGCTGTTAAATTGATTGATCATCAGTTTACTACAGAAGCGTCTGGTGGGATTACCGAAGAAAATATAACTGAATATGCAGATTGTGGGGTTGATTTTATCTCCATGGGTGCATTGACCCACTCGGTTAAAAGTTTAGACATGAGTTTAAAAGCCTATTAAGGTATGATATCTATCTACTCTATTTCTGCGGTTATTTTAGCCTATCTCTGCGGGTCTATACCTACGGCAGTTTGGATCGGGCAGGCATTTTATGGTATTGATGTAAGAGAATACGGCAGCGGTAATGCTGGTGCAACCAATACTTTTCGTGTGCTGGGTAAAAAAGCGGGTATGGCAGTAATGACCATCGATATTGCGAAAGGATACACTGCGACCAAGCTTGCCTATTTTATAGGGCTATCGGTAACCGGGCCGCATAACTCTTCACAATTTGTTAATTATGAACTCGCATTGGGTGTAACAGCAGTGATGGGACATTTATTCCCTATTTTCGCTGGTTTCAGGGGGGGGAAAGGGGTGGCTACGCTTTTTGGAATGATTTTAGCAGTTAACTTCCCGGCTGCTATGCTTTGTGTTCTTGTTTTTGTGGTCGTGCTGCTGGTTACAAAATATGTATCTCTAAGCTCTATATGTGCAGGATTTACCTTTCCCTTAGGGATTGTTTTTGTGCTGCATTCCACAATTAAGTCTGAAGTTCTGTATGGGATGTGTGTTTGTATCCTGATATTGGTTACACACCAGAAAAACCTGGAACGCTTACTTAAGGGCAAGGAATCTAAAGTGTATCTGTTTAAAAAGAAAACAAATACTAACTAAAAAACCGATGAAGAAATTAACGTTACTGGGTATTGCTGCTGTAGTATCTATGACTTATGCATGCTCTACAGTTCCCTTATCAGGGAGAAACAGAATAAGTTTTGTCAATGAAAGTGAAATGCAGACTGCCGCTGCACAGAGTTACAACACACTTTTAAAAGATCCAAAAACCAAAATATTAAATAATGCTGATGCCCAGAGAGTCAAACAGGTCGGGCAGAAGATTGCGGCAGCAGTAACAAAATATATGAATGCCAATGGTTATGCTGCGCAGATCCAGGGTTTTCGATGGGAATTTAACCTGATTGACAGCAAAGAAGTAAACGCGTGGTGTATGCCAGGTGGTAAAGTTGCTGTATATTCTGGTATTTTACCTGTCACTAGAGATGATGCAGGCCTGGCCACGGTAATGGGACATGAGATTGCACATGCTATTGCACAACACTCTTCGGAACGCGCTTCAAAAGCAGCATTAGCTCAAGGTTTGGGTGGCTTGGTGGGTGCTGCAGCTGGTAGTCAGTCTGAAACTACACAAGCTGCAATCAGCAAGATCTACGGCGTTAGTGCACAAGGATTTTACCTGTTGCCTAATTCAAGAACTCAGGAATTAGAAGCCGATCACTTAGGCCTGATTTTTATGTCTATGGCTGGTTACAATCCTTCAAGTGCAGTTAGTTTCTGGCAGAGAATGGCTGTTGTAAGTCAGAGTTCACAGAAACCACCTGAGTTTTTAAGTACGCACCCTGCTGATGGTACAAGAATCGCACAGATTCAAAGAGATTTGCCTGAAGCACAAAGATATTTTAACTCTCCTACAGGAAAGCCAATCAGATAATCAGAAGAATGCTTTTTCTGAGCAGGTACTATAAAAGGGTCGCTAACACGACCCTTTTAAGGTTTTAATCATTGCTGAAGCTTTCAGCATACATTCTTCGTACTCCGCTTCCGCAGAAGAAGCAAAAGTTATTGCTCCGCCTACCTGGAAAGACAGATATTTTTTTTCCTCATTGTACAGGATGCTGCGGATCACTACATTAAAATCAAAATCCCCTTCAGGATCAAAATATCCAAAAGCACCAGAATAAATTCCTCTTCTGCTATATTCTGTCTCCTCTATCAATTCCATCGCTCTTACTTTCGGAGCGCCGGTCATAGATCCCATTGGAAAAGCATTTTCTATTGCTTCTACCGCATGCAGTTCAGGATTAAGCTGACAGCTTATGGTAGAAATCATCTGATGTACCTGAGGAAAACTGTAGATCCCAAAAAGCTCTTTGACCTTAACTGTTCCTGGTACCGCACTTTTTGTCAGATCATTTCGTACGAGGTCTACAATCATTACATTTTCGGCCTGTTCTTTAATATTGTTTTTTAAATCGATCTTAATCTGTGCATCTTCCAGGGCATCCGGACTCCGTTTAGCAGTCCCTTTAATTGGCTGAGAAGTGAGCTGATTTCCGCGTTTGCATAAAAACCGCTCAGGGCTTGCAGAAAGAATATACTTATGATCTACTTTAAAGAAGCCTGAAAAAGGAGTAGGGGATAGTTCATTTAAATTAAGATATACTTCATAAGGATTGATCACCGCATTTTCTGCAAAGAACTCCTGGCAGAAATTAACTTCATAAATATCACCCCTTGCAATATGATCTCTCAATTCGTTGACTTTGGCCAAATAAGTTGCCCTGTCCATTTTGGGTTCCAGCTGTAAAGCAGGACCAGAATTTATAGCAGGCTGTGTAACTCCATGAATGGTCTCCAGTAAATTCGCAGGCCCCGCCAGTACTTCAATACAGCCATTACTAACTGCAATCAGATATTCCGGTACAAAAAAGAAGAGATCCGGGAAATCAAGTTTGTTCTCTTTGCCGGAAGCCAGCTCCTCTATCTCGTTTTTAAGGTCATAGCTCAACAAACCGAACAACCAGCCCGGGTGGGCCTGGGAAAATGTTTTGAGTGCTTTAAAAGCGTTGCCCGTGGAAGCATTCAGCTGATGTTCAGTTCCTGCAGCAAGCAGAAAATCGTATTTGGAATAAGGATCAGTGTATTCATTTGAATCAAAACAACAGCAAACCCCGAATTGACTGGCCCATTGTAAAGCTTTCTGTTTAAATGAAATTAGTTCCTGGGAATTCATTGTATTAGAAAATTGGTATTCCACACGTTTAAATAAAAAAAGGCGGCACCAGGCCGCCTTTTATATATGAATTAATCTCTTAAGGAAGAATCAAAGTTTGTACTCTGTCCGGACCTACAGAAAGGTATCTTACTGGTACTTCTAATTCTTTTTCTAAGAAAGCGATATAAGAAGCAAGCGGAGCAGGAATCTGATCAACTTCAGTGATTTTAGTAATATCAGTTTTCCATCCTTCAATTTCTTTCAGAACTGGGTTTGGTTTGATCGTGATGATGTCATACGGCATGTAATCAATCGTTTCTCCATTGTGTTCATAATGCGTACAAGCATAGATGGTATCAAATCCACTCAGTACATCAGCTTTGGTCATGACCATTTCAGTCACACCATTCAGCATGATTGCATATTTTAAAGCAGGAAGATCGATCCATCCGCAACGGCGTGGTCTTCCGGTAGTTGCACCAAATTCGTGTCCTACCTGGCGCAGGTTTTCACCTACTTCATCTTCCAGTTCAGTAGGGAACGGGCCGCTTCCTACACGTGTGCAGTAAGCTTTGAAAATTCCGATCACACTTCCGATTTTGTTTGGCGCAATACCTAAACCAGTACAGGCACCAGCGGTAGTTGTATTGGAAGAAGTTACAAAAGGATAAGAACCGAAATCAATATCCAGTAATGTTCCCTGTGCACCTTCAGCAAGCACTTTTTTGCCTTCTTTAAGATAACCGTTTACAAAGTGCTCACTATCTACATGAGGAATAGTTTTAATAAACTCAATAGCCTCGAAGAAAGCAGCTTCTTTTTCTGTCAGGTCATACTCAAAGTTATAATGAGAAAGTAATTCCTTGTGCTTAGTAACCAGTTTGTTATAACGTTCTTTGAAATCAGGCAGGGTGGTATCTCCAACACGTAAACCATTACGTCCGGTTTTATCCATATAAGTCGGGCCAATACCTTTAAGGGTAGAACCGATTTTATCTTTACCCATTTTCTGCTCATTTGCAGCGTCTAAAAACTGGTGAGTAGGAAGAATCAGATGTGCTTTACGTGCGATCACCAGTTTGCCATTGGCAACAGGATCATGACCAGCAGTTTTCAGGTTATCTAATTCTCTTTTTAAAATGATGGGATCGACTACCACACCATTACCAATCAAATTCATGGTGTCTTTGTTGAAAATACCAGATGGAATAGTATTTAAAACAAACTTTTTGCCATCAAACTCTAAGGTGTGGCCGGCATTCGGTCCGCCTTGAAAACGAGCTATCAAATCATATTGCGGACATAATACGTCAACAATTTTTCCTTTGCCCTCATCGCCCCATTGCAGGCCAAGAAGCACGTCTACTTGCGTCATTATTTTAATTTAAGAAAAGATTATAATTGTGTTGTTTAATTTGCGTGTTTAATATCCTCTTTTTGTTTAATGGATGCTTTAGCTGAACAGTCAAAGCAGCTGCCATATAAGTTTAAAGAGTGATGTTTGATTTCGAATTTCAGCAGGTCACCTACCATGCTCTGAATCTGATGGATCCTTGGATCACAGAATTCAACAACTTTACCACAATCAATACAGATGACATGATCATGCTGGTGGTAGCCATACGATTTTTCGAACTGGGCCATGTTTTTCCCAAACTGATGTTTAGTTACCAGATCACAGGAAACAAGTAACTCCAGTGTATTATACACGGTAGCCCTGCTTACTCTGTATTTCTGATTTTTCATATGGATGTAGAGGGTCTCTACATCGAAATGATCATCTCTGGAATAGATTTCTTCTAAGATGGCAAAACGCTCAGGCGTTTTTCTCAGACTTTTATTTTCGAGATAAGCTTCGAATATTTTTCTAACCAACTCGCTGTTATGGTTTGTAGACATAGTTTTAAAACTCCTCTCAAAGGTATCATTTTTTATACAGAACGTGATGAAACTGTTTAAAATTTATCTGTTTATTGCTTCATTTTGACTCATAAGCAATTTAAACAGATAAACTTAAACAGTTTTTATAGCATAATCAATTTTAAGCGTCGAAACGGGTTACACCTGTCACCCCTTTGACTTCCAGAAGATTTTTGATCAGGTTGTCCAGATGCTCTTTATCAT
Source organism: Pedobacter sp. WC2423 (assembly GCF_040822065.1). Classification (NCBI taxonomy): domain Bacteria; kingdom Pseudomonadati; phylum Bacteroidota; class Sphingobacteriia; order Sphingobacteriales; family Sphingobacteriaceae; genus Pedobacter; species Pedobacter sp. WC2423. Next base: position 5,086,770 of record NZ_CP162005.1, read on the forward strand.
TGACAAAGATCATAATCGAACCATCAAAAATACCATTATCAGTGTCCACAGTAATAGAACGCATATTCACCTTAAAATCACCAGAAATTACTTTGGTAATATTGTTAATCAGCCCCACATCATCAATTCCAATAATATGCAGCCCGGTCAGGAAAGTAAGTTCCTGTTGTTTGTTCCATTTCGCTTTAACTACGCGGTAACCATAATTGGCCATCAGCTGTGCAGCATTCGGACAATTAGTGCGGTGTATTTTAATTCCCTCACTAACCGTAACAAAGCCAAATACGTCATCACCAGGAATGGGATTACAACAAGCAGCAAGCGTATAATCAATTTTCTGAAGATCTTCACCAATCAGCAGAATATCAGACTCAGGACCTTTTACTTTACTTAATAAAGCTTCAATCTGCTGTCCGTCGTTGCGTTCAATACCCCTGTTTTCAATTTCCTTTTCACTTGCCAGGTATTCCTTCAGATCTTTCAATTCGATTTTTCCGGTAGCCACAGCAATAAAAAGTTCCTGCGTAGAAGTCAGCTTGAAGAAATAGCTCAGCTTATTCAGGTTATCCGTATTGTAAGTAATCTTTAAAGATTTCAGCTTGCGTTCCAAAGTTTCTTTACCACCTTCAGCAATTTTTCTCTTTTCTTCTTTTAACGAAGATTTGATTTTTGACTTTGCTTTTGCCGTAACGACAATATTCAGCCAGTCTTCTTTCGGAACCTGCTTGCCAGAAGTTATAATCTCTACCTGGTCACCATTTTGCAGTTTATAAGAAAGCGGTACGAGTTTATGGTTCACTTTAGCACCAATACATTTGGCGCCTACATCTGTATGGATTTCAAAAGCAAAATCCAGTGCAGTTGCACCCAGTGGTAATTGTATCAATGCTCCTTTTGGCGTAAAGATGAAGATCTCATCCGAAAAAAGGTTCATTTTGAAATCATCCAGGAAATCCAGTGCGTTTGCTTCGGGATTGTTCAGCATCTCTCTGACTTTCAGGATCCACTGATCCAGCCCATTGTCATTGCTTGATTCTTTATATTTCCAGTGTGCTGCAAAACCTTTCTCTGCAATTTCGTTCATGCGCTGTGTACGGATCTGTACCTCAACCCACTGACCTTTTGGACCCATTACCGTGGTATGCAATGATTCATAGCCATTTCCTTTAGGAGAAGATACCCAGTCGCGTAAACGGTCCGGATTTGGACGGTATAAATCAGTTACGATAGAATAAGCCTTCCAGCAATCAGCTTTCTCATTTTCAGGCGAGCTGTCCAGGATAATCCGGATAGCAAAAAGATCATACACTTCCTCAAAAGGAATGTTTTTCTTTTTCATTTTATTCCAGATCGAATGGATAGACTTTGGCCGGCCATAAATACTAGCCACAAAACCCTGTTCTGCTAATATTTCATTGATCGGATCAACGAAATGTTTAACAAACAGCGTACGTTCTGCCTTTTTCTCATTCAGTTTGGTTGCAATAAATTTATAGGTATCCGGTTCCAGGTATTTCATGGAAAGATCTTCCAGCTCAGACTTTATCGCATACAGACCCAGCCTGTGTGCCAGAGGGGCATACAGGTAAATAGTCTCAGATGCAATCTTTAACTGCTTGTGCCTTGGCATAAAATCCATGGTCCGCATGTTATGCAGACGATCTGCCAGTTTAATTAAAATTACCCTTACATCATCCGCCAGGGTCAGCAGCATTTTCCTGAAGTTCTCGGCCTGCAAAGAGCTGTTATAATCAAAAACACCTGCTATTTTAGTCAGGCCGTCGATGATCTTGGCAGTTTTCTTTCCAAATTCTCTCTCAATATCTTCGAGCGTGATATCTGTATCTTCCACCACATCATGCAATAGTGCGCACACGATAGATGTTGTTCCGAGCCCGATTTCCTCAGCAGCGATTTGAGCCACGGCAATGGGGTGATAAATATAAGGCTCACCAGATTTTCTGCGCATATCTTTATGACTCTCAAGGGCCACATCGAATGCTTTTCTGATTTCTTTTTTATCTCCTTTTTGTAATGTTGGCTTACAGGCACGCAAGAGGGCACGGTACCTCTTCAGGATTTCTTGCTTTTCCGCTTCTAAATCAATCACTAAGGTATTCTTCATTTGTATTATTTTCGTAATAATTATAGCTTGTTAATCGTTTAAGAATATATTAGATTTAGTTATAAACCTAATGTATTAAATTTGCTTTAACTTCGTGGGAGTATAAATTTATGAAATTTTGCAGTTTATTTATTCTGTTATTTGTCATTATTGCCGTAGGTGAACTAAAGGCCCAGGAAAGTTCTGTGCCTGTTAAGTTTCCTGTAAAGGGCAAAAATGATACCATCAGAGTAGCCTCTACGAACGAAGATGGTGAAATGATACCATGGATACCTCTGAATGAGGTAGTTATCTATGGTACCAGGATTTTTAAAACTCCAGCAGACCGTGCTGCCTTTAACAGGCTCCGTTACAATGTACTAAAAGTTATGCCTTATGCCCTTTTTGCAAAAAGAAGGTATGAACAACTGGAACGTGACCTTGCCGTAACTACGGATCGCAAAGAACATAAAAAGCTCGTGAAAGCCTGCGATGCTGAAATCAAAAAAATGTTTAATACAGAGATCAAGGAACTGACCATTACGCAGGGGCAGATCCTCACCAAGTTAATTGACAGGGAAGTAGGCCGTACCACTTATGAAATTGTCAAAGAAACACAAGGAGGTGTAAAAGCCTTTATTTACCAGTCTGTTGCAAGAGTAGTGGGCCATAATTTAAAAAGCACTTATAATCCTGAAGAAGAAAGAGATATAGAATCTATTATTCAGTCTTCAGGTTTTTATCATCAATAAACATGGAAGAAAACCCTCAAAGTATTTACCAGTTTAATGCAAAACTAATCGATGGAAAAGATAAAAAACTAGCAGATTATAAAGGTAAAGTACTTCTGATCGTAAATATTGCTTCGGCCTGTGGGTTTGCCCCTCAGTTGAAAGAACTTCAGGAGCTAAGAGATTCATTAAGCGAGGAAGAGTTTGAAGTTCTCGGATTTCCTTCCAACGATTTTGGCGGACAGGAGCCCCTGGTGGGAACCGCAATCTATGAATTTTGTGAAGTCAACTACGGCGTGAAATTCCCTGTATTTGAAAAAATCATGGTCAGAGGCTCAAAAGCAGATCCAATCTATAAGTTCTTAAGTAATAAAGACCTCAATGGTCATATTAAGTCTACACCAAGGTGGAATTTTCATAAATATCTGATCAATAAAAACGGCGAAGTAGTGGATTACTTTTTTCCGTTTACCAAACCGTTATCTTCCAAGGTCAGAAAGAAAATTCAGCGCCTGCTTTAAAGCGGTGAGCATATGCTCATCAATCATAAAACAAAACAATGAAATTAGATATATTAGTATTAGCTGTACATCCTGATGATGCAGAATTAGGCTGTTCAGGGACAATTTTAAAACATATTGCCCAAGGTAAAAAAGTTGGAATAGTTGATTTTACCAGGGGAGAGCTGGGAACCCGCGGAACAGCTGAAACACGTGATCAGGAAGCTGCTGACTCAGCAAAAATATTAGGCTTGCATGCCCGTGAAAATTTAAGGTTCAAAGACGGTTTTTTTAAAAATGATGAAGCACATCAGCTGGAGGTAATCCGGATGATCCGCAAATACCAACCAGAAATCATTTTGGGCAATGCGATACGTGATCGCCATCCTGACCACGGAAGAGCCGCATCTTTAGCTGGCGATTCTTGTTTTCTGTCTGGTTTGCCTAAAGTGGAGACTATAGATAATGGTGTAGTGCAACAGGCATGGAGACCACGCTTATTCCTTCAGTATATTCAGGATACTTATATCAAGCCCGATGTGATTATAGATATCACGCCCTATATAGAAACAAAGATCAATTCGATTAAAGCTTTTAAAACCCAGTTCCACAGTCCTGAGTTAAATAAAAATCCTGAGCTTGATGGCCCCGCAACTTATATCTCCTCACCAGAATTTTTTGAAAGTGTAATTGCGAGAGCCAGAGAGATGGGAAAACCTATCGGCGCGACTTATGCGGAAGGGTTTACTTCTCCTAAGCTTTTAGGGGTAGATAACCTTTTCGAACTGCGTTAGGGAACAAAATGAGGCTGTCAGCTGTTGTTAGTATAAATCTAACACAGCTTCAATTATGGCCGGTATATTCTCTAAAATAAAAAATGCGTATACACTTTTTCAAAGTATAGATCTCGAAAAACTGGATACACTATCAAAAAAAGTAGATCTTAAAAAGATAGTGGATTCGGTAGCCGGTCTGGATGAAACCCAGCTCTCTGGTTTAATGAAAATGTTGGGTACTCCGCATAAAAAGAAAGAACTTCCGCCTATTAACGGAGATTTCTATCATTTAGGGGATACTGCATTAAACGAAGAAGATCGTGCGCTGCAATTAAAAGTGCGTGCATTTTTAGAGAAAGAAGTTAAACCTCTGGTCAATGAATACTGGCTGAAAGCGGAGTTCCCATTTGAACTGATCCCTAAGATTGCAGAACTGAACATTTGCGGGCTTACCTATCAGGGATATGGCTGCCCCGGTAAATCAAATGTAATGGAAGGCATGCTGGCGATGGAAATGGCCAGAATTGATACTTCCATGTCCACCTTTTTTGGTGTTCAAAGTGGTTTGGCAATGGGGTCCATTTATCTGTTAGGTTCAGAAGCTCAAAAGCAGGAATGGCTGCCGGATATGCAAAAGATGAAAATCATTGGTGCTTTTGGTTTAACAGAACCTGAAGTTGGCTCTGCGGCTGCGGGTGGCCTCACTACAACAGCTAAAAGACAAGGCAGTAAATGGATCCTGAATGGTCAGAAAAAATGGATAGGTAATTCAACGTTTTCAGACGTAACGATTATCTGGGCAAGAGATGTGGATGACAATCAGGTTAAAGGATTTTTGGTCAGGAAAGGCAATAAAGGTTTTGCTGTAGAGAAAATGCAGGACAAAATGGCCTTAAGAATTGTACAGAACGGCTTGATTACGCTGACTAATTGCGAAGTGGACGAACAAGACCGTTTACAAAACGCCAATTCTTTTAAAGATACTGCTAAGGTACTAAGGATGACCCGTGCGGGAGTAGCGTGGCAAGCAGTAGGTTGTGCCCGCGGCGCCTATGAAAGTGCATTGGCTTATACCAGAACCCGTAAGCAATTTGGTAAACCCATTGCCTCTTTCCAGCTGATCCAGAATCACCTTGTAGAAATGTTATCTAATCTGACAGCGATGCAAACTTTATGTTTCCGTTTATCTCAATTACAGGATCAGGGATTATTAACTGATGAACATGCTTCATTAGCTAAAGTATTTTGTTCTTTGCGAACCCGCGATGTCGTGAGCAGGGCGAGAGAAGTAATGGGTGGTAACGGGATTCTGCTTGAATATGATGTGGCCCGTTTTGTGGCCGACGCAGAAGCCATTTATTCTTATGAAGGAACTAAAGAAATAAACTCCTTAATTGTTGGTCGTGCGATTACAGGGTTTTCTGCCTTTGTTTAATTAATATATACATTAAACAGAAATAGTTCGTTATATTTTGGTTACATGCAATTTCCTCCAAAATATTACCTTAATTTTGGATATACAGTAAATAAAACAATTAAAAATATATAAATGAAAAAATTAGTGCTGTCACTATTAATGACTACCCCGGCTTTCGTGTTTGCACAGCAGGGAGATTTCACCTTAAACGGAAAAATTGGTGCACTGGATGCTCCGGCAAAAGTATACCTGAGCTATAGAAGCGGAGAAAGTGCAGTAATGGACTCGGCAGTAGTTAACAAAGGTGCATTTGTATTTAAAGGAAAAGTGGCCGGACCGACTATGGCAAGAGTGCTTGTTGCGCATAAAGGTGAAAGTTTAAAAGAACTGGGAAGATCGGCAGACAATGCTGTTGTTTACCTGGAGCCGGCAACCATTACCCTGACCGCTAAAGACTCAGTGAAAACAGTCGTTGTGACGGGTTCAAAACTAAATGACGAGAATGCGCGCTATACGAAAATTATCGCTGCACCCCTTGCTGTTTTAAATGCTATAAATAAGGAATACGGTGATGCTTCTGAAGAAAAGCAGAAAGATGAAGCATTCAGAAAATCATTAGAAACCAGATATGATAAAGCAGAAGGTGAAATGAAAGCACTTCAGTCAACTTTTATTAAAGCTAACCCTGATTCTTACTTCAGTCTGCTGGCTTTGCGTGAAATAGCAGGACAAAGTATCAATGTTGCAGAAATTGAGCCAGCTTATAAAGGTCTTTCTGAAAAAATACGTACTACTGAAGCAGGAGTTGAATTCGCAAAAGCTATTGATGTTGCCCGTTCAACCTCGGTAGGAGTAATGGCACCTGATTTTACTCAGAATGACGTTAATGATAAACCAGTTAAATTATCAAGTTTCCGTGGTAAATATGTCCTGATTGATTTCTGGGCTTCCTGGTGCGGACCATGCAGAGCGGAGAACCCTAACGTGGTTGCTGCTTACCATAAATTCAAAGACAAAAAATTCACCGTCCTTGGTGTATCTTTAGATCAGCCGGGTAAAAAAGATGCCTGGTTAGCTGCAATTAAGAAAGATGGTTTAGTCTGGACACAGGTTTCTGACCTTAAATTCTGGAATAACGAAGCAGCAGCACTTTATGGTGTAAGAGGAATTCCTCAAAACTTCTTAATTGATCCGGCGGGTAAAATTGTTGCAACTAACTTAAGAGGAGAGGAATTGCAGGCTAAACTTGCAGAGCTCCTGAAATAGATACAGCAAAGAACTGTTTGCTCAGTTTTTTCTGATGATAAAAAGCACTAAGTCCTTCAAAGGGCTTAGTGCTTTTTTTTTGCTCCGGCTTTCAGGTCGGGTTAAATTGTTTTTTCTGATAGAATTAATACTATATTTAGGTACAGCTAACATTGACCAGTTAGTTTTGCAGAACATGTTGAATTATACTCAGAATATAAAAGAGGGTGACCATATATCTTTTGAGATAGTTTTTAAACTATGGCATAAAAAAGTCTACGCTTATTTTTTTAAAAAGACAGCTTCCGGAGATCAGGCGAAGGAGCTTACCCAAATGACTTTTATTAAGCTCTGGAACTTTAAGCACACCCTGTCCGATGAACATTCATTCGATCTTCAGCTGTTCAAAATCGCAAAAACTACTTTACTGGATTACTTTAGAAAACTGGCTAACGAGGAACGTAATCTGAAGCTTTTTTACCATAAAGCAACTGAAGAAATCGTGGAGCATGATCAGAGTTTTGAAACTAAACAACAACTGGATCTGGTCTTAAATGTTCTGCCGCCGACACGTAAAAAGGTTTTTGTGTTAAACAGACTCCATGGCTACTCTTATAAGGAGATTGCTGAACAGCTCTCCATCTCACCCAGAACGGTAGAAAAACACATCTCACTGGCCATAAAACAACTTCATGGTTATTCCTCAATCCCCGCACTCATTTTCCTGATCAGGTTCTTTCAATAGGAAACTAAAGGGATCTGAAGAAATTAAAATTTATTTTTCAGGCATTACGGGTTTTGCTCAAATCAAATCGTACTAGTATTATGAATATGTCAGATGAGCTGCTGAATAAGTATTTTAAAGGAACTTGTACACCAGAGGAAAAAATCGTGGTGACACAGTATCTGAATGAAACCGATGATTTACCAGCAGACGTATTCAATAAAGACGAATGGGATGAAATTCCGGATGCGATTATCTCTGAGGCAGAAACATTCCAGATGTTTGAGGCTGTAAAACAACAAACTATTGCTAAAGTACGCCCGTTAAGCTGGCTAAAAATTACCGCTGCTGCTGCAACTGTACTAACTGTGCTGAGTATTGGGCTTTTGAGTTTGAACCGGAATCAGCCAAAGCCTGATTTGGCTGGTCAGAAAAACCTCCGGGCCGAAATCAAGCAGGTTGTCCATTGGAAATCTGTCGTGAATTACACCGAACAAGGTCAATTGCTAACCTTACCGGATAATTCTACCGTAAAACTATATCCGGGAGGTGAATTAAGATATACCATTCCTTTTGTTGCGCATAACAGGGAAATCTATTTGAAGGGAAAAGGTTTTTTCCAGGTCACAAAGGATAAAAAACACCCTTTCATAGTTTATGCAAAGGATGTCTCAACCACTGCTTTAGGAACTTCTTTTACGATTACTGCTTTAGAGAAAAACAAATTAGTTAAAGTACAGTTGCATACCGGAAAAGTGTGGGTCAAAAGCGTGGATTCTACGAAGCATATCAAACCATTCAATGAAATTTTAAAGCCAGGAGAGGAGCTGGTCTATAATACCTTACTCAATAAAGTAAAGCTTATGGATGCTAAGCTACCTGCGCTTAAGCAAAAAGACAGTCCGGCCATATTAAACTTCACACAGGCTCCTTTAGCTGATGTTTTTGCCAGTCTGGAGCAGCACTACCAGGTTAAGATTATTTATAACCCGGCCGACGTCGCGGAAATGTCTTTCACAGGCAGTTTGAAATTAACCCAACCCATAGCAATCATACTGGAAGAAATAACCCAACTAAATAAATTAAGTCAAATCAAAACAACCAAAGGTTATCTGATCAGCAAGTAAATCAAATCAATATCATTCATTAAATAACTCGCTGAATAAGCGTGAATGGAATCTTTTTGCCGAAAAACAAACCACCAAAAACCATAGATTATGCTTAGAAAATTTACCAAACATCTGTTCTTTTGCCTGCTGCTGATCGCAGTTTCGGTAAAAGCCTGGGCTCAGACCTCTGAGATTACCGGGATTGTAAAAGATGAAATGGGGCAGCCCTTAATCGGAGCCACCATACTTTTACAGAATATGAAAACCAATGATAAGAAAGGGATCATGGTGAATAAAGATGGCAAGTTCCTGATCAGCGGGCTATCTGCAAATATACCGTATACCATCAGTGCCTCTTACATTGGCTATGCCACAAAAACAATGAATAATTATCTGCTCAAAGCAGGCGAACAGGCTACCCTGCTAATCCAGTTAAATCCTGATTCCAAAGCTTTATCAGACGTGGTTATTGTCGGGTATGGAAGTCAGAAAGCAAAAGACGTCACTACTTCAATTGCCAGTATTAAAGCAGCTGACATCGAAAATCAGCCTATCAGTAATGCTGCGGAGGCTATGGTCGGTAAAATGGCAGGTGTGCAGGTTTCGCAAGGCTCTGGTACACCGGGAGGAGCCCTGTCCATTAAAGTTAGAGGAGTAGGGACGATCACCGCAGGCTCCAACCCTTTGTATGTTATAGATGGTGTGCCAATTTCCAACGACAATATTAACACCTTAAACACCAATGATATCGCTTCTATCGAAGTACTGAAAGATGCATCCTCAGCAGCCATTTATGGTTCCAGAGGTTCTAACGGTGTAGTGCTGATTACGACCAAACAAGGTAAGAACGGTGTCTCTACCATCAATGTAAACAGTTATACCGGCTGGCAGACGCTATCGCATAAAATCAAAATGATGGATGCCTATCAATATTCCCAAATGGTGCTGGATTCGAGAAATAACTCCTATACAGATGCGATGGATGCCATTAACAGAAAAAATAATGCTTTAGGTTCGCCTGCTGTCAATTACAATATCAATGACAGTAATGGCACCCGCTTGTTTAATACTTCGAACAATACCAATACGGTAATTCCGCAAGAAATTCTACCATATCTGCAAGGTCAGCAAGGCTTAACCAATACCGACTGGCAGAATGAAATTTTCAGGGTAGCACCGATACAAAATCATTCCATTTCTGCTGCTGGTGGTAGCGAGCTGCTTAAATATTATGCCTCTCTGGAATACTTTAATCAGGATGGTATCATTTTAAACAGCGGTTTTAAACGCTATAGCGGCAGGTTAAACCTGGAAGGGAAAAAAGGAAAAGTAAGATATGGCGTTAACTTCAATCCATCGGTTATCAATGAAAAAAGGGTGAACGCGAATGGTGCTTACAATTCGAATGGTGGTGGAATCGTTGCGTCCGCCTTACATTATTCACCTATTTTTCCGGTATATAATCCAGATGGAAGTTATAGCTATGCACAAAACTCCTGGAGTCCCGGAACGATTACTACTTTGCCTAACAACACCGTGGCAAGCGGGAATGGTGAAACCCAGGCCTGGAACCCGGTTGCTTTAGCTAATTTGCAAAAAGATGACGTGAGTGCTCACCGAATGACAGGAAGTGCATTTATTGAAGCAGAAATATTCAAAGACCTGAAATATAAACTTCAGTTAGGTGCTGATATTTTCAATAGCTCAGAAGATACTTTCAGACCTTCTACACTTCCTCAATCCAATACTGCCGGAAACCCATTGTCTGAAGCTACAGGTTCTTCCAGAACGATTAAAGAAACCAACTGGTTGTTAGAACACACCTTAAATTATAATAAAACTATTGGTGACCATAGCATCAATGCTTTATTGGGCTGGTCTAACCAAAAAGATGATTTAAGTGGAAATTATGCTTTTGCTTCCAAAGGATTTATCAGTGATCAGGTTGAATACCTGAGTGCAGGTCTGGTGACCAATGGAACTTCTACCCGTACCCAATGGGCTTTAGCATCCGGCATTGCAAGATTGCAGTATAGCTACAAAGGAAAATACCTGTTTACGGGCTCAGTAAGAGCAGACGGGTCTTCGAAATTTGGGAAAAACAACAAATGGGGCTATTTCCCATCTGCATCTCTTGGATGGAGATTGTCAGAAGAAGATTTCCTTAAGAACTCAGAAGCAATCTCTGACTTGAAATTAAGAGCCAGTTACGGTCTGACCGGTAATTTTAATATCCCGAACTACGGATCACAAGGTGCGATGACTAATTACGGTTATGTATTTGGCGGTGCTACTCCATCCGTTATCAATGGTGCAGCACCATTTGCACAACCTAATGATGATTTGAAATGGGAAAAAACAGCACAATTAAATCTTGGATTTGATGCCTCTTTTTTCAAAAACAAGCTGACCTTATCTGTTGATGTTTATAACAGCAACACCAACAATTTATTATTGAATGTTCCTGTCCCTATATCTACAGGTTTTTCTACCGAACTTAAAAACATCGGTAAAGTCAACAACAAGGGAATCGATATCAATTTAGGCACACAGCAGCAATTTGGTGCAGTAAGATGGACAGGAAACGCGAACTTCTCGAAGAATATTAATAAAGTCGTAGAACTTGGTCCTGGTAATGCAGACATTATCAAGACCGGATCTGTTGCCAATGCCTATTTCATTACCAGAGTTGGTGAGCCTATTGGTTCTTATTACCTGCCAGTAGTTTTGGGTGTATTTAAAAATCAGGCAGAAGTCAATGCTTACCCGCATTACACAGATACCCAGGGAAACTATGATCTGAATACCTCTAAGCCCGGTGATTTTAAATTTAAAGATGTAGATGGTGATGGCGTGATTGACCTGACCAAAGACAGAGAAATTGTTGGAAATTACCTGCCTAAATTCACCTACGGCTTTGCAACCTCAGCAGAATACAAAGGTGTAGATCTGAATATCTCTATGCAAGGCGTTTACGGTAATAAAATTCTGAATCTTTCCCGCAGATATTTTGCGAACAAAGAAGGTAATATGAACAATATGGTAAGTTCTCTGGATCGTTGGATGTCGGAAAGTAATCCAGGAAGCGGGCAGGATGTAAGAGCTAACCGTGCTTCAAAAGGCAGTAACGGAACAACTTCTACCTGGCATGTTGAAGACGGATCTTATTTGCGAATCCGTAACATTGCTTTAGGTTATACTTTCCCAGCTGATTTAGTGAAGAAGATGACGCTAACCAAACTTAGAGTGTATCTATCAGTACAAAACCCTTTTACTTTCACGAAGTATTCAGGATACAATCCAGAAGTGACCAACCGGTCTGACGCCACCACAAATGGGGAGGATTACGGCGTTTATCCAACTTCAAAAACAATATCCTTAGGTATTAACATCACTTTATAAAATCAGAACCATGAAAAATTACATATACATTCTTATTGGTGGTTTAATGCTGACAGCCACATCCTGCAAGAAATTCCTGGATTTAAAACCACAGGATTCCTATACCGAAAGTACTTTTTATGTGGATGAAAAAGGGCTTCAGGGAGGCCTGATCAGTTGCTATGATGCGCTGCAAACTGATAGCCTTTACGGAAACAACCTTTTAACTCTGGGAGAAATCCGAGGAGACAACATTACGGACAACGATCCAGGTTCAGGTGCAGGTGTGCGGAATCAAATTGAGGTATTTGCTGAAACTTCGGCTAACAATATTCTTTCCGGCAGCTGGCAAGGACACTACAAAGCAATTTACCGTTGTAACATTATTCTGGATAGAGCACCTGCTATTGTGATGAATGAAACCACAAAAAACCAGATCATTGCACAAGCAAAATTTATCCGTGCGCTAAGCTACTTCAACCTGACCAGGCTCTGGGGTAACGTTCCATTGGTTACTAAAGTTCAAAAAACAGAAGAGGCCCGTGAAAACAGCCGTTCCACACCCGCACAGATTTATCAGCAGATTAGTAATGACCTGACTGATGCAGCAGCGAAACTCCCGGTTTCCTGGTCTGACGCACAAAGAGGAAGAGCAACCAGTTACGCTGCTTCAGCCCTTTTGGGTAAAGTCTACCTTTATCAAAAGAATTACACGATGGCAGCTTCAACCCTGCAGCCTGTAGTTACTGCGATTTATGCCGGAACTACTTTAGCAACTGTACCACAAACTACTACTTTTCCCAACGCATTAAAAACAAGTAAAGACATCATCTTTGCAGTTCAGTATCTTTCAGGCGGTGTAAAAGAGTTTGTAAACCAGGATAACCGTTATAGAAATAACAACAACACTAACATCATTAATTTACCACAAAGTTTGTTTGAAGCTGGTGATAACCGTAAAGCACTTCTTGCTGTAACCGGTACAGGAGGCCGTCCGGGAAAGTTTAATACACCACAGGTAAACAATGAAACCAGTAGTGATTTTCCAGTGCTCCGCTGTGCTGAAGTATTGTTAATGTATGCAGAAGCATTAAATGAAGTTGCTTATGGAAATACAGATGCATTTACAGCGCTGAACGCAGTACGTACCAATGCAGGCATTGCTGCGAAAACTCCTGCGATGCTGACGTCGCAAAATTCCTTCAGAACAGCCCTTTATCTGGAAAGAAGATTAGAGCTGGCCTTAGAAGCCGACCGCTGGTTTGACATTGTAAGAACCAATCAGATGGCTACAGTCTTCCCTGGTATTCCAACCTTCAGAAGCCTCTATCCAGTACCACAGGTAGAAATTGATAACGTCAATAAAAAAGACGGCTGGCAGAACACCGGTTACTAAAAAAATCGTAGCAGTTATTTTGGTAACTGCTACGATTTTAACAACTTTAACAAAAAACTATGAAAGCTTTTTTTCTGCTATTTTGCAGCTGGCTAATCACGATAACAGCCATTGCCCAAAATCAAAATCATGGGCCATCCAACCAATACATCCTTCAAAACACAGCTAACCCAGTTCAATATAAAAACTATTACCTGCTAACCCTATTACAAAAAGATGCCGCGGTGAAGACACTGATCCAAAAAGACCCCGTGTTCAGCGAACTCTTAAAAAATAAAACAGCCAGCATCAATGCTGCGTTAAAAAACTGTGGCAGCGACATCCCATGTCTCACTATAACAATCAAATTCAGTCCCGAAGAAATAGCCGCAGTAAGTAACCGTCTGCAAGCCCTTTTTAAACCAGGTAATGCATTAGCCCTGCTGATTAGTCAGGATCTCGTTCCATCCGGCTGTTACAATAGCTATGATAACCTGAAACCCGTAGAAATGCTAACCAAGGCCTGGGAGCAAGATGCCAGCGCTATAAACAATACCATCAATATCTACGTAAACGGTCAAAAGCCCAATTACCCGGCTATAGACTCCATTAGTTTTGACCTCAAAGACAAAAACTATCCAGAGTTAGTCAATACCAGTGCAAAACTGAGTCTGGCCTCAAAAAACACCCTGTACTTTGAACCGTCTTTGCAATTTGCTTTGACCGCGCTGGAAATCAATGAAAGAAATGACGCTGCCGATTACGAGCCCATGACCAGTACCGTAAACAAAGCCGCTCTTTCCTCTATTAAAAACACAAACTTCAAAGCCTATCCTTACACCTTGATCCTGGTACCTGGAGAAGGCCCCGAAGAACATGATACCGAACTCAGTGCAGGAGGGATGCTCCGCTGCCGTTTAGCAGCAGAACAATACCAAAAGAAGGCCGCACCCTACATTATGGTTTCCGGCGGGAGAGTGCACCCCTACAAAACAAAATACAGCGAAGCTTATGAAATGAAGAAATTTCTGATGCAAACCTTACAAATCCCTGAAAGTGCTATCCTGATGGAACCACACGCAAGGCACACCACTACCAACCTGCGTAACGCTTCAAGACTAATCTACCGTTACCATATCCCAATGGAACAACCTGCATTGGTCGTAACTACTAAATCACAAAGCATGTACATCAGTGATATCATGCCCCAGCGCTGTATCAAAGAACTAGGGTACGAACCCTATAAAACCGGAAAACGTTTATCAGATAATGACCTTGAATTTTACCCAAATACCAAATCCTTACAAATAGATTTTGATGAACCTATGGACCCATAAGGTTTATCAAAATCTTTCTCCATTTAGTTTCTTCATCCGGTAGTTGCATATTTTTTCTTCTTTGGATTCTTCTATCTGGAGCACTTACAAGGATTTCTTCCGGCAGGTTACCGCAATAAATTTCTTCTCTTAGTTTCTTCTATCCGGTCGCTGCATATTTTTTCTTCTTTAAGCTCCTTCTATTTTTTTCTCAACCAAACACGAAACAACCAAATCCATCCATTTCTCTAACATCTAAGCAGATTTTCAAGGAAGAAGGATTATTAGAAAAAGAAAAACCACCCTGCTATATTTCTGACATGTTTAATCGCTTTTCGCGGTTAAATCCGTCAGAAATATAGCAGGGTGGTTTTTGTTTCTATCTTACCTGGAAAAACCCCAGATCTTAGTTAAATGGCCGTTTGGTAATACTCGTGTTCCCCATGGCGCTTTTCTCATATAACCCCACACAACCCCTATCGAACGAACTATCAAAATTCACCCTTCCAGCGCCTAACTCTGTCGGCACCCTGCTCCCTTCCAAAAAATAATAAACCTTTGTATTTCCACCCTTATGATGCGGCTTATAATTTCCATAAGTTTCCATTTCTGACCAGATTGTATCCTTTACCGTTACTGCGAACACATATTGAACCGGGCCAGTATTATTCTCATTTCTATACTGAGCAACCTCTTTGAAACCAGCCTTAAGATCGCCTGCTCCAGGTTGAAAAAACGTACCCTTCAACATCCAGCCCACTAAAACCACTACCATTACTCCCAGGAAAATATTAGTCTTTGTATTGCGCATCTTATCCTATAAATCAACTAACACCTTATGCATAACCTCTAAACCCAAATCAATATGACTTTTCTCCATGATCAGTGCAGGGCGGAAACGAACCGTTTGCGGCCCGCAACCCAGGAACATTACATTATGCTCCAGACCCTTCTGAATAAACGCATTACGCATCTCACCATTCGGGAAATCAAAAGCACAAAGCAGACCCTTGCCGCGTACATTACTAATCTTATCATATTTCTGAGCTAATCCTTCCAGATTTTCCTTCAGATATGCCCCAACACCAGCTGCATGATCACACAACTTGTCTTCTTCAATAATCTGAAGAATCTTTGTCGCTCTCACCATATCAACCAGATTACCACCCCAGGTAGAATTAATCCTTGAAGGAACACGGAAAACATTATTTTCCACCTCATCTACCTTATTTCCAACTAATATTCCACAAACCTGCATTTTCTTACCAAAAGCCAGAATATCAGGACGTGCCTTTTCACTATAATGCTGATGGCACCAGAACTTACCTGTTAACCCAACACCAGTTTGTACCTCATCATAAATCAGGAAAGCATCATTCTCATCAGCGATACTGCGAAGTTGAACTAAAAACTCTTCACGTAAATGATTATCACCACCTTCAGACTGGATCGGCTCAATAATAATTGCGCAGATATCATCCTTGTAATCGGCAAAAGCCTGTTTCACCTGGGCTATAGAAAGCTCTTCTGTATGGATTGCCGTTGTTAAGTTATCATGTTCCAGCGGAAACTTTACTGTAGGAATAGAAACCCTTGGCCAGTCAAACTTGGCGAACCATTTTGTTTTGTCCGGTAATGTATTTGTTAAACTTAAAGTATAACCAGTTCTGCCGTGAAAAGCCTTCTCGAAATGCAGTACTTTAAATCCTTTTTCTTCTTTGTGACCCTTCGCAAAGTTTTTCTGAACCTTCCAGTCCATTGCAACTTTAATTGCATTTTCAATAGCTAACCCGCCACCTGCAATAAAAAAAGCATGAGGAAGATAAGAAGGGATACCAATCGCGCCAAAAGTTTTTACAAATTCTGCATACTGCTGTGTATACACATCAGAATTTGAAGGGTTTGCCATTGCTGCCTGCAACAGATTTTGTGTAAAAACAGTATCATTAACCATTTTTGGATGATTATATCCAAGGGGAACAGATGCGAAACAAGTAAAGAAATCCAGTAATGTCCGCTTGTACTTTGAGTCGTAAATGTATGCTCCCTGGCTTTGTCCCATATCATAGGTTAAATCAAATCCATCAGCTAAAACATGCTGACTTAAAATCTCATTTACCTGATCAGGAGCTACAGTAAGTTGGTACATAATTCTTATATTTTGGTTTATCCAAATTTAGTAAAATGCCCCTGAATAACAAGTTCAGGCCATGTTTGGCCTAAAAAAACAAAAACAAGGTTTAAACAGTTTAAAGTATGATTTTAACAGAAAAATATTTTTAGCATCACAAATGTTAATAATTTTCATGACAACATTCAGACAGATTCGTCTTATAAACGGCAGATTTTAGTCTTTTAATTTATCTTTCATCCCCATGATTCCCAATAATCCACCGGTATGCAAAGCCACGATTTTTTCTCCTTTCGGAAAATAACCTTTAATTGCTAAATCGTTAATTGAGAAAAACATTTTGGCCGTATAAACAGGATCGGTTAACATTCCATGCTTAGCCGTAAAACCCTTCATAAATCCCAGTAAATCCGGAGTAGTTTTCGCATAACCACCAAAATGATAATCTGTATGTAAAATCAACCTTTCATCATTCGCAGACACATACCCACTGATCTCTTCCCTGATAAACTCACCGCCTTTCAGTACAGGGACTACATGGAGTTTCGTTTTTAAACCCGCTTTTTGAATTCCCTGTAATAAACCTGCCGCTGTTGTACCAGTTCCCGCTGCACAAAATAGGTGATCTATATCCTGCGGAAGTTCAGCAATAATTTCAGCACAACCCAGTACTGCCTCAACACAGGCACCTCCCTCATTAATAAAATACGTGTCAGCATGGTTCGCCGAATATTCCGCATAACAAGCATGCTTATTCTTATAAGCTTCCCTGTCAATAAAAATCAACTCCATTCCGTATAAAGAACAAAGCACCAGCATTTCATTGTTTACTTTTTCACCCCTCACAAAAGCCGTTGCCTTTAATCCTGATCTCGCAGCTGCGCAAGCAGTAGCCACCAGGTGATTCGAATAGGCCCCGCCAAAAGTGACCAGATGTGTTTTTCTTGCAGCTATAACATCTTGTAAAATATATTTCAGTTTACGCCATTTATTTCCCGAAATATAAGGGTCAATTAAATCATCTCTTTTGACCCATAACTCAGCTAAATCCGAATGTTTTAACTGTTGTAAAGGACTGTGTAAATCTGTAAACATGGACAAATTTAACGCGTTTAGCTTAAAATTAGACTATAATCAATTTTATCGGTTAAATTTTCAACTTTTCTACGACTTAAAGATTAGTTTTGTAAAATGGAATTAGTATAGGGTCTGCTCTCCTGAAGAGTGTCAGGCTGTGTATTTGTCCATAACATTTGATAAAATAAATAATGGAAAACAATAACAACGGACTGGAATTAGAAGAGCAGGATTTATACGAACATTTTAATATTGTTGTAGACAAAGGGCAGTCCTTATTGCGAATAGATAAATTTTTGATGCACCGTATGGAGAATGCTTCAAGAAATCGCATACAAAATGCGATTGAAGCAGGGAACGTACTGGTGAATAAAGCCACTATAAAAGCTAGCTATAAAGTTAAACCAGCTGATGAGATTTCGATTGTGTTTCCTCATCCGCCAAGAGATACTGAAGTTTATCCGGAAAATATCCCATTGGATATTGTTTATGAAGATGATGACTTACTGATTGTAAATAAGGTGGCAGGAATGGTTGTACACCCTGGGTTTAACAATTATACAGGAACATTGGTTAATGCACTTGCCTTCCACTTTGAGTCCTTACCACAATTACCTGGTAATGAAGGCAGGCCAGGTCTGGTACACCGTATTGACAAAGATACTTCGGGATTGCTGATTATCAGTAAGAACGAAATTACGATGACTAAACTGGCCAAACAGTTTTTTGACCACAGTATTACCCGGAAATATCTGGCATTAGCCTGGGGCGATATCAAAGAAAATGGTACAGTATCTGGTTATATTGGTCGTAGTGCCAAGAACAGAATTGTCATGGATGTTTATGACGAAGAAGACAAAGGAAAATGGTCAGTTACGCATTATACTGTTTTAGAACGTTTAGGTTATGTGACTTTAATTAGTTGTCAGCTTGAAACGGGTCGTACGCACCAGATCAGAGCTCACATGCAGCATATTGGTCACCCATTATTTAACGATGCGAATTATGGCGGAGATAAGATCCTTAAAGGAACAACGTTTACAAAGTATAAACAATATGTAGCCAACTGCTTTGAGATGTTACCGCGACAAGCTTTACATGCACAGACTTTAGGGTTTATACACCCGACTACCAGGGAATATATGGAATTTGAAGCACCATTGCCTCCGGATTTTGATTCTGTACTTAACAAATGGAGAAACTACATCGCACAGCCATAAGAATTTAATGCAACAAGAATATATTTTACATAACGATCAGTTCATTGCGATAGACCAGCCTATCCTGACAGCCAAAAACAGAGGCTTCAGGTATGGTGACGGACTGTTTGAGTCTATGCGGATGTCTGGAGGTAAATTGAAGTTTGCCGAATTGCATGCTGATCGTTTGCAGGCGGGAATGAATGCGCTGAAAATGGAGGGAGGAATTCTGTTTGATGATTATTTCCTGAAACAGAAGACTACTGAACTTTGTAAACGCAATAAGCTAAAAGATAATGTGAGGTTCCGTTTATCTGTTTACCGGGAAGGCGACGGGCTATATACGCCCGACAGCAATAAATCGGGATACATACTGGAAGCGGCCCCGCTCGCTGCAGGAGGTTACGAGCTGAATAAAAAAGGACTGATCATCGATGTTTACGATGAGGTTACTAAACCGATTAATAAACTGTCTACCTATAAGACGAGTAATTCATTACTTTATGTGATGGCTGGTTTATATAAGCAACAAAACCGGCTGGATGAAGCTTTCATATTAAATCAGCACGGCTTTCTGTGCGAAAGTATCAGCTCTAATATTTTTGTGATTTACGACAAAAAGATTTATACCCCAGCTCTTTCCGAAGGATGTATTGCCGGGGTAATGCGTAACGTAGTTATGAAAGTGGCTAAAACCAATCAGATTCCTGTAATAGAAGCACAAATTAATCCTGAAGTCTTAAAAGAGGCAGATGAGGTGTTTATTACCAATGCTACTTCTGGTATCCGCTGGGTGATGGGTTATGGTAAAAAACGATATTTTAATGAAATAACAAAGTCTTTAAGTTCTTTACTCAATGCGTTATAGCTATTCAGCTATAAACGCATTCCCCTTAAAAATTCGTCAACCATCATTCTTTTCTTGCCTTCATACTGTACATCCAGTAAGGTAATATAACCATCCTGAGCAGCAAACTTTAAATAGCTTTTGCCATCGGTTATAAACATGCCAGGGCTTACTGAAGGAGTGGTTTCTTCAAACCCTGCTTTGAAGATCTTAATTGTCTTTTCATTTAATGCTGCGAAAGCAGTAGGATATGGACTCAGCCCTCTGATCAGGTTATAGATTGTTTTTACAGAATTATTCCAGTCCACTTTACAGAACTCTTTGAATATTTTGGGTGCATGTTTCAACTCTGCAGAAAAGATCTGCGGCTGTTCTGTATAGTCACTGGCTTCAATTGCTTTTACTGTTTTAACCAATAAACCAGCACCAGCATTCATCAGGTGATCATGCAGATCGCCAGCCGTATCGTCATCAGCAATAGGTACTGTCTTTGAGAAAATTACATCACCGGTATCAATTTCGTGTTTCAAAAAGAACGTAGTGACTCCGCTTTCTTTTTCTCCATTGATAATTGCATGATTGATTGGCGCTGCACCGCGGTATTGAGGTAAAAGAGAACCATGTAAATTAATCGTTCCTTTAGGAGGCATATTCCATACAATTTCCGGTAACATGCGAAAGGCTACCACCACATGCAAATCTGCATTTAAAGCTTTCAGCTCCGCGATGAAATCAGGATCTTTTAACTTCAATGGCTGCAATACTTTTAAACCTTTTTCTACAGCATATTTTTTAACAGCGCTTTCCTGTAATTTCTGACCTCTTCCTGCTGGTTTATCCGCTGCGGTAACGACACCTGCGATTTCAAATCCGGCTTCTGCCAGCGCATTTAAAGAAGCAACGGCAAAATCGGGCGTTCCCATGAAAACTATTTTCATATGTGTTTGTTTGGTTTATTCGTGATCAAATTATTGTAAGGCCATGATGGTTAAACATCCTGTCTTTCTCTAGCAAAATAACTAAAAATTTAACGCATATTTTGTTTAATCTATATGGTTCAGACTTCAGAAGAAATTAAAGAAATTGGTTTAGTATATGTTACTGACAGTATGCCTGGTCTTTACCGCAAAGGAAAACCCGGAAAATTTTATTACGAAGACCATAACGGTCAGCGGGTAAAAGATGAGGCGCAGCTGGAAAGAATCAAAGCGCTGGTATTACCACCAGCCTGGACTGAAGTATGGATTGCTGCAAAAAAGAACGCTTATTTGCAGGCAACCGGGTTGGACGTGGCAAAACGCAAGCAATACCGGTACCATACCAAATGGACTTCCAGGAGATCTGATCTTAAATATTACCGGCTGCTGGAATTTGGAAAAGTCTTACCACAAGCCAGAAAGAGAATCGCGAAAGATTTAAAAAGGCCTGTATATGATGAACAGAAGGTTTTGGCTATTTGTGTGCAACTGATGCAAAAGACGCTCATTCGCGTTGGCAATGAAGCTTATGCACAGCTTTATGGCAGCTATGGTTTATCTACACTAAGAAATAAACACGCTAAAGTAAATGGGAATGTGCTCCAGTTAAAATTTGTGGGTAAAAAGGGGGTAAAGCAAGAAGTGGCCCTTAATGATAAGAGCCTGGCCAAAATGGTCAAAAGTTGCATGGAAATTCCCGGACAAGATTTATTTCAATACTACACTGCCGATTCAGAACGCAGGGCGATAGATTCGGGAATGATTAACAATTATATCAGAGAAATTACCGGGAGTGATTTTACCGCTAAAGATTTTCGCACGTGGGGTGGCACGCTGGAAGCCTTAAGACAACTGGCTATTTGTACAGGCAATGTGGAAGAAGAACGGCCTAAGAAAAAAATTGTTACCGAAGTCATGAAATGTGTGGCCAGTAAATTAGGTAATACACCTGCCGTCTGTAAAAGTTCCTATGTGTATCCACTGCTGATCGAAGCTTTTGAAAACGATCAGTTGTTAAAGTATATGAAAAAAATACATACTGACAGACCTGATACTATCCAGGCGATGGAAAATGACGAAAAAGTCTTAATGAAATTTCTCAAAGCTGTGCAGAAGAAATTATAATAACACTTATTCCAGTCTGATGCCCAGATCACGATAACTTTTAAGGTTTTCATGATTTGGATCGGTATCCGTAATGATAATATCAAGGTCACTTGTACTGGTAATATAATAAGACTCGGTGGTGTCAAGCTTTTCAAATGTGGCAATGGCGATCACTTGTTTGGAGGTCTCGACCATCGCCTTCTTAATCTGGCAGTCTTCATAACTGATACCTGTAACCCCGGAGATCAGGTCGATACTGCATATGCCAAGAAAACAGATGTCCGGGCGGATACCCCGGATAGTTTGTATGACTTCAAATCCAGTAGTGGAAAAAGATGATTTATTTAATCTGCCGCCTAAAAAAATAACTTCAATAAAAGGATGGTCTTCTAACACCGTCGCTACAGGGAAGCTATTGGTTACTACCGTGATTTGCAGATCTCTGGGTAAATGTGTCGCAATAGCAAGTACTGAAGTACCAGAGTCAAATAACACAACCTGACCGTTTTTAATAAGTTTTATTGCTTTTTGTGCGATGATTTCTTTATGAGACACGTCATAATGTTCTCTTTCCCGGAAATGCTGAGGGATAGGGGAACGGGAAATTGCCCCGCCACGAACTGCTTTTAGTAATCCCTGGTCTGATAGCTCTTTAATATCACGCCTTACGGTATCCTCAGAAACCGCTAAAAGCGTGCTTAAATCTCCTAAAAGTACTTTTCGTTCTTTACGAATATGCTCAATAATCAGTTGTAATCTTTCGGCCTTAATCATCTTAGTCGCAAATATACAAATAAAAACTATTGCATATTTGCAGTATATTGCAATTTATTGCTATATTTGTTGCAATATATTGCGAATTATGAATAGAGAAAGAAAAACAATAGCTATCGATATGGACGGTGTAATTGCCGATACAGAAGCACAGTTTATGGATTGGTATGAAAAAGAGCATGGAATACGTGTTCCAAGAGAAGAAAGACTAGGTGTACCGGAGTCAGATGGTTTTCCCGACAAAACTGCGATCAGAAGATATGTCTATACCCCAGGTTTTTTCAGGACAATTCCTGTTATGCCAGGAGCAATTGAAGCAGTAAAAATGCTAATGGAAGATTATGAAGTTTTCATCGTATCTGCTGCAACAGAATTTCCGCAATGCTTATCAGAGAAGCTGGAATGGTTAAATGAATATTTTCCATTTATAAACTGGACAAATATAGTTTTGTGTGGAGATAAGAGTATCATTGATACGGATTACCTGATTGATGACCACTGTAAAAACCTTGATTTTTGCAAAGGAAAGCCGATTATGTTTAACGGGTCACATAATGTAAATCAATTACACCATACGCGGGTAATGAATTGGGATGAATTACTGGATTTGTTTGAGCAAGAAAAGCTTTCAGCCGTATAAATCTTGTGATGTGCCGGAATAAAGATAAAACCTCCTCCCAATTTGGGAAGAGATTTCTTTATACACCTTTTTTAGGTGCTTTTTTTATAGACTCAACAGGCTGTTCCTCCCGTTCTCTCTTTTTTGCGGGATCCTTAAACTCAGGTTCATCTTTAGTGTAATCTTCATCCTCCGGTTTTTTTACTGCTTTATTTCCTTCATCAACCTCAGGAACCGGTTCCTGAAAATTACTGCTTGGTTTTTCATTTTTTCTTTTAGGGTCCTTGTTCATCAAGATCAGTTTAAGGTTAAGGATACAACAAGTATTTCTTGCGCATCTTTTTGTACTGACTTAATCCTGGTTCCCAGCTTGCCCTGATTTCTTTTTCAGATTTACCTGCAATGATTTGCTCTTTTAAGCTATAAACACCAGCAAGCTTATCAAAATTATTCATTTGCTTGCTGAGCTTGAAGTTGAAAAAATCTGCTTTATCAGGATAGGCCTGGTACAATTCAATAAGCCACTTAAGGTTTAACACCTTATTCTTCCTAAGGTTTGAAATATTATAATTTCTCAGATCTAAACCATAACATTCCTGATTTTGATGTAAAGGAGTTTCTGCCATTCCTTTGATACTTTTCGGGGTGAAAGAAAAGGTGTATTTTCCTTTTAGCGCGGGTGCACCCAAAACAGTAAACGGAAACTGAGTTCCGCGGCCCTGACTGAGGTAGGTTCCCTCAAACAGACACAGCGTGGGGTAAAGTAAAATAGATTGCTGTGTATTTAGATTCGGAGATGGCTTAACAGGTAAATCATATGGCATATCATGGGTGTAACCTGCTACTTTAATAATCGTGATTTTACACTTCAATTTATTTTTAAGCCAGCCTTCTCCATTTAACATTTGTGCATATTCTCCAACGGTCAGCCCGTGGACAATAGGAATTGGTTTTAGTCCGATGCCCGATACCAGTCTGGAATCCAGAATAGGGCCATCTATATAAAACCCGTTAGGATTTGGTCTGTCCAGAATGATCAGTTCCTTTTTATTTTCTGCGCAAGCCTGCATCACATATTGCAGGGTATTAATATAAGTATAGAAACGTACACCTACATCCTGAATGTCAAAAACCATGATGTCCACATCAGCTAAATCTGCCGGGGTAGGGATCTCATGTTTACCATATAAGGAAACTGCTTTGATTCCTGTTTTTTTATCGATCGCATCGTCTACTTTAATTCCAGCACTGGCATCACCTCTGAAACCATGCTCAGGGCCGAATATTTTGACAATATTTACGCCGCGTTTTAAAAGGCTGTCTACCGACGTGGTTTCATTAATCACAGAAGTTGGATTGACCACCATTCCAACCCGTTTTCCTTGAAGCAGCGGCAGATATTTTTCCGTTTGGGCTGCTCCGGTCAGGATTTCATGACCAGTATTTTTACTTTCTGCTGGTTTCAGGGCGGAACTATCATTATCAGTCAATTTTGAATTAGCACAAGCCTGTATGCTGAATATAGCCAGGCAAACCGGGAGCAGGATGGAAGAAGATAGTTTCATAAGACCTTTTTTTACTTATTATAGTTGAATTCAAAATCAAATAACCATTTTTGCTATTGTCTGTTTTTATTAACCAGGCTCTAAGTTACAGTTTATTAAAAATTTTGAATACAGAATATTTCATAGCCAGGCGAATTGCCATTAAATCAGAACGCACATTTTCGAAGCTGATCGTCCGTATTGCTATTGCGGGGGTGATGCTAAGTCTTGCCGTTATGATGTTATCGGTGGCCATTATCAAAGGCTTTAAAACAGAAATACAAGAAAAAGTAAGAGGATTTGTTGGCGATGTCAGGATTTTTAAACTCGATTTAAATAATTCCTTTGAACTCACACCTTTTGTTCCTACAGCCAAAACTTTAACTGACCTGAAAGAAAATAAGGATATTGCTTATTTTCAGTTCTATGCTACAAAACCGGCTATCATTTCAGCAAATGATGAAGTGGAAGGAACTAATTTTAAAGGTGTAGACCGCAATTTCAACTGGGATTATATCAGTAAACATCTGGTCAGCGGCAGGATTATGGACTTTTCTGACAGTACTAAAGCGACTAAAGAAATCCTGATTTCTTCTTTCACTGCCAACCGGCTGAAACTTAAAACCGGAGATAGCTTTGTGATGTACTTTGTACAGAATCCTCCACGTAAACGCCCCTTTAAGATTGTAGGGATTTATGATATTGGAGTAGAGGAAATTGATAAAAGTTTTGTACTTGGAGATATTAACATCATCAGGCGCTTAAATAACTGGCAATCCAATGAGATTGGTGCAATTGAGATCAAACTTAAAAAATTTTCCCGTTTGCAGCCGGCTTCCGATAAGATTTATTCTACCATGGAGATTAACCTTAAATCGGAATCTGTTAAAGAATATTTTCCAAATATTTTCACATGGTTATCTCTGCTTGATGTCAATACGAGGGTTTTGCTTGTCTTAATGATGATTGTTGGGGTAATTAATATGATTACTGCCTTGCTGATCATGATTCTGGAAAGAACCAATATGATCGGGATGTTAAAGGCTTTCGGGATGACGGACTTCAGTGTAATGAAAGTGTTTTTATACAATGCCCTTTACTTAGTTGGAATAGGCTTGTTATTAGGAAATATTCTTGGTTTGGGTTTAGGCTTTCTACAGCAATACACGCATATATTCAGGCTGAACCAAGGCTCCTATTACTTATCCTACGTGCCCATAGAATTCCATTTTATTGATGTGCTGATTCTTAATCTGGCCACCATTGTAATTTGTTTCGTGGTATTGATCCTGCCATCTTTACTGGTGAGCAGAATATCTCCGCTAAAAGCGATACGTTTTAAATAACGATGATATTTAACCTGAAAAAGGTTGCATCTTCATAGATTGCAACCTTTTTCAGGTTAAATATTTAGTCTTTTATTTTGCGTTTTTCACATATTTATCTAACCAGGAATTCATCTCCCAAAGGCAGTGTAAAATGTTTTCTTTACCACGGTAACCATGTGCTTCATAAGGTAAGAAGACCAATCTTGTTGTTCCACCATGACCTTTGATTGCATTAAACAAACGCTCACTGTTAATTGGAAAAGTACCTGTATTATCATCAGAATCTCCATGAATCAATAAAAGCGGAGTTTTAATCTTATCTGCATAACTGAAAGGGCTCATTTCATAGTATAGTTGTGGAACTTCCCAATATGTACGGTCTTCATTCTGGAATCCAAAAGGAGTCAGTGTTCTGTTATAAGCGCCACTGCGTGCAATACCAGCTTTAAAGAGGTTGGTATGTGCCAGTAAATTTGCAGTCATGAATGCACCATAACTATGTCCGCCTACTGCCATTCTGTTTCTATCTCCAACACCAAGGTCAGCAAGTTTATTAATTGCAGCCTCTGCATTTAATTTTAACTGGTCAACGAAAGTATCATTTGGTTTTTTTCCGTCTTTTGCTACAATTGGCATTTCTGCATTGTCAAGGACAGCGTATCCTTGTGTAACCCAGTAGATCGGAGAACCCCAGGTTAACATAGTGAAACGATCTTTAGAACCTCTGATTTGCGCCGCATCAGCCGCAGAATTAAACTCTCTTGGATAAGCCCAGATCAGTGCAGGCAATGGGCCATCTTTAGCCTTGTCATAACCTTTTGGTAAATATAAATTACCTGTAAGATCTATCCCATCAGCACGTTTGTAAGTGATTTTCTCTTTAGTAGTTCCCTCCAGCCCCGGGTATGGATTAGTGAAATCAGTTACTGGTCTGTCGGCTATTCTAAGTACCAGGTTTTTAATGTAATAATTTGGTACATCTTTTTGTGACTCTTTTCTGGTTAGTAACACTAACTTGTTAGCATCCAGTACATCTACAACGTATTCATAAAACCCTTCTGCACTACGCCAGATAATCTCGTTCTTTTTAGAAGCCAGATCAAATTTTGCCAGGAAAGGTAAATCGCCTTTTGGAGAGGAGCCTGTGATATTGTTCATCAATAACCTGGTTCCGTTATCTACAGTTTGTACAACCTGACGGCCATAAGCATTCTTCTCTGTAACCGGATTACCTGGGTTATTGTAATTGTCAGTCTCATTTAATTCATATAAAGTCTCAATTGTTCCCTTAGCTGGATTATAGCGACTTAATTTGATGGTTTGTTTACCACGAAGTTCTTCCCTGACCAAGGCAAGAGTTTCATTTCCCCAGATAGTTTCACGGTAACGGGTAACTGTTTTAAAAAGCTCTTTAGCTTCACCAGAGAATGGTGCGCTTAAAGCATAGATTGCATCATGAAATGGAACTTGTTTTTTGATCAGTCCGCTGTCCAGTGGCTGTGCCCATGTGATAGTTGCCGCCTGATCTGCTCTCCATTCATAATTGCGGGGAACATTCTGCGTATTGTCATTTCCGGATGGAGTGCTCTCTTTAGAAGGTAATTCGGCCAGAACTTTAATCGATTTACCAGACAGATCCGTAATTTTCACTGTCCTGGGAAAACCATAAGCTGGAACCAGATAAGAAAAAGGTTTACTGATCGTTTCCTGCAACAGGTATTTTTTGTCAGGAGAAACATCAACGCCAGCATACATTGCGGGCTGTCCGATTAAGGTTTGTGCCCCATTTTTATATTGAACTAATTGCGAGGTCGCAAAGAACTCAAATAATTGCTCATCGAATGGAGTTTTAATTAAATCCTGATAGGTTGGATTTGGTGCAGCCTTGCCAATATTCTGTTGGATAGAAGGTCCTTTAGGCAATAATGGTTTAACCGGGATCGCACTGGCTGGCTTTGTTGCGATTCTATATAAAAGAGTCTGGTCATCCACCCAGGTAATTCCACCACCTAAAGTTACATTTAAAGGTTGCTGATTAATTTTAACTGCTTTTAAAGTTGCGATATCTATAACATATAAATCAACACCTTTTGGAGTGGTCTGTGTGAAAGAGATTTTATTTTGTGAAGGATTCCATAAGGCGTTAGCTGCGGCTAGTGGAGCAGGAAGGCCATTAATTTTGGCTATTTTTCCTGTTTTAATATTTTTTAGTGTAAAGTCATTAATAAATGTCTGCCTGCTTGGTGAGAAATTATCGGGGTTGATGCGTAATCCTGCGATGCGGAATTCAGGCATGGCTAATTCTTCCACAGAAGGGTAAGAGTTTTTGGTGCTGAGCAGCATCCATTCTGCTTTACTATCAAGACTCACTGCAGGTGTGGGATTGGCTAATAAAAGGTCGGCAATTGCTTTAGGTGGAAGCTGGTAGTTGACCGCATCTTGTGCAAATACGGATGTTGCAGCCGTAAATAATAATAAGGTCAGTAATGTTTTCTTCATATTGATGGGAATTTGTTAATCTGGTAAAACTACAAAATCAAGTAACCCCATCGGCTTTAATCGTATCAAAATCTTGATACAATAGGATTTTAAATCCGATATTTTATGGTTTCGCACAGATTATACCGGATATTGTGCTTATTTCCGTAAATTTGGCGAAATATCAATTTTAACTGAAATACTGTGTCGTTAGATAAATTAAAACTAAGTAAGCCCCTGATTACAGCAATGACTGATGCCGGGTACTTAACCCCGAAAGAAATCCAGGCAAAAACTATGTCTAGAATTTTGGGTGGGCAGGATATACTTGCTGTAGGTCCGGAAGGATCAGGTAAAACAACAGCCTATATCCTTGGCGTTTTAATGCGTTTGAAATATACGAAAGATGATGCGCCAAAAGTTTTAATATTAGTGGCAGATAAGGATCGTGCAATCGCTGTAATTGATCAGTTTATTTCATTAAGTAAAAACAGAGATCTGAATATTGTTGGTCTTTATGGTACTGGAGGGGTAGAAGCCGAAGTTAATGAATTGGTTTTGGGTATCGATATTGTTGTCGCAACACCAACCAGAGCAAGAGCCATTTATTTAAAACTGGGTTTGAACTTAAGTAAACTTCAGACTTTTATTGTGGATGATGCCGCATTAATTGTACAGCAGGGAATGCAATTACCTGTTTGTGAATTGGCAAGAAGTGCTGGTAAATGTCAGCATCTGGTTTTCACAGAGGTTGTTCATGAAAAATTAACTAAAATGACGGATCAGTTCCTGAACTTCCCTACGGTAATTGAAGTAGAGGATTTTGGGGATTCGAAAACTGAAACGGTTACACAGGTACTTTACCAGGTTCCTAATTATAAGACTAAGATAAATCTGCTGCGTCATTTATTACGTGATGATGAAGTATTCAATAAAGTAGTAGTTTTTGTGAATTCAAGACTTACTGCACAAAAAGTGGCTATCAGTATCGCAAGTCCTAAAGAAATGGAATTTTCTATGTTCAGACCATTACATTTTGATGAAAATGGTTTTGATGATTTTGAAGATTTTAAACAGAGTGAAGGCGCAAGGGTACTTGTGGTGGCCAATCAGGGTGAAGGTCCGTTGGACCTGGATGGCATTCCATTTATCTTCCACTTTGATGTGCCTGAAGAAAAGGAAACTTTCCTGAGCCGAATTATTAAAAACAAGGAAAATCCTGAAGAAGTGGTTGCTATTACTTTTGCTACAGATATGGAGCTTGTTCAGGTGAAAAAAATTGAGCAGTCAATTGGTCAGAAACTTGAATTGATGGAACTTCCGGAAGAGCTTTTAGTGGAGAAAACATTAAGACCAAAAGGATTTGATAAAAACCGTGTAGTCAAAGTTAAAACTGAAGAACCTGCTGGTGGCGGAGCTTACCATGAGAAAAAAGAAAGTAACTCAAAGAATTATAATTATGGTATTGGTCAGAAAGCAAAAATGACCATGAAGAAAAAACATTCTTAATCCTATAAAATAAGGGGTCTGTTTTCATTAACAGACCCCTTATTTTTGCAATTTACTATAAGGTAATTTACAGTTTCTTAGCTTCATTCCAGTACACATCCATTTCTTCTAAAGTCATATCCTGCAAAGCCTGGCCATTATCTTTGGCCTTACTTTCTATATATTGGAAACGTTTAATGAATTTTCTGTTAGTTTTCTCTAAAGCGTTCTCAGGATTAATTCCAATAAATCTGGCGTAATTAACCAGTGAAAAAATAAGATCTCCAAATTCTGATTCCGCTTTTTCAATATCTATCGCTTCATTGTCAACAACATTATATTCATTCTTGAATTCCTGAAGTTCCTCTTCTACTTTTTCCCAAACCTGAGTTTTATTTTCCCAGTCAAAACCGATTCCTCTTGCTTTTTCCTGAATTCTGCTGGCCTTTACTAAAGCAGGAAGAGAAGCGGGCACACCACCCAATACTGATTTGTTACCTTCCTTTAACTTAATCTGTTCCCAATTACGTTTCACATCATTTTCATCCTGGACTTCTGCATCACCATAAATATGGGGATGACGGT
The DNA here is from genome assembly GCF_040822065.1 of Pedobacter sp. WC2423. Taxonomy (NCBI): domain Bacteria; kingdom Pseudomonadati; phylum Bacteroidota; class Sphingobacteriia; order Sphingobacteriales; family Sphingobacteriaceae; genus Pedobacter; species Pedobacter sp. WC2423. The sequence continues at coordinate 5,117,602 of NZ_CP162005.1, forward strand.
TGATCAGTTTATCACAAACACTATTCAGTACGTCCACTATCGTGAAGTCATTGGTTTCCGAAGCGATCTTTGCGTAAAAAACCAGGTGCATCATCACATCTCCTAATTCTTTTTTAACCTCAGTTAAATCCCCATCCAGAATCGCATCAGACAACTCATAGGTTTCCTCTATCGTCAGGTGACGTAAAGTCTCCATGGTTTGTTTTCTGTCCCATGGGCAGTCCGTTCTCAAAGTATCAAGTATAGTTAATAACCTTTGAAACGCAGTAGAAGGATCGGCTGCAGTAATAGGAGGGATATGGTTTGGCATGGGATTTTATTTAAAATAAAGCGCTAAAATAACAAACCCATTCTATTTAAAAGAATGGGTTTGTTATTAAAAGATGCGGTAAACTTGTTACTCAGGTTCTTCCAGCTTAATTTTCTTGGTAATGCGGTATACCTTTCGTTTCCGCTCTGGCTTTTCCTGTTCACCAAGTAAAACTCCCCAGGGCTTTAATTCATCAACACGGTCGAAGATAATCTTTAACATAGCCAGATAGGGAATACATAAAAACATTCCTGATATACCCCACAGCATTTCACCAACAATAATTCCTATAAAAGCGAATAATGCATTGATTTTTACCTTCGAGCCTACCACCAGGGGCATCAGTATATTGCCATCCAATGTATGTATAGCTACATAAGCGATCAAAACGAACAGCACCTTGGTTGCACCAGCTGTTGCAAAAGTAATCAGCACACTGATCAGTAAAGAAGAGAAGATCCCAAGATAAGGAACCAAATTAAAAATACCTGTAATCAAACCTAACAAGACTGCGTACTTTACCCCGAGTAATGACAACACTATAATTGTTAATGTAGTTACAATCAGCATCTGAAGGAATAATCCTAAAATATAACGTTTAATGATGTACTGAATTTGCTCCACTATTTGTTTAACTTTTTCAGAATGTTCCTCTTTAAAAACTGTGATCAGGAAAGTAAAAAGGATTCGGCGGTAATTTAAAATGAAGAAAGTAAACAATAAAAGAAAAGCCAGGAATAATAACGTTGAAGATAAGGTCATTAAAGTGGCACCTAAAACAGTAGCACTGGATGCCAGCGCGCTGGTGGCACTATCTTTTAAGTAATCAATCTGTTTATGCGCATTGACATTAAAAGTATGAGAAACCCAGACTTGGAGGGATTCAAATGAATGTATGGCCTGTTGCTTCAATAAAGGCCAGTCTTGTCCTAAATCAGTAAGTTGGTTGGCCAGAAAGAGCATGATGCAGGCAATGACAGCAATCATAATAATAACAGACACAATAGAAGCTAAACTTCTTTTAAACCTCCATTTCTTCTCCAGGAAATTTGCCAGTGGTAATAATAAGAGTGCTAATAAAAATGAGGCAAGCAGCGGAGCCAGAAGACTGTGACCCAAAATGGCCAGATACCCCAGACAGATAATAGAAAATAGGACCAAAGCAAGCTTGGCGTAAAAAGGAGGGGAGATGTTTTTCATGCTCGGGTGAATTTAATAATAAAGTCTGGCTAAAAACAAATGCCCTGCCAAAATAATTAGCAGGGCATGATAAACAACTTGTTATTAAAATCTTATTCCCACGCACTTGCGGCATCCAATATAGAGATCACTTCCACATCAAGCCTTAATGCTGCTGCTTTTGTCAGATTATTTAATTGCGTTAAGTTAGTCACACTCGCAATCGGTGAAGTTACCGACGGTCTGGCCATCAGCCAGGCTAAAGCGACGCTGGCCAGAGAAGAATTGTATTGTTCTGAAACTTCATCCAATGCTTTTAAAATTCTGAATCCTCTTGGATTCAGAAACTCCTTGACCGCACTGCCTCTCTGGCTTTTGCCAAGGTCAGCTTCCGAACGATACTTTCCTGTCAGAAAACCACTTGCTAATGAATAATAGTTGATTACACCGACCTGATGATCCAGACAAATCTGTTCCAGTTCTTTTTCGAACCCCTCTCTTTTATATAAATTGTATTCCGGCTGAAAACTCTGGTACTTTGGCAAGCTTAAACGCGCACTGGTTTCCAAAGACTCCCTGAATCTTTCAGCACTGAAATTTGAAGCACCTATCCACCGTACTTTTCCTGCTCTGATCAATTGATCATAAGCTTCGAGTGTTTCCTGTACTGGGGTTTCCAGGTCATCATAATGCGACTGGTAAAGATCGATATAGTCAGTTTTTAATCTAAGCAGCGAAGCATCAACAGCTTCAAGTATATATTTTTTTGAAAGGCACTTTTTTCCGTTCAGCTCCATATTACTACCTACTTTTGTAGCTAATATGATTTGATTGCGGTTATTCCTTGCCTTCATCCAGTTCCCGATAATAGTTTCAGATTCGCCGCCCTTATTCTCTGGTACCCATCTGGAATATACATCAGCAGTATCAATAAAATTGAACCCTGCTTCTATAAAACCATCAAGAACTTCAAAAGATTGTTTCTCGTCTAATGTCCATCCAAAAACATTTCCCCCAAAAGTTACTGGCGAAACCAGTAAATCTGTATTACCTAATTTTCTTTTATCCATTGTAAATATTTGTTTTTCTCTAAGTATTTGTATTATTCAGGTTAGCCCTGAAAACAAATCTAAATGGCAAAAGTTCAAGTTTAGTCGGGGATTTGTAAATTAAACCGGTGCCAGTTCAGCAGGAACTTTAGTTGCCCGCAACATTTCGCGTTTCCCAGGTGCACCAGGGAGCTTTTCAACCTTCATGCCGCAACTTTTTAAAGCGCGTTTAAGTTTTCCTGTGATTGCATAGGTCACAAAGATTCCGTTAGGTTTTAAGAAAGAGCAAACATGGCAAATGATTTCATCCGACCACATTTCAGGCTGGTGCTGTACAGAGAAAGCATCAAAATATACCAGATCAAATAATTTCTCCGCTTTAAAAGCATCCAGAGTAGTATGTGCTATGGTTAATTCCTGATTCGTATTCAAAGCGGTTGCTGCGCATAATGCGTTTGCATAAACATTCATCAGGCTCTCCCAGACCGGTGCCGGCACATATTGATTATATTGTGTAGAGATCAATTCTTCTTTACTTAGCGGATAGGCTTCAATCCCAGTATAACTCAATGAAAGCCCATGTTCATCTGCATAAGCAGATGTCAGCAGAAAATTCAGGCCTGTACCAAAACCAATTTCCAGAATAGCTATAGGCTGGTCAGGAAAAATGAGTTCGGCTTGTTTGAGGCCGGCATCAATAAATACATGCTTACTTTCCTGTAATGCGCCATGTTTAGAATGGTAGTGTTCACCAATGGTTTCGTTATATAAAGTGTTAGAGCCGTCTGCAGTTTGTGTGATGATATTCATTTCTACAAATTTACCACATAAATTCTAAACAAGCTTTGTAGATTAGCGCCAAATTATTAAGATTAAAATACAATTATGAATAAAAAAATCTACCTGATCATTATTGTCTCAATATTTTCAAGTACTATAGCGTTCGCACAGGGAAGCCTTGATATCCATTTTAACGGAATGGGTTTTATGGACAACAGGGAGTATAAAGATTACATTTCCAGATCTAATACTTATTCAGGTACCAGGCTTGCCCTTGACCTTGGATTAAACCTGGACAGCAACAATCACTTTATTGTGGGTGTAAACGGATTACACGAATTTGGTTCCAGCCGGTTTATGAAGGTAGATCCGGTTGCTTATTACAACTTTACCAACAAAAACTGGAATTTTAATATTGGTGCATTTTCGAGAGAAGGACTGCTCAGTGACTATCCACGTGCCTTATTAAATGATACTTTGCGCTATTATCGCCCAAATGTACAGGGGATGTTATTGAAATATCAAAATGAGCATTTTACAGAAACTGTATGGATTGATTGGCTGAGTAAACAATCACCAACCGACAGAGAGCAATTTTTAGTAGGATTATCGGGTAAATATCGTCCGGTAACTACAGGGCCTTTTTATGTGACTCATTATTTTCAGCTGATGCATAATGCGTATACCTCAAATGAACAAGCAGGTGACCATATAGAGGATAATGGTGGTTTACAAGTGAAATTGGGATTGGATTTTAGTCACAAGACTATACTGGATTCTTTAACAATTGAAGCCGGAGCCTTGATGTCTATTGAAAGAATCAGAAATGTGACAGACCTGAATACCCCAAAAGGATTTGTAGCCAGTGCTTACCTGGGTTACAAACGTTTTGCTTTATATGATGAGTTTTACAAGGGGCAGGGATCACACATCAATTATGGAGATGGTTTTTATCAGAATAAAACTTATAACAGGCTTGATCTGATGTATACCCCTTTGATTTTCAAGAATATCAGAGGATCATTCGTCTTTAGTTTGCATAATACCCCATCAAGGATGAGTAGTCAGCAAGCATTCCGGTTAACCTTTGATTTAGGCAGAAAAGTCTTAACCAGGTTTTAAAACAAAAAAGGCCGCTGTGATTCATATCGCAGCGGCCTTTTATTGATCAGCAATTTACCAAAGCCGAATTCTGTCTTCTGGTTTTTTGTATAACTTATCACCTGGTTTCACGTCGAACGCTTTATACCAGGCATCCATGTTGACAGGAGCACCAATAGTTCTGAATTCCCCTGGAGAATGCGGATCAGTTTTGATTAACTGTGCAGCATTATCCGGTAAAATGTTACCTCTCCATACCTGAGCCCACGAAAGGAAGAAACGCTGATCCGGTGTAAACCCATCGATCTTCTCTTCAGATTGTCCTTGTTTAGTTAATTTAAATGCGGTATAAGCAGCATTTAAGCCTCCTAAGTCACCAATATTTTCGCCCATAGTCAGTTTACCATTTACATGAATAGTATCCAGTACCGTGTATGAATCAAATTGCTCACCTAAAGCTTTTGTTTTAGCTTCAAATTTTGTACGATCTTCATTTGTCCACCAGTTGCGCAGATTACCATCTTTGTCATACTGGCTGCCGCTATCGTCAAAACCATGTGACATCTCATGACCAATTACTGCACCTATACCACCATAATTGATCGCATCATCAGCATGAGCTGCAAAGAAAGGGAATTGTAAAATTCCGGCAGGGAATACAATCTCGTTCATTGTCGGGCTATAATAAGCATTTACCGTTGGCGGTGTCATGCCAAAACGTTTACGGTCAACAGGTTTACCTAATTGAGAAACCATATCATTATATCCCCATGCGCCTACATTTCTAAGGTTCTGGAAATAAGTTTTACGGTCAATATTCAATCCATCGTATGTTTTCCATTGATCAGGATAACCAATTTTAGGAACAAAAGCATTTAGCTTGGCCAGCGCTTTTTCCTTAGTCACATCACTCATCCATTCTAAACCTTTAATTCTGATCTCAAATGCAGTGCGCAAATTTTTGATCATCTCGGTCATACGGGCTTTAGCTTCAGGCTTAAAGTATTTCGCGACATAAAGTTGTCCCAATAACTCACCGATCGCTCCGTCAGTTTTAGAAGACATCGTTTGCCATCTTGGAGTTTGTACTTTCTGACCTGTTTGTGCCTGATTGAAAGCGAAAGTTGCTTTTACAAAAGGAGAACTTAAATTTGATGCTGAATTTTTAAGAATATTCCATTCCAGGTAAGTTTTCCAGTCTGAAACGGGTACAGAAGTCAGCATAGCATTCAGGCTGACAAAAAATTTAGGAGAACCTACTAAAACAGTATCCTGTCCTTTGACTAAAAGTTTTGGCAAAGTAGCAGTCCAGTTAATATTTGGTGTTGTTTTATCAAAATCTGCAATTGTAAATTTATTATAGGTCTTGTAAGGGTCACGCATTTCAAGACGTGACATTTGAGCTTCAGCAAGTTTTTTCTCTATAGTCAGTACTGTATTTGCTTTTTGTTTCGCATCCGTTGCAGAACTGCCTGTTAAGATAAATAAGGTAGTCATGTAATTCAGATAAGCTTCACGGATTTTTAACGTTCTGCTATCATCTTTTAAATAATAATCACGATCAGGCAAAGTCGTTCCACCCTGACCAAGCTGTGCAACATATTTATTTACATTTTTCCTGTCCTGACCTACATAAAAACCATACATCGGAGCTGCGAGACCAGAAGTGCGCATGGCGACAACTTCATCCAGTATACCTTGTATATCTTTAAGCTTGTTAATTCTGGCAAGATCAGCTTTAATAGGTGTATAGCCTAGTTTTTCAATGGTAAGGCTATCCATTGCAGCAGCATAAAAATCACCTACCCGTCTTTTTACAGAACCGGCCGGTGCAGAACGATCTGCTGCAGCATCTTCAACAATGCCTTTTACTGCATTGATATTAAAATCTCTTAATTCATTGAAGCTTCCCCAGCGTGTTTCTTTGGCAGGGACAGGATTGTTTTTAATCCACGTACCGCTCGCGTATCCGTAAAAATCATCTCCGGGTTTTACCGTAAGATCCATATTGGCAGGATCAATAAACTTGGTGGGAACTTTTTGTGCGTAAGAAGAGTAGCTTGCTGCTAATATTCCCAGAACTGCAAAATAGTTTTTCAGGTGTTTTGTATTCATCAGTTTTTATTAATAAGGCTTACCTAATGTGCTCAAAATAACAAATGAGAATTACAAAAGCTTATTCTAATGAAAATATTACTGAGTACCCGGGTACTTGCAGTTATTTATTAAACCAATAATAGAGTTTGGTCAGGCCGAGTTTTTTAATGATTAATCCCGGAAGATGGAATACTTTGATCGTTTTCATAATATAACCAGATGAATTAATTACACTATTAACATAATTTAACATTTATTATTGTGCAGATCTGAAATAATAGCTTATTAATACATTTTCCAAATCGGGTAAATTCATCCCGCTAAGCCATAATTGCTATATTTGGCCATCAAATTTAAATCAATGAAGAAACTAGTTTTATTCGCCGTACTTCTTTCTGCTTCCGTAATTGTAAACGGTCAGCAGAAAAATCTGAGCATGACTGATGCCATGTTCAATTCACGTACGACACTTGCCCCTCAAAAATTAAAGAATCTGCAATTCCTTTATGGAAAAGAAGATTATATATACAGCAAAACTGTAAATGATGAAACGGCCTGGTTTACAGGAAGTATGGCGGGTAAAGAAGAAAAACTATTGCTTAACTTAACTCAACTGAATCAAAAACTGCGTTCTGCAAAGCTGAATACTTTAAAAACGATGCCTGATATCACTTTTAATCAGGGAGCAGACTGGATTATTCCTGTCAATGGCGCGTTATTAGCTTATAACCCGGTGAAAAACAGTTTCACCACTTTGATGGACAGTAAACTGGCTGGTCAAAGTAAAGCAGAAAGGAGTATTGCAGGATATACCGCTTACCTGGATCATGACAATCTGTTTGTGAGCGATGGTAAAACGGCAAAACAAGTAACCACCGATGGAACCGGCGATATTGTTTACGCTTCATCCGTACATCGTGACGAATTTGGTATTTCAAAAGGAACTTTCTGGAGTAATCAGGGGAAGCAGCTTGCTTTTTACCGGATGGATCAAAGTATGGTTTCAGATTATCCAATTATTGACTGGACAACCCGCCCGGCAAAAAACATCAATATCAAATACCCGATGGCAGGAGATAAAATCCATGAAGTAACAGTAGGTATCTATAATGTAGTGACTCAAGCCGTTGTTTATTTGCAAACAGGAGAGCCGGCAGAACAGTACCTGACTAATATCGTCTGGAGCCCGGACGATAAATTTGTTTATATCGCTGTTTTAAACCGCGGACAAAATCATATGCAATTTAAGCAGTTTGATGCACAAACTGGTCACTCTGTAAAAACGCTTTTTGAAGAGCGTGATGAAAAGTATGTAGAGCCACTTGTCCCTGCGGTATTCCTGAAAAATGATCCTCAGCAATTTATCTGGCAAAGTAACCGTGATGGATGGAATCATTTATATTTATACAATACCAGCGGTAAACTGGTTAAGCAACTCACTAAAGGGAACTGGGAAGTTACCGAAGTCAAAGGTTTTGATGCAGCAGGTGAAAATTTATTTTATGTTTCCACAGCAGAATCTCCGATTACCAGGAACTTGTATGTAGTGAATATCAAATCTGGTCAGTCAAAAAGGATTACTTCGGGTTTTGCAGTGCATAAAACAGAGATCAGTACTTCAGGAAATACGGTACTTGATAATTTCAGTTCTACAAAAAATCCAGGTACTGTTAAACTGCTGGATGTTAAAAAAGGAGCTGAAAAACAGATTTTCCAATCCGCAGATCCACTGAAAGATTATGCTTTGGGTGCATCTTCTATTTTTACTATCAAAGGGAAAAAAGGCGATCCTATCTATTGTAATTTATTCAAGCCTGCAGGCCTGGACAGCACTAAAAAACATCCGGTTGTAGTTTACTGGTATGGTGGTTCGCATGCACAATTAATTCTTGACCAGTGGAATGGAGGAGGGAGCAATTACTGGTTTCAATATCTTGCAGAGCAAGGTTTTGTAGTCATGGTGATTGATACCAGAGGAAGTGATAACCGTGGAAAAGCATTTGAACAAGCTATGTTTAGAAAAGTCGGTGATGTACAGATGGAAGATATGATGTCTGCTGTAGGCTATCTGAAAGGACTGTCCTATACCGATGAAAAAAATATGGGCTTGTTTGGCTGGAGCTTCGGTGGATTTAATACGGTAGATTTTATGTTGAATCATCCTGGCGTTTTCAAGGCGGCAGTAGCTGGCGGAGCTGTAACAAACTGGAATTTCTATGAAGCGATGTATACAGAACGCTATATGGATACGCCTAAGGAAAACCCTGAAGGTTATGCAGCGACTGACCTGACTAACCAAATTCAAAAACTAAAAGGCAAATTATTGCTTATTCATGGATTACAGGATAATGTTGTTTTGCAGCAACATACTGTTGAACTGGTAAAGAAAGCAGTAGATGATAATATACAGCTGGATTATATGATTTATCCAGGACACGAACATAATGTATTGGGTAAAGACAGAACGCATCTTTATCAGAAAGTAACAGATTATTTTATGCAAAATCTTAAATAAGAGCATGGTAGTATTGAAATTTTTTACCGAAAGACTAAAACTCAGATTAGTAGAAATGGCTGATCTTGAAGCGATTCATGTATTGCACCATTTGGCTGAAACAGATCAGTATAATACTTTGGGTATTCCTAAAGATCTGGAAGAGACTAATATTATTGTAGATGGCTGGATTAATGACCACCAGAAAAAAACGATTAAGAATTACACTTTTGCTGTGGAATTTGAGAAAGGTGGCTTTGTGGGACTGGTATCTCTTAAGCTATCTTCTTCTAAGTTCAACAGTGCAGAAATCTGGTATAAGATTAATGTAGATTTCTGGAACCAGGGTTATGCTACAGAAGCAATCAGGGCAGTGATCAGATTTGGATTTGACCGCCTGAAATTACACCGTATTGAAGCTGGTTGCGCGGTAGAAAACTTAGCATCTATACGTGTACTGGAAAAAGCAGGGATGACGCAGGAAGGCAGGAAACGACAAATTTTGCCTTTAGTAACCGGCTGGATGGATAGTTTTGAATACGCCATTCTGGACGAAGAGTGGAAAGCTTAAATATTTTCCTTTAAAAACCTTATTTTTGCAATTTAATCAGCACCCTATAAATGAGCATTTCTACTAAATACGATCCCGCCGAAACCGAAGACAAGTGGTACAGCTACTGGTTGTCAAAAAAGTTTTTTCATTCTGAACCAGACGAACGTGAACCCTATACCATTGTGATTCCTCCGCCAAACGTCACTGGAGTATTACATATGGGCCATATGCTCAACAACACGATTCAGGATGTCATGATTCGCCGTGCACGTATGCAAGGTAAAAATGCATGCTGGGTTCCTGGAACTGACCATGCTTCTATTGCTACTGAAGCTAAAGTGGTTGCGATGTTGAAAGAAAGAGGCATCAGCAAAAAAGATCTGACCAGAGAAGAATTCATGACCTATGCATGGGAGTGGAAAGAAAAATACGGTGGTATTATCCTGGATCAGCTTAAAAAACTGGGCGCAAGCTGCGACTGGGACCGTACACGTTTTACGCTGGAAGATGACCTTTCAGAGTCTGTTATTGACTGTTTTATTGACCTGTATAAAAAGGGAAGAATTTATCGTGGTGTCCGTATGGTCAACTGGGATCCGGCTGGTAAAACTGCCGTTTCTGATGAAGAGGTAATCCGTAAGGAAGTGAATCAGAAGTTGTATTATATTAAATACTCTATTGCTCCTGCTACAGGTACAGCTACTGAATTCATAACGATTGCAACTACGCGTCCCGAAACAATTATGGCTGATGCAGCAATCTGTATCAATCCAAATGATGAACGTTATACACATCTTAAAGGTAAAAAAGTATTTGTTCCTTTAATCAACCGCGAGATCCCAGTTATTGAGGATGAATATGTAACAATGGATTTCGGTACGGGTTGTTTAAAGGTAACTCCTGCGCATGATTTAAATGATTATGAGCTGGGCGTGAAACATAAACTTCCGGTAATCGATATCTTGAATGATGATGGTACTTTAAATGAGCTTGCTGTTATTCTGGTAGGTGAAGACCGTTTTATTGCCCGTAAAAAGATTGCAGTATTACTGGACGAAGCAGGTCATCTGGAGAAAGTAGAAGACTATAAATCGCAGGTTGGGTTCTCTGAACGTACTGATGCTGCAATTGAGCCTAAGCTTTCTTTACAATGGTTCTGTAAAATGGACGAAATGGCCAAACCTGCATTAGCTGATGTACTGAATGGTGATGTGAAGCTTATTCCTGAGAAATTTGTGAATACTTACCGTCACTGGATGGAGAATGTGAGGGATTGGAATATCAGCCGCCAGTTATGGTGGGGACAGCGTATTCCTGCATGGTTTGATGATAAAGGGGACTGGGTAGTTGCAAAAACCAAAGAAGATGCTTTAAATGAATTTTTAAAGCTTAAAGATATTGACGGTAAATTTACTGAAGATGAAGCGAATGGATTTAAACATCAGTTATCTGCTTTTATCAGACAGGATGATGATGTATTAGATACCTGGTTTTCTGCCTGGTTATGGCCGATTTCTGTGTTTAATGGGTTGAAAGATCCGGGAAATAAGGATATTAATTATTATTATCCTACGAATGATTTGGTTACTGCCCCTGAGATTTTATTCTTCTGGGTAGCGCGTATGATTATGGCGGGACATGAGTTTATGGGCAAAAAGCCGTTTACAAATGTGTACCTGACTGGTATTGTACGTGATAAGTTAGGCCGTAAAATGTCTAAGTCTTTGGGTAATTCTCCTGATCCGATTGGTTTGATCGAAAAATACGGAGCAGATGGTGTCAGGGTAGGAATGCTATTATGTTCTCCTGCTGGTAATGATTTGATGTTCGATGAGAGCTACTGTGAGCAGGGAAGGAATTTTGCGAATAAGATCTGGAATGCTTTCCGTTTAGTGAAAGGGTGGGAGGTTGATGAGACTTTAGCAAATCCTAATGCACAGGCTATTTTATGGTTTGAGAATCGTTTCAATGAGGCCTTAGCTGAAATTGAGGATAATTATAAGCAGTACCGTTTGTCGGAGGCCTTAATGACAACTTATAAGCTGGTGTGGGACGATTTCTGTGCGTGGTACCTGGAAATGGTCAAACCAGTTTATCAGCATCCGATTGATCCGGTTTCTCTGAAAGCAACGATTGGTTTCTTTGAAAAGATCTTAAGTTTATTGCATCCGTTTATGCCGTTTATTACGGAAGAATTGTGGCATGATGAGCTATTTGGTACAAAAGGGGAGATGGATTGCATTATTGTAGCGCCTTATCCTGTTGTGGAGCCTGCTGATTTACCTTTGTTAAAGGATGTTGAAGTGGTGAAAGGGATTGTTGCTGAAGTACGTAATATCCGTAATACTAAACAGATTTCTCCGAAAGAAGGGCTGCCTTTAAGTGTGAAAGTTAATTCTTCTTTAGCTTACGCTCAATGGCTGACTATTATTTCTAAACTGGCAAATATTACTGAGGTAGATTTTGTAAGTGATAAAGTGGTTGGTGCTGCTGGTTTCATGGTTGGAAATGATGAGTTTTTTATACAGCTGAATGAAACGATTGATGTGGATGCGGAACGGGTGAGGCTGAATGGAGAACTGGAGTATTTGCAAGGATTCTTGAAGTCGGTTGATGCGAAGTTGGGCAATGAAAGGTTTGTACAGAATGCGAAGCCAGAGATTATTCAGAATGAAAGAAATAAGAAGGCTGATGCTGAAGCGAAGGTGAAGATTATACAAGAGTCTCTTCTGAGTTTGTAAAATAAAAAAAGGAAGGGCGTTTTCCTTGCTTACGGTGCGAAGAGCATCCAAGGCAAGGAAAACGCCCTTCCTTTTTTTATTTTATTACCTGCAATTTGAATTGGAACATAAATGATGGTTACCTGTTTGATGTTTAGATTCAAATATATCTGAATATATAGATGTCTTTGTTGCTAGATTGATTAAACCCTTTTCGCTTTAATCAGAGATATATAAATGCGTATAGATGTTTATATTTTTAGATATCTATATACTGCTGATATCTGATCTGATGAATTGGCTGGGTTTAGAGTTAGCTTGCATTAATCGCTGTGATTGACGATAAATCGCTATTTAAAGATGTAATTGTTTCTTTGTATATAGATATCTGTATTTATAGATATGTAAATATCTTTATGCTAAAGTGTCTTTATTTTTGAGTGTTTTTAAATCTATATTTCTTTGTGTCTTGATATCTATATATAAATAAATATAGATTTTGATGTATCAAGAGATGAGTGTTTTTGTGTTTTCTCAGATTGATTGTAAGCTTCTTACAGAAGTGAAAAACTTACAGCAAAGAGTATTCAGGAAGTTCCTCTATAAACAAAAACTGAGAAGCCACATGATCGATTTGTGCATAGCAATGCTTCAGGCCATTGGTCACTACAAGCCATTTGGCTTTATGTACAGAGTTATATCTTGCGGCCTGATCAAATACGCCCTGAGAAATTTTAATGGAAGGAGCTTTGCACTCTATGACCATAATTCTTTCTCCACTGGTATTAAAAATGACAATATCAGTTCTTTTCTGAAGCTGATTCAGATTCAGGCCCCCTTCTATTTGTATCAAAGACTTCGGAAACTTTTTATCTTTTATCAAATAATGGATAAAATGCTGCCTTACCCACTCTTCAGGAGTTAAAACGAGATGTTTTTTCCGTACTTCATCAAAAATAAAGTACTGCTCTTCTTTCTGGGTTATCCGGAAAGGATGCTGCGGTAGGTTCAATGCTGTAGGTGTAAATGCCATTTGTGCAAAAATAACCTTTAAAAATTAGTAATTAGCCGTTACATTTGGATAATTATGACTGCTGCTGATATTATCAAAGACCTCAAAGCTAAAAAATTCAAGCCTGTTTATCTTTTGCATGGTGAAGAACCTTATTATATCGACCAGATTATTCATTATATGGAAGATCATATATTGAATGATATGGAGAAAGGTTTCAACCAGACTATATTGTATGGTAAAGATACGGACATGGCCACGATTTTAAATGCAGCAAAACGTTATCCGATGATGTCAGACTATCAGCTGATCGTGGTGAAAGAGGCACAGGATCTGAAGTGGTCTAAGGAAACAGAGGGAAGCAGTAAAGAAGCTGAGTTTATTCAGAATTATTTTGAGAAACCGCTGGACAGTACTATTCTTGTGCTGGGCTATAAATATGCGAATTTTGATAAACGTAAAAAGATATTTAAATCAATTACTAAAAGCGGAGTTGTCTTTCAGTCTGATCCGGTAAGGGATTATAAACTGGCGCAATGGATTGAAGAACTTGTAAAGGGGATGGGTGCGAAGATTGCCCCGCAGGCATCAGCTTTGATGGCAGAATATCTGGGTGCAGATTTATCTAAAATATCAAATGAGCTGGAAAAGCTATTGCTGAATATCAGTAAAGAAACTATCATTGATACTGAGCTTGTACAGCGCAATATCGGTATCAGTAAAGAGTATAATGTTTTTGAATTGCAGAAGGCGCTGGCTTCGCGTAATGTGCTGAAATGTAATCAGATTATTAATTACTTCGCTGATAATCCGAAAGCCAATCCAATGGTAATGGTCATGGCAAACTTAAATAGCTATTTCTCGAAAATCCTGAAATATCATTATTTGCAAAACAAAGGTGATGCAGCTAAAGAACTTGGGGTAAACCCATATTTTGTAAAGGACTATGAAACTGCGGCAAGGAATTATAACCTCAACAAAACATTTGATATTATCAGTTTGCTCAGAGAATATGATTTGAAGAGTAAAGGAGTGGACAGTACAGGTAATGTTACTGACGGAGAATTATTGAAAGAATTGTTGTTTAAGATGATCCACTAGGCGGATCTTCCGGGGTGTAAAAAATAAATTGGATAATTGTCTTATTTTCAGATATAAACCATGCTGTGATGAACATATTTATCCGCTCTTAGACCAAGCCTGTTCTTTGCCTGTTTTTGTACCTCATTGTTACGCTGATTTTGTCTTATTTATTTAACCACATATTCTTTCTCTTTTATTAGTTTTGACTAATGAATTATTTCTTAGTCAAATCAGAACCTTTTAAATATAGCTGGGAACAGTTTAACAAAGACGGAAGAACCTTTTGGGACGGTGTACGTAACTATCAGGCACGCAATAATCTCAAATTGATGAAAGAGGGAGATCTTGTTCTTTTTTATCATAGCAATGAGGGTAAACATGTGGTAGGGATCGCGAAAGTGGTCAGAGAGTTTTATCAGGATCCAACTACTGATGATGCGAACTGGGTAGTTGTAGATCTTGTTCCCGTAGAAACGCTTAAAAACCCAGTTACCCTGGAACAGGTTAAAGCTGAAGAAAGTCTTAAAGATATTTCCTTAGTCAGACAGGGCCGTTTGTCAGTGATGGAGCTTAAAGCTACTGAATTTGATAAGATCCTGGAAATGGGAAGCTAAGCAGAAATTTCAGCTTTTACCATTTTTTTGCTGGCCAGCAGGCCTATGCTCATCACTAAGCTTGAACCTAATACCACAAGGAACAGGAAAGAAGTGCCGATCTCCGGCAGTCTTAATGACGGAGGTAAATTATAATATAATAAAATACTGATCAGTCCGCGGGGAGCAATGACGCTCTCCGTCCCACTGTTCTCTTTTCTGAATAGCTTTAAATAGATGATCCTGATCAGGTAAATAGTCATCAGAATGAAGACACCGTTCATCAGGGTAATCCCATTGTTCAGTTCATAGATATTCATGGTAAAACCAAAAATTACAAAGAAAAAAGTACGGATAATAAAGGCCGTTTCAGCAGATAACTGATGCAGCTGTTCCAGATCTTTCGATAAATTTTTATAAATAAACATACTTCTGAAATAGAAATGTTCAATTGCGTCGGCATTGTTTAAGAATAATCCAAAAGAAAGTACCAGTACCAATGAAGATAAGTGATAAGACTGGCCTACAGCATATACAAGGATCAGGATGGAAATAATCAGGAAGAATTTAATATGATGAGAGATCTTTCCCATCAAATATAGAAGCAGGATGCAGGAGATGATGGAAAGTATGATAATCAATAGCGTGCTTAGTCCTAATCCTGTGAAAGAAGAAATAGAGATATGTGGATTGGTCACTGCAAAATTGAACAGTATAATTCCCAGAATATCTGAAAATGAGGACTCGTAGATAATAAATTCCTTGCTTTTACCGGTCAGCGCAGCAGCAGAGGGAATGGCAATCGCTGAACTGATGACACTGAAAGGAATCGCATTGGTGAAGCAGCGATAGAAGTCCTGCCCGGTGATTTGGTAAATGATCAGCGTAATTGCGGAAACCGTTGCAGCCAGAATAAAAAAAGCCGAGAGAAAAGCTCCTCTGATCAGCTTATTCTTTTCCCGCTCATATTTTAATTCCAGTGCTCCTTCAAAAACAATTAAGATCAGGCCCACTGTACCCAGTGTTGGCAATACTTTTAAGAAATCGAAAGTTTGAATGTGCAGCTGATCTACCAGAACATGCAAACCAATTCCCAGTAAAAGAAGCAATAGTACGGAGGGGAGCTTTGTTTTGCTCGCTACTAAATCAAAGAGATAAGAAAATATGACCAGTCCGCTCAGAATAATCAATGTAGTGTACGTGGTCATATTATTCGTTTAAATGGCCTGGTTATTCGTTGAAGAATAAAGCCTTTAGTTCAATAGCGTCATTGGCTTTCATTTTGCCGGCTAAGATCAAACGTAATTGTCTTCTTCTTAATGCACCTGCATATAATTCAATCTCATCTTCTGTTTCAGGTAACAGTTCAGGAACAGGAATTGTTCTGCCACTCTGGTCAACTGCTACAAAAGTATAATAAGCTTCATTAGATTTAACACGGGTTCCTGAAGGAATATTTTCAGCCCAGACATCCATACGTACTTCTACAGAAGTATGAAAAGCACGGGTTACTTTCGCTTCAATGGTAATTACATCTCCTAATTTAATAGGCTGTTTGAATGATACATTATCTACTGAAGCAGTAACGACAATCCGGTTACAATGTTTTTGTGCTGAAATCGCAGCAGCGATATCCATCCAGTGCAGTAACCGGCCACCCATTAAATTGTTTAGCGTATTGGTGTCATTGGGTAGAACCAATTCGTTCATAACCGTGAACGAATTTTTAGGATTTTTTACTATTGTGCTCATATTACTGCAAAAGTAAACAAAATGTGAGACTTCATGTTATCCTATTGTTTCCACCTAATTAATAAGCAATTTTATATATGAGTAACCAAACGCTGATCCAGTATTTTCACTGGTACTATGACGAAGAACAGAAATTATGGCAAAAAGCTACAGAACAGGCTCCTGCGCTAAAAGAAATTGGGATTACCGGCGTTTGGTTCCCGCCAGCCTATAAATCTACAGCAGGTGCAGATTCTGTAGGGTACGATTGCTACGACCTGTTCGATTTAGGTGAATTTGATCAGAAAAACAGTGTGCCGACTAAATATGGTACTAAAGATGAATACCTGCAAGCCGTCAATGCTTTACATGAACAGCAGATTATGGTGCTCGCAGACGTAGTTTTTAACCATAAAGCAGGAGCCGATGAGCTGGAAAAGATAGCTGTACGCAGAGTTGACGAAAATAACAGAGAAGAATATACTTCAGACGTTTTTGAAATTGAAGCCTGGACTAAGTTTACTTTCCCCGGTAGAAAAGGAAAATATTCTGAGTTTATCTGGGATAAAAGCTGTTTCAGCGGAATCGACTGGGCTGAGGATTTACAGGAAACTTCCATATTCTCTATACAAAATGAATATGGAGAAGGTTGGGAAGATGTACCTTCTGATGAATTGGGCAACTACGATTACCTGATGTTTAATGATATTGAATTCAGAAACCAGGCTGTTCGTGAAGAATTGAAAAGATGGGGAGAATGGTATTATGAAACTAGCGGGGTAGATGGTTTCCGTTTAGATGCGGTGAAACATATAGCGACAGATTATCTGAATGAGTGGCTGGACCACATGAATGCAAAGTTTGATAAGCAATTCTTTATTATAGCTGAGAACTGGGTGGTGGATGATGTGATGAAACTGAGGAGTTATATTGATCTTACTGAAGGTAGAATGCAGTTATTTGATTCGATGTTACACCTTAACTTTCATACCGCAGCTGATGCCGGAGATGCTTATGACCTGAGTAAGATATTTGAAAATACACTAGTAGAGTCTCATCCGCAATTGTCAATTACATTTGTCGATAACCATGATTCACAGCCCTTACAAGACTTGGAGACCTATGTTGATTTCTGGTTTCGTCCATTAGCTTATGCCTTAATCCTTTTAAGAGAGCAGGGGATACCTTGCGTATTTTATACGGATTTATATGGCGCGAAATATACGGATCATGATGATAAGGGGAACGAAGCGGAAGTTGAGCTTGTTGCGCTGGAAAGCCTTCCTTTAATGACCAAATTGCGCAGAGATCTGGCTTACGGTTTTCAACGTGATTATCTGGATCATCCGAACTGCATCGGCTGGACAAGAGAGGGAATACCAGAGCTTGAAAATTCGGGTATTGCAGTGGTACTCAGTAATGGTGAGCAAGGTATTAAGAAAATGGAAATGGGGATAGGCCATGCCGGCAAAACATTCATCGATGTATTCGGTTACAGAAAAGAAGAAGTGACAATCGATGAAAATGGCTGGGCTGAATTCTTTTGTGAAGCCGGAAGTGTTTCTGCCTGGATTATAAAAGTGATTTAAAAACGTATATTATTTTTTCTGCAGATTATTAAACAGGCTGTATCCGATGAGTTCATCCCATCTGCTGCCTGGTCTGCGGAAATATACGAAAGCCTGGTAAGTGTTTTCAGTTTCAAAGAAAGAACCTTCCAAAACGGTATAGTCTACATTTCCTGTGGTATTATCTTTCCATACATACTGATAATCATATAAGCCCTGTTTCAAATAAATGCTGCCATAATACTTCTTTTGAGCAGCTACATAACTCAGTTTATTCCCTTCAGTAAGCGTAAAATTATTAAACCTGCCAACTACATAAATATCACCATCTTTACCCGGAGCAACTGTATTTAAGCTGAACTGTATATGTCCGTAATCGCTATCAGTATCATTGTCTATGTTATCCTGGTTGCGGATAAAAAACGCGCCGTTCTCATCAATTTGCTGAGTGTATTTCGGAGCTGTACCATTCAGATCTGTGAATAAAACCACATTGTTGGTACTATCCGTAAAAAGATCCTGTACATGTTCACCTTTGTAACGCACGCTGCGGAAATCAAATTTCCTGAATTCATTGCTGCCTGGAAAATCATTTCCATCCAGATCATTGTAAATCAGAGAGCCCGGTTTAACATAAGTAGGTTTGGTATTCAGTTTTGCAGTAAGCGGATTGCCATTCTGCATCAATACCAACTTAATATCCTGATAAGGATTCTGGATTGGGTTGGTGTGAAGAATATTAATATTTACCTTTTGATGGCTGAATCTTAAAGACACCTCATTGCTGGGAATCAAATCAGATTGAATATTGACCTGTGGGTCGGTTATATAAAAACGTTGTGACAATACTGGTCTGTTCACATCACCATTTTCATAAACCTTTAAGAGGTAATTGCCTGAAATCTTAGGCTTTACCTGATCATTTGGAAAGGTAAGTGAATAATGGGTAAACTTTTGAAGTGTTTTAGAAGAATAAGCGTAATCAATGATGCGGTCTTCATTCATCCCATCCAGATAGTCCAGGACAGATAAATTAGAAGATTTCCAGTCATAGGTACAATGTTCTACCGTATACCAGTAGTTTTTGCTTCCACCTCTCAGATCATCAAAAGAAAAACTCAGTTTTTCTGAAGTTCCTAAAGCGATTACCGGGATAGATTGCTCTTTTTGTGTATTGTAAAGCTGTACAGTTTTGATTTGCGAAGAATAGACTTTGTTATCGTACGTAAATTTTTGCTGTGCCTGCAAAGTTTGCAGACTAAACAAACATAAAAAGAGCAATATTCCGGTTCTGATCATTTTTATTATTCTAATTCCATGATTTCTGCTGCAAGAACTTCCCATTTATTCTGAGCAGTATCTAATAACTGTTTTGCACTCTGATATCTTTTATTGGCTTCAGCAAGTTTTGCCTGATCTGCGTAAACTGATTCATCAGCAAGTTCAGTTTCAATAGCCTTTACATTTTTTTCTAACTCAACAGTTTCCAGTTCGACTTTCTGTAACTGATCATTCAGCTTTTTCAATTGTTGCTGACTGCTTACTGTAACAGGTTTCGGCTCCGCTTTAGGCTTCACTTCTTTCTCTTGTTTTACAGGAATGCTTTTGGCAACCGGAATTTCTCTTTTACTATTCCATACTTCATACTCTGCATAAGTTCCAGGGTATTGTTTGATTTGTTCTTCTTCGATAAACCAGATTTTGTTGGCTACGTTATCTAAGAAATACCTGTCATGGGATACTGCAATGAATGTTCCCTCGAATTGTTTCAGGGCCTGGATCAGGATATTTACTGATTGGATGTCCAGGTGATTTGTTGGCTCATCCAGAATCAGGAAGTTGGAATCTGTCGTTAACGACTTCGCCAAAGCAACCCTTGATTTCTCACCTCCGGAAAGGACTTTAATTTTTTTAAATACATCATCTCCAGTAAAAAGGAAACAGCCCAGAATAGAACGAAGCTCAGTATCTGTATGTTTAGGAGCGAAAGCCTGTAACTCTTCCAGAATAGTATTACCCAGGTGTAAAGACTCTAACTGGTGCTGTGCAAAGAAAGTAGTCGTTACATTATGTCCCGTTTCACAAGATCCTTCGAAAGCTTCCACACCAGCAACCATTCTCAATAAGGTAGACTTACCCTTACCATTGGCACCAATTAAAGCAATTTTATCTCCTTTTTCAATGACAGCTTCTGCATTTTCCAGAATGTCAATGTTAGGATATCTCTTGGTAGCGTTCTCGATGCGGATTACGTGACGGCCAGAAGGCTTGGTAAATTTAAAGCTGAAGTTTACAGTAGGGTTATCATCATCCACATCGTCTACACGCTCCATTTTATCCAGTGCTTTCATCCGGGATTGCGCCATTTTAGCCTTACTCGCTTTAGCTCTGAAACGTTCAATCAGTTTTTCTTCCTGTTTGATTTTGGCCTGCTGATTCTTGAATTCTCCTTTTTGGATTTCTCCACGTAAAGATTTCTCTTCCAGGTAGTAGGTGTAGTTACCAGCATAGGTCGTTAATTTTCCTTTGCGGGATTCCACTGTACGGTTTACAATTTTATCAAGGAAGTACCTGTCGTGAGATACAATTACAATCGCCCCTTCAAATCCTGCCAGGTAAGTCTCTAACCATTTAATGGAAGGTAAATCCATGTGGTTGGTCGGCTCATCCAGTAACAGGATGTCGGGAGTCTGTAACAGAATCTTCGCAAGCATTACACGCATTCTCCATCCTCCGGAGAAAGTATTCAGCGGACGATGCTGATCGGCAGTGCTGAATCCTAAACCAGCAAGGATCTCATTTGCTTTATATTCAATGTTATAACCATCCAATGCTTCAAACTCCTGTTGCTTATCGCTCAGTTTGTTTAATACATCTTCAGAATAATCTGTTTCTATCTTTTTTAAGAGTTCTTCAATTTCATCATGTATCTGGTTCTGGCGCTCAAAAGCCTCCATGGCCACATGTAAAATGGTATGGTGAGATTCATACGAAAGTAAATCCTGGTTCAAATAGCCTATTTTTAAATCTTTAGACATTGAAATTGACCCGGATGAGGGTGCGTATTCTCCTACTATTATTTTTAAAAGTGTAGATTTTCCAGTTCCATTGGCACCAATAAGGCCAATTCTTTCTCCCGGTTTGATGTGCCAGTTCGCCTCGTCGTATAAAGCCCGGGAACCTATAAGGAATGTTAAGTCGTTTATCGAAATCATGTTGGGTGCAAAAATACAATTTTTAGGCGCATATTGTTTGAACACAGTGCATATAGCAGAGGATTTCTACGTTTTAATTACAAGTTCATGCAAATTTTGTCTCAAAAGATGAATACAGCAATTGTAATCCTATGAAATCGTTCCTATCTTCGCACTCATGTATCGTTTAATCAAGCCTTTATTTTTTAAATTTGACCCAGAGAAAGTTCATTACTTCGTAGTTCAGCGACTCAAATGGTTTCATGAACACTTCCCTTTAGGCAAAACTATCATCAGAAGTAGTTTTGATATTCATATCAAAGGACTGGAACGTGAAGTTTTTGGTATCAAATTCAGAAATCCAGTAGGTCTTGCCGCAGGTTTTGATAAAAATGGAGAATACGTTGAAGCATTAAGTGACCTTGGATTCGGATTTATCGAAGTAGGGACGGTGACACCTTTGCCTCAGCCCGGAAATGATCAGCCCAGAATGTTCAGATTGACTGAAGATGAGGCGATCATCAACAGAATGGGTTTCAATAATAAAGGAGTAGATACCCTGGCAGAACGTTTACGGGTATTGAAGCTGAAAGATAAAAGTATAGTGATTGGCGGAAACATCGGGAAAAATAAAAATACACCCAATGAAGATGCTGTTTCTGATTATGTGAAATGTTTCGACCGTTTATTTGATGTGGTAGATTATTTTGTAGTCAATGTCAGTTCTCCGAATACACCGGGCTTAAGAGCTTTGCAAGAAAAAGAACCATTGACCTTACTGCTGAAAACTTTACAGGAGCGCAACCATAAAAATGGGATATCCAGGCCTGTTTTATTAAAAATTGCCCCTGATCTGACCAATGAACAACTGGATGATATTGTAGAGATTGTGATGGAAGCTGGTATTGCCGGCGTAATTGCGACTAATACCACTATTGACCGTACAGGTTTAACTACAGCGGCAGAAATAGCAAATGAAACAGGAGGATTAAGTGGTAAGCCTTTAACTGTACGCTCCACAGAAGTGATCAGGTATTTGTCTCAGAAATCAAATAAAGCATTTCCAATTATAGGAGTAGGAGGAATTCATTCTCCGCAGGATGCCAAAGATAAAATCGAAGCTGGTGCTTCACTGGTACAATTGTATACTGGTTTCATCTATGAAGGGCCTGGTATCGTGAAAAGAATCTGTAAAGCATTGGTTTAACAACCAATGCCTGTTAAAAAATAAGGCTTGTGCAAAAATATCCGGCATAAAAAAAACCTTTCTGATTTCAGAAAGGTTTTTTTTATGCTTTTAACTTTAGAACTTATGCTCTTAAAGCTGCAGAAAGTTGATCTAATAAAAGATTGTTTTTAGCTAACTGATCTTTTTTAGGTTGTTGTGAACGACTACCTAATTCAATGTTTGTAGCTAGTTTCAAAGTTTTAACCTCTAAACGTGAAGTTGTTTTATTCTTTCTGTCTTTTCTTTTTAGTCTTGTAACTGCCATGGTCTTAACCTTTAGTTTTTTTATTTAATATAAATCTGAGGTCGAGAGCGGATTCGAACCGCTGTACGAGGTTTTGCAGACCTCTGCCTAGCCACTCGGCCACTCGACCTGTTTTGAATTCAGGTTGCAAAAATAGCAATTAATACTTAACCTGCAATTTATTTCTGAAAATTTCTGCTAATATCTGCACAAAAAATTGCTGCCGACACCGCAACGTTCAATGACTCAGCCTCTCCGACTCTTGGAATCGTTACCGGATTATTAATTAGAATATTCACTTCATCACTCACACCCTGCCCTTCATTGCCTAAAATGACAAGGCCTTCAGTTCCCCATTTTGTTTCATAAAGACTATTCCCATTCAGCATTGCACCAAAAACAGGAAGCTTAATATCTTTCAGCCAGACCGGCAATTCCTGATAACTCACATTCACCCTGCACAAAGAACCCATAGTTGCCTGTACAGTTTTCGGATTATAAACTTCTACCGTGTTTAAAGAACAGATTACATTTTTAAATCCAAACCAGTCCGCGGTTCTGATAATTGTCCCCAGGTTCCCCGGATCTTGTATACCATCCAGGACAAGAGAGAAACGGCCATGCAGTGTACTTTTATCAAAGTCAGCAGTTTCAGGAATATGAACCAGTGCCAGAATGCCTTGTGGGGCCTGTAAAGTACTTATCTTCTCTAATTCGGCATTGTTTACTTCAAATAACTTTATATTTGAAGGTAATTTAGGTAGTAAAGACTGATATTGGGCCAGAAAATAGATGCTATGAATCTGGTAAGCTGAAGGAATGAATTCTACTATTGATTTTATTCCTTCAATAATAAATAGCCCATGCGCTTTGCGGTACTTTTTTTGATGTAACGATTTTATAAAACTTATCTGAGACTTTGAAAGCATATTCAATTTGTAAAAAGAAATTCCAGTTTCCCGCAATATTACTATTTATTATTCTTTTTGCTGCTGCCTGTTCCTCTACAAAATTTATTGAGAGCAATCAATCGATAGTAAAAGTAGTTCAAATAGATAGTATTCCTTCCAGGTATAAAGAAGAGGCGATGAATTATATTCAGAAAGATATTCGTCCTGCATCCCGCCTTGGAATTAATGTTGGGCTGTACAATATGTTTTATACCTTATTCAAGACAAAAGCGGTAGGTAAAAAAGCACCTGTACTGGATAGTACACTGGTGGAAATTTCCAGAGGTCAGGTTGAAAAGTATCTGATGAGCAAGGGCTATTTTATGGCAAAAGTCAGAACAGAAATCAAAGTGAAAAATCAGCGTGCACAAGTCGATTTTATCGCCACTCCGGGGCCTGCTTTTTTTATAGGAAAAGTAACGACTACTATTCCTGATCCGGCTGTCAGAAAGTTGTATAAAGAGGATAAATCGTTTAATAGTCATTTGCATGAAGGCGTTCAATATGATGATGACTCTCTTTCGGTTGAACGGGAGCAGATTTATACCATGATGAAAGAGCATGGTTATTATGACTTCTCCAGGCCTTATGTAAGATTTGAGGTAGATTCTACCCTAAACAAGAGCCGGGCGAATGTGGCGCTGTTTATCGATACTCCTGCAAATAAGGGAAGTCACACGCAATATATGATTGGAGAAACCAATATATTGGTTGCGCCCTCAACAGATGGTTTTACCGATTCAATCACCTTAAACCCACGTATTTTCAGGGGTATTCGTTATACTGATTTATCGAAACGTTTCAGAAGAAACCCAATTGTCAGATATGATTTCTTAAAACAAGGGGAGGTTTATGATGTCAATAAAGAGACTTTAACCTATGACCGTTTATATGAGCTGAACGTTTTTAAAAACGTGAAGATCGAATATGTAAAATCCAAAGACAGTGCAAATATTCTGAATCCGCTGATTCAGTTAACGCCACAGAAGCGGATGAGTAACCGCGTAGAGGGGGAAGTTCCTTTTAATGCCGGTACAGTAGGGTTTACCCTGAGCAATACTTATACGAATAATAATATTTTCAGAGGAGCAGAACGTTTTGAATTCCAGGTAAAAGGTGGGCTTCAGTCCAGAATCGGACAAGGAGGATCATTGTTCAGTGATATTTATCAGCGGGATTTCTCTGTGAGCGCTAACCTGGCAATACCAAGGTTGATGGTTCCATTCAGTATTCCTTTAATGGGTAGAAATGGGATGCCAACCACCACGTTTTCCAGTAGTTATATCTATTCGCTGCAAAAAGATTTCTTTGTACGCCGGGCATTGCTGAATTCCATTACTTATGAATGGGTAGAGACGAAATCGAAACTGCATTCCTTTACCCCGCTCAATTTTGAATACAGGTTTGGAGGATTATTGATTGATACGACTACTTTAGAAGGAAGAACTACTTTTCTGAATAATATTTATAATATCAACCTGCTGACCAGAAAAGATCTGACGATAGGGATGAAATATGCCTATTCCCTGAATGCAAATAAACTGCTTCTCAATAAAAGCTTTATTTATTTCCGCGGAAATATTGATATCGCTGGTAATATGCTGGATGGGATCTCCAGGATTATTGATACGAAGCATGATCCTTCTAAAGGTGATTATGCGAAGATTCTGGGTTTACCTTTTAACCAGTATGTGCGTCCCGAAGTCGATATACGCTGGTATAAAAGTTTAGGTTTGGACAGACAATTTATAGCACGTATCAACGGAGGTGTAGGGGTTGCTTATGGTAACTCAGTAGCCGTTCCTTTTGAAAAATTATTCTTTGCTGGTGGTGCCAGCGGAGTCAGAGCGTGGCAGGCCAGAACGCTGGGTCCGGGTAATTATAACCGCGGAATCAGTTTGCCTACGGAACAGCAGCGGAGAATATCCTATGGTATAGATCAGTTGGGACAAATGCATATTGAAGCTAACCTGGAGTACCGTTATAAATTAATTAATAACTTTTTTGGTGCGAAGCTTAAAGGTGCCGTATTCCTGGATGCTGGTAACATATGGAATATATCTCCGGGCAATCCAAATCCTGAGACCTATTTTAATTTTAAAAACCTGGGCAATCAGATTGGTGTAGGTACCGGTGTGGGATTCAGATATGATTTACAATATTTTGTATTCAGATTTGATGTTGGTCTGAAGTTGAGAGATCCCCAGTTTGAACCTAAAAATCAGTGGGTGATTGAGAAATTGTTTAGCGGAAGGAAAGAGTTTCAGGATGCTTATAAGCTGGCTAACAGCCCGGATACTTACCGGTTTTTCCAATACAACTTTGGTATAGGATTGCCATTCTAAAAAATGCATAAAAAAACAGGGTATATCAATTGATATACCCTGTTTTTTTATGCATCAGATAACCTTAAAATGCCCTTTTCAAAGTGTCAAATATGGTTTCAAAGAAAGTAGAAAGGTTCAGGCCATTGCTGTGGTTAAAGTAGATAAAGATCAATAAGATAACCACTGCATAAATAATCAGTTTACGGAAGGCAAAAGCAATGAAAACCAGCAATACAGGGAAAAGAATCATCCAGATGCTATTGATCGTGAACGGGTTCAGGTTTCCTTCTTTTTTATAGACATAAAGCAATTTACTGTGTGTGCCTTTATCATTCTGATGTTTTACATAAACAAAAGCTGATTTATCAATTTGCAAAGGCAGAATAGCTACGCCATCATTGAATTTTAAAGTTTGTGTAAAACCACTTACCGTAAAGGTATAAAGGCCATTAATTTTTTCCAGCGGACGATCAAGCGAATCGGCAGCAATAATGGCGAGTTTGCTGTTTTTGAGTAAGCTTTCTTTAACGATGAAATTGTCGATGTCTGACTTTTGAGCATAGCCAGCGCTGGAAATCAGCAGGAATAATAAACAGTAATATATTGTTTTCATTTTTCTTGATATAGTTTTATTCAGGAGCAGGCACCTTATGATTTTACTCAATGGAGCGCTTATTATATATGAGATACCCCAAATGTAGTAAAACGCCGTTTCTTTTTATCGGATCATCATATAAATTATAACTCAGGCTGACCGGGCCGACCGGTGTGTGGTAAACCAGGCCTGCTGTTCCCGCATAATGAATATGGTTAAATGTCGGACTGTTTTTTACATCCTGAAATCCATTCTGAGTAATTTCCTGGTAAGGCAGAAATAGAAATGCTTCTACTCTGAGGTCTAAGTTCTTGCGGATCTTGTAAATGTTTTTTAAGCCTCCTGCCAGATAAGTACTCGCCCTGAATTTTTCCAGGAATAAAGATCTGCTGTCCTGTAACGGATAAAATGCTGGAGCAGCCAGCAACGTGGAATAGTAGTTTGAAAACAGCGGCTGATTCGATATTACTCCCTCTAACAGGTATCCAAGGGTGTACCTGCCTTTGTGAAAGAAATAATTTTCATCACTTAATTTAGCATTAAACCAGGCTCTGTGTTTTTCGTTTTGCTCGATATCTGCTAAAATCCCGCTATTTCTGGAAATATTACCGGGGGTATAAGTTTCCACACCATTGAAATAATTAACACTGAGCAGGAAATTCCTGCCACGTGTAGCATATTGTTTCCGGTTAAAAGTATGCTGTTCGAAAGCTACCGTAGTTCTGGATCCGTTAAAAACAGTTTTATCTAAAATGTCACCAATATTAAATGAATTGGTAGGACTATAATGATCATTGTTATTGATAAATGAAGTGCTGAGCGTGATCCTGGTATTGCGGTTCAATGGGATTCCTGCTTTAAGTTCAATCTTTCTGTCCGACTGCTCAATGTAAGTTGGATGTGGATTCTCAATGAAAATCTGGCTGGTATTATAGAAATTAAAGTGGTTATAAGTCATTTCCCCACTTAAAAAGAAAGGTAATTTTGAAGGATAATCAATGCGGCCATTGAGTTGAACAGACTCATAAAAACGACCCGAATAAAAATTTGTACCGAAAGTATAAGCTTTGCGGTCGAGATAGTTATACTGCAAACCCAGAAATACATTACTGATTGGCCGGCTGGAAATATTACCACCAAAATCAAGCTTAAAACTTCTTTTGGGTTTAGCGATAATTCCGAAAATATAATTATCAGATTCAGGATTGTAGGTTATTTTCGGGTAAATGGTTTCAAAAGTCTCATCGGCCACCAGTTTATAATAACCCTGTTTGATGTCTGCCAGATTAAAGGTTGGTTTATCGCTTTTAAACAAGCGTTCGATATAACGTTTCTGCTGGCTGTTTACACCCGTTACTTCCACATCACTAAATACCAGCTGCGGTTTTTTGTTGTTAAAAATGCTTCTTTTGAGCGCGAGTTCTTCTTTGCTGACCCTGCGTTGTACCGATTTCAGAATTCTGGGCATATCAGCCATCGTTGCATCATATCCCTGTTTAATCAATTCGGCAACAGGATTGAAATTACTGGAGTTGAAGTCCCGGAGATCGGGCTGGATATAGATTCCATTTTTACCAACTAAGGTAGAGTCTGATTTAGACAAAAACATGAATAACATCAACCTGTTGATCAGACGCTCATCTCCGGTTTTTGGATACTCCTTGAAGTTTTTGGAAGAGACATTTGCTCCGATAATATAGTCGGGCTTGAACTCTTTTTGCATGACATCAGCAGGGAAGTTGTTATATAAGCCGCCGTCAAATACATATTTATTATCCAGTTTAATCGGTCTGTAGATCATGGGGACGGTCATCGTTGCTCTTACAGCCTCGGCCAGACTACCACTTTTTACCGAGATACTGGTTTGTGAAAAGATATCAGATACCATACAGCGGTAAGGCACAAAGAGGTTGTTGAAGTTATCTTTGGCTATTGCCGATGCTTGTGATAACAATTCAATTAACGCGAAGTTTAAAGGGATGTCATTCACCAGGTTAGACCGGAAGTTTACCCTTAAAGCCGTGTCAACAGAAAGTTTAGCAGTAATCAAAGAAGCATTGCTGCTGCTTTTCTGAAAGAAGAAACTATAATCACTTTTAAACCTGCCGCTTACCCAGTCCTGAAAATCAGTGGTGAGTGCTATCTTTTCAATTTGTTCGGGAGAATAACCAGCTGCATAAAGCGCGCCTACAATCCCGCCCATAGAAGTTCCGGTGATATAGTCAATCGGAATGTGATTTTCTTCGAGTGCTTTCAGCGTTCCGATATGTGCCAGGCCTTTAGCCCCGCCTCCGCTGAGGACTAGTCCAACCTTTTGCGCATTGGCCTGAAATGTGCAAAAACAGAGTAAACCAAGAAAGATTTTCTTTAAGCAGATCACTTTCCTAAATTACAGGTTTTCTTTTAGAAGCGCTAGTTTAACACGTAAATATTATAAGTCAGGAGGGTTGCAAAACTCACCCACAAAAAATAAGGGATATAAAGTAAGCCTGCGGTTTTGTCGATTTTGTAGAAAACCAGGCCATTCACCAGGATCGCGGCAAGCAAGAAGAACAGCTCAATCAGCGCAGCACCAATTAGCTGATGGTAAAAGAATAAATATGACCAGCATAAATTCAGTATCAGCTGGATAAAGTAAAATGCGATCGTTCTTGGCAGATGGATGATTTGTGCTCTTTTATTCCAGACCAGGTAAGCAGAAACTCCGATCAGGATAAATAATAACGACCATACCGGGCCAAATAACCAATCAGGAGGGTTGAACGCTGGTTTTTCCAGGAAAGGATACCATGTTTTGATTGTCTTTTGCGTAATGTACCCGCCTATGGCACCAAAAGCTAGAGGAATCAGTATATTAACCAGGAACGGAACGAATTTAAAGCGATTTTCGGTGCTTGTCATGTACAAGTATTTATTTTCCTTCTGCTCAATAATCATGCCCGTCAGGTTTGTCTGTTTTATAAAAAAAGCTAAATTGCAATCAAAAAAACAGCATGACAGCATATAAGCCCGTTGCAAGCTCCCAGGTTACTTTAACAGAGCTGATGATTCCTTCTTACTCAAATTTCGGAGGTAAAATACACGGAGGGATTATCCTTGGCTTAATGGATAAAGTGGCCTACGTTTGTGCTGCAAAACATGCCGATGGATACTGTATTACGGCTTCTATTGATGTGGTTGATTTTCTTGCTCCGGTAGAAGTAGGAGAGATTGTTTCTTTGATGGCTTCAGTAAATTATGTAGGAAGCAGTTCTATGATTATCGGTATCCGGGTCGTTTCAGAAAATCTTAAAACACATGTCATCAAGCATACCAATACCAGCTATTTTACGATGGTGGCTATCGGTGAAGATAACAAGCCAAAACAAGTTCCTGCGCTGCTGTTGAAAAACAGGGAAGATATCAGGCGTTTCTTTCAGGCGAAGAACAGGAAAGAGCTGAAGAATACTTATAAAAAAGATGAGGCCATGTTAAAACAAACCGCTTATGAACACCATAGCTTTATGGATGCTTTGAGCAGGGAACGTTGTAAAGTTGAACTGGATTAATCTGGCAATTTAGTCCCTGACAACGGTTACGCTGATCCCTTTATTCTCCATTAATTTAACCAGGGCTGGCGATATGCCGTCATCCGTAATTACATGTTGAATCTGATCCAGAGAACAGATCTTTCCTAAGCCTCTTTTGCCCATTTTCGAGCTGTCTGCCAGTACAACTGTAATCTGCGCAGCATTCATCATCTTCTGATTCAGACGTGCCTCCATCAGGCTGGTTGTAGTCAGCCCGGTTTCAATATCAATCCCGTCTACCCCTAAAAATAATATGCTGCAGGACACATCTTCTAAAATCTGTTCCGCATAAGGACCCATTACTGAGGATGAGTTTTGTCTTAACTGACCGCCGAGCTGTAAAACCTCTACATGTAAATGGTGAGATAATTCAAGAGCTACGTTGAGTGCTGAGGTCACTACAGTAAGGTGTTTCTCGGGATGTATAGCTCTGGCTAAAGCTAACATGGAAGTTCCGGAAGCAATAATGATAGAATCATTGTGACCAATCATATCGGCAGCAGCTTTAGCAATCTGCTTTTTTTTATCCGCATGGATCTGCTCTTTTTCCGCAACTGGTTTATCATTGGTATAGGGGTTTGTTTTGGAGCCTCCTCCATGCGTGCGGAAAAGTAATTTCTTATCTTCCAGGAGCTTCAGATCTTTTCTGATGGTAACATCAGAAACTCTCATTTGTGTGCTGAGTTCCTGTACGTTGACAAAACCTGTTTCCTGAAGTTTTTTTAAAATTAGCTGATGTCTTTCGGTAATACTCTTCATTCCGGTTTGGGTATTTATAGGTTGCGTTAACCAAAAATAAGCAAAAACCGGAAGTTTTTTCAGTTTATAAGCTTATATATTTCAATGTATGTTTCGTTTTGTTTCGTTTTTTAGATTGTTATTTTTTCCTTTTTGTAGGTTAACATTGTTTATATGGTGTTTTTGGTATTTTTTGAAATAAATGAAGGTTCTTGTTGATTTTAATTTGTTTTGAAATGTTTTATTTTATAGATTTGAAATAGAAAGCGAAACAAATCGTTAGTTATCATAAGGAGGCCGTTACACATGAACACAAATAGAAAAGAACTCATAGGAAATATTGCTGATCCGGAAAAGATTTGGGATGTCATTGTAGTTGGTGGTGGAGCAACAGGGTTAGGTGCTGCACTTGATGCAGCCAGCCGTGGTTATCAAACCTTATTATTAGAACAAGCTGACTTTGCTAAAGGAACATCCAGCCGGAGTACCAAACTAGTTCATGGAGGCGTGCGTTATTTAGCGCAGGGCGATATCGGACTGGTTAGAGAAGCCTTATACGAGCGTGGTTTGCTGTTGAAAAATGCGGCCCACTTAGTGAAAAATGAATCTTTCATTATTCCTAATTATGAATGGTGGGGCGGTGCTTTTTATACGATAGGATTGACATTATATGATTTGCTTGCTGGTAAACTTGGCTTCGGCCGTGCCAGACATATCTCTAAAAAAGAGGTCATCAGCAAACTTTCTACTATACAACCCGAACATTTATATGGAGGAGTAGTTTACCATGACGGGCAGTTTGATGATTCCCGCCTGGCCGTTAACCTTGCACAGACCAGTCTGGAACAAGGGGCTACGGTTTTAAATTATATCCGGGTAACAAGTTTAATTAAAGACACGCAGGATAAAGTAGCTGGCGTTGCAGCCACTGATGTAGAATCGGGTATTACTTATCAGCTGAAAGGTAAAACGGTCATTAATGCAACCGGCGTATTTGTAGATGACCTTTTACAAATGGATAAACCAGGTAAAAAACCACTGGTCAGATCAAGCCAGGGTGTCCATTTGGTAATTGAGCGTTCATTTATGCCCGGTGAAGATGCCATCATGATTCCTAAAACGGATGATGGCAGGGTTTTATTTGTTGTGCCATGGCATGATAAACTTGTCGTTGGAACTACCGATACTCCATTAGATCAGCATAGCCTGGAACCAGTAGCGTTAGCAGAAGAAATTGAATTCATTATGCGTACAGCAGCAAAATACCTGGTTAAAGCACCAACCCGTAAGGATGTGCTGAGCGTATTTGCAGGCCTGCGTCCTTTGGCTGCGCCTGAAGATGGTTCTTCTAAAACAAAAGAAATTTCAAGAAGTCATAAACTGATTGTCACTACATCCGGACTGATCACGATCACCGGTGGTAAATGGACAACTTACCGCAGAATGGGTGAGGATACCATTAATAAAGCGATAGAAGTTGGTAAATTACCAGCGCGTGCTACAAAAACAAAAGAACTATCTATTCACGGTAGCAAAGCAGATGTAAACCGCAACGATCACCTGTATGTTTATGGAAGTGATGAAGCAGCTGTATTAGCTTTGGGAAATGAAAATCCAGCCTGGAAAGAAAAACTGCATGCGCGTTTACCTTATCTTAAAGCCGAAGTAATCTGGGGTGTCAGATATGAAATGGCCCGTACTGTAGAGGATATTTTAGCCAGAAGAGTGAGAGCGTTATTCTTGGATGCACGTGCTGCGATTGATATGGCTCCTGCTGTAGCCAAACTGGTAGCGACAGAACTTCAATATGATGAAACCTGGGAAAACGAGCAGGTCAAAACCTTTAGAAAACTAGCTCAATCTTATTTATTAGAACCTTATACGCCTGAATAGAAAATATTCAGCGTCAATTAAACCAATATAAATCAATAAAGTTATGGAAGATTACATTTTGGCTCTGGACCAGGGCACAACGAGCTCGCGTGCGATTATTTTTGATCATAAAGGACAAATTAAATCAACGGCACAGAAGGAATTTACCCAGATTTTTCCACAATCAGGATGGGTAGAACATGACCCGAATGAAATTTGGTCTACCCAGGCCAGTGTAGCGGCAGAAGCCACAGTGAAAATGGGGATCAATGGTTCTAATATTAAAGCAATTGGGATTACTAACCAACGTGAAACGACCATTGTATGGGACCGTGAAACTGGTGAACCTGTTTACAATGCGATTGTATGGCAAGACAGACGTACTGCAGAATTCTGTGATCAGCTTAAAAAAGAGGGTAAAACTGATATGGTCCGCGCTAAAACGGGATTGGTAATTGACTCTTATTTTTCAGGTACTAAAATAAAATGGATTCTTGATCACGTAGAAGGTGCCCGGGACAGGGCAAATAAAGGAGAACTGGCATTTGGAACGGTAGATAGCTGGCTGGTCTGGAAATTTACAAGGGGTCATGTACATGTGACCGATATTACCAATGCAAGCCGTACCATGTTGTTTAACATCCGTACGCAGCAATGGGATGATGAATTGCTCGAAATGCTGGATATTCCTAAAAGCATGCTTCCTGAAGTCAAACAATCCAGTGAAATCTACGGAGAAACGACTACAACTATTTTCGCTTCAAAAATACCGATCGCCGGAATTGCAGGAGATCAGCACGCTGCGCTTTTCGGACAGATGTGTATTGAAAAAGCCATGGTTAAAAACACTTATGGAACCGGCTGTTTTATGCTGATGAACATTGGCGATGAATTCATAGAATCCAAAAATAACTTATTGACTACCGTAGCGTGGAAAATTAACGGTAAAATACAATATGCCTTTGAAGGAAGTATTTTTATCGGAGGAGCGGTTGTACAATGGCTTCGTGACGGTTTAGGTGTGATTCAAAAATCTGCTGATGTAGAAAATCTGGCTGCGAGTGTTAAAGACACACAGGGAGTTTATTTTGTACCTGCTTTTGCTGGTTTAGGCGCGCCATACTGGAAACCTGATGCAAGAGGTACAATTGTGGGATTGAGCAGAGGCAGTACCTCTGCACATATTGCACTTGCTGCATTAGAATCAATAGCATACCAGACCAGGGATGTTTTAAAAGCAATGGAAGCGGATGCAGGAATGGAGATTAAAGAACTCAGAGTAGATGGCGGGGCAACGGCGAACGATCTGCTGATGCAATTTCAATCTGACTTGCTGAACTGTAAAGTGATCCGTCCGAATGTCGTAGAAACTACAGCTTTGGGAGCTGCTTATTTAGCAGGATTAGCAGTTGGTTTCTGGGATAGCGTAGAAGAGATTCAGCAGTTATGGAAATCTGAAAAAGAGTTTGTACCTACAGGAGATCAAACGGTGATCAAAAAGGGAATTAAGGATTGGAAGAGAGCAATTCATGCCGCACAAAGCTGGAATGAAGAGTTACCTGATACAGATTCAAACTAATTATTCATCCTTAATTTTACCAGAATGACACCATTCATAGCAGAACTAATAGGTACGATGTTACTTATACTTTTAGGCGATGGCGTAGTAGCCAACGTCGTATTAAATGATACTAAAGGAAATAATAGCGGGTGGATGGTCATTACCACTGCCTGGGGACTGGCAGTTTTTGTAGGGGTAACGGTTGCAGGCCCTTACAGTGGCGCGCATTTAAATCCTGCGGTCACTATCGGTCTTGCGATAGCCGGAAAATTTGCCTGGGCAAGTGTGCTCCCTTATATAGCCGCGCAGTTGATAGGAGCGGGAATGGGTGCATTCCTGGTTTGGGTCATGTATAAAGACCATTTTAACAAGAACAATGATCCGGCAGCTATGCTGGCCTGTTTTTGTACCGGCCCGGCTATCCGTAATTATACCTCCAATATAACCAGTGAAATTATCGGTGCATTCGTATTGGTATTTACGGTTTTCTATATCACCGGAGCCGAAATTACGCCAACTAAAATACCTGTTGGTTTAGGCTCTGTCGGAGCTGTTCCTGTTGCCTTTTTGGTTTGGGTAATCGGTCTTTCACTGGGAGGAACCACCGGGTATGCCATTAATCCGGCACGTGATTTCGCCCCGCGGATTATTCATGCTTTAGTACCTATTAAAGGGAAGGGCACTAGTGACTGGACTTATGCCTGGATTCCTATTCTCGGTCCGATTGTGGGGGCAGCGATAGCAGCTTTTCTTTATTTACAGCTTCACTAATCAGCAGTTAAACAAAACAGAACTTCTTAAACAGATTTTATGAAAACGATTTATAAAGGTAGCCTTGGGGCTATACTAGGGCTATGCCTTTGCCTTTCTGCAGAGGCTCAGGATCTGACAACGCCTAAAACTGATACCGTCACAGTAAAAAAATATAAACCCTTTAACGTGAATCTGCAAGTACGTAATTTATACTTGTGGCGTGGATTTAAGGTGTCAAACAGTCCGATCACTGATGTGGATATGCATTATACGACAAAGGATGGCAGTTTCTCTGCTGGTTTTTGGGGTGGTGCAGGTTTCAATGGGGAATACAAGGAATTTGATTATTATGTGAGTTATGTTAAAAAGGGTTTTAACTTCTCGGTATGGGATATCAACAACGTTACTGATTTCCCTGACGCTAACCTGTTCGATTATAAAAGGGCTACTACGTCTCACTTTATTGACGTAACTGCCGGATATCAATTTGGAGACGCTTTCCCAATCAGTATAAATTGGAGTACAATTGTACAAGGAAGAGATACACATGTGAAGAGCAATGGGGATCTGGCTAATAATTATTCCAATTATGTGGTACTGGATTACAGAGTCTGGAAAGATGAAACGACAAATGTCCATCTTTTTGCGGGTGGTGGATTTGCATTTGGAAGAGACGAGAACTTTTATGGTTCTAAACCTAATGTTGTCAATGCCGGAGTTACCTTAAATAAAGACCTGGTAGTTTTCAGTCACCATATGCCAATTGCAGCAACAGCAATGTTTAGCCCGGAGCATAAATACGGAGCGATCCAGTTAATTGTCAATGCGTTTTAATATAAAATTTCATTTCTCCTGTAAACACAAAAAACCAGCCGGCAGGCTGGTTTTTTTGTAGTGTAAAATATATACATTACTGTTGTGTGTGTTCCATAGGTAGATGATTCACAATTCAATATTAAGCTTCTCAACTGACTTATCATTTCATTATT
Organism: Pedobacter sp. WC2423; assembly: GCF_040822065.1. Classification (NCBI taxonomy): domain Bacteria; kingdom Pseudomonadati; phylum Bacteroidota; class Sphingobacteriia; order Sphingobacteriales; family Sphingobacteriaceae; genus Pedobacter; species Pedobacter sp. WC2423. The sequence continues at coordinate 5,153,892 of NZ_CP162005.1, forward strand.
ACGCCAACGGCCGTTTCCCCTACGTGAATCTGCTAATTAATTGATATTTATGCTGATAAATCGATAGTTTTAAGCTCAAAGTGGTAACATTCGTGGGTTTTGTTACAAGAATTATTTGGAAGATTGAAGTTTTATCGTGGTAAAGTCAGTAAAACTTCCAGATACAAAAAAGGCTGACCATGTGATTACAAGATCAGCCTTTTTATTCTTTTTATGTGTCCCTGAAGGGATTCGAACCCCCATCGTTGGTACCGGAAACCAAAATTCTATCCATTGAACTACAAGGACATTTCGGCAAATATATCAATTTGATTCATTTATTATGAATTCTCCTGAAAAATAGATGCTCAATTTGTTTAAATCGCACGAAATAAATTATTAGCGGTATCAAAAACAACATTTGAAATATCAGTTTCTACATTTTCTGACCGGCTCCCAAAATTAACTTTACATCAATAGCTTATTATTCATCTTAATAATTCAGAAATTGAAAGTAAAAAATGTACTTGCTTATTTCAGGCAAAGGTTTCCCCCGGTAAATATGGTATTGTTTGCTATTCTATTTATAAACGTATACTCCATAGCCTCCTATTTTTCTTCTCAGCCCATAAATTTCAGTGTTAAAATAGGTCTGGGTATCATCGCTTTTATTTCTTTCTTTTTCAGGCTGCGGGTATTCGATGAGGTTAAAGACTATAAGATTGATCAGCTCAATCATCCTGACAGGGTATTGCAATCCGGCCGTGTCACTTTAAACCAGTTATTTCTGCTCTCTGCCATACTCACGGTATCAGAACTGGTCTGGAGCTATTGGAGTGGCCCTTTAACCTTAATCTGCTGGTTCGTTGCTGTAGGTTATAGCTTATTCATGCGCTATGAGTTTTTCATTGGTTCTTTTTTGAGCAGGCGGCTGTTGTTATATGCCTGTACCCATATGGTAATTATGCCATTTGTGATGGTTTGGGTATGGTCTGCATTTAATCCTGATCTGCATCATCCGGCATTGTATCTATTAGCTGGTATAAGTTTGCTGTGTGGCTTTAGTTTTGAACTTGCCCGTAAAATCCATTCGCCGGCAGCAGAAAGAGAGACCGTAGATTCTTATTCCAAGTCTCTGGGTTATGTAACTTCCATAGTTTGCGTTTTGCTGGTTTTACTGATTGGCGTAGTGGTACAATGCCGTATATTATACACTATACAATCAAATTTATGGACTTACATCACCATTTGCTTACTCTATGTGGCGATAGGCTTCCTCTTCCTTAAAGTTGTTAAACGGCCGGACGAAAAGCAACTTCGTCTGGCTGAACTACTGGTCTCTTTATTTATGGTGATCAGTTATATCTCTGTAATCATTGAAATACATCTCAAATCATGATCATCTACCCTGTTAAAAATGTGCCCGGATATACGATCGGAGGTAAGGCAAAAGGATTGCTGAAATTATTGGAAGCTCAGGTTACTGTACCCGATTTTTTAGTACTCCCTGCAGAGAACTTTGATACAATTGTTAAAGCAAAGGATGCCACCACAGTATCCATATCAGATCAGCTGCTGCGTTTTAGATTCAGCAAAGCTGAGGAAGAAAAATTACGTCAGATTTTATCCGGATGGGATTTTCCGAACCGAAGCGTAATTGTCCGTTCTTCAATTGCCGATGAAGATGGAACACATGATGCGTTTGCTGGTATCATGAGCTCTTATATGAACTTAAGAAATTATGAAGATATCATTGAAGCTGTAGGAAAATGCGCCGCCAGTGCGTATTCTGCTGAAGCTGTAGCTTACAGGCAATACAAACAATTATCAACTGTAGCAAGACCAGCTGTAATCTTGCAGCAGCAGATCAATGCAGAGGTCAGTGGGGTAGTTTTTTCAACCTATCCCCAGTATCCACAGGAAATGGCTGTCCATGCGGTATGGGGGTTGGGAGAAGGCCTGGTTAACGGAGAACTCGACCCTGATGAATTTTATCTTTCCAAAAAAGACGGGACAGTAGTTCATCAAAAGATAGCACTGAAAGATAAGCACTATCAAATGTATGAAGAAAAGGGTATTCAGCTGCTGGATGTGGAAGAGGATAAGCAACAAATACACAGCCTGACCGAAGAACAACTGCGTGAAATATTTACGATTTCAACCCGTCTGGAAAAAAGAAACGGCCATCCGCAGGATATAGAATACGTGATCTCCAGGAATAAACTCTACTTCGTTCAATCCCGTCATATTACCCAGAAAATACCAGATGTGATTGTCTATGACAACTCAAATATCCAGGAAAGCTATTGTGGGGTAACTACACCTTTAACTTTCAGCTTTGCCCGGCATGCTTATGCAACGGTTTATTTCCAGACGATTATTCTGCTGGCTATTCCTGAGCAGGTCATTACCACCTATACCCCTGTTGTCAACAACCTGCTTGGACTGGTTCAGGGCAGAATTTATTACAATATCAATAACTGGTACCGTTGTTTGCAGCTATTTCCTTCTTTTAAACAAAATAAAGAGGATATGGAGCGGATGATGGGCCTGGAAGAGCCTGTTGACTTTATCACCGATACAGAGAAGTCTTTCACTGAAAAGCTCAGCATGATCTTTCCAACCTTTTTTAATTTATTAAGGTTGTTTTCTGCATTTAGAAAACTGGAGAAAAGTGTGGCTGAATTTCATAGCCATATTACCAAACATTATGAGCGGTTTTATAAATTGCAGAATGCATTTGCTGATCCTTTACAATTGCTGGAACAAAAATATCTGCTGGATAAAGAGCTGATGGGCAAGTGGACTACCCCGATTATCAATGATCTGTATGTGATGATGATGAACGGGAAAGTAAGGCGTAAATTACTTAAAGCTGGTATTCTGGATACCGATGAATTTCTAAGCAGATATTTAGCAGGCAATCAGGAAATTGAAAGTGCCCAGCCAGCCATATTGATGCAAAAAATTTCTTTGAAAGCGATAGAGCAGGAGGCACTGAAAGCGCTGATTATTCTTTTGCCGGATGATGTCCACACGCAAATTAAAGCTCAGTTTCCTGCATTTTACAAAGAGGTGGAAGGTTTTATCCATGTTTATGGTGACCGTACCGTGGGAGAGTTAAAACTGGAAACGATTACCATGCGTTTGTCACCTAAAATCTTTTACAGTTACCTGCGCAATTACCTCACTACAGCTAACTCCTTTCAGACTTCAGCTTTGTCTCATTTACATGAATCGGCAGTCAAGGATCTGGAAGAAAAACTAAAAGATCATGCTGTATTTTTTAAAAAGACAGTTTACAAAAGTCTGGGTAAATTACAAAAGTCAATTCAATATCGTGAAGCCTTGCGTTTAGAAAGGACAAGGCTGTTCGGGATGTACCGTACTTTATACCTGGCTGCAGGTGAATTACTTAAGAATAAAAAAGTATTGACAGAAGCACGTAATATCTTTTATCTGACCCAGGATGAGATTGAAATACTATTACTGGATAAACCAGGATTTGAAATTGCTGGTGTGATAGCAGAGCGGATAGCCACATTTGAACACTATAAAAAAGAAGAAGTTGCCGCTCAGGTAACGATCCCGCCTCTGCGTAGTACTAAACCAGAACTGGCAGATGAAGATCCTTCCGTTTTACAGGGTACAGGCTGCGTTCCAGGTCAGCTTACTGCAGAAATCATTGTCATAGAAGGGCCGGATAGTGATTTGAATGTGAGTGGTAAGATTGTTTGTGCTTTGCGTACAGATCCTGGCTGGGTGGCACTTTTCCCGACTTGTAAAGGCGTGCTGATTGAAAAGGGATCTGCATTATCCCACTCCGTTATTCTGCTCAGAGAATTTGGAATCCCGGCGATTATCAATATTCCGGGGCTGACCAAAAAATTAAGCAGCGGACAACAAATCAGTATGGATGGTTCAACCGGAGAAATTAAATTACTGTAAAATGGGCTTAGTCGAACGTATAGTCTACAAGGGCCCAATTCCTGATAGCTTTTTCACGATACCAGTAAAGATTTATGATCAATTAACTATCAAACTAACAGAAGACAAGGCAATGATTGCTGCCCTGTTCAAATTAGAAGCGGAAAAAAACGAGATTATTATCTATACAGACCATCAGTATATCAGGCTGGTAGGCATATTCCCGCACAACGAAGGTGCTGCTTATTTTGGGTTCTGGGAATCTGCTGATGAGCTGGCACTTCATATCGAAGCATTCGGGCTGCTGGAAAGCGATGCCAGTGCAAGGAAGCTGGCCAGTATAACCGGGCCAATTAACTTTAACACTTATAACCGGTACCGTATCCGGACAGGCAATTTACCAAGCTGGAACAGCTTTGATAGTGAGCCAGTTAACCCGGTTTATTATTCCGCTCTTTTAGCGCAGGTAAATTTTAAAGAAAAGCTGACCTTTGAGAGCCGGTATATTACTCAAAATACACTTCCGGTACTTTATGCTGATTATGCTGCCTTAATGGATGAGCAAAGCAAAATTCCTTTCGAAGTCATTGCTTTAAATGAGCAGAGCTGGATGCAATATGAAAAAGAGTTGTTTGAGCTCATTGAAATTGTCTTTAATCAAAACCCTTTTTACAGAGCGATTTCTTTTGAACAATTCCGCTTGCTGTACGGTACTAAATTCTTGCGTAAAATCTGCCCTCACAGCTCGGTGATATTGATAGATCCGCAGAGTGGCAGGCTCGCTGCAATGAGTATCAGTTATCCGGATTATCAGTCCTTACCCGCAACCGCAGACGGATATGATTTTAACAGGGACTATCCACTGCTGAAAAAGAGAAGGCTATTGGGAAAGACAGTTGGTGTGCACCCTGATTTCAGAAGACGCGGATTAATGAATTATATCTGTACACATTACATCAGGGCCGCCAACCAATATTATGAAGATGCTATTTTCTGCCTGATGCGCTCAGACAATTATTCAGTACATTTTACTGATCATACACCGTATGAATCAGTAAAATATATCCTGTATGAAAAAGAATTGATTAGTTAAGGCTATGTCCTGAGATTGCATTGAAAAAGCTATTCACTACACGGGGCAGAAACGGATAAGGGCTTACACTGTGCGCCATCATATATAAACCCATGCGGTGGATACCAAAATCTAAAGTCGCCATATACAGCTCCTGATGAAAAGAGGGAGCTGAATTATATTTTCCCGTTAGCCTGGCCAGCTCTTCCCTGTAATATTCAGTATAGGTATAACGTTGGTCATACCTGTCCTGATCCAGAATGAAACATAAGAATTCTGCCAGATCATATTGCGGGATATGAAAGGTTGCGAGTTCCCAGTCATATAAACAGAATTCTATTTCACCGTTTTGAGTTTTAAAACAACTATTTCTTGGGTTAAAATCGTTATGCACCAGTGTTTTCGGTAGTTTTTCCAGCTGTTGCCAGTAGTTCGGGATTTCCTGTATAGCGGTACGCATTGTTTTTACCCTTAAAGGATCGTAAAGTTCCGGGAACTTATCAGCAGCATTGTTTAATAAAGCATTCCATAAAGGAAGCAGCTCTGTCATTTGTTGTAAACAAGGAGCATCTTTCCATATACTCAGGTCTACATCTCCCACTTTATTCAGCATTTTGCTATGCCAGGCTGCCATTTGTTTTAATGCGGCTTTGATATGCTGATCACTCCATTTTTCAGGAGCCATCACTGTATTCAGCAGGTCAACATCATCCAGGTATTCCATTAAGATGACGTAAATATTCTCCTGTTGATTAGTATACAGACCGTAAATGACCGGAGTGAATAATGGATGCAGCTTTTTATAAATTTCCTGCTCTTTTAAGTGGGTATAATAAAAGCCTGTTAAATACTTAAACTGTTCGTAAACACTATTGAGCTCGTCTCCGCATAACTGCGAAAGCATATTCAGCATGTTTACGATTTCCTGGCCATGAGGTTTGATCTTCATCACCATTCTCTTGTTTTGTGGCAATCCGTTTATAGTGTAATTAACTTCCAGGCCAAAATGGCCAATACAGCTTTCTGTTTGGGTAGCCGTGAGGGTTACCAGTATACTCGCTGAATTATCTACGTCCAGCAAGGTAATGCCCTGAACAGCAATAGTCTGATCAGGGAACTGGTCTTGCATGATTTGCTGAACAAAGGTAGTATTAAGATAATCGGTGGTTTTCATGGTCTTTAGGTTAGATGTAATGACGGGACCGGGACAAACTGTATTTGTACTTTATTCTTGAAATAGAAACAGCTTTCCTGTGACAGACTTTGACTTTTCAATTTGATCCGGTTTACTGATGGAAGGAAGTTCTCTCCCTGGATATTCAGTAAATTCCAGAAAATCAGTTGTAAATCGCGCTCCGGATGTTTTGCCAGTGCTAAACAGACTTTCTGAAATTCTTCATGACTGATGTATTCGAAAATATTAGAGAGACTGGCTTTTGTGATTTTTAAACCAGGCACTGATAAAAGGTATTCCACTGCTTCTCCCTGGATAACCTGTAACCTGTCCATGTTTTTTCTCAGGATACTGTAGTTTTCCCGTCTGTAACATGGAGGTAATACATGGTGCGGAAGGTTCTGCAGCCCAAAAAAGATAAAACGGAAATAGAAGTTCTCTTTTAATAAGCTTGAACTGACTTGTAAAAGAAGGCGCTTATAAAAGACGATTCCACCCGATTCATCTACGTGTTTTAATAATTTAGGATCTCTGCCGCTGCTCAGGTTTTCATTACTGAAATAAGCGATAAATGTTTGCTTGAAACTGCTGTTATCCAGTTTTTCCAGGAAGAATTTGTATTGTGCATCAATCGTATCAAAAGTGATGAGCTGATGAATCAATTCTTGCTGCTCCTGGCCGAGCGACTGATGAAATGCCATCATAAATTTTTCCAGCTTTCCTGAGAGTAGCAGCCCTCCGGGATTTTCTTCCAGAAAAGTTGTCCAGAAAGCCTGATCTGCTGCCGTTAAAGTGGGTAAAATCCGTTGTTTAGCTTCGTTTACAGCTACTGCTCCGGCTAGTCCAAGTAAATCATGGTAAAGCGCGTAATCGAAGTTCAGGATAACCTGCTTTTTGAGTAGCAGCATCTTGTTCTGAACAGGATTTAAATCGGTTGCAGTGACGCTTGCCGGATGCTTAAGCAAAATATTTAAAGCATTACAACCTGCAGAAGTAATGACCAGTAAATGATCATTTGTACTGATCTTAAGCGATCTGTAAAGTGTTTGACTATCTTCCCACACCAGCGAATAACGGATGTGGTCAAGGTCCAGGTTATAAAACTCTGAGTTCATTTATTTTGTGGTATAAAATTTTAGAATGATGTCTGTTGTCAACCTGAATTTCGGTTTGAAACTGTACACTGTTAATTAACCCGGCAGGGAAGTTTTTGGCTAAAATCCGTTCAGCTTCATGGTGCTTTAGAGTACCCTGGATAAAAATATCAAAACCATCCTCAGCAGCTATTGCGGCAACCTGGGCAACCTGGTGATGCAGTATTAGTAAATGTTCAATCTGGTAATGCTGTATGCCCAGATGTGCTTTTTCATTTCCTATTCTGGCTGTGAGGTAAAGTTCTTTATCTGCTGACAAATAACCAATATCACCTGTTCTGAGCCAGCCGTCCTGATGTGAAGTGGCTACATGTGCACCCCTGACTTCTATTTCGCCCGAATTAAATGTTCCGCCAGCAGTATGTATTGTTACAGCTTCATTGATCCTGAGTTCCAGTGTTTCTACCGGCTTTCCTACACAGTAGCCATTTGTTGGGTTTTTAGCTGTTCCGTTTATTTTTCTTACTGCGATAGGCTCTGCCTCAGAGGAACCATAAATAATATGAAATGCTGATTCAGGAAAATAAAGACGGAGTTCTGGCAGAAGATCTTCAGGTACAGGAGAGCCTCCGATTCCAATTTGCCTCACTTTAGGGAAGGATTGCGGATGTGCTTTTAAATAAGCGAGGATGGTCCTGAAATAAAACACATTGCCCGTTAATGTGCCAATTTGCTGGGCAGAAAGTTGCAGAATGATGTTTTCGGCTTTCAACTGGCTCATCTGAAATCCAGGAATACCGGGAACAACCGTAGTAATTCCTGCTGCAATGTTATGCAGGATCACATTAGGGAATATAGAGAAATCACGCAGGTCTGTTTGTGGTGGAAATACTTTTTTAAGGATCTGGTGTTGCGCTGTAATTACACGGTGACTTCTGAGTACACTTTTTGGTTCTCCCGTTGTTCCTGAACTAAAAGTAACCAGTGCAGGCTGATCAGGATTTACTAAAACAGCCTCCCAGTCAGTTTCTCTGCTGGTTTCCTGCTTCAGAAACAAGCAATGAATACCCGCTGATGCTAATTCGGCTCCCAATTGCTGGTGCATTTGTTCCTCAGCAATAATCACATTGATCTTTTGCGATTTCAGCAGTTTAAACAGGGCAGGCAGGTCTGAGATGGCAGGGGGCAGCACTGGAATTGCGCCTGTACTTTGTATCGCCAGCAATGCGCTGATAGAAACCGGGCTTACAGGGATAGCCAGTAAAACGGAATCTCCGGGCACCACGTGCTGCTGTAGTAAATACCGGTAACCGGAGATATTTTGCAATAGCTCCTGGTTGGTAATTGGCAGCTCCTGCGGGTCGGCAGGGATGATTAGCTCCCGGATCCCAGGTCTGGTGAGCATGGTATGGATAACGTTGTAGAAATTAATCACAGCGAAGAAGTGCTTAGTGAAAGTTCAGGATTTTCGAAATTGTGCTGTAAAGCATACTCATACAATTCTTCAAAAGTATTTTGAATATCCGGTTCAGGAATATGTGGAATGAGTTTTCGCAGCGGAGCGGCATCAAAGTTATAGGAGGTGGTATTCAGATAACGTGATAACCATTTTCCGGCACTTTTATAATACAATTCTTCCAGCAGGTTCATGTTTTCAGGAGTTGAATCCACAAGCTTACATTCAAGGCCCAGTCTGTGGATCGAATGTTTAATCAGGTAGGCATTGCTCAGAGGTGCTGAATTAACAATGCTGAGCTGTTTAACATCATCCCGGCGAAATACGGCTAAAATCGCTTTGGCTACATAATCAACCGGAACGATATTCAAAGTGCTTTTATGATCGCCCGCGATCCGGATTTTTTTTATATCATGCTCTTTATAGCGTTGTAAGCCCTTGTTGACAATTCTGCCAAGTTCATAAAAGACATTGAACAGAGGCAGGTAGTATAAAGGGGCAGCTAACAATCTGCCGCAAATTACCGAAGGACGCAGAATCTGCCAGGCGATTTGATTCCCTTCGCAATGCTGAATAACCTGGTGCTCAGCCATTGCTTTGTAAAACTCATAATGATTCCGGTAAGCAGACAGACTGCTGAATGGTAATAATTCTCCGCTTTGTCCAAAACGACGGTAATCACTATCAATTAATCCAGTTTGTATACCACATGAAAATGCAGAACTGATAAAGATGAATTTATGCGGGATATTTTTCAGTTGTTCCATTAACTCCAGTGTGGTGGAATAGTTGAAATCGTGAACGTCCTGTAAAGCTGAATCGGCTGTGTTCAAGTTAGTGATTGCTGCAATATGGATCACATGCAGATAGTCGCCTGATTTTGACTTCAGGAACTGGCTTTTCTTCAGGTCTCTTAAATCAGAATCAATAATCTCAATAAATGATAATAACTGTTCTACAGCATAAACATCCAGATAGGCAGGTTTGAACGGATTTGATAATAAAGAACTGATCCTTTGGCTTGCACTCTCTTTGGCACCAGACCTGACAACGAGAAATAACCTGCCTTTTTTTATTCCGCTGGCATATTCGGCTAATAATTCATAAAGTACATGACGGCCAAGTATGCCGGTAAGGCCAGTAATCAGTAAATTTTCCATAGATGATATTTGTATAGATAGGTTATAATTGTTCAACCGCTATTCAGTTAACTAGCTTTTATCCAAATTTATTTATCTAATGGTGCTGTTAAATAGATGATTTGATATTTACTATGTACTTTTTGATTTTATAACCGGTATAACTCTTTCTTTAAAGAGATATTTGGTGTGATTTATATTCTTTTTCAGTTGAAATTTATAATTAAAGAGGTGTTTGTAATTTATTTTGAAATTAGTTATGTGATCTTAGCTTAAAATGGTAAGCAGTAGTGCTAAAATGATAAGCCAGACTGTAATCAGGCTTTATCCTGCTAAAAACTTATAATATCTTTATAAGAGTTAGCACATTTAATTCGATTTTGCACAAAAAATCTATTGATTAGTAAAAATGACAGCGTATTCATTTTTGTTTTATTTAATATTTTTAATAAAAATTCTAATATTAACCTAGTCCGTCACCTTCATCAGGTACGTGCTGAATCTCAAAGCCGCATGAAAAACGAATATTACAAATATTTGTGTGTGAGTGAGGAGGATGCTAACTGGGGCCTGTATGTTTTATACGTTGGCTATACCAGTGTTGCAGCCCATGCTCAATATCCACAGGAATATTATCCATCACACCATTATTTTACCTGGAAATCAGGTCGCATACTCGATGAGTACCAGATTTTATACATTACCCGTGGTGAAGGGTATTTTGAATCGGACAGCCATAAACAAAAGGTAACCGCCGGCACCATAATAATTTTGTTCCCCGGCGAGAAGCACCGGTATATACCTGATCCGGATATTGGATGGGATGAATACTGGATTGGGATCAGGGGCAGTATTATTGATAACCATGTACACCACAAGTTTTTTAACCGGGAGAATCCGTGTATCAACATCGGGGTGAATGAAAAGGTGGTCGATCTTTTTAATTTGATTATTGATAAAACCAGGGGTAAAAATAAAGAAGACCAACCCATGATGTCGGGTGTAGCTTTACATCTGCTGGGCATACTTTATTATATGGTGAAACAGAAAAGTCAGGAGAGTGAACAGAAAGATCTGATCATGAACCAGGCGAGGGATTTGTTCAACTCTAATATCTCCAAAGACTTTTCCCCTAAAATGGCTGCGGAGCAACTGAAAATAGGTTACTCTTTATTCCGTAAGCTCTTTAAAAATTATACCGGTTTATCACCTGGACAATATTTTATTCAGGTAAAGATAGAAAAAGCTAAAAACCTGCTGGAAAATCAAAGTTTATCCATCAAAGAAATTGCCTATGATCTGAAATTCGACTCTTGTTTTTATTTCTCCAAATTATTCAAGCAGAAAACCGGCATGAGCCCAACCATCTACAGAAAAAAGTCAGCTACTTGCTAAGCTCCTTTTCTGCCTTCCAGGCTTTGCATGAGCTGGCTGTACAGATCATCATTCGTCTCTTCTTCCCGGGGTTTCAATTTTTTTACAGTAGCCCTTTTGCCTTTGGCTTTCGCCTTGATAATTTTCAAAAGTTCTTTACTGTATTCATCTTTGAAACCCTTTATATCAAATGCTGAACTATACTGTTTAATCAGTGCCATACCTACCTCGAGTTCCTTTTTGGTAATCGTATCAGTTTCGGGGATTTTAAGTTCTTCACCAGATCTTATTTCTTCCGCAAACCTGATTTTTGTGATCACCAAAATATCGTTTAAAGGGTGAATAATGCATAAATTCTCTGTATTCCTCAATACAAACCTGGCTACACCAGCTTTTTTAGATTTCACTAAAGCCTTTAGTAATAAAGCATAAGCTTTTTTTCCCTGTTTCTCTGGTTGGGCATAATAAGAAGTCTCATAATAAATCGGATTGATTTCCTGTAAATCCACAAAATTCTCCAGGGAGATCATTTTGCTTTTATCCGGGGCTGCATCTTCAAAATCCTGTTCATCGAGTACTACATAATTATCATTCAGCAGATATCCTTTTACAATTTTATCAAAAGGGACTTCTTTTCTTGTCTTCTCATTGATCCGCTGAAATTTGATCCTGGAGTGATCTTTACTATCCAGCATATCTAAATCCAGATGACTCTGCTGTACAGCAGAGAAAAGTTTAACCGGGATATTTACCAATCCAAATCCAATAGCTCCATTCCAAAGTGATCTCATCCTAAATGCTTTAATTATTAATTTAACAAAGCGCCATTTCTTTTGTTTTCTCTTCCTGAAAACTTTGAATCTTTCTTATTGTTATCATCCGGAATCCGGTCATCATTTAAAATTTCAGCGATGAGTTTAACAGCCTATAAAAAGAAACGGTCATTTAAGCAGACACCCGAACCCAAAGGTGGTAAAGGAAGTGGAAAAGAATTGCGCTTTGTGATTCAAAAACATCATGCTTCACATCTTCATTATGATTTCAGATTGGAGATGGATGGGGTATTGAAAAGCTGGGCTGTTCCCAAAGGGCCTTCCACTGATCCTGAGGTTAAACGACTGGCGATGATGGTCGAAGATCACCCATATGATTATAAAGATTTTGAGGGTATTATTCCTAAAGGAGAATACGGTGGAGGTACAGTTATTGTATGGGATGAGGGAACTTATGAGCCAGAAGAGCCCGTTAGCGGAACTATAGAAGATCAGGATAGAAACCTCAGACATCAGCTCCATAGTGGTAAAATCAGTTTCATTTTGCATGGTAAAAAGCTGAAAGGATCTTTTGCACTCGTCAAAACTCGTGGAATGGGCGAAAATAGCTGGCTTTTAATCAAGCATAAAGATAAATATGCCAAAAGCGATGACATCTTGCTGAAGGACAAATCGGTGATTTCCAAAAAGACTATTGAACAAATGGAAAAGAAACCAGTTCAGGTTTATGGAAAAAAAACGATTAAGCCTAAACAGTCTGAACCTGTTAAACCCAGGCAGCTCAAAACAGTAAAAACTCCTTTTTACGATCAGGTAAAACCTATGCTGGCGACGCTGGTAAACAAGCCATTTGATGAAGAAGGATGGTTATATGAAGTTAAATGGGACGGTTACCGGGCTCTTGCCTTTATGAATAAAGGGACAGTAACATTCCAGTCCCGGAACAACAAATCTTTTCAGGAGAAATTTTATCCGGTTTATAGGGCACTGGAAGAATGGAATATTGATGCTATTGTAGACGGCGAGGTGGTTGTCGTTGATCAAAAGGGAACTGCCAGTTTCGGAGCTTTGCAGAACTGGCATAGTGACCAGGATGGCGAGCTGCTATACTATGTTTTTGATATTTTGTGGTATGATGGGTATGACCTTACTATTTTACCTTTAACACAAAGAAAGGCCATACTCAGCCAGCTGATCCCGGAAAATTCCCCGGTAAGGCTCAGTAAAGATTTTGAAACTTCAGGCATAGAATTTCTGGCAGCTGCAAAAAAAGCCGGGCTGGAAGGGATCGTTGCTAAAAGAAAAGATAGTTTGTATGTTACTGGTGAACGCACCAGTGACTGGCTCAAAATTAAAGCAGCTAAACGCCAGGAAGTTGTGATTGGTGGATATACGAAGAATGCGGATACCAGTAAGCCCTTTAGTTCCTTGCTGGTTGGTGTGTTTGAAGAGGGGAAATTTATTTATACCGGAAAAATTGGGACTGGGTTTAGTGTGGAGATGCAGCAGCAATTGTTGACCCGTTTTGAGCCATTACTTATACCTAAGCCAGCTTTTACTGTGAAACCAGATTACAATAAAGCTAATCCGTTCAGATCTGGTCTGGGTAAGGCGAAGGCCTTCTGGCTAAAGCCAGAACTGATCTGTGAAGTCAATTTTGCAGAAATGACCGCAGATGGTTTAATGCGGCACCCATCCTTTGCGGGAATGCGGGAAGATAAAGACGCTAAAGAAGTTGTTCTTGAAAAAGAAGCAGATACCTCCACTCTTTTGACAGGGACTGATGAGAACTTAACTCAGCTAAAAAGAATGAAAGAATTGCTGAATCCTAGAGAAGAAACTCAGGTGAAAAAGGTAAACGGACATGCGCTGGAATTTACCAACCTGAATAAGTTATACTGGCCTGTTGAAAAAATAACTAAACGTCAGCTGATCAATTATTATGAGCAGATGGCTTCATTTATATTGCCGTATATGAAAGACCGGCCTCTGTCTTTAAACCGGTATCCGAATGGAATTACAGCGCAGAGTTTCTACCAGAAAGATGTGACTGGAAAGGTCCCTGACTGGATCAAAACTTATCTTTACCATGCTGAAGGAGATGATTCGGATAAGCATTTTATGTTAGGGGATGATAAAGCAACCTTATTGTATACGGCCGGGCTTGGCTGTATTGAGGTTCATCCCTGGAGCAGTACCATTAAAAAACCTGATTATCCGACCTGGTGTATCATTGATCTTGACCCGGACAAAAATTCTTTTCAGCAGGTAATCGAAGCGGCACAGGTGACTAAAACTATACTGGATGATATGGGTGTACCTTGTTATTGTAAAACCAGCGGCTCTACCGGATTACATATCTATATTCCGTTAGGGAACAAATATACTTACGAACAGAGCAAGGAGTTTGCGAGGATCATTGTAACGCTGGTTAACCGCGAAATACCTGCATATACAAGTCTGGAGCGTGCTGTTTCTAAACGGAAGGGGAAAATGTACCTGGATTATTTGCAGAACCGTCCGCAGGCCACCATTGCTGCTCCATATTCGCTGCGACCAAAACCTGGTGCTACTGTTTCTATGCCGTTACATTGGGAAGAAGTGAAAAAGGGATTGGAAATGAAAGATTTTACAATTTACAATGCCCTATCAAGGGTTAAGGAAACCGGCGACATATTTAAACCCGTATTGGGTAAGGGTGTGGATCTAAAGAAAGTTATAGCAGGCAGGCAGGTGAAATAAACCAGGATATTCTTATGGAATATCCTGGTGAGATTATTTTAAGATTGTTTACCCAGATTTCCTGTGATAGATAGGATCTCAAAAGTATAAGTAAGCTGCGTTTTATTTTTCTCATAGCATTGCAGGGCATCCCATAAGCTTTTGAACTTTATCGGATTGAGGTTATTCTTCACATCCCTGCAAAAAGCAACTACACCATGATCTTTCCATTCATTATTGCTGGTGGAGAGTTCTACAAATGGATAAGATTCCCCTTTTGATAATAATGATATTTTGAAACTATCCAGAATATCTTTGAGGAGCCTGAAAGAGGACTCACTGTCTCTGTATAAGTCAGGGTATAGTCCATCTTTATGAATAACATCAATATTTTGTTCAAGGGCCATAACCTGTTTTAAAAAAGCTACCCTGATGTCATCAGCAGATTCATCGGGAGCAGACAATTCATCTTGCAATTCCTTGACAGTTTGCAGTGATTGTGCCATTGATTTTCTGGAGTCATCCGTATTTTTTTTAAGAAAAACCTTGTGGGCGGATTGAAAGCTTTCGATCGCTTCGAGGCTTTTGACCAATACTGAAGGAGCGTTATAATAATTTTTAACCGAAGGTTTCATAGATTATCTATTAATAGAACTTCATTTTGAATTTTTATAGAGAAAATACTCATGTTACCACATACGTAAAAATAGTAAATTTGTTTAATGCATAGCTTGTTTTTTAAATTATTTTTCAACGGAACTTATTGCTTTTGAGTCGTCTACCGTAAATACTGCGAATTAAATGTGCTGAGGCAAACTTTTGTTCTGTAGCCTCCCGATTTTCATCTTAATCCGTTTAGTAAGGAAATTATACAGGATCATTTCATGCATGCGCTGGTCATGGTGAAAGATCCTGTTGGCATGCATATGGAACAAGTCTGAAAGCATATTATTTTTCTCAGTTTCCGCGCAGGCTGATAAACTGTTTAAAAATGTATTCACTGTTTGCGCTGCCTTTTTCTGTTGTAATTTAGTCAGCACTATAGTCAGTCCGTCCATGTCAAAATCTTTATAACTCTGGTTGATTTTTTTTGTTGCATCAGACTGGACATTAAATTCTGCGGCAAAACTGGTATACATTCTTTCTGCAAATTGTAATTGTTCCGCGAGCGTATACCGTGCATTGTACATTACATTTTCGATCAAGCGGATAGATAGAATATAGAGATCATTAGTTGCTACCGGTTTGGCAATGATCGACAATACGTAGTCACTGTTTGCTCCAAAACATTTTTCTACCAGATCCATCCTTTCCAGGCCATATCTTTCGGTTTCCTGCCGGTAAGTTTTAAGTTGCAGATCTGCTACAACTCCCGAGGTGATATAAGGTGCTACAATTTTGGAGAGCGCAGCTATAAGCTCATACCCATCTTTGATCTCTTTTAATTGAAGTCTTAATCGGATATGATCAGCAGGGTCATTATAGCGGATAAAGAACCACTTTTTTATTTTCTTTCCCGAAGGATGAATAAAATACTTATTAATTTCAAGCAGGATGGCATTCGATTTAGAAGAATGACAGTAGATTTCAAAATAAAGCCATTCTTCTCCCGGTAAATATAAGTTTGAAAAATACTGCGTGTTGTTCCACGTGCCTCTGAAAGGGTAAGGTGGATACAGGCGCTCTGTATGCTCCAGGTTGATAATGAATTCCGGTAAATAAGGCGCACCATTTTCATCGGTTACCCGGGGTAGGGCGGGGATAAAAGCTTCTTCAATATATAAGTCCGTTTTATTTTTGCAGAACATTGCAAATGAGTACATATCTTCTTGTATTTCGGGATTGAAAACTAAGGTTTGATCTCCATCTCCGCTTTTGAAGGGTCTTTGAAAATTGATTTTATCCAGCCAATGGTATAATTCATTTAACAACTGATCTCTGCTCGCTTCCTGACAGATGGATTTAGGAACCAGCCACTTTTCCGGACAGAGAATTACATTTTTGTACTGTACTCTTGGATAATTTACCAGGCCGGGGAAAATATGAGAAAGATTGATGCCTAAACCGGAATGCAGGCCCTGGTGTTGTAAATCAGAAAGGAACCGGTAAACTGCGAGATCTGAACGTGCATAATTATAGGCGGAGGCTAATTTTGGAATGAGTCTTTTACCATATTTTGCAGAATGAAGTATCAATTCCTCACCCTGCACGCTAACCATAATATCATTGAGGGCTAAAATATGCTTGCTTTCAGGCCAGCTTAAAATGGGTAACTCATAATTATAAATGGCTTTTCTCCGGTTGATATTGTCTGCATGTTTTTCCAGCTGATAGCCAATATCAAAGAATAAGATACCGGGGTTAGCTTCCTGCTCAATCTGAACAAACCGGTGGCCTATTGCAGTAACTTCTTCACTCGCTAAAGAGAATCTTCCTAGAAGTGAATTTGCTGTAGATCCGCCAATATTCTCTATGATGATGAAATCTTCTGTGCATTGTAGCAATACGCTGATTGTATTGGCGACAGACCGTTTTGCGTTTGTTCCTTGCTCCTTAAAATCATACAACTGGATAGTTTGGTGTTGTATCATTTGATTCAGGATAAATTGATGTAAAGGGGTGTAGGCTATCCGGTGGATTTGTTTGTATGCCCTGTTCTTTTTCAAGTCCTGAATTAGCAGGCCTTCGTCTTTGTTGAGATTCATAGACCGGTAGCCGATACCAATTTCAGGATCGAGTGCAATCTGGAGCGGAACTTCTTTGTGTTCAAACTTCTTAACAAATTTATGCCTGAAATCATCCAGCGAAGCACTTTGACTAACCTCTGTATGTTTAGAGAGGAAGTCGGTTAGTTCTGCCAGTACCTGAAGCCTTCTTTCTGACAACTGACCTTTTATTCTTTTTCTTTCCGAAATAATATAATCATTTTTCTTTTCTGGTTGTGAATAGCCAATCCGTCCATAGTAATCAGGGCCGATAATATTCGGTTGAAAATTTGTGATTAAAAGCTGAAAGGTAACAAGCTGCTCCAAAAAGTAGGCGGTCATTGCCTTGCTCAGACTATACTCATTACGCAGGAATTCTTGTATTTCTTCTACAGTTCGTTTGGTGCGGCAAAAATCCAAGGTAAGCTGGGTAGTTTCTTCTGCATCAATGGCTGACAGCTCAAAGGAACCATTTTCGGTATTTAAGTAGCGTAATTCTCCGCCTCCGATATAGGCGGTAGTATTGGTAGTGAGGAAACGCGCATGATTGATTAACCATTTCGGATCAGTGTTGAAGTGTTCCTTTTCCTGCCAGTTGATAAAACGATGTACCATGTGTTTTTTTGACAATGTTACTGGTTCGGTACTGTTTTCATTTTCAATAGGAATGATCGAAAAAGCAGCGAAATTTCCGTAGGGTGTAGCCCGGAATTTTGCCCGGTTGAAATACTTCCAGATGGTAAATCTGATTTTGGGATCGAGCGTTTTTAAGTCGGAATATTCATAAGCGCTGATCATTTCAAAAAAGGAGGGAGAAGACTCATGGATATAGTCTTTGAGTTCATCCCAGACGTTAAAGAGTTCTTCTGTGTGGGGAAATACCGGCGTACGCGCGATACTAAAGGGGGAGATCGTTAATTTCATACAATAATGTCTAGATTTTTAAATAAATAATTAGACAATAAGATACTGGTTTAACGCAAAGGTTTAGCTAGTCTTTCAGCTTCAGCACGAGCTCCACTTTGAATAATTTACCTGCCATTTCATGACTGAATTTGTAGTTGTTTTTATAGAATTGATCTAATCGGGAGGTAATATTTACCAGTCCGGTTTTACCGCTTTCTACATTGCTGTCATAATTTGGAAGGTTGCTGGTTTGGATCGTTAAATACTCAGTTGTGGACTCTATCCTGATTTCTGCCGGGTAATCTTTGTCAAGCAGGTTTCCGTGTTTAAAAACGTTTTCTACCAGGGTTAGTATAACTATAGGAATGATTGTAGCCTGAGCGTTATTGAGCTGGGTAATATAATTGATGTGCAAAGTATGATTGAACCGCAATTGGTTCAGGTTGATAATATTTTCAACCTGCTCCAGCTCTTTGGCAACGGGAATGGTCTGGCTATTGTTTTCCAATGCAAATCCCATGATGCTGGATAATCTCATAATAGCTTCATTCGCTTCTTCCGGTTTTTTCTTAGCCGCGTATTTGATAAAACTTAAAGTATTGAATAGTAAGTGAGGATTGATTTGAGCACGCAGGAAATCTTGTTCTGCACGCAAAAGGTCATTTTGTAGTTGCTCGTTTTCTATGGTTTGAACGAGTTCTTTTCTCCTTTTATCATTATAACTGAATAATAGATAATAGGCAGAAGAGTATAAGATAAAATAGATCCCACGCCAAACGGTACCAGCAACAGCTTTTACGGAAAAGATGGTCTTAAATTCTATCGCAAATTTCTGCTCTGTTAAAATCCAGCTAATTGATATTGCAAGAAAGTAATGAACGATTAGTTCTAGTGCAATGAATATAGGTATACGCCAGAAATCTGCTCTGGTATTAGTTGTTCCTCTTTTTAATACTATCAGAGCATGAAAATAAAATAAACTAATGTTGAGTGTGTAATAAAGTACGTAAGTGATAGAAGGCTGATAATCCAGCTGCATCAATTTTAAAATACTAATCTCATATAATATAAATATCACCCAGCAGATTATGTGAATACGAACTTCCTTTATGGGCATAAATAGGGCTTTATATAATAATCAAAGTATGTAATATAATAAAAGTGTACAGGTTTTCTTTTGGGGATAACATTGGCTATAAACTAATAATTATAGCCATGAGTTTGACCAGAAAAAAACTAACATTGACAAAAAAAACATTGTTTTTATACCAGAAACCATCAATTGGCCGTCCAACTTATCCTCCAACTGACCCTACTAGTACTTTATCAGCAGGATCTGGATTTCCTCCTCCATCATTCAAACCAGAAAACATCTAAATCTTAAGACTTCAAAGTGTGTTTCCTTAGAAAATCAAGGAACACACTTTTGTACTTATCACCTATCTGATAACTTTGCCCCGGTGCCAGTCTTGCAATATTTCCATCCACACGATCCAGGTAATTCAAAGAGATAATAATCGACTTGTTAATCCTGAAAAAGATATCCATGATCTGCAATTTATCCTCCATTGCTTTAAGACCAATATAAGTTATTTCATGGCCAGTAGTGGTATGGATCATGATATAATTTAACATCGCCTCGATATAAACAATATCACTATATTTTATCTTGATAAAACTGCTCTTCTGTCCGCCTTTAATAAATAGAAATTGCTGTTCGTCCCTTTGCAGTTTGATAATATCCTGATGCTTAAGCGTCAGATCTTCTACTTTCTGTGTAAAGGAAATATAACTGACAGGTTTAAGCAGATAGCCATCCGCTTTAGCTTGAAAAGCTTCCGGCGCATAACTTCTGTGCGCAGTTACATACACAAGGAAATGGCAATAGTTATTTAATATTTCGGCAGCATCTATTCCATTAAGGACAGCCATGCTGATATCTGAAAAGATAATATCAACATGTTCTGCTTCCTGTAAATAGGCAATCGCCTGCCTGGCATCCGGAAAACTCTGTACTAAGTTCAGATGAGGTACCTGTGCAATCAACTCACTTAACTCATCAATAGCATGAGGTTCGTCGTCAATAACAATACAGCTCATTATCATACGCTATTATTTTTATTGTTTTAAGGTCTAATTGAAGCATATAAATATACAAGCAATAATGTAATGATTGATGCTTTTTAGTGAAATATGAGCCTTTTATATAAAATTATACGCGATTAATATAAAATTTTCCCCATCCATAGCCCTGACCCATACCTTGTGTTTAAACAGCTAAATCAATTACGTGCAGCTATTATTACAGATCTTTTTTACATATCATATCAATTATAACTTGCCTGGTTATATAGATAAATACTGATGAAGAACAATAAATGGAACTGCATGAGTATGCAAATTGCAACGCTCATGCACCTTTCATTTATAAGGAAGCAACATCAACCATAAAAAATATCCTACCTATGAAAAACAAGGAGAATACAAAAAGAAAGTTATTAGATGCAGTAGGTGTGATCCTTAAAAAGGATGGCTTTGGCGGATTGGGTGTTAATAAGGTAGCTAAATTAGCAGGGGTTTCAAAAATCCTTATTTACCGCTATTTTGGAGATTTCAATGAACTCGTGAAATCTTGCGTAGTGGAAAATAACTTCTGGACAAACAATCTGACAGAGCCAGCTGCGTCTGAAGATACTTCACTTTCTATGCAGCAATCAATCAATTTGCTGCTTAAAGAAAGGTTTAATTATTTTTATGATCATTGCCAGATGCAGGCAGCGTTATTAAATGATACTTCTGATTACCATATCGTAATTAAGAAAAGAGCTGGCAGCAACCGGTTACTCAAAAGAAAATTACAGCCAGCAAAAGAGCAGGGATCTGATAATTGCATTACTTATTTTAATATCGTTTCTACGCTGCTTGTTGCCGGTACTAACCATCTTGTTTTAGGAAGTCCTGCCGAAACTAAAAATGAATTGCAGCATTCTATGGAAAAGATTGTGGAATGGACATTCGGAGATGTTATAAACGATAAGGATTACAATTAATTATACTTTACGTAATGCGTTTTTAAAAATAAAACATCACTTTTGCAATCTTGGTAAAGCAAAAGAAACATGTAAATAATAAAAGCGCTATTTATGGAAGAAAAGGTTGTTGAAGAAGTTGTTGAACTAATTGAGCGTGAAGGCGATGAACAGTTAAGGGAATATTTAGACGCGCTTAATATCTCGGACGTTGAACATCTTATAGACGAACTTCCTCAATATGCGGTTAAATTCATAGATACCCTGTCTGTAAAAAGGGCAGTTAACGTTTTTAGAATTCTGGATTTTCCTACTCAGGAAAAGATTATAAAGAAACTTCCCGGAGAAAAACTTGCACAGCTTATTAATTTACTGCCTCCTGATGATAGAACTTCATTGTTCTCTGAACTTAAAGGAGATGCGGTAAAGAAATTAATCATTTTACTGCCAGCTAAAGACAGGGTAGAAGCCCTCTCTCTGCTCGGTTATAAAGAGGATAGTGTCGGGCGATTAATGACGCCTGATTATATCGCTGTGAAAACGGACTGGACTGTAAAAAGAGTTCTGGAACATATCAGGAAATACGGCAAGGATTCGGAAACGATTGATGTGATCTACGTCATCGACGAAAACGGTATTTTACTTGATGATATCAGGATCAGGGAGATTTTACTCGCTAATCCTGAAGTTCCTGTCGGAGAACTTACCGATAACAGGTCTATCGCGCTGAATGCAAATGATCCGCAGGAAGAAGCTATTAATGTCTTCAGGATGAATAACAGGGTGGCTTTACCGGTAACAGATGATAATCATGTGCTGCTAGGTATTGTCACTGTTGATGATATTTTGTGGATTGCAAACGAGGAATACACAGAAGATATGCACAAAATAGGGGGTACCCAGGCACTGGATGAACCTTATCTTGATATGCCTATTTTCGGGCTGTTTAAAAGACGGATTGGCTGGCTGGTTGTACTTTTCCTTGGAGAGATGCTGACGGCAACAGCAATGGCGCATTTTGAGGCAGATATCGCTAAAGCGGTTGTGCTGGCGATGTTCGTTCCATTGATTATATCCAGTGGTGGTAATAGTGGCTCTCAGGCTTCAACGCTGATTATTCAGGCGATGGCATTGGGCGAAATTACGATAGGCGACTGGTGGCGTGTCATGCGCAGGGAGATCATCTCAGGATTAATGCTGGGGCTGGTATTGGGTTCAATAGGTTTCCTGAGGATTTTTATCTGGACATTGTTCTCTAATTTATATGGACCGCATTGGGCATTGATAGGGGTTACGGTAGGTGTAGCGCTTGTAGGTGTTGTATTATGGGGTTCTCTTGCAGGTTCGATGTTACCGCTATTGCTTAAAAAGCTTGGTGCTGACCCTGCAACTTCATCGGCTCCTTTTGTAGCTACGCTGGTTGACGTTACCGGACTGATTATTTATTTCTCAGTAGCGGTTATGTTCCTGACCGGGGTCTTATTGTAAATAAAGACTGATTTTTACTAAAAAATACTTTTCTGATAAGCGCGCCAATTCTGGTGCGCTTTTTTTTTGCCTTTTTGCAGACTTTCTTCCACGCTGTACACCATATAGCAAACATTTTATTGCTGAGTATAAGTGAAAATATCTATCATTCAGGCCTTTTCTTAATATAGTCACAACTGTGTTGTCCACGTCAATAACAAATTGATACAAAACCATATTGACATTTAGTTCGATTGTAATACAATGATATTACAACAGGGACTTTGGCTGTGTCTGGTTGCAGTTTGAAGCAGGTTTGATACGCCTCGACCCGTATCAAACCCGCTTCAAACCCGTATCAAACTGCTGGAGAACCCAAACAGTAACCCGCTTGTAATGTGCGTTAAAAGCATGCAGACTAGTACTTGAATAGTATAGAAATACGGTTGAACAGGCATAAATAGGTAGAAAAGACAATTTTCCTGGTCAGGATGATCTTCGGAATTCTCAACTCTGATGTTAAAAAAATAGAAACAAAAGAGAAAATGTGAAAAAAAAGAAGATCGGCATAGGAGATCGTGTTGTAAAAGTATACTGTATATAGTATAGGGATATATCTTTTTGAATCCAGATTCTTACAATTAAACTTATAATAGACATGAAAACGCTTCTCAAACCATCTCTGTTCTGCTTTCTTTTTAGTCTCATTTTTGACCCTGCTGTTTTTGCCCAGGTAGGGTTACTAAATTCTGTTCAGCAACCACTCTCTCCCAATGCTGCCGCGCTGGGTAAGTTTGTAGAAATGCCTGTCGGGAGTTTCAATGGAACTCCTGAGATCAATATCCCCCTGTATGAATTTAATAGTAACAGTTTTACTGTTCCTGTTTCTTTATCCTATCATGCTTCGGGGATAAAAGTCCGTGAAATACCAGGCTGGGTAGGTGCTGGTTTCCTGCTGAATGCAGGAGGGGCAATCGTTCGCGTAGTGCGCGGTTTGCCGGATGGCATGGAATCTCCTGGCGGAATTGATGTGAGTAATGTGGGTTACAAAAATGCGATCGGGTTGCCGGGGAATGAAGGCTTAACATGGCTGGACGGAAGAATGGATAAAGATGTTTCCTCGGATGTTCCTTTTAATAAGGTCGATATGGAATTCGATGAATTTTATTACAATTTCATGGGTTATACCGGGAGTTTTATGTTTACCAACCAGGGAACTGTCATGATGAAAACAGCCAGTAACCTGAAGGTTGAATTTTCCGTGGATAATTTTAAAATCACTGATGCTAAAGGAATGATTTATGAGTTTAAACAGTATGAATCCCAAGCTAATAGCCCGCACTGGTACATTAGCAGCTGGTATCTGACCAAAGCTATCAATCCTTTTAAGAATGAAACTATAGAGTTTAAATATGAACCTTTTGGCCTGATTAATCCTTATCGTATCAGCAATGGCCCGGTAATTTATTATGACCAGGTATTTGACTTTAATAACTCACCGAAAACTCCTGCCGGGATCCAAAACCCGGGATGTGAACAGCAGGGGTCAGAGCGGGTGATGGCCAATCCGCTCAATTCTGATAATCTTTTCTTAAAGCAGATTATTCATCAAACAGATACGCTTAAGTTTTATATCGATAAAACAAAGCGTACGGATGTATATAAGGTCAGGCTGGACAGTATAAAAGTTTTCAGCAGAAATACGATGGTCCATAAGGCTAGTTTCAATTATACCTATAGTGATACGGTAACCACAGACTCGCTGAATAAGAAAATGCTCCTAAAGAGTGTGAAAATTGACGATCAGAAGCCTTATTATTTTGATTATTACGGCAGTTATATGAGCAGGATGATGCCCGGTATTGTAGGGGAGGGTGCTGATATGTGGGGCTATTATAATGGGGAGAATTTCCCTTTCGGGCAAGGCGGGCACCGGATTTTCCCAAGGTATGGCTATAAGGATATTCCTACTTATAGCAGTGACCGCAATAGCAGTTACAGTAATGCAGACTGGAGATATGCACAGATTGGCTCTTTACAGAAAATCACTTATCCTACAGGTGGTAAAACGGAATTTGAATATGAGGGGCATGATTTTATTTCTGACGTCTTTTTTGCCGGTGTTGTATTTATCCCAGATTCTTTAAGGATTTCGGCAGCCGGGTCCTTCGCCTCCACGCCTAATTTAAAACCATGGACCTATGCCAACGAGTTTACCATTCATCAGGATCAAACCGCAACTGTCAATACCACGATTGGCCTTTCTGCTGCCGTTATAGATCTGACCACTTACCGTAACTATTTATATAACAGTATGAACCCGGCAGAACAGGAAGGAAAAGTACGTTTGTATAAATTTAACCAGGTGACTAAAGTATTTGATCTGCTGGAAAGCCGGGTTTTTAATCCTGTCACCGTAATTGGTAATCCGGCTACAAACCTGGCTTTTACCCTTGCCATGCCAGGCGGGACTTCTGCAGAAAGCCATACCCGGTTTTTAACAGAGGGGAGATATAAGCTGGAAACTGTAATTAATAGTTTAGGGGTCAGGGCACTGATCACTGTAAACAATAAATTCTCTTACAGAAAGCCCGGTGTAAATAATGTATATAATATGGGTGGGATCAGGATTAAAAAAATCAGGTTTACCAGTCCTGTAAATTCGTCGTCCTTTGAGAAAAGTTATGATTACAATTACCTGGGAAAAACTTCCGGGAAACTGCTTACCCCTTATGAATGTGTCAACACCTGGACTTATGTGGGGGAATACCGGGCACTAACTTATATCAATGGTCAGCCTTATACCAATATCGCCCCGCAGTATTGCAGGTATTTTAAAATTTACCACAACAATACTATTCCATTGGGCAGTGGAAAAAATGGCCCGATAGGTTATGACCACGTCACTGAAAAGATGAATGATGGCAGAAAAACAGTGATGGAGTTTTCTGCACTTGCTGATGAGTATGTAGCTGAGGAGCAGGGACTATTATGGAAGGACAATGCTGCCTGGAGAGGGAATTTGAAAAGTGTGGATTATTATGATGGCAATAACCGGAAAATAAAAAGAGAGGTGTATACCGTGATCAATACTTTTAGTAATCCTGCTGATGCACCGGTTACAAAGAGTGCTTATCTGACTGGAATCCAGCCCCCGGGTGCGGGTCAAAATGTAAGTCAATGGTGGGCCGAGATACCTGTCAGGCAGGATAATGTGGTTCCGGGCAGGGATTCTGTACTTTATTTCAATGGTGCGGATACTTTAAAAGAGGTCACTAAATACACCTATGACAACAAGCTTTATCCTGTAGCTTCAAAAATTACAAAGATTAATTCAATGGGTGACAGCACAGTCACATATTTAAAGTATCCCTATGATTATACGATCAGCGGGGCTACTTCAGTTCCGTTTTCTCAGGGCGTCAAACTCCTTCAGACCAAAAACGTGGTTTCCCAGCCCGTAGAAACTTATATGAGCAGGTATACTGCCGGGGTACCAAAAGTAGTGGGGGCGCAACTGGTGGCTTTCAAAGCTACTTTGCCAGTTCCTGATACAGTATATAGCCTTAACAATCCGTCTGGACTGACAAACTTTATTCCTGCAAATTTTACAGTCAGCGCTGCCAGTAAGGATAGCCGTTACCTGCGTAAACTATTATTTAACAAGTATGACAATGGTAATGTGGTAGAACAAAGTAAGTATGGCGAACCTAAAGAAGTACTCCTCTGGGGATATCGGAGGAGGTTTATTGTGGCCAGGGTACAGAACAGTGATTACAATACAGTCATTGCACTTGTAGATACTAACGTGATTAACAATCCTTCCAGTGATGCGGCGATGCGGACAGAGCTTCAAAAGATCAGAACCGGACTGGCCATTACTAGTCCCAAAGCGAAGGTAACCAGCTATACTTTTTCTCCTTTGATTGGGATGACCAGTTCAACTGATCCCGGAGGAGAAACTGTCTATCAAGAATATGATAGCTATGGCAGGTTAAAGCGGACAAAGGATCATAGCGGTAATGTTAAAGAAAATGCATGGTATAATTATAAACCTTAAAATCATGAACAGAGCTTTTTTATACCAGATATCAGTGATTTCTTGCTTCCTGATGTTGTTGCCATGTTTTTTTAGTCAGGTGATGGCGCAGTCTTCAGATCAGAATTATATCCAGACTGTTAAAGTACGGGTAAGCGGTTTAACCACAGAAGCAGCGGTCAGCAGTGCGATGAGCAATAAAAACAATGCGCAGGTCACCATCCAGTACCTGGACGGGCTTGGAAGGCCAATGCAGGTGGTACAGCGGCAAGGCAGCCCGCTGGGCAAGGATATAATTCAGCCCATTGCCTATGATAGTCTTGGCCGCGAGATTAAATCTTATCTGCCTTATGTCTCTGGGGTAAGCAGTGGGATTTACCAGCCGGGTGCACTGAGCGGGCAGCAGGCCTTTTACAATAGCCCGCCTACCGGTGTGGTCGGTATTCCCAGCATATCCGGGCAGGCAGCTTACTCGGAAACCAAATTCGAGGCTTCTGCTCTGAACAGGGTACAGCAGCAGGGGTTCCCCGGTGCGGACTGGAAAATTGGTGGCACCCATACCAGGAAGCAGGGATATGGGTTTAACGGGGCCAATGACGTGCGGTTATGGAAGATGACAGATACCGGGGCTGTGGGGACTACTTATTTCCCTAAAGCCAGACTATATACAGATACTCTGGCAGATGAAAATGGGAATAAAAATATCACCTACACAGACCTCGAGGGTAAAGTTATTTTAAAAAGGGTTCAGGACAACAGTGGTTACCTCAGTACCTATTATGTATATGACGAGCTGAATAACCTGAGGTATGTGATTCCACCGGGCTTTATAGCTGCCGTGTTTTCCGAGAGTAATGCAAGCTTTGACCGCTACATCTATGCTTATCATTATAATGGCAAAAGACAGGTCATAGAGAAGAAAATCCCGGCAAGGGGCTGGGATTATATGGTTTATAACAGGATTGACCACCTGGTGATGTCCCAGACTGCTACCCAGCGGGCCAATGCACCCCAGGAGTGGACGATCTTTAAATTCGATGAACTTGGCCGCCCGGTATTAAGCGGGATTTATGTCCATACAGGCAGTGCCGCTAATACCAGTTACAGGACGGTTCAGCAGGCAGCTGTCGATGTCAATAGTAATTATTGGGAAAACAGTACCCTGACCGGTACAGGGTATACGGCCAATACTTATCCCACCAGCTGGGCCAGCACCTTAAGCATCAATTATTATGACAATTACAATTTCCCCGGGGGGACGACTTATAGTTATGCTGCGGCCAGCACAATGACCAATGGGCTTTTGACCGGCACTAAAATCAATGTACTGGGTACCTCAAACCTGCTGTTAAGTCTCAATTTCTATAACAACAAGGGACAGCTGGAAAAATACTTCAGCCAGCATTACCGGGGCGGTGTAGTGAGTACCGGTAATTATGACGAGGTCAGTAGTACCTATCTGTTTAGCGGTGAACTGGCCACCAGCACGAGGAAACATTTTGCAGGAGGCAGCCAGGCCGTGCAAATTGCGATGCGTTATCTATATGACCACATGGGGCGCAAAACGAAAACCTACCAGCAGATGGATACCAATACAGAAGTGCTGCTTTCGGAAATCGCCTACAATGAACTCGGACAGCCCTATACCAAAAGTTTGCATAACGGTTTGCAGACCACGACATTCAGCTACAACAGCCGGGGCTGGTTAACAGGCAGTTCTACACCGCTTTTTGCGCTGCAGCTCAAATACAATGATGGCAGTATCCCGTGCTACAATGGTGACATTACCGAACAAAGATGGGGAACGCCTGGAAGCCTGGGCAAGTCTTATACCTATAGCTATGATAAACTTAGCCGGCTGACCGACGGGGTTTCCGGAACAGGTAACCATGAAAAGGAAATCAGTTATGATGTGATGGGCAATATCCTCTCGCTCAAAAGGGATGCAGCGGTACAGAACTACACCTATACCGGTAACCGGTTAAATAGTGTTAGTGGTGGTGTTAGCCGGTCATATACCTATGATGTGAACGGCAATGCACTGACTGACGGGATCAGCACGATCACTTATAATTTCCTGGATCTTCCAGCGACAGTGACCAGTGGAGGGGTAACCACTGCTTATACCTATGATGGGGCAGGAAATAAGTTAAGAAAGGTCACCGGTTCAGCAGTGACTGAATATATTGCCGGGATACAATATACAGGAAGCACCATTGATTTTATTCTGACTGAAGAAGGACTGGTGAGAAAAAGCGGGTCAAATTATTTATATCAGTATGATTTGAAAGACCATCTGGGCAATAGCAGGTTGTCATTTGATATTTTTAACAATGCGCCCCGTGAAGTACAGCACGATGATTATTATCCTTTTGGGAAGGCGTTTAACAGCTGGACATTTGGTCAGCGAAATAATTATCTTTATAATAGCAAGGAGTTACAGGGAGAATGGGGAAGATACGATTATGGGGCAAGGTTCTATGACCCGGTAATAGGGCGTTTCAATACAGTAGACCGATTAAGTGAAGTAAGTAGACGTTTTTCACCCTATATCTATGGTAACAATAATCCAATCAGATTTATCGATCCCGATGGTATGGCTGTTGAGGATATGGTTGATGGTGTTAGATATACTGGGGATGATGCTATATCAGCTTTTAATCAATTAAAGTCGCAGCTTAGATCTTCCCAAAATAGTGATGGTGGTAAGAAAAAAAAAGGCAAAGATAAAGTTCCTTTATCAGGATCTGAACAGATCGCAATAGGATTGAGAAATTATGGTGGTGATTATTCTGGTAGTGCGTTTGATTGGGCAATGTATTCTTTGGATCAACTTAACCAATTTAATCCTATAGCTAATGTTTGGGATGGAATAACTGGTTCAATAGATGGCACTGATAGGCTCGGTAATCCTCAGAGTGATTTCGAAACGGGCTTAAAGTATGCTTCCAGTATTCCAATCGGTAAAGTTGCTGGTGCAGTCGCAAACGCAGCAGAAAAAGTTGAATTGGCTGTATTAAGGAAAGGTATTGCGACGGCTCTTTCAAATTCAAATAATATTAGTCATATTATGCAATCTAAGCATGGTTTGGAAGGGATATTAAAAATAGCTGGAAGTGAAAAGAATGTTGTTCGTAAATTGTTTTTATCGTTAGGACAACAATCCTCTTTACCTGCTTCAGGCAATTTCGAAAGAATTATTAGTGTATATGGTAAACAAGTTACAGTACGTGGCGCAGTAGTATCAGGAATACCTAGGATCTCAACTGCTTTCATACCTTAAAATTATATAAGATGGAAATAGATTATATCAAACAAATAAGTGAGCTTGAAAATAATATTAAAAAAAATAAAATTCCATTAATTGCAGACCTCGTGAAGGAGACATTTGTTGCGTGGTATATGTTAGTTGAAGGGAATCTTTTGTTAAGAGAGGACTATCTTCAAGAAATCTTGAATAGAAACATTAATCTGATACATACGTTTTATCCTGGTAATCCTGAATTGCAGTTTTTACAAGGATGGATGATAGAAATAAGTCCTTGGTTTTTTGATGTAGAGGATGAGGACATAGGGGCAAAATACTTAAAGTTAGCTTATAATGCTCAGCCTAATAATACTCTTTATAAATGGGCTTTGAGAGATGAAATGAATATCCCTAAAGTTCTTTTAGCACAAATGAAAGTATCATTGATCATAGATTATAACAAATATTATATTGATTACACGCCAATCAAGGAATATTTCAAAGACATTGTTTCAAACTCATAATCTCTCTTCTGAAATCACAGTATTTACCATAAATATTGGTGTTTATTCCAATTCTTTAAAAGTATTCGATCAACCAGGGATAAAGTCAAAACCTTTAGTAGCCGATTGTCATTGGCGCCAGCGAATAGGTTTCTTGTTACCTGAACAAAAAGATTATTGGTGGCATATTAACGATAATATTTCTTTAGATTACTTAATAACCGAAGTGACTAATGTATTAATATCTATAGCTATACCAGAAATAAAAAGACATATTACTGATAAAAGTTTGGAAGAAAATTGGATGAATAGAACTTCTGCTGGTCTAACTGAACAACAAATGTATCTTTATTTAATTGCCTTACTTAAGGCTAGAGGTAGTGATGATTTAGGGAAAAAGGTTGAAGAGTTGAAATCTTTATCCAAAGGAAAACCCTTTGAACAAAACATTAAAGATTGCTTACTTGACTTAGGAATTAATGCTTAAGGATATATTAATTGGTAATTGGATTCTGGATCCATTAGATATAAAGTCACTTCAGATATATGGAGATATCTCTATTGAATTTAAAGATAATGGGGAGTTGATATACAAAATACATTCAAATGAAAAAGATGAAGTTATTAATATGACTTACGAAATCAAAGATGAAGGTATATTAATTACAGATCAGCCGTCATTTCCATATAAAGAGGAAACTAAATTCAAAATAACATTTGAAGATAAACTAGAGTTATATTTTAGTGGTCTAAAGTCAACTTATATAAGAAAATTTGATTATTGATATAATACTTTTCGAACACAGTATTCCTATTTTGGGCAATCTAAAGAATGGGATATGACAGGTTTTCCTATAAATATTCATAATGTGAGTCCATCAGATATTAACAATTTAATCAATAGAAAATGAAAAAAGTTATAGTCATATTTTTAATAAATTTTGTTTGCTATGGGTGTTCTTATGATCCAGGACTTCCTCAAAATGAAAAATTTAAAGTAATAAATAACTCTGAACAAGATATTTTTTGTTACCCGGTGCTTAATGATAGCCTTGATGATATCCCATTAATAATAAATAATGAAACTAGAAAGTCGGATAAGTTTTTGTTTCAAATATTGGAAATTCCAGCTAAAAGATCTAAAAGTTTAAAAGGGGTATCGGGATGGGATGGGTTTATTAGTGAAAATAGTAAGGACAGTCTTATCCGCTTATTCATATTTTCTAAAGCATTTGTAAAAGAGTATGGTTGGAAGGATATTGTGTCAACAGGAAAATATACTAAGAAATATATTTTAAATGAAAATGATCTCGAAAAAATTAACTGGGAGGTTATTTATAAATAAAAATCAAAATTAATCTTACGTTCGGAGTACGATTATGGAGCACGGTTCTACGATCCGGTAGTTGGGAGGTGGGACGTAGCAGATCCAATGGCCTCTAAATATTTAAATTTTTCTCCTTACAATTACGCTGCAAATAATCCTATAAAAATTGTCGATCCCAATGGCAAAGAGATTATAACATTGACAGGCGAGGATGCGGTAAAAGCATTATCTGATCTTAAAGCCATATTTGCTGAGAAAAAGTTTTCAGAGTTTTCTAAGTTGTTAATGAGAACGGGTAAGAACCAGAATGGAAAAAGCATAAAAAAAATAGACAATAATGAATTAGAAGCGGCTTTGGACGGGGCTGACTTGAATCAGGATGAACGGGCACTAATTGATATAGTGGTAAATACAATAAATTCTTCTGATAAACATTTGGTAGAATATACCCAAAAGGACAAAGTTATATCGCAACAAGGATCAACAGCTATAAATAATAGTGTGGGGGGGCATATACGGACTTTATAAAAGCAAATGGGGGATTACAGTCTTTATTTGTTTATAACAGGGGTGGCGCAGGACTTACAACTCTGATGAAAGGCGGTACATATACAGCTTTAATTGAAGGTTTGTCAGATGCTGATAGTGGAAACGGATACATAAATAAAGAATCTGGAGAGAATGGTTTTAATCCAATTGGCAGAGCTTTAACGTTTGGACATGAAGTGTTTGGACATGGTAGATCGGCAGTATTGGGAAGACTAGATAGCCAACACTCTGATGCAATTCAATTGGAGAATTTAATATTGAGAGTAATGGGTAAAGGCAATATCCAAAGAGATGGTAGTAATCATGATAATAATACTAAAATTTCTAATGCCAGTGCAATACCAAGTTATCGATAATCTAAATTAAAATTATGAAACGTTTAGTTTGTATACTTTTATTTCTTGCTTCTTATGAAGCATTTGGTCAAAATTCTGAAGATAGTCATATGTTAAAGGCTAACATGGTTACAAAAAAGTATTTAAAGAATAGTTGTCAACTAGATTATTTACTTTATAATGTAGATGAATTTTATGTTTTTATTGTAAATAGTGGAAATAAATATAAACAGTATTTAGTCGATATTAAACAAGAAAAAATAGATAGCAGTATAGTTTCAGAAGATAAAAACAAAATCTTTAGAGTTGTTTTTTCCAAGCCATTATCACCTTGTAATTTTCTCTACTTTGAAAGAGATTCGATAATAAGGTTTGGACATTATCCCTTCTTACATAATATGCAAAGAATGGAATACTTTGTTTTAGTTAAGAAAGGAGTTAAGTATATTGAGTATTGCGTGCCTTCATTATTTGTTGAAAACGATCCAAAAAGAAGTTGGTATCCAATAGATAAAAAGTTAAGGATCTTTCTTTTTGGAATTCATGGTAACTGGTTAATCAGAAAAGAAAAAAAATGAACGCTACAAAGTAAGTTTTACAGATAACAAAAATCTTAAACCATGTAACTCCTCCTGAAAATGGGACCGTATAAAAGGTGAAAATTCCTAACTTTAACAGAAATCATGAACTTACAATACTGGGTATTACCAGGAAGAAACTTTATATTATAGTTGAAATTGTATAAAAAAACTTCTTTAAAATTAACCTGATGGACAAAGACATTCTTTATATCTTTTTAATAAAACAGGCTGGTGTAACCATAGAAGAATTATCGGATGAAGCTTTATTAGAAGATGATCTGGGTATCTCTGGTGATGATGCATTTTAACTTATCGTTGCGTTTGGCAAAGAATTTAACGTCGATGTGTCAAATTTTATGGTTGCAGATTATTTTAGTGGAGAAGGAGATTTTATTCTGCCAGCTATTATCAATTTCTTCATAGGAAAGAAAGAAAAAAACGTCTGGAATTAAGAATAAAACATCTTGAAAAAGCGATAATTGCAGGTCGTCTTAATGAAGAAGTAATAAACTCTTAGAGAGTAAAAGACTGTAGCACTGTCTAAAGCTGCATTATAACCCCGCAGCTACAATAACTCCGGCCTGCCTGAACAACAGGCCGGAGCTCATTAAAAATTAATTATACGTTGAAACGGAAGTGCATGATATCACCATCCTCAACTACGTAAGTTTTACCTTCAACACCAAGTTTTCCGGCATCCTTACAAGCATTTTCTGACCCTAAAGTAATGAAGTCATTATATTTAATTACCTCAGCACGGATAAATCCTTTTTCAAAATCTGTGTGGATTACACCAGCAGCCTGAGGCGCAGTAAAACCTTTAGTAATTGTCCAGGCTCTTACTTCCTGAACACCTGAAGTGAAATAAGTATATAAATTCAGTAAACGGTAAGCCGCAAGGATCAGTTTATTTACACCAGATTCAGTTAATCCCAAATCAGATAAAAACTCCTGACGTTCTTCATAGCTTTCCAGTTCAGCAATTTCAGATTCAATTTTAGCAGAGATAATCAATACTTCTGCGTTTTCGCCTTTCACCTTTTCCTTTACCAGGTCAACATAAGCATTTCCATTGATTACAGAATTCTCATCTACATTACAAACGTACATGACAGGTTTCTGTGTTAACAGACCTAAATCCTGGATAAAGTCGAAATCTTCTTCAGTCAAAGCTGCCGAACGAACAGATTGTCCGCTTTCCAGGTGAGGCTTGATTACGCTCAGAATTTCAAAAGTCTTTTTAGCTTCCTTATCTGTTTTAGCCAGTTTCTCCACTTTCTGAATACGTTTTTCTACCGTATCCAAATCCTTAAGCTGTAATTCAGTATCGATAATCTCTTTATCACGGATAGGGTCAACAGAACCATCCACATGGATTACATTTCCATCGTCAAAACAACGAAGAACGTGAATGATTGCATTCGTAGCTCTGATGTTTCCTAAAAACTGGTTTCCCAATCCTTCACCTTTGGATGCACCTTTTACCAAACCAGCGATGTCAACAATTTCGATTGTATTCGGAACTACGCGATTTGGTTTGACCAGCTCAGCAAGCTTGGTTAAACGCTCATCAGGAACCGTAATGATACCAATATTAGGTTCGATTGTACAGAAAGGAAAATTTGCAGCCTGAGCTTTTGCGTTTGATAAACAGTTAAATAAGGTGGATTTTCCAACATTTGGTAAACCAACTATCCCACATTGTAATGCCATGAATGATTTTTTTCTTGATTTGGCGCAAAGGTATCAAATTTTTTAAATCCATCCTGCAATAAACTTGTGGTACAACCAAATATTCTTTATGTTTAAAAAATTAAAATAGATTTTTCAATACAATATAAGATCATGGACAACTTTGAAGAAATAGAACCAGAATTGCAGGAGGATGCGGAGGTTGATGCATTATGGATTACCGAGGATATACGCAGTTATATCTATCAGGCGGCGAAGTGGACGAGATTTCTATCAATTGTAGGCTTTGTATTCGCAGCTATGTTTGTGATGTCTGCGTTTAGCGTAGGAGCAATTTATTCGACTTTAAGCTCAGCCATGCCAGGCAACCCTTTGCTGAAATTAGGGCCAGCGGTACTGACTGTCTTTTATTTGCTAATCGGACTTTTACAGTTTTACCCTAGCTTTTTACTTTATAAATTCTCTACTTCAGCTAATAAAGCTGTTTTATTTGCTGATCAGCCAAGCTTAGGTGAAGCCATGAGCAAGTTAAAATCATTCTTTAAATTCTGGGGAGTAATGACTATTGTACTGATCGCAATGTATATCCTGATGATTATCATGGTAGTTGCTTTTGCAGGACAAGCACCAGCTTAATCATTTATAAAATTACCTGTATAATATTATACAGGTAATTCTACCTGGTGTTTGAAAGTTTTAATCTCCTTGGTGAGCAAGTGCTCTAAATAAGGATTTAATAACCTGGCAACACCTATTCCAAGCCCTCCTGCGGGCGGGTGATAAGAAATAACAATCTTAAGGACAGTACCCAGTCCATCCGGAGTTTCTTCAAACTCTACTCTTCCCACATGACGCAGTACAGAATCAGCAGTTGATTTCCAGCCGATCAGATGTCCGGGTTCATCTTTTACGATTTCTGCCTTCCAGTCAACCGGGATTAAATTTCCCAGTACCTTACTCTTCCAGAGCGATAAATGTTCATCGATCATCTTCACGTCCATCAGGTAATTTAAACTTCCTGGCAGGTTTTTCAGATTTCTCCAGTAACTGTATACTTCGGCAGCAGGTCTGTCGATCACAAATTCACCACGCACATTGATTGCTTGTGGTTTTCTGGCATCGATACCTAATTGCTCATAGAACAGACAATGTCCGCTGAATCCTCTGTAGGTAAGGTAGGCACCATATAAGAATCTTGGTCTGAAAGGATTGCTCAGGCTTTTGTTTAATAAGATAGCCCCGGCAAATACAGAAACAAAACGTTCTGTTAAACCTACATTTGAATATTGATGTTTTTCAATAGAGAATTTACCTGAACGTAACTTTAGATGTGTCTTTGGCGCTTCCATAGTTATGATTTATTTTCAATTTGATGTCCAATACTGTCAATATCGTCCTGGCTCAGGTCACCCCAAAGCTGCTCCCATTGACCATCTTCATCCTTTCTGATCTGTGTGAGCTGTTCGCCTTCCGATTTACAGATAAAATATTCAACGCCATCGCTCGTTTCATCGGGCTGTACCTGGATGGTTTGATTTGCGCCATTCAGCGCTGCTGTAATTTCAAATTCCGGATTGTGTAATTCTAAATCTGCCATAGTTTGATGCTTAGTCTGATTACTTAACACCTCAACTGCGGGACTGTTTCACAAAAGATGGATAAAAGTTAAAAAGGGGTAGCCGCTTTCGCGGTACCCCTTTAAAGTGTTTGCACAATTGAGCTTCAAAAATCTGCCAATTCTCTGGCTCAATGCAAACACAACCCTAACCAACTGAAAAAAAAGTTTTTAGGATTGCGCATCCTTAATGATGCGCTACTCCTGCCGTATCCCTGGTGTCTGTCAGGTGTCTGGCTTTTTTATGATAAGCCCAATAAAATACAATCGGGTACACAAATAAACTGAATAAGGTATTTGTAATTAAACCTCCAATTACAACAATCGCCAGAGGTTTTGAAGCCTCAGAACCAATTCCTGTTGACAGTGCAGCAGGCATAAGTCCAATTGCAGCCATCATAGCGGTCATAATTACCGGACGCAGCCTGGTCGCAATACCATCCTTCAAAGCATCTGGAAATGACCAGGTAGGGTGGTACTTCAGTTCTGCTATGTTTGACTTGAACTTGGTCAGTAAAATTACCCCGTTCTGTACACAGATCCCGAATAAGGCTATAAAACCAATACCGGCCGAGATGTTAAAATTGACACCGGATGCCAGCAGCGCTAAAACACCGCCGACCATGGCAAAAGGAACATTGTTCAGTACCAGCAATGAATCTTTAATATTTCCGAATAAAACAAACAGGATAAAGAAGATCAGCAATAAACTGATTGGAACTGCCTGAGACAACCTCGCTGTTGCACGCTGCTGATTTTCAAAATCTCCAGCCCATTGCAGTTTATATTCTTTAGGTAATTTAATTACTGAATTTACTTTCGCTTGTGCTTCTGCAATAGTGCTTCCCATATCTCTTCCCCTGATCGAGAATTTAATCGCCCCATACCGCTGGTGTTTATCACGGTATATAATACTTGGGCCGGTTACTTTTTTAATCGTGGAAATTTCACTCAGTGGTACTTTTGCGCCCGAAAGGCTTTGTATTCTCAGGTTACCAATAGATTCCTCATTTTGTCTGAAAGAATCAGGATACCTGATCCTCAGCTCAAACTTACGTTCACCTTCATAGATCTGGGTCGCTGCTTTTCCGCCAATCGCCATTTCAATAACAGCATTTGCATCTTCTGCCCTTATTCCATATAAGGCCATTTTTGTCTGATTCAGGTTGATTTGTAATTCAGGTTGTCCTAAGTTTCTTAAAATCCCTAAATCTTCAATGCCTTTAACTGTTTTCAGGATGTTTTCGATCTTTTCTTCCTGTTTCTCGATGAAACCAAAGTCATTCCCGAACATTTTGACTACAATCGATCCTTTTACGCCGGATACTGCTTCTTCTACGTTGTCAGAGATTGGCTGAGAGAAGTTAAGACTAATCCCCGGATAACCTTTTAACCGCTCTTGCATGCGCTGAATCAGCTGCTCTTTACTCTCTTTGCGCTTCCATTCATCCTTCGGATAAATGTCAACCAGGAATTCCATATTGTAAAAACCTGTCGCATCAGTACCATCATTAGGTCTTCCGGTTTGAGAGACTACTTGTTTGACCTCATCAAAATGAAGGAAGATCTTGCGGATCTCATTAGATAGTTTTTTAGTTTCATCTAATGAGATACTCAGCGGTGCACTTGCACGCACATAAATAGAGCCCTCATCAAGCGATGGCAGAAACTCTGTACCCAGGAATTTGAAACTGAATAAGCCCAGGACCAGGATCACCAGTGAGATGCCGAATACCAGTTTTCTCGCTTTGAAACAAGCATTGTAAAACCGGATTGTTCCATTGGTAATGGCACGCAGAAAGAAGTTGTGTTTCTCTTTTACATTTTTGTTTAACAGGACACTTGCCAGTGCAGGTACCAGAGTAAAAGTGAGGATCAATGCACCCAGTAAAGCAAAACTTAACGTCCATGCCAATGGGGAGAACATTTTCCCCTCAACTTTCTCAAAGGTAAAAATAGGTAGTAACCCTGTAATGATAATTAGTTTGGCAAAGAATATACCTTTACCATTCTCTAAACAAGCTCTTTTAATGATCCCGAGTTTACTCAGGCCATTGAATTTTTGCATTCCGGCAGCCTGCGCACGGTGATCCAGGGCAACAAAAATTCCCTCGACCATCACCACGGCCCCGTCTATAATAATACCGAAGTCAATCGCCCCCATCGACAGTAAGTTGGCAGACATTCCCTTTAATTTCAAACAAATAAAGGCAAATAGTAAAGCCAGTGGAATGATGATAGACACAATCAGCGTAGTCCGCCAGTCTGCCATGAATAAGAACACAATAACAGTAACGAAGATAATCCCCTCCATCATATTGTGCATTACCGTATGGATTGCGAAATTTACCAGGTTCTCTCTGTCATAGAAAGTATTGATCTTCACATCCGGCGGCAGGATATTATCATTGATATCTTTAATCTTCTCTTTTAACCGGGTTAATACCTCGCTCGGGTTTTCGCCTTTACGCATCACTACAATCCCTTCTACCACATCAGGGTCATTGTCCCTGCCAACCTGCCCCAATCTTGGTAAAGCACTCTCTGTGACGTCGGCAATGGTTTTTACATAAACTGGTGTCCCGTTTACATTGTCTACAATCACATTGTTGATCTCATCAATATTATTGAGTACGCCAATTCCACGAACTACATAAGCCTGACCGCCCTGGTTGATTACATCACCACCCACGTTGATATTACTTTTGGATACCGCCTCGAAAAGTTCAGCTGCAGTTACTCCATATTGTATAGATTTTTGTGGATCAACAGTAATCTGGTAGGTTTTAACCTCTCCACCAAAACTCACCACATCGGCGATGCCTGGTACAGAAAGCAATTCTCTCTCTACTACCCAATCCTGCAATGTTTTTAATTCCCGGATTGATTTCTTGTCGCTTTTTAAAGTATAACGGAAAATCTCACCCGTTGGCCCGTAAGGAGGTTCAACTTCAGGATTTACACCTGCCGGGATATCTGCTTCGGCAATGTGATTGTTAACCTGAACTCTTGCAAAGGCATAATCTACATCGTCTTCAAATGTTATTTTAACGATAGATAAACCAAATAGCGAAGAAGAACGGATACTGGTTCTTTTTTCGGTCGGGTTCATTGCTATTTCAAGCGGTCTGGTTACAAACTTTTCTACCTCCTCGGCACTACGGCCCGGCCATTGTGTAATAATCGTAACATTCGTATTGGTTACATCTGGAAAAGCCTCGATGGTGGTGTGCTTAAAGCTCAGGTAACCAGCTACGATCATCACCAGGGTAGCAAAGAAAATGAAGATCTTATTTTTTAGGGAAAAACCTATGATCGTCTTAATGAATTTATTCATTATAGTGAATTTTTATCTGGTGTAAGAAAATTAGTCTTTAAGGCTTTCATAAAGGAATACCTGTTTGGAGGCAACAATACGGTCGCCTGGTTGTAGTCCTTTACTGATATAGGCCTTATCTCCCGATTTTCTCCCTATCTCTACTTGTTGTATACGTACTTTTTTTACCTTATCCAGTACCAGGACATAATTTTTATTCTCGTCAAAAATGATGTTGTTCGCATTGATAGATGGCAAGTTCACATCAGATTTTGAGGCGATTTGTACCGTTCCCATCATACCTGGTTTTAATAAATAACCAGGATTCGGAATACTTACTCTGGCATGCATCACTTTACTGTCTTCATCCAGGATATTATAAATTTTATCAATTTTACCTGTAAAAACTTTTTCAGGGTAGGAGAGGATGGCGATTTTTACCTCATCACCTTCTTTAATACTGGCAATATCTGATTCATAGATATTAATCAGTGCCCATACAGTAGATAAATCAGCTACGGTAAACAAACTCTGACTATTGTCAGGTCTGAGCTGCATATTGCTATTCACATTTTTCTCAATCACAAAACCGGAAATTGGTGATTTCAAAGTATAAGTTCCATTGACACTTCCGCCATTCAGGTTCAGTACTGCTTTACTGCGTTTCTCTTCTGCCTGTTTAACCAGGTAATTATTTTTAGCTTCTTCCAGATCTCTGGCAGATGATAAGCCACTTTTATAGAGGTCTTCAGCAAGTTTCATGCTTCTTGCTGCATTTCTCAACTCGGCAGAAGAGCTGATCGCCTCTTTATCGTATCCGGCCATTTCCGGACTTCCCATAGTGGCTAATACTTGTCCTTTAGTTACGCGGTCACCTAGTTTAACTGGAACTGAACGGACATTTCCACTCACCATCGGAAATATTTTCGCTGTCGTTTCTTCATTCGGAGCTATCTTGGCAGAGAAGCTTAAGTCGGTTTCACTATTCGGATTTCTAACTGTATCGATCAATAGTCTGTTGATCAGGGAATCAGTAAGGGCGAATTTTTCATCTTTGGGCGGTTCTTTAACGTGTTCTGTACAGCTTTGTAAAAATATGAAAGCGGTAATTACGCCAATAGTCAGCCTGCTGAGTTGTTTGGTTTGGGTTTGCATGTTTGTATTATTTGAAAATTGTAGTACCGGTTACATAATTGATTTCTTCCTTGGCATTCATTCGCTGATATTTCAGGTCATTCATTTGCAGGGTGCTTTCTTTATAGGAATCATAGAAGTCCATGAATTCCAGCAGGCTCAGGTTTCTGCTTTTGAAGTTTTTAATCACTTCGCCGATCAGTTTATCAAAGTCAGTGCTAAAGTTCTTATCGAAACCTTTATACAGGCTCTCCGTTCTTAAAGCTGATTTATAGCTGTTGAAAACTTCATTTTGTAAAGCAGATTCTTGCTGATTTAATTGGTTTTTTCCAGCATCAATAGCAATTTTCGCTTTTTTAATCTCTCCCTGGTTTCTGTTAAATAAAGGAAGTGGGATATGCATACCTAATCCGGTATAATTGTTCGGGTAACTTCCTTGCAAATCATAGGTTAAAGAGAATTGTACGTCGGGTACAGCATTCGCTTTTTGTACGCTGAGTGCTTTTTGTGCGTAATCAATTCCGGTTTGTGTCATTTTCAAATCTGCACGGTTAGTACGGGCAGAATCCAGCAGGTTGGTATAAACTGCTTTATCTAATTGATAGCCCTGTTCTTCTGAAGGATCCATCACCAGTTGAAGATTTGTATCTGGTTTCAGGTTGGTCATCAGTTTAAGGTCTGTTTCCATATCCTCAATACTGTTTTCCAGGTTATTGTATTCTGTTTGTAAGCTGTAAACCAGTGATTTGATCCTGATAATATCTTTCATTGCGATATTTCCCATTTTCAATTGCTGTTCTGATGCAGAAAGCAGTTTTTGCAAAGAGCTGATTTGTTGTTGATAAAGCTTTGCAGATTGCTGCGCGAAATAAGTTTTATAGAAATTAGAACGCAGGTTAAATCTTAGTGTGCGCATCAGATCGAAATATTGATATTCTGCTAATTTTACGCCTGATTTAGCAAGCTGAATGTTTTTATTCCTTTTTCCGGCAAGTTTAACCAGTTGAGAAATAGAGGCCTGATATTCTCCGTTTGTTTTAGAAGTTTCGAAGAATCTTTTAGTTTTAGAGTTATATAACTGGGTCTCTACATTGAGTTCCGGGTTGTCAAATAGTTTGGCCGTAATAATTTCTGCCCTGGCCTGATCTGTCTGATAGTTTTGGGCGATTAATTGATAATTGTTCTGTATAAACAGCTTTTCTGCTTCGGGCAAACTGATTTTGAGCGTGTCAGTTGCCTGAGCTGCAGCATTTCCGGAGAAGCCTAGCAGGGCGAAGCCGAAGATTAACAGTTGATTTTTCAGGAAGTTAGAGGTCATTTGCTTAAATATTTAAACAAATCTAATTTCATGAAATTAAAGGTGAATTAAAGGGATATTAAAAACTGATTAAAATGAATGAAATTCAATGCAGAAAGTGGTTCCAGTAGCATTAGATGACGTTACTGTGATTTTTCCGTTAAAAAGTGTGATGATTTTGTGTGCCATATATAAGCCCATTCCATTGCCTGCATGTTCTACTTTATGGGAAGAACTGTAAAAGGGTTTGAAGATTTCTTTCAATTTATCTTGAGCTATGCCTGCACCGTGATCACTGATAGTCAAAGTCATTCCGGCAGGTGAGATATCCAGATGGCAGCTAACTTGCTGGTCATCTGAAAATTTGAATGCATTGCTGATGATATTGTCGAGTGCGATTTGTAGTAAGGTAGAATTTGCCGTAAGGATTAAAGGGCTATCGTCTGTCATCGGGAGATTTGTCATTTCCACCAGCAGTTTGTTTGGGCCTTTACGCTTGTTCCATTCTGCTTGCAATTGCCAGATCAGTTCATCTATACGGATTTTCTCGGCGAGTGAAGAACTATATTCCAGATCGGCCTGTGCGAGATTAAAAAGAGCGGTAATGATATTTTCTAATTTTTCAGCATCTTCCAGTACCGAGTGCAGTGCTTTTTCATAATCTTGTTTCTGGCGGTCTTTAGAAAGCGCAATTTCAGCTCCGATAATCATCCGGGTAACCGGGGTACGCAGTTCGTGAGAGGCGTTGGCAACAAATGTCTTTTGCAGGATAAAAGAGTGTTCCAGATGCTCCATCAGGTTGTTGAAATTCTGTGCCAGTAAAGTGATCTCATCTTTATTGGTTCCTTCTGCTACCCTGAAATGGAGGTTATTCGACTTGATTAATTTGACCTGGCCAATGAATACATCAAGCGGGGCTAATATTCTTTTGGCGATCCATCTGCCCGAAAGCAGCAAGCCAAGAAAGATAATGATGAACACGCCAATCATTACTTTTAATAATTTATGGATTCTTAGCGTTGTACTTTGAT
This sequence comes from Pedobacter sp. WC2423, assembly GCF_040822065.1. Taxonomy (NCBI): domain Bacteria; kingdom Pseudomonadati; phylum Bacteroidota; class Sphingobacteriia; order Sphingobacteriales; family Sphingobacteriaceae; genus Pedobacter; species Pedobacter sp. WC2423. The sequence continues at coordinate 5,197,374 of NZ_CP162005.1, forward strand.
CTACTGCAGAGGCAAGGATCACAAAATCACCCTGATTATCCTTATAGAAAATTCCAACGACCTGTCTTTCTCCTTCTTTGAAACGGACTTTCCCTAATTCTCTTACTCTGTCAATAGTCTGACTGCTCCAGAATTGCTGGTCATCACCAATAAAAGTGGCACTGTTACGCTCATTGTAAATACGGATGACTTCTCCGTTCAGTTTTTCCAGATATTGTGTTCTTACTTTATTTAAAGCATCGTCCGAAATTTCATCTGCTTCCAGGTAAAGCTTGGCTGTTACCATAGTCCGGTCAGTCAGGCGGTCAAAAAATTCTGACTCCATCACCTTTTTGAAGGTGAAATAGGTAACTGATAATACACATAGTAGTGTAACTGTGCTGATCAGCGTGAAATATAAAGCCAGACGGTCTTTGATCTTCATGGAATTGTTTATTTCATGATATAGCCCATACCGATTTTCGTATGGATTATTTTCTTGTCAAATCCTTTTTCGATCTTATTGCGCAGGAAGTTTACATAAACATCAATCACATTGGTGCCGGTATCAAAACTAATATCCCAGGCATTCTCTGCGATATATTGTCTGGATAAAAGGCGGTTTGGGTTTTTAAGGAAGAGTTCAAGCAGCGTGAATTCTTTCGCAGTAAGTGTAATATCTTTACCTGCGCGCTGAACAGTTTTGGAATAAGTATCCATCAGGATATCTTCAAAACCAAGGGTGTGTTTAAGCTGGCTTTGTACAGTTTGCTGTCTTCTGAGCATCGCCTCAATACGGGCCAGCAATTCTTTGAAGTGGAAGGGCTTGACCAGGTAATCGTCAGCACCGGAATTAAGTCCCAGTACTTTATCATCAATGGAACCTAATGCGGTTAACATCAGGATCGGAACATCTTTATTGGTTTGTCTGATCTGACGGCAAACTTCAATACCGTTCATGCCCGGCATCATGACATCGAGAATCAGCAGATCGAATTGCTCTTCCTGAAAAGTATAAAGGGCCATTATGCCATCAGGGATAGTAGTAACATTATAATTATGCTCTTCCAGTCCGGTTTTAACCAGGCTGGCTATTTTCACATCATCTTCTGCTAATCCGATATTAAACATTTGCTGCTCGGGGTTGGTTGAGCCACAAAGGTAACTATCTAAATCCAAACTCATTCATTCCCTTTTTGACCATCTTTAAACTCTTTAACACCCTGACCCAGGCCTTTCATCAGTTCAGGGATTTTTTTACCTCCAAAAAGGAGTAACACAACAACCAGGATAACTAGGATTTCTGGTGTGCCCAATGCGGCTAAAATAGGGTGCTGAAGCATATTCTTTTGGTTAGTGATGTGATTTAAAGTCTGTCCGGGTTTTATAAATATGGGCCGGACAGGCTTATGGTGTGTTTTGTTTGAACAAAAGTAAAATGGGATAATTAAAGTCTTGTTAAAACCGGATTAAAATGGGGTTAAAATGTTGAGTGATTAAGGGGGGTATGAAATTCTGCACTTGTGGAGAGTTTTAACTGAAGCTCATAACAATTTTATTTGGCGCCTTTAATCAAATTGCTACACACTGTGTAGTAATTTGATTATTAATTTAATGATAATCAAAGCTTAATCTTTCTTTCCCATATAAAATTGTACCTTTGCAAAATTGTTAGTCATTATTATGGGTTGATCCTGAATTTCAGCCTGTTAAATGCGAACAATAATTGCATTAAATATATTATGAAGAAGATTGTCGATTACAGAAAATTGTTAGGTGTTCAAAAAGATGCCGAGCTGAAAGAGCTTAAAACCATTTACAGAAATTTAATGAAGGAATATCATCCTGATAAATTTCAAGAAAGTGATGAAGCTAAATTAGCTGCTGAAACAAAAAGTAAAGAAATTATTGAAGCCTATCATTTCCTGGTTAGCATTGCTCCTGAAACACTTGCTGGCTCAATTGAAGAATATACAAGTACAATCACTTCATGTGGTATTGCTGATTATAACTGGGCTGGCCTGGTACTTACAGTTCATTTCCTTGACGGAAGCGGATATGAGTATTTTGAAGTTCCAAAAGCAATTTATGTGAAATTGGTAAATGCAGATTCTCCAGGAAGATTTGCACGTCGTCATATCTTCAATTCTTTTCCTTACAGAAATATAGTAAAATTAGAAACAGCTTAATCTCTGTTCTGATTTAATGAATAAATTCACTTATCCTGTTTTTACAGGATAAGCTATACCCGTCGGTCAGCGTGCTTTTTGTAGCCTCCTATAAAGAACATACTGGCCGATAATTTTTAGTATTCCCCAACAATATCAGCTGTATAATTGTTTAGTATAAAAGACGCTATCTGATCCTGCAAAGTATCTCAATTCGTATCGTATGCAACAACTGATTGACGCAGATCACCAAAACATCCTTCCATCACATGGAGAGGCAGTGCTATTCCCTGATTTCTTTACTGTACAAGAAAGTGATACTTATTTTGATCATTTGAAGAGTGATGTTTCCTGGATACAGGAATCCGTTATCAAATTTGGTAAAAAGAGAGTGCAGCCTCATTTGACGGCTTTTTTTGGCGATGAACATGCGGAATATCATGATCGGGGATTAATACTGAAAGCCAGCTACTGGACCGTACCATTGTTGAATATTAAAGCGAAACTCGAGGCGAAATTTGAGACTTCATTCAATGAATGTTTACTGAATTATTATCGGGATGGGAAAGATTATATGGCCTGGCACCGGGATAATGCGCATGCATTAGGTGAATACCCTGTGATTGTCAGGGTAAGTTTTGGGGCAACAAGAATTTTTCAATTCAGAGATTATAAGGCAAAAGTACCTGTAGTCTCTTTAGAACTGGAGCATGGCAGTGTCCTGCTCGTGAAAAACCAGACACAGGAGTTTTGGGAACAACGTTTACCGAAAACGACGCTCGTTGTAGGGGCGAGGATTAATCTGACTTTCAGGCTGATGTTAAAAAATCGATTTTCTGACGAGCTCTGATCTATTCCTGACAATTGACTATAGTCATCAGTATATGATTGTTGCAGCTAAGTCAAAATTCCCTGTCCTTTCTGAATGATATGATAATAGGCTTATATTTGCTAACAGTGTTAACTTAGGTAGATTAAATGGGAATCGTGGAACGCAAAATGCGTCATAAAGAAGAAATCCGTACTGGAATTCTGGGAGCCGCATGGCATATGGTTGTAACTGATGGCTGGCAATCACTTTCTATCCGGAAGATCGCTGACGCGATAGAATATAGTATTCCGGTTATCTACAATCACTTTGAAAATAAGGAAGCCATATTGCTTGAATTCTCCAAAGAAGGCTATCAGAAATTGGCTTTAGCTTTACAAGAAGCGAAAAATTCGGTGACTTTACCCGCAGATCAGCTCGAAGTGATGGCGATTGCCTATTGGGATTTTGCTTTTGAAAATAAAGAATACTATCAATTGATGTTTGGTCTGGGCATTCCAGCTTGTGAAATGGTCAATCAGATTACAGAAATCAAAGAAATGACCAGTATTCTGGTTTCTACTATACGGGAGGCTTTAATCCAGAACAAGAATGAAGAAGCAGATTATTTCCTGAAATACCATGGCTACTGGTCAATCCTGCATGGCCTTGTTTCTATCCAGATGATTGAAAACAGTGGTAAAACCGCATCTTTTAAAAAGATGATTTTAAAAGATGCAATTAGCGGGTTCTGTAGATCTCTGGCACTATAAGAAGCGGCAGGATTGTTGTTGATTCATAGAAAAATATTAAGTTTACGCTTAAATTAAACTCATACAGACCGATGATCAGACTATTTAACACCAATTACAATCACAGAGGACTTGATATTGTTTTACTGATCTTAAGGATTAGTATCGCGGGCCTGATGCTTTCTCACGGAGTACCTAAACTGGAAATGCTGCTTGCTGGTGGTGAAATTAAATTTATGGACCCTATTGGCCTTGGTGATACTGCAACTTTAGCTTTAGCTGTTTTTGCAGAAGTAATCTGCTCTGTATTGATTCTTCTGGGACTGGCCGTACGCTTAGCTGTTTTGCCATTAATGGTCACTATGCTGATCGCTATTTTTGTTGCCCATGGTAATGAAGGACTGAGTGAAAAAGAACTGGCTATTCATTATCTGCTGACTTACATTGTATTATTATTTGCCGGTGGCGGAAGATTGAGCATAGACAGCCTGATCAGCCAGAAGTCTGCCAGATCAAGAAGAGGTTACTAGCTGGACAATAATTCCCGTTTAAACCGTTATTAGTAGAATATTAAATAAATATATATGAAGAAGATAGTATTGATTTGCCTGACGGTAATGACAGTGATGGGATGTGGCGTGAATAAACAGGCACAGCAAATCAAAGCACTTGAAAATTGTAGATACAAAATCGTTTCGGCTGAGAACCTTTCAGTGGCCGGGGCAGATGTAAAAAAAATAATGAATGGTCAGGATATCAATCTGGCGAGCTTGCCAGGGTTGGCATTTGGACTGCTTAGAAGAGATGTACCTTTCCGTGCAAGATTAAATATGGAAATTTCCAATCCATCAGGTAATCTTGCTGCAATCAATCAGTTTGAATATAAAGTGCTGATTAATAAACAGGAACTGGCTAACGGTTTTGTGAATCAGCAGGTAAGTATTCCCGCAGGTCAGTCTGTAGTTGTACCTGTAGATTTGAACGTGAATGTTTATCAGTTTATTTCTAACCAGAAAGTGATGTCTGAAATCTCAGAATTTTTGCGTGGCGGTGCCAGTGGCGGTTCAGAAAGAAAAGGATTGGTGACACTTAAAATCAGACCTGGTATTATGGTAGGAGGGGTTTTAGTGAAATATCCTGGTTTTATCAGCATTGATAAAGAAGTGAGCAGTAAAATCCTGCTATAATTTGACAACATTGTTACCAATATTTATTTTCAAATAAACCAATAGACAGGGTTATTTTAATTATTTTCGACAATTGATCTAACCCTGTTATGCGGAATCGTCTGTTTTTTCTTTGTTTACTATCCTATGCCCCATTTTTTGGGAAAGCCCAGCAAGTTGAATTGAATGCTGCGGAAATCAGGCAGGGATTAGCCAGTTTAAACGTTACTGGAAGTGTATTATATATTGCTGCGCACCCTGATGATGAAAATACCCGGCTATTGGCTTATCTCGCTAAAGAGAGAAAAGTACGGACAGGTTACTTGTCATTGACCAGGGGTGATGGCGGACAAAATCTGATTGGCACCGAACAAGGAGAATTATTAGGATTGATTCGTACACAGGAACTCCTGGCCGCAAGACGGATGGACGGTGCAGAACAGTTTTTTACCCGGGCAAACGACTTCGGTTTCTCTAAAAATTCAGCAGAAAGCTTTAAAATATGGAATAAAGAACAGATCCTTTCGGATGTGGTCTGGGTGATTCGCAAGTTTCAGCCAGATGTGATTATTACGCGTTTCCCGGAAGATGCGCGTGCAGGTCATGGACATCATGCAGCTTCTGCAATTCTTGCCAGAGAAGCTTTCATTGCTGCCGCAGATCCTAAACGTTTTCCTGAACAGTTAAAACAAGTTAAAGTCTGGCAGACAAAACGTATTTTATGGAATACCTTTAATTTTGGGTCTACTAATACTACAGCCGATGATCAGCTGAAAATCGATGTTGGCGTTTATAATCCTTTATTGGGAAAAGGTTATGGTGAAATTGCAGCCGAAAGCCGTTCTAATCATAAAAGTCAAGGTTTCGGATCTGCAAAACAGCGTGGTTCAGCTATTGAATTTTTCAGCCCGGTAGGTGGGCAGGCAGCCAAAACGGATCTGTTTGATGGGGTAAACCTGGATCTCGACAGAAATAAAGGGACAGAAAAAGCGCAGCAAATACTCAACAGACTAATTGGTGACTATGATGCTGCTGATCCTTCAAAATCTATCAATGCGTTATTGCAGTTGAAAGAAGAAGTCAGAGATCTGCCTTTTAAACATAAACAGCTGGATGAACTGATTTTAGCCTGTGCTGGTATCTGGATAGAAACTACGGTTCCAGAGCCATCTTATGCGATTAATGATTCAATCCCTGTAACTATCAATGCCATATCAAGAGTAAGAAAGTATTCCCCGATCACGATCTCTTTACAGGAATTAAATCCGCATTATACAGCAGAATTGATACCCGACCATATGCTAACGAGAGAATTTAAAATCTCAGCGCGTCAAATCGGCTTGACGCAGCCTTACTGGCTGGAGAAAAAACATCCTATAGGTAGTTATATCATTGATTCTCTGAAAAATCTGAGTTTACCAGAAGCCGTAGTTCCTGCTGCCGGGGTTTTCAAAGTACTATTTGGTAATCAATTCATTGAAGTTACGCGGCCACTGGTTTACAAACATACAGATCCGGTAAAAGGAGAACTCTATCAGCCTTTAGTGGTTGCACCTCCTGTTACTGCTACGCTGGCCGAACATTCTTTTGTCTTTACCAATAATTCTCCTAAAACAATTACTGTACAGCTAAAGAGTTTTGAAGCAAATGCCAAAGGTGTTCTTCAGCCAGCTGTTCCTTCGGGATGGAAGATTACTCCGGAAAAGGTTGATTTTGAAATTCATGGAAAAGCAGAGGAGCAAAATGTTGAATTCACGGTTACACCTGCTGGTCAGGTGTCTGATGGGCAGCTCTCTTTATCCGTAAAGGTAGATGGAGAAACCTATCAAAAGGGGCTGAAGGTGATCGGATATGATCATATCCCGGTACAGACATTATTTCCTGTAGCAGAAGCCCGTGTGGAAAGAGTTGATTTGAAATTTGCCGGTAAAAGGATAGGTTATATCGCAGGGGCCGGAGATTTAATTCCGGAATCACTCACACAAATTGGCTACCAGGTTACCATGCTTACTGAAAGCCAGGTCATGAACGGTAACCTTTCTGGTTATGATGCGATTATTACTGGTGTACGTTTATATAACATCAATGAGAAAATAGCACTCATGCAGCCAAAGCTAATGCGTTATGTTAAAGATGGTGGTGTTTTACTGGTTCAGTACAATGTGAATGCGCCGCTGAAAATTACAGAGCTGGGGCCTTATCCTTTCCAGCTTAGCCGTGACAGGGTCACCGAAGAAGATGCAAAAGTTACTTTTTTGCAACCAGCTCATCCGGTATTAAACTTCCCTAATCAAATTACAGCGAAAGATTTTGACGGCTGGATTCAGGAACGCGGCTTATATTTTGCCACCGGTATTGATGCACATTATACCCCGGTTTTACAGATGAATGATACCGGAGAACAAGCAAGCAATGGTTCATTGCTCGTCACTGATTATGGAAAAGGTAAATTTGTTTATACTTCACTGGCCTTTTTCAGAGAGTTGCCCGCCGGTGTTCCCGGGGCATACAGATTATTTGTGAACCTGATTTCAAAAAATACAGCACAGTAATGAAAACTGAAAAACGCAGCACTGAACTGCCACCTTTTGTGAAAAGCTGGAAACAATTTTACTGTTTGCTGGCAGGCTGGCTGGTTTTCCTGATCCTGTGCTTTTACCTATTTACCCGATATTTTGAATGAGTTATATTGACTGGGCAGTTTTATGTTGTACACTGATTGCAATTGTCGCTTATGGCGTTTACAAGAGCAGGGGTGCAAAAGACATTGATGGATATTTATTGGGGAACCGGTCACTGCCATGGTACAGTGTATGCCTGTCGGTGATGGCTACCCAGGCGAGTGCAATTACCTTTTTGTCTGCTCCGGGACTGGCTTATTCTTCGGGAATGAGCTTTGTACAATTTTACTTTGGTTTGCCGCTGGCCATGATTGTATTATGTGTAACCTTTGTCCCGATATTTCACCGGCTAAAAGTTTATACAGCTTACGAATATCTGGAACAGCGTTTTGATTTAAATACCAGGGCATTGACTGCTTTTCTTTTTTTAATACAAAGAGGGCTGTCTACAGGGATTACCATCTATGCACCTTCTATTATCCTGTCTACTATTCTGGATATCAATACGACCTATACTACTTTAGTCATTGGTGGTATTGTAGTCGCCTATACTGTTTATGGAGGTACAAAAGCTGTTTCCTATACACAAATGCTGCAAATGAGTATTATCTTCTGCGGCTTATTTGCTGCCGGAATTATGGTTGTTCATTTACTTCCTGGAAACATCGGATTTGGTAAAGCTATCAGTATCGCCGGAAAGATGGGCAGAACCAATGCAATTGATTTTAAGTTTGACTGGAATAATCCTTATACGGTCTGGAGTGGATTAATAGGTGGTTTTTTCCTTCAGCTATCTTACTTTGGAACGGATCAAAGCCAGGTGGGCCGGTATTTAACTGGTGCATCGGTGAGTGAAAGCCGGCTTGGGTTACTCATGAACGGAATGGTGAAAATACCCATGCAGTTTCTGATACTTTTGATCGGGGTATTGGTTTTTACTTTTTATCAGTATAATAAGCCGCCAGTATTCTTTAATAGTTTTGAGCTGAATAAACTGGAGAAAAGCAAATATAATCCACAGTTGAATCAGCTGAAAAAGGATTATGAAAAAGCCTTTGAAGAGAAACAGACAGAGGTTAATAAATTGGATGCTGCTTTAGATCAGCAGAATAAACCTGTAATTGATCAGCAAAGAATTGCATTGAAGAAGGCGGATGAACAAACCAAAGTTGTGCGTAAGCAGGTCACAGACCTGATGCTGCAAAATGATCCCGGTGCCGATGTTAATGATAACAATTATATCTTTCTAAGCTTTGTGACCAAATATCTGCCTAAGGGTCTGATAGGTCTGCTTATTGCAATTATTTTTCTGGCTTCTATGGGGTCTACTGCAAGTGCGCTGAATTCACTGGCTTCTACCAGTGTAATTGATATCTATAAAAGATTAATCAATAAGAATGCGACCGAAGAAAATTACTTGAAAGCATCAAGATGGTCAACCGTTATCTGGGGGCTGGTTTGTATTGCAATGGCTTTATATGCCAGTAAAATAGGGAATCTGATTGAAGCTGTCAATATCCTGGGTTCTTATATTTATGGGACTATCCTTGGGGTATTCTTAGTGGCTTTCTATTTAAAACATGTCAATGGCAGAGCTGTATTTTACGCTGCTATTGCAACTGAAGCTGTGGTTTGCATTTGTGGTTATCAGAAAGTAGTTGCTTATTTATGGCTGAATGTGATTGGCTGTTTGCTGGTGGTATTGTTCTCTTTATTGTTTCAGCTGGTCATCAGGAAAAATTGGAAACTAGTGAAGAGGAAGTCTGCATAAAATATAGAACCTTTGCTCAGTTTGTCCATTGTCGTTAAACCTGTAGGAGTGAACAAACAAAAAAAAGGTATCTTAATTTGAATTAAGATACCCTTTTTAAAGGAAGTGTTTTTAAGACTATTTCTTCGCGTCAGCCAATAAAGCAGTGTTTAAACGTATGTATTCAGGGTTTTTAATTTCGGTTGCTATTTTAATACCAGCTGCTGCACTTTCCGCTGCACCTTTCTTATCGCCCATTTTAAGTTGAACACGGCCTTTCCAAAGTTTTACCCATGGACTTTTGCCACCATCAGCTGTATCCGCTGCATTCATCCATTCCATTGCTTTGTTCAGGTCTTTTCCATTTTCCAGATAGTAAATAGCTGACTGGAAGTATGGTTTCTTATCACCTTTCATCGCCTCGTCAATACTTGCCATTACTTTGGCATCAATATCTGTCGTCATATGGATAGGTACTACAACATTTTCCCAGGCTAATTGCATCACAGCTTTTGTTGGCAACACATCAGTAAAACCGATCGTAAATGTTTCTGCTCTATCTCTTGCAGTGCCTGGTTTAACTTTGAACCTTAAAAAATCTTCTGATTCTTTATAGTCATAAGCGCCCCATTGTTTGGTGTTTTTGTTTAGAATTACTGTCCATTCAGTTTTACCCGGAATAGTAAATAAAGCATAATCACCCGCAGGTACTGCCTGACCTTCTAAAGTCACGTTATCAGTGAAAGTAATTGTTGTTGCGCCGTTTGCACCAGTACGCCAAACTGATCCATAAGGTTCAAGTTCTCCGAATACTTTACGCCCTTTAGTATTTGGGCGGGAATATTTAACTGTTATTTTTCCAAGGCCGAAATCCTGTATTAAGGTCTGGCCGGAACTTGGTTGGGGAATACTGATTCCCTGTGCTTTCAGGTCTGCATTTAAGCTGATAGCCAGTGCAACTAAAAGTGTTGTTTTGAGTATTGTGTTCATCTTATTTATGTATTTGTTTTTTTTCTGTTAGATGGAGCCTTTGATGATTAAAATAATTATTGCCCTGCGGGTTTAATAATTATTTTAATCATGTCGGGTTCATTAGCATAAGTTTTGTTTATGCGAAATTACAGTTATGTTTTGATTTATAATAGAAACCTTTTCCAGTTATAATTGTTAATTGGATAAACAAAACTTATTTTAATAATACGATTATGAACCGATTAAGTTTATTTGGCTTGTTAGTTATTGGTGCCTGTTCTATTCAGGCTTGTACAAGTCCGGAGAACCGTGGCAATAAAGGAGATTCTACTGCCATGGATTCCAGCAAATCAGACAGTTCGAAAATGGACTCAAAAATGAGTGGTGCCACACCTTCAGATCCAACCAATCAATCCAAAGTTGACGGAGATGTAGCAACCTTTATGGAAAAAGCTGCTCTTGGCGGAATGATGGAAGTTGATTTAGGTAAGATTGCTCAAAAATCAACCAATCCTGAGGTGAAAGCTTTTGCAGAAGAAATGGTTAAAGACCATGCTAAAGCAAATGCAGAACTTAAAGCAATAGCAGAAAAAGATAAGATTATTTTGCCTTCAGCATTTCCAGCAGAAGATAAAGCACATATGGATATGATGAAAACAATGACAGGCACTGCCTTTGATCATCACTATATTGATATGATGGTAACCGATCATGATAAAACCATTACCTTATTTAAAGGTGCTGCAGTTTCCACTTCAAAAGAAGTAAGTGATTTTGCTAAAAAGATGCTGCCAATTATTACCGGCCATTATGAAAAAGCAAAAGCTATTCAGGCGAAGATGAAATAATTACTTTGTTTAAATCTTTGCGTTCGCAGGATGGAGACAGCCAAAATTAAAAGGGCATTTTGTTGTAACAAAATGCCCTTTATTCTTAGCCCTGAACGCTGACAGGGTCAAGTACCTGTGTAATTAATTTTAACTTTTCTTCTGCCTTCTGTAGCTGCTGATGCAATTCTTGTGTAGCTATATCTGTCTGAAGCTTTAGCTCTGGAATCAGCTCCCTGTAATAATTAATTCCTTTAAATAACTCTGCTCTGAACTTCTCAAAATATTTAGTCTTTTTCGCATTCAGATCATGCAGTTGCGCAGTCAGATCTTTCTTTAGATAATCAACATATAAATGCAACTCATTGATAAATAAATTCGGACGGTTAAACTTAAAAGTAATGGCTTCCCTTCCGTAAATATGACTGATCATTTCTTTCAATGTATATTGTTTAGAAAAATAAGCAAGATTAGGACCCGGACAAATACTCACTGCTTTATTCTCCCTTGGCTTTAACAGGTCATTTTTCAAATAAGCAGAAGCACACAATCCTTCACACAAACATATTTTTTCTGTGATCGCTTCAAATTTCTCTGTAAAAAGTACAGGATCCGGTTCTGTCGCTTCTAACTGTTTAATCTTCAGTCGCTGATATTCTCTGGAAGCAGTACAAATAGGTAATTCAGTAAATTCAGTATTTGTAGAAAGGAATTTTTTGGTACATGGACTGCCCGGTCTTCCTTTGGCTATCCGTTGTAAACGCTGCTCTTCAATAGTACTGTTTTTGAAATTGTTGAACAATACCCCCAGCGGTGAAGAATTGCTAACATAGAAATCATCCTGCTGTGCATTCGCTAAAGCCTCCAAAGTCTGCGCATCAACATTAGTCGCTTCCGGAACCAGTAGAAACGGGCTTCCCCAGCCTGTAGCATCCAATTGATAATAATTAAGCAGGAAATCATTTTCTCCTGCCGTACCAATTCCTCCCTGAGCAGTAAATTTTAATACCGGAGTTCCGGCCAGTGAAATCCCTCTGGTCAATAAGGCTGCCTGATAAATGGCCGTTAACTCTTCGCGCAGCTCATTCCGCTTTTGTTTAAATTCTTCTAATATTGGGCCCAGCAGTAAACCTTCGGTCGCAAAAGCATGACCGCCGCAATTCAATCCGGATTCTACTCTGAATTCCGTTACCCATAATCCTTTTTTGGCCAGCATTTTCGCTTGTATAAGCGCTGACCTGAAATCACTAACCTTCAGGATGATCTTCTTTTTAATTCTGCCGTTTGCATCCGGGTAAAAATCGATGCAATTCTCCATATAAGTATAGAGCCTTGGATTTAGTCCCGCCGAAATGACCACAGCAGAAGATAAAGTACTGTTTCCAAAACCACGCATCGCTGCCAGTGCGTCTGTATAATCGTTGCCCAGATTTTCCTGGTTAACTGTATAATTAGCTTTATCCACCTTAGACATGATATTTACATCAATATTTCCGGCTTTCATTTGCTGCCGCAGGTGAGCTTGTAAACTTACTTTCACCAGACCTTCTTCCAGTTGAAGCATTTCCAGATACTGACTTTTTAGTATAGAATTCTCCGGAAGAAGTTCAAAATAAGTATGTATAGTTGCACCTTCGTTAAAAGGTTCAGCTCTTAAGGTTTCAAACTGCTGTTCAACCAATTTGCCAATCAAATCAAGGTAGGCCGTAACCCTTCTTGCACGCCCGTCTTCTTCTTCTTTTTTGATCAGGACATAATCAAGTTTATTTGCTTCGGAATGAAACTTTCTCATTCGCTCTGTCAATTCATCGTCAACGATAGAAAGGACTGAAGAAATACCATATTTAGCTACTTTTAAAGGAGTGTCAATGGAGTAACCTAATCCTAAAACGGGTATATGAAAAGTGTGGTTCATGCAATTCTATTTTATCTGTAGGACGGCAAAATAGCGGAGAAATCCGGGTATAAAATATGACATGTATCATTATTTTTTATGATTTATACCTGTACCCAGCATGACAGAAATCATAGATAGACCCGGCAGATGCGCAGATATTTGTAGTAAGAAAAACAACATATTATGGCAACTTTAACCTTAAATACCGCCCCATCCATCAGTCTGTGGTCTAAATATCTAAACTTTGCTGATAGCCAGAAACCTAATCACTTAGGCTGGTTTTTAGTCTCAATTGTTTTACATGCTACGATCCTTGTTCCATTAACTTTTGTACTGGTTTATTCTCTGGACGGTTATGTGATCCCATGTTTAGCAGTCAGCATGCTGATCTTCTTTGCAAACATTGTGGCAAATATGAGTAGTGCAAGTACCAGGGTAACCATCGGTGTATTTTACCTGAGCCTGTTGATCCATGCAGCGATCCTTTTAATTACAGTTGCTGGCCTCTGAATACTGGCCTGTTAATAGATTTTCTATATTTGTAAAAATCGATTATGGAAAAAGCAAGGTTATTAGAGGCGATTATTGAAACAGCTATTGATGGAATTATTACCATTGATGAGAGAGGGAAAATAGAAAGCCTTAACCCTGCGGCACTTAAACTTTTTGGCTATACCATTGACGAAGTAATCGGACAGAACATCTCTAAACTCATGCCTGAACCGGACAAAGCCAGGCATGATGGCTACCTGGCCAATTACCATAATACGGGTGAAAAACATATCATTGGCAAAGGGAGAGAAGTTAAAGGATTGCGGAAAGATGGTACTACCTTTCCTTTCAGACTTGCCGTGAGTGAAGTTCAATATGAAAACCGTAAAATATATACTGGATTCATCCATGATCTGTCCAAAGAAAAAGAAGCAGAAGAACGCTTACAGGATTATGCGGCCGAACTGGAAAACCTGGTAGAGGAGCGGACTAAATCATTGAAAAAAACAGTAACTGCTTTAAGAGAAGCTAAAGAAGAGGTCAGTTTGTCGCTTGAAAAAGAAAAAGAGCTGAACCAGATGAAAAGCAGGTTTGTCTCGATGGCATCCCATGAATTCCGTACTCCACTAAGTTCAGTACAGCTTTCTGCTTCTCTTATTGAAAAGTACGCACAGCCATTTCAGAATGCAAATATTGAGAAACACGTACATAAAATAAAGAATGCAGTCGGTAACCTGACTACAATCCTCAACGATTTCCTCTCTCTGGAAAAACTGGAAGCCGGAAGAGTAGAGCCTGCATTTCAGCCCTTTGATCTGGTTAAATTATCAGAAGAAATTACCGAAGAGATGCAGATGATTGCCAAACAGGACCAGCATATTATTTATCAGCATACAGGACTGGAGAGTATGGTTTTACTCGATCAGAACCTGTTGAAAAATTGCATGATCAATCTGATCAATAATGCAATCAAATATTCCGGGGAAAATACTTTTATTGAGTTTAACACTGAAATCAATGAACATCAGTACCTGGTTACCTTGAAAGACAACGGTATTGGTATTCCCGATACCGATCAAAGACATTTATTCCAGCCATTTTTCAGAGCACATAATACAGGGAATATTCCGGGTACAGGCCTGGGCCTTAATATTGTACTGCGGTATGTGGGCTTGATGAATGGTGAGGTACAATTTGAAAGTAAAATTAACGAAGGAACTAAATTCACCCTATCTTTCAATAAACAGGCAGAATTCAAGCAGGATGGAAAATAAGAAACAAAAGATATTAATTATTGAAGACAATGATGATATCAGAGAAAGCACAGCGGAAATACTAGAATTGGCCGATTACGAGGTTTTCCAGGCAGATAATGGAAAAACAGGAGTAGAAATGGCGCATAGTCATTTACCAGACCTGATTCTTTGCGATATTATGATGCCTGAACTGGACGGTTACGGTGTACTTTATCTCCTGAATAAAAGTCCGGAAACCGCAGCTACTCCGTTTATTTTCTTAACCGCAAAAGCCGAAAGAATGGATATGCGTAAAGGGATGGAAATGGGGGCAGATGATTACCTGGTGAAACCTTTCGATGATGTAGAACTGCTGAATGCAATAGAAAGCAGGTTTAGCAAAAGAGAAAAACAAGAACTTTATTACAGCAAGTCAATTGATAAATTAAATACACTGGTTTCCTCCAGCCAGGGAGTGAAAGAACTTGATAAACTGATGCAGGACCGTAAAGTCCGCACCATTAAAAAGAAGCAGATTATTTATTACGAAGGAGATACCGTTTCAGGGATCTACCTGGTTTTGAGTGGAAAGGTGAAAACCATTAAACTTACTGAAGACGGAAGAGAACTTTTAACAGGAATGTATGGTGCTGATGAATATTTCGGTATCCCTGCTTTGCTTTTAAATGAACCTTATGCCGAGACTGCTGAAGCTTTGGAAGATACAACGATATGCCAGCTTCCAAAAGAAATGCTCGAAGAGCTGCTGAACCGCTATCCTGACGTTGGCAGACAGTTTATTCACATTCTTTCCAATAACCTGCTGGATAAAGAAGAACAGTTGCTGCAATTAGCCTATCATTCTGTTCGTAAAAGGATGGCAGAGGTATTATTGCGCCTGTGTAAACTAGAAAAACAAGAAGGCCAGATTAACCTTAAGATCTCCAGAGATAACCTTGCGGCAATGGCAGGAATGGCTACTGAAACGGTCAGCCGTATTCTAAGTGATTTCAAAGATGAAGGCATTATAGAAAGAAAAGGCAGTCAGATCGGAATCCTCGATCAGACAAAACTTCAGCAGATGAAAAACTGATCCAGATCATATTTATGGCTGACTAACCTCATTCTCTGCCACTTGTTTTCGGGTTAATTTTGCTCATTAACAAATCGATCCGAATGAGAGTAGTAGCCTATAGTATTAAATCTTTTGAAAAAGAGCCACTGGCAATAGCCAACCACAAGAAACACGATATTACGTTAATATCCAATTCACTAAGCCCGGATACAGTGAGCTATGCAGCAGGAAAAGAAGCTGTTATTGTTTTCACAGATGATGTGGTTTCTGAAGCCGTAATCAATAGCCTGGCTGATCTGGGCGTAAAGTATATCGCAACCCGGTCTACCTCTACCCAGCATATCAACCAGGAAACGGCTGCCCTGCGCAATATTAAAATTGCAAATGTACCGGCAGTTTCTTTAATGGCAGATACCACTGATGAGCTCTCCCTTGCTTTAGCCAGAGAGACTATCTTAAACCTTGATAAATGGCAGCAGAACCGTTGTTTAGGCGCTGCTTGTGTTTGTTCAAAAGCCTGTGATCAGGTTCACCCTAAAACACCGGATCATGAGCATTAAAACACTGATTGCAAAATACCATGTTGCCGCGCCCCGTTATACCAGTTATCCTACCGTTCCTTATTGGGACACCGAAGGATTTGATCAGGAAAAATGGGCTTATGCAGTGCGCAAGTCATTCACACACAGTAATCAACAGGATGGAATCAGCGTATATATCCATTTGCCTTTTTGTGAAAGTTTGTGTACCTATTGCGGATGTAATACCCGTATTACACGCAACCACAAAGTGGAAAATCCTTATATCGAAACCGTCCTGAAAGAATGGAAGTTATATCAGAAATTATTTGATAGTAAACCTGTGATCCGGGAATTGCATTTAGGAGGAGGAACACCTACATTCTTTAGTCCTGAAAACCTGGAACTGCTGATTGACGGAATCCTTAATCAGTCGGTTATCCATGAAGATGCAGAATTCAGTTTTGAAGGGCATCCAGGCAATACAACCCAGGCACATTTAGATATACTTTATCAATTGGGTTTTGGGCGTTTGAGTTTAGGTATTCAGGATTTTGATCCTAAAGTGCAGCTTGCAATTAACAGAATACAAAGCGTTGAAGAGGTCGCTTTAGTTACACAGCAAGCCAGGGATGCAGGTTACCATTCTATCAATTATGATTTGATTTACGGTCTTCCTTTACAAAATATGGAAGGGTTATCTGATACTATTTCTTCGGTATTGACCTTACGTCCGGACAGAATCGCTTTTTACAGTTATGCACATGTACCCTGGGTAAGACCCGGACAGCGCAGATATACAGAAATGGATCTTCCTGCGGCTGAATTAAAACAGGAATTATATGAATTAGGACGCGAAATGCTGAAAGCAGGTGGCTATGTGGAGATCGGAATGGATCACTTTACCCTGGCGACCGATAGCCTGTATCAGGCTGAAAAAGAAGGGAAGCTACACCGTAATTTTATGGGCTACACTCATCAGTATAGTAAACTGATGATCGGATTAGGCGTTTCTTCTATCAGTGATAGCTGGACTGCTTTTGCGCAGAATGTGAAAAAGGTAGAAGATTATATAAGCTTGGTTAATGAAGGGAAAATACCTGTTTTTAAAGGCCATATCCTGGATCAGGAAGACCTGGTGATCAGAAGACATATTTTAAACCTGATGTGCAAAGGGGAGACCTCATGGGCTAAATCAGGGGAACAGAGTGCAGGTTTCAGTAAAGGCCTGGAAAGGATGGCGTTAATTGCTGATGATGGTCTGGTGATGATCAGCGGTACTGAGTTAAAAGTAACCGTATTGGGTAAAAGATTCTTAAGGAATATCTGTATGGCACTGGATTCAAGGCTTTATGCTAATCAGCCACAGACCCAGTTATTTAGTATGGCAGGGTAATACTATTAAATCCGGATCAGTTACAGATAGCAGTTCCGGCTCCGGCCGGGCTCAAATAGGGGATATTCAATTCCATTCCCCGGAGGATAAACCAGATGCCCAGCATAACCATCAAGTAAGGAATCATTTGATTCAGCTTTCTTCTGAAAAGTGCCGAAGTAAAACCAGCACTTATTCCGGCGATAAACATCAAAGGAACAGTCCCCATTCCATACCAGAACATATATTCAACAGCTGTATTCACACCCCCTGTATTTAATGCCCCGGTCAAAGCCAGGTAGACTAAACCACAAGGCAGAAAACCATTTACGATGCCAATGATCAGGTGATTCGCTTTATGCTTTACTGCATAACCAAATAACTGGTTAAAGGGCTGAAGCAACTTCCCATTCATCCTTCCGGCAGAGAAATTAAATAGCCTTGAAGCTGCGGCAATCAAAATCAATATACCGCTTAAAATACTGATATATTGCTGCGCACCTGCCAGCCAGATCTGGCGGCCAATCAGTCCGATTACGGCTCCTAAAATACAATAGGAGATAATTCTTCCGCCCTGATAACTTAATTTATCCAGCACGAGGAATCCCCAGCCTTTTTTTAAGGTGGGGACTGCAAAAGCCAGTGGGCCGCACATACCTAAACAATGTACGCTGCCCATCAAACCTATCAGAAATGCTAAATACTGATCACTCATTTGATATTAATTTCCTGTTCGATGAGATATTTTTCAGACTGACTTTCCCATTCCACGATTAACCGCCATGATCCTTTTGGTAAATGTTGTGCAGGAATCAATACCTTTCTGTTCTGGTCTGTTTCAAAAGGCATTGCCCTGTCCAGTCTTTTGTCCGAAGTACGCATCAGGCGTAAATTCCCTTTGGCCTGTTCCTTAAAAACCAGGCTGATTGTTTCTCTGCTCACCACTATTTCTGGTTTCGCATGATCAATATTTACTTGTTCTTTCAGCTTATAGACCTTGTCATAATTAATCCCTTTCTCATAATAATCATTGTCTACCAGCGCATCCGTTTTACTATTAAACATGATGACAACCAGTACGATGATGAAACTCATGAAAGTGCCCATGCCGAGCAATACTTTTATTCCCCAATTCATAATTTATTCGTTAGCAGGTGCAATAAATGTGGTCTTAAACTGTCCGGCAACCTGATGTGCAGACATCACTTTAAAACCGATAGCTGTTTTATATTTCTGAATAGATTTTTGCGGAAAGATTACAAAAAAAGTAAGCTTGATAGTTTCTCCTGGTTTGACCACATTCTCCTTTTGGATATATTGTAATTTAGCTTCCTTGTTATCGGGAACAATCTCAAATTTTATTGGACGGGTCGTTTTATTCATCAGCTCTGAATTGTACAGGTTACTGACCGTTTTATCTTTTTCCCGAAGCTGATATAATGTTCCGCTTGCTCTGAGGATCGTCGTTTCCACATCGCTGCGGCTGATCAGTAAATAAGCCAGCACGGCCATCAGCATAAATAAAACTCCGGCATAACCATAAATGCGTTTATTAAGGTGAAAAGGTTTTTTAGTTGCAATCTCATCTTCAGACTTAAACCCTATTAAACGCAGCGGACGATCAATTTTCTCCATCACCATATCACAGGCATCAATACAGGCCGTACAGTTCACACATTCCATTTGGGTACCATTCCTGATATCTATGCCCGTAGGGCAAACCTGTACACATAACTTACAGTCGATGCAATCTCCCTCTGGCTGTTCTACCTCTTTAACCCTTTTTCCACGGGGCTCACCACGTTGATAATCATAAGCGACAATAATACTCTGATTGTCTAACAATACCCCTTGCAGACGGCCATAAGGGCAAGCTACCGTACAAACCAGTTCCCTCATTCTTGAAAAAACGAGATAAAAAGCCATCGTAAATATACAGATCGCAATAAATCCGGAGATATGCAGCGAGACAGGTTCCGTTATTATTTTCCACAACACCTCTGTGCTGATCAGGTAAGAAAGAAAAATATTGGCAATCAGAAAAGAGATCGCCAGAAAGACGCCATGTTTAGTCGTTTTCTTCCAGAATTTGTCAAAGTTCAACGGCCCTTCGTCCAGTTTCCTTTGTCTCAGGTGATCACCCTCTATCCAGTTTTCAATTTTTCGGAAAACCATTTCCAGGAAGATAGTTTGTGGGCAGGCCCATCCGCAGAAGACCCTGCCAAAAACTACCGTAAACAACACCACACCTATGATGAATATCAATAAGGCCAGTACAAAGAGATAAAAATCCTGTGGCCAGAAAATTATTCCAAAGAAGACAAACTTCCTTTCCAGTACATTCAGTAAAATCAGCTGTTCTCCATTTAATTTTAGAAACGGAGCAGAAAACAGCAGCGTCAGAAAAAAGTAACTGACCGCAGCACGGTACTGATAAACCTTTCCTTTGATAATTTTAGGATAGATCCACTTTCTCTTTTTCCCATCATCGGTAATTGTACCAGGCTGATCTCTGAAATGTGCAGGACTTTGTGACATAGCTTATTCTTTGTTTCCTTGTGGGGCTTTCGCTCCCGCAGGTTTTGTTCCTTTGAGCGACAAAACGTAATTCGTTAAGTCCGATATCTGTTGCGCACTGAGTGATTTTTCCCAGGCAATCATTCCTTTTTCCGGAACACCGTACTTGATCGTTTTGAAAACATCTTTTGCTTTTCCGCCATGTAACCAATATTCATCGGTCAGGTTGGGGCCAACCAAACCTTCTGCATGTTCTCCATGGCAAGGCGTACAGCGGTTGGCAAACAATGACGCGCCATTTTTAATGACGGCTTCATCCTTGCTTTGTTCCATATTATTTTCATTGACTGCATTCTTCACATTTGCCGGGTTAGCCAGGAAAGCAACTTTCGACTCTGCTGCCTGCTCTATTTCTGCGATATATTCTTCTTCCTGTGATTTGCCGAAACCCAGTACGTCATAAGTTAGCAGATAACCAATTGCGAAAATGATCGTTCCATAAAACAAGATCATAAACCAGGCAGGCGTAGGGTTATTCAATTCTGCGATCCCGTCAAACTTATGTTCCATGACCAGGTTTTTCTCCTCTTCCAGTGGTTTCAGCTGCATCAGCTTAGTCCAGATAGAAGGTTTTTTATCCTTGATCGCTTGTAATGCTTGTTGCTCCAGTCTCCTTTTTTCTTTTTCCTCTGGCGTTGCAAAAGGAGTCGGATTGACAGATTCCTTCACATAAAACTTAATCACTTTGAGCATTAATATGGCTACGCAAAGGATCATAACTGCAGTGATAAGCATTAAACCAATCACAATATCAGCAGATGTACTTCCAGTAGACCAGTTGCTGTTAATTACCTCTTTCATCCTGATCGTCTTTTATAGGGAGTTCGCTCATATATTTTATATCGTCTTTTTTCATGGTCAGCAATAACACGCCGACCAGTAAGAAAAATAGCATGAAGATGCCGAGTGAGCTGAGCAGATACCCTTGGTTTCCATCAACCTTATCTAAAAATTGCTTAAACATGTTTTGCTTTATTTGGCTTTAATATCAGTTCCAAGGCGTTGCAGGTAAGCGATGATCGCGATGATCTCCTTATCACTTTTTACCTTAATATTGTTCTGTTGTAAATCGGCAGCTATTGCTTTGGCCTGCTGCTCTAAATCGGCATTGGCCTGGTGCTCATAACCTTTTTCATAAGGGACGCCTAAAGTCCGCATCGCATTGATTTTTACACGTGTTGTAGTCGTATCCAGTTTTTGCTCAGCCAGCCATTCGTATGGAGGCATAATACTACCAGGAGACATCGTTTGCGGATCGTACAGGTGATTATAATGCCATGCGTTACCATATTTACCACCTTCACGCTGCAAATCTGGTCCTGTACGTTTTGAACCCCATAAAAACGGATGATCATAAACGAACTCTCCTGCTTTACTGTATTCCCCGTAACGTTCAGTTTCAGAGCGGAACGGACGGATCATCTGAGAGTGACAGTTCACACAACCCTCTCTGATATAAACATCACGTCCTTGTAATTCCAGTGGCGTATATGGTTTTACACTTGCTATCGTCGGAATGTTAGATTTAATGGTAAAAGTTGGCATCATCTCAATCATTCCGCCAATCAAAATCACAATCAGAGAAAGCACCATAAAGATCATTGGTTTGCGTTCCAGCATGCGGTGTAATTTCTTGTCATCGCCCTGCGCCACATAAACCGGAGGTAAAGGCTGTGCTTCGGCAGCTTCATTCGCTACCAGCTGACCAGCTTTCATTGTTTTGACCAGGTTATAGGTCATCACGATCACACCTGTGAGGTATAAGGCACCACCAATGGCTCTCATCACGTACATGGGTATAATCTGCAGTACAGTTTCCAGGAAGTTAGGATATTTCAACAAACCTTCTGGTGTAAACTCTTTCCACATCAGTCCCTGCGTAAATCCGGCAAAGTATAAAGGAACAGCGTAAAAAATAATTCCCAGTGTACCAATCCAGAAGTGGAAAGAAGCTAGTTTGACCGAGTATAAAGTGGTATTGTAAATCCTTGGAATCAACCAGTATAAAATAGCGAAGGTCAAAAATCCATTCCAGCCTAAAGCACCAACGTGTACGTGGGCTACTATCCAGTCGGTATAGTGTGCAATTGCATTAATCTGTTTAAAGGCAAGCATAGGCCCCTCAAAAGTCGCCATACCGTAGGCTGTTAAACCTACAACCATAAATTTCAGTTTTGGATCTTCTCTTACTTTGTCCCATGCGCCACGTAAAGTCAGCAGCCCGTTAATCATACCACCCCAGCTTGGAGCAATCAGCATTACCGAGAAAGCTACTCCTAAAGACTGTGCCCAGGAAGGCAGAGAAGTATATAATAAATGGTGAGGGCCTGCCCAGATATAAATGAAAATAAGTGACCAGAAATGCAGGATACTTAATTTATAAGAATAGACAGGACGATTTGCCATTTTAGGCAGAAAGTAATACATCATACCCAGGTAAGGAGTGGTCAGGAAGAACGCAACCGCATTATGCCCATACCACCACTGTACCAGTGCATCTTGTACACCTGCGTAAACATAGTAACTTTTAAAAGCAGAGACTGGTAACTGGATAGAGTTAACAATATGAAGTACCGCGACCGTAACAAAAGTTGCAATATAAAACCAGATTGCCACATACATGTGTTTCTCCCGTCTTTTAATAATGGTACCGAACATATTGTAACCAAACACTACCCAGATGATGGTAATGGCAATATCGATCGGCCATTCCATTTCTGCATATTCATGTGAAGTGGTTAGTCCTAAAGGAAGGGTAATTACTGTCGCAATAATGATCAGCTGCCAGCCCCAGAAATGTATCTTGCTGAGGATATCGCTGTACATCCTGGCTTTGAGAAGTCGTTGCAGGGAATAGTAAATACCCATGAAAATGGCATTACCTACAAATGCAAAAATTACCGCATTGGTATGTAATGGCCTGATGCGGCCGAAAGTTGTGTATTGGGAACCCATGTTCATGGCAGGCTTGAACAGCTGCATGGCAATCAGAAGTCCAATCGTCATTCCCACTATACCCCAGATGATGGTGGCTAATGCGAAGTTTCTGACGATTTTGTTGTCGTAGTGGAATTTTTCGGTCATGAGAAAAACTTGTAGTTGTTTATGGGGGTAAAAATAGTTTCTGGTGGTATCCTGTGGAGTGACAGAAGTTATCTCCCGGAATGATCTTCGTCACTTTTTTCTTCGTTCCTGGTTCCCTGAGGTTCTTCTTCTTCAAAAAGTACTCTTACACCAGGTGTAAAAAGATCATCATGCTGACCGGATTTACTGGCCCAGAAAAAGGCGAGCAGAAATAGCAATGCCAATAGGATACTGAAACCAATCAGCATATAGATCATGTTCATAATAATTTGTTTTTACGGGCGTAAAACCGGGCAGTTAAACTGGTGAATAAAATAATAGTGATTGTGCTCATCGGCATGAGTATCGCGGCCATTAAAGGAGAGAGTAATCCTTGTACCGCAAATAATAAACCCACCGCATTATAAAGCAGAGAAATACCGAAACTCATATGGATGACCTTTACTGCATCTTTTGCCTGTTTGATGAACTGCGGGATTTTTTGAAAAGCAGCACCATCCAGGATGGCATCGCAGCCTGGTGAAAAGTTATTGATATCGTCTGTGACCGCTACACCTAAATTACTTTGCTTTAAAGCTCCGGCATCATTTAAACCATCACCCAGCATCATAACTTTAGCGTTGTTTTGTTGCAGCTGAAGAATATAATCCAGTTTTTGCTGCGGGCTTTGCTGGAAATGTAATTGTTGTACTCTTGGAAAAAATGGAGTCAGCGAGTTCCGGTCGTGATCCTGATCTCCCGATAATAAATGAAGGTCGGCGGTCTGGCTTAATTTTAAAGCCAGGGGTTTAAATCCTGTTCTCCATTGCTGGGCAGAGCGGAAATAGCCGCAATAATGTTTTTCAATCAGGATATGAACTACGCTGCCCTGATCTTCTGCTTTCAGTCCCAGATAGGCGGCACTGCCTAGTTTTACCTCATGGCCATCTACACAGCCACTGATGCCGCGGCCCACTTTTTCCATATAATTTTCTACTTGAAATAATGGAGTTTCAGCCAGCCATTTTACAAGTTCACGGCTTAAGGGATGTCCTGAATTTCTGGCCAGATCAAAAACTAACTGGCGCTCATACTGATCAAGCTTCCCATTAAACTCAAAACCTTTGGCCTCAGGGTTGGTAATTGTTCCGGTTTTATCAAAGACGATCGTATTGACCCGGGCAAGTTCTTCTATGACTGATGTGTTTTTTAAATAGAATTTGTTTTTATCAAAAATGCTGAGTACTGCGGCCAAAGTAAAAGGGGAGCTTAATGCCAATGCACAGGGACAGGCAATAATCAGCACTGCTGTAAATGCAGCCACGGCTTTATTGATATCGGTATTTACCCAGTACAGGCCTGCTGAAAGGGCTATAGCTACCAGGACAATGCTAAAGTGCCGGCTGGCAGTATCACTGAAAGTCTTGATCGGATCTCTTTCGCCGGAAAAGGCTTCATTGTTCCATAATTTGGTTAAATAGCTTTGAGAAACAGGTTTAACTACTTCTAATTCAATTGCGCCATGAAGCTGTCTTCCTCCTGCGTAAACGATCTCTCCTAAAACTTTTTCTACCGGAATAGATTCTCCGGTTACAAAACTGAAATCAAGTTTGGCCTCTCCTTTTAATAAGATAGCATCGGCAGGAATAATTTCGTTGCTGCGGATCAGAATGCGGTCACCGGTTTTCAACTCATTTAAAGGGAGAGGCTTTTCTTTGCCATCCTTTAACTGTGTCACTGCAACAGGGAAATAAGAGCGGAAATCGCGTTCAAAAGAGAGATAGTGATAGGTGCGTTTCTGCATCCACTTACCAATCAGCAGGAAAAATACGAGTGAGCATAAGGTGTCTACAAAGCCGGCGCCGGTTTGGGTAATGATTTCATAAGCAGAACGGATAAACATGACCGCTATACCCAGCGCTAATGGGAAATCGAGGTTTAGAACGCCATTTCGGAGATTTGTCCAGGCTGAGATAAAATAATCTCTGGCACTATAGAGCAGTACAGGAATGGCGAAGGCAAGGTTGATCCAGCCGAAGAAGTTTTTGAAGTCTTGTTCCAGGCTATTTAAACCAAAATAGTCTGGAAAGCTCAATAACATTACATTGCCAAAACAGAATCCTGCTACTGCAATTTTAGTCAAAAGATTACGTTCGGAATGATCAGTTTGCTGTTTTTTGATCATATCCTGTAAGCTAATCAGGGGTTCATAGCCAATTGCACTTAAATTTTCTACAACTTTGCGGAGTGAGATTTCCTGGTTTCTGAAAGTAATACCGACTTGCTTTTTTAGAAAATCTACGCGTGACTGTGCAATCGCAGGATTGATTTTATGTAAATGTTCGAGCAGCCAGATGCAGGAACTGCAATGGATTACCGGAATAAAAAATGTAATTACAGTAACTTTTGCATCGGTATAATCTACCAGTTCAGCAGCAATTCCGGGTTCATCTAAATAGTCGAAATGTAAGGTTTTCTGCTTCTGAGGGCTCCCAGGTACGTCATTATAGAGATAATAGCTGGAAAGATTGTGGTTAGAAAGAATTTGATAAACGCCTTTACAGCCCAGGCAGCAAAATTGCTTATCATCTGCTGCGTACGGCTTTTCTGGAAGTTGATCACCACAGTGAAAACAATGCGTTTCCACGGTTAAGGTATTTGTTTCTTTCATACTGAAAATTCTTTCCTCCAAAAATGGGGTCATAATCTCAATAGTAAAATGATTGCAGAAACCTTAAAAAGTGACGCATGTCACTTTTATTTCCATAACTTTATATTTTATTTCGTGAAATTAAAAACTATTGCTCACCCCAGACTCTTATTATAGGAGAGACTGTAATTTGCAGCAGAATATATCATGAATTGAGTAAATGATAGCTTCATCACAACCGAGAAACAATTTTACTATTGATGAAAACAGATAAAATGCAGTTATGGTCACAACTTATGGGGAGTCCTGAGACCCATACGCTGGAAGCAATCATATTTCATACTGCCTGCATTTTTACTGGTCTGCTTTTTATTTGCAGCATCATTTTTAATTATCTGATAGGTTTATACACTTTATCAATCTTGCTGGTGCCTGCTGTGTTCTTTGTTGGCTTGGTTTACTATTTATCAAAATTCAGGTACAAGCTTAATCTTGCAGTCACCATTTTTTGTGTCCTTGGTAACTTGCTGTTTATTGTTTTTTTTCTGAAGAACTCCGGCATTAATGGTCCGGGGCTAATAATTTACTTGCTTTTCTTCTTTTTAGTGATCAGTATTGTTCCTAAAGGCCAGCGCTTTGCATGGATGACTGTCAATATTATGGTGGCGGTTAGCCTTATTTTTTTTCAATATCGATATCCGGAGTCGGTACCTGTTAATTACGAGGATAATCAGAGCAGACATCTGGATTTTGGTTATGTATATTTCTTTACTTTAATTATCATTTATTTCATTCTGACGAGTATTATCAAGAGTTATAACCGGGAGAGGTTACTGGCAGAAAAACGGGCTGAACAGCTGGAGATTGCTAATCAGTCGAAAAATAAGTTGTTCTCTATCCTGGCGCATGATCTCAGGTCGCCGCTGAATTCTATCCAGAGTTTCCTGGAGATTTCTATGGAGTTTGAGATTGAAGAAGAGGAGAAACGAAATATAAATTTGAGTTTGCTGAGGGAAACGAAGTATACGGGGCAGATGTTAATTAATTTACTTTCGTGGAGTAAAACGCAGATGGAGGGGGCGAGTGTGAAATTGCTTGTACTGAACCTGGAGTGGGCGCTGGAAACAACGTTACTTTTACAGACAAGTTTGGCGGAGGAGAAGGGCTTGATTTTGAACAATAAGCTTCTGCCGAATTTGCATGTGATTGCGGATAATGATATGCTGGAGCTGATTGTGCGCAATTTGCTGAATAATGCAATTAAATTTACGCCGCCGGGCGGACAAATTACGATTTCTTCTGAGGTGCATGGTAAAGAGTGCTGGATTAAGATACAGGATACGGGAATCGGAATTGATAAGATTGATTTTGACCGTATTTTTTCGTTGAATTCACAAAGTACTTACGGGACGAACCAGGAGAAGGGTGTCGGGTTAGGATTAGTTTTGTGTAAGGAGTTTATTGAGTTACAGGAGGGGAGAATCTGGGTAGAGAGTACGTTGAATGTAGGAACTACTTTTTTTGTGAGTCTGCAGATTTCTTCGCAGAACGATTTGTTTGCTTTGCATTTGAATTGAAAGTTTAATTATTCACCTTTGCACGGTCAAAAAAATTATAATATATGGAAGATCATTACGAGCTGTCCCGTTTCGGAAAAGGGTTTAAGGAAAGAGTTGAAAATGCGCTGGACTGCCTGAAAAAGGGTAAAGGGGTACTGGTTGTAGATGATGAGAGCAGAGAGAATGAAGGTGACCTGATTTTTCCTGCGGAGTCTATGACGGTATCAGATATGGCTTTAATGATCAGGGAGTGCAGTGGTATTATTTGTCTTTGTTTGAAGCCTGCTCAAGTTGATGCTTTAGAGTTGCAGCCTATGGTACAGGTGAATACGAGTAAGTATCATACACCGTTTACGGTATCTATTGAGGCTAAAGAGGGGGTAACTACCGGGGTTTCTGCAGCGGATCGTTTACAGACAATCAGAACGGCTATTGCTGATCAGGCCAAGCCGGGGGATCTTTCCAGACCTGGTCATGTTTTCCCTTTAAGGGCGAATGAGGATGGGGTTTTCGGCAGACGTGGTCATACTGAAGGAAGCATTGATTTAGTGGTGCTGGCGGGATTCAGACCTGTAGCGGTTCTTTGTGAACTGACTAATGAGGATGGTACGATGGCAAGGCTGGCTGAGATTTCTGTTTTTGCGGATAAGTATAAGTCTACTGTAGTTTCTATCGAAGATATTTTTCAGTACCGTTTATCGCTGCTGAAATAATTTTCTGCGCGTTCCTGGAACGTAAAAAAAGGAGTATGCTATGTTCAGGCGATCTTGTCTTTGCCTACTCCTTTGATTACACTACTTTCATAAATTCTTCCACAAATAACATGGCTGATTTTTTACGGTATACCCCTTTTTGCCAGAGGATGAAAGCTTGTTTGTAAAGTTTTTTATCTGAAATCGGTACAGCAGCAATATTTTCCCATGTACTGATTGCCTTTTCATTAATAATCGTTGCCCAGTTCCCGGATTCAACCATAGATAGCAGAGAATGCACATCGTTCATTTCGATTCTTGTATTGGGTATAATATTGTTTTTTCTAAAGATTTCATCAAATAAATCCCGGGAACTAAAGCCTTTGCTGGGAAGAATCAGGTCTAGTTTTCCGAGTTCTTTTAAAGAGATTTTAGGCAGTTTTGCCAAAGGGTTTTCTTTGGAGATACCCATGACAATTTTGGAAGAGAATACAGGCTGCATTTCAAAGCCACTGCTGTCGCGCTGCTCATGGAAGGCCAGGATGATATCGAGATCTGCCATTTTAAGTTTATTTTCCAGTTCACCAGCTGTTCCGTATTCAATGTGGATCATGATACCAGGGTATTTTTCGGAGAAAGGGGTGAGGGCAGGTAATAGCAGGGAGCTGAAGGCATAGGTTACCCCGATTTTCAGTTCTCCGTTCACCATATTGGCGAGTTCAAAGATGGCCTGCCGGGATTTCTTAATATCCAGCATGATTTGATGGGCATGTGTCAGAAATACGTTACCGGCTTCTGTTAGCTTTACCTGTTTGCCCATCCGGTCAAACAGCAGCATACCCAGGTCTTCCTCAAGTTGTTTGATTTGCTGAGACAAAGTGGATTGAGTAACGAAGCAGGCTGCCGCTGCCTCTGTAAAGTGCAGGAGTTCTGCGGCTTTAATAAAATAGTTAAGTTGTCTGATTTCCATAATCGATCGTTAAAACTAATCAATATCATTAAAACTATCAATTTTATAAATAGATAGTTTATGCCGAAATTTGTATCGGTCTTTCTGATGAAGCTGCTCCTGAGAGAATTATCACAGTAAATACAGAGAGGCTCTTCAAAATTGTAAAATAATATCATGAATGTTTTCCGGTCGTTAAAATCACGTAATTTCAAACTCTTCTTTTATGGACAATCAATATCCCTTATAGGCACATGGATGCAAAAGACGGCGGTCAGCTGGCTGGTTTATCAGCTCACGGGATCGGCAGTTTTACTAGGGGTAGTAGGTTTTGTAAGTTTGATTCCTTCGTTGATTTTATCACCTTATGCAGGTAGTCTGGTCGACAGGCATAACCGGTACCATATTCTGGTGATTACACAGGTGGTCTCTATGATCCAGGCAGGAGCACTGGCGGCCATTATCTATTTTGGATATAATAATATTCTTTTTATTATCGGATTGAGCCTGGTGCAGGGGATTGTCAATGCTTTTGATGTAACCTGCAGACAGTCACTGATGGTAGAGATGGTAAATGATAAAAATGATTTGCCTAATGCGATTGCATTGAACTCTTCCATGGCCAATTTTGCACGTATTGCAGGCCCTGCAGTTGCAGGGATTATCCTGAGTACCTTTGGTACAGACATTTGTTTTCTGGGGAATTTCTTAAGCTATATTCCGGTACTGATCTGTTTATTCATGATGCGTTTACCAGTGCAGATGATTACTAAATCAACTAAAAGCATTTGGGTGGAACTGGAAGAAGGTTTCAGGTATGTAACAGGAGATAAAGAACTGAGCAGCATGCTCATGATGATCGGGGTCAGCAGTCTTTTTGTAATCCCTTTCAACACACTGATGCCAATCTTTGCTAAAGATATTTTCGATGGAGATGCTAAAACTTTCAGCTGGTTTGAAAGTGCAGCGGGGCTGGGTTCAATTATCAGTGCCATTTATCTGGCCAATTTAAAAGATAGCAGTACCCTGATTAAATTAACAACTATTGCAGGAGCTGTATTGGGAGGTAGTTTATTATTCCTTGCTTTTGCACCACAATTGCCTGTTGCCTTATTATTTATGGGAATATCCGGAGTGGGTATGATGGCGCAATCCTCAGCTATTAATACTTATATTCAAACACATGCAGTTCCAGAAAT
This sequence comes from Pedobacter sp. WC2423, assembly GCF_040822065.1. Lineage (NCBI taxonomy): Bacteria > Pseudomonadati > Bacteroidota > Sphingobacteriia > Sphingobacteriales > Sphingobacteriaceae > Pedobacter > Pedobacter sp. WC2423. Next base: position 5,227,698 of record NZ_CP162005.1, read on the forward strand.
GCGGGGACGTGCAATCAGCTATTACGTAATGGCTTACCAGGGACTGATTCCTGTGGGTAGTTTATTGATTGGCTGGGTTGCTCATTTGATTGGCCCAAGACCGGCAGTATTAATCGAAGGGTTAATAGGAATAACTGCTACCGGTATCTTTGCCTATTATAAAAGCAGACAGGCAGCAGTTAAAACTATATAATCTAATGCGCGTATCAGAACGATACGCGCATCAGGTTTGAATACTCACCCGCTTAAATACTCAATCCCCCGAATGTGCTGAACAGGATAATTGACAACACAATCAGCGTGATTAATACATATAGCTTATCTTTTTCCAGTGCAAAGGCGACCAGTGAAAATACAATTCTTATAATCGGGGTCGCAATCAGAATAACCACACCTAACTGGATGATTTCTTTTGCACTTCCTTCGCCTAATCCTTTAATGATCCCTGTCAGGCTGGTATAACCTTCGCCTTCTCCATGAAATGTGCCGTAGTCAGGAAGACCCGAGCCTTGCTGGAATAGATACCAGGTTCCGCCGATGATGGCAACCGCTCCTGAGATGAATACACCATATCTTAAAACCTGACCGATCAGCTGTTGCATATCGTAGTCAGTTACTTTTTTAGTTTCTTTACTGTTAGTCATGTTTCCTAGAATTTATGATTAAAACCATTGTAAATCATGTTGAGGGCGATAGCGGTAATCGCAAAACTGAAGATGATCTTCAACCATTTGACGTCGATCTTCATCAGTAGCTTTGAACCTGTAAAAGCACCCGCAAGTACACCGATAATTACTGGAAAGGCAATGCCAGGGTCGATGTAGCCTCTTTGCAGATACACCACTGCGCTTGCAGCCGCAGTTACCCCAACCATGAAATTACTGGTGGTCGTACTTACCCGGAAAGGAACACGCATGGCACTGTCCATCGCTAGTACTTTTAAAGCACCAGATCCTATTCCTAATAATCCTGAAAGCATCCCGGCAAGGGTCATAATAGAGAATCCGCCACCTATGTTTTTTAGTTTATAGTCTACTATACCCTCTTTTGCAGGATAACTGCTATTTAATTTGAGCAGGTAGGAAAGTTTACTCCCTTCTGCCAATGCACCTTCATGTTTCTTTCTTAAGGTCATTGCCGCAGAAAAAATCAAAGTAACACCAAATAGTATCGCTACAATGTTAACAGGAGTATAAATCGCCAGAATGGCTCCCATTACTGCGCCTGCAGTCGTTGCAATCTCCAGGAACATCCCGAGGCGGATATTGGTAATACCTTCTTTCACATAGGCACTTGCAGAGCCGGAAGAGGTGGCGATCGAAGCGACGAGTGCTGCACCGATTGCGTAGCGGATATCAACATGAAAAAATAGGGTCAGCAAGGGTATAATTACCACCCCGCCGCCTAAACCAGTTAGTGAACCAGCAAGTCCTGCAAGATAAGCCCCCAATAACAGGATCAGGGTAAAGGTTAAAATTGTCATGAGTTGTATGATTAATGATAGTTTTTAGTAATTGTTATCTAGTAAAGTTTTGATGAGCTGTTCTGCCGCGGCCTGATCCCTGTTCACAATCGCAGTTGCCAGTTCTTCATGCCATACCTGGCTCCTGGAAAAGTAGACCATATTTTGCTCTTTGCGTTTAGTGAAAAAATCGCGGATTACTGAGGTGAAGTTCTGATACAGGTCAATTAATACTTTGTTTTTTGAAGCTTTCGCAATGCTGACGTGGAATGCTATATCTGCGTCTGTGCATTTTTGCTGCTGATCGGTATCGATAGCTTTTTTTCGTTGCAAAAGATGATTTTGCATCGCAGCCAGATCTTCTTCAGTTCTGTTCAGACAGGCAAGTTTTACAATTTCTTTTTCGAGTAAGGAACGAACGGTATTAATTTCTTCAAAGTCTGCCCGGCGCAGACGCTGCGCAAGAGTTTCCTCTTTTATTTTTGAGGCGACAAAAGTACCTGAACCTTGCTGTACTTTAAGGATGCCGGAGATCGCAAGGGTTTTTATCGCTTCCCTGATCGTAGAACGGCCAACTTCATAACGTTCCATCAGTTCAGGTTCTGATGGGATTTTTGTGCCTTTTTTTAGTTTGCCAGAGGTGATATCGCTTTTGAGGGCAGCGATTACTTTGTCTGATAAATTGATTCTTTTCATCTGTGTTAGCTATTATCTTTCTTGTCAGATGGAGCCTTTGAGGGTTAAAATAATTATTGATCCTGGGGTTTAATAAGTATTTTAACCCTATCGCTTTCGTGAATTAAACATCTGATGTTTCAAAGGTATGTAATCGCATCATACATCTGATGTTTGTAATGTAAAAGTGACAAGAGAAGTTATGCTTTTTGAAGAGGATTTTTTAATAAATTTCTTTTCTTATTAAAAATGTTATAGGTTTACAAAAAACTTTAGGGGTGCCTTGTGCTGAGATATACCCTTTGAACCTGATGCAGTTAGTACTGCCGAAGGGAAAAGTAAGGCCACAACTATGTTGCTGGTTTTTCATTCCTTATACAGGTCATTCCTATCGTTATTAAAAATGAAAAGAATGGAAATTACTGTAAATCATCAAACTTATTCTATTGCAGGTTCATGTTCTGTAATACAACTTTTAACTGCAGTTTTGCAGGTTTCAGGAAGCGGTATTGCGGTGGCTGTTAATCAGTCAGTCGTCTCTAAATCTGACTGGTCTGTATACCATCTTCAACCCGGAGATCAGGTCATGCTCATCAAAGCAACTCAAGGAGGATAATCCATTAATTTCTGTTTGCAACCTAACAAAATCACATAACGATGAAAGTAGAAAAAATTCCAGATGGCCAGGTCATCAGCAGGGAGCCCTTCCCGGCTTCCCGTAAAGTTTTTGTAAAAGGCGAGCTTCATGCTATTGAAGTGGCCATGCGTGAAATCAGCCTTAGCGAAACCAAAATACATAATGGTTTTGGCCTGACAGAGAAAAATCCGTCCGTAACAGTTTATGATACCAGCGGGCCTTATACAGATCCGAATGCGCATATTGATGTTAAAGCGGGCTTGCCGCGAATCCGGGAACGTTGGGTGACCGATAGAGGTGATGTAGAAAAACTGGATCAGATTACCTCTGCTTATGGTGCACAGCGATTGGCAGATCCTTCACTAGATCAATTGCGTTTCTCTTTTCAGCATCAGCCATACCGTGCAAAAGCTGGACAGAATGTATCTCAGATGCACTATGCCAGAAAAGGGATCATTACTCCCGAAATGGAATATATCGCAATCAGAGAAAATCAAAGAATAGAACTTTGGAATAACGAAAAAGGGGAGCAGGCTGAAGCGATGAGCCATCAGCATGCAGGAAATAGCTTCGGTGCCAATACACCTAAGGGATTTATTACACCAGAATTTGTACGTCAGGAAGTAGCTTGTGGAAGAGCCGTTATTCCATCGAATATCAACCACCCTGAATCTGAACCCATGATTATCGGCCGGAATTTCCTGGTTAAGATTAATGCAAACATTGGTAATTCGGCAGTGACTTCCAGTATTGAGGAAGAAGTTGAAAAAGCGGTGTGGGCATGCCGCTGGGGTGCGGATACCATTATGGATTTATCAACTGGTAAGAATATCCATGAAACAAGAGAGTGGATTATCCGGAATTCACCAGTTCCAATCGGTACAGTTCCAATTTATCAGGCGCTTGAAAAAGTAAACGGTAAAGCAGAAGACCTGACCTGGGAACTGTTTAGAGATACATTAATTGAGCAGGCTGAGCAAGGAGTTGATTACTTTACTATCCATGCAGGCGTGTTATTAAGATATATCCCGCTGACCGCAAAAAGAATTACGGGTATAGTTTCAAGAGGTGGATCAATCATGGCAAAATGGTGCTTAGCACATCATCAGGAGAGTTTTCTGTATACACATTTTGAAGAAATCTGTGAGATCATGAAAGCCTATGATGTTGCCTTTTCATTAGGTGACGGATTAAGGCCTGGATGTTTGGCTGATGCCAATGATGCTGCACAGTTTGCAGAGCTGGAGACATTAGGTGAACTGACAAAAATTGCCTGGAAACATGATGTACAGACTATTATTGAAGGTCCTGGCCACGTACCGATGCACATGATTAAGGAAAATATGGAGAAACAGCTGGAACATTGCGGGGAAGCTCCATTTTATACTTTGGGCCCCCTGACTACAGATATTGCACCTGGATATGACCATATTACTTCAGCAATTGGTGCAGCTATGATTGGTTGGTACGGAACTGCGATGTTGTGTTATGTGACGCCAAAGGAACATTTGGGTTTACCAAATAAGAAAGATGTAAAGGACGGAGTAATCACTTATAAAATTGCGGCACATGCGGCAGATCTGGCAAAAGGACATCCCGGTGCGCAATACCGGGATAATGCTTTGAGTAAAGCCAGGTTTGAATTCAGATGGGAAGATCAGTTTAATCTTTCACTTGACCCGGATACTGCCAAAGAATTTCATGATGAAACACTTCCTGCGGATGGGGCTAAAATCGCTCACTTCTGTTCAATGTGCGGCCCGAATTTCTGCTCGATGAAAATCACGCAGGATGTAAGGGAATATGCTGTTAAACAAGGATTGGATGAAGCTGCAGCACTGGCGAAAGGTATGGAAGATAAATCGCGCGAATTCACAGCAAAAGGAAGTGAAATATATTTGTAAATGGAACTCATAGCCGTCACACGTCCGGATTATTTTCAGGGAGAGGGCGAATTGATTAATGCTTTGTTTGGTGCGGGGCTTCAATTGTTGCATCTCAGGAAACCGGAAAGTGAGGAGGCTGGATTTATGAAGCTGATGAAGGAGATCAATCCGGATTATTACCGGTCAATTTCTATTCATCAGCATCATGAGCTGGCAAACAGGTTTTCAATCCGCAGGCTTCATTATCCCGAAAAACTATGGAAGCTTACTGGCGCAAAAAAAAGAATAGAACTTTTTACCGATGGCTTTCATTTAAGCCGTTCTGTTCATGAATGGGGCCCGCCAGAAGATACTGCCTTTCTGGATTATGTTTTTTTTGGGCCAGTATTTAATAGTATTTCTAAAGTGGGTTATCAAAGTATAGTGGATAAGAATTTTAGTCTGACTGCTGTTCCCGAAGGGCTGAAGGTATTTGGTATCGGAGGGGTTACAGCAGCACTGTTTCAGGAATTACAGCGGATGAATTTTGACGGTGCCGTTGTTCTTGGGGCTCTTTGGAATCACCCGTCCGATGCAGTAAAAGAATTTGAAAAAATGATTAAATCATTATAAGATATGTTAATTGATCAGTTACATTATATATCGCAGCCCCCTGAAAATGGGACACACCTTACTGCGATTGAGAAAGTATTGCAGGCAGGTGGTCAATGGATACAATTGCGGGTTAAGGAGCAACCGGAAGATGTTGTACTTGAACTCGCTGTTCAGGCCAGTCGTTTATGCGAAAAGTACGGTGCAAAATTAATTGTAAATGACTATCCTGAACTGGCTTTGAAATCTGGCGCTTATGGAGTACATCTGGGTTTAAATGATATGCCTGTAGCGCAGGCAAGGGCTATTCTGGGAAAGGATAAGTGTATTGGCGGAACGGCAAATACTTTTGAAGATATATGCAGAAGGGTAGCGGAAGGTGCGGATTATATAGGTCTGGGGCCTTTCCGTTTTACCACGACCAAGCAAAATTTAAGCCCGGTACTTGGTCTTGGTGGTTATCAAAAGCTGATGGAACAAGTGCGTGCGGCCGGTATTCAATTACCCATTATTGCCATTGGTGGTATTACAACTCAGGATATTGCGCGTATTCTTCAAACAGGGATTTATGGAATTGCAGTCTCTGGTTTACTCACACAGGGTGTTGATCTGGCTGGAAATATTGGCTTGATCTATCAGAAATTAAACCTTAATTCAAAACAAACGATATGTTAACTATTGCAGATAAAGTATTTACCTCCCGTTTATTTACAGGGACGGGAAAGTTCAGCTCAGCAGAAATCATGGAGCAGGCGTTGCTGGCTTCTGGTTCGGAACTGGTTACTGTAGCCTTAAAAAGAGTTGATCTGAAGAATGAGGAAGACGATATATTGAGCAGGTTAAATTACCCGCAGCTTAACTTATTACCAAATACTTCGGGTGTAAGGAATGCGAAGGAAGCTGTTTTTGCAGCGCAGATGGCCAGAGAAGCTTTGCAGACCAACTGGATTAAGCTGGAGATTCATCCTGATCCTAAATATTTAATGCCTGATCCTATTGAGACGTTAAAAGCAACTGAAGAACTGGCGAAATTGGGTTTTATGGTGTTGCCGTATATTCATGCTGACCCGGTATTGTGCAAGCATTTAGAGAGTGCCGGTACTGCTGCGGTTATGCCTTTAGGTTCGCCAATAGGAAGTAATAAGGGGTTGAAAACTATTGATTTCCTTGAAATTATCATTAGTCAGAGTAATGTGCCTGTTATTGTGGATGCTGGAATTGGTGCGCCTTCGGATGCTGCAAAAGCTATGGAAATTGGCGCGGATGCAGTATTGGTGAATACGGCAATTGCTGTTTCCAGAGATCCGGTTAAAATGGCCGAAGCGTTTAAGATTGCAGTCATTGCCGGAAGGATGGCTTTTGAAGCTAAATTAGGATCTGTCAATTCATATGCTGTGTCAAGCAGCCCTTTAACTTCTTTTCTGGATGACTGATAATTTCACTACAATTTTTAATACTTATAGCTGGGAACAGACTAAGCAAAGTATATACGAAAAGACAGCACAGGATGTAGAGCGTGCTTTAGGGAATAGCAAACGGACTTTAGAAGATTTCAAAGCGCTGATTTCTCCTGCGGCAGCTCCGTATCTGGAACAAATGGCACAATTGAGCAGGCTGGCTACTTTAAAGCGTTTTGGTAAAGTGATGCAGTTATATGTGCCACTTTATCTTTCTAATGAATGTAATAATATTTGTACTTATTGTGGATTTAGCCTGGATAACAAGGTAAGGCGCAAAACGTTGTCTCCCATAGAGATTATGCAGGAGGTCGCAGTGCTGAAAGAAATGGGATATGATCATGTGCTGCTGGTTACTGGTGAGGCAAATCATACGGTGCATACGGAATATTTCAAAGGGGTACTGGAACTTTTACGTCCTCATTTTGCATTGATTTCAATGGAGGTACAGCCACTGGATACGGAGGATTATGAGATGCTGATTCCTTTGGGGTTAAATACGGTATTGGTTTATCAGGAGACGTATCACCGGGATGATTATAAAAAGCATCATCCGAAAGGAAAGAAATCGAATTTTGAATATAGGCTGGAAACGCCCGACCGGTTAGGAAAAGCGGGAGTGCATAAAATGGGGTTGGGAGTACTGATCGGATTAGAGGATTGGCGCACGGATTCGTTTTTTACGGCATTACATCTGGGATATCTGGAAAAGAAGTACTGGCAGACAAAGTATAGTTTGTCTTTTCCCCGGTTAAGGCCGTTTAGCGGAGGTCTGGAGCCTAAAGTTGAAATGTCTGACAGGGAGCTGGTACAGCTGATCTGTGCTTACAGGCTGTTGAATGAGGAGGTGGAGCTTTCTATTTCTACCAGGGAGTCGGTTGTATTTCGGGATCATATTATTGGTTTAGGGATTACTTCAATGAGTGCAGGGTCCAGGACGAATCCAGGAGGGTATGCGGTGGAACCGGAATCGCTGGAACAGTTCGAGATTTGTGATGAAAGGACGCCGGATGAGATTAAGGAAATGTTGAAGGAGAAAGGGTATGAGGCGGTGTGGAAGGATTGGGATAAGCTTCTCCAATAAAAAAACACCTATACTATGTTCGGGCGACATTGCCGTCGCCGAAAAGGCTCGGAACGAATGCCCTTCACATTAGTATAGGTGTTTTTTTTCTATGTCCAAACGGGGGAAGTGGTTGGGAAAGAAAGAAAGAAAGAAAGAAAGAAAGAAAGAAAGAAAGAAAGAAAGAAAGAAAGAAAGAGCAGAAGTGTGCAGGTTGCTTTCTTCGTCCGCCCCAACTTGATGTCGCATTCTGCGGCATCAAGTCTGCAAACCCCTGCTCATTCAGAAAAAATATTGTTTTGAGGGAGTACAGATAGTTTTTTTAGAAGAATTTTTATCTTGCTTTATGTTGTTAAAGAGAGATATTGAAGAGTTATTTGGGAGTTTTGTGAAAAGAAAAATCATAGTTTTACTTCAGGAGTTGGAATCACTTTTGGATGAAGGAAGAACCGGCGAGGAATTAGAGGGGAGTGTTAAAGTGGGGCTTGATTCTATTCATCTGCTGATTTTTGATTTGTACCCCTACGAATTATTCTAGTAATATAAGATTGTTTATCTTTTAGATGCGTTGATCACAATCGCCATTGTAATACCCAGTGTCAGGACAATAATAATAAATATCCACATAGCTATGGCATCATTCCTGGTGTTTTTCCCTCTGATATGATCTTTAGACCAGTCGAAAAAATCTCGTTTTAATTTTTTATCTTCTTTAATTGGTTTATTATCCATATTCAAAGCTATAAGAATAAATTCGGTGAAGCTTCATAATCCCTTTTTAAGTGAGTCGTCTGATTAGCTTTTTGTAACGTAAAATTCTTAAATTCGCGACATGAATTTAATAGACTTTACACTTCCTGAAATAGTTTTCTTAGAGCCAAGTGAGCATCTTGAAGATGAAATGGGAGGCCGCACAGTGATACAGCATACAGGCTCCCACACCATCATGGAAGTTATAGCAACGGATGAGGTTGAGGGGCTTAATTTTAAAGCCGGGACCAAAACTTATGAGTTTGAATACCTGAACATTTATGGGGTTGTCGAAAATCATATATTCGCAGTGCATTTTACTTTGAATGAAGGAGATTTGACTGATGTATTTAAACAATGCGCAGAATGGTACAGAGCTTATTTGAGCTGGGAAGATAGAAACATCCTGGAAGATGAAGAATAAGAGCTGAAATCGAATATCCCTGTTTTAATAAATAAATTTTTTGTTATTGCGATTTTCCCGTTCTCTTTTATAGCCGCAGCCTATGAACAATATATTTCAATCTGACGCTTATACCTTATCAAAGGATAGAGTTACACAAGGAGCATTCCAGGCTATTGCACTTTCTCCGGCAGCGTTACATTCTAATTATCAAAGTCCGGTTAATCTGGACATTAGTCCGGATTTATCATTCAAATTCAGTATCAATGGTAAAGACAATGAGATGATTTCTGGGAAAAACCATCAAATCAGTATTATTGCCGTTAATGGAAAATTTGAAACTCCTGTTATTCGCTTTGGTCAGCAATTAAAAGAACCGCAATCAAAAGGTGTATTTCTTCGGCCGGACACTCAATTCACCATTAAACTTGATATGCGTGAAGTACTGGATGCTTTTGCTTCCAAAGGTTTTTACAGCACTTATGATGGAACAAAGATCTATAAAGCTGACTTCAAAGGCGTTTTTGTAGCTGGTAATATTAGTCCGCTGATCTGGGATTTTGATAACCTGAGCAATCATAAAGAACTGGAATTAAAAGATAGTGATGGTGACGGTATTTATACAGTTACGCTGGAAATGAATAAGGCGCAGGAGAAAAAAACTACGGTCTCTTCCTGGAAGTTATCAAAAGATATTTCCGCTTTCCCTCAGTATAAATCAGCTTTTCCAATGATGGATGCACTCTATAACCTCAGCTTAGAAGAGATGGAGAATGCAGTAGAGCCGGATAGTACCTTCAGAACAGGAAAAGAATGGGCAGGGGTATGGACAAGAGATATTAGCTATAGTATTATACTTTCTATGGCTACACTGCAACCTGAAGTTGCTCAGAATAGTTTGCTGAAAAAAGTTAAGCATAACCGTGTCATTCAGGATACAGGTACGGGAGGTTCATGGCCGGTATCTTCTGACCGGATGATCTGGGCAATTGCAGCCTGGGAAGTCTATAAAACTACAGGTGATCAGGCATGGCTTACCAAAGTTTATCCGATCATCAGAAACTCTGTTGAAGATGATCTGAAAAATGTTTATGACCCTCAAACAGGTATGGTCAGAGGTGAATCCTCATTTTTAGACTGGAGAGATCAGACTTATCCGAAATGGATGCAATCTGCAGATATCTATGCTTCGGAAAATCTCGGGACGAATGCAGTTCACTATCAAACCAATAAAGTACTTGCCGAAATGGCGGTGCTGCTGAAAGACAATGATGCAGCTAAAAAGTATACCGGTATCGCCAGTCAAATCAAAGAAGGGATTAACAAATATTTATGGATACCGGAAAAAGGATATTACGGACAATACTTATATGGCAGACAGTTTAAACTTTTGTCTCCACGCTCCGAAGCACTGGGAGAAGCACTCACTGTATTATTTGATATTGCAGATGCAGGGCAGCAGAAATCTATAGTTGCAAAAACACCAGTCACTAATTTTGGTATTCCCTGTATCTATCCTCAGATTCCGGATATTCCACCTTATCATAACAATGCAGTGTGGCCTTTTGTACAGGCCTACTGGTCTCTCGCTGCGGCAAAAACAGGAAATGAAGAAGCACTTGTACAAAGCATGAGTGCAATTTATCGTCCTGCGGCATTGTTCCTGACCAATAAAGAGAATTTTGTTGCTACTTCTGGTGATTTTGCAGGTACGCAAGTCAATTCAAGTAATATGTTATGGAGCCTGGCGGGGAATATCAGCCTGGTTTATAAAGTATTATTTGGGATGGATATGCAAACAGATGCACTGGTCTTTAAGCCGTTTATTCCTGAAGTACTCAAAGGTGAACGGACGCTGACTAATTTTAGATACCGCAATGCAGTACTGGATATTAAATTGAACGGCTACGGAAATAAGATTAAATCAATCACAATTGACGGTAAACCTTTGCCAAAGGCGATGGTTCCTGCAGCTTTAAAAGGAAGACACCAAATTGATATAGTGCTGGCTGATGATAAACCAGAGAGAGGTCAAGTTGCAATAGCTGAAGATTATTTCTCTGTCGTTGCACCTGTATTGAAAAAGGATAACAAACTGATCAGTTGGGAAAAGGTAGAAGGAGCTGAAAATTACCAGGTGATCCGTAACGGGAAAAAGATCACTAAAACTCAGGGATTAAACTATACCGCAAAAGAAAGTGGAGAATTCCAGGTGATAGCTGCAGATAAAAATGGGGTTACCTCATTTGCAAGTGAACCTGTTTTAATTACGGAAACTAAAGAAATACAAGTTATTCCTATGGAAACCGTAGCCGCTAAATCAACGCTGCCTTATCAGGGATATACCACAAATGGTTTTATTGAGATCAGTAAAACAAAGAATAGGAAAGTAACGCTTCAGATTAATATAGCTGAAGCAGGTACTTACGCCATGGACTTCAGGTATGCCAATGGAAATGGCCCAACCAATACAGAGAACAAATGCGCTATCAGAACATTTAATGTGGATGGACAGTTTGCAGGAACTTTTGTATTTCCGCAACGTGGAAAAGAAGAATGGTCTAACTGGGGTTTCAGTAATGTAAATACAGTGAAACTGACTAAGGGAACGCATGAATTCCAACTTTCATTCGAAGACTGGAACGAGAATATGAATGGTGAAATTAACCAGGCTATGCTCGACTGTCTGAGACTGATTAAGATAAACCAATTAGAAAAGGCCCTTTTATAGAGCCTTTTCTAATTGTACAGAAAGACGGTAATAAAAGAGTTGAACCGTTATTTTGGCTCATTTAAAGGACGGCGCAAAAAGAAGTATTCACTTTGATGCGCTGCATAATCCTGGAAGCTGGAAGAGGCCTCAATACCTTCAGGGATCTTTTTAAAATTCTCAGGAGTAATATATTTCCAGGTTACCCCGTTTGATTCCTCTAAAGAAATGATTTCAATAGGGAAGTTCAATACGAATTCATTCAGGAATTCAAGTTTATTTGCAGTCCATTCTTTGGTACTTCCTAAATTACGCGGCCATACATATAACTTATGCGCTTCTACAGTCTTTCCATGATCATCGATAAAGGTTGACTGTTTCAAGATCAGGTCACTGATTTTTACAGTGGCTATATCACCTTTAAAAGAATCTTTCTCAGCAGTGATCAGGATTGCCTTTGCAGTCAAAAACGGCACGCTTGCCCCCTCAGGATGTACTTCTTCTAACTGGTCAGTAAATACATATTTACCTTTCTGGAATGTTAAAACATTTGCTGATGGTTGATCTTTGCTGCTCATTTTGAATTTTTTGTAAACTTAAACCTTTAACGTCAGTAATAGTAATAAATTTCTTTGCGAAGGAATCTTTAAACTGATTGGTTTGCTAGTTTATTTGACTTTTTCTTCACAAAATTTTATTCTGTTTAGGGAAGATATATGAAATTCATCTGGTAATTTGTTTATTCTTTTTTTTAGCTGCAACTGCGTCAAATCAACTTCCGGTAGGAAACTACCAGAAGTTGATTTGACTTGTTTCGCTTAAAAAAAAGCTATAAACAATTTTACCATCTAAATTTAAATAACTTCAAACATAGCACGTTTGTTGTTGTTCTAAGGCTAGTAAACATATTGTTTAGAATTGATCTGATCTTTTAAATCTCAATCATATGCCAAAGAAAGTAGTCATTATAGGTGGTGGATTTGCAGGTGTGAACCTTGCTAAAAAACTAGCAGGTAATGCATCATTTGATATAACCCTTGTAGATAAAAACAATTATAACTTTTTTCCGCCGCTGCTTTACCAGGTAGCTACCGGTTATCTGGAAACCTCTAATATCACTTATCCGTTCCGTAAACTTTTCCGGGGAAAGAAGAACTTTATGTTCAGACTGGGAGAACTGGAACAAGTTTTACCAGAAAAGAAGCAAGTCATTCTTTCTACAGGTGCTGTCAATTACGATTACCTTGTTTTTGCCACAGGTTGTGAAACCAACTATTTCGGAATGGATAATGTAGCAAAACATGCTATCCCGATGAAAACAGTTGCTGATGCACTGCAAATGCGGAATACCCTATTAGAACGCTTAGAAGAAGCTTCCCGCTCAACAGATCCTGCAGAGCGTAAAAAACTGCTGACTGTAGTCGTTGCAGGTGGTGGCCCTACAGGAGTTGAAATATCAGGAATGTTTGCTGAAATGAAAAGAACAATCCTGGCTAAAGACTATCCGGAGCTCAAAGGTGCCAGTGGCGAAATCTATCTCGTCGACGGACTCAAATCAGTACTTGCCCCAATGAGTGAGAAATCACAGCAATACACATATGATACCCTGACCAAAATGGGTGTCAAAGTAAAGCTGAATGTGATGGTGAAAGATTTTGTAAACGATACCGTTCATTTTGCTGACGGAAGTACAATTGAAGCTAAAAATCTGATCTGGGCAGCCGGAGTTACTGCAATGACTTTTAAAGGCATGCCAGAAGAAGTTTATGGAAAAGGTAAAAGATTACAAGTTGATGAATTCAACAAAGTAAAAGGATTAGAAGACATATATGCTATAGGGGATACCTGTATTCAGTTAACAGACCCGGGCTTTCCGCAAGGACATCCGCAGTTAGCACAAGTTGCCCTTCAGCAAGGAGACAACGTTGGTCATAACATGATCAGGATCGAAGAAAACCAATTTCCTAAAGCCTTCAGTTATGTAGATAAAGGTACGATGGCGATTATCGGAAGAAATAAAGCCGTTGCCGATCTGCCGAAGCCCAAGCTGTTTTTTAGTGGATTTATCGCCTGGGCAATGTGGCTGTTTATCCATTTAATCTCCCTTATTAATTCAGGCAACAGGATCAAAACTTTATATAACTGGATGATTGCTTACTTTACCAAAGACCAATCTTTACGAATGATCGTCAGACCGGCAAGCAAGAAGCTATAAAGCTGCTAATATTACAATTATAAGGCAATTCTTGCCCTTTGATTTATGGCTTCATAAGCCATAACTATTACATTTGCTACATGGATGATTTCTTAGCCGCACGACTCCAAATGGCCTTTTCATTGGGCTTTCATATCGTTTTCTCCTGTATCGGAATGGTGATGCCATTTTTCATGTGTACCGCCCACTATCTTTGGTTAAAAAGAAAAAAAGCAGTCTACCTCGATGTCACTAAAGCATGGAGCAAAGGAGTAGCAATTTTCTTTGCCACCGGCGCAGTTTCCGGAACTGTATTGTCCTTTGAACTCGGCCTGCTCTGGCCTAAATTTATGGAACACGCAGGCCCTATTTTCGGGATGCCATTTTCATTGGAAGGAACAGCGTTTTTTATTGAAGCCATTGCACTCGGATTTTACCTGTACGGATGGAACCGTTTTCATCCCTGGTTTCACTGGTTTACCGGGGTAATTGTAGGGATCAGCGGATTGCTTTCCGGGATTCTTGTTGTTGCAGCCAATGCCTGGATGAACAGTCCTGCGGGATTTGATTTCGTCAACGGACAATACCTGAATATTGACCCCATGAAAGCCATGTTTAACGAAGCCTGGTTTTCACAAGCACTTCACATGTGTGTGGCAGCCTTTGTATCCACAGGTTTTGCTGTTGCAGGAGTTCATGCCCTGATGATTTTAAAAGGTAAAAATGTAAACTTTCACCGTAAAGCATTTCAGATTGCAGCTATATTCGGGACTGTGGCTGCCTGTCTTCAACCCATTAGTGGTGATATTTCAGCCAAGGATGTTGCAAAACGCCAGCCTGCTAAACTAGCCGCAATGGAAGCTCACTTTCATACCGAAAAAGGAGCTGGATTAATCATTGGAGGAATTCCGGATACAGCCACTAAAACTGTTAAATATGCCTTAAAAATACCCAAAGCACTGAGCTTTATGGCTACCGGTGATTTTAATGCAGAAGTTAAAGGACTGGATCAGTTTGCTGAAAAAGATCAGCCACCGGTTGTCGTTGTACATTATGCCTTTCAGCTTATGGTGGGACTGGGGATGGCTATGCTTGGCCTGGCCATCATTTATTTTATTGCGCTGATTAAAAAGAAAAACTGGGCTGAAAGTAAATGGATGCTTAAACTATTCGTGATTGCGACCCCAATGGGATTTCTAGCCCTTGAGGCAGGGTGGACAGTTACTGAAGTAGGCCGTCAGCCATGGATTATTTATGGCGTAATGCGCACTGCCGATGCAGTTACCCCAATGCCCGGAATCGCTTACTCATTTTATCTGTTTACAGCCGTTTACATTTCACTCGCCATTATTGTGAGCCTGCTGCTATTCCGGCAGATTACGATGGTCGATAAACTTTATGATTCTTCCACTGATAAAAAAATACAATAGCATATGGTATACGTCGTAATAATTTTCCTGTGGACTGCCATTCTGTTATATATCTTATTGGGAGGAGCTGATTTTGGTGCCGGAATTATAGAACTATTTACTTCCAGGGCGAACAGGCCGAGGATGCGTAAAAAGATGTACGAAGCCATTGGCCCGGTTTGGGAAGCCAATCACATGTGGCTTATCATTGTGATCGTTATCCTTTTTGTCGGTTTTCCTAAAATCTATACAACCGTATCCATTTATCTGCATATTCCACTGGTTTGTATGTTGATGGGGATTATTGCCAGGGGTACAGCTTTTGTTTTCAGAAATTACGATGCCGTAAAAGATGATATGCAAAAAGTGTATACTCCGATATTTGTTATTTCCAGTGTAGTTACCCCTTTCTTTTTAGGAATTATCGCTGCAAGTGCCGTGTCAGGGCAGATCGACCTGCAAGCTAAAGATTTCCTTTCGGCCTATGTCTTTAGCTGGTTAAGCTGGTTTTCAGTCAGTGTGGGCATCTTTACAGTTACGATTTGTGCTTATCTGGCCAATGTCTTTATCATTGGTGAAGCAGAAGGCGAGCAGGACAGACAATTGTTCACCCGCAAAGCAAGACGTACCATCTTTGTGGTTATGGCAGCAGGCGGATTAGTATTTTTAGCTGCACACTCAGAAGGAATTCCCCTGTTAAACTGGATATTTAGTGATGTTCCCGGAATTATAGCGCTGATCATGGCTACGATTTCACTCGTGATTACGTTTGTTTTATTAAACAGGAATAAACCGATTATATTACGGTTATTGGCTGGTTTTCAGGTGACCATGATCCTTTTTGCTGCTACTTACAGTCATTTTCCGGATATTATCCTGCTTAAAGGCGGAGATAATCTTTCCTTACTCACCCACCAGGGACAATTCAAAACAATTGAAACTTTAGGTTATGCACTGCTGATTGGCAGTATTTTTATTATACCCGCATTGGTTTATCTGATATATAGCTTTCAGCAAAAGAAGGGAAGTACCGAAGCACATTAGCCTGTTTTAAATAGGCGTTAAATATTATTTTTATGGAAGAGACTAATTTTTCGAGACTCAGTAAGCTAACAGAAGGAGATTACGAGGCATTTTTATACGATTGTGATGGCACATTAGCCGACAATATGCCCGCACATACAGAGACTTACCTGGCCATAGCTAAACAATACCATGTAGATATGGATCCTGCAATCATAGATGAGCTGGCAGGCTGGCCTATTCTCAATGTCGTAGAAGAATTGAACAGGCGTTACCAGGCTGATATGGATCCGGCAGAATTCACTGCCAGAAAAGCAAAACTTTATTTCGAAGAATATCTGGATAAAGCATTGCCGATCACCTATGTCGTAGACCATTTAAAGGCGAACGCAGCTCAAGTGCGTATTGCTGTAGTTTCTGGCGGAGATCGCAGAGCCGTTCAGCGTACGCTGGAAGTAGTTGGCGTGAGTGATTACGTAGAAGCTATGGTTTGCGCCGGAGAAACACCAAGAGGTAAACCTTTTGCAGATCCATTTCTTAAAGCAGCAGAATTATTGGGTGTTGATCCGAAAAAATGCCTGGTATTTGAAGATGGCAAGCCCGGCACAGATGCAGCTGAGGCCGCTGGGATGCACTGGGTAAGAATTGATCAGTTTAAGTTCGGGTAAATAAACAAATGAAAAGATCAGGGACAGCAGATTTACCACTTCACTATGGCCATATTCCAAAATGGCTTTCCCTGCGGATGTCACGTCTTGGACTGGCTATTACAGAAGCTATGATTACAGAATATGGCACAGCCGAAGTATTGCGCAGGTTAAGTGATCCGTTTTGGTTTCAAAGCCTGGGCGCGGTCATGGGAATGGACTGGCATTCCTCAGGTATTACGACTTCGGTAATGGGTGCGCTGAAAAGTGCAATTAATCCGCTTTCCAAAGAACTGGGCATCTATATCTGCGGAGGAAAAGGGAAATCTTCCCGTCAAACCCCTCAGGAGCTCCTGCATTACAGTGACCGTAACGGACTTAATGGAACAGACCTGGTACGTTGCAGTAAACTGAGTGCGAAAGTAGATAATACAGCGATACAGGACGGTTTTCAATTGTATATGCACAGCTTTATTGTGAATACAGATGGTTTGTGGACAGTGGTGCAGCAAGGCATGCAGGATGGAAGTTCCACCGCCCGCCGCTATCACTGGCATTCTGCAGAAATGAAATCTTTTGTAGATGATCCGCACACGGCAATTTGTGGAGTTAACCAGGGCACAATTATGAACATGGTCACTCAGGCAGCTCAGCCTGCCCGTTTATCTATGTTGTCTATGACTACAGAACATCCTTCGCGGATGATTGCTGAAATACAACATCTCGTTTTGCCAAACCACCATGAAGTTAAATCCAAAGACGTGGACTTGAAACGTCTGGGTGCGATGTTGTGGCTGACCCATGAAAGACAGCCTTCCGATTTTGAAGAATTACTATTACTGGAAGGAATGGGACCAAGAACTTTACAGTCTATGGCTTTAGTGAGTGAGGTGATTTATGGTACACCTTCCCGTTTTAAAGACCCTGCCCGTTTTTCTTTCGCACATGGAGGTAAAGATGGACATCCTTTTCCGGTTCCGCTAAAAGTTTATGACCAGACGATCAGTGTTTTGACAAAAGCAGTTCACAAGGCTAAAATCGGAGAATCTGATAAAATGCAGGCCATTCAAAAACTGGGCGAATTATCCCGGCAGGCAGAGAAAGATTTTATTCCAAATGATAATTTTGAAGAACTTCTGGAAAAAGAACGGAATAACTCCTGGAAATATGGAGGTAAGACGATTTTTGGTGATGCAAAACCGCCTGAAGGAGGTCAATTAAACCTGTTTTAGACATTATTTCTCTATATTTAAACGAGTCCGGTTTAATTTTGAAAAACCATTAAACTATAATTGACGTTTATTGTCATAAATACATCGTATAAACTGAATCTATATTATTTTTGAAGCTACAATGAGTTACTGGCAGCGAGGTTTATGCCTTATTTACATTTTTCTTTTTTCCGGATGCGGAATCCTGGTAAAAACCAGGGCAACAAATCACCATGGGGTTGAAACTGACGATTTTAATCTCCCGGTAATTAACTATCCAAGTGCTATTCCATCTTCCAAAAGGTTACTTCTTCTTTTCTCCGGAGACGGGGGATGGCTGGACTTTGAAGATCAGTTATCTACAGGCTTTGCACAAAAAGGATTTCATACCATAGGCTTTAATTCCAGGAGCTATTTCTGGGACGGTAAAACACCCCAGCAAACGGCAGATGATATTGCCTTATTAATTTACAAATATTCTACGCTCTACAATACCAGGGTGATTTATCTGGTTGGTTATTCCTTTGGCGCAGACGTTGTCCCTTTCATCTATAACCGATTACCAGAGGCAATGAAAAACAAAGTTGTCGCATTGGAGCTGATGTCTCCTTATTTCACCTCAGATTTTAAGGTACATACGTCCGACCTGCTGAATTTGGCCGGAGATGACAGGCAATATAAGGTTCAGCCCGAAATTGAAGCTGTAAACGTCCCGATTTTCTGTTTTTACGGAAAGAATGAAGATCCAAAGCCAATGGAGAAATTACAAAAAAAGAATTTTACATTAAAGATCTTACCGGGAGATCATCATTATGATGCTTCCTCTCATCAGGAAATTTTTAAAGCTTTACGCGGATTAAGAAGAAATCAATTTTTTAGAGAACACGGATTATGGATGCTATAGTAATTACAGAAAAAGGTGGGCCTGAAGTTCTTAAATTAGAACAAATAGCTAAACCTGAACCCAATGGAAATGAGGTTTTGATTAAAATACATGCTGCGGGATTAAACCGGAGTGATATCATTTCCAGGAAGAGCAATCCCTACGGAACAGCTACTGTCAGGGAAATTCCCGGACTGGAAATTTCTGGTGTGGTGGAAGCTACCGGCCCCGAAGTGAAACGCTGGAAAGTAGGTGACCGTGTTTGTGCGTTAATTGCTGGCGGTGGGTATGCGCAATATAGAGCTGTAGATGAAAGGTTATGTCTTCCTGTACCTGAGGGCTTATCTTTTGAAGAAGCTGCAACTTTGCCTGAAACCATTTTTACCATCTGGTCTAATGTATTTAAAGATGCTGCTTTTAAAACCGGTGAAAACTTTCTGATCCATGGAGGAACCAGTGGAATCGGGGTAACTGCTATACAAATGATTGTAGCTATGGGTGGAAAAGCTTATGCAACTGCTGGTACAGTAGAGAAGTGTCAGTTTTGTGAAGACCTGGGCGCAACTATAGCTGTGAATTATAAAACGGAAGACTTTGTAACCCTGCTTAAACCTGTCGGGATTGATGTGATCCTGGATATGACAGGAGGGGAGAATACGTTGAAAAATATGGATATTCTGAATCCTGATGGCCGGATTACTTTCATTAATGCAATGAATGGCTCTAAATCGGAGATTGATATTTTGCAGCTGATGAGTAAGCGGCTAAAGCTTACCGGCAGTATGCTAAAACCCAGAACAGACGACTATAAAGCGATGCTGGCTGCAGAAATTGAGCAAACCATCTGGCCGTTGATCACCGCAGGAAAAATAAAACCAGTTATCTTTAAAGTATTTCCACTGACAGAAGCCGGGGAAGCACAGCAATTAATGGAAAGCAGTACACATATCGGCAAAATTGTATTAAAAGTAGCATAACCGGTAGCTATCCTCTTAGAAAAGTAATTTAATGAGGCAGGGCCTGAAAAAAACAATTGGTAGGTGTAAAAACATATCAATTACTAATTACATTTGTGACTGGATCATTATAAAAAACAGCAATGAATCATCATATCGCAAGAATACAGCAGGTAATCGAACCCTTAAGACAAGAGATTATCAACCATAAAGTTTATTCAGTAATCAATAATCTGGATGATCTCAAAGTTTTTATGCAATACCATGTTTATGCGGTATGGGACTTTATGTCATTGCTTAAATCCTTACAAATTGGTTTAACCTGTACAACTACGCCCTGGTTTCCTGTAGGGAATGCAAATACAAGGTATCTGATCAATGAAATCGTTGCTGGTGAAGAATCAGATGTAGATGGAGCTGGTATCCGTAAAAGTCATTATGAGATGTATCTGGAGGCGATGGCACAATGTGGTGCTGATATTACAGCGATCCATAAATTTGCAGAGAATTTAAAAGAAACCGGATCATTGACCACTGCTTATCAAGCAGCAGGAGTACCGGAAGAAGCACGTCAGTTTGTGGACTTTACTTTCCAGGTTATTGATAGCGGAAAATCTCATTTGCAATCTGCTGCTTTTACCTTTGGCAGAGAAGATCTGATTCCGCATATGTTTATTTCTATTGTTGGCGATTTGAATAAGAAATTCCCAGATCAGTTGTCCCTGATCAAATATTATCTGGACAGACATATTGAAGTGGATGGGGATCACCATAGTCACCTTGCGCTGGAAATGACTGCTGAGCTTTGCGGAGATGATGAAGCAGCCTGGAGAGCTGCAGAAGAGGTTACAATAGCTTCATTGCAACAGCGGATCAATCTGTGGAACGGTGTTTATAACGAGATTACAGGGACTAAATAGTCAACATAACTCATAAAAAAAACAGGTCATCGTAAAGACATAACCATTTCTATAGGCAACTATCGATTGATTTACGCCAGTATAGCCGTCTCTGGTATAAATTTCAATCATGCTTCTAAACATTGGTCCTGTGTTGTCACCTTGGCTAAAGCTCATCAATTGAGTGGCTTCAGCACCATTAAGTTTGTGATTGGCAGTTCTTTCTAAACGCTTGAATAGTTCTGCTTTATCATTTGAATTTTAGGTTTTAATAATTGTATTATTTCTTCTTGATTGTTCCAAAATGACGGAACAAAATACAGTCTTTTGTTACCATCGAATTTAAAAGTAAAAATTTTATCATCCTTAAATGCCTTCTTAGGGTTCAATTCTTCATTAATAAGAATCTTGTCTTTAGTAGTCTCAAAATTATACTCTTGCCCTTTTAATCCTTTAGTACAAACAAAGATCACTTTGTCGTTTGTTAATTTAATTTCTGTAATGGTATATCTTAATATAGACAAAAGTTCTATTCCTCTAATAATAAACATTTTCACAATAAGCACTACACCTACAAACGCACCAACTAAATAACCTTTTCCCCCTGGCGGAGTAGATAGAGAATTTATAAATACGACAATTCCTAGCAGACCAAAAATTATTGGTACAAAAACAAATAAACTTTTCTTGATTTTTGTTACGGAATTTTCAAGAAAAAATAAGCAATCGGGGGTTATATTGAAAAAAAGCATGTTTTAGTTGGTGCCATATTGATAAGCAGAATAAGTTAAATTAATAGCATTTAGGGTAAAATAAATAGTGAATTTGATTTGTCAAATGATTGTAAACAGGAAAGTTAATAACTGATTGTTCTTGTTGTTGATTCGAATATATATTCTTCTCTATTATTATCTGCAATGACTTTGTACATAAAATTTACTTCAGCATTATCAGGATACATTTTTTTAAAATCGCTGATTAATTTTAATCCCTTTTCTCTTTCCCGAACAACAAAAAATAATAATGAGTAACTGGAATTGTCTTGTATGGCCTGCTCAGACATGCCAGAAATACATTTGATATTTAATTTACCCAGATAGTTTTTTACAATTTCATAATCTTTAATTGATAAAATTATTTCCTTGTTTTTTTCATACAGGATACCTCTTTTAATTCTCATATCCTGATCATCAGGATGTCTTGCTAACCATGTACTACAAATATCAATTTGCTCTTTTTGAAAACCTATTTTAGCTGAATAAGGTTTTTCGTTCAGTGATTTTATACAATCCAGTAGATTCAAATACGATCTTTTATAATCAGGATCAAGATGAATAGCTCGTTTTAAATCCTTCTTTACAGAGATAAGTGCAGATTCCTCAACTTTACCAATATTTATTTGGAAAAGCATCTTAGATGCATCGTTATTTATCTTCTTTACTTCACTATTTGATGTCTTATAATTATAATTAAATTTGTTCTGTGCGCAGGCAAAGGAAATACTGAAACCGAAAATTACAAATGTCAGGACAGAGATGAATAGATTTTTTTTAATTGGATAGAGCTGCATAAGGAAGTTAATAAAACTAAATTGATTCTTTTTCTATATCAATAGTTTGAATTTTTTTGTAGGTTTCTGCAAATTTTTTATCATTTGGAAATGCTTTACAAAGACTTTCCATTGTATTTAAAGATGTTTTTCTCTCTCCAATTAGCAGGTATGTATATGCGTTAGATACTATTGCAGCTATTTTCTTTTCTGATAGCTTATTACTAATTTTTATATGTGCTTTGACTAACCCGTCTTTAACGACCTTGAAATCTTTGTCTGCGAGGTTCTGTTTTTGAGTACGGGATAGATAATACCTCTTCTTAATCGTACATTCATATCGTTGGGATGACTTTTAAGCCATTCGGAGCAGGTATTGATTATTCCCTGTGGCTCACGTAACATTTGATAAGACCTCATTAAAACTTGATAAGCCACGAATCTGCTGCTATCTAACTGAATGGCTTTCTTTGCTAAGGAATACTTTTTCTGAGATTACCATTTTTTTGAGCCAGGCTTCCATCCCCAACATCATACATCAAATCACCGGCCTGATTAATCAACTTTTGAGCTTCAGCTTTTTGAGGGGTTCTATTTTGACCATACGAAATGCCTGCGATAGAGAGAAATAGTGCAACTGTTAATAAGATTCTGATTTTTTGACTAATGTTGAATTAATTCAATTTATAAGAGTAAGAACCTAATTTGTTTCTATAGATTCTTACTGCAGTTTATTAAAAACCTGTGGTTTCGTACATGCTTTTCTCTATATCCAAATTTTGAATTTCTTTATTGGCTTGAGCAATTTTTTTATTAGCTGGAAATGCTTTAGAAAGGCTATCCATTGAATTTAAAGAGGTTTTTCTATCTCCAATTAAAAGATAGGTATATGCATTTGACACAATACCAGCTATTTCTTTCTCTGATAGCCTATTCGTAATTTTTACATGTGTTTTAACTAATCCATTTTTAACAAATTTGAAATCCTTATCTGCAAGTTTTTGTTTTTGGATACGGTGATAAATAACACCTCTTCTTAACCGTACATTTAAATCGTTGGGATGATTAATTAACCATTCCGAGCAAGTGTTTATACTTCCTTTAGCATCCTTTAGCATCATATATGCACCAAATAGAAGTTCATAAGCTACAAATCTGCTAGTATCTAATTGAATGGCTTTTTTTGCTAAAGAAATACTCTGTTTAACGTTGTTGTTTCTTTCTGGAATCTTGCCAGGTTTATAAAGTAGATCGCCTGCCTCATTAATTAATCTCTGAGCTTCAGCTTTTTTATCCTTGATATTTTGGCTAAACGAAACTGTATTTATAGAAAAAAGCAATATTATTGTTAATAAAAACTTCATTTATGGGTTATTTATTTAATGTTAAACTAGCTTCTCCCTTCTGATTAGTATTACTTAGTAATAATCCGGCGTCATCTCTACTTATTGCGCCAACCTGAACACTAAATTTAACAGTTTGGGATCCATCAAATGTACTTGGTAGTAACATTGCGCCGTTAGTGGGAATACTTTTAGGATCGGAAAGTGCTAATCCAGTAATAGGATACCTGGAATCCGTTAAACTAAACGAATTATAATAATTTCCATTTATGTATATATCAACATTACCGTGTACTTCAATATTCTGACCTCCTGTAGGAGAATTTGTATTAAATCCAGCAGCGGCAAACCAATTTCCACTGGTATCTTTAGCTAACTCTATTCCTCCTGTAGTTGTCATTGAGCTAATCGTGAATCCCATATTTTCTTGCACATAGCTGGAGACTGCGGAGACAGCGCCAAATTTTAGACTCATTTCTTGCGAAATTGCAGAAACTGTTAAGGGACCAAAATCAATTGATGGTACAGGACCTGGACCATTATTCCTGTTAGGATTAGAGGATGAACTGTGATCCATAGAAGGGGTATTTCCTGCACCAGTAAATCCACCTAAAGTATATCCACTATTGAAACCACTGTTTCTACCATCACTTACATAGCCACCTCCACCACCCAATGGACCCGTATAAACTGAATCTGGATCAATTGGCTCTGCCTTTGGCGGAAATTTACCTCCCAATATGCTTTTTATCGAAGTGCGATCAAGTACTTCCATCTCGTTTTCTAACTCATCGAACGACAAATTTGTTATTTTGTTTTTCATGCTTTTTATTTTTTGGGTTACGTAGGTTAATCAGATGGATAAAGGTATTGTAATATTTATTATCATTTGATATTTTTTAAATAAATAATTATACTTTAGTGCCCTCTAGTAATTACCTATGACATTAAGAAAATTTCCATCAGACAGGCAACTGGATATGATGGACTGTGGACCTGCCTGCTTGAAAATGATCGCCAAGTTCCATGGTAAGTTTTACTCCCTTCAATACTTGCGGGATAAATGCGGGATTACTAAAGAGGGCATTTCTTTTCTGGATTTGAGTCATGCTGCTGAAAGCATAGGTTTACGCACCTTATCTCTAAAATGCAGTATCGAAGACTTGCAGCATAAAATTCCTCTTCCAGTAATCGTTCACTGGGACAATAGCCATTTTATTATTGTATATAAGGTAACTCCTAAACATATTTATGTTTCAGATCCCGGGAGGGGACATCTGAAATACACAGTAAAGGAATTTGCTGATAAATGGCTTGAACAGGGAAAGGCAAAGGGAGTTCTAATGGCGATTGAGCCGCAGGCTGATTTCTATCAACGGCAACCCAATGAGAAAAGAGACCGGAGAAAAACATTAAGTCATTTTTTAAGCTATTTCGCACCTTATAAAAAGAGTTTTATAAATCTGTTTGTCGTGATGTTGCTCGTTACGATTCTTCAGGGATTTTTACCTTTTATAGCCAAATCAGTTATTGATGTTGGTATTCAGACACATGACCTGGACTTTATCAATATAGTTCTTCTTGCAAACGTGGCTATTTATATCAGTATCCTTCTTTCCAACATCGTGCGGGATTGGATTATGTTACATGTTACTTCCAGAATTGATATTGCCTTAATTTCTGATTACCTGATTAAGCTTATGCTGCTGCCAATTACCTTCTTCGAAAATAAGCAGACCGGTGATATCTTACAAAGAGCACAGGATCACGAACGTATCCGAAGCTTCATCATGAATAATTCGCTTAACATGGTTTTTTCCATTTTAACCTTTTTTGTTTTTGGTGTTATTTTATTCATATACAATACCCTGATTTTTGGAATTTTCTTAGCAGGAAGTGTATTATATGTGTTGTGGGTTGTTGCCTTTTTAAAAGTAAGAAAGAAGCTGGATTGGGAATATTTCGAACTGGTGAGTAAGAATCAAAGTTACTGGGTAGAAACTATCGGAGCAATACAAGATATCAAGATCAATAACTATGAGAAATCCAAAAGGTGGAAATGGGAAGATATACAAGCCAGATTATATAAAGTAAACCTCAGAGTGCTAAATGTGACCAATACCCAAAACCTTGGCGCACAGTTTATAGACAGTCTGAAAAATCTTTTTATTACTTTTTTCTGTGCTAAGGCTGTCATCAAAGGTGAAATGACATTTGGGGTGATGATTTCAACCCAGTTTATTATTGGGATGCTCAACGGGCCTGTCGTACAGTTTATACAATTTATCATTTCATTTCAATTTGCACAGATAAGTTTTCTCCGTCTGAATGAAATTCATCAATTGGAAGATGAACATGAAAATGTAGGTTCAAATGCTATTGACTTACCAGAGAACAAAAGCCTGATTCTTAACAACGTTTCTTTTCAATATACACCTACTGGCCCGGTGATACTCAAAGGGATACGTTTATTGATTCCCGAAGGAAAAGTAACAGCTATTGTGGGTGATAGCGGTTGTGGAAAATCTACTTTACTTAAATTATTGCTGAGGCTCTACAAGCCATCATACGGTGATATACAGATAGGCAATATGAATGTGAACAATATTAGCTTAAAACAATGGCGGGACAAATGCGGTGCAGTTATGCAGGATGGGAAAATATTTAATGATACTATATTGAATAATATTGTCCTGGATGATGAGAAAATAGACTACTCCAAACTAAAAAAAGCCTTGGAGACAGCAAACATAGCCTCCGAGATAGAGCAATTGCCACTGGGATATCAGACCGTGATGGGAGAGCAGGGAAGAGGACTTAGCGGAGGTCAGAAACAGCGTGTTTTAATTGCCAGGGCACTCTATAAAAATCCGGATTATTTGTTTTTCGATGAGGCAACTAATTCACTGGATACCTTAAATGAACAGAAAATAGTCAATGCACTTGATGATGTCTTTAAAGAAAAAACGGTTATCGTTGTCGCTCACAGGTTAAGTACGATACGCAAAGCAGATCAGATTGTTGTCATGCAAGCTGGTATGGTGGTTGAAATTGGCAATCATGAGCTATTGATGCAAAATAAGGGCAGGTATTTTCAACTAGTACAATCACAAATGGAATTAACTGTTATAGATACCCCACTTGTCCCATTAATTACGGAAAACAACTAAGCAGGCGTATCCGGTTTTCCCAATAATTGATCAAACACAAATGAACGAAGAAGAGATATATCACTCCAATCAGCGTACAGAGCAAGTACAGGATATTATAGAACGTATGCCCACAAGATTTGGATTCTGGGTAAGCCTAATAGTCCTTTTTATATTTATTATGCTGCTTCTTTTTGGCTGGTTGGTACGCTATCCGGACGTAGTAACAGGACAAATTGTTATCAATGCAAACAATGCGCCTTTAAAGCTCATCGCGAACAGCAGTGGCAAAATTAAGCTCAATAACGTTAGGTCTATGGATCAGATCAAAGAGGGGCAGGTAATTGCTTATATTGAAAATCCTACGCGGTTAGAAAATGTTCTTTTGATCGAGCAAATCCTCAAAGACTATAATCCCAATGCGGATACGATTACGAATGTTTTTGCAAAACTACCGCACAATTTTTCCATGGGTGACCTGAATATAAAGTACTATTCTTTTGTCAATAGCCTGCAAAACTACATTAACTATAGGGAAAATAAACTGATGGATAAACAAGATTCTAATTTAAGGATCCTGCAATCAGAACAGAAAAATGCGATTACATCTGCAGAGAAACGTGTGGAGATGAGTATCAATAATTTAGAATATGTTTACAAATCTTATCGGCGTGATTCTTTACTTTTTATCAAAAGAGTCATTAGTGAATCTGAGTTTGACAAAACCAACCTGAGCTACATTGCGGCCAAAGATGGTTATCAGTTTTCTTTAAATAATATGATTAATGCGAAGCAATCGGAACAGCAGACCGGTGGTAAAAGACAAGAACTTTCAGTTCAGAAACCTGAAAAACAGATTGAATTGCGCATGGCAGTTATTTCGGCATTTAATGATCTTCAGGATAATATTAAAAGTTGGGAACAGAAATATATCTTTAGATCTCCTTTTTCAGGGAAAGTTCAGTTCTTGAAATTTTATACTGATGATCAGTTTATTACAAGTGGAGAACCTGTATTTACAATTGTTGCTAAAGAAGAAAAGGCACTTGGACAGGTTTCATTGCCTGCTCTTGGTTCAGGTAAGATTAAAATCGGACAAGAGGTAATTGTGAAATTGGACAATTTTCCATATATGGAATATGGATCTATCAAGGGACAGGTAAATTCCATTTCATTGACAACTAATATCACTAAAACTGAGAATAGTAATATTGATACTTATATGGTGCTGGTAGATTTTCCCGATCAGTTAAGAACAAATTATGGGAAACAATTGGATTTCAGGGCTGAAGCTAAGGGAACAGCTGAAATCATTACAAATGACAGGCGCCTGGTGCAAAGATTTTTTGATAACTTGAAGTATGTCTTAAATAAATAGTCCCTAATCCCTTAATCATACAAATAAGTCCTCTTGAACTTTAAATCTGACAGTTTAACGTATCCAAAAAGTTGTTTCCCGTTAGACATCAGGGTTGCAAAACCCCAGTCTCCCTCAAAAATTTCCTCAATATTAATCACTTCGGGCGTGTTGGCGAAACCTTTCTTTCTTGATTTATCATCCGGTTTGCTGTAGAAATAACAGAGATCAGCAGAAACGATATATTCGCCAGTTACATTATCAGCAATCTTGGTGTAAATACCATTGAAACGGTCTGTAAGCTGATAATTATTGCAATCCTGAAAACTCGCTTCTAATGAATCTTTCAAAAATGTAAGGGATACTTTGCATAGCAACGACTTTTTCTCTGCCTTTATCGTGGTTTTATTATCTGTTAATGTTCCTGTGCCTGTAAACTGACCATAAGTCCCGGCCTTATTATTCCAGTTAGCAAGCACGTTTACTTCTACCTGATCGTCTGTTCTCCTGACTGATATATTGCTCGAAGTACCTTTCTCCTTATTTATTAATTTATAAGTAGCTGACTGAGAGAACATTTTTTGCGCGGAGAATAAAAGGACGACAATAAAGATATATTTCATTAATTATTAATATATAATTTAACTTTTTATGCTGATCAACTATAACAAGCACTGCTGACTATATGTTTTGAAGAATGGCTTTTATTTTCTGAACAGTTTAGCTAGATTGGGCATTATGAATATAACGATAAGAGAAATTCAGCCAGAAGATAATGCTGCAATGGCCTTAATTCTAAAAACAAGTCTGGAAGAGTTTGGCCTTAATATTCCAGGTACTGCTTATTTTGATGAGAGTACGAATCATCTGTATGAGGCATTTCGTGTGGGAGGCAGTAAATATTATGTTGCTGAACAAGGAAATGAAATTTTAGGTGGAGTAGGATTGTATCCTTCAAGTGGGCTTCCTGAAGATACTGTTGAACTGGTGAAGATGTACCTGGCCTCACCACACAGAGGCAGGGGATTGGGCAAAATATTGATGCAGAAATGTATTGCGCTGGCAGAAGAACTAGGGTATAAATATATTTACCTCGAATCCATGCCAGAGCTCTCTGCTGCGGTTTCTGCTTATGAGAAACTAGGCTTCAAACTATTAGATAAGCCAATTGGTAACACAGGTCATTATTCCTGTTCCATTTGGATGTTATATACGATAGGTTCCTGCTAAATCTATTGACCTTATTTTAGTCAATTACATAAAACTATTTTTAAGTATTTTTATATAAGGTCAATGAATGAATTGAACAAGGTTTTGGTCTGGGAGATGAATTTATACATCTAAGTAGATTTAAAAGCCTGTTTAAGTCATACCGGCATAGCTTAAACAGTCCTGTTCATTTTATGGAACATAAATAACTTTAGTAAATGGCACACTTGTGGGTTATTTAATTAATAGTGTAATAAAATACGCGATTATTTAAATAACTACTTAATCATAAGCTATGCTTTTACTCATTGTAGTCTTCCCTGTAAAGACAAATTCCCTGTCTGTAATTAGTATTGCCAATAATGAGGAAAAGGAATTGATCAAGGAGTTGAAATTAATGGATATGAGAGCATTCTCTTTCTTATATCAGCAATATTCATCCGCACTGTTATCCATTATCCTGAAGATTGTGAAATCCAAAGAAACAGCAGAAGATGTTTTACAGGAAACCTTTACGAAAGTAGCATCCAGAATTAATCAGTATGATGAAACTAAAGGAAGATTATTTACCTGGATGGCAAGAATTGCCAGAAATAAAGCACTTGACCAGATCAAAGCACGCGGATCGGCTAATAGTGCCAGAAACATAAAAATAGAGGAAATTATGGATCTGGTAGAAATGAATAATGTTTGTTATTACAATCCCGATACCATTGGGATCGGACAATTGACTACCACATTAAATCCTTTTCAGAAAGAAGTATTGGATCTGGTTTATTTTCAAGGCTATTCACATGCTGAAACAGCTAAGATTCTTAATATTCCAATTGGTACAGTTAAAACCAGGATAAGGATTTCGATCTTGACCTTGAGAAAATATTTCACTATACCGCTGGTGTTTGATTTATACTGATGAATTCTTAACAACGTTTATTCTGTTGCTCAGTATTTAATAATTACTTTTTTGTTATTATGTTTGTTTTATTTGAATTAAACAATAATAGTATGTGTTTTATGTTTATTTAATTTCATTTATTTGTGTTTGTTATATGTTTAAGATATTCTTAAATGAGTAATAGATATTTATAAATGGGCGGTAATAGACCAAGAAGAACAAATGAATTGATAGGTGAAATAGTTAAAGATGATCCGTTAGCCTTTACTAAGAATCGATGCTCAGATAATGCAAGAATGGTATTGACTAAGGCCGAAGGGATTGAATTTGATATATGGTTTGACAAGCATTATTATCATCGGGAGAGATATGGCGATGATAATGGTAAAAGAGAGGGGATAAGTCATGATTTAGTTCAGCAACTCATCATTGATGCTGCAAAGCATTTGTTATTCTATTCAATAAAAGTAAAGGGGTTTTCATTTGTGAATTTTGAGCTGGCGATAAGAAAAACGAGAATTACAATTACACAGAATCTTAAAGAAGAGACAAAATTGAATATAGTAGCTGAATATCATTATCTAAATTTGAATAGATACGAGGTAACTGTTATAGCTGCGCTAAGAAAAGATGATTTTCATTTTAGTGATGGTGAGTATCAAATTGAAATTCATATAGATGGTACTTCTTCCTTATTCAAAATGGAAAGACACAATATTAAGATGGCGGATCAATATTTAAAATAAATAAAGTAAACTATTATTGTTATAATAAAAATAGTTACATTTGTGTTGGTATTTGAGGCAGGATAATACTCTGGGTAGCTGTAAAAAGCAGGACAAAATTCTGGACAGCCTCGCAACATTGAAGCCCCTTAATGGACTGCCCCCAAAAAGTGTCTAACTTTTTGGGGGCAGTCCATTAAGGGGCTTTATTTATTTTTAGAGTTTACGTCAATAATCATATATACCTAATTGGTCAATTCTGGCGCTCATTAAAATTTTTTAATCAAATTTTAATGAAATTCTAATTTAAACTATCCCATATTCTTTAACTCCTATAGCTATGAAATTTAAAACTGATACTTATGAAAAAGATCGCAAAAATTAGTCTTTTGCTTTTAGCAATGACTTTTGCCAGGACAGCTGCATTCGCGCAGATTAGTGTAGGCATTAATATATCTGCAAGAATTGCTCCGCCAGCACTTCCGGTTTACTCACAACCTCCTTGTCCGGCGGATGGTTATTTATGGACTCCCGGTTACTGGGCCTATGACGATGCTGATGGCTATTACTGGGTTCCGGGCGTATGGGTGCATCCACCACGCACAGGTGTATTATGGACGCCTGCATATTGGGGCTTTGACGGTGGAGTCTATAGTTTTCACTCAGGCTACTGGGGTCCTCATATTGGATTTTATGGTGGTATAAATTATGGTTTTGGCTATGGTGGCTCAGGTTTTTATGGCGGAAGATGGGACGGAGGGTCCTACAGGTATAATACAGCCATCACCAATGTAAATACTACGGTTGTTCATAACACTTATATCAATAATACCGTAGTGAATAACAATACAGTAAACAATAACCGTACAAGTTTTAATGGCCGGGGAGGTGTAAATGTGCAGCCACGTGAAGAAGAACGCCGGGCAATGAACGAAAGCCATATACAGCCAACTGCTTCTCAATTAGCTCATCAGCAATCAGCAGGCAGGGATCACAATCAATTTGCCAATGTAAACCATGGTAAGCCAGGAAATCCGGCGATGGAGAGAATACATGGAAATGGGGCTGAGAATAACCATCAGGCAAATGGAAATAACCATCACGAAGATGTGAACAGATACCAGGCAAATGGAGACAATCCAATGAAAAATGACAGGCAGGTTAATGGAGATAATAGGATGAAAGGTGAAAGGCTGGCTGGCGCTGGCGGGAATAAATCACCTCAGCAGTGGCATCCTGGAATTAACAGGCATCCAAACGCTATGCAACAACCAAATCGTATTCAGCCGCCGCATCCTAATCAACAACACCGTATGCAACAACCGCATCCGCAACATGAAGCTCATCCGCACCGGGAAGAAAGGGGACGCAGATAACATTAAAAAGGCCTCTTAAACTGCAATGCCCCCAAAAAGTTAGACACTTTCTGGGGGCATTATTATGAAAAAGAAAAACAGACACAGTTTTGAATTGAAGTTATACTGTGTGAAGCAGATGTCGGAACATTATCGTTCTGCAAAATCTCTGGGTGAGGAATACGGGATTACTTATTCTCTTTTCGAAGATTGGTTTAGGATATACGAGCATCTGGGAGCTCCTGGATTACTTCCCAGAAAGGGGAAAAGAGTTTTTAGTCCATCCTTTAAGCTAGCAGTCCTGAAGTCAATTCGTGAAGAAAAGTTATCTTTGAGAGCGGCGGTGCTACGTTTTGGGCTTTCAAGTGATGCGGGAATTATCGAATGGCAGAAACGATTTGAGAAGTTTGGATCATCTGGACTAGAACCGCGACCTAAAGGAAGACTACCGATGGCATATAAGGAGAATCCAGCAAACAAGCGAAAACCGAGAAAATCGGATAGGCCACTTACCCGTGAGGAAGAGCTTTTACGGGAAAATGAATATTTACGTGCAGAGAATGCCCTGCTAAAAAAGCTCCAGGCCTTAGTTCAAGCCGAAAACAAGCGCAAGCCATAATGGAACTAAGGCATCAGTTCGACCTGGATACCCTGTTGAATTGTATTAGCATGGCAAGAAGTACATTTTATTATTATTCTAAGAAGGCCAGTTTGCCTGATAAATACGAACAGGTCAAGATCCAGATCAACAAGGTCTATCATGCCCATAAAGGTCGCTTCGGCTATCGGCGCATTACCTTGCAACTGAAACGGGTCGGAATGGCTATTAACCATAAGACTGTATTTAGATTGATGGGAGAAATGAGGTTGAAGAGCCTGATCAGGATAAAAAAATACAGGTCTTATAGGGGCAAGCTAGGGAAAATAGCTCCAAATATCCTTAATAGGAATTTCAAGGCTAACCAACCTATGCAAAAATGGGCCACAGATGTTACAGAATTCAAAGTCAAGGGAAAGAAATTGTACCTCTCTCCAATAATAGACCTGTTCAATCAGGAGATTATCAGCTATGAACTCACTGACAGGCCGGTTTTCAAGGGAGTATTGGACATGCTCAAAAAAGTATTACCACAAGCTAGGAATACTTCTCAGTTAGTCTTGCATTCTGACCAGGGATGGCAATACCAGATGCCAAAGTATCAGCAACTGCTAAAAGCAAATGGGATTATCCAAAGTATGTCCAGAAAAGGTAATTGCTTAGATAATGCTATAATTGAAAACTTTTTCGGAACCTTAAAATCGGAACTCTTCTACTTAAATGAATATGAATCGACAGATCAGCTCAAAAAAGATATAAATGACTATATCTGGTACTACAACAAGGAACGAATAAAATTGAACTTAAACGGAATGAGCCCGATGGAATATCGGGCTCATTATAACAAATCTAATACTAAATTTGTCTAAACTTTTGGGGGCAGTCCAAACATAAGAGGCCTTTTTAATGTTATTCAGATAATAACCTGATTTCATGATCACCGATGGTAATCAAACGCTCTTTGTAAAGCGCACCAGTTGTTTTCTTGAAAGCTTTCTTGCTGATCTTCAATAGGTCATAAACCTCTTCAGGTGAACTTTTATCACCTAAAGCGATCAGGCCCTGGTTTTCTTCCAGCATTTTGATCAGGACTTCTTTAGTATCCAGAATATGGCCATAACCCATAGGCTGTAAACTCAGGTCAATCTTTCCTTCTACTCTAACCTTTTTAATCCATCCTTTTCTTACTTCTCCAGGATTAAGCTGATCAAATAATTCATTCTGATATAATAAACCTATATACTTATTATCCACAATAGCATTGTAACCTAAATCACTGCGGTCTGCTATTAATAAGCTTACTTCATCACCTTCTTCAAAATTGATTTCTTCTTCTTCCACATAATTCGTTAATCTGGATGAAGCTACCATACGGTCATTGCTATCATCAAGAAAAACATAAACTACATGTTTATCACCCTTAAACATCGGGCGTTTTTGTTCCTTTTCAGGTACATATACATCTTTATCGATACCGATATCCATGAAAACACCATTCTCACCATCTTCAACTACAGTCAGGTAAGCAAAATCGCCTACACAAGCCAGAGGTCTCTGTGTAGTTGCATGAAGTTTTCCATCCTTATGCATGTAAATAAAAACATTGATATTATCTCCAATTTCCGCATCCTTAGGAACGTGGTTGTAGGGCAATAGCGCTTCCTTATCGCCATCAGACAGTATTAGTCCTGATTCTGTCTTGTTTATAATTCTTAACTCGTTGTATTGTCCTATCTGTATCATTGGTATTTCTTAATATTCAATCTGCAAAGGTAGCAATATCAGCAAGAATATGAGAACATCTTTCCGCCCTGTGTGTTATAAATATATCATTAAACGCTAACCACAATTGTAGATAAAGAATGAACGACCCAATTAATCCTCCACTGAAAACTGCCTTTCCACCAATCGTTGATCAAAACTGTAAGGTCCTGTTACTCGGTACTATGCCCGGAGACCGGTCTTTAAGTCTTCAGCAATATTACGGACATGCAGGCAATCATTTCTGGAAACTGATCTATACACTTTTTGAGAAACCAGTTGAGCCGGATTATGAAGCCAGGAAAAAATTTATGCTTGCGCATGGAATTGCCCTGTGGGATGTACTGGAATCCTGTACCTGCGAGGGTAGCCTGGACAGTAATATTAAAAATGAAGTAGTCAATGACTTTGCTGCCTTCTACAAACAATATCCAGCTATTAAGGAGATCTTTTTTGATAGTAAAAAAGCAGAGCAATTTTACCTTAAACATGTGAAAAAGAGTACAGATAAAAACTATCATTTGTTACCCTCTCCAAGCCGTGCAAATGCCTCAAAAACATTTGAACAAAAGCTGGAATTATGGAAAGAGCTTTTGCCTCATGTTAAATTATAAGAAGAAATAATTTAACGATTTAAATATAAACTCCTTCTTATATTTGCACAATAAATGAAGCAGACCATCACCAAAAACAAACACCGGATATTTCTAAGCCTCTTTTTCTTTATGTCCGGCTTCAGTTTTGCGACCTGGGCATCAAGGATTCCGACTATCAAAATGGCCTTTGGCTTTAATGAAGCTGAACTCGGGACAATTTTACTGGCTATGCCTGTTGGCTCTCTGATCGGTTTGCCAATTTCGGGCTGGCTGGTTTCTAAATATAACAGCCGTGTTCCACTTGCCGTTGGTTATGGTTTAAACGCAGTCGCACTGGCGATCATTGGATTTTCTCCAAATACCTTTAGCCTGGTTGTAGCTGTTGTACTGTTTGCTTTTACCACCCGGATTTTCAATATTTCAGTAAATACGCAGGCCATTACCCTGCAAAAACAATTCAGTCAGAAAATTATAGGCTCTTTCCACGGCTTCTGGAGTACTGGTGGAATTGCCGGAGTTGCTTTTTCTACACTATTACTGACATACAATGTTTCACTGCACATGCACTTACTGCTCGTATCGGTCATATGCTTGCTGATCACCTGTTATTCTTATCAGTTTCTACTCAAAGGAGACCGGTCTGAAAAGGGCAACAAAATTATTGTAGGCAAGCCTGACCCTTATATTCTATACCTTGGATTTATTATCTTTTTTGCTGCGATATGCGAAGGAGGGATGTTTGACTGGAGCGGAATTTACTTTCAGGAAGTACTGCATGTAGAAATCTTTACTTACGGCTATTTAATCTTCATGACTTTTATGGCTGCATCAAGATTCTTATCTGATTTGATTATTGCAAGGATTGGAATGCCAGCTACCTTTTTGATGTGTGCAATGCTTGTTGTTTCCGGAATTTCACTCGCTATTATTGTGCCGCAGTTCTGGCCGGCCATGGTCGGCTTTTCAATGGTTGGTTTTGGTACAGCAGCAGTAGTTCCGATGAGTTATGCACTGGCAGGGGCTTCCAGTAAATATTCACCGGGAATGGCTATTTCCATTATTGCCACTTATGCGATTACAGGGATGTTGCTTGGGCCTCCGATTATAGGGTATCTTGCACATGCTTTCGGGCTGAGGATCGCATTTATTATTTTTGGTTTCTGCGGATTAATGCTGATACCGATTTCACAGTTATTCTTCAAATATCAAAAGAAGATGAAAACTATGCCTGAGCATATAGAATAAAACCTGGCGGAAATTAAAAAAAGATTAATCTTAAAAAATATTTAAGATCATATATAATAATATCAAATTATAAGCGTCTATATATTTGAGAGCGTTAATTTAGATGGCGGGGATACTGCGAGAGTGGGATCCCCGCTTCTTTTTTAAACAAAAATCCTTATGGCAAACTTCGCAGAAATTATTAAATCAGATAAACCAGTACTGGTAGATTTTTCTGCCGAATGGTGTGGCCCGTGTAAAATGATGGCGCCAATCCTGCAACAACTTAAAGGCATGCTCGGCGACCGGGCAACTATTTTAAAAGTTGACGTAGATAAAAATCAGGCCGTCTCCAGTAAATATCAAATCCAGGGTGTGCCCACTTTAATCCTTTTTAAAAATGGAGAGATCAAATGGCGTCAGTCGGGGGTAATTCCTGCAACTCAATTACAGGGAATTATAGAAAGACATTTATAGAACTATAAGTTTATGGGACTATAAGAAGACACACACAACACTTACAATTCTTTAGCCTTGTATTTTCTTAAATCGATGTCTGTAACATAGAAATAGCCCTGTGCATTTCCAGATACATTACCTTGCGCATTTACCGGGACACTGGAAAAAAGACCGTTCCAGTCTGTTTCCAGGAAAACATCATAAAGGTATCTCGCATATCCTTTGGACAGAGAGAATTTATAAATGGTAATCACATCCTGGCTCAGTAAATTAAAATCGCGTTTAAGATTGTTCAGCGGATATAAAGAATTAGGGGAACCAAGAAAATGGGTATAATTGTAATGCTGTATCCCATCAAACTTCGAAGGGCTCCATACCGGTATTCCTGTATAATTTATCCACCATTTATTAGGATTAAGGTAGCCAAAAGTATGTTTAGGTATAGTTCCATCATAAGAACCCCTGCTATTTATCTTCACCTTCAATGGTAAAAAGTCATCTACAATATTAATCACTTGTCTTAAGGTATCGACTGCAGTATAAGTCTTTTCATTATAAGTGATGGTCAGCGTATAGGCCTTATCGTAGTTGGGACTATGGTTATTCGTTGCCATGTATAAACCAGGCGTTGCTGTTTCTTTAAATATGATATCCGATTTACTATCATTTACGATGACGACTGCCGTTGAAATTGCTGCCGGCATTACACCAGGATTTAAAGAAGGCTTGCTTAGTTTAATAAACTGGGATCTCGTTAAGGTATTGATTCCTCCTTCCACAGCCAGATCATATTCACGCTTAGGCTGATCAAATGAAATCTTATCCTCTTTTTTACAAGCGCTGAGCAGCGCTGTACAAAAAAACAAAACAAAGAAATAATACCGCTTTTCCATCTTATAATTTAAAACTGTAGGAGACCCATGGAGAAATTCCAAATGCATATTCCAGCGAACTTTTCTGATCAATTGAAGAGTCCGTAGTCAAATGATAATACAATGGATTTTTTCTATTGTATAAATTATATATCCCCACAGAAAGTGTACTGGATAATGCGCTTTTACGGGATAATTTCGTCTGGAAATGATACTGTCCCGAAATATCCATTCTACTGAAATCAGCGAACCTGGAAGTATTTCTGCCCTCATAAATAGGGACATTGATTCCGTCATGCTGATAATAACCAACGGGTAGTGTTAATGGCCTGCCCGTAGCATAAGTAAAAAATGTCTGGATAGAAAACCGGTCATTGAAAAGATAAGATGCGCTCAGTTTAACCTCATGTGGGATGTCATAATTCGCAACAAACCGATTTCCATCATTGATACCCCCGATTGTTCTGAAAGCCCTGGAATAGGTATAAGCCAGGCTGCCCGTAAACTGACCAGTTGTTTTATTGAGCTCCACTTCAACGCCGTAAACATTGGATTTACCTGCTTTAAGCTGATTCCTGATATCAGGATTCTGAATGATCTGTGCGTGACCAGTTAAATCCAGCTGATTAAGTAATTTTTTATAGTATCCACTCAGGGAAAAAAAGAAGCCATCCAGTGAATAATTATATCCGGCTGAAAAGAGATCTGAACGTTGCGGGGCTATAGTCGCAGATGCAGGTACCCAGGGTTCCAGAGAAGAGAATGCCAAAGTACTGTTTTGTACGAGTTGCAGATATTGGAAACTACGGTTATAAGTAATGAAAAGTCGCTTTTTATCATTTAATAAGTAACTCAGGTTAACTCTCGGTTCCGGATTGATAAATGTTTTATAATCATTTTGTTTGACCCTGTTTCCCTGCGGATCAAAAACATCAAGACGTTCTTCAGCATTTTGAAATATTCCCAGGCGCAGGCCATAACTCAACGTAAATGAATGAGCAAAGGAAATTTCCTGATTGTAATAAAAAGCAGATTCCACAGACTTGTCTTTTGCAATATTGAACTCATTGCTTTCTTTATTCTTGGTCTGACCGGGGGTAAATTGATGGTAAGTACTTGAAGCACCGAATTTGATCAGGTTGACCGGGCTGCTGTAAAAAGTATAATCTGCTTTAATAGTAAGATCTCTTACTCCGGTACTCCATTGACTTTTCTGCGACAAGGTATCTGAATTCAGATCGAGCAGATTGCTGTAATTGCTGTAAATTGCAGAAGCATTCATAAACAACCTGGAATTAAAAATATGATTCCATCTTAAAGTAGAGGTTATATTGCCCCAGTCATTACGGAACGAATTTTCTGAAAGCAACCTGTCCTGACCGGCATAAACCGAATAGAACACACTATTGTTCTTATTGATCCTGTAATTTGCCTTGGCATTGAGATCATAATAAATAGAATTCGGATTGAATAATTTAAACTTATTTCTAAAAACATCGAGTAAACTTCTCCTGAACGCTAAAATGAATGATCCCTTATCTTTAACGATAGGGCCCTCTGCGGAAATGCGGGCAGATAACAGGTTGATTCCTCCATTGATATGAAATTCCTTGTTATTACCCTCAGCCATGCGGTTAACGATCACAGAGGAAAGCCTCCCACCAAAATTGGCTGGAATGTAATCTTTATATACCTGTATATTATTGATGGCATCAGGATTAAAAACAGAAACCAGGCCATATAAATGTGAAGGGTTATAAACTACCGCTTCATCCAGTAAGATCAGGTTCTGATCTGAATTGCCGCCCCGGATAAACAAGCCTGAGCTTCCTTCAGAAATCGATTTGATACCGTTCTGCATCTGTAAAGCCTTGATTACATCAGTTTCACCAGCATAATAAGTTTTCATCTCTAAGGCAGCAGGACTGTAATTCTGTTGGTTCTGTAAAATCGGGTTTGGTGTAAGTGTTTGTTTAATCTCTACTTCAGGCAGTGACCTGGTTTGTGCGGATAACTCAGCTTCCAGCTCTGTATTTTCAGTCAGATGAATATTTTTGCGCTCTGTTTCGTAACCCAGGTTAGCAATCAAAACCTCATAAGTTCCCTTTGGAATACTTAGCGAATAAAATCCATACTGATTGGTGACTACGCCCACCTTAAGCTTGGGGATATATAAACTGGCGCCGATTAATTCTTCCCCGTCCTCCCCGTCACGTATATGTCCATGAATGGTATAAATACTGGCCTTTGACCTGGTGATTACAATATTGTTCCCGATCAGGTTAAATGTGAGCTGTGTTCCCTTAAAAACCTTTTTTAAGACTGAAGACATTTTGGCATTGACAAAATGCATTTCAGCGATCTGGTAAGCCCCCAGTAAATCAGACTCATAAGAAAAAGTTACTGCATAATCTGTCTGCAATTTAGCAAGTACACTAACCAGAGAGCCAGCCTTTAAATCAATATTTACAGGACGTTCAAGGATTGTTTTATTTTGAGCACAAAGTCTGCCCGTTTGCAATAAACATACAAAAAGGAGCAATCCAAAAACCTTATTTAACATACATCTTTTACCAGGGAACAGGAGTCGTCTGGAAATTTAGTTATTTTTCCGCTAAAATATAACTTCCTTCTTCATTAATAACCTGACATTGTAAAGTTGCAGCAATAACTTTTAAAGCACTATCTGGTGTTTGGTAGTGCAGATGCGCAGTTAACTTACGGTTTTCCAGTTTATTTCCATCAATGGTAATCGAGTTCTTGTAAACTCTGCTCAGTTGTTTAACAACTTCATTAAGGGGTGTTTCTGTGAATATAAACTCTTTATTTAACCACGATTTATAATTGATGTCCGTATTTTTTTCGGCTGTCAGTTTTCCGGTAGCAGAAGAGTAACGACCTGTTTTTCCGACTGTGAGCAAAATGGATTTTGAAGCTAAAGGCTGTTGTAAAGCAACTTGTCCTTCCTCTACAGTCAGCACAATATCCCGGTTACGTTTTGAAATGTTGAAGCTTGTACCCAGATCTAACGCATGTACATCACCCAGGTCTACCAGGAATGGATATTTAGTCTGATGGATAACTTTAACAAAGATTTCTCCATTTAATAGCTGTACTCTCCTGTTTGTTTTGAAGCTTCCGGCAGCATATTTTATGGTTGCGCCAGCATTAAGCTGTACAGATGTGCCATCAGGCAGCGTGATCATTTTTGCAGTAGCGCTCTGCTCATTGCTAACCACCGTGTAGGTATTCTTGTTGATGAAATAATAGCCTAAAGAAACAACCAGCAGAACAGATGCTGCAATACCATACCAGATTTTAGTATGTGCATTCCTTTCTTTTTGCTTCCAGGAGTATTCCAGGTTATCAATTTTATAGTCCAGACTTTCCCAGGAAGATTCGATCGTATAAGGTTCGGTACTGTATAGTTCATTAATATTTTGCTCCACCTGAACAAATCCCTGATATGTTTTTTCATTCTGGTCACTCGCAGCCCTCCAATTTTCCAGCAGGATTTTGTGCGCCGGACTGATCGTCTCTTCGAGATCATCAAGAATCAGTGAATAAATAAACTGTTCGTTACTTTCAAATGCTTTCATGGTATAATTTATACTGACTCTAATATTTATAAAGTATCAGCAGCAGCAATAATAAATTTTGCTGTTGTTTTTCCAATAGTTCTCTCAATTTTTGAAAACCGTAAGTCAAATGATTTTTAACTGTTTTAACAGATATATTCATTTGTGTTGCGATTTCCTGTTGTTTTAATTTTCCAAAACGGCTCAAATACATTACTTCTCTGCATTTTGGAGGTAAAATAGCCATTGCATCCTCCAGGCTATTGAGTAAAGATTCCTTTTTGGCACGTTGTTCACTTTCAATGTCCGGATCACTTTCCACGATCAGGTAAGCATTTTGCTTTCCATTGTTAATCTTTTCTTTTTTAATAAAGTTCAGAGAAGAGTTAATCACTGCTCTGGACAAATAACTTTTAATAGAATACTGAACTTTAAGCGCTCCGGCCAGTTTCCAGATCGTCAAAAACACATCATGTACAATTTCCTCTGCAACCGGCGCTTGTCCAACGTAACGGTAGGCCAATGCAAACAGTCGTCTGTAATGTTCTTTATACAGTTTTTCAAAGGCCTTCCGATCATGCATTTTCAGTGCTGCGATCAATGCCTGTTCTTCGTCCGGAAGAGAGTAGTTGTGTTCCTCGCTCATCCGATCATTATTTTTGCTTCAAGGTCAGATATCCGGAAATGTCAGGTGAATCAGACACCGTATTCATAGCCACAAACCATAACCCTTTTAACAGGTTCCGTTCTTGCAGCGGATTTAAATTAACCCTGCCGGTAATTTCCAATGCGGAAATTTGTCCGTTGCTCTTGTATATTTCCCTGACCAGTTCTCCAACTGATCCTTTGGTACCGCTTCTCAGCGTAATTATTGTAGGCGCAATTTTTTCAAAATTAAGTGTATAGGTCAATTGCTTAGTACCTTCATCGTATGTCCCTTTTAGAATACCAGTGCCTTCGGAATTGGTATTCGTCCCTTTTTTATTAATTCTGGCTATGATTATATAACTTTTTACTGGCGGATTAATTTTAGTCTCCCCAGTTGATAATTCTTTCTTGCAGGAAACCGTGAATGCAACCGCCAAAATTAAAATCACCCCTAAAACATTGTATAATCTTGATTTTCTAACCTTCATTGCATTTAATACAGGAGGCTAAATTACTAATTATAGCTTAAATGAATTGTTAATTAAATCTAAATGTTCTCCTGCTCAGGAATCCATATTCCAAAGAACGTTTACTATGAAAATTCTTATAATAACCCAGTAGTGTAAATAAGACATATTTTCTGGTATTTAGTTTAATCCAGATATTGTCTTCAGACAGCTCATGTGCGGTTTTTTCGGCGTTAACCTTGTAAATTTCTGCTTCAGCAGCTGAAAGTGCTTTGGTATAAGGTTTATAAATATGCTTTGCCACCTTACGGTCCAGATAATAAGCGGATGAAGATAAACTATAGGCGTTGCCCTTAATATACTGGAAATCGTGAAAATGATAAAAGACAAGATCAAAAGAAGCCTGTGTGTCCAGTTCTTTCCCCTTAATCTGTTTCTCTTTAGTCGTAAATTCATATTGCTGCACATTCCATGGAGCAACTCCGCCTCCGGTATTTTTTAATACATGGATGGTATCAAAACGGGTAGTCCAGTCATCAAGGTATTTCTGATCACCGAATTTGTTGTCTTCAAAACGATTAAAACACCAATCTATACAAGCATCTACCCACCAGTTCAATACTTCCATACCTGCCTGTGTATTTTTAAAAGTCATGAATTGTACACAATAGATGCCGCTTGTTGAGGATTGATCATAACGTGGTGTATATCTGTGTTCGGTAATCAGCACAGATTTTTCACCCATTTCATTGATTAAACAAGCAGGATTACTGAAAAATAACAGATCTGCATCAATATAAGTACAATGATCCAATGCATATTTTTCAATACAATACTTAATGGTCGAGGATGCGCAGGTCCAGCAATATTCCCCTGCGGTACGGTCCGCTTTTATAGCTAACAGCCGATCATTTTCAAAGGTAAATAAGCTGATAATACTTGCATTCTTGAGTGCCATTTTTGTAAGCACATCAAAACAATAGTCATCAAAAGCGAAAATATAC
This sequence comes from Pedobacter sp. WC2423, assembly GCF_040822065.1. NCBI lineage: Bacteria > Pseudomonadati > Bacteroidota > Sphingobacteriia > Sphingobacteriales > Sphingobacteriaceae > Pedobacter > Pedobacter sp. WC2423. Next base: position 5,271,343 of record NZ_CP162005.1, read on the forward strand.
AAATGGAAATCCTCCGTTTGCTGTTCCAGTGAATTGTACATTGCAATTCCGCGGGAAAGATAAGTTGTATTAAATAAAGTGCAGAACTTAAGCATACTGTGATTTATTTACGAAGTAAAATCCTTTGTTATAGCCTAGTGGTTGATGATCAATAGTAATTACTGCTTCTCCCTCTACATAAGAAGGGAATTCACAGACAGTCTCATAATCAGCCTTGAAATGGTGCAAAAACCGCTCTTCCTGAAAAAACCAGGAAGGATAAGCCGCTTTGTAAATTTCCGGGGGTACGATTTGCAGGGTTAACCGGTCATGCCTGCCATGATGAAAAGAAGTGCGGTCAAAAATCACAAAATCAAAATCATAAGCGACCAGTTCTTTAAGAAAAAGATGTGGTTCAGGCAGATATTGAACAGAACTTGACAGTAAAATCAAGTCTGCCTGCTGTACGCGCAGACAGGCATCAATAGAGGGATAGAATTTTAAACGCTCATCTTCAAAATGTGCTCTGCCAGCAGTTACATAATGTTCCTGCTCCACTACATTCCAGCTCGCGCAGATGTCTGTTCCGATCAGGTTTTTAGTTTGAAAGTAGGTACTGCCTAATGATCCTCCAAAATCAATAATATGAAGAGGTCTTTGCAGTATGGCGGCACTTCGCATGATGCAGGTCAACAAAGGGAAAGGATGCTCCACTTTATCAAAGACAACTGAATCGCGTTCGTAAACAGCTGTACCATTTTTAACTTGTAATAAGGCATCCTTGGTTTTTTCCAGTATGCTTACTTCGCTGTAGCCACCGACAGAATCGGTCAAATCTTTCCAGTTGGAGTAATTTCCGAACCAGCCGTAAGATGATTTTTTAGAATTAGAGGAGAATAATTTGAACATTATAAGTTTTGCATAAACGATTTTTCATAGGCATGACAACCGGTTATGTAAAAAGTCCTATAAGGAATTCAAAATTATTTTTTTTTATTTTAAGGAGGTGCTAATGATGGGGTTGTACCAAAGTAATTTCAAAGGTAGTTCCGCTTCCTATCCCCGAATGGATATTGAAATTTCCATGTAAGCTATTCACCAGGTGTTTAACCAGTGAGAGCCCGAAGCCATAGCCTTTTTCTCCGACAGTACCATTTGTTGTCGCGGTTTTTCCTTCCATAATACAGTTGATTGTATTTTCATCCATGCCCACACCCGAATCTTCAACTTTAATCTTTAATTTATACTGACCAGCATCTACTTCAAGATCAAGATTTACCGTTACGGTGCCATCTTGCCGGGTAAACTTCATCGCGTTGGAAATAAGGTTTCCTGTAATCTGGAGCAGCTTATTTTTGATGAAAGGTATAAGTTCGTTTTTCTCGTTGATATGAATCTGAAAATTGATGTTTTTATTTTTCGACTGCGGCAAATACAGACGTTCCAGCTTATCTTTAAATACCAGCAGGTTAAACTCGTCATTCTTTAAAGCGGACGTTTTTCCTTCAGTCAGAATCTCATCGGCAAGTTCAAGGACAGATCTGCCACTTTTATGGATCATGCTGATAAACTCTAACACCTCGTTCAGCTTATTTTTGTTGCCCTGTTCGGCAATAATTGCTGCCAGACCGACAATACCGGCAATAGGCCCCCTGATATCGTGTGCTACTTTTTTCTGGGTCTCTTTGACCTCATTTAATTTAGATTTAAGACTATCGATAGTTTTTAAGGCTTTTAATCTGTTGACCACTTCATCGGCTACAATTTTTAAAAGCTCAATCTTTTCAGGGCTTTGTGCGTGCAGTCTTTGATCCATTACACAGAGTGAGCCAATATGAGATCCATCAGAAGTCGTTAAAGGAACACCAAAATAATAACGCAGATTAGGTGGCCCGCTCACCGCAGGAAATTCCTTAAAACGATCGTCAGCCGACATATCAGGAACTTCAAAATATTCCTCTTTGGAGGATATAGATATGGTATATTGACAGACAGTCTCATCTCTTGGATTTTGAACGATGTCATCAAGCCCATAACTGGAATAGGTCCACTGTGTAAAAGTATCAATTAAATTGACCAGGGATATTTCTGTTCCGGCAATCTTTGCTGCTAAGTGCGCCAGGTCTTTGAAATTGTTCTCCATATTAGAGTAATCAATGTCAAATTCTGCCAGACTTATTATACGTTCCTGTTCATTTTCAGGTATAGGATTCTGAAAAACCTTCATATAATATTGTTTATGAATTTCTGTTTAACCTGCCGATTAATTCTGCACTTTGTAATCTCCCTTGTTCCAATCTGTCATTAAAAAAGTTTTTAGTCTGATCGAAGTGTTGTTTATAGCCATTGATATCTCCATAACCAATAATTGAGGACCATTCTCTTACTGAAGAATGAAATTCAAGATCATCGGCCCGGATTTGTTTGTCATAAATGGCAGCAACAATAGATTCTTCCAATAACTCTTCGTTTCTGAACAGATACTCTACAATTCCCAGGCGCAGGCGAAAGGGGGGAGTCTGACAAATCAAATTATCATATGGATTGATTTTCAGGTGGTACCAGGCATCGGCCATACTCAGTAAACTTAAATGTGAATTTGGTGTATGTGGTGCTCCGGTTCCTGACAGCGAAAATTCCTTCATGATCTGGTTATCCAGTAAAAGGAATTGTTTGTCATCAGGAAACAGAAAATTCTTAACTTCTTTAATCCGTTGGCGGAATTCGCTCTCTTTCTCCATAATCATGAGCTTGAAAAGCTCTGATTCGGATTGTGCATAACGTTTGATCTGGTGACGTGCATACGGGTTCATGATCGCCAAACCTGCATAGATGTGAGATTTGTAGCTGAAAATCCGCAACATCGTTAAAATCTTTACATTATCTATTCCACCCAGGTAGGATGGATTCTCCCATGGAAAAAATCCCGCTTCTTTCCAGGCTGTTCCCATACTTTCAAAACCCATGTGTGTAACTGCTTGTGTATCGGCTACAATTTTATCGTGTTCATGGTAATCTTTCATCTCTACGATATCAGAACCTAAAACCGCAAGCAGATCCATCATTCGGGTATAAGCATCCGCATCACAACGGTGCGGAATCACAATTAAAGTTTGTCCTTTGGGATCAAAGCCAGGACCGTGTAACGAATGGCAGGTAATGATATTGACGTCCTTCGGTAAATATTTCTCAAAAGCGGCGATCTCCGGATGTTTTACAGAAGTCTGGCCGGCAACAATAGCACCATATTTGGTAGAAGCGCCATAAAGTGCAACTACTTCTGCTATTTTCTCGGCTTCCACCGCATAAAATATCACGTCGCATTTGCGGGATACTGCATTTCCGTCGATTAATATTTCTATGCCTAAAGGAGATAATTCCTCCTCCAGCTTTTCTCTGAAAACCGGGAGGTCTGCACCGCAAACCTGATGCCCTGCTTTAGCAAAATGTTTTGCATAAAGTTTGCCCATGTCTCCCAGGCCAATAATTCCTATGTCCATTTCTATATTATAATATGGCAAATAAGCGAAATTCTATTGGAAATAGCGTGATTATTACCATTTTTATCCTAACGATCACGGTAATAATTATTTGTAAAGTAGTTTATTTAGGTAATCATTTATATTTGTACTTTATTTAAAAAATAATCGTGCGTGTATTTCTTTATAGTATCCTTTGACAGGATTATTCGTAAAGGGAACCATGCACCGCATCTGCTGCCGGGGGTGACAACATTGATTAGAATATATTCATGACAGATCAAAAACAAAACGAAATTAACAGCATCAAAGCTTCCCGTGAAAATTCAAATGCGGCTATTCTTATAGGAGATGCAGCAGGTGTTGCCCAGTATTGGATGGATGATATTATTGTTATTTCTGGTGAAGGTGGTCAGTATGCAGGAAAAAAACTGCTGTTGAAAGTTTTTACAGAAATGTTCCAGGAAGACCGGCCTGTTTTTGAACGGATACCTTCGTTGATTACAATCGGGGATAGTGGTGTGCTGGCATGGGAAACAGGAGAGTGGAATTATAAAACAGAAAAGTTCAGAGGTAATTACTCGGCCATGTGGCGGAAAATTAAAGGAAAGTGGCTCACGCAGTCCGAACTTTTTGTTTCGCTGGATTAGAGGAAGTAATGTGATTTTTTTTAATTAGTAGTTTATAATACGCTTTTACTAATTCCATCAATTCATGGTTTTACTGTTATTACGATTGGGAATTATCTGGATATGGAAACGTTTACTATATTAAATATTTGTTGAACGTCTTTAAGCTCTATCTTGAAATCTGCGTAGATTGCCTTATCAGGATTTAGAGAGTGGCATGTTATTATACCTTTCTCCACATCATGATCAATAATTCTTTTAATTACTATTCCATCATTTTTAGTTACAATTACATAATCCTTATAGCGGTGTGTATGGAATTTTGATCGCCAATAGTCCTGTACGATTTCACGGCCGGTGGCAATACTTCCATCAGGAATGCTTTCTTTTGTATTATCATCCATGCTGTCACCAACTATTTCAAAAGCTCTGTAATTTCCCTTATGCTGTTTCTGAACAATGATTGAATGTTTGGGTAGCTCTTCAATATAAATGGGGTCGGCGAAACCAGAAAGATACCCAGCATAAGCATATTCACTTACTAATGGCATGATCATTAAATACTGTCCATCAGATAAGTTTATAAATGGTGTTTCTCCTTGCTCGATAGGATAAGGCAAATTGTCAATAATTTTAGCGTTTACCAGATGATTATCTGATGATTCATTAAGCTTATTATGCTGTAAATTATTAAGAATCTGGGTATTGTATATACCGAATACTTCGGCTTCAGTTGTGTTAAAGGTTAATATTATTTTATTTACAGTTTCCCTGGACATATTCTCGCTATCGAAATAATCATAGATAGCAGATCTGGAAATACCTAGTAATGTTGCAGCCTTAGTTTTGGCTATTTTATGAGAAACTAAAAATTCCCTGAATTTTTCTCCCTGATAATCAGACATATATTAAATTTTGTAAGGTTTGACGCTACATTTTTATTAAAATGTGTAGTTTATCACTACATTTGTAAGGCGAAAGGCTACTGTTGTGTTCAGTGTTGCGCTGCAAATGTAATGATTGATTTTACAGAATAGAAATATAATAGAGATAATTAGCGATAATATATTGTAAGGTTGTCCTGCTTAGAAATAAGCGGGGTTTCCTGCGTGCCAGGCTAAACAACTGGTTTAAAAATATGCAAGTAAATTCAATTACAGATTTGATCAACACTATCGACCCGGCCTTAAATAAGTTTAACAATGTTTTGGGCTATTATTCTCCCGGAGATAACGGAGGTGGTGATTTCTGCTGGGATAGTTCCTGTACAGAAGTTGTAAATAATGGAACTATACTGGGTTCTGTTTTTACGACATCAGGGAGATGGAAAAGAGTAATCAGTGATGAAACCAATGTAAAATGGTTTGGAGCCAGAGGTAACGGGAGCAATGATTCAGTACATTTTAAGAATGCAATTAGTACAGGGAAAAATATATATGTTCCAGAAGGCATTTATTGTGTATCCGGGCTGGTTTTAAACTGGAATCAGGTTATTTATGGGCAAAGTACTTTGTCTGAACTTCACGCTGTTGAGACTGATAAACCGCTGTTAACAATCACTCGTTTTGGTGGAGCAAGCCAACTCACTTTATATTCTTCCTATTATGTTTCAGATATAAATTTTTGTGCAATTAAGGTCTTAAATGAAGGATATAATGTAACCTGCGAAAAATTGAGGATTGTTGGTGGCTTTACCAATGCAATTAATTGCTCTGACTCAAGTAATGTTAATATCAGTAATAATTTCATCAGTGGAATGGTGGGGCCGCAAATATTTATTAGTTATGGAACGCATAATATCATTGAGAATAATAAAATGGAAAAATGCAGGGGCACTTCATTTATCAAATTAATAAACGCTGCTTCTGTTACTATAAAACATAATTATATTGGTGGTGGAGATACCGATAGGCCAGGGGCTCAGGGAATTTATGCCGAAACTTTACTTCCGGCAGATCCAAATTATAAAGAAGGACAACCCTTTTATCATTATACCTACCTCGTTATCGATTCTAATGATATTGACAACATTGGCGGACAGGCTGTTGCAATAAAAAGTTATTTTTCAGTGAAAATTAAGGGAAATTGGTTTTCAGCGGGCAGAACTGATGGAGTGAGCTCTGTCTTATTAAATGATTGCAAACGCATTGATATATCTGGTAATGATATCTATACAAGTGGGTACATGGGACTGCAAATTACAGATTGTGAAATTGGTTCAATTACAAATAACCAAATAGAAATGAGTAAAGATACAGGGGTGTTTTTGCTGCGCTCAAGCCTGTTTTCAATTACTGGTAATCAAATTGGTAATTTAACCGGACTGGAAGAGGGCTATGGAAGTATGATGAAAGTTGGGGTGTCAGAAAATCAAGGGGACAACAATATAATTTCTAATAATATCTTCAGAGCGGTTGAAGTAACTGACTTATACCATGAAGGCCCTCATAATGTTGTAAATAATAATATTTTTATCAAATAACTTTAAAAAAGATATGAATAGGATCTTATTAAATCATGATCCTATTTATGTCCTTTGAAAGCGACGGTTGACCGATGTTTTCAGTTGTTTAAAAAGTCTTGATGCTATACCTTTAGGACGTACAGGACTATTAACCGATAAGTTTCTCATGAAATCTGCAAATATATGATAAGCCTCCTGATCAGCAATAACTTCAGTTTCTACGGATAATGGAGTCAAAGATAGGGTTACATCATAACTATTACTGTGCCCGCAATGCGTTCCACTGGCATCATGGCCAATGTTTTTTACCAAAGACCGGCCCGGATAAAGTGTTAATTTCTCTGAAAGAAAAGCAGAAGCATACCACCTGATATCCCAATGTTTAGTATGGCCAATTGCCTGTTGTTCCAATGCTTTGAAATAAGGGTAGGTATCCTCGAAATCGAATTCTTTCTGTAGTCCCTGTGTGCTGATTTTTTCTAATAATTCAGCCCCGTCATGTTCAAATAAATCCCAAGCCCTTTTCCAGGTTGCCCATCCCCAGCAATCGGCACCTTTGATAAAGAAAACTTCTTTTAGTTTTTGCTGAACAGGATAGACATATCCATGTATAGAAGCAACTTCATCTTGATTTTCATAAAAATCCAGTGCCTCATTCATAAACTTTAAAAACCAGGGCGAGGTAACCAGGTCATCCTCGAGTACTATAGCTTTACCATGTATACTGATCACCTCAGTAACTCCCAGGATAATATTGTCATCAACTCCCAGATTAGTTTCACGTAAACAAATATGAACACTTTTAAAACCGGTTATGGTGGTCAGAAAGCTTCTGAGCTCATTGACTGCTTGCAAAGCATCCACATTTTTTGCAGCATCTGCATAGATATACAATTCACTTTCTGCTGACAATAGATTTTCCTTTAAGGCTGCTATAACCTGCTGTGTATGTGATAAGCGGTTGTAGACAAAAAGGATGATGGGGGCTGTAGTGGTCATTGTATTTTTTTACGAATGTAGAAAAATTACTATTGACTCATTAATAAGTTCAGCATTTCCTTAACTTCTTCCAGTTCCTGTTCCAGCTTAATGACTCTGTTTTCCAGATCAGGAGAAGATTGCTGACTGATTTCCGGCTCAGGAATTTCTTCTTCCTCTGCTTCTCCTCCAAACAAATGTTTATATCTCGCTTCTTTTTGCCCTGGTTTTTTAGGGAGTTGTTTTACATAAACAGGTTCTTCCTGTGCTAATTTATGCAGGATCTCCTGAACTTCTTCAATAGTTTCAAATTCATATAGTCTTGCTGCATTCGTATTGATCTCACCAGGAGTTAATGGCCCGCGTAAGAGCAATAAACAAATTACTGCCAGTTCTGCAGGAATCAGCGGATATACAATAGCAAGATTATGTTTGTATTTTGTGCTTCTGCTGCTACCACCCATAGCTGTGCTGCTTAAACCTTTGATTTTTAAAGTATTTAAGGTGAGGGTAACGGTTTCTTCCTCATAATTTACAATAGGGTTCCTTGATGTTTTCTGATTACAGGCAGTGGTTAATGCAGAAATAGTCATAGGATAATAGTCTGGTGTAGTTCTGCTTTTTTCCAGTAATACACCTAAGACACGCTGTTCTGCGGCATTTAATACAATTAAAGGCTGATTATTTTCCATGTAATAAATATAGATGAAGCTGTTAATATTTGACACAAAAACTTTCGAAATATATCATTTCAAAAAGACATAAGTCTCCGATTATATTGCTAAATCATTTTTATATCAAAAAATATTTAGATTATTTATCATTTTTATAAAAAAGTTATATCTTTATTTTCAATCAGGTTTAAAACGCGCTATGGTTTTAATTCGCTCTCAAATGTTTGAATTATTCCTCATGTTTTTCATTTGAACTCTATTCGGTCAGCAATAGATAAATTTTAAAAATATGCAGTTCAATAACTGCGAAAGAAATAGGCTTCGGCTTATAAATAGGTAGTTAATAAAAAAAATGCTGATGGATGTCAGCATTTTTCTTTGTTACCTGTTTCATCAAATTGTAGCGTTATTCCACAGTGGTTTTCTGAAGTTTAATATTTAATATATTGATTTTCAATATTTTAATTTGTGTGCCAGTTTTTGGCATTATTATGTAACTATACTATTCAGATTAAATAACTGAATTATACATTAACAAACAGTAGCGAAATATAAATTTTACCAGAATTGAAAATTTCGAATACTTTAACACAAATCTTAAAATTATGAAAAATATCATTTTAACAGCAGCAGCATTATTAGCAGTAACAGGTATATCTACATTAAAAGCATCAGAAACTAAAGCTCCATTAGCAATTACCTTGAGAATGGACAGTGCAGCTACTCTAAAAATGGACAGCGCAGCTACTATGAGAATGGATAGTGTGGCTGCTATGAAAACAGATAGTGCAGCTACCATGAAAACGGACAGTGCAGCTACTCTAAAAATGGACAGTTTAGCTACTATGAAAACTGATAGTGCTATGAAAGTAAAACAAGATAGTTCACAAAAAGTACCTGTGAAACTAGAAGAGCTTCCGGCACCTGTAACTACGACTTTAAAAGCAGATGCTTACAAAGACTGGAAACCAACAACAGCGTTTTTAGTAACAGCGGCAGATAAATCACAATTCTACCAGATTGATGTAACTAAAGGTACTGAAAAAGCCTTCATCAAAATTAACAAAGATGGTGTAGTTGTTCAATAAATAATATTACAATACGTTTTAATATCATAATGGGAGCCGGATTTTATCCGGCTCTTTTTTGTGTAAAAGATTTTAATTTCAATCTCTGTAAGGCGGGCAGTTTTCCTGAGCGTATCAGGTATCCTATAACTGATAGGCTTGTTCGATGCTTTGGGAAAGCAACTGAAGCTCAGTTTCATTGCGCGCAACCAGCAGTAAATAGTAGCCTGAACCGGCCAATGAATTTGCTATAGCTTTTCCTATTCCTTTACTGGCACCAGTTATTAAAGCGTATTTATTCATAAATGAAATCTGTAATCGGGCGTAAATAAGATTTTTTTTGCAATTGACAGTTTATCCACATTAACTGTTGATAAGCTGTTAGTTACGTCATGTTTATTGTGGATAGGTTTTGGGGATAAGATTTAAAATCAGTTTTTGCAGCTGAAAAATATCTTTTTGCTTGTCAGAATGGTACTTATTCACAATAATTGTTGATAAGTGTGTTAAGTAATTGATATTCAGATCTGTTTTTATGTGTATAAACATTTGGGATCTGGTGAAATTGAAGTTGAATTCCAGAAAATAGGTTGAATTTTAAACTTAATGTGTCATTGAAATCCGGATAAGACATTAACGTGGCCTCGTCGTATATAACAGGTGTTTAAAAGGTGTTAAATAGTGCCTTGAAATGACCTTGGGATGAGGTTGGGATGAGGTTGGAATGACCTTGCAATGACCACAGTCATTCCAACCTCATTCCAACGACATTTTAAGGTCTTTAGAATGGATAAGCAGACTACTGTTTAACTATAACTGAAACGGTTCTTAAACAGGTATAAGCATCATTATTTTACTTTTCTAATCAGTTAACATAAATAAATATGTATTAATTGAATTTTTTATGTAACTTGTTTTTGTTCTGTATTTATTTAATAGTTTATTAATTGTTAAAATATACGGTAAAACCCCTTTGATTAATATTCACAGCATTTTTCACCTTAATAAAAAGTTATGGCTATTGTTACAAACAGTTATTTAGGAACATTCACCGGAAGAATAGGAAATATGGTTATTTATCCTCTTGCAGGACAGATCGTTGCCAGAACTATAGGTAAATCCTATAAAAAACCCACAAATAATCAGCTGAATTCAAGGATGGCGCTTAAAAAGATGAATGTTTTTTTACAGGACATCAAGGGGTTTCTCAAAGTCGGTTTTGAATTAGAAGCTAAAGGCACGACAGCTAATGCATTCAATCACGCGCTTAAATATAACCGAAAACACGTTACAGGTACATTCCCGGACATCGCAATTGATTATGCAAAAATACTGGTCACCAAAGGAAAGATGCCCATTGTAGAGAAGGCAAAGGCCAGTCTCCTGACCGACAGACTTAAAGTGAGCTGGGATACTCAGGTCATTAACGGGAAAACACATCAGGATGACCAGGTATTGCTATTGGCCTATTTTCCGGGGGAGAACGGGAAGACCCGTATTTTTACCACCTCGGTCAGAAGATCAGCGGGTACTTATAAGTTCAACCTGAACAGGAGTGCTAGAATGCGCAACGCACATTTGTATCTATCCTTTGTCTCAGATGATTATAAAAGTATTTCTGACAGTGTTTATCTTGGAGAGGTTTCCTGGGATAAATAGGCTAAATAGCTGGAGTTCTTCCCCCGTCTACTGGAATACTAACTCCTGTAACGTAGGAAGCTGCCGGTGAAGCCAGGAAAGCAATTACATTTCCGATTTCCTCTGGCTGGCCAATTCTTTTCATAGGAATGGAATTGGTTAGCTGTTTTTCCACATCATTTCTGTTGCCTTCCTCAGAAAGACTATCCAGTAGTTTTGTATACCGCGTGGTCTGCGTTAAACCTGGCAATACGTTGTTCACTGTAATATTATATTCTCCCACTTCATTTGATAAGGTTTTTGCCCACCCGGCTACAGCAGCTCTGATTGTATTGGATACACCAAGATTTGGAAGTGGTGTTTTTACTGACGTGGAGATAATGTTGATGATCCGCCCATAGCCTGCCGCTTTCATTCCGGGCAGAACCGCCTGAACCAATAGATGATTACAAACCAGGTGCTGACTGAAAGCTTGTTCAAATTCATTGGTTAATGCAGTTGTAACCGGACCTGGTTTTGGGCCTCCACTGTTATTGACCAAAATTTCTACCTGGTCCAATGCAACGATTTTCTGGATTGCAGTACTGACAGTCGCCGGGTCAGAGAAATCTGCAACGGCATAGGAATGTTGCTGTCCTTCGGTTAATGGCAGCTCATTTAAAGCATTGATTAATGATTCCTCATTTCTTGCGATCAAAATACAGTTTGCACCTGAACGGGCAAGAATAATGGCTGTAGCCAATCCAATACCTTGTGTGCTTCCACAAATTACTGCGGTTTTATTTGAAAGGGATACATTCATCGTCATCGGTCTTTAAATTAAAATAGGGCTGCAATTATAAAGTTACAGGTAAAAATATCAAAAAAAACCGGCCCTTGTGTAAGGCCGGCAATTTTAATTAGGTGTGCTTGTTATCTTTGTCTGTCACCTCTTTGTGGCTGGTTATCTGTCAGGGATATTCCAAATTAGTTATCATCATTCAGTATATCAGGGTCTTTACCTATGAGCGAAGGTTATTTGCCGATGAACAGGAAATACTTATCGCCCATAGCTGATTTTTTTAATATTTTAGCATGATGATAGATGTATCCTGTGCACTGATTATTAGTCAGAACGGACAAGTTTTAGTAGCTCAAAGGAGTTTGAGTATGCATTTGCCGCTTAAATGGGAGTTTCCCGGGGGGAAAGTTGAGCCTGGTGAAACTGCTGAAGAATGCCTGATCCGGGAAATCCGGGAAGAACTTGGTGTGGAAATCCGGGTGACAAAAAAAATGCAACCTTCGGTTTATGACCAGGGAAAACAGGTAATCCGTCTGCTTCCTTTTCAATGTAAACTGATTGCGGGAGAGATCAGGCTTACTGAGCATGCTGCTTTTCAATGGCTGCTGCCTGCCGGATTAAATAAACTGGACTGGGCAGAAGCCGATATTCCAATCGTACAAAACTTTATGGATGAAATGATGTTGTAAAGAAAATCTATATGATGAACTCATTTTTCAAAACAATCATCGCAGGCTGGGGCGCTAAAAAACTTGGCGGAGGCTGCCTGTCTACTATCGTTATTTTTGTTCTTATCTATGTTGCTTTAGGTCAATGCAGCAGAACGCCTCAACGTACGGCCGCATTGCACAAAACTGTACCTGCTACAGAAAACAGGCAGTAATTCTTTATTTTGCGATAGCTGCAAAAAGCTTGGGTAACTCCTTGTCACCACTGGTTTTGAAAGTAAGCGCATTTTTAGAAGAGTATAAAAATAGAGACGGGTATTTTGCAGGCTGAAATAAAGGGATAAATACGTGATCACGATCTTCCAGCAGTAATACATTCTTTTTTCCAACCAGGTTTTTACCATATTTACCCATGAAATCATTCATTGTAATATGCTGATCAAGGGAAACAAGGTAGATATTCAATTTTTTTAAATCTTCATATTTCTTAGACAGTTCAATCATGGTCTTCTGACAGTGGACGCAGGTTGCATCAAAGAAAACAAAAAGTGATTGGTGAGCTGGAACTATCTGGGCTTTCGTGAATGCTTTTCCATCAGCTTTGTAGAACTGGAAATCCGGAATAGCTGTAGCAGGCATTTGAGCCGAAGCCGTAAAAGAAATTAAGGCTATCAAAAAGCCGAATAAATATGGTTTCATAAGATCATATGTTTTTTTCAATACGCATGATGCCGGGCGTATTTGTGCAGGCTTCATTCATACGATTAAGGTAATCAAATATAATAATAATCAGGATTGCCGGAAATGATAAGAAAATTAATTTTTAATGGAAAAAGAAACGGGGACCATCCAGGCGGACGGTCCCCGTTATCTAATTAACGCTCTCGTATATAAGACGACCAAATCTTCAATTTATTGTGTACGGTTAAAAAAAATTGAGAAATTTAATTTGCCCGGTAGGAAGCGACAGGTCTGGCCAGTTCATATTTAATCCAGAAATCGGAAGCTGCTGTACGCTGATCATTTAAACCTGCTGCACTACGGGCTCCTTTACCACCACACATGCCGCCGCCATGTCTTCCACCTCCGCCACCGCGCATGCCGCCGCCCATTCCACCACCTTTGCCTCCCTGCATGCCGCGGCCACCACCAGTTGAACCTTCGCCCGCTGGCATTTCTTTAGGATGATGTTCTGTACCACTGTTTATTTTGATATTATAGGCCACCGCCTTCGTTTCATCTCCTTTTAAACCAAGCTGATTTAATGGGATTGCCAGTTCGCAGATATAATCTCTCTGTTTATTGAAAGCTGCTGCGACCGCTATACCATCTTTATTTGGCATAGGTAAACTTCCGTCAGGAATATTTTTAAAGCCTGAAACTTGTATGCTATGTACTCCACCATGTTCAAATTCATTAGTTGCGGCAACCTGATGTGATAAAGTGTCATTTTGTTCGTGAGGAGCGGGAGGCTGGTTCATACCCAGAAAATTGAGTTTAATACCATCTTTCTTTTTTCCTGCGGTATTGATATCCAGGGTGAGCCCTGCATACATCAATTTCCTCGTCGTCGCTTCATCCAGTGATTCAATGATTATATAAAGGTTTTGCTGGTCATTAGCCAGTGCAAATGCAAGTCTGGTGTCCGTGTTGTAATTATTGAGTGGCTCATGCCATTCGTCAGGGATTCCGTCAACTTTAACGGGTTGCTGTACCCATAAATTTACGTCCGCGTCCGGATCTGTTTTTTGCGCATAAAGAGATGTGGATGAAACGCAGGTGATACTGCTAAAGAGAACTAAACTCAGGATGGTTTTCAAATCCATTTTTTTGAAACAAGGGGGATAAACAACCTCGCTTAACAAAGCTATCTGATCAGCTGCGTATTCTAAATAAATTAACACTTTTTAACGCATTAAAATCGTAACAAAAGTGCGTATCGTGTTGTTCCTTTTATTCATAATAGACTTATGGGACTTTTGCCTATTGTGTAATTTATGGGTTCAGTGTATCTTGGCTAAATACTAAATATAAACATGACAGCTGTTGACCTCCAAAAGAGACAGAAATTATTCTATAGTATTATAGATCAGGTGGAGAAAGATTATCACTTATACTTTGGTCTTAAATCTATTCAAAAGAGATTAAGCCAGACAGAGCGCATCTATGATCATTTTATACTCGATCATCAATCTTTCGGAATATCTTTTTATCCGGAAAGTGACTTGCCTCAAGAAATCAGAGATTTGATTTTAGACGCCCGTGACCAGACGTTTTCTGAGCAGATACATCTGGGCTAAAATTGACTTTATGATTACTTTGCTAAACGCTTTTAGATTTTAATTGTAGTTGGAATTTAAGGTTTTGTCTTTAATTTAGGTTTCTGAATCTCACCTGATTTTCGAGCCTATGAAACCTCTCATTTTCATTGTTTTATGATTATTTATCCTGGATGCTTCCGCACAAAACAAACCAAGGGGTTTATTGAGCGATTTGTATCAGATAAAAACAGCTGCTCATGTGAAATTTTCCCCCGATGGAAAATGGCACCCATGAGCTCACCAGGTCTGGAAGCAACAGGCAGCGTGCTGACCAGCTGTTAAGAACCATAGAATTTTTTGAACGATACAAACTATAATGATTAAAAAAGTATATACCACCTATAAAGATTCTTTTTCTGGATTAAGCTCCGAAACCTGGTTATTAAGTATAGTGATGCTCATCAACAGGAGCAGTAGTATGGCTGTACCTTTTATGAGTTTATATATGACCCAATACCTGCACAGACCACCGTCTGATGCGGGACTGATTATTACTCTTTTTGGAGTGGGGTCTATTCTGGGGGCAACCGCAGGTGGCAAACTGACTGACGTGATTGGCTTCCGGGCTGTACAAATTATCTCTTCTATTGTCGGCGGGTTGTTTTTTATCCTGTATTCTACGATTACACATTTTAATGCCTTATGTATGCTGACTGTTGTGATCAGTTTCTTTTCTGAAGCTTTCAGACCGGCAAATTTTGCTGCGATTGCAACTTATGCGAAAGAAGGGACTCAAACCCGTTCCTATTCGTTGAACAGGCTGGCAACGAATATGGGCTTTGCTGTAGGAAGTGCGGTAGGAGGGATTGTTGCCTCTTTTAGCTACCCTTTACTCTTTGTGGTGGATGGTTCTGTAAGTGCCCTTTCTGGTCTTTCTATTTTATTGCTTTTGCCCGCAACTGTAAAGGGAACACGAAAAGCAGTTGCTGAAAAAATTAAAGGAATGCAGGTGCGTAAGCCCTGGGAAGATATGCTGTTCATTAAGTTCTTATTGCTGACTACGATGTTAACTACTTGTTTTTACCTGATGTTCAGAGTAGTCCCATTGTTTTATAAAGAGGTATGGCATATCAATGAACTGAAAATTGGTTTGATATTGGGGATGAATGGCTTGATTATCGCACTTTTTGAAATGATCATGATCAGCAGGATTGAGAATAAACGTTCTCCGGTTCATTATATCGTCAAAGGTGTATTGTTTATTGGCGGTGCATATCTCATGTTATTATTACCCGGAATCACACCGGTTATGGTCGCTCTTTTATCTGTGCTGCTGTTTACAATCGGAGAAATGTTTGCGCTTCCTTTTATCAATACTTTTGTGATGAGCAGAACGAATGAGTTTAACCGCGGACAATATGCTGCCGGATATACTTTAAGCTGGTCGGTTTCACAAGTGATCGGCCCTTCAGCAGGTTTTTATCTGGCTGAAAAATATGGATATAACTGGTTGTGGATTATGCTGATCTTATTGTTAGTCGTTTGTGCGTCAGGTTTTAAATTACTGAAACATAAAATGGATTAAACTGTCATTAATAGTGAATGCAATTTTGTAATATTATCTAACAAAAAATAAACAATTTAAAACTATATAGATGAACCCGACATGAGTAAAATAATGATTAAGCATGCAATGCAATCATTATTTTATTCATCAAAGGCTCCATCTAACAAAAAAAACAATTTAAAACTATATAGATGAACCCGACATGAGTAAAATAATGATTAAGCATGCAATGCAATCATTATTTTACTCATCAAAGGCTCCATCTAACAAAAAAAACAATTTAAAACTATATAGATGAAACGTAATGCAACAGCCGTTTGGAATGGCACAATCAAAGAAGGTAAAGGTCATTTAACAACTGACAGCACTGTACTGAACCAAACTCAATATTCATTTAGCAGCCGTTTTGAAGATGGCGCAGGAACTAATCCAGAAGAGTTGATGGCAGCTGCACACGCAGGATGTTTTACCATGAAATTAAGTCTTGACTTAACTGAAGCTGGTTTTAACCCAACATCACTGGAAACTAAAGGAACAGTATCTTTAGAGAATGGAGTGATCACAAGTTCTAACCTGGTGCTGAAAGCCATTATCCCTGGTATCACTGAAGAGCAATTTCAGGAAATTGCTGCTGGTGCAAAAGAAAACTGTCCGGTAAGTAAAGCTTATAATGTGGCTATTTCTCTGGAAGCTAGTTTAGTTTAAGAGCATAATTAGTATAATTTTTAAGAAGCTGTTGAAACGGTTTCAAAGAAATGCTTTCTGTAAAGAAGGCATTTTTTTTAGGTGAGAATTTGCTGCGGTTAGTATTTAGGCGGGGCGATAAGGTTGCGCATCACTAAAAAAATAACAATTAATGCCAGCAGAATGATCATAATTTCTGACAATCCAATTTTGATATTATTGAATATATATAATATGGTATTCATCTTGTAATTTGGTTTATGGATGGTGATTTACCTTCCTGTTTACGTTTATTGGATGCGTGTGGATTTCAATGTATTGAATATTATAGTAAACGGGCTTTTATATTTAATCTTTAACCAAACAATACGGCTTTTCATTCCTTTTTAGGGTATAGATTTCTAAAAAATTAAATTATGGACAGGTTAGTAATTGAATCAATCCTCTCGGAGACTGAAAAAATATATGTATCAAATGATAGTGAAAGTGCTGAATTGGGTACGATACTGATGCTAGGCTTTAAGGCTGATCATGCGGAACAGGTGGTTAATGCCTTTACGGCTTTGAAAAATATAACGCATGATAAGGCGGTAGAGCTGGTGATTTGCAAAACACTGGCTTCAGGGATTTATGATGTGGAGCTTAAAACAGATGCGCTGGATGAACCAGTCAGGATTCTGAATAAAGCAATACCAGATGATTTGCTGCTGCGGCTTGAAAATCAATTGCAAAAGAACCGGAAGATTCTGCTGGGTACTAATGTATCTGAACAGGAGAGCTGGATTAGTTTAACTCATGCATTGGTTAAAGAGTGCGCAGTTAAAGAAAAATAAATTGTTTCTCTAACCAGCTTCTATAATCATTTCCGGCATTCGGCTTGAAAGTGGTTATAGAAGCTGTTTTTAGTTAATCGTCATCCCCGCTGATGGATTTAAAATTCCTTTTATTGTATTGTTTTTTGTTATTTTCGTGACAGATAAAATTAATTATGAGTGAGGAACCAGCTAATAACTCCTTTGGGATTTTAAAAAGCTTAAAGAAATTAATCTTTGAGGACAGTCCTGAACCATTTGTACCTGAATCAAAACAGGCAGTAACGCCAGCACCAATTAAAACAGGTGAAGTTGTAACTAACAACCCTCAAACCAATCTAACACAAAATACTTCTGATTTGCCACCGGCAGATGTTAAGCAGATGAAGCTTAAAGTGCTGGAAATACTAGAAAGGATTAATGCACCTGGTTTGGACTTTTTTGAAGTCTGGAATGCAGCGGCCGAAATGGGCAGTGTGGATGCAGGCTCTATTAAAGCAGCTTTTACTTCTTTAAAGTACGTGGATAAAACGCTGGATAAAGATAAACTGGTCAGGACTGGTGAGAATTATGCGGCTGAATTGCAAAAGGTTATTGATAAGGAAACCAGTCAGAAACAGTTGCAAAAGGAAAATATTGAACAGAATCAGGTAGCAGAAAAAGCCAGCCTGACTGCAGAGATTCAGCGTCTTGAACAAAATATGGAAGAGTTGCGTGAAAGGCTGAGCTCCAGACAAAAGGAACTTAAAGAAATCAATAATAAATATGAACCTCAGTTGAAAGATATAGATGCGAAAATTGCTGTTGGTAAAACAGCGGTTGCAGAAGTGATCACTGATATTAAAAATGCGCTTAACATAATCCAAACCAATATAAACTAAAAAATTAAGATGGAAAATAAGTCCCAATTTGTAAACATACCGGCCGAACTGAAAAGCCAGTTACCTATATTCCAGGTACTGGGTGATCATTTACCGAGCCAGATGCAAACGCCAGAAGCCAAAAAAACAATGGCTAATATCTTTTTCTGGACAATTGTTTTAGGCGGCGCTTTTGCTTTTTTTAAATTCCTGCCCATCATGCTGGAATATGCAGCTAAAAGTATCCTGCTGGTGATTTTTAGTATTATCCTGATTGTTTTATTATTACTGGCACCAAAAATTATTGCTTTACTTCACCGTTTGGGAACAATTCTTATATTTAAAGGAGAGAAGGCTATTATCCGTAACAATCCGATTGAAACATTGCAGTTGTTATCAAGAGATGCTAAAGATACTTTGAAGCGGGTAAAAGAAAAGATAACTAATGTAGACGGCGTACGCATTGATATGATCCAGAGTGGAGAAACTGCGCAGAAAACGGCAGAAGAAAAATATACTTATGCGAAGCGTTTTACGGTTGAAGCAGCTAATCTGGATGAAAAAGGAAAACAGGAAGCGGCTAATAACAATACGGAGAAAGCGAATGGTTATGGCAGAGATGCAAAAGAAACCCGTACTAAAGCATTTTTACTAGGGAAAGAAGGGGAATCTGAAGAACAGAATGCAAGAAGTTATGTGCAGTATGCGAACCAGTTTGCCAAGGTGCTGGAAGTTTTAAAGGACAATGAAAGTGCTGCCCGTATTTATGTAAGTACACTTGATAGCAGTATTTCTATCATTTCCAAAAAATTGGAAGCGACGCAGAAAATGAAAAATGCGACTGATGGTTTGGCGGAAGTATTTAATATTAAAGATAGCTGGGTATTTCAGGAGGCAATGAATGCAGCCACCGGAGCAATCAGTCAGAATATTGCTTCTATCCGTTCTAATCTTGATTTTCTGGATCAGAATAACAATATCACTGTGGGCGGTGCACCAACACAGGGTGAATTGGAAGAATTTATCCAAAAAGTGGATCAGCGTAATCTTAAAATGCTTAATGTTAGCCAGATGTCGGATGCCTCTTATGAATTGAAAGCGGAAGAAAAGGTGGATAAGGGTTTTACGCTGCTGGATTAATTAAATTATTAACAATAGAAATATAAAAAAAAGAATATGGAAGAGAAATCAACATGGGGCAGATTGCGCTGGCCGATAAAGGCAATAATTATTGCTATTCCAATTATAGCATTAGGTTACTGGGCATCTGAAAGTGGTAAACTGAATGGTTCAGCAACAAAAGCAGCGCAGGATAGTACAGGTATTAGTCGTAGTGCAAGTGCTTCAGGTTCTGCTTCGGCAGCAACCAGTGATGAAAAACGTTCTTTTAACTATACTCCTGAAAAACCTGTAAATGGCGAGTACAAAGGTGTGGTTGAGGTTGGTGCTTCTGGTTTTAACTCTTTTGTAGTTAATATTGATAAAGAAAAACGCTGGGAAATTATTTCCAAGGACTTTGGAAAATCTTTTGTCTATGAAGGTATGGCTACGACTGCTGATATCCGTACAGGATTAAAAGATTATATAGGTGCTATGTTTGATAAGGGAGTAAAATCTAAAAACATACATTTTGTAATTAGCTCTGGTGCACAAAAAGAACCTAAAACTGCTGCCATTACTTCTGAGCTGAAGAAAATGGGTTATGTAGTGAACCTGGTTACTGCTGAGCAGGAAGGTAAACTGGCCTTAAAATGTGTATTGCCTGCTTCTTATTATGATAACTCTTTTGTGGTTGATATTGGTTCGGGTAATACTAAGATATCATGGATGGATGGTATAGTTAAATCTGCTGAGGCGCCGGGAGCGAAGTATTATGAGAAAGATTTAAAAGATGCTGCTGTTTATGATCAGGTTAAAGCCATTGCAGATAAAATTCCTTCAACTAAACGCGAAGTTTGCTTTATCATTGGTGGTGTTCCGTTTGAACTGGCTAAACAGACCCGTAACGGTGAGGAAAGATTTACAGTATTAAATAATCCTGAAAAGTATAATACTGATAAGGTAAAAATCAAAAGTGGTGTAAATATTTACAAAGCGATCAAGGATGCGACGCATTGTGATACTTTCGTTTTTGACTGGGATGCTAACTTTACCATAGGATTCTTATTGTCAGTGAAATAAACGCTTTACATTTCAAAAAGAAAGCAGCCTTGTCAATGACGAGGCTGCTTTCTTTGTTTAAAAAGGATGATTATGTTTACTTCACGAACTCCATTAATGGTTCGAGAATTGTCGTTTCGTAGGCTAATTGTTCTCTATGTCCTTTCTTCGTATTTGAAAAGGGCTCGCTGATCGGGTAGCTTTTTATAAAACGCGTACTTTTCGCACCAATAGTATACGTTAGTTCACCATAACTCGTCTCATTTACCAGCCTGATTTCTTCAAAGTCCATCAGCGTTTTTGTATAAATACCAGGTATCTTTTTATATACTTTGCGGGTACCCTGATCAAAAATGATGGTTACATTTACTAAAAAAAGAAATTCATAGACTACATAACAGCAAAGTCCTGCTGCAATAATATAGAGTACTACTTTGATATCATGTGCGATAGTCAGCAATGGAACGACACCGTAGCATAAAAAAATTACGACTAAAAAGGTTTTTATTTTGGTATAATAACTCAGATTAGGCTGAATACTGAACCGGCCATCTGAGATTTGTAAGTTATGAAGCGCCATAATTCTTAGTCTTATACGTGGTTTTCAATTTTCATAATGTACATGGCTTCATTAATCATATTATTGAGTGGTGCTGTAGAAAATACAGACTGGTTTAGCATTAAAAGTTTCTCTTTACCGCTGATGTTTAAGATCATGCTGGCAGTAGCATTCATTGTAATCCCGAATATGGAAACTGTTCTGGCAACGAGGAAGGTTTCGAAATTATCCAGACTATAGGCTACCTCGGCAGAGAACAGGTTCTTTTTTAAAAGAATCTGTCGGGATTCCATATCAATGGTAGTTTTAGCGGTAAGGCGGAGTAAGGCCATTGCACCGAGTAATGCAATGCCATAACCGATCCACCTGTTGGCTTTATCAGTTGCGCCTATGGTAAAAGCAGTGGCAAGGCCTGCTATAATACATAAGCCACCAATAAAGGCAATAAATACGAATTGTGCTTTCAAATGATATTTGTCACCTTCCTGTTCAAAGTACTTGTAGTTTTCCATGTTGTTTCTGTTTCAAGATTAATTGGGTTGTTTAAACAATAGTATATTTATTGTGGTTCATTTATGCTGTTGTTAAAATATATTTATTTTATCAGACAAACAAAATTTGGCGACAAAATTAATGCCATGTGTGTTGGTATTTACCGTTAAATGCTGGGATTTGTAGTAACCAATTGACTTTTTGTTGAATACAGGTGAGCTGGCATTCTGAAAAAGAATTTCCGGCTATTATTTGTAGAGGAAATTGTATTGATTTTGAACCAGGAAAGATTATGAAAGGATAGTAATCATTTAAACCGATTTTTAATCCCGCTATTATGGCAAATTCGCCATAATTAAAATATGGCTGTTTGGAAGAATCACCATGGTTAATAGCTGATCAGACCCGGGTTGCTCCGATGCACCCGGGGTTTTATTGCTTATAAATCCGGAATTTAAATAGTCAGGGCATAAAAAAAGCCCCTGTACGGAGCCTTCTAAAAGTTCTTTAATCCTATCCTAGAAAGAAAAATCATCATTCTGGCCTTTTGCAGCACCTTCATGGTTTTCTGAATATTCATAGCGTTTTTCAACAACTTCCTGGTGATTCTTGATATAATCAACCGTCTCATTTAATCCTTCAGCGAATTTCTCAAAATCTTCTTTGTATAAAAAGATCTTATGTTTTACAAATACACCGTCTTCCAGTCTTTTCTTGCTTTCAGTAAGGGTTAAATAATAATCTCCTGAACGTGTTGCTTTAACGTCGAAAAAATAAGTTCTTTTACCGGCCCTTACTTTTTTAGAAAAAACCTCTTCTCTCTCTTTGTTGTCAAATTCTCCCATGTTTGGTATCGCTGTTGGTTTTTGGTTCGGGTAAATATAAAGTATTAATTAGATAAGATCAAAATAGAAATTAAAGAGATTTATTTTCTTCTTCCAATAACTGGTTCTGATACATCTCTTCGTAGATGCCATGAAGGTTAATGAGTTCATCATGAGTACCTTGTTCTGCAATACGCCCTTCTTCGAGTACCAGAATCCTGTCTGCTTTTTTAATAGTAGAAATCCTGTGCGCAATTAATATGCTGGTCTTTCCTTTCATGACATTACCCAGATTATTTAAGATTTCTTCCTCAGTTTTCGTATCTACTGCGGAAAGACAATCGTCAAAAATCAATATTTTAGGCTCTTTTATCAATGCCCTGGCAATGGATACCCGTTGTTTTTGTCCGCCGGAAAGCGTGATTCCACGCTCCCCGAGCATGGTGTCAAACTTCAGCTCAAAGTCCATTATATTATGATATACGGCGGCATTACGTGCTGCATTTTCGATTTCCAGATCAGTTACCTGATCCAGTCCAAAGGCAATATTATTCTTGATGTTATCAGAAAAGAGAAAAACTTCTTGCGGAACGAAACCGACCTGATCTCTGAAGGAATTGAGGTTGATTTTCTTCAGTGGAGTACCATCAACCGAGATCTGACCTGAATCGGTATCGTACATCCTCATCATCAGATTGGCCAGCGTGGACTTTCCTGATCCGGTACGCCCGATGATCGCTACAAACTGTCCTGCCTTAATATCAAAACTTACATCTTGTAATGCTTTGATACCTGTATCCTGATAAGTAAAGTTAACGTGGTCGAATTTGATATTTCCGCTAACTTCTCTGGCAGGTGCGTCTCCGCTTTGGATATCTGATTGTAATTCAAGGAATTCATTGATCCTTTTCTGAGAAGCTGAAGCGCGCTGAATTAATGTGGTTACCCAGCCCAGCATCGTTACCGGGAAAGTAAGCTGGTTGACATATACAATGAATTCTGCAATGTTCCCTGCTGTAATAGAGCCGTCGAGTACTTGCTCTCCGCCTATATATATGGTAAGAATAGTACTCAGGCCAACTAAAAGAAGCATGGTCGGGTAAAAGAGTGCTTGTACCCGTACCAGTCCCATAGCACTGTTTTTATAGTCGCTGCTTTCATTGGCGAAAATTTCCCTGGTATAATCTTCTCTGACATAGGATTTGATCACCCGGATACCTGAAAATCTTTCCTGTACGAAACTTGATAAACGGGAAAGCTGTTCCTGGATCTGCTCGCTTTTGTTATTGATTTGTGTGTTGACAAAATAGATAATAACAACCAGTACCGGCAGCGGCAGTAAAGAAAAAGTAGCGAGCTTAGCGTTCACGGCATACATGGAAGTAATAATCAGCAGAAATAAAACAAGGGTATTGATGGTATACATAATTGCAGGGCCAACATACATTCTTACCCGGTTTACATCTTCTGTAGCCCTGTTCATTAAATCGCCGGTATTATTGCGGCGATAAAAGCCCAGACTCAGTTTTTGATAGTGTGCGTAAATCTCGTTCTTCATATCAAATTCAATATGTCTGGACATCAGAATGAGGGTCTGGCGCATAAAGAATAGAAATAAGCCCCTGATCAGATAGAGGATCAACACGAGCAAGCCAAAATACAGCAAACTGTAACTGAAGATATCATAAATGATCTGCTGTCTTTCGAAGCCGCTGAAAAGGCCGTAAATCTGGATGTTCTCGGTAATAAGGTTAAAGGCATGGCCAATAACCTGAGCTGGAATTACACCGAAAATATTAGAGATAATAACGAAAAACACCCCGGGTACAATCCACCATTTATATTTATAGAAATATTTATTTAAAAAACGAAGGTGCTTCATGTGGCGTAAAGTTAGCCAATTGCACATGATTTTTGAAAACTGTTTGGTTAAAACAATGTAAATAATGTTTTTTATCCTTAGTTTTGCGGGCTGTCTGATAAACGAAATCTTATGTCTGGTAATAGTTCTGCGGTAACCTCAATTTTAGATCAACTAAGTGCTTTAGGACACAAAAAAGTTGTTTTTTGTAATGATCCCGATACCGGTTTAAAAGCCATTATTGCTATTCATGATACAACACTGGGGCCTGCTTTAGGTGGTACAAGGATGTTAAGCTATGCTACCGAAACTGAAGCACTGGAAGATGTGCTGCGGTTATCAAGAAGTATGACTTATAAAGCTGCAATTACAGGTTTAAACCTGGGTGGTGGTAAAGCGGTCATCATTGGCGATTCCCGCAAAGGAAAATCTGAAGCGATGATGCGTAGTTTCGGCCGTTTTATCCAAAATCTGAATGGTGAGTTTATTACTGCTGAGGATGTGGGTACAACGACTAAAGACATGGAGTATATCAGCATGGAAACCAAATATGTGACGGGAGTTCCTGAGTCTATTGGCGGAATGGGTGATCCTTCACCTACTACTGCTAAAGGGGTTTTCCTGGGAATAAAAGCTTGTGTGAAAGAAGTTTTTGGTACCGATATGCTGGCAGGCCGTTCTGTTGTGGTCCAGGGAATCGGAAATGTAGGGGAACAGCTGGTAGAATTACTGAGAAATGAAAACGTTGAAGTTTTTATCAGTGATATCAATGAGGAACGTTTACACCATATTGCAAGAAAATATAAAGCAAAACCTGTAGAGGCCAATAAAGTATTCGGTCTTGACGTTGATATCTATGCGCCGTGTGCGCTGGGGGCGACGGTCAATGATGTGACTATTCCAAGAATGAAGTTTGCGATTATCGCAGGTTCAGCGAACAATCAGCTGGCGGATGAGCAGGTACATGGTAAATTACTTTTGGAAAAGAATATACTTTTTGCACCAGATTACCTGATTAATGCCGGCGGACTGATTAATTGTTATTCGGAATTAACAGGTTTCGGAAGAAAACGCACGATGCAGCTGACAGAAAATATCTACCAGGCAACGCGTAATGTAATTAAGCTGTCCAAGGCAGAAAATATCCCAACAATCCTGGCAGCAAACAGGATTGCGGAACAAAGAATAATAGATATCAAAAAAATAAAATCATCATTTTAATAACCGGTATATTACCAACTCGTTCTTACATTCATGTTAAATAGAAGGCACCTACGAATTAAAGTCCTGCAAAACATTTTTGCGTGGCAAATGACAGACAAAAAGGATCTACTTTCTGCAAAGAAAGAATTGATGCACAGTATTGACCAGGTTTATGAAATGTATGTCAGAATGCTGGCATTACTTTCTGAGATTACGGAATACACTGCAGTTGACGCGATTGAAAGAGCTAACAAGCATTTTCCTACTGCGGAAGATCTGAATCCTAACAAAAAGTTACTGCGCAACAACTTCATTGTTTTGCTGCAGGAAAATCCTGAATTTAAATCGGCTGTAAACAAATACCAGATTAACTGGCATGCGGATCCTGAATTCATCAGAACAATCTACAATAAGCTGAAGGCTACTCCTGAGTATATTGCTTATCTGGCAGATACTGATGATAGCCTGGAAGGATCAAAAGAGATTATCAAATTTATCTTTAGAAAAATCATTCTGAAAAGCCAGAATATCATCCAGGCTTTTGAAGATAAGTTTATCAACTGGCCGGTAGATAAAGAAGTAATGCAGGGGATGGTTGCAAAAACCCTGAAGAATTTTACGTCAGAAGATCCGTTTAAAAATAAACTTACCCCAATCAGTGTGGATTGGAAAGAGGACAGCAAATTTGTGGAAGATCTTTTCACTTATACACTGAAAAATAATACAGAATATCAGAATTTAATCGCTGAGCGTACTAAAAACTGGGAATCGGAACGTATTGCATTAATGGATACTATCTTAATGAAAATGGCTATTTGTGAGCTGATGAATTTCCCTTCAATTCCGGTAAAAGTTACCATTAACGAGTATCTTGACTTATCAAAAGATTACAGTACTCCGAAAAGTAATTCATTTATTAACGGTATATTGGACAAAATTTTAGGCGATTTAAAACGTACAAACAGTATCAAGAAAATTGGCCGCGGATTAATAGAAGAATAAAAAATATATTAATGAAGAAGATCTTTTTACTTGCATTTGCAGCAGCAGCATTAGCTGCCTGCCAACAAACAAAACCTGCAGCAGTTGCTACTGACAGTGTAGTTAAAACTACTGAAACTAAAACAGTAGCTTCACCTGACGCACCTGTAATCAGTTTCAAACAGGGAATGTACAATTTCGGTAAAATCGTACAGGGGGAGTCGGTACATTATGAATTCAAATTTACAAACACAGGAAAAAGCCCGTTGATTATTACCAATGCGACTGCAACTTGTGGCTGTACTATTCCTGAAATTCCGAAAGAGCCTATTAAACCAGGAGCTGACGGCGTTATTAAAGTAGTTTTTAATAGTGCTGGCAAAATAGGAATGCAGGATAAAGTTGTTACGATCACTTCAAACGGTAATCCTTCTACCACAGAAGTACATCTGATTGGTGAGGTTAAAGAAAGAACATAATTTTATAATAATACAATCAATATGACATTAACAGTAATTTTAGATGCTGCTGCCGGCGGAAGCAGTATGTTAAGTACCCTGGTTCCAATGGTATTAATCATGGTAGTTTTCTATTTCTTCATGATCAGACCACAAGTTAAAAAAGCTAAAGACCACAAGAAATTAGTTGCAGACCTGAAAAAAGGTGACAAAATAGTTACTACTGCTGGTATTCATGGCAGAATCGTTGATATGAATGAACTTACTTTTCTAATCGAAGTTGAAGGCGGTACTAAAATCCGTTTTGACAAGTCAGCGATTTCTCTGGATGCAACTAAAGCATCTACGGAATTGCCTAAGGCTTAATTCGCTGATAGACATTAAAAAGCCGCTCCATTATTGGCGCGGCTTTTTTGTTTAGTGATAAAACCTTAAATTTGATTAATTACAGCCGTATGCCATTCATTAAACTTACAAAAATAGAGCGAAAGCGCTTTTTAGTATTGATCACTTGCGTGCTTCTGGCTATTGCAGGATGGTTATTTCTGGCGTTGAACAATAAATATGTTTATACGGCCAAGACTGTCCTGATTTATAAGAATTTTCCGCAGAAAAAGGCTTTTCATCCTTTACAGTCTGATACGGTAGATCTGCAGGTAGAAGGAACGGGCTGGCAATTGTTATTTGCACGTTTAAGGGTGAACCCGCAGTTTATCAGCATCAACCTTGAAAAGTTGAATAACAGGAATTTTATCCTTTTTTCAGAACAGCTATATAGTGTGAACAACCAGCTGGAAACTTCACAGAAAATTATATCTGTACGCCCGGATACACTATACTTTGATTTTTCTAAAAGGACGGTGAAAAGGGTTCCGGTCAGGTTAGTCTCCAATTTATCTTTTGCCAAGCAGTTTGGTATTTCTGATG
Source organism: Pedobacter sp. WC2423 (assembly GCF_040822065.1). Classification (NCBI taxonomy): domain Bacteria; kingdom Pseudomonadati; phylum Bacteroidota; class Sphingobacteriia; order Sphingobacteriales; family Sphingobacteriaceae; genus Pedobacter; species Pedobacter sp. WC2423. The sequence goes on from NZ_CP162005.1 coordinate 5,299,349, forward strand.
TGATTCAGTGTACACCCAATTACGTAACAGTTTCAGGCCCGCAGGAAGAGCTGGAAAAGATTAGTGAATGGAAAACTGATACTTTAGTATTGCATAATATTCAGAACCAGGCAGTGACCAGAGTGGGGATGAAGCAGAACCTGTTTAAAAATGTGAACATATTTCCAGCGAGTGTCGAGGTTAAATTACCGGTAGATGAGTTTACGGAGAAAACACTGGAGGTGCCACTGAAAATTATCAATAATGGTGAATATTATAATGTTAAGCTTTATCCGAAAAAGGTGAAGATAACTTTTATGGTTGCCTTATCCAGTTATCAGCAGGTAAATGAGGATTTCATTGAGGCAGTAGTAGATTTGAATGAGTGGAAGTTAAAGCATCATGGCCAGCTGACTGTAAAGTTGACCCGCTTTCCTGATTATTGCAGAAAGGTCAGGGTAGACCCGGAGAAAGTTGATTTTATTATAGAAAAATAATGATTAAGATTGGGATTACTGGTGGTATAGGAAGTGGGAAAACCACGGTTTGTCACATATTCGAGCAGCTGGGGATCCCTGTATTTTATGCAGATACCGTAGCTAAGGAAATTATGGTGACTGATCCGGTATTAAGGGAAGGGATGATGAATACCTTCGGCATTGAAAGTTATGAACTGTCCGGGAAGCTGAATAATAAACATATCGCTCAAATTGTATTTAATAATAAAACAGAACTGGAGAAACTGAATGCATTGGTTCATCCGGCTGTATTCCGGGCATTTGAAAGCTGGCAGCAAACGATACCGGCAGATGTACCTTATAATTTGAAAGAAGCTGCCCTGTTATTTGAGAGTGGTTCTTATCAGATGTGTGACCATAGTATTCTGGTCACTGCATCTAAAGCGGTCAAAATAAAGCGGGTGATGGAGCGGGACAGCGTAACCAGCGAACAGGTGGAGGCGCGCATGGATAAGCAGCTGAGTGATGAAGAAAAGAAAAAAATGGCTGATTTTTTGATTACAAATGATGAAAGCCAATCGGTAATACTCCAGGTATTGGAGCTGCACCATCAATTTATAAACCTTACAAAATAAATGATATTAGCGGATTTTTTAGTGCCAACTAAAATTGGACTGTATTGCGCCTATGGCAATTTTTACCTGGACCCAAAAGAAATGGTAAAGGATGCAGTAATTTCACATGCACATGGGGACCATGCGATTAGTGGTAATTTTAATGTGTATTGTACAAAGGCAACCTCATTGTTCATGATACAGCGGTATAAGAAATTTGCGGCGGGTGAATTTCATCTGTATGATTTTCATGCCGGGTTTGTATTGAATGGGGTGAAGATCAGTTTTATTCCTGCGGGCCATATTTTAGGTTCGGCCCTGGTGATGATGGAGTATAATGGCGTTAAGTATCTGTATACGGGAGATTACAAGCTTCAGCCGGATACAACTTGTGAGCCTATCGAATTTGCGGAGGCTGATGTACTGATTACAGAAACAACTTTTGCGAATCCTGATACTAAGCATCCGGATGTGGAACTGGAGATCAAAAAATTAAATGCAACAACGAGCAATATTATGCTGGGTGCTTATGCTTTAGGTAAAAGTCAGCGGTTGATTAAATTGATCAGTGACCTTTGTCCGCAGCGGAGAATCCTGGTACACCATAGTATTCTTCCTTTTGTGAAAATTTATGAACAGATGGGAATTGATATGGGGAAATATGAAGTCTATGATCGGAAAGTGATGAAAAACACCAAAACGGATATGATTTACCTGGTACCGCCACTGGTTTACAGAAGTTATATCAAAGCGGTGAATGTAATCAGGGTGTTTGCAACGGGATGGAAACATTTACAGCACAATAATGAGCTTCAATTGTTCATTTCTGACCATGTGGACTGGGATGATATCATTTATACGATAGAAAAAGTTAAGCCAAAAGAGATCTGGACTACACATGGGAGTGGAATTCAACTAAAAAGTTATTATTCAAACATTATTACTGTTAAATTGCTTAACTAATGGAACAGATTGCCGATTATTATTTCAATGAGGAGGGCTTGATGGTTTTTACGGAAGCGTACCACCTTAAACGTGGTTATTGCTGTAAAAATGGTTGCAAGCATTGTCCATGGAAGTACGGCAGGAAGAAGAACAATGGTAATGATAATGAACTAACCTCAGAAAAAAGATAACGTGATGCAGTTGCAGAAAGAAATAAAAACTCCCCGCTATGAAAGCGTATTCCACGAGGCAATGGTCAACGTGGCATTTACGCAGAATTGGTGTAATGATCAGGTAAAACAGGCGGTTTCATCCTACGATATTACAAATCAGCAGTTTAATGTGCTCAGGATACTGCGTGGCCAGCATCCTGATCCTTCGACTATCAATTTGCTGAAATCCAGAATGCTTGATAAAATGTGTGATGCTTCCCGGATTGTTGACCGCCTGGTACAGAAGGACTTGATTTGTAAAAAGACCAATACTTATGATAAGCGCGCGGTGGATATACTGATCAGTGAAAAGGGGTTGGCATTGTTAAAGAAAATGGATAAGGAAATGAATTTATCTACTATTCTTTCTGCTAATTTAACCCACCAGGAGGCGGAGCAACTGACCTCTTTACTGGAAAAAGCAAGAGGCAGCGCTTAATACGCTGCCTGTCAATTTCTATTTAGTGACTATGCCCTGAGGTATAAAATCCGATCAGGGCAATTGCAATACCCAATAAAACAGCAACCATTTTTCTTTTGGATACTTTATGATCTACGCTGGATTCAAATAAGATAGTGGTAGAGATATGTAAAAATATACCAATCACAATTCCCATCATTTTGTGGAAATAAACTTCTATCCCTCCAATACTGCCAGTGCTGATCCCATTGCTCACCCAGAATCCTAAAGGTGCCATGATGGCAAAAACAGCGAGGTAGAAGATGATTCCGGCAGGTTTGAATTTGTTTTGCATTAATATACTGGCCAATGCGAAAGCGGCAGGGATATGGTGAAGGGAAATACCGAAAATTAAGGCATTATGCTGATCTGCAGCCAGCGGCATTCCTTCTAAAAAGGCATGTAAACATAAACTGATCATGATTCCATAGGGAAAGATCCGGGTGTCGTTATGTTTGTGGATATGCCCGTGTTCTACACCTTCAGAAAACTGCTCTAATAAGATTTGTAAAAGAAATCCAATTAAGATGTAAATACCTATTTCTGCATGGTCCGGCCCGCTGTAAGCGTCGGGAATCAGGTGTAATACGGTGATCGCAAATAAATAAGCTCCACTGAAAGAGAGTATAAGTTTTAGCAGTTGTGACTTATCACTTTTGACTAAAAATATAGACAGCCCTCCAAAGAAGGCGCAAAAGAACAGGATTAAAATTTTCCAAACTTCCATTAAACTGCTGGTTGTAGTTTTTTATAGATCAGGGACACTGAAAATCCGATGGTTGAGCCTAAAGCAGCACCTGCTATAGTATCAATCGGGTAGTGTACGCCAACATATATTTGTGCAAAAGAAATAATAAATGCCCAGGCCAGGCCAACAGGCAGGATCGGCTTCCATCTTGGATAGAAAACCATAATTAAAAACACGGCTATACCGAAATGGTTTGTTGCATGTGCGGATGGGAAACTATAACCGCTGCCGCAGGGCACACGGTGAATAATATCATGAATCAGTGCCGGGTCGTTACAGGGTCTCAGCCTGGCAACAAATGGTTTGATGAATCTGGAAGAGATCATATCGCCCAGGGCAAACGTAAGCAGTACCCCGCCTATAATATACCAGCCTCTTTTTTTATATTCTTTGAAACTGAAAATGATAATAAACAGGTATAAGGGAGCCCAGGTGTACCTGTTCCGCATCAGTGGCAGAAACCAGTCCAGGAAACCGTTGGAGAGTCCTCTGTGGATTTTCAGAAACAGTTCTACATCGAAGGTATGCAGGCTCTCTATCATGCTTTTTTACAAACAAGGATTAATCTGTCAGATTTAGCTGCATCAAATTCTTCCAGGCTGTAGCTGCCAAATGTATTGATGATCTTTAATCCGCTTTTTTCAAGCATCCGTTCAAAATCAGCCAGACTGAATGCTTGTACACGCTCTTCAAAAGCATAGTGCTTGCTTTTATGCTCAAAGTTGATATGTTTAATGATTTTACCTTCGGCAACGAATTTACGCAGATCGAATTCTATACCTTCAAGGGTCTTCGTCTCTTTGTGAGTCAGGTTACTGATGATTTTCTGTGTGTTGAAATAATCTATGACTACGGTCCCGTCTTCTTTGATACTTTTTCTAAAAGATTTAAGTGCATTCACATGATCTTTCTCGGTATCAAAATATCCGAAACTGGTGAAGAGGTTCAGGGCAATATCATAGTAATTGATATAGCCCAGTTTACGCATATCATGTACAAAAAAATGAAGATGTTTTTGCTCAAACTGCTTCGCGTATTTGATGCTTTGTTCAGAAAGGTCAATTCCTGTAACATCAAATCCTTTTTTGTTTAAGTAAACGGAATGGCGGCCTCTGCCGCAGGCGATATCCAGTATACGGGAGTGTAGTGCTGGTTTCAGGTAAGCTGTCAGGTTATCAATTAAAAACTCTGCTTCAGCGTCATTACGCTGACTATATAAAATATGATAATAGGGAGAATTGAACCAATATTGAAACCACTTTCGCTGCATAAGGACCGTCTTAAATTTAGAAAAAGCAAATATAGTGATTAGGAATGCAACTGGGTGGACATTCGAGCCAATTTATCTTAAATATGACACCGCCTACTTAAATTTTTACTATTTTTGGAAAACAAAATTCATAGCAGTTGACACTTATAAAATCTATTTCAGGAATCAGGGGAACTATCGGCGGAATCGCTGGAAATGGGCTAACACCTATTGATATAGTGAAGTTTACCGCAGCTTACGGCTCGTGGGTAATTAAAAATACGAATATTAAGAAAATCGTACTTGGACGGGATGCACGGATCTCGGGAGACATGGTGAATAACCTCGTGACTGGTACTTTACAGGGACTGGGCATTGAAGTGATAGACTTGGGTTTATCTACTACACCAACTGTTGAAATTGCTGTCCCGATGGAAAAAGCGGGTGGTGGAATTATTCTGACAGCCAGCCATAATCCCAAGCAATGGAACGCACTGAAACTTTTAAATGAGAAGGGTGAGTTTATCAATGATGAAAATGGTAAAGAAGTATTAGAAATTGCTGAAAGAGCTGATTTTTCTTTTGCTGAGGTGAATGACCTTGGAAAAGTTATTTATGACGATTCTTATCTGCAAAAACATATTGACGTAATTCTGGCTTTGCCGCTGGTTGATGTTGAACTGATCAGAAAAGCAAATTTTAAAATTGCAATTGACTGTGTGAATTCTACAGGTGGTATTTTTATTCCTGCTTTATTAAAGGCATTAGGAGTGGAGACGGTATTCGAACTGTATTGTGAGCCAAATGGTGAGTTCCCTCATAATCCGGAACCATTGCCGGAAAACCTGACTGAAATTGCCAAAGTAGTACAAAGTAAACAGGCAGATCTGGGTATTGTAGTTGATCCTGATGTGGATCGTTTGTGTTTTGTTTGTGAGGACGGAACGATGTTCGGTGAGGAATATACTTTAGTTGCTGTAGCTGATTATATTTTGAAGAACCAGGTTGGTAATACAGTTTCTAACTTATCATCAACAAGAGCTTTAAAAGATGTAACCCTTAGAGCAGGCGGTGAATACAATGCTGCTGCTGTGGGTGAAGTGAATGTGGTAAACCAGATGAAAGCTACCCATGCAATTATTGGTGGTGAAGGAAATGGCGGAATCATTTATCCTGAATTACATTACGGACGTGATGCTTTGGTAGGTATTGCTTTGTTTTTAACACATCTTGCCAAATTCGGTAAATCTGTGTCTTTATTAAGAAGCAGCTACCCGAATTATCATATTTCTAAAAATAAGATCACTTTAACTCCTGAAATGGATATTGATGCTTTGTTGGTTAAAGTACAGGAAAAATACAAAAATCAGCCCAGCAGTACTATTGACGGATTAAAAATAGAGTTCGATAATGAATGGGTTCACCTGCGCAAATCAAATACAGAACCAATTATCCGTATTTACAGTGAAGCGGAAAATGAAACTGTAGCTGAAAACCTGGCGAACAAAATTATATCAGACATCAAAGAAATTTTAAAATTGAATTAATACAGAATGAACAGGATCTATTTAGATAATGCTGCAACTACGCCTCTGGATAAAGAGGTTATGGCTGAAATGATTAATGTGATGGAGAATTATTATGGTAATCCATCTTCAATTCATGCGCAGGGCCGTGAGGTGCGTACATTGATTGAAAAGGCCCGTAAAACTGTAGCTGGATTACTGAATGCGACACCTGCTGAGATATTTTTCACTTCGGGTGGTACAGAAGCTGATAATACAGCTATACGTTGTGGTATTGCAGCTTTTGGAATCAAACATGCCATTACTTCAAAAATTGAACATCATGCGGTTGAGCATACGCTGGGCCAGTTATTAAAAGATGGTGTTATTGATAAGCTGAGCTTTGTGAATATTGATGCTAAAGGTAATGTTGATTATGATCACCTGGAACAACTGTTAAAAGAGAATTCACGTTCTTTTGTTTCTTTAATGCATGCAAATAATGAATTGGCAACCCTGACCGATATGGAAAAGGCAGGCGATATTTGTGAGCGTTATGAGGCTATTTATCATTGTGATACGGTACAGACCATGGGTCATTATGTGCATGATGTCAGAAAGATTAAAGCACATTTTATAGTTTGTGCAGCGCATAAATTGCACGGTCCGAAAGGGGTAGGCTTTTTATTTGTTAACCATACGGTAAAAATCAGTCCGATGATATTTGGTGGTGCGCAGGAACGCAATATGCGTGGCGGAACTGAAAACGTATATGGAATTGTAGGGTTGGCAAAAGCATTGGAAATTGCTTATAGTCATATGGATGTGCATCAGACCTATATCCAGGAATTGAAAACTTACATGAAAGATAAACTGGTTGAAGAAATTCCTGCGATTAGTTTTAATGGAGAAACTGATCCTGAGAAAAGTTTATATACGGTTCTGAATGTATCGTTTCCGGCAATGGATATGTCTGATATGTTATTGTTTAACCTTGATATTAATGGTATCTCTGCATCTGGCGGAAGTGCTTGTTCTTCGGGTTCCAATATCGGATCTCATGTTTTGACTGCTATAGGTACTGATCCGAATCGTCCGTCAGTCAGATTCTCGTTCAGTAAGTTGAATACGAAAGAGGAAATTGATTATGTGATAGAAAAGGTGAAACATATTGTAGAACAGAATATCGCCGTTTAAGAATTTTATTGATTACAAAAAGCTCTGACCGCTGGTCAGGGCTTTTTTTTTAGCACAATTATGCAATACGTAGCTATAGAGAATAATAAGAGTCCGTATTTATCCTTTGTAGAGGAATTGTATCATGCTGCTTTTCCGGTAGAGGAGCGCAGGAACTGGGAACAATTACTGATGTTTCTCATTCTTTAGTGCTGATGACCAATGTACCGGAAAAAGAAGAGCTGTATTTTAATGAGATTATCAGCAGGGTCAAAAAACAGGTTTATTTATACCATCCTTTGTAATTATTAGTGCTGGCAGCTATTTATTATAAAATAATAGAAACTATATTTTTTCCGGCTTGTTGTGTAGTTAATTGTCAATAATTTTTAATTAAAACATTGGTTATGAATACTCCGGAAAAGCACGATCACGAAGAAGAAAAAAAGAAAACGGTTTATAAAGAAACTGACAATGATGAAGATTTGAGCAGTGGCGAAACGTCTTCTGAGTCGGCGTCTGGAAAATCTGCGTTTGCGAACAGACCCGAAAGAAAGAATAAGCCTTTGGGTGCAGGTCATGAGCCTGGTACTACACCTGGAAGAGATTTCTGATAAAAATATTATTTCTAAAGAAAACCCTGATTCAATAGCTGATTCAGGGTTTTTTGTTTATAAACGGGGATTTAATGAATTCTATCCCGCAAATATTACCTGATTTATTTGTCTGTTAAGGTTTTCTCTATTACATTAGGGGATAGATTTAGCTATTGTATGAAAAGGTTTGTTTACTGCTTTGCTAAATCGTTTTTAATTCTTTAACCAAATATGAATGTTATCCGTATAATCATATTATACGCTATAAATCACACTAAACAAATGATGAAACATTTCTTATCAGCATTACTTATTTCTGCTGCTCTGCCTGTACTGGCGCAGCAAGCAGGTAAAGTGACAGACCCGGTTGACTGGGTTAATCCGCTCATGGGGACAGCAAGTAAACCAAGCCTGTCTAATGGTAATACTTATCCTGCAATTGCAGTTCCATGGGGAATGAATTTCTGGACTCCTCAAACCGGTAAAATGGGGGATGGATGGGCTTATACTTATGATGCGGATAAAATCAGAGGATTCAAACAAACACATCAGCCTTCTCCGTGGATGAATGATTACGGGCAATTCTCGGTGATGCCGGTAACTGGTAAAATGAAATTTAACCAGGATGAGCGTGCAAGCTGGTTTTCTCATAAAGCAGAAATTGTAAAGCCATATTATTACAGTGTGTACCTGGCTGATGCGAATGTAACTACTGAAATTACACCTACAGAGCGTGCAGCTCAGTTTCGCTTTACTTTCCCGAAATCTGATAGTTCTTATGTGGTGATTGATGCTTTTGATAAAGGATCATATATTAAAGTTATTCCGAAGGAAAGAAAAGTAATCGGGTACAGCACCCGCTATGCAAGTGGCCCGCTGCCTGCCAATTTTAAAAATTACTTTGTTATTTATTTTGATAAAGCTATTTCTTCTGCAAATACATGGCATGGAAATACGCTGGCAAAAGATACGCTGGAACTGAAAAGTGATCATTCTGGTGCGATCATAGGATTTAAGACTGAAAAAGGAGAAAAGATAGGGATGAAAGTTGCTTCGTCTTTTATTAGTGTTGAACAGGCTGAAATCAGTTTAAAGAGAGAGCTGGCAAATGATACTTTTGAAGCGACGCAGCAAAAGTCAAGAGCGGTATGGAACAAGACTTTAGGTAAGATTTCTATTGAAGGCGGTACTGTTGATCAGACACGTACTTTCTACTCAAGTTTATACCGCACTTTATTTTTCCCGAATAAACTATATGAGCTGGATGCGAATAATAAAGTTGTTCACTGGAGCCCTTATAATGGCAAAACTATGTCAGGGTATATGTTTGCTGGTACTGGATTCTGGGATACCTTCAGGGCGTTGTATCCATTCTTAAACCTGGTGTACCCTGCAATCAATAAAGAAATGCAGCAAGGACTGGTCAATGATTATAAAGAGGGTGGATGGTTGCCTGAATGGTCAAGCCCTGGTTATGCGAATTGTATGATTGGTAACAATTCGGCTTCTGTAGTTGCGGATGCTTACATCAAAGGGTTACGTGGTTATGATATTGAGAGTTTATTTGAAGCACTGAAACATGGTGCGAACAATGAAGGACCAAATGAAGCTGTTGGAAGAGCTGGTGTAAAGTATTACAATGCGTTAGGTTATGTGCCTTATGACGTTAAGCTGAATGAGAATGCGGCCAGAACATTAGAGTATGCTTACGATGATTTTACGATTTATCAATTGGGAAGAGCATTGAAAAAACCGGCTGCTGAAATTGATATCTATAAGAAAAGAGCCATGAATTATAAAAACATTTTTGATCCTTCTTCGGGCTTAATGCGTGGAAAGAATAAAGATGGTTCATTCCAATCACCTTTTAATCCGTTTAAATGGGGAGATGCTTTTACAGAAGGAAACAGCTGGCATTATTCATGGTCTGTTTTCCAGGATGTAAATGGCCTGGTTGGACTAATGGGGGGTAAAAACAAATTTGTGGAAAAGCTGGATTCAGTATTTACCATGCCTCCTGTTTTTGATGCCAGTTATTATGGTTCTGTAATTCATGAGATCAGAGAGATGCAGATTGCAAATATGGGGCAGTATGCACATGGTAATCAGCCGATACAACACATGATTTACTTGTATAACTATGCCGGACAACCCTGGAAAGCTCAGTACTGGTTAAGAGAAACGATGAACAGGATGTATAAAGCTACTCCTGATGGTTATTGTGGAGATGAGGATAACGGACAGACTTCTGCCTGGTATGTTTTCTCTGCTATGGGCTTCTATCCGGTTACTCCGGCTACGGATCAATATGTGGTTGGTGCACCTTTATTCAAAAAAGTAACGGTGAACCTGGATAATGGAAAACAGATTGTAATCAATGCTGGTGCAAACAGTGCAGATAACAAGTATATCAATGCGTTGAAATACAATGGTAAGGCTTATGGTAAAAACTGGTTAAGTCACTCTGATTTAGTTAAAGGGGCTACACTTGATTTCGATATGACTGCTGCGCCTAACAAGACCAGAGGAACTTCGGAAAGTGATTTCCCGTATTCTATGTCAACAGAGTAGGAATATTAAACGGTTCTGAAAGCATAGCTCAGCAGAATAAATACATGTAAAAAGCGGTTAGTTATCTCATCTATAGTTAAATGAGATAACTAACCGCTTTTTTATTGGTTTTTATTTGCATCAGATTAATTATTGATGATTTTTATATTGTATAGATAAATTTATTTTAATTATAAATATTAATTATCATCTTTTATGTTTAACATTGAATACACAAATGAAACACTGTATGAAAAAAATTTTAACACTGGCGATGCTTTCTGCATTTGCCCTGGCAGCCAATGCCCAAACTGAAAAAGGTAAGACTATTGCAGGAGGATCAATAGGTTATTCCAATTCCAAAAGTAATAACGATGCTACAGAAAGTAAGCAAAATAGTTTAACCTTGCTTCCAAGTATAGGTTACTTTGTAAAGAATAATCTGGCCTTGGGTTTAGGCATTGGTTATTCAAGGATAACAGAGCAGAACAGCGAAAAAACGCAGTACCTTTTAAATCAGAAAAATACGACTGACTATTTTATGATAAGTCCTTTTATCAGGCATTATGTAAATATATCTGATCGGTTCAAATTTTTCAGTCAGTTTTCTGTTCCAATGAAATGGGGAAATCTGGAGTCTGCAACAGGGACTACCAGCCCGGCTGTTAGTGTTGCACCTGCATCAAATTCTAAAACTACATCGATAGGGGTAAGTATAGAGCCTGGGTTTGCCTATTTTCCTACCAAAAGGATTGGCATACAACTTTCTTTAGATGGGCTATCTTATGCATGGAATAAAACCGAGAACAAGAATTCGAAGGCTGTGAATAAGGATAATGCTTTCAATTTAGGAACGAATTTCTTCGCGCCGAAAATTGGTATTCAATTTCATTTCTAGTCCTGAGTTATATCATTATGAAGAAAATAGTATTAATTTTTATTGGTTTAATATCAATATCAGTTAGCTGCATGGCGCAGACAGAAAAAGGAAAAATACTTTTAGGAGGATATGCTTATTTCAATAGCTACAAAGGTACCAGCATGACAGACAGAAATACTAACTTAGGAATCAATCCTGCGGTGGGAATTTTTGTGACGGATAATCTGGTCATAGGAACCGGATTAGGATATGTGCATACTGCTTATACCCAGAATTTGGTAGAGGGGGGAGAAATAGGATCTGTGCGAAGAAAAGCTTATGTTGTAAGCGTAAGCCCATTCGGGAGATATTATGTGGGTATCACACCGCAACTTAAATTTTTTGGTCAGCTGGAAGCAGCTGTAAACTGGCGGAATATAAAAGGTAATGAAGCAATGGGGGAAAAAGATTTGAAGAGTAATTTTTATAGCGCAACCTTATCTCCGGGATTTGCATTGTTTCCTTCTAAAAGAATCGGGATCGAACTGTCAATTACCGGATTTCAATATGCAAAACAGCATTGGAAAACTGAAGAGGCAACCTTAACTGATTTCAGATCTTTTAGTTTTGGAAGTGACTTCTTTAATCCCCGTTTAGGGATTCAATTCTATTTATAATTAACCGTTGCTTGTAAGAAGCAAAATAAAAATCCCCTGCGGAATGGAAGGTTTAACTTCTATTCTGCAGGGGATTTCTTAATTTATAGTGAAGCCTGGCCAACAGGCAACAGGTTAACCTAGTTCTTTACCATTTTAAGGAAAGTAGCCAGCCTGGCTTTCATCGCCCTGCGGTCTACAATAAAGTCAAGGAAGCCATGTTCCTGCACAAATTCAGCAGTCTGGAAACCTTTTGGTAAGTCTTTTTTGATCGTTTCTTTAATTACTCTCGGGCCTGCAAATCCAATCAGTGCACCTGGTTCTGCAATATTTATATCACCCAGCATCGCATAAGATGCGGTTACACCACCGGTAGTCGGATCAGTTAATAAAGAGATATAAGGAATTTTTGCCTGGTTAAGCAAAGCTAATTTAGCAGATGTTTTTGCCATTTGCATCAGTGAGAATGCGGCTTCCATCATTCTGGCCCCTCCTGATTTGGAGATCATCAGAAATGGAATTTTATGTTTGATACTGTAATCAATAGATCTCGCGATTTTCTCTCCTACTACAGAACCCATAGAACCACCAATGAAATTGAAGTCCATACAGGCAATTACCAGGTCTTCGCCTTCAATTTTACCTACTGCTGAACGGATAGCGTCTTTCAGGCCTGTTTTAGCCATTGTGTCAACCAAACGTTCTGTATAAGGTTTACTGTCTGTGAAGTTAAGCGGATCTCCTGAGGTCAGGTCAGCAAAAAGTTCTTTAAATTCATTGTTATCAAACAATACCTGAAAATATTCTTTGGAACCAACTCTCAAATGATAATCACAATAGTGACAAACGTATTTATTTTCGATAAGGTCCGCGCTGTGTAATGCTTTCTTGCAATTAGGACACTTGTTCCATAAGCCATCCGGCGCTTCTTTTTTTCTTCTGTCAGCGTACTGATACCTTTTTTTTCTCTCTTAAACCAAGCCATGTTATTCGTTGAAAAATGCGATTACAAAGAAACGAAAAAAAATCAGAACAGCTTAACCTAGATTTCGTATAAATTCTATAATAGTTTAACAGGTTATAATTTATAAAATATCAGGACATGAGCTTTGACTATATTGATATAGCAATTGAAATAATCATCCATGTCAATAATTGATACAATGAAAATAATACCAGCTAAGGTTTGCCCGGGCTAATATTTTTCCTAACTTCGGCTTAAACAAAATCTAATAACAATGAGTTTAAAAGGCTATAAAGGCGTAATTTACGGAGATGCTGTTCAGGAATTATTTGAGCAGGCTAAAAAACATCAGTTTGCATTGCCTGCAGTTAATGTTACCGGAACAAATACCATCAATGCGGTTATGGAAACTGCTAAAGCGGTGAATTCACCAGTCATGATCCAGTTATCAAATGGTGGCGCGCAATTTTATGCAGGTAAGACATTGAATAATGATAACTTAAATGCATGTGTGTTAGGCGCAGTATCTGCCGCAAAACATGTTCATTTATTAGCGGAACACTATGGTGTTGCGGTAGTATTACATACTGACCACGCAGCTAAAAAATTATTGCCATGGATTGACGGTCTGTTAGATCACGGTGAAAAATTCTTTGCTGAAACTGGTAAACCATTGTTCTCTTCACATATGCTGGATCTTTCTGAAGAGTCAATTGAAGAAAACATGGAGATCTCAGCTAAATATTTAGCACGTATGGCTAAAATGGGCATGACTATCGAAATCGAACTGGGTGTAACTGGTGGTGAAGAAGATGGTGTGGACAATAGTGATGTAGATAGCTCTAAATTATATACTCAGCCTTCTGAAGTAGCTTATGCTTATGAAGAATTGAGTAAAGTAAGTGATAAATTTACTGTAGCTGCGGCTTTTGGTAATGTTCACGGTGTTTATAAACCAGGTAACGTTAAATTGCAACCGGTAATTCTTAAAAACTCTCAGGATTATATCAAAGAGAAATTAGGATTAACAGCTGAAAAACCAATTAACTTTGTATTCCATGGCGGATCAGGTTCTTCTCAGGAAGAAATCAGGGAAGCTATTTCTTATGGTGCAATCAAAATGAACATTGATACTGATATGCAATGGGCATTATGGGAAGGTGTTCTGGATTACTACAAAGCGAATGAAGCTTATCTTCAGGGACAAATCGGAAATCCTGATGGAGATGATAAACCAAATAAAAAATACTATGATCCACGTGTTTGGTTACGCAAAGGAGAAGAAGCATTTGTTAAACGTTTAACTCAGGCTTTTGAAGATTTGAACTGTAGAAATGCAAGTGATAAATTATAAGTAAAGAAAAAAATCTTTAAGGCGCTTCAGAGTCATTCTGAAGCGTTTTTTTTATGATTTATTTTTTCCGGTTATACGCTGTAAATGCGTTTTAATCATCAAATTAGCTGAAAAAAAAGCTATGAAAACCCCGGGAAAGAAAAACAACCTATTTGAGCAGTTCTCTAATGCTGCAACCAAATTTACAGGCAGCTCTTCAGCTTTTATTATCGCTTTGTTAATTGTCGTGGTGTGGGCAGTGAGCGGCCCGGTTTTTCATTATTCGGAAACCTGGCAGCTGGTGATCAATACCGGAACAACGATTATTACATTTTTAATGGTCTTTTTAATCCAGAAAGCTCAGAATAAAGACGGCAAGGCGATACAGCTTAAACTGAATGAATTACTGGCCGCGCATGAACGGGCAAGTAACAGGATGGTGGATATTGAAGACTTGACTGAAGCTGAATTAGATCAGTTACATAAATTCTATGTCACATTAGCAGCATTAGCAAAACAAGAAACCGATATTCATTGTTCTCATTCTATTGATGCCGCGCAGGAAGTTAGTGCAATCAAAGCGAAGCATTTATTTAAACCCAAACATCATGGAACTACTTCAGGTAAATAAGATCAGGACGCAGGAAGAATTGGAAAGTGCATTCGCAATCCGTAAACAAGTCTTTGTGGTAGAACAGGGCTGTCCGCCGGAACTGGAATGGGAAAATGAAGATGTTTCTCATCATTTCCTGGCTTTACTGGACAATCATCCTTGTGGTGCATGCCGGTGGCGGAAAACCGAAAACGGCTATAAATTAGAGCGGTTTGCAGTATTAAAAGAATACAGGGGCAAAAGGGTAGGACAGGCGCTTGTAGCGGCCGCTTTAGCCGATATACCGGATAGTGCAAGCGCGATCTATTTAAACGCGCAGGTGGAAGCTGTGAGCCTGTATGCGAAGTTTGGCTTTGCAGTAGAAGGTGAACAGTTCGAAGAAGCTGGAATACAGCACTTCAGAATGGTTAAGAAATAAATAATTGGTAGCAGGTGAGGTTATATTCCTTGAAATACTTTCGAAGACAGCAACATCGCCTCCTGCCATTTATCCAGGTTCAGATTCAAGGTTTCTCCTTGTTGCTGAAGATAAGTAATCAGTTCTTCGGTGGCCAGGTTACCAGTCAGGTCATCGGCTGCCATAGGGCAACCGCCGAATCCTTTTAAAGCACTATCAAAACGTCTGCATCCATTGCGGTAAGCAGCCTCAATCTTTTCTTTACGCGTCTGCGGAGTACTGTGTAAGTGCAGCCCTATTTCTGTTTCCGGAAATTTCCTGAGCAGCAGGGGCATTAACTCTTCAATCTTTTCTGGTGTAGAAACTCCTGTAGTATCTGAAAGAGAGAGAATTTTAGTGCCTCTTTCTACTAATACTGACGCCCACTGTTCTACAATTTCTGTGTGATAAGCATCTCCATATGGATTACCAAAACCCATAGACAGGTAAACTACTGCAGTCTTCTGATTTTTATCACATAATTCCAGCATTTGTTCTACGGTGGCCAGTGATTCCTGAATACTGGAATTTGTATTCCTTTGCTGAAAAGTTTCAGAGATGGAAAATGGAAAGCCCACATAGTCGATTTCAGGAAAGAGCATCGCATTTTCAGCACCACGAAGATTGGCAACAATAGCTAATAATTTGCTTTGCGTATTACTCAGATCCAGCCGGGCCAAAACTTCCCTGGTGTCAGTAAGCTGCGGAATAGCTTTTGGGGAAACGAAACTGCCAAAATCTATCGTATCAAATCCGACTTGCAGCAACAAATTGATATAAGCCGCTTTTAAAGCTGTAGGAATAAAATCATGAATGCCTTGCATGGCATCTCTCGGACATTCGATTAGTTTAATCGCTTTCTGGCTCATACATTTTAGTGCACGCTGGTTATTTGTGCAAGGGCTCAATGTAAGTAAAAATACGAAATAACAGAAATAAGGAGGCTTTCCGGAATGGAAAAACTGCCCTGGATTGAAAACAAAAAAGCCTTCTCCTGATTTCCAGAATGAAGTGCCCCCAAAAAGTTAGACAAATTTAACTTTAAAAAATTAGGCTGCAAGAGTCCGGTATTGTACCGGACTTTTTGCATTTAGTTTCATTTTGATCCTGTCATTGTTGTAGTATTCAATATAACTTTTGATATCTGTTTTGAGTTCTTCGACTGATGTATATTTTTTCACGTAGAATAGTTCTGATTTTAGTATTCCGAAGAAGTTCTCCATTACCGCATTGTCCAGGCAGTTGCCTTTTCTGGACATGCTCTGTAGCACCCCCTTCTTTTCTAGCGCACGCTGATAGGATTTCATCTGATAGTGCCATCCCTGGTCGGAATGCAGTATTAGGCCGTTGAGGTCGGCATGTTTTTCAAATGCCATTTCTACCATTCTGCCGACCAGCCCGTAATTGGGCCGGACGTCTAGATGATAAGAAATGATCTCTGAATTGTAGAGATCGAGTATCGGGGAGAGATAGAGTTTCTGGCCTGCCACTGCAAATTCCGTAACATCAGTGACCCACTTTTGGTTCGGCAGCTCGGTTTTGAAACCTCGCCTCACCAGATCGGGCGCAATCCTTCCATGGTCTCCCTTATAGGATCGGTATCTTTTAGGCCTCAGTGTACATTTTAGCCCAAGTTCGCCCATAATCCTTGACACCGTTTTGTGGTTGATCGTACAGCCCTGTTGCTTGAGCGCTGCCGTTATCCGCCGATATCCATAACGCCCCCTGTGTCTGTGAAAGATATCGGAGATCAGCTTCCTGGCAGGTGCATACCTATCTTCTTTAGCATGTTTAAGGTGATAGTAGAACGTGCTCCGCGCCAGTTCAGAAGCAGACAATAATAGATGCAGGTCATAGGTATGCCTTAATTCTTCGACCGCTTTGGCTTTGGTTCGCGCGCTTTGGACTTTTCCTGTTGAATTAAGGCACTTAGCTTTTTTAGATATGCATTTTCTGCACGTAGGAACTCCAGCTCCTCCTGCAAAGCTGCCTGTGGATCTAATGGATCCTTCTTCTTTTTTATCCTGTTGTTATCTGGTGCCGACATATTCTTTGAACGGCCAACTTTGGTAGTTTCAAGACCTTCCTCGCCAAATTCACCATAGAGCTTCATCCAGTGGACGATGGTGCTGTCGCTGGGGATCCCGAAACATGTGGCCGCCTCGCTCAAAGATAAACGCTTTTTTATCACCGAAAGAACGCATGCAACCTTGAGTGCCTTGTCGTATATATTATTGCCCTGCTGATGGCTCAAGCTACCACGGTCCTCGTAATTCTTGACCAGACGGCGTAGGTATCGGTCGTTGATGCCATGCTTTCTGGAAAGTTCCCTTGATCCGATTGACCCGGAAACAACCTCCTTCACCAAAGCTTCCTTGAAGCTTAAACTAAACTTTGTTTTTCTATTCATAAAAATGCCCCCAATAAGTGTCTAACTTTTTGGGGGCACTTCAGAAGAAGGCTTTTAAATGTTATGATGTTACTTATGCGTGTTTTTTGCCTAAGTCGATTACAATTGGAGTAGAGATACATAATGAAGAGTATGTACCGATTACACGACCAATTAATAGCGCGAAGATAAATCCACGGATACTTTCTCCACCAAAGATGAAGACCACAAGTAATACGAAGAATACGGTTAATGAAGTTAAGATGGTACGACTTAATGTACTGTTCAACGCGAAGTTGATTAGTGTATTACGTTCTTCACCATACAAGTCATCTTTACCAGTCTCGGCAAGTTTCTCACGGATACGGTCAAATACAACTACTGTTTCAGTCATCGTATAAGACATAACTGTTAAGATCGCTGCGATGAAATCCTGACCAATCTCTAAAGAGAATGGTAAAACACCATCAAGGATAGTATAGAATGATAATACCAGTAACACGTCATGGAATAATGCGATAACTGCACCTAAACCATAGTTTACTTTCTTAAACCTGACGATGATGTAAACAAACATCAGCACACAAGAGAATAAGATAGCTGTGTAAGCACTTGAAACAAGGTCACTCGCAATAATTGGCCCTACTTTCTGGTTACTCTCAATCGTGTATTTAGCTCCTGTTGTGGCTAAACCAGCTTTTAATGCATCTTCTACAATCTTATCAGCACCAGCATTCTGGTCAGCGATATGGTAAGTAGTCGTGATTTTTAACTCGTTGTCAGCACCAGCAGTTTTAACCTGAATTTCTTCATTCTGGAAGCTTGGAGCTAATTTCGCTTTTACATCTTCTGTATTCATTCCTTTATCGAAATGAACGATGTAAGTTCTTCCTCCTTTAAAGTCAATACCTAATCTTAATCCACCGTTTTTGAAGTAGAAAATGATACCTAAGATAATGATGATAGAAGAGATGGTATAATAAATCTTTCTGCGGCCAACAAAGTTAAACGCGATGTTTTTAAAGGCGTGGATAGTTGCTTTGTTACCGAAAGTGATATTTGCATTTTTGTTCAGTAAGCCTTCGAATACTAAACGCGAAATTAATACCGCACAGAATAAAGAAGAAAGGATACCGATACATAAAGTAGTTGCAAAACCCTGAACCGGGCCGCTACCGAATGCGTAAAGGATAACACCTAAAATTAATACCGTAACGTTGGAGTCAATGATAGAAGGCATTGCATGTTTGAAACCTTCTTTGATGGCTACAGCAGTTGATTTACCATGTGCTAATTCCTCTCTTACACGTTCGAAGATCAGGATGTTCGCATCTACCGATAAACCGATAACCAGGATAATACCAGCAATACCAGGTAAAGTCAATACCGCCCCCAGTGAAACCAGGATACCCATGATGAACAATAAGTTGATCACTAAGGCAAGGTTAGCTACCCAACCTGCTTTGTTGTAATACAACGCCATGAATACCAGGATCACGATGAATGCCAGTACGAATGAGAGTAAACCATTGTGGATCGCTGCTTCTCCTAAAGATGGACCAACTACAAACTCTCCAACAATACGTGCCGGAGCTGGTAATTTACCGGCTTTTAAGATGTTTGCTAAATCCTGTGTTTCATTCACTGTAAAGTTACCAGTGATGGAAGAGATACCATTAGGAATTTCATTCTGAACAGTAGGTGCAGAGTAAACTGCATTATCCAGAACGATTGCAATAGATTTTTTATTGTTTGCATCAGCGGAAGCTTCTGCAGTGATTTTTTTCCATTTCTGTGCACCTTCACCAGTCATGTACATGGTCACTTCAGGTTTACCTTTCTGATCGTAATCATGACGGGCATCACTGATCGCTTCTCCACCTAAATCAGGTTTTCCATCCGGAGATACAGATTTGATTGCATAAAGTTCAAAAACTTTAGTACCATCCATTGGTCTTACACTCCACATGAATTTGAAACTCTGAGGAATGATAGAAACAACTTCTGGTCTTCTGAAGTAAGAGTTTACTTTAGCCGTATCTTTTTGTGCAACCCATCCAACAGTTGGACCAGGACGTAAAGCAGGTTGTCCTTTTTCATTCTGGTAAGTAGGGATGTTTAATAAAGCGAATAATGGGTTGGATTTAGAAAGTTCTTTTGTCTTTACGTCAGCAGAATCTTTTCCGGTAGTGCTTTTCTTAGCTAAGTTAGCCAGTGCACTTTTTCCTTTTGCAGCAGTGTCTTTTACTGTCGTTACTGCAGCAGTATCTTTTAAAGTAGAGGCAAGGGTTTTGTTGATGTTCTCCATGATCGAGTAAACCTCTTCATTTTGATACACCTGCCAGAATTGTAATTCTGCAGAACCTTGTAATAATTTATGAACCCTTTCTTTATCCTGAACACCTGGCATCTCAATCAGGATACGGTTAGTACCTTCTTGTTTCTGCATGTTAGGACTTACCACACCAAATCCGTCAATACGGCTTCTGATAATGATAAATGAACGGTCAATTGCGCTGGAAGCTTCTTTCGATAAGTAGTTCTTAACGTCAGCATTGCTGGCATTCGCTTTTAACTGCTGTGCATTATCCTGGTTAGAGAAATAATCTGCAAGTTTTACGTTCGGGCTGATTTTTTCAAATTCATTGACAAACAAACTGATGAAATCTTTACCACCAGCATTCAGCTGAGTCTGGGCAGTAGCAAGTGCTTTGTTAAAATTAGCATCATCGGTATGATTTGCTAATGATTTTACCAATTCACCTAACGATATCTCCATCGTTACGTTCATACCACCTTTAAGGTCAAGACCTAAATTGATTTCTTTCCCTTTACAGAACTGATAGTCAAACCCGAATATTGGATAAACCGGGACGGTTGACATGGAGTCCAAATAAGCTTTTTCCTTAGTCGGATCGCCTTTAGCATACGCTTTAGCGTCTTTTTCTACCTTCGACGTAACGAAATTGAACGAGAGGGAATACACGCAGACAATACCTAATAGTATTGCCATAAATTTAATGAAACCTTTACCTTGCATTTTTGTTTGTAATTATTTGTCTATGCTGTATATTTTTTTCAACAAGTCGGCAAATCTAATTAATTTTTTAATTAATAGTCAGCCTTATATAATATTTATTGAGGTTTGGGAACTATTTTCGAACAAGAGTTGAAATTGTATAACCAATGTTGTTTTTTTCGTCCGGCCCGTAGCTGTTGCTGCTTTCCTCTTTCCAGCTATCCGGGTCTATGGCCGGAAAAAATGTATCTGCATCAAAATGGCCTTTAACAACCGTCAGATAAATTTTATCGGTGATATCCATTGCCATTTTATAGATCTGTGCGCCGCCTACAATAAACACTTCTTCGTCAGGGTCGCAAAGCGCAATGGCTGCTTCCAGTGTATGAACCACTTCTGCCCCTGGTATTTCCAGACCGGTTTCGCGGGTAATGACAATGTTGCGGCGATTTGGAAGCGGTTTACCTACAGAATCGAATGTTTTGCGGCCCATGATCACCGTATGGCCGCTGGTGGTAGTCTTAAAGTGTTTCAGATCTCCTGGCAGGTGCCATAACAGTTGATTATTCTTTCCTATTCCATTATTTTCAGCAATGGCAACAATGATAGAGACGATCATACGGCAACAGCTCCTTTAATGTGCGGATGTGGTTCGTAGTTTTTCAGGTTAAAGTCTTCAAATTTGAAACTGAAAATGTCTTTGACTTCCGGATTGATTTCCATGACAGGTAAAGTTTTGGTATCCCTGCTTAATTGCAGTTTTGCCTGTTCCATATGATTATTATATAAGTGTGCATCGCCCAAAGTGTGGATGAACTCACCATATTCAAGATTACATACCTGGGCAACCATCATCGTGAGCAGGGCATAAGAAGCAATATTAAAGGGTACACCTAAAAATATATCTGCACTGCGCTGATAAAGCTGACAGCTTAATTTGCCATCGGCCACATAAAATTGAAAGAGTGCATGACATGGAGGAAGAGCCATCTGGTCAATATCGGCTACATTCCATGCGGAAACAATAATCCTTCTTGAATCCGGATTCGTTTTGAGGGTATGGATGATATTGCTGATCTGATCGATCAGCCTGCCGTCTGGTGTTGGCCATGACCGCCACTGTGAGCCATAAACAGGGCCTAAATTCCCATTTTCATCTGCCCATTCATCCCATATTCTGACGTTATTGTCTTTGAGATATTTGATGTTGGTATCACCTTTTAAAAACCAGATCAGCTCGTGGATGATTGATTTAAGGTGTAATTTTTTTGTGGTCACCATAGGAAAACCTTCCTGAAGGTTAAAACGCATCTGATAGCCAAATGTACTGATGGTCCCTGTTCCCGTCCGGTCGTGTTTCTGTGCCCCATGGTCCAGCACGTATTGCATTAAGTCCAGATATTGTTTCATGTTGGAGGATAATTTCGCTTAAAATACAAAACTAAAACAAATAATGTAAAAAATAGGCGAATATAATAGGGCAGAATATTCCTTCCTTTTGTAAGTTTGCGATCCATACCTTTAAAAACACGCCAATGCTCGCATTTGCAAATGCCAAAATAAATCTCGGCTTAAATGTTATTGAAAAAAGAGCTGACGGATATCATAATCTGGAAACAGTTTTTTATCCGGTAAGGCTATATGATGTAGTAGAAATCACTGATGCTGCGAAGGTTTCCTGCCAGATCAGAGGGATTGATATTCCTGGTGAAATGACTGATAATATCTGTTTGAAAGCGTTTAACCTGATTCAGAAAGATTTTGATATCCCTGCCCAGCAACTCACTTTATTAAAGCATATTCCAGTGGGTGCTGGTCTGGGCGGAGGGTCAGCTGATGCTGCATTTCTGATTAAGTTGTTGAATACTAAGTTTAAATTAGGTCTGACCATAACGGCAATGGAGGATTATGCGAGAATTCTGGGTGCTGATTGTGCTTTCTTTATCAGGAATGAACCTGTGTTTGCTACAGAAAAAGGAGACCGGTTTGCTGCAATAAGTCTGGATCTGTCCGGATATTTCATAGTTTTGGTCAAACCTCCGGTACATGTTTCTACAGCAGCAGCCTTCGGTACATTGCAGCCTGCTTTTCCGGAAACCGGATTGAAGGAACTGATTCAACTTCCTGTAAGTGAATGGAGAAAATCATTGAAAAATGATTTTGAGCATACTGTTTTCTCTAAATATCCTGAAATTGCCCGGATAAAAGAGCAGCTTTATCATGCGGGTGCAAAATTTGCGTTAATGAGTGGCAGTGGTTCAAGTGTATTTGCGATATTTGAGCAGGCAGTCACCTTACCGCAACTGGAAAAAGATAATCAAGTGTTTTATAATATTTAAGCTAGCAATGGAAATCAACTTAATACGTAAGAGCGGTTTATTCAATTTTGAAGCCGAAAATTCGGGAGGAAAAACAGTCGAACTGGATGCAAATCCTAAGATAGGCGGGGAAGGTAAAGGTTTCAGGCCTATGGAAATGTTACTGGTTGGCTTAGGTGGATGCAGCGGGATTGATGTGGTGAATGTACTGACCAAGCAGAAAGAACCACTCAACGATATTAAAATTAAAATAAATGCCACTCGTAAGGAGGAAGAAGTCCCTCCGGTTTTTGAGGTAATTGATATCCATTTTGAGCTTTACGGAAACCTGAATGAACAAAAGGTGGAAAGAGCTTTAGCCCTGACTTTTGATAAGTACTGTTCGGTTTCAAATATTCTGGGCCGTTCAGCGACCATCAACTTTTCATATACTATCCATAATTAATAACATGCAAGAAGATAATTTTGAAACCCTGGCCATCCGTTTGCAAACTGAACGCAGTCAGTATAAAGAACATTCAGTACCCCTTTACTTAACTTCAAGTTATAAGTTTGACGACTCCGAAGAGATGCGCGCCTTGTTTGCGAATGAAAAAGAAGGAAATGTTTATAGCCGTTATGCCAATCCTAATACTTCAGAGCTGATTGAAAAGATGGCAGCGCTGGAGGGTGCTGAAACGGGTTGGGTAACTGCTACAGGTATGGCTGCTATTTTTACCACTTTTGCTACTTTTCTGAGTGCAGGAGATCATATTTTATCAAGCCGTTCTGTTTTCGGTTCTTCTCACCAGCTGTTGAATGGGATTTTTCCTAAATGGAATATTTCCTATACTTATGCTGACCTGGATAAAAAAGAACAATGGGAAAATGGTATTCAGCCAAATACTAAAGTAATTTTTGTGGAAACACCTTCTAATCCCGGAATTGATATTATCGATTTAGAATGGATTGGCCAGCTGGCTAAAAAACATAATATATTACTGATCGTTGATAACTGTTTTGCAACTCCATATTTACAGCAGCCACTAAAATATGGTGCTGATATTTCTATACACTCTGCCACGAAATTTATTGATGGACAGGGACGTACTTTAGGTGGTGTGATTTTGGGCTCTGATAAACTGATCAGACAAATTGAAGGTTTCGCAAGACATAGCGGGCCGGCGATGTCACCATTTAATGCATGGATACTTTCCAAGAGTTTAGAAACACTGGCTGTTCGTATGGACAGACATTGTGAAAGTGCTTTAAAAGTAGCTGAATTTTTAGAAGCACATCCTCAAGTTAAACAGGTCAGGTATCCGTTTTTACCTTCACATCCGCAATATGATATTGCTAAAAAGCAAATGAAGCTGGGTGGTGGTATTGTAACATTAACGATTAATGGTGGTGTAACAGCAGCAGGAAGCTTTATGGATAAACTGAAGATGTTTTCTATTTCAGCGAATCTTGGCGATACCCGTTCTATTGCTACCCATCCGGCAACAAGTACGCATGCGAAACTGACTGAAGAAGAAAGGTTGCAGGTGGGTATTGAACAGGGAACTGTCCGCCTTTCTATCGGGCTGGAACATATCAATGATATTATTGCTGATATTGAGCAGGCATTGAGCTAAACAAAATATTAAATAGTTATCCTTGATTTTTGAAGGATAACTATTTTTTACCCTCTGCACACTACTTTTTGCCTCTGAATATATTGATAAATTTATCCAGAAGGCTTTGTCTGGCTACCGGGATCTCAAATCCTGATGCTTTTACTTTTTCTTTGTATTCTTCTGCTAAAATCTTGTTTTCAAAACCAGGTACATACGTGTAAACCTCATATAAATTCAGGTTGGCTTCTTCATAACCTGATTCTGCTGCTTTTTTATAGCGGTCAATGGCCAGTGGGATATTGACTTTCATTTCTATCCCATCCTGTGCATAAGTACCGAGCTGCCAATGCGCATAACTTTCATTATCGGCAGCTGCCTTCACTAAATAAGGCAATGCTTTAGCGGTGTCGCCAAGATGGTTATATAGCCAGGCTAATTCGACATTCACGTTTTCATCTTCTTTTTCTGCTATCAGATAATACTTTAAAGCCAGTTCGTAATTTTCAGGGGTTCTTGGCAAAACGTCATAGTAATAGGTTGCGAGCTTAAAAGCTGCTGGCTGGTAACCTGCTTCAAAGGCCTGTGTATACCAATAACACATTTGCAACTCGTCCGGCGGAATTCCCATACCAGCCGAATAACAAATACCTGTGTTGTACATTCCCACAACAGAACCTGCTTTTGCTGAGCTCAGAAATAATTGGAAGGATGCTTCTTCGTTTTTATATTCCGGATAAAGGTCATCTGCATCTTCATAGATAAGAGCCAGATCATTCATCGAATACGCATGATTCAGTGTTACGGCCTCCTGAAAAAGTTTGACAGCTTTTGCTATATCCGCTTTTTTTCCTGTTGCCAGCAATGCTTTTGCCAGTTTATAAAGCGAATCTCCCGGAGGAAGATTTTTATTGATGAAGGCTTGAAGCTGAATAGCCTGATCTGCATTGAAATAGTAAAACTCATATGCACTATTGGAATCAATATAATCCTGCAATATTTGCGGGTCGGCATCTGTGATCGTATCTTGATTAATCAAATAGACCTGATTGTCTTTATAAGCATAACAAGAGTCTTCGTGATCATTGCTGCTGATGATAAAATCATAGCTAACAGGTGACCCGGATTTTCCGAATGCATTGATCACACCCCATAAACCATTTTGCTGAACAGCAAGGGTAGTCTGATTCAATACATTGATCTGGTCGTAGCACAGTTCAGTGATTTGCTGATTAAAATTACCCACTGAAAGATAAATTCCATATTTCTTACCTTTCTTGATTTTTAGAAATGTGCAGTATTCATCCTTCGCTTCATCAGGTATTGCCGGATATAAAAGCTGAATTGGTTCGTTTAAAACCAGGTCAAGTTTTTCAATTTTATCATAATCGAAACCAAGAAGCAGTTGCCCTTTATAATCGATTAAGCCTTGTTTTTTCTGCTTTCTAAGGATGAAAATGGTGTAGAGATTCTCTTTTATCTTTTCATAGCCGCTGATCAGCAGTTGTGCCTGATCATTGTATAATAAATTCTCTGTTGTGTTTTCGCTTTTGATAAGTTCATAGAGATAGGATTCCCCTGGGATATTGAAGCTGTTCACCCATTGCGGGCTGCCTTCAGTTAGCCTTATAAAACGGTTAGTATAGATTAATTTTGTCTCTTTATCCGGAACAGGAATCATAAAGGTTGATCCGTAATCGTCGGAGGTTACAGGCTCTTCATGCTCAAAAGGAATGAGGATTGTATTTTTTATATCAACGACTCCCCATTGATCATTTAACCTGGCCGTGAAATAGCGGCCGTCTGAAAGTATATCTGTCAGATCCTGATATTGGAAATCAAGAACAACCAATCCTTTTTTATCAATTAAGCCATATTGGCCTGCTTTGACTACAGCAGCATAATCCTCTTCAAAATCAAAGGCGTCATCAAATTGAAGCTTTATAAATTCCTGACCACTTTTGTTTACATAGCCGAACTTACCGCCTGTGGAGACCACAGCAATATCATCATAGCTAAAATCATAAATGTGCTCATAAACCGGAGCAATTATGATTTTTCCTGCTCCATCTTTTAAACCTTTCAGTCCATTTTCTTCAAAAATCTCAGTATCTGCGGGTGCAGGATGATCAATCATTGCCCATCCATAATCAAATCCTTCGTAATTCAGCAGTTCTTTGAAATTTGTGAAACCCTGGCCCGTGAATCCGGAGGCCAAAGAAAGATTTAACTGCGAGCAATCATCAGTGTCCATCGCATTGGTGAGAATTGCATTGTTATACCTGATGTTTTCCAGCCATTCCTGTGCCTGATCGCCATGGGTTTCGTCGCTCATGTTAAATACATCAGAAGCATTGAGCAGGAAATAAGGCTGATCCAAGCCATCCAGATAATTAAAAAGACGTTCTTTAGCGAGTTGAAAAGCTTCTGTATGAGCAATTAATTCATCCTGATGCTTTTCGATGAAGTTGTAGAATCTTTTGAAGTTTGCTATACCTGCTTCAGCGTGGTAAAAAAGAACAGGGCTATCTTCTGGTTCCTCCGGATTAAAACTAAGATGTACATCAAAGCTCCCGTCTGCAATAATACGGCCGTCACTAACTAATAATGGATGAAGCAGAATAGAAAGTTCATATCCCCATTCCATCATTTCTATGCTTTGCTCATTATAGGCATCTGGTTCGCTGGTGTTATACAGGTATACTCTGTGGGACATAGGTTAAATAATTATTTTTATTTACTTTGGCGAAACTATGAAAATATCAGCTGCTATAGTACTGCTTTCACTAATTTTTATTCAGGCAAATGGACAGTCTATCATCCATCCGCAAGATAAATTAAAAATTGTTACCCCATCTCTGATTGTATTGGGTAATGTGCAGGATGGTGGCTCGCCACATATTGGCTGTATGAAGACGTGTTGTGAAAAATTGTTCATTAATCCAGACCCAACCCGTATGGTTTCCTCTTTGGGGGTCATTGATCCGGAGCATAAATTAACCTGGTTATTTGATGCTACCCCGGATTTTACTTTTCAGTCGAAAGCTTTAAAAAATGCCGCTGAATTTGGTGCTAAAGAAGTTCCTGACGGTATTTTTATCACACATGCACATATGGGTCATTACACAGGTTTAATGTATCTGGGCAGGGAAGCTTTGAACTCCAGACAAGTACCCGTTTATGCTATGCCAAAAATGAAGTATTTTCTGGAACATAACGGGCCGTGGAGCCAACTGATTACCCTGAATAATATCAGCATCAGGCCTGTTCAGAACGGACAGACAAATACGCTGTCTTCGAATATTAAAGTAACGGCTTTTAAAGTCCCGCACCGGGATGAGTTTTCTGAAACAGTTGGTTATCAGATCGAAGGGCCAAATAAAAAAGCATTGTTTATCCCGGATATTGACAAATGGTCCAAATGGGACAAAAATATTGCAGATGAAATCAAGAAGGTAGATTATGCGTTTATTGATGCTACATTTTACGATGCCGCGGAGATGAACAACAGACCAATTGCTGAAATTCCGCACCCTTTAGTGGTGGAGAGTATGGAACTGTTCAAAAATCTGCCGTTACAGGAAAAAGATAAAATTTATTTTATCCATATGAACCATACCAATCCTTTATTGAATCCACAAAGCGGACAAACAAAAACTGTTCTTAAAAACGGATTCCATATTGCACGGTATAACGACGTATTTGAATTGTAAAAAGGCTTAGCTGATATAATCTCTGTCTTCGTCACTCAAAGCGCCTTTTACAGGAGGTGGATTAACGGGAAGGATTTCGTCTTCATTTCTATCATAAGTACTGATGACAGTTCTTGGACGGCCTGCCCAATATCCCAGCAGGAAACCAGCAAATGTGCATATTCCTACAACCAGTAATTTAGAAATGTCCTTTTTAATGAATATAAAGTCGAATTGTACTGCGTCTGTATTCATCATCAGAAAAATAGTGATTAATACGGTGAGAATGATGATCAGGATGGTTTTAGTACGCATGAGCTTAGAAAGTATAGTTAACAATTAATTCAAAAATAGGATGATGATGATATTCTTTGTTTACAAACACAAATCTTGTACCTAAATCAACATTCGGCTGGTAACGCAGCAGATTCATATTGCCATGTAATTCAAATCCATAAGTTTTAGGCTGGGACATATTGCTGTCTGTACCCAGATTCTCATAATGACAGAATATACCGCCCCTCACATTTCTGATATAAGCCAGCGGGCCAATTTCTGCATCAGGATAAAAAAGAGGGAAACGATAATTGAAAAGCAAAGTATTTTTAAGCCTGCTTTTCGCCATGATATTGTTGTAACCATATACTGTATTGATATCGTTATTGTAAGTCCTGATTCCGGTTGCCTCCTGGTAATTGAAATTGGCGAGGAAGGAGTGGTTTTTAGCCAGTCCGGGAAAATAAAGAAAACCTGCTACTGTAAATAAATCTCCGGTTAACTGTTTGTCGAAAGGCTGGCTATAATAAGAAAACCTTAAAATCTGTGCCCATTTTGGGGCGATATCTCTTTCAGCAGTTCTGGTGGTATGGGTAAAGGTGAATCCTGTTTCTAATGGAAACCGGAGTGCGGTGACAAAATTGGCAGGTAAATTCTGCGCATCGTATCTTTGCGTATAGCTTGTTCCTGCATTCACCGAAAAATTATAATTGTGATTTTGTGCACTCAGATTAATGGGAACAACTGCCTGCAGTCTGACATAATTCTCCCGCCAGTCTCCTTGTTTAGTACCTGACCCTGTAGAATAAAAAGTTCTGCGCGGCCGGTTACTGTAAGTCAGGTTGAAAATAGGATATAAACTTTTAAAGCTGGCTCCTGCATTATATTCAAACCTGCCAAGATCGCGCTGATAGTTTACTCCGGCATAAGCATCAAAAGTATTCAATAAGTTGTTTGACCTGAATTGTAAGCCTCCTTTGTATTCATCCTCTATTACCGGGATTAAACTGTGTACATTGATCAGGTGGCCTAACTTGTGGTAAGGTGCGGAAGTAAAACTGCTGTCGGGGATGTGATCAAATACATTGCCTGTATTTTCCTGTTTTTCGGCAGCTGCGCCAAAGAAGACAAAATTGTCCTTGCCGACAGGCTGTTCCTCAATTTTTGTTTGCGCAATTTCATAGCCAAACAGGTTATAGCTATTCAATAAGATACTGTCTGTTCCTTTAATTACCGAAGGATTAAATGCGCCATATTTAGAAGCGCTCAGGGCATTTATTTTTTTAGAATTGACGTTGATACTGTAAATGTTGTTGATTCCATTGTAATGGGCGTTAAAGGCGATGTTTGCACCGATGAATACTGGCCTGCTTAATTGTTGCGGAGTTTCACTGATCAGTTGAGTAGTTTTGCCGTCAGCATCCACTGTCCAGAGTGCTTTACCTGCTTCTTTGACACTGATATAAGTAATTACAGAGCCGTCATTGTTGAAAGATGGGGTTTGGATTAACAGGTTTTCAGGATTCTTATATGTCCGGAGGATCTTACCATTTGCAGCATCCATCACGATTAATTTTACTTTATTGCTCAGGTCAATTTGTACGGCAACGATCTTAGACCCATCCGCAGAAAGGGTAGGAGAGAAGATTCTTGATCTGGAACTTAACTTATTCAGTTTTTTGGTTTGCAGGTTATAAGTACAGATTACGCTGTAACTCCTTTGTTGAAATCTCGGATCGAGCCTGACTTCGTCCCAGACGATCAGATCGTTTGCGTAACTGAACCAAGGTTGCTCCTGCTGACCAATTCCTTGTATTCTTTGCTCTTTTTTATCTTTATCGATCAGCATCAGCGCTGCTGGCATAGCTTTACTTTGTTTAAGGACCAGGATTTTTCCGTCAGGCATTTTCACCGGAAGGAAATAGTCTGTTGCATATTTTGCTTCCCGGTTCAATACCGCATAATCTTTAACAGGACTAAGCCGGGCTTGCTTTTCCCAGTCTGCTTTGACTTTTGCCGAAGTATATTCGTACCATTGCTTACCGTTTTTGCCACTGAATTTTTTAAGACTTTTGGCAAATGGATAAATGCGCACCGGACGATCTTTAATATCAGTTAATACGCTGTCGAAAACAAACTTTCCGGCAGCTTGTCTGATTTGAGAAGCCATCAGGTAACCGGTCTGATAATAACCTGGTGTCACATCTTTTTGAGAACCGAAATTTGCTTTACTGTAAGAGAGGTTTTTTCCTTGCAGCAGCGCAGTCCGGTAAGGCATAATCCAGTTGGGCTGTCTGCCGCGTCCCACATCGGTCAGAGAAGTTTCATTGGAAACTGCATCTCCTTCAAAGAACCATAAAGGGATACTTACCCCCATCCATGCGAAGTAAACTTCTTCGGGAAATGGATAAGGCCTGCCACTAGTCAGCTTATCGAACTGAGCAGCGTGACGCAATTCATGGACGGCCAGGTTATTCAACCAGTCCTGACTATCAAATTGCTGGGGAGGGGTAGTGTTGAATTCTGACTTTTTAGGGCCAAGCTGAACGAAGCCATTTGCAATTACACCCTGATTTTGAAATACAATCGGAATGGTGGTTTTCCTGACATTCAGGCTGC
Organism: Pedobacter sp. WC2423; assembly: GCF_040822065.1. Lineage (NCBI taxonomy): Bacteria > Pseudomonadati > Bacteroidota > Sphingobacteriia > Sphingobacteriales > Sphingobacteriaceae > Pedobacter > Pedobacter sp. WC2423. The sequence continues at coordinate 5,330,610 of NZ_CP162005.1, forward strand.
GGCCAACTTTAGGAAAGATGTAGCGGATATTATTGGCCATCCGCTGTGCTTCAGTTTCCATTTCTACCGGGTAAATGATTTGGAATCCTGAGGTATTGATTTGTCTCCAGTTTACACCAAAAGGGTTCTGCTGTCCGCCAAAAATCTGAGCGGTGGCTTTATCTGTGATAAAAATTGAGATGAGTAGTATTAAGGCAGTGATTATAAATTTATTATTCTTTGTTTTATAGTGCATTATGTTGTTGTACTAAAAGAATTGTTTTTTTGAATGGATGTTTTTCCTTGTGCTGAAGATACAGTTATTCCGCACAAATTATCAACAAATTTATATGCTAAATTTAAATGGAAATTTGGTTACCCTGGAAGATAATTAACTTTTACTCTGGCGTTTCTTATAGATTGGATATAAGAATACAGCGCCTAAAATCAGGGCAGAACCCATATAAAATCCGGCAGACATCGTCTCTTTGTGGCCAAAGAAAAGGAAGGCTAAAATAATCCCGTAAACAGGTTCCATATTACTGATCAGTGCAACGCGGAAAGCAGACAGTGTGCGCATCACAGAGACCCCGGCAATGTAAGCAAGCGCGGTACAGACCGTTCCTAGTATCATCAGGTAAATCCAGTCGGATACGCTCAGGTTGAAACTTTCATTCAGCAGGCTATGGTCAAATAAACGGTAAATGGTAATCCAGAAAAAAGCACCGGAAAGCTCATAAAAGCTAATTACTTTGGCATCGCTTTTTTGTGCAAAGTTAGAATTGATGATAGAGAACAAGCTGGAAGCTACTGCTGCAGAAAGACCGAAAATGATGCCCGCTGTATAATTGGATTCGAAATGAAAGATCAGATAAATCCCAAAAATGATCACTATTCCAATAAAGATATCGCTGAGCTGAATCGCGGTCCTTTTAATGACAGGTTCAAGGATCGCGGTAAACAAGGTGAAAGAGGAGAGGCATACCAGCGTTACGGATACTGTTGATACTTTGATGGCCTGAAAGAAAAGAATCCAGTGAAGGGCTACAATACTGCCAGTAAAAAAGAACTGCAGAAACTCTTTTTTTGTTACCCTGATACTGAATTTTGTAGCTTTAAAATAGATCAGTAAAGTGATGCTGGCAATTAATACCCTGTACCAGACCATTTCAACTGAACCAATAGAGATCAGCGCACCCAGAATTCCGGTGAATCCCCAGATAAAAACAGTAGCATGAAGAATCAGCAGGTTTCTGTTGATTTCCGAAGGAGAGAGCGGTTTCATTATTTAGGTGCTTTTTTTAACAGATAAAGACCCAGTAATCCGAAGAATATAGTGGGGATCAGAACAGCCAGCAGGGGTGGGATTCCGCCTTTGAGCGAGAACATCTTCGCAAACTGGTTCATCACAATGTAAAGGAAACTCAGAATAATCCCTATGCCTAAAGGCAGGCCAACACCTCCTCTTACCTTACGGGAAGAAAGCGCGACTCCAATCAGGGTTAATACAAATGCCGAAAGCGGTTGTAACCAACGTTTATATTGTTCGAAAAGTAAATCATTTTCTATACCTGTACCCCTGGTTTTTTCCTTTTTGATCTTATCAGAAAGCTCCTTATTGGTTAAGATCTCATAAATGTTATCATAGGCAGAGAAATCATCCGGACGCATATCCAGAATAGTATCTTTAGGCTTATCAACGCTCTTAAACATATTTTCTTTCAGCCCGTTGATTGTTCTGATCGAATAGTTGGTTAATTTCCAGCTGCGTTTTAGTGAATCCCATTTAATCTGATCTGCAATTACCTTTTTAGTCAGTACATCACCTTTGAAATTATCCAGCATAAAACGGTAACCCGTTTTGGTTTTATTCTCAAAACTCTCCATATAGATATAGGTATTGTTATCTAATTTCATGTGAATCTGGAGCTTACTGGTTGGGTCATTTTTTTTTACATAGGTGTTTTCAAACGTATTCTTGAGCTGATTGGTATAGGGGAGAACATATAAATTGGAACCCAGATTGGCTGCAAATATGATAAATGCGGAAATGAAATAGGGTTGTAAAAAACGATTGAAACTTACACCTCCGCTTAAAATCGGGACAATCTCAGTCTGATCGGCCATTTTTGCGGTAAAGAAAATTACGGCAATGAAGTTGATCAGCGGAGAAAGCATGTTTACGTAAAAAGGAATAGAACCTGCGTAATATTGGGAAAGAACCTGCCAGGCAGACAACTTACTTCTTAAGAAGTCGTCCATTTTTTCTGATAAATCAAAAATTACGATAATGACCACGAAAATACTCAGGGTATAAATGAATGTACCCAGGTATTTCCCGATAATATAACGGTCAATAATTTTAAATCTGCCCTTGAGGATATTCATTTATAATTTATTCCCTAATATAGTCACCATTTTGTTTTTCCAGGCGTAAAACTCGCCGCTGATGATCTTTTCTCTGGCTTCTTTAACTAACCAAAGGTAGAAATGGAGGTTATGCAAAGTTGCAATTTGCGCACCTAACATTTCTTTCGAATGCATCAGGTGCCTCAGATATGCTTTTGAATAAACCTGGTCAGCGTATAAATCACTTTCTGCATCGATAGGAGAAAAATCATCAGCCCATTTTTTATTGCCAATGTTAATGATCCCGTTTCTGGTGAAAAGCATTCCGTTCCTCGCATTTCTGGTCGGCATTACACAGTCGAACATATCTATTCCTAACGCTATATTTTCTAAAATATTGATCGGAGTACCCACACCCATTAAATAACGTGGTTTATCGGCAGGTAAAATGTCGCAGACTACTTCGGTCATGCCGTACATTTCTTCTGCTGGCTCTCCTACCGAAAGGCCGCCAATCGCATTTCCTTCACGCCCCATGGAAGCAATAAATTCTGCAGATTTCTTTCTCAGGTCTTTGTAAACAGATCCCTGAACTATAGGGAATAAGGTTTGATCGAAGCCATATTTAGGCTCAGTGGTATCAAAACGTGCGCAGCAACGTTTTAACCAGCGGTGAGTCATGTTAATTGAATTCGCTGCATATTTATAATCACATGGATAAGGCGTACATTCATCGAAAGCCATAATAATATCAGCACCGATAGTCCGTTGAATATCCATTGCATATTCAGGAGTGAAAAGGTGTTTTGAACCGTCAATATGTGAACGGAAAGTAACTCCTTCTTCTTTGATTTTGTTGACTTTACTTAAAGAATAGACCTGGTAGCCTCCGCTATCTGTTAAAATCGGGCGGTCCCAGCCTATAAATTTATGCAATCCACCTGCACCTTCCAGCACGTCAAGTCCTGGCCGCAAGTATAAATGATAAGTATTTCCTAAAATAATCTGTGCATCAATATCATTTTTAAGCTCGCGCTGATGAACGGCTTTTACCGTTCCTGCGGTGCCCACGGGCATAAAAATCGGTGTTTGGATATCTCCATGAGCAGTAGTAACTGTTCCTGCCCTTGCTTTTGACTGAGGGTCGTTTGCCTGTAAGGTAAATTTCATAAATGTGTGTACGCTTCAAAAAATCTCGGCAAAAGTATGAAAAAACACCCGGTTCTCGATTTTTTTATCAATATATGGCTGCATTACAGATTAAAAATCAGAAATTTGGCGCTTGTCAAAAAAACCATTGTGGAATTAACCTTACTAGAGAGTTGCCTGCTGGGTGCCCTCGTTTTTTGTTTTGCCGTTCAGCTGTATTTTAGTTTATTTATACATTTAAAACTGGCCCTTGTTAAAGTAGAAGAGTTGCCAGCACAGGCTGCCAGGCCATTGAGCGTAATTATTTGCGCGCGGAATGAGGCAGAAAACCTGACGCAGTATTTACCTGCAGTTTTACAGCAGGACTATCCTGATTTTGAGGTTATTGTAGTGAATGATCGTTCCTGGGATCAAACCCGCGAAGTATTGAAAGGCTTTGTTGCACAATATAAACACCTGAAAGTAGTGACAGTTGCTGAAGGAGAAAAGTTTATTGCCGGTAAAAAATTCGCGGTAACCATGGGAATTAAGGCCGCTGCTCATGAGTGGCTGGTTTTTACAGATGCAGATTGTGTACCTGCTTCAGAGCACTGGTTATCAGGAATGCAGCAGCCGGAAAATGACGAGACGGCAATTGTACTTGGATACTCTCCTTATATCCGTAAACGTGGTTTATTGAACAGTCTGATCCGTTTTGAGACCTTTTTTACTGCTGTCAATTACCTGGCTTTTGCTATTCAGGGCATGCCTTATATGGGCGTTGGCAGAAACATGGCCTATAAAAAGTCTCTGTTTTTTAAGAATAAAGGCTTTGCAGCACATATGCACATTCCATCAGGGGATGATGACTTATTCGTGAATGCACATGCTACGGCCCGCAATACAGAAATTCGTTTAAACCGCAGCACACAGGTGTGGTCTGTGCCAAATACGAGTTTCTCAGCTTACCTCAGACAGAAGAAAAGACATTTTGGTGCCGGTAAATTCTACAAAGCCAGACATAAATTTATTTTATCTGTACAGATTATATTTCAGTTTCTGTTCTATGCGCTGTTTGTCGCATTATTGTTTTTTAAACCTGCTAATTACCTGGCTGGTGGTGTTTTTGCACTGAGCCTGATCATTAGAAGTTTTATTTATCCCCGTTTGCTCAAACGCCTCAATTACCCTGATTTGAGATGGTGGTTTCCTGTTTTGGATATTCTGCTTTTCATTTTTCTGGTGTTTAATGGCATTCTGTCTATATTTGTTAAAAAAGTAAAGTGGAAATAACCTCAGCCCTCGTACAAAAGTATTTTAAAGATCTCAGTGCAGATCAGATCGGAAAGTTTGATCAGTTGTTTGAATTATATAGTTTCTGGAATGCGCAGATCAATGTGATCTCCAGGAAGGATATTGAAGAATTATATGAGCGTCATATCCTGCATTCTTTAGGAATCGCTAAATTCTGTACATTCAAACCAGGGGAAAAAGTCCTTGATGTGGGTACTGGAGGCGGTTTTCCGGGTATTCCTTTAGCAATATTATTTCCTGAAACAGAGTTTCACCTGGTAGATTCTATTGGTAAAAAGATTAAGGTGGTTACTGAAGTTGCTGCTGCACTGGGCTTGAAAAATGTAAAAGCATCTCATTTAAGAGCAGAGCAGGTGGACGATAAATATGATTTCGTGGTATCCCGCGCAGTTACCCGTCTGATAGATTTTTATCCATGGATTAAAGATAAATTCAATAAAAACTCTAAAAATGCAATTGCCAACGGTATTTTGTATTTAAAAGGAGGGGAATTGGAAGAAGAAATTAAAGAATCAAGACTTAAAGCTGAATTATATCCATTAGCTGCCTATTTTGAAGAAGATTTCTTCGAGACTAAATTTGTGGTTTATATCCCTTGTTAATTAAGGGATAATAAATTACCAGTATCAGTAGGCTAAGTATTAATTTAGCCGATGAGTTTAACTTGTCAAATCGCACTGACCCTGCTTAAAGCTATAGGGCCGGTAACCGCAAAACACCTGCTGTCCCATTTTGGAACTCCTGAAGCTATATTTGCTGCCACCAGGGCACAATTAGCAGAGGTGGAAGGTTTAAACGTTTCAAAAATTACTGCTATTCTTCAGTCTGATGCGCTTAAACTGGCTGCTGAGCATGCAGACTTACTGCAAGAACATCAGGTTAAAGTCCTTTTTTACACAGATGAAAATTATCCGCAACGACTAAAGGAATGTGCTGACGCGCCGGTACTTTTATATTATAAGGGCACGGCTGATTTGAATCATCCCAGGATTGTCAGCATTGTAGGTTCCAGAAGGGCTACTCCCTATGGGAAAATGCTCTGTCAGCAGCTGGTTGCTTTGTTACAACATTATGATGTGCTGGTTGTGAGTGGACTGGCCTATGGAATTGATGTCTCGGCACACCAGCAAAGCTTAACTTATGGTATTCCAACTGTGGGGGTACTGGGGCACGGGCTGGACCGTATTTATCCTGCTGCGCATCATCAAATTGCAAAAAAGATGCTTGAACAGGGTGGTTTGCTTTCTGAATTTCTGCTGAATTCGACTCCTGAAAAGGGGAATTTTCCAAAGCGGAACCGGATTATTGCCGGACTGGCTGATGTAGTGGTTGTCATAGAGGCGGCAATTAAAGGAGGGGCTTTGATTACTGCCGGAATTGCGAATTCTTATCACAGAGAAGTTTATGCTTTTCCTGGCCGCACGACAGATGAATATAGTGAGGGTTGTAATTTTCTGATTAAAACGAACCGTGCAGGAATGATTAACGAGGCTAAAGATCTGGTTTATTACATGGGCTGGGAAGCTGCAGAGACGGTCAGCCCTGTTCTGCAGGAGAATTTACCTTGCGGGCTTTCCGGGATAGAGCACGTGCTGATTAATCTCCTTAAAACGGCTCCGCAAAGTATAGATGAACTTGGACTAAAAGCTGATATCCAACAGGGTAAGCTTGCACTTCATTTGCTCAATCTGGAGATGAAAGGTGTCCTGATTTCGCTTCCCGGAAAGATATATCAGCTGATTTAGCACCCGGTTGTAGCCTGTTTTGCCATATAAAAGCTAAGTGAAGATGGGGTTCCTGGAGTCAATTCAGAATATAATTTCATTAAATTGAATTATACAAAATATGATTACGAATATTTAATAGAAATAAAATTCTAGGAATCAAGTCGTACTTTTGTAACATGTGGTATAATAATATATTAGAAACTATTGGCAATACACCATTGGTGCGATTGAATAACGTTACGAAAGAAATTCAGGCGACTGTACTGGCTAAGGTGGAAACTACCAATCCAGGTAACTCTATTAAAGACCGTATGGCTTTAAAGATGATAGAAGACGCAGAAAAAAGCGGTAAGCTTAAACCTGGTGGAACCATCATTGAAGGAACTTCCGGAAATACCGGGATGGGCCTTGCTATGGCTGCTATTATTAAAGGATATAAATGTATTTTCACAACCACAGATAAGCAATCTAAGGAAAAAGTGGATGCTTTACGTGCTTTTGGTGCAGAAGTAATCGTATGTCCTACTAACGTAGAGCCTGAAGATCCACGTTCTTATTACTCTGTTTCTTCACGCCTGGAGCGTGAGGTACCAAATTCATGGAAACCTAATCAATATGATAACCTGGCTAACACTGAAGCGCATTATGAGCAGACAGGGCCAGAGATCTGGGCACAAACTGAAGGTAAAATTACACACCTGGTGGTAGGTGTAGGTACAGGCGGGACAATATCAGGTACCGGAAAATATTTGAAAGAACAGAATCCTGATATCAAAGTATGGGGAATTGATACTTATGGATCAGTTTTCAAAAAATACAAAGAGACCGGTATTTTAGATAAAAATGAGATCTACCCTTATATCACTGAGGGCATCGGAGAAGATTTTCTTCCTAAAAACGTGAACTTTGATATTATTGATCTTTTTGAAAAAGTAACGGATAAGGATGCGGCATTAATGACGCGTGATATTGCCCGTAAAGAAGGAATATTTGTAGGTAACTCTGCTGGTTCAGCAATTGCCGGACTTTTACAGTTAAAAGATAAATTAAAGCCTGAAGATGTTGTTGTGGTGATTTTTCATGATCACGGTAGCCGTTATATGGGTAAGATGTATAATGAAGACTGGTTAAGAGAACGCGGTTTCCTTACAGACGAAAAGTTAACAGCTAAATCTATTCTGGCCAAAAAAGAGCAATCTGAGATTGTAACTATTGATTGTGAAAAAACGATTGTAGAAGCTATCAATACGATGAATATGCTGAATATTTCTCAGATCCCGGTTACGCAGCAGGGAATGGTCGTTGGTAAATTAGCTGAAGGGGATATCCTGAAAGCATTATTAGAAAATCCTTCGTTGAAATCTGCCCCGGTAAAAGAGATTATGTCTGCTACTTTCCCTTTTGTAGATATGAACACTTCAATTGATAAGATTTCTTCATTAATCAATAAAGAGAACAGTGCAGTACTTGTTGAAGATGAAAACGGTAATTTTGAAATTATTACGCAGTATGATATTATCAATGCAATCTCTGCATAAGATATAGTATTCAATGTTTTATAAAAATAGCTTGCAGGATATCCGGCAAGCTATTTTTATATCCTGTCATTGTCTTTTCTCTTTCAATGCAGACTGATAAACCGGGTTAATATCGACCTTTGCCCCTGTAAGCAGCCATATTTTTGTTTCGTATTCTCTGGATAATTTATTGGTGACTGTCCCAATCAGTTCAGCCTTAGCGTAGGCTGGTTTAATTTTTTCTACCTGTCCTTTATCATCTACATAGATAATACATTGATAAGGAATACGCTCAGGTGCCCAAAGGGTAAAACTACTGCTTAAGGATACCACTGGCGGGAGCTTGTACTTTTTGCCGAGATGGTCAATTGCACCGGCTTCTCCATAATTTTCGACAAAGATTGTAGTCGAGTTGCGTTGATTTTCAGGAATCATAGCATAGGCTTTAGCTGTGATTGCAGTCATTTCTTCCCAACCGAACATATCTCCGTAATCTTGTGTGGTCTGGTGTTTCTTTCCGTCTTCCCAATAAAGGAAATCATCCATGTGCAGGGATTTGAAATAGACTACAGCCCGGTCAATGGGTAAGATAGGAATAAACATAGGCATGAAAACCGCATTTGGTAAGAGCACCAGAAAAGCAATCACATATTTTAGTGAAGTATTTGTGCGCTGGGTTACAAGCTCAATACCATAAGCACTTAAAGCAAACAATACGGGGTATACGCCGAAAGCATAATAAGGTTTTCCTTTGAAATAAATCAGCAGCGCCAAAAGAAGGAAATAACTGAAACCCATCCACCTGAGGTTTGCCATTTTTTTATGAAAGAGCAGTAAAAGCAGGCCCGGTATCCATAGCAGCACTGCAGTTCCATTAGAGATCAGCTGTGCTTTAATAAATCCTATGGCTGTATTGTGAACCAACTGAGTTGCTGTAAGCTCTTTCATGTGGGTAAGTACAGGCCAGTGGTGCAGGTATTGCCAGATAATATTCGGCAAGAAAATCAGTAATGCAATGAATACAGCCATATAAAGCTGCTTTTTGACTAGTAATTTTCGTTGTGCTGTGAGTAACAGGCCGGCAATGATTGCAATAATCACAAACAGGATTGCATATTTTGTTAATAGACCAAGGCCGATAACAGGGCCAAGGAAGAGTAAATATTTGCTTTGCCGGGTAAAGGTGTATTTAATCAGCAAAAAGTAGGTGAGCACCCACCAGAACTGATCAAATACTACGGGCTGTAACAGGTACCCTGAAGCCAGAAATGCGGGAGACAAACAAAGTGCAAGACCGTTGATGGTGATGGCAAAATTTCTGCCGCCAATTTCTTTAACGATGAAACCTGCAGTCAGTATAGTTAAGGCAGCGAAAGTAGCGGGGATTATCCTGATTGCAAAAGCGCTGTCACCAAAAAAGGTAATGGAAAATTTAGCTATCCACGCTATAAAGGGGGGGACTTCCATATAACCTGCCGCGGGATGGTTACCAAGAGCGATATGTAAAAATTCATCCCGGCCAATACCATAGTTATTTAAGCCAATCAGATGAAGTGTAAGACTGATCAGGGCAAACAGGTAAATAAGGAGTGTCGTGGTTTGAGGTGTAGAATTGAAACGCATCTGGTCTTTATCTTTTGTAATAAGACACCGGGGTGTTAATGAAGTTACATTTTATTTTATAATAGTGATTATTTCTCTGTATATGGATTAATTGGATCGATGGGGAGTTATGGTAAAAAAAAAAGCCAGGATCAAATCCTGGCTTTACTGTAATTTTAAATGAACTAGTGTGATGGAGAATTCGCATCAACACGTTTAATCTGTGCACCTAATGCACGTAAACGTGTGTCAATATCCTGGTAACCACGCTCAATTTGTTCTATATTGTAGATCGTTGAAGTGCCTTCTGCAGATAAAGCTGCAATTAATAAGGATACTCCGGCTCTGATATCAGGAGAAGTCATGCTGATACCTCTTAATTTATATTGTTTGTTGATTCCGTTTACAGTAGCTCTGTGCGGGTCACATAAAATGATCTGAGCACCCATTTCAATCAGTTTATCTACGAAGAATAAACGGCTTTCGAACATTTTCTGGTGAATCAGGACTGAACCTTTTGCCTGAGTTGCAATCACTAATACAATACTCAGCAAGTCAGGAGTGAAGCCTGGCCATGGTGAATCTGCAATAGTCAGGATAGATCCGTCGATAAAAGTATCAATAATATAATGCTTTTGAGAAGGGATGTAAATATCATCACCCCTGCGTTCAAAATTGATCCCTAACTTTCTGAATACATCAGGTATAACACCCAATTCATCATAACATACATTTTTGATCGTGATCTCTGATTCTGTCATGGCTGCAAGGCCGATGAAAGATCCGATCTCAATCATATCAGGTAACATTCTGTGTTCAGTACCACCTAGTTTTGTCACCCCTTCGATAGTCAGCAGGTTAGAACCAATTCCGGATATCCTGGCCCCCATGCGGTTAAGCATTTTACATAACTGCTGTAAATAAGGCTCACAGGCAGCGTTATAGATCGTTGTAGTTCCTTTAGCCAGTACTGCAGCCATTACTATATTCGCTGTACCAGTTACAGAGGCTTCATCTAAAAGGATATAAGCACCTTTAAGGTTTGTTGCATCTACATTAAAGAACGATTCTTTAGCGTTATAAACAAATTTGGCACCTAATTTTTCAAATCCAAGAAAGTGAGTGTCCAGTCTTCTGCGTCCAATTTTATCACCACCTGGTTTAGGGATGGCTGCTTGTCCGAAACGTGCAAGAAGCGGGCCTACGATCATGATTGAACCTCTTAAACTTCCACCTTTAGCTTTAAAAGTAGCTGATTTAAAGAATTCAAGATCGATGTTTTTGGCTTCAAATGTGTAAGTGTCTTTTGATAAACGGTTTACTTTAACGCCCAGATCACCCAGAAGTTCAATCAGTTTATTTACATCTTTGATGTCAGGGATATTACTTACAGTGATTTTCTCTTCTGTTAGTAAAACGGCAGATATAATCTGCAACGCTTCATTTTTAGCCCCCTGCGGATGGATTTCACCTTTTAACTTCTTCCCACCTATAATTTCAAATGCGTTCATGTGCTATTAACCTATATTTATTTAAATCTGCTCGTTTAATGTCTTTGTTTTGGATTGGGATTGCTGCTGCGCGGGCGGTTATTATTGTTATTGTTTTGCCTTCCCTTATTATTATTGTTGTTATTGTTGCGCCCGCGGTTGGTATTGGTAGAAGTTCTGTTTACCGGAGGTCTGAATTCTACCTTATTCAGGTTGATATTTTCTTCCAGCTGCAGTAAACCGCCTGATAACTCACTCAGGTTCTTTAGAATAGTCTCATCGGCCACACTGTCTTTATTCCAGGTGACATAAGCCATTTTCATAAAGTTGGCGATACCCTGTACCAATGCTGCCCGGCGTTCAGGTTCTTCTACTGCGATGGCTCTTTCGATCATCACCTCAACAGTTTTGCCGTAATGCTTGTATTTGATCCTTTGCTGCGGATAACCGATATGCGAAGGTTTAACCAATGCCATTTCAGGAGTTGGTTTTGGGTAGGGACTATCTACATCGATTTTATAACCGGAGATAATGTGTAAATGGTCCCATAATTTATGCTTGAAATCGGCAACATCCCTTAGATGAGGGTTTAAAAAACCCATCAGATCTATCACTGCCTGAGCATATTTATTGCGTTCTTCCAGATCCGGCAGCTCGCAAATGTACTTCACCATGTTCTGTACATTACGTCCGTATTCTGCAAGAATTAACTCGTTTCTTGTGGTATTGTAATCGAAATTCATTCTATTTATTTCTTGTGGTATTCGCTGAAGGAGGATTATAAGGGCCATGGCCCTGTTTTATTGTAATAAGGTTTAAAGATAAAGCTTATTTTACAATCCGCAATTTAGCAAATTTTAATAACAATTGCTTGTTTCCTAATCCCTGGAAAAATACCGTCGCTTTTACGTCCGGTAAAGTACCTTCCAGATTGATAATTTTACCGAATCCAAACTTCTCATGTTCCACTTCCATACCGTTCTGAAATGCACTGGCTGCATCAGCAGTAAAACCAGGTGTAGGGATGTGCGCAGTAGGCAGAATCGTACTGGTTTTTGGTCTTGCAGGAGCGGTCTGAGTAGCTGAGCCTGAGCTTGCTGGTTTAGGTTTGCTGAAAGAATCTCTTTGCTGTGTCCATGACCTGCGTTCCCCGTCAAAGCTATCAGACGATAAACTTGTTTTGGGTGCTTTAACTACTTCCAGTTCCAGGAACCTTGCACTGATCTCACTGATAAAACGGCTTGGCTCACAATTGGTCAGCGTTCCCCAGCGGTAACGTGAAGTGGCATAAGTCAGGGTCAGTTTCTTCTCTGCACGGGTAATGGCGACATAGAATAAACGGCGTTCTTCTTCCAGATCAGTTCTTGAATTGAGCGACATTTGAGAAGGAAACAGATTCTCTTCCAGCCCTACCACAAAAACGTTCTTGAATTCCAGTCCTTTTGCCGAGTGAATGGTCATCATCGAAACGGTATCTTTTTCTTTATCATCCTGACGGTCATCATTCGTTAACAGCGCAATGTCCTGCATGAAAATAGCAAGGCTTCTGTCTTCAATATCTTCACGTTCAGCAAATTCTTTGATACCATTCAGTAATTCCTGAATGTTTTCGTACCTGCTGCGGCCTTCTACACTGTCATCAGTATGCAGTTCTTTCAGGATACCGGAATGTTGTGCGATATATAATGCAGTTTCATAAGCGTCCAGCTTCTTGGCTTCGGCCTGAAAACTCTGAATCAGTACAGAAAAATCATTCAGCTGGTTCGCAATCCGGCCGGCAATATAAGTTTGCGGCTCGCAGACTACCTGCCACATTGTTATGTTATGCTGATCAGCAGCTACTATAATTTTATCAACTGTAGTATCACCTAATCCTCTTTTTGGATAGTTGATCACTCTTTTGATAGCTTCTTCGTCACTTGGATTGAAAGTAAGACGGAAGTAAGCAATTAAATCTTTAATCTCTTTACGCTGATAGAAAGATAGTCCTCCGAAAATTTTATAAGGGATGTTGAGTTTTCTCAAACCTTCCTCCATTGCTCTTGACTGGGCATTGGTACGGTAAAGAATGGCGAAATCACTATAATTTAAGCCTTTTGATGTTCTGTCCTGAACGATAGCTTCGGCAACTATTTTACCTTCTTCATTATCAGTAAATGCTCTTGATACTTTGATTCTGTCACCAGATTCATTTTCAGAAAATACGTTTTTCTCCAGCTGATTTTTGTTGTTCGCAATGATACTATTGGCGACATCAACAATATTTTGGGTAGAGCGGTAATTCTGCTCTAATTTATAAACTTTTAAATCCGGGTAATCCTTTTCAAAATTCAGGATATTCTGAATATTAGCACCACGGAAACCATAAATACTTTGCGCATCATCACCTACTACACAGATATTCTGATAAGCGGCTGCCAGTTTTTTTACAATGGTATATTGTGAAAAGTTAGTATCCTGGTACTCATCGACCATCAGGTATTTAAACTTCTGCTGATATTTATTCAATACATCAGGATGATCTTTTAACAATACATTGGTTTTGAAAAGTAAATCATCAAAATCCATTGCGCCTGCTTTAAAGCAGCGTTTAGTATAAGTTTCATAGATAGAGCCGATTAAAGGACGTTTATTGCTAATGTCCTCCGCCTGAATTTCGGCACTTTTCATATATTCTATATGGCTGACCAGGTTGTTTTTTGCAGAAGATATCCGGTTATATACGAAGTTCGCATTATATAATTTATCATCTAATTGCATTTCACGCAGAATAGATCTGATCAGACTTTTACTATCATCTGTATCATAGATAGTGAAATTAGAAGGATAACCTATCTTTTCTGCTTCAACACGTAGTATTTTGGCAAAAACAGAGTGGAATGTTCCCATCCATAAGTTTTTTGCTTCTGTACCCACAACTTTTGAGATACGCTCACGCATATCTTTCGAAGCTTTGTTTGTAAAGGTCAATACTAAAATATTAAAAGCATCCACACCTTTTTCAATAAGATGTGCGACTCTGTATGTAATTACCCTTGTTTTACCTGATCCCGCACCAGCGACAATCATTGCCGGTCCTTTAGTATTCTCTACTGCTGCACGTTGCTGAGGGTTTAATCCTGCTAAATAATCCAAATTGAAATACTGTTTTGCGTATGAAAAGATACAAAAATAACAAAACTATACCTCTTATTTCAATCAGGTCATGTTTTATTTTTTATCTTTCGACCAAGCTTATAACAGTATCGTGTGGCTTAATTAGGGGTTCCTGCCTCCCGGTTAATAGGCTCCCATCTTACAATTTCTGACCAGAGATCATACCAGATGTCGTCATTCACTTTGAAAATATCTTCATCGGCAATATATATTCCTTCGTGCCATATACCGTAAAGCTCCTGAAGAACAATTTGGAACCGGATATGTTGCTGGTCTGCTGGTAAACTGTTTTGATCTAGTTTAATTTCCATATGCTATATATTTAATTACTAAACCTATAATTTTTATCTTTTAATAAAAAGTACAGTTCTGTACTTTTTAGCTATGATTTTTTTGCTTCATTCGTACTTAAATGGCTAAAGCAACTTTTAAGAAAAGGCGAAATCAGGAGGCAATCTTAATCGTTGGCAACAATGTCAGGAAATTGCGTAAAATCAAAGGCTGGACCATTTCTGAGTTCGCCTTCAGGTGCGAGCTGGATCCCCACCAGATCAGCAGGATAGAGCTTGGGTTAACTGATGCGAATATCACGATGCTGACCCTGATTGCCGAAAAATTAGAAGTCGATATCCGTCTTTTTTTTGAAAAGGATGAGCAGTAGCATTCGGGAAAGAAAGGATCTTTTTACAGCTATTCTGGGAATTTTTTTCTAGTTTTAACCGCTTAAATTACCGGGTCTTGACTGACATCAAAAACAAGGCTGCGGGTTTTAAATTATAAACAATCATTTGTTATGCAAGAGATCAAAAAATATGTAGAAGACAACAAGCAGCGCTTTTTAGAAGAGTTGTTTGAATTATTACGTTTTCCTTCAGTAAGTGCAGACCCGAAATATAAAGGTGATGTGTTGAATACCGCTGCTTTTGTTGCGGAAAAGCTGAAAGAAGCGGGTGCAGATCAAGTGGAGATTTGTGAGACTGCCGGATATCCTATTATATATGGAGAGAAAATTATTGATGCAGCATTACCTACTGTTTTAATTTATGGTCATTATGATGTGCAGCCAGCGGATCCATTGGAATTATGGCATACGCCTCCTTTTGAGCCTACTGTTCGTGATGGTAAAATATATGCGCGTGGTGCTTGTGATGATAAAGGACAGTTTTACATGCATGTAAAGGCTTTCGAATTGATGATGAAAACCAACACACTTGCCTGTAATGTGAAATTTATGATCGAAGGAGAAGAGGAAGTCGGTTCCAGTAACCTTGGAGTCTTCGTCAAAGCAAATACGGAACGTTTGAAAGCTGATGTAGTTCTGATTTCTGATACTTCAATGATCAGCATGGAGAATCCTTCTATTGAAACCGGCTTACGTGGCTTAGCTTATATGGAAGTAGAAGTGACCGGCCCGAACAGAGATCTTCACTCGGGTGTTTATGGCGGTGCAGTTGCCAATCCTATCACTATTTTATGCAAAATGATTGCTTCGTTACATGATGAGAACAATCATATTACTATTCCTGCTTTCTATGATAAAGTAATAGATTTAACAGCAGATGAAAAAGCTGCTTTAAATTCGGCTCCTTTTGATTTGAATGACTATAAAAAAGATCTTGATATCAATGCGGAATGGGGGGAGAAAGGATATTCTACTTTAGAACGTACGGGAACAAGACCAACTTTAGAGGTCAATGGTATCTGGGGTGGTTATATCGGTGAGGGTGCTAAAACAGTGTTGCCTTCCAAAGCAAATGCTAAAATTTCCATGCGCCTGGTACCTCACCAGAGTTCGGATGAAATTTCTGCTATTTTTCAGCAGCATTTTGAAAGTATCGCTCCTGATTTTGTAAAGGTAAAAGTGACTGCACATCATGGTGGTGAGCCGGTCGTTACCCCTACTGATAGCATTGCTTACCGTGCTGCTGAAAAAGCGATCCTGACAAGTTTTGGTAAAAAACCAATTCCAACCAGGGGTGGTGGCAGTATTCCTATCGTTGCTTTGTTTGAAGATGTGCTGGGAATTAAATCTGTATTGTTAGGCTTTGGTCTTGATAGTGATGCTTTACACTCACCCAATGAAAAGTATGATATATTCAATTACTATAAAGGAATTGAAACTTTGCCTTTATTTCACAAGTATTTTGCGGAACTAAGCAAATAATTTTAGATAATTCTATCCAAAAAGGGTGGCCAAATGGCTGCCCTTTTGTATTTTTACCCCGTGCCTCCACCTCTAAAGAAAACACCTGCCAACCAGGGAAAGCTTATTTTTGATCAGCCGCTTGTACCTAAGGCGACTCCAAAAATGGCCTCAAAAGCAGCTCCCAAACGGAGAAAGCCTGCTGTAAAGAAGAAAAAAGGACTTTCATTGCAATGGAAGTTTGTGATTGCAGGATTACTGCTTATTTTATTTTCCCCCTTATATTATGGGTATGTACTAAAGCTTTTTACTTCGACAACCCGGTGGATACTGGATATAGGAGAAGATCCGAATTACCGGACTTATAAGAGTTTTGATATTCAAATCCCTAAACGTTATAGCATTCATGGAATTGATGTTTCTTCTTACCAGGGGAAAATTGACTGGATTAAGGTAAAGGCAATGAAGGATGACGATGTCAGTATCAAATTTGCATTTATCAAAGCTACGGAAGGGATTTCCAGTGTGGATCCTTATTTTCAGCGCAATTGGCGTGAAGCACCAAAAGCAGGTATCATTTGTGGTGCTTATCATTATTTTATTCCTAAAAAATCGGGTTTATGGCAGGCCAGGTTTTTCCTGCAAACGGTTAAGTATGAGTCTGGAGATTTACCTCCGGTCATTGATATTGAAACTTTAAGTGGTGTTTCTCCAGAAAAGATGCGTGCAGAACTGAAGGATTTTATTACACATGTAGAAAGAAAAACGGGCGTAAAACCTATCATTTATTCCGGGCTGGTATTTTACAAAGATTATCTGAAAGGGCATTTTGATGGCTATCCTTTATGGATTGCGCATTATTATAAAGCAGAGCTGAAAGCTGGCGCGAATACCAAATGGTCTTTTTGGCAGCACTCCGATAAAGCCAGAATTACGGGGATCAATCATGTAGTAGATTTTAATGCATTTAGAGGAGATAGCTTATCTTTTCAGCAATTGCTGATCAAATAGGTAATACATTCAGGGATTAATATTTATTTTTATTAATCGCCAGTCTACCGGAAATAAGAAGCCCCCTTAAGAGGCTTCTTATGAATGATCAATTAAAAAGGATCGATACTTTCCTCTAATATCCGGTTCCAATAGGTATGGCGTTTAAGGTAGGCCACAACCAGCGGGCATAGCGGAATCAGTTTATAATCGTTTTCTTCTATATAGGCCAGTGTCTTTTCGATCACTGCGGTTGCTGCCCCTTTCCCTTTCAGTTCTTCTGGTGCTTCGGTATGAATGAGCCAGATCTTTTTACTTCGCTCTTTATAATCTATAAATGCGGTGTAATCACCTACTTTAAGTTCGAAACGGTTCTGATCCTGATTCTTAACCAGGGGCAGATTTATATATTCTTCATTCATTTCTTTCCTGTACTTAATTCAATATACCAAATTTGCCCGCGTTGAAATCTTCGATTGCCTGATGAATTTCTTCTGCTGTATTCATTTTAATAACAACATGCGTTGATTTTCGTTATACAAATATACCTTGAACCGCGTCCGCATCAGTTGATGCAGGATAAGAAGTGACGTGCCCGTACAGAATTGTTTTTATCTTTGTCATATGAACCTGGAACCAAATAGTTTAATCCGCGCCTCTTCGCCTTACCTTTTGCAACATGCTTATAATCCTGTAAACTGGTATGAATGGGGGGAAGAAGCATTAGCCAAAGCAAAGCAGGAAAATAAACTGATTCTGGTCAGTATTGGTTATTCAGCCTGCCACTGGTGCCATGTGATGGAAAGGGAGAGCTTTGAGTTACACGAAGTAGCAGAGGTGATGAACAAACATTTTGTTTGCATTAAAGTAGACCGGGAAGAAAGACCTGATATTGATCAGATTTATATGCTGGCTATCCAGTTGATGACTGGCAGCGGGGGCTGGCCACTGAATTGTATCTGTTTACCAGATCAGCGGCCAATTTACGGAGGTACTTATTTTAAGAAAGAAGACTGGATCAATATTTTGTTAAATGTTGCCGATTTATGGCAAACTGAACCGGGCAAAGCAGAGCAGTATGCTGTTCAGCTAACTGAAGGTATCCGCAACTCAGAGAAAGTTATTCCTAATATCAGAACTACGCCTTATACAGAAAAAGACTTACAGGATATTACTACACCCTGGAAACGTAATTTCGATATGATGGAAGGTGGATATAACAGGGCACCTAAATTCCCTTTACCTAATAACTGGCAGTTTTTATTGCGTTACAGTCACTTAATGAAGGAGAATGCAACGCATGTGTCTACGCTGCTGACCCTGGAAAAGATGGCTTTTGGCGGGATTTATGATCAGATTGGTGGAGGCTTCGCGAGGTATTCGGTAGATGGCAACTGGCATGTACCTCACTTTGAAAAGATGTTGTATGATAATGCACAGCTGATCAGTTTATATGCGGAAGCTTATCAGTTTTCCGGTATCCGGTTATTTAAAGAAGTGGCTATAGAATCCATTGCCTGGATTGAGCGGGAAATGACTTCTCCTGAAGGATTATTTTATGCTGCGCTGGATGCCGACAGTGAAGGGGTTGAAGGTAAATTCTATGTATGGGATTTATTGGAATTCGAAAAAATACTGGGTGCTGATGCTGCATTAATGGCCGGTTATTTCAATGTGACAGCTCAGGGGAATTGGGAAGAGGAAGAAATCAATATCCTGCTGAGAAAATATACACCAGAAGAATACGCAGAATTAAAAGGGATTCCAATTGCTGATTTCACCACGAAGTTAAATCTTGCTAAAGAGAAATTACTGGCAGTACGGAGCAAAAGAATGCATCCTGGTTTAGATGATAAGTGTTTGACTGCATGGAATGCCATGATGATCAAAGCATTGGCAGAAAGCAGCCAGATTTTTGACCGGCAAGAGTTTTACCTGGCCGCAAAAAAAGCAGCAGATTTTATTCTGGCTAATTTAACGGCTGAAAATGGCGGACTATACCGGAATTACAAACATAATAAGGCCTCGATTACGGGTTTTCTTGATGATTATGCCTTCCTTATCTCAGCATTGATTGCTTTATATGAAGCTGATTTTGAAGATAACTGGTTACTGGAAGCAAAGAAACTGACAGATTGGGTGCTGAGCAACTTCCGTGATCTGGATAGCCCGATGTTATTTTATACACCTGCAAATGGGGAGTCGCTGATTGCACGTAAGCATGAGATTATGGACAATGTGATTCCTGCTGCGAACTCTGTTATGGCGCAGAATTTAAAACATCTGGGCTTATTATTTGATGAGGTCCGGTATACGGAAAAAGCAGATGCTATGCTGGCTGCGGTGCATCCTCAAATTAAAACCTATGGCTCTGCTTATTCGAACTGGGCGATCCAGATGATGAATGAAGTGTTTGGAATTAATGAAATTGCATTAACTGGAGATTCCATTACTGAGGTGAGGAAATCGCTGAATGAGAGGTACATTCCAAACAAAATTATATTAGGAGGAACAAATTCTGTACTTCCTTTGTTAAAAGATAAGCAAAGCATTGAAACAAAAATCTATATTTGCCGAAATAAATCATGTCAGCTGCCTGTAACAACAGTTGAAGAAGCATTAAAATTAATTAACTAAATAAGATTCCAATGAGTATTAAACCCAATACAGTAGTTTCATTAACGTACGAACTGCATACGACTAATGAAGAGGGACAACAAGTTTTCGTAGAAAAAGCTGATGAGCAAAATGCATTGGTATTCTTATACGGTGCAGGTATGATGTTGCCTAAATTTGAAGAGCATTTAACTGGATTAAATGTTGGTGATGAGTATAATTTTGAGCTGAGTGCAGCTGATGGTTACGGAGATTTAGATCCGGGAGCTTTCGCTGACTTACCAAAAGATATGTTCAAAGAAGTTGACCTGCCAAACGTAGGTGATGTAATTCCTTTACAGGATAACGAAGGAAATCACTTCAGAGCAGGTGTTACTGCTATTCATGATACTACTATTTCAGTAGATCTGAACCACCCTATGGCTGGTAAAAACCTGATTTTTGGTGGTAAAATCCTTTCGGTACGTGAAGCAACTGAAGAAGAATTAAGTCACGGTCATGCACACGGTGCTGATGGACACGCAGGACACTAATCCTGATAAATTATAATAAAAAAGGTGCAGAGGTTTGCAATGCCCCCAAAAAGTTAGACACTTTCTGGGGGCATTATTATGAAAAAGAAAAACAGACACAGTTTTGAATTCAAGTTATACTGTGTGAAGCAGATATCGGAACATTATCGTTCTGCAAAATCTCTGGGTGAGGAATACGGGATTACTTATTCTCTTTTCGAAGATTGGTTTAGGATATACGAGCATCTGGGAGCTCCTGGATTACTTCCCAGAAAGGGGAAAAGAGTTTTTAGTCCATCCTTTAAGCTAGCAGTCCTGAAGTCAATTCGTGAAGAAAAGTTATCTTTGAGAGCGGCGGTGCTACGTTTTGGGCTTTCAAGTGATGCGGGAATTATCGAATGGCAGAAACGATTTGAGAAGTTTGGATCATCTGGACTAGAACCGCGACCTAAAGGAAGACTACCGATGGCATATAAGGAGAATCCAGCAAACAAGCGAAAACCGAGAAAATCGGATAGGCCACTTACCCGTGAGGAAGAGCTTTTACGGGAAAATGAATATTTACGTGCAGAGAATGCCCTGCTAAAAAAGCTCCAGGCCTTAGTTCAAGCCGAAAACAAGCGCAAGCCATAATGGAACTAAGGCATCAGTTCGACCTGGATACCCTGTTGAATTGTATTAGCATGGCAAGAAGTACATTTTATTATTATTCTAAGAAGGCCAGTTTGCCTGATAAATACGAACAGGTCAAGATCCAGATCAACAAGGTCTATCATGCCCATAAAGGTCGCTTCGGCTATCGGCGCATTACCTTGCAACTGAAACGGGTCGGAATGGCTATTAACCATAAGACTGTATTTAGATTGATGGGAGAAATGAGGTTGAAGAGCCTGATCAGGATAAAAAAATACAGGTCTTATAGGGGCAAGCTAGGGAAAATAGCTCCAAATATCCTTAATAGGAATTTCAAGGCTAACCAACCTATGCAAAAATGGGCCACAGATGTTACAGAATTCAAAGTCAAGGGAAAGAAATTGTACCTCTCTCCAATAATAGACCTGTTCAATCAGGAGATTATCAGCTATGAACTCACTGACAGGCCGGTTTTCAAGGGAGTATTGGACATGCTCAAAAAAGTATTACCACAAGCTAGGAATACTTCTCAGTTAGTCTTGCATTCTGACCAGGGATGGCAATACCAGATGCCAAAGTATCAGCAACTGCTAAAAGCAAATGGGATTATCCAAAGTATGTCCAGAAAAGGTAATTGCTTAGATAATGCTATAATTGAAAACTTTTTCGGAACCTTAAAATCGGAACTCTTCTACTTAAATGAATATGAATCGACAGATCAGCTCAAAAAAGATATAAATGACTATATCTGGTACTACAACAAGGAACGAATAAAATTGAACTTAAACGGAATGAGCCCGATGGAATATCGGGCTCATTATAACAAATCTAATACTAAATTTGTCTAAACTTTTGGGGGCAGTCCAGTTTTAACTTCTGCACCTTTTTTTATGGCTATTTAATTCTTTTTAAATCAAGATTACACTTTTCGCAGGTTCCATAAGCAGTTGTATTTACTGTTTTAGCGGTAAACCCTTTTGGCATCGTGCTATGTGGAACCGCAACATCCAGACAATATATTTTATTGCAGGTGGTACAGTTGAAGTGAATGTGTTCATCGTGGTGATGATCTGCTGAACAGGAAGAAGAACAAATCGCATAATTAGCGGTTCCGTTCATATCCATAATCCGGTGCAGAATTCCTTTATCCTCATAGATGTTTAAGATGCGGTAAAGTGTTACCCTGTCAATTTCTTTGCCGAGCTTTTTCTCCAGCTCGGGTTGTGAAATGGCAACAGTATCTAAAGCTATTTCTTCTAAAACACGAACTCTTTGTTTAGTATGTTTCAGCGCGTGTTCTTTGAGTATGTTAGTAGGATCGATTTTCATGTTCGTTAAATTGACTTTGCATTCACTAGAGCTATTGGTGGATTATCCATTGCATTTCCGGTGCTCAGTTTCAGCGTTCCTTTGATGGTTATAGTTTGATAGGTGAATTTAATCGGTTCAGCAAGCTCAACCATCACCATAATCGGTACGCCGTTTTTTCCGCAGAAATAACATTGATTAATCGGAAGGGTAGAAAGCATAAATTTAGTTTGTTTCATCCCATCTTTAATAGGCACTAAATATCCTTCCAGTTCAAATGGTTTGTTTGCATATTTTTTAATATCGGCATTGTAAATGGCAAACATCTGTGTATCCTTCACAATTTTAAAATCTACTCCTCCAATCACGTCCCAATTGGAAGAACTGATCTGATCATTCGGATTATGCTGAGCTTTCACTGCAAAACCTGAAAATAGTAAAAATATAATAAGCAGTGGTTTCATTCTTATGTTCATATTTAGTTTTTAGACAATATCTTAGAGATATTTGACCGGTAAGCCTGCAAGGCAGGAATCACAGCTGCAAATATACCAATCGCGAGCCCGGCAACAAATAAATAAATTTCATCTTTCAGCAGGATAAAACCACTTAACCTGGCCTGACTGCTTTCCTGATAGTTTCCAATAAGTTGAAGGACTAAATGTCCCAAAACCATTCCAATAATTGTACCAGCTAAAGTAAGCAGTATTCCTTCAAAAATCACAATACAGAATAACTGACTTCTGGAAGCGCCCAATGTCCGCATGATGGCCAGATCGTAACTTCTTTCTTTGAGAGAATTGTACAGATTGACAAATACACTGATAGCAGCGATGAGCATAATCAGGACGGCAAACCATTGTAAGGTATCTACACCAACGCCAATAAGTGAGAATAAGCGGGTGCTTTCCATCGCAGGAGAGGCAGCTTGCAGACTGGTAGATTGATTCACCATTCTTGGAAACATCACTACAGACATTGGTGATCTGTATTGTATCAACAATGCTGTGATTTCCTTTTCATCACTGTGGTCGGTTTGATCAGGTCTGTGCTCCTGATGGTTATGATGTTCTGCAGCTTCTTCTTTTTCATGATCTTCATGCATTTTCCAGACGCTGGAAATATTAGTGAGAATCAGGTTGTCTGTGACGTTGCCCTGAGGGGCTAAAATCCCCACTACCTTATATGCATGCGTTTTGTGAATATCTGTGCTGCCTGTAAGTCCGTGGGCACCGAAAAAGGTGTCTCCAATTTTTAGTTTCTGATTGATGGCAACGGTTGAGCCTATAGTCACCTCGAAATCGGCCCTCCAGAATTTACCTGTACTGGTTTTTAGTTTATAGATACTGACGAAATTACTATCTGTACCCACGATTCTGATACCCTGGTAATTATCGCCCTGTGCTAAAGGAACAGCTTTTTTAACAAAAGGACTGCGCGCTAATTCCTGTGCCTCTTTCAATGGAATGTTTCCGGTAGGGAAGTCAATATAATAAATACTGCTCAGAATCAGTTGCAGCGGGCTCCCTTTGGCACCAACCACCAGGTCTATGTCTTTAGCATTGTTATCTAGTTTTTCCCCGATTTGCGTGGAGGCCAGAAGCAAAATTGTTAATATCCCTGTACCAAAGGCAATGAGCATAATATTTAATGCGGAAGATAATGGTTTAGACCACAGACTTTTCCAGCTGATTTTTAATGGACTCATTTTAATTCGTAAGTATGGGTAAATGCATCTTTAACTCTTTTATCATGGGTGGCTACAATTAGTGTGGCCTGGTTTAATCCGGATTGTTGCTGCAATAATTCAAGCACAGCCTGTGCATTTTTATCGTCCAGGCTCGAAGTAGGCTCATCAGCAATTAGTAGGGCTGGTTTATTAATGACTGCCCTTGCGATAGAAACTCTTTGCAGTTGTCCCTGGCTTAATTCACTGGGATAACTGTTTTTCTTGTCTGCTATACCTAATGAAGTTAAGACCTCGTTTACTCTTTTCAAATCTTCGGGAAGACGGGCAAAACTCTGGGCCATAACGAGATTTTCTGCAATGGTCAGACTTTTAATTAAATGGGGACGCTGAAAGATAATCCCTATATTTCTTCCCCTAAACTGATCAAGTTCACGGGAGGTTAGGGAATAGATTGATGTGCCATCCATATTTACTGCTCCGGCAGCTGGTTTTAATATCCCGGTAAGGATGTGAAGCAGCGTCGTTTTTCCGCTGCCCGATTCTCCTAAAAGTAACCATTGTTCGCCATTATTGATTTCCCAGTCTTTAAATCCAATGCGGTGTGCATTGCCATAACTGTGTGAAACTGATTTGATGGATATCATTTGTATAGGTCTGTTTAATTTTTAACAAAAGTACTATATGCAAGTTTATTGCATATAGTATATATGTAAAGAGTTTGCTACTGCAATTGAATAGGTAAACGTGCTGTTTTCAGGATTGTTATTTCCTGGTAAATATAAATGCAATCATATTGCATTTATATTGTTTATTCTATATTTGCAACTTGATTGCATTATATATACACATAAAATGAAAACTAAATTATTACCTGTAACTGTACTCAGTGGGTTTCTTGGAAGTGGGAAAACTACGTTGTTAAATCATATTCTCCATAATAAACAAAACTTGCGGGTAGCGTTGATTGTCAATGATATGGGCGAAATAAATATTGATGCAAATGCAGTTCACCGGGAAAATATGTTATCCCGGACGGAAGAGAAATTGGTAGAAATGAGTAATGGTTGTATTTGCTGTACACTTCGGGAAGATTTGATTGCTGAAGTAGAGAAGCTTGCGAAGGAAGACCGGTTTGATTACCTGATTATTGAAAGTACCGGGATTTCTGAGCCTGTTCCGGTGGCGCAAACGTTCAGTTATGTAGATCTGGCCATGAATATTGACTTAAGTAAGTTTAGTAAACTGGATACGATGGTGACCGTGGTGGACTGTTTTAATTTTAAGAAAGATTTTGGTACCAATGAATTGCTGGTGGACAGGGGATGGGTGGATGATACGGCAGATCGCCGGACTATAGTCAATTTGTTAACAGATCAGATTGAGTTTGCGAATGTAATTATCCTGAATAAAACAGATCTGGTTTCTGCAGAAGATTTATTGCTGTTGAAAGCTGTGATCCGGAAATTGAATCCTTCAGCTAAATTAATTGATACTTCTTTTAGCAAGGTCGATTTGAAAGAGATACTGCATACTGGCTTGTTTGATTTTGAAGAGGCCTCACAAGGGGCTGGCTGGATTAAAGAGTTAAATGCAGCGCATCTGCCCGAAACTGAAGAGTATGGGATCAGCAGCACAGTATTTCGTTCTTCCAAACCTTTTCATCCGGAACGTTTATGGGATTATCTGACTCAACAATTCCCTCCGAATGTAATCAGAACAAAGGGATTGTTCTGGTTAGCGGCTATGCCAGACCGTGCTTTGAATTTTTCGCAGGCGGGTGGATCACTGCGGGTTGAGAGTGCCGGAACCTGGTGGGCAAGTATGCTGCCTTCTGAAAGATTGAATTACCAGGATTTTACGGAGAACAGAAAAGAAATTGAGAACCGCTGGGATAAGCGTTATGGTGACCGGATGAATGAGCTGGTATTTATTGCGCAGGATCTTCAGAAAGAGCAATTGCACCAGGACTTAAATGCTTGTTTGCTGACTGTGGAAGAAGAGCTCCAGCAGCAGAATAAAGAGGTATTTGCTAATCCTTTTGAAAATGTAATTCAATAACGGGTGATCAGCAGCCTGCTTTTGTAATGAATTGGTTACAGGCCTGTATTATTAATGCAATATAGTTGCAATTGTGTTGCGTTAATAGTATATTTGATCTTCATTATTTAGTTAATAGGTAAGCACTTGTAACGGGATTCATCACCCTGTTACAGTGCTTTTAAATTTTAATATCCGATCATACGCGTATATTAGGGGTTTAATCAATTCTCTAAATCGTTATGATCAAAAAGATATGCTACTTACTATCTTTCTTCCTTGTTTTTGCTTTAAATAGTTTTTCACAGCAATTTAAAGTGGCTTTTTCTCCAGCTTCATTAAACCGTCCTTTTACAGGAAAGGTTTTTCTGTACTTATCAAAGAATAATCCTGAGCCCTTAACTGCATCTATTGGTATTGAGCCATTAAATTGTTTTGCTGTGGAAGTTAAAGGGATTAAACCTGGTGAAAGCGTGGTTATTGACGATCTGGCAACTGCATATCCAGTGCTACCTTCAGAAATGGAGCGTGGAACTTATTATATTCAGGCAGTATGGGATTTAAATCTGGGTGGAAGAGCTATTGAAGCGAGTCCGGGTAATATATTTAGTCACCCGCAAAAAATAGTGATTGGTAAAGATTTAAAGCAGTCTTTTACTTTACTGGCCGATCAGGTGGTTCCTGAACAGGTTTTTCAGGAAACAGAATTGATTAAAGAATTTAAAGCTCCTTCCAAATTATTGAGTGATTTTTACCAGAAAAAGTTTACAATAGATGCAGCCGTTCAGTTGCCTGCTGAATATTATAAAAATCCGTCGGCTAAATTTCCTGTACTGTTTGTCGTGACTGGTTTTGGCGGTGATCATCACTACATGGCTGTAACGGGCAAATTGCCTTCAGTAATTGGTACTACGCCGGTGATCCGGGTATTTCTGGATGGTAATTGTGCTTTGGGGCATTCGGCCTACGCCAATAGTGATAACAATGGCCCCTGGGGAGATGCACTGACCCGGGAATTTATTCCTTTGCTGGAAAAGCAGTATCGCTGTAATGGGGCAAGATTATTAACGGGTCATAGTAGTGGAGGCTGGTCTGTTTTATGGTTACAAACGCATTATCCGAAGCTGTTCGTGGCTACGGCTTCCAGTAGTCCTGATTATGTGGATTTCCGTAAGTTTCTGAATGTCAATTTATATAAAGATAGTAACCTGTTTTATGATGCTAAGGGGCGGCTCAATCCAGGGGGAACGGTGGCTGGCAGATTTCCTTTTTCTTATTTGAAAGAAATGTACCAGGTGGAAAATGTAATTTCAAGGGGGGAGCAGCAGCGGTCTTTTGAAGCAGTATTCAGTAAAAAAGGGAATGATGGATTGCCGGAGTCAATTTGTGATCCTCAAACAGGGCTGATCAATCAGCATACTGTTGAAAATTGGAAAAAATATGATATTTCTTTATACCTGAGAGACAACTGGAAAGATTTAAGTAAAGATCTGAATGGAAAAATACGGATATCAATAGGTGATGAGGATAATTTTATGCTGAATTATCCGGTCAGGTTAATGAATGAGGAAATGAAAGCGGTACAGGCAGATATGCTTTTTAAATATTATCCGGGAGATCATTTTACGGTAAAGACAACAGCATATCTGGCTGATTTGTCTGGCTTCCTTGAAGAAAGATATAAGCAATGGCTGCTTCAGAAAAAGAAATAGTAAAGAAGGCCTGATCAGCGTTTTATTCATTCAGACCTTCTTTTTATTGCTCCGGGTTAGTAATTCTCCAGGAAATCTTCTCCCTTTTGCGTAATTGTTGCGGAGGGGTGCGCACTATCCGGATGAATAAGGATATAACCCAGACGCTCCAGCTCTTCATAAGCATCTTCCATTCCGCCAAGAATAGAAGAGCTTACTTGTTGTTCCACTGTTTCCAGTATTCTTTTGATTTCTTCATTTTCCATACTTGAATTTAACAATTTTTAAGGCAAGGTGTTTGGTAATTTTAATACTGTTCGTAAAATATATTTATTTTTGCGTCCATGAAAACACACCCTCATTCGTTATTTCTCTTTCTTTCATTGTTTCTTTTCGCCTGTCATTCTGATTCTAAACAACAAATAGCTAAAACTGCTAAGGATACTGTAATCGTTGCTGAGCAATCAACTGCTCCTGTGAAATCTTTGCCAGCAGACGCTAAAACGATTATTTCACGTAAAGAAATCCCGGTATTGTGTTATCACCAGATCAGGGACTGGAAAGCTTCGGATTCTCAAAGAGCACATGACGATATTATTCCTCCTGCTAATTTCAGGGATCATATGAAGATGCTCGCAGATAGTGGTTATCATACTATTTTACCCGATCAGCTGTATGATTATTTGAATTACGGTACAAAACTACCTTCAAAACCGATTATGATTTCTTTTGATGATACGGATTTGGATCAATATACAGTTGGTGCGGCGGAATTAAAAAAGCATGGATTTAAAGGTGTGTTTTTTATTATGACTGTATCTATCGGCAGACCAAGATATATGAGCAAAGCGCAGATTAAAGAGCTGTCGGATGATGGGCATGTGATTGCCAGTCATACCTGGAACCATAAGAACTTTGCGCAGTTTACGGATGAAGACTGGGACATCCAGATTGATAAGCCTACGCAGGCTTTAGAGAAAATTACCGGGAAAAAGGTGGAGTACTTCGCTTATCCTTATGGAGTTTTCAAGGCAGCTAACCTGCACAAATTAAAAGCGCATGGATTTAAGGCGGCGTTTATTTTGTCTACGCCAATGGATGAGGTGAATCCGATTTATACGATCAGAAGGATTATTGATCCGGGACGTTATACGGCTAAGAATTTATATCAAAGTTTACAGAAGAGCTTCAATAAGAAAAAGGTAGTTACGCCTGCTTCTTAAGTTATAAATGTAAAAAGGGGTGCCTGAAATTTTCAGACACCCCTTTTTTATAGGGTCAGGTTATAAGCTTATTTATACAATTCTGCTCTGATTTGTGCTACGTCTTCACTGTTGATATAATCATCATAGCTCATCATTTTATCAATTGATCCGTTAGGTGTCAGTTCAATAACTCTGGTCGCTACAGATTCAGTTAAGGCATGATCCCGTGAAGTAAATAAAACAGTTCCTTTGAAATCTTTAAGCCCGTTGTTCAATGCTGTGATTGATTCCAGATCCAGGTGATTCGTTGGCTCATCAAATAATAACAGGTTAGCTTGTCTCAGCATCATCTGAGAGAACATACAACGCATTTTCTCTCCACCTGACAATACTTTACAGTTCTTTAATACTTCTTCTCCAGAGAACAGCATTCTGCCCAGGAAGCTTCTTACAAACTGCTCGTCTTTGTCTGTGTCAGAGTATTCTCTTAACCAGTCAACCAGGTTCATATCTTTTCCTTCGAAATAAGAAGAGTTATCATTTGGAATATCAGCAGTACTGATCGTTACACCATATTTGAATTCTCCGGTATAGTTTTTATCACGACCTGTTAATACATTATAAAAAGCAGTAGTCGCTAAACTGTTCTGAGAAACAACAGCAATTTTATCGCCTTTATTGACCATGAAGTTCACGCCTTTAAACAAGACTTCTCCATGACTGGTCAGTGAAAGGTTTTCTACCTGAAGGATCTGATCACCAGCTTCTCTGCCACCTACGTTGTTAAACATAATAGCAGGGTATTTACGGCTGGATGGTTTAATCTCAGTCAGGTCAATTTTATCAAGCGCTTTCTTACGGGAAGTAGCCTGTTTTGATTTGGAAGCATTCGCACTGAAACGCTGGATAAATTCCTGCAGTTCCTTTACTTTTTCTTCTAGTTTTTTGTTTTGATCACCACGTTGTTTTAAGGCAAGCTGACTGGACTCATACCAGAAGGTATAGTTACCGGAGTAAGTAGTCATTTTGCTAAAGTCAATATCCACAATATGCGTACATACAGCATCTAAAAAGTGCCTGTCGTGAGATACAACCAGTACAGTACTCTGGTAATCCGCCAGGAAGTTTTCTAACCAGGCAATAGTTTCTATATCCAGGTCATTCGTTGGCTCATCCAGTAAAAGGATGTCGGGATTGCCAAAAAGAGCTTGTGCAAGTAACACACGTACTTTTTGTTTACCGTCTAATTCCGTAATTTGTTTGTGGTGGAATTCTTCTTTAATTCCAAGATTGCTCAGCATGGTTGCTGCATTGCTTTCCATATTCCAGCCATCCATTTCTGCGAACCTGTTTTCCAGTTCACCTGCACGCTCACCGTCTTTGTCAGAAAAATCTTCTTTCAAATAGATGGCATCTTTCTCCTTCATGATGTCATATAATTCTTTATGACCGATCATCACGGTTTCAATAACTGTGAAATCATCATATTCATGGTGATTTTGTTTTAAAACCGCCATACGTTCTCCAGGCGTAAAAGCTACGCTGCCCGAGGTCTGGTTAACTTCACCAGACAGGATTTTTAAGAAAGTTGATTTACCCGCGCCATTAGCTCCAATTACACCATAACAGTTGCCAGGAGTGAATTTTAGGTTAACATCTTCAAATAGGGTACGTTTTCCGTAACGCAGGGATAAATTAGAAACTGAAATCATATTGCACAAAAATAAGCCGCAAAGGTAACGATAATTTAATAAAATGTTTTGTCTGATGGGGTATTCAATGGCTGAATTACATAGATTTATTGTAATATTTACCTGATGAAGCAGGAGCCTGTTAAAATTGTTATTTTTGTACCCGATTATGGAAAGTGAAATAAATATACTTAGTTCTATTATACAGCGCAGACGGAGCATTTTCCCGCCAAGTTATACACAGGAAGAAATCCCTGAAGCCTTGATTACCCAGGTACTGGAAAGTGCAAATTATGCGCCTACACATAAATTAACGCAGCCCTGGAGGTTTATTGTTTACCGGAATGAGGGGAAACGTAAACTGGGAATGGAACTCGCACGTTTGTATAAGCAGGGGACGCCTGAGGCACAATTCCTGCAAAAGAAATATGATGCGATCATTGAGAAAGCAGTGCAGTCGAGTTGTGTCATTGTATTAAATGCACAATTACATCCTGATATTGTTCCGGAATGGGAAGAGATTGCGGCTTTTGCCTGTGCAGTGCAGAATATGGCATTAACGGCAGAAGCACTGAAAATTGGTGCGTACTGGAGCTCACCGGGAATGATTACTCAGATGGATGAATATCTGGAACTGGCACCAAACGAGAAATGTTTTGGGCTGTTTTACATGGGTTTTCATCATGAAGAGCCGCGTGCACCAAAACGTACGCCAATGGAAGAAAAAGTAAGATGGATCAATGGGTAATATGGAAGGACTAAAAGCGAAATTATATCAATCTTGTATGGATTTTATCATGCAAAGGATCAATACTGCCGAAACTGCGTTGGAACAGGCACAGGAAGCAAGTAATGATGATACAAAAAGCAGTGCGGGTGATAAGTTTGAGACTACACGGGAAATGATGCAGCAGGATATTGGCAGAAATAAAAGCTTGTTAATGGATGCAAAGCAGAACCTGGCATTATTGTATTCTTTAGAAGAGGCTGTTCATAGCGATGTAGTTAGAAACGGAGCATTGGTTTATACTTCTAACGGGATATTTTATATCAGTATCAGTGCCGGGCAGTTGAAGATTGATGACCAGCAGGCATTTGCGATTTCAGCAGTTTCCCCGATCGGACAGTTGCTGGTGGGTAAGAAAGTTGGTGAGTCTTTTAGTTTTAATAAGAACGAGTATACGATTAAGAAGATAGATTAGTTTTAAGTTTTTTATGATAAAATATCCGTTATCAATTTAATAACGGATATTTTATCATAATGATTTGGGAAGGTTTTATCTGCATTTGGCAGGTTTAACAAATGTAAGTCTGTTAGATTTTCCACAAGGATTGACTGCCTCCACTTCGATTACGTGCTTTTCTGAGCAATCCCAATAAATTGAAAATGAATAATCTCCAACTCTTCTCAAAACACCATCGACATACCAATAGTAACTTACGTCTGGTAATTCATTTACTTGAACATTTACCTGTTGCCTTGAAGATTGAAGTGGCCAGAATTTGTAATTGAAAACATGCTGATAAATTGCGGCTGGGGCGCTGGTACATGTAGGCATGCAAGTAAGGTCTCGGTTTGCTTGGTCTTGTCCATTAGTAATTATATCTACTTCTGCCATTGCATCCGCATTATCTTGCGTATATGAGATAAATTTTCCTGCAGGTACAGTGTATGTTAATGGTTCCGAAGTGTATCCAGGGCCGCAATTATTTCTATATAAAACTCTTGTTTTTTCCCTATTATAATAAGTACCAGGTGTAATTACAGATGGATTGATAGTTATTGTAAATTGTTGTCTGGTATCATAAGATCTGCCTGTATTATCATCGGTTATTTTAATTGTAAAATAATAAGTAGCAGTAACTGGATAAGAGAAACTATTATGTACCATCATACTGAATTTGGTAGGGTTTTTTGTACTAGCATTCCAAAGGTTTTTTCCTTGTATATTACTGGGATTTGCAGAAGTCCCAATACTTTCATAAGGAGAGGCTGTTGTCGTTTCGGTAGGGTTAAATAAAGGATAATTTAGGCAGTGTGAAGTAGATGTCTCACCAGAAACAGCTACTTCAATGGTTGAGCCACTGGTTGATGTAGCTGGTCCAGTTAATGTTTGCGTATACCCGGTTAAACCGAAAAACGTAAGTGATAGCAATAAGTAAATTTTTCTCATTTGATCTTTAATAATTGATGATTTGTCTTTTAGATTAAATACAGGCTGTTGGTTTCTATTGTCTTTTAATTGATTTTAGATCATAATAAAAGAAATTTATAATTATAATTACAAATGTAAATTAATATATTTGAAAATATAAAGTTAATTAAGAATTTAAGTGATTTTAAATTTATTTTTTTTATCTATTATTAATAATTTTTAATTACTAATGGTTGATTTTCAGTTAAATGCGAATATTTTTAAAGTTTATTTAATTTTTATTATAGTATTTTTATTTTGTTAAAATTTCTTTTTGTGTTGGTTTTTCCTATACTTCTTTTCTATGGAGATTGTTGGGGACAGAGTAGTGAAATTAAGGGAAGGATTATCGATGGTCAGACTGGGCTTAAGATTGAATACGCTGATATATTTTTTTATAAAGATTCCTTGAAAATTTTACGTGTTAACTCAGATACATCTGGAGTATTTACAATTTCCCTTAGTTCATTTAATATATGTAAAAAAGTGGTGGTATCAGCATTAAACTACAAATCTTTGATTGTTTATGATTTGAAAAATCTAAGGGATAACCAAGGCAATTGGGTGTTTGAACTACAACCACTTAATAATATGTTGAAGACAGTTGAGATAAAGTCAACGAAAAAATATCGGGATACTGTTAGAATTGATTTATCTAATGAAAATTTTGACCGCTCAAAAATGGTTGAAGAATTATTTTATACTTCTGGTCTTTCAGTTGATAGTAGAGGTCAATTATGGTATAAAGGAAATGTAGTTTCTGGGATTAAAGTTAATGGAAAAGATTTTTTTGGAAAAAATAATATGGGTATTTATAAAATCTTACCAGCATTAACTATGAAGAATATTGAGATTATATCTACGAATATTGATTCTGTTACTAATACTATCATTACAAAACCTGACATAAAATTAAATTTTATTCTCAAAGAAAAGTATAATAAGGGGAACTTTGGAAATGTAAATATGTCAGTTGGGAGTTCTGAAAGATACCTGTTTCAAGGTAGTTTATATTTATATAATAAAAATGAACAGTTTTCTTTTTTTATAAATTCTAATAATGTTAATGCTAATGATAATATAATTAATGAACCTGTTGTGGATTTTTCGACTAATACTAATACTGTAAAGTATAAATCAGGGAAGATTACTTATGAAAGAACGTTTAAGAAACTTATTCTTTCTGCATCATTGAAAGGAGCTTTAACAGATAAGGATTATAAGTCTTTAACTGAAAGGGAAGAACAAATTATATCTCAAAAATCAAAAATGTCAAGTAGTTTAAAGGATAAAATATTTCTATTGGATGAAGCAAATTTTGGAATAGACTATAAAATGGATTCTTTGAGTGTGTTTTCTTTCCATCAATCTCTTAATTACAAAAATAATAATATTTTAGATTCAACAGAGTACAATATTCAAAAAGCTGAAATCAGAACATTGTCTCAAATATATAAGAAAAATGAGAAGGGAACGCTTCAGTTAATCACAAATTTCAAGTATAATTGGAGATCATTTAGTAAAAAAGGACGAACAATAGGAATTCAATATCTTTATAAGATAGGTAACTATAAAACAAAAGAGTATAATGATATTTTGAATGTAAATGCTGGGCTGCCAGGTCAATACTTCATTAATGGAAACCGAAATGTATTCACCAAAGCTTTGTCTATAGAATCCACTTTGACAGAGCCCCTGGGGGATAACTCTTATTTCAGTCTTATTTCAGCTTTTAGAAGAAATATACTGGATTATCATTCAAATGTTGAGAGTGATACTGTAATTAACTTCCTTCGCGACCCTGTTAAGATAAATAATAAATATATTGATTTTGGAGGTAAGTATCATAAATCTTTTAAAAAGATAAGCTTTGATGCATCCGTTGGTGTTAATGTTAATTTAAGGCAAGTTGAGTTTGTAAGTATTCCGGATAATGAAGTTCTTACTAATTTGGTAGCCAAAGTGAATGTTAATTATGCAATAAACAATAGAAAGAATTTGTCTTTTTCTTATAATCAATCAGTTGATGAACAGGGAGTTAATAATTTGACTGGTATTAATTCCTCCTTTGGTCTCGTAAGTCAATTTAAAGGCAATCCGTATTTGAAGTCAGAGGTTAAAAAAAGAATAGAAGTAACATATAATCTAAAGAAATCCGATTCATTGGATCTTTCTTTTTCGGGAGGATTTGATTTATATAAAAATAAATTAGGGTACATAGTCAATAGCTCTTCTTCACTTATCCAGGAAACTTACGTTGATAATATTGGCAATGCAAAAACTACAGATCTATCATTTTCTCTAAATCGCTATTTTTCAAATGGGCGGACTTTAAATTATTTTATAAAATTGAATTATGAGGAGACTCCAGTTATTACTAATCAAGAACTATTGATAAATAAAAGTTATGCAGTGAATCAGTCACTATCTTATAATAGTGGATTAATTATATCTATTTTATCTCAATCATCAACATTAAGTGCTTCATTTACTAAATATCATACTGATGCTTATAATTCTAATTCTTTCAATATTACTTTATCTAATAAATTATCAGCGAACGTTTTTAATATAAAAGCGAGTCTTTTTCCTTTGATTAATCTAAGTAAAAACATAAATTCCAGTTTGGCTTATGCAACAAATTTTGAATTATCAAAAGATATTTTTAAGAAGCTTGGTACATGCTGGATTCAAGTGTATGATGTTTTTAACACATTTAAATATAATAATGACTTTCTTGGTCCAACTTATAAACAGACATTAAAATATTCCAATTTGCAACGATACATTCTCGTTGGTGTAAGTTTTAAATTTAATAGTATGAAATAGCTTTTAGGAATTTTCAACTATTGAATAATAGAATTTGAGTGGGCAATTATTTGTTGACTGGAAAAGCCCGATTTTGAAGTGCCCCCAAAAAGTTAGACACTTATTGGGGGCATTTTTATGAATAGAAAAACAAAGTTTAGTTTAAGCTTCAAGGAAGCTTTGGTGAAGGAGGTTGTTTCCGGGTCAATCGGATCAAGGGAACTTTCCAGAAAGCATGGCATCAACGACCGATACCTACGCCGTCTGGTCAAGAATTACGAGGACCGTGGTAGCTTGAGCCATCAGCAGGGCAATAATATATACGACAAGGCACTCAAGGTTGCATGCGTTCTTTCGGTGATAAAAAAGCGTTTATCTTTGAGCGAGGCGGCCACATGTTTCGGGATCCCCAGCGACAGCACCATCGTCCACTGGATGAAGCTCTATGGTGAATTTGGCGAGGAAGGTCTTGAAACTACCAAAGTTGGCCGTTCAAAGAATATGTCGGCACCAGATAACAACAGGATAAAAAAGAAGAAGGATCCATTAGATCCACAGGCAGCTTTGCAGGAGGAGCTGGAGTTCCTACGTGCAGAAAATGCATATCTAAAAAAGCTAAGTGCCTTAATTCAACAGGAAAAGTCCAAAGCGCGCGAACCAAAGCCAAAGCGGTCGAAGAATTAAGGCATACCTATGACCTGCATCTATTATTGTCTGCTTCTGAACTGGCGCGGAGCACGTTCTACTATCACCTTAAACATGCTAAAGAAGATAGGTATGCACCTGCCAGGAAGCTGATCTCCGATATCTTTCACAGACACAGGGGGCGTTATGGATATCGGCGGATAACGGCAGCGCTCAAGCAACAGGGCTGTACGATCAACCACAAAACGGTGTCAAGGATTATGGGCGAACTTGGGCTAAAATGTACACTGAGGCCTAAAAGATACCGATCCTATAAGGGAGACCATGGAAGGATTGCGCCCGATCTGGTGAGGCGAGGTTTCAAAACCGAGCTGCCGAACCAAAAGTGGGTCACTGATGTTACGGAATTTGCAGTGGCAGGCCAGAAACTCTATCTCTCCCCGATACTCGATCTCTACAATTCAGAGATCATTTCTTATCATCTAGACGTCCGGCCCAATTACGGTCTGGTCGGCAGAATGGTAGAAATGGCATTTGAAAAACATGCCGACCTCAACGGCCTAATACTGCATTCCGACCAGGGATGGCACTATCAGATGAAATCCTATCAGCGTGCGCTAGAAAAGAAGGGGGTGCTACAGAGCATGTCCAGAAAAGGCAACTGCCTGGACAATGCGGTAATGGAGAACTTCTTCGGAATACTAAAATCAGAACTATTCTACGTGAAAAAATATACATCAGTCGAAGAACTCAAAACAGATATCAAAAGTTATATTGAATACTACAACAATGACAGGATCAAAATGAAACTAAATGCAAAAAGTCCGGTACAATACCGGACTCTTGCAGCCTAATTTTTTAAAGTTAAATTTGTCCAATCTTTTGGGGTCACTTCATTTATAATGGTATAGATCGGGCTTTTCCAGTCAACAAATAATTATTAGAAACTATTTTTAATGCTATTGCTCAGGGTTTTTGGTGTCCAGTAACCACTAGCAATAATCCTTCTGATGGTAAACAGCGGATCTTTCTCATCACGTTTAGTAGATAAAATAAACGCACTCTTGAATCCTCTTTTCTTCAATTCTGGAATAGCTTCCGGGTTCCATAAACCAAATGGATAAGCGAAATGGTGAATATTTTTACCAGTAATTTCCTGTAATGTTTTTGTTGGTTTGTCAATCTGGATTTCCCAGTCTTTACCCTGGTACTTTTTCACGTTGTGGTGATCCCAGGTATGAGAGCCGATATCATTTCCTTTATCTGAGAGATCTTTAACTTGTGCTTTGCTCATGTAATTTGGTCTGCCCAAAGAAACAGTCATCACAAAGAAGGCGCCTTTAAAACCATATTTTCTCATAGTAGGCTCAGCAATGGTATATTGATCAAGGTCAGTATCATCAAAAGTCAGTAAGATTGGTTTAGAAGGCAGCGGTGTACCGTTATTCAAGTAATCATATAATTGATCCAGCAAAATAGTGTGATAGCCACTATCTGCCAGCATTTTCATATGACCTTTAAATACATCAATTGGAATAATATAATCTTTAGCCGCTTTGGAATCTTTAGGTCTCCAATCACGAATCTGATGGTAACACAATACCGGAACTTGTTTACGCGCCAGAATTGTTTTGGCGTCAGCTACTTTAATCTTTGAAATATCTACAGCCTTATTCGGGGCAGCAGGTTCATTGGAAGTAGTCGTTGTTACAGTAGCAGTACTGTCTTTAGTTCCTTCTTTTTTATTTTGAGATTTGGACTGGCAGCCGGCACTTAAAAATAATGCAGCAGCCGTCAAGGATAGGATATAGTGTTTCATTCAGATATTTTATGTATTGATCGCTAAATTAGGAAATCAACTGACAATTTTTTTATTAAAAGCAAAAAAGTCCAGACAATATTGCCTGGACTTTTTGTATAAAACGTTGTGTAGAGTATCTACATACTATAAGTAAAACTGAACACCAATTTTTGGAGCGAAGAAATTTGCGCCAATGCTGAAATCTTTGTTTCCACCGATTTTATCACCGTTGTTATTTTTCGAAGTGTTGTCATTGTAGCTAATACCTTTAACAGAGAATTCAATACCGAATTTTTTGCTTGGGAAAAAAGCGAAACCTGGAGATAAAACAACACCTACATTATTATATTTAGATGTTTTTGCGTAGTTATCACCATCAGTAGTAACTTTGTTATTACCGAATGCCATTGGAACTGATAATTGTCCGAAGAATTTGAATGACTCATTGATACCTTTGTAGTAACGTGCAAATGGAGCAACTACAAATTCCTGAACTTTTGTTGCTGCATTAGGAAGAGCAGCTGTACCAGCTTGAGTTTTAGCAAAACCGAAACCAACACCTGTACCAATTGCAAAGTTATCAGAGATGAAATATCCTACACTTGGAACGATATTAAACTTAGTATCAGATTTTGATGCTCCGTTTTCTTTAGTTGAGTTAAATTCAACATTACCACCTAACATGAATTTACCTTTTTCAGTTTGAGCTTGAGTTGTGAATGCTAATGCTGAAACTGCGATTAATGATAATAATAATTTTTTCATTTTGTTGCTTTTTTAATTTATACCGAGCCAGAATTTTTGTTTTTAGTATCTGACTATGTTTGTCATATAGTCAATAGCGGTGCCAAAGAAATGTTTACCTTACAAACTGGAAATGCGGTTTTTTGTAAATGCTTATCAGATAGTAAGATAAAATGTTTTAGGTTTCCCTTTATTATTTTGTGATGACAATTAACATAATGCTTACATTAAATTAACATTAAAATTAATAAGACAGTTTGACTTTATTTGTTAGAATGTCAGTTTTTTTAATGCCATTTCTGTCAGCTTTTGGCGCAGATTCAATTTACTCTGGCACGAATGTGGCACGTAACGTTAAATAAATAACCAACAAAACCGCTTTCTGATAAAAAAAAACTAAATTCATTAAACCTTTATGTCTGTTTAAAACGTTATTTAACTATGAGACTATTAATAGAGCGCAAACCAATAAAAGTATATCCTGATCCAAAACGTGTAATAGCCAGGTTTTTTTTTAATGGTGAGGATAGAGCTAAAGAAGTAATCAAACGGGTTCTGACCTTATCAGACCAGGAAGTATTTGGTTTGATATCCCCAATTTTACAAGAGTATTCCAAAAGACACCGGAACATTACCAAGATTCTTGCGCGTCACTGTAAACAGATTAAACACTGTATAGAAGAAATGGAAGTTGATTATGAGTCATTGAGTAAATATCAGCGGCTTTTATTGGGGTCCTATTTCACACACGAATATTCTATAGAATCCGCTGCCTTTTTTAACCCATCAGTTGTCGAAGATCCTGATCAGTCAGAATTAGTAGAAGGAGAGAAAAGATTAATCATCAGTTTCCGGGCAGTAGGAGAAGGTCATATCTCTTCAGTAGTATTCAGAAGAGCTTTAATTGACTCTAATGGAAACATCACAGTAAACCCGGCAGGAAACTATATAGATGAGGCAGAAGTAGTCCGCAATGCAGTATACAATAAAAAACTCTTTTTAAAACGAGCTGCGGATGCCATGATTGATCTCCATATTCTGGATGAGATAGGCCTGAAATTAGAAGAGAAGTTTGATTATGCTGTTTTAAGAAGAGTAATCGTCGATTCCAAAAACCTTCAGACTGATGATTTGAAGAAACTCGAATATGATAAGATACTCTGGCTTTCTGATACTTATCATGAGATTAGTTTTTCAAGAGATACTGATATCTCAGACCGTGTTATTTTTCCTATCTCAGAATTTGAACGTAAAGGGATTGAGGATGCCCGGTTTGTCAGGTTTATTAAAGAAGATGGATCGGTAATCTATTATGCAACGTACACTGCATTTGATGGTGCGATGATCTTACCTAAACTCTTACAAACGACAGATTTTTACGACTTTAAAGTAAGTCCGCTCCATGGGGCAGGGGCACAGAATAAAAATTTAGCTTTGTTTCCAAGAAAGATTAATGGCAAATATGCCATGATGTCAAGAATTGACGGATGGAATAACTATCTGATGTATTCCGATAAACTTACCGTATGGGATCATCCGGTAAAGTTGCAGCAACCACAGTTTCCATGGGAATTTATCCAGATTGGGAATTGCGGATCTCCAATTGAAACAGAAGCTGGCTGGTTAGTCATTACACATGGAGTAGGACCAATGCGCCGCTACTGTTTAGGTGCTAGCTTATTAGACCTGGAAGACCCTTCTATAGAGATTGGCAGGCTTACAGAGCCTCTGGTGATTCCTAATAATGATGAAAGAGAAGGTTATGTACCCAATGTATTGTATTCATGCGGGTCAATTATCCATAATGGCGAATTAATTATCCCTTATGGATTATCTGATTACTGCTCTTCGTTCGCTTCAGTGAAAATTGAATTATTACTCGCCAAGTTGTTAAGCTCAGCGAGTGAAACCAAAACACTCGATGAGGATAGAGATGAAAGTAAACGAGAAGAAAAGTTATAGAATTTGCTGGTAGAGGCTGAGATAGTCCTCTACCATTTTCTCTTTAGAAAACTTGCGTTTTGCCCATTTGTGGCAGTCAGTTCTTTTGAGTTTAGAGATTTTTGCTACCGCAGTCACAGCTTCTTCTACACTCTCCACCAGGAAACCTGTTTTTTCATGTTCGATAAGTTCCGGCATGGAACCTTTATTAAAAGCAATTACAGGAGTTCCGCACAACATAGCTTCAGCGACACTTAACCCAAAAGGTTCAGCGAAATTAATTGGATGTAATAAAGCTAAGGCCCCCTTCAAAAGTTCGTTGCGCTGATCAGGGCCGGCAGAACCTAAAAATACAATCTCCTCATTTAAATAAGGCTCAACAGCTTCTTTATAATAACGTTCATCCTGAATAATTCCGGCGATTAAAAGTCTTTTTTTACTCTTTATAGCAATTTGTATGGCTTCAGCTGTTCCTTTATCCGGATGGATCCTTCCAAAGAACAAAAGGTAATCATCCGGAGTGTCATTAAACTGAAAATCCTGCGTAACCAAACCATTGTATACCGTGCCCAGATAATTGAGCGATGGATGACGATTGGCATTGCTGATAGAAACATAATGGTTATGCCGGTTATATTTCTGGTAAACCTTTACAATTTTTTCTGATGAAAACCCGTGAATAGTAGTTAACACCGGAGTTCTGATTAATCCCGAATAACTTAGGGGCAGAAAGTCAAAATGATTATGAATTAAATCAAAATCATCTGACTGTTCCATCAGGTTACTGATATGAAGGCACTCTATAACTTTTGCATCCTGATGACGATCTTCCTCATAACCTTTTTTCACAACACTTCTTAATTCGGCTGAGGTAATAGAATCGCCGGTGGCAAATAAAACGACCTCCACTCCGGCATCATGCAAACCTTCTGTTAAATTAGAAGCCATTTGTTCCCATGGCCCATAGTGACGTGGCGGAGTTCTCCAGGCAACAGGTGATAATACAGCAACTTTCATTATAACACCTCCTCTTTAGCAGGTACAGCATCTGGCTTAACACTATATTCATACTCGAATTCCAGTGATTTCAAGATGACCAGATGAGAAATCCAGTAAGCCAGCGTACTTTCAGCACCCTGATTTCTGTTCACACCATAATTCTGCAAGCCGTCCCCGCAGCCTTTAGTTTCATAATCATAAAGAGGAAGTCTTAGACTATTTTCTCCTAAGAACCATTGATAGCTTAAATACATCTGGCGGATATATTTCAAGTCATGGGTAATCTCATAAGCTTTGAAATAAAGGAGCACAATAGCCATGGTTTCTATGGCCTGCTGATCGTACTGTGCCATTTCCTTAGTTTCTTTGAATAACCAGCCATCGTTACCTACTGGATTCAAATAGCCTTTATCCAATGTTTTAGAGGTCAGGAATTCCATACTTTCCAGTCCGATGGCCAGAGAATCCTGGTCGTGGGTAGTCTCATAATGACAAAGTAAGGCCAGGGGTAAAATAGCATTGTCATAGGTCATTTTTTCCTCAAACCAGTTCCACTGATCTGCCCGGTGCGCCTGATAAGAAGCTTTTAAAGGAACGGCCAGTTTATTCAGTTCGTTTTTAATATGCTCATCATACGGATGGGCTTTTAAAAAGCTGCTCAAACCAATCATCGTATTTGCCAGTCCTCTTAAGTGTTTCAGCTTGCCAAAATGAGGAATTGATTTGATGAATAATTCGGTAGCAAATTCTCTGTAAGAATTATTAGGCGCGTTATTAATCAGATAGCCTAATGCCCAGATTGTCCTGCCAAAAGAATCCTCAGAACCCACTTCATCCAGATACTCTCTTTTAAAGCTCAGGAAATTTCTGAAATTTCCATCATCGCACTGCATATATTGAATATAACTCAGGTAAACCGGCAGTAATTCCAAAGCTGTTTTGCTCTTGTTCTGCTGCCACGCCAGAATGACCATAATCAATGCACGCGCATTATCATCCAGGCAATAACCCTCTTTCAGATTAGGAATACCATATTTAGCATGCTGAACAATTCCGGTATCATCTGTTAAAAGCTTGATATGTGCCATGCTGAATGCAGGCATCATATCCGGATCGATAATAGGCTTGATTTCTTCTTTTGCCTGATTTGCATTTAATATGGCCTCATTTAAGGTTTCAATAAATACATTACCTGTACTTGGCCAGCGCAGGTGGAGCCCATAATTATAGGCATTTTCTTTAAGTTCTTTAAGTTG
This sequence comes from Pedobacter sp. WC2423, assembly GCF_040822065.1. Classification (NCBI taxonomy): domain Bacteria; kingdom Pseudomonadati; phylum Bacteroidota; class Sphingobacteriia; order Sphingobacteriales; family Sphingobacteriaceae; genus Pedobacter; species Pedobacter sp. WC2423. The sequence goes on from NZ_CP162005.1 coordinate 5,373,777, forward strand.
CTGCTGATTGGCAAAAAGGTTATTCACAATTTCTGCCAGGGCATCTGAATCTTTGAAATCAAACAGTTTTCCGCGGTTATCTGCCAGTAATTCCTGTGCGTGCCAGTAGGGAGTAGAAATGACCGCCGCTCCTGCACCTACTGCATAAGATAAGGTACCACTTGTAATTTGCGCCTCGTTCAGATAAGGAGTAATGTACATATCTGCTGCGGTGAGGTAATCATATAATTCATCTTCGGAAACAAACTTATTAATGAAGATCAGGTGGTTTTCAACGTTTAGTTTTTTTGCCAGACGCTTCAGACTGTCCCTGTATTCTTCTCCGGAATTTCTGATTACACCAGGATGTGTAGTTCCCAGGATAGCGTACAATACATCCGGATTTTGAGCTGCTATTTTGGGCAGTGCTTCAATCACTGTTTCAAGTCCTTTATTCCGGCTGATCAGCCCAAATGTGAACAATACTTTCTTATTTTTGAAAGCAGGTGAATTTTTGATCTCATTCGATATTTTAGGTTCCAGATCGGGTACGCCATGTTCGATGAGCTTTATTTTATCTTCTGCTATTCCATAGATACTGGTCAGAAAATGCACTGCCCTGTTACTCATGACCACAATTTTCGACGAATATTTTGCAATTTCCCTGATAATGGTCAATTGCATATAAGACGGATCTTTGAGTATCGTATGGAGAATGGTAATGAGTGGTTTTTGCAAACGGGCAATCAGGGGTAAGATATATACGCCATTATCACCTCCATAAATGCCAAACTCGTGCTCTAAGATACAAACATCGGTTAAGCTGGTATTGATATAATCGGCTGCCCTGGTATAATCTTTTTGATTCTCTTGTCTGATAATAAACTGAACTTCCGGAGGATATTCGTAAGTAGTCAGATCTTCAGTATCTGTCATGGCTACAACAAAGCTGTCTTTGGAAACTGCTTCTGTATGGTGACCAATTGCTTTTAAAAGATTATTGTTGAATGTAGCAATACCACATTCGCGCGGAGGATAAGTCGATATATAAGCTATTTTCATTTTTAGGTTATTGAGCCAATGTAAACAATAGGTTTTCGAATTAATGGTTGTAAAAAAAGGCTATATGACACAGATTGCTGAACAAAATTATTGAATAATATATTTTGTTCAATTTTCGCTTTTAATTGGAACGTATTTGTCTTATAAAAGATAAGTTCAAGCCCTTTCTTTTGTATAAAGCGAAATTTTGCGTTATTGTTTTAAATATTTCCTGCTGAGGAGCAGATTAAACAATAGTGTGACACCAGGCGTTACAATGCAGCCGGTGCTTGCAATTTAGAAAAAAATAATGCTGATCTGCTTTAGCAAATCAGCATTATTTTTAGCTGGGATTTTAAGAAACAGGTGTTTCCTTTTTATTATTCAGAAATACAAACTTATGATCAAACATATCCAGTTTTATTTTACTGTCCTTATCAATTTTTCCGGCCAGTATTTCTTTAGATAGTTCATTTAACACACGTTTCTGGATCACTCTTTTTAAAGGACGGGCTCCAAACTGCGGGTCATAACCGAGTTCTGCCAGCCAGTCGAGTGCTTCTGGCGTTGCTTCAATTTCAACACCCATTTCGGCAAGTGTATCCTGAACATGTCTGAACTGCAGTTCTGCGATATTTCTTACTTCACTACGGTTTAAAGGCGTGAACATGATCAATTCATCAATCCTGTTCAGGAACTCCGGTCTGATCGTTTGTTTCAGTAATTCAAACAGTTCATTCTTGGTTTTTGCAATCACTTCATCTCTGTTTGCATCATCCAGGTCCTTAAAGTTCTCCTGTATCAAATGAGAACCAATATTAGAAGTCATGATAATAATCGTATTCTTGAAATTGACCAGTCTTCCTTTATTATCTGTTAAACGTCCGTCATCAAGTACCTGCAGTAAAATGTTAAACACATCCGGATGCGCTTTTTCAATTTCATCCAGCAATACAACCGAGTAAGGTTTACGGCGAACAGCTTCAGTCAGCTGGCCACCTTCATCGTAACCTACATATCCCGGAGGCGCCCCGATTAATCTGGAAACAGAATGCCTTTCCTGATATTCACTCATATCAATTCTTGTCAGGGCGTTATCATCATTGAACAAGAACTCTGCCAGTGCTTTCGCTAACTCTGTTTTACCGACACCCGTTGTACCTAAGAAAATAAAAGAGCCGATAGGTTTACGTTTATCCTGCAAACCAGCACGGGAGCGGCGTATGGCATCAGATATGGCTTCGATAGCTTCATCCTGTCCAGCAACACGTTTGTGCAGCTCGTGCTCCAGGTTTAACAATTTTTCGCGCTCACTGGATACTAATTTCGTTACCGGAATTCCTGTCCAGCGGGCTACAACACCTGCAATATCATCAGCAGTAACTTCTTCTTTCAGCATACGGCCTTCACCCTGCTGACTTTCCAATACTACTTTTAGCTGCTCTACTTTATCCTGTGCCTCTTTAATTTTACCATAACGGATTTCTGCAACCTTTCCATAATCACCCGCACGTTCTGCCTGATCAGCTTCCAGTTTATAGTTTTCTATCTGTTCCAGTTCGGTATTAATGCCGTCAACGACATCTTTCTCTCCTTGCCATTTTGCTTTCAGTTCATCACGTTCCGCAGACAGGTTAGCGATTTCTTCTCCAAGAGATTTTACTTTTTTATCATCATTTTCTCTTCTGATTGCTTCTCTTTCAATTTCCAGCTGCATAATCTTACGGTCCAGCTCATCTACATTTTCTGGCACACTGTCCATTTCTAAACGTAGTTTAGAAGCAGCTTCATCCATTAAGTCAATCGCTTTATCCGGAAGAAAACGGTCACTGATATAGCGCTGTGAAAGTTCGACTGCAGCAATAATAGCCTCATCACGGATTCTCACCTTATGGTGTGTTTCATACCTTTCTTTTAATCCCCTTAAAATAGAAATTGCATCCTGCGTATCAGGTTCATCAACGACTACTTTTTGGAAACGACGTTCGAGTGCCTTGTCTTTTTCCAGATATTTCTGATACTCGTTTAAGGTTGTTGCTCCGATTGCGCGCAACTCACCACGGGCTAAAGCAGGTTTCAGGATATTCGCAGCGTCCATTGCACCTTCACCACCACCAGCACCTACAAGCGTGTGTATTTCATCAATAAACAGGATGATATCACCTTCACTTTGTGTTACTTCTTTGACCACGGCTTTCAGACGCTCTTCAAATTCTCCTTTATATTTTGCACCAGCAATTAAAGAACCCATATCCAGGGAATACACTGTTTTTGTCTTCAGGTTTTCAGGTACGTCACCTTTAATAATCCTGAAGGCAATACCTTCTGCGATGGCAGTTTTACCTACACCGGGTTCACCGATTAAAATCGGGTTATTCTTAGTTCTTCTGGAAAGGATCTGAATCACACGGCGAATTTCTTCGTCACGGCCAATTACGGGATCCAGTTTTCCGGATTCTGCATATTCATTTAAGTTCCTCGCGTATTTGTTTAAAGCATTATAGGTTGCTTCAGCATTCTGATCAGTAACCCTGTTGTCACCACGCAAAGCAGCAATCGCTTTTTTGAGATCTTTTTCAGTTACACCCTGATCTTTTAAAAGCTTGGAGGTATGATCATTCACCGATAAGATGCCCAGTAAAAGATGTTCTACAGAGACAAATTCATCTTTAAATTCTTTCAGGTAAGTCTGCGCTTTTTGCAGCGCTGAATTTGCACCCGAAGATAAGTATCCATTGCTGCCGCTTACTTTGGGGAATTTTGCAATCTGCTCATCCAGATTTATGTTGAGCGTATTTAAATTAACATTTAGCTTCTTTAAAACATAAGAAACTACATTTTCATCAACAGTAAGCAACCCTTTTAGCAAATGGGCCGTTTCAATAGCCTGTTGCTGATTGCCCTGGGCTATTTCGGAAGCCTGTTGAACTGCTTCCTGTGCTTTTATAGTAAAGTTGTTGAAGTTCATGCAAATGTCCGAACAAAATAAATGCCATAGTACAGCATTTGTGAAGTTCGGAAATTATGTCGCTAAAAGATATTTAGTACTGAATAAATGACTGGTTTTTAACGTCTTGTACTGAATTTTTGTCTGATTTTAAAAATAATTGCGGTTTGTTTAGTGGTTAGTCTTTAATCTGAAAGTACAGACCAGTATTCAGGAAACATGGTGAATTTAAATTTTGAATGAGTTTCTTTGCGTCAGAATTATTACAAGTACCAATAAAAAAAACAATACGAATAACAATATAATGGAAAAGAACTTACTCAAAGGCGCCTTATTAGTAGGGCTTGGCGCCTCAAGTTATGGTGCGTTGGCAACAGTGGTTAAGATGGCTTATGAACATGGATTCAATACTGCGGAGGTGACAACTTCTCAATTTACAATTGGATTTACGGGAATGCTTTTATTAAACATATTAATCAAAAATAAATCAAAAGCAAAAGAAGAAGCGCAGCAAGAGAAAGGATCGATTTTAAAATTAATGCTGGGTGGTACTTCCCTGGGGCTGACCAGTGTGTTTTACTATTTTGCAGTAAAATTTATCCCTGTATCTGTAGGCATTGTTCTGTTAATGCAATCTGTCTGGATGGGCCTGCTACTGGAAGCTGTACTGGATAAAAAAATGCCTTCAGGCAGAAAAGTAATAGCAACTGCTATTGTTTTGATGGGAACGGCATTAGCCACCAATATTTTCTCCGATGTACAGAGCCTGGATTGGAGAGGGGTAGCCTGGGGCCTGGCAGCAGGAATATCTTATACGATATCTTTATATTCTTCAAATAGCATCGCGACACATATGCGTCCTTTAAAAAGGAGTTTATGGCTGCTTGCTGGTGGATTAGCTGCTATTATCCTGATTTTCTGTACCAATTCTTATGCAAACTTTAACTTCGGTATTTTCTGGCCATGGGGCTTATTCCTTGCTTTTTTCGGAACAATTCTTCCTCCGCTGCTTTTTACCAGCGGAATGCCGCATACCGGGATTAGTCTGGGAACAATTGTAGCTTCAGTAGAGCTTCCGGTTTCTGTGATGTTCGCTTATATTTTGTTAAGAGAACCTGTTAATTTATTGCAATGGACCGGGATTTTGATGATCATCAGTGCCATTGTACTGATGAATGTACAGAATCTGAAAAAGAAACCTTTACTCAGCTCATAACTTCATCCATAAAAACAATTATTCATTCTTAAAAGAAAGACTGCAATTTGAAACGATTTACAATTGTGGTTTTCCTGCTTTTTTCATTTACCGCATTTGGACAAACTTTAACTGTTTGTTCCTGGAATTTAAAAGATTTTGGAAAATCAAAGACCGATATACAAATAGATTTTATAGCACAAACCTTGAGAAATTGTGATGTGATTGCCATTCAGGAAGTCGTGGCCGGGCCCGGTGGACCAATGGCGGTTGCGCGTTTAAGTGACGCGCTGAACCGTACAGGAACCAGGTGGGATTATACCATCAGCCATGGTACTTCGAGTGACAGATATAGTAAAGAACGTTATGCTTTTATCTGGAAAACCAGCAGAACTGAGAAAATAGGGGAGGCGTGGCTGGAAAAGAAATATAACCTTGAAATTATCAGAGAACCTTATTTTGCAAGGTTCAGGCTGGGCAAAAAGCAATTTACACTGGTCACCATGCATGCGATTCCAAAATCCAAGCAGCCGGAAACTGAGATTAAATATTTAAAATATCTGCCTGAAAATTACCCTTCAGATGTATTGATTTTTTGCGGAGATTTTAATTTGCCAGAATCACATTCCGTATTTAACCCGCTGAAGAGTATGGGGTATCCCCCTGCTTTGACCAATCAAAAGACTTCATTAAAACAGCAATGTATCAATGGTAATTGTCTGGCTTCCGCTTATGATAATTTTTTCTATAATCAGGCAAAGGTTAATTTGATCGATGCAGGGATCATTCCTTTTTATACAGCATTCGATGATTTAAAGGAAGCAAGAAGGGTTTCTGATCACGTACCTGTGTTTTTGAAGTTTTCGCTGTTGTAAAACAGAAGGAGAGTTCAACATCGGTTATTGGTCGTAGTTGAGAGGGGGTTGAAAGGGCCAATGGCCCTTTCAACCCCCTCTCAACATAGATCTATTCTACATCTTTAACTGATCACGCTCAATTGACCAATTAATGTTATTACTTTGTAACAAAAATCTGTTTAAATGAATAAAGTTACCTCTGAGATCGATCAGGATATTAAGGTCACAGTTGATGCTATTGTTTTCGGATATAATCAGGAAAATGGTATCTCTGTACTGCTGATTAAGCGTAAAATTGAGCCTTTTCTTAAGGAGTGGGCACTTCCGGGTGGTTTTGTGCTGAATCATGAAACACTGGAAGAAGCAGTGGAAAGAGAATTACGCGAAGAAGCGGGAGTATCTATAAATTATCTGGAACAATTGTTTACTTTCGGCAAGCCATCCCGTGACCCGCGGATGCGTGTTATCTCTATTGCCTATTTTGGGCTGGTTAAATCTTCAGACTTCAGTTTATTTGCTTCCACAGATGCCTCAGAAGCAGCCTGGTTTAATATCTATGATCTTCCTCCATTAGCTTTTGACCATAAAGAAGTGGTTGAAAAAGCTATTGCCCGTTTAAGAGCAAAAATTACCTATGAACCAATCGGCTTTGAGCTGCTGGACCCTAAATTTCTTTTCTCTCATCTGGAACAATTATACATGGAATTGTTAGGCCACGATATTGACCGCCGTAATTTTAAACGTAAAGTGATGTCTTTAGGCCTGGTTATTGAACTGGATGAAAAGGCTCCGGCTTTAACTGCCGGGCGGCCGGGAAAACTTTACTCTTTTGACAAAGAAAAATATAAGCAGCTTAAAGTTAATGGTTTCGATCTTAATAAACTCCTTTAATACAGTGTTTTATGAGTTTAAATTTAATTTGTGTAAAAATAACGCAAATTAAATTTGCATAAGAAATAATAAAGACTTTAATTTGTGTCATTATAACGCAAATAGATATGAAAATATTAAATTTATCAACCGGATTTAAACCCTTCAATTCCTCTTTAGAGGAAATAGATGCTAAAAGCTTTTTATTTAGCGGTGGGGAAGTACACATCAAATTAGAGGGTAAAGCAGAAGAAGTGATGATTTCTGCCAGGCTAAATGACTCTAATGATGTCATGAAGTTGTTGCTGGCTGCAGATGCATTACGCCGCAACGGCAGTAAGCATATCAGCGTATTGATTCCTTATTTGCCTTATGCACGTCAGGACAGGGTAATGGTAGGAGGCGAACCCTTATCAATTAAGGTAATGTGTAACCTGATTAACAGCTGCGGCTTTGATAAGGTCTATATCTTTGATGTACATTCAGAAGTATCTCTTGCTTTACTGGATAATTATGAACTGATCACTAATTCAAGCCTGGCTAAAAAAGTACTCCATGACCATACGGATTACCTGCTGGTTTCTCCTGACGCTGGTGCACTTAAAAAGATCTATAAACTTGCAGAAGCTTTACAATATACCAGTGATATCATTTTATGTAATAAAGTGAGAGATGTCAGTAATGGAAAAATCAAACAGATCACAGTTGATCAGGACGACCTTGGTGGTAAAGATTGTTTTATCATCGATGACATTTGTGATGGTGGTGCCACTTTTATAGGGGTAGCTAAAGAATTAAAGCAACGTAATGCTGGTAAAGTCAGCCTGATTGTTTCCCATGGTATTATGTCTCATGGAGAAACTGAACTTGCGCAGTGGATAGACCATATTTATACAACAGACTCTATTAAAGACAGTGAATCAACATTAATCAGCAGGATTCCACTGGCTGATCTGATCGAATTATAACCTAAAAAAATTAAAGATGAATAATATCCTATTACAAACCGATGTTTACAAAATGGGCCATATGGAGCAATATGCTCCAGGATGTAACAAAGTATATTCTTATTTGACTGCAAGAAGCGATAAGAATTTTAAGGAGACCGTATTTTTCGGACTTCAATATTATATTAAACAATATCTTTCTGAACCCATCACCAAAGAAATGGGGGAAGAATTTCTGACTTACCGTAAACTGATTTTAGGAAGTAATTCTCCTGAAGTAGAAAGTAAAATCAGAGCACTTTGTGCATTAGGTTACCTGCCAGTAGAAATTAAAGCTGTGGAAGAAGGTACGATTATGCCGGTTCAGAATGTGCTGATGACAATCACGAATACACATCCTGATTTTTATTGGGTAGTCGGATTTATGGAAAGTTTACTGCTGAAATTATGGTATACAATTACCGTAGCTACCTGCAGTCATCAGTACCGTAAAATTGTAACCCGTTATTTCAATGAAACTGATGAAGTTGAAATGGAAGGTGCAAAGGATTTCCAGGTACATGATTTTGGATACCGTGGAGACGCTTCTGAAGAAGGGGCAGCAATTAGTGGGGTTGCGCATTTATTATCATTCCTGGGCAGTGATAATGTACCTGCCCTGCCATGTGCGGTTGACTATTATAAGGCTGATATCAATGGCGCACCAATTATGCTTTCTGTACCAGCAAGTGAGCACAGTGTAATGTGCTCTTTTGGCAGAGAAGACGAAATCGGAGCTTTCCGTCATATGCTGGAGTTATATCCAGCAGGAATTGTATCTATTGTCTCTGATACTTTTGATGTTTATAAAGTATTAACAGAATTTGCTGAAATCCTGAAAGAAGATATTCTGAAAAGAGATGGTAAAGTTGTCTTCAGACCTGATAGTGGAAATCCGGAATACATTATTTGCGGAAATCCGGAAGCAGAGCCTGGAACGAATGAATGGAAAGGTGCAATTCGTTTACTGGATGAAAAGTTTGGCTCTTCTTTAAACAGTAAAGGATATAAAGTATTGAATCCAAAAGTAGGTTTGATCTACGGTGATGGGATGTACCTGGAAAGATATATCAGAACACTTGACCGTTTGAAAGAAATGGGTTATGCAGCCAGTAACCTGGTTATCGGTGTCGGCGGTATTTTAAGAAACCATAGCCGTGATACTTTAGGTTTCGCTATCAAAGCAACTTATGTTGAGGTAAACGGAGAACCAAGAGAAATCGAGAAAGACCCGGTAACTGACCATAAAAAGAAATCATTGAAAGGCATGCTTTGCCTGAAAAAGGAAGGTAATGAATACCTGACTAAAGATCAGTGCAGCGCGGCCGAAGAAGCTGATTCTTTATTGCAGGTGGTCTACAGAGATGGCAAATTGATGAAAGAAACCAGTTTAACTGCAATAAGAGAACTGGTTAAAGCACAAGAAGAGGTTTTAACCGGTCAGTTATAATCTTCTTATTGCATAAAAAAGAGCAAATAACTTCTTCAGCTATTTGCTCTTTCCATAACATCCCATTCATGCAATGAGATGTTTTTTATTTTAAAATCTCGCTTAAACGTTCAGTCTGATGATCTGCAAGTTTCTTTAAAGGCCCCGCAGCCAGCATTTTCATCATCATATTCAGATCTGCTGAAATGATATGTGTAGCTGTTGTTGTACCATCACCATTATCCGCTACTGTCCATTTCAATTCTAAATCGAAAGGAGCTTTCTCAGAAGGAATTGCAATCAACTCCTGGTTTTCAACTCTGCTGGAAATCTTAATCGCCAGTTTAGCCATATTTTGAATGGTAAAATTAGCATCGTCTGCTGTAGAAGACCAGTTGTAAATGTTTTCAGGCATTAACTGCTGATGATTGTTCATGTCGGCTAAAAAAGCATAAACTTTATCTACCGGTTGGTTTACTGTGGTGGCACTTTCAATAACGGTCATTTTATACTGGATTTTGGTCAAATTTCTGTCCCCATTCTGCTGGGTTTCTGCGCCATTGATTAAGAATATCCACATCACTTTGTGCGATAAAACTATTCTCAGCAGCATACTGTATTAAAGTATTGTAGTTAGATAACGTTGCAAAACGACATTTAGCCTCTTTAAAGTTTTCTTCAGCAATGTCAAAGCCATAGGTGAAGATAGAAACCAGACCTGCAACAGACAAACCCGCATTTTTTAATGCGTGTACCGCCTGTAAACTACTTTTGCCAGTAGAAATTAAATCTTCTACCACAACTACGCGCTGACCTTCAATGATCTCTCCTTCAATCAGGCTACCCGTTCCATGTTCTTTAGCTTTTGCTCTTACATAAACAAATGGTAATCCTAATTCCTGAGCAACTAATACACCCTGAGGAATACCAGCAGTTGCAACTCCGGCAATGACATCAACAGAACCAAATTCTTCCTGTATCAACTGCGTAAGTTTCTGTCTGATGTATGTTCGAACTGACGGATGGGAGAGCGTTATCCTATTATCACAATAAATTGGAGATTTCCAGCCTGATGCCCACGTAAAAGGGTTATTCGGCTGTAATTTTATTGCTTTAATTTGAAGTAAAAATTCAGCTACCTTTAATTCAATATCACTTTTATTATACATGCTCCAAAATTACTCAAAATAATACCTTTATTCCACAAACGATTTGTCCTTTTTTTGCCACCGATTGATAATCAATGCGATAATTAGAAACGAGTAGGATTTAAACTAAAAAATATCTGATTCCTCTTTGTATCGTGCATAATTTTTATACTTTTATTTCATAAACCAGTACACCCAACCAGCTTTTGAAAGCTGGCATACAAACGAATATACCAATGAAAACTTATACCATTTACATCAACGATAATACACTGCTGATTGCGAACAAAGTGCCCTCGCACACTGAACCTGTTGAGCTGGTGGAGGAAAACGGGTTTAATTTTGAAGCTTTCTATGAAGGCTTGAGTAAATTATCTGCAAAACAGTATGTACTGATCACTGCTGATCCAAAATCACTTTTCAAACAAATGAAGGCCGGCTTAACTGTCATTAAAGCCGCGGGTGGTCTGGTCATGAACGCAAAAGATGAATACTTGTTTATCTTCAGAAATAAAAAATGGGATCTGCCTAAAGGTAAAGTCGAAAAAGGAGAAGGCATTAAAGATGCCGGAAGACGCGAAGTTGAAGAAGAATGCGGCGTAAAAATCAATACCAACGATGAAAGGTTATGCAAAACCTATCATGTTTATGAAATGGGGACCAGGTTAGTCCTGAAAAGAACCAACTGGTATAGCATGACCGTTAAAGGAAGCCCTAAATTGATTCCGCAGAAAGAAGAAGGGATTACTAAAGCAGAATGGCTTACCGCTGCTGACCTTAAGCCAGTGCTGAAAAATACTTATCCTTCTATTATTGACGTGCTGAAAGCGGGCAAACTGATTAAAGAGAAAGTATCTAAAGAAAAAATAAAGCTTCCTTAGGAAGAAAAGGCGTTACATCACCATGGTTACGGAGAATATCCCGGACTATGGTGGAGCTGATGGCCGAATACTCAGGTTTACTCAAAATAAAGATCGTTTCCATTTCTGGCATCATCGTCTGGTTAATCTGCGCAATTGCCCTTTCATATTCAAAGTCACCTACAGACCGGATTCCACGGATCATATAAGAAGCATTGATCTTTCTGCAAAAATCAACCGTTAAGCCTTCATAAGATTGAACTTCAATGTTATCATATGCTGCAAATACAGCTTTTACGATTTCTTCGCGCACCTGTCCGGATAAAAAACTTTGTTTAGAACTGTTCAGTCCTATTCCAACTACTACTTTATCAAATAATGGCAAGGCACGCTTTAAGATATCAGCATGTGCGATGGTTAATGGATCAAATGATCCCGGAAACAGGGCTATTTTCATAGTTTAAGGCGTATAGTTAAAAAAGCTGAAAGAAGAATTACCATAACGGCGGGTTTCTTTATAACCTGGCTGATCTTTTAATTTTAATAAAGAAGGATGTTCTACCACCAGTAATCCGTTTTCAGTCAATAACTTGTTTTTCGCCACTAATTGTGGAATAAGCGGAATATTTGTCAAATCATAAGGTGGATCTGCAAATATAATCTGATAACTTTTAGTGTGTTGTTCCAGGAATTTGAATACATCTGCCTTTTGCAGTGTGATTTCATTCAGTTCATATTTTTCAATAACTGATTTAAGCCAGAATATACAGCCGGAATGTTTATCTACAGCAGTTACTTCTTTTATTCCGCGTGAAGCGAATTCAATACTGATGTTTCCTGTGCCGCTGAATAAATCGAGCACACTGCAACTGTCAAAATCGTAAGTATTGTATAAAATATTGAAAAGGGCCTCTTTGGCCATGTCTGTAGTAGGTCTTACAGGAAGACTGGCAGGCGCATTCATGCGGATACCTTTTAATTTACCGCCAATTATACGCATAAGTCCAGGGCTAATAAGCTGCTGTAATAGTGAGCAGGCATATCATCTAAGATCGCATGATCAATATCACTGGCAGGAGGAAGGTTAAAATGGATGTGATTGAAATATTTATGCAGACAGGTATGGTAACCATCATTCTGATGAATAATTCCACTGATTAATACAGATGTGGTTGCCGGATCTAACTTTAATTCCTGAATCAATAAGACCAGGTAATAGTTAAATTCTTCCGCATTCTCTATCTGGTAGGTATTCTGGAAGCGCATCTTGCCTTCATCCAGTAATAAGGCATTAAAAGAGCCCGCTGTGAAGTCAAGCAATAAAGACGTGCCTTCTGCACTGGTTGCCAATGCCAGAACTGGTGCATTCTGCTCATAGCGTGCAGCGCTGGCCAGGAAGGTATTTAAAGTTTGCTCAGTGAATTTCTCCAGGTTAAACACTGAAGTGAAGCCAAAGCGCGCAAAAGCACGTGTATATAAGGTAGCTGATTGATCTTCGCTGAAAAAGTTAGCGTAGGTATTCAGGTCCTGCTTACAGAAAAACTCATTGGGAACAGCAATAGTATTTGGCGTATACACAGAAACCTTAATTTCCCTGAATGGCAGCTTAAGGTAATTGTCATTTTTTAAAATAGTGGCCAGGTCAGTGCTGATGTCTTCACACTCCTGCTGATCAAATACGGCTTTTAACTGCTTGCTGTTTTTATCAATTATGGCATATGAAAAACTATCGCCGGTAATCTTTAACAACAAATTACAGGCTGAGGCAGTATGAGGATCAAATTCCGGATCCACTAATAAAATGCTGTTTTTACTATTGTTCATCTTAGCAAAATTAATTCTTTTTTCTATAACAACACCATTGCATATTTGTAAAATGGATAAAGCCTCAATAATTGCCCAGTCTTATCAATTTCAACCCACTGCTGAACAGTTTGTTTTTTGCCAGCAAATGGCTGATTTTTTATCTGGAGAGCTGGATAACAGGTGTTTCATCCTCAGAGGATATGCAGGTACAGGTAAAACTACTTCGGTTGCTGCACTGGTGAAGGTGTTACCAAAATTTAAGTTCAGATCGGTTTTGCTTGCGCCAACGGGCCGTGCTGCGAAGGTGATGACGAGTTATTCGGGCAGAACAGCGTTAACTATTCACAAAAAAATATATAGAAAAAGAACTGCGGTAGGGCTTGATATGTCATTTCAGCTGGCGCCAAACCTTGCAGAAAATACTTTATTTATTATTGATGAGGCTTCAATGATTGCCGATGAGTGGAATACCCAGAATGGATCTTCTTTTTTGAAAGATGTGATGGAGTTTATCTATAATGGTAAAAATTGCGCTGTACTATTTGTGGGGGATACCGCACAGTTGCCCCCGGTAGGCAGTCTGGAATCTCCGGCATTGAATAAAGATTATGTCGCTCAGAATTTCGGATTAAGAGTCACAGAAACAGAATTGAGAGAAGTGGTAAGGCAGGGCAGAACATCGGGAATATTAGCGAATGCTTCTATGCTGCGGGATCTGATCAATACGCATATTGAAAATATGGCAGAAGGAAATGGAGAGGAGAAAGTAGCCTTGCCACAATTTTTCACGAAAGGCTATAAAGATATTTTCAGGATGACAGGAGTCAAGCTTGTCGAAGGGTTAGAGTATGCCTACAGAAAATTCGATATCGAAAATTCTCTGGTGGTTTGCCGTTCTAATAAGTCTGCAAATGTTTACAACCAGCAAATCAGGGCAAGATTATTATACCGTGAAGAGGAACTGACTGGCGGAGATCAGATTATGGTCGTCCGGAATAATTATTTCTGGTTGCCGGATAATGAATCGACTTCTTTTATTGCCAATGGTGATATGGCCAGGATTGTCAGGGTAAGGAACGAAGAAGAGCGGTATGGTTTCAGGTTCTCTGAGGTACAGCTTGAATTTCTGGATTATCCGGAAGCAGGTCAGGTCACCTGTAAAGTCATGCTGGATACCTTACAGGCAGAAACACCTAATTTACCTTATGCAGACAGCAAAAAATTATTCGAAGGTTTAGTAGAAGATTATGAGCATATTACAAATAAGCGGGAGCGGATGCTGGCGATTAAGGAAGACCCGTATTACAATGCGCTGCAAATTAAATTTGCTTATGCAGTAACCTGCCATAAAGCACAGGGCGGTCAATGGGATGCGGTATTTGTAGATCAGGGATACCTGACCGACGAAATGGTAGATCTTGAGTTTCTGCGCTGGTTATATACTGCCATTACCAGGGCTAAACAGGAATTGTTCCTGGTTAACTTTGCGCAGAACTTATTTAAAGATCCATCCGAAGAGCAGTACTGATTAGCAGCAAACAGCTTAGTGTTTTGCGTCTTCAGTATGGGCAGCTTTTCTAAGAAAAGAAAAGTAAATTGCTGTAGTTGCTATAATTACGCATAAAGCAAGAACGATGAAAGTAACGTCTGCCGTTCCTAAACGTTCCGTATGTGCTGAAATCTCGTGATTTTCTAAAACTGTGGAAATAGTCATATCGTTTTTTTTGGTGAAGGTAATAAATATAAATTATTACCCCGCCATAAATAATGTAATATGGGTATCGCAACCAACAGGTTGGGCAATATAATCAACGGTATATAGCTGATTACGATTTAGTTCACTATACCCAATTTTTCCTCTATTGCTTTTCCGATTGGTGCAATCGGTAAGGTTACTGACTTGTTTGTTTGCAGCAAAACTTTCCATTCTCCGGTATATCTTCTCCTTGTAATCTCAAATGAGCCCTTTGGATGAACGATTTTGTAAAGATTGATAGTTGCTATTGGATGTAATATACTGTAAACATCGTTTTCGATATTAATTTTTAAACTTCTCATACGTGGTTGTTAATAAATTGGTTCACATGGATATACGCAGGAATCTTGCCATGATCAGATTTCTTCACATGACTGCTACAGGATATTAGTATTAATTTACGCATTTTTGTTATCTATATTTTAAGAAAAAAATGATCTAGCTTAACAGCTTCATTCAACCGCGTAAATCATTTCTAAAACTATAAAGAATAAATTGGAATTTTCTCAAATGTTATCAACCTATGTCTAAGAAATCATATTTTCTCCTTCTGCTCTTATTAAACCTTGTTTTTAGCCATGGTTATGCACAAAATCAAAAATCTTTTAAAGTCATCCCATTGGGTACCAGGGGCGGACTGGATGAAAGTAATTTATCGGCTTATCTGATTGCACCCATAGGAAGCGATCACTTTATTGCTGCCGATGCGGGAACGCTCAGACATGGAATAGATGTAGCGATCAGCAATCAATTGTTTAAAGGGCCGGCTGATGAAGTCCTGAAAAATAACATTAAGGGTTACCTGGTATCACATGCACACCTGGATCATATTGCCGGATTGATTATGAACTCTCCTGATGACTCTAAAAAGAATATTTATGCTTTTCCATCCGTTATTGAAGTCTTAAGAGAAAAGTATTTTACCTGGAAAGCCTGGGCTAACTTTGCGAATGAAGGGGAGATGCCGCGTTTGAATAAATATACTTATGTACCACTTGAAGCGCAGGTGAAAAAAGAACTGACTGGTACAGAAATGCAGGTGACGGCTTTTCCTTTGAGTCACGGGCCTGGTTATGAGAGTACAGCTTTTTTAATCAGTCATCAGGAAAGTTCTTTAATATACCTGGGAGATACAGGAGCAGATGAAATAGAGAAAAATACGCAATTAGAGCAGCTGTGGAAGCAAGTGGCCCCACTGATTCTAAAGAACCAGCTGAAAGCCATATTTATTGAAACATCTTTTTCTGATAAACAGCCTGAAAATCAGTTATTCGGGCATTTGACACCACGTTTGCTGATGGTAGAGTTAAGTAAGCTGAGTAAACTGACAGGTGTTAAAGCTTTGCAAAAAGTTTCTATTGTGATTACACATATGAAGGCATGGGATAAAGAAGAAGAATACCTGGTTAATGAACTGAAACAGAAAAATCAGCTGGGGCTGAAACTTGTTTTTCCCGAACAAGGGAAATGCCTGGAGTTTTAACAGGTCCGAATATTAACAATAATTAACATTCAGGTTAAAGAGTGTTAATTACTGAAATTGTTTTTTTCTTTTCTCTACTTTTAATAGATGAAGCTAATTTTAGTGCGGATATTATCAGTATTTATAGTAATGGTGTTTTTTTCACCGCTGAAGGGTCAATCCCAGCAAATGCTGAAAGGAGTGATATTTGAAGAAGGAACCAGGACAAGAGTAGGAGGGGCTTCAGTTCATAATCAAAGAACTGGTTATACGAATTCAACTAATAACTTTGGTTTATTTGATATACTGGCACAACAAGGGGATACACTTCAGATTTCTCTGGATGGGTATTTGAATAAACAGATTGAGGTAAGTAATCTAAAAGATCTGGTTATTTATCTCAGAGCTTCCTCGACTCAGTTAAAAGAAGTGAAAATAACCGGGCAGTCCAGGTTACAGGGGTTACGGGAAGCTCAGGCTGATTTCAAAGCCAGGGGGATTTTTACGAATGGTAAACCATCCATAGGGATGTTGTCGCCACTGGGTGGTAGTCCGCTTACTTATTTGTATGAGACTTTTAGTCAGGATGGTAAACGCGCCAGAAGGCTTGGGAAATTCATTGCACGTGAATCTGATTATACCGAAGTAGCCACCAGGTTCAATAAAGAAAAGATTAAGCTGCTTGTTCCGGTTAAGGAGGAAGATCTGGAAGAGTTTAAGTCGGCTTACTGGCCAAAGAATGAGGACATTCGGAAATGGAGCGATTATGATCTCCATAATTATATTAAAAAATCTTTTGAAGAATTTAAAAAAACTAAAGGCTATATGTAATTCCGTCTGTACCTTTATTGCTTAAAACTTCTAAGGATCATGCGTATCAACCGTTTAATCTCCATTGTTATCTTCGCTGCAGTTGCAATTACATTTACAGCCCGCGCTTCCGTTACTACCAGAGATTTATGTTCTGTTAAAGCCATACCAAAAGATAGTATCCCAAAATCATTATTCACCGTTGGTATTGGCGGCGGACTGATCGGTGGTCTGTATGATGGTTTTTATCCTTATCAATCACTTAAAAAGCATGGTAATTTTGGTCTTGGTGCCCCCGATAAACTGGATGGTGAGCTGATGATCTACCAGGGGAAAATTTATAAGACCCAGCATACAGGTAAGACTTCACTGGTAGATGACCGGGATTCAACTTCATTTGCAATGGTCAACTTTTTTCATGCGGACAAGAAGCTTAATCCTCCGGCAGGGATGGATAAAACAGCATTGTTCCATTATCTGGATAGTGTGCTCACTAATGTAAACGGGATGTATGCCATCCATATCAGTGGTAAATTCAAAGCGATAAAAACAAGGGCTTTTCCACCTGTAAAAGCACATCAGCATACACCACTTGCTGAAATGTTAGCCTTACAACGGTTTTTTGAGTATAAAGATTGTGAAGGAGATCTGATCGGTTACCGTCTGCCTTATTTTATGGATAACACTAATATTTCAGGTTATCATTTTCATTTTCTATCGGCTCAGAAAAATGCCGGTGGTCATATTATTGACCTTAAAACAGATAACATTGTGATTGAAATAGAGCAATTGGATAGTTATACTATACAGCCTCCTGCGACAAAAGATTTCGAACATTTTGACTTTAAAAAGAACCGGGAAGAGGATATTAAAAGTGTAGAGCGCGGAGGTAAAAAGTAATAGGTTAACCCATTTCCGCCATCAGTAATAAAACCCCCAAACATTTCCAGAAGATTTTAGTTATCTAATTATTCTACTATCTAAATCTAACCCGATTGGCTGCCGAAAAACAACAAAATGTCGTTAAAGGATTTAACGTCGTCAAATTATTACTCATCTTCGGCCTGGGCCTGCTTTTGGCTGGCGAAGGCTATTTTGGCTACCGGCTGCATACGCTCTCAAATCAGCAGGAAGAAATCAAAAAAGATTACTCCGATATCAATAATATCACTTTCGGGCTGTTTTCAGTCGATCAATGGCATGACAAGGTTGCGGGTATTATTAACCACCAGGTCCGTAATTTTACCATGACCCCAAAACAGAAAAAGCAAATGCGGGTGGAGGTTGAACAGATCATTCTGGCTTTGATCAATAAAGCAGAGGCCATGGTCAATAAACCACAAAAATCAATAGGTGGGAAATTGAAGAAACTGGCTATCAAAACATTTGTAAATACTGATAAAATAAAAGCTCAGGTTCCTGAATTTGCTAAAACTATCATAGCAAAGATCGATAACCCGAAAAATAAAAAGCAGTTAAGTGAAATGGCGATGGGGAAATTTACAGCTATTGAGCAAACTGACAGTACGACAAAGGCAAATAACGCAGCGATCAGTAAAATGTACCGCAAATATCGTGTTTCTGATCGTGATGAATTTAATGATAAGCTTAATGCATCACTGGATAAAATCAGAACGATTACCTATAACTACTCTTTTGGTATGCTTGCTTGTATCCTGATTGTATTATCGTTGTGGTGGATATTCAGGAAAAGGGCAGAGTTTCACGCTATCCTTTTTGTGATGTCACTGATGTTTGCCTTTGTTCTTCTGGCAGTTGGTTTAACTGCATCAATGATCGAAGTAGACGCACGTATCAAATCACTTGACTGTGTATTGTTAGGAGAACATGTGATTTTTAAAAACCAGGTATTATTCTTTCAAAGTAAAAGTATCCTTGATGTAGTAGAAGTTCTGGTGAAGCAGCCTGCCATTGATTCTATACTTGTCGGCATTTTAATCCTTGTTTTCAGTATTCTGTTTCCGATCATGAAATTAAGCTCTACCGGTATTCATTTATTAAGCAAAAGGAAGCTGGCTGAAAATAAATTCATCAAATACTTCGCATTTCAATCTGGTAAATGGAGTATGGCAGATGTGATTGTGATAGCCATATTAATGACCTATATAGGTTTAAATGGTTTATTAGAGAGTCAATTGTCAAGCCTTAATATTCAAAGTGATTTTTTAACCATCATTACCACCAATAATACTGCTTTACAGCCTGGTTATATCATTTTTATCAGCTTTGTATTGTACGGACTTATTTTGTCTACCATCCTGAAATTTATAACGCCGTATGATTCGCATTAAAACAAACACAGCGGTTAAAAAATATAGCCTGCCTAATATAATACTGATTCTTGGGTTAAGTATACTTCTTTGTGGCGAGGCCTATTTCGGTTACCACCTGCATACAGATTCAATGGAGCAGGAACAGATTAAAGAAGACTACAGTATGTTGAATAATATCACATTCGGACTGTTTTCTGTTGATCAGTGGCGGGATCGGATGACTGAAGTTGTCAATCACCAGGTGCATGATTTTACGATGACCCGCGCACAAAAGAAAGACTTGCAGGAACAAGTAGAGGAACAGCTTCATGGGCTCATTACCAAGGCTGTTGCAGAGATTAACAAGCCACAAAAGAGTTTGGGTGGTAAACTGAAAAAACTCGCATTCAATAGCTTTGTGGATGCTGATGATCTGCAAAAGCAAGTGCCTTCTTTTGCAAAAACAATCATTGATAAAGTGAATAGCCCTGCAAGCCATAAGCGGTTAAAGAGTATTGCTACAAGTAAAGTTGACCAGCTTGCAAATGAAACTTATGACAGTACTGCTGTTGCCAGTACTGCAGTTACAAAACACTTGTATAAAAAATATAGCGTTTCCAATCCGGCTGAATTTAATAAAGTGATCAATTCCAGATTGGCTGCTATCCGTACTGTCACCTACAATTATGCTTATGGCATGCTGGGCTGCGTTTTGGTTGCGCTTGGCTTATGGTGGTTCATGAGAAAACATGTACAGTTGCAGACTACACTTTTTGTGATGTCGCTGCTGTTTGCCTTTATCCTGTTGGCGGTGGGCGTAACGGCATCTATTATAGAAGTAGATGCACGTATCGAAACACTGAATTTTATGCTGCTGGGCGAGAAAATTACTTTTGAGAACCAGGTGTTATTTTTTCAAAGTAAAAGTATACTGAATATTATAGAAGTATTAGTTAAACAACCTAAGCCTGATGCGGTTGTTGTAGGTGTATTAATGCTTGTATTCATTATTATCCTTCCTGTATTAAGAATAACCGCTAAGGGTATTCATTTATTGGGCAATGAAAAAGTGGCCGAAAATAAAGTGGTGAAATATTTGACCTTTGAGTCTGGTAAATGGGATATGGCCGATGTGATGGTTGTAGGTATCCTGATGACTTACATTGGTTTGAACGGAATTCTGCAAAGTCAGTTGTCTAATTTAAATATTCATAACAGTTTATTGACTACGACAACGGTCAACGATACCTCTTTGCAGCCTGGATACTTCATCTTCGTGGTATACGTTATGTTTGAGACTTTGTTGTCTTACATTTTAAAACGAATGACAAATGATGAGGTGACCGATCAGGAGGGTGATCCTCTGAGTTAACCGCGTATATAATTATGTTTATGAATAATTACATGACATTGCTTTAAATTATAGTGAAAATACACGGGTTTATGATGGTTGCCTTCAGCCTACTCCAGTGGCTTGCGCAGGGATTTTGAATAGAGATTAAAGAAGGGGATGTCTGCAGATATATTTGATCAGAGCCAGGTGTTGATATAAATTTGAATTCCTGGCAGTATCCTGAACACTCATTTTTGAAAATCGGCCATAATTTACTATATTCTAATTTTTTGCGATATTTAACTATCGGATATTTTTGAGGTTTGTTATTTATAATAACTAGATTTATTATTATTAATACTCACGAATTAGTTCAAATGCTAGAGCCAGTCATTGTAAAAGTTAAACATGCTGTACTAGAAAAGTATATTGCTTACTACTATTTTCTAACTACAGAGAGCGATGATTTTGAAGCTAAATATTATGCCTTCCCACACACCTATACGGTTCTCAATATCCACTGCCATGCAGCACATGAAATCAATAAGTATCAGACCAGTGTTGAAGGAGTTAGTAGCTTTAGTCCGGTATCAATTGTACAGGGGCTTAGGGAACATCCTATCTTAATACTCCTTAAAGGCAAATTGAATAAAGTAACGATCCTTTTCAAACCGATGGGAATTAATGCCTTTATTCCAGAACCTTTCGGACAACTTATACAACAGCCAAGTCAGGAATTTTCCGTCTGGAATAATAATAGAATTTACCAGCAATTCCTTTCTGATTTCTTTACCACCGGAGATTTAAAAGCTAAAGCCACTCTTTTAGAAGACTTTTTGTTAAGTATGCTTAAACCTGTTCCAGATTCTAAAAAGCTTGATTTGTCAATTAACCTTTTATCTGACTTTGAACAAAACCTAACTTTAGAAGACATCTGCGATCAACTGGATGTTCATCCCCGTACTTTTAACAGACTATTTAAAAAGCATCTTGGAATAACACCAGCCGGATATAGGAAAGTCGCCCGGTTCAGGCACTCACTTCAAAATAAACTATTGGAAAATCAGGTTAAACAAATGACAGATCTGGCTTATCAAAGTAACTATTATGACCAATCTTATTTTAATAAGATTTATAAAAGTCTTACCGGTACAAATCCCGGACGCTTTTTCAAACAGATTGAAACTTTGGCTGATAACCGTCTTGTATTTCAGTTTTTGTAACGGAATTTTGTTGTCCTTTAAATTTCAAGCAACATAAATATCAGTTAATTCTATTCAAATAACCATTAACCAGCCGGTTTCAATCTTTATGAATGCAAAAACTAAATTTCAATCATGATTACAGTTTAAGTTCGATGGTATTTGAAACTATGAAATCACGGTCTCTTGTTTCCAGAAATTCCTTTATAATTATATTTTTATCTGCACAGATCTTTGTATTCAATATTGCTTTATTGTTCACTATGATCTTAATTGGCTTGTTGAGGTCAAACATATCTGCTGAAATAAATAGCCTTATGGTCTTAACTCTTGAAGATTTGATATGAATCGTATTTCCTTCAACTGCTGCTAAAATGACTCCGGATTTATTTTTATTAAAATCTGCAAGTTCTGTCCCCTTTTGAGCCAGGACCGGATTAAGTGGAATATGCCAATCTGCTTTTTTTGCTGTAGTATCGAGTCCGGTAATTTCCAGCCATGAGATTCTTCCGTTTCTGATATCATCTGTTTCCCATTGTAACTTGTTTGGAAAAGGGTTTCTGGTAATATTTTTAAGGGTATCAAAAATAAAATTGATAGCGTCTCTTTGAAAAATGGCCAGTCCATGATTTCCATTTTTTGCATAGTTTTTCCAGTTTGCACCCTTACTCACACTATATTGATAAATCTGATTAACCAGCTCAAATGGGAAAGTATTATCCTGCAATCCGCTGACACCAAAAAAAGGACTGACATTCCCCAGATTTCGAATACTCGTATTGCTTCCATAAACTTTGGGAAGATAATTTAGTCCCAGGTAAGCAGCAAATGCTGAAGGCTTGTTAACTGCAAACCAAAATGCTCCGGTTCCGCCATTAGAGTGTCCTGTAATATAAACCTTATTATCATTTATATTATAGAGCGACTTTATAAAGATAACTTCCCTAAGGATTGTTTCAAAGGCTTGTTGCTGATAGATCCAACCAAAATCTTTTTTTCCAAATGGATAGATTATAATAGCATTTTGCTCTTTTACCTTGTCCATAATCTTAATTTCCTGACCGTTCTCTACCCATGCAGGATTGCCAAAAGCAAGTCTTCCGACCACAGCTCCATGGAGATAGACATAAAGTGGCGTTTTCTGATCCCGGCGATAGTTTTTAGGGATGTAGACTAAAAATGGAACAGTCAGCGTATCATTTACTTTAATATTGTATTGCGTCCAAAAATCGGTTTTACTTATTGAAGGGTAAGCAACTGAGCCTTTGATTTTGCTGATTAATTGTCCAGCATTTAAATTTACAGCCTGTTTGTTCCAATACATATCCTCACTTACTAAATTCCGGTTCACCCTGCCCATGGTATCCTGAAGCGCAGCAGTAATTTTCCTAATAGAAACTTCTGCTGAATCTCTCTTGTATTTAAGTACGGTGATATAGTTCTTCCATTCTTTCAGGCCTCTTAAATGTATATGCAAAGTATCATTAACAAATTTCTCATAACTTGGAAAACCATAAAAACCGGTGTAATCATAAGCTATTTCTCCGGATTTTTTTATGTAATAGGCTGCATTTGCCATATTATTGACATAAGAGGAAGCCACGGCTGCCTGATAAGTATCATAGTTGCTCTGATCATTTTTTTGAACCAGATAATAGGTATCATAAAAGTAAGCAGCTTTTTTAAAATCTCGCTTTTGATAATATACATTTGCTGAATCAAAAAGGTTTACAATTTTTTCCTGTGCTGATAATTGTGAAATTGCAAAGCATAGCATAAATGCCAAGTATAGAGGGATCTTTTTTATCGTATTAGATTTCATATTCAAAGAAACTATATTTTAATAGTTCAGAATTGTAGATTTCGGACAAAAAAATAACAATACTATTCTATTCCTGGTTAATAAAAAAGGCATCTGATATTATCTCAGATGCCTTTTGTGGAGATTGGGAGGGTTTAAATAAATCCTTTGTACGGCTTTTGATGCTGGTTAGGGCAGTTAATGAGGAAAATGTTTTAGTAAAAAAGTATTGAAAATGGAAGTACATTTTGATCTCTTTTCAGAGGCAAAGGAGATTTTATCGACCCTTATTTGTTTAAAATTATAGAATACTTAAATTTCATGTAAAGAGTTTATACATGAGAAGCTTATCATGTATAAAATATCCAGAAGTCTTTACATGATACAAGTTTGAGCCTGTACCAGATGTGATAAACCATACGATACTGTGGTGAAAACCAGTAAAATGTAGCTATGAACGTGCTGCATTTGTTCTGATTTCAGAATCATAAGTTTTAATATATGACAAATCCCCTTCGTTTCCTATATTTGAATAATCAAAATTCACAGATGGCGTCAAATAATAATCATTTTTCACAAAAAATAACTGTTTTTCATGAAAGAACCGCTCCTGAAGAGGGATCGATAGTCGGTTATGCCGCTTTGATTGGTTTCTTTAAGTTAGAAGTGCCATTGCCCGACAGACTAGCATTAATCAGTCAGAAGCACAAGCAATATGAAACGCAAGAATGGATTGTCTTTACGCCTAGACATCAGCCTGAGGAATCATTAATGGGGCATTTGACATTTGCTTTGAAATATGAAGGTATAGAGTTAGGTGTATTAAAAAAAATATTTGCATTGGTTGCCCCTATTGATATAGAATCTATTATTTCACTTGAACCTACGGGACAATACAGTAAAAGAATATGGTTTTTATACGAATGGCTAATGGGAGTCAATTTAGATTTGAAGGATTTGTCGGCTGGTAACTATGTTGATTTGGTAGATACAAAGCTACAATTTGGCAGCCACCCCCTTCCCTCAAAAAGACATCGTATTCGGAATAACCTTCCTGGAGTGCGGGAATTTTGTCCTCTTGTTCGCAAAACCTCTTTCCTTAAAAACTTAATTGAATTGGATTTAGCACAACAGATAAAAGTTATCATTGGAAAAATTCATCCAGATGTAATGGCTAGAACAGCGGCTTTTCTTTTGCTTAAGGATTCAAAAGCATCTTATGCTATAGAGGGAGAAAAGCCTCCACAAAACCGTGCTCAAAGATGGGGACGGGCAATTGGACAAGCTGGGCTTAAACCTATAGATAAAAATGAACTGCTCAGACTACAGGAAATTGTGATTGATAATTCCAGATTTACTAAAATGGGATGGCGTACGGATGAAGGTTTTATCGGAGAACATGACAGAAGGTATGGAACGCCAATCCCAGATCATGTATCTTCTAAATGGCAAGACGTTAGTTCACTTATACAAGGCCTGATTGACACTGATCAAAAATTGGAGAAGGACGATTCATTTGACGCCGTAGTTGCCGCAGCAATGATCGCTTTTGGATTTGTGTTTATTCATCCATTCGTAGATGGTAACGGAAGAATACATAGATATCTCATACATCATGTCCTACTCAGAAAGGAATACGTTTCTAAAGGAATTATTTTCCCGGTTTCTGCAATAATCCTAAATGGATTGGATGAATACCGTCGCGTCTTAGAAAACTATTCAAAACCACGTCTTGATCAAATAGACTGGAAACCAACCAGAGATAACAATGTAGAAATACTAAACGATACAATTGATCTATACCGATATTTTGATGCAACTAAACAAGCGGAATTTTTATATAAGTGCGTTTTACAAACAGTAGAAAAAACAATCCCCGAAGAAGTCTCCTATCTTGAAAAATACGATCTCATGAAAGAATATTTAGATGATCATTTTGAGATGCCTGACAAGATTGTTGCACTTCTTGTACGTTTTCTTGAGCAAAACAATGGCGAGTTGTCTGAGAGAGCAAAAACAAAAGAGTTTCAGGAATTAAAAAACGAGGAAATAATAGTAATTGAGAACAAATATAAAGAGATCTTCGGGTAGTAACCTCTACGCATATCTCAGCTCATTCCAATAATTTAAAAAACGTGGGCTTTGTTAAAATATATTGCTTATAAAATGAATCATAAATTTAAAGCATCTAATGAGGAAGGTGCACTCGTAATTAATGATTATACTTTTTTTCGATAAAGATTTAAAACATGTCATTAAGTACAGAGACAACATAAAAGAGCGAAAAAAAGGCCTCTGAGGTTATCTCAGAGGCCTTTCGTGGAACTGAGGGTGATTTAAATGAACCCTTTGTAAGGCTTTTGATGCTTGTTAGGGAGGTTAATGAGGAAAATGTTTTGGAAAAAGAGGTGAATGAAGAAATTGAATATTGATCGGTTTTAAGAGGCTAGAGGGGGCATATCGAACCCCATTTGCCAGAATAATGTGTGATCATATCTGAGTACATAATTCTCTTTATCACATAAGAAGAGAGGCAATATTTTTACGCAGCCTCTGATAATAATTAATCTGCCATATTCTATGTAATTTTGGTAAAAGTATTTGCTTCCAATTAACTTAATATGCTAGAAAAACAATTTACAGAGGTTATTCAATTTATTAAACAGGCCAGATTCAATGCTATCAATCTGTTAATACAGAACTAATTGATCTTTACTGGAAAATTGGGGAATATATTAGCAAAAAGATTGAAACTGCTGAATGGGGTCAATCTATTGTAGATCAATTAGCCAAATACTTAGATCGAAACGAGCCGGATTTAAAAGGATTTTCTAACAAAAACCTTTGGAGAATGAAGCAGTTTTACGAGAGCTATAAAGATTCACCAAAACTCTCAACACTGTTGAGAGAAATAAGCTGGTCACATAATTTATCCATATTCTCAAGATGTAAAACTACTGAAGAAAGAGAATTCTATCTAAAACTGGCTAAAAAAGAGAACTATAGTTTTAGAGAACTTGAACGCCAGATTACATCTGTGGTATTTGAAAGAACTATGATAGGAAATTCAAAAGTCTCAACGGCGCTGAGAGAAACCTATCCTGAGATTAATAGTTTTAAAGACAGCTATGTATTTGAGTTCTTGAATTTATCTGAGCCATTTAGTGAAAGTGAATTACAAAAAGGGTTGATCAAACAAATGAAAACCTTTATTCTGGAGTTAGGCAGGGATTTTATCTTTATTGGCGAAGAGTATAAAGTAATGGTCGGGAATAGCGATTTCTATCTTGATTTACTATTCTATCATAGAGGATTGCAGTGTCTGGTAGCATTTGAATTGAAGACAGACAAGTTTAAACCAGAACATCTGGGAAAAGTAAATTTTTATTTGGAAGCACTAGACAGAGATGTTAAAAAGCAAAATGAAAATCCTAGTATAGGAATTCTATTATGCAAAGATAAGGATAATGAAGTAGTAGAATATGCGCTAAGCCGAAGTCTGTCTTCAACAATGGTTGCGGAATATCAAACGCAGTTGCCAGATAAAAAATTGTTACAGCAGAAATTACATGAACTATTTGACGCCAGTACTGAAATTTTATAAATCACAAAGCTAATCCTTCGAAGAGCTTAAATTTCTCAGCAAAGCGAACAATAACTAATTATCATGTATAGGAAATAGGGCTTTTCTATACATGATACAGGCATCATATATAGAAAAGCCCTATTTCCTATATATGACGTATTCATTTTCCAAGTTAACAATACTATAAGAAGCATTAAAAAAGGCCTTTGAGATGTTCTCAAAGGCCTTAGTGGAGCCGAAGGGGTTCGAACCCTTGTCCAGTTGCGTGGCAAATTATGCCTTCTACATGCTTATTTTCCACTCTATTTTCGGGATCAGACGGGCCGGAAACCTACCTTGCCTTTCTCCTTAGGTATTTTATCTTACAACTGTACCATACCTTACAATTGCCAGCGTAATTATTTCGATGCCCCTGATTCCGGCCTAAAAACGCAGCAGCCAGAGGGACAAAAGCTATTTAATTCTAAATTAAGCAGCTAAGGCGTAGTTATTTTCGCCAATCAAAGTGTGAACGTTCACTTTAAAGTGCTCCCCGTACAACGCACTGCATGCTAACATACGTACCTCCGCCCTGTCAAATCCAAAACGGCCCCAATACGTACAAATATTTGTGGTTAACTACTCCTTTTCAAATATCCAGTACAAATTTACGAAATATTATGCCAATTTCTATACAAAAGAGTCATTTGAGCCATTAATTGAGGATTTAATTGGTAATCAGGAACTTATATTTTTTATCTGAATCACTATACAGATCACGTTAAGTCATAGCATACTGACATATAAAATTCTCTCTTATCAAAATATCATAATTTTAATTTTCAGCTGTTCTATTCATAACCTGCGATATAGGTACCCCAAAAGCGTCCCTGAAGCGATTCTTTAAGATAATAGATTTTAACTATTTGACATAGAAATAATTGATTGTGATTATATCATTCAATATCATAAATTTATAATGCTTTGCCATTATCAGGCTTAACTATTATTGAATATAAACTTATAAAATATATGGAAAGAGAATCAAATGACATCAGTAAATGCCCATTTCATAATGGCAGTATGAAGCATAATGTTGGGGGTGGCGGAACCCGGAATAACGACTGGTGGCCTAACCAGTTAAAGCTGAGTATCCTGCGTCAGCATTCCTCTTTATCAAATCCTATGGGTGAAGATTTTAACTATGCCGAAGCTTTTAAAAGCCTCGACCTTGAAGCCGTAAAAAGCGATCTTCATGCATTAATGACCGACTCGCAAGACTGGTGGCCGGCAGATTTTGGTCACTATGGTGGTTTGTTCATCCGTATGGCATGGCACAGTGCCGGAACCTATCGTGTAGGCGACGGGCGTGGTGGGGCAGGTGCAGGACTGCAGCGTTTTGCACCTCTTAACAGCTGGCCGGATAACGTCAGTCTGGATAAAGCCCGCAGATTACTCTGGCCAATTAAACAAAAATATGGTAATAAGATTTCATGGGCGGATCTGATGATCCTCACCGGTAATATCGCATTGGAATCAATGGGTTTTAAAACCTTTGGCTATGCTGGCGGACGTGAAGATGTATGGGAAGCAGATGAATCCGTTTACTGGGGCAATGAAACCACCTGGTTAGGCGGAGATTTGCGTTATGCACATGGTTCACCTGGTGTAGATGGGCATGGTGTACTGGTCTCAGAAGACGATGCCGATGGTGATGTTCATTCCCGCAATCTGGAAAAACCGCTTGCAGCTGTACAAATGGGATTGATCTATGTGAACCCTGAAGGGCCTGACGGTAATCCTGACCCTGTTGCGTCTGCTAAAGATATCCGCGATACATTTGGCAGAATGGCCATGAACGATGAGGAGACGGTTGCATTAATCGCTGGTGGACATAGCTTTGGCAAAACCCATGGTGCTGCATCTGCTGATCATGTGGGCAAAGAGCCTGAAGCTGTAGATACCGAAATGCAGGGCCTGGGCTGGAGCAATAGTTATGGCTCTGGTAAAGGTGCAGATACAATCACCAGCGGACTGGAAGTCACATGGACTAAAACGCCAACCCAATGGAGTAATAATTTCTTTGAAAACCTGTTTGGCTTTGAATGGCAGCTTTCTAAAAGCCCGGCTGGAGCACATCAATGGGTTGCTAAGAATGCAGAGGCTATTATTCCTGATGCATTTGACGACTCAAAAAAACAGCTGCCAACTATGCTGACTACCGATCTTGCTTTAAGATTTGATCCGGCTTATGAGAAAATATCACGACGCTTCTTTGAAAACCCGGATGAGTTTGCTGATGCTTTTTCACGTGCATGGTATAAATTAACACACCGTGATATGGGGCCTGTAGCACGATATCTGGGGCCTGATGTACCGCAAGAAGAATTACTTTGGCAAGATCCTGTTCCAGCAGTTGATCATGTACTGATCACTGAAAGTGACATTACAGCGTTGAAAGCAAAAGTATTAGAATCAGGTTTAAGTGTAGCTGAGCTGGTTTCCACAGCCTGGGCTTCCGCTTCTACTTTCCGTGGTTCTGATAAGCGCGGTGGTGCTAATGGTGCCCGTATCCGCCTTGCTCCACAAAAATACTGGCAGGTGAATAATCCGGCGCAATTGCAAAAAGTACTGGATGTACTGGAAAGTATTCAAAAGGAATTTAATGACGCACAGACAAATAATAAAAAAGTTTCACTGGCAGATTTAATCGTACTGGCTGGTTGTGCAGGTGTTGAGAAAGCAGCTGGCATCACAGTTCCTTTTGCGCCAGGCCGTACAGATGCCTCACAGGCACAGACTGATGTAGAATCATTCGGATATCTGGAGCCTGCTGCTGACGGTTTCCGTAACTATCGTAAATCGAAAGTCCCTGTATCCACCGAAGAGCTGCTGATAGATAAGGCTCATTTGCTGACACTAACAGCACCTGAGTTAACGGTACTGGTTGGCGGTATGCGTGTACTCAATACTAACTTTGATGGATCTCAAAATGGTGTTTTCACCTCACGTCCTGGTCAGCTTACCAACGATTTCTTTGTAAACCTGCTTGATATGAGTACTGTATGGAAAGCAGCATCTGCAGACAAGGAACTTTATGAAGGAAGCGATCGTGCTACCGGTGAAACAAAATGGAAAGGTTCCCGTGCTGACCTTGTTTTTGGCTCTAATTCAGAATTGAGAGCTGTTGCAGAAATCTATGCAAGTGCCGATGCTCAGGATAAATTTGTTAAAGACTTTGTGAGTGCCTGGAGTAAGGTAATGAACCTGGACAGGTTTGATTTAAAATAATAAGTAAAGATCTTATCGTATTATAAAAAGAAGGCACCAAATCCGGTGCCTTCTTAATTTCTATCTTATGCTTACTGAAGTTTGAAATGCTGTCAAACTACCTTGAAAACATTAATAGGATACTAATGTCGTAACGCTTGAAGGAGCGAGATTTACGCCGAAACTACTGCCTGTTACAGCAAAACTGTTTGTACTGAGGTTTGCTGAACTGGTGGTAAAATAGCGATTAAAGCCAGCCACATTAATTCCGCTGAAATTAAAGTCCTGATAAGTCGCTGCGGAATTTTGATTGACAATAACCATCACCAATTTTGTTCCGCTTTTATATGCCGTAACATATACACCAGATGAAGGGTTAGACGTGCAGGATATTTTATTATATCCAGGACGAACGTATCTGGCATACTGGGCTAATACATAGCCAAGTTTGGTGATATTGCTGCTTTCATCTATTGGCCCGTAAGACCTGCGTATATACCACCATACATATGCAGACCATCCTACGTTCATACAATCATGTATTTCTTTGGCTGCATTCATTGCATTTCCCCAATCATTACCGCTGATACTGGAATTGGTATAGTGTTCAGTCATCCAGACTTCTTTGCCAATGTTTCCTAGATTATAAGGAGGGGCACCATAGATATGTCCGGATACAAAACTGGTTTTGGATTTTGCAGCGGTATTTGCTAAATAAGTGTTAATGAAAGTCTGGCCCATATTAAGCGGTTCCGGTCCAGCTATCGGAGCACCGCAATTGCTTCCTTGTGCAGCAACGAAATTAGCCACCTCGGTTGCTGTACCTTCCATCCATCCTGATGGGGAGTAATTGGGTTCATTAAACGGACTGATAGCGTAAACACCACCCACAGCTGTATTGTAGGCTTTCAAATGAGCTGCATATGCGGCGTATGATCCAGTATTTAAATGTACCCCGTTCATCATACTCGGTGGTGCATTCCAGGCTTGTGCAATAACTTTTGCACCGAAACTTTTAGCCACGTCTATGGTAGGTTTTTCAGCTGCAAAACTGCTGCTGTTCGTAGGTACCATGACACGAAGTATACTCAGCCCTATACCAGAACTGGTAGAGAAGGCTTTAGTTCTCTGGTCGCTTGTAAGATCAGCAATCCAGGTTAAAATACTTGCTCCCCCAAAGCCCTGTATTTTTTGTTGCACAGTATTCGCGTCGACCGTCGCTGTTGCTAAAATTGCTGCGTTTGTACCTTGTTGTTTTTTCCCGATGGTTTCAGGGGCTAATTCGGGTTGAGGTTGATTTTTACTACAACCCGTGGCGAGCAGTAAAATTGCCGTAGCAATCTGTAAAATTTTTTTTTTCATAATTGGTAAGATTTATTTAAATATTTGGTTGATTCTTGAGGTAGTGAGGCTTTAAATACCACTATAGCTAATTTGAATAAGTTATATGAGAAAGTGTGCCACTGATGTTTATAGTTATACTACAAATGTCTGTGTCATCTTTCATCAAAAATTAAATTTCACGCTGTCCTGTTGCACCTCTGTAGTACGCTTATTCCAGACTGATATTGCCCGGTGCTCAATTTGATAACCGTATAATTTCATTGTGTACAAAATTTGGCGGCTATTGAACATTAGTTATATCATTTTGATGAAACGTAACATTAGGTTTTGACTAAACCATGCACATTTGAATCGCCATAGTTATGATTTATTTTAGCCAGACCGATTGTTTTGCCTGGCTGAATATTTTTTTGTGCTGATCAGAAAAACGAAATCATTATGGTCCTCTTTTACCGGGCTCAATAAACCTTAACCAAATATTAAAACCACCATAATGATCAAAACTCAAACCTGAAAAAAACCAGTGTATTACAGCAGGATTAAAGTCCCTTATAAATACGGGGCATTCATTTTTATCAACCAAATAACCAAATTAATGAGCTTTTATGATAAAACTTAGATTTATGAAATGTTGGAAAATCATACTGATTATAGTATTAGTAAATGGATTTTCCTTATCCCTTTTTGCACAAACAATCTCCATACGTGGAAAGGTTGTAGATGAAAAAGGAGAGTCCCTGATCGGGGCGTCTGTTAAAATCAGTGGTACAAACACTGGTGTCAGTACAAACAATACCGGTAATTTTACATTACAGATTCCGGCTAATACCACTAAAATAACCATTTCTTACATTGGTTATACGGATTTAGAGAAAGCAATAACCCCGCAGTCCGGCAATCTTGGTACAATATCTCTTGTGAAAAATAACCGTGATCTTAATGAAGTGGTTGTTGTGGGCTACGGCTCTTTGAAAAGACAGGATGTTACCGGAACAATAGCTACAATTAGTGCCAAAACCTTGCAGGAAATCCCCGCTTCCAACGTTATTGAACAGTTGAAAGGCCGTGTAGCCGGTTTAGATGTAGTGAATAGCAGTAATGGGCCTATCATCAGCCTGCGTGGTAACCGGACTATAGGAGCAGCTCCTGGTACAGACGGACCACTGATTGTGCTGGATGGACAGCCTTATTATAACTCCATTGAAAATATTGATCCGAATAACATTAAAAGCATTGATGTATTGAAAGGTGCTTCTGCCACTGCTATTTACGGTTCCCGTGCTTCCGGTGGAGTACTTTTGGTGACCACTAATCGTGGCCGTGTGGGACAAACTGTTACCTCTTATGATTCTTATGTGGGGATCAACACGCTCCAGGGAGACCTGAAGCTCCTGAATGGAACACAATTTGCAAAACTCCAGGAAGATGCGCTGCAAGGGGCGATCATGCAGGGTAGCGGGAGCACAAATCCTCATGCTCTGACCGATATACAGAAGCGCGCACTGAGCGAAGGAATAAGCACTAACTATCCTGATTTATTGTTAAAAAGCGCGATGGTCTGGGATCAAAGCTTAAGAGTCTCAAGCGGAACGGAGAAAACGCAGTTTACTGTTGGTTTAGGTTACCGTGTAAATACAGCGCTGCAACCAAATAACTCAACTAAACGGATATCATTAAATGGTACTATTGATCATAAATTAAATAAGTACCTCAAGTTTGGATTGAGTACGCTGACTACACTACGGCTAATAAATGAAGGAGGAGGAGATCAATTGCAGAATGCGAGATTTATAAGCCCGTTAACTTATCCTTTTAATGCTGATGGGAGTTTAAATATTCTGCCTCAGATTGATCAGCTTGATGCGACCACTATAAACCCTTTATTGCCGGGGCGCAGTCCAGATCAGTATTACAACAATACACGTGGATTTATACACAACGACATTGTTTATGCAGAGGTAACTCCGTTTGACCATTTAAAATACCGCTATAGTTTGAATTATAATTTTTCGCAGTCCTTACAGGGAACCTACAACGGGATCAATGGAGCAGACATTGTAACGATAGCCAAGACCAATGCCAGTACAGTTAACAATTATCAGTATCGCCTGGCTCAGGAGCATTTACTGACCTACGATAACATCTTTGCTAAAAAGCACAGCGTTAATTTTGTAGCAGGTTTTACTACTGAGCTTCAGCACAATGAAAACTCCAGCATTAATGCCACAGGTATTCCTTCGGATGCTAACCGGAATGCTAATCTGGGGCTGGCTTCTACCATCACTGCTGTAAACGGCACATTCGCTGAACAGGGGCTGATATCATTCCTTGGCCGTTTAAACTATACCTTTAACGATAAATATAACTTAACCGCTACTATTCGTTCTGATGCCAACTCTGCGCTGGCCAAAGGACATCAGCGTACCACTTATCCATCTGTAGGTTTAGGCTGGATAATCAGCAATGAAAACTTCATGAAGCAGTTTACCTTTATAGACAATTTGAAACTGCGTGCCGGTTACGGACAAACATCAACTATAAGTACTATAAATCCTTATGGAACTTTAGGGCAGTTAAGTTCCAGTAAATATCAATATGGTGGCACCGCTGCGGGAAATGCGCAGGGCGTGCGGGTAACTACACTGGTCAATGAAAATCTGACCTGGCAGCGTACCGGTGAATATAATATCGCTTTGGATTTTTCATTGCTGAAAAGCAGGCTTACCGGTTCGGTAGAGGTATACAAAACAAAAACTACAGATATCATTCTTGGAAACAGGTTACCAATAACCAATGGTGCAGGTAACCAGGCTTCTAACTTAGGTACATCTGCCAATAAAGGGCTGGAGATTACGCTTAGCAGCGTTAATATTCAAAAAGCCGGTGGCTTCAACTGGTCAACAGATTTTAATATTGCCTTTAGCCGCGAGCGTGTGGTAGAGTTACCGAATGGTGGGCTGACTAATATAGGAGCAGGTCAGTTTGTGGGGCAGCCGTTAAGCGTTATTTATGATCTGAAGAAAATAGGGATATGGCAGAGTAACGAAGCGGCCCAGGCTGCTGCTTTTGGCGCCAAACCCGGGCAGATCAAAATTGAGGATTTTAATAAAGACGGAAAAATTGATGCCAATGATAATCAGCTTATAGGCAATTTTCAGCCTAAGTATGCCCTGGGTCTAACTAACAGGTTTAGCTACAAAAATTTTGACCTGAGTATAGTTATCCAGGGCAGAATGAAATTTACTACCATTGTTCCCTACGTATCTTCTTCTAACTCTGCCTTAAACGGATGGCAGTTTCTGAATATCGGTCGTCACAATCAGCCGGTTATTGATTACTGGACACCTGACAATCCAACCAATGCATTTCCTCAGCCAAATGCTCAGAACCAGGGCAGCTATTATTCAACATTACAATATTATGATGGCTCGTTCATCAGGGCGAAAAGTATCAATTTAGGTTATAATTTGCCAGGAAAGCTAGTAAAACGCTTAGGTATGAATTCATTGCGGGTTTATGCCAACGTGACCAATCCGTTCTTTATCTATGCACCGATCAGAAAAAATAGTTTTTCCGTTCCTGATGCAGAGTCTGTTTATAATGTTGCAGGATCTAATGCAATTGCTCCGGCGGCTGTATCAGCAAGTGGTAACATTGGCGGTTTTGATCCCAATAATCCTAACGGAGCGCCTTATCGTGGTGTAGGGATCAGTCCGGGACTGCAAACACGTGATTTTATTTTTGGTATTAATGCAAGCTTCTAAATTGAAATAGAGATGAGAATATTTAATAAAACCAGCTTTGTAATTGCTGCTTTAGCAGTGTTAATGATAGACAGTGGTTGTAAAAAGGTGTTAAACGAAAGCCCGAGAGCTGGACTATATCCTAATTATTTTGGTACACCAGGTGGTGTTCAGGCAGCCGTTACAGGTGTGTACAATGACTTAAGAGGTGCTTTTTCAGGCGAAGGCCTTGTTTTCTATTATAATGGTACTGATGAAAATATTTCTGGTGGCAGCGCCGGAACTATTGCCCCGATCCTGAATTCCTATAACGGTATAAATTCTTCCAATACACCTGATATAATGGGACTGTATGTAGATATTAATACCCTTAATGGCGTTTTACAATACGCTTCATCGATTACTGATGTCACTGCAAGAACTCAATACGTTGCCCAGGCAAAGTTTCTTCGTGGTTTCATCTATTTTTACCTGGTGCAAACCTATGGCGGACTAACGGCTACACAAAAAAGTGGTATCCCCTTACATACAACTTTTATTACACAAGCTTCCTCAGAAGATAAACCGGCCCAGCTTACTGAAATCTACGACCTGATCATCCAGGATCTTACAGAGGCGGCAGCTGCATTACCAAATACCATTACCGGTTCAAATCCGTTCTCGGCAGGTGGAGTTGGTAAAACTGCTACTGTTGCTGTAGCGAATGCTTTTCTGGCCAAAGTCTACCTGACCAGAGGTTATACAGAAATCAAACATGCTGATGATTTTCAGAAGGCGGCAGAGCTGACAGCGAATCTGATTGCCAATAAGGGTACCTATGGTCTCAGCTTGTGGCAAAACTATAATGATGTTCATAAACCTGTCAATGATTATGGTAAGGAAAATATGTTCAATATTGATTACGGGATCTCAGATCCTCAATATTCAGGATATGTTCAGCAAGGCTCAGGCGGTTATGGGATCAACCAGCTTTATGTATTGCAGCGCTTTAACTACGTAGGGCCTGGGGTAGATAATGTTGCTGGAGTTGATGCCGTACCGCAAAAACTCTCTACTAAATCGGGTATGCTCCGCGACGTGTATAACGGGCGTCCCTATACGCGTCTGGCACCAAATGTACCCTATACAATGAATGTAGCCTTCAAAGATCAGGTACATGACACGCGATATGATGCGACTTTCCAGACCTTCTGGATTTGTAATACAAATGTAGCTGCAGGTTTAACCAGTACTGGTGGAGTGAAAGGGAAGCTGATACCTGCTTCTAATGTTTCGTTAAGCGCATATCAACGGCCTGTGGATGGTGATACTGCTATATTGATGCCTAGTACGGATGTTACCATGGCCCGCCGGGATGCCTTTAAAGGGTTAATCGTTACTCCAAAGCAATTTAACAACACTATTTTTCCAACAGTGAAAAAGTTTGATGATCCTGCACGTACCGGAATACTCGACTTTTCGAGCAGACCAATTGTTTTAATGCGATTTTCTGAAGTTTATCTGATGAATGCAGAAGCTAATTATATGCTGGGTAATGTTAATGCGGCAGCAACATCACTGAATGTGATCAGGCAAAGAGCAGCTTACCGGACACCAGCAGATGCACAAACTGTTGCTAAAAATCAGTTCCGCGTAACTGAGGAAACTATGGCTTCGGCAAATGCTTCAAATGCTGCTGCGATGACCCTGACCAGCGAACAGCTTTCTCAATTAAGTATACCCAACAATACCAGTACAGGCAGCTCGCCCAACGGTATGGATTTGATTTTGGAAGAATATTCCCGCGAACTTTATGGGGATCCGCGTCGTTGGTACGATCTGGTGAGGACCAGGCAGCTGGTTAGACGTGTAAAAATGTACAATGCAATTGGTGCACCTAACATTCAGGATTTTCATACCAGAAGACCGATCCCGCAAACCTTAATTGATGCGGTATTATCGGGGCCGAAATATCCACAGAATAACGGTTATCAATAAGCATTAAATAAAAAACCCTGTGACCTGCTTTCATTTAAAGCAGATCACAGGGTTTATGCTAAGCTTCTGTTTTTATTGCAGTACAGGCTTTATCAGTTGTATACTTCCATCTGCGTTATGCTTCAGTTCGGTTACTTTGATGTTTCTCAGGTGTGTTTTTCCGGATAGCTGGGTGTCATGATAATAAATATACCATTTGCCTTTTTGTTCTATGATAGAATGATGTGTAGTCCATCCCTGAACAGGTTCCATAAACGTTCCCTGGTAAATAAAAGGCCCATAAGGACTATCGCTGGTTGCATAGGCAAGAAAATGCGTATCACCAGTTGAATACGTAAAGTAATATTTGCCATTGTATTTATGCATCCATGCGCCCTCAAAAAATCTTCTGTTATGGTCTTTAGTTAACAGTGGCTTACCAGCTTTATCTAAAATTACCACATCTTTTACTGGTCCGTCAAAACTTAACATATCAGCGCTCATCTTTGCTACCTTAGCAGTAAGGGCAGGTTCATCTTCTTTGCCTGAATCAGTTTTAGAACCATCAGCATTATAATTTCCATTATTCCAGCGTTGTAGCTGACCTCCCCAGATGCCACCATAATATAAGTAAGTATTCCCATCTGTGTCCGTGAAAGCCGCAGGATCTATGCTATAACTTCCTTCAATTGGTTTTGGTTCCGCTTTGAATGGCCCGGCTGGGTTTTTTGAGGTTGCTACACCGATTCTGAATATATCTTGTTTATCCTTAACAGGGAAATAGAGATAATAGGTGCCATTTTTAAACGCAGCGTCAGGAGCCCAGAGTTGCCGGCCTGCCCATGGAATATCTTTGATGCTTAAAGCCACACCGTGGTCTGTAACCTTACCGCTGACACTATCCATACTCAGAATATGGTAATCCCGCATGTCAAAATGATCGCCATTGTCATTTTCTGGTGTACCTGCTTCAATATCATGTGAAGGATAAATATATATTTTACCATTGAAAACATGGGCAGACGGATCTGCGGTATAAATTTCGGAAATCAGAGGCTGAGAAAGGTATTTTATTTTTTTTGTCGTATCTGTGGTTTTCGTGCCTGCCGTATGAGCAGGCTGCTGACACGAACTTGTAGTTGTAGCCAGCATGGCTATGGTAATAGCGAGGGCTGAATGCTGTTTAAGTTTATTCATGATTTTAGGATAGGTTGTAACTTGTTTATTTTAAATTGCTTTTAAATGTTTCAGGAGGTCCCAGAAAGCTTGGTTTTAACCCACCAAGATCCAGTACGAGTTTTTGTAGTACTACACCAGGATTCACCATCCAGTATTTTAAAGTATGTTTTCCTGGTTTATCAAATTTTAAGGATGTTTTAAAGATTTTAATGCTATTGGCTACTGATCGTCCCCAGGCTGCTTCGGTTTGATAATCCTTACTGATGTTGACGATGGTTGCAGGATTATTATCTATGGAAATAGCGAACTTTAAACCATCAGTGTTTGTAAAGTCTATCGTTGGCGAAATGAATGAGTTCAGGGTATAGGTACCTGCCTGATCAAGGTAAATATCATAAGTAAGGTGAGGACTGTTTTTACCTGGTTTTTGAGCAGCAGAGGTGACCGGAAACGGAATTACTCCGGCTAAAGTTTTACCATAACCCGGAATTGTTTTCCAGGAAACAGTTTTGCTCCTGACAGCCTTTGTATAATGGGGGGCCTCTATGGCAATATATCCGCTTTGAGGAAAAAATAAATTTCCTGCCTGACCATTAAATGTTTTGTTGTAATAAGTTGGGACTGGAAGGGTTAATTCAGTACCGTCACTTCCGTTAATAGTGATCAGAGTCACTGCTTTACCTTTGGGGGCTCTTGTCCAGTCTATACTTAAATCAATTCTTTTTTCATCTTGAATTATCCCCTTTTTTTCTTTAATGATGACATAAGACGGAGCAGTAATGTTATAGGTCAGCTTACCGGCACCGGTATTAAAAAGCTCAAAATAATGTTTTTTATTATTCAGGTTATCCAATACCGGAAAATCTTTGTTGATCCTGTTTTTCCCGGTCCAGCTGATATCTGACCCTTCAATTGCCAAACCAAGGCTTGTACTGGCTGCTGCAATTCTATAAGTTTCAGGCATTTTGTTTTGTTCGGGTTCCTGCCAGTTTGTGTAACCAATATGGGTTTGATCCATCATATGGTCCCACTTACCACCAGCCATGATCTTGTTATAAAAATGTGTAATCTCTATATCTTTTTTAAACAAGGAATCTGCTTTTTCGGCGAGCTTATTTGTCCGTATCCGGCTTTGTTTAGCATAAAGCTTGTTTTTCGCAATAGTGTAGTAAAGTTCATGGAGGTTTGCACTGGCCTCAATGGGATGTGAAACCAATTGGTAATAAGCATCTTTCCTGTCTTTATCCAGCTGATTGAAGATCAGTCTGGCCCTGTTTTCAAGTGTCT
Organism: Pedobacter sp. WC2423; assembly: GCF_040822065.1. Classification (NCBI taxonomy): domain Bacteria; kingdom Pseudomonadati; phylum Bacteroidota; class Sphingobacteriia; order Sphingobacteriales; family Sphingobacteriaceae; genus Pedobacter; species Pedobacter sp. WC2423. Next base: position 5,413,876 of record NZ_CP162005.1, read on the forward strand.
TGTAATTATTGACAACGTTTTCAAATTCCCTGTAGTTTACCAGGCTATAGGTGTTTTCATTCAGTAGCTCTGGTTTTATCCTGCTATTGTATTTTGAACTGGTCTCCAGGATACCGGCAGTTTCTGAAGCGTATTTCGTCCCAAATTGCCTGCTGCACCAGTTAATCGTATATTGCTTCAGTTTTTCAGCCGGAATGGCATCCGGTGCCCAGGCATAATCTAAAAAGAACTGAATTGGAAACTCCATAGGTTTTAAATCACCAACATTTACAATCCAGATCTGGTTGGCATTGTACTGATGGGCCAGGTTCATTTGTTCCCATATTTTCTGGATTGAATTGGTATTGATCCATTTATAATTCCTTGGGCCGCCCACATAATCGAAATGATAGTAAATCCCGTATCCGCCGGTCCTTGGTTTTTCCGTTAAAGCAGGAAGTTTTCTGATATTCCCCCAGTTGTCATCACAAAGGAGCAAGGTCACATCATCCGGTACACGCATGCCTTTATCATAATAAGACTGGACTTCCTTATACAATGCCCAGAGCTGTGGGGTCTGGTCTGCTGGTTTTCCGGTTACTTTTGTAATGATTTCCCGCTGATCCCTGACGATTTTTTCAAGCAAAGCAGTCGCTGTTCCTTCAGTCATCGGTTCATCACCATCTCCCCGCATGCCTACAGTTATAATTTGCTCTTTATCCGCAACGCGTTTCAGGCCACTTTCCCAAAATGCTTTGAGTTGTTCCGGATTTTGTTCATAGTTCCATTTACCGCCTTTGTACCTTCTCCATTCATCATGGGCCCTTGTCAGTGGCTCGTGGTGGGAAGTGCCGATTACGATGCCATATTCATCGGCCAGAACAGGGTTCATCTTGTCGTCATCGTTAAAAGCGCTTCCCCACATGGCCGGCCACAGGTAATTTCCTTTAAGACGAAGGATCAGTTCGAAGACCTTTTCATAAAATTTATGATTAAAACCACCAAATTCTTTTTTGGACCACCCTGATAAAGCTGGTGCCTCGTCATTTAAAAATATGCCCCTGTATTTTACAGCGGGTGTAGTAGTGACGTGACGGCCAGAAATAACATACAGTGTATTGCTCTTTTGCGGCGGCACATCGGCCCAGTAATACCAGGGTGAAACCCCTATCTGGCTGGACAGTTCATAAATTCCATAGATGGTTCCCCGCTTATCGCTGCCGGCAATCACAAGTGCACTATCTATCCCTGGTACAGGATTTTTTACCACTTGAATTAAAGTAGTTTCCCATTTTCCAGAAACGCCGGACGGGTTAATTTTATTGGTTTTAATTAACTGATCAATGATTGTGCTGTGGCCAATGGTACCGATAATAATCGACATCGGGGCTACCTGACCGGTATGGAGCGCTGCGGGTTTGCCGGTTACTTTTCTGAAGTCATCCTGAAGATCTTTGGCGGCCCTGACTACGCCTTTCCATTCATTGTCACTGACTATAAGGTTAGCCGTTTTTTCTCCCCGTGCAATGCAGAAACTGCCTGGTACATATTTTTTAGAGATGAACGGATCAATACCAGCAGCCCTGGCAAAGCTATTCAAACCGATCATCAGCAGGAATAAAATAAGTTTCTTCATCATAGTTGTTCTGCTGTAAGTGAATACGAAATCCCCATTTCCAGGCCACGCAATTCGGCAAGGCCTTTTAACCTTCCTATGGCTGAGTATCCGGGATAAGTTTTTTTTTTAAAATCATCGAGCATCTGGTGTCCGTGGTCGGGACGCATAGGAATGGATATATTTTTTCTTTTGGACAGTAAAATGACTTCCTTTACGACCTCAGCCATACCAGCATTCCCCTCTAAATGATTGGCTTCGTAAAAATTTCCCTGCTCATCACGCTGAGTGCTCCGCAGATGAAGGAAATGAATACGTCCGGCCAGACGTCTGACCATACCGGATAAATCATTGTCTGGTCTTGCTCCAAAGGAACCTGTACAGAAACATAAGCCATTTGCAGGTGAGGGCACAGCTTCAAATATTTCTCTGACATCCTGTTCTGTACTCACAATTCTGGGTAATCCCAGGATTGGATAAGGTGGATCATCGGGATGAATAGCCAATTTTATTCCCGCCAATTCAGCTGCAGGTGTAATCTCTCTTAAAAAATGGAGTAAATGAGTTTTTAACTGATCAGCATCTATACCCTGATAAGTTTCAAGTGCTGTCAGAATTTGTTCCCTTGTAAAGGGCTCATCACTTCCCGGTAAACCCAGCATCGCAGTTTTAAACAAGGAGGATCTTTCAGCTAAAGTCATGGTCTCAAAGCGTTGCTTCGCTTTTGATTGCTCTTCAGCAGTATATTCATGACTAGCACCAGGCCTTTGGAGTAAAAACAAATCAAAGGCAATAAATGCTGATTTTTCAAAACGTAAAGCTTTACTTCCGTTATCCAAAGTATACTGCAGATCTGTTCTCATCCAGTCCAGGATGGGCATGAAGTTATAAGTGACCACTTTCATCCCGCACGCCGCCAGGTTTTTAAGACTTTGCTTATAGTTTTCTATGTAGTGCTGGAAATTATCTTTTTGTTTTTTGATGTCTTCATGAACAGGAAGGCTTTCTGTTACCGTCCAGGTTAAGCCTGCGGCTTCGACTATTTTTTTCCGTTCCTCAATTTCATCAACTGTCCAGATATCCCCAATAGCAATTTGATGTAACGCAGTCACAACGCCACTGCAACCGGCTTGTCTGATATCCTGCAGGCTAACAGGGTCGCCTGGGCCGAACCAGCGCATAGTTTGTTCCATTAACATATTTTTCTTTATTAAAAACCAATTGAATTTCCCCCATCAACAGGCAATATTACTCCTGTAATGTATTTTGCAGCATCAGAAACCAGAAAAGCTGCTGTTGTTCCAATGTCTTCCGGTTCTCCAAGATATCCCATTGGCGTGCGGGAGTAAACTTTTGCTTTTCGTTCAGGATCACTATCCAATGCCTTAGCCGACATGTTGCTGTAAATAAAACCTGGCGCAATTGCATTGATACGGATCCCTTTTGGGGAGAGTTCAACGGCCATGGCTTTAGTCATGCCCTCTATTGCACTTTTTGCTGCGGTGTACGCGATTACTTTGGGTATGCCATATTGTGCAGCCATCGAGCTTATGTTGAGGATACAGCCGGATTTAAATGGAAGCATAGCGCTGACAACTTCCCTTGATATACTGAATACCGATAAGACATTGGTTTGAATGATCTGCATAAAATCAGCATCGGTAACCTCGCAGAATTCTTTTTTCATATTGATACCTGCGTTATTGACAAGGATATCAATTTGCTGATGTCTGGCAGCTATTTGCTGGATAAGGGAAGGAATGCCATCAAGCTGACTCAAATCAAACGTAATCGTCTCGCATAATTCCCCCAATTTCTCTTTAGCTTTTTGAAGTTTTAATTCGTCACGTCCGATAATTATTGTATAAATATTGTTCCGGATAAATTCTGTTGCAATGGCCAGGCCGATTCCCGAACCGCCACCCGTAACGATGGCGATTTTTAGCTTGTTTTGATTTTCGTTCATTGATTTGATCTCGTGCTGATTATTGAGGTTAATTATATATAGCAGATGGCGGAGTGTTCTTTAAGTATTCCAGATCATGAACTGGCCGCTCTATATCAAATGGGACAGGTCGTTTGCTGAATTGCTGAAAATAAAGTAAGCACGCATCTTTCCAGATTTGAGCATCACGGCATTGACGCTGCAGTTTACGCTGTACTGCATAGAAACGCTGGTGATCAACATAAGGCTGAACCTGATCCCAGATTTTCTGGAATTTACGCACTTCATTTACTCCACTAGCATATTTATAGCACATTTCATCCCATAATATGCGCCCGTTTTTCATTTTGTAATCCCAGGGAAGGTGATGAAACCATAACAGGTAAATCTCAGGACAGGTTTCGGGGTGGTTAAATCTGGAAGCCAGGGGTTCCCGGTACTGACTTATTGCGTTACTTCCTGTATTTGTCCGGTTGAAACCAATGCCATTGGTATCTGCCTGATGGTAATATACAGAGGTCCAGTCTTGCCTTAAGTTTTTATTCGCAAACCATGGTGCAGGGCCATAATGATGGTTCTCCACAAAAATATGATGCAGGCCCAGGGGCATCATATAATTGACTGCTGCTTCCCGGCTGGCCATCATCATGGCTTTTACCGGCTTAATAAAGTCAGGCTCATTTTGTACAAAGGTTTGTTTCAGCCATTCTTCTGCAATGTCCCCACTGCCCATTTCATTATTCCAGGCCATACGTCCAAACGCATACCAGTTCGCCTGTGCAAAATCATGACCACACCAATTGGAGTCTAATCCAATATTAGCTACGCCAGCAATGGCTGTAAATTGCTGAGGGTAAAGATTTCCAGCTGTACGCCGCGCTATAGTACTTCCGCTTCCTTCCTGATAAGTATCACTTTTAAGAAATTCTTCCCACATGGGAGACAGGTAGACCAATTGTATATCACGTCCCAGATATTCCTGGGTGATTTGAAGCTCTGGCATTACGGCAGTTTTTTTCAATGCACCAAAAAGGGGACTGAAAGGCTCGCGTGGCTGGAAGTCCAGCGGCCCGTTTTTGATCTGAATAATAACATTTTCCCGGAATTGTCCGTCCAATGGTAAGAATTCTGAATAGGCCTGCATCACACGGTCCTTATCTGATGGGCTATAGACAAAAGCCCTCCACATGACTATTCCTTTGTAAGGTTTTAGTGCGTCGGCTATCATGTTGGCACCATCAGCATGGGTGCGTCCAAAGTCTTGCGGGCCGGGTTGTCCTTCACTATTGGCCTTCACTAAAAAGCCGCCAAAGTCAGGAACCAAACTGTATATTTCCTTTAATTTCGTGGCCCACCACTTTTTTACTTCAGGATCCAAAGGATCTGAGGTTTTTAGCCCTCCTGTTTTTACTGGTGAGGAAAAATTAACAGAGAGATAAACCTTCACGCCATAAGGACGCAGAACTCCGGCTATATCTTTCACTTTTTTCAAATAGACAGAAGTTAAGATTAGCGGGGAGGCATTTACATTATTAAGTACGGTACCATTGATTCCTATGGATGCATTGGCCCTGGCATATTCACGCCAAAGTATTTTATCCTTTTCGGTAACCGTAAGTGAGTTTTTTTCATTTCTCCAGAAGATGGAGGAACCTGCATACCCGCGTTCCACTGATCCGTCTAAATTGTCCCAGTGGTTAAGAATGCGATGCATATAGGAAGGATTGGACGCTAAATTACCGGCCGTTTTTCCTGTCTTTTGACGGCGCAATACCTCATAAGTGCCATAAAGGATCCCAAACTCGGTATTTGCTCTTATGCCGGCATCGTCTAAAATAAAACCATCTCCTTTAATTGATTTTTCAGGAGATATATGGAGCGTAAACCTCTTACCGGAAGGCCCTTGCCATCCATCCGTCAGCTCTTTTATGGCAATGTCCAATACAGCCGATTTTTTGGCGCAAATGATATTTACATCGATTGCGGGCCGCTTGTTCAACCAGAGTTGATGGCCATCTTCTGCGCTGGTTTTTATATAAAGTGTACTTAACGTACACAGAATTATAATCGATCTGCTAATAAATTTCATACATAATTTGCCTTTAGATACCTGGTTTGTCAAATTAACTGACCGATATAACCTGGAGGATAAAAATATAGATCTCAACAGGGCAGGAGGTGTTCGTTTGTCATCAATTGTATAACAAATGTTTAATAGCTGTTTTATGCTAAGATTTCAGGGAACCGGCTGTCTGTAAAGGTAAATTGGCCCTCCAGATACATTTTTTACATTAAAATCAACAAATGAGCGAGCTTTCTTTTTTTTAGCCCGGTAGCTTTGGATAATCAGCGGCTGATGATTCAATCTCTTTATTTTATTCAAATTACATCCCTAAAAAAATGCGCATCTTTTTTTCTTATTTAGTAGTACTGACCACTTTTTTTTCGGGTGTCCGGGCTCAGATGACTTTAGAAAATCCTATTCTTCCGGGGTTTTATCCCGATCCTGCTATATGTAAAGCAGGATCAGATTATTACATGGTCACCTCGACTTTTGTTTATTTCCCGGGGATACCTGTTTTACATAGTAAAGACCTTAAAAACTGGAAGCAGATTGGCAGTGCCATTAGCCGGCCATCGCAAATGGATTTTATGGGAGAACAGGTATCAAGAGGCTTGTTTGCACCGGCAATAAATCATCATAACGGGATTTTCTATATCACTTGTACAGATATTGATCATGGCGGGAATTTTATTATCACAGCCACGAATCCGGCCGGTCCATGGAGTAATCCCGTATATATTAAAGAAGCAAGAGGCATTGATCCATCTTTGTTCTTTGAGGGTGATCGGGCATTTATTATCTATAACAGCGATCCTCCGGAAAATAAATCTTTATATAGCGGACACAGGACGGTCAGGATTTATGAACTTGATCTGACGACGCTGAAGGTGAAAGGAGCTGAAAAGATCCTGGTCAATGGTGGAGTAGACCTCAGTAAAAAACCTGTTTGGATTGAAGCACCTCATATCTACAAAAGAAATGATTTTTATTATTTGATGGCAGCCGAGGGCGGAACCAGTGTCAATCATTCTGAGGTGATTTTCAGAAGTAAGGATGTCCGCGGACCTTATATTCCCTATGAAAAAAATCCTATCCTTACCCAAAGGCATCTGGATCCAGGCAGAAAAAATCCAATATCTTCAGTTGGTCATGCTGATTTGGTAGAGGGACCTGATGGAAATACTTATGCTGTATTCCTGGGTGTTCGTCCTTATGCAGGAGATTTTTACAATACGGGCCGTGAAACTTTTATTGCGCCTGTAAAATGGGTGGATGGCTGGCCAATTATCAATGCTGATTACAAAGAAGTACAATACAAATATAACGTAAACTGGAAAGAGCAGAAGCACGCTGACCAATTGCCAATTACCGGGAACTTTAGTCTTAAGGTCGCGTTTAAAGACAGTTTGAATACCCAGTTTTTGTTTTTACGCACTAACAACCCTGACTGGTATAGTTTCCGGAAAAATAAAAACGCGCTCACCATAAATCTTTTGCCGGAAACAATTCTGGAGAAAGGAAATCCTGCTTTTATTGGAAGAAGGCAGCAGCATCTGAACAGCTCAGCCTCTACTGAAATGGATTTCTCTGCTCAAAATGAAAATGAAAAAGCTGGACTCATCATCTTTCAAAACGAGAACCATTTTTACTATATGTGCAAGTCCATTGACAATAAAAAGAATGTAATTCAACTATTCAAAGGTAATCCGGCTTCAAATCAAATGGATTTACTAAAACAGATTGTTTTACCCAAATCTCAAAATAAAGTATATTTCAAAATCAGTTCCGATAAAGACCATTATTCATTCTGGTATGGCTCGTCAAATAAAAACTGGAAGCTGCTGGCAGATAAACTGGATGGCAAATTTCTAAGTACTGCTGTTGCTAAAGGTTTTGTTGGATCTTTGTATGGGATTTATGCAACCTCAGCAGGTAAGGTGTCAAATAATCAGGCTGTTTACAGTTGGTTTGGCTATAGTGGAAATGACAGTACTTACTAATCCGGATATACGCTCTTAACATTACAAAGAGGCTGTATCATTGATAAAAAAAATGATCAGCCTTTTTTATGTGTTTAGTATTTTATAACTACTCCATTTTGGAGTTTTGGGATTTGTACTGGTTATTTCGACTAATAACAGCAAAAAGTGCCTTTCTTAGGCTGCTTTTTTCCTTAAGTTCTGTGCGATAGCTAATAAACCCCATTCTATCTCCACTTTCTCTTTGCCCCGGAGCATGAAGCGGCGGAATCCGTGATTCTGTTTAATATTTGCAAAGACCGGTTCAACATCGAAGCATCGCTTTTTTCGATGTCTTATTCCTTCTTCAGTATTTAACAGTTCATGAGCCTTTTGTTTTAACCTTTTCAGGTTAACATTTATCTCCATGATGCGGTTGGTTTTTGATTTATGGCAAATGCCGTTTAAAGGACATTTACTGCAGTTTTTAGCCTGGTAGTTTCTGTAGATCTGCTTGAATCCGGTAGTTGTTTTTTTAGTGGTGTCACCGATGTAATGCATCTGCTGTCCCATCGGGCAGATATAAACGTCCAGCTGATTATTGTAAAACAACTTATCTGCGGCAAAAGGGTATTTTTTGTTATAGGTATCATTTTGGCCCTTGTCAAACAGATTGTATTTCACATAAGCTTCCATTTGCTTTCCTTCAAGCAGCGTATAGTTCTCTTCTGAGCCGTATCCTGCATCTGCAGTAAGGGTTTTGGGTACTTTGCCAAAGCTACTTTCATGCTGCTCCAGATGAGTTTTTAAAGTGGTGGTATCCGTTGGATTTGGGTGGATGGTGTAATTTACAATGAACTGGTTAGAAGTCGATATCTGAATATTATATGCCGGTTTGAGCTGACCATTTAACATGTGATCCTCCTTCATTCTCATAAATGTAGCATCAGTATCGGTTTTGCTATAGCTGTTTCTTTCTCCAAGAATAACCTCCTGCTGCTCATATTTATCAATATTTACAGGAAAGTTCTGGTTAATGTACCTGAGCTTTGCTTTTACCTTTTTATCAACCTGATCATTGTCTGCCAGAACTTTATTGAGCTTTTCAACAGTAGCCTTAACACTTTCCTTATTGATCGTGGTCGCAGTGGGTGGCTCAGGCATCATATCCTCATCGGCTGCAACACTTTGTGCGTAATTCCAGATCTCGTCCAATTGCTTTTTCATCTTTTCCTTGTTGGTCTGGATTGATTTCTTCCAGACAAAAGTGTACTTATTGGCATTAGCTTCAATCTTGGTCCCATCGGTATAAACCTGGTCAATACTCAGCAGCTCTTCTTTGGCCAGCAGCTTAACAACTTCTTCAAAAACACTGCGAAGTGCATGTTTAAGGCGTACCCCACGAAAACGGTTGATCGTATTGTGGTCAGGCTTATTCATCGCGCTCAGCCACATAAAAGGAACTCTTTCCCTGCAGGCTTCAGCTAACTTACGACTGGAATAAATATTGGTGAGATATCCATAAACCAATACTTTTAAAAGCATAAGCGGGTGATAATTAGAGCCACCACGTACGTGATAGGCTTTTAGAAGTGGTTCAACATTGATTGCATTGATCACATCATTGACGATTCTTACGGTATGGTCTGTAGGGATTAGATCATCAAGATTAGGCGGGAGCGCCATGAGCTGATCCTGGTGGTAGGGTCTGAAAATAGGTTTTCTTACTGACATATTCTACTAATGTTTGCAGCTTAAATATATGAAAATCAAGTTGTTAAATCAAATATCAGCAGAAATATTTTGCCCTAAATTACTTAAGATCAGGAAGAAAGAAGTCCTTTAAAACGAAGAAGAGCCTGAATCATGATTTATGATACAGGCTCTTTTTTAAGGTGAGTTATTTTAGAACCTGATGACCTCATAATAGGCCTTTTTGGGTTGCAGATTGGTGTCGAACAGTAAAGGGAAGTTCTTTTTGCCACGATTGTCGAGCCAGCTATACCTGTCGGATAAGTTCCAGAAGGTTACGCCACTAATGTTCTTTTTATATTTTCGAAACACTTCAAAGACCATCCTGTACTTTTCCAGCTGTTTTTCTTCCATCTCTCTGGTGAAAACTGCAGCCGTTGTATCCCTTTGTCCCCTGACGATTTGTCCCCCCTGATTACCCGCATATACGGAAATATCAAGCTCAGTAAATTGAATAGTTAATCCTAGTGAGGAAAACATTTTGATTGATTTTTCAAGTTCTTCACGACCTGGTGTATTGACAGACCAATGTGCCTGCAATCCAATCCCGTGTATCGGGACACCGCGTGAAAGTAGTTTTTTAAGCATGCGGTAGATCTTCTCTCTTTTTACAGGGTTTTCTGTATTGTAATCATTATAGAATAAAATGGCTTTTGGATCTGCCTGATGTGCGTACCGGAATGCCTGCTCAATAAATTCCTCCCCGGCTATTTCAAAGAGAGGTGTCTTGCGGAAATAAGCTGTATCATCGTCAATAACTTCATTCACAACATCCCAGGCATAGATTTTTCCTTTATAGCGGCTGACTACAGTATTGATATGATTTTTCAGTCTTTCTAATAAGATCTCCTTACTTACAGATTTTCTGTCAGCTCCTCTGAATAGCCAGCGCGGGGCCTGGGTATGCCAGACCAGGCAGTGACCACGGATTTTTAATTTGTTTGCTATCGCGAAGGCTACGATGGAGTCCGCATTTTTCCAGTAAAAATGGTTTTCCTCCGGATGCAAAGGGCCCATTTTCATTGCGTTTTCAGCGGTTATGCTATTAAAGTGCTGCAAAATCATTTGGCGGTCAGCGCCTTTGATATCGGCCGGGGTGATGGCTACGCCTATTGGAAAGTATTTTTTATAATAATCTTTTAATCCCTTAGTTTCTTCAGCAAGTGAAAAAGTATAACTGCTTAATGACCACATGCAGGAAAGCAGCATCGAAAACAGGAGGAGCCTTTTGAATAGTTGAGTTTTCATAATTGAACTTAAAAACTGAATAGTTTGTTATAAAGCTATAAATAGTTCGCTGTCCTTTATAGTTCATTTCTTTATTTTGATAACACGAATGTTTCCTGCAGTTTGGGTGTATGAATGACCATCAGGAGGTGTTTTGAACTTATGTAGCATAAAAATAGACATTTGTGATGGTTAGGTGCTCGTTTTGTCGTTACTTTAGTTGTCTAACCAAATATACCAGTGTATCTGTTTTCCCTAATTAAAGGATTTCATTAGGAATAATGATGCTTAATGGTTATTAATCTGTATTTCTTTTAGATTAATATTCCTCAGGTATAATTATTTTATGTAACTTTAGGTAACTGAGCAACAATGTTAAACCGGGTCATTTTTAAAAGAGCTTACTGCTTATTTCTAAGCACTATCTGTATACTACAAGCTGGATATGCACAACAGCAGAAAATAAACTTCACCTCTCTGAATTCAAAAGACGGACTTTCTTCCAATACAGTTAATGCTATTTTAAAAGACCGTTATGGGTTAATGTGGTTTGCGACCGAAGATGGCCTCAATAAATTTGACGGAACGAATTTTACGGTATATAAACATAAATCTGATGATTCTACCGGCCTTCAGGCCAATGATATCAGGGCACTGCATGAAGACAAATCCGGTAATTTATGGGTGGGCAGTTCCGGAGGTTCGCTCAGTTTATATGACAGGAAAAAAAACTCTTTTATAAATCTCCCGGCCAATACCCATGCTGGCCTGAGCAGTGATATCGTCCGCAGCATTTGCAGCGATTATACAGGGAAAATATGGGTGGCAACTTTTAATGGTCTTGATCTGGTTGATCCTGTAAGTAAAAAGGTCAAAAAATTTGCTATCCGGTCTAAAAACCGGCAAGTATTTCCCGCTACATTAATCAGTTGTCTTTATGAAGATAGCAGACGCAGGATGTGGATCGGAACTAATAACGGGTTGTACCTGTATAACCGGAAAACCAATTCATTTATATTTTTTCAGCATTCGGCATCAGATGCTGCCAGCATCAGTGGAAACTATATAGCCGGAATTGTTGAAGATCGTCTTGGAAATTTGTGGGTAGGTACGAAAAACGGACTGAGCATGCTGCTTCCTGATGCGAAGAGCTTTCGGAATTTAAAACATAAAGCTGATGATAATAAATCATTGTCAAGTAATACGATACAAAGTGTGGTAGCCAATGACATGAACCAGTTGTGGATTGGTACAGATGAAGGCTTAAATATTCTGGACATTAAAACAGGAGAAATTACCAAGTATAAGCCGGATTCAAGAAACACTTACAGTTTGACAGGCAAATCAATAAATTGCATGTATATAGACAAACAGGGCACATCCTGGGTTGGTCCTTTTCGTGGAGGCATCAATAAGTATGACATCAACCTTAATCTGTTTCACTTAAAACAAAGTAATATTTTTGACCAGAGAGGATTAAACGGTTCAGTGGTGACCTCCTTTGCAGGCTATAATAAAGATGAAATCTTTGTGGGAACAGATGGCGGGGGGCTGAATTTATTCAACCGTAAAACAGAACTTTTCAGGCATATCAATATGCCGCTGGCAAACGGATCTTCTTCAGCTGGCATCTCGATTATGGTGATGGAAATGACCAGCGCTAAAAAGCTGTATATCGGCACTTATTCAAAAGGGCTGTTTGTTATGGATACAGGAACAGAAAAAATTCAGCAGTTTAAGGCAGGCAACCGTGCAGATGAATTAAATTCCAATGATATATTTTGTGTCAAAGAAGATAGCAAAGGGAAAATATGGGTTGGTACAAATGGTGGTGGGGTCAATATTATGAATTCAGCCAATCAAGTCATTTTCAGGTATCGTAAAAATGCAAGCGGGACAAACGAAGCAGAATATCCGATAAATAATTTTGTCAGATTTATTGAGGAAGACGATAATGGTGATATGTGGATAGGCTCTTACGGTTCAGGAATTGCGGTATTTAATCCCCTTAGCCAAAAGTTTACCCTGTATGATAAGGCTTCTGGTAAATTACCAAATAATCTGACATTATGTATGTTAAAGGATCGTGCCGGAGATATCTGGGTAGGGACATTTAGCGGAGGCCTGAGCCTTTTCGATCGCAAAACAAAACAATTTATTACGTTTTCTGAAAAAAGCGGGCTGAATAATGCAACCGTTTATGCGATAGTTGAAGACCTGAAAGGGCAAATTTGGGTGAGTACAAATAAAGGGATCAGTAGTTTTGACCGAAAAACTAAGAAGTTTACCAATTATGGCATTTATAACGGTGTCCAGAACAATAATTTCGTGCTCGGAGCTGGCTTCAGTTCTGCTGATGGAGAGATTTTTTTTGGAGGTGCTGAGGGTTTCAATTACTTTAATCCACAATACTTTAAACAAAACAAAAATGTCCCGTCCGTCATGTTTACTGATTTAAGGATCAATAATAATTCCGTAAAAGCATCAGATGACGGACCTATTAAGGATCATATTTCTGTAGCCAAAGAGATTAATCTGGATTACAAACAAAATTTCACACTTGGTTATGTGAGTGTAAACTATACCGCTCCGGAACAAAATAAATATTCCTATCGGCTGGAAGGATTTGATAAGGACTGGATTGAAGCAGGGACTTCTAAATCCGTATCCTATACCAATCTTGATCCGGGTGATTATGTATTTCATGTGAAAGCCAGCAACAACAACGGACTATGGAATACCGCAGGAACGGTAATCAACATTCATGTAAAGCCCCCGTTCTGGCGCACCACATACGCTTACCTTTGCTATATAATCGTCATCATTGGATCACTGTTATATAGCAGACACAGAGGAATTCAGAAGTTGAAAAAGAAGTTTGCCGAAGTTCAGGAACGCATGAAAGCAGACCAGGAAAGAAAGGAAATTGAACGTTTAAATGATTTGGACAAACTGAAGATAAAGTTCCTGACAAATTTAAGCCATGAGTTCCGGACTCCGCTTTCATTAATTATGGGACCCGTTGATAAATTGTTACTGGAAGAGAAAAACGCCGCTGATAGCAGCCCGCTGGTCATGATTAAGCGAAATGCAAGAAGACTGTTGAATTTGGTAAATCAAATTCTTGATTTCAGAAAGATGGAAGAACATGAGCTCAGGTTAAATTCATCTGAGACAGAGCTTGTTCCTTTCATTAAAGAAGTTTTGGAATCGTTTAATGATCTGAGTGAACGCAAGCATATTCAATTGGTATTTAAAAGTCAGATCAGAGAATTTTACACTTCCTTTGATCAGGATAAAATCGAGCGGGTATTGTTTAACTTACTGTCAAATGCCTTTAAATTTACCCCGGCAGGCGGAACGATAACTTTAGAGGTGGAGAAAAGTGACCGGACTGTTACTGAAGAACCAGGTATAATTATTAAAGTGTCAGATACAGGTATTGGCATTGGTGCTGATGATAAAGAGAAAATATTTGAGCGGTTTTTTCAGACGGATACAGCCGGTACTATTCTCAATCAGGGCAGTGGTATTGGTTTGTCAATCACGAAGGAGTTTGTTAAAATGCACGGTGGCAGTATAACTGTTCAAAGTGAATATGGAGCAGGAAGTTGTTTCATTATTTATCTTCCATTTTTACCAATTGAACCAATGGATGAAATCATGATAGATTTTTCAGGTGCTGTTAAGGCTGAATCCAAACCAGAAGTGCTTAAGCTACAAGACACGTTTGTTGATCCGGTTGAATTAACTTCCATTTTATTAGTAGAAGATAATGAGGATTTTAGATTTTATCTGAAAGATAGTTTAAAATCCTTCTATAAGATTTATGAAGCATCAAACGGACAGGAGGGCTGGCAAAAAATACTGTCGCATCATCCGCAAATTATTGTAAGTGATATCAATATGCCTTTAATGACCGGAATTGAGTTATGCTGTAAGGTGAAATCTGATAAGCGTACCAATCATATTCCAATTATATTGTTAACTGCTTTAACTGGAGAAGACGAGCAGATCAGGGGATTGAAGACCGGTGCTAATGATTATCTGACCAAGCCATTTAATTTTGAGATCCTTAATAATAAAATTAAAAATCTGTTGTTCTTAAACAGAACGCTGAAGGATACTTATACCAAACAGATCAAGGTTCAGACGCCAGAGGTCCTTATTGAATCGCATAGCGATAAATTATTAAATAAGGTCGTATTATATATTGAAGAAAACCTCACCAACCCGAAACTCTCAGTGGAGGATTTAAGTAAACATGTGGGAATGAGCAGAGGCACACTGTACTATAAGATACTGGAATTAACAGGACTCTCACCAGTTGAATATATCCGGTCTGTTAAACTTGATAAAGCCATTGTTTTACTCGAAAAGAGTGACCTGAATGTTTCACAAATTGCTTACATGGTTGGTTTTGCCACACCTACTTACTTTGCAAAAGCTTTTAAAGCCAAGTTCAGCATTCAGCCTTCTGAATTTAAAAATTTAAAACGAAAAGCAGAAGTCGTGGGAAATTAGATTTTTGTCCAGTCTATAAAGTCAGCGCAGGATGACGTACTAAACGATTGAACAAATTAAAATAACAAATGTTCAAATCTGTACTGTTTGTGTACCGTGGTCTTGTTGATGAAAAATGAACTGTATACTTTAGTTTGTAAATCAGGATTCAGTTTTATCGATAGCACAAGTTTATGGACCAGACCAGGCGAATTTCAGTTTTTATATTCTTTTACTTTTTACTGATCGGGCCTGGTTATTCACAGATAACACTACCAGGTTTAATAGCCGATAGTATGGTGCTGCAACGCGAAGTACCCCTTAAAATCTGGGGCTGGGCATCTGCGGGAGAAAAAGTGTCTGTCAGCTTCAATGGTAAAAATGTAAAAACTGTTACAGGTGCCGGTGGAAAATGGATGGTAAAACTTCCGGCCATGAAAGCAGGCGGCCCTTTTAAAATGAAGCTGATTGGAAAAAATACAATTGTGCTGGAAAATATTCTGATTGGCGATGTGTGGTTATGCTCCGGGCAATCCAATATGGTTCATCAGATGAGATTACATAATATTACTTATGCAGCTGATATTGCAGGCGCAAATTATCCTGCTATCCGGCAATATTGGATACCAACTACAACAAGTTTAGCAGGGCCAAAGGAAAATTTGCCACAGCGCTCGTGGAAATCTGCCAATCCAAAGGATATCAATGAATTTTCGGTTGTTGCGTATTTTTTCGCAAAGCAGCTTTTTCTCAAATACGGGATTCCCATAGGTATCATTAATTCAAGTGTTGGCGGTTCCTCCATTGAAGCATGGACAAGTGAAGAGGGGTTGAAAAATAATGCTGAGTTAATGAAGTTGATTACGCGAAATAAAGATACCTCGTTTGTCAATGGAATTAACCGGAAAGCTTTAGCCAGTGCGGGTAAAAGAAAAGAAGCAGATCAGGGCCTGAAAGGCGAATTAAAATGGTATGAAACGCGATATCAGCCAAAGGGTTGGAGAAATATGAATATACCAGGATACTGGGAAGATCAGGGGATACGTGATTTAAATGGTGTGGTTTGGTACCGCCGGGAGCTCGATGTCCCGGCGGATATGGTTGGAATGACAGCGCGCATCCATATGGGCAGGATCGTTGACGCAGATCAGTTTTATATAAATGGTCAGTTAATCGGCAGTACAGGGTATCAATATCCGCAAAGAAGATACAGCCTGGCTTCCGGAATTCTGAAACCTGGAAAAAATATTTTGGTCATCAGGGTGGAGAATACAGCTGGAAAGGGAGGTTTTGTACCTGACAAACCGTATTATCTTGAGGCCGGCAACCATAAGCTTGATCTCAAAGGAGAATGGCAGTATAAAGTTGGAGAATCCTATCTCCCGGTCGCCAGAAAGGGCCCGTATATGATATCAGAGCAGGGGCAGCCAGCAGCATTGTACAACGCGATGATTGCACCGCTTACAAACGCTGCTTTAAAAGGAATTTTGTGGTACCAGGGAGAAAGTAATGTTGGGAATGCGAATGCGTACAGGAAATTTTTACCTGAGCTGATCAAAGATTGGAGAACCCATTTTGGTCAGCCTGATCTCCCTTTTTATTATGTACAGTTGCCAAATTTTGGTGATATGTATTACCACCCGGTTGAAAGCAATCTGGCTGTAATCAGAGAGGCAGCATTACAAACCCTGAAAGTTCCCTATACCGGAATGGCGGTCACGATCGATCTTGGGGAGTGGAATGACATTCATCCTGATAACAAGAAAGCTGTAGGAGACCGCCTTTCCCTGATTGCGAGACATTTTAGCTATGGAGAACGGAACCTGGTTTATTCAGGACCTCTTTTTGAGTCTTCAGGAATTGACGGCAACACTATAGTTGTCAGTTTTAACCATACAGGAAGCGGTCTTACTGCAATTGATGGCGAACCACTATCTCAATTTGAAATTGCTGGTGAAGATAAAAAGTTTGTATGGGCCAAAGCCTATATAACCGGCAATAAAGTTGTGGTATCAGCTGATGGGGTTCCGGTTCCAAAATATGTGCGGTATGCCTGGGCTGACAATCCTGTCAATCCTAACTTATATAATTTGGAAGGGCTGCCTGCTTCTCCCTTCCGGACAGACAGGTGATAGTTTTACCAGTATAGTTTATTAAAAAAATTAAGGATGATGATCAATTTAAAGTATGTAGTGGCTGATTTATTCAATTTGAAAATGAAAAGGGTGATTTTTATTTTATTCCTTTCGGTACTGTCTTTGAACAAGACTTATTCGCAGGATAAAAATTTCCATATCTATATCTGTTTCGGACAGTCTAATATGGAGGGCAATGCGAAATTTGAGCCTCAGGACACAGTAGCACCAGGTCAGCGTTTTCAGGTATTAGAAGCTGTCGATTGCCCGAATCTGAACAGGAAAAAGGGACATTGGTATCCTGCTGTTCCACCTTTGACCCGTTGCTATACAGGGCTTACACCTGCTGATTACTTTGGGAGAACGATGATAGCCAATACACCTGGAAAGGTTAGAATAGGAGTAATTAATGTTGCTGTTGGCGGGTGTAAAATTGAATTGTTTGATAAGGATAATTATAAATCCTATGTGGCTACAGCGCCAGACTGGATGATCAATACGATCAATGCATATGATGGAAATCCTTACAACAGGTTAGTAGAAATGGCAAAGCTTGCGCAAAAAGAGGGTGTAATCAAAGGGATTTTATTGCACCAGGGCGAATCCAATAATAACGACACCCTATGGACTAAGAAAGTGAAAGTAGTTTATGATCATTTGTTAAAGGATCTGAATCTTAAAAGCAACGCTGTACCCTTGCTTGCAGGGGAAGTGGTTGGTGAAGATCAGGGAGGTGCCTGTGCAGGCATGAATAAAATTATAGCAAAACTTCCGCTCGCTATTCCTAATGCTTATGTGATCTCTTCCAGAGGCTGTGAAGGGGTTGCAGATAAATTACATTTTAGTGCGGCAGGTTATAGAAAATTAGGGAAACGGTATGCTGCTAAAATGCTTTCATTGCAGGGTTATGCAAATATAAACCCGGAATAAATATAAAAGATGAAGAAGCTCACTGTTATTATTTTGGCAATTTTTATTCCATCCTTTTTTAATCAGTCAAAGGCACAGAAAGGATACACGGGAAAACAGCCTGTAATTTTTGCTGATGTACCCGATGCCTCAGTTATCCGTGTCGGGGATACCTATTACATGAGCAGTACGACCATGCATATGACTCCCGGCGTACCGGTTATGAAGTCAAAAGATCTTGTGAACTGGAAGATCGTTAGCTATGCCTGCGAGACCTTGGGCAATGGAGATCAAATGAACCTCAACAAGAACAGGAATGCTTACGGAAAAGGCACATGGGCCAGTAGCATGCGTTATCATCAGGGTACATACTATGTCAGTACTTTTTCTCAAACTACAGGTGAAACTTATATTTATTCAACAAAAGATATAGAGAAAGGCAGGTGGAAAGTGGTATCCTTTAAACCAGTTTTACATGATCACTCCTTATTTTTTGATGATGATGGACGTGTCTACATGATTTACGGATCGGGCAGCATTAAGCTGGCTGAATTAAAAAGTGATCTTTCTGGTCTGAAGCCTGGTACCAGCGAACAGGTAATTATAGAAAATGCAGTTTTGCCTCCCGGCAATACCGGAGGTTTACCTGCTGAAGGTTCTCAACTGTTTAAAGTGAATGGTAAGTATTATCTTTTTAATATTATCTGGCCAAAGGGTGGCATGCGAACAGTGGTGATTCACCGGTCTGATCAGCTTACTGGCCCTTATGAAAGTAAGATAGGGTTTCAGGACCTTGGGATAGCTCAGGGAGGACTCATCGATAAAGCAAATGGAGATTGGTATGCTTATCTTTTCAGAGATTTTGGAGCTGTTGGACGTACCCCTTACCTGCTACCGGTAAAATGGAAAGATGGGTGGCCATTACTGGGAGATCATGGTAAATTTCCAGATACATTGAACTTGCCAGCAGGAAAATCTCTGATACCGGGTATAGTTGCTTCGGATGAGTTTAAGCGTAAAAAAGGAGAGGCTGACTTGCCACTGGTCTGGCAGTGGAACCACAATCCTGAAAACAGTCTTTGGTCTGTTAGCGACCGGGCTGGTTATTTGCGCTTGAAGACAGGAAGAGTTGAGCTGGATTTTTTACAGGCCAGGAATACATTAACACAACGTACGATAGGTCCATTTTGTTCAGGCATTACTTCTGTTGATGTTTCCAAAATGAAAGATGGTGATTTTGCGGGTTTAAGTCTGTTACAAAAAAACTACGGGCAGGTTGGGGTTAAAATAACAGGTAACCATAAAGCTGTAGTGATGATTCTTGCAGAAGATGGAAAGCCTGTTGAAAAGCAAAATATTCCTGTCAGTCAAAACAGGATTTATTTGAAAATTGATTGTGATTTTCAAAACCGGAACGATACAGCAAATTTCTTTTATAGCCTTAATGGCAGCACATGGATACCTGTTGGCAGCAAATTAAAAATGTCATATACTATCCCTCAGTTTATGGGGTATCGCTATGGGCTTTTTAATTATGCGACCAAAACAATTGGCGGCCAGGCAGACTTTGATTATTTTCGTATCACAGATTTGTAGATAGATTTAATCCTCAATTTCTATTATTTTTCTTATGTTGCTGCCAGAACCAACGTATGAACCGACAAACTGACCGAGCTGCAATTCAACAATTAACTGATGAAAATCAGGAACCCTCCAGGATCTCAAAACAACGGCTGAAAGCTATTTTTGGAGGCTCCGTAGGGAACCTGGTAGAATGGTACGACTGGTATGCTTATTCGGCATTTTCTATTTATTTTTCTTCCTCCTTTTTTCCTTCGGGTAATTTAACAGCTCAATTGATGAATACTACCGGGATTTTTGCGCTCGGTTTTCTGATGCGCCCAATCGGCGGATGGATGTTTGGCCGTATTGCTGATCAGGTAGGACGTAAACAAAGTATGACGCTATCGGTATTACTCATGTCGCTGGGCTCCTTACTGATTGCATTAACACCTACCTACAAAACAATAGGGTTGGTGGCTCCTGTACTCTTATTGCTGGCCAGATTATTACAGGGGCTTAGCGTTGGAGGCGAATACGGAGTCTCTGCAACTTACTTAAGTGAAATGGCCTCTAAAAACCGCCGCGGATTTTATTCCAGCTTTCAGTATGTGACGCTGATCGGAGGACAGCTGATTGCGTTAGGGATACAGCTCATTCTTCAAAGCGTACTCACAGAAGGCCAGCTGATTTCCTGGGGATGGCGCATTCCATTTGTCATCGGAGCTATACTTTCTGTGGTAGCCCTTTACCTTCGCAAAAATCTGCATGAAACCAAAGCCTTTGAAGCTCAGAAGAGTAAAAAAGACAGCGGAACGATCAGCGCATTACTCAAACACCCTAAAGCTATACTTACCGTGGTAGGAATGACACTGGGAGGAACGCTCGCATTTTATACCTATACCACCTACATGCAGAAATTTCTGGTCAATACTGTTCATGTCTCTAAAGGAGACGCAACATTGTTATCTTTTTTCTCGCTGTTCGTCTTTGCCCTGTTACAACCGGTTTTCGGTACACTTTCTGACCGTATCGGTCGTAAGCCACTCCTCATTGGCTTTGGCGTACTGGGAACCATTTTTACCGTTCCACTACTCACCACATTGAGCAATACAACTTCACAATGGAGTGCCTTTTTTCTATTACTCGCAGGTTTGATTATTGTGAGTGGGTATACCAGTATTAATGCAATTGTAAAAGCAGAACTGTTCCCGGCACAAATCAGAGCATTGGGTGTTGGTTTACCTTATGGAATTACAGTAGCCATATTTGGAGGAACAGTTGAATATTTAGCCTTATGGTTCAAAAAAATAGGGCATGAACCTTATTTTTACTGGTATATCACCGCCTGTATATTTTTCTCTCTCGTGGTTTATGTGTTCATGAGAGATTCTAAAGAGACTTCAAAATTAAACGAAGATCCGGAAAACTAAAACTGTATAGCAGATTTATCAAAGTTTCGTTAAAAAACGTTAAATTAACTGAAGCAAAGACGAAGAACGATACAGTCCATCCAATTTTTGCTTATTTTTGTTAACATTAAATTTAAGGTCATGAAAAGGAATTTAGTCATTATTTCAAGCCTGTTGTCCGGTGCTCTTTATGCTGGAACAGCAAGCGCACAACAGTCTGGGTTAGCTCCGGATCAGAACCCGAGGTATAAAGAAAGCCAGGAGAAATATTTTAAGGTTGCAGATTCTCTGACCAGTAAGCAGGGAACTACTGTTCAGAATACCTATAAAGCATACGATTGGTATGAAGCCAAACTGGAACGCCGTCGTCAGCGCCGGGAATGGAGACATGAAGAAAGAATGAATGGCTACTACGGTGACTTTTATCCTTCCTTAAGCTTCGGCAGCAGCTATTACCCGTATGGCGGTTATAACTATGGAGGCTATTATGGCGGACGTAGCAATTTCTGGTTCGGCTGGTAACAAATTCCGGAAATACGATCTAACAATTATAAAAAAACAGAATAACACAGATGAAATTCAATAGATTATTAACGGTTACAGCGCTTGCCGCTTCAGGAATGATGATTGCATCATGCTCATCCAGACAAGTCACACGAGTGAGTACAGATCAGACCATAGACATTAGCGGATCATGGAATAACAGTGATTCCAGAATGGCAGCAGATGAACTGACTAAGAACATTTTGAATGCAGGCTGGATCGGCACGCATCTGGATGAACATCAGGGCAAAAAACCAGTAGTAATTGTTGGATTCGTTCAGAATAAAAGTCATGAACATATTGATGCGGAAACTTTTGTAAAAGACATCGAAAGCGCTTTCATTCAGACACAAAGCGTACGTTTAGTACAAGGTGGTAAAAAGCGTGAAGAATTACGCGCAGAAAAAGCAGATCAGCAAACAAACTCTTCTAACTCAACGATCAAAAAATTCGGTTTAGAAAACGGTGCTGATTATATCCTTCAGGGATCTATCAATTCTATTGTAGATGCACACAAACGTCAGAAAGTAGTTTATTACCAGGTAAATCTTGAATTAACTAATATTCAGACTAATGAAGTAGTTTGGATCGGTGAGAAGAAAATAGCCAAATACGTTAAAAACTAATCCCGTAATTTCTCCTTGTCCTGAAGATCATACCCATGATGTTCAGGACAATTTATAACTCATATGACAACCATTCGTACGTATACTCTTCGGGCATCAGTTGTAGGATTGATGCTTTTTTTATTTGGTTGCGCAAGTTATAACGACCGTATTACCCCGTATTATAAAAACATTTCTACAGGGAATTACAAAGAGGCACAAATTGAACTCGATAAAAATAGCCTGATCCAGAAACCAAGAAATAAACTGCTTTTTTTGATGGAGAAGGGAAGAGTAAGTCACCTGCTTGGAGATTATGAGAACAGTAACCGGTACTTTAACGAAGCTGATCAACTACTGGAAACAGGATTGACTGGTACCCTGGATGCAACTGTCGGCGTATTGGTAAATCCAATGACACAACGTTATAAAGGCGAAGATTTTGAGAAATTCATGATCCATTACTATAAGGCACTTAACTATTTGTATCTGCACAACACAGATGAAGCAGTTGTAGAAGCCAGACGGATCACCCTGCAAGCACAGGAGCAAGGAGATAAATTCAAGAATAAAGACAAACGTTACGCTCAGGATGCCTTTTCGCTGATGCTACAAGGCATGATTTATGAAAGCAATAAAGATGTCAATAACGCTTTTATCTCTTACAGGAACGCAGTTGAGATCTATCAGAAAAGCCCGGATAAGATCTATTACGGTACACAAATGCCTTTGGGCCTTCAACAAGATGTGATCAGAACAGCTTATTTAAACGGATTTACTTCAGAAGCTGTACAGTTTGAAACCGCATTTGGCATCAAATATAAACCAGAGAAAGCACCAGAAGGCGGTGAACTGATTTTCTTTTGGGAGAATGGTCTGGCCCCGGTAAAACAGCAGGAAGATTTATTTTTCACTTTAACCAGAGGCGATGGCGGAAACCTGTTTTTCAGCAATGTAGCTGGTGGTTTACTGATCCCATTTGTTTATAGTGGCGACCGCGATAAACTAAACATTAAGGCCGTAGAGAGTCTGAGAGCTTCGTTCCCTAAGTATGTAGCCCAACCTTCTTATTATGCCTCAGCAGTAATTAAGAATGCGCAGGGCGATGTAACACTGGAAAAAGCAGAAGATATCAATGAACTCGCTTTCAGAACACTACAGCAGCGTACCCTCAATGAAATGAGTAAAGTACTTTCCAGACTGGCGGTTAAGAAAATAGCAGAATACGCTTTACGCGAAAGTGCAAAAAGAGAAGGCCAGAAAAATAACACCTTGCTGGAAGGTCTTGGTTATGGCATGCAGCTGTATAGCTTACTGTCTGAGAAGGCCGATACCCGTAACTGGCAATCTCTTCCCAGTAGTATTTCTTATGCCCGTATACCTTTGAAAACAGGAGAAAACGAAATTACGTTAACACTTAAAAATGCGCAGGGCGCAGAAGAAACCAAAACTATCAAAGTTATGGGGACCGGGCAGATTCAGTTTTATAATTACTCCACATTGCGCTAAACGTTACTTTATTCCGCCGAAAGCAGCGAAACAGGAATTTTTATGCAGAATTTCAGTTTCCTTAAAACCCACTTTTTTTAATAAATCAAGCTGATAACCTACCGAACGCGGGGTATCTTCATAGGCAATATAGTCAAGCACATGCTGCCTGTATTCCGGGCCTCCCAGGGTTTCCAGGTATGCACTGTATTTGTCCTGGAAAAGCTGGTCAATCTGTTTGGAATCGTGCTTAATTAAGTCTGAAATCCAAATACTGCCGCCTGGTTTCAATGCAGTGTATATTTTTGTAAACATCAGTTCCCAGTCCTCATCGGTACGCAGATGATGAAATGTGGCAGCAGCCAGTACGATATCAAAATGATTATGTGGCAGATCAAGGTTAAGCATGTCGTTTTGTATGATGGTTACCGTTCCATTAGTCTCTGCAGACACCCTTTCTTTCGCCTTGTCCAGCATGGGCATGCTCAGATCATTCAGCGTACAATTCAATCCGGGGATTTTGCTGAGCATTTTTAATGAATAATTTCCAGCTCCACAACCTATATCCAGTAATTCCTTTGCATCAGGAGTGATGCGCTTTGCCGCTTCTGTACATAATTCTATCGTCAGCGGGGCATCAATTGTCGTTTGCTGCCCGGTTTCAAGATTTGAAAACCGTTCAACATCACGATCAAATCTTGCTTTAATCTCCTCATTGGTAGCTTTTCCAGTATTTTTTGTGTTCATGGTTTAAAATTTAATTTGTCAAAACTAATAGCTTTTATCATATTTGAAAAATACCATTATTGTCAATTATCAATACTTACCAGGTATTAAAACTATGGAGCTCAGACATCTTTTATATTTTAAAACTGTTGCAGAAGAATTGCATTTTACAAAAGCTGCTGCCAGGCTTTTTATTTCTCAGCCTCCATTAAGCCGGCAGATCAAAGAACTGGAAGAGGAGTTGAATGTGCAATTGTTTACCCGAAACCATAAAAGGGTTACCTTAACAGATGCCGGGAAATATTTCAAAGGAGAAGTAGATGCGATTTTTTCCAGATTGGAAGAAAGTAAAAGTATAGCGCTTCAAATTCATTTAAGTACCAGCGGAGAATTAAAAATAGGTTATATAAGTTCGGTTTATCAATCTTACCTGGCAGAGATTTTAAAATCGATGCGTAAAGAATTTTTTTATATAAAAACCGGATTATTTGAAATGCCAACTATCACTCAAATTAAAGCATTGGAACAGGGAAAATTAGATGTAGGTATTTTAAGGGCACCTGTCCTTTCTGAAAAACTCGTTGTTGAGACCTTATTTTTTGATCCTTTCGTTGTTGTTATCCCGCTTTCTGAGCAAAAATTCAAGAGCAATGAGGAACTGGCTGATTTATTAAAAAAGAGTCCTTTTATTTTTTTTAATCAGGAATTTGCCCCTCATTATTACGATAAGCTCATTGAAATTTGCAAACGCATGCAATTTACGCCCGATATTACACATGAGGCTAACAATGTGCATTCCATACTACAGTTAGTAGAAGGAGGTCTCGGGGTATCTATATTGCCTTTGTCGCTTAAAAAACAATATGATTATTTAAAAGTTTCGTTTATTGAATTAACGGATATTCCTGTAAATACTGAAGTGGTGGTTGCATATAAATCTACCAATAGAAATCCTGCGTTGAAATGGTTTGTTGAGCATTACAGCAATACTCCTGATTAATTACAGTCAAATCAATTTTTTAAACATAAAAATGCCCGAAAAGTCAGATGCTCTCCGGGCATTGTAATTTTGCAGGGATTATTTCCTGACTAAACTATATTTTTCGTTTTACCAGGATATTGCTGCAGTGCTAACGTTAAGCAATCCATTGCTTTGTTTAAATCATCCGTATTTAAAACATAGGCCATTCTCACTTCATCTTTGCCAGACCCCGGGCTGGAGTAAAAACCAGTTGCAGGAGCCATCATTACTGTTTCTCCGTTATGCTCAAAGCTTTCCAGTATCCATTGGCAAAATACATCTGCATCATCAATAGGGAACTTTGCAACCACATAGAAAGCGCCACCCGGATTAGGGCAGAAAACACCATCAATCGCATTTAGTCTGGATACCAGCGTATCCCTGCGTAAAGTATATTCTTTATTTACTTCTTCAAAATAGCTATCAGGAGTATCTACAGCGGCAGTTCCGGCAATTTGTTCAACCATTCCAGGGCTTAATCTTGCTTGTGCAAACTTTAATCCGGATTTGATCACCTCTTTGTTTTTAGTGATTAAGCAACCTAAACGGGCACCGCAGGCACTGTATCTTTTAGAAACAGTATCCATGATCACCACATTTTCTTCTAATCCCTCAAAATGCATAGGAGAGATGAATTCCCTGCCATCATAGCAGAATTCCCGGTAAGCTTCATCAGAGAATAAGAATAAATCATATTTCAGACATAAATCTTTCAGTGCCTGTAACTCTTCTCTGGAATAAAGATATCCTGTAGGGTTGTTTGGGTTACAGATAATGATAGCTTTTGTCTTATCCGTAATCAGTTTCTCAAATTCTGCAATCGCCGGTAAGGCAAAACCATTTTCAATATGAGACAAAATCGGCTTTACAACTACATTGCTCATGCAGGCAAATCCATTATAGTTCGCATAAAATGGCTCAGGGATGATAATTTCATCACCTTCATTTACGCAGGTCTGCATAGCGATAGTAATCGCTTCTGATCCGCCTACAGTAACCAGTATATCTTCAGGAGTGATATTGTAACCCAGTTTATTGTAATATTTAGTAAGTTTTGTTCTGTAGCTTAATGTTCCTTCAGAAGGCGTATAAGCCCAAACATCAAAATCAATATTTTTAATCGCATTCAACATGCCCTCTGGAGTAGCAATGTCCGGCTGGCCGATATTTAAATGATAAACTTTTTTACCATCCTTTTTTGCCTTGTCTGCAAATGGGGTTAGTTTTCTTATAGGCGATGCGGGCATTTGTATCCCTTTTTCTGAAATATGTGGCATGGGTCAAAAATAAAAAACCTCGTTGATTTAACGAGGTTTTATTGATAATAATATTTTTCTTCGGATTATTTTCCTGCTACTGTTTCTCCTTTAATGTATAACACTTTAGTCGGTGTTTTTGCATTAGAGTTGATCGTGATGCTTTTGCTGAAAGGCAATGGTGAACCAGCAGGCGTATAAGTAACTTTAATCAGGCCTGATTCTCCTTTTTTAATAGGTGTTTGTGTGTAAGTTGGTACAGTACAACCACAAGTAGTCTCTACTTTTGTTAAAATAAGAGGCGCATCACCAACATTTACAAACTTAAATTCTACAGAAACAGGGCTTGTCAATGGAATTTTTCCAAAATCATGCGTCTCTTTTTCGAATTTAAATTCAGCTGGTTTACTTTGTGCGAATGAAGTAACGGTAACACCTAAAACAAAGGTTAACAGTATAATTAGCTTTTTCATCAGTTATTTATTTATTTTTTAATTGTTATGAATCTAATATGGACCTGATAATCTAATGCAGTGAATTGTAGGCTCATGCAGGTTTCCTATTTAAATCTTCTGAACAAATTTAATGTTTTCATTAACATTTCAAAGTCAAAAGCTAATATATATATTACACTTGGGTAAGGGACGGAAAATAGAAAATATGTATCTTTGCCCAATAAACTTTTGTGCTTATGATGCTAAATAACAAACTTACGACGAACCCCATCGATGCCTCAGAATTAAGTTTTGACGACTTCAAGACTATAGTAATCGATGATTACAGGATTGCATTCGAGAGCAGACAGGCTAGTTTACTAGGCCGTAAAGAGGTTTTAACAGGTAAGGCTAAGTTTGGCATTTTTGGTGACGGAAAAGAACTTCCACAGATTGCAATGGCCAAAGCCTTTAAAAATGGCGACTGGCGTTCTGGTTATTACCGTGATCAGACTTTTGCTTTTGCGACGGGTATATGTACCATTAAAGAGTTTTTTGCTCAATTATACGCTAATCCAAGCTTAGAAGCGGACCCGGCATCTGCTGGCCGTCAAATGAACTGCCATTTTTCCACCCGTTCACTTCACGAAGACGGTTCATGGAAAAACTTAACGGAAATGAAGAATTCTTCTTCTGATATTGCACCAACAGGTGGCCAGATGGCACGTTTAGTTGGTCTGGCATACGCTTCCAAATTATACAGACAGAATCCGGAATTAAATTACCTGAAAAACTTCTCCGTGAATGGAAATGAAGTTGGCTTTGGTACCATTGGAAATGCTTCTACTTCTGAGGGCGTGTTTTTTGAGGCTATTAATGCAGCAGGAGTTTTGCAGATTCCGATGGCGATGTCGGTTTGGGATGATGGTTACGGAATTTCTGTTCCGGCAAAATATCAGACCACTAAAGAGGATATCTCAGAGATTTTAAAAGGTTTCCAGCGTGATGAAAATAACGCAGGTTATGAAATATATAAAGTAAAAGGCTGGGATTATCCTGCCCTTTGTGAAACTTATCAGCAGGCTATTCAGATCTGCCGTGAAGAACATGTACCTGTTTTAATCCATGTAACCGAAGTTACACAACCACAAGGACATTCTACTTCAGGTTCACACGAACGTTATAAAGACAAAGCAAGATTAGAATGGGAAAAGGAATTTGACTGTATTCGTCAAATGCGTATCTGGATGCTTGAATCTGCTATCATTACCGAAGAAGAGCTTGTTGTATTGGAAGATACCGCTAAAAAACTGGTTCGTGAAGCACAGAAAGAAGCGTGGAATGAATTCCTTGGGGATATCAAAACAGAAAAAGATCAGGTCATCAGTTTGATCAATAACCTTTCTGACTCCAACCAGGCCTTATCAAAAATTGCAGGTACATTAGGCGGAACACCGGATGCACAGCGCAAAGAAGTTGTTTCTTCTGCAAGAAAAGCACTTCGCTTAACCTTAAATCAGCCTTCTGAAGAAAGAAACCAGTTGTTAAGCTGGTATCAGAAAGAAAAGGAAAACAATGAAGAACGCTATAACTCCAAACTGTTTACAGATGGTAAGGAAAGCCCTTTTTTAGTAAATATCGTACCAGCTTCTTACCTGGACAACAGTAAAATGGTAGATGGCCGTGAATTACTGAATGCTTGTTTCGATGCTAACTTTGCACGTGATCAGCGACTGGTCGCATTCGGTGAAGACTTAGGAAGCATTGGTGATGTGAACCAGGGCTTTGCAGGGTTGCAGGCAAAATATGGTGAATTAAGAGTTACAGATACAGGCATCAGAGAAATGACTATTGCAGGTCAGGGAATCGGACTCGCTTTGCGTGGTTTAAGACCTATTGCAGAGATTCAATACCTGGATTACTTGTTATATGCACTGAATGTTTTAAGTGATGACCTTGCAAGTTTATCTTACCGTACCAAAGGCGGACAAAAAGCACCGGTCATTATCAGAACCCGCGGTCACCGCTTAGAAGGCGTGTGGCACTCGGGATCACCAATTGGTATGATCTTAGGTTCTTTACGTGGTTTACACCTGTGTGTGCCCCGTAATATGACTCAGGCTGCGGGAATGTACAACACACTGTTCAGAGCAGATGAACCGGCTTTGATGATTGAATGTCTGAACGGCTACCGCTTAAAAGAGATGTTACCTGATAACGTTGGGGAATATACAGTGCCTTTAGGAAAAGCCGAAATTGTAAGAGAAGGAACAGATATTACTGTGGTATCTTATGGTTCAACGCTGAGAATCGTAGAAGAAGCAGCGGAGGAACTGGCAGCTTATGGAATCTCTGTAGAAGTTATTGATCCTCAAACTTTACTTCCTTTTGATACCGATCATTTATGCGCGTCCTCTTTACAGAAAACAAATAAATTATTAGTGGTAGATGAAGATGTTCCGGGTGGTGGAACAGCTTATATCCTGCAACAGATTTTAGAGAATCAGGGTGGATATTACCATTTAGACGCACAACCACAAACTTTATCTGCGAAGGCTCACCGCCCTCCATACGGATCTGACGGAGATTATTTCACTAAACCATCAGTAGATGATGTTGTAGAAACAATATATCAGATGATGAATGCACATAACGAAGCAAAATATCCTGCGATTTTCTAATCCGGGACTCCATATTTAATAACAAAGCCTGGCCCTTAAAAGGAACCAGGCTTTGTTATTTATAACATTTTTTATGGCTGAACAGCTTTTAAAACATTGATAGGGCCATAGCCCAGTTTTGAGTCTTTATTAGGGTATAATTTAGCGGATTCTACCATTCTTTGTAATACCTGTTTATCATTCCATGACGGATGTGAAGACCAAACCAGCGCTGCGATACCTGCATTGATTGCTGTAGCCGCTGAAGAAGAGCCTGAGAAACCATATTGACCCGGAGTATCATGATAAACTGCTACCGCATTATTTACACCAGCTGAAGTGGCCGTAGTCGTAGTAAAATAAACTTTATCGCCTTCATGGCACTCTTTACAACTCACCAGACTTCCTGTTGTACTGTAATCGGTACCTGTAACCGCAACAGTTTCGCTCATGGAAGCCGGAAATATGACGCCAACACTTTTGGGGATATCAATGACGAAGAAACCCAGATTAATTGGTTTAATAGATGTACCGGCAGCAGCAAAGATCAGTTTGCCTTTACTTTTAGCATATTTCACTGCGTCAGCTAAAACTGATACATTGAAAATCCAGCCATTAGACATCGATATCACCTTTACATTGTTATCATCAGCTAACCTGGTTAAAGCAGTGGCTACGCCCTGTTGCTGTTTAGAAGTCCATAAAGCAACAAAATCAGTTGCCCTGTAGCTCACCAGGTTACAGTTATAAGCTATCCCGACAGGCAGGTTTACTTTTTTCGGTGCAGCAATTAAAGAAGCCATACCAGTACCATGATCGGCACTCATATCATCTTTATTGGCGTATACGTCATTTGAGCCCTTAAATGTACCAAATAATGCAATCGTTCTTCCAGCGCCAAATTCCTGTGAAGTGAATGCAGTTTGAGTTTGATATACCCCATTATCAATTAAGCCAATAGTGATACCTTTTCCAGTACTTATTTTCCAGGCATCAGGGATTTTCTGGTCTGCGTAACTTTTAGGGATTAAAGGCTCACCGCTGCCTTGAATAAACCAGCCCGGAAGTTCAGCAGGATCGCCACCACCAGAGCTCAGACTTTCTGTCGCCATAGCTGATCTGCTCTTTAATAAATGCTTATTGTAATCAGCAGGTTCCACGTAACGGATAGCCTTAGATTTACGTAACTCCTGAAGCGTACTTAAATTTCCTATTTTAACCACCATATTAGTCAGTACAGGGCTTTCATATTGCAGCACGTTCTCTTTGGCTTCAGCGGTCTTTACCTGCTGTAAAATGCCGCTTTTAATGCCATCGATATTAACTCCTGCTCTTTTTGCTGCTGATACACTGATGTTTGCCATTTGAGCTTCAGTATTGTTGCTCTCGGTAACTGTATTGGACGATTGCGGATTTCCATAACCCACAGACAGCAGGCTGTCTCCATGGATAACAGCACTGTATAACAATTCATCACTCTGCTCATTCCATTTAAAATCACCGGTTTTCTGCAAACTGGACTGAATTACTGCATTAATTTCCTGTACGGAATAAAGTTTGTCTTTTGGGTGAAGCGCATCCTGGCTGTTGTTGGTAAGGTTATCCTTACGGCAGGATACCAAAACGACTAAAAATGTGGCGCATAAAATTGCCACGCTGCTTTTGTTTTTCATAGTAGATAGATTTGTTTTTATAGGTTAGATGTTATTCAATAGATGTATGTAAAGTAGAAATAATTAATCATTTAATTTAAATTAAGATAGTCTTAGTGAAAAATTTAATATAAAAAAAAACGCCCTGTTATTTTTTAGATAACAAGGCGTTCGCACAAACAGGTTTTTAACTTATAACCTGCTCGATTTATTTCTTAATAACTGATCGGCAAGCACTAATGCTGCCATGGCCTCAACGATCACAACTGCTCTTGGAACAACACAAGGATCATGTCTGCCTTTTCCTTTAATCTCTGCGGCTTCACCAGCAGCGTTTACTGTTTGCTGATTATGCATAATGGTCGCTACAGGCTTAAATGCCACTGTAAAGTTGATTTCCATCCCATTAGAGATGCCACCTTGTACGCCACCAGAGAAATTAGTCAATGTTTTTGGTGCATGCGCTCCATCGGTCAGGAAGATATCATTGTGTGCTGATCCCCTCATCTCACTTCCTGAAAATCCTGAGCCGTATTCAAAACCATGTACCGCATTGATACTTAACATGGCTTTGCCCAGATCAGCATGCAGCTTATCAAAAACCGGCTCTCCTAATCCCGGAGGGCAATTATGAATAATACAGCTGATTTTTCCACCAACAGTATCACCATCTTTTCTGACGCTGTCAATAAACTCAATCATCTCATTTGCTGTTGCCGGATCTGCGCAGCGCACAATATTTTCTTCGCGCTGTGCCAGCAATTCAGCAATCGGCAACGCAGCTAAATTGGGCGCATTGATAGTTCCTACAGCAGAAACATGTGCGAAAATACCGACACCGTAATGCTGAAGTAACAACTTGGCAATAGCACCTGCTGCTACCCGTGCAGCCGTTTCCCTTGCAGATGAACGTCCACCTCCACGGTGATCACGGATACCATATTTAGCATCATATGTATAATCCGCGTGCGAAGGACGATAAACAGTCTTATTATGTTCATAATCTTTGGAGCGGTGATCTTCATTCGGAATCAAAAGTGCAATGGGGGTACCCGTACTTTTTCCTTCGAAAATACCCGATAAGATTTGTACCGTATCACTCTCTTTACGCTGTGTAGTTATCTTTGATTGTCCCGGACGGCGTTTATCTAATTCTGACTGGATAAATTCCAGATCAATAGGCAGTCCGGCAGGACAGCCATCTACAATAGCGCCAATAGCCTCGCCATGTGATTCTCCAAAAGTTGAAATCCTGAATAAGTGTCCGAAAGTATTACCTGCCATATTTTTAATTTTTTTTAATTATTCTATCAGGCTAATTCCTGAACCGTGAAACCTGCTTTTTCCAAATGTTTCCAGAAATCAGGATATGACTTCTCTACTACCTGGAAATCTTCAATTTCTACTTCTTTAATCAGCAGACTTAACGGCACAAAGGCCATAGCCATCCGGTGATCATCATAAGTTGAGAAAGTTACCTTTTCCGGGAAGTTTAATCCTTCGCAGTTTAAGGTATATACCTCATTGTCTTCACTTAAAGTAACGCCAATTTTAGCCAGTTCATTCTGTAAAGCCAGAATTCTGTTGGTCTCTTTAATTTTAAGCGTTTCCAGACCAGTAAAAGCAAGGTTTAATCCCTTAGCAGCAGCACAAACAATAATAGTCTGCGCCAGATCAGGACAATCTTTTAAGTTTAGGATAGCTGTGGTTTGTGGTTCGTTCTGACTAGCCTGTAAAGCTATACCATCTGCTGTTCTTTGTGTATTTACACCAAGGCCAATCATGATTTCCTGGATTTTACTATCTCCCTGCAAGCTTTCCTCTTTCAGGTTAGGCAGTTCAATAGCCGCTTGATCAGCTAGTGCAGCAATACTGTACCAGTACGACGCAGCGCTCCAGTCAGGCTCTACAGTGAGCGTTGCCGCCTGGTACTGTTGCGGGCCTATATAAATATGATCGCCTTTCCAGCTATGTGAAACCCCTGCTGAAGCTAATAAAGCCAGCGTCATTTCTACATAAGGTCTGGAAGTTAATCCACCCTCAATATTCAGCGAAAGACCGGCAAGTAATTTTGGCGCAATAATCAGCAAGGCTGATAAA
Source organism: Pedobacter sp. WC2423 (assembly GCF_040822065.1). Taxonomy (NCBI): domain Bacteria; kingdom Pseudomonadati; phylum Bacteroidota; class Sphingobacteriia; order Sphingobacteriales; family Sphingobacteriaceae; genus Pedobacter; species Pedobacter sp. WC2423. The sequence continues at coordinate 5,447,421 of NZ_CP162005.1, forward strand.
TACTGACTGCTTACATTTCCTTTGATAGAAACCTCAGCACGCACATTATTTAAACCTCCGTTGATTGACAAAGGAGGGAAGCCCTCATTTTTGGCATAAGTGATATCAGCACCCAGACTTTTTAAAGCGTCTACTAAGATACCAATCGGGCGTTCCTGCATTCTGGCAGAGCCTGTAAGCAAAAATTGCTGCGGAATTGTAGCCAAATAAGCCGTTAAAAAGCGCATTGCAGTACCGGCGTGGCCAACATCTACTGTTCTTCTTTCTTCAGATTCAGTCGTATTCAGCTCCGTCAAAATTCTGTTCAAAGTCACGGTGTCAGCAGCATCAGAAAGATTATTCACCTTAACTAATCCTTTACTGATTGCAGCAATGATTAATGCCCTGTTGCTCTCACTTTTTGAACCCGTGAGGTTTATCGTCGCCTGGATATCTTTTTGTCCCTTAAAGGAAACAAGTGCATTCTTCTTCATTGGAGCATTTCGTGTTAATATTTTGTATTCAGAATTTTCGGTAGCTTTTCCTAATCTGTGACTAAGAAAAGCCTTTGAAAATTCAGCTGATTAATGTTTTGCCGCAGCAGCTTCAACGATTTCTTCTTCAGTTTTGCCTTCGTTCATGATTGCAGTTTGTTTTCTGATAGACTCAGCATGAACTAATTCTAAGAATTTCTCTGTAAAACCAAGGTCTAATTTAAGGGCTTTAGCAAAAGCAGTCCCTTTTTTAAGGATTTCATCCCAACGGTTAACCTGTAAGATAGTTACTTTGCTGTCTCTTTTGTACTCACCGATTTTTTCAACGATAGCCATACGCTCACTTAATTTCTGAAGCATTACATCATCGATTTTATCAATCTGTTTACGCAGTTCAGCTAATTTATCAGCAAAAGCTTCACTGTTGGATTCTGGATCACGTAAACTTAATTTAGCGATCAGTTCTTCTAAAGCAGCAGGAGTAACCTGTTGTTTGGCATCAGTCCACGCTACAGAAGGGTCGATATGTGACTCAATCATTAATCCTTGCATGTCAAGGTCTAATGCTTTTTGAGAGATGTAAGGAATCAGTTCGCGATTTCCGCAGATATGTGAAGGATCATTAATAATTGGCAATTCAGGGCAAAGTGTTTTCAACTGAATTGCAAGTTCCCACATAGGTTCGTTACGGAAAGAGCTTTTCTCGTAAGAAGAGAAGCCACGGTGGATTGCTCCTAATTTAGTGATACCTGCATTGTTGATACGTTCTAAAGCACCAATCCATAGAGAGATATCAGGGTTTACAGGGTTTTTAATTAATACCGGGATGTCAACACCTTTTAAAGCGTCAGCAATTTCCTGTACCGTGAAAGGATTAGCTGTTGATCTCGCACCAATCCATAAGATATCTACGCCTGCAGCCAGTGCTTCTTCCACATGTTTAGCGTTGGCTACTTCTACAGCTGTTGGTAATCCAGTTTCAGCTTTAGCTTTTTTCAACCATTCCAGACCGATACTTCCAATTCCTTCAAATTCTCCCGGACGGGTACGTGGTTTCCAGATTCCAGCTCTTAGTACAGATACTTTACCAGTTGCAGCTAATAAATGTGCAGTAGATAACAATTGATCTTCAGTTTCTGCACTACATGGTCCAGAGATGATAAGCGGCTCGTTTTTGATGTTAATCCAGCTCGATAATGGCTGAATGTTTAAGTTTAATTTCATGATGAGGGGGATTTAATCTGTTGTGGTATGTGTTAAATATTTTAAATACTGATTTGTTAAACGATATCGTTTTTTAGATATTCGCCCATTATATTAAAGTTTACTGTGTATTTCAGTGCTTTACGGATAGCGATGTCATATTTTTCGCTTTCTGTCCATTCCATATCGACATAGAAATAATACTCATTTCTTTTACCTAAAACAGGCATAGACTGGATCTTGCTTAAATTCACATTTTGCTCTGCGAAGATGTTCAGCACTTTTGAGAGTGCACCTACATGGTTACCAACCTGGAAACAGATGGAGGATTTATTAATTTCAGTCAAATCTTCAGTTTTATCGTTTTGAAGGATCAGGAAACGGGTGTAATTCTTTTTATTGGATTCAATTCTTCTTTCTATAATATTCAGGCCATAAAGCTCGGCAGCCAGTGTGTTTGCAATCGCGACAGTATCAGTTAATTGCTCGTCTCTGATCTTTTTTGCACAAGCGGCTGTATCTACGCTTTCCACTACTTTAAGGTGTGGAAATTCGTCAAAGAAATCAATGCACTGACGAATAGCAATAGGGTGGGAGGTTACATATTTTACGTCTTCCAGTTTCACACCCGGCAGTGCCATTAAGTGCAATTGTATAGGAAGGTAAACTTCTCCGGTTACTGCAAAATTATATTCTCTGATCAGTGTGTAGTTTGGTAAAAGGCTACCGGCGATAGAGTTTTCAATAGCCATCACTACATAGTCAGCTTCCCGTGCCTCAAGCACTTCGCATGTTTGTTTAAAGGAATTGCATTCGATAGTTTTAATGTCATTACCAAAGAATTTGAAAGCAGCTTCTTCATGAAAGGAGGCTTTAATACCTTGTATTGCTACTCTTGTTACTTTTTTCATCTATATGATCTCCTGCGTTAATTTTTGCTTTAAACAAAAAAAGTCCCGGCAGGATGCCGGGACTTTTCATATACAATTTATGTTGATTTTTTTGATTGCATATCAGTCCCGGCTCTTACTAAAATAGTAGAAGTAGCTAAACCAATATGTAGTGATGTTTCTCATTTTTTTTCTTTGGTGGCTTCTGGAAACAGAACCCTGTATTTTTAATCTTTGTTTTTTCAAATGTAGCAACAAAATTTAATTTGTCAAATTTAATTTAAAAAAAATTATTTATGGTGGTTTAATGAGGTTGAACCGGCAATTTTCTGCGTTGCTCAGCTTCTTTGAACTCTTGTTGCATCACTTTTGCAACTTGAGTACTGCCATCGTGGCTCCATCCCGGAGGATTAAACACATAGCCCAGTTTATTTTTAAAACCCGGAGCACGTTTCACATCTGCCGTCATGGCTTTGAATTCATGAAAAACAGTATTCACCAATCCTGTGTCCTCTGGTTGGTGAGTTAAACCATAAACAATTTCATCTTCAGGTAGTTCTTCCTGGAAAGTACCAAACATCCTGTCCCAGATAATTAACACCATACCCATATTTTTATCCAGATAGCGGATATTGCTGGCATGATGTACCCTGTGGTGAGATGGGGTAACCAGCAAATATTCTATGATCGGATGTAATTTTCCAATTGCCTGTGTATGCACCAGATTTCCATACAATTGCGTAGCCAGGTAGGCAAAAAGGATGTCTATTGCGGAGAAACCCATAAATGCAAGTGGCAAATAAAAAAATACCCGGTATAGCGGCTCAAAAACCGTAGACCGGAATCCTGTAGTCAGGTTAAACAGGGGTGAGGAATGATGTGTCACATGCATTGCCCAGAAAAACCTGATATAATGACCTGAAGTATGTAATATCCAATACAGCAGGTCTTGTGTAAATACCAGTACGATCCAGTAAACAAAAATATTTTTGATTTCGAACAGGCGGAACTGATAACAGTAATTCAATAAAAAGAACGTAGCGGTTTTAGTCGATATATTGATTAAAAAGGCCAGGCCCATCAGGTATACGTTTGTCCACGTATCTCTTTTGGCATATAACTTTCTGTCGTGCATGTAACTGATGTACATTTCCACAATGGAAATGACAATCAGCAGGCCGAACAACAGGGAAAGTGTTATATTTCTAGGATCATTTAGCATAAGTTAAATTGTAATATTCCAAACTTCCGACGATGTCGCTTTCTGAAACTCTACAGTTGTAAGTACATTTTCCAATGCTTTGCAATAACGAAAACAGCACATTTCCATGTTCATTTTTCTTATCGCTCTGCATGAATACAGAAAGTTGGGCGAACGATTTTTCTTTAATTTTATAAGCAGGGTATACTTTGGAAATATACTGACGTATTTCTTCCAGCTCTTCTGCGGTAAGGGTACTGTTTTTATGAGAAAGATAAGCTTCACATATCATTCCGATAGCAATTGCTTCTCCATGAGTCAATGGCTTTTTATCTTTGCTCAAAGAATAACTCTCTACAGCATGACCGATGGTATGACCAAAGTTTAAGATCTTACGTAAGCCCTTTTCGTGCGGATCAGCGGTTACCACCTCATTTTTAATCTCTACCGAACGGTGTATAGCCGCTGTTGTTATGTTTTTATAGTCAGAAGCCTTCAACTGATGATAGTATTCCTTATCCACAATTAATCCGTGTTTAATCATTTCCGCGAATCCTGAAAGCAATTCCCTTTGTGGTACTGTTTTCAAAAATTCTGCTTCAATAAATACGGCTTGTGGTAAACTGAAAGTACCGACCATGTTTTTTACATTATCGATGTCAATACCAGTTTTCCCGCCCACAGAAGCGTCAACCTGCGAAAGCAACGTTGTAGGGATATTGATGAAATCTACCCCGCGTTTGTATGTAGAAGCTACAAAACCACCCATATCCGTAATCACACCGCCACCAAGGTTAATAACCAGGCATTTGCGGTCTGCGCCAAAATCAAGTAAAGTTTTCCAGATACCAATACAAAAATCGATGTTTTTGTTCTCTTCTCCCGGATCAGTCTCAATCAGGTCAAATCCGCTAAAATCATCCAGCATCTCTCTGAACACAGGCAAACAAAGCTCTGCCGTATTGCGGTCTGCGAAAACAAATATATTGCTGTACTTTCCGTTTTCAATGATTTCTGCTAAGGGCGCTAACCTGGTATCAAAATATATATGGTGACCAGCACTTTCCAGTTTATTCATTATACTATTTTAATTTGGTTACCCATAAAATCAACAACATCACCGATACGTACTTTTAAACGTTTGCGGTAATCTACATTGCCGTTATACTTCACCAGACCATCTTCTACTACTGTTTGCGCTTCGCCGCCACTTTGAACAAGTCCGGTAGCTTTTAACAAAGAAATAAGGGGAATAAATTCGCCTTCTAATTTAAATTCTATCATTGTACTGCAAATTTACAATTATTTATAAAGGGTTTTGCAAATGATAGTCCCGGAATTTATATTTTTGCGTCCGTTTGACTAATACATCAATCCAAATGCAAGTATCCCCAGGGAAAAAACTAAATTTTGACAATACGGAGATAGCTTTTCGTAATAAATCAAAATCAGAACTAAACAGCGCATACTGGTTATTCAAAATAATGAGTAGCAATTTTTTGACCCAGGTGGGCCCGCCTGTGACAAATTTATTTTTAAACATCGGTTTACCGGTTCAGGGCATTATCAAATCTACCATCTTCAAACAGTTTTGCGGTGGAGAGACCATTGCAGAGTGTGAGCGCACTATCGGTCTGCTGGCTGATGGAAAAGTAGGTACAATCTTAGATTATTCTGTAGAGGGAGAAGAAGAGGAGCACGTATTTGATTTTACCTGTGCAGAGATCATCAGAACAATCGACCGGGCTGCGGGAGACAAACGTGTACCAATTACTGTTTTTAAAGTAACAGGTATCGGGCGTTTCGCCTTACTGGAAAAATTAGATGCTAAAGCTGAGCTATCAATTGAAGAGAAAGCGGAGTTTGAAAAAGTAAAAAATCGTTGTGAGCGAATTTGCAGAACAGCATTTGAAAAAAATGTACCTGTCATGATTGATGCAGAAGAAACCTGGATTCAGGACACGATCGATGCATTAGCTTTAGATATGATGATCCTGTTTAATAAAGAGAAGCTGATCGTTTACAATACTTATCAATTATATCGTCATGATAAGCTTGCACATTTAAAAGCGGATCACCTGGTTGCTAAAGAAGCAGGATTTATTTTAGGTGCTAAAATTGTTCGTGGTGCTTATATGGAAAAAGAGCGTAAAAGAGCAGCCGAAAGAGGTTACCCTTCTCCGATTCAGCCAGATAAGGAAACCACAGACCGGGATTATAACGCAGCTATTACTTACTGCGCAGCCCATGTAGAGCAGATTGGTGTAGTTTGTGGTACGCATAATGAAGCTAGTAGCAAATTATTGGCAGAGTTGCTGGATACCAATCAAATTAGTCATAGTCACCCACATGTTTATTTCGCACAGTTATTAGGAATGAGCGATAACCTGAGTTTCAATTTATCTGATGCAGGATATAATGTAGCTAAATATGTACCTTACGGGCCAGTTAAAGCTGTTATGCCATATTTATTCAGACGTGCACAAGAGAATACCTCTGTTGCCGGACAAACGAGCAGAGAGCTTGGCCTGATTGCGAGAGAAAAGCAAAGAAGAAACGGGTAATTTCCTGAAATTGTTAATGAAAACCGTCTTATATTGATTTATAGGGCGGTTTTTGCTGTTTACAGGTTTTGTTTGATTGTATTTAAAGAAGGTTTAAACAAGGTTACTGGCTGGGTACTGTTGCAGTTTGATACGTACTTCAAACGGGGTTGATACGGGTCAACGCGTTTCAACCCCGTATCAACCCCGCTTAAAATCCGTCTGAATGTCAAGCTAAGTATAGTGTTAAACGCTGGTATTAGTAGTGTTTATGGGGTGTTAATACGAACTCTTTAAACGCTAAAAACCCCTGCTCACGTGAAGTAAACAGGGGTTTGGAAAAAGAACTAATTGGTGTGTTTTGGGTATAAATTTTAGCTTAATGCTTTTGTTGTTGCATCGCTTGACTGGCGTCAATGCCTAATCCGCCTGCAATCGCCATCCCTAAGCCTATATCGGCTCTGAACCAATGGCAAAGTTGCAGGTTGATGATCTGATCTCTTCTGCGGCCGCTAATGCCGCTCATTGCACCAACAATATTGCTGATTAAATTTTTACGGTCGGCATCACTCATTACTTTGCGGTACAGATCGCCTGGCTGAGTATAATGGTCATGATCACCAGGGCCTTCGTTTCTGTCAAACCAGTCGGCCACGTTAGATTCTAATTCCCATGCTGGTTCTTTATAACTTTCATCAGGAATTACATCGCCAAAGCTATTTGGATAGTAATTAGGTTCCTCATTTCCGTTGTCATCTACACGCATCTGTCCGTCACGGTGATAATTATTAACCATGAAAGGGCATGCATTTACAGGGATTTGTTCATAGTTTACGCCTAAACGATGACGATGTGCATCTGCATAAGATAATATACGGCCCTGTAACATCTTATCAGGAGAGAAACCAATTCCGTCAACCAGATTAGAAGGGGCGAAAGCTGCCTGTTCCACATGTGCGAAATAGTTTCTTGGAATTTGATTTAATTCAATTTCACCTACTTCTATCAATGGAAATTCACCATGTGGCCATACTTTAGAAAGATCGAATGGATTCCATCTGAAGGTTTTTGCCTCTTCTTCTGTCATCACCTGAATTTTCATCGTCCATTTTGGGAATTCTTTGTTGTCGATTGCTTCTACTAAATCACGTTGCGAGTGATCCATATCCTGTGTACGCATCGCATCCGCTTCAGGACCTGTAAAGTTTTTAATTCCCTGTTGTGTTTTAAAATGGAATTTAACCCATACGCGCTCATTATCAGCATTGATCATTGAATAAGTATGGCTACCAAATCCATCCATATGGCGATAAGAGAACGGTGTACCTCTGTCAGACATCAGGATCATTACCTGGTGAAGGCTTTCAGGGTTCAATGACCAGAAATCCCACATCATTGTCGGGCTTTTCAGGTTAGTTCTTGGTTCGCGTTTCTGCGTATGAATAAAGTCACTGAATTTCTTCGGGTCTTTGATAAAGAAAACAGGCGTATTGTTGCCTACTAAATCCCAGTTACCGTCTTCTGTATAAAATTTAAGTGCAAAGCCACGAGGGTCTCTTTCAGAGTCGGCACTTCCTTTTTCGCCACCTACAGTAGAGAAACGTAAAAACATCTTACAGGTATTGCCAATCTGATTGAAAATCTTTGCTTTTGTATACTTTGATATATCATGGGTGATCGTCAACGTACCATATGCACCTGTTCCTTTGGCATGTACCACTCTTTCGGGGATACGTTCCCGGTTAAAGTGGGCCATTTTTTCATGTAAGACAAAGTCTTGTAGTAATAAAGGACCTCTTCTGCCTACAGACTGACTATTTTCATGTTCAGCATAAGGTCTGCCGGATGCAGTAGTTAGTTTACGTGTTGGTTTATTCGTTTCTTCCATGATTATTTCGTTTGAATGGCTAAAAGTAGCTCGTATTCTTACGGTATCCCAACACCTAATTTCTATAGTTATATAGAGGTTATCTATTAAGGTTTATAAGTATTATCAATATCAGCTATTTAACTTTGAAGGGCTGTCTGCCCATCATCAAGTCACCGAATAATAAAAAATCACTTGCGAGGCTAAACAATGGATATTTGAAGGTGGCAGGTTTGTTTTTCTCAAAAAAGAAGTGTCCTGCCCACGCAAAACCATAACCGACAACTGGTATTAATGCGAAGAAGACAAAGGCATGGAAAAGCATGGCTGTAATAAAACAGAGTCCAATAAGCGCTGTTCCTATAAAGTGTAGTATCCTGTTTGTGGTATTCTGATGTTCTTGCAGGTAAAATGGGTAAAACTCTTTTAATGTTTTGTATTTATGATCGGGCATTTGTTGATTATTGTTCATCTATATTAATATACCATTACTTTTTAAAAATGCACCGAGGTTTTCTGGTTTTTCTGTCATGAGTAAGGTTTGTAATCCTGCTTTCTTCGCACCTTCCAAATGACCTGGGGTGTCGTCAATAAATAACGTTTCTGCGGGATTAAGATTGTTTTCCTGAATAACTTGTTCAAATATTTCTACGTGCGGCTTGCGAAATTTCATCAGCTGAGAGTAATAGGCTTTCTCAAACAGGTGATCATTGTTGGGTACGTTATGTTCTTTTTGAAGATAATCCATGATGTAGTCGTAATGGATCTGGTTGGTATTGCTCAATAGAAAGGTCCGGTAATTTTTCCTGGCTTCGAGCAGTACTTTATGCGTTTCAGGAAGTACACCGATTAATAAACTGTTCCACGCAGCATCAATTTGCTGATCAGTCAATGCTGGATTTTGTGTTATTTCTCTGATTCCGTCTCTGAATTGGGCAGGAGTGATGGCTCCGGTCTCTAATTCGTTAAATATATTATGATGCCCTGAATGCCCGAAAAAAGTTTCTATATTTGGTATACCTAGTTGTTTAAGAGAGTTTTGTGTGATTCTGAAGTCAATTTCAAAGATGACATTTCCGTAATCGAAGATTATATTCTTAATTTTTTGCATAAAGTATTTTTAAAATTCGATACAAATATGTAACATTGCACTCGCAAAATCTAATAGATTTTACGCGGGCCATTAGCTCAGTTGGTTAGAGTAGAAGACTCATAATCTTTTGGTCGATGGTTCGAGCCCATCATGGCCCACCCTAGTGGGCAAACACGTTTCGACGTCGTTTGCCCACTTTTTTTTGCTGTATAATTTGCTGGAAATCAAGCATATAATTGATACGGCTTCATTAACTCTAGTGGTTCGATGTTGCACTCCGTCGAAGCTCAATTTTTCAGGGAAGATCGAACCAATTATTTCTCTTTTAAGCCCTATTTCGCCGTTTTTGTATAGTAAATCCAGGTTTAAAAGCACATTTACTGCATTTTCAAGTTGATTTTCTATATTGATTTTCGGACTTGATACATCAAACAGTTTAATTTCCAATCTACCTACTTGTTCCTCACATTCAATTTTGACAGTTTTGTAATCGGCACCATCTAAATCCCCTTTTAATAATAATTCCCTCGCAGTTCTAATACGTAATGGCAGTTCATCGGGGGAGAATATTTTAATTCCCTGCTTTTGCTTTCTTCCATCCATGACATCCTGTACCTCTTTATATAATTTTTCAGAGATTAGTGGTTGATGTAGTCCAGTTGCAAGCTGGCTTTCTTCATCTTTATATTTTGGTATAAAGATTTTACCATAATAAACCGGATTACGCATTGTAACTAGAAAATTGTTTTTACAGCATTTTAGTCCATTTGCTTTCGATACTTTCCAAATTTGCTCTGTAGAAAACATTCCTGTAGCTATTTTTTCAAAGGCGTGTTTTATTAACGTAGCTTGTGGCTCTTTGGGGACAATCATCTTTTTTCCACCTTCAGTAGTTATATTTTTATAACCAATTGGTGCTGATGCCATCCAGCGCCCTTCTTTTCTAGCTTTACGCATTCCCCTTATAACGTTCAAGGCTCTTCTGTCGTTCTCAACTTCGGAAGTAGACAAATAAATTGCCAACATTAATTTATTCTCAGGAATGGATAAATCTAAAGGTTGTTCGATTGCTTGTGGCTCAATTCCCAAGCCTCTTAGAATACTTATCATATTATAAGCATCGCCCGCATTTCTACTAAATCTACCCCACTTTGTAAATAGAACAAGGTCAGTTAGTCTTCCTTTGTTTTTTCTTAGATCTGCAAGCAGTATTCCCCAGGCAGGGCGAAGGATTTTGCCGAATAATCTTCATATATGACCTTTCTAATAGTAATATTATTAAATTCACAATATCTTCTTAAACGTTCTTCCTGATCTCTCTGAGAATATCCTTTTTCAGCTTGTTCGTCTGTACTAACTCTTATGTATAAATCTGCTATTTTCATGGCTTAAGCACTTGATTGAGCCATAATTTAGCTGATTTTTTGTAGAAATCCAAGACTTTTTTTGCTTCGTCGAGTGTGATAATTGTACCATGCTTTTTTAAAATCTTAGCAACTTTTTCAGTGTTAAATACGAATTTTCATTTTCCATAATGGCTCTCCTTTGAAACCAATTATCATGAAAACCTATATGTTTTTCTGACAACTACCTAGCAAGTTGTCAATACTTATTTTTTGCGACTTAATTATAGTTCTTTAAATTTGAAGAATACTTATGCAAGGAATTGTTTAGATTACTGTGGATAAGATCTCTCTTACTTAAATCATTGTAATTTATCTGATCTGGAAACGATGTTTATTTAAATGTTTTAATCATAATAATTTTATTACCCATATGAAGGTTCAATTTTTAATGTCTTGAATTTCATAATTTAAAAAATACTATCACGCTCTTTCTTATCAAGGATTCTTTTTATCTTGTCATATACCAGGATAAATTTGGATGTAGATCCAACGTATATTTTTGAGGAGTCATTTTGATCAAGGAAAACTTTTCCGGATTTTAATTTTATCGTCATTCTTTTGGGATGTTTTATCGCTGTGATTGCATCATTTTGAGCCGAGCTAACAAAAAAAAGTCCTATAAATATAGTATAGACATACAATGTATTTCTATTGTAGTAGAAAATAAAAAGATTGCTAATAACTAATAGAACAATGTAGGAAACAATCTGCCAGAAACTAAAATTGCCTATCGTCGTCAAAGTGTATATTCCTATACCTACCAATGCACTTGCAACGACGCTTTTTATAATACTTGAGTCCTTCCACATAAAAAAGAGGATACATGGGAAAGATAACAACAAAACTACATACCAAACATAAGTTCCTTTATCATATATAATAAATGGAACATCTTCCAGGGAAAAGCAGTAATTAAAATAGTCTTTACCAAAATGATCAATGAATAGCCTCCAATATAAAAATGCACTTAAGGGCAGTGAAACACCATAACAAAGTATTAGCGATGAAAGCTCAACTTTTTGTTCTGCAGGTTTCGCATTGATAATGAAATTTCGAACTGTATTACATAATCTAATTAGGATATTTATAAATCTTAAACTTCTTGAAGAGCACATGATATTGAATTAATTGTTTAGTGTGGATTAATTAAGTTTCAAAATTAGTATTAAAATTTATGTAGTACCTATAATGTTGTCATATTTCATAATGCCTAAAAATCATATATGTCACTAAAAGATGTTCTTCCCACTTTTGGTGGTTAAGTTGGGGGCAGCACTAATCTTTTTCTAAGCAATTCGAAGATGGCTCGACCATACATTTGCAGTTTGAAAATCTTTAGCTTATTTACATTACCTTCTACCGGGCCATTGCTCCAGGTCAAACTGATAGCTTTTTCAGTGGACTGGTAATCCCTTAACAGCCCATTTGCTAAAGTGGGTATCTCTAATGAATACGCACAACTTCTCTATGATTTCCGGAACGATCACGCTGATATTCCTGTTGCAAAAGTGAAAAACTGTTCTTTCTTCATTTTTACAATTTTAAATCTTGGAGTGACTATTATCCTGCAATCTCAAATTAAACAACAACTTCTAAATGTTTTTATTTCATAATTTTGTGAAATGAACAGAAAAGAGAATATAAGCGATTTTCATAGCCGGCATGGATGGGAACACCCTAAAAATGGGCAATTCAACGTGTATAACAGAGAAGAATTTTCTTGCGATAGTACATCCCTGCCGCCCAACCGCAGGGATTTTTATAAAATATCCATGATCACAAGAGGTACTGGAATATTAAGCTACGCTGATAAAGTCATCAGGATTGATAAACCATCCATTACCTTCTTTAATCCTTTAATTCCCTATTCGTGGGAGCCTACTTCGAACGATAAAGCCGGGTATTTCTGTCTGTTTACTGAGGATTTTATAAACCAAAGTCTTAAAAGTGAGAGTCTTTCACATTCACCTTTATTTAAGATAGGAGGCAATCATTTGTTTTTTCCTAAAATAGAAAGTATTGAGTTGTTAAAAGGTATTTTTGAAAACATGTTCCTTGAGATCCGGTCCGGATATGCCCATAAATATGAATTATTAAGAAGCTATGTGCAGATCATTATGCATGAAGCAATGAAAATACAACCTGCAGATACATTCTATCAGCCAGTTAATTCAGCAGAGCGTATCACTACTATGTTCCTGGAACTGTTAGAACTGCAGTTTCCTGTTGACTCCCCTACACAAACTTTGAAACTCAAAACAGCTAAAGAATTTGCTTTGCAGCTCAATATACATACCAATACGCTAAATAGAGTTTTAAAAGAAAGCACAGGCAAAACTACCACGGAATGGATTGCCAATAGAATTGTTAACGAGGCAAAAGCGTTGTTACAATTCAGTAATTGGGATATAACAGAAATTGCCTATAGCCTGGGTTTTGAATATTCGGCCAATTTTATCATTTTTTTTAAGAAGCAAACAAATATGACCCCTTTAAAATACAGGAAAACTCTCTGTACACCTATTTCCAAACTATAAAGGAAAACATCAAATCATCTTATTACATTCCTTTAAATGTCCGGTCTTACACCGATTTAATAATCATATGTTTGATTAGCATAATTTTAAACCAACCATAAAATGGAGCTTTGCTTCATAACAATAATGTATTTATGGAAAGTGAAAATCTATGTGAAAAAAATAGTGATGGTGCTGAGGTATCAGATGTCAACCTTTTTAATAAGGACAATACTCAACCGATCTCTCCAGCATGGACAGCGGTTTTCTCGCTAACAATGGGCGTCTTTGGATTATTAACAGCGGAGTACCTGCCTGCCAGTCTGCTAACACCGATGGCTTCAGAACTAGGGCTTTCAGAGGCGGTAGGAGGTCAGACAGTAACTGTGACCGCGATAGCTGCATTAGTTTCCGGATTGGTGTTACCCGGACTTACACGGTCTTTAGACAAAAGGATCGTATTGCTCAGCTTTTCTGCTTTGATGATCGTATCTAATCTTTTTGTTGCTTTCTCATCAAGCATAATCGTACTTTTATTGATGCGTACTTTGCTCGGAATTGCTCTTGGAGGCTTTTGGGCAATGGCAGCAGCAGTAGCAATGCGTCTTGTACCTTTGAAATTGGTGCCACGTGCCTTATCGATAATCTTCAGTGGCATAGCTGTCGGAACTGTGGTATCTGTGCCTCTGGGTAGCTATCTGGGAGGCTTGTTCGGCTGGCGCAGTGCCTTTTATGCAGCGGCGGCAGTTGGTATGGTGACGTTAGTTTTTCAATGGTTTACTTTGCCAAACCTGCCTCCACAGCGGGCAGCCAAATCTACAACAGTGCTTAAAGTACTGCTACGTCCGGGCATAATAGTAGGAATGCTGGGCTGCGTGCTGGCGCATATGGGCCACTATTCCCTTTTTACTTACGTCCGTCCCTTTATAGAGAATACAATAAGAATCGGCGCTGATGGAATAGCCATGATGTTGTTGGGCTTTGGAGCAGCGAACTTTGCCGGTACGCTTCTGGCAGGACGGCTCATGGAACACAGTCTGCGCTGGACATTAATAATTATGCCAATTTTGGTTGGAGTTGTAGCATTGCTCTTGGTATTGTTACCATCTTCTTTTACTGGACATGCATTGCTAATTGCCGTCTGGGGAATGGCTTTTGGCGGTGTGCCAGTTGCATGGTCAACGTGGGTGTCCACTTCAGTTCCAGATGAGGCAGAAAGTGCTGGAGGAATGGTTGTAGCAGCAGTACAAGGCGCCATTGCAGCGGGAGCAGCCATGGGCGGATTACTATTTAATTATGCCGGTATCTCTGGTGTATTCCTCACAGCAGGCATCTCAATGATTTTAGCCGGGGCATTTATCGCATTGTTAGTCAAGGTTAAAGCTATCCGTAAGGACGCTGGAAGAGCGGTTGTATCTCATCATTAAAACGAGGAGCAAACTATAATGGATTTCTCTGTTTGGTGCTTAGCTTTTCTAAATCAAAGATTTATAAAATGACTTTGTTATTTGAAGACATATTACCATCTTTTTTCTTTGAATTCCCTTAACCAGTTGCTTTGAGCCAGAAATCCCGAGCAAAAGCAATTTTTTTTATATTGCACGCACATAAATTTTATGCCATGGAAAACAATAAAACAATTTTTAAAGAGGAAGCCACAACGCAAAAAAATGTACCGTCCCTAGAGGTAAATCTAGAAGAAATCATACCTTCATTCCAAACGGTTTTTCCACAGACCCGTTACTTCGAGATAGATTCCAAAATTGCTGGAAACCGTTTCTCTGCGTGGGTCACTGTACCAGCTGGATACGACCAACAAAAGAGTGAATCATTTCCGATCGTCTATCAAATAGACGCAAATCTATATTTTCCCTCGACTGCACCGTTCCATCTCGCCACCCATGGAGATATTATGTCAACCCTACGTCCATTCATTTTGGTTTCCATAGGTTATTCCCAGGAAGAAAGTCACAGATGGGATTGGTTACGTGTTAGGGATTTGGTACCTTCTGGAGACGTCGTCCCGGAAATTTTTTATCAAACGTTGGATGGTACTGTTCAGGCAGGCCTTATGTCGCAGGAAGAGAGTTAAGTATATAGGGCAATGTTTGCTAAGCCTGCGGGTGATAAGTTTCTGGGTTTTTTGGAAAACGAACTTCATCCCCTTTTAACACAAACCTTTCAAATCGATCAAAATGACGTAGGCCTCTGGGGATTCTCTTATGGGGGGCTTTTCACGTCTTACGTGGCCCTTAAGCGTTCCAATCTCTTCAAAAATATTGGAGCGGGAAGTCCAGGTATTGTTGGCAAGAATAGCTATATCTTCAAACTCTATGACGAGGCTATAGCTTCTAAAATGGATTTTTCTGGCAGACGTCTGCATGTGACATTGGGCGCCCGTGAATTATCCTCCCCAGGTCCTTACCAATGGCTTACAGCGCGGGGGACTAGTGAGCTGCTTGCCCAAACTTCATTACAACCGTTGCCAGGCATGCAAGTTTCTAGTGAAATTATTCCATTGGAAACTCACCTAACTGGCGGTGTTCCTGCGTGGTTTAGCTTTCTGCGGACATTTTACAGCAAGTCCTAGTCAGGATTTAGCTATGTAAACAATTTTAAAATTATGCTTATATCACTTCATGAAAGAAGAAGAAATTTATAGCAATAAGACTCAATTTAAACCCGTTGGCGTAAACTGTATTATGGGCGAGATGGATCGCGCTTATGGTAGCGATCTTTGACCTCCCTGCAAAACCGGACTTCATAAAGTAGAGATTTTCGGATAGTCAGTTAGGAGTTTAGCAACAGCATACCAGCAAAGCTCAATAAAACAATTATTCAGACTACCTTTTAATTTCAATAAGTAACACCCAGGCATCGTAAACGGACTTGATGAATGATAAAAATATTGCTATCACTGTCCAATAAAGTCCAGAAGTACCGGATAATGTAAGAAAGATTCCTCCTATGATATACAATAGTGTCGCAAGTTGATCAAACAATAATGTAAAAAGATAAACGCGTTTGAATTCCTTCAACGATTGATAATATATTTTAAAATCCGCCCGCGTTATTAAGATCCAGACTATTGATCCAAGTATGATGGTTTCGTAACCAATTAAGGAATGACTTTTTTGGGGAACCAGTAAAAGAGCCGAAAAAATCAAGATCATTAATAATAGTATTAAAGCCACTGAAGCTTTAATTACCAGGAGTGGGAATGATAATATATGTGTGAGGTTGATCGAAATTCCAACAAAGATCAATCCCGTCAAAGTTGCTGCTGCCGCTGCTGTGGCTAAATAAAAGTCATTCCATTCTTTCATATTGTATGTTTATTGGTTAAATTATAAAATCTGTATAATGGACAACTACTCATGAAATGTCGATTTACAATTTCTTTATACATGTAAAAAGTCATTTCTAAAGGAAATAGTAACTGCACATGATTTCGTGTGCAGTTACTAGCTGCCGGGCTCACTAAGAGTTATTTCCAGTATGGGATATGTCGAGAAATTTGCAGTGCCGTGCCTCAAATAGCCACCTTCCACCTTCGAAAACAAGGCGATCGTCATATATTGCCGTGCTTTGATATGAAGATCCGTCGTGATTGGCTGCGTTTTCCGATAAAATCCAGCGTGCAGTTGCCTGATCTCCCGAGATTGTAATGATACCTGAATGAAGCTTCTGACAAAAAAAACGTTTTCCTGTTGCCAGCTTAAGGAATAGCTTTGCAATATTGTCCCGACCGCTACTTTCGATATTGAGAGGTTCGGCTAAGGTCCAGGTGCCATCTTCTATCCACAATGCTTCAAAACATTGCACATTTCCAGAAATACAGATGTCGGCAAAGGAATCCGCCAGCGCCCGGATTTGATACTCGTCTTCTAAAGCCTTCAGCCGCTCCTCAATGCTAGTCATAGCTTTCTGAACCTCCTGTCTCCAGCAGCTGTGTTACGCCATATACCACTAACAAGCCGCTCCCAATTTCCATGTGCTATAGCTTCCTGCTCAGCTTGAGATATTGAGGCTTGTGCTAAAAATGTGCGGGCACCTTTTTCGCCGCAGCTTTGATAAGGCCAGTCCTGGGAAAACATCATTCGTTCGACTCCTACAATCTCAATGGTTCGGGAAAAGTAGTGCTGACTGAAAATACCGCTTGGCGTGTAGTAGACGTTTTGTTTGAAGTAGTCAGCGATGGGCCGTTCCAGTTTGAGGCCCGCATGGTTTAGTTGTGCAATGCGGTCCAGATAGAATAGGACTACTTCGCCCCAGTGACCGACAATTACTTGAAGGTTGGGGTAACGGTCAAAGACTCCGGTAAGTACCATACGCAGGAGTTGTATACCAGTCTCGTAATGCCAGCCGATGGCCCCCATGGAAAGCATGATATCGGCAATCTGACCTATACCAGAATAATAAGCATCGCGCACTCCCGATGGAGGGAGCTGCGGATGGATATAAAGCGGTACATGTAGTGCTTCTGCAGCCTCATAGATTGGATTAAAATCAGGATGATCCATATTACGCTCATGGACACGTCCATTTAAAAGCGCACCTTTGAGTCCAAGGTCCTGCACAGCGCGTTGTAACTCTTTTGCAGCTGCAATTGGTGAGGGAACAGGAAGGGTAGCAAACCCATCGAAACGATCTGGTCGGTTTGCAATAGCGCCAGTGAGGATATCGTTAAAATCTCTCGCAACTGCTATTGAATCGGCTGGTTTAAAATTCTGAACGCCAGGTGAGGGCAGGGACAATACCTGCACGTCAATGCCGGCATCATTCATTGCCTGAATGCGAATATCTTTCAGATCTTCCAATTGTCTGGCATATTGGTGACCATTCATGGAGACTGTAAAGTCTTGTATTGTAGCAGTTGCCTCCCAGGCTTTGCGTACCTGGGGAGGTACAAAATGTTCTTCTAAAGCTATTATTTTCATTGTTTTTTTAGATAATTTCGTTTTTGCGTACCTCAACCAATGTGTTGCGCTAAAAATTGAGCAGTGCGTTCGTCAGCTATTCTTGCCTTCTCTTCCGATCTACGTTTGCCCAGAGCACATGCAAATCCATGATGTTGTCCCGGATAGTCGTAGATTGTGATTTGCCCGTTGCCATCGAATGCAGCATGGATCTGGTCTTGAATTTCTTGACCAACATGCTCATCGAACTCAGGCATATGTAACATGAGTGGGTTTCTGATGGTATCTTTTTCACTTAACATACGCTCAATTTGTACACCATAATAAGAAACTGCTGCATCGATATCAGTACGGGCTGAGGCAAATGCAGCCATTCGCCCACCAAGACAATATCCGATCAGGCCAATTTTCGCCTTATTGCCAACAATCTCGCGGGCTTTGTTGATTGTGGTCTGTACGTCATGTACCCCCTTATCTGTGTTGAAGCGAATAACCACATCCACAGAACGTTTCATGGTTGAGGTTATGTCTGGATCTAATTCCATGCCTGGATCGAGACGCCAGAAAAGATCGGGTGCAATAGCCAGATAACCGCTCTGGGCTAAAAGATCGCAGCGCCAGCGAATGTCTGTATCTACCCCGAAAATTTCCTGGATAACGATAATCGCGCCCCGAGGTCTACCATCGGGCTCGGCTACATAGACGTTGAACTTGCCTACGCCATCGTAGGATTGTATCTTTGTTGTAAAACTCATAATTAAATTGTTAAACCGTACCAATTGGTACGGTTTAACAAACGTACTACATAGTACGGTAAAAAACAAATAAAAAATATGTCAAAAGAATTGCAACAAGAAACCCGTCGTAAAATGATCATAGAGATAGCTGGAAAACACTTCCTTGACTATGGTTATGGTGCTACTACGATGTCTGCAATTGCCTCAGCGTATGGTGGCTCAAAAGAAACTTTATGGCGCTACTTCCCTAATAAAGAAGTTCTTTTTGCAGCATATATCGAGCATGCTACGGCAACTTTTCGCGGAAAATTAGCACCACACTTAAAATCGGACAAACCTTTGGAGCAATCTCTTAGAGACTTTGCGAAGCACTATATTGATGAAATTTGCTCGACAGAATCGATTGATTTGCATCGGCTTGCAGTGGGTGAGAGTGCGCGTTTCCCGGAAGTGGGAAGGTTGTTTTATGAACGTGCGCCTAAAGCTACTGAGGAGTTACTTGAAGAGTTTTTAGCAACACAAATGAGCGTTGGGAAATTACCTTCGGCTGATGCAGGCAGAGCTGCCAGAACACTTATTCAACTCTGTATGATGGCACGATATCCAGTAATTTTTGGTATTGATAAAGCTTCAGATATTGATTCAACGGAATTGGCTCGCTTGAGCGTGATGGACTTCATGACCATTTATGAACCATCTTAAAAGTATTTACGAGGTTATTTTGCTTTAGGTAGAAGCGAGATAGAATAATATATCCTGGCAAAGAATATATAATAAGTTATAATGCTCCACAATATATATATAAGTGACCTTTGCTTGCGTAATTAGTAAAACTGCCCCTTTTTACCCCGTAAAACTGCCTAATGATGGACTTCAGATGATCGATGTAGTTAGCTTTCAACTGGTCGTTATCCACCAAACTGATAGGAGTGCTTTGGCCACGGCATACCATGATAGGATGTAACTGTCACATCGGTTCAATTCGAAGGGAAGAATAGTCCCCTGATAAAAAAACAACATTTTTATTGTTAACCAATTGGTTAGTTAATATATTCGTACCTATGACTACAGAGGAAAATATCTTACAGCAAGCTGCTACTGTTTTTTACAGCAAAGGATTAGCCGGTGCTAGGCCTATTATTCCAACCAAAATTGGAATTCAAGCTTTGTGTTGTGACAATGATTAGTCTGAGAGTCTAACTATTTGAATTGGATCTAGCCATTAATCCACTTGTTGTTGCTCAGTGTCAGTCATATTACCGAGTCCTCTGCATTCCGTCATAACCAAATATAGGAAATAGCAACTATTACATATAGGCAACTAAGCATGGCGCTTACTGGATTACAAATTTAACTTCCAAATTACACTAAAGAATAAAGCAAAGATGTTATAATGGATCAGGAAAAACAAAGAAGATAACGTCATTTATAATCGCTTACTGCTTTAATATCTTCTGCCGGTGATTCAATCCCGATTCATAAAAGCCCTCTATATACGTTTTAGAGTTTTTGCATAAGGTGTTAAGGAGTATTCTATTCCTTACTAGGTAATCATCAAAAAAAACCAGTTTGAGCAACTGATGTTGTTAGAAAGCATTTGATTATTCCACCGTTTTTTCTCGAAAATGAGATGAGTATTTGAGAGACTATTTCTTTTCAGTATAAAAAAGGTGGTACATCTAAGCGGTGGTGGTACCCACACCGACAAAGATGTTGCTTTTTATAATTGCATTGATGCACAGCAAGCATATGTTCATTAATTCAGCTACAATATTCCTAAATTCGGTTACAAAGAAGTGGCTAATTTAAATGATTTTTGTAGAAAAAATTCAAGTCCATGAAAACATTACTAATTACTGGAGCTAATAGAGGAATCGGTTTTGAAACCGCACGTCAAATGTTAGGAGAGGGTTACCACATTTATTTGGGTAGCCGGGATCTGAAAGCTGGCCAAGAAGCTGTAAAGAAGCTTAAAGCTGAAGGCTTGTATGAAGTTGAGGCGGTCCAAATAGATATAAGTGATCCTGAATCAATAAGAGCAGCGCGTGTTGCTATTGGTAAAAGAACAACAGGCTTAGATGTACTCATCAATAATGCTGGTATTACTGGACCTTGGCCGCAAACGACAAATGCTGATATTTCTGTTTTCAAAGAAGTATATGAAACTAACTTCTTTGGTGCCGTTCTGGTGACTCAAGCGTTTCTGGATTTATTGCAACAGTCTCCAGAGCCGCGAATTGTGAACGTAACTAGCAGTTTGGGCTCTCTAACTTTACACAATGACCCAAGTTGGAAGTTTTACCAGGCTAAGGGTGCTGTTTACAACTCTTCGAAAACCGCGTTGAATATGTACACTATTCATTTGGCTTATGACCTACGTGAAACAAGATTTAAGGTAAATTTAGTTGACCCAGGGTATGTTGCGACCGATATGAATAATTATAAAGGTACTGACTCAGTAGAAGTTGCAGCTGCACGTTTAGTTAAAACAGCCATGATTGATGCCGATGGGCCTACAGGCCAGTTTTTTAGTGATGATACCGATCCAGAAACCGGGATATGTCCTTGGTAAAAAGAGTATAATTAAGGTAGCTTTGAATAATGAACAGGGGAAAGAATAAACCACATAGATTTAATTCCTTATCTGAATTACATCGGGTGCTGGGCCTGCCAAAGCCCCTGCACCCGATGGTTAGCGTTGTTAATAATATAGACGACCGTATTAAATCATATAAATTAACAGATTCATTCATTTTGGACTTCTACAAAGTGTCCTATTTTACCAATCCGAGTGGGCAGTTTAAATATGGCCAGAATTTATACGACTTTGATGAAGGGGGAATGTTTTTCATATCTCCAAATCAGATTGTATCAAATTATGCCGAAGACGGTGACCATTCTGGTTACACTTTGTTCATACACCCAGATTTTTTGCTGACCTACCCTTTAGCAAAGAAAATCAAGCAGTATGGATATTTCTCCTATACATCAAACGAGCTACTGCATTTATCGGAGGCGGAAAAAAATACAATTATCGCTATTTTTAAGATAATTGATGCCGAGCTCAAATTACCGATTGACGATCTTACTCAAGAGGTCGTCATCTCGCAAATAGAATTGTTATTGACGTATAGCAATCGGTTTTACAAACGTCAGTTTGTTACAAGGAAAGTTGCAAGCAGCAACCTATTACAAAAGCTCGAAGAATTTCTAGAGGAATATTTCAATGACCATACTGCATTAAGAAAGGGAATGCCCACAGTGCAATTAGTTTCAAAACAAATGGATATGTCTGCAAGCTATTTTAGCGATATGCTGCGCACTTTAACTGGGCGAAGTGCTCAGCAGCACATACAAAGTATACTAATTGAAAAGGCTAAAGAAAAGCTTTCCGCTACTGATCTTTCAATTGGTGAAATTGCATATGAGTTGGGCTTCGAGCATTCGCAATCTTTCAGCAGGTTGTTCAAAGCTAAGACTAAACTTTCTCCTTTTGAATTTCGTCAAACCTTTATTGAATGAAAGCAGTATCTCTATGAGTAACCGATATACACTTATCACTATTCCCTCATTTTTTAATAAAAGCATGACTCATGAGATAATTGAATTTAATTGGCCTTACAAGTCCTCCTGCATTGTTATTTTAATTATGGATTATCATAAACTCATTCCATTATTCAAATCTAATTTTTAGTTTTTGATGATGAGTATTTGATAATTTGAACGCTTTTGAATTATACACTTAAATTCCAGTTTGATAACTATATGCAAGATTACTCAAAGCGAGGTCTAGGCAATTTTTTTGCTAAATCGGCAATTAAACATAAATCAGATAGGAAATAATTCGAGAAGCGCCCAGTCAGGTCCACAAACCCTCTTTACAGTCCGTAAAGAGGGTTTTGTTTTTTGTCGGAATATTTATATGCCTTAATAGTAGCGTAAAGGTTGTTTTTTGATTCGAGCCCAATAGGGTTTTTCTCTTTTAATAGATCCATTCAATTGCTTAATAAATATTTGAACTACTTTTTTTTACGGACGTATGGAAGCGAACAATTCCTGATCAAGCGGAAAATTTGGGTGCAATGAAATAATTTATTTTTTTGCAGTAGAATAACCAATCATCCATTGGCATTTTGAGTGAAGCGGCCATTACCCTTATAAGTTTACTACTTCCAGAAGATATTCTGGATTATTTTGATTTCCCTTCTTCTCCAGCAGTGCTATGCTGACATCGTGCATTTAACCATCATAATGCTAAGATATCAATGTCAATTGTCCTATTCAAATCAGTATTGTTTGTTAGAATCACATTCTCTGTATTCCTTTCCTGTTATCGGATTGATATAAAACCATTCCCATTTGTCCGCATTGTAAATGCCCGCTTTTCCATCTGCAGTTAAAGTAGTATAGATAGGATCGATTATGATCTTTCCTGTCTTAATATCAATTAAACCATATTTTTTCTTTTTATAGTCACTTTGTGATTCAAATTCGAATTTCCAGATGTATGGATAACCTTTCATTTGCTCTAAGCTACTATAGCTCATAGGCAATATCCATTTTTTACCAGCACTGTCAAAAATTCCAGAAATTGAGGGGGAATCAGACTTAGTCGTTCCAGATACAGCAAACCAGTGTTTATGATCACGTGTTTGTTCGATTATTTTGACCAAAAAGTTTTGAGGAAGCAAAGGATCCATTCCAAGATCATGCACTGTCGGATACATTAAATTGCCACTATTGGAGGTGACAACAAAATCTTTAGTTTTGGTTTTGTCACTTTCCCAGAATCCATTTTTATGAAGGAGGTAAAATCCATTTTGCAGATGAATGATGCTATAAATGAGAAAATAATCAGTTTCAGGTACTGACCAGATCATTTTTGCATTCCCGATAATTTCAGAGGCGTTGGTATTGTCATCTAAATATCTGTTAATCTGCAGAGGGAAGATTTTTTTTAAATCGGGGTATATGTAAATATGGGCTTGCTGATCTTCCATAAAATCAAACTTTACTTCAATGCCGGAAATTCTGCTCACAGTGTTTAATTCCTTCAGATCTTCACCTACTTTTAAATTGACCACTCTGGGAATGTTAAAAATAGCCTCACCTTGACGTTTTAAATCCAAATCCACAATTTGATACAAGTCCCCTTGCTGGCGCAGAAGTGTGGAGTCTATCAAAAAGCCTTTAAAGAGTCCTGATAGAAGCTTGATATTCCTCTTGTCAATTTGGTATAAATGATCGTTAATTAATACTTTATTCTTAAAGTGCCTGATGTTGGAAGTCTCATAAGGATAGGCACCATTCCGATGGTCTGTGCTGACAAATGTCTGTTTGTTATTGAGCAGGGTAATTTCCCATTTCATTCTCTGAACTTCCGTATCAAAAAATCTTTTATCTCTGGCACCACCCATGATTGAAAAACCGGGGAATAGTTTCCATTGGTTGATTCTCCACCATGCATTATATTTTTTTCGGGTAATCGCAAGAGTTTCATTTCCCACAGCAGCCAATTGTACTTCATCATACTTGCAGCCAATAATAATCACTCCTTCTTTATTAATTACTCCTTTATGACCGTCTTTTTCTATAATTGCAAATTCATTGGTAAAAAGACTGGCATCTTTAAACTGCGGTTGAATTTTCAGTTGGCCTTTCTGATCACTATAGCCCATTAAACCAGATTTGCTTTTCCATGGGTACAGTAGTTCTTCTGATGAGTCTTGAGCTGTTGCCATAAAGTTTTGAGACATAAAAATTAGGAATAAACTGATGATCACAATAGGTTTGCGATTATATAATATATGAACGGATAAATGCATAATTTTAATATTGTTTAAATGCTTTAAATGCCAGAATTAACAAAGAAATGACTGCCCAGATGATGCCCCCAGTATTGTAACGGATGGAACATTTCATATAGATAAATCCGCCTGGTAAAAAAGCAAACTATGAAAATAGGAAGCGTTTTAGTTAAACTCAGTTAATAAGACCGAAATTAGCTATATGGCCTATTGTATAATGTCGTTTAATACTTGAAATATGTTCATCGGGTATTCTGCTACTCTATTACATAGATATAAGTACCACTCTTTTCCATAAACAAAGTAAAGCTTGGTCTGATAGCCCTGATCTTTAAGCGAGAAAAGTTGATCATTGCATATGCCAAATAAACTTTCAAACTCATAGATTTCTTTTTCCGGTTTATGTTTATGAATTAGTAATCGAGCATTTTCTTGTATTTTTGGATCATGTGTAGCTATTGAACATTTATGGTTTTGCGCAAGTAACTGATCAATATAATCCAAATAAGTATCATCAAGTTTTTCACCTCTGGGCATAGAATGCCCACTAGCTGTTTCAAATGCGCCCTTCACAATCCTGATTCTACCACTTTCTTTTTTAATCTCCTTAAAATCGTCTTTCGTTCTATATAGATAGGCCTGCAGGGTTATTGCCAAATGATCATAATTTTGTATTGCCTTTTTATAAGTATCAATAATGGCGTCTGTCCTTTCAGTTCCTTCTGCACTTATAATAATCTCAATATCTGATTTAGAGGCTTCATTACAAATAGCATTTAAATTATTCAGGCAAAGATCTTTTGATACGGATAAACCTATATGGGATAGATCTAAAGATACTGTGGCATTTAAATGCTGTGACCTTATTTGTTTACAAATACGGATAAATTCTTGAGTTGAGTCGTTCGATTCCTGCTCTGTTCTGGTACTTTCTCCCATAAATTCTATGGAGGCTTTTAAATTATTTAAAGCCTTGACTTTAACGATTGTTTCCTCAAGGGTTTCACCTCCAATATACCTATCAGCAGCTTTCTTGAAAAGTTGAAATAGGACTGGATTAGCTAAAATATACGCCTTTGAATCTTCATTCAGTGCTGCTTTTCTTAATGCTTGAGCTCCTATTTGCAACAAGTTTTTATCCATTTTAATTTCTTTTTTCTGATGAATTGCAATGATAAGATTTGCAATTGGTATTCGTTTCAGCTAGAAGTAAATTTACATCTTAATAGAAGCCGATTTTGCAAAATGCAATGGATATAGGTTATTCTTCATTTTTTGATCAGGTTGAAATACGGTAATAATAATTAGATCAAAGCCACGAATTTCTGACCAAGGCTAGTTGAAATAAAATGGCTCCATAACGTTTTCATTTAATTAGCTAAGATAGGTCTGAATTTGAGCAGAAGTTTATAAATTAGAAAACCTCAACTGTGTTATGCCACTAAAAATTTAGCGTGTCTCGCAATATAAAGGAGCTTAGTATGGAGGAAGATATATTGTTATTGAATTTAAAGCATCACACAAAGCTATAGTATAACAAATTAACAGCCCCGCTCTTCAATCAGGTTTATTTTACTTGTTTGCAAGCAGAGTTTTTAACCCTTCTTCAAATTTATTTAGCCTTGCAAGGAGTTCCGGATCTTCGCATTCCCCTTTTTCGTTGAATTTGCCTTTTATTCCGCTAATGATCAGCTCTGCATCTTCAGTAGTTACGGCGCCCAATGTGTTGATAATCAGTTTTAATTGAGCATGTCCTTGCCGCCCATCTGCTGATGCCGTTATTAAACCGACTGGTTTATTAAGAAATACAGTAGTTGCCACACACCACTCCATTAAATTTTTGAGCCTTGCAGGGATGCTAAAAATATATTCCGGTGAACAAATTACGATTCCATCAGCAGTTTCAATACGGTTTAGTACTTCGCTAACAACACCTGGCAATCGCTCTGTAAGGGAAGGATCAAAATGAGGCAATACGCTAAGATCATCAACTGTAGTAACCTGGAATTCTGAGCGGCTAAGCTTAGTAAATTCATCAATGAGCTTGCTATTCGAGGAGTCTTTACTGGCACTTCCGATAATCACCAGGATATTTCTTTTTTTCAATTCTATAGTTTCGTTTATTTTCCTCAGCTAATTTAGGTAAATAGAAATATCCTGATGCATAGAAATTTGCATCAATAATGTTGGATTCCCTGGATTAATTTTGGTGGCTATACCAGCAGCTAAATTTTTGGTTCTAAATTAACCCGCCAAAGGGGTGTAATTCTATCATTTGTAGAAAATTATATTTAAAAAGGACTGCAGTTAACTTACACTAAGTAGCTGCTCAGTAATATATATGACGGGGATAAGGACTGAAATTTTGAGATGATGAAAAAATATAAATTATTTCTATTCAAATTATGTATTATACAATAGTAATTAAAATTCATCAAATGACTCAATTACTTGCCAAAATACGCATGTTACAGGTCGGCGCTTTCAGTTAACATTTTGAAAATGATTAATATCTTTGTAAGAAAACATAATTTCTTAAAATTTACCGCCCCTTGATATGAATAATGAGAAAAAATCAATAGATATAGTGCCAGTGTCAGATTTTGATTTAAAATCTTCCATTGAAATGCTAATTAAAATCACGGCTGGCAATGATCACCGCCTAAGTGACATGGCGGATAATAAAGCACAAATTCTGATTACGGTTAACTCTATTATTCTATCGGCGATTGTTAGTCTTGGGATTGGACGTTTAAAGGATACACTTCATTTGATAATTCCGTCGCTCATTCTACTGGCCACCAGCCTTATTACCTTGATTCTCGCTATTCTAGCAACCAGACCTTCACTTCCAAATGGTAAATTCACGGCAAAAGATTTATCAACTAAAAAAGTAAATCTTCTTTTTTTTGGGAATTTCTACAAAATGAAGATGAATGATTATTCTGCAGGAATGACTCATGTATTGTGCGATAATGACTTTTTATACCAAAGCCTTATTAAAGATGAATATATACAGGGCGTGGTTCTCGGCAGAAAATACAGGTTATTAAGGGCAGCTTATAATGTATTTATGTTTGGATTGATTATTGTCTTTTTAGCTTTTCTTCAATCAATGATATGGCACGATACGTTGTTGGGGTAACCAAATATACTGCACTAATGTGATTCAGGTCTACCAAAATACTTGATATTCCTTAACTAAATTCAGCGGTATTCTATTTAGCTTCTTGAATGTCAATTAAACGTTTTCAGTTATATATTTTAATATCCCATCACCACCTTTTTTAACTTACTTATTAATCAGGGAATACTAACTTGTCAGATTTTATACACTGCAAATAAATTATTAACTTCCTCCCTGTTTTCCAACGAAAACTCTAAATTTTAATGAAATTTTGACCAAATGGATATGAAACTTGCTATGCTTAGCAATATAGCTTTAAAGAGAATAGCTAGTGGCTTGTCAATGATGGCGGTCTTCACATTCTTCTGGGCAAGTTGTGCTTATTACGGACTTTTAGATACCAGTTATAGATGGCTGCTCTTAATTTTTCCAATTCTATGTGTGATATTTATCTATAATGCTTTTCGCCTAATTAGGAAGGCTCAAAATTTACCAAGTCAACCACTGGCAGATCTGGATGAAGAAGAGAAAAGGGGTAAACGGTTTGGAATTATTCTCGCTGGTGAAGGAATAGGAATATTTATAGCAGTAAATATTGTAATCAATCTACATCATCGGGAACTAATAATGCCAGCCATTGCACTGGTCGTAGGATTACACTTCATTCCTCTGGCTAAGTTATTCAAAAGGAAATTCGATTATTACCTTGGGACATGGAGCATACTTATTGCCTTTTTCGCGATTACTTTTAGCCTGAACAAAATGCTCAACGAATCAGCAGTGCTTGCGTTTACTGGTATCGGTATGGCGGTTTCCACTACTTTTTATGGTTTAAAAATGATTCTTTCAGCACATAAAGCGTTGAGTTGATGGTACGACTTAATATTGAGTTTTCTCGCTCTCCGATATGGGAGTTTAAGTGTTGCATTTAAGATGAGTATCATTATTCCCTCATTCTTTAATAAGAGGCTGGCTTACGAGATAATTGAATTTAAATGTTTTCATAAGTCCACCTGCATCGTGTTTTAATTATGATTATCATAAACTCATTCCATTAATCAAATCCAATTTTTCGTTTTGCCTTCCTGATGGCTTGTTAAACTGATGTTGATAAGTATTCATGGGAGACCCATATGTTTTGGAACGATTATTATACAGATAACTTTGCGTGGCCATGCCTTGCATCAGTTTGTCAATTATCAACATGAAAAGAAAAAATCTATTCCATTATTATTTCGCGGTTTTAGTGCTGCCCGTTCTTTTTGCAGCCTGCAGTAAAAAACATGATGATAAGCCTGCTCTCCAGCCGGAGAAGGACGTGTATGCAGCAGGACGCGATAAATACGTCGCAACCTACTGGAAAAACGGTGCTGCTGTTACCCTTGGTAAAGGAACCGGGAGTTCTGATGCCAACGGCATAGCAATGCTTGGAAATGATATTTATGTAGCCGGTTACGAAATAAACGGTAATGGTAAGTACGTAGCAAAATACTGGAAGAACGGAGTGGCCACTGATCTTACGGACGGTACTTCCGATGCCATGGCCAATGACATCATCATACAGGGAAATGATATTTACATAGCCGGACAGCAATCCATGGGCGGAAACGCAAAGTGGACAGCAAGGTATTGGAAGAACGGCACCGCTATTTCATTGACTGATGGATCTGTTAACGCTGTAGCAAGCAGTATGGCCATTGCAGGAAATGATATTTATGTCATCGGTGAGCGAAGCCCGGATGGAATTACCCCTTTAACATGCTACTGGAAGAATGGAATACTTACTGATTTAAGTGACCAAAGCACCTATGCCGCAGACCAGGCAATCACTACTGCCGGAAATGAAATTTATATGGCATGGTCCGCATCGTATAACAGCAGTGGCAATCTTAAAACCAGTTATTCAAAGAATTTTGGGAATCCACAGGTGATTTCAGATGGTACCCAGAATTCGCGGGGGAGTGCTGTTGCCATTTCAGGAACGGATGTCTATATCGCAGGATCGGGACCTTCTGCCGACGGCAAGGAAATTGCAGCTAAATACTGGAAAAACGGGAATGCCGTCACCCTTACCAGTGTGTCTGAAAGTGCTGAAGCGCTAAGTATTGCTGTATTGGACAATGACATTTATGTTGCGGGATATATGGCTTCACCGAACAGCAGTTCAAAGGCAACGTATTGGAAAAACGGGACAGCGGTATCGCTTACCAACGGAATAAACGATGCACTGATCAGAAAGATTATGGTGGTGAAAAAATAAGCTTAGCACCGGTTATGTCTATTATTGACAACACAGCAATTACACAACCTCCTGTAACTACTAACTTTATAACAGCGTAAAAAGAGTTAGTACCCGCCCGTTATGGCAGGCTGACTGCTTAAGATTAATTAATTATGAAATACATTTTGCTCATCGCTTTAACCTTCTTTTTTGCAACGCAGACCAGGTCCCATGTGAAGCATTTGCGCACAGGCTTGCATGTCTTTACTATTCAGTGGATCAGTTTCAACAAGGCCAGCCCGGGAAGTGTTAGCATCAAATCAATCGGTGAAGACGAATACAGCATTGAAGGTGGGCAAACAGACCCGGCTACCAAGGAATATGTAACTATCAAAGGTACATTTCTTGACAGAGGAAATACGCTGAAGTTTAACGGTAGGATCCTATCTAAAATTAATATGATTAATGGCGGACGGCCTTGTGAACGAACCGGTCTTTCTATCTTCAAGGCAACCGGCACCAGAAAATACTGGCGGCTACAGCAGATGCTTAACTGTGATGGCGAAACTACAGATTACATTGATATCTTCTTCTAAATTCACTGACTTTGGAAGCTTAATGATTACAGTTCTTTAAGTTGAGATGGACCCATATGCAGGTAAATGGGGTTAAAGGGAACATGAATTTTACATCCTTACTTTCCCCGGCGGGACAGCAAATTTCTTCCTGAATGCATTGCTGAAATGCTGAACGGAAGAATAACCCAATTGAAAAGCTACAGCCTTTATAGGTATGCCCTCTAGCAGCAGCTGCTTAGCGTAGTTGAGTTTGTGGTCACTTAAATAACCAAATATGCTTTTGTCAAACAATCCCTTAAATCCTTTTTTTAACTTAAATTCATTAATGCCGCATACCTTTGCCAGTTGTGCAATAGAGGGTGGTTGCTGGATGTTCTGAATCAGGTAATCTCTGGCCTGATATATACAATCTTTATCGTATGCAGATTGTGGGGGCGAATTTTCATTTTTAAAAACATCACTTTCAAAAGCCTCGGCCTGGAGCACAAGCAATTCTGTACATTTTGACTCGATAAATAAGAGTCGTAGTCCTTCTGTATACGTACAATTGAGGATTTCCTGCATACAATTTTGCATAGCCCAGGAGATCGGCAGGTTCTGTTCGGCCATTTGTGAATAACGTCCAGCATCCAGATGGTCAGCTAAAACCTGCAGTGCCCTGGTCGAATTTTCGGCGAGTTGCAGAAATTTGTCCTTAGCAAAATGGACCTCAAAGAAGCGGTAATTACTGTCCGTATCATATTCACCTGTACCATCCAGTTCTGGCATGTAAATGATGTTTTGCTGATTGGAACTAAAGACATAGTGCTGCTTGTTCACTGCATTATATATGTTTCCGTTGCCAGATAAGGTGAAACGCAATTTAACCATATCCGGCAGCTCGTTAGTCGGCCTGAAATAGATTTGACGCTGTTTGAATGAAATGTCGCCGTATACGATATAAAGATCCGGAGTCTTGATTTGCCAGAGTTCAGCATCACTAAAAGAAAAATGGTATCTGTTCCTGCTTTCTTTAACGAATTGCCCCTGATTAGAAAAAGGCTCAAAATTCCTGCCTACCTTTTTCAAGGCCCCATAATCCTTACCAACATTAATTGCCATAGAGGCAATAATGATAAAAAAAATGGATGTTTTCTGTAAAGATTTTCAAAAATTACATTTTCTTGCAAAAGAAAATCCGTTTTGTGTAAATCTCCGGAGTAGCTATTTCTCACTTTTGCGGATTAATAAGCTCAAGGGAAATTGAGATCATTGATAGAATTTATCTGGAAAGAGATTTTAGAAAGCAAAACATGGAAGAGCAGATATATTTTAAAGAAACAAGTACGCAGGCACGCCGTCCTGATGACATAACAGGCAAAAAAATAGAGCGTGAAGTTTCACCTTTTTGCCGTACCATGATTTCCAAAACTGTGGATCCGCTGAGATTGGCCGACCATTCTCTGGTGTTAGAGATTGGCTTTAAAAGCAGGGAATACCTTCCTTTTCTTTTTCAAAAAGTGATAGGGATTGGTTATTATGGAAACAATATTTCTGAGACAGTGGTACTCGGGGCCCTGTCCGCCCCCGCATTAAAAATAAATGCAGGTACTGCCCAATTTAGTCTGGCAAAAGAAGACGGTACATTAGCTATAGGAAACGATTTCTTTGATGGTTGCTTTACGGTAAATACCATTTATTTCTGGAAAGACCCGGTAGCCCATTTAAAGGAAATATATCGTGTGTTACGACCTGGAGGAAAACTTAGCCTGGCCTTTATGGAAAAAAAAATCGGAATAGATCTGCCTTGGACACGCTCTGATTTTACTTTTTACGATACTAATGAAGTGAAAATGTTTTTCAGCAAATCAGGTTTCGTAGATGTTGAAGTGAAACAAATGACCGAAGAGATCACTGGTCAGAATGGCAAAGGGATCGTCAGGGCTTTTGTAAATGTAGTTGGAAGGAAGTAAGTAAGAAAAATAGTAAAAATGAAGGGAGGGCTGTTTTATATAAAATATAGTTTTTCGGAAGATGGGACTCACGATTCTTAGCGCCATGGTACTCATAATTTTTGGTCGATGGTTCGAGCCCATCTTGGCTCCAAACCCTCTTTACAGTCCGTAAAGAGAGTTTGGCTTTTTCACTTGAAATTTCTGCCTTACTTATTAGTTGTTTAAAAACTGTTTTTGGTTCAGACTCAATGGGGCTTTTCTAGTCCATTGCTGTCAATAATGAATAAGACGAAGTTTTGAGCTATATCACAAAATCGGTATAAAATAATCTACGATACATTTTTTCTCTGGATGTACTCTATAATCATTATGATAGATCTCAAAAGGATCCCGATCAGCTTTTTTATATCCATTTTCTGCCATCCATACAAAAAGGCTATTCCAGGATTTTTCAAATTCAGTGAGCCCAATTACAAAACTTCCAACAATAAATTTACCCTTTTCAATGGAGGTTCTTCCAATATTTCCTGACACCTTAATTGGTTCCGTTAGCTTAATGCAAGCGCTTATTCTAACTTTTTCTGGATTTGTGGTTTTAAAACTATCGTGATAAATAGTGACCATTTTTGTCTCAGGATTTTTCAGTAAACCTAATGGGGTTGCCCACTTAACTAACGTGTCATAAGCTGTAGCAATTCCCTGTTCTCCAATGCTTGTTACATAAGCTAATTCTAAATTAGCCATTTCCCTGATTTCAATTTTTGCATTCATTTCTATCCAATTTTTAAGATGATCAATGCTGCAAATGTATTCCTCAAAGACGACCAGCTCTTGTCCATTCTTGCTTTCAATTTTACTGATCTTGCTAAATCTGCTTTTTTTTTGTTTACGGAATTCAGATGGACTTATATTATAATATTTTTTAAAAGATCTGGTGAGGGAAGAATTACTAGTAAAACCGAATAAAAGTGAAAGCTCAGTAATGCTTACTTCCGGCTTATGCATTAGAACAGAAGCTACTTTTTCAATTCTCTTTCTATTGATGTAACCATTTAATGTCTCGTTTGTAATAGCCTTGAATATCCTGTGAAAATGAAACGGTGAAAAACAAGCTACTTTTGAAATCATTTCTAAAGACAAACTTGTATCGAGATTTTCATCTATAAATTGTAGAGCCTTATTAAGACTGCTGGTGTATGTTATATGTAATTCTTGATTAAAACTTGACATTTTAAAGGGATAAGAACATTCAAATATACATCACTTATTTTTACCCACTAGTCCATTGCCTGATTCATCTCTCTCAATTCTCCACAAATCGAACCATAGTAAATGAATATGCTGGCAGGTTTATTGGACTACCCTTTTTTAAGGTGACGGTATCGATTGTCTGGGTCACGGTTTTATCGGTGGGTTTGCCAACCAATGTTGCTTTTGTTGCCAATATACCATCAATTTTTACTTCACCTAAATCAATGGTTGTATTCATGGAAACAGGTAACAGGTTCACTATTTTTATAATAATGCTATTTGTTTCGCTGTCTTTCACAATGGAATAAGCAATCCGTTTGCGTACTTTTTCTGGCTGATCTTTCAAAATCAGATCTGCTGGAATGTATTGATCTCCAGCGTTCTGTCCATAGATCTTCTGCACATAATAGCCAGGCGTTGGTTTAACTTCGTCATTATTAAAGTAGATAAGATCTGGATTCCATTGCGTATGACCTTCCTTTGCAATAAGAGGTGCGTAGGAAGCCATCTTTACTACATCTCCGTTGCGCTCCAGGGATGTTATATATAGCGCCTCCGAAAGTGAGGTCTCCCAGTTCGTTCTATTACCACCAGGCAAACTTGCCGCATATTCACCCAAGTAAACCTTGGATTTGCTCCGGTCATATTGATCATAAAAATCCTGATTATTGATGAACCAACCTGGAGACTGATAATAATGTTCATCTAGTATTGGCACTTTTAAATCCGATCCGATCTTCCAGCCTTCTTCATAGTCTGTACCTTCAAAAAATGGTCCTGCCGAGCCAATCACCGTAATTTCCGGATGGGCTTTTTGCAGGGCCTTATAGATCATGGTAAATCGCTCTTTAAAAACTTCTGTCATCTGGTCTTCATTGCCAATTCCTATATATTTTAAGTTAAAAGGTTTTGGGTGACCTGCTTCTGTCCGCTTTTTACCCCATTTGGTATTGATAGCCCCATTGGCATATTCTACCAGATCGATGATATCCTGAATATACTGTGGCATTTCAGACATTGGGATTCCCCCTTGCTGGCCACCTCCTCCGGTTCCCGAATTCTGACAGGGCACACCGGCTGCAATTACCGGCACTGGCTCGGCGCCCATATCCTCGCAGAACTGAAAATATTCGAAATATCCCAAGCCCATAGTTTGATGATAGCCCCACAAATTGCGGTCTGGTTTACGTGATTCTAATGGTCCGATTGAGTTTTTCCACTTATAAATATTGGCAATACCATCACCATGTGCCACACAGCCTCCGGGAAAACGGACAAACTTAGGTTTGATATTTGCAATTGTAGTTGCCAAATCAGCCCTAAGGCCATTTTTATGGCCTTTATAGGTTTTTTCTGGAAATAGGGAAATCATGTCAAGCCCCAAACTACCCACACTATTTACGGTAATTTCAAGCGACACATCTTTGGCATTGGACGATGAGATCAGAGAGGTTTTAAGGACTTTCCATGATCCCAAAGAAATAGACAACTTTTTCTGTGCCAGCACACCTTGTTTAGCGCTTACTAAATTCACCGTTAGCGAGATGTTTTTTCCCTCGAAAGCTTTTGCAAAAGTTGAAAAATGATAAGTTTCGCCTTTTTTAACGGTGATAGAGTCAAACCCTGTATTGAATAAAGAAGCCCCGGGTTCATTTATTTTAAGTAGGGCATAATGAGGATTATTTAAGTGGATGCCGTTTAAAGAATCGACTGTAAATGTTGCCTTATCGCCTTTTAGTGACCACGCGTATTTACTGTTCCAGTTTTTATCTTCATAGCTCTTATCACCTGGATGATATTCAAAATCTCGGTTTTGAATCAGTTCTGCGTAAAGTCCGCCATCTGCGGCATAGTTAATATCTTCAAAAAAGACTCCGGTCAGCAGCTTACTAATCGGCTTTGCAAGTGCCATTTGAGCTGACAATTTTATCTCCAATGGCTTTAAACCTGCAAAACGCTCTGGATCGTCCTTAGTAGTTTCTCTATTGAGTGTATTTTTATATTGGATAAGCTGATGGGCTTTTTTAAGTCCGGCCACTACAGACCAGGGTACACGGTGAACCTGGCCTTCTGTTTTTTGTTCAAGATCTGCAATTATTGTGTGGTTTTGGTAGGCTGTGGCGCCTGCTTCAGTCACTGGTGTATAGAATTTAAAATCCTTGGTTTCTGTAACGTAGTATTTACCATCTGCATCTGCATAAGTAATTTTATAACTTTCTTTTTGTGGGTTGTAGGTAATAACGGGACGCAATACATTTTTCCCTAAGGAGAGATAAGGATAACTTTGCGGGCTCCAGTCAATGAGATTCTTTGAAGTTGCCGAAGCAAATTGATGGGTATAGGTATTGATCTGCCAGACGCAAACCCAATCTCCATCTTTACCGCGAATCAGATAGGGCGAATTCATCTTTTTTTCTGACCCCCATCTTCCATAATCAGAATTTAAGTAGACATAGCCAGCTCCAATAGGTGTCCAGTTTTTTTGATCAGTGCTCCAGGCAAAGCAAAGTCCGTTATTATTGTAAGTAAAAAGATAAACCGAATCTGGTTCGTCCGGTGGTACTTTGCTTGCAAAGGTTACGGCATTTAAACAAAGAAAAAATATGCAGAACAGCAAAAGTTGGCGAAGAAGATGTTTGGATTTTCCAACTTCATTCCCGCTCACTTTCCGAAAAAAAATATAGGTCATATTTGGTTCAAACTATTTGGTGAAACTAAAGTAATAAATAAACGTCATAATAACGATTAATGATGATAGGGGGAGTATTGAAGTATTCAATATAATGTTTACCAATATTTCCTCATTTTTTATGCTCACTTAGGCCTCCATTAGTGGATAAACACGTTTCTGCGATGTTTGTCCATTTTTTTTGTCGATTTAATAATCTGCAAAAAAGTAATTGTCGATTTATGATTATTTACAAAATCGATTTTTTTTTGATTCAACCGTAATTTACGTTTTGATCTATCAAAAATATTACACAACTTTGGCTACTGTTTTTATTTGATCTAAATAATTATAGTATGTATTTAAGGTTAAATTTATATGAAAATCAAACTCGTACTTTTTTTAATGTTGAGCCCAGTACTGATGGTTAAGGCACAGAAGCCGGCAACTATTACAGGAAAAATCACCACGACTGATGGCAATGTTGCCGCTGGTATAACCGTAACCGTTTCAGGAACTACACTCGGAAGTGTGACGGACGGAAATGGTGTTTATAAAATCAAAAATCTTCCTTTAGGAAATCAAATTATCCAACTTTCCGCTATAGGCATTCAAACTCAGACCAAAACTGTTGAAATAAAATCTGGCGAAACCATAAATGTTGATTTTGTGATCAATGGAACCTCTAAAGAACTGGAAGAAGTTGCTGTCAGTGCGCTCAGGGCACATAAATATTTATATAAAGAGAGCGATCAGGTAGCCAGAATTCCATTAAAAAACCTGGAGAACCCCCAGGTTTATTCTGTTATTCCAAAAGAACTTATCCGCAATCAATTATCCCTGAATAGTAAGGATGTGATTAATAATGCCGCTGGTGTAGTGGCGTATTATACCCCTATTGGTACGGTAAGTGCCTGGATTAGAGGATTCGATACCCGGAATGCGATCAGGAATGGCATGGTAACTCAATATCGGGCAGAATCTGACCCCATCAATATTGAAAGAGTGGAGGTAATAAAGGGACCTGCCGGAACGCTTTTTGGATCAAGTGCGATATCATTTGGTGGATTAATTAATAAAATTACTAAAACCCCTAATCCCGTAGCGTCAACAGAAGTGGCCGTTTTTACTGGCAGCAACAGCCTGATGCGAATTACTGCTGATATCAATACTCCATTAAATTCATCAAAAACAACATTATTCAGGCTGAATGCGGCTTATCATGCAGAAGATAGTTTTCAGGATATCGGACGCTATAAGAGTATAAGTGCTGCCCCAAGTTTTCTTTATAAAGTAAACGACAGGCTTACTTTCCTTGTTGATGCTGAATTTGCAGCAGTAACCAGAACACAGCAACCCTACCCATCGTTCGGTCCCAATACCACCTTTAAAAATTTCAAGGATATTCCTATTGACTACAAAAAATATATAGGTGGTGACGATGTGGATTCTAAAACAACCATTTCTAATTTCTTTACCAAGGCAACTTATAAATTGTCTGATCAATGGGTTTCATCTACCAATTTGAATTTCAGTAATGGTTATGTAGATTATGCCAATCAGCTTTATCCAAGATGGCTGACGGATTCTACCATGACCAGGAATATCGGGATGTATAGCGCCCGTACACTTTCATTCATTCAGTTTCAACAGAACTTTAATGGTGATTTTAAAATAGGCAAGATGCGTAACCGGGCGGTTATTGGCGCAGATTTTACCAGTACAATTACGCGATTGAACTACGCTTATTTTAATTATGATACTATTAATGTAAATAAAAATTTCTCTCCATTATTTGCCCAGCGTGCCAATGCCCTGATGGCAGCCACTAAACCAGGCTATTATCAGAATACGCAAACTAATTATAGTATTTATGCTTCTGATGTAATTAATGTAACCAAGCGCCTGCTTGTGATGGCAAGTTTGCGATTGGATCAGTTTGTAAACAAGGCGAGTATTGAGAATAGTCTTCCGGTAAAAGATAATTACCAGCAAACGGCCCTTTCTCCTAAGTTTGGAATGATTTATCAAATTGTAGATCAGAAAGTTGCTGTTTTTGGAAATTACATGAATGGTTTTCTAAATCAGGGCCCTGTTACCCAGCCTGATGGAAGTACACTCAGACTTAAACCAAAGCAAGCCAACCAATGGGAAGGCGGAGTGAAAACAGATCTGTTAAATAAACATTTGGGATTTACCTTAAGCTTTTACGATATCAAGGTTAATAATGCTACTTATACCGACAACAATAACTTCAGCTTACAGGGCGGTACACAAAGGAGTAAGGGTTTTGAAGCAGAATTGAATGCAGAGCCTGTTGATCACCTTTACATCATATCCGGATATGCCCGGAACAGCAACAAATTTATATCAGGTACGCCCTCACTTATCGGGAAAAAAGTTGCCGGTGCTCCAGGTGAGGTCTTTAACCTTTGGATAAATTACCAGTGCGTTAGTGGATTTTTGAAAAATTTTGGTGGTGGCTTTGGGGGCAATTATGTCAGTGATGTATACTGGGATGCCGCAAATACCATTACCATACCTTCCTATACGGTATTAAATGCAGCTGTTAGTTATAATAAACCAACCTGGAGAGCGTCGGTTAAAATGAATAATCTATCCAACCAAAAGCATTGGAACAGTGATGCACAGCCGCAAATGCTGAGACAGATTATTGGTTCTCTCGCTATGAACTTTTAAACGATAAGTTATACCTAAATCTACCGATCAACATGCGATATAAAAATATACATAGTGTCCTGATACATAAGAGGTGTGAGGAACAAGGCATCAGCTGTGAACTTCTGGTACCGGGAGATGAAGAAATTTTTGTGCTTCAAAAAGAAGACCATAAAATATTCATCAACCGTGGGGTATCTCCATATGTAAGCCATATGGCAGCTACCATTTCAGAAAACAAATTAGCCACCAATACTTTGCTTCGAAATCACGGGGTTCCTATTCCTGAATTTATGTTCTGCACTGATCTTCAGCAAGATGCTATATCATTCCTGAAAAAACATAAGCCATTGGTAATTAAACCATTCGACACCAATAAGGGAGTTGAAATCCACATGAATATCTCCAGTCAAAAAGAATTGGAGCATGCTTTCTTAAATGTTCGAAAAGTAAGTAGCCATGCCATTCTTCAGCAGCAGGCTGCTGGTAAGGATTACCGGATTTTACTTATTGGAGATGAGCTTGCTGGCGTACTGTTAAACGAATGGGCTTATGTAACCGGCAATGGAAAAGATGAGCTGGAACAGCTGATCAAAATTGAAAATGATAAAAGGGAAACAGAAGGCACAGCCGTTTATGATCGGAATTTTAAAATGCTTTCTCCCGTTCCTATGGAAGATGTAGCAAAGGCGCTAGCATTACAGGGACTGGACTTTCAGTATATCCCCTG
The DNA here is from genome assembly GCF_040822065.1 of Pedobacter sp. WC2423. Lineage (NCBI taxonomy): Bacteria > Pseudomonadati > Bacteroidota > Sphingobacteriia > Sphingobacteriales > Sphingobacteriaceae > Pedobacter > Pedobacter sp. WC2423. The sequence continues at coordinate 5,487,264 of NZ_CP162005.1, forward strand.
CGATGCTGAAAAAATTTACATCAGCTATTGTGGAAATGGGTGGGCCGGTGCACTGGCGATTGATAGAACAGAAGATATTCATCCAGACAACCTTCAGCTCGCCAAAAAAATAGCAAAGGTATCTGCTATTGATGTAATTGGGATTGATATCAGATGCGAGGATATCGCAGTATCTCATCAGGAATCTGCATTTGCAGTGATTGAGGTAAATATCCGGCCGAGCATGGTCGATCATGAGTATCCAACCGAAGGAAAACCCAGACGTGTGGTTTCGCAATATCTTGATTATTTATTTAGAAAAGCCCATCATGAATAACTCAGGCCAACAATTATCTTCCACTGTTTTGCCGCAAACTGAAACAGCAGGTTACGCTCAAGCTTGTCAGGAAGTGATGCAAAGATTGCTCTATGCACTAATTAATGAAAGTTCAGATCAGCGACAGCTTATTTTAACCACCGTTAACGATCAGTTTAAAGTGAGACGGATTGTTCTTCCTTCCAATGCTGGAGTTTTATCCTGCATAGAAGCAAACGATGGGAATATTACGGTTTACTTATCAGTGGTATTACTCAGAAATGATGGTGGTTTAACAGAGCTTGATGTGATGGCACTGTTGAACTGTATACTGGATTCGTGGAAAACGGAAGATGCCTGTAGCGAAAAAATCAAGGCAGAAGTTAATAATTGTTTAGATCATCTGGCTATGGCGTTTGATTATGAAGCGGAGCATACCGATCAGGTCAGCCATTATATTAAAGCAGCAATTTTAGAGAAGCAATCTGTTTTTCAGCAACGGGAAACATTATTAAATTCAGAAATTATACCTTTTAAAGGGCACCCAATCCATGTTTGTGCCAAAACCAAAATGGGATTTTCCAGGCAAGATGTAATGGCTTACAGTCCGGAATTTTCGCCGAAGGTTAATTTACAGCTGCTTGCCGTACATCGGTCACATCTGATATATTCTGATGAAATAGATATGTGGACGAAATACAGTGCTGAATTGTTATCGTATAAACAAGCTGAGGATTATCTGATTATGCCGGTTCATCCCTGGCAGTACGAAAATGTTATTTCGAAAGCATATAAAGCGCACATAGATAGTGGAGTTTTATTTAAACTCGAAGATGAGGCTATAGAAGTTCTGCCCACTTTATCCATGAGAACGGCACTTTTACCAGCAACTCTAAACCAACCGTTCTATCACATTAAGGTTCCTGTTAATATTCAGGCCACCAGTGTTAAAAGATCATTAACGCTCCGGGATTTATATAATGGTATTGAATTTAGCAAGTTGATTTCGGATATGGCTCAGAAAATCCCTTCTATGGCTAATAAACGTGGACGAATGATCAGTGATGTGTGTGCGGCACATTTTAAAATTCAGGGAGAAACAAATCCGGGCCTGTCTTTTCTTTTAAGAAATGACCCAATCAACTATTGTTTACCAGGAGAAACCATGGTTGTTGCAGCGGCTTTAACGCACTCCACTAAATTACATCCATACCCAATACTTTGTCAGTTTATCGATCAGTCCAAATTGCCAGTAGAAATTTATCTGGATCAGTTGATTGAAACCCTGTTAGCCATGCCTTTGGAAGTATTTCTTCATGAAGGTATCGCTCTCGACCTTCACGGACAAAATACCATGATCGTTTTTGATGAATCTCATCAGGTATGCGCACTGGCTTACCGGGATCTTGGTAGTGTACAAGTAGCAGACACGTACCAATCCCTGAATGAACAGAAACACCTTTTTTACGGCGAAGCTTCAACTTTTATGAACTACAGAGATACTGTTAGCGAATTGATGCATACACTTTTCAATAACCTTATCGGTGGGATCATTAGTTGTACGACTAGTGCATATGAAATACCTGAGCAGCAGATCTGGAGAAAAGTCAAAGAAACCAGCATGCGTATTATCCAAAGTTGTAAAGTACCCGATCAGGTAAAGGATGACTTTTGCAAGATGCTTTTTAGTCCGGATCTGATGATAAAACCCTTATTGAAAATGCGCATTGCTGAGAAAACTTTATACCAGGCTATTCCCAATCCTATGTTCAATATCAGCTAATGGCCCTATTTCGAAATAAAAAAGCAGAAAATAACCTGGCAGATCAAGATCTGTCAGGTACGTTTTATCCTAAATTTCTAATTTGTTCATTTATTGGTGCATTAGGTGATTATATGACGCTTTCTGCATTAGGATGGTATATTGTTGATTCAGTAGGATCTGCAGAGGTACTGGGCTGGGTATTTTTTGCCAGAACAGTTCCACGGTTTTTTATGAGCTTTGTTGGTGGTTATTTTGCCGACCGAATGGACCGTAAAAAGCTGATTATTGGAGTATATTCAGGATTAATGGTTACTACAGGTTTACAAATTTTTGTGATCTGGAACCTATCGGGTTTGCACTGGATCTATATTGTCGCGGTTGTTTTTTTGCGGAATGTTTTTGACAGTGCTGAGCCCAGTATCAGAAATGCATTACTTCCAGATATTGTTAAAAAGGAAAACATTGCAAAGGCCGTAGGTTTTTATGCTTCCAGTTTAAACCTGGCTGCTATTGTTGCTCCGGTTTTAGCCGGATACTTGCTATCAGTCATGACTATCACGCCATTGCTTATTGCAGATTTTTGCTTACAGATACCCTCTTTTTTAATTCTTTTTTTGCTCCCTGTTATACCAATCCATAAAGATGACACCAGTAAAGGACTTGCAAAGAAAGGCTACATTTTTGCAATTTCTTACATCAGGCAATCTCCTGTTTTGCGCAATAGCTTGATATTGAGTGTTACACTCATGTTTTTTCTTTTTCCATTTGGTGCCATGCTTCCGTTACTGGTAAAAAACACACTACATTTAGATGCAAAATCTTTTGGGTTGATTAGTGCCACAGAGGCCTTTGGTGCTGTACTCGGCGGACTCTTGCTGAAATACATCGCTCAAGATAACCTGCTCCGGTTATGGCCATGGATGGGAATACTTTCGTGTTTTTTCTTGTTTTTATTGGGCTTTGCAGGCGCTTCGCTATCTCTTTTCCTAATCATTTTCGCCTTAGGATTAATGAGTCAATTGTTCAGAAGCACAGGCCGCAGCATCTTTCAGCTGAACACACCAACAGAAATCAGGGGAAAAGTAATGTCAGTATTGATTTCAGACAGCGGAATTGTATCTCTGGGCATCTTATTTTTTACGTTAATTACGGGTAGATTATCTGTTGGTTTTGTTTATAGTTTAATGGGGTGTCTGGGAATTATAAGCTCTTTCGGCTGCTATATGTTTTTATTTAAAAGCAAGAACAGAAATCAGTCAAAATAAATGACATCCGGCATTTCGGTTGCTTCCTGAAAAATTTAACAGCAGGGCCATCCGTGCCAATGGTGGTGCGCTTTTTTACCCAGGGCCTGTGAGAGAGGCCATAAAATAGCCGCGAGTTCAGACTATTTGAGATTATAGCTTAAATATGCAAGACTAAGATCTATGGCAGGCTATGCAGGACTCAGAAGTTCTTACGTTTTCTTTTAAAGAAGTGCAAAAACTTTATGAAACTTCACCAGTATGGGAAAAGTTTGGCCGCCTTGTGGCTGAACGGGTGTATTTGCAGTTGAATGAACGAGTAGAAATGTTCCAGTTCATGTCACCACAGCAACGCTATGAGCATCTGTTAGCTACTCGTCCAGAACTGTTTAATCAAATTTCTCAGTTTCAATTATCTTCTTACCTTGGTGTGAAACCTGAATCCTTAAGCAGGCTACGTAAGCGGATACTTCATAAATAATTTCTAATGATTCTTAACCAAAGTCAACGTTCCGTAATTTATGGATAGCTCATATTTGAGAATAAAAAAATATGACCATGATCAAATTTACCATCCTGCTACGCAGGCGTCCGGGAACAAGTCACGAAGACTTTGTTTCTTATCATAAGAATAAACATGCAGCTTTATTCTCTTCGCTATCGGAGGTAAAGCAACATGTCCGCCGGTATGTACAATCACATTCTCTGCAGGTAAATATGCCCGGACTGCCTCCTCCCGAATATGATGGCATCACAGAAATCTGGTTTGATGATGCAGACTCCATTGAAAAAGTTTTTGGTTCGGAAGATTATCTGGAACTGATTAGACCTGATGAAGAAAAATTTCTTGATATACACGGATGCAGCTTTTTAATATCGTCGGAGCATACCGTGATCTAGCTACTTCCATAAGGCAGGTTCAACAGGAATTACAGTTAGCTCCAATTAATGAGGCAATTTTCAGGAAACTTAACTGGCCTTAGCCATGACTAAATTTCCAAAGTAAACCATTGCATCTGAGCTGTAATCGAAAGGCGCACTCAGGTAAAAATATTTAATGGTTCCCTTTTTAAACATACCAGTGTCCACTACTTTTGATTTATTGATGTAGACCCGCATGTTTTCACCTTCTACGGCTATGGCAACATGGATCAGCTCATTGGCATAATTGTTTAAAGGAAAACTAAGCGGACTCGAAATTTTGGTGTCACTGCTGGAATTATTGACTTCCCGATTCCAGAAATGAAGTTGCGATGCGGTAATGGCATTGCTATTGTAAGCATCTGAGATATACTCTCTATTGGAGTTATCCCGCGCAAAGCCAAACTGCATTGCACCAATATCCTTTGCTGTGGTACTTCTGGTAATCAGGTCAAACTCAATTGTGAAATTGCCCGGCATAGCAAGCAGGTTTTCTAAACGATAAGTTGTTCTTGGAGAAAGGGCTAGCCATTTTCCAGGAACACCTGAAATAGTGGTTACGCTACCTGTCCCACTTGTTTTCCAGTGTTTGGCCATCCGTCCTGCAGGATCTGCAGAGAAGTTATCAGCAAAAAACACGGTGCTTGCAGGAGTAAATGAATAAACTTCTTCGATATTGGGTAAATTACTTCTTGAATTACCTGTCTGATCACTACCGGTGCTGGAGTTTTTTGTATTTGTGCCTGTATTGCCATTGATCACATCGTCTACTTTTTTATCTACTTTATCCTGAATCTTCTGCTGTATCTTTTTAAAAAACTGGGCATGTGATTGTTGTGTACTTAACGTAGAGGTAATCAGTAAGCTGTATATTAATGTTTTATAGTTCATATCTTGTTTGTAAACCTGGTAATTGATTAATCAAATTTACAGTGTACGAAACTAGAAAGACAGCAGCATGGCAAACCGATTTGTATCCTGACCAATCTATCTTGAATTTAACAGGGCTGGCATTGTAATTAGCTTTCCGGGACTATAAATTATTTAAGTAACTCATTAAATTTATCTTTTTATGTTGAGACACAGGAATTTCTAAATCGCCTTCCAGAACCAGGAAATTGTTCTTCTTTTTGAATGTCCTTATGTACTGGAGATTGATCAGATAAGACTGGTGAACACGCATAAATCCCAGTGGAGTAAGCTGATTATCGTATTCTTTGATAGGCTGTGAAACCAGTATGCAAGTTCCATTCTGCAGTCTGAAGCGGGTATAACTGTTGTCTGCCTCCAGGGCCAGAATATCTGCAATCTGGATTACAAAGATCTCTTCAAGGGTCTTCAAAACTATTTTTTTTGCTTGTTTTGCTTGCTGATTGTGATTATAGAAAAAGGTTTCAAGCTGTTTATGGTATTGGCTGTCATTAATGTTTCTGAGCGCATTATCTACTGCAACTATCAGAGCGGCTGGCAGGTAGGGTTTTAATAAAAAGTCTATCGCACTGAACCGGAAAGCCTGTATGGCATACCCTGCAAAGGCGGTAATAAAAATTACGCTGAATTTCACAGTTGTTTTTTCTGTAGTTGCCTTCAGCCAGTCAAAACAATTGCCATCGGGTAAGTTTACATCGAGAATAAATAGTGTTTGCTGCTGTTGTTTAAAGGACAAATCAGCCTCTGCAAGATTGTTGCATGGATATATATCCAGTTCAGGATAGTTTATTTTCAGGGTTTGCTTGATGAAATCAAGTGCGGCAGGATCATCTTCCAGTAACAGGCAGGAAATTCCCTTAGTTTGTATAACGCTCATTTTAGTTATTGAATATGAAATGTACTGATGTGCCCGGGTAATCTATAGCTGTCGAACCTGGGTGTTCTATCGATAACTGAATATATTGCCGCCGCTCTTTATTGATTTCCTTTATGCGCTGTTCCAAAATTTTCATGCCCATGGAGCGGTGAAGGGAATTGTTGCTGTAGTCAGGTGTTTCTTGAAAATCGTTTCCGTTATCCCTGATCCAGATATGCAGGCTCTGCTGTTGCAATTCAAAACGTATCAGGATTTTTCCCTGTGGATGATTTTTAACGCCATGTACCACTGCATTTTCTACAAAAGGCTGTAATAGCATGACTGGAATCTCCATCATTTGGGGTTCAATACCTGGTCCTGTTTCTATACTGTAGCTGAAGGATGATCCATTTGCCAACTGCTGAAGATGCAGGTAATGTTCCAGTATTTCAATTTCCTGATCTAAAAGAATGAGATCCCTGTCGGAATTTTCAAGGATTAGCCTGATGAGCCGGCTAAAGCTTTCCAGGTATTCCATAGAATGTTGCTGGTCTTTGCTGCGGATAAAATGTTGTACAGACTGAAGCGCATTGAAAATAAAATGAGGATTAAGCTGTAGCAAGAGCATCTGCCGTTTAAGCTGTGATTTTTCGAGTGCTTCTTTTACATTATGATTTTTTATCCGCATATAAAGCAGTATCGAAATGAGCAGCACAATGAGTACTGCTGCCAGAATAAGGTAAGTTTGCTCACGCAATTGTAGTTTCTGTAATATATTTTCCTTTTGAAGTGCATTGATTTTCCCTTCTTTTTGAGCGGATTCATAGGATGCAGTCAGCTCAGCTACCTTATTATCATAATTTAACCTGGTAAGAGAATCATTGATATTGTTATACTGCTCCATGTACTGCAAAGCTGCGGGAAGCTCATGCATTGCTTTAAAAGCATTGTAAAGGTTAAAATAGAGCTGCTTCTTTTCCAGCGGGTTAGCTGCAGTCAATGCCGTCTGATAATAACTGATCGCCGCTGTATTTTTACCGGTTTGCGCCAATGCATATCCCAGGTTGTTCAGGGTAATAACCGAAACGGGCTGTTTGAGCCGGGCTCTTATAAAAATACTTCTTTTACTGGCATTTATAGCTTTTGTCCACTGTTTTCTTTTAAGGAAGTAATTTCCCAGGTTAGTCTGTAATACAGCCTCCATGGGTAGATCAGTTAATTTTTCGGCAAGCTTAATGGCTGCGCTGAAAGTTTTGAGAGCGTTATTATCTTCGGCCAATTCTACATACACACCCGCAATGTTTGATAATGTTTTTAGATGATCTGAATTACCTGCTTTATTGATGGAAAGAGACTTAAGGTAGTATTCCTTTCCTTTAGGCAGATTCTTCAAAATAGCATATATGGTTCCTATATTAGTATAAACTTTGCTGACCGCTAATGGATTCTGGGTAGAATCGAGGTAGTTAAGGCTTAAAAAATATTCCTGCAGTGCTTTATCAATATTTCGCTGACTCAAATTTAAGTTACCAGAGGTAGCGTAAAGTTTGGCTATAAATTCCTTGTTTTTAGTTTTTCTGTTTTTAGAAATGAGCTGATCAAGCAGGATACCGGCGGCCTTGAAGTTTTTCTCACTGATTAGTTTATTTACCGCATTAATCTCCGGATACTCCTGAGGCACATTGGCTTTTGAAAATACGGGTTCAGAAAAAAGTAAAATTAATGTAAAGAGAAATTGTAAAGTCCTGGATGACATAGCTGTTTTTATAATTCAAACCTAATCTAAAAAAACTAATAGGCAAAATTGAAACCACTACAAGGGACTTCAGCGGCTCATCTGTACCTATAAAATAAGCGTGGAGAAAGCGGTATTTGTCGCTTTCTCCACGCTTAAGTAATTGAATAATGAGATCAAAACTTATTTTGTTGCGTAGTTAAGGTAACCACCATCCACAACGATCTCTGTTCCTGTAATAAAACTTGCGGCATCAGAAGCCAGGAATAAAACTGTTTTTGCAATTTCATCCGGATTACCAATCCGTTGCAACGCTGTAGCCCCAGCCAAAAATTCTTTTGCTTCTGCAGGAACGGCGTTTTCTAAACCAGGGGTTAAAATAGGTCCTGGGCTAACAATGTTTACACGGATTTTTCTTCCTGCCAGCTCATTTGCTGCAATTTGGGCGATTTTATTCAATGCTCCTTTGGTCGCAGAATATACGCTGGCTCCCGAATTTGCAGCTGTGGCGACCGTTGAAGAAGTGAATACTACTGCCGCTCCGTCTGCCAGGTAGGGAAGTAATTTTTGCAACGTGAAGAAATGCCCCTTCACATTAGTGTTGAATTGTGCGTCGAAATTTGCCTCAGTTACCTGTTCTATTGGCTCAAATGTCGCTATTCCTGCATTCAGGAAAAGCACATCCAATTTGTTTCCACTTTCTGAAATTGCTTTTTCGAGGATCGAGATCTCTTCTAGTTTTGAAGTGTCCGATACGACAGTAAATAATTTGGGGTTGTTTATTTCTTCAGTTGCTTTTTGCAGATTTTCTGCATTTCTGCCTGTAATCCAGACATTGGCGCCTGCACTGATAAATGCTTTTGCTGTTGCCAGGCCTATTCCTGTAGTTCCACCTGTAATAACGACGTTTTTATTTGTAAAGTCCATGATTATAATTTTAAATGTTTATAGTGCAAAGTTAGAATAGATGAATTTATTTAGGTTACTTTGTAACGAAAAGTAACAGTAACTTTCGGGTAACAAAGTAACTTATGACTGAAAACGAATGCCAATTCGGGCACAAAAAAGAGATTATGGCCGTCCACGATGCGATGGACATTTTGTATGGGAAATGGAAAATTTCCATCATTTCTTCCATTTGTTATTATAACAAAAGAAGATTCTCTGACATTCTGAATGATGTAGAAGGAATATCAAACAAAATGTTGAGTAAAGAATTAAAGGAGCTGGAGATCAATAAATTGATAACACGAACTGTGTTAAATACTCAGCCTATAGCTGTTCAATATCAATTAACAGCATATGGGATGACGTTAAAGACTATCATCAATAACCTTGCGGAATGGGGTATAGAGCACCGTAAAGTAATTATTGGTAAATAGTAAAGAGCCCTCATTGAAAAGTATTTCTGAATAGAATTTTTGTGAACTTGTAGTAATCGTTATTTAAAAATATAATACTATCTTTTTGCTATGTTTGGAATACAAACCACATGGTAGATTACAGCGACTATACTGATCTTGATTTGACCGGCCTTTTAAAATCCGGTGATCAGCATGCTTTTGCCGAGATTTACAACCGGTATAAATTTGTCTTATATAACCACGCCTGGAACAAACTTAAAAGCAGAGAAGAAGCAAGGGATCTTATCCAGGAAGTATTTTCAATGATTTGGGATAAGCGTGAGGTACTACAGATTGGACAGAATCTCTCAGGCTATCTCTATACCTGCGTACATAATCAATTTATCAATAGGGTTGTCCACCAAACTGTTAAAAATAAATACATCGATTCTATCAAACAGTATATAGAGCGGGGAGTAGTCTATACCGACCATCTTGTGAGGGAAAATATGTTAAAAGAAATTATCGATCGTGAAATTGATTCGCTTCCTCCCAGAATGAAAGAGGTGTTTATTCTCAGTCGAAGGCAACATCTGAGTCATAAAGAAATAGCGAAAATGATGAACACAACGGAGCAAACAGTGAAGAAGCAGATGGTTTACGCATTAAAGATTCTGCGGAAAAAACTGGGTTTGGTACTCTTTCTATGCTTGTATTTGATCTATCCCAATTTTTAGCACAAATTTTTTAATTTTCATCTACCTCTATTTACAGGGGTTCTTGTCTTAGCGTTGTTCCCGGATCGGGAATACCTGAACATTAGAACCCTTTACATTGAAAAAAAGCATTGTTAGCATAGAAAATCTTTCGCATCGTTACCATAAGAACTGGGCGATCAAAGACATTAATTTTGAGATAGAAGAAGTAGGCGTGGTAGGACTTCTGGGCTCTAATGGCGCTGGAAAATCTACTACCATGAATATTCTTTGTGGTGTGCTCAGTCAAACGCAAGGCAAGGTCCTGATCGATGGGATAGATCTGCGGATGCAGCCTGAGGCGGCTAAGAGAAAACTCGGATTTCTTCCCCAGAATGCACCGTTGCATCTGGATCTTACCGTTGATGAATACCTGATTTATTGCGCGTACATCCGCGATATCCCGAAATCAAATATTTTAAGGAGCGTTGAGGCTGCAAAAGAAAAGTGTGGCATATCCAGTTACGGGAAGCGGATCATTCAAAATCTTTCGGGTGGATATCGGCAGCGGGTAGGCATTGCGCAAGCAATTATTCATGACCCAAAACTTGTTGTACTCGATGAACCGACAAATGGTCTGGATCCTAACCAGATCCTGGAAGTCAGAAAGCTGATCAAAGAAATTGCCCTGGAACGTGCTGTGATCTTTTCCACGCACATGCTTTCAGAGGTACAGGCTACCTGTAAGAATATTAAGATGATTGATCATGGTAAAATGGTATTTGCCGATACTATGGAAGCCTTTAATAACTATATCCTCCCTGACTCTATGCTGATGACCATGTGCAATGCTCCGGGTGCTGAAGTGCTTGCTGCCATTCCTGGTATCACTTCTGTTGAAGAATTAATCGATGGCAACACTTTCAGACTCCACTTTGGTGCTTCAGCTTCCATTTCTTCAGAGATCATCAAACTCAGTGTGCAACATTCCTGGGAACTTCAGGAAATAACGCTTGAGAAGAGCTCACTCGACGAAATTTTTGCCCAATTATCCAATAAATCCAAAAACGTTTAAAACATGATCAAAATATTTAAAATCGCCAGACTGGAACTCAGCATACTTTTTTATTCTCCTGTAGCCTGGCTGGCCATCGCTATTTTTATGGTACAGAATGGTTTGGGCTTCTTTGGTATGCTTGGCAGTTATCAGGAGGCAATTGCTATGGGCAACAAGATAGATAACCTCACTTTTTCGCTTTTTCCAGATCTGAACGGCCTTTTTGATTCAGTGGTACAGAATCTGTACCTCTATATTCCACTGATCACGATGGGACTGATGAGCAGAGAACTGCATAGTGGTTCAATTAAACTGTTGTTATCATCACCCGTAAAGATCAGAGAAATTGTATTGGGTAAATACCTGTCGATGGTAGCCTATGTGGCGATACTGATCCTGATTTTGTGCATCTACTCTGGTGCGGGGATCCTGATCATTAAAAACGCTGATATAAAACTGATTTGTTCAGGTTTGATTGGAATTTTCCTGTTAGCCTGTACCTATGCAGCTATAGGCTTATTTATGTCCAGCCTTACATCTTACCAGGTTGTAGCAGCCATTAGTACTTTGGCGGTGCTTGCTGCGCTGCGGTTTGTGGGTTCTGTTGGTCAGGATATTGATTTTATTCGTGATCTTACTTATTTTCTTTCTATCTCCGGAAGGGCAGAAGACATGCTCAAGGGACTGATTACGACCCGGGAGATCTTTTATTTTATCATCATCATCGGGCTGTTCCTTTCACTGTGTGTGATCAGAATGAAGAATAGCAGGGAATCTAATACGTTATATAAGAATATTTCTAGATATGCTTTTTTGATAGTAATTGCTTTGTTTTTGGGCTATGTCAGTTCCAGACCAGGTAATATTGGCTATCTGGATATGACCAGAACAAAGTCTCGTACGCTTACTACAACCAGCCAGGAAATAGCTGCTCAGATTGACGGACCGTTGGAGATTACAACTTATGTTAATCTGCTAGATCAGAATGTATACTTCGGACTCCCGCAATCCCGTAATAGTGATCTGGCTCAGTTTGAGAAATTCCGGCGCTTTATTCCGGATATCAAGATGAAGTATGTTTATTATTATGATGTGACAGATCTGAAAAATAATAGTAATATGACCTATCAGGGTGATTTGACCGGACTTTCCGTCAAACAAATTGCCGAAAAGGTAGCTGACAATATGGGGCTGGATCTTAATTTGTTTATGCCACCAGAAAAGATCAGGAAGATAATCGATCTCTCTTCAGAAAATAATACACTGGTGCGGATACTGCGCTATAAGGGGAAAGAAAGCAGGCTTCGCTTTTATAATGGTGTGGACCAGTTTCCGGCTGAGCGTGAAATTGCTGCTGCTATCAAGCAATTGGTCGTTCCCGTACCTCAGGTTGCATTTATCACCGGAAATCAGGAACGCAGTATTCGCAAAACAGGAGAGCGGAATTATGAACTGATGAGCAGTATGAAAAGAAGCCGTACAGCACTGATTAACCAGGGATTTGATGTCATACAACTGGATCTTACAAAAACTGAGATACCCACAGGGCTGTCTGCTCTGATTTTGGCAGATCCTTCACAGCCAATCGATCCATTGGTTCAGCAAAAAATCGCAGCGTATTGTGCCGCTGGCGGAAATATGCTGATCACAACAGAACCAGGCAGAGGGCGGGTGATTAACCCGATATTACAAATGTTTGGTGTAGCGCTTTTGCCTGGAACATTGGTACAGGCAACTAAAAATGATGCGCCGGATCTTTTGTTCGGGCAACTAACCAGATCAGGACGCACTATTGTGATGCCGGGCACTGGTGCATTAAAGGTTGATCTGACAGGAAATTTTATGGCTGATACGCTGATACAAAGTAACAAAACTGGGTGGATTACTCAAGGCGTGGTAGATGTGACAAAAACTGATATTGCTTATCAAGCTCAGCAGGGTGACAAAAAAGGTGCTTTTCCTATGGTTCTTGCCATTCATCGAAAATTAAGGGATAAAGATCAGCTCATCCTGATTTCGGGCGATGCTGATTTTATGAGCAATGCTGAACTTGCCAATCCAAGGGCTGATAATGAGTTTCTTGTGAAAAACATGTTCAAGTGGTTTTCTAATGATGCCTTTCCGATTAATATCGTCAGAAAATCACCTGAAGATGATCATATTTTGCTAAACAGAAGACAACTCTCTACCTTGAAAGGAGGGCTGATTGGTCTGTTCCCAGCTCTTGTAATCTTGTTGGGTGGAGTGATATTGATCAGAAGAAAAAATAATTAATATTTATATACCTCTAATCTAGTGCTATCTTGTCTTACAGCTAATAACAGGATATATGACTGAACAGGAAGTTAAGGAAATTTTAAAACGGTATAAGGCCGGGGAGGCAACAGCGGATGAACATGCACTGTTGCTGAGCTGGTCTTTAGACTTCAATAGTCCTGATACCGCTGAACTGTCCATGGAAGAGCTTGTGGCAGATGTTGACCTGATATGGGCGGCACTGGAGAAAAAAATGCCGGAAGTTAAAAAAATTAACCTTTGGCCTAAAATGCTCGCAGCTGCAATGGTACTTATAGTTTTATCTTTTGGCTTGCTCTTTTTGCATAATAGAAATAATGCAAATCAAATAAATACTGCACAAATAGTACCAGGGGCTAATAAAGCCACGCTGACCCTGTCTAATGGTAAAAAAGTTGTTCTGGATGGAGCTGCTCAACAACAGCTGCTGACAGAGGCAGGTCTGGCTATCACGAAAACAAGTGACGGGCAATTGATCTATTCTTCTGTACCAGATGAGGGAGCTGATCATACCAGCAGATATAACAGATTAGAAACCAATAATGGACAGCAGTACCAGGTTGTACTGCCAGATGGCTCTCATGTTTGGCTCAATGCCGCATCTTCATTACGTTATCCCGTTGCCTTTGGAAAACAGGAACGCCTCGTGGAACTTTCTGGCGAGGGCTATTTCGAAGTGGCTCACGATAAAAATAAACCTTTCAGGGTAAAGACAGCTGACCAGCAGGTCGAGGTGCTTGGAACTCATTTTAATATCAATGCATATCCGGATGATAAGCTTTCAAAAACTACTTTGCTTGAAGGCAGTGTATCTGTAAGCGCTCCGGCATTGAAGAATAAAGGTATTTTAATTTTAGGTCCCGGCCAGGAATCTATACTCGTTGGTAATACGTTAATAGCACAGCCGGCCAATCTTGAGGCAGCAGTGGCCTGGAGAAATGGAGATTTCATGTTTGAAGGGGAGAACATCAGGTCTATTATGAAAAAAGTATCCCGTTGGTATAATGTGGAGGTGATTTTTGAAGGTGAAATACCTGAAAACAGATTTGGTGGAACAGTAAGTCGTTTCTCCAATATTACGCAGGTACTCAGGAAACTTGAACTAACTGGTAAAGTTCACTTTAAAGTTGAGGAAAGGAGGATTATTGTGACTAAATAACTACCCTCAATGATCCAGAAAAAAAGCCAGATGTGCTCGTAACACAACTGGCAAAAGTCCGGATCAGATTTAACAAAATTCGCGATTCTATCAACTCCTAAGCCAAACCACTCAAATGTATAAAAAATATACAAGTAAAATTGTTATGCCCGGTCGGCAGCTTACTAAACTATTATTCTATATGCGATTAACCACCGTGATTTTAATAGCAACAATGATGCAGGTTAGCGCCGCCGGCTTTGCGCAAAAAATAACTATCGCAGAAAAGAATGCTAAAATCAAGTCTGTATTTCAGAAAATAAGGAAACAGAGTGGTTTTAATTTTTTGTATACCGAAGATCAGTTACAGCATGCAGCACCAGTAACCATTATTGCCTCGCATGCAGAACTCAGGAATGTACTTGACCAGATCTTTGATCAGCAGGAACTCAGCTACACCATTGACGAAAAAACAATCATCGTTAAAGACAAAGAGAAAACCTTCTTTGAGCTGCTGACTAATTCTTTAATGAAAAGAGATATTTCCGGACAGGTACTCAATGAAAATGGTGTCCCGCTGTTAGGAGCCACGGTACGTATTTCCGGAACCTCTTTCAGGATGCTCACTGATGTTTTTGGAAAGTTTAACTTTCTCAATGCACCCGATAAAGGTAAACTCATTGTTTCTTATGTGGGTTATCGTACTGATACGGTAGAAATTGCAGGAAGAAGTGTCTTTGAAATTAAGATGGATCCGCAGGCAATGACCATAGAGACTGTCAATATAGTCTCTACTGGTTATCAGGATCTGCCTAAGGAAAGGGCTACTGGTTCTTTTGAAACCATCAGTAAGGAACAGTTACAGCACAGTACCGATCCTAACCTGATCCGCAGGCTGGAAGGAATTACCAATTCAATGGATTTCAG
The DNA here is from genome assembly GCF_040822065.1 of Pedobacter sp. WC2423. Lineage (NCBI taxonomy): Bacteria > Pseudomonadati > Bacteroidota > Sphingobacteriia > Sphingobacteriales > Sphingobacteriaceae > Pedobacter > Pedobacter sp. WC2423. Next base: position 5,502,465 of record NZ_CP162005.1, read on the forward strand.
GAATGATCTCCGGCCTGCAAACTCCAGTAATCTATATGCACAGCGATCGCCTCTTGCTATGCTGACGATACGTGGGAAAAATACGTTGAATGATGCTGTAAGTGCAGATTTGAATGGAAACTATAGCGGTCAGCCACTGGTTGTTATCGATGGAATTGCTTCGCCATATTCCATTGATAAGGTAAATCCAAACGATGTAGAAAGTATTACTGTATTAAAAGATGCTGCTTCAGCATCAATCTGGGGATCCAGAGCAGCTAATGGTGTTATCGTAGTAAAAACTAAGAAAGGTGCTTATCAAAGGCCGCTCCGGATTTCTTTAAATACCAATGTCAACATCACTGAAAAGGTAGATCTGTTTTATAATAAAACCATGAGTGTTGCTGACTTTGTTGATGCACAGGTGTTGAAATTTACAAAGGATGGCATTCCGCTTCCAGCTATTAATATCAATAGTCTGTATGGCCAGGAATATCTGTCGCCAGTAGCAGAACTGGTAGACGCCTGGAAGTTTAAAAATACAATCAGTGAAGCAGATGCATTGGGTCAGTTAAATGCATTTAAGCAAAATGATATCCGAAGGGATTATACTAAATATTTTCTGCGCAATGCAGTTACACAAAGTTATGCCTTAAGTTTTGACGGAGGATCAGAATTTTTCAACTACCGTATATCCGGCGGATATGATAAGAGTATTAACAATACGAAGAACTCTGGATTGGACAGAAAGGTCTTTACTGTAAATATGGGTGTTGAGCCAATAAAAGATCTGGAAATACAGGCTGGCGTAAGCTATAATTTACAGTATAATAGCGACCAGGCACTTAATAACCGGATTACGGGAGCTACAGATCCAACGCTTTATCCATACAGCCGCCTTGCCGACGACGCCGGGAATCCGCTGGAGATCCCTAAATTATACCGTCCTGGATTTGTGACTGAGTTTGAACAGACCTATCCTGACCAGTTTCAGAGTTGGCGATATAAGCCATTGGAAGATATTAATGAAGGATATACCCGTATGAAAAGTCAGAACTTAAACCTTTCTTTAAATACAACTTATAAAATTGGTCATGGTATCTCACTTCAGGCACTGTATAACTACAATTCTGGCAGAAATGAAGAAAATACGCTATACAGGCAGAACTCATTCTATATGAGAAATCTGATCAATTATTTTACGACTTCTCCCGCTTCTGTAAATCCGATGACTGGTGACCCGGTAACTCCTTTCATTAAGCAAGTACCTCTTGGTGGTCAGTACAACACTGTATTGGTGAAATCTGAGAATCAGACTTTCAGAGGGCAGGTAAACTATGATAAAAGCTGGAACGATAAACACCAGCTTTCTGCGATTGCAGGTTTAGATTTGACAGATGTATCTTCTTTACAGACTAAAGATGGCTATTATGGTTATGATGAGAACTCGCTGCGCAGTAATAACAAACTAGATTATGCACATTTGCTTCCGATTATTTTTTCTGAGGATCAGCTGGGTTATAATGGTACCTATATTCCGAACCTGTCTCTTGGCTATCTTGATAACCACGTACGTACTTTTAGCTGGTATACCAATGCCGCATATACCTTTAACAAGAAATATACACTGTCTGCCAGTTTACGAAAAGATATCTCAAGTGAATTTGGTAAGCAGACTAATCAGAGCGGAACACCTTATTATTCGGTTGGAGGAAGCTGGAATGTGGCTAATGAGTCTTTTTACCCTGCTGATTTCTTGCCTGTGCTGTCACTAAGATCAACTTATGGCTATAACGGAAATGTGAATCCTTCAGTTTTGTCAAGAGCACAGATTGTTTATGCGATCGAAAATGATCCACTCACAGGATTGCCATATGCGACCACGCAGAATGTTGCAGCTGTAACGAATACCAAACTACGCCCTGAAAAAACAGGTGTATTAAATATTGGTATTGATTTTGGTTTCAAGGACTCGCGCGTATCGGGTAGCATACAATATTTTACCAAAACCACTACAGATCTGCTTACAAACGGACCACTTGATCCCAGTACCGGATATACCAACCTGGTTTACAATACTGGTGATTTGAAGGGAAGGGGTATTGATATTGCCATTAACTCACTAAACTTAAAGGCTGGGAATTTTAAATGGAACAGCAATTTTCTGTTCAGTTATAATAAAGTTAAGGTGACAAAATTGTATACTGAATCGCCTGATAATGCAGCAAGTGGGATATCCGGATTTTCTTATAATGTAGGTTATGATCTGTCCAGGGTATTTGCGTACGACTGGGCAGGACTGGACCCGCAAACGGGAGATCCAAGAAGTTATTTAAATGGACAAGCCTTGCCGGTAAGCGGAACAAGCAATGATAATTACAATGCCATTCAAAGCGCTTCGATCTCTACGTTAAAGTATTTCGGTTCGGCAGTACCGGTATCTTATGGGGCGTTCCGTAACACTTTTACTTATGGTGGATTCTCGATTTCTGCCAACATCCAGTATAAACTGGGGTATTATTTTAGAAGACCACAATCAAGGGTGGTAAGTTATAGTCAGCTCTTTTCAATTACAGGTTCTATTCAGGGTGATGAATATGCACAGCGCTGGCAGGTACCGGGAGACGAGCAACGAACCAATGTCCCTTCAGCAGTCTATTCATCAAAGAGTACTAACCGGGACAATTTTTATTATTTTTCCAGTATCAATGTGCTGAAAGCTGACCACATCCGGTTGCAGGAAATTAACCTCTCTTATTTGTTTCCGGCAGGATTTTCACGCTTCATCAAAAATCCCAGGATCTATGCTAATGTGACGAATCTGGGGATCTTGTGGAGGGCAAATAAACTGGGGATAGATCCCGAGGTATTTGACTATCCAAATCCAAGGAGTTATAGTCTTGGATTCTCTGCTAATTTTTAATCTGACGATCATGAAAAAATATATCATTTTACTTCTTCTTTGCCTGGGTACTGCGATCACTTCCTGTAAAAAATATGTGGACATCAAAAAAAGCAGTTCCCAGTCCAACATAGAGTCGGCTAACGATTGCCAGCTTTTACTTGATAATACAGAACTTTTAAATGAAGATTATCCGGTAGACGGAGAGCTCTCTGCTGATGACTATTATATGGATGATACGCGTTATGCTTCAGACCGGATTGATAATGATGACAGAGCTTTGTATACCTGGAATGCAAACGCGTTAAGGCAATCTGCAAAACAGTGGGTAATTTGTTATAACAAGATCTATAATGCTAATCTGATTCTTGAAGCGGTCGTTAGACTTCAGGGAAAAGAACCGGCAGTGGTACTGGATAATATTAAAGGAAGTGCGTTATTTTACAGGGCTTATGCTTTATGGAACCTGGCTCAACTATATACTGCTCCATACGGTCCCGATGCAGCTTCGCAGCCTGGGCTGCCTATTCACTTAGTCTCTGATATTAACGATACTCCAGGACGTGGTACAGTTGAATCGACTTATAATAACATACTACAGGATCTTAAAGAGGGATCAACATTGTTGAACATCACGTCATCCGTAGCAACCAGACCAAATAAGGTGGCCGCATTTGCTATGCTGGCGCGTATTTATCTGTCTATGGGAGATTATCCGAATGCATTGATCAATGCAAATGCAGGCTTGAAAATCAAAAACAGCCTGCTTGATTTCAATAAGCTTAGTACCAGTAGCCTGTCACCATTTTTACGTTTCAATACTGAAGTGATTTTCCACTCTACTGTCTACAGACAGAGCTACGTAATGGAACCTGGTTATGGTAATGAGAATCAGGCATTGATTAACCCGGAAATTATTGCCTCGTTTGAGGAAGGAGATCTCAGAAAGGTAATTTTGGTTAAGGAAAATACTGATGTACAGAATCCGTCAGGTACGTACCGGTTTACAGGAAATTATGAGCCTGCAGCTGGCTCTTCCAAACTTTTTAATGGCCTGGCTACAGATGAACTATATTATATCAGTGCTGAATGTGCTGCCCGGGCAGGTAACACAGCCGGAGCTATGACTGATCTCAATACTGTATTGCGGAGCCGCTGGTCTGTGGGTGCATATGCTGATAAAGTTGCGGGAAGCGCTCAGCAGGCTTTGAGCATGGTGCTTAACGAGCGGAGAAAAGGTTTGATGATGCGTGGGGTTCGCTGGTCAGATCTGCGCAGATTAAACAAAGAGCAGGCCTTTGCCAAAACACTGAGCAGAACTGTTAACGGGACGCGATTTACACTGCCGCCAAATGATCCGAGGTATGTTTTACTGATCCCGCAGGAGGTGATTACCAATAGTTCGCTGACTCAGAACCGAAGATAAATCTATTATAAATTATTATTTATTTACAATATTACCGGTGCAATTCCGGTAGTATTAAGCTATCTCTATGTTTAAAAATATCATCCGAAAGAACTATTGTCTGACATTATTAGCTATTGTTGGTCTCATATTGCCAATACAGGCACAAAAATCAGAATTGCCTTTACCACTGGATCCGCAGGTAAGGAGAGGTGTACTTCCAAATGGATTTACGTATTATATCCGCCACAATGAAACCCCAAAAGAGCGTGTAGTTTTTAACCTGATTGTAAAAGCCGGATCAATTTTAGAGGATCAGGATCAAAGTGGGCTTGCTCACTTTATGGAACATATGAGTTTTAATGGTACAAAGCATTTTCCGAAAAATCAACTGGTGGATTATCTACAGAAAAACGGACTTCGGTTTGGTGCAGATATCAATGCATATACTGGTTTTGACGAAACGGTTTATCAACTACCGTTAACCAATGACATGGTTGTTCTTGAAAAAGGGCTGCTGATCATCAGGGACTGGTCGCAGGAAGCTACACTGGATGATGAGGAAATCAATAAAGAGCGCGGTGTTATTGTGGAAGAAAAACGTACACAGACTGGGGCCAGTCAGCGAATGCAGGAAAAGTATACGCCTATGCTATTCAATGAGTCACGTTACGCTTACCGTAATCCAATTGGTACAGATAGTAGTCTTCACAATTTCCCGCCTTCAGCAATAAAAAGGTTTTACACAGACTGGTACCGGCCAGATTTACAGGGAATCATTGCAGTAGGAGATATTGATGTGGACCAGATGGAAAGAATGATTAAAAATAGTTTTAGTAGTCTTAAAAATCCTGATCATGAGCGCCCGAGAACAAATTACAGGATCGGACTCAATGGCAAAAATGGTTTTATGGCTTTGAAAGATCCTGAAATGAATTCGACGGTAGCTCAAATTATTATCAAGCATCAGGCACCTGAAATGAAAACAGCGGCAGACTACAAGCAGGCAATCATAGCCAGATTATTTAATATGGCAACTAACCAGCGCTTTAAGCTATTATATACCGGTGATTCGGCACAGGTTTTACGGGCAGGTGCCAGTATTAGTCCGTTAATGGGCGGACTAGATAAGTTGGGTGTCAATATTGTAGCTAAGCCTGGTCTGTTGAAGGAAGGAGTTATAACCGTGTGGACAGCAATTGAACGCATCCGGCAATCTGGCTTTAGCACTGGTGAACTTGAACTTGTCAAACAGCTATACAGAAGCGCTATGGATAATGGGCTGAGTGAGCAAAGCAATATTTCTTCAGACAGTTATGTACAGGAGTATATAGCTCATTTTTTGCATGGTGATCTGGCCCCGGGCATAGAAACGGAATACAAATTGGTGATGCAGTTTCTGAAAGAAATTACTATTGATGATTTGGATTCTATGGCCAGAGCTTATATCAGAACGGATAATACTGATCTCATTATCATGGCACCTGAAGGTTCAGTTTTACCTGATGAAAGTACTTTCAAATCATGGATGTCATCAGTTCATGTTGATCATCCTTCGGTGTTGTCAAAGGAAACACCTGGGGTGGTTAAGCCATTACTGCGACTAAAACCTGTTCCTGGCAAAGTAGTTTCGATGAGTACCAGTCAAAATGGTATCACAAAAATGAAGTTAGCTAATGGTGTGGAAATTCTTTTAAAGCCTACCACTTTTAAAAACAATGAAATATTATTCTCGGGTTTTTCCAGGGGAGGAACTTCAGTCTATAGTAATAGTGATTATCAGTCTGCAAAAAATGCAGCTTCAATTGTCTCTGCTGCTGGTGCAGGAAATTATGGATATAAAGAGTTGGAAGGTTACCTTTTAGGTAAAGAAATGGCTGTCCAGCCATTCATTAGTGAATTAAGTCAGGGGGTATCTGGTGGGAGCAACTCTGCTAATATCGCAGCGGCGCTGGAACTTGTTTATGCTTATCTTACCGAACCTGTTAAGGATAAGGCATTGTTTAACCAAATGATTTCCAGGACGAAAATAGCTTTATCAGGTCAGGGAAATAATCCTGCCAGGATTTTCCAGGATTCAATCAAAGCAATAATGGGAAATTACAATAGCAGAAGAATGCCGTTGACTGTGAAAAAGATTGATGAAATTAATTTTGAGCGCGTTTATCAAATTTACAAAGAGCGGTTTGCTGATAATTCAGGTATGGTTTTCACATTTATAGGCAGCTTTAAAATTGATAGTATACGTCCTGTTTTAGAAAAATATCTTGGTGGACTTCCTGCAGTGGGGATCAATGGTACCTTCAATGATCCTGGTATTGGACTTCCTGTACCGGGAATTAACAAGGTCATTAAAAAGGGGGTGGGTTCAAAAGCAAATGTCGAACTATTCTTCCGTGGCACATTTGATTATACACTGAAAGAACGGTTGAGGCTTGAAGCATTAAAGGGAATATTAGAGTTACGGCTTACTGAACGGTTGCGGGAGCAAGAGCATGGTGTTTACTCACCAGCAGTTATTCTGGATATGAATAAAATCCCCCGACAGGAATTTACTCTGGCCATTGCGTTTGAATGTGCGCCTGAAAATGCCCGCAATTTGATTCAGGCCACTCTTCAGGAAATCAATAAATTACAACAATACGGACCAGCTTTGATAGATATTCAGAAGTTTAAAACGGAAAGTATGCGGTCCAGGGAAATCAATTTAACATCAAATCAGTGGTGGCTGGGTTATCTTGTAAGTCAGCTGGAAGAGCAGGAACATCTGGTTGATGATTCCTTGTATCTGAAAAACCTAAACACACTCAATCAATCTGACCTGAAAATATCTGCTGTTAAATATTTAAATAACAACAAGCTTAGCCAGTTTATACTAATGCCTGAGTAGCCAGAATTCTGTATAATTTGATAAATATTTAAAAAGCCGCTTTTCTGTAAAGAAAAGCGGCTAATGGTGTGCTTGCGAAGTAATTTAAAGCACGAATAAATCAACAAATAATAAAATTCTATTATTTGATAATCTTATTTGGATTTAATATAAATAAGAATGTATTTTTGCGGCATATATAATAATCTCAACCGCACAAAATGATAAAACTTTTATCTATTCCATTTTTATTTTTAATCTGCACACTTTATTTCACTATTCCAGCGCATGGGCAACAGACTTCGCAAACTGTAAAAGGGATTGTAATGGACGACAAAGGCGATCCGCTTCCCGGTTCTAGTATTATTGTTCAGGGTACTTCATTAACTGCAATTGCCGACGCGAAAGGTCGTTACTCCGTTAATCTTGATCCTGGAAACTATACTTTACGTGTAAGTTTCCTCGGATATGTATCTTCCCACTATAAGATAAAGGTTGTTACAGGTACAAACATTACACAAAATATGTCCCTCTCGGATGATAACTCGTCCTTACAGCAAGTTGAGATAACAGGACGTAAAGAAAAAACTTACAAAACCAAGTCGACCTTTATCGGTAACAAAACCGAAACTGATATTAAGGATCTCCCGCAATCTGTATCTTACGCAAGTAAAGAGTTAATGGCCGATCAGGGGGCAATACGTACAGGCGATGTCGTTAAAAACTTCAGCGGCGTAAATCAGTTCACATTTTATGATGATTTGACCATTAGAGGATTCAGGGTCAACGGCCAAAGTAACACGCAGTTGGTTAATGGGCTGCGTACAAGCACCGGCTTTTGGAAACAACCACTAACGAACTACCTTGAACGTGTTGAGGTATTAAAAGGTCCTTCATCAGCACTATATGGTAACGCCAGCCCTGGAGGTGTGGTTAACAGGGTAACTAAAAAGCCACTGAATGAAACCCGCCGTCAGCTTAGTATGTCTTTAGGCAGCTTTAATACATTGCGTGGTTTGGCTGACTTTACCGGACCCGCCAGTAAGGACAGCGCACTGTTGTACCGAATAAACTTTGGTTACGAGGATGCAGGATCTTTCCGTGATCTGCAGTTTGACAAAAATATTGTATTTGCACCATCTTTATCATTTGTGGCCTCTGAAAAAACACAGATCAATTTCGATATGGTATATAACAGCTCACGTTCAAGGCTCGACAGGGGACAGTCTGTTATTGGTAATGATCTTTATTCTACTCCGCAATCACTTGCGTTAAGTACAGCCAACGACTTCCTGAACGAACAAACTTATATTGTTACGCTTTCAGCCAATCACCGTTTTAATGAAAATCTAAGCTTTAACCTGGCCTATTCAAAAACCGGTTATCAGGAAGATCTTTATGAGCACCGCAGCGCAAACGCTTATGCCAAAGATAAGTTCGGTAAAGATATATCTAACCTGGTTAGTATGCAGGTTTTTCAACGCAAACGTAAACGTTATATTGACAATTTAAGCGGATACTTTAATTACAATGTTAAGACTGGTAATATTGAACATAAGATTGTTGTTGGTTACGATTACGGCAGTGAAAAAATGCCTGCCGGTGCCTCACAACTTACCGCTTCAGGTTACAGAAATGCGGCCAATACAGGAACTATCGCCAGCTACGCTGCGAAGGACAGTTTGAAGTATCTGCGCGACCCGAAAGGTAACCCCGTACCTAACATCCCATCTTTCGACCTGACAAATTCGATTAATTCACAGCGAATGCAAGATGATAGTAAGGCGTTTTTTGCACCCACAACTCTTTCGCCTACATACTACTATCTGAATGCAGGATATGTACAGGACCAAGTCAAATTAGGCCGTTTTCAGGCATTGCTTGGTATACGTTATGAGTATTACACCGACTTTATAAATTATGCGACTTCGACGGAAGGAAAAACGCACTCCAGCGCCTGGTTGCCCCGTTTTGGCTTAATATATAGCGCAACAAAAAATATAAATGTATATGGTAGCTATGTGATGGGCTACAACCCACAAACTGCGGCTAACCTTGCTAATCCCAATGCGGGTGGACCGTTTGCCCCGGTTACCAGCAACATGATAGAATTTGGTGCTAAAAGCAGCTGGTTTGACAACCGTTTAGCGATTACCACCTCAATTTATCAAATTGAACAAAGAAATACGCTTTATAATGCCAATGACCTCGTTAATCCTGACCTGTTGAGACCGGTTGGTAAAGAACGCGCCCGTGGTTTTGAGTTTGATATTACGGGTCGTATCTTGCCAAACTGGAGCATATTGGCATCTTACGCCTATAACGATGCTAAAATTGTAGAGAGCCTTGTGCCTGCCGAACTTGGCTTGCAAAAGCCTAACGCGCCAAAAAACACAGCTAATATCTGGACAAGGTATAACTTTATAAGTGGCCAGTTAAGCGGCTTTGGTTTTGGCTTAGGATCAAACTATGTTGGTAAACGTAATTTATCTATCAATCTTGCCCAAACGATCCCTGAGTATCTGTTGATTAATGCTGCTGCTTATTATCGTATTAATAAAGTGCAGATCCAGGTCAATGCCAACAACATTACAGGTAAAAAATATTGGGTAGGGGGGTATGATTATATCAGGCTGTTCCCAGGTGCGCCGGCAAACTATTTGTTAACATTAACATACGACTTTTAATATGTTTTGGAAGCGGATTAAGGCCATTGCAGCCTGGCTGCATTTATGGATAGGCTTGTCTACAGGTATTATTGTAGTCGTAGTAGCTGTAACGGGCTGCATCATGGTATTTGAAGATGAGTTATTTGACTTTTTCCATAGTGATCTTATTGAAGTGAAAGAAACCGGCCCTGTAAGGCCGGTTTCTGAGTTATTGTTCATCGCTCAAAAAGAACTGGGCAGCAAGAAGCCTGTAACTGATATCCGGATCAATGAAGCAGATCGTAGCTATATATTTTCTGCATCAAAAGTTAATAAAAAAGAGAAAATGTCCCTTAGCTATTTCAGTCAGTTTGCTTATCGTGAAGATGTATATGTAAACCCTTATACTGGCAGGGTGCTTGGCATTATTGATCTTGAACACGAATTCTTTAATGTTACTGAGCAACTGCACCGGCAGCTTTTGTTGGTGAAGCCTGTGGGAAGCGTAGTTATAGGTTCATCTATATTGCTTTTTCTGATCATGCTCGTTACAGGATTTGTGCTCTGGCTGCCGAAAAATATGAAGCAGCTTAAGCGAAATATGTCTGTAAAGTGGAGCGCTAAGTGGAAAAGGGTAAATTATGATCTGCACAATAGTTTAGGGTTTTATGTACTGCCATTTGTGATGATTATAGCCATTACTGGCTTAGTATGGTCTTTTAAATGGTGGGAAAGCGGAATATACCGGATATTAGGTTCACCAGGCAAAGTTGAGCTGATACGTACCCCTCCTGAAATCTCAAGCGCTATTCCCAGTGCTGCAGGCAATACGCTGGACAATATACTTGCGTCTATACAAAAGCAAGTTCCTGGTAATTACAAGACAATAGGTTTAAGCCTCCCCCAAAAAAATGAACAAAGCCTTATAGCATTCGTATACCACAAGCATTCCACTGACGGCTGGCGCAATATGAGCTATTTTTATTTTGACAGGCGTAACGGTCAGCAATTTGATCAGCTGATTCATAGTCAGAAGCCACTTGGGTTAAAATGGCGTAACTCAAATAAAGATATCCATACCGGACGTATCTATGGCCTGGCTACCCAGATACTGGCATTTCTGGCCAGTGCTATCTGCGCATCATTACCTATCTCTGGCTTTTTAATATGGTGGGGTAAGCGTCATAAAAAAAGTAAAAAGACAAGTTGGAAATCGAAAGCAATTCCCGGATAAATTCTTTTTAGCCTGGCTGCCATCCAGATCATTGGGTTGATACCGTACAGTTTGCAATTTATGATTAACTTGGCCGTTTATCCGACGGACATCGAATCGTATGATTATGCAAAGTAAAAACGAACAGATCAGTACGCTGATTGAACTTAATGATGAACTGGAGAATTATTTTCGCAATACTATAATTCCTCAGCTTTTTGTGGATGCGCAATTGATCCTGAGAAAGTTTACCCCTCCTGCAATGAGGCAGTTCAATTTAAAGAATGAGCATACCGGGCAGCCTCTGGTCAATGTTAAAGAGAATTTCAGGTTTCCAACTATTATTGATAATATTCAGCAGGTGATCGACAGTAGCGAAATCCTGGAGAAGGAAATACAGACTACTGACCTTCGCTGGTACCAGATGAATATTCTGCCTTACTTTGTTCAAAAAGGCAAGAAGACCAATGGAGTGATTATTACCTTTATCGATATCACTGCCCGGATTAAAGATTTGAAGGAACAGGAGAAACTGATCGCTGAGCATGAATTGCTGCTGGACACGATTGCCCACGATATCAAAAATCCGATAACTTCACTTGGATTAACCATAGAGCTGCTAAAGAAACTTCCGGAGAAAGGGATGGCCAAGTTTCCGGTGCTACTGAGTAATGTGGAGAACAGCCTGATCAAGATGAAAGATATTATTTCTGACCTGGTGCAAAGCCGCTGGCAGGACAAGCGTTACCAGGCGCATGAGGAGATGCTGGATCTTCAGAATATTTTGGAGGATGTCCGGTTAACTGTAGCTCCTCAACTCAATGAGTCTCATGGCGTACTTAAATTTGAAATTGGAGCTTCTGAAATCACTTTTGCCAGGCGTAAGCTGCGCAGCGTATTTTATAACCTTGTCAGTAACGGATTGAAATATAGCGCACCTGGACGGACACCTCAAATTATCATTAAATCTTTTTTAGAGAAAGATTATATGGTGATTACGGTTTCGGATAACGGAATAGGCATCGATAAACAGCAGCAGCTTTCTATATTTGATAAGTATCACAGGGTGAGCAATGAGATAGAAGGGAATGGTGTAGGCCTGTACCTCGTTAAACAGATACTGGAAACTGCTGGCGGTAAAATTACGGTAAACAGTAAGTTGGGCGAAGGCTCGGTATTCAGTGTTTTTTTAAAGCTTAACGAAGCTTCAGTTTAATCCAGGATTGATTTCGGCAAAGTAAACCAAAACGTGCTGCCCTTACCCGGCTCGCTATCGACCCCAATTTCTCCATCATGTTTACGGATGATATTGGCACAAATAAACAGACCAAGACCCAGTCCTGAGTATTGTATCTGTTGGTTATCAGCCTGGTAGTAGCGGTCAAAAAGCAGGGGTATCTTTTCTTTACTGATCCCCGGCCCTTTATCAGTTACTGATACTTTTACAAATGCTGCTTCATCTTGCAGCTCAACTTTAATTTCTGCTGAGCCTGGAGCATATTTAATCGCGTTGGTGATCAGGTTGGTGAGTACCCTTCCGATACGTTCGGAATCGGCATGGATGATGAGCTCTTTGTCTCCGTTTAATGTGACGGTTTGTGTTTCTGTGGAGGCAAACTGATCACATATTTCCTGTGCGAGCTCGTAAAGATTGAAAGTCGTCTTTCGGAATTCGAGCTGCTCCCGGTAATTTTTGCCCGCATTGAGCAGGTCATCTATGATCAGGGAGATCCTGTTTATTCCTTTATTTGCCTGGGAAACTAATAGCCTGTTACGTCCTGAATGTGGTTCCGTAGATCTGTCAAGTAATTGCAGGGACGCTTTTAAACTTGTAACCGGGGTCTTGAGTTCATGGCTGGCAATGCTGATAAAGTCGTCTTTGTGCCTTTCGGCGATTTTATCTTTTGTGATGTCGTTGATCACACCGATCAGTTTGACAGTTTTTCCATCTTCGTTGGTTTCTGCTTTCCCCTTCATGTTCAGCCATCGTAGTATACCGTCAGCTCTGACGAGCCGGATTTGCACATCAATACCGCCATCAATTTCGATATGCTGGATTGCTGCTTTAAATCCGGGCAGGTCCTGTTCAGCGATGTGCGGATAATAGCTTTCCAGCGTCCAGTGTTCTTGCCTTTGGTCGTATCCAAAAATCTGATCGTGGTCGGGGGAACGGAAAACTTCATTGGTCTCCAGGTTGAGTTCCCATACAGCGGTATCAGAATATTTTAAGGCTACGTTCAAACGTTTTTCACTTTCTTCATGTTTTTTTAATCCTGAAATATCATCCAGAACGGTGAAACCGAATGTTTCACCCTGGTCGTTATATAGAATAGTGGTAACGTCAACCCAGACGATGCTCCTGTCTTTACGGTACAGGCAGGCCTGTAATTTGAAATGAGGAACTTTGTTAGCCCATAGTTCTTCCTGAAGCCTGTGCCAGTGTGCTATATATTCTTCACAAGCATGATCCAGGATCTTAGTTCCTTCAATTTCTTCCGGTGGATAGCCTAAGAGTTCGCTAAGGGCTTTGTTGACCTTTAAAATGGTCAGGTCTGAACGGATGATCTTTGAGGCTACACTTGTAAGATCAAAGATAGTGTTGAACTTGGCGTCACATTCGTGGAAACGTGTCCTAAAATCGTCTGGCTCTTTTTTTCCTTGCATAACAATCTTCAGTTGGGTGAGCTTATAACACTTATAAATTCAAATCTGTTTATATTTATTTGAGTTTTCAGTTCCCAGCAGATGATGTAATTATTCTTTTTGACAGGTGTTGTCCTCTATATCCTGGTTGAAACTCTGATACCATGAATTGGATGCTCTTATGCTTTCAGGTTGATTGTACACATCAGCATAGACCTTTCTGTCAAAATCAGACATTTTTATATCGCCAAATCCTAAAGTGGTTAATTTAGCTCTTGTTCTTTGATGACTGGAGAAGCATCTGCAAAGGAAAAATACTTAATTACTAACAGTATTTTGATTATACTTTAGGATGTTAGGTTAATAGTACTTATTTTACAGTCATAATCTTGTGGAATGGACTATGGAATTGCTGATTTGAATGATGAATCGTTGCTTTTGATGCTCAAAAGTGGTGATCAGCTGGCTTTTTCCGAGATATATCAGCGTTATTGGCCTATTTTGTACCGCCATGCTTTCAGAATGCTTAAATCAGATACAGAATCTGAGGATGTTGTTCAGGATACGTTTATAAAATTCTGGAATGCTGCCCCCAATCTTCCTGACCATACAACTCTTGGTGCTTATCTGTATACCATGGTACGAAACAGAGTACTTAATATTATTGCAAAGAGCAGCGTGCATGCTTCCTACCGGAGTGATTTGGAAAGATTTATGGTGGATGGATATGAACTTTCGGATCACCTGGTCCGGGAAAAGATCCTTGCTAAATTGATAGAACAGGAAATACAGCAGCTGCCAGCCAGAATGAGGGAAGTTTTTGAAAGAAAACGGATTGATCATCTGTCCTATAAAGAGATTGCTGAGGCCATGGATATTTCTGAACTCACTGTAAAGACACAAATGAACAAAGCCATCACCATTCTCCGCAGAAAACTGGGGAATCATATTGCCCTTTTCTTTACTTTATTATAATAGTATCGGTATAAAGCCAGTCGTTATATTTATCTATATAGTCATTAGTTTGAACTGCTATATATTTTGCTCGTACTACTTTAAATGAGGCCGTGCGCTATTTCAGCGATGGATGCAGCAAAGATTAACAGGAATATAACTTTTTTTTAATATGGCATACAACATTGATCCGGGCAAACTGTCATCCTTTTATACTACCGTATAAATAATTATGAAAAACCTTAAATCTGAAGATATCATTGACGCCTTTCTGGATGGGAAAACCACACCGGAAGTGTCTGCAAGGCTTGAAACCTGGTATCTTCTTAAAGCGGAGCAATCTGCAGAAACTGATGTGCAGCACGATTACGAAGTAAAGAACGACAGAATGTGGATGAATATTCAGCAGGCAATTAAAAATGACAGTGTTCCGGCTTCTAAAGTAATGCGCATATCCCGCATTTCGAAATGGGCCGCAGCTGCTGCAATTTTCCTGATATTCAGTTTGTCAGTCCTCTATTATAAACAAAGTAACCGGCCTGTGGAACGCTTTACCATCAGTAAGGAAAAAGATATTGCCCCGGGCAAAAACAGTGCGTTTCTTATCCTGGCCAATGGAAAGCGGGTTGATTTAAGTAGTTCTGAGAATGGTGTATTACTGAAAGAAAGCGGGCTAAGTATTGTGAAAACAAAAAATGGACAGCTCATTTACCATACTAAACCCGGACAGGCCCAGTCCAGCAAACCCAATACAATACAAACACCGGTAGGCGGACAATATATGGTCATATTGCCGGATGGCTCAAAAGTTTGGCTCAACGCCGCATCTTCGCTGACCTACCCAACTGCTTTTGATCAGGATGAACGTAAAGTGAGCTTAACAGGGGAAGGATATTTTGAAATTGCACACCTCACGCAAAAATCCGGAAAGGCAGTAATTCCTTTTGTAGTCACAGTGATGAAAGCCGGAAAAATCAATCAGCAGGTTAAAGTTTTGGGCACACATTTCAATATCAACAGCTATCCGGATGAACCGGTGGTCACTACTACGCTACTACAAGGAAGTGTTGTCGTGAACACCCCTTCAGCTCAAAGTGCTGTTTTAAAACCACAGCAACAAGCCATACTGAAAGGTTTACAACTGGATGTATCTCCTGCTGATACAGAAGTGGCCATGGCCTGGAAAAATGGTGAGTTTATTTTTCGTGAAGACCTGGTCAGTGCAATGCGAAAAGTAGCGCGCTGGTATGGTGTGGAGGTCAGTTATGAGGAATCAGCTCCGAAGAACCTGATGCTTGGTGGCTGGATGTCAAGAGAAACTAATATTTCAGCTATACTGGATCATATACAATCAACAGGAAAAGTTCATTTTACGATTGAAGGAAGGAGGGTTATAGTTTCAAGGTAAACTACATACCCCGCATAGAAAATAACCAGAAGTGCTGAAACACTTCTGGTCTTGAATCTGGCGGGTGTCAATATTAAATATCAACTAATTAACCTGTGCATTTGCTCTGCCTTCGAAAACATGGGCATCTGCGTAACCAAACCTTAACAAATGTATAAAAATTTTACTTTAAATTTTGAGGTACGTCATGCGTACGTCTATAGATTTCTCCTTGTTATGCGATTGACTGTCCTGATTTTACTGGTTGCTTTCATGCAGTTGAGCGCATCTACGATGGCCCAGAAAGTGACAATGGTCGAAAAAAATACCTCACTGGAACATGTGCTGCGTGAAATACGTAAACAAACCGGCTATTCGATCATCTATGATCTGGATGCGGTACTGCATGCGAAACCTGTCAGTATCAATGTAAAAGGTGTTTCTGTTTTTGAGGCCATTCAGCAATCTCTTGTTGATCAGTCACTTGGATTTTCATTTGAAGGACGTACTATTGTCATTAAAGAGCGGACGCTCACAGAACGTATTGCTGAAGCGGTAATTGCAGAAGAAGTCAGGATCATCGTACAGGATTCTGTCGGCCGTTTGCTCCCGGGAGCAAACGTTTACGACAAGACACGAAACAAGATGTATACCACCAATTCAAAAGGAGAGGTGCTGATTACCAATATTCCGAAAAATGGGCTCGTTTTGCAGATCACGTATGTTGGGAACAAAACTGAAGAAATCTTCATTGACAGGAAAAGCGGTTCGCCGGCTTTGATCATTATGAGACCGGTAAAGGCGGATCTGAGAGAAATAAACGTGGTCTCCACAGGATACCAGAAGATTAGTAGAGATCGTGTTGCAGGTGCCTATACGGTGGTATCCAGCGAAGAACTGGCCAAAACTCCGGCGGTGAACCTGATGGATAGGCTGGAAGGTAAAGTTCCTGGTGTTAAATTCGACGTTAAGAATAATACGATCCAGATCAGGGGAGTAAATAATTATGGTGGCAATGGAGGTCTGCCCCTGATCGTTATTGATGGATTTGTGATGATCAATTCAAGTGACCAGCCGACACTTACCCAAAGAACAGGGAGCACATTTGGAAATCCGATCATCAGTAACCTGAATATAGCTGATATCGAACAGATTACTTTTCTTAAGGATGCTTCGGCTACTTCTATCTGGGGATCCAGGGCAGCTAACGGCGTAATCGTAATTGATACCAAGAAAGGTAAGGCTTCTAATCCTTCACTAAACTTTAGCTATGTATTCGGCATCTCCAAAAACCCTTCTTTATCCAAATTAAAATGGATGAATAGCGCCCAATATGTGAACCTGGAGCAGGAAATGGTAGATAAGGGATTTATTACGGATCCTGCCCTGGCCACTCCTGGTAATGAAATTTATGCGCAAAATAACAGTGAGGCTACAGAATGGATGTTTAAGGTAAAGCGGGGTACAGCAACAGTGCAGCAGAGGGATGCAGCCCTGGCAGAAATTTCTTCCAGAAACGGACAACAACAGATTGAAGATAATCTGATGCAGAACGCGATCAATAATCAGTATAATCTTTCCTATTCAGGTGGTACTGAACATAGCAACTATTATGTATCAGGCGGATATGTTAAAGATGTCCCGGTATTTAAAAAGAATGTGGCAGAAAATGCATTTTTTAATGCCAATACTTCTACCAGCTTTCTGAACAAACGCATTACCTTACGGACACTGCTGAATTACCAATACTCCAAAAGTATTTATAATAGCAGCGGTGTAGATGCTTTATCCAACAGCTTAACATCATTGAGACCTTATGATCTGCTTCTGGATGCAAGTGGCAATCCGATTTTCCGGACTAATATTTTCAGGCAATCTATAGCAGATAGTTATACTGCACAAGGCTATCTTCCTTTTGGCTACAATGCAGTGGATCAGCTGAACTATTCAAACTATACCAGTAAGAATAATGTATTCAGGGTCAATGCCGGGCTAAACGGAAAGATTACCAGCTGGCTGAATGCAGATGTTTCCATATCCAGTCAGCGTCAGATAGGTTACAACACTATGCTGGATGAGCTGAATAGTTATAATTCAAGGATTCTTGTCAATACAGGAACTGTAGTTACAAATGGCAAACTGGTATATAATGTACCTTATGGTGGCAAAGTTTATACTTCTAATGAAAACTCGTATGATACCGGAGTCCGCGGTCAGCTGAATTCTGACTTTACAATCCACAATATACATCATGTGAATATTATCGCAGGTGCAGAGATCAGGGAAACAGGTAGTACCAGGACTAATGAAACACGTTATGGATATAACGAGGACACAGGGGGGATTGGCACGGCAAATCCTACGGCACAATACATGACATTTTATGGCTACTCAAGCAACCTGGGCCAAAATCTGAGTGGTATACTGCAGACCCGTAAACGCTATCTTTCTTATTATAGTAATGCCTCCTATGCATTTAATGATAAATATTTCGCTACAGGTAGCGTAAGGTTTGACGATTACACGCAGCTTGGACTGGACAGATCTAAAAGAGCTAAACCATTCTGGTCTGCTGGTGTAAGGTGGAATGCTGCTAAAGAGGACTTTTTTTCGGATGAGAAATGGATCAATAATCTTTCGGTACGTGCAACAGTAGGAACTGCAGGTTCTATCCCGCTTAGCGGAACCAATGTAACACTACTCGATATAACAGGTACAGATCAGCGCACCGGGCAGCCTTTGGCCAACATCAGCACTCCGGGAAACTCAGGATTAGGTTGGGAAACTACCCGCTCGTATAACCTTGGACTGGACTTTAACTTATTCCACAACAAATTATCAGGTACATTTGACATTTACAAAAAACGTACCTCCGGGATTTTGAGTAATTACGCCTATAATTCTACTTACGGCTGGTCATTCCTGGAATTCAACAGCGGAACGCTAAATGGCAATGGTTATGAGTTCGGATTGAACAGTGAAGTGCTGCGCGCTGGTATGTTCAGCTGGAAATCAACTCTTAATTTCTCTTATAATACAAATAAAGTTACTGATGTACGTTATGAAAATAATGCCAGTTCTCTTGCCGGAAGCGGTAGTACGGTAGCTGGTATGCCGCTGGGCTCCCTTTATGTATACCGCTGGGCAGGTCTGGATAACAAAGGACAATCTCAGATCTATGACCGTAATAACAATATTATCTCCAGTACGACAAACTTAACTTCAGCATTTACCAAACAGGATCTCAAATATGCTGGCAGACAGGTAGCTCCTTATACAGCTGGCTTTATGAACACCTTCCGTTATGGTCAGTTTGAAGCTAACGTACAAATTACAGGATACTTTGGCCATGTGTTTACCAAGACGTCACTTGATAGCTATCCAACATTTCAGGGGAATTTCGCCGGCGTGCTTGGCAGAAACGCAGATCTTGCATTACGCTGGAGAAACCCTGGGGATGAAGCCACAACCAATGTACCTGGACTGAGCGATGTGAACTTTAGCAGCATTAACAGATATTCAAACTCTGATCTGCTGGTTCGCAAGGCAGACAATATCAGACTGCAACAGGTTTCACTGGGCTATGTGGTTCCGCAAAGAATGCTTCCTGCGGGTATGATCAAATCACTGACCATCTCTGCGAATGTAAGGAACCTGGGGTTGATCTGGAGAGCAAATAAGGATGGAATTGATCCGGAATATGTCAATACGGTCAAATTTAGTGGCCTCCCGCCAACACAGAGTTATGTATTTGGATTGAACGCTTCATTTTAAAGGAAAACATGAGAACAAAATATTTAATACTATTTGCAGCACTCTTAATTTTTGAGACAGGTTGCAGAAAATATGTGGAAATTGAACAAAAGAATATAAGAACACTCAAATATACGACTGATTTCAGGTATATAATGAATAACATCCAGAACTTTGAAGGTACATGCAGTTACCCCATCTTTTCTGGTGATGATACCGAAATCACAGATCCTTCGCGCATTCTTGCAATGGATGATATACAAAGTAATATATATACCTGGTCAGCTAAATATACCAGTGATTTGCAAGGTGACAGCGATTGGGACAGGCTCTATAAAACTATTTATACCTGTAATGAAGTCATTGCTGGTGTGCGCGATTCACAAGGCGGAACAAACGCAGATAAAGAACAGATTTATGCAGAGGCATTGGTACACCGGGCTTATACTTATCTGATATTGGTAAATATGTATGCAAAGCAATATAATTCAGCTACTTCATCGACAGATTTAGGGGTACCTTTGCTGCTTACCCCAAATTTGTATACCAGCTTAAAGCGTCAGCCGGTAGCAGCGGTATACACTCAGATTCAAAAGGACCTGACGGAATCTGTTTCCAGGCTGCCTGCATTACCAGATTACAATATGAAACCTGCAAAGGTTTCCGCTTATGCGATCCTGTCGAGAACTTACCTGAATATGCGTGATTTTAACCGGGCCGGATTATATGCAGACAGTTCATTGACCCTGCAGAGTACATTGCTTGATCTCCAAAAATACGCAACTGCTCCAGGTACGGTACCTTCAAGGCTGAATGATCCTGAAGTGTTATTGTCTAAAACTACAGGGGTAACCGTTACAGCAGTCTCTATCAGTAATGATTTGCTGACTTCTATGGGCACAAGAGATCTTCGCTACCAGATTTTTACAGGTGCAAGATCAGTTTTTGGGCGCTCATTCAGTGGCGCGTTTACAGGCAGAGCATCTTCAAGATATCTGCTAAACGGTGAGTTTGTGATTGTCAATGGCCCTTCTGTCCCTGAAATGATGCTAGTTAAAGCGGAATGCCTGGCACGTGCCGGAAATGCCACATCAGCAATTAGCGTGGTCAATAATTTGCGCAAAAAGCGTTTTCTTACTGCGGATTATACAGATCTGCCGACCGGCACTGCCGATGCCGCGTTACAAACAGTGATAGACGAAAAGCGCAAAGAGTTTGTTGGCAGTGGAATGAGATGGTTTGACCAGAAACGCCTGAACCTGGATCCGGCATTTGCGCAAACCAAAACCAGAACATTTAAGAACCAGACGTACACGCTTGTACCTAACAGTAACAGGTATATTTTTCCGATAGGGGACAAGTATATCTTACTCAGTCCTGAATTAGAACAAAACCCAAGATAAACAACACAAATCACAACATGAATAAACATATCGCAAGTATATGCTGGCTATTGCTATGCATCTTTTTCAGCAACCGGTCGCTCGCACAGCAACTCAGCTGGTCTCCAAAACCACCTGTAGCAGGTCAGCAGGCTGAGCTGCGCTACGACCCTAAAGGCGGAGACCTGGAGTTTAGTGATCAGATCTCTGGCAGCTTAATCTGGAGCGAGGGTTCAGAATGGCGGAGCAGCACCCTGGTTATGACTAAGGCCAATAACCTGTGGACCTCAAGCTATCAATTCCCCGCAAACGCAGTATTTGCAGCGGTAAAATTCTTTCAGGGAACAACGGAAAAGGTAGAGGCATCGGATAATAATCATGGTCGCGGTTTCTATACTGCTGTACTGTCAACCCATAAAAAAACTGCTCCGGGAACCTATATTGCTGAAGCCAGGTTTATTACACCAAACAGCAATATGCTTTTAAATGGCTATGTGAACCCTGTTTTGAGTGCAGGCAAAATTGATTCGCTTTTAACCAGGGAATTTGCCATCAAAGGATCAGCTGTAAGCAGGTATCTGGCAGACTATCTTGAGCTGAAAAAGAATACTATGGATGAAGCAAAGTTCAAAAGTTTTGCGGACCAGGTATTACAGCATGAATTGAAAAATAAGAAGATTGATGAGGACTTGCTGGCAGCGATTCAGCGTTATTATGCGTTTAACCTCCACTCTGCTGAACAAGCTGCAAAAGTAGAGCAAATCATATTCAAGAAGTATCCAAAGGGCAGTACTGCAAGGTTTATTGCCTATAACCGGGTAGCTACACAGAAAACGGATGAAGGTTATCGTAACGCGGCAGAAAATTTTCTAAAAGATTTTCCTTATCAGGAATGGATACAGCATCCCAACAAACAGGCATTTATTTATTATACTATACATACCGGCCTGGAAATAAATTATTTTAGCAGCAAGCACTATGATCAGTTCCTGGCGATGTTTAAAGCCTTCGATTTCAAGACTGCCAATGAAGTTTACCGCTGGAACCTGACCAAGTCTGAAATGACAAATACCGGAGATAAAAAGGTGCTGTTCGAACTGAGTGGGAAGATCCTGCCTTACCTGTTTGAAAGAAGGACAGATGGTTCTTACCGTGAGGATTTTGGTGGCGATGTGGAGAAGGAGCAGGAAAATGCTGATAATCAGCTTGACGACCGCTTGTTCACACATATTAGCCTGGCTTATGCGACGAAAAATTACCAGGACGGGCTTGCGGCTTTCAAAAATCTTTCTCCAAAGGGACAGTACGGAAATGCAGACCTGAATGAAATGCATATGAAGATGCTGAAGGAAATGGGAGACAGCAAAGCGGTTTTTGCATTACTGGAAGCCAGTGTTAAAGCAAATGCGGTTACACCGGCCATGTTTGTGGAAATGAAACAGATTTATATAGATCAGCACAAAGGTAGTGCTGAAGGATACGAAAAATATTTGTCGGCATTGATACCAGAGGATAAAAAAGCCGAAATGCGTGCTCATGTAATGGCTGGTATGGTCAGCTATCCATTACCGCCTTTCACGCTGGAAAGTGCAGATGGCGGTTTTGTAAGTTCATCTGATTGGAAAGACAAAATCGTAGTGATTGATTTCTGGGCCACCTGGTGCCGTCCATGCATCATGGCTTTTCCGGGTATGCAACTGCTGATCGACCAGTATGCCAATGACCCTCAAGTTGAGGTCTATATGATAGGAACGATGCAGTTTGGAGATTACAAGGCCAAGTCGGTTAACTATGTGAAGTCTCAGGGATACCGTTTTAAACTCCTGCATGATGCTGTTGGAGATAACGGTGAACAAAGCAAGGTATTCAAAAGCCTGACCCCTTTATTCAAATCGGGCGGAATCCCGAGAAAGATCATTGTGAAAAACGGTATAGTCAGATATAGTTCTGAAGGTTATGGCGGCAGTCCGAGTGAGCTGAAAGATGAGCTGGCAATGGCGATAGAAATTTTACGTACAGAGAAATAAAGATGAAAATAAATTTAATCAGAATAGTTGTATTGGGCGTATCATTTTTTGCACTGAACGCTCAGGCGCAGATGAATCCTAAGGTGAAGCTGGAAAAGGCGCTTTCACTGATTCAGCAGAATTATGTTGATCCTGTTCCGGATGAGCCCATTGTAGATGCAGCGATTAAAGCGATGCTCGCCAGCCTGGATCCACATTCGAGTTATATGAACAGGGAAGAAGCGGAAGCGATGAAGCAGTCACTCACCGGAAGTTTTGCGGGTATCGGAATTCAATTTTCAATGGTGAATGACAGTACTTTTATTACTGGGGTAAACCCTGACGGCCCGGCAGCAAAAGCAGGTCTGAAACTGGGTGACCAGATCATTAGCGTAGACGGAAAATCCATTTTGGGCAAATCCCTGAAGAATCAGCAGGTGATGCAAATGATTAGGGGCGAAAAAGGCAAGGCAGTGGAGCTGGATATTAAACGTGTACAGCAGCACCCCCTTCACCTGAGTGTGATGCGTGAACCAATTGCAGAACTATCGATCAATACCAGTTACATGGTGGACAAAAACACAGGATATATCTCACTTGCTGTTTTTAGCCAGTCTACACGCCGCGAAATGGACGCAGCTTTAAAAAGCCTGAAAGCTCAGGGGATGACTAAGCTGATACTCGACCTGCAAAGTAATGGCGGCGGATTGGTAGAGGCGGCGATCGGCGTAGCAGACGAATTTCTCCCAAAGGAAACTGAAGTATTTTATGCGGTGACTAACTCCGGGGTACATGATAATTACATGACAGGCGGCTTTGGTCAATTTATGGATGGACAGCTGGTAGTGCTGATTGATGAGAGTACGGCTTCTTCGAGTGAGATATTGACAGGTGCGCTGCAGGACTGGGACCGCGCTGTGGTGATTGGCAGGCGGAGTTTTGGAAAAGGCCTGATGCAGATGGGTTTATCTTTACCTGACGGATCGGTTATCAGGCTAACCCAGGCGCGGTATTTTACCCCCTCAGGCAGATCGATACAGAAACCTTATGGTAATAGCAAAACAGATTACTTTCAGGATTTCAACCGCAGGATGGCCTCGGGAGAGCTGACAGATGCCAGCCATATTCATTTCCCGGATTCCCTGAAATATAAAACCAGAAAAAGTCAGCGGATTGTATACGGCGGCGGCGGTATTATGCCGGATAAGTTTATACCTATTGACACTGCGATTTACAGCAACTGGATGGCCAGAACGATGAACAGCGGGTTAACTACCAAGACCGCTTTCGATTATGTACAGCAGCAACGTGAGCGCCTGATGAATACTTATAAAGATTTCCCATCTTTTAATAAGGCATTTGAAGTTCCAGGGACACTGCTGGATCAGCTTTATAAGCAGGCCCGGACAATCAAAATTACTCTTCCCGCAGCTGGAAACCAGGTGGCACGAAAAGCACTGGGTCTGGAGCTGAAGGCGGAAATTGCCGGCCAGCTCTTTGTAGGCAGAGGATATGAATTACAGGTACGGAACCAGGCAAGCAAGGCTTTTACTGAAGCAATGGCCATACTGAATGACAATAAAACTTATAACCGTTTGCTGGAAAATCATTCTTCAGCAGCAAAAAACATAAAAACTAAATAATTTACACCATGAAAAACGATATGAAAATAATACTGCTCATAGGTATAGCACTAAGCTTCTCTCTTTGTGCCGATGCCCAGAAGGGATACACAATTAAAGGACAGATAGGCAAATTAGATAAACCCGCAAAAGCTTTTCTTATTATAAACGAAAATGGGAAGGTGAAAGTGGATTCTGTGATGATTGTGAATAGTAAATTCGAATTTAAAGGTTCAACTCCTTCACCGACAGACGCAAATATCAGGATCAGGCATACGCTTAATAAAAATAGTGGTGCGGCTCCAAAAAAAGATGCAAAATCTTTTCTTCTTGACAATGAAAACATCAGCTTTGTGACTCCCACAGATTCAATCTCAAATGCTGTAATTACCGGATCAACGCTAACTGATGAGAGTGGTAAGGTAGACAATTACCTGCGCCCGCTCTATGATCAGTATAAAAAATTGGATGATGAATTCAAGTCGCAGCCAGAAGCGAAGAAACAGGATAAGGATTATATAAAGACGCTGGAGGAGCGCGCAAAGGTGATCGCCGATGAGATTGTAGCGGCCAAGCTTAAATATGTAAAGGAAAATCCTGATCAGTATATGTCGGTAATGGCACTGAATTCAACACTGGCCCCGGGCTTTGATGCGATTGCTGCGGAGAAGGTTTTTCTGGGTATCAATGAAAATCTGAGAAACAGTTATTTGGGAAAAAAGGTGGCAGAAAGAATTGCCTCAACCAAAAAAACACAGGATGGCGTTGAAGCACCTGAATTTTCTCAGACTGATGTGGATGGCAAAATAGTTAAGCTTTCTGATTACAGGGGTAAATATGTACTGGTTGATTTCTGGGCATCCTGGTGTGCGCCATGCAGAAGGGAAAACCCAAATCTGATTAAGGCATATGACCAGTATCATGCAAAGGGTTTTGAAATCCTGGGTGTATCGCTCGACAAACCAACCGATCGTGAGAAGTGGCTGAAAGCTATAGCTGATGATAAGTTAATCTGGAAACAGGTAAGTGACCTGAAAGGATGGGAAAACGCAGCGGCCAAACTATATGAGGTAACTGCGATTCCTATGAATTTTTTGGTAGATCCTAGCGGTAAGATTGTTGCAAAAGATCTGAGGGGTGAAGCTTTAAATGAAAAATTGAAAAGCCTTTTCGGAAATAATCCCCAGTAGAAGTTTAGTTATAGTTAATAATGAAATGCAGGTTGATGGATGTCGCCTGCATTTTTTTTGAGCCATACAGACAAATTATTTGAGCCGTATAAGAAACTGCAATAGCGGATGAACTCCGATCTTTGTAAGATGAAAAACATTACAGAAATTCAGTTGGGTCAAAATGGCCCGTTTGTATCCAAACTTGGTTTAGGCTGTATGCGTATGTCCTCTATCTGGGGTGGATCTGTACCTGATGAAACAGAAAGTATCGCTACGATCCATGAAGCTTTAGCTCATGGTATTAATTTTTTGAACACCGGGGACTTTTATGGTGCCGGTCATAATGAAATACTAATAGGCAAAGCTATTAAAGGAAGACGGGATGATGCTTTCATCAGTGTGAAATTTGGTGCCATCTTTCATAATGGCCAGCCGCTGGGAATGGATCTGCGCCCTATTGCTATCAAGAACTTTATCAACTACTCGCTGACCCGTTTGGGTATTGAAACCATTGACCTCTACCAGCCCAGCCGGATTGATAACAGTGTGCCGGTGGAAGATATCATAGGAACGGTCGCCGACCTGATTAAAGAAGGTAAAGTGCGTAATATCGGAGTATCGGAAATTACAGCTGATCAACTTCGTAAAGCAAACAGCATTTACCCGATAAGCGCACTGGAGATCGGCTATTCGCTGGCCGACCGTCAAATAGAAAGCGAACTGCTGCCTGTAGCAAAGGAATTAGGTATTGCCATTGTAGCCTTCGCCAATACTGCCGAAGGCCTGTTAACAGGTGAAATGAAAGCACCGCTTGCAGCAAACGATTACCGCAACCATTTCTCCCGTTTTCAAAGTGAAAACTTAATTCATAATTTGAATAAAGTTGAAGTTTTAAAGCAATTAGCCAGCAACAAAGGTTATACGCCAACCCAGATTGCGATTGCCTGGGTAAAGGAGCAGGGCGATCATATCATGTCTTTAGTCAGCATGAGCCGAAGGTCACGCTTGCCAGAAAATATTGCAGCCATGGATATTGTATTTACGCCGGAAGAAATGAACGACTTAAACACTACTTTTGCAACAGGTGCTATACTTGGCGGCACTTACTTAAAACGTTAAATGAATGACCAGTCCAGAAGAAATCCTTACGGGCGTGATTTTCTATTCTTACCTCTCTGCGGAACGGAAAGAAAAAGTATGTTTCTGGAATGACCATACCTTAATACTGCAGGTTTCAGGACAGTTTACCATAGAAACCTCCGGGCAAACCATTTCAATGGCGGGAGGAGACATGCTGCTGATCGGCAAAAACCAGGTCGGTACGCTCACTAAAACACCGCTGCCCGGAGCGAACTACGAAACAGTCGTGATATCCTTGCAGGAGGCGCTGTTGCGCAAAATCGTGTTAGAAGAAAAGCTGGAAGCAGACCGGAAATATATCGGTCCTCCAAATGTGCTAATTCCATCTAACGAATTTCTGCAGGGATATTTTCAATCTATTATTCCTTATGCACGACGGTCGGGAGCGACCATGACAGATGAAATGGGCATTCTGAAAGTGAAAGAAATAGTTAAATTGCTGCTCATCTCCCTGCCTCAGCTCCGCAATTTTTTATTTGACTTTTCAGAGCCTCATAAGATCGATCTGGAAAGGTTCATGCTCAGTAACTTTCAATTCAACGTTCCTGTAGAGAAATTTGCACAGCTGACCGGTCGAAGCCTGGCAAGTTTTAAACGGGACTTCCAAAAAACCTTTGGGTCACCACCACGTCACTGGCTGCAGGATAAGCGGCTGACTGCAGCAAAATACCTCATCGAAATCAAGTGCCAGAAGCCCTCGGCTATCTACCTTGATCTGGGCTTTAAAAGCCTTTCGCATTTTTCTCATTCTTTCAAGAAAAAGTTCGGTAAAGCACCTGCTGAGCTGAAGGGTAGTTTTTCTTCTTTAAGGCTTTAGCTTGTGGTACATGGAGTAAAAGAAACGAAATAACACCGGCTAATAGTTAACGATTATTTAACCTGAAAGCGTAAGTAATATCATAAGCCTGCATCATCTTTATCGGGGATTATAACACCCATCAAAAACATGGCGTATTACAAGGCAATCGGTGCTTTATTATTAATAACAGCATTTAACTGGAGTATACCAGCTCATGCGCAGAAAAAATTATACCAATATGTTGATCCGATGATTGGTTCAGAAGGATTAGGACGTGTTTTTGTGGGACCATCTTGCCCTTTTGGTATGATTAAACCCAGTCCCGATTGTACTTCAGACCCTAATAGTGGCTGGTTACCGGATCCTGCACCCGTTACTGGTTTTAGCCAGGTGCATGTAAGTGGTACAGGGGGCGGCCCTAAATATGGTAATATTCAGGTTATGCCATTTGTGGGTGCGCTCAATAAAACAGAGCAATCTTCCATGCGCGGGGATGAGCATGTCGCATTGGGATATTATGGCGTTACACTTAAAAAGAATCAGATCAAAGCTGAAATTACGGCTGCAGAAAGAGCCGCCATTTACCAGTTTACTTATCCTGAAAAAGCACAAAAATCCTTAAAAATTGATGCAGGTTTCTTTTTAGGCGAACAGCCGGAACCCGATGCCCGCGAGGCTCAGCAATTTGTAGGATCGGAGATAGAAATGGTATCGGTTTACGAAGTAAGGGGGTATAGCCGAATTCGCGGTGGTTGGAATAATGGTGCTGCTTATACTGTATTTTTTGATGCCGTGTTTGATAGCCCGGTTACCACTTATACTACCTGGAAAGGTAATAAACTATATCCCGGTAAAAAACAACAGTTTGATGCAGGCGAAAAAACGGGTGCTTTACTGGCCTTTAAAAACAGCCTGTCCGATACCCTAAAAGTTAAGATTGGTATTTCTTTTATCAGCGAGTTGAAAGCTAAAGAGAACATAGACCAGGAAATACCACATTGGAGTTTTGAACGGGTGTTAGGTGAGGTGCAAAAAAAATGGGAAGCACTTTTAAGCAGGATCGAAATTAATGATGATGCCACTTCAGACCAGAAGAAACTCTTTTACACGGGCCTGTATCACACCATGCTGATGCCTGTAGATCGTACTGGCGAAAATCCATTGTGGACGGTTGATAAGCCTTATTATGATGATTTTTATGCCATATGGGATACCTTCAGGTCATCCAACCCATTAATTACTTTAATATCGCCCAAACGCGAAATTGAGATTGTGAACGCTTTGCTTAATATTTATAAGCACGATGGCTATATGCCCGATTCGCGCAGCGGCAATTATAACGGGCGTACACAGGGCGGTTCAAATGCCGAGGTATTAATTGCCGATGCTTACGTGAAAAAACTGCCGGGCATTGATTATAACCTGGCTTTAGAAGCTATGTTGAAAGATGCCAACGTTTCACCCGGTGGAAATGAAGAAAAAGAAGGAAGAGGCGGTTTAACAGACTATAACAAGCTGGGTTATGTATCCTATGATTTTGCACGCTCGGGTAACCGTACACTTGATTATGCTTATGATGATTACTGCATTGCCGTTGTTGCTAAAGGATTAGGAAAAGATAAGATCTATCAGCGTTTTTTAAAGCAGGCTGATAACTGGCGTAACTTATGGCGCGATGATTATCAGGATCATGGCGCAACTGGCTTTATTATGCCTAGAGATGCCGCCGGGCATTGGTTAGACCATATTGTTTATGGCGAAGCTAATAATCAGCACCCTACATTCAAATATACACCGCTTACACGCGAGTTTCCGTGGTATGTATGCCATTGGTGTGCTTTTTTATACGAAGCAACTTCGTGGGAATATTCGCTAAGCATCCCGCATCAGGTGCCCGTTGTAATTGCTAAATCTGGTGGTAAAGAGGCATTCAGGCGCAGGCTCGATACGCTGTTCGATAACAAATACTACAATGTAGCTAACGAACCATCATTTTTAACACCTTGTTTGTATCACTGGATAGGCCGTCCCGATCTTAGTAGTCAACGCATCCGTCAGATCATAGCTAAAAACTATAATACTTCACATTTTGGTTTACCGGGTAATGATGATTCGGGTGCTATGTCTTCATGGCTGTCATTTCAAATGATGGGGCTCTATCCTAACGCCGGACAGTCTTATTACCTTATTAATTCGCCTTTGCTTAAGCAGAGCATTTTGCACCAGGAAAACGGCAGGGATTTCAGGATAATAGCCAAAAAACTGAGCGACGAAAACATTTACATCAAATCTGCAAGCCTGAATGGCAAACCATTTAACCAGGCCTGGATAGAACATGAAGATGTGGCGATGGGTGGCGAACTGGAACTGGAAATGGACGATAAACCATCTGCATGGGGAACTGGAACATTACCCCCTGTTAAATATTAATTACCAGCATAATACACTATAAAATGAATAAAGTAAGTTATATGATCCTATTGCTGATGCTGGGCTTAGGTGCATCTGCACAAAAGTTAACGCCGGTAATTAAAGAAGGCACTACTTTTAAATATACGTTTTACCTGCATGGTCAAACTACGCCCTTTCAAATTACGCTAAATCATGTTTCAGACTCATTGCTTTTGGGTTGGAACATTCGCGGTTTGGCAGGTGGTAATTATATCGTTTCTGCATCGGGATTAAATAATGGCAATAGTTTAAGTTTTGCTCAGCCAGAGCCTTTTAAGAAAGTTAAACTTGGCGCAGACCAGACTTTTTGTATGATCTCCCGCAGTGCGTTTAATGAACTGATTACCAGGCGAAAATTTATATACGATCATACGATTTATGAACTGAAAGCTGATTCGGATGTATTAATGATAGGTAATCAGCCATTAGCGGTTTTGCACGTTGTTGCCCAAAATGAAACTACAGAATTTTGGATACTTAACAATCCCGACTTCCCTTTTATCTGTCAAAGCAAGGCTAATCCCTTAGGTATTGATATGAAACTAAATGCCATCACGGAGCCCTGACTCATTCTGATGCGAAGGTTAAGGTCTTTCACCTGTTATAAACCAATTCTTTACCGATTTTGCCCTGTTTGGATGAATAGACATCCACTTGAGTGTAAAAACATATTTTTGGTTAAAAGGTAATTATGATGCACTCAGGACTTCAACACACCACAGTTTTTAAAGCAATTTTTCTGCGTTTCAGATTCAATATATATATCCTGATCGGGTTGACGATGCTCAGCGGAATAGTATATGGACAATCGCCATGGGATGCATTGGCCAGGCGCCCTTCCACGCTTGGTTTTGAAAAAGGAACCCTGAATTTTGAAGCAGGGGCACTCCGGTTAAAACTGTTGAAATCTTCACAAACTGTGGCTGCTCTAAATCCTGGGAGAGAAAAAACTTTTGATTTTAGTCCGGCCGACCGCCTTAAGATGCGAAGCAGTAATGGGCTTTATCAGCTGGGTGACCTGAACCTGGTCTTGAAAACTCAGGGAGGCGAATGGAAAAAATATGCTACAGCCGCTAGTCGCATGCCTGTCCGGTTGATGAAAAGTGGTGGACATATACTTGCCGCATCAGATCTCGGGCCAACTTTATCCCCAGATATCCCGCTTCGGGTGAGACGCTACTGGGAGGTACAAAGCGGACAGCTGATTTTACGTTTTGAACTGCATAACAAATCTAAGCAAGCTGTAGAGATTGGTGGCTTAGGAATCCCAATGATTTTTAACAATATTCTGGAGGGAAAAACTCTGGAGCAAACACATGCCCAGAATGTTTTTTATGATCCTTATATTGGCAGGGATGCTGGCTATCTGCAAGTTACCCGTTTGAGCGGCCATGCACCTTCATTACTGGTCGTACC
Source organism: Pedobacter sp. WC2423 (assembly GCF_040822065.1). Taxonomy (NCBI): domain Bacteria; kingdom Pseudomonadati; phylum Bacteroidota; class Sphingobacteriia; order Sphingobacteriales; family Sphingobacteriaceae; genus Pedobacter; species Pedobacter sp. WC2423. The sequence continues at coordinate 5,534,206 of NZ_CP162005.1, forward strand.
TTATGGACATACTCCTTTTGAAGCCTATAACCCTTTACTTGATGACCCGACACCCCGTGGAATTGCCTTTGAAGGTTTTTATGAATGGACCGTATATAGTAAAGCCTATGCAGAACAGGAGTGGAAAAATGCAGCACAATGGAATACACCCACATCATTGATCCTAAAACCAGGTGAAACACGCAATTATGGTGTAAAGTTTATCGTATCAGGTACAGTAAAAACTATAGAACAGACGTTAGAGAAAAATCAACGGCCAGTAGCGATTTCCGTACCAGGTTATGTATTGCCGCAGGATGTAGATGCCAGATTATTCCTGAAATATAACCAGAAAGTTAAAACCGTAGCTGTTGAGCCGCAACAAGCTTTAACAGTAACGGCTTCAGCAACAACTAAAAATGGCTGGAAGTCTTACCAGGTTCAGGGTAAAAGCTGGGGCAGGGCAAGGCTGACTATTACCTATGAAGACGGGTTGGTTCAAACTATTAATTACAAGGTGATTAAGCCTGAAACTGAAGTAATAGCTGATTATGGAAACTTTCTAACCACTAAACAATGGTTTGAACAGAAAGATCCCATCTTTAAGCGGAGCCCGTCTGTAATCAGTTATGATGAAGATAAAAAGGTGCAGGTTACTCAGGACAACAGAGTATGGATTGCTGGTTTAAGTGACGAAGGGGGGGCTGGAGGCTGGTTGGGGGCAATGATGAAAGAACTCATCGCACCAAATAAAACAGAGATCCATAAATTACAGCGTTTTGCAGATAGTACCTTATTTGGGCAGATCCAGATCAGTACCGGACCAGAAAAATTCGGGGTAAGAAAAAGTCTTTTTTATTATGCCCCGGATTCGTTACCTAAAGGTACGTATGATAGCGGGATCAACTTCAAAACATGGTCTGCCTGGCCGGCCAGGGAAGCCAATTCCGTAGGTCGTTCTTATAACTATCCACATGTAGCGGCTGTACATTGGGTGATGTACAGACTGGCGCGAAACTATAAAGGACTGGTGAACGAATCGGACTGGAGAAAATATTTAACATATGCTGCTGAAACTTCTTTAGCTATGATGAGACTTGCACCGTACTATGCGCAGTTTGGACAAATGGAAGGGACTGTATTTTATCTGATATTAAAAGACTTGAAAGCCGAAGGTATGATGACACTGGCTAACGCACTGGAAGAAAAAATGAAGGTACGTGCGCTGCACTGGCGTTCGCTGAAGTATCCGTTCGGTAGTGAAATGCCCTGGGATTCCACTGGGCAGGAGGAGGTTTATATGTGGTCGTCTTATTTTGGATTTCAGGATAAAGCAGCCGTAACCATGGATGCTATTCTGGCTTATGTTCCTGTGGTGCCACATTGGGCTTATAATGGCAATGCAAGACGATATTGGGACTTTTTATATGGTGGCAAACTTTCACGGATAGAACGTATGATCCATCACTATGGATCTGCATTAAATGCTATACCGGTATTGACAGATTATAGGAAACACCCAAATGATTTTTATCTGCTGCGGGCTGGTTACGGTGGTTTAATGGGCTCGATCTCAAATATTACTGAAAATGGTTTTGCCCCGGCGGCTTTTCATGCTTTCCCTTCTACATTACGCAATGATGGGTTGTCTGGTGATTATGGTTCTGGATTTTTCGGTTATGCAGTGAATACGGCGAGTTATCTGCTTAATCATCCGGAGTTTGGCTGGCTTGCCTTTGGAGGTAATCTTTCGAAAGAAGGATCGTGGATACATGTTAAACTAACAACTGCGGCAAAATCTGCGGTATTTGTTGCACCTGCGGGATTGTGGATCACATTGGATGCGGGTCGGATAGCAGAGATTTCTTATCAGTCCGGTTCGGGAGAAGTCCGTTTAAAACTGGAACCATCAAATGAATATTTGCCAAATGCCTTGTTGAGATTTCAGGAGAATTCACCCCTTAAAGGCAGGTACGGAATAAAAAATATGGAAAGAAACTCCAGGGGAAATTATGTGATACCGCTCGTTGCTGATCAGGTTACTGAAGTGATTCTAAAAAAGAATTAAGCTCCTCTTTATTTGGTTATTCATATAAGCAGAAAAAACGTAATAACAGGTGCATTTACGGGTTGTATTGATTAATATCCGGTCATAGTTTGATTCGTTACCTGGTTAACTTTGGTCATCACACAAACGAACATTTTTGTGGGGTAAGGCTAAAAATAACTATTTAATAAGATAAAACTAAAATAACATGAGCATCAACTGGAGTGGAGTATTTCCTGCTGTAACCACAAAATTTACAGCAAACGACGAACTTGATTTTAATACATTTGACCTGAACCTGGAGGCGCAGCTGGAAGCAGGAGCTCAGGGCATTATTTTGGGTGGATCTCTTGGCGAAGCAAGTGTATTAACAGATGAAGAGAAATTTGAACTCTTGTCTCATACACTTAAAACTGTAAACGGGCGTGTTCCTGTATTGCTGAACATCGCAGAACCAACTACAAAGAAAGCTGTTGCAGCAGCAAAAAAAGCGGGCGAACTGGGCGCTAATGGTTTAATGCTATTACCTCCAATGCGTTATTATGCTGATCATGATGAAACGCTGGCTTTTTTCTCTGCGGTTGCAGAATCTACAGAATTGCCGATTATGATCTATAACAATCCGGTAGATTATAAGATTGAAGTTACAATGGAAATGTTTGATTACCTGGCCCGTTATAGCAATATACAGGCAGTGAAAGAATCTACCAGGGACATTTCCAATATTACGCGTATGTTTAACCGTTTTGGGGAGAGGTTTAAGATCTTTACTGGTGTAGATCCTTTAGCTATGGAAAGTTTAGTAATGGGTGCCCATGGTTGGGTTGCAGGTCTTGTAGATGCTTTCCCTAAAGAAACAGTAGCTATTTACAGGTTGGTAAAACAGAACCGCATTGCAGAGGCGCTGGCTATTTACCGCTGGTTCCTGCCAGTCCTGGAACTTGATATACACCCGAAACTCGTACAGTATATTAAGCTGGCAGAAGTTGCAACAGGTATTGGAACAGAAACAGTGAGAGCACCGCGTTTACCAATTAAGGGAGAGGAAAGAGAAAGGGTATTGAAGGTACTTGATGATGCGCTGGCTAATCGTCCACAATTACCTGCTGGCAGCTGGGGTAAATAATCGGGGTAGTTATGGAAGGAAAAAATATGGTATGTTCAGCTTATGCTGAACCTTCGGGGGAAAGCTTTGAGGCTATAAACCCTGCTACAGGTAAAGAACTGGAGGGTGCTTTTTTTAAAGCATCTTCAGTTGATATCACCAACGCACTAAATGGTGCTGAAATTGCATTTCAAACCTATAAAAACATAGATAAAGATTTAAAGGCCGCTTTTTTAAGAAGTATTGCCGATGAAATTCTCTCGTTAGGAGATGAACTGATCAGCCGGGCTGCGGCTGAAAGTGGCCTGCCTGTTGCAAGGCTGCAAGGTGAACTTGGACGGACCACAGGACAATTGAGATTATTTGCGGATTTGGTAGAAGAAGGTTCCTGGGTACAAGCTGTTATTGATCCGGCTTTGCCGGAAAGAAAGCCTATGCCCCGTGCAGATATCCGCAGGATGCTGGTACCGCTGGGGCCGGTAGTTGTTTTTGGGGCCAGTAATTTTCCGCTTGCCTTTTCCGTTGCCGGAGGAGATACTGCTTCTGCATTGGCAGCAGGATGTCCTGTGGTAGTGAAAGCCCATCCTGCACATTTGGGTACCAGTGCATTGGTGGGATCAGCGATTATAAAAGCTATAGACAAATCAGGTCTTCCTAAAGGATTATTTTCTTTGTTATACGATAATGGCTATGAAGTTGGTGCAGCTCTGGTTAAACATCCAAAAACAAAGGCTGTAACATTTACAGGTTCTTTTAAAGGAGGGAATGCTTTGATCCGGCTGGCACAGGAGCGTGAGGTCCCAATTCCGGTATTTGCGGAAATGGGCAGTATTAATCCGGTTATCTTATTGCCTGAGGCATTGGAGAACAGAGCGGAAGAACTTGCACAGAAATGTGCCGGATCTATTACACAAGGTTCAGGACAGTTTTGCACTAATCCAGGATTGATGATAGCAATACAATCGCCAGCACTTGAAAAATTCAAATCTGCGCTGGCTGCTGCAATTCTTGCTTCGCCATCTTCAACCATGCTAACTGCTGGTATTTTTAGTAATTATAGTCAGCTTTCTAAAGAGATACTGGATGACAATCATATTGATTTGCTTGCAGAATCGACTGTTATAAATAAAGAATTGGAGTGCCAGCCGGCTGCAAGGGTTGCTTTAATCAGCGCGAAGGATTTTCTAAGCAGCATTAAATTTCAGCAGGAAATCTTCGGACCTTATTCTTTGCTGGTGGTTGCAAAAGATGCTGTTGAGTTGCAGGAAGTTATAGGTGTGCTGGAGGGGCAGTTAACTGCTACTTTAATGGCAGAACCACAAGAACTGGAAAATTATCAGGAGCTTTTAAATGAGCTGATAGATAAAACCGGGCGGCTGATCCTGAATGGAGTACCTACAGGAGTAGAAGTTTGTGCAGCAATGCAGCATGGTGGCCCGCATCCGGCCACAAACGATAGTCGCTTTACTTCTGTTGGCAGTATGGCGATTTATCGTTTTGCAAGACCAGTAGCCTGGCAGGATTGGGAAGATGAATTACTTCCTGATGCGCTTAAAGCAAAAAACCCTTTGGGAATTTACAGATTGGTGGATCAAAAATGGATTAAATAATGAGCAGTAAAACTTTTTTTTGTATAGATGCACATACTTGTGGAAATCCGGTCAGGTTGGTAGCTGGTGGGGGGCCTTTGCTCCAGGGGCAAAATATGAGTGAGAAAAGACAGCATTTTTTGAAGGAATACGATTGGATCCGTACGGGTCTGATGTTTGAACCCCGAGGTCATGATATGATGTCTGGTAGTATCCTTTATCCGCCCCACAACATTGAAAATGATATTGCTGTTTTATTTATAGAAACCAGCGGATGTTTGCCAATGTGCGGTCACGGAACAATTGGTACGATTACCATGGCCATTGAAGAGGGACTTATCCAGCCAAAAATACCAGGGTTTATCCGGATGGAAGCTCCGGCAGGATTGGTTTTAATTGAATATCAGCAAACGGTAGGTAAAGTGACTGCAGTTAAACTGCGGAATGTACCTTCCTACCTTGCTGCATCAGAACTTCAGGTAGAATGTCCTGAGCTGGGAACATTAACTTTCGATGTGGCCTATGGAGGAAACTTTTATGCCATTATAGACCCGCAAGAGAATTTTGCAGGGCTGGAGAACTATACAGCTGCGCAGTTGATTACCTGGAGCCAGGTTATTCGTAAACGCATCAATGAGCAGCATACTTTTGTTCATCCATTGGATTCGACAATTAATGGCTGCAGTCATATTCTTTGGGCTGGGGCCACTTTAGATTATTCATCTACAGCACGTAACGCTGTGTTTTATGGAAATAAGGCGATAGACCGTTCACCTTGTGGTACAGGCACTTCTGCAAGGATGGCTCAATGGCATGCCAAAGGTAAACTGAAAAAGGGAGAGACCTTTATTCACGAAAGTTTTATCGGGAGTAAGTTTACTGGAAAAGTAGAGGAAGAGGTGGAACTAAATGGTTTACCGGCAATTATTCCAAGTATTGAAGGCTGGGCAAAGGTATACGGCTATAATACCATTAAAATTGACGATGATGATCCATATGCGCATGGTTTTCAGGTTATTTAATCATTTTTTTAATCATTATCAGCACGTCAGATGTCAAATGTATTAATTATAGGCGGTGGAATTGCAGGCCTTACCTCTGCTTATTATCTTCATAAAAAAGGTTATCAGATCACTATTTTAGATAAGGGTGAGCTAGTCGACAATTGTTCTTTTGGAAATGCCGGAATGATTGTACCCAGTCATTTTGTGCCCCTTGCCTCACCTGGTATGATCCAGCAGGGAATTCGCTGGATGTTTAACAGTAAAAGCCCATTTTACGTAAGGCCATCGCTTAATCCGGATTTGATTGGGTGGGGACTGAAATTTTTGAAACATGCTAATGCGGGACATGTTTCCCGCTCTGCAATACCTTTAAGGGATTTATCCTTGCTCAGTAAACAACTTTTTGAAGAGCTGAGTAAAGAACCCAACTTTGAATTCGAATTAAAAAGCAATGGGATCCTGGCTTTTTATAAAACAGAAAAAGCTGCTGAAGAAGAAGCACATCTGGCTAAAAGTGCCATAGAACTGGGGCTGGACATGGCTGTGCTGAATCCAGCAGAATGCCGGCTGCTGCAGCCAGATCTTAAGCTGGATGTTCTTGGTGCAGTTCATTACCGTAACGATGGTCATTTATATCCACCGATGCTGATGAATGCTTTGTTGAATTATCTGGATCAGGCAGGAGTAACTATTAAGAGGAATCATGAAGTTACCAAAGTTGAAAGTGATGGGGGGAAAATAACAAAGGTATTTACTGGAGATAAAGTCTGGGAAGCCGATCAGTATGTATTAGCAGCGGGTTCATGGTCGCCTGCAATTGCTAAAATGATGGGTCTGAACATTTCCATTATGCCCGGCAAAGGTTATTCATTCCTGGAAAAAGAACCGCAGGGCAGGATGAGTATCCCTGCATTATTATGTGAGGCAAGAGTGGCCATTACACCAATGAACGGCAGTATCCGGTATAGTGGTACCATGGAACTGGACAAAATTAACAGCCGTATCAATATGCAGCGGGTACGGGGAATTGTAGAGTCTGTACCTGAATATTTTCCAGACCTGAAACCGGAACTCCCTGCTGAAAAAGAAATCTGGTATGGCTTTAGACCATCTTCGCCCGATGGCTTGCCTTATATTGGGAGAAGTCCTAAAAGGGTCAACCTTATTGTTGCAACAGGACATGGAATGATGGGTTTAAGTTTAGGGCCTGCTACAGGCGCTTTGGTGAGCCAGATTGTTTCAGCAGAGCAACCTGAAATTGATATCCGCCCGTTCTCTCCGGCCAGATAAAATTCAACAGGGTAAAAATAGGCTAATACCTGATAAAATACGAAAACTATGCTCATTTTTTAGCTTCTAACTTTAGATGGACCGATCATCCTGATCAACTGAACCAAATAAAATTTAAAGTATGAAAGCAAAAAATGAGCATTATCATGGCTCTGGCAAGAGAATTTGGATTCTTTTGCTCTTCCTCCTTCCCTGTCAGCTGTATGCTCAAAATACAGTTACAGTAAAAGGAACTGTATCAGACGTAAAAGATGGAACTACATTAGTTGGGGTTTCTATTAAAGAGAAAGGTACTTCAAATGTGGTCAGCACAGATACTAAAGGTGGTTATAGCCTGAAAGTAAAAAATGCCGCTGCAGTACTTGTCTTTTCTTACATTGGTTATCAATCGCAGGAGATTGCTTTAAATGGCAGCGCAAGCCTGGACGTGAAACTCAGTGTAGAAAGTACCGGACTGGACGAAGTAGTGGTGGTAGGTTATGGTACCCAGAAAAGAGGTGAGGTGACCAGTTCTATTGCGACTGTAAAGGCAGAAGATTTTACCAAAGGAACGGTAAGAGATGCCGGTCAGCTGATCCAGGGAAAAGTGGCTGGATTAAGAATCACTACCCCTTCCGGAGATCCTGCAGGCAGTACACAAATCAATCTGAGAGGTCTGAACTCTATTAACGGGACATCAGAGCCGTTGATTTTGATTGATGGAATTCCAGGATCACTTAATACTGTTGCACCAGAAGATATTGAAGCGATAGATGTCTTAAAAGATGGCTCGGCTGCAGCGATCTATGGAACCAGAGCAACTGGCGGAGTAATCTTAATCACCACCAGAAAGAATCCCACCGGATCTAAGTCGACTATTGAATATACCAACTATGCAAACATTCAAAAGATTGCCAAAAAGCCGGAAATGCTCACGGCTGACGATTATCGCCGTTTAAATAGCCAGGGTGCTAAATATACAGACTATGGTGGCAACACAAACTGGCTGGATGAGATCCTGCAAAACCCGGTGAGTCAGAATCATAATCTGAGCATTTTTGGTGGTAATTCTGCGACTAATTTTAGCGGTTCTGTAAACTATCGTGACTGGGAAGGCATATTTCTGCGCACGGGACAAAAACGCTTAACTGTACGCGCAGCGTTGAACCACTCTATGTTTGACGATAAGCTAAAAACAAATATTACGGTAATCAACCGCAGCATTACTTCTTCCCAGGGGGGAGCGGATGGTTATGCTTATCGCCAGGCCATTATCCGTAATCCAACTGATCATATCTATAATGACAAGGGAAAGTGGCAGGAAAGGGATATCTATTTTTATGATAACCCTTTATCCAGAATTAATGAGGCAACCAATGATGCAATACTGAGACAGACAAGGATCAGCGGAAGCCTGGATTACAGGCCTGTTAAAGAACTGAGCTTAAAATTACTGGCTTCTAATATTCAAAATAATAATCTATATGGTAGCAGCACTACATTTGAACATGTAAATACGACCAAATCAAAATTAAATGGCACGGCTTCCCGTTCCACAGATTCTGGTAATGAAAACCTTGTGGAATTTACGGCTAATTATACCAAAAGTATAGGTCTCCATAATTTTAGTGTACTTGGCGGATATAGCTGGCAGGATGCGGTTAGTGAAAATTTTTACGCTTACAACTTCGATTTTCCAACAGATACCTATAGTTATAACAACCTGCAAACAGGAGCTGGACTTAAACAAGGCAAAGCCGATATGACCAGTGATAAAAGTAAATGGCAGCTGGCCGGTTTTTTTAGCCGGTTAACCTATAACTGGAATGAAAAATATTTGTTTATGGCAAGTATCAGAAGAGAAGGGTCCTCTAAATTTGGGGCCAATTATCACTGGGGCTCGTTTCCGGCGGCTTCAGTGGGCTGGCGTATAACTAAGGAAGATTTTATGCAGCATATTCCTGAAATTTCAGATTTGAAGTTAAGGGCTGGCTATGGGGTAACGGGTACAATTGCCAATAATCCTTATCAATCACAAACCAGTTACAAGTATGATTATGCAGAGGGTGCTTTTATTGATGGTAAATGGGTACCGGGGTTTGTTCCTGCAAGAAATTTTAACCCTGACCTGAGATGGGAAAAGAAGAAAGAATACAATGCAGGTCTGGACTTTGGTTTATTTAAAAACAGGATTACAGGATCATTGGATTATTATAACCGGACAGTGGAAGATCTGATCTATAATTTTAGTGTACCAATGCCTCCTTATCTAACTAATAGTATGCTAATTAATGCCGGCACCATGAAAAATTCAGGTTTCGAAGCGCTGATCAATGTAAAAGCGATAGACAGTAAACTTTTAAAATGGAATTCAAGCATTACCTATTCTACCAATAAGAACAAACTTGTCAATTTGTCCAATGACAAATTTGATGTAACTGTAGGATTTTTCGATGCAGGTTATACTGGTGAGCCTATACAAACCAATACGCACCGTGTAAAGGTAGGTGGCCCTATCGGGCAGTTTTTCGTGCTTAAAAGTGTAGGGGTAGACGACAATGGAAAATGGCTGGTAGAAAATAAGGATGGCAAAGTCATTCCAATTTCTCAGTCCACAGCAGATGACCGTCAGTATTATGGGAATGGAATCCCTAAATATCTGTTGGGATGGAACAACTCTTTTAAAATCAAAAATTTCGATCTGGAGGTCAATGTCAGGGGTGCTTTTGGTCACGATGTACTGAATATGCAGCGGATGTATTATGAGAACCCGGTCAACAAAGCGTACAATGCTTTGAAAACATCTTATGATCCTAAATATGGAAAAACGCTGAACAACGATTTGGTTTATGTAAGCGACTATATTGAAAAGGGAGATTATATCAAAATTGATAACGTTACACTGGGTTACACTTTTCCAGACCAACTGATTAAAGGCATCAAAAACCTCAGGATATATGTTTCTGCATTGAATCTGTTTACAATAACCAAATATAAAGGGCTGGACCCGGAAGCTGTGAGTTACTCCGGCGATTTTACTTTTGCTCCGGGTATTGAAAACAGAGATGCTTATCCTACCACAAAAACATTCACCACAGGCATCAGTGTCTCTTTTTAAGCTTTAATTTTTAGTATCATGCAAACAAAAATCTTATATATACTTATTGCAGCTTTTGGATGTGCAGGCACCATGAGCTCATGTACTAAACTGAATGAAGAAGTTTATTCTGAGGTTCTTCCTTCCAAATTTACACCTACCGAAAAAGATCTTCCAACCATCCTGGCACCCACTTATGCTTCTTTAAGAACGGTGATGTGCGGGTGGCAAGGCTATTTTGATTTACAGGAGGAGGCCGCAGATTGCATCATTACCCCGGTTCGTCCAAATGGATGGGACGATGCAGGAACCTACCGCCGTATGCACCAGCATGCCTGGACTACACAGGAATGGCAGCCCTATAATACCTGGCAAAATGCTTTCGCGACTATCACCAAAGCAAATACGGTACTTTCCCAGATTGAAGCAGGAACCCTGAAATTGGGTGATATAAAGCCAGCTGTAGTTGCTGAACTTCGCGCAGTCAGGGCATTTGGATACTACCTGCTGCTGGACAACCATGGAAATGTACCAGTCATTCTTAAAATAGACCCCAATGATCATGCTTTGCCTAAACAAAATACAAGGGCCGAGGTATATGCTTTTGTGGTTAAAGAACTCAATGAGGTCATGCCGCTTTTAAGTGAGGACCCAAAAAGCACTTATGGCCGGTTGAACAAATGGGGTGTAAAAGCATTATTGGCTAAAATATACCTGAATTCAGAGATTTATGTCGGCACTGCCGAATATGCGAAATGCATTAAGGAAGCTGACGATATTATCAACAGCAGTAAATACCGACTGGATAATAATTATTCAGATGTATTTACGTATACGAACCAGAATTCTGCTGAAATTATTTTTGCTATTCCATATGACGAAATTTATGGCAGGGGAAATCAGATCCATATGAAAACACTGGATCCCCTGAGCCAGGGTGTTTACCAAATGACTGCACAGCCATGGGGCGGAAACTGTGCTGTTCCACAATTTATCAATACTTATGATCCAGAAGATAGCAGATTGAAGGATTCCTGGATCCAGGGACCCCAGATTAATCCCCTTACGGGGCAGGTGCTGATCAATTATGTGAACGCTGTTCCAGGTATGGGTGGATTAGACGGTATTGTGGCTCCTGGTAATGCAGGGTTTAGGATAGGTAAATTTGTAATTAAACAAAATGCAACTGGTGACCTGGACAATGATTTTCCTTTCCTTCGGTATGGAGATGTACTGATGATGAAAGCAGAAGCTCTTTTGAGAACAGGTAATGCAGCAGGTGCGGCAACTCTGGTTACACAGGTTAGGCAACGCGCATTTAAAAGCAGTGCTGCTAAAGCTGCTGTAAGTGGTGATGATCTTTTAAAAGGAAGCAGGTATCAGTACGGACTACAGACACCAGATGGTAAAGTAGCAGATGTGAATGGTGGTGCAGATATTAAGTACGGACGTTTTCTGGATGAATTGGGATGGGAATTTGCTGCTGAAGCACACCGCAGACAAGATCTGATCCGGTTTGGTGTATACGAAACAAAAAAGTGGTTTAACCATTCACCTAAATCTCCAACACGTACTTTGTTTCCTATTCCCCAGGATGAACTCTCTAAAAATCCGAATTTAAAGCAGAACCCTGGTTATTAATAAACGTTGATTTGACGTATATTAACAAAATGTAACCGTATTTTAACCGATTCGATGGTGAGTTTACTTGTTGAATGTTAATATCTGTATATTAACATTCAACAAACCTAACCAGCCGAACCAACTATGAAAGTACTTCCATTTACATTGCTTGTACCGGACGATAAAAGTGTGATCTCCGAGCATATCGAACTTCCATTTTTTTACCAGTATCTTCACCGTCATGATGAATGGCAGATTACCTGGGTGCAAAAAGGAGAAGGGACGCTGATTACAGGAAACAATATGCACTCATTTAGTTCGGGTGATATTTTTCTTATCGGAGCCAATCTTCCTCATTTGTTTAAATCCAATCCTGAATATTTTGTTGCCGATAAGCGCAAAAGTATCCGGGCTTGTTCATTGTATTTTAATCCCTCAGGAATTCTTGCCGGACTATTTAACCTGCCGGAGATGAAACTGCTTAATTCATTGCTGAAAAATCACAAACATGGCTTCAGGATCCCTGCAAGTCACAGTAAGGAGATCTCTTCCAAAATATTTGATGTTCATCGTGCTTCTGGTACAGATGTACTGTTTAACCTCCTTAAATTGCTGAATACCTTACAGCATGTGAGTGAAAAAGCAGAACCACTTTGCTCTAATGTATACTCTTCTGATATTTCAGAAAGTGAGGGAATCAGGCTCGGCAATATTATCAATTATATTATGCGCAATTACAATAATCAGATTGCGCTGGAAGATATTGCAAATACGGCTTATATGACACCCCAGGCTTTTTGCAGGTATTTTAAAAAACATACAGGGCATACTTTTGTCTCGTTTCTTAACGAAGTGAGAATTAACGATGCCTGTAAAAGCTTGATTGCTGGCAAGAAGATAGATTGTATCTCTGGTGTAGCTTATAAAGCTGGCTTTAATAGTATTACTAATTTTAACCGGGTATTTAAAAGCATTATCGGGCAGTCGCCCAGGGCATATGTAGATGCTTATAATAATGTAAGTAAGGTTAATTCAATGGTTGTTTAACAAATTATAACAATTATGAAACCTGGAACCACTCAATTTAAATCTTCTTTGCGATTAATGGATGCTACTATGCTGGTTGCAGGTAGCATGATCGGTTCTGGCATTTTCATCGTTAGTGCTGATATTACCCGGAATGTTGGAAGTTCGGGCTGGCTGCTGGTCGTATGGCTCATTACCGGATTCATGACCCTTACCGCTGCTTTAAGTTATGGGGAGCTTAGCGCAATGTTTCCTAAGGCAGGAGGACAATATGTTTATTTGAAAGAAGCTTATAATCCGCTGGTGAGTTTTCTGTATGGGTGGAGTTTTTTTACAGTCATCCAAACAGCTACTATAGCTGCGGTAGGTGTGGCCTTTGCTAAATTTACGGCCTATTTGATTCCTGTTTTTAATGAAGACCTGGTAGCCATTGACCTTGGGTTTCTGCATATTTCCACAGCGCAGCTTCTGGCCATTGTCGTAATTGTTCTGCTTACTTATATCAACAGCAGGGGGGTAAACAGCGGCCGGATTATCCAAACTACTTTTACTGTGGCTAAATTGCTGAGCTTATTTGGGCTGATCGTTTTTGGCCTGTTTTTCCTGCAAAAGGATATTTGGCACAATAACTGGAAAGATGCGTGGAATCTGACTTCACTTTCTGTCAGTGGCTATACGGGAAATTATACTACGGTAGCGGCATTTGGTGCTATCGCTGCCGCGATGGTAGGTGCAATATTTAGCAGCGATTCCTGGCATAATGTAACCTTTGTAGCGGGCGAGATTAAAGATCCTAAAAGAAATATCGGCCTTAGCTTAGCTTTGGGGACGATTATGGTTACGGTACTTTATGTGCTGACCAATATCATGTATACCGGTATATTGCCTCTGCACGAAATTGCTTATGCAGATAAAGATAGAGTTGCTGTTACAGCATCACACGTGATCTTCGGCAACTGGGGAACAGTGATTATTTCCCTGATGATCATGGTTTCTACTTTTGGTTGTAATAATGGACTAATTATGGCCGGTGCCAGGGTGTATTACTCTATGGCTAAAGATGGCCTTTTTTTTAAGAAAGTCGGAGTCCTGAATAAAAATGCTGTGCCTGCATTTGGCCTCTGGATCCAATGTGTTTTTGCCTGTTTATGGTGCCTGAGTGGAAAATACGGCGACTTGCTGGATATGATTTCTTTTGTAGTGGTGATGTTTTATATGCTTACGATTACAGGTATTTTTATTCTTCGTAAAAAACGCCCGGATGCAGAAAGACCATATAAAGCCTTTGGCTATCCTGTTTTGCCTTTAATTTATATCGTTATGGGGCTTGCATTTTGTACACTCTTAATTATTTATAAACCAAATTACACCTGGCCCGGGCTCATCATTACCATGATGGGTATTCCTGTATATTATCTGATTGGAAGATATCAAAAAAATTAAACCATGAAAACCATTTCTATTGTAAAGATCTGTGCTGTTTTAATTTGCACAGCCCCTGCTTTTATTGTTCATGCGCAGCAGGTATTGGAGCCTTACAAACCAAACCCTTCCGAAATGTCCATTGCTTATCAGCGAGCCGGCGCCCTGGATTCTTTATTAAGAAAAATAGAAGTTAATTACAATATTTTCCCCGTATGGCAAGCAGATCAAAAATCTTTTTGGTACAAGAAAAATCTAGCCGGAAAAAAATGGAAATATATGTATGTCCATGCCACTGAGGGTATACGGAAAAATGCTTTTGACCATCAGCGGATAGCTGAGGCTCTGCAGAAAGCTACTGGAAAGAATTATGACGCTGAGCAACTTAAACTTACCAAACTGTTTTTTAATGGAGCTGCTGACAAGATCACGGTGAAGACCGGAGATCAATGGTTCAGAATCGATCTGAGAACTTATCAGTGTTTGAAAACTGCAGACACGTTAAAGGATATTTACAATAATAATAGACCTTTACAAGCTGCACATTCCCGTTGGGAAAGCATACCAGATGCAGGTAAATCTCCTGATGGCAAAAAGGAACTATACCTTAAAGAAGGAAATGTCTTTGTAAAGAAACTGGCCGAACGAGAGGATGAGCAGCTTTCCTTTGACGGGACAATAGATAAACCTTATGGGGCATTCAGCTGGTCGCCGGATAGTAAAACATTGTTTGGCTATCGGATTAGTCCGAAGAAAATCAAAGAGGTTTATTATGTATTAAGTTCAGTACCGGGAACCACACGCGGACAGCTGAAATCCAATGAATATGCTCAGCCAGGGGACGCATTTACTTCGTATGCACCTGTTGCTTTTGATCTTGCCACAAAAAAACAAACAAAAGTAGATGCTGAAGAAATTGATTTCTTTGGTGCACCGGAATTGCATTGGCGCCAAGAGAACAATCAGTATTGTATCTATGAAAAAGCAGACCGGGGCCATCAGCGTTTCAGGGTTATCGAAGCAGATGTAAAGAGTGGTAAAACAAGAAATATCATTGATGAAAAAACAGCTACTTTTATTTATGAAAATCGTATTTATACCCATTACCTGCCTGCGACCAATGAGATGATCTGGAGCAGTGAAAAGGATGGTTATCGTCATTTATACCTTGTAAATACGCTTACAGGTAAACAAAAACCTATAACTAAAGGTAACTGGGTGGTCAGGGAAATAGACAGTGTCGATGTTGCTAAACGTGAAATCTGGTTTAGGGCCAGCGGCATTAATGCAGGGGAAGATCCTTATTTTATGCATGCTTACCGAATTGGTTTTGATGGAAAAAAGCAAATTGACCTGACCCCGGAAAAAGGCAACCATATACTGAGCTTTTCGTCTGATAGGGAATATTATCTGGATACTTATTCACAAGTGAATGTTGCACCTGTTTCCGTATTGAAAAGGACCGCAGACACCAAAATAATCTTAGAGCTGGAGCATGGTACTACCAGTAGTTTTTTAGCTGCCGGAGTAAAGTTGCCAGAGGTTTTTGTCTCCAAAGCCAGAGATGGAAAAACAGCTATCTGGGGAATTGTTTGCCGTCCTTCGAAAATGGATGAACATAAGACTTACCCTGTGATTGAATATATTTATGCGGGGCCACAGGACAGCTTTGTGCCAAAAAATTTCTTGCCTTACAGTGAAATGCAAAGTATGGCTGAATTGGGTTTTATTGTAGTCCAGATTGATGGAATGGGTACGGCCAACCGCTCAAAAGCTTTTCATGATGTATGCTGGAAAAACCTGGCCGATGCTGGTTTTGCTGATCGTATTTTATGGATTAAAGCCATGGCAAAGCAATATCAGAACGCAGATATCAGCAGGGTTGGGATATATGGTACTTCTGCTGGAGGGCAGAATTCTACAGGTGCCTTGTTGTTCCATCCTGAGTTTTATAAAGCAGCAGTATCTGCTTGCGGATGTCATGATAACCGTATTGACAAGCAATGGTGGAACGAGCAATGGATGGGATATCCGGTTGGACCTCATTATGAGGAACAGTCTAACATAACTAATGCGGCTAAGTTACAAGGAAATTTATTGCTGATTGTTGGAGAAGCAGATGAAAACGTACCGCCAGAATCTACTTTCCGACTGGCTGATGCCTTGATTAAAGCAAATAAAGACTTTGATTTTTTATGCGTTCCGGGAATGGGACACAGTGATGGCGGCGTTTATGGAAGAAGAAGGAAACGGGACTTCTTTGTTAAAAATCTGCTTTATGCAGAACCACCACAACGAAATACAGCAATACCGGCCAGTAAAGCTGGCCGGTAATCATATGCTCAATACTTTAAGTTATTTCTTAACTGCGCGGATCATATAAATCGGCCCCGCACTGTTTTTTGGTTTAGGAACCAATTTAACAGTTACTTTATTTTTTCCATTGGTAAGTGTAACAGGTATCTCATAAGAAATGTCATAAAAACGGCTTTCTTTATACTTGTTTAAATCCTCTGTGGCAATACTGGTTCCATCAACAAATACTTCGAAGTTTCTGTCCCGGTTATCCATTCCCCAATAAGAGGCTATGAGCGTGCTGGACCGGGTAGAATCTATTTTCATATCGAACTGAAGAAATCCTTGTTCGCCTGCTATCCGCCATTTTTTTCCGTGGTCTTCGCCTGTTTGTGCTTTCTCTTCTTTGAAATTATGATCACGTTCAGGTTGCATCTCTCCAAATCTGAAAAGATCTGTGGTTCTGTCATCCAGTTCTTTTTGTGATTTTTTTTGTTCTTCATACACTTTTTGCTGTACTACCCATTGTTGAGGGCTGAAAAAATCCCAATAAACACTGTAATGCTGGTTTTCTGTCTGATTGAATGGCAGGAGTGTTATATCATGAGGTTTTGCAATACCTGTTGTTTGAAAGCGGAGCTGTTTTTGATCCACCATCTTTAGCCATTCTTTCGGATCTTGTGCTGCACTTACAAATACAGGTATACCTTTTACAGGATCTGGTTCAGTTAAACCAAGGTCGCCAGCCAGGAGTACGGGGCCATAGAATACCGCCCTGCGGTTAGGATTGTCAGGCATGGACTCTGTATACAATTTTTCGGGTGTAGTATATTCAATTTTATCGTTGTTTTTCCAGTTTCTGCGAATAACATAGTACCCGTTTTCTTCAATTCCATTTTCCGGTTTTCCGTTAACTTGTATTTTAATGTTAGCCGACCACTTAGGCTTTCTGATTCTGATGGCAAAATTTGAAGACTTGGTCCTGTTGATCAGCAGGGTGGTTTTATCTCCATAAGGTAAGTCAGAATTCTGTGTGATTTTTAGATCTTTGTCTTTCCAGTTCAACACAGAAGGGATAAAGAGGTTTACATATAAGCTTCCGTCTGCACCTTTAAAGTAAATGCTTTCGTTGTATTTGACATGGTTTTCCATACCTGTACCCACACAGCAGGTAAAACTGTCGTAGGGATCACTATATTCTTTCTTGCCGCCCATTCTTAAGGGAACAAAATAGCACATCATACCGGTGTGGTGGTTTTGAGAAGCTAGAATATGGTTGTATAAACCCTTTTCGTAATAATCGAAAAATGTTGAAGAAGGATTAAGCGTAAACAGGTGTTGGGTCAGTTTAAGCATATTGTAGGTATTGCAGGTTTCTGTGGTGTTCTCCGTAAGTTTGTCATTCAGCTTGTCGGCCTCCGACAAATATTCATAGTTGCTATTGCCGCCCGTTACATAGGAATGATGATTAACTACTGTTTTCCAGAAAAATTCTGCAATTGCCAGATCCTTTTGATCACCGGTAAGCTGATATCTTCTGGCACTGGCAATGATTTTAGGAATTTGAGTATTGGAATGTTTTCCTGGCAAGATATCTTTCTGTTCTGCCAATGGATCCAGAACTTGTCTGTCATAGAATTTATAGGAAAGATCAAGGTATTTCCTGTCTCCGGTAATTGCATATAAATTTACCAGAGGTTCAGCCATCCCGCCATATTCGCAAATGAGCATTTTTTGTATTTGTTCGTCGCTAAGGTGATTAATGGTGGCAGCAGTCCATTTAGCCAGATCTTTTGAAGCCGTTAATGCTTTAGAATTTCCTGCATACAAATAGGCATCCAGTAAACCAGCCATGATTTTATGTACGGTATACCAGGGCGCCCATCCACCATTCAGGTCAAAACCACGGGTTTTAATATTACCTTTCGCTACTTCTGCCCAAATATTATCTTCATTGGGAATCGCACCAATGTAACCTGTTTTACGTGCTTGCTGACAAGTAATCAGTTCGTCTACTATATAATTTATTCTTTTGAGCAGCTCACTATCTTTAGTGGTGGCGTATTGAAAAGAAATGGCCGATAAATAATGGCCAAGACTGTGTCCGGCAAGGCCATCAGATTCCCACCCTCCATATTTTTTTGCTTTTTCGGACAAACCAGCATTGCTTCTGAAACCAGCTAATAAACGATCTGGCTCTATCTTTAGCAGATAATTTACATCTGCATTTCTGGCGGTTTTGAATGGACTTTCCAGGAGCGATACTTCCGAAAGCTGAAAAGCGTAGGCTTTGATAGGAATAGCATTTTTAATGGTCATCCTTGTATCGTTCAATCTCGGTACATAGGATTGGGCAGTTGCTGAAAAAGTGTACAGCAGCGCCGTTACCAATAGGTTAGTGCAAAGGAATCTGTTCATGGTTTTTACTTTGGTTTCTATCTTAAAGGAAATAAAAATAAGCAATTAGCAAGCATTGGATATTGCATTATTTTGCCAATTGTTCTTGTATTTTATCCAGTATAACCTTAAGATTATTTATCATGAATAATAAGTTTTAATTTGACATTTATTGTCACATAGAGACGAATACAATACCGTAAGCAGAATAAATAACATTGCAAAATGAATAAACTATACAAATTACTTTTGATGGTGTGCTTATTGCCATCCACTATCTATTCGCAGGAAAAAGCAGTATCCAGACTTTATGAGCAAACCAGTGAAATGGGGACCACAATCATAACTTACCAAAAGGATATAAAAGCTATCCAGGATTTTTACTCCCCTTATATTTTAGAAGGCACTTATCCCGAAGTTGCCCAGGTCTATTATTCTCCCGAACAGCGAAACCGGTTGCTGCTGATTCAAAATGAATACTTGAAAGAAATGGAACAAATGGATTTTGATTCTTTTAGTATTTATGGAAAAGTAGATTACCTGCTATTGAAAAAGGAAATCAAAAAAGAAACCGGTCAATTGGAAAAAGCTGGAATAAATGAAAAGGCAATCCTTAAATATATTGCTTTTGCCCCCGGAATCTATGCATTGGAAAAGGAAAGAAGAAGGGGAAAAGCTATGGACTGGCAGGTTGTTGCAGCAAAGCTGGATGCTATCCGCAAAGAAATAGCCTCTTTTAATGCCGCATCAATCAATAAGTCAACGCTGAATAAAGAGAATTTAAAAAATATCAGGGAAGCAATATCCGGTCTGAAAATGAGATTAAAAGGTGTTTATGAATTTTATAAGGGTTATGACCCCTTATTCGATTGGTGGATTCCTAAACCTTATGAATCATTGGTACAGGTATTAGATCATTATAATACCTTTTTTGTTGATCAGGCGGATGCAGTACCTGCTCAAAAAGGCGTCAAATATGGAATAAAGGGAAATCCTATAGGAGAGTCAGAGCTGATTGCTCAACTCCATGCTGAAATGATTCCTTATACGCCCGAAGAACTTATTAAAATTGCAGAAAAGGAATTTGCATTTTGTGATCAGGAGTTGTTAAAGGCTTCTGCAGAAATGGGTTTTGGAAAAGATTGGAAAAAGGCTCAGGAAAAAGTTAAAGAAAGTTTTGTCGCACCCGGTAAACAAGCTGAATTGATTGTGAAATTACAGGATGACGCATTGGATTTTATCAAAAAAAATCAGCTGATTACGATTCCTGGTCTTGCTGAAGAAACCTGGGGGATGGTAATGATGTCTGCAGAAAGACAGTTGGTTAATCCCTTTTTTACAGGGGGCAGGGAGATTAGTATATCTTATCCGACAGCGAATATGAACGAAGAAGATAAACTGATGAGTATGCGGGGCAATAATCCCTACTTTTCAAGAGGTACTGTACAGCATGAATTACTACCTGGTCATCACCTGCAATATTATATGAATAGCCGTTATAAGAATTACCGGGAACTTTTTACTACTCCGTTCGGAATTGAGGGATGGACACTATATTGGGAGCTGCTTTTATACGATAAGGGATTTGCCAAAAGTCCCGAAGAGCGGATCGGAATGCTATTCTGGAGGATGCACCGCTGTGCAAGAATTATTTTCTCTTTAAATTATCATTTAGGAAAGTGGACACCTGAGCAGTGCGTTGATTTTCTGATTAACCGTGTAGGGCATGAGCCAGCAAATGCAGAAGGGGAAGTTCGCAGGTCATTTGAGGGCGGTTATGGTCCATTGTATCAGGTCGCTTACATGATTGGCGGAATGCAATTGATGGCGCTGAAGCATGAGCTTGTAGATAGTGGAAAAATGAGTATCCTCGAATTTCATGACCGGATAATGAAAGAAAACCTTATTCCGATAGAAATGGTCAGGGCAACCTTAATTGGGCAACCGCTGAAAAGAGACTTCACATCGGAATGGAAATTTTACAGGAAGTAAAGAATAAGAGGATGGCTATGAAATTATTATAATTTTGCTTATAGTCTGCTTTGCCGGATTTCATTTCTTATTGGATGTCGTTTTTTTTTATAATTTTACTCACTATGAGCAACCGGCATAACCATACCGATGAGGAACTAATCGTCCTGTTTAATGAAAATGATGTTGTTGCTTTCAAGGAAATTTATGTCAGGTATTGGTATGAGTTGTACCTGATCACTAATAAAAGATTGAGATCCAAAGAAGCTTCTGAAGAAATTATTCAGAATTTCTTCACAAAATTCTGGACCAATCGAAAAAAAATAAATATCAGAGGCGAACTGAAGGCTTATCTTCATACGGCTATCCGTTATTCTGTTATTGATCATCTGGCTAAAGAGGCTACGAAGAATAACTATCTTGAATTGATTTCTTTTAATTATAAGGATACAGCCAATACCACTGAAGAAACGGTTTTTTTGCATGAAGTGGAAGAGGGGGTGAATCAGGTCATGTCGAAATTACCTGCCAAATGCCGAAGGGTATTTGAACTGAGCAGGCAACAGCATAAATCAAATAAGGAAATTGCTGAATTATTGGGGCTCTCTGAAAAAACTGTAGAGAACCATATCACCAATGCTTTAAAACTTTTTAGAATACATTTTAAGTATATTCTGATAGCGTCACCCTTTGCCTGGTTATTGTTTTAAGCTCCATTATCTTTTTTTTATTTTTTTTTGGGGGCAAGGGCTTGCCTGACCGACTATACCATTAACTAACCAAATATATTTATAAACCATTATGGGAAAATCAATCCCTGTGTCCTTACTTAAAAAGTATCTTTCAGGTAGTTGTACTCCTGGCGAGACAGCGCAAGTTAACCAGTGGTTTGACAGTATGGATGGCGTACCGGAATATATTGCGGGTCTGTCAGAAGAACAGCGCAAGTTAATGGAGAACAGAGTTTTTGAACGCCTCCTCCATCACATCGATACAGAAGGGCAACAAAATGTGAAGTCATTGCCCAAAAAAACAATTTATTCCTGGAAAATCCTGGTGGCTGCTGCATCACTGTTCCTGTTTTTGAGTATAGTAGTTGTCTGGATGCAAGATCCTTTGTCACTTTCTTCCAAGAAAATTCTTAATTCAGCTCAAGCTGTAAATATTAAACCAGGTGGCAACAAGGCTGTGCTTACACTTGGTGACGGGTCCTCATTGATACTAACTGAAGCGAATCTGGGTACAGTAGCTGATCAGCAAAATGTAAGTGTGGTCAAAACTGCCGAAGGGGAGCTAAGCTATAAAAAGGGAGCAGGGAACAATACCTCAAAAATAGCATACAATACCATTGCAACACCTATTGGAGGAAAATACAGTGTTATATTACCTGATGGAAGTAAAGCCTGGTTGAATTCTAAATCCAGTTTAAGGTTCCCGACTTCATTTACAGGGCCAGAACGGAAAGTCCAGATGACTGGCGAAGTGTATTTTGAAGTTACAAAGAACCAGAAGCAGCCTTTTAAAGTATTCTCAGGCGGAACAGAGATTAGTGTGCTGGGAACACATTTCGATGTGATGGACTATAAAGATGAAGGCCGTCAAAAAACAACACTCTTAGAAGGTAGTATTCATCTGTCTTCAGGCAAATTTGCAAAGCTTTTGAAACCAGGACAACAAGCCAGTGTAACTGTATCCGGCATACAGGTTAATGACAACATCGATCTGGAAGAAGTAATGGCCTGGAGAAACAACCTGTTTATCTTTAAAGATATGGAAATTGAAGAAATTGCCCGGCAAATATCCAGATGGTATGATGTTCAGGTTGTATTTAAAGGTACCCCCTCAAAAGTACTTTACACAGGTACGATAGCTAAAGATGCCGAACTTTCAGAAATTCTGAGTATGCTTCAATTTACCGGATTAAAGTACGAGCTGCACAATCGTCTGCTTACCATTATTGAATAAGATATAAAACCTTATAGAACCAAATTTTTTAACCAAATAAACAGCCAGATATGATGAAATTTTACAACACAGTATAATGCATTCGCGTAGCCATTTTAAAAAAGAACCGGATAGTGTTTGCACCACATCCGGTCATTGTAAAGGTTACTTGCAAGCCAATTGAGATGACATTATAATTTAACCCAAACTCCATAAAGATATGAATTTATTCTTTAGGATCAGGCATGTATTGTGCCGTGATTCTTACCAAATCTTCTTAACAATGAGACTAACTTTGCTTTTTTTTATTCTGACTTTAATGCAGGTTAGCGCAAATAGTTTTAGCCAGAATTTAACACTTAAACATACGAATACAGATATCATTTCTGTCCTGAAGCAAATTGAAAAACAGACTGGTTACCATTTACTGTTCAGGCGTGCCGACATCGATAAGAAATATGCAATCAATGTAAATGTAATCAATATGCCTATCGAAGAGGCAATGAGACTGGTTTTGAAAAACACAAGCCTTGATTTCAAGATCATTAAAAAAACAATTATTCTTAAAAAGACAACGGATTTCCCAGTGCTGGCTACTCAAATTCAGGAGATCGAAATTTCTGGTGTCGTGAGTGATGAAAAAGGAGTGACACTCCCCGGAGTTGCTGTTAAAGTGAAGGGTTCAAAGGTTGCTGCGGTAACCGATATCAACGGAAGATATAAAATCTCAGTTCCGTCAGTCACAGGAATCCTTGTGTTTTCCTTTATCGGCATGGAGACTCAGGAAATCACGGCTGGTCAAAAGAACGTGCTGAATATAGTATTGAAGCCGCAAACTACAGTGCTCAATGATGTCGTAGTGATTGGTTACGGAACTCAAAAACGGGCTGATATTAACGGATCGATTTCTTCTGTGAAGGCTGCTGATATTGCGAATGTACCTCAGGTAAGCATTGATCAGCTATTACAGGGAAGGGCATCCGGACTAACCATTTCTCAGAATTCGGGAGCACCTGGCAGCAATACTTCCGTTCGTGTACGGGGGGTGACTTCTTTAAGCGGTAGTAATGAACCCTTATATGTGATAGACGGTGTGCCGATTTCGGGTGATGCCAGTAATCAAAGTACAAGTGGGCGATCGCCTTTGCAGGCTTCTTCCTCAAATGCGAATTCACAGACTACCGTTAGTCCATTATCTTTGATCAATCCAAATGATATTGAATCTATTGATGTATTAAAAGATGCATCTGCAACTGCAATCTATGGAAACAGGGCCTCTAACGGGGTGATTATTATCACTACCAAACGAGGTAAAAGTGGCAACTCGGTAATTAGTTACGACGGTTATACAGGTTTCCAAAGGGTAGCAAAATATATGGATGTGATGAACCTTAAACAATATGCCACACTCCAAAACTCACTGGGAGATATTTATGGAACCGGACGAAGAACAGAATTTGCAGACCCTTCAATATTGGGAGAAGGTACAAACTGGCAAAAAGAAATTTTCAGAACTGCTGCTCAGCAAAGTCATCAGCTTTCGGTTTCTGGTGGTAAAGAGGGCCTGAATTATTATATCTCAGGTGGATATCTTGGGCAGGACGGTACAGTTATTGGGTCTGATTTTCGTCGCTATAGCCTGCGTACGAATGTGGATGCCCAGGTTAAGGAATGGTTTAAGCTTGGAATTACTCTGACTGCAAACCGTTCGGCAGAAAATGTAATTACGAGTGATAACAATGGTATTATTTATAATGCTTTGTTACAGGGGCCTGATCTTGCAGTAACAAATCTTGATGGTAGCTATACGGGGCCTCCGGCATCAGATCCGCTAGCCTCCGCTGCCGCTTTAAACCCAGTGGCCCAGGCGCAGCAAATCAAAAATAAACTGAACAGGAGTAATATTAATACGAATATTTATAACGAAATAAAGTTCTATAAAGGACTGTCTCTAAGGTCAGAGCTGGGTGGAGACTTTAACTTTTCAGACAACAATGTTTTTACACCAAGCTATTCATGGGGGCGTTTCACCAATCCAACGGCTTCTTTAAAGGAGCGCCATCAGCAAAGTACATTTTTGATCTGGAAAGAATACCTGAATTATAACCAAACCTTCGGACAGAAGCATAACCTGAATGCAATCTTAGGTTATGAAGTCCAGGAATCTACCTGGAGGGGCATTGAAGGAACACGTCAGGGCTTTTATAGTAATGATGTACAATCTCTGAACCTGGGGCAGGCCATCACTGCGACCAATGATGAATATATTGGTACACAGCGACAAGAATCAATATATGCCCGTGCCATCTATACCTACGCTTCAAAGTATAGCCTGACGTCTACGATCCGGAAAGACAAGACTTCTAAGTTTGCTGAAGGATCGCAATCTGGCTATTTTCCTTCTTTTGCCGCATCCTGGAAATTAGCTGAAGAACCATTTATGCAGGGGATCAATAAAGTTGTGAATGGGATTAAAATCCGCTTTGGATATGGGGAAGTTGGTAATCAGGATATTCCTAATTATTTGTACAGTTCTTTATTGAAGTCATCTCAAACAGGTCTGGGTACAGGTTTTCTGGCAGGACGAATTGATAATAAGGCATTAAAGTGGCAAACATCAATTCAGTATAATGGCGGGATTGATATGAATTTCCTGAATGGTAAAATCAGTACAAGTCTGGACTTTTATAAAAAAACATCAAAGGACTTTCTGTTTCAACTGGCACTTCCTGCATACCTGGTGGGCGGACCTGATTATTTAGGTGGTATCAACCCACCTTATGTAAATCTTGGAAAGATAAATAACGTAGGTTTTGACTTGAGTATCAGTTCACACAATATCAGTAATGAGCATTTTAAATGGAATACAACTTTGGTTTTTTCTCATTATAAAAATGTGGTGAAGGAATTGGGCAATGGGCTTACTGAGCTGTTCGGAACCGTAACCAGTGCCTATTTGCAAACACCTGTTACCCGTACGGTAGTAGGTGGGTCAGTTGGTGAGTTTTATGGTTATAAAGTGAAAGGGATTTTTAAAACAGACGAACAACTTCAGTCTGCGCCTGTGCAGTTTGGCAGGCTTGTGGCGAATAACAGCAGCAGCACATGGCTTGGTGACGTTCAATATGTGGATATCAATGGTGACGGTAAAATAGACGAGAAGGATCGTACTGAGATTGGTAATCCTAATCCTAAATTTACTTATGGAATTACCAATACCTTCAGTTACAAATCCTTTGATTTCACGTTGTTCTTAAACGGATCTTATGGTTCGAGGATTATGAATTTGCTGAACAATACTATGGGTAACCTGGCGGCTGTTTACCAGAATCAATATGCTGCTTACAGCAATTTCTGGACACCTCAAAATCCAAATTCCAATATTCCTGCACCGAAAATAGGGATTGACAATCCAAACTTGCTGGTCTCTGACAGATATGTGGAAAGCGGGTCCTTTTTAAGGATTCAAAACGTTAGTCTTGGTTACAAAGTACCTTCAGCATGGATCAAAAAATTAAAACTCACCAATCTGAAAGTGTATTCAAGTGTGCAGAATCTTTACACATTTACAAAATATAAAGGGTACGATCCGGAAATCGGGGCAATGAATCAAAGCGCACTTCTGAATAATATTGACCTGGGCAGGTATCCGATAGCCAGGACTATCACTTTTGGAATGAATGCACAATTTTAGTCACCACAAATTATTTTAAGAAAATGAAATCATATCTCATCTATATAGGTTGCTTTATTTTTATAGCCACTGTGAGCAGCAGCTGTAAAAAAGACTTTTTTAATATTCCGCCTCAGGATGCGCTCAGTACTGATAATTTTTACCAGAATACAGAACAGGTACAGGCCAGCACTACAGCCTTATACAATTCTCCATGGTTTGACTGGAATGCAAAAGCTTCGTGGTGTATCTCTGAATTATTAAGCGGTAATGCACATACCTATTCTCCCGATGTAATCAACTTTGGTAACTTCTCAGTAACTGGCGACAATACCCAATTGTTGTCGGCATGGAATTCCCTGTACAGCGTAGTTGCCCAATCAAATGCAGTCATTAATAACCTGAAAGCGAAAGTTCCCGCAAGTGTACCGGCAACAGTAGTAAATAATGCATTGGGTGAAGCCAGGTTCATGCGTGCTATCGCTTATTTTTATTTGGTGAGAACCTGGGGAAATGTACCGATTATAGAAAATAGTCTGGATCATGTAAACAACTATCAGATTAATACCAATCCGGTAACTGATATTTATAAGTTCATTATCAATGATCTTAAGTTTGCAGAAGAGAATTGCAATAAAATGATCAGAACCGGATCTGTTTCTCAGGGCAGGGTATCAAGTGGATCAGCAGCTGCGCTATTGGCTAAAGTTTATCTGTATATGCGGGATTATCCCAACGCCCGCCTTAAAGCAGAACAGGTGATCAATAGTGGCGAGTTCAAATTGTATGGGATAGATGTTGCAGGGAAAACTTATGGCGATTTATTCAAAACAGCCAATAACAATAATGAAGAAAGTGTAGCCGCTATTCAATGGCTGGGCGGATCTGCTTATGGACACGGAAATGCATTACAGTCTTTTCTGGCCTATAATTCTGAAATTACCGGCACTGGAGATGGATATGGCAGTGTTGTGCCTTCAATTGACTTGTTAACTGCTTATGAACCAGGTGACCTGAGAAGAAAGCCAACAGTGATGATGCAGGGTGATATTTATCCGGAAATTAATCAGGATAAAGGAGGCTATAAGCTGCCAGTTGGTGCTGTAGCACAGGGGATGCCTGCATTTATAAAAAAATATGTGGTAGGGACACCCACAGACAATGCTGGTAAAGGAGCCGCATTTTCAACTGCAAATAATACCTATCTGATGCGGTATGCGGATGTACTTTTAATTGAAGCGGAGGCTGTTCTTGCTGGTGCGGAGCGTACTTCTGATGCTACTGCGCTACTGCCGTTTAATAAAATCAGAAAACGGGCCGGGCTGATTCCCAAAACAACAATGTCAATACAGGATATTTATCAGGAACGCCGGATGGAATTTGTTTTTGAGGCCGATTATTGGTTTGATCTTGGCAGAATGGATGGATTTAATGTCACTTCCCATCCTAAAGCGATCGCAGTTATCGCTAATCAGGAAAGAGGGATTTATAGCAACACTACGCCTGTAGTTATTTGGGGGCAGAAATATACGCCAACTAATGCAAGCTTTCTTTTGCCATATCCCACCACAGAATCCACCCTCAATCCTAAATTATTATTGCCACCGGTACCTTACAATTTTAAATAGTTATTATGAAAATCATATATAAAAATCCTATAGTCGTTTGTCTGACAGGACTATTTTTCATGCTGATCTTTATGACCTCCTGTAAAAAAGATGCGGAAGGGAAGGGAGCACCGGTCATCACCAGGGTTCGTACCCTGGTTAAGCCGGGAGATCCTAAACAGACTGCTTTAGATTCTACTGTTACTTCTGGCGATGCCGGTAGTACATATGTGATCGAGGGTGCAAATCTGAAGTATACGAACAAGGTCGAATTTAATGGTACAGAAGCCTATTTGAATACGGCACTTTTTAGTGATCATAGCATTGTGGTTATGATTCCTGCTACTGCATCCTGGATAAATCAAACGGGCAAACTCACGCTGACCAGTGCATCGGGTACCACAACTTTTAATTTTAGTATCAGGCAGCCTGCTCCGGTTATTACAGAATTAAGCCAGTTTACAGGAGATGAAGGAGATGTCGTGACCATCACTGGTTTGCGTTTTGATCAGGTGTCCAGTGTGAAATTTGGTACAGCAGAAGCTAAGGTTATAACAGCAACAAGTACAGAACTTAAGGTGTCAGTACCCGCTGCTGCCCTGGGTGCAGTAAGTGTAACTACTCCTGGTGGAACCGGCACTGGCCCATATATCTCATACGATGGGGTAGCGGTGCCGATATTATTACCTTTTGGATTCAGACATCTGTTTTATGATGATAAAATAACAGCCGGTTATGACTTCAATTTTGGTGGTGCCAGTGGAGATGTGAATAATACAGAGGTGGTTAAAAGGGGTACCCACTCCATTAAAGTTACCTATACCGGTAATTATGCAGGATATGCTGTCGGCAGCGGCACTCCCGTAGACCTGAGTGATAAGACTTACGTTAAATTTTCTATTTATGGATCAGCAGGTACTGAAGGTAAGGTGATCAAGGTCGGATTGAACGATTTTGACAACCGTCAGGTCAGCATTGTGCTGCATTCAGGCAAATGGACAACTTATGTAGTCCCTCTGGAGCGTTTCCAAAATGCCTCTCAGCCGGGTAAACCCAGCAGTCTGAATTGGATTGGGTTCCAGGAATTAAGTGGTAATGCGCCAGAGACAATTTTCCTGGATGATATTGGCGTATATTAATCGCTTAGCGGTAAAAATAGTTCGATAACATTATCCGGAGCAGCAGTATGGAGTCTTAAACTGTTGCCCCGGATAAATCATGTCAATTAAAACAATTATATTCCAATGAAAACTATACAATATGTGTCTGTGGTAATTTTTATGCTCACAGTCAATTATAATGCTATGGCACAAAAAAATCTGGTGACCAATGGCGGCTTTGAAGATGAGCTCAGCGGATGGGTTGATTATTCTGCAAAGGTTACACCCTACGTTTTTAGCACCGGAAAAATGAGCAGTGCTTTATTTTCGCCTGATCCCTCCAAATGGACCGGTATGCATCAAATCGTTTCCCTTCCTAAGCATACACAATATATACTCATGACTGCCAGGATTAAAGCAGATGGTGTAAGTATTGGAAAGGAAGATTGGAATGGTGCTCTTTTCCTTTTTGAAATGCTTGACAAGGCAGATGTAAAAATCGGAAATGGAATTAACATTGCCTCAGTTACAGGAGATCAGGACTGGAAGCTTTATGAACGCGCCTATATCATTCCCCCCGGTGTTGCAAAAATAAAACTTTTATTCGCACTGGGTTATGTGTCGGGCACTATGTTTATTGACGATGTGAGTCTCAAAGTGATCAGTCAGGCCGATTATGAAAAATACTTATAGTTTTATGAAATCTATATTTTACAGCGCTCTTTTTATACTTTTCAGTCTGAATTTAACTGGTGCATTTGCCCAGGAGACTGAAAGCTCCAATATCTTCTTAGATCAATCAGGATTTTATCCGAATTTGGATAAAAGTGCAATAATTACCAGTGCCGTTTCCGAAAACAGTTTCGATCTGGTTGCCTTACCAGGCAGGAAGAGGGTCTATACGGGATCAATGTCTGAGCCGAAAAGCACAGGATATTCTGGTATTAAGGTCAGGATAGCAAATTTTAGTGACTACGAGCGGCCGGGGACCTACTTGATCCGAATCCCGGGAGTTGGTGAATCTCCGGCTTTCAGGATTGCTGATCATGTGCATCAGGAGCTTGCAGTAGCGGCACTGAAAGCATTTTATTACCAACGCGCTTCTTCAACGCTTGATAAAAATTATGCAGGAAAGTGGTACCGGGCGTCGGGTCATCCGGATACGTCGGTTCATATTCATCCATCAGCCGTCTCTAAAAACCGTAAGGCCGATAGCAGGATTAATGTTGAAGGAGGGTGGTACGATGCAGGTGATTACAATAAGTACATCGTCAATAGTGGAATTTCTACTGCAACTTTACTTTCAGCATACGAAGACTTTCCTGACTATTTTCTTAGTCTGAAAGCCAGCATTCCAAATGCAAAAAATAAGGTGCCGGATATATTGACCGAAGCCATCTGCAATTTACGCTGGATGCTGAAAATGCAGGATCCTGATGACGGAGGTGTATATAATAAATGTACAAATCTTGATTTCGATGCGATGATTATGCCAGCGCAAGCTTTATCTGCCCGTTATGTAGTCGCAAAAGGTACTGCCGCAACGCTTAATATGGCCGGGGTTGCAGCTCAGGCATCCCGTATCTTAAGGGATTTTCCTGAACAATATCCCGGATTGGCGGATAGTTGTCTGTCTGCAGCTGTTCTGGCCTGGAATTGGGCCATCAAAAATCCGGATCTGGCTTACGACCAGGATCTGATGAACAAAATGTTCAACCTGAAGGTAAATACAGGGGCTTATGGAGATAAAGATTTTGAAGATGAATGGACCTGGGCTTCTGCCGAATTACTGACATCTACCGGTGAGAAAAAATATTTTGATGCTTTTTTTTCGCGCCTGAATGCACCTGTGAGTTTACCAGGATGGAGTAATGTTG
This sequence comes from Pedobacter sp. WC2423, assembly GCF_040822065.1. Classification (NCBI taxonomy): domain Bacteria; kingdom Pseudomonadati; phylum Bacteroidota; class Sphingobacteriia; order Sphingobacteriales; family Sphingobacteriaceae; genus Pedobacter; species Pedobacter sp. WC2423. The sequence continues at coordinate 5,565,231 of NZ_CP162005.1, forward strand.
GTATTCTAGGATATTATTCCCTGATCAGATGTCAAAGTAAACTCCCCGGAGTGTATCAAAGTATGACCAGTATCTTAAAGAAAAAAATACTAACCATTGCAGATCGTTACCTCTTGGCCCGCAAAACTAATGCCTATGGCATAGTGATGGGTAGTTCGCTTTCTGACTTTGTATGGGGAAGCAATTCTGTCGCCATGAATCAAAGTGTCCTGCTCATCAATGCTTATTTATTTACACAAAATAAAGCTTACCTGAATGGGGCAGTTGGTAATCTGGATTATATTCTGGGAAGAAATGCAACTGGTTATTCTTTTGTGACTGGTATTGGTACCAAATCGCCCATGAATCCACATCACCGGCCATCTTTTGCAGATGGTGTTGTTGACCCGGTTCCTGGACTGCTTGTTGGCGGACCTAATCGGGAAAAGCAGGATGGATTAAAATATAAATATGCGGAGCCTGAACTATCCTATCTGGATAATGTTGCCTCTTATGCAAGTAATGAAATTGCTATCAATTGGAATGCTCCTCTGGTTTATGTTGCAAATGCATTGGAATGTTTACAAAAGACAGGAAACAATAATGCAAAGTAATTTACAGGTAAAACGGATTTCATAAAGGCATAAACTTTCAGGACTAACCGTAAAGACGAGGTACTTTATGCCCAAATCAATGCTGAAATTAATTACCACCTAAAACATTATGGAAAAAAGATGCAGCTTCATTACCCACTTGCTGATGCACAGCATTTCTGTTTACAGTTTTGTCGTCTGTGAAAAATAGCCTCTCATTTTCTTTCAATTGACTTTTGGCCTCATTTAAAAATACATAATGGCCTGTTTTGCCTGGTATGATCAGTAGTTTTGATTGTTTGATCATCTTTTGATAATGTAAGGCATTTGTTTTTATTGGAGTAATACTATCGCTTTGTGCTCCAACGATATAAACAGGATCATGAATAGATTCAAACTGTTTTTGAGTCGTAAATCCCTGACCAATTGCGGGACAAATAGCAAAAAATGCTTTTATTCGTTTATCCTTCAAGTTAGTAGCTTTTCGGAATGAAGCCTTAACCTCTTTCTGATTGATCATTGCTTTAAGGTTAGGGAATTCGGGCAATGCAAATTCTTTCAAACCAAGAGGCGTTTCAGTAAAATTAGTTAAGGCCTCCAAATCTAGTTTAGCACCCGCAAGCGCAATAACAGTATAGCCACCTATGGAAAAACCGGCTGCACCAATACGCTCGCTGTCAATTGCCTGATCAAGTTCCCTGGTTTGCAATAACTGAGTCAAAGCAAAGCTAATATCCTGCGCCCTCTTCCATGGGGTCACAAAATCCATCGCTATTTTATGATCATAAGTGTTTCCCCAATGGTCAACTGCGGCAACGATGAATCCTTTCTGAACAAGTATACCGGCTAGCCATTCCATATTTAAGCGCCCTCCACCAGTCCCATGTGAAAGCATGATCAATGGAAATTTTTTTCGGGGAATAGGAGCGTTATGAATAGTTGAGATGCGAATAAAGGGATATTCGGGAGTTGTATACGCTTTACTGATATCTGCATCTGTAGGATACCAAATTTCGGTTGTCACTGGTCTGTTCCTTACTGAGTCCTTATAGTAAAAGGTCTTTTGGCCAATAGCGGAACTTTGGGCAAAAGCAATATAGGGTAGAAATACTATTGAAAAAGTAATTTTCTTAAACATAAAAGAGATTGTTTAAAAGACAAATCACTGGATAATATCCCAGATAAAGATTGACAAAAGTCAACAAATTCATTTTTTTGACTTGAGTCTGCTCAACGTTTCCTGAGATATACCCAGATAATCGGCAACAATTTTTGCGGATAGTCTTTTGATTAGTGTCTGATTATTATTTATCAACAGTTTATAACGGTCTTTAGCACCAACTGTGATTAAACTTTCAATCCGTTTGATAGAGTCTATATAGTCTCTTTCAAGGTTGATCCGATATACCTTTTCCCATTCGGGGAAATCATTAAGCAGTTGCTGAAAATCGTGATAACTGATGTATAAAACTTCGGATGTCTCCAAACTCTGGATATATGCTAAGGAAGGCTCCTGTAGGGTAAAGCTTGGAAAAGCTGTGCCGAATTTATCTTCAAATACAAGAAAACGTGTCGATTCTTTACCTTCAGCATCCAACATGAAAATTCGGAGACATCCGCTTTTTACGAAATACATATGGGAGCAGATATCACCCGCTTTCAGTAGTATTTCATTGCGCTGAAAAGTTTTGAATTTAAATTTTCTGCAAAAAGCAGAAAACATTTCATCATTAACATGAATATGATTTGTAAGATACTTTCTCAATTGCCCGAACTTATTTTTATCCATATTGTATAATCTGAAGTTGAAATATATTTTATAAACAGCTATTGAAATTAAATAAAGTTTTAAAACTATTTAGACTTATTCCATCTAAAAAATTATATTTGTTCTGTTTATAGGTAATGAACTGATTTGTGGAAATTTCAAGGGCTAATAAGGATTATAAATTGCTGAATCAGATTGACGATGCAAGTTTTCGTGCCTTGTTTGATCTGTATTGGAAGCCACTGGTTGCTTTTTGTCAACACCATATCAAGGATGATGAGGTTGCTATGGATATTGTCCAGGATATCTTTCATTCTCTTTGGAGACGCAGAGACGGTCTTCAAATCGAAACACGTATGGAATACTATCTTTTCCGTGCAGCCCGTATTAAAGTCAGTGACTATTATCGTGAAAAGTTTAAACAGGAGAATCAAAGCCGGTGCCTTTCAGAAAATTTCTGCGAAAGTATTAATAATACGGAGGAAACCATTCTTTTCAAAGATCTGGATCATTTTGTCGATGGACTGGTTAACAGACTGCCATGCAGGTGCAAACAGGTTTATACTTTATCCAGGAATAGTGGTCTGAGTATACCTGAAATTGCGGAACAGCTTGAAATTTCTGAAAAAACTGTAGAAGCACATTTAACCAAAGCATTACGTTTTCTTAAGACTTATTTGCATTAAGAAAGTACTGAAAAATAAATTCTTTCTTGACTAAGGGTAAATCCCCTGATCACCGACTTGTATTCTAAAAGCAGTTCATGTTGGTAGATCATCATTTGTTAGAAAAGTATTGGGCGGGTCTATGTACTCCAGCGGAACGGAAGGCCGTAGAGCAGTGGATGTCTGAGGGAATTCCAGAAGAGTCTTATGAACTTCGTTCTCCGGAGTCAGAACCGATGATGAAAGACCAGTTATGGCAGCGTATTGCTCTGGCCCGACAAGAAGAAAACGAAATACAACAACCCGTTAAGATTGTTCGGAGACCGATCTGGTTCAGAGGGATAGCAATTGCTGCAATACTTATTTTAACGATTGGACTGGGCATATATGTCTTAAATAAGCAATCCCCTGATACTGCTTTAATAGCCTATCAGGAATTGATTCTTCCACCTGGAAAAAAAGCCAGCATATCTTTGTCTGACGGAACTAAAGTATACCTCAATGCGGGAAGCAGATTAAGATATCCAAAGAAGTTTTCAAAAACGGAAAGAAGGATTTTTCTGGATGGAGAAGCTTTTTTTGAAGTGGCAAAAAATCCTGAGAAACCATTCTATGTACAAACCAAACAGACAACGACACGTGTTTTGGGTACCCGATTTAACATTCAGAGTTGGAAAGGCTATGCTGACAGGTTAAATGTTGAAGAAGGCAGAGTAAGGTTCACAGCGGCAGGATGCACAGATACCCTGATCCTGCACGCCAATATGCAAGGAGAATTTGATGGCCACTCACTGATCAGGACTATGGTTAACAGTGCGAATAAGATTGCATGGACAAAAGGTATCATGGTTTTTAACGATACTAAGCTAAGCGAGGTTACAGCCGAACTGGAGCGTTGGTATGCCGTTCAAATCCATCTGAGTGATCCTGGATTAGCAAATTATAGACTGAAAGCCCGGTTTGACAATAACCCCTCACTGATTGATGTCCTTCAGGGTATCAGCTTTGCACTGAATATAAAATATAACATCAAAGATAAGGAGGTTACTTTGTCCAGATAAATACCATTTTATATAAAATACCCGGTGTACGCATCGCCAAAGTTGTTCACCGGGTATAAGCAATGAATATAATCAATCACATCACTTTTAATCAAAAATATGAACTTTTTGCTATTTAGCATAAGGTTGTTTTCGCTTGCATCGAAAACAATTCTTTTAATCACTTTAACTATTTTTATCTCGCTCTCAGCCAGTGCACAATCTACTCTATTAAAAAAACGTATCAATATTCAGGTTAAAAATGTTAGTGTCGCCCAGGCTCTGGAAGAAATAGAGACTAAAGCGGGGTGCAACTTCATTTACAGTCCGGATTTGTTGGATGTGAATAGAAAAATCAGCTTATCTAATCAGAATTCGACTTTAGAAGACATCCTTCAGGAGATCTTTCCGAATGAGATCCGCCGGATAGAAGTAAAGGGAAACCAGATTAACCTTCAGCCATCAAAAGGTAAGGGAACGGTCATGGGTAAGGTCTTAACAAGTGATGGTCTTCCTGCTGCATATGTAAATGTAGACATGGATAACAGGAAAGTTCAGGCAGATGAAAATGGTAATTTTAGTTTTGCCAATGCAGAGGTTGGAACTTATAAAGTTACAGCTAAATATGTTGGCTTAAAAGGGCAGGAGCAAGAAGTTACTGTGGCGCCAAATGGAACAGTTAAGATTTCGTTCACGCTATACGAAGATATGAGAGCACTGCAGGAAGTAGTGGTCAATGGGGAACGTGTCAACAGGTTTGCCAATAAGACAACAGAATATGTGTCTCGTTTGCCCTTAACAAATCTGGAAAATCCGCAGGTTTATAGTGTAGTGACCAAACAGCTGATGCAGGAACAGGTTGCTGTAACAGTAGCAGATGCGCTGCGTAATGCTGGCGGGGCGGTATCTGTTACTAATCCTTCTGGTGGCGTTAGTGCTTACTTCAGGGGATTCGGGACGGGAATTAATGCCCGCAACGGAATGGAATCTACCTCGGATCGTTCTGCCGTAGATTTGGCAAATATTGAGCGTATTGAAGTTATGAAAGGCCCTTCGGGTACTTTATTTGGTGCTTCAGTATCTTCCTTTGGTGGAGTAGTCAACGTAGTTACAAAAAAGCCGATTGAAGCCAAACGAACAGAAGTGAGCTATACAACAGGAAGCTTTGGTTTAAACCGGCTTACTGTAGACGTCAATACCCCATTGGATAAGGAAAAAAAGGTACTGTTCAGGGTTAATGCGGCCTCGAACCGGGAAAGGAGTTTTCTGGATTATGGGTTTAATAATACCTTTTTACTTGCACCAAGTATTACCTATCATGTAAATGAAAAGCTGACGCTGAATGTGGATGCCGAATTATTGCAGGTACACAATACACAGCCTATGAACTATGTATTCCGGTCTGCGGATATTAAGCAGCCCAGCGACCTTTTACTGGACTACCGGAAAACATTGTTTCATGATAATGTGGATGTGAAAAATTACGCTACACGTGTTTTTGCTGAAGCAGTTTATAAGTTGTCACCTAACTTCAAGTCAACGACACTTTTCTCCTTTGTGTCTGAAAATGTGGATCATAGTTATCAGCGGCTTGTAATCTGGTCGTCACCAAGTATGGCTACAAGAGCTTCCTATGTGTACGGTCCGGTTTATAATGGATACACAAATATTCAACAGAATTTTAACGGCAAGGTGAAAACAGGAGGGTTGACACATAACCTTTTGATCGGAGCGAATTATCGTCACTATACTTCGAGTTTTCTATTTGCAGATATACAGCCTATTGATAAGATTGACGTAACAAAGCCCTTTAAACCAATAGTTAGTCAGCAGATTGATAAACTGGTAAGCTTTGAACCATTTCCTTCACCCACACAGCAAACGGCCAGCGTTTATGCATCAGATATGATTAATCTGTTGCCCCGTCTTTCAGCGATGTTATCGCTGCGCCTTGATCATTATAACAGACAAGCAGTTGAAGGTGATGAAGATGGATTTAAGCAAACTTCTTTTGCACCGAAATTTGGCCTGGTTTATGAACTTCTGCCAAAATCTTTATCACTGTTTGCTAATTATATGAGTGGCTTCCAAAACGTTGCCCCGGTTTCACAACCTAATGGTACGCGCCAGGTTCTGGATCCCTTATTTGCTACTCAGGCAGAAGGTGGTATTAAAGCGGAGCTTTTTGAAAAGAAACTGAGTTTTACAGCTAGCTATTACCGGATTAATATTGACAATGCTACACGTATGAATGAGGAATTATTTACTATACAGGATGGTAAGCAGGTGAGCAAGGGGGTAGATTTGGAGTTAATTACACAACCACTGCCAGGTCTGAATATTCTTGCAGGTTATGCTTACAATGACAATCGTATAGTAAGAGCTGCTTTAGATGCTAAAATAGATGGGAATAAAGCAGGAAATGCACCGGAAAATGTAGCAAATTTCTGGGCTTCTTATACCTTCCAAAATCAACTTAAAGGTTTGGGATTTGGTGCAGGTATGAATTACGTAGATAAAATGTATAAAGCTTCAGATAATCAGTTTTTTATTCCATCCTATACTTTGGCTAATGCTGTAGTATTTTACAATAGACAGGCTTGGGGCATACAGGTTAAAGCCAATAACATCTTTAATAAGAAATATTGGGACAGTTGGGCCAATTCACAAGCACCAGCAAATTTAGCAGTCAATTTGTCGTTCCGTTTTTAAATGAAATTAAAGAAAATACTAATTGCTATCCACTTGTGGATTGGGCTTTTATCGGGAGTCGTTGTTATTATATTAGGCTTGACTGGTTGTGTTCTCGTTTTTGTAGAAGAGATCAGACCATTTGTTTATGCAGACAGGCTGGAGGTAAGGTCGGTTTCTGAGAACCGGCTATCTATGCAGGATATGGTGCAAAAGGCAAAGGGTATATGGGGTAAAGATAAACCTGTATCGGCTTTGGAGATTGGTAATTCTCCCGGTAAGACCTGGCAATTCAGGTCTTACCGGGAGGATACGAATCCGGGATACTGGTATTGGAATGAAAAGAAGTTTTATGAATCATTATTCATAGATCCTTACACGGGACAGTTAGTTTTTCATGAGCAATCTGAATTTGAATTTTTTCGTGTCATTCTGTATTTGCATTGGAGCCTGTTGTTAAAAACAGAACTAGGACAACCAATTGTTGGTGTGGTGACCTTGTTGTATATACTTTCACTATTGACGGGACTTTATTTATGGTGGCCAAAAAATAAAAAGGCAAGACGTGTTCGTTTTTGGTTTAAATGGAAAAAGAATACTGGTTTAAAACGCAAGAACTATGACCTTCATAATATTCTTGGTTTCTATGCTTTTAGCGTGGGTCTGATCATTGCCTTTACTGGAATGGTCTGGGCATTTCCGATGCTGGAAAGGGGATTGCAAAATTTACTGGATAAAGGCAAGAGTTCAATAAAGACGACCATAACATCAGTACATACTATTCCGGAAACCGCTGGAAAAAAAGGTCTGGACTTTATTTATGCAGATATAAAAAAGAAATATCCTGATGCTAAAGCGTATCACTTTTATTTTCCAAACGATACATCGTCCAGAGTGACCGTACTTGCGCGCTATGAGCCAACTTTAAAAACAGTTGTTATGCAATACAATATGCTTTCTTGTCAATTACTAAAAACGAGCACTTTTGAAGATAAGAGTAATGGGGAGAAATTCAGCTCGATGAATTACGACATTCATACAGGAAGTATTCTGGGCTTGCCCGGCAAAATACTCGCTTTTTTGGGATCAATGATTTCTGCCTCTTTGCCATTAACTGGTTTTTTGATCTGGTACAATAAAAAATGGGGTAAAACGAAGGCAAGCTAGTCACTTATTTATAGCGCAATATTTTACAAGACCGGAATATTTTAAACGGTTAATTTTGTTATATATAAAAGAAGATTATGCCGTTTGTAAATATTTACTTACCTGAGAATTACTCCAGGGAATTGAAAGAAACAATATCTTATTCAGTACATGAAAGCCTGATTGAAATATTCAGCATTCCTGTAAATGATTACTTTCAAGTTATACATCCAGTGTCACCTGAAAATCTGATATTCCCTGAATCTTATCTGGATATCTCTCACGCTCCTGATCTGATATATATTCAGATTATTTGTGGTTCGGGACGTACTGTCGAGATGAAAAAATCACTTTATGCTGTTATTGTACAGAAAATCAGTTCAAGAACCTGTATTTCTGCAAATGATATCATCATAGTTTTAAATGAAACGGCATTAGAAAATTGGTCATTCGGGCTGGGCAAAGCACAAATGATAAAATAAGCTATAAGCTATACAACTCATGAAAAAGATAGAGGTCAAGCAAATCGTCACCTTACCTGCCCCTGAAAAATACATTAATGGAATTGCATGGATCAGGAGTTTGATAAATGAATCCAGCATAGGCTGCGCCTTATCCGTTGTCACATTTGAACCAGGCGCTATAACTCACTGGCATAAACATCCTACAGTACAAATATTAATGGCTGAAAACGGTATTGGATATGTTCAGAAACGAAATGAAGTAAAGCAATTGATGCAACCAGGTGATCTGGTTATTATTTATCCCGGTGAAGAACATTGGCATGGTGCAACGCCAGAAAGCATGTTCTCTCACCTGGCAATACAGATGGAAAAAGATGAAGGAATAATTATAAGCAAAGTGACTGATGAAGAGTATTGCTCTCCACTTTGATGATATATTTTATAATCCGTTGATTTATTTACATTTGAAATGTTTTAAGTATCTGGAATTTTAAATAAGAAATTTATATGATCAACAGCTGGAGAAATCTGTGTTTAGATAACATCACCTTTACCAGTGGTGATAATTTTACGCATAGTTTTCCTGTCCATTTTCATGAAGAATATACGATTGGGGTATCTGTTAATGGAATTCAGAAATTTTATTTTCAGGGTAAAAGCTGTTTTGTTGAACCCCAATCTCTTTTTCTGATTAAACCGCATATCATGCATTCCCATCATCCGATAGCTGATCTGGGCTGGAGTTTTAAAAGTCTTTACCTCAGTAATGATCTGATGGAGCACTTGCTAACGGAAACCGGAATAAGAAGGATGAGTGATTATCCGCTTATTATTAAAGATCAGACTTTATTTAAACAATATATTCGTCTTCATTCAACTAATTTATTACCAGACGAAGCATTTCTAAAGGATTTCATTTGGCAATTGTTGAGTAAAACTACTCAGAGTCCCGATCTTCCTGCGTCTGGCCCTTCCGAAGAAATTTTAGCCGTAAAGAGGTATTTATCAGCACAGTTTAATCAAAAACTTCGCCTGGAAAATATGGCTAATATTCATCGTATAGATAAATATCAACTGATCAGACAGTTCAAACAACACTTAGGCGTAACTCCAAATACTTATTTAACTATCCTGAGAATTGAAAAAGCAAGAAAAATGATCAATGATGGATATCCTATTGTTGAAGCAGCACTAGAAGCTGGTTTTTATGACCAAAGCCATTTTCACCATAGTTTTTTATATTACACAGGTGTTACGCCGGGCAACTTCAACAAACAACACTAAATCGCTGATCAATCATACGGTTAATGCTAAAAAACAGGTAATTCAAAGTAGTTCTATATTAGAAAAAATAAGAATACCCTCCTCATTGTCAGGAGAGTATTCTATTATCTTGCCTCTATCTTAGAATATTATTCTTAATAAAAGTAGAGCTTTGTGTAATTGAACCAATTATGTCCGGTTTATAGTTCGTCTCATGTTCCACAAAGAAATATTTCATTCCGGAAAGCTTTGCCTGTTTAAAAATATCTTTATAATCTATAGATCCCGAACCAACTTCTGCATTCAAAGTCCGATCTGACTTATCCATGTCCTTGATATGCCACATCACAAACCTTCCGGGACTGGCCTTAAAAAGTGTGTATGGCTGAACACCCGAACGAATAACCCAGTAGATATCCATTTCAAAATCGACCAGTTTTTTATTCGTGTTTTTTAACAGGATATCCATTCCGGTTTCATTGCCATATTTGATAAACTCAAAATCGTGATTGTGATAGGCCAATTTCATTCCTGCATTTTTACAGAGTTGACCTGCATAATTGAGCCTTTTCGCCAGCGTTTTATAATCCTGTGCACTGGTTCTCATATCTGGCAATAGCCACGGAATAGTAATATATTTTAGCCCAAGAATTTTACCTGCACTAATCGCAGCCTTTAGCTCGGCCTGTTCACCTGATTTTAAGTATGGAAACATATTAAAATGACCGCTGATTGGCTTAAGATGGTTCTCTTCCAGGATCTTTTTGAGTTCCGCTGGTTTTAAGCCCCAAAATTGATCTTTGATATTAAAACCGTAAAGTTCAACCTGTGTGTATCCTGCCAGGGAAACTTTTTGCAAAGTTCCTTTAACATCTTTTGGTAATAGTTCACGAACAGAATAGAGTTGCAGACCAATGTCTTTTCTTTTTTGGGCACTTGATGCAGCTATCCCTGTGAAGAACAGGATTGCAATAAGTAGCATTCGTGATAGATTTTTCTGTGATTTAAACATATGTTTTTTTTTAATGTGAATATTTTTTTTCAGACAAGATATATTTAATCATTTAAACTGCTTCATTTTTTTTCATTATTGTATGATTATTCTGCCAGCACATCTCTTTCAGCTGTTTCCATCTTTTCATCATGATTGATCTTAATCGGCTCACAGATTTAGCCGACAGGAAGTTACTATAATTAAGAAGATTATTACTAAGGAAACTTTATTCAGGATGGATTGTAGTATTCAAATGGAACTGATAATTGAAGAACTTAAAAAACTATTAATCGGTGGCGGTGCCCATGTTGGAATAAAAGATGCCACAGCAGATATTCCTTTTGCAATGCTTGGCGAAAGGCCGTACGGTTTGCCTTATAGTATCTGGCAGCTTGTTGAACACATCAGAATTGCCCAGTGGGATATGCTGGAATTTAGCAAAGACGGTAATCATAAATCACCAAAGTGGCCCGATGAATACTGGCCAAAAGAAAATGCTCCGGCAGATAAAAATATTTGGGATAAAACTGTGGAACAGATTGATAATGATTTAAAGGCATTTATAGAACTCGTTGAACGACGGGATTTGTATGAACCTATTCCGCATGGAAGTGGACAAAGCATACTGAGAGAAGCGCTTCAGATTGCCGATCATACAGCTTATCATACAGCTGAAATTATAGTCATCAGGCGTTTGCTGGGTATTTGGAAATAAGTTAAATCCTTACTGGTTTTTGTGTCATCTGCAAAGGGCGTATGTATGTTTGAATATCAGGAATGTAGCTAAATAATTCTTGTCTTATGGTGCCGGAATGGTAATTTTACACCAGAAATTAATTACGGAACTTATTCAAAAATTAAGATGGATATTATTGCTGCCCAACTAGAAGATATTGATCAGGTTATGCTCATTATTGAGCAGGCAAAACAGATTATGCGTGCAAATGGCAATCAAACACAATGGATTAATGGATATCCATCAAGAGAAATCATAGCCGCTGACATTCGTAATCAGGATGCTTTTGTGTGTTTGGTCAATACAGAAATTGTGGGTTATTTTTGTCTGATCATTGGAAGTGATCCTGAACCTAATTATAAAGTAATTGAGGAGGGTGCCTGGCTCAATAATTCACCTTATGGTGTAATACACCGATTGGCTTCTTCAGGAACGGTAAAAGGAATTGCAAGAAAAGCCTTTGATTTTGCATTTAGTCAAATCAATACTGTTAGAGTTGATACGAACCATGACAATATTCCAATGCAAAAATTTCTTAGAAACAGTGGCTTCACCTATTGTGGGATTATTTATGTGAGCGATGGAAGCCCAAGAGATGCTTTTCAAAAAATAATAGCTGATTAGCAATATTTGAATTGCACGACTTTAAAATATTCTGGTTTTCCTGTTTCGGAAGTGAAATTCATAATAATATACAGCTGTTTTAATGATAATGCAAAACAGTATTTATATTATTGCACTCCTATAAATAAAAATAAATATGGCTTCAGGTATTTTTGCGATTTTAGATGATATTGCTGCTTTAATGGATGATGTTGCGTTAACAGCTAAAATAGCGACCAGAAAAACTGCTGGTATTTTGGGTGATGATTTAGCTGTTAACGCGGAAAAGGCTACTGGTTTTCTAGCTTCGCGTGAACTGCCAGTACTTTGGTCGATCACTAAAGGATCTTTGGTTAACAAGCTTATAATTGTTCCTATTGCACTTTTACTAAATGCATTTTTTCCTGTTGCTATTAAAGCCATCCTGGTTTTAGGAGGATTTTATCTGGCTTATGAGGGGGTCGAAAAGATAATCGAATACTTTTTTCACCGCTCAAAAGCGGAACATGAACTACCAGCTGCAACTAAACAAGAGGATGGCGATCCGGAAAAAGCAAAGATCAGATCCGCAGTAACAACCGATTTTATTCTATCTATAGAAATCGTAATTATTGCATTGGGAACTGTTCTGCAAGAAAATATAACGATACAGATTCTGACGGTTTCAATCGTTGCATTATTGGCAACAATTGGTGTTTATGGTATAGTTGCCCTTATTGTAAGAATGGATGATGTTGGCTACAAATTAATCAAACGTTCCAATGAAAAAGGTTTTATTGCAAGTCTGGGTCTTTTGCTGGTTAAATCTCTCCCAATTATTATCCGGATTCTGGCTGTAGTTGGAACAATTGCTTTGATCTTGGTTTCGGGGGGTATTTTTGTTCATAATATTGATTATTTGCACCATTTACTTCCAGAAACAGCATCAGTAATTAAGGAGTTTGTTATTGGTTTACTTGCAGGGATAGTTGCAGTTGCAATTATTACAGGCAGTAAAAAAGTAATTTCACTATTTAAGTAATTTCTATTCATTGCTTTTCTGCATGGATATAATTTCAAGTTGCATATTCCTCTCGTTTTCTTACAATTTTTACTACCAGAACTGTTTTAATTTTGGTTAACAAATAAGAGGTAATTAAAAATAAAGCTATGAAATTACATACCATTTTAGGTGCTACTGGTACCATCGCCACAGAACTGATACCAATTTTAAAGTCGCATCAATTAAACATCAGACTGGTATCCAGAACTCCACAGCAAATTGAGGGTACCGAATCAGTAGCTGCCGACATGCTCAACTATGATCAGGTACTAAAAGCTGTAACAGGTTCAGAAGTCGTTTACCTGATTGTCGGTATTGCATACAATGCTGATATCTGGAAAAAAGAATGGCCGGTGATTATGCGTAACGTTATTGATGCTTGTATAGCTACAGGCGCGAAACTGATCTTTTTTGATAATGTATATATGTATGGCCGGGTAAATGGAACCATGACCGAGAATACACCCTATTTTCCTTCCAGCAAAAAAGGGCGGGTACGCATCGAAATTGCCCGTATGTTATTACAAGAAATGGCTGCCGGAACAATTAAAGCTGCGATAGCCAGAGCTGTAGATTTTTACGGCCCTGGGGTTACAGATAAAAGTGCTGCGGGTACACTGGTTTTTAACAATATGAAAAAAGGAAAAACCGCTCAATGGCCTATAAATGCAGACGTACCACGTTCTTATAATTATACTCCTGATGCTGCTGAAGCGCTTTATATACTTGCAAGTCATGAAAAATCATTCGGGCAGGTTTGGCATTTGCCTTCGGTAAGCCCACTAACCGGAAGACAATTTATTAAGCTGGCAGCGAAATACATGAATAGTTCTGATCAGGTAACTGTACTGCCCAAATGGCTGTTAAAAGTAATTGGCTTTTTCAACCCTTTTATGAAAGAAGCATATGAAATGAATTACCAGGACGAATTTCCATTTCAATTCAGCTCAGCCAAGTTTGAAAAAGCTTTCAACTTTACACCGACTCCTTATGAGGATGCAGTGAAAGCTACCGCCGAATGGTTTCTGAAAAATTAAGCTGGTAATACCAATTGCTAACGGATTGATGACCAAAGCGGGATTTGATAGTATTGAAACCCAAACAATTTAGAATTTAAATTATTGCCTCTCTGCAAGCCGTAAAGAGGCAATAATTTATTTCTTAGCAACTCTGTAAAATCTGCCGCTATCAGTTATGGCATATAGTGCACCATCTTTACCAACAGCAACCGCCCGAAAGCGTTCTCCTTCACTCTTCAATAACCGCTCTTCACCAACTATTTTATTGTTTTTAATAACTAATCTGGCAATGTGCATACTGCTCAGACCGCTTACAAATAGATTACCTTTCCATTCAGGAATCACGCTACTATTGTAAAATGCAATTCCTGCCGGTGAAACTACTGGATCCCAGTAATAAATGGGTTGCTGAGTACCGGCTTTTTGCTGGATGCCAGCTCCTACTTTTTCACCGCTATATTCTATTCCGTAAGTAACTACAGGCCATCCGTAATTTTTCCCCGGACGAATAATATTGATTTCATCACCACCTCTTGGACCGAATTCTGATTCCCATAATTCGCCGGTCGAAGGATTTATTGCTAAACCTTCAGGGTTACGCAAACCATAAGCATAAATTTCAGGTCTCGCATTTTTTGTTTTAGCAAATGGGCCACCGGGAACAGCTTTTCCATTTTTTGTCATATGAATGATCTTTCCAATAGACGCATTCAACGATTGCGCCTGCATACGGATATCAATTCCAGAGCGTTCACCAGTACTTACAAACAGATTCCCTTTTTTATCAAATACGATACGGGAACCAAACTGAAGACTTCCTTTGTAGGCTGGCGTGGCGCGGTATATCACTTCAATATTTTCCACTTTACTTTCGTCTGCAGCTAATTTTCCTTTGGCAATTGCTAATAAACTACCTCCGGAGGCCTGTTCTGAATAAGCCCAGTAGATCATTCTATTGGTCGAAAACTGTGGATCAATATTTACATCCAGTAAGCCACCCTGTCCGTCGGGAACTACGGCTGGCAAACCTGTAATTTTCTTCACTACTTTTCCGGCTGTGGTTACAATGGACATTGTGCCCATCTTTTCAGAGATTAAAAAACGTCCGTCAGGTAAAAGACAAATTCCCCAGGGATGCTCTAAAGTTTTATTTAACAGCGTAACTGTAAAGGGCGTTTTAGTTTTTACGCCAGCAATTCGCGTCTGTCCTGCAAAAGCAGGCTTATATTTCGAATTGGCAGGTTGAGTTTCTACAGGCTGATTCGGACTACCGGCAGCTTTAGTTTGTGCATAGGTGTTTGTACAGGTAAACAGCAGGGGCAGAAGGACAGCATAAACGGCTGTAGTTCTTTTATAAGATCGCATCATGAGTTAATGAATAGGATTGTGTAAACTACTTAAATCTACAATTTTTTTTACTTCTCTCTCAATTCCTTCGCTACTCCTTTAATAAATAGATAATTTACAGTTCCGCCAATCACACCACCAACCACAGGTACCAGCCGGCGGCTTGCTTTAGAACCTATGCCCATCAGGATTTTCTCTGCAACTTCTTCCATCACATTTTTGCTGATGGCCAGTTTGGTATCGGCCTTTACAGAGGACGCTACAATTTTAAAAAAGTCGTCAAAACTAATTTTATATTTGCCTGTATGGTGATAGGAAATTGCCAAAGTCACTCTGAACTGCTGAGCGATGATATTGATTACATCCAGAGGGGTGCCAATCAACATCGTTCCAATCCCGCCAACCCCTGTAATTAAACCAGAGCCGGCTGCCAGTAATGCACATTGATTAATAAACTTGTCGACGCCCATGGTATCCACACCTTTCTTAATATTCAATTGATCAATCTGGTTAAAGATCTGTTTAAAACCGCCTTCGGCAAGCTGTTTAAAGCCTTCTTTCGCATCTTTCTTTACTTTATTAAAACTGATCTGCTTCAACGATGGTAATTTCATTGTTTTTGATTTTATAGCAATACATATACTACTTTCATGCCAGAGCAGAGATCAGAGCAAGGTGAGCTTGTTTTTTTACAAAGCTTCCAGGAATGAAATATAATCCAGCGTAATTTTTTCTATTCTCTCTGTAGTAGGCTGATGTTCTGTTCCATAGAAAGCAAAGAGTGGTTTGTAATCTGCTCTTATATAGTCAAAAGTGATCTCAAATGGAGCTGTCAATTGCTTCAATGTATATTTATACCTCGCCGAAGCCTGGTAGTCTTCCTCGTTGATACCTGCCGAAATGCTTAAGGCAATCTTTTTGCCGGTCATTTGATAAGGGCTGCCATTACCATACGCCCATCCATGAGTTAATACCACATCCAGCCATTTTTTGAAAAGCGGCGGACAGTTAAACCAGTAGAAGGGAAATTGAAATACAATTTGATTGTGAGCTTCTAATAATCGTTGTTCTTGCTTAATATCAATATTTTCATCAGGATATAAACTATGCAGCTCATGTACAGTATACTTTTCAGGATATTTATTCAATTCTTCTATCCATCGTTTGTTGATCACTGAATTTTCAGGATCCGGATGAATGACAATAATCAGAGTTTTCATCTTACAGTTTTAATAAGCTTATTTAATTTGTCGGGGCAAAAGTGATTTTAAAAAGGGAGTTGATCAATAAGGGGTTAATTAATCATTTGGTGATCATTTAATCACCATGCATTAAACTGTGTATTTGTTTACTTTTATGGCGCTAAAAATATAAATAAGCTGATGTATCAAAGAAAAATTCCAATTGATTATGAATGTGGCCTTAGCGTGGCTATGGAGGTGGTAGGTTCTAAATGGAAATTTTGTTTACTTGATGAAATTGCAAAAGGGACAACACGTCCCAGAGATCTGGTTAATACCATCAAAGGGATCACCAAAAGGGTCTTGCAAAAACAATTGAGTGAACTGGAATTACATGGGATTCTGGGGAAAACAATTTATGCGGAAATTCCGCTAAGAGTCGAATATTTTCTGACTGAGTCCGGGAAATCTATACTACCTTTAGTTTCGGCTGTCGATAAGTGGGGATTAGGATTTGCACCACAGTTGAAAACTATAATAGAAAATATATGAATTGCAGAATTGCAACAATTGAAGACATAGAACCAATTCATGATTTATTTGTCCGCAAAGATATCGGCGCTAATGAGCTTTATACTGAGCCAGTAACCGTATTTGGTTATATTTAGGAGTAAATATTTATTATAGGAATAATGGAAATTAAACGTAATGGTTCGCAGCCTTCAGGAAAAGGTGCTGCAGAATATTTTACCGGATCAGTAAGAATCGATCCGTTGATCAGTCCACCAGAACCATCTCGTGTGGCAATGGCAATTGTAACTTTTGAACCCGGAGCACGTACAGCATGGCATACCCATCCCTTTGGACAAACGTTAATTGTAACTTCAGGATCAGGTTGGGTACAACGGGAGGGAGGCACCAGAGAAGACATTCATCAAGGTGATGTGGTGTACTTTTTTCCTGCTGAAAAACATTGGCATGGAGCTACTTGTACTACTGCGATGAGCCATATAGCTATTCAGGAAAAGTTGGATGGTTCACCTGTCGAATGGATGGAACAGGTAACCGATGATCAATACAATAAGTAAGCTTTAGGAGAAACCATAAAAAAAAGCCGCTTAATCTGATTAAGCGGCTTTTCTAGTATAAATTGAATCTAGCTTACTGCTTTTGCAGCATCACGAAGGACTTTAATCGCATCATGTGCAGATTTAATATCTCCAGCTTGTCTGGTTACTGTATCTAATGCGTCAGCACTTAATTCTCCTTCTTCCAGAGCCAGTTTGTAAGCTGCTTTAATTGCATCTTCACCACGTTCAGCTTCTGAAAGGATACTTGCACGGTCACTACCGCCAAATAAAGATTTAACATCAATCCATGCGCGGTGTAAAGTACCTGATACACTATTACCAGTTTCTACTTCTTCGCCATAACCAGCTACAATCGCAGTAAGTTCCTGACTGAATTTGCGGCTTTGCTCACTGTATTTCAGAAATATTGCTTTCAAGTCTATATTTTCATCATTGATATCTGCAACTGCTTTTTCAAATCCCGCTACACGGTCATTGTTTATTTCTGTAAGGTCGTTTAAAGTTGCTATTGTTTTTTCTGATACGCTCATAGTAATATTTGTTTTTGAATTAGAAGAACAACGTAATGCTGTGTTAGTTTTAAAAAAAATCGATTAACTGTTTTGCGGATTGAAATAATCTCAGCAGTCCGGTTAAGAAGCTCTATTAATTACCTTGAGTATAATTGCGATTACAGCAATCACCAAAAGCACATGTATTAAGCCACCGGCGCCTGGTCCGAAGCCATTAAAAAAGAATCCAAAAATCCATAATAAGATTAATATTACGGCGACGAGGTAAAGTAGATTTCCCATAAGTTTGATTTAATAAGTTTATCCGTCATAGCGCATCCAGTTCTTTTATTTAGAGGAATAAAGCCGACGGATTGATTAAACATAGAGGAGTACTAAATGTTTTACATTTTTGCTTTGGATCGATTATTTTTATAAAAAGACAGGGTTATATTAGCCCTGAAAATGCCTGATTGGCGATTGAAATAGCCTTATTAACACCTGATTTTCTGGTATAACAGTACTTGTAAAAATATATTTGAGTGAGTTATTCGACGGGCAGTGTGAACCAGAAAGTACTGCCTTTGCCTAATTCACTTTCAGCACCAATCTGTCCATTATGTTTTTTAATGATTTCCGAACAAATATAAAGTCCCAGCCCCAGACCGGTATAATGACTTCCAGAATTTTCTGCACGGTAATAACGGTCAAAAACATAACGAAGTTTTTCTGATGGAATACCGGGTCCTCTGTCTATCACTGAGACTTTGACAACTGCATCAGCTTTGTCAATCCGGATACGGATTTCCTTTGATTCAGGAGCATATTTTATAGCATTATTGATGAAATTAACAACTATCTGTTCTATTCGTACAGGATCAGCATAGACCTCTGTTTCCATATCTCCTTCAACACTGACCGTATATAAGCCATCTTTGATACTATCCTGATAGCAATCTTTAATCACTTCCGAAATATTGAAATGCTGCTGACGAATATGGAGCTGACCCTGATTAGCCATGCTGGAATTCAGCAGATCTTCGATAAGCGTATTTACTTTTTCCAAGCCTCTGTTTGCCTGTCCAATCAGTTTTGGCAACGCACCCGCAGGAGGATTATCTTTAATTCTATCCAAAAGCTGAAGAGATCCCCTTAAACTGGTTATCGGGGTTTTAAGCTCATGACTCGCAATAATAATAAAATCGTCTTTATACTGTTGTAATAACCTGAGTTCCTGTATGTCTGTGGCTGTACCTACCCAAAGCTGCATTACTCCCTGTTGGTCCATGATCGGCATTAAGCGGATCAGGTGCCATCTGTAAAGCTCATCTGCCCGTTTTACACGGATTTGAAACTCCCCTCCATTACCAGTTTTAAGAATAGAACTGAACTGACCAAAGCCAATTTTCAAATCATCAGGATGAACTACTGCTTTAAAGCCCAGAGCTCTTGTTTGCTGGTCATTGAACCCGGTATAGTCATACCATCGCTGATTATAGAAAACGACTTCTCCCTTAATTGTATTTGTCCAGGCAATCTGGGGAATGGTTTCCATCATACTGCGGAAACGGCTTTCACTTTCTGCCAATGCTTCAGTACGGCGTGTAACCCTTGCTTCCAGTTCCTGATTCAGTTCTAAAAGCTCCTGATTGATAATCTTTAACTTTTCATCAGTGATTAATTTTTCTTTTCGCGCCTGCATATCATTTAGCGCTCTGTTAATCTTTGTAGACAGTGTAAATAGTTTACTTTTGGAAACATAGTCGGTTACTCCGGCCTTAATCAGCTCCACTGCATTCTCCTCTCCAATTGTACCAGAAATAATGATAAATGGGATGTGGGAATATTTATTCTGTTTGATTTGGAAAGCCTCAGCTGCATCAAAAGACGGAAGTGAGTAATCCGATAAGATCAAATCGGGATCAAAGTTGTTCAGTGCGTTTTCAAAAGTTGTACGCGTCTGGACAATTTCAGCCGTAAAAGTCAAGCCTGATTTTTTTAATTCGCGTTTAAGCAGATCAGCATCACTTTCGTTGTCTTCAAGAATAAGTATTTTAAGATTTGGTGCCATTATCAATACGACGTAAAAATTAAATGGAGAAAATTAATGGAGCAGATACTAATGAGCTGGCTGACTTAGAACCATCCAGTATAAACCAATTTCTTTTACCGCGTTAAAAAAGTTATCACTGTCTACAGGCTTTACGATATAACTATTTGCACCCAACGTGAAGCACTTTTCAATATCAGGGCCCTCATTTGACGACGTTAACATCACAATAGGGATAGATTTAAGAATTGGATCTGATTTTATTTTTTCAAGCACCTGTAAGCCAGATACTTTTGGCATTTTTAAATCCAGTAAAATCAGTTTAGGAAATTCCTTCTCGCTTCTGTCTGCATAGGCTCCTTTACAATAAATAAAATCCAATGCTTCTGCACCATTGATAACATGATATAGTTTGTGGGTGAAACCACTTTTTTTAAGTGCACGAATAGTTAACGCAGCGTCATCGGCACTGTCTTCAACAAATAAAATTTCAACGTTATGATAGCTCATTTCTCTTTTTTTAATGTTTTATGCCAGCAGACTAAAATAGAAACACGACCCCTCATCTACTTTTGATTCGGCCCAGACTGTTCCATTATGACGCTGCACTATTTTTTGCACTATGGCCAGACCTATGCCTGTACCTTCAAATTCTTCCTGGGAATGTAACCTTTGAAAAACCCCGAAAAGCTTATCATAATATTGCATATCAAACCCAGCTCCGTTATCTTTTACGAAATATACAATAAGATTATCTTTGGTATAAGCACCGATTTCAATCTTCGCCTGTGCTTTATTTCTGGAATATTTAATGGCATTGGAAATCAGGTTAATCCAGACCTGCTTAATCAGTGATTTGTCCCCTTTAGCACCTGGAAGAACATCCACTTCAAATTCAGGTATGTTTTCGTGATCGTCGAATATTAGTTCTTCCCGAATCGTATTTACCAGATCAGACATCTGGATATCAGACTCAGTAACCTGCTTCCTTCCGAGTTTTGAAAATGCAAGCAGGTCATCAATCAGCTCACCCATCTTTTTTGAATTGTTAATGATAGCCTGAAGGATTTTAACCCCATCTGCATCAAATGTCTCCGCATAATCCTCTTTCAGAATTTTCGTATAGCCATTGATTGCTCTGATCGGGGCGCGTAAATCGTGTGAAACAGAATAAGAAAAAGACTCTAATTCTTTATTCACAGATTCCAATTGTGCAGTACGCTCAATTACTTTTTGCTCTAATTCGTCATTTAATTTACGAATGTCATCCTGTGCATTTTTAAGCTCCCTGTTCGCGATGCTGAGCTCTTCAGCTCTTTTTTCTTTTTCTTTGTTTTGAAAAGCAAGCTCTTTATTGGCAATAACTAATTCTGCTGCCCTGTTTTCTTTCTCCTCATTTTGAAAAAGCAATTTTTTGTTGGCAATGATCAGCTCTTCAGCTCTTTTTTCTATCTCCTTGTTTTGAAGAATGATCTCTCTGTGCGCAATGATTAATTCATCAGAATCGTTTTTTTTCATATGCATAACCTAAAAGATCGTATTTAAAATGGGTGGAAATAAAATGTAATGAAAATTATTAATTTGAGTACGAAGGAAAAAATCCTTTTACTAGTTTCTAAAGCTACCATAATATACCCGGTATTTGTCTAAAACAATACATATATGTTTTTGAGCCACGGAGTTTGATGAACAAATTCTAGCTGTTTTCAATCCAGCTTAAAAAACACTTGTCTTTTCTTTGCCGATTAATAACTTATCAGCGCTGGGAATGATCAGGTTAGCGAATGATTTCCTGTCAAAATAATGCCCGGCTTCTTTAATTGCACCATTAACAGAAATATTTTTTTTATCCGTCTGTTTTTGAATTAGTTACTGAAATATAGCTTTTTCAATATAAAATGGCATATATACTTCTTTTTTATCAATTAAATAATACTGATACTTTTGTAACATAAAAATGACATATTTTTATATTGGAAAAAAATTAATATTTTAGATCAACAGAATTATATTTTTTTAACCTAAAATCATTACAAAATGAAAAAAATTAAATTAAATTCAGAAAGACTGCGTTTGAAAAAAGAAAAAGTTGCTTCTTTGACTACCGATCAAATGGGTAAAGTTTATGGTGGAATACCAGTTACTACAGCTACCAGGATATTCTGCTGCGACTGGTCAGAATCAATCTGTCCTGAAGTACTTTAAGATTTTACGTTTCAATGCGTAACTAATAAAGTTAACAAAACAGAATTATATTTTTTAACCTAAAAGCATTGCCAAATGAAAAAAATTAAATTGAATTCAGAAAGACTGCGTTTGAAAAAAGAAAAAGTTGCTTCTTTGACTACCGATCAGATGGGTAAAGTTTATGGTGGAGTACCAGTAACAACAGCTACCAGAAGATTCTGCTGCGAATTTACAGATCCTATCCTGTGTTCTATTGAACCTTAATTCCTTACGTCTAAACACTTAACGTTGAAATTTTAACAAAACAAAACTATTTAACCTAAAATTATTACAAAATGAAAAAAATTAAATTAAACTCAGAAAGACTACGTTTGAAAAAAGAAAAAGTTGCTTCATTAACCACGGAACAAATGGGTAAAGTTTATGGTGGCATACCAGTGACAACTATTACCAGAAGATTCTGCTGTGATCTGTCAGATTCAATCTGTCCTGTTGAGCCTTAGTTTTAAACATTGCGTTTAAATTATAGTAAAACAGATTTATTTTATTTAACCTGAAATCATTGCAAAATGAAAAAAATTAAATTGAATTCAGAAAGACTTCGTCTGAAAAAAGAAAAGGTTGCTTCTTTAACTACAGCTCAAATGGGTAAAGTTTATGGTGGGGCACCAATTACCACTGATACCAGAAGATTTTGCTGCCTGTTGACTATTGAAGCAATCTGCGCTTAAAACTTACGCTTTTAAGTTTAAACACATCCTGTTTAAATTTTAGCAAAACAGAACTATTTTATTTAACCTAAAATCGTTATCAAATGAAAAAAATTAAATTGAATTCAGAAAGACTTCGCTTAAAAAAGGAAAAAGTTGCTTCACTGACCACGGAGCAAATGGGAAAAGTTTATGGTGGAATACCATTGACAGCTCATACCGGTAGATTTTGCTGCGACTTTAGTGATGTGCAAGTTTGCGTTGTTTAGCATTAATTTTCCAGTTTTAAACACGTAACATTAAAGAATAGCCAGCTTATAAACTGGCTATTCTTCCATAGTAAACAGGTGACCGATATTTTTATATGAAAGAAGAAATTCAAATTACACTGGATAAAATATATTTATCACTTAAAAACCGTGATTATTATCAACCATCACTTCTCGACGGGGAAGCCGGATACTGTCTTTTTGATCAATCTTATATCAGCTATACTGGTACCCATGCTGAAAATCACGTTGATAACCTGGAGCATTTTGAAAATAATCTTCAAACACTTTCTGAAGATTCAATTGGTTGTCAAAGCGCTTTTTTCTCGTCTGGTAAAGCAGGAGTTAACTGGTTCTTTTCCTATTTAAAAGTTAAGGATTTATTAGACGAAGAGAATTGGGAAATACTATGCGATGATAATCCTGAATTATTTGAGCAGGCTATTCATTACCTGAAAGATGGAAATTATGATTTTCTTCATGGTTCCATTGGAATTGCCTATCACTCTTTGTATGAACAGACCAGTCAATTCTCTGAATTTCAGGAAACATTTTTCAGACTGCTGCATAAGCTCGCCTATCAGTCATCAGACAAGATGTTTATTGCGCATTTTGATTTGACCAGTCAGCTCCCGGTAAACAATAAAATTAACCTGGGTATGGCACACGGTTTAACCAGTGTTTTAAAATTCTGTCTGCAATGTTATCAAAAGAATATCTGTTCTGCAGCGGCTAAAAAACTGGCGCTTGATATTGCAGATTTATTCAAATCAACTATCAATAGAAATACCAATAATAGTCTGTTCCCTAATATTCTAACATTCGATGAACCCTTAAAAGGATACAGTCGGGTAGGGTGGTGTTACGGAGATTTAACCATAGGCTTTGTACTCTACCAGGCCGGGATGGTTTTTGAAGATACAGTGCTGAAAGATTTAGGGACAGAGATACTGACACATACCTCAAAAAGAAGAAGCGAAGAACAGACGATGGTTAAAGATGCCGGGATTTGCCATGGCAGTGCTGGTATAGCCCACGTTTACAATAAAATGTGGCATTACACTAAAAATCCTGTTTTCAAAGAAGCCTGTGATTTCTGGATACGGCAAACAATAGACTTTTCTTGTCATCCGGATGGTTATGCAGGTTTCAAATCCTATTCACCAGATGTAACCGGAAAATATACAAACTCTTATGGATTATTAAACGGAATAAGTGGTATCGGACTGGTTCTGCTCAGCTATCTTACCGGAGACTTTAGCTGGGATTACTGCATCATGCTTAATGATTAAATATATGATTAAAAGTTATTCTTTTGTTTTACTGCGTACTCCACTGCAGAGCCTGAACTTAGCCAATGATTTTTCAGCAGAAAGACAAACTTTACTTCAGGAAGGCATCTATTTATCCTCTCCCGAATTCTGGAAAGAGCTGTTGAAAGAGAATGATCTTACCGCGAAAGAAAAAGAAAAACTGGAACTATCCTTTGCCAAATACTGGTTGCGCAGCTGTAGCAGATGTACACCATATGGAACACTGGCAGGCGTTAAATTGATCGCGATCAAGGCAGAAGAAACAAATCTTCAGCTGGATCATGCTGATCAGCATATCCGTAGTGTCCGGTTGGATATGAACTATCTTAACGAGATGATCACCTATCTGAATACAGTTCCTGAAATTGTCAGCCAGCTTAAATTTTATACTAATAATAGTTTATACGAACTTCCTGACAGTTATCGCTATGCAACTTATTCTTTGATAGATACTCAGCGCGTTTACGAGCTGACTTCTATAAAAAAGACAAATTATATTACAGACATTCTGCTGACAGCTCAAAAAGGAGCTACACTCGAAAGTCTGGCACAAATACTTAAAAGCCATGAAAATATAAGCCTGGAAGAGGCTGCTGAATTTATTGCAGATATGGTAGATTCTCAACTCATTTTATCAGACTTAGAACCTTGTGTTACCGGTAAAGATCCCCTGAATGTATTAATAGAACAGCTGGAAACGCTGCATCAAGTCGATGAATTACTCCTGAAATTGAAGGGAATTCAACAGCTGATCAAGAATCCAAAGGCAGGAGTGGGCTACTATAAAGAAATAGAAGATAGCTTAAAAGCACTCGATTTCCCCATACAAATTCCATCAAATCTATTGCAGACCGATCTTTTCTTTGCAGCGAAAGCGCACACAATTGATCAAAGTATTATTGATCGTATTCTTAAACAAACCGAAGACTTGTACGCCCTGAGCCTTTCGGGTGAGGGCAGGGATCTGAATAACTTTAAAAGTAAGTTTTCGGCACGTTATGAATTTGAAGAAGTCCCGCTATCATTCGCATTGGATGCAGAGCTGGGAATTGGTTATGCCGGAAGTGATCAGTCATCGGCAGGTGAAAACAGCCTGGTTGAAAACCTCACTTTGAAAGGCCCTGTTGCTGCAAAAACTATTAATTTCGATTATATACAAGAATTTGTACTGCACAAACACAACGACTATCTTCAACATCAAAAAACAACTATTGAAATTACTGAAGAAGAATTAAAATCTTTTAAACCCAAGGTTACAAATTATAAATTTTCGAACAGCTTACACCTGATGGGAAGTTTGTTGAAATCTGGTGGTAAGCTTGATGCAGAAAACTTCATTTTTGAGCTTTCCAGCTTTGGAGGTACTTCTTCGGGCAATCTCCTGTCCAGATTTGCACATGGAGACCAGCAACTCTGCGATTTTACAAAAGAAATCCTTAAAGAAGAAGAAAAGGAATTCCCGGATCATATTTACGCAGATATTGTGCATCTTCCACAAGCCAGAGTTGGTAATGTGCTGCTCAGGCCTTTGTTGCGAAATTATGAAATACCTTATATCGGTAAATCTGGCTTAACGGCAGAAAATCAAATACCTGTAGAGGATATTATGGTTTGCGTTAAAAACAACAAGGTACTTTTGAGGAGCAGAAAACACAATAAATATATTATTCCCAAACTTACTTCTGCCCATAATTTCTCCACCCGAAGTTTACCAGTTTATAAGTTTTTATGCGACTTGCAAACACAAGGACAAGCACAACCTGATGCCTGGAACTGGGGGGTGTTGTCTTCATTAACTTATCTGCCAAGAGTTGTTTATAAAAACCTGATCGTCAGAAAAGCGCGATGGATTCTTAAAAAAGAAGAGCTGCCGGCCATTCCGAAAGAGAGAAATGAATATTTAAACTATTGCCGGGCATTAAGAATTCAATACCATATCCCACAAAAAGTTGCTTATGTGGAACACGACAATAAGCTTTTAATTGACCTGGAAGAGCTGGCAGGTGCCGACTTATTCATTCATTATCTGAAACGATATGAAAGTGTACAGCTTGAAGAATTCCTCTTTACCAATGAAAACTGTATCGTATGCGATGCAAATGGAAATCCGCATACCAATGAATTGATTATCCCTTTAAAAAGAGAAGATGTAGGTTTGGATAAGAGTCTGGTGAACCATGCTTTGAAAAGTGATTTTACCTCTTTAAAGAATGAAATTCCGGTTAAAAGGAAGTTTTCTCCATTTAGTGAATGGTTATTTTTTAAAATTTATTGCGGGCCCACAGCAGGTGAAAAAATACTGAAAAATGAACTGCTTGAATTTGTGGAAGACGGCATCAGACAAAACTTATTTGAGAAATTTCATTTCATCAGGTATATCGATGAATCATTCCATATCCGGGTCAGATTTTACAACTCAGACCTGGCAAAGCAGCTGAAAGTTCAACAGCAATTTATGGAAGTGCTGGAACCTCTGTTAGCCAGTAACCTGATCAGTAAAGTTGTGCTGGACACTTATTCACGAGAGTTGGAACGTTATGGTGCACCTATCATAGCAGAGGTAGAATCTCTGTTTTTTAATGATAGCCTGGCAGTGCTCAAATTTGCCAGATTACTGGATAGTCCTGAACTGGAAGAATACCGGTTTTTATTTGCACTCAGAGGAGCTGATATGCTTTTAACAGATTTCGGTTATACAATTCTTGAAAAAAAAGAGCTGTTAAAAAGACTGCAAATGGGTTTTTTCAGAGAGTTTGGCGGCGATCCAGCTTTGCAAAAACAATTGAATGAGAAATATCGTCAAAAACAGAAAAATATATTTTTGCATATGAATGCTGATTTAGATGAATTAAATGAGATTGAAGAAGCTGTGGCGGTTTATAAAAAAAGATCAGCTATGAACAGGTTGGTTTATCAAACTATCCTGCTTAAATCAGGTAATCAGACACCACCCGATCACCTGATGGAAAGTCTGTTGCATATGTATCTGAATCGTTTGCTGGTTAATAATCCGCGTAAACATGAATTGGTTATTTATCATTTTCTGGAAAAATATTACAGCTCGCAACTGGCTATTTCAACCCATGTACCTAAATTAGCTATTACTCAATAATAAATACAAGACGCTTCATGAGTTTTCCTTTTTATAAACAATTCGATCTGATGGACTGCGGTCCCACTTGTCTTCGCATGGTAGCTAAACATTATGGGCGTAGTTTTAAAGTGCAAACATTGAGGCAATATTGTGAAATCAACAGAGAGGGAGTATCCCTGTTAGGTATCCATAATGCTGCCAGTAAGATTGGATTTGATTCCGATGCAATCATTACCAGCTTGAAGGGGCTGGAAGAAACTCAGTTGCCGGTAATCCTGCACTGGAGACAAAATCACTTTGTGGTACTTTATAAAATAAAGAACAATAAATACTTCATTGTTGATCCAGGAAATGGGCATGTCAAACTTAATGCAGAAGACTTTTCCCGCAATTGGATAGATAAGGATGGTCCTGATGAAGGCATAGCCTTAACTTTAACTCCAACTCCTGAGTTTTATGCACATGAAAATGAAACAGGCAGTGAAGTTCGCTGGTCATTTTTGCTTGGCTATTTTATGACCTACCGAAAGCTGGTTATTCAACTGTTTTTCGGTTTGGCTGCGGGAAGTATCTTACAATTGATTGCCCCATTTTTAACACAATCCATTGTGGACGTCGGAATTAATACCCGTAATCTTAATTTTATATATGTTATTCTTATTGCACAAGGTGCGCTGATTATCGGGCGGATCAGCGTAGACTTTATCCGTTCCTGGATATTACTGCATATCAGTATCCGGGTTAATATTTCTATCCTGACCGATTTCATTATTAAGCTGATGAAGCTCCCTATGGTCTTTTTTGATACCAAGATGACTGGTGATATTATGCAGCGGATGAATGATCAGAAAAAGATAGAAACCTTTTTAACAGGCACAGCATTAACTACGCTGTTTTCTATCTTTAACTTATTGATTTTCTCTGTAGTCATCGCGTATTACAATATGACTATCTTTTTTGTCTTTCTGATCAGCAGTAGCTTATACATGGGCTGGATCGTTCTGTTTTTAAATCGCCGGAAATTACTCAACTATAAAAGCTTTGAAATATCGGCAAAAAATCAGAGTAATGTAGTGCAGCTGGTTACAGGCATGCAGGAGATTAAACTCAACAACTGCGAACAGCAGAAAAGGTGGGAATGGGAAGATATTCAGGCCAGTTTATTTAATGTTAACGTAAAAAATCTTGCTTTGAGCCAGTATCAGCAAGGTGGCTCAACGTTAATTAACGAAGGGAAAAATCTGCTGATCGCATTTTTAAGCGCGAGGGCAGTAATAGACGGAAATATGACGCTGGGTGCGATGGTCGCAGTACAATATATTATTGGACAGCTGAACGGGCCAATAGAACAAATGCTTGGTTTTATACAAGGCTTTCAGGATGCCAGAATCAGTTTAGAACGTTTAAATGAAATTTATCAGATGGATGATGAAGAACAGCATGATAAAGAATGGAACGATACGCTTCCTGTTCAAAAAGATATCAGCATTGAGCAGCTATCATTTCGTTATCCCGGAACAGGAAATATGCCCGTACTCCGGAATATTGACTTGAAAATTCCACAAGGTAAAACCACTGCAATTGTAGGGATGAGTGGTAGTGGAAAAACTACAATTCTGAAGTTATTGTTACGATTTTATCAACCCGATGAAGGTGAAATCAACATTGGAAATGAATCATTGAATAGTATCAGCTATAAAGCATGGCGTGATGAATGTGGCGTAGTGATGCAGGATGGCTTTATATTTTCTGATACGATTGAACGTAATATTGCCGTCGGTGAAATACCTGCCGATCCGGTAAAGTTGAATCATGCAATCAAAGTTGCTAACATTCAGGATTTTATTGATGGTTTGCCGCGGGGTTTAAATACAATGATTGGTGCTGAAGGTAATGGCGTAAGCCAGGGGCAGCTTCAGCGGATGTTAATAGCCCGTGCCGTATACAAAGATCCAGAGTATATCTTTTTTGATGAAGCTACGAATTCACTGGATGCCAATAATGAGTGGACAATCATGAATAACCTCAAAGAATTTTTCACAGGAAGAACCGTAATCATCGTAGCACACCGGTTAAGTACAGTCAGGGATGCCGATAATATCATTGTACTCGATAAGGGGCGTATCATTGAACAAGGTACACATCAGGAATTAAGCCAGTTAAAAGGCGCTTATTATCTGCTTGTCAAAAATCAGCTGGAGTTAGGAACTTAATCATCATTTAAAATGTCACCCGTAAAAAAACAAAATAGCGAGCAGGTAATTCATAGTCCTGCAATTCAAGAAATTATTACCACAGTTCCTTCCTGGTTACTGCGCTGGGGTATCTTTATGTTTTTTGTGCTGTTGATTTTAATCACCGGACTATCTGCTTTTATCAAATATCCTGACCTTGTGATCACGACATTGAAAATTGATACCTCAGCTGATCAGAAATTTTATGGAGAAATGGCTGTTCCGGAAAATATGCTGACCAAAGTTAAAGAAGGGCAGCAAGTGCTGATTAAATTAAGAAGATACCCATATCAAACCTATGGTACGATCAGAGGTACTATTAAATATATTGATCCTATTCCTCAGCAGGATAGTATTTTCATTTCAAAGGTCGATTTTAACAATGACTTATCTGCATTGCCCGGGCATATACTATTAAAAGATAAAATGATGGCTGATGCAGAAATTATTACGCAAGACGTTACTATCTTGCAGCGACTGAGCCGAAGTATATTTAAAAGCAATGATTAAGGAAATATATGAATACCATTCCATCTGCGATCAACTTGCAAAAGCAGACGCAGATCTGGGCAATATCATCAGCGCTTATGGGTATCCTCCACTATGGACCAGACCCAATACATTTGAAAGCCTGGTCCATATAATCCTGGAGCAGCAAGTTTCTCTGGCCTCCGCCTTGTCTGCCTTAAACAAATTGAAAGAGCGGTTACCAGAACTTACACCTGCAAATATATTGTCTCTGACCGATGAAGAATTCAAAGCATGTTACTTTAGCCGGCAAAAAACGATTTACACCAGATCCTTAGCCAAAGCCTTATTAGATGGACAAATTAACCTTGAAGAATTCAATCAGCTGGATAATGAAGCGGTGCGAAATGCTTTAACCAAATTAAAAGGTATTGGTAACTGGACCGTAGATGTTTACCTGATGTTTGTGCTTGGCCGTGCAGATATTTTTCCAGCTGGAGATCTGGCTGCGGTCAATGCCCTGAAAAGAGTCAAATCGCTCCCGGCAAATATTACCAAGGATAAAATTCTGAACATTGCTGAAAAATGGAAACCCTACCGGACAGTTGCCAGCATGATGCTCTGGCATTATTATTTAAGTCAAAAAATTAGATAAAGTCTGTTCCTTCAATGCAATCCGCTAATGTAACTATTGTGCCCATTGTAATTCGGGTGGCAATTGCGGTGTTTGTAGCAGGAGCAGTTCATCTGCGGTAAAAACTTTATTTTCAAAACCCAGTAAGAATAACCGGCCGGCAGTAAGTTCTCAGTGTAAAGGAATTACGAAAAAGGGCCTTAGATGCAAACGTATGGTTAAAACGGGAGAATATTGCTGGCAGCATCGCTAAATCTTTTAGAGATACTGAATTCTGATCATGTTCTGTTCAAAATTGAATGTGATTACAACTGTAGTCAGAATTGCTACCGGAGCCTTCGGTAATCTGATTAAAATACATCCCTCAAAGATAATACAAGAATTATTAAAGACAGTTTCTTCTATCTTGGTATTATCATTCTTCCGGTTTCTGATCTGGCTGATATTGCTTAAGTTTTTAATTATAATAATTCCTGTAAACCGGAATAAAGAACAAAGGATGAGTAACTATGAAATTGCTTTTTTTATACTGAAATGAAGCATTTTTTCCGAAATAGTGCTAAGCCTCACTACTGTCATAGCACTGATGCTTCGCGTATTTATTCTTGATGTGGGAATTCCTTTTTATCATCAGCTCAATCCTTTATGAATTGAAAAAATGCACATGTTTAGCTAATTTAATAACCTGATATGATGAGGCTAACGATTTTCTGGCTGATTAATTGTTATATCATGTTGGTGACTACGCAAATCTAATCAGGGAAAATGGAATATTTAAAAGGAATTAGTGAGACGGATACTTGTGCCGGACAACCAACCAGGGAGAAACTGTTAGAAGAGATTGCTACCCTTCAGTCTGTTTTGGACAATACAAGGGCCAGTATTTTCGCTTTCGATAAAAACTTTAATTATATCGCTTTTAATAAATCACATCAGCAAAGAGTAATGATGAGAAGAGGTGTGGATATTAAAATAGGTGATAATTATCTTTTGATGGCGAGCAGGAATGGTGGTATGGATGGAGACAGAATTCATAAAATATTCAGGCGGGTAATGGCAGGTGAAACCATTGAATTCATTGAAGAATTTACTGATCCGCAATTATACAAGGCATCCTTCAGCATGATTTGTAATCCGATGTATGATCAGTCAGGTCAAACTTGTGGTATGACTGTATGCTGTCAGGATATTTCAGAAAAAGTAGCGCTGCAAAAAGAGGTAAAAGACAAAAGTCGTCTGCTGAATGGCGTATTGGATAATCTGCCTGTTATAGTTTATGAAGTTGACCCGGCAGGAATATTTACAAGTTCTATAGGTTCTGGATTACAGGATTTGGGTTTGAAGAACGATGAACTTGTTGGCAAAAATGCTTTTGAAGCTTTTCCAGCTACAGCAGATGACTTAAAGAAAGGACTGAATGGAGAATCTGGTCAGTTTGTAACAAGAATTGAAGCAGGCGGCAAAGAACTCGTTTATCAAAGTAATATTTTCCCCAGCCCCGGTCAGCAGGGGAGTGTTACCTGGTTTGCCTTAAATATTACTCAGCAAAGCGAAGCGGAAACTGCGCTGCTGGAAGCGAAGCAGCAAGCAGAAGAGGCTATATTGGCTAAACAACAATTCCTAACCAATATGAGTCACGAAATCCGCACACCAATGAATGCGGTAATTGGTATGACCCATTTGCTCATGCAGGAAGATCCTAAGCCAGGTCAGCTTGAAAACCTGAATATATTAAAGTTTTCCAGCGAGAGCTTGTTAAGCCTTATCAATGATATATTGGACTATAGTAAAATTCAATTGGGTAAAGTCACACTTGAAAAGATAGATTTTAATTTAATTGAGCTGATTCATAGTATTAAACAAGCGCATCATTTACATGCTGAAGGAAAGGAGATCTTTTTTAATATCAATATGGATGCGAATCTGCCAGAGATGTTGGTAGGGGATCCAGTCAGATTAACACAGATTTTAAATAACCTGATCAGTAATGCGCTGAAATTTACCAACGAAGGTTATGTGATTATAGACCTGTCGCTGAAGAAAATAGTAGAGGATCTGGTCGATATAAGTTTTACAATCACTGATACAGGGATTGGTATTGAATCGGATCTGAAAGATTATATTTTCGAAAGCTTTACACATGCGAGCGCGGATATTTCCCGCCATTTTGGAGGAACAGGACTTGGGCTTTCAATTACCAAGCGTTTAATAGAATTAAAAGGCGGCAAAATCTCTGTAGAAAGTACCCTGGGTAAAGGATCGAGTTTCTTCTTTGATTTACAGTTTAGAAAGAGCCGGAAAAAAAGCGGTTATATCATGCCAGCTTTAGTTTTTGAAAGCCTTGCTGGTTTTAAAGTGCTGCTGGTGGAAGACAATGAGATTAATACTATAGTCGCAAGTAAATTTATGAAGAAATGGGATCTGGATATCGATTACGCAATTCATGGAATTGAGGCGCTTGAAAAGATAAAGAAAAATAAATATGATGTAATATTGATGGATTTGCAGATGCCAAAAATGGATGGCTATGAAGCAAGTAAAGCGATCAGGGATTTATCAGGAAAGAGATTTAAAGAATTGCCCATTATTGCATTAACGGCTTCTGTATTAGCAGAAATCAATAATCAGGTGACCGACGCAGGAATGAATGATTATATTTCTAAACCATTTAATCCAATGGAGCTCTATTCAAAAATTGCTAAATATGTCCATAAAAGGTAATACAATTGAATAGCTGTATGTTGTAATCAAACAGCTATTCAATCTTGTACAACTATCAATTTATACTTCATATTCCTTTTCTACCAGCGATAGAATCAACTCTCTTACCGTAACGCCTCTTTGTGCACCTAATATTTTTAAAGCCTTTAGAGAGCTCTTTTTAAGCCTTAAAGGATAAGTCACTATTTCTTCATCAGGCTGAATAACCTGTTTATCCTCTTTCGTGCTGCTCTCTTTTGAGGGAGAATTGAATAAGGCAGATACACCTCCTAAGTTCTTGTTATTATCTTCTATGTCACCTAAGTTTTTCTTTGCCATGCGCTTATATTTTAGCTATAATTTCATCTGTCAGATTTGCATAATCTGTTGCAGCATTTGATGCCGGAGCATATTCGAAAATATCTATTCCTTTCAATTGTGCTTCTACCAGTGCTACATTGATACGGATAGAAGTAGCAAATAATTTATCATTGAAATATTTTTTGATGCTTTCGGTAATTTGCTCAGTAATAATTCTTCTTGGATTTATTTTAGTGATAAACACGCCGCCAATCGTCAGGTTTTCATTGTAGTGTTTTCTGACATCAGAGATAATAGAAACCAGGCGGTCAATTCCTCTGTAAGCAAAATATTCAGCTTCTAATGGAATCATTACTGTGTCTGCTGCAACCAGCGCGTTCACAGTCAGCATACCTAAAGCAGGTGCACAATCAATCAATATATAATCATACTTTCCTTCTACAGCTTTCAATAATCTTTTCAGAATAGTCTCTCTTCCGAGTCTTGAAACCAGTTCAATTTCTGCCCCCAGTAAATCTAAAGAAGAGGGGATGATGTCTAAATATTCCGAGATTGATTCAATAGGCAGGGCTGTATCATCTTTTATACTATCATAAATAGATACTTTGACATCCCTTAATCCCAGGCCCTCTGTCAAATTTGATTGAGGATCAATATCAATCAATAACGTTTTCTTTTTTGCACGTGCTAAACCTGCGCCAATATTCAGTGTAGAGGTAGTTTTTCCTGTGCCACCTTTATGGTTTATAATCGCTATAATCTTCATTTGAATGTTTCTTTATACAAAGATGCAATGATACAAAGATGTACTGATATCTTAGTGCCAATACATCTATATTTTTTTTAATGATAAGATCTTCAGGGAGTTTAATTATTTTCAAGTATTATATAACTCTTTTTGAGCTGAACTTCTGGTGCAGGTAATCAGAAAGAATAATCATAATAACTGCAATCAGGATCAATAACATCCCGAGTACAAGATTTTGTGTAATAGCCTCTTTAAACGCAATTACACCTACAGCAACAGCAACCAGAGGCTCTAAAGCTCCAAGTATTGCAGTTACTGTAGAACCCACATACTGGACGGCAAATATCATGGCAACGCAGGATATTGCTGTGGTGGGCAACGCCAGCATGACCAGCTCTACAATCGATCTGATATCTGGTAAAGGCTGTAAACCAACAGTCAATTGTGCTTTGAACAGGAAAAAAACAGCACTGGAAGCCATCACATATAAAGTGAGCTTATAGCCGGACATCAATTGTATTCTCGATTGATTAACTGCTACAATATAAACGGAATAGGCCATTGCTGCAATTAAGATCGCACCAAGTCCCAATAAATTCAGCGTGACCCCATTATCTCCCTTATACAATAAGCAAACACCCAAAAATGCAATTGCGATGGCTGCCACAGTAATCAAACTTACCTTTTCTTTAAAGAACACCGCCATTAAAATAGCGACAAATACCGGGTATATAAATAGAATAGTAGAAGCAGTACCAACGCCCAGATAATCATAAGCCACCAGTAAATATTGTGCTGATAAAGCATACAATATACCCAGAACAGCCATAGGGACAATTTCCCTTTTTGCAATTCTGAAGGACTCCTTTTTAAACAGCATAAAAAGCGCAAGCAATAAAGATGCACAGGCAAAACGATAACACAAAAGGGAATCATGAGGAATTCCCTTGCGCATCAGGGGCAAAGCAAACAGCGGTATCAGGCCAAAAGTTGCAGACGAAATACATCCCCAAAAATAGCCCTTGACTTTAGTATTCATTCAAATGTCAGGTTAGAATTTATTAATGCCGGATTGGCGATGAAATATATGATAAATTTCCCGTTATCTCTTAAACGTGTTAGTATAGCGCTGAAAGCCATCTTAAAAGAATAATGATAACTTAAGGCATTTTGCATTTTTGCCATAATATTATGCAATTTAAACCTGTTCGTAATTATGTCATGAAAACTGCTTAGCTTTAATAGTGGAGAACTTAAACAAGACGGCTGATATACGGAGGAACAATTAATGATTGTGTATAATGAAATGTCTGATTTTGATCTGACCGAACTTTTAAAGTCTGGAGATCATAGCGCATTTTCTGAAATTTATAACCGGTATTGGGGCGTGCTTTATATCCATTGCCTGAAAATGTTAAAAGATGAAGCAGTAGCAGGGGATGTGGTTCAGGATCTTTTTGTTGCACTCTGGACAAAATCTTCAGCCATAGTGATTACCAGTAATCTTTCCGGATATCTGTACGTTACCGCCAGGCATAAAGTTTTAAATGAGATCCGTAAACGTAAAAATAACCACAAATTTATGGATAACCTATCCTTATTTGTAAAAACGAACGATAATCATATTCTCGAACAAATCAATGAAAAAGATCTGGCACGTGCTATAGAATCTGAAATACAATATCTTCCTCAAAAAATGCGTGCAATATTTGAATACAGCCGTAAATCATATTTATCACACCGAGAAATTGCAGATCTTCTTGGGATCTCGGATAAAACAGTTAAGAAGCAAGTGGCTAATGCCATAAAAATTCTTCGTTTAAAACTAAATTCGACTCAGATACAGCTAATTTTTATAATCTGGTTAATTAGTAAATAATATTTTCAGCTGATCTACTCCCTGCCTGCCCGGCAGGTGTCTTGATAATATTAGCCAGATATTGGAATGGACAAAAATAAGGTAGAACAGCTCATAGATAGTTACTTGGCAGGGACCTGTACCTTAGCTGAAAAAGCGCTGGTTGAGCGTTTTTATATGGAAGAGCTACTCAAAAGAGATCCGCTCGTTTCCATAACTGGCCCGCTGCAAAAAAAGAAGGCCATGTGGGAGGTTATCCATCAGAAAACCAATTCCGGGCAGCTCAAAAAAAGAAAATTGGTTCCTTATTTCTTCAAAAGCAGACTCACAGCCGCAGCAGTTCTGCTGCTGGTTGCTGCCGGATTTTATTTTTATCCCCGGCGCACTCATCAACAGGCGATCGTCAATCCTGAACAGACCGCTGATATTAAGCCAGGAGGAAATAAAGCAATTTTAAGTCTGAGTAATGGGAAGCATATCATTTTAGACGATACAGAAAATGGACTGATTACCCATCTGCCAGGCATGCTGATTAAAAAATCGAAAGATGGTCAGCTCGTTTATACCGCTGAAAATGAATCCGGTAAGCCGGGGCAACAAGAGCAGTTTAATCTAATAAATACGCCAAAAGGAGGCCAATATCAGCTTGTACTTTCAGACGGAACCCGGGTTTGGTTAAACGCGGCATCCTCCCTGCGCTTTCCTGAACGCTTTATGGGAAAAGAAAGAAATGTTGAATTAAAAGGAGAGGCCTATTTTGAAGTCGCCAAGAATAAAAACAGGCCATTTAAGGTGAAAAGCGGGAAGCAAACTATAGAAGTTTTAGGTACGCATTTCAATATCAGCAGTTATAGTGAAGATCAAAAAAGTAAAACTACTTTACTCGAAGGTTCAGTACGTATAGTTTCTTCAGACCCGGACAGAGGTGGCTCAGCTGCTTTCAAAGGTCAAATTTTAAAGCCCGGTCAGCAAGCTGTCCTTTCCGGAGATCAGCTTCATATTATTTCAGTCGAATCAAGTGATGAAATTGCCTGGAAGAATGGAAAATTTATGTTTAACAATGAAGAACTCGGCAGTATACTGACCAAAGTAGCCCGCTGGTATGATGTGGATATCAGCTATGAACAAGAGTACATGAAAAAGAATACCTATTGGGGAACAGTTTCCCGGTTTGATCATGTCTCCAAAGTACTTAAGATGTTAGCGCTGACCGGAGATGTGCATTTTAAAATAGAAGGGAGAACAATCCGCGTGATGAAATAATAAAAATTAATTCCTGAAAAAGACAAGTTTACGATTGAAGTCAAACCTATCAACTAACCAACAAACCTTATGAATTATAAAAGATACCCCTGAATTTCATTTGATTATAAATTATAAACAGAACCAGGATTGCAGTCCGGGTTCTGTAAATGATTGGCTATAATCAATTTACTGTTGAGTGAACATATTAATTAAACATAAACCAAACAATCAAATGTATAAAATTTATACTGAAGAAAGTTGCAGGCATTCTGCCTGCATGTCTAAATTTCTGCTGGTTATGAAACTTACAGCCATTTTAATGATTGCTCTTCTGATGCAGGTGAGTGCTGCCGGCTTTGGACAGCGTATCTCCTTTCGCCAGAAAAACACATCCTTAGCAAAGGTGTTCCGGGAAATTACCCGCCAGACAGGATATGATATTCTGGTCTCTTCCAGAATGTTAAATACATCGGCGAAACTGGATGTCGATTTTTCCGGAACTCCGCTCGAAATAGTGATGGAAAAATGTCTTGAAGGAAAACCGTTAACTTATACACTAACCGAAAAAACGATTATTGTAAAACCGAAAATAATCCCCGGTGAATACCGTACAACAATTGTTGATGGCATAGTAAGCGGAACAGTCACAGATACTAAAAGCAAGCAGCCACTGCCAGGAGTAACGGTAAAAATAGAGCATGGAACCTGGGCTCAAACAGCGATCACAGACCCTCAGGGGAATTACCGGTTTCCAGCAGTCCCCGCCGGGAATTACACCTTAACATTTTCGAGTATCGGATTTGTAAAGCTGACTAAGGATATCGTTATACAAGAAGGAAAGCAGGTGATTTCAAACGCTGCACTGAGTGAGAATGTTGCAGAATTGTCTCAGGTAATGGTGGTTGGATATGGTGCACAGAAAAGAGCTAACCTGACAGCTTCGGTAACGCGGATTGATGCGGAAGAGTTTAAAGGAATCAGTACAACCGGAATTGGCCAGGCCATACAAGGCAGGGCGCCAGGTGTACAAATTTATAGAAACAGCGGGGCACCCGGTGCAGGCGCAACTATAAACATAAGAGGTATAGGATCATTTACTAACAATTCTCCATTGATTGTCGTGGACGGAGTTCCTGCCGGCGATATCAACCTGATCAGTCCTGATGAAGTAGAATCCGTAACTGTACTCAAAGATGCCTCTGCTTCTGCTATTTATGGAGCCAACGGAGCCAACGGTGTCATTATCATTACGACCAAAAGTGGTAAAAGCGGAACAGCGAAGATTGATTATGCTTATAAAGCCGGCTTCAACCAGGCAGTTAATATGCCAGAATTGTTAAATGCAAAAGAATATGCTATGCTTCAAAACGAGGCAAGGATCAATTCGGGAAGAATGCCGCTTTTTACCGATGATCAGATTCGTAACCTGGGAGAAGGGACTAACTGGAGAGATCAGATTCTGCAGACAGGGATCAGGCAGGAACATTACGTGGGTATTTCTGGCGGAGCACCGAAAATGAACTACCTGCTCTCTGCCAATTATCTCAATGAAAACGGTACTGCTATTTATTCCTGGTACAAACGTTTAAATATCAGAACTAAAATTGACGGGCAGATTGGAGAAAAATTCAGTACAGGATTACAAGCGCAATACAGTTTTAGCAAAAGTCAGGGAGGGGCAGATTTTACAGATGCGACTATTTTTTCACCAACCATTCCCTTGATGACCCCAGATGGCAGACCTGGAGCCTATAGCCGGAATGATCCTTCAGGAGCTGTAAATACAGGATTGAATCCTGTATACGACAGGGAGATCAGTCTTGGCTATTCCAATAATAACCCCGCAAATTATTTATTGTCTACCGCTTATGCAGAATACAGATTTTTACCGGCTTTAAAGCTGCGTTCCAGTATTACTTATGAAAGATCAACCGTGCTTACCAAAGCCTTCAGTCCCAGTTATGAGTTCCGGAATTACGAAGGAGACGTGATCGCATCGAATAGCCGTTTACCCTCGCAAAGAGAATTTACACAAACTTATAATCAGGACAGCCGCTATTTACTGACGAATACACTGGAGTATAGTAAAACTTTCAATGAAGCTCACAACTTTAAGGTTCTGGCAGGATATGAAGAGCAGCAATCAAACTCAGAAGCAACAAGAATGAACCGGATCGGAGGCTTTCCGACCAACGACTGGCTGAACTTTGGTACAGATATCACCTCACAGGTAAAAGCTACAGGAACCGCAGACATCAGCTCCAGAAGATCATGGTTTGGCAGGTTGAACTATGATTACCAGGGTAAATATCTTTTTGAAGCTGTGGGACGCAGAGATGGATCTTCTAAATTTGCACCAGCTAACCGGTGGGGATTTTTTCCTTCTGCTTCTGTGGGTTGGAGAATTTCTGCTGAAGATTTTTTCAGTCCTTTAAAAACTGTAGTTGATGACCTGAAATTCAGAGTGAGTTATGGATTGACAGGAAATAGTAATATCCCGAATTTCGTCTATAATTCAACAGTAGAGATTAAAGATGGTTATGTCTTTAACAATACTGCAGTACAAACAGGTTCAATAAATACCCTGCCCAACAAAAATATCAGATGGGAAACCAATAAACTTTTTAACATTGGTTTGGATGCTACTTTGCTGAACAAGCGTTTAAACATAACATTTGATGCCTATCAAAGAAAATCAGAAGATCTGCTCACCAATGTATCTATTCCTGCAACATCGGGTATTTCGAATGATCAGGGGATTCTGGGTACACAAATACAAAATGTCGGTATCCTGAAAAACCGGGGGATGGAACTTTTGATTGGCTGGAAAGATAATATATCTTCCGACTTTGGTTATCAGCTCAATCTGACAGGTTCTTATAACAAAAATGAGCTGCTTAAATTTAATGGATTGTCAGATAAGCAAATTATAGGTGCGGCAGGTGAACTGGTCAATCAGGTTGGTCAGCCTTTAAATTCAATCTATGGATTCAGGTCTGTCGGTGTATGGCAAAATGCAGCGGAAATTACCGCTAATCCACATCGTGTCAATGATCAGCCAGGAGATTTAAGATTCCAGGATATCAATAACGATGGAAAAATAGATGAAAATGACCGGACTATTTTAGGGAATAGTATTCCAAAATACACCTTTGGACTTTCAGGCGGACTGAATTACAAAAACTTTGACTTTAACTTCTTATTGCAAGGAGATGCGCAAAAAGATTTCCTTCAATACGGTTATGGATATTTTGAATATTATCTTCAAAATTATAACAATTACGCTTATGCACTTAATCGCTGGCATGGAGAGGGGACCTCAAACTTAAACCCCAGACTTATTGCCGGAAGTGAATACCTGGCCAATACCGTCTCTTCTTATTTCGTACAGGACGCTTCCTATCTGAGATTAAGACACGTGGAAATCGGTTATAAAATCCCTCAGTCGGTATTAAACAAATTGAAGATTTCTTCGCTGAGAGTTTATGCCGGAGCTGATAACCTGCTTACCCTGACAAAATATTATGGTCTTGATCCTGAACAAGGGAATGCTGTTGGCAGGGATGCCATTAATTATCCACAAGCCAGAACCTTTACGCTTGGTTTAAATGTTACTTTTTAAACGCTTAAAGTTAAAATCATGAAGAATTATTATAGCTATATCATACTGATTATTCTTTCCATTGCTTTTGGAGGATGTAAAAAGGACCTGCTCGATGTCCGGGACCCTAACAATGTGAACGAAGAAATTTTTTATAAAACCAGCGATGACGCAATTCTGGCTACGAACTCCGTGTATGGGAGTATGTACCGTCTGGATAATTTTGGCTGGGTATATATTTGGGAAAGTGTGCTCACAGACGACGAAAGATGGGACGGGGAAGGCACTCCCGCGTTATATGGAGGATTGGCAAGTGGTATTGAGACTGCTATAGGCAGCAATAGTTATGTACGCAGAGTTTGGAATGCCTCGTATGCGACGATTGCAAAAGCAAATATAGCGCTGGCTAAAATTCCCGCTATCCAGATGGATGAAGCATTAAAAAACAGGTTGCTGGCTGAATCCAGATTTTTCAGAGCATTTATGTACCATAGACTGGTTATGCGTTATGGGGATGTTCCGCTAATGCTGAAATTGCCTTCAGAAGATCCGGTTCTGCCTGTGCGTACCGCTAAAGCTGAAATTTTAAAAGTTATTCTGGATGACCTGAAATTTGCTGTTCAGTATTTACCAAAGGAATATAGCAATGCAGATATAGGGCGTGTAAAAAAAGGCGCTGCCCTGGTGTTAAAAGCACGGGTGGAAATGGCAAATCAAATGTGGTCAGAAGCTGCGGCTTCTGCTAAAGCATGTTTGGATCTCAACTATGGATTAAATCCGGATTATAGTGAATTGTTTAATAAACCCGGTACTGAAAATCTGCCAGAATCATTATTCGAAATTCAATGGGGAAATAATAACGGTGATTTTGGTTCGCAGATCAATACCAGGTATACCGACAATGGAGAAGCCATTACTGCTCCTGCAGGATGGAACTGGGGACAGGTTTTACAAAATCTGGTGAATGAATATGACAATTTGGATGGAACTCCTTTTGTATTAGGTAATCGTGATGTCAGGACAGATATTACACAGTATCAAAACAGAGATCCCCGGCTGGCTGCAACTATTGATTTTGAAGGTGCTGATTATTTTGGTATTCCCTGGAAAAGAACATGGACACCAACTATGTATGGCTGGAAAAAGTACACGATTTCGAATGAGGTATTGAATAAATTCCCTAAAAAGACAATTCCCTACAACTGGATTGTATTGAGAAATGCAGAAGCCTATTTGTCTTATGCAGAAGCACAAAATGAAGTATCGGGTCCGGATGCAACAGTTTATGCTGCCATCAGGGAAATTCGCAGGCGTGCCGGAATTACTAATCCTGATCTTCCGGCTGGATTGACTAAAGAACAGATGAGAGAAAGAATCCGTCATGAACGCAGAGTCGAGCTGGCAGGGGAGTCCGTAAGATTTGAAGATCTGCTGCGGTGGAAAACTTTGAAATCAGCTTTGGAAAATAAGCACCTTGGAAATCCCGGTGTTAACTGGGTAATCAGTAACTGGGCTGACTTCCGTTACTTATGGCCTATTCCTCAGCAAGAAAGAGATCTGAATAAAAACCTGACCCAGAATCCGGGTTATTAAGTAATTAACCATTAAAATCAGAATTTATGAGAAATCTATTCATAGCAGGATTAATAGTATTGGCAGGGCTAACCTTTTCGTGTAAAAAGAATTACAAAGATGGGGTCTATGAAGAGCCCCAGTCGCTGATTATTGCAGGCCCTGAAGCGGTAAAAAAAGGTAATAGTGTAGACTATGCTACTTATTATATCGCTGGTCAGTATAGCTGGAGTGTGACCGGGGACGCAGCGATATCTTCCGGTCAGGGGACTTCCAAAGTGACTGTAAAGTTCGGAAATGTCAATAGTAAAGTAACAGTAACTGTAGCTGGGAAAACCGCAAGCAAAGATATTACCGTACAATAATCTGAGCCGTCCTGATACATGAAGAAACTATTTGAATTTATTTGACCTTTTAATAGCTCAAATGGATATAAGTTTACATTTTTGTTGGAATTTAGTATATAGTGCCAAATTAACTCTCCTTTACAATCAGATTAATTCCATAAAAATTGAAACAACTCAACGAAAAACCTGACGATCATAAGCTTAAAAGAGGCTTGCAAAACAGGCATATTCAATTAATAGCACTTGGTGGCGCGATAGGAACAGGCTTGTTTTTAGGAATAGGCCCTGCGGCAGTACTTGCTGGTCCCTCGGTAATTTTAGGTTATGCCGTGGCTGGTATCATTGCTTTCTTTATTATGCGCCAGCTCGGCGAAATGGTCGTAGAAGAGCCGGTATCAGGAAGCTTCAGTCATTTTGCTTATAAATATTGGGGTTCATTTGCAGGCTTTGCTTCTGGCTGGAATTACTGGGTACTTTATATTCTGGTCAGCATGTCAGAACTGACAGCAATCGGGATTTATGTCCACTTCTGGTGGCCTTCCATTCCTTTATGGTCGTCAAGTCTTTTCTTTTTTCTAACCATTAACGCACTTAACCTGACTTCAGTTAAAGTTTATGGCGAAGTAGAATTCTGGTTCTCTATTGTAAAAGTTGTGGCCATTATTGCGATGATATTTTTTGGCGTTTATCTATTGGTTAGCGGATCCGGAGGTGAACAAGCCAATATACAAAACCTCT
This sequence comes from Pedobacter sp. WC2423, assembly GCF_040822065.1. Classification (NCBI taxonomy): domain Bacteria; kingdom Pseudomonadati; phylum Bacteroidota; class Sphingobacteriia; order Sphingobacteriales; family Sphingobacteriaceae; genus Pedobacter; species Pedobacter sp. WC2423. The sequence continues at coordinate 5,609,433 of NZ_CP162005.1, forward strand.
GGAATGACGGCGGATTTTTTGCTAAGGGGCTGCTAAGCGCAGACGGAAAAGGCGGTTATCAGGGGCTGCTTTCTGCAATTGCGCTGATTATGTTTTCATTTGGCGGATTAGAACTCATTGGAATTACAGCTGCTGAAGCTGAAAATCCAGAAAAGACTATCCCTAAAGCAACAAACCAGGTTATTTACCGTATTCTTATTTTTTATGTAGGTGCACTGGTTATACTTTTCTCCTTATCTCCGTGGAAAAACATTACCACAGACAGCAGTCCGTTTGTGATGGTGTTTGAAAGCCTAAAAGGTTTTCAATTTAACCTGTTAGGAAAGACCTTTTATTTTACCAGTATCATTGCCAATGTATTGAACATGATTGTTTTAACGGCAGCTCTGTCCGTTTATAACAGTTGTGTATACAGCAACAGCCGGATGCTTTTTGGACTGGCAGAACAAGGAAATGCACCTGCTTTTTTATCAAAGCTGAATAAAAACCATGTACCCTTAAAAGCTATCCTGGTCTCAGGATTATTTGTAGCGATCAGTATTGTGATCAATAAACTAATGCCTGAAAAAGCATTAGGTATTTTGATGTCCCTGGTCGTTTCCTCACTGATGATTAACTGGCTGATGATTAGTATTACCCACTTAAAATTCAGAAAACAGAAACAAGCTGAGCAGGTGAAAACCAAATTTCCTTCCTTTATCTATCCATTATCCAATTACATTTGCCTGGTCTTTTTAGTTGGTATTCTGGTGATCATGTGGATTACAGGAATGAAACTTCCGGTGGAACTTATTCCGGGCTGGCTGGTACTTTTATACCTCTGCTATTTGGTGGTGAAGCGGAAGCAAAAACAAGCTTAAATATTGAAAAGGGGTTCTGGAAATTATTCAGAACCCCTTTTCAATTATAAACAAATAAGTTAATCTTCAAATCGTATCCTGTTTTCTATGTCTGACTAATTGCCACAATGAAACGGCCTTCGTATTTTTCTTGAAAAACTGTTTATTTGCCTTCTTTATTAAATTTAAGCCTGATTCCAGCATTGACATAGAAGTTCCCACCTAATTTGTTGATTTGTCCTTCTGTAAATAAGTTCTTGATACCACCTTCCCTAAGCTCATAATTTCTTAAAATCATATAACCACCACCCAGTACAAAATCAAAATGTTTACTCTTAAACTTGGTTTCCAGACCAGCAGGCAGTTCCGTGTAATTTAGATAACGTCTTTTAGGCTCAACCGTATTCTCGGTATCATAACTCGTATTTTTAAACCTCACCGCTAACTTTAATTCTAGCTTTTTGGTGACATCACGCGCAATGCTGACCTCAGTAGGTATATCAATATTGAATTTGAATCTGCCCTCTGTTTCCAAATGCAGCATCAAACCGGGTAAAACTATAGGTGCATTGAGTGCATTGACTACAAAAGCTCCAAATCCATAAGAGAATCCCTGCCTTGGAGTTTTGATGAAAAGTACGCCGCCGCTAATAAAAAAATCATGATAATCTACTCCTTTAAGATCCGTATTGACACCAGCAGTTAGCAGGCTGACCATCGCCCATTTATTTCGCATCGTACGTAAATAAGTTACCCCAAGCATTGTATTCAATAATTTTTCCGGCATTACATCCTGGGTATTGGTTTTACCAGACATTTCCGTGTAACCACCACTCACAATACCTGTCCATTTTTCTAACTTTTTGGTAGCAGGATCGAATTTGGTAGAAATCGGAAAACTATAATTCAGCTCCATCCTTTTTTGAGTTTTCTCTGTATTTTCTACCTGTCCGTTTTTCTGCGTGTATTTACTTTGGGGGACGTAGATCGCATTAACATCCAGTGTATTCTCGGGACCGAATTGGGCTATTGCATTTTTGCCGGTTAATAGCAGAAGAATGATAAGTAATCTTTTGAAAAAGAGATTTTTCTTAAACATAAATTTAAGCGAATGAGGTATTGAATATTTGTTGGACATTTTTTTCTGTTTAGTCATAGGACAACCTGTTTGCATTCTACCCTTACGCTGCTATTGAAATTAATTTTCTGCCTTTAAATCAATCCAAAATGGTGTTGATTCTTACTACAAGCTGTAGATAATGTCTACAATTGAAAACAATTGATCATTTTTAAATCACTTTAAACAAGGTTTTTAATCCTATTTTAATCTATGGAGCGAAAATTGCTATTGTGGATCCTTAATAACTTGCTCATTACTTAAAGATTTTGTATTTCAGATGAAAAGAAACCCTTTACCGTACCTTGTATGCTTACTCGCCATGGTATTCAGCACCCAATTCACAAAGGGAGCTGCCCATAGAAAAGACCTGTCAAGTTTCAGGACTGTATTATTTCAAACCGACACGATTCCCAGGGATTCTGTGAAAAAAGATTCCATCAAAAAGGATACTGCAAAACGTGCCGTAATCCCGGTAATTAAAGTTGCCCAGGATACTACGCGTAAAAAAGTAGTCCAGGACACGACGGTTAAAAAACCTGTTCAGGATACTACCATTAAAAAGGTGGCTCAGGACACGACGGTTAAAAAAACTGCTCAGGATACTACTGCTAAAAAAGCAGTTCCTGATACAACCGTTAAAACAGCCGCACAAGATACAGCTGGCAGCAAAGCCGTTCAGGACTCTATCAGTGGTAAAGTATCTGACTCCGGTGGCCCGCTGATTGGTGTGGTCATTACTGTGAAAGGTGGAAAAGATAAATCCCTTACCGACAGTAAAGGGCAATTTAAGATCGCCGCTGGCGATAACGCAATTCTCTTATTCGCCTATATGGGTTATAAGACTAAACAAGAACCCGTCAATAAACGCAAGACCATTAATGTGGTGATGACAACAGAATCAAAAGTGCTGAGTGAAGTACAGGTTGTTGCGACCGGATATGGAACCGTTAACCGCTCCAAACTGACCAGTTCTGTTTCCAGTATCCAGTCTGATCAGATTAAAAACGATGTTATGCCTACCATTACCCAGGCTATTCAGGGTAAAGCAGGAGGCGTGCAGGTTACACAGAAATCGGGATCACCAGGTGGTGGTTTAAATATCCGGATCAGGGGTACCACCTCGATCAATGCTGGTTCTGATCCGTTATACGTAGTAGACGGTATCCCAGTGAACAGTACAACGAATTTTACAGGCGGAAGTAACTTCAACTTCGGTGGAGGAACGCAAGGAATCAATATCCTGGCTTCTATCAACCCATCCGATGTACAATCTGTAGAGATTTTAAAAGATGCGGCCTCTTCTTCCATCTACGGAGCCAGAGCAGCAAATGGTGTGGTGCTGATCACGACTAAAAAAGGTCAGCCAGGTACAAGTACCTTCAGCTTTAACGCTTACGAAGGATTCTCTGAAGTTCCAAACGAGAGAAAGTATAAGATGATGAATACTGGTGAATACCAGGATTACATGAAAGACTATTACAAATACCTGCTGGATGCGAACGGTAATCCTACTGCGGTTCCAGCACAAATATTAGCTAACCCAAATATCAATACAGACTGGCAGAAACAGATTTTCAGAACAGCGCCAACCCGTAACTATGAATTATCTGCACGTGGAGGTTCTGAAAAAACACAATACTATACATCTATTGGCTATATGCGCCAGGGAGGTGTGATTCAGAACTCTAACTTCAGCCGTTTAAGTGCAAGAATCAACCTGGATCACCAACATAGCGATAAATTGAAATTCTCTGCCCGTGTGAATCTGACCAGAGCATTGAACGACCGTGTTCAGGAAGAAAATTCCAAAGAAGGTTCTACAAAAACCGGTATTTTTGCACCGCCAAACCTTCCTGTTTACAATCCTGACGGAAGTTATGCTTACGACCAGGTAAATACCAGCCGTGAGAATCCTTTAGCCATGTTATTATTACCAGTCAACAACTCAGAAACATTCAGAGTATTGGCAAGTGGTTCAGCAGAATATAAATTTATGCCTGAACTGACTTTAAAAACAAGTTTTGGTGCAGATTTAAGTTATATCGATGAAACCTTCTTTATGCCGCCAAACGGTATCCGCTCTTTTGCAGCACAAGGCGGAATCGGTGCACAAAGAAATACAAGAGATCAATTGTGGATCAATGAAACTACGCTGAGCTATCAGAAATCATTTGGTGAACATCATATTGATGCCCTTGCCGGAGCTTCAGTTCAACAATCACGCGTACAATTTGTAGACGCAAGCCGTTCTAATTTTCCATCTAACGATATCGAGTATATTTCTGCCGGTGGTTTAGTTACCGGTGCAAACTCTTTCCCTGAAGAATGGAGTATCGCTTCTGGTTTTTCAAGAGTGAACTATGATTACAAAGGAAAATATCTTTTAACAGCAAACTTCCGAGTTGATGGATCTTCACGTTTCGGTACAAACAGCCGTTACGCTACTTTCCCATCTTTTGGTGCTGCATGGCGTGCCTCAGATGAAGACTTCCTGAAAACTAACAAAGTGATCAGCAATCTGAAATTAAGAGCATCATGGGGTATCACAGGAAACCAGAATATTCCTAACTATGCGAGTTATTCTTTATATAGCGGAAGTAATAACTATATGGGTAATCCTGGTTATTTACCAAATGTACTGGGTGATAAAGACCTGAAATGGGAAACGACCAAACAACTGGACTTCGGTGTAGACGTGGGTCTGCTTAACAACCGTATCTCGATACTTGCAGATTATTATATTAAAAATACTTCTGACCTTTTGGTTGGTGTTGTGGTGCCAACGAGTTCAGGCTTTGCCAACCGTTTTACCAATGTAGGTAAGATCCAGAATAAAGGATTTGAATTTGAATTGACCACACAGAATCTGGTTGGTGCATTTAAATGGAGTACCTCTTTAAACATGTCCTTTAACAGGAATAAAGTTGTTTCCTTGCCAGGAGGAGAATTAAGTGGTGGTGTTGGTGGATTAAACATTGCCAGAGAAGGATTACCACTGGGTTCATTCTACGGATGGAAAATGTCTGGTGTAAACTCTCAGACTGGTATGATTGATTATATCAAACAAGATGGAAGCCTTGGTGCTCCGAATGATCCGAAAGATCGTGGAATCATTGGTAACCCAAACCCTGATTTCTATGGAGGAATTACGAATACATTTACCTATAAAAACTTTGACCTGAGCATTATGGGGCAGTTCTCTTATGGAAACGATGTCTTCAATTATAACCTGGCTTCAGGACTGGACGGAAGTAATAAAACAAGTAACGGTTTTGCAGACTGGAACAGACGCTGGAGAAATCCGGGAGAGATCACTGATATCCCAAGACCAACACCTGGAAACTTTGATAACACAGCTATATCCAGCCGTTTTGTACAGGATGGATCTTTCTTCAGATTGAGAAATATTACGTTTGGTTATACCTTAAGTGATAAAGTTTCGGAGAAATTGAAGATCAAAAGCTTACGTATTTACACCACCGTACAAAACGCTTTCGTATTTACTAAGTACAAAGGTTATGATCCTGAAGTAAGTTCCAGCCATGGCGGCGCGAATGCTGGTTTGACTTATGGGTATGATTACGGTAGTTATCCGCAGCCAAGAATCTTTACTGCAGGTATCAATTTAACTTTCTAAGAACAACTCTATAAACAGCACATGAAGACGATTTCAAAATATATTTTACTAGCAGCCGTGTCCTTAAGCTTTACATCCTGTAAAAAATTCCTGGACAGGGAACCTATTGCACAGATTACACCTGATAACATTTTCAATTCACAACAAGGTGCCCAATCGGCAGTGATGGGAATGTACAGAACACAATTAGGGGCGAACTCTTACGGACAATCCTTAATTATTGTTCCTGAATTCTCAGCCAGACACGTGAATCATGTGTCCAGCTTTCCTGAATATGTAGACTTTAAGACCAATACAATCCGTATCGATAATCCATGGGTACAGAATATCTGGACAGCAGGTTATGCGGCTATTAATGCAGCGAATAATATTGTGGTGAAAGTAGCTGCAATGCCAGAAGCTGCAATTGCGACTGACAAAAGACAGCAATTCATCAGAGAAGCACAATTTATCAGAGCTTTGACTTATTTTAACTTAGTCAGGGCATTTGGAGACGTTCCTTTGATCTTAACGCCAACCGGAGAAAATGATAACCTGAAAGTACCACGTAATACCGTAGCTGAAGTTTATGCGAAAATTATTGCAGATCTGACAGAGGCTTCTAAATTGCCGAACGCTTATGCGAACATTGCAGAAACTAAAGGCAGGGTAACTGGTAATGCGGCTAAAGCTTTATTGGCTAAAGTTTATTTGTACAACGGAAGGGTAACAAATACTTATGCCGAAGCAGCAAGATTAGCAAAGGATGTCATCGCGACAAGCGGCGCATCAATGCCAGTTGACTTTGGTTCAGTCTGGACTACAAAAAACACTTCAGAATCAATTTTTGAATTGCAGTTTGATGCACAGGCAACCAATCCACTCGCAACAGTAAGTAATCCGAATGCCTCTGCTTTATTTTATGCAGAAGGTAAATCAATCGCTGATTTGTATGAAGCAGGAGATAAAAGAAGAGACTTTACCGTTTACCAGAATACGGCCGCAGATCCAAGATTTTATATTGGTAAATACAGAATCTTTAATCCGGCTATTCAAAACGTTCCGTTGATCCGTATTGCAGAAATCTATCTGATCCACGCAGAGGCTCAGGCCCGCGTAGATGGGGCGGTGAGTGCAGCAGCATATGATTCTTATAAAAAGGTGCGTGACAGAGCTGGAATCACTACTCCTGATATTTCTACTTTTACAACGCTTGCAGCATTCATCACTGCCGTACAAAAAGAGAAAAGAAAAGAGATGATGTTCGAAGGAGAAGCGTGGTTTGATTACTGCAGAACCGGTTTAGCATTGACAGATATGATGACAAAACCAGATCCTAATTACTATTTATACCCTATTCCTGATGCAGAGCGCAGAAATAATCCAACCTTAACCCAAAATAAAGGGTATTAGTTTGATTCACAGGTTTATAAAATGAAAAGAGAGGTTTTTACCTCTCTTTTCATTTTTAAGGGAAATTACTATCGGGCTGAAAACTATGTAATTAGATCTTCATACCGGGCAGCTAAACTCATAGAATTGTAACTCTTTTAGGAGGCTATTGCTGTTTAAATAGATTTAATGCATATTTAAGAAAGAATAAGCCATTATACTATGTTAGGAGAATTAATCGAAAAGGAGTCAATAGACGTAAGTGAAATTATAGCCGCAGATCAGAACCACATCGAGGAATTAAAAGATAAGCTCAGTGGTGCTCAGCGTTTAGGTAATGAATTCAAATCAAAAGCAGACATTACTTTTAATACTAAATTCGGCCCAAAGACTGTGAATACGACAGTATGGTCAGTTACAGAGAAATATATTCAGCTGAAAAACGGAATTCATATTCCTTTGACCAGCCTGATTGATATAGATTTTTAAGCAATAACCTGGGTGATGCATTTTCCGCAGTAAACACTTTTGGAAACAGCATCACTCAGGACATCTTTAAATACCAGACCAGAATAATACTTCTATTTCAGTTTCTATCCTGATTATAGTCTTACTGCTGTTTCAAAAAGAGAAACAGCAGTTATTAAATAGTTGGAATCGTTCCACCATCAATCACATATTCAGTTCCTGATAAATAATTTGCACGCGGAGAGACCAGGAATCCCACAAGTTCAGCAACTTCTTCTGGTGTGGCTGGCCTGCCCATCGGTATACCTCCCAATGAATTCATGACTTGTTGAGTTGCGTTATCTATCGTGTCTCCGGTGCTTTCTGCTAAGCGCTCCATCATCCTTATAGCTGCTTCAGTTTGGATCCAGCCCGGTGATACAGTTAATACCCTTATACCTTTTGGGGCAACTTCTTTGGACAGTCCTTTGCTATAGTTGATCAGGCCAGCTTTAGCAGCCGCATAAGGTAAAGTAGAATCATGTAATGGCAACCTGCCCTGTATAGAGGCGATGTGTATGATTACTCCAGAACCCTTTGCTAACATGGAAGGAAGTAAACCTCTGTCGAGCCTTACAGGAGCCATAAGATTGGTTTGAAGTGTTTCTGACCAATGCTGGTCTGATAGTGCGGCAAATCCTCCGCCAGGGGTTTCTGAGCCACCCAGATTGTTAATCAGGATATCTATTCCACCATATTCCGCCAAAATGGCTTCAGTTACTTTTTCAGTGCCTTCAGGTTTGCTTAAATCTGCGGAGATAAAGTGAAAATCAGAATTAATATCCTCCGGTTTATTTCTTGCAGTAATGATTACTTTCGCCCCGGCAAGAGCCAGTCTTTCCGCAATTGCTTTTCCTGTTCCTTTTGTACCGCCTGTTACCAGTGCTATCTGACCAGTTAATTCGTTGTGCATATCCATAATTAATATTTGTTGATGGGCTCAAATGTCGGGAGTATGATCAGTTGGTACAATTACGGATAAACGAATCGGATAGGGTTGAATTTATCCGTATTGACAGGTTTTGGACAATACGTTATCTTTAGCACATGTATCAGAAAAAGATTGTGCAGAACTATGATTGCGGACTTGATTTAGTAGGGGAGATTTTATATGGGAAGTGGAAAATAAGATTACTTTATTTTATCAATGATGGACATATCCGGCCCAGTCAGCTGCAAAGAAAAATTCCTGGAGCCTCACGCCGGGTTTTAAATGTTCAGTTAAACGAGCTGGAAAAACACGAACTTATTTCGAAAGTTATTTTTCCAGTGCTTCCACCAAAAGTAGAGTACAGTTTGACTGTATTTGGAAAGACCCTGATTCCATTAATTCATTCCATAGGGTTATGGGGCGATGAACATGAAGAGAAATTAAGAGGAATACTTACAAAAAAATAGTTGATGTGAAGTTTAAATCAATTTGATTGGATTGAACTCCAGGAAGTTGTATCAGCTGGAAAAAAATTCCGTACGCATGTAAGTAAAAAAATAAGGAAGCTACGGGCAGAAAGAGAGATTTAGGTGATATTGCCTCATTGAAAAAAATGGAATCCAGTTCGCCTCAATACAAATCTTTATAAATATTCTTCTGCATCCGATCTCTGAAATTGTTTATAAATCAATGAAAATCAGGTTTCAGACGGCATTATACCTGCAACCAATTTGTTATATTTGATTAATTAAATCCAATGAAAGAAGCAACTATTCAGACCCTCCATCCTGATCCGGATAAAACCAACAAGAAAATTTCTTTAGAGAAATACGAACTCATCAAAAAAGAAATCCTGGCTATTTTGTCGGATGGGCAACCTACGCATACAGAATTGATGGAAATGTTATACCAAAACGTGAAAGATACTTTTAATGGCGGTGTACAGTGGTATGGTGAGACGGTTAAACTTGACCTGGAGGCAAGAGGTGTGATAGACAGGATCAAGACTAAACCGGAAAAATATCGTTTGGTTCCATAATGATAGCTATTTTAAAAGAATCAACCCTTTTGCGTATTCTTTTCTTCGATCCACAACGACATATATTTAGTGCTATTTGCAGTATGGTGCTGTAAAATCTGTCCGAAGAAATTACGCTTGCGATGAGCTGTTAAATTCAATGATAAAGTTTGGAGGGATTCCATAAAAGCCTGGCCAAACATTAATTTTCCATAACGTTCATTAATGATTTTTACTCCATTTTGTTGTGCCCGGAACCACCAGACTTTGTCCTGATATAACTGAACAGCCCGGTTGATAAAAAGAAAAGGATCGTCTGCGATCACTCCATTCCATTCCAGGTTTCCTTTCATCGCTTCAGCACCTATAGAGGTCGTTACTGCGGGCGTTCCCACCTGCATGGCATCAATAAACTTTCCTTTAACACCCGCACCAAACTGGATAGGGGCCAGTAATATTTTATGTTTTGCAATGGCTTTCCTGGCATCTTTTGCACGCCCGTGAACATAGAATTTTTCTTTCTCGTTGTGCAATTGCATAACTTTCTGAGACGTGTAAGCACCGTAGATATGAAGTTTAGCTTGTGGCAGCTTTTTCCTGAGCTCAGGCCAGACCTTGGTCTTTAAGATTTGCACGGTATTCCAGTTGGGTTCATGCAAAAAGTTGCCAATAAACATAAATCCTTCTCTTTCGTCAAATGGTTTCCATTCCTGGATATCTTTTTCGGTTAGTTCTTCTTCTAAAAATGGCAGATAATAAAGTAAAGACGGATCTATCCGGAACTGTTCTTGCAGAATTTCTATCTCCAGTTCCGAAATCATTAAAGACAAATCACAGCGTAATATTGCGGCAATCTCTCTTTTAGCCAGCTCAGTAAACAGTTCCAGCGGACTGTGTGTTTTCATGGCCTGCTGACGGGCGTGACGTAAACAATGCAGATCTTCTGTATCAAGTATGCTGATGGCATCCGGACATTCCTGCCGTACTCTCCATCCGTATTGTTCTTCTACCATAAAGCGGTCAAAAAGTACAACATCAGGGCTGGTTTCCTTTAGAAAAGTATTAAAGCTGCTATCATTTAATTTGATCTCCCGCTCGGTTACGCCGATAGCTGGTAAATCAAAGCTAAATTCACTTTTTGAAGCGCCAGAAGCAAATATGGCTTCATAGCCCTGAGAAAGAAATAGATTGATTAACTGAATTATTCTTGTACCTGCTGCTGATGAAGCAGGTTCAGGCCATACCAATCCAATAATCAATACACTCTTTTTAGACATTCCTTTAAAATTTATGCAAAAATAGAGGTTTTTAATGCAGATTCTCTAAACAGCCCACTAAACAATATGATTATTCGTAATTTTGTGAACGAAGAATTTTATTAATAACCTCATGCTTGGATTAAAATTGTTAACAGACCCGCGTTGGGCAAATATTGCTGAATCAAATTTAGAAGAGATATTGACTGATCATGCGTGGTGTGAGCAGAAAGCAGCAACAAATGCCATTACGCTGATTGCTAATAATTCTGAGCATATGGATTTGGTGGAAGAATTAACGGCTATTGCTATCGAAGAAATGCAGCATTTCCAGATGGTGGTAGAGCTTATCAAGCAGCGCGGTTATACTTTAGGCCGCGAACGTAAAGATGATTATGTGGGCCGTTTAGTGAAATTCAGCCGCAGAGACGGAAGCCGGAACAATGCTTTTATTGATAGGTTGTTATTTGCCGCAATGATTGAAGCGAGAAGCTGTGAACGTTTCCGGGTATTGTCTTTGAATATTAAAGACCAGGAGCTGGCGAAATTTTACCATGATTTAATGATTTCTGAAGCTGGTCATTATACGACATTTTTAAACTTTGCCCGTAAATATACGATCGATGTGGATGTGGATAAACGATGGAAAGAGTGGCTGGAATTTGAAGGCGAACTGATCCGGAGTTTTGGGAACAAAGAGGCTATTCACGGGTAGCCTCTTTGTTCAGCTTATAGTCCATCAGGAGCTCAGGGTGTATCATGAATCCATTATACGGCTTTTAAAATTTATGCTTTTGGTTTCGCACCACCCTGCGCATTCATCGCTTTTAATTTGCTCAGCTGACCTGGTGTAAGAATTGTTTTATACTGCTGCTGACGGTACTGGGAAATCTCTTTAGACCCACCTTTTTTCTGATCCTTACCTTTTAACGCATCTTTCCTGGTAATACATTCTGTATTGACCACTAAGATTTTCGCATACTGATCTGCATTCAAACCCAGCTTCGTTTGTAATTCTTTAGTATATGGAATTGCACGCTGTGCTGCGGGAATTGTTGAATTTACTTTTTGGGCTTTAATTGCTGCCTGTGGTTTAACAACAGCCTGTGATTTCGCAGCTGCAACTGGTGTAGCCTGATTAGCCATTTGTGCAGAAGCAGTCAATCCTGTGGCAGCAAAGGCAAATGCTAAAAGTAACTTTTTCATAGTTTTTGTTTTTTTATAGGATAATAATAATTATTAACGAGTAATTTAAGCCGATCAATATGTGCTGTAAATAATTAATTTAAACGGCAAAATATCAAACCTGTTAAAAACCTAACCACTCTAAAACATGAAGAAAATAATCTTATCCCTGCTTTTAATTACGTCCTGCGTGTTTGCAAAAGCTCAGGAAACAACTGGTGCTGCCTCTAAAGAAGAAACTGAAGTTGCAGCAGTTGTAGAAAAATTAAGAGCAGCTATGATCAGCGGTAACAAAGCCGACCTGGAAAGTGTAGTGTCAGCTGATTTAACCTACGGACACTCTGGTGGAAAAATTCAGAACAGAACAGCCTTTGTAGATGATATTACTTCGAAAAGATCGGATTTTAAAACGATTGAATTAACCAAACAATCGATTACTATTCAGAACAATGTAGCCATTGTACGTCATGTTTTAATTGCGGATACGAATGATGGAGGTAAACCTGCACACATTAACCTGGGAATAGTTTTAGTGCTGAAGAAAGAGAAAAAAGACTGGAAAATTATCGCAAGACGCGCATTCCATATAGACTAACTTTAGCACGTTAAATTAACTATTGCGAACCCATAAGCTTGTATCCAATATCTTCTTTTCGAAGTCATGAACCGGATACTTGCTTTCTATTAAATTCAGCAGCATATCAGTTGCCAGCTGTCCCATTTCAAAAGCAGGCTGACGCACCGAAGTCAGTGTTGGACACATCAGGTCAAGGACATCAGCATTACAAAATCCGGTAATGACCATTTCTTTGGGAACTTTAATTTTCAACTCCTTGAATACGGCCAGTGCTCCAATACTCAGCCGGTCACTGGCCACAAAAATACCATCAGGCTTTTCCTTCAGGTTCATCAATTCTCTGATCGCCGTATCTGTTTCTTCCTGAAACATCCCTCCATGTTCACAATATTTGATATAAGCCTCATTAAAGGGCAGGTTATATTTCGCTAAAGCCTGTTTATATCCGTTTAAGCGCTCTACACTAATGGATAGATGAGCTGAACTTGTTAAATGAGCAATGCGTTTGCAACCCTGATTAATCAGATATTCCGTCGCTTCAAATGAACCTTTCTCATTGTTTGCAATGATCTGATGTGTGTTGATCTGATCAGTTACCCGGTCAAAAAATACCATAGGCAAACCCCGCTCATGTAAATGCTGAAGATAAGAAGTGTCAGTAGTTTCGGCAGATAACGAAACCAGTAAACCATCAACCGATCTGGAAGCTAAATGCTGGATGTTCACCTTTTCACGCGCATAGAACTCATGTGTCTGCGTAATGATCACATGATAACCACGGTCATAAGCAATAGATTCGATTCCATTGACTACCTGGGCGAAATACTGATTCGCTACTTCACTTAAAGAAACCCCGATAGATTTACTTCTGCGCTCTTTTAAACTTAAGGCAATAGGGTTTGGGCGGTAATTGATTTTTTGCGCATAGTCCAGCACCAGCTTTTTTGTCTCTGGACTGATTTCATGCGTATCACGCAGTGCTCTGGAAACAGTGGAGGTAGAAAGGCCTAATGCCTTGGCAATATCTTTTAAAGTAAAGGGCTCAAACATGATTCCGTCTCACAGCTGGTAAATCATACAAGTCTACAAATAATTTCTGGTTGTGCCGGGAACGATTGCACAATAATTTATGGCTTTTTGTTTCATTCTGCGCGTAAATCTATGTAGACTTGTTAGTTGTTGCACACCAAATATAAACCAGATATTTATGAATAAATTCCATTTGATAGTTTCCAGTGTCCTCGTTTTTACCGCTTTAAATGGTCATGCACAAAATAAGAAAACTGTAATGCTTGATTCTTATTTTAACAACGAAACTAAAAAAGACACAGATGGGAAACTCATTTCCTGGCATTATAAATGGGACGAGCAAACCAATAGCGGTTTCTCTCTGTGGGGAGCCGAATTCAACAAAGCCGGATTTAAAACTTCAACACTCTATGCAGCACCGACTGCACAAAATCTAAAAGGTTCTTCTGTTTATATTATTGTAGATCCGGATACGGAAAAAGAAAGCAGTGATCCGAAATTTGTTCTGGCAGCGGATGTTAAAGCAATTGCTGAGTGGGTTAAAAAAGGAGGTGTACTGGTATTGATGGGCAATGATGCAGGCAATGCTGAATTAGACCATTTCAATACGCTGGCCAAAGTATTCGGCGTTCAGTTTAATCCGGATAGCCGGGGAAGAGTGACTGGTAACCAGTTTGATATGGGAAAGATCATGGTGCCTGCGGGAGATCCGGTCTTCAAAACAGCGAAACAGTTGTATATCAAAGAATTCAGTAGTTTAGCAATCACTACTCCTGCAAAATCTATACTGAAAGATAAAGATGGCTATGACGTGATTGCCTTATCAAAATATGGTAAAGGATCAGTTATTATCATTGGCGATCCATGGTTATATAATGAATATACAGACGGAAAAAAGCTTCCTGCTGCCTATGATAACCTGAAAGCTGGTACTGATTTGATTCACTGGATTTCAAGCTTGATTCCAGCAGGGAAAAAATAAAATAAATGGGCTTTGAAAGCCGTTACCCTATTAAAATATGGCAATGAAGGATATGAAAGTATTACATGCGGTGCATCCGGATGATTTTAAAACATACGATACAGAGAAAATCAGATCAAGATTTTTACTGACTGAACTGAAAGAAGAGAATAAGGCCAATTTCGCTTATACACATTATGACAGAATGATTGTGGGCCTGGTCTATCCGGTTGCCGAAACAGTTGTTTTAGAAAACTATTCAAATCTGCGTGCTGATTATTTTCTGGAAAGAAGAGAAATCGGGATCATCAATGTTGGTGGTCCTGGTTCAGTTGAAGCGGATGGAAAAATAGTTGAAGTCAATAAGCTGGATGCTTTATACCTTGGAAAAGGCGTAAAGGAAGTGAAATTCAAAAGTGCAGCTGCTGCAAATCCAGCAGTATTTTATTGCCTTTCTACTCCGGCACATCAGGCGTATCCTGTCACATTATTAGTTCATGCAGATGCGATTTCTACAGAATTGGGTAGCTTAAACACTGCAAATGAGCGCAGGATCATTAAGTATATTCACAGAGATGGAATTCAAAGCAGTCAATTGGTGATGGGCTTAACTATTCTGGCCAATGGAAGTGTGTGGAATACGATGCCGGCACATACGCATGACAGAAGGATGGAAGCTTATTTCTATTTTGATGTGGCTGAAGACCAGCGTGTTTTCCATTTAATGGGGCAGCCGCAGGAAACCCGCCATGTATTAATGGGCAACCATGATGCTATTGTTTCCCCGCCATGGAGTATCCATTCGGGAAGTGGTACACAAAATTATAGTTTTATCTGGGGCATGGGAGGTGAAAACCTTGATTATGCAGATATGGACCCGGTAGCAATTCAAGATATACGTTAATGGAAAATACATTCTCTTTAAAAGGCAAGGTTATCATTGTAACCGGAGGCACCGGGATTTTAGGCGGTGCATTTGTTGATGCAGTAGTTGAAGCAGGTGCTTCGGTAGGTATTTTAGGCAGGAATGCTAATGTTGCTAACGAACGTGCAGACGCGATTAACCAGGCTGGTGGCCAGGCTATCGCTTTAGTAGCCGATGTAATGGACGAAAGTCAGTTATTGGAATGCAGGGCACAAGTACTGGATAAGTTCGGCAGGATTGATGGTTTGGTAAACGCTGCGGGCGGAAATCAGCCTGAAGGTGTTTTACAGCCTGAAGAAGACATCTTTAAGATGAACCTGGATGGCATGAAAAAGGTAATGGACTTAAACTTATGGGGAACAGTTATTCCTACACAGGTTTTCGGAGAATCCATTGCTGCCAGTGGTAAAGGCAGCATCGTCAATATCTCTTCGATGAATTCTAAAAGGGTAATTACTAAAGTTTTAGGCTATAATTTAGGCAAAGCTGGTGTGGATTATTATAACCAGTGGTTTGCTGTTGAACTGGCCAACCGCTATGGCGGGGCAATCCGGATGAATGCGATTGCACCAGGATTTTTCCTGACTGAACAAAACCGCACATTGTTAACACATCCGGATGGTAGTTATACTGAGCGTGGAGGATTAGCAATTAAGCAAACACCATTTAAACGTTTCGGACATCCGGATGAGTTAAAAGGTGCTTTAGTTTGGTTATTAAGTGATGCTTCTCAATTTGTAACCGGAGCCATGATTTGTGTGGATGGTGGTTTCTCTGTATTTGGAGGGGTTTAAAATATGGGAAAGGTACTGAATTTCGGAGAGCTGTTATTGCGGATTTGTCCGGATGCAGAAGGGAACTGGTTAAAGGAAAATAACCTGCCTTTTTTTGTGGGTGGTGCAGAGTTGAATGTGGCTACGGCGCTGGCTTTGTGGGAGATACCTTCCGCTTATCTGACTGCGTTACCTGATAATTCTTTAACAGAACAATTGGTAAACTATGTGAAGGGCTTAAACATTGACACATCCGCGATTCAATATACTGGTGAGCGGGTAGGTTTATACTATTTGCACCAGGGTAAAGACCTTAAAAATGCAGGGGTGATTTATGACCGCGGTGGTTCTTCGTTCGCAACTTTACAAACAGGAACGATCAACTGGGATGTTGTTTTGAAAGATGTTTCCTGGTTCCATTTTAGTGCGATCTGTCCTGCGGTAAGTTTAGCGGCAGCTGAGGTTTGCCTGGAAGCTTTAAAAGAAGCGTCAGCAAGAAATATCACGATTTCGGTCGATCTCAACTACAGAGCTAAACTCTGGAAGTATGGTAAAGAGCCTGTGGATATTTTACCAGATTTAGTGCAGTACTGCGATGTGGTGATGGGGAATTTATGGGCTGCCGAAAAAATGCTGGGTATCCCTGTCCCTGAAGGCCTGGCAGAGGCAGATCAGAAAGAACTTTATTTACAGCAATCGGCAGTAAGTTCGAAAGAAATGATTACCAGATTTCCTAAGTGTAAGGTCGTTGCCAATACTTTTCGCTTTGATGAAAAAGAAGGAGTAAAGTATTACTCTACTTTATTTTCGGAGGATAAGTTATTGGTGTCAAAGCAATATTCAGCAAAAAATATAATCAATAAGGTAGGGAGCGGAGACTGTTATATGGCGGGTTTGATCTATGGGTTCTACCAGGATAAGCCGGCAGAAGAAATACTGGAATTTGCTACAGCTGCTGCGTTCTCCAAGCTCTTTGTGGAAGGAGATGCGACCACAGTTGAAGCCGGCCGGGTTAAAGAAAAAGTAAGAAATTATGAAGACTAGAGAAAGTTCTTTAAAAGCTATAACTGAACAGGGTTTATTGCCTTTGTTTTTTTACGAAGATGCAGAGGTGAGTTTAGCAATCATCCGGACTTTGTATAAATCCGGAATCCGGGTATTGGAGTATACGAACAGGGGATTTGCTGCATTGGCAAATTTTCGCTTCCTGATTCATGCGATCGGGATTGAGATGAAAGATCTTCACCTGGGGATCGGAACAATTAAGAATACAGAAGAGGCGAGCGCTTTTATCAAAGCTGGTGCACATTTTATTGTTTGTCCGGTTGTGGATGCTGAAGTGGGTAAACTGGCGCATGATGCAGGTTTATTATGGATTCCGGGTTGTTTTACGCCAACGGAGATTAATATTGCACATCAATTGAATGCAGGAATTATTAAACTTTTTCCGGCAAATGTACTGGGGCCTGTTTATGTATCTGCTGTGAAAGAGGTATTTCCCGGACAGCTTTTTATTCCGACAGGCGGGGTAGAAATTGAAGAAGAAAATATGACTAAATGGTTTAAATCAGGTGTTTGTGCGGTAGGTATGGGAAGCAAACTGATCAGTAAAGAAATCCTGGAAACCAAAGATTATAATGAATTAGCTATACGTACTAAAAAAACTATTGAAATGGTGAAAGCCACGCGATAAACTGGTGGAAGCCATTTGATAAAAGATTGAAAACCATCTTTATTAAATGGTAAAAGCCAACCGATAAAAATGATCAACCAAACCAACCAAAACCAAATATAATGAAAGAAGCCCGAATGAGCAATTACCGTTGGACGGTCTGTGCCCTGTTGTTTTTTGCTACGACAGTGAATTATCTTGACCGTCAGGTACTTAGTCTGCTGCATTCGCGGTTAGAGGCGGAGTTTAACTGGACAAATAGTGACTATGCAAATATTACTTCGGCTTTTCAGCTTGTTTATGCGATCTCCATGCTTTTTGCAGGCAGGATTGTAGACCGCCTGGGTACTAAATGGGGTTATACGCTTGCTTTGGTTGTCTGGTCTTTAGGGGCTATTTTGCATGCTAAAGCTATTCCGGTTGGTCATGGACTGGCCACAATGTTAGGTTTCATTGGAATTACAGGTGTTTCTGTTTCTGTACTGGGTTTTATCTTTTCCAGGGCAGTTTTAGGCTTTGGTGAATCCGGTAATTTTCCTGCTGCCATTAAAGCTACGGCAGAATACTTCCCTAAAAAAGAACGTTCTCTGGCAACTGGGATCTTTAATTCAGGAGCCAATGTAGGTGCGGTATTAGCACCGCTTACAGTTCCCTGGATTGCCCATACCTGGGGCTGGGAATCCGCATTCCTGATTATTGGTGCGGTAGGTTTTTTATGGCTGATCTTCTGGTTTATATTTTATGAGAAGCCGGAAAAGCAAAAGCGCTTATCAAAAGCTGAACTGGATTATATTTTATGTGACCCTGATCAGCAGGCTATCGTCCCATCTCCAACAACTGAAGCAGCGGAAAAAGTTTCATGGGTTAAATTGTTAAAGTACAGACAAACCTGGGCTTTCAGTTTGGGTAAGTTTATGACTGATGGTGTATGGTGGTTTTTTCTGTTCTGGTTGCCTTCTTATTTAAAGGTGCAGTATGGAATGGGTGATACAGCGATTATGATTCCTTTAGCGGTGTTATATAGCATGACCATGATTGGAAGTGTTGGCGGGGGATGGTTCCCGATGTACTTTATGAAAAAAGGATATGCGCCTTATGATGGCAGGATGAAAGCAATGTTGATTATTGCCTTATTTCCTTTAGTGGTATTGGCTGCGCAGCCTTTAGGGCATATCAGTGTATGGATTCCTGTAATTTTGATTGGAATAGGGGCTTCGGCGCATCAGGCATGGTCAGCGAATATCTTTACAACGGTTTCAGATATGTTCCCTAAAAAAGCAATAGGCTCGGTGATTGGAATTGGTGGAATGGCAGGAGGTTTAGGGGGTGTATTTATGTCTAAGCTTGGCGGTTCACTTTTTGATCATTACAAGGCTTTAGGGCATACGCAAACTGGTTATACGGTCATGTTTACGATTTGTGCGGTTGCTTATATTCTGGCCTGGACAGTGATGAAAATCTTAGTGCCGAAATACAGACCAATTAATGATTTGTAAAATTATTAATTTTTAGAAAAAGCCCTTGATCTTTATCAGATTAAGAGCTTTTTCTTAGCGTTCAGGGTTTATAGAGCAGATCGGTTAACTGCGTGTCTTTATCTTTTGGTATAGCTTCAGCCTGTTTGAAATAAGCGTCATTTTTGTAGGCTGTACCTGCCAGTATCAATAATCTGTAAAGTTCGCTGGTATGGTATGGAATGATTTGTTTGCGGTCTTTTGCTTTTTGATCCATACCGTATGGAATCAGCCAGTCGAGTGCTTTGTGTATACTTTTTCCGTCTGAAGTTTGATAGTTCCACACCTCAATGCCAGCATGTTTTCCTAATAAAGCAAGGTTAAACCACCCATCATTCAAATTCATCGTACTATAACTATAGGCTTTTGTTCTGGCAAGTTCCAGTGGCTGTTCACCTGCCGGGGTAAGCTGGACAGCTATTCTTTCCAGACTTGCTGTTATAGTCTTTCTGGCCAGTTCTTTCTGGTCTGTAAATAATGCATAAGATACAACCTGCGTATCGTAAATAGTACCGTGGTTGTTTTTGGATCTATGTTCATCTTTCCCGTTTTTACTGGTTAACATCCAGTCCAGGTATTGTTTATACCAGCTTTTAATCCCTTCAGTTTGTTTTGAAGTGATTGATTTTGAACTGGCCAGGATTCCCATCCAGTCGGCTAGTTCTACTAAGGAACGGCTTTCAATAATACCAATACCCCGGCCATCGTTTACGCCCGGTATAGCTTGTGCGTAATTCAGATTTGGGTTCATTTTTGTTTCGGGTGCAATGAACCAGACGTTCAGCAACTCACTGGCTTTTAAAGCATACTTTTCCTGTCCTGTAAAGTAATAGGCGAGCGCTAAGAATTGACATTGTTCCGTGAGGTTGTGCAGAAATACTGCATCGGTTATTTGGTGAATAGCAGGATTACGTTCCCCGTCTTTTCTGATATAGGGTGTTCCGTCTGCTTTGGAAGGATCAGGCCAGAAATATGGAGCCTGGCTCATATAGTCATGTTTTGATCCGCTTGGCGGGGTTGACGATTTATCCATCACAGATTGGGGCTTTGCGGCAAGGAAAATATCCGCTTTGCGGATCACCAGGTCTACCAGGGGCTTTATTGTCTTATCCTTTTGCTGATAAGCTGCTTTCTTCGCTTTGAGCTGGTCAGCATTGATTAAAAATAGTTTGGGCGTTTGCGCGAAAGATAGCTGGCCATATAAGACAGCGAGGATCATATAAAAAAACTTCTTCATCATCAAGATAAGATTTAGTTACGTTTGAATGAATGGAAGTCAAATGTAACTAAATCTTATACAAACAAATATTCCTTATTTTTCTTCGTGATGTTCTGCACGGCGTGCTTTGACTGAACCGTCTTCGCTTGCGCCGTATTTCCAGTAAGCGTAGGCATATAATTCACTTTGATTCCAATTTTGTTCTTTGCGCAGGAATTGACGGATGTCTTTTACAGTTGAAAATTCGGCCGCCGCATAGCCAAAACGAGTAGTGTGATGCTGTTCAGGTATTTTAACAGTACGTACGGCATCAGCCAGGAGCGTATTTTCTCCGGGATGTGTATTGTAAATCCAGTTGAGCTGAATGTCTGCCTCGGTTTTTAATTCCTGCTCGTCTTCTTTTGCAGGTATTTCAATATAGGCAACGCCTGTTGCGGTAGCTGGAAGGGTTTCCAGTATAGCAGCAATAACTGGTATTCCGGTAGAATCGGCTGCCAGCAAATACCAATCTGCTTTTGGGTAGAGTATGGATTCTTTTGCTTTCATCAGGATGCCCAGGATATCTCCTGGTTTAGCATGGATTGCCCATGCCGAAGCAGGGCCGCTTTCTCCGTGTGCAGCAAAGTCTATGGTCATTTCCTTCTTTTCCAGATCGATAGCTCTGTGGGTATAAGTCCTGATGACTGGTTTTAAGTGTTCTGGTGTGTGAGACCATTCTCCGGTACTGTAGTTGAAATCAGGAAAATGGATTTCGTTGACTCCTGCCGGAGGGATAAAGATTTTATTATTTATTCCTGGGGTCGTCTCTGCAAAAAGAGGTACATCATCTCCGGTAAGGGTGATGCGAATATAATTGGGGGTGAGATACACCTTGGTTTTTACGGCTAATACTCCGCGGACAATGGCAGGTAATTCTTTTTTTGTTTCACTCATCGTAGCTTTCTTTGTTTACTGCGGGTAAAGATATGTTATTTGTAATCTTTCTAAATAATCAAAAGTAGCTATGACAAAGGAATTACATTAAGGGTTTTCGCTAAAACACTGGATCTGGGTTTTAAATTGCCTACTCCTTCTGTGGTTGTTTTAATGGCTGGTAGTCTACATCTGCTAAATGTCATTTCACGTAAATGTTTTGAACCTATAAACCAAAACCATGAAAACACGTGAAATGATATCAGCAATGGTCAAAGCAGAAAATAAGGCAATAGCATGGAAAGCAAGACATGGTTTAAATATTTTGCGTGTCTCATTAGGGCTGATCTTTATATGGTTTGGTATACTCAAATTTTTCCCGGGTGTAAGCGCGGCTGAGGTAATAGCAGGGCGAACGATAGAAAAATTAACTTTTGGTCTTATTCTTCCTCCGGTTTCATTACCTGTTCTTGCGGTGTGGGAATGTATTATTGGGTTTGGATTAATCTCTAAAAAATGGCTGGGCCTGACTTTATTATTGCTTTATTTCCAGATGATAGGGACTTTTCTTCCTTTGTTGTTTTTTCCGGGTGAAACTTTTGTACATAGTTTGCTTGTTCCTACATTATTAGGCCAATATATCATTAAAAATATTGTACTGCTTTCTGGCGGCGTTGTGATAGGGGCAACTGTGAAAACCAGAAATACGGATGCAGAATCTTAACGGAGATTTCCATCAGGAGCATGAATTCATTAAAGGTTCATCAAAGAATGGGGTTTGAGGTGATTGGTACTTACAGCGATGAAAAGGAGCTGTGGAACTTAGTAGCCTGGAACCTTGGGGAATGAGTTGATTTAATACCGCGTTTTTTCTTTAGAATTTGCTTAAACTTTTTAGTGAATCACTAAAATAAATTTACATTTGCATCAGATGATAAAGATTAAACACCTCATAGTATTACTTGTTTGTACAGTAACCGCGTTTACATCCTGCAAGAAAAAAGAAACTTATGACCCTGATCCGCAATTCAGGGCAGATACTACAGCCATAAGAGCTTTTGTAGTTGCCAATAAAATCCCTGCAGTTAAAGATCCTGCAACGGGAGTATTCTATCAGATTATAACTCCTGGATCAGGAACTGTTAAAATCAATAACTCTACTACTGTTACGGTTAATTATACAGGCCGTTTCCTGAGTGGTAATGTTTTTGATCAGAGTAACGGAACACCAATATCTTTTCCATTGGGTGGTGTGATTACCGGATGGCAGATTGGAGTACCTTTTATTCAGCCTGGTGGTCGTATCCGTTTAATTATTCCTTCTGTTTTAGGTTATGGAAATGCAGACAAAGGACCTATTCCGGCAAATTCCATATTAGATTTTACTATTGATTTGATAAGTGCTAAATAAGTAATTACAATTATAATATTTGAGGCCACTGTTTATGGAAATAGACAGTGGCTTTTTTATTTTTCATTAGCAGTAGGGGTATTGATTCGTAACGGCGTCTTATGGGAATAAAAGACACAAATAAACTATTATGATAGTAGAATCAAGTAAAAATGCCCTGTTCATCATTATCGCGGGAGTAATCATTGCATCAATGGTTGTTTTAATTGGTGGCTAAAAGACAGCTATTAAACTATTGATTTTAGAATACGCTGAATTTTCATTAAAATTAGGTGGAAATTATGGCGCTATTTAAACGTAAATCACAAATTGACGATGATCTGGGATTCGGTACGCAACCAATCCTTGGAGATCAGCGAATGATGAATACCGATGGGTCTTCCAATATAAAACGTATTGGTTTGCCATTAATCAGGACATCAGATACCTACAACTGGCTGATCTCTATGACCTGGAAGAAATTCCTGTTCATCCTGCTGATTGCTTATTTGCTGGTTAACATACTTTTCGCTTCTTTATACGTTTTAATTGGTATTGAACATCTTAAAGGAGCTGGTGGAATTACACCAAGAGATCATTTTTTTGATGCATTCTTCTTTTCAGCACAGACTATTTCTACTGTCGGTTATGGACATATTAGTCCTGATGGCTTTTTGACGAGCTGTCTGGCTGCATTTGAGTCTATGCTCGGCCTGCTGGCCTTTGCATTGGCAACGGGTTTGTTATATGGACGGTTTTCGCGGCCAACGGCTAAAGTTATTTACAGTGAAAATATGGTGATAGCTCCTTATAAGGAAATCAAAGGGCTGATGTTCAGACTGGCCAATTTAAGAAATAACCAGCTGATAGAAATAGAAGCGCAGGTTGTGCTTTCTTATAATGAAATGATAGGAGATCAAAAGAAAAGGCGGTTTTATCCTTTAGAATTGGAACGGTCAAAAATCGGCTTGCTGACGATGAGCTGGACAGTAGTTCATCCTATTGATGAAAATAGCCCGTTGTATCATAAAACTGCAGCGGATTTAGCGGAGGCTGAAGTAGAAATACTGGTTTTACTAAAAGCTTTTGATGATACTTTTTCTCAGACTGTACATACCCGGACTTCTTATAAGGATGAAAATATCATTCACCAGGCGAGATTCGTAACTATTTTTTCCCGTGATAGTAATGGTCAGCTCATGCTGGATCTTTCAAAGATAGGAAGTATGGAAATGCTGGATTAAATTCATAGCTTAGTTAAAAAACATAACCCTATGAAAACTTCTTATCTAATGTATTTATTAATCATTTTGGCAATACCTTCTTGTAAAATGAAAAAAGCAGCGGTACAGCACGTTGCAGCATCAGATTCTTTTATGCCGATGCAGATCGGAAATAAATGGTCTCACAGTGCAAGTTCCTACACGGAAATCCAGGACACCGTAAGGATTGGCAAAAAACTTTATTATAAGTTCTATTCTTTGGTTGGCGGAGATGCAGTGGATACCAAATATCTGAGAATAGATGAGCATAATCAGTTACTGGAAGGTTATCCTGATCAGCCTGGATTGGTTTACACACATGCGAAGTTTAATGCCAATGTGAATGATGTATTTTTTACTTTGAATGATAAAAGTACAAACGATTACCAGGTTAAATTAGTGGAAAAAACTGCTGATAAAAGAACTTTTGAGTTCGATATGGTGAACCAGCCTAATTTAAAAGGCAGTACGCACAGGGTGAGCTATCTTAAAGGTGTCGGGTTGGATGATGGCTGGAAAAATATAAAAGTAAATGGGAAAATTATTAAGTAATATTTTTTGTCAGGCTATATAAATTGGGTTTCTGATTTAATATAGCCTTTTTAAAAGCGTGTATTTTTAACACTTATTTAAAATAAATATCAAAAAAGTTACATTAATAAATGAATGTTCTGTATATTGTATTGTTACGATCTACCTAACACTCAACCCTATGAACAAAAATTTGAAAAACTTCACTTTCATTGCGCTGGCCGCAATAGTGATCGCATCGTGTTCTAAAACCAAAGAAACACCTGTAGCTCCTGATCCTCTAACTGAGAAAACTGAAAAGGTATTATCCTATATTCAGAGTCTTGGGTTTCCTTCCTCAGCTATTGTTGAAAATGGAGATCACTATGTGGTGGAAGAAGATATTATCTTCCCGAAAAACATGGTTATACCTGCTGGTCAGCCAAAAACTGAGCAGTATTATACAGGTAGCCTGGTTAATGCGACTAATAAGAGAAATATACGCGTAAAAGTCGATGCTTCTATGACAAGTATGAATGCTGAAGTAACTTCTGCAATTAATCAGTGGAATGCGATCAGTGGATCTACTGTTCGTTTTTCAATAGTTACAGGCACTAGTTATGACATCCTGATCAAAGATGAAAATCTTGGTAATGGTGTTTGCGGTCAGGGAACATTTCCTTCTGGCGGTGCTGCTGGTAACTTAATTAAAATTAACAAGGCCTATATTGCTGCAAATAGTTTTGCTCAGCGTCAAAGAACAATTACACATGAACTGGGCCACAATATTTCATTAAGACATACAAACTGGTCTGCTATTGGAGAAGGCTCTGCCACAGCTGTACCAGGAGTTGGCGGAACAGATGCTGGATCATTGATGAATGGTGGTCAGTGTAATTCAGGTTCTACTGTATTATCTACAAAAGATAAACAAGCAACTGTTGCTTTATATCCATAATAATTAACTAAAAAATAACCTAAGATCGTAACTTAGCCAGGATAGATGACTTTGATATAAGCGCATCTATCCTGTTTAAGAAATTATTTACAGTGTTGTACTATTTGGAAATTTGTACAGTGCTTTTAGCAGTAGTACTTTGATTTCTGATGAAAACGATTAACCAGCTCAAACCAATAAAAGCATATACACCCAGAATTACAATCGAAAGCGGGGTCACAGAAGCGGTCACGTTTTGACTGGTCATAAATAACGTCAGGATCGATAGCCCTATTCCGGCACCAAGAAAATACGAGGTGGTAGCCAGACTTGAAGCTAAACCATAATGCTGGCTCGGGATATCCTGAATGGAAAGTACCGACAAACCAGTATAACTGATTGTGATTCCCAATCCTGAAGCAAATGCCGCAGCTAGCAGAACTAAAATTAAAGAGTGACCTGTCATCAGAGAAGCTGCGAGCAAAACTGCGCTGATTAACATCATCGTCATTCCCAGAAAGCCTGTTCGGGCTATATTCAGTTTTTTCATAATTGCAGGTAAAGCAAATTTAGCAACCAGTGCAGATAGGATACTGAAGGGCACGAGTAGTAAACCGGATTTGGCAGCACTGAAATTCATGTCTTTTTGAAGCAGTAATGAAATGATAAACAGATAACCTGTCCAAAAAGAACCCAGCAGAAAGAAGACCCCATTTGCGGTAACAACTGTTGGAGAACGGAAAATTGATAAATCAATCAGAGGATTTTTTAGTGTGGTCAAACGGGTAAATAATACCTTCATGCAAATGATGATGGCGATGGCCAGGCCGGGTAATAATAAATAGTGTTTTTGAAAATTACCGAGTTCATGTACACCGTAACTGAGCATTAACAAGGCGGCAACTAATATAAAACCTGAGATAAGGTCTGGTGAGTTCTTTTTGTTACGCGGACTATCTGCATCCAGGTAATACCAGGAACTGAAAATAACAATAGCGAGAATAGGTACGTTAATCAGGAAAACCCAGTGCCAGCCCCAGTAGGTGCTGATGATGCCGCCTATAGACAAGCCGCTGCCTGATCCTATGGCTGCAAAAGAGCTGAAAATCCCTATGGCTTTACTACGTTCAGTCTTTTCTGTGAAGGTATGGGTAACAATGGAAAGTGCTGAAGGCATAATTAATGCGGCGGCTAAACCTTGTACCGCACGGTAAAAAGCGAGTATGGCAAAGGAAGCTGAAAGTCCGGCACCCAAAGAGGTCAGCAGAAACAGGGAGGCGCCAATCATAAAAATCTTTTTTCTGCCGATGATATCAGCTAGTTTTCCTCCGATAATCAGGAAACCTCCATAAAGTAATACGTAAAGTGTTTGCAGCCATTGCACCTGATCATTACTGATATTGAATTGTGCTTGTATAGAGGGGATGGTCAGATTAATAATTGCGATATCGAGTGCTTCTACAAAAATACCCATCGAAGCAATGATAAGGATAAGGTTCTTTTTTGAAATCATATAATAGTGTTGTTCTGTCAAAGGTATTTATATAGAATAGATTATAGAAATGATAATAAATATTCAGTACAAATACATTATTTTTGTATCTTTAAAAGAACAGATTGATTGTTTGATACATGAATTATGACAAATACAGAACAGCCGGAAAAGACTTCCGTAACCTTAGATGCGAAAGACTATGAAATCCTGAGATTACTGGAAGAAAATGCCAAGCTTACGGTCAGGGAAATAGCTGCGCTTATTCATCTGAGCCCAACGCCAACTCATGAGCGGATTAAGCGAATGGAGAAGAGTGGGGTAATTAAACAGTATGCAGCTATCCTGAACAGGCAGTTGGTAGGGAAAGGAATGATTGTTCTTTGTATGATCACTTTGAAAGAACATAATAAGAGATCGGGTGCGATTTTTATTAAAGCGATGCTGGAGTTTAAGGAAATTGTAGAATGTTATAATATCTCTGGAGATTTTGATTTTATGGTCAAAATCGTAGCAGAAAGTATGGAAGATTACCATAATTTCTTTGTCAATAAACTGGGAGAAGTGAAAGGCATAGGGCAAACCAAGAGCATTTTCGTCATGGCTGCCGTTAAAGAAACCCATCAGCTGATTTAGCTGACGGGTTTCTTTGTAAATGAGCTATTGCTGTTTAACAAAGCTGGCCTGCAGGGTTAGCCAGATGCCTGGTTTCTGCAAAGAATTTTTGTTTGTTTTTGAATTCAAATACCAGCTTGCCCATCGTTAAACCTTGCGGAACAGGGTGTCCGATAAAGACCTCATGTCCGGTTATATTTTTTCTGATTATGGTATGGTTTTGTTTGCTTTCACTACCGGAACCAATAATAAAATCAATAGCTTCAGATTGTTCTGCCAGTACAATATTGCCAGCTATATTGCCTTTTTCCTGGTAATCAAGGCCAGACAGGCAAACGACAAATTCACAGCCCATGTTGTTTTTAAGGTGTTTTGCAGTTTGGTTTGCTTTTTTGACCGGATCATGAAAGCCGATTCCGCTTATTTCCGGACCTACTCCGGTAATACCAATTTTGAACTTACCAAAATTAATAATTTGCCATGGCTTTACAGCCGCTGCCAGTTTAAGATCATTAAATGCATAATTGCAGTTTACCAGGCAGAAGTTCATGGTGTCTGATAATTTGGCGAGATGAGCTTCACCATAACTCAGGTCTTGTGGCGATGGCATGCTGGTGTGGTAGCCAGTTTTATTCATAGCCTCAATGACTGCATCATGATGAGTGATGTCCTGATCAGCTCCTAAAAAGTTTCCGGCATCTAAAATCAGGCCTCCGGTATCCTGATTATTGAGCAGCTTGTTTAAGTTGTTGATACCTCCGGATTCTTTTGAACCGTTATGGATCTGACCATTCAGTTGACTGCTGTAGTAAATGATCACGTTTTTACCAGAAGCGTGCAATGTAGCAGCGGTCTTACTTAAATTAGCAAAGGAGCTGATTGGTTTGCTGAGTAGGGTAGCAGTTGCTACAAGGGTAGTGTTTTTGAGAAACGACCTTCGGTTTGACATAGCGTTAATTTTAAGAGCGCCATAAACTTAGATAAATTATATTGTCATTTCCAAGTCAGACAAAAAAAATAAAAAAATATTGTATTTGTAAAAAAATAAACTAATTTTATCACACAAATAACAATATTTGAAAAATCTGATTATTCTAGCCAGCTACTTAACGTAAAAAAAAACGCTCATCACTATTCTTTTAATCCGCTCTCAAAATGGATGAATATCTTGGCTCTATAGTCATATTTTCTTTTGGATTTGCTCCAAGAAACTTCGCTTTATGTAATGGGCAAATGATGTCTGTTCAACAAAATCAGGCGCTGTTTTCCCTACTGGGTACAACCTATGGAGGAAATGGTCAAACCACTTTTGCTTTACCTGATTTTAGAGGTAAAGCTCCTGTTCATGTAGGTAATGGATTTACACTGGGCCTAACCGGCGGTGAAGAATCACACACACTTAATCTGAACGAAATTCCGCAACATAACCATACTTTGGGTTCAGGTTATGTTAAAGCAAAAACAGGTGCAACAAATGCGAATAAGTTAACCCCTGAGGGAAATTATTATGCAGCAAACCCTGCTTTAACTGGCAGGTTCAGTAACCAGACTGATACGGGGATGTATAATAACGCACCTTTCAATACTCAGGTTATCGGTGCTGGACAGGCTCATGAAAACAGAATGCCTTTTCTGGTATTGAATTACTGTATTTGTTTGTCGGGAAACTTTCCTTCAAGAAATTAATTAAACAACTTAATCTAAATTATTATGTCTGTTAGCGTTGAACCCTATCTTGGGGAAATTGGTTTAGTTGGCTTTAATTTTCCACCAAGAGGTTGGGCAACCTGTGATGGTCAATTAATGTCGATCTCTCAAAATACTGCTCTTTTTTCTTTGTTGGGAACTACTTATGGAGGGGACGGACGGGTAACTTTCGGACTCCCGAATCTTCTGGGTTCAACTCCTATAGGAGTTGGGCAGGGCCCGGGACTCACTAACCGCAATCGCGGGGAACGTTCAGGAACAAAGTCTATAACACTTTTACTGAATGAAATGCCTGCGCATACGCACGCTTTAGGGGCAGGACTTAAAACAGGTGCGCCACCAACTACAGCGAATGCAGTTGCCAGCTTACCGGCCACAGCAACGGGTACAGATTTCCTGTATGCGGATACAGCAAGTCCTGCAGCTTATATGGCACCGCTCGCAGTTAACCTGGATACACAGACCAGCATACTGGGTGGGAATCAGCCACATACTAATATGCAGCCTTATTTGACGGTGTTATTCGTTATTGCATTACAAGGCATTTTTCCTCAACGACAATAAATTATAAAACTATGTCAGCATCACAACCATATATAGGTGAAATAACAATCTTTGGTGGTAATTTTGCCCCTCTGGGGTGGGCATTTTGCGATGGCAGCTTATTGGCCATTTCAGAAAACGATACCTTATTTAATTTAATCGGCACCACTTATGGCGGCGATGGGCAGAACACTTTTGCTGTGCCTGATTTAAGAGGCCGCGTACCTATTCATATGGGTACAAATCCGCAATCAGGTACAAATTATGTGGTTGGCCAGATGGCAGGGGTAGAAAGTGTAACTTTAGTACCTAATCAACTTCCTGCGCATGCGCATGTTGTAACCGGAGAACTGAATATGAAAGTCAGGGCAAATGATCCTGATAACCAGCCTTCTCCTGTGGACAATGGAATCGCAATTGCTCCTGGAAAGCGTTACTTCAGCCGTACACCAACAGCATCGGGACTGATGCCACTGGATACCAGCATTGTATTAAGCGGGGCTGGTAATAGCCAGGCTCATGATAATATGCAGCCCTATATGGCGCTGAATTTTATCATTTCGTTATCTGGTATTTATCCAACACCAGATTAAGCATATGAAAATAGGTGTACTGCTTCCGAATTCAACGACTTATCCGCTGATCTCTCCTAATTTTATGACGGGATTAAAAGGTCGTCTGGCTGACCTGGCGACCGCTCTATCACCTGAACTGTTAACTGCAAGTATTGGTTTTGGGACGGATGGAAAGCTGATGCTGAAGGAAGCAGAAGTTATGCTGCTGGATAATCAGGCAGATGTGCTCATTGTTTTTGCTGATCATCCGGTAGTGGAATGCTTATTCCCTTTAATTAATGCATTAAAAAAACTGCTGATTGTGGTCAATAGTGGTGCTAAGTATCCTCCTGTTAAAAAACAGCCCTTTGTAATTTATCATACACTCAATTATGCACTGCATTGCAGGCTGATTGGTAAACAAGCTGCTAAAGTGAGCAGTAAAGCTGTAATGGCGACTTCTTATTATGATGGAGGTTACAGCCTTTGCCATGCGTTTAGCAAAAGCTATATGGATCAGGGAAGTTCAATTGCCTTTAATTTCGTTAGTAAATTCAAAGCTGAGGAATTTGATATGGGCCCCATGACTGATTTTCTGAATGCGAATCATGATGTTCGCCATATTCTGGCTGTTTACAGCGATTTAAGTCAGGTCTTTTATGAAAAGCTTGCGATTGATTTTCCAGCAATTCCATTAAACATCTTCGTTAATCCGGCAATGCTGGAAGAACCGCATTTGCCAGAATACGGGATAACCAATAAAGAAATGTCTGTTAGTTCTTACGTGCCATGGATGCCTCAATTAACAACAGGCGGAAATATTGCTTATTGCAATGCTTTTAAAAGTAAAACCGGCCGTATACCAGATGCTATTGGTGCATTAGGATGGGATACTGGCAGCTTATTAATCAACTATATCGAGGCTTCTATAGCGAATCCACTTTTCAATACGAAACAGTTATTAAATGAACTGCTGGATATTGAAATAGAGGGTGCTAAAGGAACAATATGCATAGATAGCAATACACATCAGGTGTTTTCACCAGCATACCAGGTAAAATTGGGTGCTGGGAATCAACTGATCTTACAAGATACAGTGCCCTTAGTTGAGGTACTTCGCGAATGGACTGAAATATATGATGATCCACCTCAGGGATTAGTGTCAGGATGGATGAATACTTATATGTGCTCTTAAATAACCAAGTACAATCTAAATATATAATTAACGCTCTTAATCCATCATACCATGGAAATCTTTATTCAAAGGATAATCAAAGGCATGCTCTTGTCTTTGATTATCCTGACCAGCATTAGTTATAATGCTGACGCGCAAACTTGTACCTTTGGAAAAGGGGACGTGATCATCACTGGTTACGATCTTCAGGACGGGGGTACCCCATCAGGTCAGGACGACCGGTTCTCTTTCTTATTATTACGCCAGATACCGGCGGGTACAGACATCTTCTTTACTGATTTTGGCTGGACTTCGTCAAATGCGTTTCAGCCTGAAGCTCAGGCGACAACGGATGGTGTAATTAAATGGACTTCGGATAAAAGCTATCCTGCAGGGACAGAAATTTACGTATTCTGCAAGTATCAGTTACTGGCTTTCGACAAAACAAATGCCCCGGCAGGAACTGTTACAGGCATTGTTGAATCGGTAGCAACCAGGGGAAACCCTGTTGGGCCGAATCATCAATACATGAGCCTGGGTATATTCTCAGGTGATCAGATTTTTGCTTTTACAGGCAGTGTGGCAACACCAACGCTGCTTGCTGGTATTAGTATGAACCATGACAATGGTGGTGGTACTAGTGGCTGGGATGCTACTTTAACTGCAGGTACTTTTGCTGCTGACCGTTCTGTACTGCCTCCTGCACTGGCAAACGGAGCACAGAATTTATCTATTGTTTCGCATACTGATGGTGGAGACCCTACTTTTAATACAGGATTTACTGCACGCTACAGATTGACATTACCAGGTATTACATCGGGTACTCCAGCTGTAATTTTAACGCAGCTAAATAATGTTGCTAACTGGGAGGTAAAAGATGACGGTACTTCTTTTTCGCCTTTCCTTGCTGGTGAAACGTTTACGGTATCTGGCGCATCGTTCACTGCAAATCCAGCAGATAAACTGAGTCAGTGTGCTGGATCAGGTACCAGTTTTACAGCTACTGCTGCCAATTTTTGTTCTTTGAAATGGCAGTTGAGTACAGATGGGGGAACAAATTATGCAGATATCGCTGATGCTGGTGTTTATTCGGGTTCAGCCACAGCAACACTTACTATTTCAAATGTTAATGGCTTAAATAATAACAGATACAGACTGAATGCAAATGGTTCCTCAGGGATAGTCAGCTCGACCGGCGCACTCTTAACTTTATCCAGCCAGGTGATTAATTTATCACCAGTACTGGCTTCGGGAACTTATAAGACAGCTTACAGTCAATCTGTAACAATTGCATCGGGCGGAGGAGCACCTTATGTATACAGTCTGGCTTCTGGAACTTTACCTGCTGGTTTAACTATTTCTTCGGCTGGGGTTATTTCAGGTACGCCAACAGCTGCTGGTACTTTTAATTTTACTGTTAATGTGACTGGTGCCTGCGTAAGTTCAGGTTCACAAGCTTTTTCACTGGTCATTGCACCGAAAGTGGTCACTGCAACATTTGCTGCGGTCACTAAGGCTTATAATGGAGATGCAGTTGCTAACGTAGTTTTTAATCCTCTTGATGCAGGAAGCGGAGTAGTAGCACCAGACGTAGTCAGTGTAACTTATACTTCAGCGGCTTATAATACTGCAGGTGTGGGAATTAATAAACCGGTAACTTTAACCGGTCTGGCTTTAACGGGTGCTAACAGTGCATCCTATACGTTAAACCCCGTAGTCGTTACAGGTACGATTACAACTGCTACTATTGTTCCATCATTGGTCTTACCTATTACTAAGGTGTATGATGGGAATACAACAGCCGCATTAACAAGTGCAAATTATAGTTTTACGGGGAAGGTAGGTGCAGAAGATGTTGCTTTAAACAATCCTGCCACCGGAACTTATGCGTTAAAGGATATTGGTAACCGTTTAGTGAGTGTTACCGGGTTAACCCTTACCGGAACAAATGCAGCTAACTACACGCTCTCCACTACAAGTATCAGTGCGACGGGTACAATTACTGCGGCTACTATTGTTCCATCTTTAGTGGTACCTATTACTAAGGTGTACGATGGGAATACAACAGCTGCACTGACAGGTGCAAACTATACTTTTACAGGTAAAGTAGGTGCGGAGAACGTAGCTTTAAATAATCCTGCTACCGGAACTTATGCACTTAAAGATGCCGGCAACCGTTTAGTGAGTGTGACTGGTTTAGCGCTTACTGGTACAGATGCGGGTAACTATATACTTTCTACAACAAATGTCAGTGCAACAGGAACCATTAATCAGGCAACTATTGTACCAGTACTTGCAGGAACAATCACCAAAGTATATGATGGCAATACCACAGCTGCATTAACAGGTACTAATTATAGCTTTACAGGTAAAGTTGGCGTAGAAAATGTCGCTTTAAATAATCCTGCTAACGGAACTTATGCGCTTAAAGATATCGGCAACCGTTTAGTCAGCGTTACTGGTTTGGCGCTTACTGGCACAGATGCTGCAAATTATACACTTTCTACAACGAGTTTAACTGCTCCGGGTACGATTACTGCAGCAACCATTGTACCAGTACTTGCAGGAACGATTACCAAGGTTTATGATGGTAATACTACAGCAGCATTAACAGGTTCAAATTATAGTTTTACAGGTAAAATTGGTACAGAGGATGTGGCGCTGAATAATCCTGCAGCTGGGGCTTATGACCTGAAAGAAGCAGGTAACAGAACGGTAAGTGTGAGCGGAATCACTTTAACGGGAACTGATGCGGCGAATTATACACTTTCCACTACGAGTTTAACTGCTCCGGGTACGATTACCGCAGCTACCATTATACCAGTACTTGCCGGAACGATTACCAAAGTTTATGATGGCAATACCACTGCTGCATTAACAGGTGCGAATTACAGCTTCACTGGAAATATCGGTGCGGATGTGGTGGCGCTGAATAATCCTGTAACAGGTGCTTATGATCTGAAAGAAGCAGGCAACAGAACAGTAAGCGTGAACGGCATTGCCTTAACAGGTGCTGATGCGGCGAACTATACGCTTTCCACGACGAGTTTAACTGCTCCGGGTACGATTACCGCAGCTACCATTATACCAGTACTTGCCGGAACGATCACCAAGGTTTATGACGGCAATACCACTGCTGCCTTAACAGGTACGAACTACAGCTTCACTGGAAATATCGGTGCAGATGTGGTGGCGCTGAATAATCCTGTAACAGGTGTTTATGATCTGAAAGAAGCAGGCAACAGAACAGTAAGTGTGAGCGGCATTGCCTTAACAGGTGCTGATGCAGCGAACTATACGCTTTCTACCACTAGCTTAACTGCTCCGGGTACGATTACCGCAGCTACCATTATACCAGTACTTGCCGGAACGATTACCAAGGTTTATGACGGCAATACCACTGCTGCGTTAACAGGCGCGAATTACAGCTTCACCGGGAATATCGGTGCAGATGTGGTGGCATTGAATAATCCTGCAGCCGGAACTTACGACCTGAAAGAAGCAGGCAACAGAACAGTCAGCGTAAACGGCATTACTTTAACAGGTGCTGATGCAGCGAACTATACACTTTCTACGACGAGCTTAACTGCTCCGGGTACAATTACCGCAGCTACCATTATCCCGGTACTTGCCGGAACGATTACCAAGGTTTATGATGGCAATACCACTGCTGCGTTAACAGGTGCGAATTACAGCTTCACTGGTAATGTCGGTGCGGATGTGGTGGCAATCACCAATCCTGCTACAGGAACTTATGACCTGAAAGAAGCAGGCAACAGAACAGTAAGCGTAAACGGCATTGCGTTAACGGGTGCTGATGCAGCGAACTATACGCTTTCTACCACGAGCTTAACTGCTCCGGGTACAATTACTGCGGCTACTATTATACCAGTACTTGCCGGAACAATTACCAAAGTTTATGATGGCAATACCGCTGCTGCGCTGACGGGTACGAACTACAGCTTCACTGGAAATATCGGTGCAGATGTGGTGGCGCTGAATAATCCTGTAACAGGTGTTTATGATCTGAAAGAAGCAGGCAACAGAACAGTAAGTGTGAACGGCATTGCGTTAACGGGTGCTGATGCAGCGAACTATACGCTTTCTACAACGAGCTTAACTGCTCCGGGTACGATCACTGCGGCTACCATTATACCAGTGCTTGCCGGAACAATTACCAAAGTTTATGATGGCAATACTGCTGCTGCGCTAACAGGTGCGAATTACAGCTTTAGCGGAAATATTAGTGCAGATGATGTGGCACTGAATAATCCTGCAGCTGGAACTTACGACCTGAAAGAAGCAGGCAACAGAACAGTAAGCGTGAGCGGCATTACCTTAACAGGTGCTGATGCTGCGAATTATACGCTTTCTACAACGAGCTTAACTGCGCCGGGTACAATCACTGCGGCTACCATTATACCAGTGCTTGCCGGAACAATTACCAAAGTTTATGATGGCAATACTGCAGCTGTATTAGCTGCTGCGAATTACAGCTTTAGCGGAAATATTGGTGCAGACGATGTTGCACTGAATAATCCTGCAGCTGGAACTTACGACCTGAAAGAAGCAGGCAACAGAACAGTAAGCGTGAGCGGAATTACCTTAACAGGTGCTGATGCTTTAAATTATACGCTTTCTACTACGAGCTTAACTGCTCCTGGTACGATTACCTCAGCTACCATTATACCGGTACTTGCAGGAACGATCACTAAGGTTTATGACGGCAATACTGCAGCTGTATTAACTGCTGCGAATTACAGCTTTAGCGGAAATATTGGTGCGGATGATGTTGCACTGAATAATCCTGCAGCTGGAACTTACGACCTGAAAGAAGCAGGTAACAGAACGGTAAGCGTAAGCGGAATTACTTTAACAGGTGCTGATGCTGCGAACTACACCATTTCAACCACAAGTTTAACTGCTCCGGGTACAATTACCTCAGCTACCATTATTCCAGTGCTTGCTGGAACGATTACCAAGGTTTATGATGGCAATACAACTGCTGCACTGACGGGTTCAAACTATAGCTTTACTGGAAAAATTGGTGGGGATGATGTGGCGATAACAAATCCTGCAGCTGGAACTTATGACCTGAAAGAAGTGGGGAACAGAACGGTAAGCGTAAGCGGAATTAACTTAACAGGTGCTGATGCGGCGAACTACACCATTTCAACAACAAGTTTAACTGCTCCGGGTACAATCACTTCGGCTACGATTATCCCTGTCCTGGCAGGAACGATTACCAAGGTTTATGATGGCAATACAACTGCTGCACTGACGGGTTCAAACTATAGCTTTACTGGAAATATTGGCGCAGATAATGTAGCCTTAAATAATCCTGCAGCTGGAACTTATGACCAGAAAGAAGCAGGTAACAGAACAGTAAGCGTGAACGGCATTACCTTAACAGGTGCTGATGCTGCGAACTACACACTTTCTACTACAAGTTTAACAGCTCCGGGTACAATTACCTCAGCTACGATTATCCCTGTACTGGCAGGAACGATTAGTAAGGTTTATGATGGTAATACGACTGCTGCACTGACGGGTTCTAATTATAGCTTCACTGGAAATATTGGCGGTGATGATGTGGCTTTAAACAATCCTGCTGCCGGAACTTATGACCTGAAAGAAGTGGGCAACAGAACAGTGAGTGTGAGCGGTATTACCTTAACAGGTACTGATGCTGTGAATTACACCATTTCTACAACAAGTTTAACAGCTCCGGGTACGATTACCTCAGCTACGATTATCCCTGTACTGGCAGGAACGATTACCAAAGTTTATGATGGCAATACGACTGCTGCACTGACGGGTTCGAACTATAGCTTCACTGGTAAAATTGGTGCTGACCAGGTAGCGATCAACAATCCTGCTTCCGGAACTTACAACCTGAAGGATGTAGGCAACAGAACAGTAAATGTGAACGGAATTGCCTTAACAGGTGCTGATGCGGGTAATTATACACTTTCGTCGACCAGTCTTACTGCTCCGGGAACAATTACTGCGGCAGCAATTACACCTGTACTTGCTGGTACCATTACCAAGGTTTACGATGGTAATGCAACGGCAACTTTAACGGGCGCTAACTATAGCTTTACTGGCCAGGTAAGCGGAGAAAATGTAACCTTGAACAATCCTGCTGCCGGAACTTATAACAATGCATTGGTTGCAACAGGTAAAACAGTAACCGTGAACGGAATTACACTGACCGGAACTGATGCCGGTAACTATGTACTGACTACAACTAGTTTGACAAGTGCAAATGGTGTGATTACTGCTCAGCCTTTAACAATTACGGCCGATAACAAGCAAATGATACAAGGTACTGTTGTACCAGTGTTAACCTTAACCTATAGCGGTTTTGTAAATGGAGAAAACAGCAGTGTATTGCTTACGCCTGCTAATTTAAATACTACGGCTACCAACAGTTCGGTAGCAGGTAATTATCCGATTACGGTAAGTGGGGCAACAGCAGCCAATTATGCGATTACTTTTGTGAATGGAATATTGACGGTAAGTCCGGGTGTACCTACAAGTATCAGCCTTGCTGCGGTGCCATTATATGAAAACAAACCTGCGGGAGCTTTGGCGGGAACATTAAGCAGCACCTCGCTTGATCCGAATGCAGTTTTCACTTATACACTGGTGAGTGGTAGTGGAGATACTGACAATGCGTTGTTCACGATTACCGGTGATCAGATAAAAACAACTGCAAGTCTGAGCTACAAACAGAAATCAGCTTACAGCATTTTAGTGAGAAGCACAACTCAGTATGGTTTAACGCTGGATAAACAGTTTACGATTAACCTGATTGATGTAAACGAAGTGCCAACATTGAATCCTATTGCTGATGTGACGCAATGCAATACGACCAGCAGACAAACTATTGCTTTAACAGGGATAACTCCGGGCCCTGAAACAAGTCAGACTACGACACTTACTGTACGTGCCGATAAACCGGCTATGTTCAGCGACCTGAGTGTAAGCCAGGGTACTGGTGGGAATGGAACATTGACTTACCGTTTAGCTAACCAGACTGTTTCGGGAACTGTAAATATTACAGTGACTGTAAAAGATAACGGTGGAACAGCAAATGGAGGAGTGGATACTTACAGCAGAACTTTTGTACTGACTGTTAATCCATTGCCGGTGTTGAGTATTGTTTCTTCAGCAGGTTTGGAAATATCGAAAGGTATAACCACTACATTGACTGCAAGTGGCGGTACAAGTTATGTATGGGCTGATGCTGCAGGCATAATCAGCGGACAAAATACGGCGGTTCTGACTATCAGGCCATCACGTACTGCTTCTTATACGGTTACAGCATTGAATGCTTCGGGTTGCAGCAGCACACAGTTGATTACCATCAAAGTGCTGGATGATTACAGAACTATTGATGCAACGAATATTATAACACCTAACGGGGATGGGGTGAATGACAAATTCATCATCAGAAATATTGATATGTATCCTGATAATGTGGTTAAAATATTTGACCGTGCTGGAAGACTGCTTTATACTAAACAAGGATATGATAATAGCTGGGACGGAACAATTAGTGGTAATCCTTTAAGTGAAGGTACTTACTTCTATGTATTGGATTTTGGTGACGGCAGAGGCAAGATTAAAGGCTTCATTACGCTGGTAAGGAACAATTAATAATTAAAGTTATGAAAAGGAATATAGCAATATGGGGATTGATGACGGGGCTGTTTTTATTTACTGCTAAACAGTCTAAAGCACAATTAAATCCGCTGGCAGCAATGTATTATCAGAATCAATATCTGGGTAATCCTGCAATGGTTGGAATTGACAGAGGTCTGTCTTTTAACCTGGGTTATCGCGCACAATGGAATGGAACACCTGGATCACCTGTTACCCAATCGGTAACAGGTAATTACGGGGTTACTGATAGAATGGGATTAGGTATTAACGTGAGTAATGACAAAATTGGATTGCAGCGCTGGACAAGGGCAGTAGGATCTTATGCGTATCATTTACCACTGAATGGAAATGGAGATCAATTACATTTTGGTTTATCTTTTGGTTTTTCGAATGAAAGACTGAATGAAAACCTGGTTAATGGTGATCCGACTGATGTGGGTATCAGTCAGTATAACCAGCGATCGACTTATGTTGATGGAGATTTTGGTATTGCTTATACGGCAAACAGACTTACTTTACAAGCTGCATTACCTAATCTGAAAAGTGTTTTTCATAAAAATGACCTGAATAATCTGTCGGATCAGGCTACTTTCTATACCGCAGCTAGTTACCGGTTGTCACTCAGCGAAGGTGAAGAAGGGGTCGATGTTGAACCTAAAGTGGCTTTAAGAGGTGTAAAAGGATACAAAGATATATTTGACGCAGGTGCAAATCTTGTTTTTGCCAATAAAAGAGTCAATGTATATGGCCTGTACCACTCTACAGAAAGTTATACTTTCGGTGTGGGGATGCAATACCAGGGATTGAACCTCAGTGGTTCATATACTTCTGGTACTTCGGCATTAAGAGGTTACGTGGATGGTAATTTTGAACTGAGCTTAAGGATTCGCGTGTTTTAGCAGCTTATGGCAGCATAAATAAAAAATTAGTAAGATTGCAAATGTGGGTTATGTTGTTTTAGGTATAAAATACTTAAGGTAACATAGCCCACATTTTTTTTATAGTCTGCAGTATTCAAACAAATTTTTTAAATATATTTGAACCTTTAAGACCTTGTACAGTCTATCTTTTAATGAAAATGCAAAAAGCACTTAATACCTTAATTAAATTCACCCTGATGCTGGTCATTATTTTTGGCTTAAACGGAAGAGTGATTGCAAGGTATGCAGATGGTTTTTTTCATAAAGGAGCTTCAACTGAAATCGGAACTTTAAAAACTCCAATGTGCAGAGCTAGTGTTGTGCATTGCAGATTACTTTATTCTGAACAGGATTTTCAATCGGTTGTATTACCGTCTGCCGGATTTAAAACGGATTTAGTACCGCCTGTTCTCGTGGTAGTAAAGGCATATCAAGTATTATATACCACCAAAAGTCTGAGTGGCCATGAATTTCAGCTCCTCCCATTACGGGCTCCGCCTTATTGCTAAAATAGTTTAATAAGCGGACCTGATTTCTCCGTTTCCTTTTTTTAATTCCAGTTAACTCCATCTATGTTAATCTGGTAATCTTGTATATAGTCAATTTTATTGGCTATGACTCTTTCTAAAGACGACATGAACATTTTCAAAACTCCTTTAGCCATACTGGCTTCCCTGGTTATCTTTTCCTCTTGTGGAAATCATAAAAAAGATAAAACCGCCGATCAGGTTAAACCATATCCTGTAGTTACACTCTCGCCTCAAACCGCCAATATTTATACTGATTATCCTGCAACCATACAGGGAATACAGAATATTGAGATACGTCCAAAAATAGATGGATATGTAGCAGACATTTTTGTGGATGAAGGTGCATCAGTAAAAAAAGGGCAATTGCTCTTTAGAATTAATGCCCCGCAATATGAGCAGGATGTGAAAACAACAGAAGCCAATATAAAAATAGCACAGGCAGATGTGAATGCGGCACGAATGAATGTTGATAAGGTAAAGCCACTGGTTGATGAAGATATTGTGAGCCCTTATCAGCTTGAATCAGCAAAATATACACTGGAATCGAAACAAGGTGCGCTTGCACAAGCTAACGCAGCAATGAATAATGCGAAAACAAACCTGAGCTATACCCAGATTTTTAGCCCGGTAGATGGTGTAATCGGTATCCTTCCTTATAAAATTGGAAGTTTGGTGAGCAGCACCACTGCCAATCCGCTGACTACAGTATCAAATATTGAAAGTATTTATGCTTATTTCTCTATTAATGAAAGACAGGGGCTTGACTTTTTCCTCGCGGCCAAAGGAGTGACCATGCAGCAGAAATTAACCACTTTACCTCCGGTTAACCTGGTGCTTGCCAATGGGAATATACTGCCGGCTGCGGGAAAAGTTGAAACTGCAAGTGGTTTAATTAATGCCCAGACCGGGTCTATCAATATGAGAGCAACTTTTCCTAACCATGATGGACTGGTGCGCAGTGGTAGCAGCGCTGTAGTCAGGATTCCCAGAAAAATGAATTCAGCTTTACTCATTCCACAGAAAGCTACCTATCAGATTCAGGGAAAATTATTTGTTTATGTAGTAGACAAGTCAAACAAAGTGAATTCTGTGGAAATTACAACTGCGGCCAGTACTGATGATGCCTATGTAATTCAGAAAGGATTAAAAGCAGGTGACAGAATAGTAGCAGACGGTATTTCGAACCTGAGAGAAGGGCTGGAAATTAAACCAACAAAATAATTTAAGAAATATCAGCATATGTTAAAGCTATTTATTGAACGTCCGGTGTTATCAACCGTGGTCTCTATTATTATAGTGACCCTGGGGATACTCGGACTTGTTTCCCTCCCGATTTCCCAGTATCCTGATATTGCACCCCCAACTGTACAAGTATCGGCCAATTACAGCGGTGCAAATGCAGATGTGGTACTAAAAAGTGTAATTGTACCTCTTGAACAGCAAATCAACGGGGTCGAAGATATGGACTATATTACCTCTACTGCCGGTAACGACGGATCAGGAAATATAACCGTAAGTTTTAAAATTGGCAGTGACCCGAATATGGCAGCTGTTAATGTGCAGAACGCTGTTTCGCGCGCTACCCCACTATTACCTCAGGAAGTAACTAAAGCCGGTGTTACTGTTCAGAAAAAACAAACCAGTACGTTGTTGATCTTTTCGGTTTATAGTGATAACCCGGCTTATGATCAGACCTTCCTGCAGAATTATGTAGATATAAATATTATACCTGAAGTGAAAAGGATTCAGGGGGTTGGTGATGCTTCTGCCTCTGGCCAGATGGATTATTCGATGCGGATCTGGCTTAATCCCCAGGCTATGGCTTCTTATGGGCTGGTACCAGCAGATGTGACTGCGGCTCTTGCTGATCAGAATATACAGGCCGCTCCAGGACAGTTTGGAGAGCGCGGAGGACAGGCTTTTCAGTATGTGATCAAATATCCGGGTACACTGGCAGATACCGCACAATTTGGAAATATCGTGATCCGTTCCAATGACCGCAGCCGTTTGTTAAGGCTTAAGGATATTGCCAGGATACAGCTCGGTGCATTAAGTTATTTTAACAGCACAAGGACTAATGGTCATCCTGCGGTATCTATTAACGTAGCACAGGTAGCAGGTTCAAATGCGCGTGAAGTGATCCAGCAGACACTTAAAGTAATGAATAAGGCTTCTCAAACTTTTCCCAGGGGCATACATTATGTCGTTTTGCAGAGTGTCGATGACTTTTTAACGGCCTCTATTGAGAAGGTACTGCATACCTTACTGGAGGCATTTATACTGGTTTTTGTGGTCGTCTTCGTCTTTTTACAGGATTTTCGTTCTACACTTATTCCGGCTATTTCTGTACCTGTTGCCATTATAGGGACATTTTTCTTCCTTAAATTATTTGGCTTTACCATTAACTTACTGACACTCTTTGCCCTGATTCTGGCGATTGGTATTGTGGTAGATGATGCAATTGTCGTCGTCGAGGCAGTGCATGCCAAGCTGGACAGTGGTTATACTTCAGCTAAAGAGGCCAGTATTGATGCTTTGGGTGAAATTTCAAGTGCAATCGTTTCTATTACTTTAGTGATGTCTGCTGTATTTATTCCTGTCAGCTTTATCAGCGGATCATCGGGCGTGTTTTATAAGCAGTTCGGACTTACGCTGGCTATTGCGATCATCTTGTCGGCAATTAATGCTTTGACACTTAGCCCTGCGTTATGTGCGCTGTTTTTAAAGAGTCATCATGAAAAAGGAAA
Source organism: Pedobacter sp. WC2423 (assembly GCF_040822065.1). NCBI lineage: Bacteria > Pseudomonadati > Bacteroidota > Sphingobacteriia > Sphingobacteriales > Sphingobacteriaceae > Pedobacter > Pedobacter sp. WC2423. The sequence continues at coordinate 5,652,931 of NZ_CP162005.1, forward strand.
GGCAAAAATGAGTTTCATGGAGAAATTCTATACTGCTTTTAATACTTCTTTCGAAAGGATGAGTAATAAGTATGCGAATACGATTGCTTTTTTTAGCCATAAAAAATGGATCCCGCTTTCGATATTAGCATTTTTTATGGCCGCCTTGTTTTTCCTGGCCAAAAATACAGCAACAGGATTTGTACCGAATGAAGATTTGGGGGCAGTCAATTGTAACATTACTTTGCCGCCAAGTGCTTCGCTGGAAAGGACTGATGTGGTGACCCGTAAAATAGAGAAACTGGCACATACGATTCCGGAAATCAATAATGTACTGGCTATTACAGGCCGCGGACAATTGTCTGGAACGGGAAGTAATTATGCGACGGTTGTGATGCGGCTTATTCCATGGGATAAGCGAAAAAGAGACGTGCAGGCGATTATCAGTGAACTGATCAAAAAATCGGCTGATATTACAGAAGCTGAAGTAAAGTTTTTTGCGCCGGCTACTATTCAGGGTTTTGGAACAACCAATGGTTTTGCTTTCCAGTTGCAGGATAGAACTGGCGGAGAGATCCCTGCCTTTTATAAGGCAAGTAAAGATTTCCTATCGGCCTTGTCTGAACGACCTGAAATACAGTTTGCAACGACCTCTTTTAATCCTAATTTCCCTCAGTACCTGATGAACATGAATGTGCCAAAGATTAAAGAGGCAGGGCTGAATGTAGTGGATATTACTGCTGCGATGCAAGGTTATTTTGGTGGAATTTATGCTTCAAATTTTAATCAGTTCGGACAGCAGTTCCGGGTTATGGTACAATCATCACCGGAATACAGGATGACTCCTGAAAGTTTGAATGGTGTTTTTGTACGCACACCTGATGGACAGATGGTTCCGGTAACGGAGTTTTTCTCCTTGACGCAAACTTATGGGCCACAGGCGATCACGCGTTTCAATTTGTATAATTCGATCAGTATTAACGGCACGCCCAATGCTGCCTATAGTTCGGGACAAGCCATTGCTGCAATACAGGAAGTGGCTGCGAAAACCTTACCTGCTGGTTATAGTTATGAATATTCGGGGATTACCAGGGAAGAGCTTGCCGGAAACAGCCAGACGATTTTCATCTTCCTGCTTTGTTTGATCTTTGTTTATTTACTGCTGAGTGCGCAATATGAAAGTTACCTGTTGCCATTGTCTATTCTGCTGACTATACCTGTGGGTACTGCCGGAGCTTTTATGTTTGCCCATTTATTCGGAATCAGTAATAATATTTATGTCCAGATTACCCTGGTCATGCTGATTGGGTTGCTGGCTAAAAATGCGATTCTGATTGTAGAGTTTGCGGTAGAAAGAAGACGCTCGGGCATGGAGATTACAGAGGCTGCGGTGAAAGGCGCGCAGGCAAGGCTCAGACCGATTTTAATGACTTCATTCGCCTTTATATTGGGATTGGTACCCCTGATGCTGGCTACAGGTGCGGGTGCCAATGGTAACCGTTCGATCGGAGTTGGAGCTGTTGGCGGGATGCTTATCGGAACAGTTTTCGGTTTATTTATTACACCTACTTTATTTATTGTGTTTCAGACGCTTCAGGAGAAGTTGAAGAAGAAACCCGATCACAAATCATCAATGGCGCTATCTGACAAAAAAGAAATAAATAAATGAAACGATACTTGAAAATTTATCTGCCCGTTTCCGGGTTGATTATGGTGTTATTCGCTTCCTGTAAAGTCACTAAGCCTTATCAAAAACCGGCTGTGGATCTGGAAGGTTTATACAGAGCACATGTAGCTGCGGATACCATCACCATTGCCAATTTGCATTGGAAGGAGATGTTTACGGATACTTTATTGCAAAAACTCATTGGGGAAGGCATTCAGCGGAATCTGAACTTGCAGGCTGCTTATTCCCGTATCCGGCAGTCTAAAGCATACTTTGAACAAAGCAAACTGGCTTTTTTACCTTCTTTGAATAGTGATGCCAGTGCAACAGCAACAGGCTCCTCTAATCAGAGTCGGGTGAAAAGTGTTATTCCTTACCAGTACCAGGCAGAATTGACTACAAGCTGGGAGGCTGATTTATGGGGTAAACTGAGCAGCGCCAGGCGGGCTGATTTAGCTTCCTTATTACAGGCTGAAGCAAATGGGAGAGCGGTTCAGACCGAGCTGGTTGCCAGTATTGCAACAAGCTATTACCGGTTACTGGCTTTGGATGATCAATTGTTGATTACACAGCAAAGTTTGAAAAACTGGCAGACTACTGTTGATATCATGAAAAAGCTGAAAATCGCAGATGTGGTAACCGGGGCAGCGGTTGTACAAAGTGAATCCAGTAAATATGCTGTCGCAGTTACTATTCCCGATCTGATGCAATCGATCCGGGAAACTGAAAATGGGCTGAACTTATTACTGGGCAATGTTCCGGGGCCTGTTTTGCGTAGTAAGTTTGATCAGATTCATCCGGTTGCTTTATTGCAAACTGGTGTTCCTGTGCAATTATTAGCTAACAGACCTGATGTACAGGCAGCGGAATATGGTTTTAAGAATGCTTTTGAACTGAGCAATGTGGCGCGTACTTATTTTTATCCTTCGCTGACCATTTCGGCGGCCGCAGGGTATACAAGTTTTAGCAGTTTCTTTGGCCCGGGATCATGGATCAGCAGTTTAACTGGTGGGTTAATGCAGCCTGTATTTAATAAAGGAGCGAACAAAACGAGGTTAAAAGTAGCTTTGGAACAGCAGCAGCAAGCAGTATTAAGTTTCCAGACGGCTATATTGACTGCCGGACAGGAGGTTTCGAATGCGATGTATTCTTATCAGAAAGCTTCGGAAAAGAAAATTACCAGGGCGAGCCAGTTAGAGAATCTGGAAAAATCTGTTCAGTATACACAGGCTTTGGTCAGGTACGGTTCTGCAAACTATACGGAGGTACTCACTGCGCAGCAGAGTTTTCTGGCGGCACAGCTGAGCCAGGTCAATGATCAGTTACAACAATTACAAGCTACTGTATCTTTATACAGAGCATTAGGCGGAGGGTGGAAGTAAGCTAATACTTCCACCTTTTGTGCGACCATAACCAGTAGGATGGAGCTGTTCTGATGGTCTGTTGAAGCTGGCTGGCAAAACATCTGGTAATTTCCTGGTTACTGGTTTCTTTTGGAGATTCAGTAATCAGGGAAAAACTTATTTCCCAGCAGTGATCTGGCTTTCTTTTCATTTCCAGGTAAACAACTACAGCATTAGTAGCAATTGCCAGCTTTTCTGCACCGTTAAACATATTCGTTGATTGATGCAGGAAATCAAATTTCTCCTGTTCACAGCTACCGGGAAACTGATCTGCAATGAAAATGGACAGTTGTGGTTTATCCTTTTGTTTCAAAATATGTCTGAGTGCCTGGTTTGCTGGAATAAGCAGCATCCCGAAACGTCCTCTTACATGATGAACGAGCTTGTTCATCAGTGGATTAGAAAGTGGTTTGTAAATCGCATTTACTGTAAAAGGGAGTTGGACGGGAAGTATATTCAGATATTCCCAGTTGCCATAGTGCCCCAGAACAGCAATAATGTTCCTGTTTTGCTGATGATATGTGAATAATAATTCTGCGTTCACTAATTGCACTTTTTTATCGAGTGTATATCTGCTGACTGAGAAAAGTTTAATGGTTTCAATGGCCATGCACACCAGGTGTTTATAAAATTCCTTTGCAATTTGCCGGATCTCCTGATAAGATTTAGCAGGCAGGGATCTGGAAAGGTTTTGCAGTACCACGCTGTAGCGGTACCTGAATACCCTGTAAGAAATAAAGTAAAGAAATTTTCCAATTGTTGGTGCTGCAATGGAATACGGGAGCAGGCTGATCAGGTAAACCGGAAAAAAAACAAAAGGATACAGCTGGTTGAAAAGTTTATTCCTCACAAGATTCATGGACAATTTTTAATAGATAAATAACTACGATAATCGCCAGAACAAGGGCAATCGATAGAAAGCCGCTGAACATAATGCATGGATGAATATGACCTGTCATAAGATTACTAAATTAGGTTGTAAATTTTCTTGTAATTTAATCTTGTGACAACCTGGTTTGATTTTACCCTGATCCCATATTGAAATTAAATAGTACTATTTTTATAATTCTTAAAATTGTCGTAAGCTAGTTGTAAGGTCTTCCAGAATATTTTATGCTGTGGGAAGACTGCCGTTTTTTTGTTCATGTTTTCCTTTGTCATTTTAAAAGGAAAGATATGAACAGGAATTTTTACTTGTCCGTTGTTACTGGCTTCCACAGCCATTACGTAAATTTCTTTGATTTTATCATCGGTTAAAGGGATGCAGCCTACGGTAAGCTGGTTACCATGAATATAAATATCAGAACCAGGATCCTGCCGGCCGCTCCTTAACAGATCAACTGCATTCGGATAATTAATCCTTAAGGATAAATAGAACCGGCTCTCCGGATTAAACCGGTCAATAAAATAGATTCCTTCCGGAGTCTGCAAATCATCTTTTTTAGTTTTTGGCCCTAAAGTGCCTGAATGTGCGCTAAAATCATAAGTCTTGAACAAGCTGTATTTAGCCTGATTGCTGTTTCTCAACCAGACTTCTAATTTGCCTTCGCTTTTGTAAGCTTCGATATGTATTTCAAATTTATCCTTAAAACCTTTTTGTTGCAGTTCCTGCTTTAAACCTGCCCATTTCTGTGTATATGCAGTTTTTACCCGCTCAAAAGTGAGTTGCTTTTGTTTGAAGTTATTTTGAGCGGATAAAGAGCGGGTCATCGCGAATAGTAAAATAAAGGTGAAAATAATTCTCATAGCAGGTTTTGTAATTTCTCCCGTTTCATCAACATATGTAAATGTTTTGCAGATAAATTAGGCAGTACTTTGCTGCAAATTAAGAAATATGAAACAATTATCAGGGCTTTTAATCGCACTGCTGTTTGCAGGTTCTGCGTTTGCAGCAAAAGTAGATACAGTATCCGTTTATAGTACGGCGATGAAAAAGGATGTTCGCTGTGTTTTTATCACACCGGATCAAACAAAAAATATCAAAAAATTCCCGGTCGTTTATGTACTGCATGGTTACAGTGGAAATGCAATCAGGACTATCAAACAGGATATCCCGGATCTGGCAGTACAGGCAGATACTTATCAAATGATTTTTGTACTTGCAGATGGCGGGTTTGATAGCTGGTACTTTGATAGTCCGGTTAATACGCAATTACGGTATGAAACTTTCCTGAGTAAAGAGCTTGTAGGATATACCGATAAAAATTATCCTTCGCTGGCCAGAAGAGAAAAAAGAGCTATTTATGGCTGGAGCATGGGTGGTCATGGTGCACTTTTTATCGCGATACGTCATAAGGACTTGTTTGGGGCAGCCGGCAGTATTTGCGGGGCAGTAGATTTCACGCCCTTTACAAGTGGGTATGGGATTGAAAAAAGCCTTGGGATTTATACCAGTCATCAGAAAGCCTGGGAAGAGCATACGGTGAACTATAATGTGTCTTCTTTAAAAAATAATGAATTGAAGCTGGTGATTGATTGCGGTGTGGATGATCCTTTGCTGGAAGTAAACAGGGCTTTACATCAAAAACTGATCAAACTTAAAATAGCACACGATTACATAGAGCGTCCGGGTGCACATAATAAGGCTTACTGGTCTAAGGCTTCCGCTTTTCAATTGCTATTTCTACATCATTATTTCATCCAGTCTTAAGCTATTTATTCAATTATGAAAATCATTCAATCGTTATTAATTATGACAACAGCAGGTTTATTAACTCAACAAGTTATTGCACAGGAAATTACTAATCCCAAAGGGTTATATGACCCTCGTCCGCATGGTTATTCTCATGTAGCTACTGTACCGGCTAACAGTATACTCGTCTTTGTTGCCGGACAGGCAGGAACAGATCATCAAGGAGAATTGAGTACGGATTTCAGAACACAGGTAAAGTATGCTTTTGAAAATCTGGCCATTGCATTAAAAAGTAAAGGGCTCCAAATGAAACACATTGCTAAATTGACGACACTGGTTGTCGGTTATGATGCAGATAAACACAAAATACTGATTGAAGAGGGGAAAAAAGTATGGCCTGATGAGCAGTTCCCGGTTAATACGCTGATTCCGGTTTCAGGACTTGCTTTGGATGGGATGTTAATTGAAATTGATGCCACTGCGGTGATGGGCGAAGTTAAGTAAACTGGAAATAGTTGATAAAGACATTCAACAGGTGTTGTTTTGACGTCAAATAAGCAGATAATGGCTGCGTAACCCGCTTATATCCGGAATGAAAATACCACCTTTGTATTTTGTAGATACCAGGATGGATTCATTCATTAAAGCATTAAATAGTTACGCGCCGTTATCTGCGGCGTGTATAGCAGAGTTTGTCAGAATAGTTCGGCGTAAAACTATTCCAAAATACGAATTTCTGCTCAGAGAAGGCAGTATTCCAAAAACAGTTGCTTTTATTAAAAAAGGTCTTTTCTCTTATTATTATACTACAGAGGAAGGTAATATTGTCATTAAGAAGTTTTTTGCTGAAAACTCATTTGTTGCTTCCACCTCGGCTATGCTTCAAAAGGAACCCGGCATATTTAATATTTACGCGCTTGAAGATGCAGAAGTACTGGAGTATGATTTCTCTTCTTTCCAGCAGCTGATTGCAAAGTTTCCTGAGCTGGCTATTTTCTATAGTAAATATATGGAAAAGCATTGGGTTGTAGCTAAAGAGGTTTTGGAAATTACAGCAAAATATCAAAATGCAAAGGAGCGTTATCTAAGTTTTACGGTCATGTATCCTGGTTTGAGTGAACGGCTTAAGCAACATCATATCGCTTCTTACCTTGGAATCACGCCAACGCAGTTAAGCCGCATCAGAAAAGAATTATAGTTTAAGATTTGCAAGGAAGCAATTAATCCTATCTTAGATCTATTAAAAAACAAGAATTAAGATGTCAAATATTAAACTGATTATAGAAGAAAGAGCAAGCAATATTGGCAATTTTATGGTAGGCAGGCTTTTACCTTTCCGCGAGAAAAGAATGGTAGGGCCATTTTCTTTTATTGATCACATGGGCCCGGTTTGTTTAAGTGACCATGAAAATCTGGATGTACCTCCTCATCCGCATATTGGCCTTTCGACATTAACTTATCTTTTTGAAGGCAGCATCATGCATAAAGATAGTTTAGGTAACGAAGTAGAAATTAAACCTGGTCAGGTAAACTGGATGACCGCAGGCAGCGGGATCGTACATTCGGAACGCACACCCGGGTATTTACGCCACTCGGATAAAATGTTGCACGGACTTCAGATTTGGGTAGCTCTTCCAAAAGATAAGGAAGAAATGGCTCCTGAATTTTATCATATAGAGGAGAATGAAATGCCGGTGTGGGAGTTTGGCGATGTCTCTTTTAAACTAATCGCGGGAGAGGCCTTCGGTCAGAAATCTCCAGTACCTGTTTTCAGCCCGCTTTATTTTCTGGAATTGAAAACAACAACCCGGCAGACTGTTAAAATTGGTGAATTTCTGTATGGCGAAAGTGCTTTATATATCCTGGAAGGGGCTATTGAAAGTGAAGGAAATGTTTATGGGCCAAAACAGATACTGATAGCTAAAGAAAGCCAGCTTTGTGAATTTGAAATGCACGAAAATACAACGGTATATATCTTTGGCGGAGAACCATTTCCTGAAGAAAGATTTATTTACTGGAATTTTGTGGCTTCCAGCAGAGAAAGGATTGAACAGGCAAAAACCAGGTGGCTGGAGCAGTCATTTCCTCCGGTTCCGGGCGAAACAGAATTTGTTCCACTTCCGGAACAGGGCAGACAAATCAGGCCTTAAGTTTGTCAATTAACTCATAACTTCTGATAAAAACGAATAAGATGAATATTGAACAGATTAACGAGGAGAAAAAGGGGCTTTTTAAAGCCGTAGAAGATGATAAAGTGGCGGGAGAAATGACTTATGTATGGGCGGGGCCGGACAAGCTCATTATTGACCATACCGAAGTTAGTCCTGATTTTTCAGGAAAAGGGGTAGGTAAGAAGCTGGTATTGGAGGCTGTGCAATATGCAAGAGCTAAACAGGTGAAAATTCTTCCTTTGTGTCCTTTTGCCAAAAGTGTTTTTGATAAGAATCCAGATTTACAGGATGTCCTGTTTTAAAAAATAATAAATATGAATACTGAATTTTATACGCAATTATACAAACGTGATATCGTCAGAGTTACTGAGGAACTGAAAAAGTATCCCGATGATCAGTCTTTATGGGAAGTATTACCGGGAACGACTAATTCGGGTGGTAATTTATTACAACACCTGCTTGGTAATTTGAAAACATTTATAGGTAATCCTTTTGGACAGCTTAATTATGAAAGGAACCGGGATGCAGAATTCAATGACCGCCTGTTTACCAAAGAAGAGCTGATCGTTGAATTTGATCAGTTGTCAGCAGTGATTGGAGATGCAATTTCCACCCTGACAGCTCAAAGTCTGAACGCAGATTATCCTGCAGCAATAAAGGTGGTTAATGAGGAACAGACTGTTGAATATGTTTTGATACACCTTTTGGCCCACTTATCTTATCATACCGGGCAGATTAACTATCACAGACGCTATTTCACAACGCTGAAAGCATCAGTTTAACGATTTTAAAAGGGGTTGGTGAAAAAGAAGACCTGAATCCGGTAAGAAATGTAAATCCTTATCTGATTCAGGTCTTTTTAATTAGAAATTAGTAGTGTCGCCAGTTGTTTTAGGCTCAGCACCAATACTGTCCCTGGTATTCTTCTGTACAGCAATAGCTGCGAAAATTGTTAAGACAAATGACATGGCATAAAATCCTTTTTCACTTAGCGCAAGTGTTGCGTTCCACAAGCCTATTGATAATAGCGCAAGTGATAGAATAGTGCAGAACCAGGCTATTCCATAATAAATATTGGTTACCGGAATTCCTTCCAGGCGATCGCGTACGCATTTTTGTACGGATATAGCAGCAAAGACACCTAAAATAAGGATGGTAAAGTAATATCCTTTTTCGTTTAATAACATGGTTGCATTAAAAAGGCCAATGTTATAGGCTGCAAATCCTACCATTAAAGCTACCCAGGAAGCTCCTACAAATGCACTCGATGGTTTTTGGTTCATTGATCGTGAGGTGATAATTGTTGATAATTTCAAGTTAATTGAACAAGTATAATTAATTGTCACTATATCTGACCGGTTTAATTTTAATAAATTAAAAATGCTAATTTTGATACGGTCACAAAACGCTTGTTATGAAAATTCTTATAGGTCTGGGAGTACTGATACTTCTGCTGGTAGTTGTTTATTTTTCAGGTCCTAAGCCTGCTGCTCCGGTTTATGTAAATACATTGCCGGAAGTTCCGGCGCAGCTTACAGCACTCGAAACCTACATTAATCAAAGAGAAGCAAAGCTGCCAGTAAAAACAGCTAATGAAGCAAGAATTATCTGGGCTGACAGTACGCATAAAGAGCAGACTGAATATGTTTTAATTTATCTGCATGGATTTACTGCAAGTCAGGGTGAGGGAGAGCCCGTACACCGTGATTTTGCTAAAAAATTCGGTTGTAACCTTTACCTGAGCCGGTTGGCAGGCCATGGGCTGAAAGGTGAGGATGCTATGCTTGAATTTACACCTGAGAAACTATGGGCTTCTACGCTTGAGGCTTATGCGATTGGTAAAAAACTGGGCAAAAAGGTGATCCTCATGGGAACTTCTACCGGAGGTGCACTGGCGCTCAGGTTGGCTGCGAACTTTCCTGAAATCAAAGGAGTTATTCTTTATTCCCCTAATATTGCAATCAATGATGGCTCGGCCTGGTTAACTAATAAGCCATGGGGACTTCAGCTGATCCGGAAAGTAATGGGCGGCATGTATTCGAAAAAAAGTGCTGATACAGATCCAAAAGTACTTCAGTACTGGTATAGCCAGTATCGCCTGGAGGCTGTTCCGCAATTACAGGAATTTATAGAAACTTCTAATACCAGGCAAACCTACGAACAGGTTAAACAACCGGTATTGATGTTGTATTATTATAAGGATGAACAGCACCAGGATAAAACGGTAAGGGTAGATGCCATGTTAAAGATGTTTGATGAATTAGGTACACCTGCTGCACTTAAAGTAAAATCTGCGATTCCTGAAGCGGGCACTCATGTAATTGCTTCTCCCTTATTAAGTAAAGGAGTACAAGCTGTGGAGTCGAAGACTTTCAGCTTTGCCACTGACGTACTCGGTATGAAAGCTGTTCCTGGAAGATGATGGGGAAAGTTGTTTTTTAACATTAACCTTGAGTTGATGTAAGTTAAATGGTAGTTGGCGTATTAAATTTCTTATTACAGTTAATTATATAAATATTTATTGAACAATAAATATTTATATAATATTATGAGACTTTTACTGATGCTATTTGCTGTAATTATATTTATCAGTGCAGGATGCAAACAAACGACCGATTCTTTTACCTTTGATAGTGTAATTGGGATGGCTTATTCAAATCTGACCACTATAAACCAGATTGATACTACTGATAAAGCCGGAAAAACTAAAGATTTTAAGCCTGTTAAACCTAAAAAAGGGTGTCGTAAGGTTGATTCCTGCAATAATAAGGTGAATTGTTATCTTAGGGTAATGTAGGCTTTACCTTTTGATTTTATCCAGCTGATATTTTACTTTTTTGAGCTCATTTTCCAGATTAGTCACCTATTCTGTTTGAGTTGGGAAATGTTATTGTCCCATTACATCACTATCCCCTTCTTCCTCTTTTTTTGCATAATCCTCTATGCATTTGGGCATGTCTTCAGGTGGTAGTACCTGGTCTGCTATGGTACCGGAGATTGCTGACAGTGGCATTTCTTTATAAGCAGCGGTAGCAGGATCCTGAATGATGACAATACCACCAGATTTTCTAATGATTTCAGCTCCTTTGGTCCCGTCATTTCCAGACCCGGACAAGATAATAACTATGGCTTTATTTCCTTGTTCTTTTGCTAAAGAAATAAAGAAATGATCAATCGTCATATGTGGCCCCGGCTTACCTTTTTTATTGGATAAATGAAGTCTGCCATCTTTGATCTGCATAAAATCTGAACTTGGTATCAGATATACTTTATTGGATTCAACCTGGACACCATGTGTTGCTTCTATGACCTGTAATTTACTATGTGTGCTGAGTATTTGCGCCATCTGACTTTTAAAGTTGGCGGAAAGATGCTGGATAACGATATAAGAGACTCCATCCAAAGGTGTATGGTCAAAAAATGCATAAATGGCATCAAGGCCACCTGCAGAAGCACCAATGGCTATAATATATTGCTTAGTGGAATTTATAGCCATAGTAGAAAATTATTAGGCAGAACACTATTTTGTATCCTCAAATGTAAACAATAATCGTGGTGGATTTTTTAATCATTTGTTATACCTGGCGGGTTTAAAACAATTTATTAATTTCATTTAACCAGTTTCTGAATAAATTTAGTATCATAGCAAAAAAAAGCCTTGACCATACAGCACCCTGAACATTCGGCATCAGCAAAGCAACACTGGTTGTTATTGAAAAATGGAAACGCAGCTGCACTGGAGTCTTTGTATAAACTGTATTCAAATTCTTTATACAATTATGGTTCAAAGTTTAGCCTGGATAAAGACCTGATCAAAGAGTGTATACAGGAGTTGTTTGTAAATATCTGGACCAGGAGAGATTTTATCAGCAATCCCGCTGATGTCAAAAATTATCTCTTTAAATCTTTCAGACTTTCTGTTTTTAAAAAGATAAGTGTTCTTCAAAAATACCAGGCGTACGAGGAAACAGAAGACTATCCCTTTTCTATTACGTTGAGTATTGAAGATATGATTGTAGAGGGGGAGAAAAAAGAAGAGCTTAAAAAAAGATTGGAACCTGCTTTACAAAAACTTACCGACAGACAAAAAGAGGCTGTTTTTTTGAAATTTTATGAGCATCTGTCTTACGATGAAATTGCCGGGGTAATGGGGATTTCAGTAAAGGCGGCTTATAAGCTAATGGCCAGGTCACTCGGATTTTTAAGAGAAAACCTATCAAAAGATGAATTCTTGATTTTATTGTCCTTATTTTATATGAAATTATTTAACTGATAATCAGTTGCTTAATTGTTTTTTTTAATAAAAATGCACCTAACGTGGGGTGAAAAATGAGCTATCGGGCTAATAGGACTGAAAACCTGGATTATGAAGCAATCAAAGAAAATTAATACCTATCAACTTGAAGATTTTATAGATGATCCGAAGTTTATTTCATGGGTTACTTTACCGGATGAGGCACTGAACTTATTCTGGCGGCAGGTGCAGCATGAATATCCTGAAACCAAGCCATTAATCCGGGATGCCAGGGATATTATTTTATCTATGCGTATTCAAAGTGAAAGCATGCACTTGAATGAACAGCAATTGCTTTGGAAAAGTATTGAATTGCAAATCAAAGCTAATCCTGAAAAGCAGCGCAAATCTTTTTCTCTTTGGTTTGGTGCAGCAGCTGCGGTATTGCTGATCGGGATGATTGCTATCTTATCATTATTCTATGATGCGAAGTATCAAAAACAGGAAATCACTACGATGTACGGACAGATCAGAACTTTTGTTTTGCCCGATGGTACTGTCGTTACGCTCAATGCCAATTCTAAATTACAATATCCCAAAAACTGGGACAAGACAGCTATCCGGGAAGTATGGATAGAAGGGGAGGCCTTCTTTAAGGTTAACCATTTGCATCAGTCGGGAATCATAAAGGATGCTGAAAAGTTTATTGTGCATGCTGAAAAGCTTAATGTGGAGGTACTGGGTACTTCTTTTAATGTCAATAACAGAAGAAATCTGGTTAAAGTAGCTTTGCTGACGGGAAAAGTCAGACTTGGGGTAGAGGGGGTGCGGAGTTCAGAAATCAATCTCCGGCCGGGGGAAATGGGTGAATACCAGGGACGTAAAACCGCGCTGGTGAAAACTAAAGTACAGACATCAGATATTGCAGCCTGGAAAAGTGGAGAATTGCATTTTGACAATATGCCGCTTTCCAAAGTTTTAATACTGATTGAAGATAACTATGGTTATCAGGCTGTTTTAAAAGATAAATCAATTGGCGATAAAAGACTTTCAGGTACTTTCTCTGTGAGCTCGGAAGATGCACTATTCAAAGCGATAGCAATCTCTCTGGGGATATCGATAGAAAAGGATGAATTGAATCATCAGTTGATTATTAAATAGATTAGCTTTACTGTTTATGAACAGACCGTTTTCTTCATCTTTGAGCATTGCCTTGCTTGTCAATGTTGTTTTAGCATTGACCGTTTTATTGTTTTCTTGCAGTCATCCAAAAAATGCTGAAAATAACAACAATGTTGCTGCTGCCAGGAGCGATAGTTCTGGTCTTGATCCTGGTCAGACAGCATCGGTTAAAATTAAAAGTGATACGCTGAAAACTACGGCATTGCCTGCCACCATAACTTACAGGGGGAAACCAGTTAAGCTCATGAGCTGGAAGGATAAGCTAGGAGAAAACCTTTTGCTGCTAACCGAAACAGGGGAATTTGCTTCGGCAGATTCGGCTGAATATGAGGATAACAGAGATTCGGAATTACATGTTTATCATTACGTGAAAACTGGTGAACAGTGGAATAAGATGGCCACTGTTAATGATCAGATCAGTTCATGTCCGGTAGATATTGTAACCAGGTTTATTCCGGGTGCTTTGTTTATTACCGACCTGAATAGTGATGGAATTGCCGAATGTACGTTCGCTTATCATTTAACGTGTACAGGCGGTGTTGACAATAAAGTAATGAAATTGATTATGCTGGAGCATAAAAATAAATATGTGATCAGAGGGACGACTTCAGTAAATATCGGGGAGGAAATTCCAGGGACAATGAAATATAAAGCAGGGATCCCTGAGCATTTTAAAGTTTTTATGATCGCCAAATGGAAAGCGTTTGAAAGAGAGCACTATAACTAATAAAAAATGGCCGGAAGAAATTCCGGCCATGCTTACTCTATTGAGCACAATTTTTATTTAGGGTTTGACTTCTGTATAAGGGTCAAGCTCTGCATTGTATTTCTGTTCTATATCTTCTTTAAAGCGTTTTGCTTTATCAACCCATTCAGGAGCTTTGTCCTGAAGATCGTCAACTATAGATCTGCCAAAGGCATCTTTTTTTGTTATATATTTAATTGCACCGTAAACTGCGGCTCCAATTAACGCTGTTTTTAATAATCCCATTCCTTTTAATTTGTTGATATACCTAATTAACAGTATACTATCAGAAATGTTTAAAAAAATATATTCTATACTTTCTGTTATGGAATAGCTGCCTTATCCGCATCTGAATAAAAAACTACATGATGAAACGATCTATTTTTCAGCCCCTTTTCCTGTTATTATTACTTTTTATAATACAAATTTCTGCGGGTTATGCGCAAACTCCTCAGCTTAAAGTTTTAGGAATAACAGATCCCGCTGTGCAAAAAGCAGTCAGCCTGAAATCAATGCATATTGAAGTACAGGTTTACGGGAACATTGCAACTACAGTAATGACGATGTCATTTGTAAATACCAGTTCCCGCACATTGGAAGGAGAATTGACCTTTCCAATGCCTGAAGGGGTGAGTATAAGCGGATACGCACTGGATATCAATGGTAAAATGCGGGAAGCAGTACCTGTAGAAAAGGCGCGGGCAACAGAAGTTTTTGAAAGTGTGGAGCATCGGAGGGTCGATCCCGGATTACTGGAAAAGGTGGAAGGAAATAATTTCCGTACCCGTATTTATCCTTTTCCTGCTGGTGGTTCCAGAACAGTGAAAATCAGTTATGAAGAAGAGCTCCATTTTTCTCCTGCGCAGCAACTGAGTTATCATTTGCCATTGGACTATCAAAAGGCAGTTCCTGAATTCTCGTTGAAAGTGAGCGTATTGGAAAGTACAGAGGTACCTTCCTTGGCCGAACGGCCCGATGGCAGCTTTAGTTTTCAACGTAAAGACAAAGCTTATATCGCGCAGCTGGAGCGAAAGAATTTTCTTCCTGCACATGGATTGCTTATTCAGCTGCCTGTTACAGAGAGTCCGGTGAACGCATTAATGCAAAAAGCCGGGCAGAGCTACTATTTTCTGGCCAATGTGATCGTCAATGCACCATCGCGCCCCCATCTTTGGAACAATCATATCGGGTTGATCTGGGATATATCTTTAAGTGGGCTGCAAAGAGATCAGGCGAAAGAACTGGCTTTACTGGATGCATTGATCAAAGAAAAAAAGAACCTGACTATAGCACTGGGTTTATTGAATCATACTTTCAAAAAAGGAGGTGTGTTTGTCATCAGAGATGGGAACTGGAAAGAATTGAGAGAGAAACTGACACATCTGGTTTATGATGGCGGTACTGATTACAGTCAAATCAATTCAGGATTGCTTAAAGCGGATGAGTATTTGTTTTTTACAGATGGGTTCTCTGGTTTTGGTCATGCTGTAGTATCGATCACTAAGCCTGTGTATACAATTAATTCTTCTTTACGTGCTGATTTTAGCTTAATGAAAAATATAAGTGCCAAAACCGGCGGACAGTTTATTAATCTGAATGTACAATCTGCAGAAGCTGCTTATGGACAAATGGCGAAAGATGACATGCAATTTATAGGAATCAAAAATAATCCCGGAATCAGTGAGTTGTATCCCGCTTTGCCAGTGCGTGTAAATGGTTATCTGAGTGTAACTGGTATAGCAGCTTCGGGAGCTGAAGACCTGACGCTGCAATTTGGTTATGGTAAAGACGTAACATTGGAGCGTAAAGTAAAGTTGAATGCGGCCGGACAAAATGCCGGGGTGATTGAAGTGAGCAAGATCTGGGCACAGCAAAAGCTTTCAGCTATGGATGTAAATTATGCACAGCATAAAGAAGAAATCAGTGCACTGGGACAGCAGTTTGGAATAGTGACCAGGAATACCAGCCTGTTGGTCCTGGAATCGGTGGGTGATTATATCAGGTACGGAATTGAGCCTCCTGCCGAATTAAGAGCAGCGTATGATCGGGGAATGAAAGGCAGGGTACAGGAAAAAGAAAACCGGAAAGAAGGTTTGATGAAAGAAGCTATTGCCATGGCTGCAGAATTAAAAACATGGTGGAACAAAGTTTTTAAACCGGAGAAGTTTTTTCCTAAACCTGAAAAGAGAGCAGTCGCTGGTGATCCTGTAGTTGTGTCTGATCAATCTACCCCTGCATTACAGGAACGGGTTTCGGAAATAAGAGTTCGGGGGATGAATGCCCCGCATAGACAGAACAGAACTGAATCCAGCCAGATGTTAGCTGAAACTGTAGTGAGTTCACCTTTAGCGGTAAGTAAACTAAGTAAGCATGCTCCGGGTGATATTGCAGGCAGAGCGCCGGCAGAACAACCTGTTATTATTGTTCCAGAATTCAAAAGTGATAAGGAGTATATGAAAAAGATAAGTGGCAGCGCGGATGAGGCTTATCAACAATATCTTTCTATTAGAAAAGAATATCAAACTACACCTTCATTCTATCTGGATATTTCAAACTGGTTTCAGCAGCATCAGGACACTGACAGGGCATTGATGATTTTGAGTAACCTGACTGAACTGGATTTGGAGAATGCCGAAATTTATAAAACTTTAACCTATAAACTAAGAGAAACAGGCAACGTACAAGCGGAATTATTTACCAGCCATAAAGTTTTGGAATGGCGGCCTATGGATGCGCAAAGTTATCGCGATTATGCACTGGCACTGGCCGATTGTGGTTATCAGCAGCGTGCACTGGATACTTTATATACGGTACTGAACCAAAGCTACAGTATGGATAATGCCAACCGCGATCATGGAATTGAAGAGATTATTTTAGCGGAAATCAATAACCTGATCTTTCTTCACCCAGGAAAGCTGAATACAGGAAAAATAGACAAAAGGATTATTTTTAATTTACCGGTTGAGGTGAGAGTGGTCATGAACTGGAACAAAAAAGATACAGATATAGATCTCTGGGTAACAGATCCTAATGGTGAAAAGTGTTTTTACAATAATAACCGGACTAAAGCGGGGGGAAGATTAAGTGATGACTTTACCAGCGGGTACGGGCCTGAGCAGTTTATGATTAAAAAAGCAATTAAGGGTACCTATAAAATTGAAGTAAATTATTATGGTGACAACCAGTTAAGTATCAGTGGACCTACCACAATCATGGCTGAGATTTATACGAATTACGGAAATGCAAACCAAAAGCGTAAGCTCATTGCATTACAGTTATCAGCTGAGCAAAAGGGAGGTGTATTTATTGGAGAATTTACTTTTTAGTACGGATGGTAAGCGAATCCGGCTAATTAAAGCATACCGTCTGCTGAGTGAAAGCAGGCGGTATGTTTATGATCGTTGAACTTAATTAGCTTTTCAAAGCTTTTAACAATTCTAAAGCGGCTTCTTCTGAGGAACCTGGGTTCTGACCGGTAATTAATAAACCGTCTTTTTTGACATAAGAGCCCCAATCCGCACCTTTACTATAGCTTCCGCCCAATCTTTTTAATTCATCTTCTAACAGGAAAGGAACAACATCGGTCAGTTGAACAGCATCTTCTTCAGTATTTGAAAAACCTGTTACTTGTTTCCCTTTTACCAAAGGATCACCATTTTCATCCTTAACTTTGACTAATGCAGCTGGTGCATGACAAACCAGGGCAATTGGTTTTTGTTGCTGAAGGAAGGTTTCTATCAATTGAATAGAAGTGGTATCATTCGCAAGATCCCACATTGGCCCGTGACCTCCCGGATAAAATACAGCGTCATAATCAGCTGCATTGACTTCACTTAATTTTACGGTTTGTGCTAATCTGCCTTGCAACTCAGTATCTTTATCAAAACGATGCGTTGCTTCGGTTTGGAAATCAGGTAATTCACTTTTAGGGTCAATAGGTGGCTGACCACCTTTTGGAGATGCCAAAGTTAATTCAGCACCTGCATCTGCCAGTACATAATAAGGTGCTGCAAATTCTTCTACCCAAAAACCGGTTTTTTCACCTGTGTTACCTAACTCACTGTGTGAGGTTAATACAATTAAAACTTTCATAATATTTATCTTTAAATTTTTACCACCATTTTACCTTCATTCTTGCCTTCAAAAAGGTCCATAAACGCTGCTGGAATATTATTGAATCCATCTACAACAGTCTCGCTATACTTTAGTTTATCCTCTTTCAGCCAGCCTGCCAGCTGAGCAATTGCCTGCTGAGACTTAGCCGCAAATTCCGATACAATAAATCCACGCATCAATACACTTCTGGTCACCAGAACCGGTTGTAACCTTGGCCCTGTCTGTGCTTCGGTTGCATTGTATAAAGAGATGGCACCACATACAGGTACACGTGCAAATCTGTTCAGGTTCATCATCACAGCATCTGAAATCTCACCACCTACATTATCGAAGTAAATATCTACTCCATCGGGACATGCTGCCGCAATGGCTTCTTTCATATCTTTAGTCGTTTTGTAATTGATCGCTTCGTCAAAGCCAAAACGGTTCTTTAACAGTGCTGTTTTTTCATCAGTTCCAGCAATTCCAACTACCCGGAGGCCTAATATTTTACCAATCTGTCCAACAATACTTCCTACTGCACCAGCTGCTCCGGATACCACCAGTGTTTCACCTGCTTTAGGCTGGCCGATCTCTGTTAAACCCAGGTAAGCAGTTAAGCCTGTCATACCTAAAGCACCAAGGTAAGCACTCAGTGGAGCTGCTTCGGGGTCAACTTTTGAAAGCCCTTTTCCAGCAGAGACCTGAAATTCTTTCCAGGCTAAGCTGCCAGAAACAAAATCGCCTTTAACAAATCCACTATGGTTAGATTCAACAACCTCAGCAATAATGCCGGATTCTATAGGCTGGTGGAGTTGAAAGGGTGGAACATATGATTTTGAATCGTTCATCCTGCCTCTCAGATAAGGATCAACAGATACATATAGTGTTTTTAATAAAACTTCATTTTCACCCGGCACTGGCATAGGCTCAGTGTCAAATTTAAAGTTGCTGAGCTGAGGTTTACCAACAGGTCTGCTATTTAAAGTGATTACATTATTCATCATAACTGTATTAATTTAATTTTTATTCTCTTTTACACCACGGATTTATAATCCATGGATTCTATTTAGGTAAATTTTTTTTAAGGCCTCATTTTTTCTAAAAGGTCATTCAATAAATCTGCATTTTCTTCGCTAATACCAACAGAGATATTGTTTAAAATCTGCCTGCCTTGAATTCTTAGCTTTTCTCCGGCAGTGGTTAGTTTAACATAAACAACACGTTGGTCAGAAAGGTTTCGCTCTTTTTGAATTAGTCCTTTTTCCATTAATTTATTTAACAATCGGGATACATTTGGCATCCGGTCAATTAAACGGTCTTTGATTAAATTAACAGTTGCCGTATGTTCTGGCTGTCCATTCAGGATACTCAGCACATTAAATTGCTGCAAAGACAGTCCGGTTGGTTTTAATGAAACAGAGATTTTGTTTAAAATCCAGTTCGCCGTGAAGATAATATTGGTGCTCACTCTTTGCTGAGCATTTAAAAACTGATGTTGTAATTCATCTTCGATCTTCATGAAACAAATATATGTACCATGGATGATACTTTCGCTAAAAATAGCTGTTTTTTACATTGTATTGATGTTTGATGGACATCAAATCAGTAATTTTAATTAGCAAATTGATGGATTGGAAAATGAGCCAAAATGATTTAATTCTTGATTATGATGGAAATAACGTATGTATTACGATTAAAAGCAAGGTGAATTTGACGCACCGTATTTTTTTAATCAGTGGTAACCTGTCTTTTCTGGGAATGTCGGTTCTTGCTATTATTTTCCGGATGCCGGCGGTTGCTTTTGCAGCCATCCTGTTATTAGCCTTTTTTTTAAGGTATAGTTTGTGGAAGCTTTATGGCAAAGAGCGATTGACGATCAATAAAAGACTGGTTACTTATAGCAACAGCTGTCTTTTCTTTAAAACTGATTTACAAACCAGGCAGGTTGGTAAAAAAATAACAGTAATTCCATATGAGCTATATGGTCAGCGGTCACCGAAAATGGTGAATGTGGTCTTTGAAACCTGTAATGTCAACAATGTACCTGAAAATGTTTATGAATTTTCTCTGCCTGTCCGGGCAGAGCAGGCAGAGATGATTAGTTATATGCTCAGTCTTTTATATTTAAATAAAGTGAATTTCGATTTTAACAAGACTAAGCTCTGCCTGAATTAGTTTCCTTTTTCTGCGAGCTTTTTAGCGAATTCCTCCCCGATTTTCTGACCCCAGAGTTGTCCCGCCTGCATGGATTCTTGTGTAATGGCAGGAGTCTTTTCTGCAAATTTCCTGCCTGTTGGCGTTTCATAAAATGCATTCATGTTATTGATGTCTTCCAATGATAAATGTTTTTGGTAAACTGGTAAAAGCAGGTCTAAAAGTTCTTCAATTCCGATTTTGTGAAAAGATGCGCCAAGTCCATCCCAGATCTCTTGTTTTATTTCTGGTCTCTGTGCTTTATAAGAGCTGATCATCTGATCAATTACAACCTTAAAAGTTTGCTCAGATCCGTTGGCGATCATCATCTTTTTGAAACTCTCTCTGTATGCAGCTTTGTCCTGGCTAAATGTTAAAGTAGCGGTCAGTAAGCTGAACGCGAATAAAAGTATGATTTTCTTCATATCGTTGTTTTTTGGTGCAATATTAAAGAAAATAACGGTTAATTGGTGCTTTAACTTACTGTTAACAATTTGCTTTTTATCAACAATAATACATCGGTTTTTCGGTAATAATATTATATTTGGAATAAGAGAGAAGCTGTTTTTAAGGTTGGTGGGGAACGTATTAAAATAAAAAAACTGAACAATCAATATATATGATACCTAACCAAATAATATATATATGCAACCTGAAGAACCAAATTCAAGAAGAAACTTCATTAAAAAAACGGCTGTGGGACTTGCCGTATTCTCTATTGTCCCGAGATACGTCCTTGGTGGAAATGGATTTATAGCCCCAAGTGACAAACTAACTAAAGCTGTTATTGGTGTCGGCGGAATGGGCCGCAATCATTTTCCTTATGATGGTACGCAAGTAGTTGCAATTTGTGATGTAGATCAAAGACATCTGGCGCTGTCTTTGCCGATGCTGGACAAAGGCGTGAAAACTTTTAGTGATTACAGAGAGCTGATCAAACTTCCTGAAGTGGATATTGTACATATTGCTACCCCTCCGCACTGGCATGGTATCATGTCTGTAGATGCAGTAAATGCCGGTAAAGATGTTTGGTGTGAAAAGCCGATGACCCATAGTATAGGCGAAGGAAAAAGGGTAATGGAAGCCGTTCAGCAGCATGGCAGGATTTTCCGCCTGAATACCTGGTTCCGTTTTAAAGATGATTTTTATGGAATGAAAACCCCTGTAAAACCGATTAAGAAATTGGTTGATAGTGGGCTGCTGGGCTGGCCTTTAAAAGTTACGGTAAGTAAGCATACCGGTTTTGACTGGAAGTTTTACTGGGTAGGAAAAGATAATTTACCTGTTGAGCCTGTACCCGCAGAACTGGATTATGAAGCCTGGCTGGGGCCTGCACCATACAAGCCTTATAGTACGCATCGTGTACATCAGACTTTTCGTGGGTACTGGGATTATGATGGGGGTGGATTAAGTGATATGGGACAGCATTATATTGATCCTATTCAGTATTTTCTGGGTAAAGACGATACAAGTCCGGTATCGGTTGAAATAGACGCACCACAACAGCATACAGATGCAGTTGGGACCTGGCGCAGAATTACTTATACTTATGCAGATGGTTGCCAGATTATTCTGGATGGGGAAGGGAAAGATACAAATGTACCCTATATTGAAGGGCCAAAGGGGAAACTCTATCCTGGGTTTAAATCAGATATTCCTGATCTGGAAAGGAAACTGGCAAGTTTCCCTGATCCTGCACCACAGTTAACTGATTTCACACAAGCGGTTAAAACCAGGCAGCAATTTGCCTTAAATGAGCAGAATGGTCACCGGTCTTGTAATATCATCAATATAGGATTGATCGCTTTACGTTTAGGGCGTTCTCTGAAGTTTGATCCCGTAAAACAGGTATTTATAGATGATGATGCAGCGAACAGGTTAATCAACCCGGTTTTACGTGCACCATGGACTATTTAAATCATTCATTTTTCTATTTAAAACCCGCTAATTATTCTGGCTCATGATAAAAAAGATATTTTTTATACTGCTGGCTGTTGCCCTGTTACAAAACAATGCTTTTGCCCAGGTAAAAACCGACCAGCGTACTATAACAACCCGAATCGCAGATTTATATGCGCAGTTACCAGCTCAGAATGCTGAACTGTTAAACGCCGGGATGCAGGAAATCTCCAATATGGGAGAAGATGGCTATGCAACGATGATCAGTGGAATGGCTGTCCAGGGAAAAGGCAATAATGCTTTATTGGAATATGCGGTTGGCGGTTACTCTGCTTATGCGAGCAAAACCGGCCGTGAAAGCGCAAAAAAGATGAGTATTAATGCTTATTGCAAGGCTTTAACCAAATTAGCTGATGTTAAAAATAAAGCCTTTATCATTAGTCAGCTGGAAATAGTTGGAGATGATAGTGCAATTTCATGTTTACAAGGGTTTCTGAGCGACAATCAGCTTTCAGATCCAGCGTCAAGAGCTTTGGTGAAAATCAATTCTCCAGCCTCGAAAAGCGCCCTGTTAGCTGGTTTAGCGAAAGCTACCGGGCCTTCACAACTAGCTATTGTGAATGCCTTAGGGGATAGCCGTTTTAAAGGTGCAGCTGATGCTATCCATAAGCTTACTGGTGATGCCCAGCCAGAATTAAAAAAAATAGCTTTGTATGCACTGGCTAACATTGCTGATCCTTCGTCGGCAAAAATAATGACAGATGCAGCAGCGCAAAGTGGTTTTCAATATGAAAATACGAATGCGACTGCCGCTGCACTGCTTTATGCGGAAAACCTGTTAAGAGATGGAAATAATACCTTATCTGGTCAGTTAGCGGAATCTTTTTTGAAACAAGCATCGGCAGATCATCAGGTTGGTATTCGCTCTGCAGCGCTTAAGCTGTTGACAGACAGTCGTAAAGATCAGGCTTCAACTATTTTAATTGAGGCGGTTGGTGACAAAAACAGTCAATACCGTGCAGCGGCATTAAAATTTGCTGCACCCTATTTAAATCCAGCATCTGCAGCCCTCTGGATCAATAAACTGGACAAATCTGATGCGGTTACGAAAGCAGAAATCATCCATATGCTTGGCGCAAATGACGCGAAAGATGCTTTACCTGCGATCCTAAAGTTATTGAATAGCAATGATCAGCCAGTTAGCTATGCGGCTATTAATGCGGCGGCTCATATAGGTCAGAGCCAGGTGCTGAATAATTTACTCCAGGTAATGCGTAAAAGTGATGCGGCCAGAGCAACTGTGGTTGCTGATGCCATCAAAAGAATGAAAGGGGATGGGATTACCTCACAATTAGCACAATATATAGCAAAGTCAAATCCTGCAATGCAGATTGCTTTGGTTGATCTGCTGGCATCGCGTGCAGCAAACGATCAGCTGAATACAATATATGGTTTGCTGAAAAGTAAGCATCCGGAAGTCAGAAAGGCTGCTTTTACGGCCTTAAAATCAGTAGTGACCAGTGCTGATTTGCCTCAATTATTTACCTTGTTAAATGAAAATTCTGATCCGGCGGCATTAATCAGCCTGCAAGATGCAATTATTGCGGCTAATCGGGGAACGGCAAATAAAGCTGAGCAAACAGCTCAGTTATTGCAGCAAATGGACAAAGTTTCTGCTGATAAAAAGCCTCTTTTTTATAAAATGCTGGCAAGCTCAGGTGGGAATAAAGGTTTGGAAGCAGTTCAAAATGGATTTAATACAGGGGATGAGCAGCAGCAAAAATCTGCAATCGCTGCCCTGGCTTTCTGGGTTGATGGGGAAGCTGCCAGACCACTGATCCGGATTGCCAGAGAAACTAAAAATACTGATCAGGTGAACCAGGCAATTGATGGTTACCTGGCTTTGATCAGGAAGGGTGACTATCCTGCCGAACAACGACTATTGTTATTACGTGAAGCAATGACGCTGGCAAAAACACCTGCACAGCAACAACAGATTTTAAAAGATGCAGCAAACGCTAAATGCTTTAATTCATTAGTTTTTGCTGGTAAATACCTGGATGACCCTGCACTTGCGGCAACTGCTGCCACTGCAGTAATGAATATTGCATTGGCTGATAAGTCTTATCATGGAGCTTTGGTAAGAAATTTACTGGATAAAACAATCGCATCGTTAAAAGGGGCGGATGGTGAATATCAAAAGCAGGCGATACGTAAATATCTGGCAGAAATGCCACAGGGTGATGGCTTTGTATCCATGTTTAATGGGAAAGATCTGACTGGCTGGAAAGGTTTAGTAGAAGACCCGGTCAAAAGGTCTAAAATGGCTCCTGAGGATTTAGCTGCTGCACAGGAAAAGGCAAATGCCGAAATGCTGGATAGCTGGCATGTAGTTAATGGTGAATTACTGTTCATGAGCCATGGAAATAACCTGGCAACGCTTAAAAAGTATGGTGATTTTGAAATGCTGGTAGACTGGAAAATTATTGATGACCATAAACAAAAGGGTGATGCAGGAATTTATCTCCGCGGATCTCCTCAAGTACAGATTTGGGATAATGCGCGTGTAAAAGAGGGCGCACAAGTAGGTTCAGGTGGTTTATACAATAACCAGGTGAATGAAAGTAAACCTTTGAAGGTTGCTGATAATCAACTGGATGAGTGGAATACTTTCCGCATTTTAATGAAGGGGGATCGGGTAACGGTTTATCTGAATGGTGAACTGGTAACAGATAATGTAATTCTTGAAAATTACTGGGACAGAACGCTGCCAATCTTTGCAGAAGAGCAGATTGAGTTGCAGGCACATGGTTCTCCGGTGGCTTACCGTGATATTTATATCCGTGAAATCCCGCGCGCAAAACCTTTTGAATTAAGTGCAGCAGAAAAAAAAGAAGGTTTTAAAGTTTTATTTGATGGCACTAACATGCATAACTGGATGGGCAATACAACTGATTATGTGATTGAAGATGGAAATATTGCGATTCGTCCGAAGCCGGGAAAAGGTTCTGGTGGTAATCTGTTTACAAAACAGGAGTATAGTAATTTTGTATTCCGCTTTGAGTTTCAGCTCACTCCTGGTGCGAATAATGGACTGGGAATCAGAGCTCCGCTTGAAGGAGATGCAGCTTATGAAGGAATGGAACTGCAAATTTTAGACAACGATGCGCCAATCTATAAGGATTTGCATGCTTATCAATTTCATGGATCAATCTATGGTACTGTTGCTGCCAAAAGAGGATTCCTGAAACCAGTTGGAGAATGGAATTATGAAGAAGTAATTGTGAAAGGTCCCAAAGTTAAAGTGATTTTAAATGGTACGGCTATCTTAGACGCCGATATCACAGAAGCGAGGAAAAACGGTACTGTTGATGGACAGAAACATCCGGGATTAAGTCGTAATATCGGTCATATTGGTTTTTTAGGCCATGGTTCGCCGGTACAATTCAGAAATATAAGAATCAAAGATTTAGGTAAATAGTAAATTTATGATGGAAGAGCAAAAAGATTCAGCTGCTGATAATTCAAGAAGAAAATTTATTAAAAATTCTGCGATTGCAGCGGCAGCATTTATGATTGTACCCCGCCATGTTTTGGGAGGAAAGGGGTTTTTAGCACCTAGTGATCGTTTATTGGTTGCCGGGATTGGGGTTGGTGGAAAAGGAGAAAGTAACCTGAGCAATATCTATAAAGGAGGAAAAGCTGACATTGCCTTTCTCTGTGATGTAGATGACAGAAGAGCTGCAAATTCGGTAAAAAGCTTCCCTAAAGCGAAATATTACAAGGATTACCGTGAGATGCTGGATAAAGAAGGCAAAAATATTGATGGCGTAGTGGTTTCAACGCCAGATCATAACCATGCTATGATTGCTATGGCTGCCATGCAATCAGGAAAACACGTTTATGTAGAGAAGCCTCTGGCTCATGATATTTATGAAGCGCGTAAATTAACAGAAGCAGCGGCTCGTTACCGTGTAGTTACACAGATGGGCAACCAGGGCGCATCAGGAGACGGCGTCAGGCAGTTACAGGATTGGTGTGATGATGGTGTAATTGGAAAGGTGCATAATGTGTATTGCTGGACTGACCGTCCGATATGGCCACAGGGAATTCCCTGGCCTGCTGCGGGTGGTACGCCCATTCCCAAAGAACTGGACTGGGATCTTTGGTTAGGCAGTGCGCCCTATAAGCCTTACATCGATAAATTAGTTCCTTTTAACTGGCGGGGCTGGTGGGATTATGGAACCGGGGCAATCGGAGATATGGGTTGCCATTTGGTGGAACCGCCTTTCAGGGTATTGGGTTTGAGCACCCCGATTGATGTACAATGTAGTGTGGGAAGCATTTATGTAGATGAATTTAAACGTGGATATTTTCCGGATAGCTGCCCTCCTTCAAGTCATGTGATTATGACTTTTGAGAAAACTAAAAAAACGAAGGATGATTTGCAGATTCACTGGATGGATGGGGGAATTAAGCCTGCACGTCCACAGGAACTGGGAGCAAATGAGAGTTTTGGCGCAAACGGAGTTTTATTTGAAGGAACAAAAGGTAAAATGATGTGTGAAGTTTACGGTTCTAATCCAAGACTTTTACCCTTATCGCGCAATAATGAAGTCCATACCAGGCAAAAAATAGAAAGAGTGAAAGGTGGAGTGGATGGACATTATTGGCAATGGGTAGAGGCTGCTATTGCCGGATATGGCAAAATACAATTAAGTTCTCCTTTTGATATTGCGGGTCCTTTGACTGAAACGCTTTTAATTGCTAACCTGGCGATCAGGGGGGCTGAAATTCAGAAAGCTAAAGCTACCGGAACCGGATTTGATTATCCGGGAAGAGATATTAAATTGTTATGGGATAAGCAAAATCTCAGAGTGACGAATTTCGATGAGGTCAATCAATACATCAAAAGAGAATATCGTCAGGGATGGAGTTTAGGCGCTTAATTGAATAAGATACAATGACTTTAAATAAAAAGAACCTGCGGGTACTTGTCGTAGGATGCGGTAACATGGGGTCTTCCCATGCTACCGCTTACCATACTTTAGAAGGGTTTGAAATCTGCGGGCTGGTTTCCACAGGAAATAGTAAAGTAGTATTAAATGAACAGTTAGGGGGGAATTACCCGCTGTTTAGTGATTATGAGGAATCTTTGAAGGCCACCAGTCCGGATGCAGTCTGTATTTCTACTTATCCGGATACGCATGAGGCATTTGCAATTAAAGCCATGGAAAATGGGTGTCATGTTTTTATAGAAAAACCGCTGGCAGATTCTCTGGAAGGAGCGCAGCGGGTAGTTGATGCAGCTCAAAAATTTGGTAAGAAGTTATTGGTAGGGTATATTTTACGTTATCATCCTTCGTGGCAGAAGTTTATTGAATTGTCTTCGGCGCTGGGAAAACCACTAGTGATGCGTATGAATCTGAATCAGCAGAGCCAGGGCGCAAAATGGGCGGTACACCGTAACCTGATGAAGAGTTTAAGCCCTATAGTAGACTGTGGGGTACATTATATTGATGTGATGTGCCAGATGACCAGATCTAAACCTGTTCAGGTGAATGCTATCGGAGCCAGGCTGAGCAATGCTATCAGTGAAGATACTTATAACTATGGCCAGTTGCAGATTCGTTTCCAGGATGGTTCAATAGGCTGGTATGAGTCTGGATGGGGGCCTATGATGAGTGAAACTGCTTTTTTCATTAAGGATGTGATCGGGCCGAAAGGAGCAGTGTCAATTGTAGCAAAGGAAGCAGGTGGAGCAGGTGAATCAGCTTCTATAGCTGCGCATACCAAAACGGAATCCATCAAAGTACATGATGCGGAGCTGGATGATCAGGGTCGTTTTCTAAAGCAGGACAGGTGGATTGATCTCGCCGATGAACCAGATCATCAGGAGCTTTGTAACCGGGAACAACGTTATTTTCTAAAATCAATTTTGGAAAATATAGATTTAACGGAGCCTTCAAACGATGCGATCAATAGTTTGAGAATTGCATTTGCCTGCGATGAATCAGTCAAAACCGGGCAAACAGTTATACTTTAGTTGATCAGTGCTGTTGATATTTTTTACAATCCTGCTTAAGAGTGGAAAAATTATTCATTACAGCACTGAGTTGTTCAGTGGCTTGCTGATCTCTCCTCAGTCAGAAGAGATTACGGCCGATCAAATTGAGTTTTGATTATTTGACAGGCTGACGTAATATCGTCCTTAGTTTTTCAGGAACGGTATTTCGAAAATCACTCAAATACACTTCGTGATGCAATCCGGTTTTCTCCAGACCTTTTTTAGCGATAAAGGCGTGCAGTTGTTGTATGGCTTCAGGTTCTGTACTAAATGGCCCGGTGTGCAGCACCTGTACTACATTATTTTCCCGCATAGTATAAAGCTCTATTTCTTTGGCTAAAAGTATTTGTTTTTTTGAAATTACCTGTTCAATGGCAGTGCACAACGATTCCTGACGAATATAAGCTGGCATACGAATCAATAATTTATATTTCCACTTTGCACGGGGAGTTTGTGCGTTTAGATCCCATAAACCTTCCAGTTTTGATATCATGAAATCCTGATTTATTGCCTTATGCATAAACTTAATGGCATAAGCGGTTGCATATAAAGCTTGAACCTTAGCTGCAAAAGGCTCGTCGTTTGGATCTCCAATACCTGAAATGGCTATGTAGTTAGCTTGATCCAGGTCTAATAAAGCGGGAGCTTTACCTGCAGAGTAATAAGTTTTAAAAAGTTTTGTCAAGTCTAATTTTCTCATCTTTTGTTGGATTGAATTGCTAAGGAACGGCCCGTTGGTGACAGCCCTATGTCAGCAGTTCTGAGAATTATTTGAAGAAGAAGAAAAAGAAAATGCCTGAAGCGGAGGTTAGCAAATAACCGTCTGTGTTGTGGGAAAGTTCACCAGGGGCAGGGAGAATTGAAATAACGGAATTGAAGAATACTTATATAAAGATTTATAGATATCTGTATATCTTTATATAGATATTCTTTGCTATTAAACAATGGATGTTAATGCATAAAGATATCCTGTACCTCTTCCAGTGACTTTCCTTTAGTTTCGGGTACCATTTTGTAAACCACTATCAAGGAAATCGGACAAGGAAATCAGACAGCAAGAAGCGAAAAACCAGAACATAACAATCGAGACGGAGTATTTGATAACCGGGTATTTATTCCGTCCGGGTTGTATTCAGTCATTACGTTTGGTTTTATATTGTAATGTCCAAACATATGACATTTCTTTTAAATAGTCAAAGACCATTTTTTAATCCATTAAGATCTAGTGATTTCTTCTGCTTTCTACCGTGTAAATAAAGCTTTCCGCATTGTAGTAGCCTAAGTTATATTCCATTGCGCGGTCTCCCTGGTCATAAACGAATCTCTTTCTGAATAAAATAGGGCTTCCGGTTTCCACCTCCAGTTTGCCGGCAATAAATTTATTTGCAGTAATGGCACTGATCTCTTCCTTAGATAAATTAGCGATTACCGAATGTTCTGTTTCCAGCATTTCATACAAAGGCTGCTTAAAGTCTTCTTCTCCTGTAAGACCAATCCGAGGGTGGAAATAAGAGATGAAATAAACAAAGGCACCCTCAGCTCCACCACGTAAACGCTCTAATTTCAGGATCTTTTTATCTGTTTTAATGTCAAATAAGTTGGCAATCTGCTCATCAGGATATACCCAGCTCACATGCAGTTCGTAGTTTTTAACAGGTATACCTCTGGCTTTCATCTCTTGTGAGAAGCTTAGCCAATTCATTGATTTAGAGCTTATTTTAGAAGGAGCGACCTTCGTTCCATAGCCCTTTTTCCGAACCAGTAATTCTTCATAAACCAGTTTGTTCAAGGCCTGGCGAAGCGTAGTTCTGGAGATAGCCAGCTTTTTTGCAAGATCGACTTCATTAGGCAACAATTTGCCAGCCTGGTAAACGGGGTCTTTGATCAGTTCTCTTAATAAGAGTTCGGCCTGGATATGAAGAGGGATATGACTTTTATGGTCGATGGAAATATTCATGGTCAACTTAATAATGATACAATTATCACCTGTAAACTTAAGCTTTTTAGTACATACATAGTTAATTGGAATGTAGGTATATATGCGTTACATATAGCCGTCCGAAAAACTAATAGTTCACATGAACCCGAATGAACAAAAATAAACTTAAAAGAAAAGTTGAATAGGATCAAAATTATTCTCCATGTTAACTATGAACAATAAGTAAAATTGCAATCCAACCCTGACGAAGCTTAACCGTTTTATCAATACAAAAAAAGATCATCTAAAATTTGGAAATACCTAGAATACTTTTATGTTTGTACATAACTATTAACCAACCAAATATAAACGGTAATCATGTTTCCAGGTAAAAAGAGAAACGTGTGCGCTTTTATTTATTGTATTTAAATAAAACTGAATGAAAAAATCTTTACTTCTTTTTTCTGCTGTTTTTTGTTTACTACAGCTAAACTCTGCCGCACAGGTAGCAGACAGCGCAGAACTTGCCAGATCCATACGGTCTGATAAGCGTTTAGATACCATTCAGGCAAGAGCAATTCAATTACTCACCGGGTTCTCCGCAGACACATCTTATGATGAAGTCTGGATCAGGGACTTTAACACGTTCATTAAAGGCGCTTTAAAAATTCAGCCCAAAGAGAAAGTCAGAAATATGCTCCTGATGTTTTTTAAAATACAGGGAGATGATGGAAACATCGTGGATGGCGTAGTGGACAGCGCGCAAGCAAATGGAGGATATCAATACTGTTATTCCGCCTTATTACCAGGATGGGCAGCCCATAAAAATACGGTTGAAACAGATCAGGAATCCTCGTTGATCCAGGCGGTGAAAAAGTATATTGACGTTACCGGCGATCAGGGTATTCTTTTTGAATGTATTAAAGCTAAAACCATTTTGCAAAGAATGGAGGAATCTTTTTCTTATATCTTAAAAGAGAGGTGGTCAGAGCAATATGGTCTTGTAAAAGGAGCCACTACAATAGACTGGGGAGATGTACAGCCCGAAAAAGGCTGGGGGGTAGCGGTTAATGCGCATACCAAATGGGCCATTGATATTTATGATAATGCCATGTTTGTAATGGCCATTCATGATTTTCTGGCCATGAAACCTAAAGACTACCAAACACAGCAAAACTGGGCTGTTCTGGCCAGCACAATTAAAACGAATGTCCGCAAACATTTGTGGATGCCTGAAATTCAAAAATACAGACCTCACTTATATCTGGATGGCAGTCCTTTCTCCAAAACATTTAACGAAGACCAGATTTTATATGCTGGCGGTTCAGTATGTGCAATTTTAGCCGGATTTAATACGCTAAAAGAAGTACAGCAAATTAACCTTCAGCTCGTAGCCGCCGCCGCAAAAGAGAAGTTTGCAACGATAGGTTTTACCGTTTATCCCCCTTATCCGGAAAGTGAATTTCCAAATATGCTCCCTTATTCTTATCAAAATGGCGGTGACTGGACCTGGTTCGGTGGCCGGATGATCAGCGGCCTGATCACTCATAAGCTGGTGAAGGAAGCCTATGCTGAATTGATGCCTATGGTAGACCGCGCAATCGTGCATAAAGGATTTTACGAATGGTACAATGTACAAACCGGCGAAGCTAAAGGATCGGGCGATTTCAGAGGTGAGGCAGGTGTTTTATTTGATGCCGTTGAATCCCTTAAACGATGGGCAGCCAAAAATTAACAATCGAATAGCTTTTAAACGATCATATAACCACACCAAAAACCAAAAACTAAAAACCAAATTATGAAAAAAGCATTTATTTACTCCATCCTGCTCTCGCTGCTTTCCCTGCAAGTGATGGCACAAATTAAAATTACCGGGAAGGTCACCGGTCTGAAAGACAACCTGCCCATTCCCGGTGTTAGTATCAAAATAAAAGGGACAGCAGGAGGTACGTTGACTGATGCTGCTGGAAATTACCAGATTCAGGTAGCTGATGACAAAGCTGTCCTGGTTTTCTCTTCTACAGGTTTTACCTCACTGGAAAGAACGATCAGCGGCAGAAGTACCATCAACATCCAGTTGGATGAAAAGGCAGATAACCTGAGCGAAGTAGTTGTAATCGGCTACGGTACAGTAAAGAAATCAGATTTAACCGGAGCTGTAACGACTATCAAGGGGGAGCAGCTAATGGATAAACCTGTGGCAAATATCTCTCAGGCACTGCAGGGTAAAATAGCAGGTGTTGAGGTGAGTTTAAACAGTGCAGCTCCCGGAACCGCAGCTAAAGTAAGGGTGAGGGGTATTGGATCTATTAACTCCAATATTGATCCTTTATATGTGATTGACGGTGTTGCCGGTGTTGATCCCAATTCAATTAACCCGAATGATGTGGCTTCATTAGAAGTACTGAAAGATGCTTCTTCAACAGCAATTTATGGTTCCAGAGGTGCAAACGGGGTCATCATGATCACTACAAAAAGAGGGCGCAGAGAAGGAACACAAATTAGTTATGAGGCCAATGCAAACGTAAGTGAGCTATACAGGCATGTGAAAACATTAAATTCAGAAGAATTTCTGAAAGTGTATAATGAAGCTTTTGCCAATGGGACGAAATTTGACCCGGCTGGTGGCGTATGGACTCCTCCAAAAGCATTGAATTATGCGAATTATCCATCGTTATTTGATACCAATAATAAACCGCTGTACGATACAAACTGGGAAAAGGAAACTTATAAACCTGCTTTCTCCCAAAATCATCAGTTAAATGTACAAGGTGGTAATGAAAAAACACTGTATAGTTTATCATTAGGTTATTTGAATCAGAAAGGACTTGCACCTACTTCAGGTTTTAAACGCTATTCTGTGAAAATGACCTTAGACAATGACGTTAAACCCTGGTTGAAAATAGGTGGTAATGTGAACCTGATCAGAAGTATACAACGTTTGGTTACTGATGGTAACGGAAGTTTGAACGTAGCCAGAGCAGTAGCTGAAGAAGTGCCAATTTTGCCTGTCAGATATCCTAATGGCCTTTATGCAGGAAATTTTGATATTGACGGTTTAGAAGGTGCACCAAATCCAATTGATATTGCGAACAACAGATATACAATCAACAATACTTTGCAGATGCTGGGTAATGTTTACGCCTTATTCCATATTACCAGTGAACTTGATTTTAAAACCGATTTCGGATATAACCTGAGTTCGAATAAAAACAACTTCTTTTCTTCTCAGAATTTGCCGCATTTATCAAAAGATGAAGGTGGGGTAGCTAATATCAATGCTTATGACAATTACTACTGGCAAACTGAAAACTATTTGACGTGGAACAAAAAGATTAATGACCGTCAAAAACTGACTGCTTTAGTTGGGGTATCCTTACAGCAGACAGGTTATGAAAGAGTTCGTGCAGAGACACAGAATTTCGTAGATGATCTTTTTCAATTTCACTATCTTCAGGCAGGTTCTGTAAAATCAGCAAGTGAATCCTATGATACTAAATCGGCTTTGAGTTCATTTTATGGCAGGTTGAATTACAGTCTGGATGATAAATATCTGTTTACAGCAACTGGCCGTTATGATGGATCTTCAAGATTCGGAAAAAACAATAAATATGCATTTTTCCCTTCTGTAGGTGCTGCATGGCGTATTTCACAAGAAGATTTCCTGAAAGGAAGCAAAACTGTTTCTAATTTAAAGATCCGTGCAAGTTACGGTACTTCGGGTAACCAGGAAATTGGACAGGCACGCTCTTTATCACAAATTCAGCCAAGTACAACTGTGTTAGGTGGTGCGGCACAATCATCGCTGTTGCCTAGTTATATTGGTAACCAGGATTTGAAATGGGAGAGATCGATTCAGGCAGATGCAGGAGTTGAATTAGGGTTATTCAATGATAGGATTAACCTGACTTTCGATTATTACAACCGTGTTACTAAAGATTTATTGCTGCAGACCCCAATACCATGGTCGGCAGGTTTTACCAATGCAAACGTTTACAAAAACGTCGGTTCAGTCAGAAATTCAGGGATAGAAATCAGTTTGAACACAGTCAATGTTAAAACTGACGACTTCACGTGGTCTACCAGCTTCTTATTTTCAGCGAATAAAAACAAAGTAATCAAACTGAATGATGGTAATGCTGATATTTTTCCTGGCCCGAACTTCCTTGGTCAGAATTATGTAGTTCGTGTAGGAGAGCCTATTGGATCTTTCTACGGCATGACACGTTTGGGTACTTATGGGGAAAATGAAGCAGCTGATGCCGCTTCTCATGGATTAAAACCTGGAGACAGAAAATACCTTTACAATGCAGATGGTTCGGTGAACTATAGTATTATCGGCCGTGCTTATCCAAAATGGACCGGAACATTCAGCAGTAGCTTTAAGTATAAAAACTGGGATTTATCATTTGATATCCGTTTTGTTCAGGGGGTAAATACAGCAGCTAACTTTAAACACTCTGCTGAAGACAGACAGACAATTTCGAATAGTTTAGCTACAGTTTTAAACGCATGGACACCACAAAATCAAAATACCTCTGTTTCTCAGGTGCGTAACTATAAATTCGCTCAGGATTCACACTTTGACAGCTGGTGGGTAGAGGATGGTTCATTTATCCGTGGCCAGAACTTTATTGTTGGCTATAGTTTACCAGCAGCGGTTAATCAGAAGTTGCACATCAATCGTTTAAGAATTTATGCAAACGTTCAGAACCTTTTTATCATTACCAAGTATACAGGGTATGATCCGGAGGTAGATACATTTAATCAGACTTATGGTTCAAATGCATCCTTCTCTCAAAACATTGACTTTTTCGCTACGCCAAGACCACGTATCTGGAATTTAGGCGTTCAACTTACCTTTTAAACTGAATCATATGAAAACGACAAAAAATATATTATTTGCGGTACTGGTCTTACTTACCTGTGCCTCTTGTAAAAAATTCCTGGATGAAAAGCCTACCGATTTTATTACACCAGACTCAGAACTTTCCAGTGCAAAAGTAGCCAGGGCCCTTGCAAATTCAAGCTATCAATATCTTCAGGGGATGTTGGCAGGACAACCCTCATCTTATGGAGGAAATGCCTGGAACCTGATGGAATTTATGACTGGAAAAGCGAATAGTGACCTTGGGCAAACAGGCGCTGTTAATTTTCAGAACTTATCTTATAATACAACTTCATTTTACATTGATACCTGGTGGCAGCAAATGTACCAGGGTATTGGTGCCTGTAACCTGGCGATAGAAAAAATACCAGCTATTAATGCTCCTGGACTAAGTGCAGCAGATAAAACAAATCTGCTGGCTGAAGCACGTACATTAAGGGCCTTATATTATTTTTACCTGGTCAGAATGTATGGAGCTGTTCCAAAGGTTACTGAAGTGCCAAAAAACCTGAACTTATCTATTCCAAGAACGGCTGCAAAAGATATCTATGATACCGTGATCATCCCGGATTTACTGGAAGCAGAAAAATCTACTTTACCCTGGAAAGACATTACCGGAAAAGTATCTATGGGTGCTGTAAAGTCGATCCTGGCAGATGTATATTTAACTTATGCAGGGGCAGCTATCAATGGCGGAAAGCAATATTATGCGGAATCAGCTAAACGTTCACTGGCAGTTACACAAACAGGAGGTTACTCTTTATTCCCGGAATATACAGATATGCTGAAACCAGCTAACAAGAACAATGGTGAATTTATTTTCCAGGTTCAATATGCGGCTTCTGTTCCTTCAGCCAATCCTTTGACTTCACTGACTATTCCAAATTATTCTGGTATTTCAGGGTACTCGGATGAATACGGTTCAGTTTATCCGACCCCTCAGTTTATCAGTTCTTATGCAGCAGGTGATAAAAGGGTAGCAGAAAAACAATTTTTCTATACGAGTTATAAAAGCTTCAAGAACAATGATATTGTAAAGTTTAAAGGAAATTATATCTATAAATGGTTTGACTCTACGGCTGTAGCCGGAACCTTAAAGTCTGACCTTAACTTTACTTTGTACCGTTTAGCGGATGTAGAATTGATGTACGCCGAAGCCTCAAATCAGGCGGAAGGTGCGCCAAATGGTACAGCTATTCAGTTTGTTAATGACATCAGAAAAAGAGCTAAACTGGCTCCGGTCGGTGCATTGTCATCGGCAGCTTTTGAGCAGGAAGTATGGGCACAACGTTATTATGAATTGTGCTTTGAGAATAAAATGTGGTTTGATATGATCCGTACCAGGAAGGTTCACAATGATGTAACAGGTAACTGGGACAATTTTGTAGGACACAAAACAGTATTTGGTGCAACATTCTCAGAGAAGCAGTTGTTATTTCCATTGCCTAAACAGGAAACTGACGTGAATTCAAGTTTATTACCAAATAATCCAGGGTTCTAAGCCACATTCTTTTTCTAAATTGAAACGCCCTGTTAATCCAATTGACAGGGCGTTTTTTTATATAATTAAATACGTTATACCTTTTGATGTGTAACTTTTAAAATAGCAAATGTTCTCATGCCATCAGGCATTTCCCATTGAACTTTTGAACCTGCACGGTAGCCTAATAAGGCTGTTCCGATAGGGGCAAAGACAGACATTTTATTTTCTTTCATATTGGCTTCTGCAGGAAAGACAATTTGGAAAGTATATTTTCTTTCGCTTAATACTTCCTGTATTTCCACTACCGATCCGATACATACGGCATCATCAGGCAGTTCATCTTCTTTGACAACCTTTGCAGAGGCCAGCTCTGCAAGTAATTGATTTTTATTGTATTCGGAAAGATTAGAATCTTTAAGATGTTTTTTTAACAGATCCAGTTCTTTTTTAACGATCATTAATTGTTCCGTTTTCATATGTTCTTTATTGATTGTTTTTGTTGTCATATGCTTATTCTTTAACTGTTTTGTGTTATTTATTAGTTCGCAGCATGCGATTTATGAAGATTGAGCAGACGACTATGGATTTTAAATTTCCGCCTGTGTTTGCTTAATTTATGGTGGAGGAATAATTGCAGTGCAGCTACCAGGATGGCCATGATGTCCAGCCACAGGCAATCCATTAATAAAGCAGCAAGGACAAGTATCACATTCAGGCCGAAAAGACTTATCAAGCCTGAGCCAATCCATGATATGGATTTAAATTTTTTGATCATAAAACATTAATTCAGTAAAAAAAGAGAGAAGAGCTGTTTTGATAAACAACTTCATGATTTTCCTGAAGGCCCCAAACCAAACGCAGGCCGGGGCTTACTTAATAAAGTCCTTGCTGGTAGTTTGGGAGTGGAATCCAAAATGGTAATGAACAGATACCATACGGCAATACATTGCAAAAGCAGCACACATTCCCTGGGTAAAGGAAATTTCGAGCATTGCATAAATAAAGCGGTGTGTATGGATTGTTTTCATTAACAAAATAAATTAAGATATAAAAAAATGAAGCTTTATCGCTGGCCCTGATCCTGAAGCAGGGCCGGGACTTACTGAATAAAGTCTTTACTATTTTTACGGAAGAAGTATCCTAAATTAGCGTGATAAGAAACGGGATGGCGTTGCAGCACACGGGCAGGTTGCATTTTTAATGCAATCGCCATTCGAAGCGTGTAAAGTAAGTGCCTGATTAAACCCATTGAAACAAATTTCTACTTTTAAATCACAAAAACAAATATTTCCTTATGTAATGTATTATTCTCTTAGGAATGTTACATAACTATGATTTAGCGTATGAATTTTTCAAAGCTCTTAATCCTTAAATTTACAGCAATGAAAGCCGACGTTAAAAATCTGGAAGATATTACCCTGTTTGTAGATAAGTTTTACGGAAAGGTGCAGGACGATGCGTTGATCGGGCCGGTCTTTGCTGGTGTTATCCGGGACTGGACTCTACACCTGCAACAGCTATACCGGTTTTGGAATGCTGCATTATTTGGTGTTCCCGGTTTTCGGGGTAATCCATTTGCAAAACATGCTCCACTAGCTATTGAAGAAAAACACTTTGAACGCTGGCTAATCTTGTTCTCTGAGACTATTGATGAAGATTTTGAAGGAGAAATTGCCACAGAGGCTAAAAACAGAGCAGGATTGATGGCCGAAATGTTTCTTCGCCGTTTGCGTGGAATGAATGGTGATCCGACTAAAATC
Organism: Pedobacter sp. WC2423; assembly: GCF_040822065.1. Taxonomy (NCBI): domain Bacteria; kingdom Pseudomonadati; phylum Bacteroidota; class Sphingobacteriia; order Sphingobacteriales; family Sphingobacteriaceae; genus Pedobacter; species Pedobacter sp. WC2423. The sequence goes on from NZ_CP162005.1 coordinate 5,691,249, forward strand.
ATTGTCTGAAAACTTTCTCTTCGTTAAAGATTTATGGTAAACTCTCCCAGATGTTCTGTTTCTGAAACAAACTTAAGATCATCAGATACAAAGAAAAGCCATACCTGTATTTTACCTTCAAAAGAGCCTGGCAAGTTTACTTTAAGCGCCAGCTCACTTCTTTGCGGATACAATGGAGCAACTGTAGAAATATTCTTTTCAGGATGATAAATAAAGCAATAGGCTCTATCGGTAGGGGCTGTCGCGTCATTATCTATCAGCTCATCCTCTTCCCAGGTAACCTTCATTTTATTCCCTTCTACAGTGACTGCAACGTTAAAACCATTGTCAATTTCTGTTGAATAATCAGCAGGTTTACTCAGCTTTATATTGGAATAATTCAAGGTGAAATCCGGATAAACTCCGTCAATTGCATGATGCAGGTTATAGCACATGGCATAATTCATCGCGGTCATATTTTTAGGCGGCTTCTGAAAACTGAAATTTACTTCAGAGCGGAACATGCGCATAAACCTGCCTGCTATTTTAAACTTTGCTTGTTGCGTCAATTGTAAAACCGTGGCCTCCTTAGAAGATTTCTTTGGTTTGCTTTTACCAACATATTTACTTTTCCATTTAGAAATAACCAGTGCGCCGATTTTTCCGGTAAATACGCCTAATGAGCCTTGTTGTAAGATTGCCATAACTGAGTTTAAATTAATTGAGGTGAAATTATAGATGACCGTTAGCAATGGTATAGTTACCAGACAACCTGTCCAACATAAATGCTGTTGGAGATGCTTTTTCGGCTCTCAGAGATAAATGAAATGTAAGTTTCCAGTAATAATGGCTTTTTCCTTTTCCGAATGGGTAAAAATGCTTCCCCTTCACTTCTCCTGCCTGCATTCAATTGAAACTCCGTACCCCGCTTTTCCGGATCGTAAGCCATCAGCATAACCTGGTCATTTTTGTTTACACCTTTTGTCGTGAAACCGGCATCCCATTTAAAAGTTAAACCTTTCTCAACTCTGCTGACCAGAACATCAGTTATAACAGGCATTTTACCCTGACTGAATAAGACTTTCGTAAAATCTATTTGCTGATCAGGATAATTACCTGAAATGGCATTTAATCGATTGTAAGAACTCGCTACAGTATAATAAGTTTGAAGGTTAAGTTTCCCTTCCAGCCCAAATCCTACACTCAAAAAACCTTTAACAGGTTTTAACAGCGCAGTTGTTAATGCAGTTACCTGCCTGCTTTTCAAAACAGGGACAGTAGGTTTATCGGTGCGCAAACCAATTGTCCTTGAGGTGAGCTTCCCTAAACGCATATAAGTTACTCTATTACCTGATCTGCCTGTAGGGCCGTTGTTTGATCCATTTCCTGATATTGCCATAATTATATTTTTTACATAAATAAATAATCTGTGTACTAACAAGATAGGCATTTAATCTGATTGTAAGTGAATTAAATTATAACAAGATGTTCGTAGGGTTTAAGTTACAGTTTGAAGCGTGTTTGATACGGGTTTGAAGCGGGTTTGATACGGGTCGAGGCGTTTCAAACCCGTATCAAACCCGCTTCAAACCCGTATCAAACTGCAGGAGAACACAAGCAGTAACCCGCTTGTAATTTGCGTTAAAAGTATGGAGACTAGTACTTGAATAGTACAGAAATAAGGCTGAACAAGCGTAAATTGATAGGAAAGACAATTGTAATCGAAAGATACCTTTTGGTTTTAATTGTTTGTGTTGATCAGGTTCACCATTACTTTCACCATCATCTCCTTTTCATCAGATTTGCTTTCAGCGATCATTAATGTCAATGCAACTAATGCATTATCTGCGATTCGTTTTGAACCATCCTCTCTATATAGAATTCTATTCTTTTCCATGAACCAAACGAAAAGATAAGCTGCTATTCTTTTATTACCATCAGAAAATGAATGATTTTTGACTACGAAATATAACAGATTGGCTGCTTTTTCCTCTACACTAGGATATAAATCTAAACCGCTGAATGTTTGATAAATGGCTGCAATAGAGCCTTTGAAGGATTCATCCTTTTCATTACCAAATAATGAACTGCCACCAAATTTTTCTTTCAGATCATATATTGCCCGCCTGGCTTCAGTATAATCTATCACAAATAATTCTTCAACAGTAGTTCCTTCGATAGTTAACTCCTGATGATCATATTTATCAAGAATATCTAAAGCATAGGCATAATCAGTTACTACTTTTAATAGTCCTGTGGCTTCATCGTTGTTTAATGATTTGTTTTCAATTACGTTACTTAAAAGTGTGACTGCATTTTTCAGAGAATTTAACTGCTCATTCTGCTCTTTTAGACGCTTTTCATTGATGGAATAGCCTTTCAACAGGTGATCTTTTAAAATCTTATTTGCCCAAATCCGAAACGCTGTCCCTTGTTTTGAATTAACTCTATATCCAACAGAGATGATTGCATCGAGATTGTAATATTCAATAGTTCTTTCTATATGCCTGTTGGCTTCTATTTGAACTGTTGCATTTTTTGCAACAGTTGCTTCTTTTGTTAGTTCTTCTTGTGTATAAATATTGTTTAAATGCCTTGAGATAGTGGATTTGTTTTTACCGAATAATTCCGATAGCTGATTTAGTGTTAACCAAATGGTGTTGTCATCAACTTTCACATCAATAACTGTCTCGCCATTTTCTGTTTTATAAATTACGATCTGATCGTTCTGCATTTTTTCTACGTTTATTAAGTACAAGCAAACTTATACCTTATTCTGCATAGGATGGTTAAATTTGTTTTGGAAGAAATCCTAAAATTCTGTTCTATTTTGCTGTAATAAAGGTTTTTGACCTAAAATTTTGCTTGGAGCGATGCGATTTCCATTTAAGGTTCATGAAGCAATCCAGCTGTACTAAGGTCGAACCAATTGTGACAAAAAAGTATGCTCTTATTCCCGATTTGAACCGTAAAAAATAAGTAACAATGTAATTTCAAATTCAGGAAGGGAATCTATATTACTTATTTGCAAAGCAAATAGTCCGTAAGCTTTGAATGGAGTAGAAGATGTAAACTTATGACCTCTGGACAGTTAAAAGGAACATTACTATAATATATAGCACGAAATCTACTGACAAACTGTGGTTTTACGCCCGTTAAACCAGATGGGCGTCATATATACCAGCAGAATGGAACAGGGCTATTTTGATTATATAGGATGTAAACTTGAAATAATATAGGACTTTTGAATAGTTTGGTTGTCATTAGATAAAGCATTCATGTAACTCTTCAATAATCTTGTATAATATAACAATGAACACTTATCACAATTTAATCATTAACCATTTTACCAGAGCGATTCTGGTCTTTTTTTTAATACTTACATTTTCAAGTTGTAGTAAGGGCTTTCCTGAGACCCCTATGGTCAATTCTTTAAGGCTTAATCTGAAGAAAGGGGATACTTTACGGGTCGCAGTTTACAGGGGCGTAGCTTCATGCGAAGAATGTGCTGAAACAGTAAAATCCGCAATTGAAAAGTTGGGTGTAAAATATAAGCTTGATTTTGTAGGGCCAGAGGAACTTGTAGACATCACGGAGAAAAATTTGAGTAAATATGATATTTACGTACAACCTGGCGGAGGACAGGACATTAACGGCGCATTTAGAAGTCTGGGCCAAAATCGGGTACAAGCGATCCAGAATTATGTTTCCAATGGTGGGAACTATCTTGGCTTATGTATGGGTGCCTACCTTGCCGACGCAAATAACCTTGGACTCATAAAGGATGAACTCGATTCGGAGGTAGGACGTCCCGGGTTTCCTGTAAAAAATATTGACGACACATCAGTTCGCTTAACTTGGGAAGGCCGTAATGAATATGTGTTTTTTCAGGATGGCCCATTCCTGCTATCAGCAGAGGGTGATCAAATGTTTTATAAAATTGCATCCTATGCAAATGGCGACTTGGCAGCCGCACGTTATTCTTATGGAAAGGGACTGGTTGTCTTAACAGGGCCTCATCCAGAAGCCAACAACACCTGGTTCGAAAAAGCTGAAATACCATTGGATAAGCGTCCTTCACAAGACTTGTTCAAAGATCTGATCCAAAGCTTCTACCGATAGGACAGTTATCTGATTCTCTCCCAAACACAAAAAAATAAACAACATGAATACAATTTCAAAATTAACTAAAGTAGTAGTATTTGCCTGTTTACTGACTACAGGCTTTACATCATGTACAAGTAACGGAAATAAAGCTGCAACGCAGATTGATTAGTGATTATGCCAGGGAAATGTTTGTAACAGAAAAACGGTTGAACCAGGCAACATCAAAAATATTAGGGAAAACGGCAAAAGATGTTACCAACGCCCGGATGGTTTTGGAAGCTAAGCGCTTGTTATCGCACACCTCTAAAAGCGTTAAAGAAATTTGTTACAGCCTTGGCTTCGAGGAGCCTACGAATTTTATAAAGTATTTCCGGAAGCATAATGGTCTGACACCAATTCAATTCAGGGAGAAATATGCAATTGAATAAGCAAAGAGTTAATTAATTTCAAATGTAATCATTCGTAATTCTACAGGCAACACCCCGGACTTTTTATTATTTGAATGAATTAATAGAAATTCCTAAATTAACAAGATTGAAAAAAATGATAGAAACTGAAGAAGATAATAAGCGTTGGAATCTTACCACCTCAACAATAAAAAAAGTTCAATAGCGTGCTGCATTATTTGTTCGAGCCCTGAGTGTAGGCTAATGACTGTTGCCCCATCCATAAAAGATGATGATCTGGTTCAATACGCAGGAAAAGTGGCGCATACCCTACCTGCTTCAAAAGGCGGTCCGAGGGAAATGCCTGGAACAACTCCTGCCCAGCGCCAGAATATGAAAAATGCCATCTTTCTTTGTAGTAGTTGCGCAGATATTATTGACAAAAATAATGGTATAGACCACCCGGTCACATTACTTCAGCGCTGGAAAAAGAACATATAGATCCGGCAAATAAAATATCAACCTGATTTGATTTCAGGCTGATTTAGTGTAGTCTTAAAACTGGATTTTGCATTATAAAGATATTTAACAACCCCTCAGCATGTCTGCATGCTCTGGTCAGTCTTGCATGTTGAGGGATTGATCTATTTTATTATAGTTGAAAATTCAGTAATTGGCAAACGAACTTTTGGCATCGAGGCGAGAGAATCGTTTGCAGCATCCCTGTAACCCAGGGATAGAATCACTGCAGCGTGAAGATTCTTTTCCGACAACCCTAAAATGGCATTAAATGCTTCCGGGTTAAAACCTTCCATAGGGGTTGCATCTACTTTGAGTTCTGCAGCTGCAATTAAGGCTGTCCCCAATCCGATATAAGCTTGCTTGCTCGACCAAATGGCATTTTGTTCGGGTGTACGCGCAGAAAAGTAAGGGGTCAGAGTATCCTTTAGAACATTAAGCGTACCATTCTCCAAATTTCTTTGTTTTTCCATCATCGTAACATAATCTGCTATGTATTGGCTGGTTATATTATTAAATGCAGCAAAAACCAGCAAATGAGAAGAAGCATGAATTTGGGTATTGAATGATCCCTCTGCTAATTTTTGTCTGATTTCAGGATTAGTTATCACCATCAAGCGATAAGGCTGTATCCCACAAGAGGAGGCGCTGAGGTTAACGGCTTCGATAATTTGGTCAATCTTGTTTTCACTGACCGATTCACCTGTGTATTTTTTAACAGCATAGCGCCATTGTAAATTTTTGATTAATTCCATTTTTTTATGATTTGACTGCAAAGCTATAATTATGATGTGTACATTTGTAACCAAGTGACAAAAAGTTATAGTGACAAATAGGTAACCACGTGAATGAGATGAAAAAAGAACTCGACCTGATAAAAGATTGCGGACAAAAAATATTAGCCATTAGCGATACAATGGAGATTTTAAATGGGAAATGGAAGATGTCCATCATTGCATGTCTATGTTATCAGCCGATGCGCTATTCCGAATTGCTGAAAGAAGTAAAGGGTATTTCCGGCAAAGTACTTAGTCGTGAATTGAAAGATTTAGAAATGAATGAATTGATTGAGCGTATAGTGTTAAACACTGCGCCTGTTGCCGTAGAATACCGAATAACTGACTATGGAACATCGCTTAAACAACTTACCAATACAATAGCTGACTGGGGATTTATTCATAGAAAACGTATTATTTCAGCAATGAAAACGAGATAAGGAACATATTAGTTTGTAACTAATCAACTGTTTCCTTACCCATTATTTTATCTCTGTGTAGATGGCCCCAATTACGGGTAGGGTGGAAGGTTATAAATGCTTTGGTTCTTGCCGAACAGCTTGTTTTGAAGAATAAAGATTCTTCATTTATTAAACACTACACAGAAGCGATAGACAAAATCAAAGCAGTTTCAGGACAATCAGAGAAAAAAAAGCAAATCTACTTGCAGAAAGAACTCGTTTTGAACAAAATATAAATAGAGAAAAAAACAGCAATAATATTTCATAACTGCAATTTGCGCTGACCAACTTCTATTTAACAGAAATAAACTATACCAACGAGCTAAATAAAGGAACAAGGAGAATTATTGAGCCATTTGCCCTATTAAGCACAACAGAAAATTGGCTACTAATTGCCTGGTGTCGTTTGCGACAGAAGTTTAGATATTTCCGACTTGATATAATAAACAGGACAAATATTCTAACAGAGAAATTTGAACAGCATAAAATGACACTACAAGAATATTTTGATAAGTATCATTAATTTTTAACCCCTGACATAAGGCTGTCACAAAGCCATCCCATATTTGCATTGTAAAATTTAAAACAATAAGAAATGGAAAAGCAAGTATTTGACCCTTGGGCTTGGGGTAAAAACACGAATTCTGTACAAGCTGTTGAAGTGAAAAACGTAATGGGAACGCTATACTGTTCGGGTCAGGTAGCATTAGATGCCAACGGAATCCCAAGTGATGCTGATATGCGTTCACAATTAACACAAACAATCAAAAACCTGGAACAACTTATTAGCGAATCCGGTTATGAATGCAAAAATATTGTCAGACTGAACGTTTACACGACATCAACAACGGATTTTTTTACAACCTGTATGGATATTTATGTACCTTTCATTCAAAAACATGGGATCCAGCAAGCAACCACTTTGCTTGAAGTGAAAGCACTTTTTGCAACATTAACAGTAGAGCTGGAAGCTACTGTTGTAAAGTAAAATGCAAAAAAAAGAAACAACAATATTTTATCCTGCAAGCCTTGCAGCCTGGCGTGAATGGTTACTGATTAACCATTTATCACAACAGTCTGTATGGCTTGTTTTTTATAGAAAAAACTCCAAAAAACCATCCGTTACCTGGAGCGAAGCCGTAGATGTAGCACTTTGTTTTGGGTGGATAGATAGCAAAAAGATAAAGATTGATGAAGAAACGTCGCATCAGTTTTTTAGTAGAAGAAAACCAAACAGCACCTGGTCAAAAATAAATAAACATAAAGTCCAGCACTTAATCGAAACAGGACTCATGACTGAAGCAGGTCTCAAATGTATTGAAACTGCAAAACAAAATGGTTCATGGACTATTTTAGACGAAGTGGAAGAGTTGATCGTTCCGTTAGATTTGGAAAATGCATTTGCAGACAACCCGGATGCGAGAGATTATTATTTAAGTTTAAGTAAGTCTGCTCGAAAAGGGATTTTACAATGGGTTGTACTTGCCAAACGATCAGAAACAAGATTAAACCGGATCAAGGAAATATTAACGCTTGCCGAACAGAAACAAATACCAGGTATATTTTGAAGTGATCAAGGAACAATTTAGCTCACTGAACCTCGATAGATTAACAAAATTATTACCTGTCAAATAATCATCTGTGGAAAATCCGTAAGGATTAACCATCCTCAGGGTGCAGAGCACTGATTTATGTAACTAACTTTTATAAAAATTATTTTATAAAAGTAAATTAGCTTGGTCAAAGTGTCGAGGAATTCATACTTCTATTTCTCGAACACGTTGGCCGGTGGCTGGAATATCACATATATTAAGTGCCCAATAAAGCTAAAGGATTGGGCACTTAATTCAATTTTCTATTAACATTAAGCTATTTGGATTTATAAACCTGGCATATGCTCTTTAGCCAATTGCTTAATTCCTGTTGTAGGAATATTGTTAAGATGGTTGAATGGTACTTGGTTTTAGATTCTTCTATTGTCATCCAAACATAATAATTATTTTTAACGGAATGATCGTTCCGATTTAGATATATATTTGCGGAACGATTATTCCAGAATAAAATAGATCATTAGAAAAATGAAAAAATTAGAAAATAAAGTAGCAGTAGTAACAGGAGCATCAAAAGGTATTGGTGCGAGTATAGCTAAAAGACTTGCCGGGGAAGGTGCAAACGTGGTGGTAAATTATTCATCTGCAAAAGCTGGTGCCGACCAGGTTGTTTCAGAGATTATGGCCAAGGGCGGAAAAGCAATTGCTGTGCAAGGTAACGTCTCCAATCCAGATGACGTTACACGTTTATTTGAAGAAACAACAAAAGCTTTCGGGCCAGTTGATATCTTGGTGAATAACGCTGGCGTTTATAAATTTGGCACTATTGAGGAAATTAATGTTGAAGATTTCAACCACCAGTTTAACACCAATGTTCTTGGTTTGTTATTGGTAACACAAGGAGCTGTCAAGAACTTTAATCCAAAAGGTGGCAGCATCATCAACATTGGATCGGCGATTACTAGCCTGGCGCCTCCTGCAAGTTCAATTTATACAGCAACTAAAGGTGCGGTTGATTCTATCACGCATGTATTGGCAAAAGAATTGAGTGGCAGAAAAATCCGTGTAAATTCCGTAAATCCAGGTATGGTAGAAACAGAAGGCACATACACTGCCGGTATAATTGGAAGCGATTTTGCAAATGAAGCGGTGAGTACTACTCCTCTTGGCCGCATCGGTCAGCCAGAAGACATCGCACTTGTCACCGTATTCCTGGCATCAGAAGATTCGCGCTGGATAACAGGAGATATTTTACTTGCCAGCGGTGGGGTGAGGTAATCTCAATATTTAAAACTAATTTAAAATGAATAGCTTTGCTTTTTAAAAGCAAAGCTATTCCTGGTTATGGCAAGAACAAAAGATTTTGATGAAAATGAAGTATTATCCAAGGCAATACAAGTTTTTTGGTGCAAAGGATACAACGCTACGTCTATGCAAGATCTTGTAGATGCCTTAGGGATTAGCCGTTCAAGTCTGTATGATACTTATACAGACAAGCACACCCTATTTATTAAGGCTCTAGAGAGATATCAACGGGAAGGAAACCAGCAGATCCAGGAAATTGCTGACCAAAATGATCTGGCAAAAAACACGATTATTAAACTCCTGAAATTAACGATTTCAGAATCTGCTTGCGTTAAAGAGCAAAAGGGTTGTTTCATGTTAAATGCGGAGGTTGAGGTAGCTCCGCATGACGCGGAAGTGAACAAAATTGTTTGGACTAATGATCAATATATGGAAAATATTTTCTGTCAGGTGATTAAAAAGGGGCAAGCCAGTGGGGAGCTCAAAAATAAGCAGGATGCCGGAGCCTTGGCCCGATTTATTTTTAATGCTGTAAAAGGGATGCGGGTAACTGCAAAATCAAGCCCCGACCGATCTATTTTTGATGACATCATCAAACTTACGGTATCGGTGCTTGGTTAAAATACCAGGCAAAGTTATAATTCCTTACACTTCATTGGTGCCTTTCAGAAGATGTTTTATAAACGAGATTCAAGCTATTTGATGATGTGCCAATTAATTATTACTCCTTTTTCTTTCCGTCCAACCCCTTGAATGTCTAAGCTTTATACGCTCTTTCCTATGCCCGTTTGTTAATTTTAATAGTCATGTTCAATTTGGTGACTTTGTTGAATTGTGCTCAGGATATCCCGATTAAGTTCTACAAGCTTTCTAAGGTTTCTTCAATTATTTCGATTCCAAATTCTTTTAACCGGTTGCTGATATGATGAGTTGAAATCATAGTTTCCGGAAGATACAACCCCCCGGTCTTTTGTTCAGATTGTCCATTCAGGCCCAATATCTTTTCTGTGATTAAATATACGCCCACAGCTGTGAGATGGGAATTTCCTTTTGGGCCGGATACGATCGTGCTGAGTTTTCTTTTTTCTCCGGATAGCAGGGTGCCTTCAATAATAATGTATAATTCATGGGAAGCTTCCAGGCCCTTACTAGTCCCTATAGATTCCCCTGTAATAAAGTCGAACCGAATATTTTTTGCACTCGTAAAAGCGGCTATACTCGGAACATCCAGCGTACTGAGCGGGTAACCTATTGCTGATGAATGATTGTGCAAATCAATAGTTCTCGGGTTTTCTTTTGCTTGTACTGATAGCCAGTTTCCGCCCTTGCGAATTAGCGCCTCACCAACAAAACCACTAACTTCATTTGCAACCAGCGGCCCTACGCTATCCTTTGGGTCATATAATCCTGCAAGTTCGATAGTTTCTATTTGACTGAATTTATCAGCTTGTTGCCTGACCATAAGGGTTAATATTCCCGCTTGCCAATGACCGGCGTATACAACAGGCGCAACAATCGTTTTGTGAAGGCCCAAAAATGCTGTGGGAGAAATTTGATCCGCTAATTCGCTTACAGCAATACATGCAATGCCATTTAAGATAGCTGTTTCTCTTAATATATTACTGTGATCATCCACCGCTGATATAATCAGGTCAGTTTTCTTAAATTCACTTAGATCGAAGCCTTCTTCGAGATTGATATAGGCTGTTTCTGAATGATTTAATTCCTTCGCTAAAGATATTCCGTTTTGCGGATTTCTACCTGCAAGAATAAGTTCGATATGCTTATCAGCTTGTCTGATTAGTCGTGCGATGTTACTTCCAACCATTCCATAACCGCCCACAATTAAGATTCGTTTTTTCTGTGATTCCATATTAGATTTTTAAATTATATAACTTTACATTTTGCAATTCATTTGAAGTGTGAAGCCGGTCACAACTCATCCGGAAATGCTAAATATGATGCACCACAATTATTAAAGTTTTCATATTTCAATGATTCGTATAATTAAGGCAAAGTTAAGGTTGCCTGTAAACTTTTGTATATTGCCTGCCAATTGTTAGGTACTATAAATAATGTAAGTAATGAGCGAGATCAAGCAATCATCAACCAACTTCTTAAATAAGATTGCGCTGAGCGATGAATGTTCGGAAGTATATGCCTCAAATATCATCGGCGGGCAATGGACATTGGTAATCTGTTCGTGGTTATTAAGTGGTAAACTTAGATTTGGAGAACTAAAGAAGAAATTACCTGGAATTACTGAAAGGATGCTGGCCTTGCAACTGCGTAAGCTCGAAGAGAATAAAATAATCAGCCGGACTGTTCATGCAGAAGTACCGCCATGTGTAGAATATGAGCTGACAGAAATCGGATACGCATTGAAGTCAGTTATCATGGAATTAGAAGTTTGGGGCACAAGCCATAAAAAATTGATCGGTGAGTAACCTTGGATTCCTGTCAGAAACTATTCGGGACATTTAAACTCATTTAAGTATGGACATAGGTCACAATTTTTATTTATCCATATTTCAGCAAGCTGCGGATAAACTTGACAAAAGACTACTTAATCAAAAGCAATTGAAAGTGGAAACAGGTATTTGGTTAGACTCCGTTATTTTAAAATTACATAAACAACATTGGGCAAATAATCCCGATGCTAAACCACAAACTGGTCCTGCAATTTTTTTTTCGATCTGGATTAATAATGCCGGTATTAAAGAGAACAAATTATTATATAATATCCATGCCCTGAAATTGAGAAAACTTAACGGCTACAATCTAACCAGTAGAAAGTTTGCTCATGACTTCAGAGAACAGTTTAAAAGTATTGAACACAATTGGCCAAATGTTAGCACGAAATTCGGGCCACTAACTTTAATGCAGGGATGGAAAAAAACCGATATAAATTTTCTTATAGAAGATATTTTGGAGATTGCCAACGAGTTTATTGAAATTGATATTTTGATTGAAAGTCTGCTTGATGGAAAAGCTAAATAAATGTATCAAAATAATTTATGGTTAAGCCCGTATTATTTTCATTATAATAATTCAGGTAGCTTACAATTTTATATCCATTATCAAATGTCACAACTTGCCCATAGTTGCCCTTGCCAAATTGGTTGTATAAGGTAAGAGATAATTTGTTCATGTAAGAGTATCCGATACCCATAGCAGTACCGATAGATTCCACAAAACCGGCTGAGGGCGGGCCGTTTAATGTGTATGATGTACATGTTGTGGTACCCGGAAATTATGGTGACTATATAAGGGGAATTATAGATCCGACGTCTGTATTTTTAGCAGCCGGTGAGATTTATAAATATGGGATAACTAAATATGGTTCGGTTTTAAGAAGATACGAAGCCTTCTCCTGGACAAGTCCTAAAGAAATGATGATATTAGAAAATTTGGTAAGCGGTAATTTCGCTCCATATGAATGGTACGCAACTAGAAGGAGTTATGCACAGGCCCGATTTATAGAAGCAGGACTTATTACCGCTTATCTGTCCATTAGAGGAAAACTGCCGCCTGGTAACACAGGGACATATTAGCAATAAAGATTTTAGAATTAAATTATGGATGACAAAGAATTAAAGAAAAAATTAAGCGAAGCACGTAAAAACAGGGAATATGGCCAATTCCCAGAAGCCTTGGCTATCTTACATCAGATCAGTAATGAATTCCCAAATAATGCGCAATACCGTTATCTATTGGCAGCTACTTATTATGAAAGCTGGAATACCGATGCTGCTTTAAAACATGCTGGTGAAGCACTGTCTATCGACGCTAACCATAAGCAAACCTACGAATTGCTGGGAGATATATATGCTAAGCAAAATGATACGGAAAAGGCAATTGCAAATTACGAAAGAGCTTATCAATTAGATTCGCAATATCTTTTTGTTGAAGAGAAGTTGATAAAAATATATTTCAAAGCCGAAAATTATGAAGGAGTAATTCATATATGCGATAATTTAATGAGCCATGTCCCAATAGATAAATCTACAGCCAAATCCCGCGCTTTAACATCTGTTTATCTGAGTACTCTCTTGCATAAAAGCTATGGATTTGTATATCTGAAAAAGTATGAAGAAGCCATAGCGGGATTGCTACATCGCAGGAAAATGAACATTGAACTCGGCCTTCCGACTTATGCGGGGCAATATAAAGATGATGATGAATCTATTTTTAAAATGTATTATAAACTGGGTAATACAGAGGAAATTAATCAATACCGTGAATTGTTAAAACGAGAATATAAAATTAGTGACGAAGAGATTAAGATCTTAGAAGAAGACGCAAAAGGCGACATTATTATAAACCGGCAAAAGTATAACATACCTTGGTAGTACCTTGATAAATTATCTGAAATGAAACCGGACAGAAGAATACAAGAAATTCAAAATCTTTCTAATGTTCAATCAGAGGAAGGACGAATTAGAGAATCGGCACTTACTTACAGGAAGCTGCAATTTTTGTATCCACAGGAAAAAGAGTTTTACATAACCTATATCCAATATCTGGAAGAGGAATCTGTAATTGCAGAATTGCTATGGAATGCTTACGAAGAAAGTTTGGCGTGCTGCGACAGGGCCATTGTTAACTTACCTGTTGAAGACTCTTTTTATTTCTACCAGAAAAAATTGGAACTTTTCATTTTAATGATAGATAATGATTTCTCCTGGTATGGGCCCCGTAAAGAAGGCATACAAAATTACATCAGAGAGCTATTGCACAATTACCCGGATAACGCTGAAATTTTAAAGCGGTTAATGGCACTGTATAGGGTTACAGGTAACCATGAAGAAGAGCAAAGACTATTGGATAAAGCTTATCAAATTGATCCAAATGACTTTACTCTCTTAATTCAGAAGGCGATAGAGTATGAGAAAAATGAAAATTACAAAATGTCTGTTGAGATTCTGGAGAAATATATAAAGGGAAATAATCCAGTCTTATTTTATATGGAGATCGTATACAAGAAATTGATTGATTTGAATACGAAGTTAAATAACCCGGAAAGGGCTGCGTACTATGAAAATTTATTAGACAATCTTTAATTAAAAGATACGATGATTATAACATTGAAAGAAGGCTTATCTGTTCCTTATCGTTTTAAGTTTTTTAAAAGATGCCTGTATAAAGAGAAAAAGCTTTCGGAAGTGAAAAGTAATGGTGAGTTTTTGCTGAGCATGAGTAATACAGATGGCCTGGAACTGCAATTTAAAAATAAATCATACCTGACTAGTACAACTAAAGATCCCTTGATTTTTTCGCCTGTTAAATTAAGCTATAATACAGAATCCAATGTCTTTTTTATAAAGAATAAAGAGCATCTTAAAATGCAATGGGATAAGCACAAAGAAAAATATAGAAATTCGAAGAACCTGTCCATGATTTTAGTGATTGAGAGGTTATATTTTCACGTTTTACTTGGCCTGGAATATGATTTATTATCAAGTGGCTCTTATGCCCCTTTTTTCTCAGATGTTTATAATAAAGAAATTAATGAAGATACTGTGCTCAAAGGGATGAATTGGGTTTCAAATCCTTTAAGTATCCCAGTTAAGATTAGCTATGAATTGTCAAAATACGGGAATAACATTGTTTTTTTGACTGGGGTTGTTGCCCTGGATGAAGAAAACCTTACCAGGTTAATAACAGATAAAAACTTTCAGCAACATGCAAAGTCTTATCACTATACAAAGAACTTCACGATAAAATCGGATATTAAAGTAGTTTACGACCTGGAAACCGGCTATCTGCTTTCTTCTGTTTTTATGATAAAAATTGATGGAAAAGAAGAGGGGATTGAAGAGGAGATCTCATTCGAACTGAATCAGGAAGGAAAAAGAGTCCGGAAAAATTAACTTATAAAAGCTTTATATTAGAATAGGAGAAGACATAATGGCTGCTTTTTAAAAGATCTTATTACAATACGCTGTTTAAGGTATTTTTACTCCGTAAAGAAGCCAGGGAGTTACTTGTATCAAGACTCCCTGGCTTAAATGACATGCCAGCTAATTTTGTAAGGTGCCTGTACAGTGGCAATTTGATTTTTAACTACTAATTAAGCCCCCAGCCATAGCGGAGCCGGAAAACTCCCGAGGCGTTAACCGTCGAAAGGGTGATATTATTGCCGCTTCCACCCCTTGTTTGGAGGCTGTAGCTATCACCGTCCCTAAGGCCGGGCCAGTAAACGCTTGCAATCGAATTGTTCCGGAACACGTTGCTGCTGGCTACGATGTAGGCAATTTCATTATCGGATTGCGGCCCGTTTTGGTAGTCTTTGCCACTGCTCATGGTCGCGCCGAATTCCGTGACCACAGTCCGCGAGCCGTAGCTTCCGTACCTGCTTTTCCAGTCAGTTTCCCATGCCGGCTCGGAACGGTTTGCCCAATATGCATAATTGTGCAGGGATAGCAGGCAAGAGGTAAACCGGCTGTCGGCACCTACCCCGGTCACATTTTCAGAATACCCGGTGCCGCTCAGCAGGATGCGGCCTTTAGGTACGCTGGAATAATTGGAGAGCCACTGCGCATAAATTGAGGTCAGGTCTGTCAGGCTGTAACCGTATGGCTCGTTAAATACTTCGAAATAAACATTGTTGTTATTGCCGTACTTGGTGACAACGGTTTGCCACATGGTCCAGAAAGCAGTAAGGTCATCAATTTTACCATCGTTGTGCGATGAGCTGTCCCAGCAGCCCAAAATTACCTTGAAGCCTTTGCTAAGAGCCTTGTCGATAGCTCCATTGTAGGCACTCCACCATACTGAAGAAACGCTTGGCGGATTGATGGGCATTCTGATGGTGTTTACGCCCGAAATGTTGTTCGTGAACCCGGTAAGTATGCCGTTAGTCTTGGCCTGAACCGTGCTGTAGTTATCCGAAGCCGTCAGTCCGGACGGAATTACCCAGCTGTCCTGAAAGTTGTCCCGTCCGTCTGCCCAGTTTACCCCTGCAATAGAGGCAGCACCTGCCGCCAACGTGCTCAGCGATGCCGGCTTAGTTTCGGCAGTTTGCGCTTCCGACTGTGGAGAAAACCCGGCCTGCTGCTTTTTACATCCGCAGAAGGAATAAATTAAACAAAGTAGTATTAAGCTCTTTTTCATATCATTTGGTTTTTTGGTTTATAATTGAGTTTGTTGGCATGCATTGTCAGTGCCCTCTTAACGATCTTTCTGATAGTCAGTCAGGAACGGTTCGTAATGGCATTTTATAGCAAAGTAATTGTAAAAGAAAGCCGGAGGCTTCCGATTGATGTTTATAATTTCATACTAAGCTAATGGGTTGACATGAAGGTTATGGGGGGACAACTCACATTTTTGAGGGGGTAAAGCAAGAACAACCGGTCTTTTTGTGATTAGTGTAATATTTGCAGTTAATGCTTCAACTTAGATAGCCAATAGCCAGACTATTTATGTTCACCCTAAAGCCTTGTTAAAGGTTGCGCTAAGTACCAGCTACTCCCTGCGGAAGCCTGTTTTGGTTACGTCAGGCAAATTAGCGATATTCAGCGTATTGCTATGAGTACAACCCTGCCTGAAAAGGTACAAGATAATATAGATATGATTTACAAAGAGATACCAGCAGCATTTTGGCTGGAGCTCGATAAAATAAAAAACTAATGTTAACACTACAATTGTTAAGTCCTGGAAATTTTCAATATAAAAACCTCCCCATGCCCGAAAGGGGGGCTGGTCATGCCCTTATCAAGTTAAATAGGGTAGGTATTTGTGGAACGGACTATCACGCCTATACCGGCAATCAGCCTTTTTTTCTTATCCCCGGATATTAGGTCATGAAATTTGTGGAACGGTAGCAGCAATAGAGGATAACGGGTCTTTCAATGAGGGAGACCTGGTCACCATTTTACCTTACCTCAACTGTGGTAAATGTATCGCTTGCAAGAATAACCGTGAAAATTGCTGTACCCATCTCAGTGTTTTGGGGGTTCATCAGGATGGTGCATTGAGCGAATTTATCAGTGTACCAACGCAGTTCCTCATCCCGTCAAGGGGGCTGGGTGCAGATGAGCTTGCGTTAGTAGAACCGCTGGCTATAGCTGCCCATGGTGTTGCAACTGCACAGGTATCGCCGGGAGAAACGGTACTCGTGCTTGGTGCAGGCCCTATAGGAATTGGGACGGCTGCAATCGCTAAAATAAAGGGTGCTAAAGTCATTTTGGCAGATTTTAATAAAACAAGGCTGGATTATTGCGCCAGCCAGCTCGGAATAAGCCTGCTGATTAACCTTAGTGAAGAGGACATGCGTTCAGGCATTTGCCGTTTGCTTGGTGAAGAATTTCCCCTTGTCATTATCGATTGCAGCGGAAATTTACAGGCCATTAACGGGGCGCTGAATTTTCTGGCCCACAGCGGACGCATTGTGCTGATTGGTCTTCAAAAACAGGAAATCGTTTTAAGTCATCCGGAATTTCATAAAAGGGAAGCTTCGTTAAAAAGCAGCCGGAATGCCCTTCGGGAAGATTTCAACTTTGTTATAGATTGCCTTTTGGAAAATAAAATTCCCGTCAGCACATTTATTAGTCATCGCGTTAAATTTCAGGATTTGGCGCATGACTTTCCAACACTTTCCGATCCAAAGCAAATGGTTATAAAAGCGATGGTGAATTTTGATTAAATATGTCAAAACCAAAGTTTGGCCTCTATTTATCCTGGATTTATTGAAGGCACTTGATCAACATAACTTTATTTGTTACGGTTAAAACAGTTTTTGAGCGGGTACCAGCTGGAGCAAAATCCGGAATCGCTATATATTCATCAACTAAATGATGCTCTGAATGCTAATGGTGAAAGATTGGTTTTCGCTTTAAACAACTTATTGAAAGATTGTGAATGCTCAAAGCCAAGCTGGTAAGCAATCTCGCTTACAGATAAATTTGTTGTAGAAAGCTGTTGTTTAGCCTTTTCAATAAGCTTCTGATGGATATGTTGCTGTGCGGTCAGCCCGGTGAGCGTTTTAAGAAGTCCGCTTAAATAATCAGGCGATACATGAAGATGTTCCGAAAGATAAGTAACGGTCGGCAATCCACCATTCCTGGCATTTACATCATTAAAATACTCTACTAGTTTTTCGTTAACGCGATCCAGTAGCTCGTGACTGGTTTTCCTCCTGGTCATAAACTGCCGCTGATAAAAGCGGTCCGAATAGTTCAGCAACGATTCCATCTGGTTGATAATGATGTCATGGCTGAACTTATCCATATTGTTGTGATACTCCTGTCTGATGTTACCCACGCTCTGCATCAGGGTCGCTTCTTCTTTATCTGAAAGGAACAAAGCTTCATTGACTGCGTAGTCAAAAAAACCGTACTGTCCGATCTTCTTAGCCAAAGGTGTGTTCCAGAGAAAGTCGGGATGGAAAAGCAGCAACCAGCCTGATTGCTCAGGACTTGCGTATTTCTGCGGATCAAAACTACTGATCTGGCCGGGTGACATAAAACTAAGTACGCCTTCGTCAAAATCATAAGATTGCTGCCCGTATTTGAATTTAACAGGAGACTGGAAGCCTCTTTTAAGAGAAATGTTATAGAAGCCATTGATCACACTACCCGGTATCCCTGCTGGTATATGCTCAAACGGTTTGATGTCAATAACGCTGATCAGCGGATGCCCGGGCGCCGGAGCACCCAGGATCTTATGAAAATCACTGATCGTTTTGATCTGGTATGGCTGGTTTTTTTCCATCATGCAAGTTGATTATTTATTTTGATAATTTTTGACTGCCTGTGCTACAGCTTGTTTATAGGATAGTGGTTTGCGCGGCAATAGTTTCCTGATTGCCGATGGGTCACCGGTCAGGTCTTCGCCCAATCCGCCCAGTGCCCCTTTGATGGCTCCCTTTGGTGATCTGGTTATACGTTCTATTAATGGCGCAGCAAAGCGTAAAAGGCCAAGTGGAATATGTACTTTCCTAGGATGAGCATGACCAACGACGTCTGCCGCTTCATCGATCAGCTGATCACCCGTTAATATATCATCACTGCCCACTTCATAGCACTGCCCATAAGCTTTCGGTTCTTGTAAAACACCTTTCAGGTTATAAACCAGGTCGTCAATGGCAATGCTCCGAAACTTGTTCCGGCCGTTCCCTATTACAAAAGCGATGCTTTTTTGCGCATTTGCCAGCACCATATTAAATCCCTGTCCGCCAATCCCTACGATCATGCCCGGCTGGATCACGGTCACATCCAGACCACTGTTCAAAAGATATTGTTGTGTTTTCCAGCGACCACCGGTCCAGGTGTCTTTGGCATCAGCAGAAATGCCCAGGGAAGTAACGTAGATAATGCGGTGCACACCATGCATTCTGCAGCCTTCCACAATATTATTCAGCGCGTTCATTTCGATTTCCATAAAACCCTGCTCTGCTGTGCCTTTGTGCTGAGGCGCCAGGGTGTGGATGGAAACATATACTGCATCCACAGACTCAAGCGCATGCTGCACAGATTCAGAATCTGTGAAATCGCCTTTGACGATCTCGCAGCCATCATGTTGCGCTAATTCCTTTAATTTATCCGGGCTACGTGCAAGGCAGCGTACGGTATAACCTTCGGCTAATAACTGGTTTGTTAAGTAACCGCCAATAAACCCTGATGCACCAATAACTAAAATCCTTTTCATAATTAATTTATTTGTTGAGGTAAAGGTCTTCACAAATGAGGTGCAGAATGTGTCCAAATCAGGTTAGGTTGTAGCCGAAACTGGTAGGAGGGAGTCCGGCAGATTTATAGCGTATCAATTCACAAGTTGGTTCAGAGGCGCTGATTTCCAGGAATGGGATTCTACATCGAAATTCTGAAACCAGATGACGATTTTGTAACTTACCATTATGCTGCTACCCAAAACTATAAGAAATATTAAGCGTGTTGTTCCTTTCGGAGTATTATGGTTTATTTTCGGCCTTATTTATATCATGCTGGAGAAAGGGATTATTGGAAACCTGGACCATTATCCCTCTACGGGCGTCGATTACGACTTTGTAAGAAACATTCTTTTAGTCCCATTATCAGGCCTGATGATGGGACTATTGACCGGGATAATGGAAATTGGTTATTTCCATAAGTGGTTTATCAAAAACAGTTTCACTAAAAAGATCATCTTCAAATCCCTTATTTATCTGGTCATTGTGATCGTGTTCCTGATCATTATTACTTTCACCAACACCTTGTATACCTATAACGTACATTCTATCAGAGGTTTGGCATCGCCGGCATGGGCATTTTTCACCAACTATGCCGTGATCGGTATTATGGTTTACATTGCCTCAATAATTGTGATTACCCAATTATACGCTGAATTCAGCCAAAGCATTGGAGTGGGCACATTGAGTAATTTTTTCCTGGGGACTTATCATCACCCGGTAGAAGAAGAAAGGATATTTATGTTTCTGGATATGAAGTCTTCCACTACGATTGCGGAAAAATTGGGTCATGTGAGATATTTTCAAATGCTAAAGGAGTACTTCTCCGATCTTTCGGTCGCTGTTATTGACTATGCAGGCACCATCTATCAATACGCGGGTGATGAGATGATTATCAGCTGGAAATTAAAAGAGGGATTAAAAAATAGTAACGGTATTGAGTGTTTTTTTGCTATGAAACGCGCTTTGGAAATGCAGGCTGAAAAATATAATAGCCAGTTTGGATTATTACCGGACTTTAAAGCTGGTTTGCATTGTGGAATGGTAACTGCCGGGGAGATCGGATCGCTGAAAAAAGAAATCATCTTCACTGGGGACGTCCTTAATACTTCAGCAAGGATTCAGGGACTTTGCAATCATTACCAGGCTGATTTGCTGATATCAGAAGATCTGGCACAATTGCTTCGGCTTCCGGCCAAATACGAAATGAGATCTGTTGGAAAAAACTTATTAAAAGGCCGGGTCAGGACCATGGAGATATTTGCTGTTTCAATGGAATAACCTACTGAACTTATATATGGTGAAAAGGAGCTGTTTTCACCATATATAAGTCAGGCAGAATGGCTGCGGTATATGATCAGGAAATTATACATCCTGAGCTGTTTAAAAGTAGCGTTAAACTTTGGGCAAACTGTAACCGTTGTGATACTGGGCCAGCAGGTATTTATCGTTGATCTGCTGGTCTGTAAATTGGTGTTTGGCATTGTCCCATGATAATTTTTGTCCGCTTCTGAAGGCAAGGTTTCCCATTTGGGCAACGGTAGCTACATGCGCTGCATCTTGTATAGCGCAGTTCAGTTCTGCTTTTTTTCTGGATCTGACCACACTGAAGAAATTGACCATATGATTGTCCAGTCCATTATCTGAGGATTTAACAAAGGGCTTGCTAACTTTATTGCCGCTTATCTTCTCTTCAATAACTTCCCAGCCTTCCCTGTTGAGGATCAGCGTGCCGTTGTTACCAATATAGGCAATCCCATGGTTGCGGTTATAAGAGCCGTTATCAATGCCCATGGCAGAATCCCATACCATGTTGAACTTGTCAAACTCATATAAGGTAGTCAGCGTATCAGGAGTTTCTTCATAAAGATCGGGATAGGCAAAGCGGCCACCTAATGCAGATATGGTTTTTGGTACAGGTGAATTCATACCCAGCAAGCCATAATCCAATAAATGCACTCCCCAGTCGGTCATTAACCCACCGGCATAATCCCAGAACCAGCGAAAATTGAAGTGGTATCTGCTGGCATTGAATGCTCTTTTATTCGCCGGGCCAAGCCACATGGCATAATCGACGCCAGCAGGGGGTAAGGTATCCGGTACTACGGGAGCAGGTTTCATCCAGCCCTGGTAACACCATACTTTTACAGTTCTGATATTTCCCAGCTGGCCGCTCTTTACGAAATCAACAGCATCTTTAAAATGTTGCTGACTGCGCTGCCATTGACCTGCCTGTACCACCTTATTGTATTTTTCCTGCGCTTTGACCATGGTACTGCATTCGACAATAGAGTTGCCGACCGGCTTTTCAACATATACATCTTTACCCGCCTGTACTGCATGAATCATCATCAGGGCATGCCAGTGATCAGGTGTCCCGATAATTACTGCATCGACATCTTTATTATCGAGCAGCGCACGATAATCTTTATATCTTTTTACTTTTGCGGCGTCAACATTCATCGACTTTAATTCGGCCATCCTTTCATCAAGCACATTGGCATCACTGTCACACAGGGCGATCAGGTTTACTCCCGGTACTTTGAGGGCCGCTTTGAGGTCAGACCATCCCATGCCTTTGATTCCTATTACCCCAATATTGATCTGGTCGTTTGCGCCAATAGTCTTATTGAAAAGGGCATAGGCAGGATTGTCTAAGGCAGAAAGCAGGGCAGTGGTTCCTACTGCGGTTGCAGCGTAGTTAAGGAAATTTCTACGGTTTAACATTTAATTTGGTTTACGGTTCATACTGCAAGTAAATTACGAAATAATTAGTAGAGTATCCGGGATATATCGTTAAAATTAATAAGAATGTTACCCATATCTGTTTCCTTTATAGAGGAGTGATCCCATTTTGTTATTCCATATTTTTCCACCGTTACCTGATCATATCAACCATCCAATTAAATGCATATTAAATTCTAAAAAATTAATTACATTTGTAGACCGACCAGTCAGTCGATTTAATTTTAGTCTATATGAAATTTAAAAAATTAGGAAATTCAGGGCTAGTAGTTTCTGAATTTTGCTTAGGAACTATGACATTTGGGGATCACCCAGTTTACAAAGAATTAGGAGGGTTAAATCAATCGGATGCAGATCAGCTAATGAAGCATGCAATAGATGCTGGAATTAATTTTATTGATACCGCTAATGTATATAGCGGAGGACGATCTGAAGAAATTACCGGACAGGCTATCAAGAATCTGGGAGTTGACCGGGATTCATTAGTATTGGCAACTAAGGCAAGGTCAGCAATGGGCCCGGGGATAAATGATAAAGGTTTATCTCGCAAGCACCTTATGCAACAGATAGACGCAAGTCTTCGACGCTTAGGGACAGATTATATTGATCTCTATCAGATGCATTCTTATGATCCATTGACGCCTGTTGAAGAAACTCTTGATGTCATGGATGATTTAGTAAGAAGTGGCAAAGTGCGTTACATTGGAGCAAGCAATGTTCCAGCATGGTTTCTATCTCAGGCACTATCTTATTCAAAATATAACCGCATAGAAAAGTTCATATCGCTTCAGGCTTACTATACCATTGCTGGAAGGGACATTGAACGGGAGATTATTCCATTGTTAGTTAATCAAAATGTTGGATTAATGGTATGGAGTCCACTTGCAGGAGGATTATTAAGTGGTAAATATTCTAGATCCGGGGATAACGATTCAGGAAGGCGTAAAACTGTAAACTTCCCATTGGTTAATTCCGAAAGGGCATTTAACATACTAGATATCCTTCATGTGATGGCTAAAGAAAAAAACGTTTCTGTTGCCCAGCTTTCCCTTGCCTGGTTACTCCACCAACCCGCGGTGACAAGTATTATTATCGGGGCAAAAAAACAAGAACAATTATCTGATAATCTTAATGCAGCGAATGTTAAATTCACAACAGAGGAGTTGAATACACTTGATAAGATCAGTCAATTGCCGGCAGAATATCCCGGATGGATCCTGGAATATACAAAGGCCGACCGCAAGCTGTAATAAGTAATGATAGAAATGTTCTAACTTTGGCAGTAATGACTGACAATATATCCAAGAAAGAAAAAATTATTATCGCCGCAATTGATCTCTTTGTGGACCGTGGTTTTGATAAGGTTGCAACCGCTGATATTTCAAAGTCTGCAGGAGTAGCTACTGGTACCCTTTTTCACCATTTTTCTACCAAGGATGATATTATTATATCAAGCTATGTATACGCCAAGCGTAATTTTATAGCCCAGACAAAAACTAATGAAACCGCATGTGATGTTAGAGAGCACCTGCGGCGTATGTGGAATAACCTAATAGAATGGTCTTTGGCGCATAAAAATGAATTTGGCTTTATTCAGCAGTTTGTTAACTCAGCTTATTATAAAAAGCAGATTATGCAGGAGGATGATACCTGGCTTGAATTACTTCACTGGTGGAAAGTAGCTATCTTGAATAAGCAGATCAAGGACGTTCCTGTTGAATTTCTTATTAAAATGTTTAGCACCTTACTGTATAGTACTATTGACTTCCTTATTCACAATCCACAGGAAAAAGAGAAATATTTTCAAGTTTCTTTCGCTTTATGTTGGGATATGGTTCGTATAAATACAGATGAAACAAAATAATTGAAAAGCTCCAGTAACCAGATAGGTAGGTGATGACATTATTATTATTTACTGATCATTTGACAATACAAAGTCAGTGCCTCACTATTCCAGCGTTAAATAATAGTAATTAAGCTGAGTGTTTTATAAATATGGAGATTCAATTACATTACTTAACAGTATTACTGTGTTTTAGAGATTTTAATTGTTCTTTCTACTCCTTTAAGCGCTTTTCATTGATGGAATAATTCTTAATGAGGTGATCTTTTAAAATTCTGTTGCCTAAATACGGAATTGTGTTCCTTTTTTTGAGCTTACAAGGTACCCAACAGATAGGGGCATATCCAGGTTATAAAACTTCAAATTTCTTTTTCCTTCTTGTTGAACTACCGAGAAAAGCTCGGTAGTTGATTTATCATCTAATTCGCCGTCGTTTATCGTCAATTGTCGTTTTGCCATTTTTGGTTTCATAAATAATTATCTGATCATTCTGCATTTTTTCTATGTCAATTACGTTCAGGCAAACTTATATCTAATTCTAAATAGGGTGGTTAAATCTGTTTTGGAAGAAATCCTGAAATTTTGCTTGGAGCGGCTCGACTCCGGAATAGGGTAGAAGCCTTCTCTAAAGCATTTAGAGAGTTTTTTTTGTTTTCGCCTGCTTAATAGTGTGCCTGTATCGATGGAAAATATGAGCCAGGGTCGCGATATTCAACCAGACCTTTAAACTCATTTATTAAATATCATGCTTTGATCATAAAGGGGAGAGTTGAAAAAATTGTGATAAATGTCACTTTCAGATTGTGTCATATGACTTCGTTGCAGTATTCCAGCTATACCCACTTTTGTTCAGTCACCCGGAAGTACGGATGCAGAAACTGAAAGTTAAAAATATAACAGCTCATTAAAATCATGAAAAACTTAAAAGAACCCCTTTATTACCAGGATGCTTCAACATTAGCTGAACTGATACGTAACCGCGAGATCTCACCTGTGGAAGTAATGAAAATACACCTGGACCGTATAGAAGCACTGAATTCATCTATTAATGCGATCGTTACGGTTGCCGGCGGTGCACTTGAGGCAGCAAAGGCAGCAGAAACCGCGGTAATGAGAGGGGATTCTATTGGGCCCCTTCATGGAGTGCCGTTCACGGTAAAGGATTCAATCGACACCGCAAATGTCCTTACCCAGCGGGGCTCGCCTATTTTCAGAGGCCGGGTGCCTGAAACCGATGCGACCAGTGTAGCGCGTATGAAACAAGCAGGCGGTATCCTGCTGGCAAAAACTAACCTTCCTGAATTCTCCTATTGGATCGAAAGCGACAATTTATTAAGCGGGAGGTCTAACAACCCATGGGACCTGACCCGTACACCGGGTGGTTCAAGTGGAGGCGAATCAGCAGCTATTGCTGCGGGTATGTCGCCGCTGGGTATTGGAACTGACCTCGCTATTTCTGTACGTGGCCCTGCTGCCCAAACCGGCATTGTTTCACTTAAAGCTACACATGGCCGTGTGCCAATGACAGGAATATGGCCGCGCGCACCACGCCGTTTCTGGCATGCGGGTCCAATGGCCCGTAGCATCCGCGATCTTTCGCTGGCCTTCTCCGTACTTTCTGGTCCTGATGGTTACGATAGTTTTTCTTCCAGTGCTGTTCAGTTCGATGCCGGAATAGCATTTACACCCTACAAGACACTCCGTATAGGATGGCTGGCAGAGCCTGGTTTCGGACCAGTTGATTGCGAGGTTGCTGCTACTGTAGAAGCTGCAGCCGAAGCGCTTAAAAGCCTGGGCATAGTTGTAGAACCAGTTCGTATTCCTGCTCTTGAACGCGATTTTGCCCTTGACATATTTAATCGTTTGCATGTAATGGAAATGAAGCCGGCATTTATGGAGGCTACAGCGGGTCAGCCGGATGCTGATATTTATAAAATGGCCAAAACGATGCTTTCGCTACCTGATACGTCTATGAAGGACTTTATTGAAGCGGAGCAGGCAGTTGAGCGCTTGCGGGATGGATATGCGGAATATTTCACAAAGTACGACGCATTGATCACCCCGGTACTACCGATTCCGGCTCATAAACACGGTGTCACGGAGTTCATCATCAACGGAGAAACGGTTGATGCGACCTATCTCCAGGGTGCTACTGTGCCGCTTAATCTCACCGGCTTACCCGGAATCGCTATGCGTTTTGGTACAAGTAAAGAGGGATTACCGATTGCTGTTCAGATTGTTGGCAGCTGGTTGGCAGAATCAACTATCCTGCATATTGCTTCGCTGCTGGAAATGGTGAGCCCGGTTAACGGGCTGCACCCTAATATTTAAATCAGGTACCGTCATTAACGGAATCTGATGTTCAGGTCATATAATTGCTAATCAAAGAAATACCTTCCAAATTGTATTGGAGGGTGTTTTTTAATTTTTTTTAGTAAATTCTTTCCTTAACCTGCTGAGGGTTTCTCTTGATATTCCCAGGTAAGAGGCAACCATGTGCAATGGTACCCGGTTAAATACATTGGGATAAGTTTTCTGAAATTCAGTATATTTTGCTTCAGCAGAGGAACTGATCAGTGAATATATCCTTCGCTGACTAGCTTCATAGCTATTGGCTAAAAGGGTATCATTAAAATTTCTTAAAACAGGTATCGCTTCCATCAATTCGGCCCATTTCTCCTTTGTCCAGATAATGATGGTGCTTGCTGCTAATGCCTCAATATTATATGAAGAAGGCGTATTGTGGTTGTAACTTTCAAAGTCTGTGATCCACCAATTATCAACGGCAAACCTGAGCGTGTGATCCTTTCCCTCGTGATCAAACCTGTATAGCCGCAGACAACCGGCGGCAATAAAACAATTGATGCTCCAAATTTCCCCATCCTGCAAAATCGGCTGCCATTTCCGCATGGTCCTTTGTACTGAGCCCGCACGGATCAGTTCCAGATCTTCAACAGAAATTTCGGTGTGCATGCGTAAGTACTTCTCAAAAATCTCAAACATCTTAACAAATCTAATAAAAGATAACATATAACCTTGGTAACTGGAATTATGCCATTAATAACAGACATTTGCTGAAATACCCAATTAACACATAGTAAGTTGGAATATTAAAAATCGTTGAGTGGTTTAATATTCGATATGTTTCTGATTTTTAATTTAAATTCGAAATCATACAAATCAGGAATACGTGAAAAATAAAAAGTACCCGAACAATGAATTCTGATACTATAGCAAATACGATAATTGCGTTAAAAAATAATGACCTGCAACTTAGGGACGAACTCCTAAAGGAAGGCAGGCTTTCTGATGGCTATGATAAGGCAATGGAGGAATTGCATGCCAAGAATGCAACGAAGCTGAATGAGATCATTGATAGGATAGGTTACCCGACTATTGACATGGTAGGTAAAGAAGCTGCTGAAGCAGCATGGTTAGTCATTCAGCATTCCATTTCGCATCCTGCCTTTATGAAAAGATGTGCAGAATTGTTGGAAATTGCAGTCTCTGAAAATAAAGCTGACCCCATACATTTTGCTTACCTGATTGACCGGATTGCCGTATTTGAAGGCAATCCGCAATTATATGGAACCCAATTTGATTGGGATAAAGCTGGAAAATTAAGTCCAAATCTTTATGATAATCTAGCTAAAGTGAATCAAAGAAGAGCATCTTTAGGACTTAATACACTCGAAAATCAAACAACGATTATGAGAAGCAGGGTGATGAAGGAAAAACAGTCACCACCTAAAGATCTTCGAAAGAGACAACAGGAAATGGAGAATTGGAAAATAAAGGTGGGATGGATAATTTAACTTTTGGCGTTACCGATGCATTTTTAAATCTCATTTTATGATGAACCCAGACCTTGATTTTTATTTATCCATTTTTCAGCAAGCTGCTGATAGACTTGACAAAAGACTACTCCATCAAAAGCAATTACAAGTGGAGACAGGTGTTTGGTTAGACTCAGTTATTTTAAAATTACATAAACGGCATTGGGCAAATAATCCAAATGCAAAACCTCAAACTGGCCCTGCAATATTCTTTTCGATATGGATTAATGATACCGGTATTAAAGAAAATAGATTATTTTACAATATTCATGCACTCAAATTGAGAAAACTTAACGGCTATGATCTAACCAGTAGACACTTCGCTCATGACTTCAGAGAACAATTTAAAAGTATGGAACATAATTGGCCAAATGTCAGCATGAAATTTGGGCCACTAACTTTGATGCAAGGATGGAAAAAAATTGATATAAATTGTATAGATGATATTTTAAAGATTGCCAATGAGTTTATGGCAATAGATGTCTTAATTGAAAGTCTGCTTGATGAAAAAGCTAAATAATTACTTCCTGATTTTTCCAGGCCTGCTACTTTTACGAAAGTTCTCTGATGCCTTTCGGTTTCCATTGCTTGTTTCCTTTTGCCCGGTACAGAACTTTTGAAACAACCTGTACGCCAAACTGCTGCTTTAAAAATGAAACCGTCCAGGATTCCCTTTGAAAATTTACCCGTTAAACTTCCCATAATAAATAAATGCTTTTCCACCAATGTAAGCTATTCGCGTTAAAGATGATCCTGATGCGTAAAAAATGGCCGTAATTGTCCGCAGCTGTCTGCAATTGTCCGCAGTTGTCCGTGGGTTAGTCAAAGGGAAAATTACAATTTCATTAATATTCAGCTAGTTATGGTTTGGTTCTGCCTGAGTGTTGGTCGGGATGACACCAGGTTGTAAACGGGCTGTAAGCATGTCGAGTCCATGTTGTTTCAACTAGTTGTTTTGACTTGGACTTGCCATGCTCTCACGTTACTTTAGCATTGCTCTTACCCTAACGAGTACTCAGGCAATACTCAGGCAGTACCCGGTCGGTATAGCTTTATGATTTAGCTATTTTGAATTTATTTACGAACAGCCCGGCCTTGTTTCCCCTGAGTCATTCCCATGCAAATTGAAAGTTTTCAGCGCAATTTCCAGAGGCATAAGCGCATCCGTGACAGCAAAGACTTTCTGTTTAGCGTGTCAAAAATTTATGCCTAAAAAAGAGACTGCTCCACAGGTTTATAACTTAATCCCAAATTCGGCTGCCGCATAGAGTTTA
Source organism: Pedobacter sp. WC2423 (assembly GCF_040822065.1). Taxonomy (NCBI): domain Bacteria; kingdom Pseudomonadati; phylum Bacteroidota; class Sphingobacteriia; order Sphingobacteriales; family Sphingobacteriaceae; genus Pedobacter; species Pedobacter sp. WC2423. The sequence continues at coordinate 5,720,699 of NZ_CP162005.1, forward strand.
GCCCTTTTAACCTATTAGATCACCTTCCTGGTCAAATTCTTCTTCATCCAGGTCACTTTCAACATCGTCTTCTGGATCCTGTTTCTCCGGGACATCAAATTCTTCGTCTAGTTGCGTCCCTTCTCCGTCGGCAAACTCAATTTCGTCTTCGGTGTACTCTGAGTCGTCTTCCTTTTGTAACTTATCCTCTCCGGGCGCGCGTCCTGCCTGGAACTGCCCCGGGTTAATGATTTCTTCCTGTTCTATTTCTTTTTCCTGATTTTCCATAAAGATCAATTTAGTTTAACTGAATTATGGATAGCAACAACTTCGGCAGGTATCATGTTTAGATTTTTTTATTTTAGCAGGAGGTTGGATCTGACTTTGATGATATTAAATTATTGACTAGTTCAGCTGTGCCGTGGCTTTTCCTTTATGATCCCAGTGATCTTTGAGTACAATACCTTCTGTATTTTCCACTAACCTTCGTGCATAGCGTTCACCTTTAATCTTACCGTTATTTTCTTTCTCTCCAATAAACAACAGCATTGGCCTGCCTTTTTCATCTGTTTTAAACACAAGGTCATAACGTTTAAATTTCATTTCTACCATGGTGCCGGGCTGGTAGATTTTATTTAGGATTTTCAGGATCGGTTCTTTAAGCATTGCAGTAACTCTAGTTCCTGAGTTAACAATCTGTAAACTCAGGTGTTTTGCCCAATTTTATTTAGATAGGCAATAGTAGAACAGACACAGCAAAGATCCCCACATGGAAACCCGTTTTAAATCAAATCGCTTATATTGTAAAGCTACGATTTGACTAGTTTCTATGAATTTATGACCTTTTTCTACCCATAATACTGCTGTATTTTTACTAAAAGAATTATACATAGCAATTATGGAAAACATTAAAGATCAAATTTCTTCAGCACAGACAATTAATGTGAAAGCTGAATCCGTGGCACCTCATCCCGTTAACATTCATTTTCGCAGTGGTAACTTAACCCTGTCAGGTCACTTATATATTCCAGCGGACTATCTTCCTGGTGAAAAAAGGCAGGCTGTTCTTGTGATCGCTCCAGGCGGAGGAGTTAAGGAACAAACTTCTGGCCGATATGCACAAGAACTGGCCAGTAAAGGTTTTGTAACATTGGCTTTTGATCACCGTTCATATGGGCAAAGTGAAGGTTATCCCCGTTTTGATGAAGATCCTTTTACCAAAGTAGAGGATACGAAAAATGCTGTAAGCTATTTGACAACCAGGATGGAGGTAGATTTGGAGCGCATAGGGGTAATGGGAATTTGCGGAGGCGGAGGCGTAGCGCCAACGGCAGCAGCAACAGATCGAAGGATAAAGGCTGTTGCAACAGTTAGCGGAATGATGGATCAACGTGGGGCAATGGCTGATCAATTTGGCGATCACGCTACTTTGGTTGCTGTATTTGAAGCGGGATCAAAGGCGCGTACAGCTTTTGCATCAGGAGAAGAGCCTCTTTATTATCCACTTATTCCTCCAGCAGGTGCACCCAATGTAATGGAACTGCTCAAGCAGGCACCTGATTATTATTTTAATCCAGCACGTGGTGCACATCCAAACTGGTCAAACAGTATTCTGGCCTATTCCCTTGAGAAACTAGCGACATTTTCAGCTCTGGATACCATTAGATTAATTTCTCCTCATCCTATTCTGTTTATTGCTGGTAGTAAAGCGGCTAGCAGACAACAAAACGAACTGGCTTATCAGACGGCGGATGAACCTATACCCCGGTCTTATTTTTTTTATAAAAGACCAGTGAGGATGTATAGATGGTCGATAGGAAAGCATATTTCACTATTTCCTGTAAGTAAGGGGTTTCGGCAGGATAATTCATTTTTCTATAAAGACTTTCCATGTCAGCACCTACGTCCCCGGACTCTTGCGTGGTCAATACACATTGCAACTGCATTTCTGAGGAAAATATACGTGCCATTTTTTCACTGGTAGTATGTATCCCTTGAACTTCCAGGTATTTTTTAGAGAATGATATGCCTAAAATCGAACTATTTTCCGCTATATGCTGCAGTTCGTAGACTGATCCTGGTAAAGCGAAAAAAAGGTTATTGGCCTGGAGCGAAAAGACGGTCGAGTTACACAGAAAAATAAATTTTCCACTGCGGACATGGATAATGGCAAAGGTGTCCGATCGGAACGGCCGGCTCAAAGTTAAATAATCAGCGATATCGTCTTTAGTGAAAACCGCTAGCTGCTTTTCTATATCCAAGTTGTTTTCCTGCATTTTTTGACGAAGTATTTTTAATCAATTTAAGCTTTAGCCCTTATCGATTAATGGGTTAGTATAATTGCTTCTCGCCTCTGTGAAAGTGTTAATGTTGCTGGCAATCCAAAACCAAAGCGGGGTTACTTGAATAAGTAAACCTTTACCTAGAGGTGTCAATTCATATTCGACTCGTGGAGGTACTTCCGGATAAATACTTCGGCTTATCAAGCCGTCCCGCTCCAGTTCGCGGAGACATTTGGTTAACATCCTTTGACTTATGCCATTGATATGGTGCTGTAATGCGGAAAAACGCATTCGTCCATCCACTCCTAAAGCATGTACGATAAATAAGGACCATTTATTACCAACATGATTCAATATATCTTTTTTAAGATCATCCTGATCTTTGTTTAATACCTTACAAATGTCATCCCAGGCCTTGTTGAGTTCATCATCGTTCATATTACTCTCCTTCTTTATATATTTTGCAGCGTATTATTTCCAAAGGTGATCATATTTCTCAAGAAATAGCGTCACTAAAATTCATGATATTTATTCTACATACAAATGTTTCACAAAAGCCTGATGTACCAATATTATATCCTATAACAATTAAACTCCCTTATTTTCAGAATACTAACATTTAGGTAACTAACGTACATATATGTGTCTCATTGTCAATGGATTTTAAATGATTTACCTTTGCGCGTACAAGTCATTCAGAATATATCTTAATGAAAGAATAATCACATCTTAAAATGGAAAATACATCAATTTTAGTGTTAGGTGCAGGTGAATTGGGAATGCCTGTGATACGCAATATGGTAAACAAGTCAAAACACCTATCCAATACAAAAATTGCAGTACTGCTTCGTCAGTCGACCATCAATTCAACGGATATTGATAAAAAGCGCAACATTGACGAGCTCAAAGTACTGGGGGTAGAATTGCTGGCAGGAGATCTGACATCTCCATCTTCCGAACTTATTCAGATTTTTAAAGAATTCGATGCGGTTGTCTCTTGCACGGGTTATGGAAGTGGTGCAGGTGGATTTCAGCTCAAACTTGCAAGAGCCGTACTTAACGCTGGGGTTAAACGCTATTTTCCCTGGCAATTCGGGGTTGATTTTGAGGTCATAGGTAGGGGGAGTGCCCAGGACCTTTTTGATGAGCAACTCGATGTCAGAGCGCTTCTTCGATCGCAAAAAAATACCAAATGGGTTATTATTTCTACGGGTTTATTTACAAGTTACTTATTTGAACCTTTTTTCGGTGTTCTTGATCTGGAAACTAAGTCTATAACTGCTTTAGGCAGTTGGGATACTGCTGTTACGGTAACAACTCCCGAAGATATAGGAAAACTTACGGCAGAAATTTTTTTCAATGAGCCGGTTATAGAAGACAGCATTGTCTATATAGGAGGTGACATGATAACCTATGGACAATTAGCTGATATTACAGAATCATTGTCAGGTAAAAAGTTTAAGCGCAAGGTGATAACCATCAGTGAATTAGAAAATGGCTTAAAAAATGATCCGGATAATTTTGTGAAAAAATACCAGCATATTTTTGGCAATGGTGCAGGTGTATCCTGGAGTTTGGATCAAACATTCAATTTCCAGAAAGGAATAGAAACTATGTCTGCGAAGCAATGGGCACAGCTAAATATTAAATGGAAGTAGGTTCCACCCGGATTGACAGCTGGACAAGAATTTTAATATGAAATTCTAATTCAATCTTATTTTTAACTATGAACCATCAGGATTAAAATTATAAATTACAAAATGAATCATCTACACCCCTCAGGCAGGTTATGCTTTTCTTTTTTATGTGTACTGCTTTTTTCTTTTACTTCATTGCAGGTCAGTGCCCAACTGTTCAGCCAGGATAGTTTAAAACTCATCTCCCGCCAGTTTACCTTTACTGAAGGGCCGGCGGTAAATGCAAAAGGCGATGTTTATTTTACTGATCAGCCTAATAACCAGATCTGGAAGTATGATACAAACGGGAAACTTTCTTTGTTTATGAATAAAGCCGGCCGCGCTAATGGAACCTATTTTGATAAACATGGCCAGCTGCTGGTTTGTGCGGATGAGAACAATGAGTTGTGGTCTGTCAATGAAAATAAAAAGGTAAAAGTACTGTTGTCAACTGTAGATGGCAAGAAATTGAACGGGCCTAATGACCTTTGGGCTGACGCTAAAGGTGGGATCTATTTTACGGATCCTTATTACCAGCGTGATTACTGGACAAGAAAAAAGCCGGAAATTGAAGGACAGAAAGTCTATTACCTGCCGCCCGGTAAACAGGCTAAGGTCAGAGTAGTGGCAGAAGATGTAGCCAAGCCAAATGGTATCATAGGCTCGGCAGATGGCAAATACCTGTATGTTGCAGATATTCAGCGGAACAAAATATACCGTTATACCATTGGTGAAAGCGGTGATCTCAGTAGTCAGATACAGCTCATTAACCAGGGTGCTGATGGAATGACGCTCGACAGCAGGGGAAATTTTTATCTTGCGGGCAATGGCGTTACTATATTTAATCCCGAAGGCGTACAAATTGGTCATATTGAGGTAAAAGAGCCATGGACAAGCAATGTGTGTTTTGGCGGGAAAAACCGGTCAGATCTCTTCATTACAGCTTCAACCGCGATTTATACGATTCCAATGCAGGTAAAAGGAATAGAATAAGAAACTGTGAAATAAGTTTAACATGGCATGATCAATAAGCTGGTTTAAATATTTATCTATAGGTCTTAGTTTGTCTCCAAAAGCTCATACTGATTTATTTTTCAGCATGAGCTTTTAAATATTAAAAAGCTATAATATTCTTACCTTTGCAGGTAAATGTTAAAGAGGCTAATCGCTGTATGTTTATTAATTGCCCTTATTGGCTCCGGCTTTTCACGTTTTTTCGTGTATGCCGGATTTGAAGTTAATAGTAAATATATTGCTGAAAATCTTTGTGTTAACAAAAGCCGCCCATGGATGAATTGTAAAGGTAAATGTTACCTGATGAACAAACTGAAGCAGGCTAGTGAAAAAGAGAAAAAACAGGAGCGTGAAGATATGAAAAGCAGTTACCAGCAAGCCTTGCCTGCATCGGTTTTCCGTTTAACACTTCATAAGCCCGTCTTTGCGACTGTTTATCCTAAACTGTTGGTGCCAGAAATTATCAGGCGTTCCACAGCTATTTTTCAACCTCCTAAAATAGCGCTGCAACAAATTTAATATTTCCTTATGCCATCACCTTAAAAGTGTATGGGATTAGTATGAGCTGGCTTGTCTTATTTTTTAAGATTTCTTGCTAAGCATCAACTTTAGTCAATTACTATATTTTTCCAGCAAAGCAACGTTTCGGGCCTGTATGTCCCTATTTCTGCTTTTGCTTGTCTTTACATGATGATGAAGTATATATATCTATTTATCTTTTCCTTCTTCAGTTTCCCTGTTATCGCACAAACCATCAAAGGCAGTATCCGTTCAAAAAGTGCTGTACCTATGCATGGTATTACCATCAGGCTGGAGAAAACAAACTATGCTACACAAACTATTGAAAATGGCAATTTTGTTTTGCGTAATGTTTTGCCTGGCACTTATACGCTTGTGGCGTCTGGTGTGGGATATACTGCCATTAAACAAGACATTCTCGTAGTTTCCGGAAAAAATCTCTTCCTGAACCTTGAACTTGACCCTTCCTCAGAACAATTAGAGGAAATAGTTGTCGCTTCGCGTAAAAAACGCCATCGCGATCAGGCAAGTGCTTATGCAGCAAGATTACCGCTTAAGAATATTGAAAATCCGCAGGTCATCAATACTGTTACTAACCAGTTGATCACCGAACAGGGAGCTACAGATTTAAACGGGATCATTAAGAATATACCCGGAGTTGTTAAAGGCTGGTCTTCGGTTTCTGCTTATTATACCAGCAGGGGTTTTAATACACGCAACTATATCCGCAACGGAGTATCAGGTTACGTAACCGCTGATATGGATATAGCTAATGTGGAGCAGTTGGAAGCCATAAAAGGTCCTTCTGGTACCCTGTTTGGCAGTTCATTAGTTTCCTTTGGTGGTGTTTTAAACCGCATTACAAAAAAGCCATTGGATACTACTAAGATTGAAATCGGTTATCAGGTCGGAAGTTATGATTTGAGCCGTTTTACTCTGGACATCAATACGCCATTGAAGAAAGATAAAACGGTCTTATTCCGGATGAATGCTGCAAGAAATTATGAAGGTAGTTTCCAGGATGCAGGTTTTATCCGCAGTACTTTTATTGCGCCCAGTTTATTTTACCAGGTGGGTGACAGGTTAAGTTTCTCTTTAGATATAGAAATCTATGAAAGAGAAGGTACTTCTCAATCACAGATTATGCCGGCAGGGCCAGGAACTAACCGTTTGGGGGCAAATAATCCATCAGCACTACCGCTGGATTACAAAAGATCTTACTCCAATAATACGGTAACCCTTAAAAATCCTGCGCAGAGTTTTTATGGACAGATCAACTACAAATTGTCAGATCACTGGTCTTCTCAAACTAACCTGATTCATACACGCGCAGAAAACACAGGTAATTATTTAACTTTTACTTTGTTAAAAGGGGATAGCGCTCTGGTAAGAAATGTATCGCAGTACCCAACAAGTCTCTCTACCATCACCCAGGTGCAGCAAAACTTTAATGGTGACTTTAAGATTGCTGGCCTTCGCAATCGTCTGGTAATTGGGGTTGAATTCTACCAAAATGCTTCTGCCTTTTCTTCCAATGCACTCAATGGGCGGGGAGGGCGTAAATCATTTGACACCCTGAATGTTAAAGGTCCGATGCCAGATTATGCCTTGATCAGTCCGGCATCGATCAATAACAAACTGACTGGTTTAGCGCCAACCTATTCACACTCTCAACTGAATACGTATTCTGCCTATGCTTCAAATGTGTTGAATATTTCGGATCGGCTTTCAGCAATGCTTAGCTTACGTGCAGATCGTTTTATGAATGAAGGTACCACCAATGTAACTACAAACGCGACTACAGGTAATTATAACCAGACGGCTTTTTCTCCGAAATTTGGTTTGGTTTATCAGTTGATTATGGACCGTGTTTCTCTTTTTGGCAATTATACCAATGGTTTCCTGAATGTAGCTCCTGTAGCGCAACCAGATGGGGCTGTATCTACCTTTAAGCCCCAATTTGCTAATCAGGTTGAAGGTGGTGTAAAAGCAGAACTGACTGGAGACCTGTTGAGTGTAACTATCAGTTATTATAATATCAAGGTAAAGAATACGCTAAGAACCGATGTAGAAAGGCCTGCTTACACAGTACAGGAAGGTAATCAATACAGTAAAGGCGTAGAAATTGATGTCTTCTCGCGACCAATTACCGGATTATTGCTCAATGCTGGTTTTGCTTATAATGACAGTCGGCTCACTTCGGCTGATGCAACAGTCACGGGCTTAAGGCCTGTTAACTCTGGACCTGCTAAAACCGGTAACTTTTATGCAAGTTATACTTTACCTTTCTCTGCTGTAAAAGGACTGGGACTAGGCTTCGGAGGTAATTTCTACAGTAGGAATTATATCGTCAACAATACTACTGCAGGCCAGTTTTATCTGAACTCCTGCACGCTGCTCAATGCGGCTGTATTCTACAGCAAAGCGAGATATCGTTTGGGTTTGAATGCAGATAATCTGACAAATAAACAATTTTATAATGGTGGCTTTGGAACCATTACCCCTGGTGGCTTACGCAGATTCGTAGCCAGTTTAACTGTTAAATTTTAATCTATTGATCATGAAAAAATTACTTCTGTTACCCTTTCTTTTCTGCTGTGCATTAGCATTTGCCCAGCAGGAAACTACACCTGTTAAAAAAATAAATGTGGCCTTATACATCTATCCGGGCGTTGGCCTGGGAGATCTGAATGGCCCTGCTGATGTTTTTATGAAAGCCGCCGGGCTAACAAAGGGACAGTATAATGTATATACGTTTGCCCTGCAGCAGGGAACGATCCGCACACAGGGAAATGGATTGAAAATTACGGCAGACTATCTGGAAAGTGAAATGCCTAAACCGGATATCCTGGTTATTCCCGGTGGCAGTATCGGCCTGATGGATACGATGTGCCTTGATCCTAAAGTGATTGGCATGCTTAAAAAATATCAAAGTCAGGTGGAAGTGATGATGTCCGTTTGTACCGCATCTTACCTACTCGGTAAAGCTGGTATATTGGATCATCATAAAGCAACAACCCATTATTTTGTAGCAGATGATTTTCAGACCCAGTTTCCGGCTTTAACCCTGGTTAAAGATGTCAGGTATGTAGATGAAGGAACGGTGATGACCTGTTCTGGCGTTACCTCTGGTATGGACGGGGCACTTCATCTGGTCAACAAATATAGTGGAGATAAAATCGCTGCTATGTTAAGCCGCGCCATACAGTACACACCCCGCGGGGAAGAAAAGTGGCCTGTCGCGCCAAACGGGATGAAGTTTGATCGTAACTGGAAAAAAAAACAAGGTTTAATGAAACAGTAAATTCACACCATTTAATACTATAAACATGAAAAATTTTAAAAATATAATTGTCAGTAGTGTAGTGATATTGATGAGTATCCTCAGTTTTGGATGTAAACAAACTAAAGAAAAAACGGACGTTAAAGCTGTCATGCAGGATGGAAGGATAAAGGTGGCCATATTCCAATTTGTTAAAAACTAACCGTATTTTGGAACCGGAATAAGATTCCATATAGAACACCTGCATGTACAAAAAGAAAATGTATAGTATAGTCCTCATCGTATTAGTAGTTGTCCTGGGCTTATTAATCAGAGCTTACTTCAGAAGTGAAAGCTATTTTCTCTCGCGTCTGCCGGAAAAATATAAGAGTTATCCTGCATTAAATGAAAAGATAAAGAGTGCGGATTATCAAATTATACCTTTGTTTACGGGCAGCAGGCCAAGAACTATTTACCGGGATTCCATGACTAACAATATCATTGTGGAGAGTGTGGAGGAGTTTGCGCCCAAAAAATACGAGGAAACTACTTATTCCATAACTTATTACAGAATAAACAGTAAAGGAGAACCTTTAGACAGCCTGAATGAAACTGGCAGTACGGCCTTTGGCAGACCATTTAACGGACACCTGCTTTATGAAGATACTTATAGTGATTACCTTAAGACAGGAAAGCATGAAAAACTGCCCTACAAAGTTATTAATAAAGATTTAGCAATGATCCCGGAAGTACTCTCGAGCCTGACCAGGGAATTGCTGTCCCGGGCTGATGCGGTAACAGTTTATAAAGAGGATGATCCGATGACTTTTATCATGTCAGTAAGTGGCGAAGTATATAAAGTGTATATCCCCAAAAAAAGTAATATTAATATTCCCGCTGAATTTGAGCACAATTTTCATGAGTTATTGCCTGTTACGGATTATAGCCATCAGACAGGTTTAAAGCATTACAATTGGGAAAGCCCGAAATCAGCTATCACAATCAATTATTTCCTGAAACAGCATTATCAGTCTGGTACCTATTTCTCTATGGCGGCGGCTCCATCGACCAGACCTGCGAGATGGTACGGTATGGGCTATTTTGAACTCAAAATTGGGACAGACAACTTAAAGTTTAAGCACCCGATCAGTTATTTTTCTTCCAAAAATTTGCCGTCTGGCGGTTATTATTATAATGGCGAATGGGGGACACTGGATTTATTTAATGCACATATGTCTGATCTGAATATCCTCACTGTTGGTTTTGATAATAATCATTTCCATGAACTGGACGGTTGTTACCTGGTTGTGCGTTTACATCTTAAAAAATAGAAGCCCGGATTGCCATTAAACCAAAAACATCTTTCAAGTCTTCCAGGTGCAAAATCTCGGTATCTTCCTGTAAGACTCCCTCTTCTTGTAATATGCTGATGAGACGCAAATACTCCTCTTTAATAGCGGCATCCTGATATACAATAGCTATTTTGCCGGGTTGATTCAGCCTTTCTGTGCTCCCTTTGATACATATCTTATCAATTCGCTTTTTAATTATTTCATAATTGATATTATCTGCTCCTTCCACATCAAACCGCTTTTCATCGTTACGGAAAGTAATGTTAATAGGTGTACCAGGTGCAAAGATGAGTTGCGTTGTTTTCAGGGCAAATAAGGACGATAACGATGTTTGAGTGGTATACTTTGCCACCAAAGCCATATAACGAAGCTGTAAAACTCTATATGCCCGTATTTTTCTGCTATCTAATTGTGACCTCGGTGTAATGGACTGACCGAGGTAAATATCGCATTCTATCCCGTCAGTTCTGAATGTTTTAATGTAGCCTGGATGTAGCTGCTGCAAATCCTCGATCATCTCTGCCGTAAATCGCATAATATCCTCATTTAACTGCCCAATCTCTTTCTCTAAAAGGTTACGATTAACATGGCTTGCACCATTTCCAGGATCAACAGGTTCCAGGTAAGCATTAATATAAGTTAAATAATCCGGCTCTTTCACCACCAGGGGCATTAATAGCGGCTTTAAATAAAGACGCAGAAAGGTTAAAATAGTTATCTCAACCTTTAACGTAACTGCATGCTGATATTTGGATTTGAATTTAATACAGGATATTTTGATCTCTTCAGCAGGATAACCGGCAATGATCAACCTGTCTGATATTTTTATGGATTCGTCCAGCAGGTGATGAATGTCCTTTAATAGCGCATCGTTACGTTTTAATGTAGAATCTTTAATATCAATTGCGCCATAAATAGCATAAACGTCATCAAATGTGATGGATTCTATGGCAGCACCGGCTCCTATTTTCTGCTCTTGTTGCAGGTAATTCCAGGCTGCAAGATGAAATTTCCACAAGACGGCCGGTTGCAGAACAGTAAAGTTTCGCCGCACAACATCATTGATCTTATCTGAAAAGTGATCAGCACTATTTTTTGTTAATTGGCTGAGTAAAGGTAACGCTGCTGCTATTTTCGCCAGGATATTTTCAAAGAATAATATCTCTTTGAAAGCATATATTTCTAAAATACCGACAACCTTTTGTTTGAAAAACAGTGGCAGACAAGCATAAACTTTGACTTTCTTTGATTCTAAAATATCATGAATAGGATCTCCAAAATTATTTCCAGCATGATTGGCTGCAGAAAAGTAATACGTGACTGGATTCGCCTCGTATCCCCTGACCAGTGATTGTAGCATTATCTCATCCTCAAATTGTTTGGCCACATCCATCATGAAGCTATGTATTTCGGGGTTGACATCAACAATTGTTTCATTGTTTAATCTGGCCAAAGGTTTTAAGCTAAACTGAAGCGCATTATTGCCTGAGAGCACGCTTAAGCTTTTAATAACCTGCTGGTAGATGCGCTCTTCGTTCTCATGGTTTACAATTTCGTTTCTGATTTGATCAATTGCGAAGGAATCTGTAATATTTTCCAGCGTAATTACTGCAAATCCGGTTAGCTTGAAAAAGTGCAGTGGCAAAATCTTTTCCAGTACTATCAATGGGTCTACGCGGGCAGGACCGGCATGGATGATACTATCCATCGTGATATCAGGCAACTCACCTGTAACCACAACCTCTATAAAACTGGTATTAATATTTACCTTGTAGTATTCTTCCAACCTTGTTTTAGGGTTAGTATAGGTATAATGCCCGGGTTCCAGTATCTGAAAGGAAAAGTGATAACACTGGCTTAAGATCAGGCGGTAGACATAATTCTTATATTCGTTTAATAAATTTACTTCCTGATCTGCACCACCAATGCTTTGTCCCTTTGCCATACCATTTTTAAAAAGATCATTAAATGCGTCTGTGCAATAATGTATTTCCCCCGGCAAAGGAGAGGCTATTGCCCAAAAACAATTATGTTCATCAGCAAGTAATGGACTCAGTGCCAGATAAATTAAATCAAATAGGGATTGGTCATCAGGGCCGGGAAGCAAGGGTGAATTATCCTCGTTGCCGGGTAAATATTGTTGCAGCGTCTGGATCAGCTCATCTGTCATCCTCATTCTGACCGGAGAAGAGCGGTTTAATTTTTTTAAGTAGTTTTCGAGTGGCCTGAATGACAAATCGCTCTTTACCAAACGATCAATGGTTGGATTGGAGTGAAATTTGAACGCGTGGGTTTGCATAATTTAGTGAATTAAATATGACTAAGGTAATTGCATAAAGAGCCTTTGCTGTTAGTTATAACAAGATATTTAATGGCCTTTTTTTGCCCCTATAATCAACCGCAGGTTAGGATTATTCGTCAGAAAACTCCAAAACCAGTTATAGGCCAGCTTTGCCTTGTTTCTGAACCCGGCTATGGGTATGATATGCACGAACAACCAGGTTAGCCAGGCAAAGTAGCCCGTAAAAGAGCCAAAAGGAAGATCGACAACTGCTTGGTATTTAGTGATAATGGCCATGCTTCCTTTGTTCAGATAGTTGAAAGGCTTCATCCTTTTTTTAGCTATTAAATTCACCAGATTAACTGCAAGTAACTTACCCTGCTGTATGGCAACCTGTGCCAGTTGCGGATGGCCGTCAGGATAATTTTTATCAGTATACTGACAGCATAGGTCACCAATGGCGAAAATCCTGTCAATCCCTGAAATCCTGTTATACTCATCGACTTTTAACCTTCCCCCGCGGCCTCTGGACTCCTCAGGTAAACCTTGCACCTCGGCTGCGACAACGCCCGATGCCCAGATAAGGGAACAGGTACTGATTTTTTCACCGTTAGAGAGGATTACCTCGTCATTCATATAATCCTTAACAGCCACCCCCAATTTGATTTGAACCCCTAATTTAAACAGTTGTTTATAAGACTCCTGTTGTGCCTGTTGGCTCATAGGACCTAACAATTTATCTCCTGAACCCACGAGGTAGATGTTTCCCGCAGCTTCACCCAGTTCAGGATAATCTTTGCGAAGAATATTCTTACTCATTTCGCCTGCCATACCAGCCAATTCAACCCCGGTTGGCCCACCGCCTGCAATAACAAGATTAAGCAACTTGGCCCGTTCTTGCAGGTTGGTCGTTTTAACGGCTTTTTCCATATTCATTAACAAATGATTGCGCAGATGCAGCGCATCATCAATTGTTTTGATTGGCAAAGCTTTCTTTTTCAAGTTCTCCAGGCCGTAGAAATTGGTTTCCGTACCCATGGCCAATACCAGGAAGTCATAATCAAGCCTGCCGCTATCAGTGATAATATGTGTATCTCCCTCGTGGACGCTTAATAATGTCCCATAGTAGAAGCGCACGTTTTGTTTTCCCTGAAACATTTTCCGAAAGGGGTAGGTAATGTTAGACGGCTCAATAAATGCGGTGGCTACCTGGTACAAGAGCGGCGGAAAAAAATGGTAATTATTTTTATCCACCAATACCACTTCGATATCCTTTTTACCAGCCAGCCCTTTTACCAGGTTAATTCCGGCGAATCCACCGCCGGCTATTACTATTCTCGTCATCACTTTACAGTTAGCTTATAGGAAGTTTGGTAAATCTAATTAACCCTTCTGCAATGTGTTTATTGTAGAAATCTGACACAAAATTTTGTCCATATTTTTCTATGGAATCAGGCAGATCAATTGATACTTTACTGGCCATTTGAAACAGGTAAGCAAAAGCGATAAACCTGATGTCGCCATTGTATTGCTTTAAGATATGGTCAGTCTTTTCAAATTTATAATTAATTGATTTTGCGAGGCAATGTTTTACGTTCACCAACGGATAAGAAGCAGGAGCTTTAAAGTAAGCAGCTACCAGCCGTCCCTTATAGCAATAAGTAGTATTAAACTCCACCAATGTTATCCAAAAGGCTTCAATGCTATACATTTTATGGGGACTCTTCTCCATATCTATTGATAAATTTCTGGATAAACTATCAAAACTCAGCGTCAGGCAAAAAGCGATCAGATTATTCAAACACTCAAAATTATCGATCATTTTACTTACACTAATATTTGTGGCAGCCGAGATAAGTTCAAAAGAGGCCTGTTCAATACTGCATTGGCTAATTACTCTAATCGCGTTTTCAGCTATTTGAAGAGTAAAATTTGTTTTCTTATACATTTCCATCGGATCATCTATGATGAAGTCTATTTACTATTAATCTTACCGGTCGCATATGCATACGCAGCTTTTTTCACTTGAAAATCTGAATAAGCGGTATTTAGTGTTACTGCAGCCTGTTGGTAAAAGGCCTGAGCATCCAAAACATCAGTTGCTGTACTCAATCCCGCTTTATAGTTGTCCTGACTTACTTTCAGGTTTTCAGTCGCCTGTAACAGGTTTTCTTTAGCGTACCGGATTTGCGTGAGTTCATCTTTCATATCATACCAGGACTTCAGGATACCTACCTGTAGCTGATCGCTCCCATCCCTTAAATTGTTTTGAGCAATTTGTTCGCTGATCTTTCTTTGTTTCATCTTTTGTTTAGTACGGCCCCATAAGCCGTCCGAAATAGGAACACTCAGGGTAGCCAGGGCTGCCGGTACAAACGTACTGCCTATCGTCTTATTGAATGAGCCTGCCTGCGAAGCACTCATCCCGACAGATAAACTCGGCAAATAATCTGCTTTACTTAATTTGGTTTGCAGGCCTTCACCCTGTACCTGTTTGAGGAGCAACTGGTAATTGGCTATTCCTGAAAGTGTTGTATCCGGTGTTCCACCAGGAAGCAAAGGTTCATTTCCCTTGTCAAGCGTGTCCTGCATCACCATCAATGAGTCATATGGCATGCCGGTGTATATGGAAAAATCAAATAAGGCCAGTCTCCGCCCGTTTTGCAGTTTGCTCCGGTTAACAAGCAGCTGACTGAGCTGAACTTTTACTTTCAGCAGGTCATTGCGGGCAATCAATCCGGAAGCCAGCATATCCTTTTGCATTTTCAGCACATTATTCAGCAGCACTTCATTAGCTGCCAGCGTTTTTTCCTGCTCCTGCAAGTTGACCACGTTCCAGTATTTTTGCGTAGTGAGCAGTAATACCGAATCAACCGATTGCCTGGCCATTATCTTACTCGTTTCCTGTTGTAAAGCAGCCAGCTTATAACCCGTTTCAATTTTACCACCTGCGTAAATGGGCTGGATGGCAGTTACACCAATCAGGTAGAGATTATTGATGCCTTTATTCAACAGGCCCGGAATAGCCGGTACAAAATCTTTGAAGCCATATAAGCCCAGGCCAGTACCACTGACAGATGGCAGGTAGGAAGATTTGGCAGCAGCCAGTCCAAAGTCTGCCGAGCTTACTTTGAGCTGCCCGTTTTTGATAGCGGTACTGTACGCTAAAGCGGCTTGCCTGCTTTGCTCAAGTGACACTATATGCTGGGCATTGGCGGTATAAGCCAGGCCCATGGATATGATGGATAAAAATAGGATTTTCATAATAATCAATTTTTAAGATTAAGCGGTTTGCTCTTCTGTTTCTTTGACCTTTTCATCTTCTTTACGGAAGAAAAGCCAGTACAGTGTTGGTAAAACAAAAAGGGTTAGTACCATGGATACCATTAGCCCAAAGCAGATTACTGTGCCTAAAGGCCCCCATAAGGAGGAGCGGCTGATGATCATAGGCGTAACGCCCACGGCTGCGGCCGTAGAAGTTAGGAATATAGGCCGCATACGGCGTTCTGCAGACAAAATGCCGGCCTGCAATACCGTTTTTCCTTCATGGATCCTCAGTTCCTCGGCATGATCGATCAGGATAATACCATTACGTACCACAATACCGCACAAGGCCAATAGTCCCAGAAAGGAGGTAAACCCGAATGGATAGCCAGTTACCAGCAATCCGAATGATGCACCAAGCAGGCTGAGCGGCATGGTAGTAATACTGAGCACTGCATGTTTGAGGTGCTTGAAATGCCAGAGCAATATCAAAAAGATCAGGATGACGCTCATGAGTAATGAAATTCCCATAGGGCCCATGTTTTCATTTTGCAGTTCCAGTTCACCGCCATAAGAGATTTCAACATCCTGTGGCAATTTAATTTTGTCGATATCCGGCTGTAATTCAGTCAGCACATTGTTGGCAACGGCATCGGGGATGATGTCCATGCGCACAGTAAGCGTGCGGATGCTGTTCCGTCTCACCACTTGTCCGTCATTCCATTCTGGCGCTATATCGGCCACCTGTCTGAGTGGTACCACCGTTTTCGTTTGCTGGGAAGGAATATTGAGGTCCAGCAGGCTGGACACATTCATTCTGGATGTTTTGGGTGTTTTAATTTTCACATCAACCTGATAGTTACCTTCCCAAAGCTGCGTAGCATCAACGCCCTCGGTATGCATGGCCACGGTGTTGGCTACATCGCTTTTGGTTAAGCCAAGGCGCGCCAGTTCCTGGCTTTTCACATTGAGTTTAATCCCTTCTTCCATTTGATCATAATCAGTCCTGGCCCAGATCACTTTTTTATGCCTTTTACCCAGGGCGATCACCTTTTCACCTACCGCCTTAAGATCGTTAATATGGTTACCCGATATACGAACCTCTATTGGCGCAGGTGAACTGACCATGTTCAGTTGTTTCATCCGTACATAAGCAGATGGGAACGCATCGCTGTATTTTTGCTGGTAATCTTTGATCACTTCTTCCGTGGCACCTTCAGAGGCCGTATTGACCAATATCTGCGCATAGTTTTTAGCGGCGAGGTTAGGCGCGTAAACCATGTGAAAGCGCGGCGAGCTGTTGCCGATAAAACTGGTGTAATTGATCACCCGCTTATCCTTGTGCATGATACGTTCCATATTTTTAACTACACTGTCCGTTTGGTCAAGGCTGTAACCACTGGGCAGGTATATCTCCACAGCAAACTGATTACGTTCCACTTTAGGGAATAATTGCTGGGGGAGTATCCCCATAATGATGACACCAAATACAACGGACAGCACGCCGAATAATACGGTAAGCTTATAATGCTTCACCGAATTTCCGATATGTTTATTGAAAAATAACTGTAGCCTGTCGAGCATTGATTTATGCTCTTGCTTCTTATTTTCGTTATGCAGTCCCTTTTTGATAAAAAGCGTATTGAAGAATGGCACCAATAACATCGATATGACCAGGGACAAGGTTAATGCAATGATGATGGTTACCGGGAAAACACTGATAAAATCTTTGGCTACTCCCGTCATAAAAAACATCAGCGGGAAGAAAGTAGCCGAAATGGCCAGCGTTGCCGTAAATACAGATGGGAATAGTTCCTGTGCACTGCTTTTGGCGGCATCCCAAACAGACATCCCATGATCCAGTTTTTCTACATGGTTATCAATGACGACAATAGGATCATCGACAACGATCCCCAGTACTACAATGAGTGCCGCCAGGGTTACCGTGTCCAGTTCTATGCCCGCCAGGTACATGATGGCCAGTGTCGCCGCGATCGTAATCGGAATAGTTGCCGCTGCTACTGCTGCTACCCGCAGTGGTAATAACAATAAGGCCACGACCACTACACCGATCAGGGCAAAAGCGAACTCCTTCATAAAGTGGGTAATGGATTCATCAACCACTTCCGGCTGATTGGCTAGTTTGACCAGTTTGATATCCGGTGGTAAATGCGCACTCACTTTGGCCAGCCGTTCCTCCAGCTCCTTGCCAAAATGCACGATATTTTTACCAGTCACCATTTCCAGTGAGATAATGATGCTTTTGGTGCCATTTGACGTTACATAACTGTCAGGATCGCCATATTCCCGACGGATGGTCGCTAAATCACGAAGCCTGACCGGGTTACCTTGATCATCACGTTTGATAATCTGTTCTGCAAGATCTGTTTCTGTCTTATAAAAACTGGTCAGGTGTATTGGCCGGTCAATTACTTTTCCGTCTTCGGTGCCCGCAGCACTGATGGCGCCCTCATTTTGCAATACATTTTTAATGTTAGCTGCCGTAACCCCATTTTGAAGCAACTTGTTGTTATCAACATAGATACCGATCTGCTCGTTCAGGTTACCTGTATGGGATATTTTAGCCACGTCTTTAACCCGGCGTAATTCAGCTTCAATGTCTTCTACGTTCCGCTGTAATTCTTTATAAGGCCGGGTAGGTGATTCTACCGCCAGCAGTAAAGCAGAGGTTGAACCAAAATCGCTGTTCACATAAAAACCTTTAACCTCTTTTGGCAACTGGGCCTGTAAAAGGAGCATGCCATTCTTAATCTTATTCCAAAAGGCTTTGGCCTCAGGGCCGTTCACTTTATCAGATACTTCAACAAAGATATACATCATGCCATCGCGAGAGTAGGAGTAGGTTTTAGTTTTATCCACCTCGTTATTGCTAAACAGGTATTCTTCAACTTTCTTGGTCATTTGTTCTTCTACCTGGTTGGATGACGCGCCCGGGTAAAACCCTACAATGACACCCTGCCTGATCGTAAAATCGGGAAATTCATTGCGGGGCATATTGAAAAGGGCAAGAATACCCAATAAAAACAGCACAGCAGCTACAGTAAGGGGCAGCACATGGTAGCGCATTGCCCACTCGATCATGTTTTCTTTCTTTTTCATGGCGGCTGATTTATTGGATAATTTTAACTGGAGACTGATCTGCCAGCTTTTGGTAACCGGAAGTAATCAGCTGTTCATTACCACTTAAACCGCCGGTGATCGCCAAACCGTTATTATAGAGTGCCCCGGTTTGAACCTGTTTCCGTTGCGCCTTGTGTTGTGGGTTAACGGTATATACATAACTACGGCCATGTTCATCCACTTGTACGGCCTGGGCAGGGATGACCAGTTGCTGTTCAGCTGCTTTAGCGGATAATGATTTGGATTTCGAAGTACTGAATACGACCTTGCAAAGCATACCTGGCTTTAGCGCCTGACCGGGATTGGCTAATTTTACTTTAACTGTATAGTTGGCACTGTTGTTAAGTGCCAGTACACCCACTTCAGTAATACGCCCTTCTATAGGTGTGTTCGCCAGAGCGTCGATAGTGACGGAAGCAGGATCACCTGGCTGATAACGATTAATTTCATTCTCAGGAACAGCTACTAAAACATTGACTGAACGGGTATCCAGTAACTGCAGCACAGGTACTCCTGGACTGGCTGTTGCCCCGGCTTCTGTTTTTTTGTCGCTGGCATATCCGTTCTGAGGTGCATATAACCTGGTGTGGGCAATATTTTGATAAGTCGCCCGTGCAGCAGATGCCGCCTGGTCAAGATTTGATTTGGCCTCCAGCATTTTAATTTCTGCTATGCTGCCTTTCTGAAATACAGAAAGAATACGTTTGTAGTTTTCTTCAGCCAGTTTAACCTGAGCTAATTGTGCGTTATATTGATTACGGTAAGTTGTTTCATCTACGGTGGCTACTAACTGACCTTGTTTTACATAATCCCCGGCTTTTACCGGAAATGAATTAATGGTACCGGAAACCTGAAAACTTAAATCGATCATTTTGTCGGCTTGCAAAGTTCCGCTATAAATAATCTGATCGGAAGATCCTCCCTGTTGCCTGCTTAAATTAATCGTTTTAACATTAATCGTGTCAGGTATTTTGCTGGACTCTTTATGCCCGGAACATCCGGTGAAAAGTAGCGTTGCTCCAGCTGCTGTAAGAATTGATAATATAGGTCTCATATTTTAATCATTTGAACACTTTGTATACTTTTGTCTATTTTTAATCAAAAAAAATTATTTCAGTCCCTTGCAAAAAATCTGTGAAATCCAGGACAGTTTAGCTTCCATATCGGGAAACCGGTTGAACAAGATAATTTCCTGCTCAAAGCTTTTGAACGCAGTTACAATTGTTTCGGCAAGAAAACGGCTATCAGCCTCATTGAGTTCGGCAATTTCTTCCTTCTCAATTGCCCACCTGATCATTTTATAGATTACACTGCCTTCTTCCTCCAACAAAACCCTGGTTTTAGCGGCGGCAAGCTCTGGTTGTTGTTTTAAATCTTCTAACACCAAATGATATTTTTTGGTAAGAGATTTAATCTCCTGTAATTTTTTAGTGTAAAATTTTTCCAAATTGGTAGACATTGACGCATTTGGATCAATTACCGCCAGGCAGGTATCAAATATCTGCAGGCATAGTTTTTCTACTACCGCATCAAAAACTTCTGTTTTATTACCGAAATAATAATACAAAGTGGTGCGTCCTTTTTTACCAGCTTTCGAAATATCCTGCATAGAGACCCGGGTAAAGCCATAGCTTTCAAAAACACCGATGGCGGCATTGATAATTTCTTCCTTGATCTGTTCTTCTTTAGTTAACTTCATTTTGGACAAAAGTACGAAATATGTTCAATTGGCCAAATAAAATATAAATATTCTGGAGATTGCATCTTACCTGGGTGTAGCCCGTGAAACGCTAAGCCGGATCCGGGGCCGGAATGAATAACCTATAACCGATTGTGATTTCGGTCACAGGTACTTCCTAACTATTTCCCGGAACTTTGCTGTATGAAAATTCAGACGGCCAAAAAACCTTCAGCATTCCTTACAAATACTTTTAGTGCATTCCGAAGCCATAATTTCCGTTTATATTTTGCAGGCAGGTTAGTTTCACAGATAGGAACCTGGATGCAACGAACTTCGGTAAGCTGGCTAATTTTTACGATGACCCATTCCAGCCTGATGCTGGGCGTCTCGGCTTTTGCCTCGCAATTCCCATCTTTCTTTTTTTCTTTGTTCGGAGGGGTGCTTTCCGATAGGTACAGCAAGAAGAGGATTTTACTGATCACGCAGACAGCCTCTATGGTACAGGCAGTTTTATTGGTGTTTTTAGTCCTTAACAAGCAATATAACGTATGGGGGATTCTTATCTTGAGCTCGTTATTGGGCATTATCAATGCCTTTGATTCGCCCGCCAGGCAATCCATGATCAATGATATTATTGATTCGAAAGATGATCTTCCAAATGCATTAGCACTCAGCTCCTCTATTAATGATTTTTCAAGGCTTATCGGGCCGGCTATAGCAGGCTTAGTGTTGTTGAAATTTGGAGCCAGTTTTTGTTTCCTGTTAAATGCTATAAGTTTCGCTGCTGTGCTGCTCTCCATAATAATGATCAGGTGGCCGGCTTACCTTCCTGCAACTGCAAAAAAGAAAATGAGTGCTGATCTGCTGGAAGGTTTTCGCTATCTGCGAAAGACTCCTGACATCAGCTTGTCTATATTAATGCTTGCGCTTGTGAGTTTGCTGGTATTACCTTATAATACTTTGCTGCCCATATTTGCCAAAGTGGTTTACAAAGGAGATGCTGCAACGTTTGGCTATTTAAACAGCTTCATTGGTTTAGGGGCTATTACCGGGCTGATGTTCCTTGCCTCATTAAAGCCGGGAACCAACCTTAAAAAGGTCCTGCTTTTTAATACAGTTGTCATGGGTATCTGCATGATACTTTTTTCTTTGTCGAATAGTTTTATACTGGCCATACTCTTCGCGACTATTGGCTCGTTTGGTATGACTTCCCAGACGACAATCAGCAATACCATAGTCCAGGGACAAGCCAGTAGTGAAATGCGGGGAAGGGTGGTTAGCATTTTTCTGATGGCCTACTTCGGGATGCTGCCGTTAGGGAGTATGCTGGTTGGCGTAATTGCACAAAAGATCGGCGCGCAACATACCGTTTTTTACCAGGTGTCCTCGCATTAGTTATAGTTGCAGGCTTTTTTAAATATCTTACAAAAAAGGACAAGATGTATCACCAATCGATAAGCAAATAATAAACAAAGTATATGAAACAAGAAAAACAAAACACCGCACTTTTAGTAATGGATATGCAAGCTGGCATCCTTAGCTCTTATCCGGATGCAGCCCAGCTTACTTCCAATGTGGCTAAAGCCATTGCATCAGCCCGGAAAAATAATATCAAGGTAATTTATGTGGTCGTAGGATTCCGGCCAGGTGCACCTGAAAGAAAAGCCAGTAAAGATGGCAGTAACCCGTTTGCCCAAATAGATATGGAGGCCTTTATGAAAATTGACCCGGCTTTGAAACTGCTTCCTGATGATTTAATTGTTACCAAGCGAAGATTTAGTGCATTTACGGGAAGCGATCTGGAAGTTATATTGAGGTCACAGGACATAAAGCATCTGGTGCTCACCGGTTACGCTACGAGCGGCGTATTGCTTTCTACGTATTGTGAAGCTGCAGATAAAGATTATCAGCTAACTATCTTATCAGACTGCTGTGGTAATGCAGACGAAGAGGTGCAAGAAGTACTCATCAACAAAGTTTTTCCGCGTATGGCAACGCTAGCTTCTGTGGCCACCTGGAGTATCTAGTCAAAAGCAATTAATCATTTGTGCATAATAAGCTGTTTGTTCAAGATTTTTACAAAACTCTAATACCCGGAAATGATGACTGCCCAATGTGGTATATTCACTTTCAGGCGCCCCAACGGTAAAACTAGGTACGAACGTTTTATCTTTTAATTTGTCGCCTTTTGAGCCATAAGCGAACTGGTATTCAAATACGGTGTCAAACCAAAGTTTCAATATGGCTGGCATATTATACCAATAAATTGGATATTGAAAAATAATTGTCTGATGTCTTAAAAGAGCATCTTGCTCTGCTTTCACATCAATTTTGTAATCAGGGTATAGGTTGCAAATATTCCTTATTTCGGTATTTAAGTTGCTGTTTTGAAGCGCTTCAATAATAGCTTTGTTCGCCACACTCTTACCGAAATCCGGGTGTGCCAATATGATTAATGCCATACTATAATAATTTTAGTTGCAAAACTATAGATAGTGAGCTAAGTTTGCAATAACTATCAAAACAGATAGGTTAAAAATGTATCCAATGAAAACTGAATGTCTTGGCAATTATATAAAACTCAAGGGTAAGATATACCCATGCACAGTAAGTCTTACGATGGATTTGATTGGCGGGAAATGGAAAGCAGTTATTCTTTACCACTTGAAAGACGATGAAAAAAGATATAACGAACTCCGCAAGGAGATGCCTGCAATTACCGAAATGACTTTGAGTTTACAACTAAAGCAACTAGAGCAAGATAGCTTGGTGTCACGGAAAGTTTATGGTGAAAAACCTCCTATAAAAGTTGTGTATAGTCTCACAGATTTTGGTAAAACGTTATTACCTGTTTTGGAGGCAATTACAAATTGGGGAAATCATACTGCAGAACAGGAAGGAGAAATCCTGAATGGGCTTACAAAAATGAGATAGTCTGATCGTTGCTTATCATTATTCCCTCGTTTTTTGATAGTTAAACCCTTCTATAATCCACATGGCTAATAGGGCAAATGATAAGATTACAATCCTTTAATTTCTTCCAGCTCAGGTTCCAGTTCCAAGTATCTTTCCAATAAAGTGACCTGATTTTTAGCCCGTTCCAGATTATGGCCTTCATACTTCTCCCCATAATAAATATCATTTTGAAGGTAATCTGTCAGGAAGCGGATAGCCTGCATATAGATCAAAAACTTTCCGGCATAAGTGAAATAGCTTTTCTCTGTTGCAGTTAATACATCGCCCATCTCTTCCATATACCCATCATATATGGCTTTAAAGAAATCTTTCCTGACATTGATTTTAGTCAGATCTGTTTCTTCTTCATTCGCAGAAGATAAATAAGTTCTCATCATATCACCCACATCACTTATGAAGTAGCCCGGCATTACCGTATCCAGATCGATGACGCAAATCCCTTTATTTTCCTGGTCAAAAAGAACATTATTAATTTTGGTATCATGATGAATCACCCGCTGCGGGATCTCTTTGTCATCTACTATCTTTTTATAAGTAGTCACAATATCCGCATGTTTCTTGAGGAAAGAAATTAAGTCTTCAGACTTTTCTTTCCGCTGACCAGAAGCCTGTGTTACTGCAGCAGTAAACTGATCGAAACGTAAGGTCAGGTTATGGAAATCAGGCAGGGTAATGTGCAATTTTTTGACGTCAAAATCATTCAGTAACCTGGAGAACCTTCCGAATTGCTTTGCGCCTTCATAAGCTTCTTCTTTTTTATTCAATACATTCAGCGAATGAGAATTCTCTACAAA
The DNA here is from genome assembly GCF_040822065.1 of Pedobacter sp. WC2423. Taxonomy (NCBI): domain Bacteria; kingdom Pseudomonadati; phylum Bacteroidota; class Sphingobacteriia; order Sphingobacteriales; family Sphingobacteriaceae; genus Pedobacter; species Pedobacter sp. WC2423. Next base: position 5,744,920 of record NZ_CP162005.1, read on the forward strand.
AGGAAATAACCTGAAATATCCTTCTGGTGTTTCCATTAACGAATCACCGGATAACCCGGGAAGTGCAGAAACAAAAAGATATTCAGGATGTGTTTTACTTAAATAAGACTTCAGTGCAACTATATTCCGGTCTATATCGTGAGGCTTTTTAAAGACAGATTGATTAACCTGCTGTAATATATATCCGTTGGTTGGTGTGGTTATTTTCCAGGTACGATTGATCAGGCCATCTCCAAATAATTGTACGTTATTTCCAGCAGTCTCCATTCCGTACAACGGTAAAATTTGATCAAGCATAAATTAAGCGGGTTTATTTTTTTAGTAAACTCAAACTTAATCAATTTCGCTATCAGATCGTTGTGCAAACGTTTGTGTAAACTTATTTATCCTTGCCAATGATCAGCTCTGACTCTACAACTACTTTATAGTAAGCAGGTTCTGTATCAGAATCACTTTTTGGTTTGTTAATCAGATCCAGTAAAATGTCGGCGGCTTTTTTTCCCTGTTTATAAGGAAACTGCTCTACAGAAGCAATCGGAGTGAAGTCCATATAATTGATCAGTGGCAGATTTGCATAACTTACAAAGTCGATCTCTTTATTGATCTGTATGTTTAAAGAACGTGCATAGCGGATCGCGAATAAAGCTACATAATCATTGAAAGTCACAATTGCTGTCGGCTTGCGTTTATGATTCAGGAAGTTATCCATAGACTCAATCGTTCCTGCCTCTGTCAAATCGCAACTGACCATTAAAGAAGGATCAAATTTTAACCGGTGAGAAGTCATTGCCTTGATATACCCATTTTTTCTTTCTGTGCTGGCTACCAGGTTAGTAGGGCCGTTAATCATACCGATTGTACGGTGACCTTTCTTCAATAAAAAGTTCACGGCTTCAAAAGTACCAGATTCCAGGTTAGAGGCTACAAAATGTATATTCTTTACCGGAGGGATGCGGTCGAAAAATACGATGGGAATATTTGATTTTTTAAAAGCCTCAAAATGTTCGTAGGTATTGGTCGTTTTAGAAACTGAAATCAGCAGGCCGTCAACGCGCTGCATCTTCATCTTTTCGATCAGGAGTTTCTCTCTGTCTGCATCGTCATGTGACTGAGCGAGCAGCACAGTATAATTTCTTTGATAAGCGATATCTTCAATTCCACTGATTGCTGCAGAGAAAAAGGATTCAGCCAGTTCTGGTAAAATAACGCCTATCGTATTTGATTTACCCTGTAAAAATTGAATAGCTCTCTGATTAGGCTCATAATTAAGTTCTTTGGCCATTTTTTTTACCCGCATTTTAGTGATTAAGCCTATGCTGGAATGGTCATTTAAAGCTCTGGACACGGTTGAAACCGAAATGCCAAGAAGCTTTGCAATCTCTTTTATGGTGGTTGGTTTATCTGACATTTGTTCCAAATGTTGCAATTATCTTTTAATATAAGTAATTAAAATGATTAAATAAAAAGCCCTGGCCATTATTGCCAGGGCTGATTGCTGAATATCAAATGATAAATTATTCAGGACCCGCTTAAGGCAGTTTACTGAATTTTGCTGGGTTGAGGTTAAGGATTTTGAACCAGGTTCGGATTCAGAACAATATCATTTTCAGGAATGAAAAAGATCACACGCGGATCTGTATAAGGAATTTGCTGTGTAGTTTGTCCGGAAGCAAGGTGCGTGCCCGGATAATCTCTGTTTAATGTTCTTTTATTTCTGAAAACATCAAACTTACGCTGAGATTCAAATGCGAATTCCAATCTTCTTTCATCCAGTATTACATCCAGTACATTGGTATATCCCATCATATTACCTGAAGAAAATAAAGCATTTCCACTTAATCCGGCCCGGCTTCTGATTAAATTGACATCCACCAGTGCATCATTTGGCCTTCCTAACTGGAAAGCACATTCTGCTCTTGTTAAATACATCTCCGCTAACCTCAAAACAACAGGGGAGCTTAACGTTTCATAACCTTCTTGAAATGAATACTTATTAATGAAGTATTTAGGATAGCCATTTCTTTTTTGAAGAACCGGATTTCCCTGTGCATCTTTCTTAACAGTTCCATCGGCATTTTTTTCATATTGCGGAACGACGAATGAATTGCGCAAATCTTCAGGGAATTTATGAACTAAGTCTCTGTAAGATTGGGAAGCATACATTTCTCCATAACCAATAGCTCCGCCCCAGTACATAGAACCAATAGCATCATCCAGCCGGTCATCTTTAAGTACATGTCTGATGGCAAAAATAGTTTCGGGATTTCCTTCAGGAACACCCGTAAAATATTTTGAATACCCAGCAGATGGCAATAGAGAATAACGCCCGCTTTTAATTACCTGGTCTGCATAATCAAAAGCATTTTTATAATCTCCCATATACAGGTAAACTCTGCTCAATAATGCGATGGCCACTTCTTTAGAAGCGAAATTATTGTTTTTTGTACTGTTCATTAGTTTGATCGATTTTAATAAATCACTCACTACTAAAGCATAAACATCTTTTACCCTGGATCTGGCGGGTAATTCTTTTACATCAGTATTTGTTTTAAGCATCACACCTAAAGACTCACCGTTGTTGTCCGTATAAGGTCGTCCGAAGAACTTAACCAGATCAAAGTGAATCATTGCTCTTAAAAAATAGTTTTCTCCAAGCAGCTGGTTTCTTACAGGATCTTCACTTTCCACTACTTTTTCAATAACCACATTGGTACCGAAAATGGCCTGATAACCTTTGCGCCAGAAGTTCTCTGCATTGCCCTGATTTTTTTGATGCTGATAATTGTAAGCATAAAATAATGGATCAGTCGTTGTACCGCTTAAGGAAACGTTATCACTTGCATACTCAGCAAATATGTGGTAATTACGCACATAATAAGGATCCTTGATGTAATTGTAAGTTCCAATAGTAGCAGATTGAAGTCCTTCGAGGGTACTTACCACAGTTTCATTGACAATACCACTGTAAGGTGGAAGAGTCAGGTCTTTTTTACAGGCTGTAGCTGACACCATAAGTGCCATAGCTACGATTGTTTTATAGCTGTTAGTCATTTTTGTAATCTTTAAATTATACTTAAAAGCCTATGTTAACACCGAATAATATCTTTTTACTAATCGGGTATTTGGTGCCGCTTACCCCACTTGTATTTGGCGTAGAGAATATAGTAGAAGGATCTAAATCGGCAACTTCAGGATCCATGCCTGAAAATTTGGTGAAAGTAACCAGGTTATCTGCACTGGCATAAACTCTCAGATTTGAAATTTTAAGTCTTTTCGTGATCGCATCAGAAAAGCTATAACCAAGGGTAATATTTCTTAACCTGAGGTAAGAACCATCTTCTAAATATCTTGATGAAGGTTTATTGGATAATTTGTTACCATTAACCACTGCTTTTGGATGTGTGGCAACATCTCCTGGATTTTCCCACCTGTTCCAGCCATCCTTTAAGATCATACTGTTGTATTGAGGGTATGCGCCATCAGCATCGAATACTTCCCGGTTGGAATTATAAATCTTACTGCCATATACAAAATTGAAGAATGTATTTAAGCTGAAATTCTTATAGGTAAACTCATTCCCCATACCACCCGTGAATTTTGGTGATGAAGTTCCAGCATATCTTCTTTCAGCAGCATTATAATTGTTAGTTGTAGTTGTTGTACCATCTGCTTTGGTCATATACCATAGCGGATCTCCATTAGCCGGATCTACGCCTGCCCATTCTCTGGTGTACCATGAATTCATATCACGGCCCACTGCAATATTCTGATTGGCAAATCTGGCCACAGGCTGATCCAGGTAGAGATTGGTTACCCTGTTTTTGTTAAAACCAATATTAAAACTGGTATTCCATTTAAAAGCACCCGTAAAGTTTTGAGTACTTAATTCAATATCAATTCCTTTATTCTGTACGGAGCCTATATTTTGTAAATAACTATAAAAACCAGAGGCCGCAGAAAGTGGTACTGCAATGATAAGATCCTTATTGGTACGCTGATATACGTCAACGTTTAATTCAATTCTGTTCCAGAAACCGATATTAATCCCGGCATTGATGGTGGTCGGTGTCTCCCAGGTTAAATCAGGATTGGCAATTGCCGATGGGTAACCACCAGGGATATTTGCATACTGTACATCAAAACTATATAATGGTAATGAACTATAGTCTCCTGTTGGAGTATTACCAGTAACTCCGTAACTACCCCGTAATTTCAGATTGGTAATCACACTGGATTTAAAGAATTTTTCATTAGAGATCAGCCATCCGCCCGCAACAGAATAAAATAGACCAAACTTGTGATTTGCCCCGAATTTAGAAGAACCGTCATTACGCATAGAAACAGTTCCGAAATATCGGTTGTCATAATTGTAGTCACCCATGAAAAGTTCCGAAATAAAACGGCTTTTTGATTTTCCGCCTTTTAATAAATAGGCAGTAGCAGTTGAATTCAGTATTTCTAAACCGGGTTGAATACCATAACCAGTTCCATCAATATTGTCCACATAATTTTGCTGATATTCAAAACCAGCTATTCCGGATAAATTGTGTTTTCCAAAACTATGTGAGGCATTAAATAAGTTGGAAGTAAGCACGCTGTTTGAATAATCGTATAAATTTCTAAGCTCTCCTGAATTGGCTTTTCCAGTAGGAGTGCGGGCATCATTCAGAATTTCTCTTCTGGTATTTGTGGTTGTATATCTATTTGATGTAGCGAAATTTAACCAACCGGTGATCTTGTACTCTAATTTTAAATCTCCTGCCAGGGTCTGACCTCGCTCATTATCAACATTATAATCATTCAGGTAAACGAAATTGGTTTTATCTCTTCCATACCATTGACTCTCATTGTCTATATATCGGGGGCTTCCATCGGCATGGTAAGGGCTATCCCATGGTAAATTGGTATAAGCCTGGTAAAGTGCCCCTGTGCGGTCATCTGTTCTTTTACTGAAACCTGCATTAACCCGGGTTGTAATTTTGAAACGGTCATTAATTTTGTGGTCCAGGTTAACCCTGAAATTGATATTATTATAACCTGTATTTACGAGTGTGCCTTTTTCATCATAATAATCAGCACCTACATAAAAGTGAGTCTTTTCGTCACCACCCGATAGGTTGATATTCTGACTGTTTGTATAAGCTTGTTTAAAATCCTCTTTTCTCCAGTCTGTATTTCCGGGAGCTGAAGGGAGAAAGCCTGATAAATATTCAGCATTGGTTAACGGAAGTGCTTTTAAAGTCAGGTAAGCATTAATCTGTTGTGGTGTAGGGTTAGGCGTAGTCGCCTGAAGTTGCCTGATGAAGCTGGCTCTTTTTGCGTTATAATCATTCGTATACAAATAGGTACTGTAATCCAGCAATTGCTGTCCATTCATCAATTGAAAATTACCCTGGGATGCATTGTTAATTCCATAAGATCCGCTGTAATTTATACTGGTTTTACCACTTTTACCTTGTTTGGTAGTGATTACAATGACGCCATTCGCTGCCCGTGAACCATACAAGCCTGTTGCACCAGCGTCTTTTAAGACGGTAATTGATTCAATATCTCTTGGATTGGCAGTACCACCAATTACACCATCTACAACCGTAAGCGGCTCCATATTTGCACTAAAAGTACCGGTACCTCTGATGCGTATACCAGGTGTTGTTCCCGGTTGCCCTGAAGAAGAGGAAACCGCTACACCTGCTGCCTTTCCCTGTAATAAAGAAGAGGCACTATTACTGGTTACATCTAAAAGCTGTTTCGCAGATACTGTAGAAACAGAACTCACAATTTGTGACTTGCTTTTGGTGGTATAACCTACTACTACAACCTCATCCATCTGCTTTGCATCTGGTTTAAGGCTTACATTGATCACACTTTTTCCAGCTACAGCAACCTCTTGTTGCTGGTAACCGATATAAGTGAATTCTAAAGTTATACCGGCAGCAACTTTTAATGCAAATTGACCATTACCATCGGTAATTGTACCATTTGTCGTTTTTTTGACTTTTACGGAAACACCAGGCATTGGAAGCCCTTGTTCATCTGTAACTTTTCCGGTAACCGGCGTTTGAGCGGACGCAATAGCCGAACTTAAAGTAAGTGCTAAAATAGTAATTGTTTTAGTTAATTGATTTAGCGTAAACTGCTTAAGTTTCGCAGATGGTGGAAAAACCCGGTTTAAACCCGGATTAATCGGTTTGTAGAGTTTTGTCATGCAAGATGAAGGTTAAGACTTGGTTAGTAATCTTTTGAAAAGATAATTCCGATAGCTTTTCATAAGGAATGATTGAAGGTATAAAGCAATAGGGGTGTGTACCGAATTTGAAAGAGCCTAAATCCACGCAAACGTTTGATACGTTTTGTTGATGCGTCTGGTAGTCAAAAACAAAAAAAACGGCAAAACCTGCTATATTTTTACCTGATTTGTTTTATGGGAGGGGAATGCTGAAGAAAAAATATTTTTTTGGGGGCTTAAGTCTGAGTTTTAGCTCCGGTTTTCTTATAAAACGATTTTTATAAAATGTAATGTGCGTACACAAACCTCCTGTTTCTGTTAAGGCAAACGTTTGCGTGATAATTATGCACTGTCGCTTCATAGCTTGGTAGGAAAATTTATACCTTGTAATCCTAAACAAACGGGTTTAACCAGTACTAAACCAGCTAACCAAAATGGACAGGAGAGCAATCTTTAACCTTCTTTTTAAAGGAAGTTCAGTAAATGAACCTATTGTTTCAGAACCAGATCCGGTTCTGGAAACTCCGGCGCATTTAAAAACTGAGCAGGCTATACCAGTCTTTAAGCAGTGGACAGACTTACCTGCAGCTGGCAATTTTAAACTGGGGCTTTCTACTGCCTATGCTTTTACCATTACCCTGGATTTAAATTACCCTATGAAAGCAGTAAATCCTGAACAGATTTTAAATTTAGGTATTCAGCAGGATCGGGGATCTTTTATTCAAACAGGAATCAATAAGAATGGATATCTTTTCATAGATAACCTGGTTGATTCCAGGCTGATTACGATGGATAAACTGTTGACAGGTATTCAACTGGTTTTAACCGTCAATCCCCTTGGATTTGGAATGAGCTTCGCCAGGTTGAAAATTATGGACAGTGCCGGGCTTACACTTGCTACTTTAAAATCAATGCAATATACCACTAGAGACTGGGCGGGAGAGATGAGGCTATCCACTCCTTCTTTTAATTTGCTGCGTATCGAAGGACTGAACGAAGCAGAGCCTGGTCAATAAGATCACACACAATTGAAATAATAATATAGCTAACCAATTATCTGAACTAAAAATTATGAACAGACGAGAATTTGTAACCTCAACAACGCTTACTGCTGCTGCACTAACGATCCTGCCGGAAAAATCACTTTTTGCCAACTATGCAGGAGAGAAAGTTAAAATTGCAATGATAGGTGTCGGTCTGCGCGGGCAAAATCACCTTGCTTTACTTTTAAAAAGGGAGGACGTTGATGTAGTTGCTATCTGTGATGTGGATTCAAGAATGCTGGATATGGCAAAAGCGATGATCACCAAAAGCGGAAAGCCAATGCCTAAGATCTTCACCGGTGATAACAATGCCTGGAAAAAAATGCTTCAGCTAAAGGATTTAAAATCCGTGTTAATTGCTACGCCGTGGGAATGGCATAAGTCAATGATTATCGGATCTATGGAAACAGGTATAAAATATGTAGCAACCGAAGTGATGCTGGGGATTACCCTGCAAGACCATTGGGATGTTGTGCATGCTGCTGAAAAACATGATGCACAGGTAATGATGCTGGAGAATGTTTGTTACAGAAGAGATGTCCTTGCAGTTTTAAATATGGTGAGACAAGGTGTTTTTGGCGAGATCATTCACTTACAAGGTGGCTATCAGCACGATTTGAGAGAAGTGAAATTTAACGACGGAATCAAACCTTATGGCGGTGGCGTTGAGTTTAATGAAAAAGGGTTCTCAGAAGCCAGGTGGAGAACAAATCACTCCGTACACCGTAATGGAGATTTATATCCAACACATGGTATTGGCCCGGTTGCACAATGTATCAATATCAACAGAGGAAATAAATTTCTTAAATTAAATTCATTTGCAACAAAATCCAGAGGTCTGCATAAATATGTGGTAGATAAAGGGGGAGAAAGTCACCCGAATGCAAAAGTCAATTTCAGACTGGGTGATATTGTCACCACAACGATTGATTGTGCAAATGGAGAGACAATTATTCTTCAGCACGATACGAATTCTCCAAGACCTTATTCATTAGGTTTCCGCGTACAGGGAACGAATGGTTTATGGATGGACATTAACGAAAGTGTATATGTTGAAGGCGTAAGCAAGCCACACCAGTGGGACAGTGCAAAAGAATGGTTAGAAAAATATGATCACCCACTTTGGAAAAAATACGGTAATGATGCAAAAGGAGCGGGGCATGGTGGAATGGATTTCTTTGTTTTACATGCCTTTATTGAATCTGTTAAACGTGGAATACCTACACCATTAGACGTTTATGATGCTGCAGCATGGAGTGCAATTACTCCTTTAAGTGAACAGTCTATTGAATTAGGGAATGAAACTATTGATTTTCCTGATTTTACCGCAGGTCAATGGATGACTAGAAAACCAGTTTTCGCTTTAAATGACGATTACTAAATAAGACTACACACCCAATTGATGAATAACAGACCGGCCACTCTCCGTATGGCCGGTCTTTTTTAGTCCTGATTAATTTGTAATTGTTCAGGACATTCTTATATTTGTTTCACGGAAATGGTGTCTTCCGACTTAACCGCCCTAAAAAGCTGATGGCGCCTGCAAAATTAAGTTAATGAACAATCCCGTTCATTGGCATAAACGATTTGTAGGTATATATGAAAACTTTGAACCATCTGATCCGCTGGACACTTTTAATTCTTCCTGTTGCCATTACTATTGGTACTGTAGTCGCTTTTTTTCTCTGGTTACTTTCTGCTGTAATACAGCTGCGATTTGAGCATAAATGGCTGCTGTTTTTATTGCCGGTAGCAGGCGTTGTGATCCATCTGATTTATCAGTCTGCCGGTAAATCTTCTGAAAGAGGAAATAACCTGATTATGGATGAAATTCATAAACCCGGCGGTGGTGTGCCCTGGCCTATGGCCCCGGTTATTTTAACCACAACAATTATTACCCATCTTTTTGGCGGTTCAGCTGGAAGAGAAGGTACAGCAGTACAAATTGGAGGGAGTATTGCTGCGGTTTTCGGGAAATGGTTTAAACTGAATGAGCAGGAGACCAAAATGGTCTTAACTGCCGGGATTGCTGCCGGATTCGGAGCAGTCTTTGGAACTCCGGTTACCGGGGCAATTTTTGCTTTGGAAGTACTGACTTTGGGAAGAATTAAATATGATGCGTTGTTTCCGGCATTGATTGCCAGCATAATTGCAGACCTTACTGTTTCTGCCTGGCAGATTCATCACACTGCCTACCATATTGCAGTTTTACCTCAAACCGCTTACTTTTTATCTGATTATCTGCCCATTGATCTTTTCCTGCTGAGTAAGGTTATTGTGGCATCAATTGCATTCGGGCTGGCCAGTTACTTGTTCTCTTTTACTGTTCACGGAGTTAAACGGGTCTTTTCCAGATTTTTTACTATAAGCTGGTTTATTCCGATAGCGGGCGGCCTCCTGCTTATTGGCCTGACTTACCTGATCGGTAAACCTGATTACCTAAGTTTGGGGGTGGATGCTGAATACCCTGGAGCAATCACTATTCCCTCTGCATTTATTCAGGGTGGCGCTGATACCTGGAGCTGGCTTTGGAAAACAGTTTATACAACTTTGACTTTGGGAACTGGATTTAAAGGGGGGGAGGTTACCCCTTTATTTTATATCGGTGCAACACTGGGGAATACACTTTCAGGATTGCTGCATGCTCCGGTCAGTTTATTTGCGGCCCTTGGCTTTATTGCTGTTTTTGCAGGAGCTACGAATACTCCGCTAGCCTGTACCATGATGGGAATTGAATTATTTGGTAGTGAGTATGCCCTGTTTTTTGCGGTCGCTTGTTTTACGGCTTACTTCTTTAGCGGTCATGCTGGAATTTACAGCGCACAACGAACTGGTATCACTGAAATAAGGGATGATTTCCATTCTAATGAATCAGTAAACAAGCCGAAAGATAGTTATCTGGCCCAAAAAATGTCGAGGTATAAAATACGCCTGAAACAAATTAACACCCATAAATCTTAATAAAATAATAATTATTCCGGCCTTTAATATCCTTTGCAAATTTCATAAAGATCAATTATCTTTTTTTGCAGCTGATTAATTTCATCCTCTCTCAGCATAAGTTTTGCTCTTATTGCACCTGCTTCCTGATATGCTGCCGAAGGCATATACTTTTCATCCGGGGAAAGGAGTTCCACCAGGCTGACACCAAATATTTCGGAGATCTGTATCAACCGGGTTATATTAATATCAGTCATGCCGGTTTCAATTTTAGAAATTGCAGGAACCGAAAGTTTAAGTTTCTCTGCCAGGAAACCCTGGTTCCAGCCCTTCTGCCGCCGGAGGTATTGAATTTTTTTGCTGACAATCTGCGTCTCTATCATGTGTTTGTTTGAATACTAGAAGGGAAATTACAAATTATTTAATAAAAAATATAATAAATTAATATTAATTTTTTAATTACCTTATTTAAAAGAAAAATTATTATTAACTATCGGAGTTAAGATCCTGCAATGAATCATTTATTTTAATGATAATCTCACTGGCCATTTTCTTTAACGCATTATAAAATAATACCGGAGTTTTCTGACTCCGCTATTATTTTATATGCAGTTGTTTCCTCCCAAAAGGTTTATTTTTGCCGCAGATTTATGAAACATAAAATAAGAAGGCACGTCAGGAAAGCGAAATATATCTTTTATAAAGAAACACTAATCGATTTCAGAGAGCACCTATGGACTTTTATAGGGGCATTTTTGGGCATAGCAATTATTGGATTCATCAACAGTAAATACTTCACTGCCTACGAGAACCTTTTTATGATCGGTTCTTTTGGTGCTTCCTCTGTACTGATTTACGGGATCATTAACAGTCCTTTGGCGCAGCCACGCAACTTAATTGGCGGGCATGTACTCAGTGCAATTGCAGGCGTGACCATGCATAAGCTGATTCCCGGAGAAGTCTGGTTAAGTTCTGCCCTGGCGGTTTCACTCTCTATTGTCGTGATGCAGATCACTAAAACCCTTCATCCTCCGGGCGGGGCAACGGCACTGATTGCGACTACCGGAACAGCTAAAATTAATGCGCTAGGTTATTTCTACGTACTGAGCCCGATATTTACAGGAGTACTGATCCTGTTTATTGTTGCTGTTATTTGTAACAATGCGACTCCTCACCGCAGTTATCCAGCCAATAAAAACTGGTATAAATTCTGGAGAGGGAAACACCGGAACCCAAAGGCATTATAAATTTATTGTATCAAGATGTATCAGGAGCTTTTAGACCATATCAAAAAGTACGTACAGTTAAGTCCCCGGCAGCAGCAGCAATTTTGTGAAAAGCTGGAACTCAAAAAACTGAAGAAAAAAGAGTTTTTACTTGAACCTGGCAAACTGTGTAAAGGGAATTATTTTATCATTAAAGGATGCGTGCGTCAATTTCTGATCAATCAGAAACTCAATGAACAAATTATCCATTTTGGTATTGAAAACTGGTGGATTGCAGATCAGGACAGTTTGCTGAACAATCAGCCCTCTGCTTGTTATATTCAGGCTATAGAAGAAACTGAATTGCTCTTGCTGCAGGAGAAAGACCGGATCAGTCTGTTTAAAGAGATCCCGTTTTTAGAAACCTATTTCAGGATCATGATGCAGAAATCATTTGTTGCCGCTCAGCGCAGAATAGGCTTCATTTTTAATCAGACTGAAGAAGAGCGTTACCGGCATTTTTCTAAACTCTATCCTGGTTTCGTTCAGCGGGTCCCTCAATACATGCTGGCTTCCTATCTTGGCTTTACTCCACAATTTTTAAGCCGCCTGCGCGCTAAAAAGGAATGGTAATTTCTTAACTGCAGTTCATTTTTTTGAGCTCCTGCATTCCTGATCTTTGTTTTAACCTTTTTAACTATCAACTTTTATCAAAAAGGATCATCTCAAAAAACAAAGACATGAGCAACAGAAGTAAAATCAACGAAGTACAACCAGCAGGATATCGTGCCATACTGGCCCTTGAAAAATACATGGAAAGCACAAGCCTGACCGCTATTCACAGAGAGCTGATCAAAATCAGAGCTTCTCAAATTAACGGATGTGCTTTTTGCATAGACATGCATACGCAGGATGCACGTAAAGCAGGGGAGACAGAACAACGGATTTATGCACTTTCGGCATGGCGCGATACTCCATTTTTTGATGAAAAGGAGCGTGCTTTATTAGCATTGACCGAAGAAGTGACTTTAATTAGTAACCACGTATCTGATGAAACCTATAAAAATGCAGCAAGTGTTTTTGATCCTGTGTACCTGGCTGACATCATCCTGGCTATCATTACGATTAATGCATGGAACAGAATCGCGATTACAACCGGATTAGAACCCACATTGCGGTCTTAATACTATAAAAATGGCAAAGGTGCTGTAGTACCTTTGCCATTTTATTGCTGATTAATATAGCTGCAGCTTAGAAAGCTGCCGCAAACTCTTTGGCAAAGTCTTCCAGTTTGATGGCTGAGAATTCAGGTTGATTCACCTTAAAATCTTCCCATAAAACACCGCTATTGATGGCATTTCCCATTTCTACATAATTCCTGGCCAATTCTACAGGTAAACCAGCCTGGATCATTCCATCATAAGCTTGTTCATCTGTAAATTCAACCCATTTTAAATCAGGTTTTCCTATTGCTGTACCTAATATCTTTGCTACTGCTGCTGGTGTACGCACATCACTGGTTACATAACGAATACTTTTGCCTGTAAATAGCTGCTGTATTTCTTCTGCTACGGCCAGTGCAATATCTTTTGGATGAACCATCACTAATTCAGTAGCTTCTCCATAATTACCTCCAATAATACCTGCATGTCTGATCATATCGGCACTGCCATATAAGTTGACATAAAAATAAGCAGGACGCATATGTTTGACTGAAACACCTTCCAGGTCATTAAATATTTGCTCTATATCATGCAAACCTTTGATCGGGCCTGTTCCTGCTGATAAATGCGCACCGATACTACTAAGATTGACCACTTGCGTCACTCCGGATGCACGGATTGCTGCGGCATAATTCTGACCAACTGTATTCATGAAGCTTCTGAAATCAGTTGCTGCATAATTTGTCGGGCACATGGTATAAATTGCATCTGCACCTGTAAAAGCCCTGGTTAAAAAATCGGTATCATCTACTGATCCGATAGCCGCTGCAGCGCCCAGATCTTCAATTGCTTTTATCTTATCTGCATTGCTGCTGATTACAGTTACCTGGTGACCAGCACTAACCAATATTCCTGCTAAGGGTTTGCTTATATTTCCTAAAGAACCTGTTATTGTAATTTTCATATGTTTAATCTTTTAATATTGACAAGACAAAGGTATATTTGTACTTACTTTTTTACAAGTACTTACCCCAAAGTATGTATCATGACCAAAATTAAAGAAAGTTCAAGTATTAACCTGAATAAAGAATTAGCCGCACTGACCTGTCCGGTAACCTATGTGATGAATAAAATTGGTGGTCACTGGAAACCGATTATTATTTATCAGCTCAGAGCACAGTCTAAACGTTACAGTGAATTAAGAAAAGCAATCCCTATCATTACTGAAAAGATGCTGATTCAGAGTTTAAAACAACTGGAAGCTGATAACCTCGTGATCAGGAAAGCCGAACCGGTAGTCCCTCCTTTTGTTACTTATACTTTGAGTCCTTCAGGTAAAGAATTAGTCCCTTTAATGAATTTGATGGCCGAATGGGCTATTCAGGACAGCGGCAGAACAGTAGTTTAATTCGTATCGGTTCAGGTTATTTAATCTGACTCATCGTCAGCTGATCAAATATACGGTCTGGCAATAATTTTCTCAGCAGCAGGCTTGGAGCAGCCATATAACCGCCGGAATATCTGAATTTAGGTTTCCTGGCCTCGATTGCTTTCAATATCAATTTGGCAATCACGATAGGTTCGGCAGATTTATGCTCCAGGGTTACACTCAGGTTAACGAATTTCTGAGCCATAGGCTGATAAAGATCCTGACCCGATACCTTCATTAAATTAGTCATAGCTACCTCAGCCCATTCCGATTTGACACCCCCGGGTTCGATCACAATCACGTCAATCCCAAAAGGTTTCAACTCATTGCGCATGCTGTCACTTAAACCTTCTAAAGCAAATTTACTGGCATGGTACCAGCCACCAAGCGGTAAAGCAAACTTTCCGCCAACAGAAGAAATATTGAGGATTTTTCCATACTTGTTTTCCCGCATCAAAGGGATCACCAGCTGGCTTAATCTGGCTACGCCAAATACATTGACCTCCATCTGGTATCTTGCATTCTGAATCGGAACATCTTCTACAGCCCCATAAGAACCAAAACCAGCGTTATTGATCAGGATGTCGATTCTGCCTTCAGCCTTGATAATCTCATTCACACCCTTAACCATAGCATCTTCATCAGTTACATCCATTTGCAGTACTCTGGCGCCCAGGCTGGCTATATCTTTCATGTTTTCTACTCTGCGCGCTGCACCGTAAACCGTGTATCCCCGCTGTAAAAGTAGTTTTACTGTTTCTTTACCCATCCCGGCCGACGCGCCGGTAATTAATACCACTTTATTCATGATCTTTTTTTATACAACAAATCTGCACATAAACCGGAGGAGTAAATTTGCTGTACAGCTCAAATTTAATTGTTGTAAAGCTCAGATAAAAGAATTTAATTAACCGGATATTCCAAGGTAATAATTCAGATCCATATCATCAATATGGTTTTCAGCATGAAATGTATTTCCCATTAACATCACATTCATGGCAGCAGTAACTCCCCTGAGCTGGACAGCTCTGATTTCCGCATCCTTAGGATCGGTCAGCAGCCCGTAAGTACTTTCAGAAATGATCAGGTTATTGTTGAGTCCTTTGGTTTCTCCTTGTAAACGCGAAGCGATATTTACCGGCAGGCCCATTACAGTCATCTGCTCTTTATTGACCAGGTCATACTGGCCCACTACAACCTGACCATGGTGTACGCCAATACCAACCTCATAACTCAGGTTAAAATAGGGCTGTGCATAAGAAGCATTAAAAACATCTACATCACGTAATAGGGCATAAGCAGCATTAACCGAAGACTGTACTGCTTTTCTGATCGTTGTATCCAGTCCAAAAACTGCATAAATGCGATCTCCATTGGTTTCAATAATCCGGCCCCCGGCCCCGGTAATAGAGCGGTTAAATAAAACAAACAGTTTTCTGATCATAAAAATGACTTCATATGAAGATCTGATCTCCATAGCAGCTGTGAAATTGCGGATATCAAGAAATAAAAGAGCCAGTTCATGCTCTTCTCCGGGCGCAGTATAAATCTCTTTCATTTTATCGGGTGATTTACACACAATAGTCTGGTCAGTAAGGCGTGTACATGAAATCTGATGTGTCGGGAGGGTAGATGGAATGTAGTTATTCTGAGTTTTCACAAGGTCATCTTTAAATGGTGGGTTTACATTTATTTCTGATTGTAAATTTAAGGAGATCCTGTGTGCTGAGCCTACGAGAATCAAACCAATAATTGCGAAATTCAAACGTTTTATGAATGTATTTACCTGGGATAATAAATAAGCAGGGTATTCCTGATTTCTTTAAATTTGTTAAGACAAACTCAGGCCTGCCAGCATTCTTAAGATGGTAAGAAAACAAAATTGCGATGGAAGACTAAACAGTAAATATATGGAAGACTCAACAATAGACGGAGAATTTTATGAAGTTCAGGCACCTTTAAGTGACGTGGTCAGTCATTTTTATCATTTGCATACCTCAGCCGCTGCTGAAGTGGTTTTAAAACATCTTTCTCCCAATTTTGATATGTTGATGCTGTTCAATTTTGGTGCGCCAATCCGTTATTCATTTAATGACGCGATGTTAAGTACGAAGCCAATTGAACGGGTAGCTGTGATCGGCCCGCTCAAAAAGATGCTGAATTATGAATTACAACCTTCAACAGATGCGATAGTTGTAAATTTTACCCTGAATGGTTTTTACCGGTTGTTTCAAATTCCTGTGAATGAATTATCAACAGATGAAATAATAGACCCTGATATATTAATTGATAAGACTTGTTTTGCAGACCTCTGGGAGCAGTTGGCTGCATTGGGAAACACTACTGACAGAATTCAGCTGATCGAAGCTTACGCCGCTTCTTTTATAGCCGAAAATGAATCGTCTGCTATTCCTTTGTTAAGCGGACTGGCTTATTTCCAGGATCCGGCTGTACAGCCTGTCAAAGCTATTGCAGCAAATGCTGCTTTATCAGTGAGAACGATACAACAGCGTTTTCAAAAATTTACAGGTTATTCTCCTAAAGAAATCCTCCGTTTTATGCGTTTCAAGGAAGTGATCGCTCAGCTTGTCAACCAAAAAGAAAAAGAAATTGATCTCTTTGAACTGATCGAAACACATGGTTATCATGATCAGAGTCATTTGATTAAAGACTTTAATCATTTTTTAGGAACTACACCCCGGAAATTTCTCAAAAATATAGCCGGTAAAGGCTTTTGTATCACCAGACCGGGCAAACACTATTAGCGCAAACAATTGTATTTGTCAAATTGTTCTTTGGTTGAGCCTGATCAGATCAGGATCCGCAGCAATAATTATGGAGCATATAACCACACAACTGATCAGCACTGCAAAAGCTATGGTTGCCGATTTCAAAGGTCTCGTAGCTATAGATGAAAGTGTTGCTACACTTAATAAACGTTTTGAACTTGCTGGTATACCGCAAACCGAAGCCTTCAGAAGAGCCTATCGCGAAGTATTAATTACTACGCCGGGAATAGGGGATTATATCAACGGTGCCATATTATTTGATGAAACTGTGCATCAGCAAACCCTTTCGGGAGTTCCATTTCTGGAGGAACTTAAAAAAGCAGGAGTGATCCCTGGTATCAAACTGGATGAAGGTACCGAAGATCTGGCGGGTTTTCCTAAAGAAAAAGTGACCAGAGGGCTGGATGATTTGCAGGAAAGACTGACCATTTATGCCGCATTGGGGCTCAGATTCGCTAAATGGAGAGGAGTGATCCTGATTGATGGTGAACTGCCTTCAGATGCCTGTATAGTCAGTAACACACATGCCCTTGCCCGTTATGCCGCTGCCTGTCAGCGCGCTGGGATCGTACCCATCGTAGAACCGGAAGTGATTATGGATGGTAACCATACCATCGAACGCTGCGCAGTGGTCACTGAAAAAGTATTGCGTTCTTTATTTCAGGAACTGTACCTGCTTAAAGTAGAACTGGGCGGACTGATTTTGAAACCTAATATGATTCTTGCGGGTAAAGATGCCCCTGATAAAGCCAATTCAGCTTTAGTAGCGAAATTAACAGTCAACTGTTTACGTAACGCTGTACCCGCTACAGTTGCTGGAATCGCCTTCCTTTCTGGTGGTCAGGATCCGCTGACTGCTTCACAAAATCTAAATGAAATTAACTCAGTTTATAAAGCTGTATTACCATGGCCGGTTACATATTCTTTTTCCAGGGCCTTACATCAGCCTGCTTTAGAAATATGGAAAGGTAAACAAGAGAATATAAAAGCTGCACAGGCTTCTTTTCTGGAATTGGCGAAAGCTAACCATGAAGCAAGGAAAGGAATTTTAAGTCGTAACTAATTGTTTTTGAGGAATTCAGTAGTTGGGTATAATATTCCTCAATGTGAATTCTTTATTCCACAATTTTTTGATATAAAAAAATCCCGGAGTTCTCAATTCTCCGGGATTTTCTGTTAATATAGGAGTATATCCGGATTATTGGATTTTAATTTTGAAACTATCAGTTTTGGGAGCTCCTGCATCTACAGCAGTCAGCTCATTGGAAACCGTTCTTCCGTAGGAATCCATGACGATCAATCTGATCATTTGTTTTTTTGGAGATTGTATAGTTGTTTTTAGTTCAAAATCAGATACATAGCTAAATTTAACGTCTTCGCTATTCTTAATGCCAACCTTATATTGATCGTTGATAACCGTGTAATCTAGCATACAATCTGCACACTCTACTCTGATTACCCCATCCTTGGCAAACAATACATTAGACAAAGGGTCAAGGCCGGAATCTTTCTTACAGCTTGTAAAAGCAAGAGAAAGACAGAAAAATGTAAAGATGATTTTAAACCTGTTCATACTTATAGCAGGCATTAATAATGCCATAAACGGTATTTATTTGCTGACAGGAAAGTATGCCTTGTATAATTCTTCCAGGTGTGCAGGGTAAAGTGGTTTTTTCAGGAGTTTGATGACATAAGGGTTCGCTTCTGCCTTACGGATATCACCAAAATCAAGCGTAGAAGAAAGCATAGCAACCACACAGTTTTCTTTGAGTTCGGGAGGGAAGCGTTTATAGTTTTCCAGAAATTCAAAACCGTCCATTTCGGGCATCTGGATATCCAAAAGGATTAGATTTGGTAATTTATCCAGTTGATTGGAATGCGTATTGAAATAACTGAGCGCTTCTTCTCCAGATTGGCACTGAATGATTTCGCTGAATAATTTAGAGATAAAAATGATCTTTGAATTGATCTTCAGGTCAATGATATTATCATCGATCAGCATCACTTTTATTGCGCTCTCGGGTTTATTTGGCATTGGGAATAGTAATTTTGAACGTCGTACCATGATTCACAGAGGAACTGACAGATATTTTTCCGTCAATCTTGTTTAAAGCTTCCTTGACTATAAACAATCCCAAACCACTTCCTTTGTTATTTTTTGTTTTAAAGAACTGCGTAAATATCTTTTCCAGATGTTCGTTGAGAATACCCAGTCCATTATCAGTAATTGATATTTCGGCAGATAGCAAATTTGCTTCTATGGAAATATCCACCACCTTATGATGTCCGCTTTCTTTATGATATTTGATCGCATTAGAAATCAGGTTACCCAAAATCACCTCGATCCGGAACGAATCCCCTATAAATGGATGTGTCTGATTAATATTCAGGTTAAACTGCGTATCTCTTTCGCTGTAAGCATACAGGTCAATCATTTCGTCTACCAGTGTCTTGAAGTTGATGTCTGAATTTTCAGAGATGTTCTTATTGTTTTTATAGTACTGAAGTGTTTTCTGTATATAATAATCCAGTTTATTAGAACAGGATTCTATCAATTCCCAGTATTCCCCGCTAGAATTATAAAGTCCCTCCATTTTCACCAGGTTTACAATACCAATGACCGAAACCAGGGGAGCCCTTAATTCGTGAGAGATACTATAGATAAAGCGGTTCAGCTCATCGTTTGTCTTTTCCAGTTCTTTAATCTTATTTCTCAGATCAATTTTAGACTTATAAGCATCATGTGCATTTTTGATAGAATTATGCAATTCCAGATCATTCCATGGCTTAGTGATATATCGGTAAATATCACCATGGTTAATCGCATCTGCTAATGCAGCAATATCAGTATAACCAGTCAAAAGTATGCGGATAGGATCCGGATAGGTATGTGCTATACTCTTAAAGAATTCTACACCTGTAGTTTCAGGCATCTTTTGATCAGCAATAATCACTTCTACCGGAAGGTTCTCTAATACCTTTAAACCTTCGGCTGCGGATATTGCTGTGTAAATCTCATATTGTCTCCTAAAACTTGCTTTGAAGGCGAGGAGGTTGTTCTCTTCATCGTCAATATATAAAACTTTAACAGGCGAGCGAGTCATATTATTGTATGTTTAAAGGCAAGGTAATAATAAATTCTGTACCTAGATTCACTTTTGTGACAACATCTATATGGCCTTTATGTTTTTCTATGATACTGAAAACAATAGACAGGCCTAAACCTGTTCCTTCCCCAACTTGTTTTGTAGTGAAAAAAGGTTCAAATATTTTCTGTTTGATTTCATCGGTCATTCCAGACCCGGTATCTTTAATACTGATAACCACATGATCAGGTATCGAAGAAGTCGTGATATAAATATACTCTTCTTCTGCCGGATTTTCTTTGACCTTTAACGCATGCAGCGCATTAGTAATCAGATTCATAAAAACCTGGTTTATTTTACCAGGCAAGCATTCCACCAGTGGGATGGGCTGCAGGTCTTTAATAATTTTGATAGATGAAGGAACCGTGCTCCGGAGTAAAACCAAGGTAGATTCTATACCTTCATTTAAGTCTACAGGTTTGGTATCATTCTCATCGAGTCTGCTGAAATTTTTCAGGCTTCTGATAATTTCTGCCGTTCTTTTTGCCCCTTCTCCAATTCCGGAAAGCAAAGAATTAATTTCCGTTTTGATAAAATCAATATCAATTTGTTTTTTAAACCTGTCAATAGCTGAGATTTGTTCCCTGATATCCTGGTCAGGATCGATTTCTTCATATTTCTGTATCACATCGTACAGATCATTAATATCCAGTCCGAGTGGTTTGATATTGGAAGTTACAAAATTAATAGGATTGTTGATCTCATGGGCAATTCCAGCAGTCAGCTGACCCAGACCAGCCATCTTTTCGGCATCCACTAATTGTGACTGTGCTTCTTTTAATTCTTTCAGCGTCAGGTTTAAAGTAAGATTCGAATTCTGTAATTCTTCTGTACGTTTATTCACCTGAATTTCCAGTTCGATGTTTTGTTCACGGATCAGTCTTTCATTCTCTTTAGAGATTCTTAGTGCTTGTTCCTGAGATTGCTCTTTATCTTTCCGGTAAACATTTATTTTATCTGCCAGTGCGAACGAAAGTAAGGTGATTTGTATCACAGAGCCAATTTCTAAAATATAAGAAGTAAAGAGATTGTACTCAACCAGGTTGAAATTTCTTAAAACAAAGATGACCACACACAATAAAAAGATCGTATAGGCGACCAAAAAGAACAGGGCAGGGCGGGAACCTTTTCTCCGGATTACATTGGCCACATACAAGAAATAAAGTGACCCAAATAAAGCCAGGGTCTGCAAAGACTTGATGCTGATGGTATGCGCACCTGAAATCCAGGCGACAAGCGCTATAAAGTAGAAAAAGACAAACAGGTCAATTCCGATATGCAGTTTTGGTGTGTATACTTTTGTTTGTAAAAATCTTTTTAAGAACAGTGCTGTCGTAATACCTGAGAAAAATGGAACCAGAAAAGAACTGTTTATGGCCAGCCATGGACTATCCGGCCATAGGAATTTAAATGCATAACCCTGAAAAGTGGCCTGCGTTAAACCCACAAAGAAGATATAGAAGATGTAATAAATATAACTTGGATCTTTTACCGTAAAGGATATAAACAGGTTATACAAAATCATGATAATGATAATTCCGGCATAGATCCCAAACAGGATATTCTTGCTGTTATCATTGACCAGTACTACTTTGGGTGTGCCTAAAGAAATAGGCAACTGGATCTGGTCTGTAGAACTAACACTGATGTAAAAGGTTTCTTTTTTATTTCTGGCCATGTTAACCGGAAATATATAGTTCGGATTATCGACTAACCTGGCATGAAAGGCTTTAAACTTTCCTAATTTTGAAGAGGCATAAAGCTTATGGTTATCCAGTCTGTACAAGGTAATACTATCAATTGCCGGCTGTGCGACAACGAGCATTAAATTTTCTGCAAGACTTTGATTATCTACTGTAAATTTTATCCATATTTTATCTGAAGTGATACCCAGATTAGGGACTCTCTGATTGAGATATTCGAATTTGCGGCCGATAACCTCCTGGATAGTTAATGATTTTGCAGGATCTCTGAAAATGGATATACCATTTTCAATCTTTAAAATGTTGTTTTCGTTTTTAAAGACAAGCGTACTGTCCTGTGTCGCTGAATAGGTGAGAACGGCACTGCATAGCAGTGCTATTGTTAAAAATAGTATTTTTTTAAACAGGATCATGCAGATTTGGGATGTCTAAATTATATTCTAACTGGTACATACCTTTTGGGCCTCTTTCTTCAAAAAGCTGATGCGGATTGTCACGCAGGGAAAGAATTTTTTCACGTTCTGAATCATCGGCATTACTCAAATCAAATGGATTTCTTAACCGCATTGCAGTGGCCACAAGGTCATCTTTAGGATAGTAAAACAAACCATTGTTACCTAATGAGGTTTCGATCACGCAGCCTACTCTTTTTCCCATTCTAACTGTAACAGGGGCACATAATACAAATAAGCTTACGATAGGCAGTTTTGCAGCAAGCACAGAACCTACTCTGGCCAGCACGTGGCTTCCAATACCCATACCAGCAACTTCTCTTGAGTTCCATAACCCACATAATTCACAGGTTCCACCACGGTCTTCATCCGCATTGATCATGTCATATATTTTCGGATCGTATTTACCAATTGCAGAGGCAATAGGCAATTCATACTGAGCTGTTTGAATCTGGATCCTTGCACCTCCGTACACAAATTTAGTTTCTTTATCTTCCACTAAGATGACCATGGTCTTTGGATCCTCTACCCAATCCTGTTTGTTTGAAGTAATCTGGGTGATGCCATAAAGTTCAAGTAAGCGTTTGTGGCCGACAATAAATTTTGAGCAGGCTTCCGGATCGTCCGGAGCTCTGAATGTTCTAATGTGTATCATTGTCTCCGTTTATATTAGTGATTGTATTCAACTCATCAGTAAACAATTCGTCGAAGTCAACAAAGTACCTTCCTGATGTGCTAAATTGATTAAGCAATATGCGACGACTGATGTCTGTAACCATAGCTCCACCCAAAGTTACTGCCGAAGCAAGTTGCGGCCAGCCAACAATAGTTTTGTTCATCTCCCCAACCGATTTCATCATGGCCGGAGATAAATTCTCAAAACCTATGATTTTTCCGAGGTACCCTATTTTTTCAGGAATAGTCAGTTTATTTAACATTTCTGTAAGCTGATCTGCGCTTAATGCTTCCAGCTCGGCTACTTTTCCATGGAAAATTGGTCTTTCCGGCTCCAGGTCGAAACGTTCTACATCCAGCATTCCTTTGTCATTGGTATCCATGACTACCGGAATTCCCAATGCCTTAGCTTTGATACGGGCAAGGATTTTGATGTCAATCCCATCACATTCTTCTACCAGGATATCCAGTTTCCCGTTTCCGGTAAAAAACTCATCAATAGTATCCAGCGTGATACCTTCGGTAAAACAGATAACATTGATGAATGGATCAAGCTCAGCAATCTGTCTGGCTGCTACAATGGATTTGTTTAAACCAAGGTCCTGTACATTTACCTTGATTCTGTTCATATTGCTCAACTCAATTTCATCGAAATCGGCCAGGCGGAGTTCTCCGCAGGTCCGTTCCATAGCCAATGTTAAAGCAATGCTCTGTCCTACAGATAAACCAATAATTCCTATCTTTTTTTGCTTCAGGACCTGGATCTCTTCAGGTGTGATTTTATACACATTCCTGCTTGTTCTCACCTGTGCAAATTCCTGTTCATCAAGTGTATGTACCAATTTATTTGACCATGGATAATATACCCATACACCGTATTGGTCTGCATCAGTTTTCAGGTGTGCTGCAACCAGTGCCGCAGATTGATCCGGAGTTAATTTTTGCTGCGGATTATTCAGTCTAATGAGTTCTGCAAGCTGGCTTAAAATGGTGTCATAAATAAGCAGGGCAGGGTTACTGGCGATTAAGTTTTTAAGCTTTTCTCCTTCCTCCGGATTGATTAATCTGAAATAAACCGGGCGGTATATCATGGAATGGTCAGGAGCATTAACACTAGAATTAATCTTATCCATTTTTGCTTTATTGTGTGAGCTTTTGTGTAAAATTGATCAATTATTATTTAGAAATAATTTTTATCCGAAATTAGTTTTTTAGAATTTATAAAAGCAATATATTTAACAAAAAAATCCAATAAATAACAATGAATTCCGACACCCCAATTAATGTGCTTTATGTGGATGATGAAGTTCATAATCTTAATTCTTTTAAAGCCGGCTTTAGAAGGAAATTCAACATTTTTACGGCTGAATCTGCTGTGGAGGGACGGAAGGTATTAGAAACTGAACTTATTCATGTAATTATAACCGATCAACGCATGCCGGTTACCACTGGTATCGAATTTCTGGAATCAATAATTCCGGATTTTCCCGATCCGATCCGAATATTGCTGACCGGTTATGCGGATATCAACGCAGTAATTGATGCCATCAACAAAGGTCAGGTTTATAAATATATTCAAAAACCATGGATGGACGAAGATCTGAGGATCAACATCGAAAAGGCGTATGAAATTTATGCGCTGAGGAAAGAAAATAAAGAGCTTACCGAAGCTTTGCTGGTTGCCAATAAACAACTGGAATTCCTGCTTAGACAAAACTTACTTTCTTAAGTCAGTATAAAGCAAAAAGGTATAGGCAAATGCACGTGCCTTTTTGCTTTTAATCACCAATCATCAGCCAGCGGGCACAAGCCTGCCTGGCACTGCACACCGGCCTAAAGTTCTTTTCTCAATCTGGCTACAGGAATATTCATTTGCTCTCTGTATTTCGCAACTGTTCTGCGGGCAATATTATAACCTTGTTCTTTTAGGATTTCGGTTAGTTTCTCATCTGCCAGTGGCTTGCGTTTATCTTCATTACCGATACAGTCTTCCAGAATTTTCTTTACTTCTTTATTCGATACTTCTTCACCGCTTTCAGTCTGAATAGCTTCCGAGAAAAAAGACTTCAACAAGAAAGTCCCGAATTCTGTTTGTACATATTTAGAGTTTGCTACCCTTGACACAGTAGAAATATCCATATCAATTTTATCAGCAATATCTTTCAGGATCATCGGACGCATTTTACGTTCATCACCTGTCAGCAAATATTCATACTGATATTGCATAATGGCATTCATTGTTTTTAACAAAGTTTGCTGACGTTGTTTAATGGCATCAATAAACCATTTCGCTGAATCCAGTTTCTGCTTCACAAATTGTACAGCCTCTTTTAGTTTTTTGTCCTTTTGCGCAGCTTTGTCGTAATGCTGGAACATGTCTATGTAAGAACGGCTCACTCTTAACTCCGGTGCATTTTTTGAGTTTAAAGTCAAAATAAGAACAGCGTCATTGTTCGAAATATGGAAATCAGGGATAACTTGCAATTGCTTGGTTGTCACCTGGTTTGAGTCTCCTGGTTTCGGGTTTAGCCGAAGGATTTCTGCAATAATTTCCTTTAAATCTTCACTGTTTAAGCCTAATGACTTTTCAAGTTTGTCGTAATGTTTTCTGGTAAATTCATCCAGGTAATTTTCTACGATCATGATCGCTTTCTGGATAATAGGATTGTGCGGATCTTTTCTGCGCAATTGTAAAGTCAGGCATTCCTGTAAATCTCTGGCTGCAATTCCCGGAGGATCGAAGCTCTGAATTACTTTCAGCATTTCCAGTACGTCTTCTTCTTCGACCATTGCATTCTGTGAAAAAGCAAGATCATCAATCATGGAAGTAATTGGTCTGCGCAGATAACCGTCGTCGTCTAAACTGCCGATAATCTGTTTACCAATAATAAAGTCCTGATCTGATAAAGGAACTAAATCAAGCTGTTCCTGAAGACTTTCAAAAAAAGTACTCTCAATAGCTATCGGAGTTTCTTTCTTTTCCTCATCATCGTCATTGTTATTGTAAGAAGTGCTGTAATCATTGCCGCCATCATCCTGTAAATAATCATCTACATTAAATTCATCAGTACTTTCTTCCTTTGAACCCCCGTCAAAATCATCAGGAGAATCATTCAAATCATCATATTCACTTTTAGGTTCCTCCGCGATCATTAAACTTGGGTCTTCGAGCGCCGGATTTTCTTCTAACTCTTCTTTTATTCTGGTATCAAGGGAAACAGTAGGCACCTGCAACAGTTTAATAAACTGAATTTGTTGAGGCGATAACTTTTGAAGTAATTTTTGTTGTAAATGTTGTTTAAGCATGTTTTGTAGAAAAGGTATTGTGACCCGTTTCAAAAATAAGCATTTGGTTTATATATCAACCATATTGTGGAACGAATATTGTGTTTGAATGTGTTTTTCAACAAAAAAGCTTTGTTTTCTTAATAAAGTTTATATTTTTATTAACAGTTGAACACCATGAAAAATTAAATACTATGAGTTTTGTAAAAGAATTTAAGGAATTTGCCATCAAAGGCAATGTAGTCGACCTGGCAGTCGGTGTGATTATTGGAGGGGCATTTGGTAAGATTGTAACCTCAATGGTTAATGATTTAATTATGCCTCCTATCAGCTTATTAATTGGTGATAAGGGCTTTGTAAACTATTATATTCCACTAAGCGATAAAGTGAGGGCATTTGTTGCTGCTAATCCTGCGGCCTCTCTGGAAGAGGCAAGAAAAGCAGGGCCTGTGTTTGCATGGGGAAATTTCGCCACAGAAGTGATTAACTTCGTGATTCTGGCCTTCATTATTTTTCTAATGGTAAAAGCGATCAATCAATTGAAACGTAAACAAGAGGAAGTTGTTGTAGCTGAGCCAGTTCCAACAAAAGAAGAAGTTTTGTTAGGCGAAATCAGAGACTTACTGAAAACCAGGAATATTTAAGTAATATCCAAAAGGAAAGGCTATCCTGTAAGCTTATGGGATGGCCTTTTTTTGTTTCAGCTACCCAACGTATTTATTTCGTTACTTACCTGTCAGAATGATATAATCTCCCAATTCTGCCTGTTTTGTCCAGTCTGGTTCTGTCGCACCCTGAGCTGCAAAACATGAAATATTGACCAGCGTTAAGTTCGGTGCGTATTTTTTAAGCTGCGCAAAAGCGCCCAGTTTTTCATCACTATGGAACCTTCCGTTCACCTGGAATATCTTTTTCTTTGGGTTTAACTTATGGTATTTAGCTATAGACCAGGCCATGGAAGCATCCCATAAATTTTGTGTCTGATAGATTTTCATCCCACCCATGTTATGTCCGCCAAGCGTGTTTACAAACTTTTCATAGTATCTCCCTGTTGCTGTATCAATAGGCAGTGGTGGTAAGAATTCTTTAGAAGCAGCAGGGAAATCATTCAGCTTATTTAACCCTGACAAAGTAACTGCATTGCTATACCTGGTCGCTGCATTGGCGCCGATCACGTCTGCTTTATTTTCTTTCGCCAGCTCAATCAATGGCTTATAATCTTTATAATTGTTCCAGGCACGCGCCTCTTTGATGAAATTCTTTTCAGCAATTACACCGCTCAGATATTCATTAAGCACTGGTTGTACATCGGTCGGAAACATTTCTAAAGAAAGTGCTGTGCCTGGATAGGTCCGGAGCATTTTACTGAATAGCTGTGCTTCCAGTACATGTCCGGTTGAATCATTATGTTCCTCACCGAAAAACAGTACATCGACTTTTTTTATGTTTTTAATCAGCTGTTCTGCACTGATCGCTTTTCTCGTTTTTGTCTCAAATATCTGATAAGATTGATCATTATTCTGGGCAAATAAGGCTGCAGGGATCAGAACCCACGCAAACAGGAGGAGTTTCTTTTTCATATCTTTTAGTATCTCTCAAAGTAACGCATAATTGTTCACCGGCAAAAAAATGATGTTCACCGGGGTTTTACGGCTATAGGAATGATCCCTATTTAACAATGCATATTTACTCCTTAGTTTTGATCCTGATAAATGAACATTAAGGTTATGGAAAACTATAAATATAAAAACCGTTCTAACAGAGTATGGAGTGGTTTAATTCTGCTGATCATCGGCGCTGTCTTTTTACTGCGTAATTTTGGGATTAATGTACCTGACTGGGTATTCAGCTGGCCTACTTTATTAATCTTAATAGGTCTGGTGATTGGCTTTAAACGTAAATTTCATGGCGGAGGATGGCTGATTATGATACTGGTAGGTGGTTATTTTAACTTGCAGAACTTCATTGATTTTAACATGACGCAATATTATATCGGAGCCGGATTTATAATTTTGGGCTTGTTTGTGATCTTTAAACCTGTGAGCCCGCGCAAAAAAAGGTGGGAAAAGAGGTTTGAAGACTTCAAAAGAGCCGGTTGTACACCAGGTGCGTCAGGTCCATGGAATCATCCGGGGGGCTGGCAAACAGGCGCTGCCGGTCCGCAGACTGATCCAGCTGATCCTAACAATCAAACTTCAGATCCTTATGCCAGAACCCAGCCTGCCGAAAATGATTTTGTAGATTCTGTAAATGTATTTAGTGGCAGCAAACAACAAATCTATTCCAAGAATTTTAAAGGTGGTGAGGTGGTTTCTGTTTTCGGAGGATGTGAACTGGATCTGACACAGGCCGATTTTTCTGATCAGGTAGTTATTGAAGTTGTAGCCATATTTGGAGGAATTAAATTAATTATTCCGCCGGGATGGGTCGTGGAATCACAAGTGAGCCCAATATTCGGAGGGCTGGATGACAGCCGCACCATTAATCCGGTAAACAGCGAACCATTAAAAATAATTACAATAAAAGGAGTAGTTTTATTTGGTGGAGTGAGCATCAGTAATTTTTAAACCAGATATTTTGACCAGTAACCCTTTGTTAACTAAAAAAGCACAAAAAACCGCAGCCATACTCTTTGTAGCCTGGACAACTGCACTCGTTCTACTGTTTTTTTATACGCTAAATTTTAGCTGGGTGGTGTCAATTGCTGATAGTTTAATCACTAATACGCTTTTAGCACTCTGTTGTGGGGTGATTAGTATGGTACTGAGATTTTATCAGCCAAAGGATGAAATTGTATTGTTTGTCATCGTAATGGCTATTGCGCTCTCTGTATTGGTTACCTGGGCTTGCCGCTGCTTGTTAACTGGTATTTTTGTGCATGACCGTACTTATCTGATTTTTTTGAACTTATCACTGGTATTCAGGTTTATTGTCATCTTCGTTTTTCTGGCCTGGTGTGCATTTGTGAATGTATTATGGTACCGCCTGGAAGGGCAATCTGAAATGCAGGAACGTTTGTTTACGGCTCAGAATTTAGCGAAGGAAGCAGAGCTGAACAAACTCAGGCATCAGTTGCAACCCCATTTTTTGTTTAATAGCTTAAATTCTGTTTACGCGCTGACCATTGTAAATCCAAAAGAAGCCGGGACAATGATTACAAAATTAGCTTCTTTTTTAAGAGGTACCTTGAAAAGAGATGATGAAGTATGGGTTAGCGTGGCTGAAGAAATGGACTATATCCAATTGTACCTGGATATTGAAAAGGTGAGGTTCAGTCACCGCTTAAATCTTGATATTCAGATTGCTGAAAATACTTTAAACCTTTCCTTACCGGGTACATTACTACAGCCTATTGTGGAAAACGCTATCAAATTCGGACTGTACAATACCGCATCAGCGATCTTGATTTCTGTTTTGGTCACTTTAGAGAATAACCTGCTGGTGATCAGGGTAGAAAATCCTTATGACCCGGAAACGAAAGCTACTGACGGTACAGGCTTTGGACTCACTGCAATCCGCAGAAGGCTCTATTTGCTTTTTGCAGATAATACCTTACTGCAAACTTCCTCTACAGAGGATAATAAATATATAACTATGCTTAAAATACCACAGAAATTATGATCACAACGATATTGATTGATGATGAGCCGCTGGCGCGGGATATTGTAAAGCATTATCTGACAGGCTTCCCTGATATAGAGATTGTTGCGGAATGCAATGACGGTTTTGAAGGGCTCAAAGCAATTGCGGCTTTCCGTCCCGACTTTATCTTTCTGGATATACAGATGCCTAAAATCAATGGTTTTGAGATGCTGGAGCTGGTAGAGCATCCACCAGCAGTTATCTTTACGACTGCATTTGACGAATTTGCCATTAAAGCTTTTGAAGTTAATGCTGTCGATTATTTATTAAAACCGATTGAACAGGAGCGGTTTGAGCAGGCGATGCAAAGGCTTCCTGCAAAATTAAAGCAGCCGGAGCTTACCCGGAATTTATTCGAAACAGCCGCACAGAGCCCTTCGCAGCACAATAGGGTGGTGGTTAAAAATAATGGGGTGATCAAAATTATTGCAGTGACGGATATTCATTACCTCGAAGCTGATGACGACCATGTGAAATTAAGTACTACAGAAGGGATTTTTTATAAAAATAAGACCATGAGTTTTTTTGAAAAAACACTGGATAGTGAACAATTTATACGGATTCACCGCTCTTATCTGATTAATCTGGCGCAGGTCACTAAAATTGAATTGAAGGAAAAAGATAGTTATATCGTACTTTTGAAATCTGATATCTGGCTGCCTGTCAGCAAAACGGGCTATGTTAAGCTCAAGGCTGCCCTTGGTTTATAGAAATTTAAACACCTTTAACACAGCGATCACAAATAAAAATGAAAACATAGGCTGCATGTATTTGCATTTAAGAAAAAATCACATTATATTTGCACCTCTCAATTAAAAAATAATAGTTAAGATATCATACAGTTATGAAAAGAACATTCCAACCTTCGCAAAGAAAGAGAAGAAACAAACACGGCTTCCGCGAAAGAATGGCTACAGCAAACGGTAGAAGAGTATTAGCTTCTCGTCGTGCAAAAGGAAGAAGAAAATTATCAGTTTCTGACGAACGTCGTCACAAAGCATAATTTTGATTGCAGCACCTCTGGTGCTGGCAGATCATTTAGTCTGCAAATCTGCGATCAAAAACATGAAAAATTTTACCAAAGAAGAACGGTTATGCAGCAGGAAATTATTAGACCTGCTATTTAAGAACGGTTCTTCTTTTTTAGTATATCCCTTTCGGGTTTCCTATCTGTTTATACCGGAGAAAAATGCTTTCCCTGTACAGGTAGTGGTTAATGTATCTAAAAAGCGATTCAAGCGTGCGCATGACAGAAACCTGATCAAGCGCAGAACACGTGAAGCTTACCGTATACTTAAATCATCGGCTCTTTATCCCTTATTAAATCATCCGGATCAATTGTTATTGCTCTCTCTCCAATTTGTTGGAAAGGAACACTATGATTATGCCTTTTTTGAAAAGAAACTGGCTAATGCTTTAAAAAGACTGATCCTGACTGTTGACCCGCCTGCCAAAGCTGTAACTGCTGCTGCGGCTGAAAAACCAGTACCTTTAACTCCAGAAGATGAAACTGATTAAGCAAATCATCGGCTGGCTCTTTTTGGCACTGATCAGGTTTTATCAGCTGTTCTTATCTCCGTTACTGGGCGCAAGCTGTCGTTTTACGCCTACCTGCTCTCAATACGGAGTGGAAGCCATTAAAAAGCACGGGCCTTTTAAAGGTGGCTGGTTAACACTTAAACGGATCGGACGTTGCCATCCCTGGGGAAAACACGGACATGATCCTGTTCCTTAATCCATCAGATCTGTCTAAATTTTAAATCTACTATATTTGTCTTAATGGTTACTATACTTCAACTAGAAACAGCTACACAGGTATGCTCTGCTGCATTATCTGTCAACGGAGAGACGATTGCAGTAAAAGAACTTGCTGCACAGAATATTCATGCAGGAAGCCTGACTTTGTTTATTCAGGAAGTAATGGCAACAGCGGGATTGACTTATGCACAGCTGGATGCAGTTGCTGTGAGTAAAGGGCCAGGTTCTTACACCGGGCTAAGAATTGGTGTATCTACGGCGAAAGGACTTTGTTTTGCTTTGGATAAGCCGCTGATCGGAGTTGAAACGCTGAGAATGATGGCACAGGGATTTTTGAAAACTGCAGAAAGCTATACAGGTTTAGTTTGCCCGATGATTGACGCCAGAAGAATGGAGGTCTTTACCGGATTATACGATACTCAGCTGAATGAAGTATTACCTGTTGAAGCTAAAATTATTGAGGAGACTTCCTACCAGGAGCAATTGAATACACACCAGATCACTTTTATAGGTGATGGGGCAATGAAATGCAGTGCTGCTATTATTTCTCCGAATGCGGCTTTCTCTGATCTTAATTTTAATTCTGCGGCCAATATGAGTTTATTGGCCTATAATGCTTTTAAAGCTGATCATTTTGAGGACGTAGCTTACTTTGAGCCTTACTATCTGAAAGATTTTGTAGTGACCCAGGCTAAAAAGAAAGTCTGACTACTGTTTCTTTTTAAATACCCCGAATAATTTAGCAAAGAATCCTTTTCTGTCCAGGTCATCACCAACTCCCGGCATGTAACTGCTGTTTTGAGGGTGTTCCACTGTATTACCGAATTTAATACCGACTCCCATATATACAGAAGCGCCTGCATAGCTGTTGTTTGTGAGGTCTGGCTGCTGTTTATAGGCTGCTGATTTTAAGACATTGTCACTGCCTAAAAAAAACTCAAAGTTCGGAGTTTGATATTTGGCTTGTGTACCTAACATCATAAAGCCGTTTAAGTTGTAAACAGGAGAAAGGCTGACTGAGAATTCATTGTAAGCAAAATTGTTGACTAAAGCGATGTCTCCACCCTTGTTCCAGATGTTTTTGGACACAATGAAGTTTGGGGTATAGAAGTCGAATCTTTTAGAGACCAGTAAATCAAGTTTAGCATTTGTGGCGGTGTAAAAACCTTTTCGCTGATCGTTGCTGATAAATAGATCTTCTAACCTTCTTTGTAAGGCATTTCCATTTTCTCCTGCTTGTAACGTGATGTCCTGACCTTCAGGAACAGCAATAGAATGAGAATTTTTATTCCACCTGATAAAACCAAGGTCTTTCACACTTCCCATTAAAAAGTAACCTGTTTTAGAAGTATAGGTGGTACCAAAACCCAATGAAAGTCCGGGATTTTTAAAATCAGGCATCAATGTATTTGTACTCAGTTCTTTTGCCCGGAGAAAGTTGGACTGATAAGTTCCGCCAACATTAACAGTGAGTTGCCCTGCCGCTGGATTAAACTGTATATCAGAACTGGTAATATCGATTTTATTATAAGTTATGCCGCTTAACACACTTAACTTTACGCCAAAAGCGAGTTGTTTAGATACGTTTTCTCTATAGTTCATACTAAACTGATGATAAGACTGACCATAGCCATTGCCATTGAAAGGCGAGCTCATGCTTTTATTGATTTTCTTGAAATCATCAAAAACAACCAGTGTCGCATTCGTATAATCCACAAAAGCATCCGATCTCATCTGCCAGGAAAAACCTAACTCCTGGTGATCTTTGTAAGATTTAAAAATCCGGAAAGTGAACAAATAAACATTAGAAGTCTGATAGCCCTGATTTCTTCCATTGTCAATCGGAATACCTGCAGTGTTATATTTATCACCATTAATCAAGGTCCGGAGTGCGAAATTCGAAGCTCCTTTATTGGCCGCATTTAATCCAAAATAAGGAAGCAGAAAGTTCGATGCATACTGCCGGGAGGAATCAAGTACAAAAGCTTTCTGAGCTGGATTTTCAAAAGCATCAAATAATGTTTTGGTATTAAACAGCCCGTATTGTTGTGCCTTAATTTGTGTAGACAGGATTAAAAAAAAACTCAGTATAAGGTATCTTTTTGCCATAAGTTGAAAACGATCTTTAAATATGGTCATTTAAAATCTACATTCTGATTATTAATTTGTTAAATTTTGAAGGGTATCAGTGACGACCTCCGGGATTGTATTCAATAAGAGATTGGTTTGAAAGGCACCTTTGTCACCATTGAGCTGATAAATCATTGAGCTGAACTTTTCCAGTCCTTCTTTTTTGATCATATGGTTATAATACGGCGTATAGATGGTTCTTCTGAATAAGTCAGCAGAATTCTTACGATTTATATAATAAGTCACATTTGACGTTTTTGAAAGCTGACTGTATACATTGATATAATCGGGGGTATTAATCAGTAATTTATTATTGTGGTAGTCATTTAAAAAGGATTGTAAAGCACCCGGTTGATTTGAAAAAACCATATAATTATCAATTATAGTATAATATGGCCTGCTGAACGGCCTGAAAGGTTCACCGAAATAACAATATAAAAGTCCTGATTTCTTAAATCTTTTGATAGCTGTATTGTAATCATCACTCATGTCCAATAACAATTGTTTTACTTTATCACCATTGGTCAGATTGATCGCTGCTATATTTTCTGCTGATTTAAGCTGAAAAGAGATCAGCTGATTTTGAAAATAAACAGGAAATATTTTTTCTGCGTCCAAATGATATTCATTGTTAAAGCTGTTGATTGTATTTTTGATTTTCCGGGCTTCTTTGTTTACTAAAAACCAATTGCTTAGTCCTTTTCTCCAGCTTTTATAATCAGTTAGTGCATACAATTTAAAATTAGCCGTGTTTTCTGGTAACAGGTTATCAATGTCGTTTTTTTGCGGAGCCAGCACTGCAAAAAGATTCAAATAGTTTTTCTGATCATTGAGTGCTGAACTTCCGTTAAAAAATAACCGCTCTTTACTAAAGTTGTAATTCAGTGCAGCAAATGAGTTCTGATGGTGAAGTAAAGACAGGCTGCCATTCAGATTTCCTGGAAGCATTGATTTTAATAAAGCTGGTATTTTATTGAAATCGATATATAAGTTTCCTAAACTGTTTCTTTTGAACTTATTACTGGCTTTTATATAGGCCACAAACTGATTGTTTTCTTCATTTGAACCCACTTTTGCTGCTGCTTTTACAGGGGCAGGGCTGTTAGAAAGGAGAATCAGGTTCTTTTCGATGTTCAGATAAAACACAGCACTATCATTTAAGACGAGTTTCATCAGGCCACTATCAGCAGTCAGCTTAATCCCTTTGGATTGCATGGCACTGTACAGTTTTGGTTTATCCAGCTCATCATTTAGCTGCGTGCTGATCAGGTAGTCGATCTCTTTATTTTTTCCGGCAGAGAAACTAATGAAAATATTTTTATTTCCTACCAGGTTATTGACCGCAGGATTAGCTATTAGCGTGCGCTTCAGTAAACTGAGCTGATTGAATTTATCCTGCCCAAGCAATTTTTCAAAGAAATCCTGTCCTTTCAGAATATCGAATATGCTTTTGTCATTCTGAATACAGAAGACAAGGCCGGAATTTGCTGTTGCCGCATACAGACTAGTTTCCTTATAGGAAGTCTCCTTGTTCAGTTTAGAAAAATATAAGTAGGCCATACCCACAATGGCTGCGAATAAAGTAAAGAGGGTGAGGTATATCTTTTTCATTTGCGTTTAACAAATTTAAGCTAATTGTTGCGCATTAGGTGATATTTTATTCTTAAAACAGGCTTTCTTCCGATGTTTTACAGGATTGGAGAGCAGAACTTGCTGATTCTGATGGATGGTTGTCAGAACCGGAGACGGATCTGGTTGAATACTGGTTATCTTTTAGTTAAATAGTGTGTTGCAAGGACATTCAAGGGACATTAGAATGAGGTTGGAATGACTGTGGTCATTGCAAGGTCATTCCAACCTCATCCCAACCTCATTCCAAGGTCATTTCAAGGCACTATTTAACCCCTTTTAAATACCTGTTTTATACGACGAGGCCACGTTAATATGTCAATTGAAATGTCATTTTTTCTAAACTGCAAAAAGCCCCTGTTTTTTAAGGTAAATTGCTGTTAATCTTTGGGGATGGAAGTAGATGAGCGCCAGTAACAACCCCTTTATTTAAGCAGCTGTATTGGCTTAAATAAATAATTTACAAATAGCATTAACAAAAATGCATTTAGGTTGCGTAATTTTACCGGGCTGGAATTAAGACGAATTGAATGAATAGAAAAATAATTTTGACTGCATCTTTCTTTGGAGCAGTAGCGGTAATACTAGGTGCATTTGGTGCGCATAGTCTGAAAAATGTAGTTGCTGCTGATCAGCTGGCCATCTGGAGTAAAGGCGTTGAATATCAGTTCTATCATACTTTTGCCTTACTTTTTCTATCTACCTTCGCCAGGTTCAGAAATAAGCTGGTTGATTTTGCCTATTACAGTTTTACCGTAGGGATTATCTTTTTTTCCGGATCACTTTATCTGCTGGCTACCCGTGAGGTACTACAGTTAAGCTGGGTAAATATTGTGGGGCCTATTACTCCTTTAGGAGGATTATTATTAATTACAGGCTGGATTTTTCTATTCTTTGCCGCCTTAAAAAACAGATAAATGCAGGAATTAAATGATATTGATTTTTCAGAAAGAGACAAGTTATTTATAGAAGTCATTTTACCGCTTTCTCTTTCAAAAAATTATATCTACCGTGTTCCATTTGACTTAAATGAACATACTGCTGTTGGTAAAAGAGTCATTGTGCAGTTTGGTAAAAACAAAATCTATACAGCACTGATTAAAAGTGTCAGCCAGACTGCTCCGGCCTTATACCAGGCAAAATATATTATTGATGTTATAGATGAACATCCGGTTGTAAACTCAATGCAATTGCAATTCTGGGACTGGATGACTGCATATTATCTCTGTAATGAAGGGGATGTGATGTCTGCGGCACTGCCAGCAGGATTAAAACTGGCGAGTGAGACCATTATTATAATCAGGGAAGATGTCTCTTTAGAAGAGCTTGAATTAACCGATAAGGAGAATATACTGATCACTGCACTGGAAAAGCAAAAACGCCTGACCGTAGATCAGATTTCTAAGTTATTAGGGCAGAAAACAGTATTTCCTCTGATCCGTGCGCTTTTAGATAAAGAGGTGGTTCATATTGCGGAAGAGGTTGTTGAAAAATATAAACCTTTATTAAAATCATATATTACCCTGAATCCTTTTTATCTTGAAGAAGGGAATTTCAAACAGCTGTTCGAAGTGCTGGAGCGTGCGCCAAAACAGCTGGATGCTCTGCTGATGTATATTAAACTTTCCAAATCCGGAATCGAAATATCAAGGCAGCAATTGCTGGAAGACAGTGGTTGCGGACAGGGAGCGTTGAAAGCATTGCTGGATAAGGAGATCTTCTTCCTTCAAAAGAAAACCGTAAGCCGGCTGAACGAGGAGTCGGATGATATGATTCTTAATTTCAAGCTCAGTCCGGCACAAAATACAGCTTTAGAAAAAATAGAAACAGAGTTCCTGACCAAAGATGTTGTTTTATTACATGGAATAACTGCTTCTGGTAAAACTCAGGTTTATATCAAATTGATTGAGCAGGCGATTGAAAAAGGCGGACAGGTTTTATTCCTTTTGCCTGAGATTGCATTGACTACACAGATTGTTGAACGGATCAAGCGTTATTTTGGAGATGCGATCGGGGTATATCATTCGAAATTTAATGACAATGAAAGGGTGGAGATCTGGAACAATGTAATGAACGGTAAATATAAAATCGTTCTTGGTGCACGTTCTGCAGTGTTTTTGCCATTTAAAAATCTGAAACTGATTGTAGTCGATGAAGAACATGAATCCTCTTACAAGCAAAATGAACCTGCGCCAAGGTATCAGGCCAGGGATGCCGCAGTTTACCTGGCACATTTGCACCAGTCAAAAATTATCCTGGGCTCGGCCACGCCGTCAATAGAAAGTTATTACAATGCACTTCATCAAAAATACGGCTTAGTTACCCTGAGTGAGCGCTTTGGAGGAGTTGAACTCCCAATTCAGGAAGTGGTAGGGATTGCCGGAGAAACCAAAAAGAAGAAAATGGTTTCTTATTTCTCCAGCGTACTGATTGATGATATCACCGCAACACTGGAAAGAAAAGAGCAGGTTATTCTTTTCCAGAACCGCAGAGGGTATGCGACTATCCTGATTTGTAAAACATGTGGTTTCGCTCCTAAATGTGTAAACTGTGATGTGAGCCTTACTTTCCACAAAAGCAGTGGCAAGCTGCATTGTCATTATTGCGGGTACCATGAAAGCAGTATGAATATTTGTCCTGCCTGTGGTTCTGTACATATTGAACAAAAGGGTTTTGGAACTGAAAGAATAGAAGAGGAGTTAAGCCTGATTTTTCCGGAAGTAAAAATTGCAAGGCTTGATGTAGACAGCACAAGAACAAAAAATAGTCTTCAGAAGATCATTGGTGATTTCCAGGAAAAGAAAACCGATATTCTGATTGGTACACAAATGGTCGCTAAAGGACTTGACTTTGATAATGTAACCCTGATCGGAGTAATCAATGCGGATACTTTATTGAATTACCCGGATTTCAGAGCGTTTGAACGTAGTTTTCAGCTGTTAGCACAAGTTGCAGGCCGTGCTGGCAGAAGAGATAAACAGGGGAAGGTATGTATACAGGCTTATGATGCTGATCACAGGATCATCAGACAGGTAGTGGACAACAATTACCTGGAAATGTATACGGATGAAATTGCTGAGCGCAGACAGTTTCATTATCCGCCTTTTACCAGGCTGATTTTTATCAATGTAAAACATAAAGATTCAAATTTGCTCAATGCAGCAGCTGCGCGTTTTGCAACGATGTTAAGAGCACAGCTCGGAACACGGGTACTGGGACCGGAACAACCTCTGGTTTCCAGGATCAGAAATTATTATATCAAACAACTGATTATTAAATCAGATAAATCAACCGCTATTCATAAAGTTAAGGCCGCACTTAAACAAACTATAGCAGACTTTAACGGAGAAAACACCTTTAAAGGGATAATTATACAGATAGATGTGGATCCTTATTAGGAAAACTGAAAATTAATTCCTGCTTCCTAAATGAAACTGCAAGCCTACGGTTACCGGACTGAGCAGAAATTCTTTTTTGGATGCAGAGGTTTCTGTTCTTTGGGCGGCAGTGTTTTGTGCAACAGTCTGTATTCTTAAATGGGAAAAGTATAAGTCAAAACTGCCTTCTGCAAAAATAGAAAGCTGCTCGACCGGAGTTATCCGGATGCCTAATGCGGGGCTTAAAGTCAGGCCGTTTTTTATAGTTTCCATCTGGTCTGTTAACGCAATAGTTCTCTGGAGGTCAATAAAGTCCCTTAAACCTTTAAAGCGGTTATAACGATAGCCAATATCGAAGGCAAAATACGGTTGTATATTGGAATAATTCAGGTTTTTCTCAAATCCTATTTTAATCGCATAATCAGTTACTTTTCCATTGATCAGGTTACAGTTTATACAATTACTTTTAAAGTCCACTGATTGCTCGATAAACCTTCCGGTTAAGCGATAATTGATCTGGCGGTCATCGATTTTAAACAGGCCGCCATTAAATTTGGTTGTTATATATTTAAGGGGGTCCTGGTTCTCTATCCCTGGAAGCTGGAGATAGCTGAATGCATTAAATCCAATGCTGTAAGTGCTGTTGGATTGTGAGCGGACATTCAGGGTAAAAAGAGAAACGAATAAAAGTGAGAGTAATCCCTGTTTCATAAGTCGTTAGTTTTCATTTAGGTATATAAAAATATATATTATTTTTCCTGTGTGATTAAAATCGGCTTCAGATTTTTTTATTTGTATTCCTAAGTAATATTCCAGGTTTTACTGAAAAAAAATTACCTTTTTATCTTTCCTGAGTGAAAGATTTATTCTTTTCATTAACAGGTAAGTTTATTGTTTAATATTTGATCTGTTGGCTTTTACAGTATTGAGGTTAAATTCATCCAATTAAAACCTTAAAAATCGGTTTCAAAGAAGTATTTTTGAAATCAATGGCATACAAGTTTGTAGATAATTACCGGGAAAGAGGAGCAAGAAAGAAATTGGTGGAGCATCTTAAATCAAGAGGCATCACAGATGAGCGGGTACTGAGGGCAATTGGAAAAGTACCACGACATTTCTTCTTTGATGAAACTTTCTGGAACCAGGCTTATAAAGACATTGCTTTTCCGATTGGTGACGGGCAAACTATTTCTCAGCCTTATACGGTAGCTTACCAGAGTGAATTGCTGCACATCAGCAAAGGTGACAGTGTATTGGAAATAGGAACTGGCTCTGGTTACCAGACCTGTATTTTAATGGAATTGGGGGCAGAAGTATTTACCATCGAGAGACAGGAAAGTATTTACAGACACACCCTTAAAGTATTGCCCGGAATGGGATATAATGCGAATTTCTTTT
The DNA here is from genome assembly GCF_040822065.1 of Pedobacter sp. WC2423. NCBI lineage: Bacteria > Pseudomonadati > Bacteroidota > Sphingobacteriia > Sphingobacteriales > Sphingobacteriaceae > Pedobacter > Pedobacter sp. WC2423. The sequence continues at coordinate 5,784,910 of NZ_CP162005.1, forward strand.
TTGGTGACGGCTCAATAGGGATAGCTGAACATGCGCCATATCACAAAATTATTGTGACTGCCGGTGCGCCGTTTGTTCCTGAAATTTTATTGAAACAGTTAAAAATCGGTGGTATGCTGGTGATCCCGGTAGGTGATGCACATTCTCAGACCATGGTTACGGTAATCCGTGTCAGCGAGACTGACTACGAAAAGTTTGAACTGGATACCTTTAGATTCGTACCACTGGTAGGGGACCAGGCCTGGTAATTTAGCCTTTCATTGCCCGGTCCATTTCACGTTTAGATTCACGGTCTTTGATGCTGTCTCTTTTATCAAAGTCTTTCTTTCCCTGCGCTAATGCAATTTCTATTTTAGCAAAACCTCTCTCATTTGTGAAAATGCGAAGCGGAACAATCGTATATCCTTTTTCTTCACTTCTGAATTTCAGCTTTTTCAATTCCTTTTTTTGCAGCAGTAAAATCCGGTCACGTTTAATATCATGGTGATGGAAAGAACTGTGGCTGTATTCTGAGATATGAAGATTTCTTACATAAAGTACATTGCCAATGAACATGCAGAAGGCATCAGTCATATTTGCTTTACCTTGTCTGATTGCCTTTATTTCTGTTCCAAGCAAAGCCAGTCCGGCATTGTATTTATCAACAACATGGTAATCGAAGTATGCTCTTTTATTTTTTATTTGAATGTCAGTCGCCATAGAATCAGCTAATATCAGAAAGAATTGCCGATTTATGGCAATTCTTTCTGAATTTTACAAAGGATATAAGATTCTGGTGGGTTATCTGACCACCAATACTGGTATGGTAATTTTATGTCTTACTGCATCTACGGTAGTTCCGAAAATTAAATCTTTTAGTCCTTTATGTCCGTGTGCACCCATCACCAGCAACTGTAAATCATTGGCTTTAGTGATTTCTGCAATGGCACGTGCTGTACCGCCAAAACCAATATGGGGAATACCGTGATAACCCAGCTCTGCCAGGTTCTGGCCATATTTCTTCAGGTTTTCTGCATCACTCACTGTCTCATGATCGAGCGCAGCTTTTCCATGGTACTGGGCGCCGGCAGTTTCAACAATATGGATTAAATGATAATCTGCTTTTTTACCGCCCTGGATCAGTGCATGGCGGATCGTGTTCAGGTCATTCTTTGAAAAATCGACGGTAATACCTATCCTGATATAATGGATATGATCGACAGGATCAATAGCCATTGCATTTCCGTGAGGGATATTTTTCTGGTGCTTTATGCTGGAACTGAGCATCGGATAAACAAAAACATAAAGTAAAAGCAGGCCAATCAGGATAGCCACAGGAATAATCAACCCATAGATATACCATCCATGTGTGGTGGTTGCCCAGCCTGAAATTTCTTCTATAACGAGTTTAATATTCAGGGCAACAATAACGGCAGCACTGATCCAGGCCAGTATTTTGACCCATAGCTTAATGGCAAAGCCTTTCATCTCTTTTTTATCAGAAGTGAAATGGATCAGTGGGATCACCGCAAAGCCGAGTTGTAAACTTAATACAACCTGACTTAGAATCAGTAAACCGCTTAAGGCGTCATTTCCAAAATAAAGGATAGTGAAAAAAGCAGGAATAATGGCCAGCAACCGGGTAATTAACCGGCGCAGCCAGGGCTGTATTCTAAGGTTCAGGTGACCTTCCATCACAATCTGGCCAGCCAGTGTACCAGTAATGGTCGAACTTTGCCCCGCGGCAATCAATGCAATCGCGAAAAGAGCTGGGGCAACGCCGCCAAATATATGTCCAAGCAGTTTATAGGCATCCTGTATTTCTGCAACTTCATGCATTCCATTTTTATAAAAGGCGGCAGCAGCCAGAATCAGGATCGCAGCATTGACAAAGAAGGCAAGGTTAAGTGCAACGGCAGTATCTATAAAATTGAATTTGATGGCTTCCTTAATTCCCTGATCATCACGTTCAAACTTCCTGGTCTGAACCAGCGAAGAGTGCAGGTAAAGATTGTGGGGCATCACAGTAGCTCCGATAATACCGATGGCAATATAAAGGGCTTGTCCGGACAGTACAGAAGGCTCCAGTCCTTTGGCAATTTCCTTCAGGGAAGGCTCCACAATAAACATCTCTACTAAAAAGGAAATCCCTACGATGAAAACCATGGAAACAATGAAAACTTCCATTTTCCGCATTCCTTTATTCATCAGGAACAAAAGTAATACGGTATCAAAAATAGTAATACTAATGCCCCAGATCAGCGGCAAACCGAATAGCAGGTTCAAACCGATGGCCATACCAATAATTTCTGCAAGGTCACAGGCTACAATTGCGGTCTGCGCTAAACCAAATAACGGAACATTTACCCATTTAGGATAGGCGTTTCTGGAAGCCTGTGCTAAGTCCAGGCCCCTTACGATACCTAATCTTGCACTTAAAGATTGTAAGAGCAGGGCGATTAAGTTCGACATCAGCAGTACCCAGATTAACTGATAGCCGAATTTACTGCCTCCTGCAAGGTCGGTAGCCCAGTTTCCCGGATCCATATAACCCACACTAACCAGGTAAGCCGGGCCAATAAAAGATAATATCCTTCTCCATCCGGTACGCTTACCGGTGTCTACACTTTGATGTACTTCGCTTAACGATTCTGTTTGCTTCATCAGCTAAAAATTCTTTTAATTATGAACAGCTTCTTCTAATTTAACAAGGATGTGCTGCGCTACTTTGCGGCTGACATTGACAGGCAGATTATTGACTACGAGTTCTACTGAACCATCATAGGCGGTAATTCCCTGAATAGTTATGGTTGCACCTATGGTTAAACCCAGCTTCTCCAGATGAATTAAAAATGGAGAAGAATGTTCACTGACACCAATGATAATGCCACTTTTTCCTGTGGCAATTTCATGAAGATGTGTATGTGCAGAGGGTTCAAAATTTCCATGCTGATCAGGAATCGGATCACCGTGGGGATCTCTTTTCGGAAAACCAAGAAAATCGTCTAAGCGCTCCACCAATAGAGAAGAATTAATATGTTCGAGTTCTTCTGCAATATCATGGACTTCATCCCATCGGAATTTAAGTTTGTCTACTAAAAAGACTTCCCATAAACGGTGTTTCCGGATGACTTTAATTGCAGCGATTTTCCCTTTTTCAGTTAATGTGACTCCCTGGTACTTAATATAATCAATTAATTGCTTATCTGCCAGCTTTTTAAGCATGTCGGTAACAGAGGCCGCCTTGGTGTTCAATCCATTGGCAATCGCGTTGGTTTGTACGGTGCCAGGCTCTGTCTGGGAAATATGATAAATGACTTTGAGGTAATTCTCTTCAGTAAATGAGTGCATTTTGTTGGCCTAATAATAGTTTTAGGTAAATCTAAAAATTATTAGATAAAATAAAGCATAATTTTTATGTTTATTTTTAGAATTAAATTTGGTAAATAAGGTGTTGTTATTCTACCTTTGGGTTCAAGATCGGAAAAATGGCAGCAGAACTAGATAAGATAGATTTTAAAATACTTAAACTTTTACAAGAAAACGGAAGAATAACCAATTTGCTTTTATCGCAGGAAATTGGGTTGTCACCAGCACCTACTTTAGAAAGAGTAAGAAAACTGGAAATGTCCGGTTTCATTAAGAGTTACCATGCATTAGTGGATGAGGAGAAGTTGGGTTTAGGCATTAAAACGTTTATTCAGGTGCAACTGGACTTCCACAAGAACAATACGATCCAGATATTTTTGGATGAGGTGAACCAGATTAAAGAAATTACTGAATGTCACCATGTGACCGGACAGGCAGATTTCCTGTTAAAAGTATATGTGAGTGATATTAAAGCTTATGAGCGTTTAATTATGGACAAGATCAGTAAAATCAGCGTAGTGAAAACTTTTCAGACGATGATGATCATGTCAACTACTAAGAAAGAGCCGATTGTACCCTTAGAGTATTAAAAGCAATTAGCATTATACCATGAGCGCCTGTTTAAATTGAATCATTTAAATAGGCGCTAATCATATAATGCTAGCTGATTTGCCAGTTAATTGGCTTTTTACCTTCAGCAATCAGAATTTCATTTGTTTTCGAAAAATGTTTACTCCCAAAAAATCCGGTATAAGCAGAAAATGGTGAAGGGTGTGCAGATTTTAATATGGTATGCTTCTTTTCATCAATCAACGCAGCTTTTTGTTGTGCGAACTTACCCCATAGTAAAAATACCAGTCCGGTTTTTTGAGCTGAAAGCTGGCTGATCGCCTGATCTGTAAATGCTTCCCAGCCTTTACCCTGATGTGAACCAGGTTCATGAGCCCTTACGGTAAGGGATGCGTTCAGTAATAATACACCTTCATCTGCCCATTGGGTCAGGTTACCATGATTTGGCATTTTAAACCCCTGGATGTCGGTTTCCAGCTCTTTATAAATGTTTTTTAAAGATGGGGGAGTCGCTACTCCTTTTTGTACAGAAAAAGAAAGACCATGTGCCTGGCCATCTCCGTGATAGGGGTCCTGACCTAAAATCACCACTTCTACTTTGTCAAAAGGAGTATGGTTAAAGGCTGCGAAAATATCTGCACCTTTAGGATACACTGTTTTTCCTGCCTGTTTTTCCTGTAAAAGAAAAGCTTTCAGGTTTTTCATGTATTCTTTTTCAAATTCAGGTTCCAGTACTTTTAACCAGCCTGGTTCTAATGCTGCTGACATTTATATTTTATTTAGTGAGTATTTCAATCATATCGCTTTCCAGCGTAACTAAGGGAGATTCTGTAATTCTGCCGATCTCTTGTTCATTTTCGGTAAAGATGAAAGTGGGAACCTTGTCTATATTCAGGTGATCGGTTAAGCCATCTGCTGCCTTTTTTGATTCATCAACAAAGATCAGTGTAATTTGTTCTGCTAAAAAACCGGCCTGGTCCAGAACTTTATACAGCCGGGGTACTTGTCTTCTGCAGTCTCCGCACCAGGTACCCAGTACGATCATAACCTTTATATGCTGAAGCAATGATTTCAGCTTTTCTACAGCCTCAGGATCGGGTGTGTAGCCAGGATATTCTATAGCATATTGTGCTTTCATTTCCGGAGATTCAAATAGTTTTTCCCGGGCAGCTGTATCTAGCATATTTATTTTGACTTTAGTTTTGGTGTTAAAACCTGACCAGAATTATTATTCCTTGCTGAAGGATGACTCTGGTCAGGTTTTAACAAAGATAAGCATCAGAATGAGATAAATATTTTTAGCATCTGTTTTAAATTTAAATCTGATTTTTGGTATATAAACACGATATTTGCACGAAATAATTAAAAATAGATATGCCAAACATAGTAAGACTTATCGCAGCTTTTGTGATACTGGGGGGTGCGGTAGCACTTATGATTTTCGGTTTTTGGGGTTGGGGAGTTTTAGCTGTATTGATTAGTATACTCATCGTAGCTACTTTTTTCTACAACGAGAACATGCTGCTTGCACAATGGTTTTTACGTAAAGATGATATGCCTAAAGCGGAAAGCTTTTTAAATAGAATAACAAATTATGAAACACAATTGATCAGACCTCAGCATGGTTATTATCAGTTGCTGATTGGTTTGATTGAATCGAGAAAAGCACCCATGCAGTCTGAGAAATATTTTAAGAAAGCTTTGGCATTAGGGATGCAGATGGATCATAATATCGCCCTTGCTAAATTAAGTTTAGCTGGTATTGCGATGGGTAAACGTAATAAAAGAGAAGCTCAGATTTATCTGACAGAAGCCAAGAAAGCGGATAAAAATAAATTACTGGCAGATCAGATCAAACAAATGAAAGATCAGCTGGGCTTGATGGATAAGCAGCAACAAGTAAGATACAGATAGTCTATCAGGAATTAACAGCAAAGAATAAAAAAAGCCACATCATGTGGCTTTTTTTATTTATCATTCAGATTGTCGAAAGCGTCAATAGTTTCCATTGCGCCACGGCTGATAATGTCATCTTCCATACCTTCTTTTTTTCTGCTGAAAAACAATTGTTCAGATTGAATTCTTTTGATAAGCTGACGGATCAGGGACAAATCAAAGGCATCTTTACTTAATTTTATGCAGTATTCGTTTTCAGTTATCTCCAGACTTGAATTATTCATAACATTCAATTTTTATTGTTTGTTAAAAATAGGAAAGGCCTGCTGTAAATCAATACAGCAGGCCTTTAAGTTTTTGTTATGATTATGTTAAGAGAACCAGGCGGTTACCTCTTCTTTGGTCGGCATTGGCAACTCAATTTTTAACTTTTTACGCATACCGCCTAAATCATTAAATACTTTGTTTGCATTGGCTCCCGCTAAATCTTCTATCGTATTGAAACCCATTTTACGGATCACCTGAACCCAGTCTGCCGGGATACCTGCGTTTACAAAATCCTCATCAGTGGTGATTTTTGCTTTTTTCTCCGGTCTCATCTGCGGGAAGAAAAGAACTTCCTGAATCGTAGACTGGTTAGTCATCAGCATCACCAAACGGTCAATACCAATACCTAAACCTGAAGTTGGAGGCATACCATATTCCAGGGCACGGATAAAGTCATCATCCATTGCCATGGCCTCATCATCACCTCTTGCAGCCAGTTTTAACTGTTCTTCAAAACGTTCTTTCTGATCAATAGGATCATTCAGCTCTGTATAGGCATTTCCAATTTCTTTACCCATTACAAAAAGCTCAAACCGCTCTACCAGACCTTCTGAACTACGGTGCTTTTTAGCCAGCGGAGTCATTTCTATCGGATAATCAGTGATGTAAGTAGGCTGGATTAAATTAGCTTCTACTTTTTCACTGAATAATTCATCAACCAGTTTTCCACGGCCCATAGAAGGATCAATCTCTATATTCAGGCTTTTACAAGTTTCTTTAAGCTGTTCTTCAGTCATTGCTGAAACATCGATTCCTGTATATTTCTGAATAGATTCATACATGGTCAGCCGCTCATATGGCCCTGCAAAGTTAATCTCATGTTCGCCAACTTTAACAAGCGGTGAACCGTGAGTGGCTACAGCTACTTTTTCCAGACAGTTTTCTACCATGCCCATCATCCAGATATAATCTTTGTAGGCTACATAGATTTCCATGGAAGTGAACTCCGGGTTATGCGTACGGTCCATGCCTTCATTTCTGAACATTTTTCCGAACTCATATACGCCATCAAAACCAGCAACGATCAGTCTTTTTAAATACAACTCATTCGCAATTCTCAGGTATAAAGGCATATCTAAGGTATTGTGATGCGTATTAAACGGACGTGCTGCTGCTCCACCATGGATAGCTTGCAGGATAGGTGTTTCCACTTCCATCCAGCCCTGCTCATCGAAGTAGGCTCTCATGGTATTGATTACCTTAGAACGGGTGATAAAGATCTGTTTAAAGTCCGGATTTACGGTCAGATCTACATAGCGTTGTCTGTATCTTAATTCAGGATCAGTAAAACCATCAAAGATGTTCCCGTCTTCGTCACGTTTAACGATCGGAAGCGGTTTTAGTGATTTAGAAAGTAATTTGAATTCGGTTACGTGTACTGAAATTTCACCAGTTTGTGTGGTAAAGACATAACCTTTAATCCCGATGAAATCACCAAGATCCAATAATTTCTTGAAAACTGTATTGTAAAGTGTTTTATCCTCCTCAGGACAAAGTTCGTCTCTTTTTAAATAAACCTGGATACGGCCGGTTGCATCTTGTATCTCTACAAAAGCTGCACTTCCCATAATACGGCGGGTCATGATTCTGCCTGCAAAACTTACTTTTTGATAAGCGTCCTTATTATTTTCGTAATTGGCCAGTATATCGGCGGCGTTTGTATTGATTTCATATCCTTCAGGCGGATATGGATCAATGCCCAGTTCACGTAACTGAGTAAGCGCATTTCTGCGCAGTATTTCTAATTCTGATAATCCTGTACTCATAATATGTTATATATTCGGCTTTTGCCGGATAAGCTCTAATTCATCGCTGCCTGAACGCTATGTTCAGGCAGCTGCAAAAATACTAAATTAGAGGCTGTTTTTTTTTAGAATTTTTAATCGGCATCAACGGCTTCTGTATAGAGCTCATTGATCGCTTCAGCGTAGATTTTTTCGACCACTTTACGCTTTATTTTCATGGTAGGCGTGATCTCACCTTCTTCAATGCTGAATGGGTTTCTTTTAATCCTGAAGTTCTTGATCCGCTCAAACTTAGATAACTCATTTGATAATTTCCTGATATCCTGTCCGATCCAGTCTATAATTTCTGGTTCATTGATAAAAGTATCGGGTTGTAGAAAGTAAGCGTCCGGCAGGTTGAATTTTTCCTGCAAGCTTTCTCTGTTCGGGATAATAATCGCGGTCAGATATTCTCTTTTGTCACCAATTAAAAACAGGGAATCTATTTTAAGGCTTTTCAGATAGATGTTTTCTACCGGGGTAGGATAAACGTTCTTTCCGTAAGCATTGACAATCATATTTTTTAAACGGTCAGTAATCTGAAGATTCCCTTTATAGAAACGGCCAATGTCGCCCGTATGGAACCAGTTGTTTTTATCAATTGCTTCAGCAGTTTCTGCCGGTTTATTAAAATAACCCTGCATTACACAATGCCCGCGAACTATAATTTCACCTTCTGCACACTCAAAATCTGCTGCAAAAGATTCATGGGTCTGTATGCTGATCATTTCTTTAGTCTCAATGTGCTGGATAGCGACCTCTATGCCCGGGATAATCCTGCCTACGGTTCCATAAACCTGTCTGTCATATTCTGTAACCGACATCACCGGAGAGGTTTCAGTCAAGCCAAAGCCTTCGAGTATTTTAATGCCCAGATTACCGAAAAATTCACCTACATTTTTAGGAAGTGCTGCGCCACCGGAAATCATAAATTTTAATCTTCCACCGGTTTTCTCCTTTATTTTGCTGAATACCAGTTTCTCCGCAATTCTCTTTTCTACAGCAAGTACTAAACCTGGTGTTTTACCAGCTTCAATTTTGTAACGGTAGTTTTGTCCTGTTTCCAGTGCCCATAAGAATATTTTAGCTTTCAGACCACCTTCAGCTGTACCGCTTTTGATGGCTTTATCATGGATACGCTCTAATAACCGGGGTACACAGCTCATCACCGTTGGTTTAATTTCGGCCATGTTTTTTGCCAGTAATTCCAGACTTTGTGCATAGGCAATTTTACAGCCTTGTGCGCAGCATACATGATAGGTTGCTGTTCTTTCAAAAACATGGGATAAAGGAAGAAACGATAAGAATACGTCTGTTTCGTCAATAATCGGGATCTGCTGCAAACAAACTTTTACATTCTCCACGAAATTGCTGTGAGAAAGCATAACGCCCTTTGGTGTACCGGTTGTACCTGAAGTATAGATTAAGGAAGAAGTGTCTGAAGGACGGACAGTAGCCCTTGCTGCTTTGATTTTAACCTGGTAGGTAGAAACGAGTTCTTTACCTTGCCTGATCAGTTCTTCAAAACTGATAATAGTTTTATTCAGGCCTTCGGGAACAGTCGTTTTAGTATATTCCGCAAAAGCAGGAATGATGTATTGAAGATTTCTGCAATTGTCTGCGATCTTCAATATCTTTTTATAAAGAAATGGATTACCAATCAGGATGGATTTTATTCCGGAGTCATTAATGATATATTCGACTTCCTGTTCGGAGAGGGTAGGGTAAATAGATACATTAATAGCACCAATTTGCTGAATTCCCTGGTCATAATATACATAATCGGGACCATTCTCAATCATGAGTCCCATTCTGTCACCTTTAACTGCGTCTTTTGATAAAAAAAATGCAGCTACCGCATCGGCTGTGTCCAAAGTATGCTTAAATGAGATCTGCTCCCATTCATTATTCTTTTTATGAATTAAGAATGTTTCTTCAGGCTTGTGAATATTTTCTACTACGTTTCTTAATAAGCCGGGAACCGTAGAAAACTCATTGAATGATACCATATTTATTTTTTTGCGATGGCAATAATAAACTTTTTTACATTAAAAACACAATAGGTGTTTTTATAAATAACGGTAAAATTAGCTTAAATCAAAAAAGGGCACCCTAAAGTGCCCTTTTCATATCTCCTGTCAGGTTAAACGGAGAAACTTTCCCCGCAACCACAAGTACGGCTTGCATTTGGGTTATTGAAATTGAATCCTTTACCGTTTATTCCATCTGTGAAGTCAAGTTCTGTACCAGCCAGGTATAAAAATGATTTCATATCCAGCGCGATCCGGATTCCTCTATCTTCAAAAAATTGATCTCCTGTTTTCTCCTCGTTGTCAAAATCGAGATTGTAGGATAAACCCGAACAACCACCACCTTTTACTGAAACACGTAAAAAGTAAGTCGTATCCATCTGAGATTCCTGCATTAAGTTATCAATCTTGGTTTTAGCTTTATCTGTGATCGTGATCATATGCTTTATTGTTTAAATTAAGCCCAGGTATAAATTTAGTGATGTGATTTAGGCAATGCAATTGGTTCCATGCCATTTTTAACACGGTAATCATTGATTGCTGATTTAATCGCATCCTCTGCTAATACTGAACAGTGAATTTTTACTGGCGGCAATGCTAATTCTTCTACGATATCCATGTTGTCAATCGTCATCGCTTCATCTACAGTTTTACCTTTCAGCCATTCTGTTGCTAAAGAGGAAGAAGCAATTGCAGAACCACATCCGAATGTTTTAAATTTAGCATCAGTGATTACATTGTTTTCATCTACTTCAATCTGAAGACGCATCACGTCACCGCACTCTGGTGCGCCAACTAAACCTGTACCTACTGATTTACTGTTTTTATCTAATGTACCAACGTTACGGGGGTTGGTATAGTGTTCCATTACTTTTTCTGAGTATGCCATTTTATTTTCCTCTGAACCTCTCGTTAAAGAGGATTGTTTTTTAATATTTTATTTATAGATGAACCAGCAGGCAGCTTAATGCTCTGCCCATTCAATTTTGCTTAAATCAATTCCTTCTTTAAACATTTCCCAAAGCGGAGAAAGATCTCTTAAGTGATTTACTGCTTTTTTAGTGTTCTCAATAGCGTAATCAATTTCTTCTTCGGTAGTGAAACGGCCTAAACCGAAACGGATAGAAGAGTGTGCAAGATCATCTGAAAGTCCTAAGCTTTTTAAAACGTATGACGGCTCTAATGAAGCTGAAGTACAGGCAGAACCTGAAGAAACTGCCAGATCTTTCATCGCCATCATCAATCCTTCACCTTCTACATACTTGAAAGATATATTTGCTACATGCGGTAAACGATGTTGTGTATTTCCGTTCACGTAACTTTCTTCCATTACAGTCAGTGCACTTTCTAATTTATCTCTCAATGCAGAAAGGCGGGCTGCTTCTGAGTCCATTTCTAAACGGCACAATTCACAAGCTTTACCTAAACCAACAATTCCAGGTACATTTAACGTTCCTGAACGCATGCCGCGCTCATGACCACCACCGTCCATTTGTGCGGTTACTTTAACCCTTGGGTTTTTACGGCGTACATATAATACACCAACTCCTTTAGGTCCGTACATTTTATGTGCACTAAAAGCAAGCAGGTCAATTCCGTCTGCATTTACATCTACAGGTATTTTACCTACAGCCTGAGTGGCATCAGTCATAAACAATGCACCAGATTTATGTGCAATTGCAGCAATTTCTTTGACAGGCTGAACAACACCGATCTCATTGTTACCGTACATAATCGTAACCAGGATAGTTTGCTCAGTCATTGCTGCTTCTAATTCAGCAAGATCAATTAAGCCGTCTTCTTTTACAGAGAGGTAAGTAACTTTTGCACCTAACTTTTCCAGGTGTTTACAAGTATCCAGTACTGCTTTATGTTCTGTAGTTGCGGTAATGATATGATTACCTTTATCCTGATACATTTCGAACACACCTTTAATACCAAGGTTGTCTGCTTCTGTAGCTCCTGAAGTGAAAATAATTTCTTTTTCAGTACAGCCAATCAGCTTGGCAGCCTGCTCACGCGCATAATCAACACCTTCTTCTGCAACCCAGCCAAAGGCGTGGTTACGGCTTGCAGCATTACCAAATTTCGTAGTGAAGTAAGGCAGCATTGCTTCAAGCACTCTTGGATCAAGGGGGGTTGTCGCGTTATTATCTAGATAAATAGGAAGTTCCATTGTATGTAATTTATTCTTTTAATATACAAATGTACAAAAAAAGATTGCCAAAGAATGTAAGAAGCAGCTATGAACATCGGGTGGAAACATGCATTTTTACATTCGCTTAACGTTTAGATAGACCATGAATAAAATTGAACATATAGGTATTGCAGTAAAAGACCTCGATGCGTCTTGTTTGCTGTATGAAAAGCTGCTGGGCACAACTGCTTATAAAAAGGAATCTGTAGCTTCTGAAGGGGTTGATACGGCCTTTTTTCGTACGGGTGAGAATAAAATTGAATTGCTGGCTGCCACTGTCGCGGATAGTCCGATCGCTTCGTTTATTGGGAAAAGAGGAGAGGGGGTTCATCATATTGCTTTTGATGTGGATGATATTTATAAGGAAATGAAAAGACTAAAAAATGAGGGCTTTGTACTGTTGAATGAAGAACCTAAATTTGGGGCTGACAATAAGCTGATCTGCTTTGTGCATCCTAAAGGCACAAATGGAGTACTGATCGAATTGTGTCAGGAAATAAAAAAATGACGGAATGGAGGATATGAAAGTACTTTGCAGCATTATAGGAAATGATTTCGAACTGGAACAAAAACTGTCTGCGGAGCAATTAAGAGTGAAAATGGTGCATGCTTTCTCCTGGTTGCTGGATAATGACATTGCTAAAATGATGCAGATATTATACCGCACAGATGTGAATGAAGAAAGATTAAAATCTTTACTGATCAGCAGGTCTCAACTGCCTTCGGCAGAAGTGATTGCAGATGAATATATTAGCAGGCAACTACAAAAAATTGAGACCAGAAAAAAGTATAGTACATAATTTTTTAATAATGCTTGTAAATAAAAAATATAATTAGGATATTTGCAACCTTCAAAATAAGCGACAAATAAGTACAAATAAGTATATATTCATTATGAAAAAAGATCTTCACCCTTCAAACTATAGATTCGTAGTATTTAAAGATATGTCTAACGAATACTCTTTCTTAACTAAATCTTGTGTTGAAACTAAAGAATCTGTGACTTGGGAAGATGGTAACGAGTACCCTCTTTATAAATTAGAGATCTCTCATACTTCTCACCCTTTCTATACTGGTAAAATGAAACTGGTAGATACAGCTGGTCGTATCGATAAATTTAAAACTCGTTACGCTAAGAAATAATTCTACAGTTATAAGAAATTATTATAAAGTCCCGATGCTCAGCTTCGGGACTTTTTTTATTTTTGCTTATATTATATATAATAAGAGTTTGCGCTCTGCAAATTCTTTGTAAAACAATAACAACACAAATGAACATTAATTTATTTGATGATCAGACTGCTTTATCTTTAAGGCCGCTCACTTTTACGCGGCCTGTGGCCGATCTGCGGGTCGGAATATTAACCATAGCTGAAAAATGGGAAAAGTATACATCAGCTGTTCCAGGATTCTGTACTGCGGTTTATCTTACTGCAAAATATAAAACCCGCAATGATGCGGACACTTACATCAATGGTTCTGTTTGCCCGGACGAAAGTCTTTTTGCTGCGATTGCTGCTTTGCATAGTGGTGAAGTACTCGTTCAGAGAGAACTGATTATAGCTTACAAAGTTAATCCGGGTGAAATCATTAGTTTAGCGCAGGTTGCTTTACTGCGTCCTGTTTCTTATAGCGGTTCTTTTACACGTATTGTATTTCCTGAAGATATATTCAGAAATAATGATGTACAGCTCAGGGCTGACTTTGACCTTTTAACTCAAGGCAGGGTTTCAGCCAGGTTAAGCGCAACCAATACGGTGCTGGGTGATCAGATTTTTATTGAAGAAGGAGTGGAAGCAGAATGCTCCACTTTTAATACGTTAACCGGACCTGTTTACCTGGGTAAAAATACGCAGGTATGGGAAGGCACGCATATCAGAGGTTCTTTTGCTTTGGGAGAAGGTTCCAGAGTAAAAATGGGAACCAAGATTTACGGGCAAACTACTGTAGGTCCTTTTAGTACGGTAGGCGGCGAGATTAACAATGCCGTGATCTGGGGATATTCTGCAAAAGGGCATGAAGGGTACCTGGGCAATTCCGTGCTGGGGCAATGGTGTAATATCGGGGCGGATACCAATAATTCCAATCTGAAAAATAACTATGCCGATGTTAAATTGTGGGATTATGAAAAAACTGCATTCAGACAGACCGGACTCCAGTTTTGCGGCTTAATTATGGCAGATCATGTGAAATGTGGGATCAATACCATGTTTAATACGGGTACTGTGGTTGGTGTGAGTGCAAATGTGTTCGGATCGGGCTATCCGAAGAACTTTATTCCGGATTTTGCCTGGGGTGGATGTGATAGCCTGGCTGTTTATAGCCTTGAAAAGATGTTCGGAACGGCAGAAAAAGTATATGAACGTAAAAATGTTGAGTTTAATCAGATAGAAAAAGATATATTGTCATCGATTTTTGATTTAACTTCAATTTATAGATCTTTTTAGGAGAGTTTGTGTACTTTTATCGGCTATAGGTATAGTTGAGGAATAGTAACTTAATTTAAGCGTCAAAATCCGGGTTAAGTGCCATTGAAATAGGATTACAGTTAAAATAATATTAGATTTAATTATGAGAAAGAAAATAGTAGCAGGAAATTGGAAAATGAATACAGACTATGCAGAAGGTATTTCATTATTTTCAGAAATCGTTAACATCGTAAGAGATGAAAAAAAAGGCGATCAGCTAGCTATCATATGTGCTCCGTTCATTCACTTGAACAGCTTATCAAAATTAGGAGGTGATGTCGTTAAAATTGGTGCTCAGAATTGCCACCAAAAAGAAAGTGGTGCTTTCACAGGTGAAATTTCAGCCAGAATGATCAAATCAGCTGGTTGTGAATATGTGATTGTCGGACATTCAGAACGTCGTCAGTATTTTGCAGAAAGCGATGCTTTACTTGCGGATAAAACTAATATTGCTTTAGCGAATCAATTAATACCTATTTTCTGTATTGGTGAAACATTAGATGAAAGAAACAATGGTAATTTCTTTGAAATCCTTAAAGGACAATTAGAAAATGGCCTGTTCCACCTGAGTCCTGAAGATTTTACAAAAGTTGTAATCGCTTATGAACCAGTTTGGGCTATTGGTACCGGACTCACTGCCACTGCTGAACAGGCTCAGGAAGTACATGAGTTTATACGTGCAGAAGTTGCTGGTAAATATGGGGAAGATGCTGCTGAAGAGACTTCAATTTTATATGGAGGTAGCTGTACACCTAAAAATGCGCCGGAATTATTCGCACAAAAAGATATTGACGGTGGATTAATTGGAGGCGCTTCTCTTAAGTCACGTGATTTTGCAGATATTGTTAAAACTTTTAATTCTTAATGCAGTATATACAAGTCACCTTCAGCTTTACACTTATCCAGGAATATCAACAGGATTTATTAATCAGTGAGCTGGCTGAAATTGGATTCAATACATTTGAAGATACCGAAAATGGTTTCTCTGCTTTTATTGATTTCGATAGCTATAGTAAAGAAAACTTAACCAGATCTCTTCTTCAGTTTGAAGGAGAGTTCGACTACAATTATACCGTAACAGAAATTGCTGCAGAAAACTGGAATGAAGAGTGGGAGAAGAATTTTGAACCACTCATTATCGACGAAACCTGCTATGTAAGAGCAACTTTTCACCCTGTTCAGCCGCAATATAAATATGAGATCGTCATTGATCCGAAAATGGCGTTTGGAACTGGTCATCATCAAACTACAACTATGATGATGCAGTATATTCTGGAAACTGAGGTGACCGGAAAGCATATTCTTGATATGGGTTGCGGGACAGCTATATTAGCTATCCTGGCAGCTAAAAAGGGAGCTGCAGATTTAGTAGCTATTGATAATGATGAAGTTTGTTATCTGAGTGCTAAAGAAAACGCTGCTCTGAACAACATTACTCATATTACTGCTTTATGCGGTGGGAAAGAAGTCATTCCCGCTGCTCAGTATGATATGATCCTTGCGAACATCAATCGTAATATTTTACTGGATCAGATTCCTGTATATGCCAGCGTTTTAAAAAGCGGTGGTGAAATATTTTTTAGTGGATTTTATGAAGATCCGGACCTTCAAATGATTAAGGATGCTTGTACGCCATCTGGCATAAATTACCTGAATCATAAGAAGATCGGAGAGTGGGTAGCCGCACGTTTTAAAAAGGCTTAATAAATAAAAGTATTTTAATTACTTTATTTTTTTTTTAATATTTGAGAATGCGAATACATTTTATAGCTATTGGGGGAAGTGCAATGCACAACCTGGCAATAGCTTTGCATCAGAAAGGTTTTATTGTAAGCGGTTCAGATGATTTAATTTTTGAACCATCGGCAAGCAGACTTTCCAGACATGGGATTTTACCTGAAAAACTGGGTTGGCATGAGGAATCAATCACCGCTGATCTTGATGCGGTTATTTTAGGAATGCACGCCCTTATTGATAATCCTGAATTACTCAGGGCGCAGGCACTTGGGCTAAAGATTTATTCTTATCCTGAATATATTTATGAGCAGACTAAGGATAAACTGAGAGTTGTAATTGGCGGTAGTCATGGTAAGACGACGATTACTTCGATGATATTGCATGTACTTAATTATTACAAAAAAGATTTCGATTACCTGGTTGGCGCACAACTGGAGGGATTTGATACGATGGTGCGTCTTACTGAAGCAGCCCCTGTAATTATTATCGAGGGAGATGAATATTTAGCTTCTCCGATTGACAGAAGACCAAAATTTCATATTTATAAAGCAAATGTTGCAGTAATCAGCGGGGTAGCCTGGGATCATGTAAATGTTTTTCCTACTTTTGAAAATTATTTGCACCAATTTGAACTTTTTATTGATACCATCATGCCTGGAGGGAAGTTATTTTATGCTTCGACTGATCAGGAATTGTGTACTCTTGTGAGGAATAATCCTAAAGAAATTGTTAAAACCGGATACGAAATTCCTGCACACCGCGTTAACGATGGTATAACTTATTTACTGCCTGAAAATTTGCCACTGAAAGTTTTTGGTGATCATAACCTGATGAATTTAAGTGCTGCGAAATTGGTTTGTAAAGAAATTGGTATCAGTGAAAATGATTTTAATTTGGCAATTACCTCATTTAAAGGAGCATCTAAAAGGCTGGAGCTGTTAAATGCAGAGAATAATACAAATGTTTATAAGGATTTCGCACACTCCCCTTCAAAATTAAAAGCTACAATTGAGGCGGTAAAGTCGCAATTTGAGGAAAGAAAATTAGTAGCTTGTATAGAATTACACACATTTAGTAGTTTAAATAAAAATTTTTTACTGCAATATGCAGATACGATGATCCGTGCAGAGAATCCTATCGTATATATAGATATAAAAACATTTCAACAAAAAAAAATTAAGCCTTTCACTGAAATAGATGTTCAAACAGCATTTAATAATGATAAGCTTACTTTTTTTGACAATGCCTCTACTCTTGAGCAATACTTAAGAGGGCTGGATTTTCGCCAGACAAACCTTTTGCTGATGAGCTCGGGTAATTTTGGCGGGATGGATTTAGCCAAAGTGGCACGTGAGTTGAATACTTAAAGAACAAAACACACCTAAATTTATAACAATGAACATCATCGGTAAGAACATCAGACAGCTCCGTCAAAAAAATGGATGGAGTCAGGGCGAAGTAGCTAAAAGATTAAACATCTCTATTCCTGCATTTTCGAAAATTGAAACTGGGATTACAGATATTAACATCTCAAGGCTTGCTCAGATCGCTAATCTTTTTGAAGTCTCTACAATGGACATCATCTCTAAAGAAGGAGAAAATCCTCAATCTGTAAATTTTGAAGAGATCAATAATCTGAAGGCTAAACTATCACTGAGAGAAGAAGAAATCATTAAGCTTCAAAAGAAGGTTATTGATCTTTACGAAGAAATCAGAGAAAAATAGTAAGATTTTAAAAGCCTGTTTAGAAATTCTAAACGGGCTTTTAAATTAATGGACAGTGAAGATTTTTCGCATAGTCAGGTGACGCTTTCCGAAAACAGCACCGGTTGCTTCATGAATAGAAAGCATTTTATCATTGAAGTCTCCCACCCATGATAATTCCAGTTCGTCATACTGATCCAGTGGCAGCACATATTCTTTTAGTTTAATAAATAAGGCGGATTCCAGTCCGTGTTTTTGATAGGCAGTTTTTGTACCCATTACAATGGCTCTCATCCGGTTTACACCTTTCCATCTGCGGTAAACAAATTTCAATTTTTCTATCAAACCTAATTTTCCATGGAAACCTTTGATCATTTGATTCGCATCAGGGATAATAACTACGAATGAAGCTGGTTCTCCGTTCAGGTAAGCGAACCAAATTAGTTTTTCATCCATTATAGCCTCCATCTGTTTAAAACTCTCCTGCAGGGTTTCTTTCTTGATCGGAACAAAGTTTTCAAAGTCTTTCCAGCCATCATTGTAGATTTCCATCAGATCCAGCACATATTTTTCCGCATTCTTTTTAGAGAAGTGTTCAAAGGTATAACCTGGTTTATTCGCTACCCAGGTGGCAATCTTTGTAAAGCGTTCAGGAAAAGGGTTTCTGACAGCAAGGTGATTGGTGATCTGCTGGTAAGAAGTGACGAATCCATAGTTTTCAAAAAAAGCCTGGTAATAAGGAGGATTATAATTCATGCCATAAGACGGGGGAGTGAAGCCTTCTACGAGTAAACCCCAGAAGGTATCATTTTCACCAAAATTAATTGGCCCGTCCATCGCTTCCATTCCTTTTTCTTTTAACCAGGCTTGTGCAATATCAAATAGTTTAAAGGCTGCATCTTGATTATCAATACATTCAAAGAAGCCTATACCGCCTGTTGGTTGTTCATAGTTAAATGCTTTTTTAGTGTTGATGAAAGCTGCGATCCTTCCAATTGTCTTTCCTTGTTCATCTTTTAAGATCCATCGGGTACATTCTCCATGTTTAAAGAAGATATTCTTTTCCGGGTCAAATGTTTTTTCAACATCCTGATCGAGCGGACAGATCCAGTTCTGATCGTTTTGATAGATCAGATGGGGAACCTGTAGAAACGCTTTTTTTGTTGGTGAACTGGAAACGGAAATTAACTGCATTTATTCATTTGGGTTAGAGCACTGATAAAAAAAAAGCATCCTGTAAAAAAGATGCTCTATATAATTTGACAGAATTACTTAGTAAGTATCATCGTCATCGTCTGAATCAAAGTCGTCGAAGGTGTCCAGATCATCTAATGGAAGATCAAAATCATCGTCGTCATCGTCGAAAGTCTTCTTTTTCTCAATAGAGTCATAAGAATTCTCATCATTCATCTCTTTGTCGTGTGCCTGATCATCTAATGAACTTTTCTTAACAGATTTTTTTGGAGTTGTCATTTGTCTTAAATAAAATTACCAGAGTTGTTGATACGTTAAATTTACGAAAAATCTTTTTAAATAGCATCAAAGCTGCTTTTATTGATTTTTTGCTCAATCAAATTTAACATAAAAAGCTTTTCAAAAAAAGAACTTTTTTCAAATTTTGACTGAAGTTTTTCAATAAGTTGCTGATCAGATCATAACAAGCAATAATTCAAGTCAAAAAAAAAGTGGTAAAGCTTTAACTTTACCACTTTTAACACACAAATGAAACCTGAATTGAGATAAGTTTTAGGTTAGGTTAAAAATATCTTGGCCAATTCTATAAGAACGCGTTTTACAAACTTTGTTTGTTTTAATATCTATAACAAGTTTAATGCTATTTTAATTTTAAACGAATAATACTTAGTAAGTGGTAGGTATCTTTGAGTAAACGGTAATATTTACCTGTTTGGGACTAAAATAGAGATAGTTGTGCCTGAATTGCCGTTCTGTTTAATACTGATTTGTATTGGGTTTGCTTCAATCTGGTTAATCAGGTTGATCCTTTCCTGGGTAAGACTCATCCCTTTGCTCTCATGTTTTTCTCTTTTGATAAGTAATGAATTGTCTATTCCCACTCCATCATCTATGATTTGAATCAATAAAGAGGCATCTTGCTGCTGAATCACAATGGAGATTTTTCCGCCTTCTTCTTTAGGCATCAGGCCGTGCCAGATTGCATTTTCTATATAGGGCTGCAAAATCATAGAGGGAATCATCGTCTCATCCTGATCGATGTCCGGGGCAATGTGAATGTTATAAGTAAACTTTTCTCCAAATCTTTTCTTTTCCAGGGTCAGGTAAAGAGACAGGTATTCGATCTCTTCTTCTAAAGAAATAAAGCTTTTGGTACAGATGTCCAGGTTTTTTCTGATCAGCCGGGCAAAACCGGTAAGTATCTTATTGGCTGAGGAAGTGTCTTTGGTATTGATGTAATGTTGAATAGAGTTCATCACATTAAAAACAAAATGTGGATTCATCATCGCTTGCAGGGCCTGTTGTTCGAGCATCAGGATCTTATTTTTGAGCAGGAGCCTTTGTTGTTCTTTATCTTTTTGCTGCTGGGTCACAATGACCGCAATCTTATAAAAACTAAAGCTGGCCAAAAGCAGGATGACGAAAATGAACCACCAGGATTGCCAGAAGTGTGCTTTTAAAACGAAACTTACGGCTACTGGTTTGCTCCACTGGCTGTTGTTTGTTTTTGCACTGAGTTCAAATTTATAGCTTCCAGGTTCCAGAGAAGAGAATTCCAGTCTCCTGTTTTTTGTTTCTGTCCATGGGCTGGCCGATTTTAACCGGTAGCGGTATAAGATGTAGTTGTTTTGAAAGTCAAGGGCACTGTAGTAAAATGTAATGTTATTTGCTGCTGGGGCCAGGTTGAAGGAATCCGTATTCAGGCTCAGTGGCTTTCTGTTATTGATGATCGCGGAGATCAATACTTTAGGCATTTCCTTATTTCTGTCAAAAGGGGTATTAGCAAAGAAAACAAGGCCATGGTTAGTGGCAAAATAGGCGGTATCACGGTCTATATATAAGCCGTTGACATCATTGTCGAGCAGGTTATTGGTGTATTCGAAAGATTCCACGGGATTTTTACTGTTTAGAAAGATCCGGTTTACACCATTAGTAGTGACTACCCAAACGTGGTCTTTTTGGATGAATAGTCTTTTACAGATATTGTTTGCGAGCCCATCTTGACGGGTGATTTGACGGATCAGCAGATTGTTTTTAAAAAAAAGCAGCCCATATCCATCGGTAGCGAGCACAATAGTACCGTCTGGCAATTGCGCGATGTCGTTAATCCTTTTGGTTAACAAAGGGTGGCGCTGATAGTGCCTGGTGAGTTTGCCTGCTGATAATTCGGCCAGCCCGTTCACGTTGGAAAACCATAAGTTATCGTCTTTATCATAATAGACGCGATAAGCTCTGTTGCTGAAGAAGTTTTCTCCTTCTTTATAATTCGATGAAGTAAATGATAGTTTATGGAAAGGGTCATTCATCATGACTACACCAGAGGATAGTGCCAGGGTAAGCTGATTTTTGCTGCTGATACTAAAGCTTTTCAATACAAAACCAGAACTATGCGTTTCTTTCAGGTATTTGATATCCGCAGTATTGGTCTGTTTAGCAGAGCGTATACCTAAGCCGTAGTCTGAACTGAAAAATACTTTTTCTCCGGAAGAATCGGTACTGAGTTGTTTAATGCTGCTGAACTTTTTCTTATCAGGCAAATCAATTGTGCTGATTTGATGTGTTGATTTGTTCAGGATATTAATTTTTCCATTGTCCAGTCCCATCCAGAGATTACCTGAATGGTCTTTAATAATGCTTCTGACGGTATTGTTGCTTAATCCATAACGGTTATCCCGGATATAAACTCTTTTAGACTTTTTAGGTAACATATAGATGCCATTACCGGTGGCAAACCACATATTTTCCCGATTGTCTTTGATCACCTGATTTGTGGTCAGGTTATGCAGGTAATGTGTTTTTACACCATCTGCTTCCAGGTGGTACACTCCTGAATTGGTAGTCAGCCACAGCTCTTTTTGGTTTTCTGCATAAAAATAGCCGGGATTATCTGCCAGCAAAGTGCTGTCGATCTTCATCGTTAGCTGCTGTTGTATACCGTTTTTGAAGTTAAGTCCCTTTTTATCGAGGAAATACATCGTCCGGTTGGGAAGGTTTTTGACAGTTTTATAGGATAAAGAACCGACTTTAAATGTTGTTTTATGAAAGGTTTCTCCATCAAAGATACGCACAGCGTGTGCACTGGATGCCCATATCGTGCCCGACTGGTCTTCGTAAATAAAAGTATTGATAAACTGATTTTCGGGATCGGTAGAGGTGTATTTTTTTAAGGATTGCCCATCCCATCTGGCCAGCAGATTTTTATTGGTTCCAAACCAGATATGACCTTTGCTGTCTTCAAAGAAGGAGGTGACTACGCCATTAAATTTTAAAAGCTGGAGTAATTTGTCATTACTTTCATTGTAAATCACCCCATTTTTAAAGTAGCTGAGCTGACCATTTAAAGAAAAAAACCAGATTCTTCCGGAACGATCTTCGTTCAGCCGGATAATCTGGTTGTCGGGTAAACCGTCATCAATAGAGAAGTTTTCAAATACTTTTCCGTCAAAGCGGCTCACGCCTGCGTCTGAGGCCACCCAGATATATCCTTTTTTGTCCTGAAGGATAAAGTAGCAGCTGTTGCTGGGCAGACCGTCTTTACTGCCATAGTGTTTAATAAAAGTAGTCTGTCCGTAGCCATAAATACCAGAAACCAGTAAAAGGAGTAATAGAATGAGTCCTTTACTACGGAAAGCGCTTGCTTTATTTATCACTGGCAAAATTGGTATATTGTTTAACTTTCTCTGCAAAAATACTTGCTCTGCGTCTTGATACGGCTATTTTCTCTCCATTTTTTAATAAAACTTCCAGGCCGTTTTTTGAGTTGTATTCTTTAAGGTAATTTAAATTTACAATACTGGATTTATGAATGCGGATAAATTGGTCTTCTGGTAAAATCTCTTCGTAATCCTTTAGTACTTTGGATACCGTGATTTTCTCCCTGTTATCGAGATGGAAGATAGAATAATTGCTATCTGCTTCTATATGAATGATTTCATTGAGGTCGATCAGGGTATATCCTTGTCCGTTGGGCAAACTTATTTTCCTGATTTCTGACCGGTCTGCTAAATTATTTGCTAAATTTTTTAAGCGCTCATTCCGGTCGGATTCCTGGTCAATCATACGGATTAATTTTGCTGCTTTTTCTACAGTTTCTTTGAGCTCATCGATGTCGATTGGCTTGAGTAAATAGTCCAGGGCATTAGCCTTAATTGCTCTTAAAGCATACTGATCATAAGCGGTAGTGAAAACGACCTGGGTATTGTTCAGTTTTGCATCTGGAATAAGTTCAAAGCCATTTTTTCCGGGCATAGCGATGTCCAGAAAGATCAGGTCAACCTCATGTAAAGAGAGCAGCTCACGTGCTTCATCTACAGATTTTGCAATCCCGCTGATGTGTACATTTTCGCAATTTTCCTGTAAGAGAAAAAAAAGTGAAGAGCGCGCAAATTCTTCATCGTCTACTATTATCACATTGAACACAAGCCGATATTTTTATAAGGTGAAATTATCAAAAAAATAGGGTAGTCAAGAATTTTTTTAACAAAGTCAAAAACCAAACCAATTTATATGCCGTATGTCACGGTATAATCATGGGGGCCCTCAACTTAGTTGAACCATAATTTAAATCATTTCTTATGAAAAGTTTACAAGGAGAGAAAGAGGTACTGCTTCAGGAGAGCGGTATTCTGACTGCAAAACTGCAACGCAGATCTTTTCTGCAATATGCAGGAGCAGGAGTTGCAGGGGTGGCTTTAATTGCTGCGGGCTGTAAAAAAGACAAAAGTACCCCAGGATTGGATTCAGGTGTGGATTTAGGTAGCGGTGATCCGGGTATCTTAAATTACGCATATGCACTGGAACAATTAGAGGGTGCATTTTATGATGCAGTAGTAAAAAGCCCTTATACAGGCATTCCTGCAAATGAGCTTGCTTTATTAACTGATATCAGAGACCATGAGTTAGCTCACCGTGAATTTTTCAAAAAAGCATTAGGTACTGGTGCGATTGTAAGTTTAACAGTAGATTTCTCCTCAATCAATTTCGCGGACAGAACAAGTGTATTGAATGCAGCTAAAGCATTTGAAGATTTAGGGGTTTCAGCCTATAATGGCGCGGGTAAACTTTTAAAAACGGCAAAATATTTAGAGGTTGCCGGAAAAATTGTTTCTGTTGAAGCCCGTCATGCTGCTTTAATCCGTGATTTGATTTCGAATGGGTCTTTCGCTGATTTAACAGCTGTTGATGCGAATGGACTTGATGGTGCTAAAACACCTATCCAGGTTTTAACCATTGCTAAGACCTATCTTAAAACTGCAATTAACGCGTCTAATTTACCTACTTCTTAATCCGGGAAATCATGAATATCATTAACATATTAGAAGAAATTGAAAAAGTGGATGGGGAAGTGTATGAACGCTTAAATCCACGCAGAGCAGCAATGAAATCATTTTATGGCTTTGGATCAAAAGTAGCTTTAGCTGCGCTTCCAATGGCTTTAGGTTCTATGTTCAAGAAGGCTTACGGACAAACCACAAACAGTGTGATTGATGTGCTGAACTTTGCTTTAACTTTAGAATATATTGAATATAATTTTTACCAGACTGGTATTAATACTGCTGGATTAATTCCTGCCGGTACACCTGCTGTAGGCGCGATCAATACAATTCGTGATCATGAATTAGCACACGTTAATTTGTTAAAAGGAGCAATTACTGCTTCGGGCGGTACTCCGGTATCTTATACGGCGGCTTCGTTTGATTTTACTGCAAAAGGAAATTTCCCTACTGTATTTTCTGATTATCCAACTTTCCTTGCGGTAGCGCAAGTGTTTGAAGATACAGGTGTAAGAGCTTATAAAGGTCAGGCTGGGAACTTAATGAGCAGCCCAAGTGTATTACAAACTGCCTTACAGATTCACTCTGTTGAAGCGCGTCACGCTTCACATATCCGCCAGATGCGTAAAGCTCCGGCTGGTGGAGGCTTAACTTCTTTAAAACCATGGATTACTGGTGCTAATGATAGCGGGGTTGCAGCAGCGGCAGCGAGTTATGCTGGTGAAGATAATGTAACACAGTTAGATATTAATATTCCAGGTCTTGGTTTCTCTGTAAATGCATCAACAGAAGCTTTTGATGAACCACTAACTAAAGATCAGGTACTTGCAATTGCAAGTCTGTTTATCAAATAATTTTTTGAGGGGGAGATCTGGTGAGAAAAAGGAAGAGGATTGAAATCTTCTTCCTTTTTATTTTTTATAGCCACATGATTAGTAATTAATCACTTGTTCTTCTAAGTGCTCAGGCAGGTCACGGTAGTTATATTGCTGACCTCTTAATTGCGGTTCAAAACCTGCTTCTCTGATAGCATCCTGTATTCCTTTTGCAGTAAAACGGTGTGGTGCACCAGCAGCAGAAACTACATTTTCTTCAATCATAATAGAACCAAAATCGTTAGCACCCGCATGTAAACACAATTGTGCTACATTTTTACCTACAGTCAGCCACGAAGCTTGTATATTTTTAATGTTCGGCAGCATAATTCTGCTCAAAGCAAGCATTCTTACGTATTCATCTCCGGAAACATCATTCGTAATTCCTCTTAAACGCTTCAATAAAGTACCGTCATCCTGGAAAGGCCATGGAATAAAGGCTAAAAATCCTTTGGCATCTGCTGGTTTTTCACTTTGAACTTCTCTGATCCAAACTAAGTGTTCAAAGCGTTCGTCTATCGTTTCAACGTGACCAAACATCATTGTTGCAGAAGTTGTAATATCCAGCTGATGTGCTGCACGCATTACGTCCAGCCATTCTTGTCCGCCACATTTTCCTTTAGAAATTAACCGGCGGACCCTGTCATTCAGTATTTCTGCACCTGCACCAGGCAAAGAGTCCATACCGGCAGCTTTTAGTGCGCTTAAAACTTCTGTATGTGTAAGTTTATCAATTTTTGCAACGTGTGCAATTTCCGGCGGACCTAAAGCGTGTAATTTAAGATCAGGGTAAAGTTCTTTTAACTTTCTGAACAGGTCAGCATAAAATTCAAGGCCAAGGTCGGGATGATGACCACCCTGTAAAAGCAGCTGATCACCGCCCAGACGGAAAGTTTCTTCAATTTTGACTTTATAAGTTTCTATGTCAGTGATATAGCTTTCGTCATGTCCGGGTCTTCTGAAGAAATTGCAAAACTTACAGTTCGCTATACAGACGTTGGTGGTATTGACGTTTCTATCAATTTGCCAGGTAACTTTTCCGCTCGGTACTTGTTTTTTTCTCAGCTCATTTGCAACAAAGGCCAGATCGGCAGTAGCAGCATTGTGGTACAAAAACACGCCCTCTTCTTTTGTTAAAAAGTCGAATTGCAGAGCCCTTTGTAATAATTCGGCAGTATTCATACAGCAAATATACCATTTGTTCTGCTGTTTTTATTTCATGAGATTATCACATTTACCCTAAATCATTATTCCTATATTTGACACAATTATATATTTTATGGTAGATTTTAATCGTTTTACACTAGCTAATGGCTTACGTGTTCTGGTACACGAAGATGATACAACCCCTATGGCGGTATTAAACATCCTTTATGATGTTGGTGCGCGTGATGAGGAAGAGGGTAAAACCGGTTTTGCACATCTTTTTGAACACCTCATGTTTGGAGGTTCTGTGAATATACCTGTCTATGATGAACCGCTGCAAAGAGTAGGAGGGGAAAACAATGCTTTCACGAGTAATGACATCACAAATTATTATATCACTTTGCCGGCTACGAATATTGAAACTGCTTTCTGGCTGGAAAGTGATCGTATGCTGAGCCTGGCGTTTTCTGAGAAAAGTCTGGAAACACAGCGTAACGTGGTTTGTGAAGAGTTTAAACAAAGATATTTAAATCAGCCTTATGGTGATGTATGGCTGAAGTTAAGGCCGCTTGCTTATAAAAAGCATGCTTATCGCTGGGCAACTATAGGACAGGATCTCGCGCAAATCGAAAATGCTTCGATGGAAGATGTGAAGGCCTTCTTTAAAAAACATTATAATCCGCAGAATGCCATTATGGTTGTGGGTGGAAATGTAAAAACGGAAGAGATTAAGTTGCTGGCAGAAAAATGGTTCAGTCCTATTCCTGCGGGAGATAAATATGTGAGGAATCTGGTTCAGGAGCCTGCGCAAACTGAAGCGCGTAAGGAAACCGTGACTGCAAATGTTCCTTTAAATGCATTTTACCTGGCTTTTAAAATGTGTGCACGCAGAGATGCTGATTACCAGGCTTATGATCTTTTATCTGATGTACTTTCTCAGGGACAGTCTTCCAGATTATATAACAGTTTACTGAAAGATCAGCAGTTGTTTAGTGATATTCATGCTTATATTACGAGTAGTCTGGATGAAGGTTTATTCGTTGTAGAGGGTAAACTGAGTGAAGGAGTGACGATGGAAGCCGCCGAAAAAGCTGTTTGGGCTGAACTTGATAAAATTGCAACCGAAGAGGTTAGCCAGATAGAATTGACGAAAGTGAAAAATAAGTCGGAATCTATCATGGTGTTTGCGGAAATGAGCCTGCTTGATAAAGCAATGAATCTTGCTTATTATGAGCTATTGGGTGATGCAGACGGATTAAATACTGAAATTCAGAAATACCTTGCTGTTGATGCGGCCAGACTGCTTCAAGTTGCCAAAAAGACTTTTGTGAGAGCGCAATGTTCTACTTTATACTACTTAACTTCCGAAAATGCTTAACCGAACCCTTATACCTGAGTCAAAACAGGTGAATGATATTAATTTTATTGCCCCTCAAAAACAGGAATTAGCAAACGGTATTAAGGTATTTACTGTGAATGCCGGAAAACAGGAGCTTGTTCGTATTGAATTTGTTTTTGAAAATGTAAACTGGGATGAATCTAAACCTTTGCAGGCCATTGCGGTAAACCATTTGATCAACAATGGAACTGATAAGCTTACTGCAAGGGAAATCGCCGATAAGGTAGATTATTATGGTGCCTTTTTGCAAACTGATTACGGTGCTGATCAATCGAGTATCAAAATATATACGCTGAATAAACATCTTGGATCGGTACTGCCTATTTTATGGTCTGTATTAAATGAGAGTATTTTTCCTCAGCAGGAACTGGATATTTTTAAGCAAAATCAACAGCAGTCGCTGAAGGTGAGTTTGCAGAAAAATGATTTTATTGCCAGAAAGAATTTTGCACATGCAATTTTCGGAACTTCAACTTATGGTTCTGATATTGATGTAGAGGATTACCAGGCCATAGAAAGAGCAGATTTAGTCGCTTATTTCAGTGCTGCTTACAAGCCTGAAAACTGTACTATATTTGTTGCCGGAAAATTCGAAGCTCCTGAATTCGACTTGTTGAATGCCAATTTTGGTAAAGACTGGAATAACGGAGCTGCTTCTGTAATCAATCAATTCTCTTTTGAAGGTACACCAAAAGGAGAGATTTTCATTGAAAGGGCAGATGCGATACAGTCTGCAATCAGAATGGGAACTTTGAGTATCAATCGATCCCATCCGGATTTTGCGGGTTTTCAGGTGCTGAACTGTCTTTTAGGCGGGTACTTTGGTTCCAGGTTAATGGCTAATATCCGTGAAGATAAAGGTTATACTTATGGTATTGGTTCTGCAATCGTTTCTCTGAAAGATGCCGGGTATTTTTTCATCGCTACAGAAGTTGGAGCTGATGTTTGTACCAGTGCATTAAATGAGATAGAGAAGGAAATCGGCTTATTGAAATCAGCAGCAGTTTCTGAGCTGGAGCTGAGCCTGGTTCGCAGTTATATGCTGGGTTCTATGCTTGGAAGTCTGGAAAATGCATTCTCCCATGCTGATAAATTTAAAAACATCTATTATTCAGGATTGGATTATGACTATTATGATAATTACATTCATACAGTCAAATCAATTACTGCTGAACAGTTAAAAGCACTGGCTAACAAATATTTAAATACTGAAGATTTTACGAAAGTTGTGGTTGGTAAAAAATAAGAAATAGTACTGGCTAATTAATTTTAGCCAGTACTGCTTTTTGTTTGTCTGCTACGTATATTTTTTTGTAAAATTCTACAATGTCTTTGTATTTTTCAGGCGCATATTTCTTGCTGTTCATGGTCTGATTACGTGTATAGACGATTGAATTGTCTTTCACAGTTACTTTAGCTGTATATTTTCCAAATTCTGATTCCAGCGAAATATCCTGAGGAACAAATTCTACTTTATAACCTTCTGGTAAGGTATAGGTAGTTACATCGGTATCTTTAAATCCATAGGCCACTGAAAAAGAAGTTTGTCTGTTTTCAACTTTGGCGGGTACACTTTCTCTTCTGTTTAATAAATTCAGGGTTATAAATAATTTATCTCCTCCGTGGCTGATCATCTGAGAACTTTTCAGAACAATATCTTCTTCTATTTTTGGAAAGCTTTTGTCTGGTTGTAAAAAGCTTAAAGATGAAATTTCCATATCAGGTATTCCCAGGTTGCTCATGACTCTTTTACGCTGCTCTGCGGGTTCTAACAACATCATTCCCAGCTGCTCTTCATATTGAGAATTGCTGTAAGAGGTTTTGATGTGGACGTCAGCAGGTTTGTCTGTTGTCAGCATTACAGTTGTGATGCGGTTTTGGAAATTGTCTTCAGGTTTATAAACAGGGGTGCTGACCAGCTTTCCACCAGCTTCTGTTACTAGTAATACAGTTCTTCCGGAATTATTATTACCAATATATCCTGCTGGTGTATACTGACTTGTACATTCCAGCCAAGTGGTGTCTTTTGCTGCGGGAACACAAAGAATCATGTGGTTAGCCTGTCCAAAACTTGCATAGTCCTTATTCAGTGAAGGTAAACCGTTGCCTATAACAACGAGATTAGATGGAATACCGGCTTCTGTTAAAATCGCTTTCATGTAATTTGACAGCGCTTTACAATCTCCGTAGTTCACTGAGGCAACTTTATCTGCTGTTATTGGTCTGAAACCTCCAACTCCAAGCTGAACGCTTACATACCTGGTATTCGATTGTAAATAATGATAGAGAATAGTTATCTTTTCCTGATCTGTTTTAGCCGAAGCGATTAAGGCCTGAATGGTTGCTTTTGTTTTCTCTGGCAACGGCTGCACTGTATTACTGAGCTGATAAATCCAATCACCCATGTTTTTCCAGTTTTCAACACTGCCCCTGGAATTGTCATACTCAAAATTATTTGGAGAAACCAATACCCAGGGTGTAATCGTATTAAGCCCGGTTGACATCGGTTCATAGGTAAATGAGTTCAGGTTTTGACAAGCCCATGTATAAGTTGTTTTGTCAGCGGTGACCGTAGAATCTGTTTGAAGGCCCTTACTCTTTAAATATTTAAAGGTAACTGTTTTAGGTACTTGTAAAGTATATACAGATTTTTCTACCGCACAGTCATAAGCACTTACAGGACTCCATGACGGAAAGGCAATATAACCATTGTAACTTTTTTCATAACTATACTCGATGGTATAGGGAAAAGTGGCATTCAAAAATACCATCTTTTTTATCCGGTTATCATCATACATTGTTCCATCAGAAGTGATACTCTCATCTTTGAAATCGGAGGCCTTATAAGTTCTTATTTTAATCCCTTTAGCATCATACATAAATGCTTTAAGGTTATAAACCGAAGAAAATTTATCGTAGTACTCTGACATAACTGCGTTATCTTCTCCATTTTTGCTGAGAATGGTGATCGCTGTTTTATAGGTCATAACAGCATTGCTGTTACTTTTAATAGTCAAGTGTTGTTCTTCATCACGGATAACAACAGTTGATTTTTTTAACAATTCCGCTGGAATATTAGCGACATCATATGCTTCTTGTGCACTGACTACTGTGGCGCAGCCAATTAACAGGGTAAATAGTAAATGGCTTAGTTTCATATTTTCTTAAGTACGATTTGTTCTGCTTGTTTACGGACAATATTATTAAACAATTCTTTAAGGTTATAATATTCTTCTGAAGTATAGCTCGATTTCAATAGAGAGATTTTACTAACCATATTTAATTTATTCTCCTCCATTACATACATAATTGTAAATGAGCCGCCATTTTCTGGTAATTGAAATTTCTCGTTTTTTGGGAGTTGCTCTGGTTTATAACCAGCCGGTAATTCGATAGAAAGATGATAGTTCTCTTCTTTAGGGTAAGCGAAGTCTACCGGGTAATTCCGCTCTTCCAGAGTAAATGGATTTTTCTTTGTCCGCTCATATAAAAGTGGCATAAAATAAGAGAGGTTACCTGCAGTTTCTATGTTGTCTTCAATCGTCACATCCATACTTTCAATAAGTGTTTCCCCGGCGTTATCCAGGTTTTCAATTTTGTAATTACTTATTTCCAGGCCCGGCTTGTCATTCTTGTAATTTTTAAGAAATTCTTCCTGATTTGTTGCTTTCTGGTAAGCGTTCCTTGTGTCAAGACCTTCGTAGTTATTACTTGATATTGATAAGGTACCTTTAAGTTTATTCTCTGTATCGAGCGTGAGGGCATAAAAAATACTGCTTCTGCTTATCTTGTTGTTTTCGGTAGAAATCCACTCTCCGGTATTGTCAGTCCGGTTTATCTTTAATCCGCGATGATTTAAATTCGCATAGCTCAAAAGACCTGGGGTATTATTTTTATTTACTGCATCTAACAGGTTTTTTTGATCTCCGGTAATTGTCATTATGACAACGCTGTTAAACTTGCTTGCCAGCGGATAACCAGGGTGTGTGCCGTTATCTCTTGTACTGATGATTATAGGATAACTTTCCAGTCCGGCAGCATCCAGCAGATTAAGCAGTAACAGATTGATCTCCGATGAACTCCCGGATTTCTTTTCCAGCACAGATTTAGGGCCGTTTGCGTCAGTATACAGCCGATATTTATTGTCCCATTTAATGTTGTTTTTTACATAGTTAAAGATGAGATTCATTTTTCCTTCTGGAGTGGTTTCATCTTTAATGATCTCTTTAATCAATTCCTTACCTGGATTTTTCTTCTGAATATATCCGCCAAAGTTATCATGAGCCATCATTTCTTTTATGATTTTTGGCCAGGTAGTGGTATATTCCTGATAGCCGCCCTGTGGGAAATTGGTCGCCTTAAGTTCAAATCCTATTTTGCTGGCATAATCATCAAGTGTAGTGATATAACTTTCATCTTTGATAGCGGGAATATTTTTGATGTAATATTGGGTCTTTGAAGTCTTGACACTAATTGTTTCTGATTTTCCGGAACCATTAGGTATAGTCAGGTTCTGTGAATTATCAACAGGGCCAATTTTATTAATATCGTAATATCCACCTACTTCAATTTTGTACAAATAATATTCTGGAATCGTTATGGTGAATGATGAATATTTAGTTGGGTACTTTTCCTGAAAATACCAGTCATCGAGTTTAAAAGTAAAGTCAGATTTTGTCTTGTAACGATACTCTATAATTGAGCCTTCTTTTACATTTGGAAGCGTAATTTTTTTGATAACATGCTTATTATCCACCTGATTTGTGAATTTCGCATCACCAGCCATTTTACTAACTTCAATTTTTCCATTGTTCAGGTTATAAGTCGCAGCATTGATGAGATCCAGTTTTTCTTCATTGCCTTTACCATCGCGATATAGCCTTAACTCTAAATCGGCAAGATCATAACCCTTTTTCTGGATGATTTTGTATCTGACATGACGCTCAAAAACATAGATAAATCCGCCACCTGGCCCGATTTCAAAATAGCCATTTCCCACATCGAAGAGTTTAATGGCCGCAGCACTTGAATCAACCCCATCGGGTTTGGTTTCAAATTCGCCGGGTTCAACTTTACCATATTTAAAGACAGGAAGTTTTTCTTGTGTTTTTTGAGCAGAAACCTCTATTTTTATCAATAGCAGGACTATTAATAAGAGGTTTAATTTTTTAAGCATGAGCGTTATATTTATTTTGCAAATTAAGACTAAGTTTTCTGATGAAAAAAGTGTTTTGAAATATAAATATTTAAAATTTTCAGCCCATGGGTTCTTCCTGATGGAAAGATAGTTAGTGAAATAAAAAAATATTTCTTTTCTTTTCAGCTTTTTTTTACCTGAAATATTTGCTCATATTTGTGCCCGGTAAAGATCATTTCATTCCTTTTGTAATGATTGTAAAATAGATTTATGACGCTAAAAAAAATCGATATTAACAGTTTCGTATATAAGCTGAACCATGATTTGTCTACAGTTGACTGGACTTATGTTTGTGCACTTTTCTATAAGATTGACTGGAGAACAAGGGTAGAGCCGGAGATCGAATCTGCCTTCAGAAAAAGCACCTGGACTTTGTTTGTTTACCATGAAGATCAGATAATCGCTTTTGGAAGGGTAGTAGGGGATGGACGTTATTATGCACTGATGGCAGATATTGTTGTTGATCCTGATTTCCAGGGAAATGGTTTAGGAAAAAAGATTATCAATATGCTGAATGGACAGCTTGATAATTATCATTTTGTGAATTTAACAGCAGCTCCGGGCAAAGGTGATTTTTATCAGAAGTTAGGTTGGAAAAAACAAACAACTTCTTATATCTGGCCACAAGGGCCTAAGCAGTTGAGACAGCATTGTGAACCTGAAGGGGGTTCAGAGAGCTGATTTAATTGTCAATTTCTCTTCAATACTCGTTTTTTGGAGAGAAATGTTTCTGGTTCCAGATAATTTATGTAGATTTGCCCGGCAAGTAATAACTCCTAATTATTTGCCATGCAACTCGATCCCCAAAAATTTATTGCCGAAGGACTAACATACGATGACGTATTATTAGTTCCAGCCTACTCCGAAGTCCTTCCACGTGATGTAAACACCGGAAGTTATTTAACAAAAAAAATACGTATTAATGTACCTGTAGTTTCTGCTGCAATGGATACCGTTACTGAATCAGGATTGGCAATTGCAATTGCTCAGGCTGGTGGTATTGGTATGCTGCACAAAAATATGAGTATTGAACGCCAGGCTGAAGAAGTTAGCAAGGTTAAACGTTCAGAAAGCGGAATGATACAAGATCCGGTAACACTTCGTGCTGATGCTATTATTGCAGATGCATTCCAGATCATGACGAAATATAAAATAGGTGGTATACCTGTTATTGACAATAACAATAAACTGGTTGGTATTATTACCAATCGCGACCTTCGTTTCCAGAAAGATATGCAACGCCCGGTTTCTGAAGTAATGACTTCTGAAAATCTGATTACTGCTGCTGAAGGAACTACACTGATTCAGGCTGAAGAAATTCTTCAGGACTATAAAATCGAAAAATTACCGGTTATCAATAAAGAAGGTCATCTTGCGGGTTTAATCACCTTTAAAGATATTCAGAAATATAAAAATTACCCTAAAGCTTGTAAAGATGAACGTGGCCGCCTTCGGGTTGGTGCTGCTGTTGGTGTTGCCGCTGATAATATTGACCGCGTTGCTGCGCTGGTTAAAGCTGGTGTAGACGTAGTTACTGTGGATACTGCACACGGACATTCAAAAGGTGTAATTGATATGGTTAAAGCAATTAAAGCCCGTTTCCCTGATTTACAGGTGATTGCTGGTAATATTGCGACTGCTGACGCTGCTCTGGCACTTGCTGAGGCAGGTGCTGATGCTGTTAAAGTTGGTATAGGGCCTGGTTCAATCTGTACAACAAGGATCATAGCAGGTGTGGGAGTACCTCAGTTATATGCAGTTTATGAATGTGCAAAGGCTTTAGAAGGTACAGGAATCCCTGTTATTGCTGATGGTGGTATCAAACAAACGGGAGATATCGTTAAAGCAATTGCAGCTGGTGCAAGTTCAATCATGGCTGGTTCTTTATTTGCAGGAGTAGAGGAATCACCGGGCGAGACGATTATATATGAAGGACGTAAATTCAAGTCTTACCGGGGTATGGGATCTGTAGAAGCGATGCAGCATGGTTCTAAAGACCGTTATTTTCAGGATGAAGAAGATGTAGTCACTAAACTTGTTCCTGAAGGTATTGTTGGCCGTGTTCCTTATAAAGGTACTTTAGCTGAAGTGATTTATCAATATGTTGGTGGCCTGAGAGCAGGAATGCACTATTGTGGTGCTGCAACTATTGAAGAGCTTCAACAGGCTAAGTTTGTAAGAATAACAGCAGCTGGAATGAGAGAAAGTCATCCGCATGATATTTCTATCACTAAAGAGGCTCCAAACTATTCACGTTAGGCCATTAAAAAGCTCCGCGTTTTAGGATTAAAAGCATGCTATGGGTATATTCATAGCATGCTTTTTTTATACAGCATATATTATATTAAGCAGACGATTCAGGTTTCAATTTAGCAATGTATCAGAATTGTTATTTCATATAGTATAAATTAATTGTGCTTTTATGTTAATTAATTTTTATTTTGGTGAACTGATTATCTTGTTCAGCATGAAACGATATGGAAATTAAAAATTTAAAATTAATTTTTACAATTGGCTTATTTGCCTTGATTACCTCTTGCTCTAAATCTAAGGATGAGGTAGTCGCCCCAACGCTTCCTCCGGTAGTTAAGCCAGACCCTTCAAAAATTACAAATATTTATGTAGCTGGCTGGCGGTATAATAGTAAACTGGTTCCGGTAGCTACCTTATGGAAAAATGGGGTTGCAACTGAGCTGACTGATGGAACAACTAATTTAGCACAGGCTTATTCTGTTTATGTGAGTGAGACTAATGACGTTTACGTTACAGGGAAAGATGGTCTTAAAACCGTATTGTGGAAAAATGGTGTCGCTACAGTACTGAGCAGCGAGCTTTATTCCGGTGCCTATTCAATTTTTGTAAGCGGTACTGATGTTTATGTAGCTGGTTTTGATCACGGATTTGCTGTGGTCTGGAAAAACGGAGTAGCTGTTAAACTGGCAAGCGGGCCAAAGTTTTCAAGAGCTTACTCAGTTTATGTGAACGGTAACGATGTTTATGCAGCAGGTTATGAATTCCTGGAAGGCCGTAAAACTGTTGCTACCTTATGGAAAAATGGGGTTGCTGTCAGGTTAAGCGATGGAACAAAACATGCTGTTGCCAAAGCTGTTTTTGTAAGTGGAACTGACGTTTATGTAAGCAGTGAAGAGAATATAAATCCAGAAGATGGTAATCTTCCCGGAAATCAAGGTATAGGCTCAACGCCTTTATCAAAATCTGTAGTTAAAATATGGAAAAATGGGGTGACTGATAACTTAACTGATGGCACAACGCAAGCTATCGGCAACTCTCTTTTTGTAAATGGCAGCGATGTTTATGTTGCAGGTTACGAAAATGACGGTATTACCTGCACAGCTAAATTGTGGAGAAATAAGATAGCCGCTAACTTAGTATCTGGTTCATATGAAAAGATAGGAATGATTACAGCAAATTCTGTATTTGTAAATGACAGTGATGTCTATGTTGTTGTTAATGAAGGTGGGACAGCTAAAACATGGAAAAACCTGTTTTTTGTCCAGGAAATCAATTCAGAGAGAGGGGGAGCTACAGCACTTTCTGTCTTTGTAAAATAATATATCAGTATATTTGCGATCTGAGGGGTGGAATGAGATAATTTATCCGCTTTGAAATTGTTTAAAATCATTTCGGTGCTTTTTTATAAAAAGGATTGAAGTGATTTTTTATTATACTATATATAGCATAGAATCTGATGAGAATAGAAATTGAAGTACCTGTTGCGGGTGTTTATATAACTGATTTTGATCAAATAGCAGCTCCTGCTTTTTTGGAAGAATCGGAAGATGGTGTTAAATTATCATTCCTTGGCATTGAAGCCTTAAAAAGTTATCAGTCGGAATTATTGGTTGAGGATGAGGCAGCAGGATTTGAAGGGCGTAATGAAATACGTGCTAAAATCAAGAAAGAATTGAAAAAAGCGATATCAGAGAACCTGTCTATTATGGATTCGATCAGAAATTACGCTGAGGCTTTATTTACTTTTGTTTATGACAGGGAAGGACATCGAGAAGATAAAAAACAGATTTTGAATAACCTGATTGAAAATATCACCTTCACTGAGAATGGTTTGGAATTGGAAGAGGCTGTTAAAGAATCAACTTATGAGTTAGGGCCATTGGTTTTAAGTTATAAACTTACTTTTAAAAATTATTCTTTCAATACTTTAGATTTTGATTTCCAGGCTATTAAAGCACAGTTGGTTGCTGATCTGGAAAATTTAAGAGATGCATTTATTGCAAATACTAAAAAGTCTAAAACTGATACTAAATAATATTTTTGAATGAAATCGATTTGTGTTTATTGCGGGGCTAATTTTAACGGGGATCCGGTTTTAAGAACAGCTGTAGAGAACCTGGCGCAGGCATTTGCAGACCAGGACATCCGTTTGATTTACGGTGGTGGCAGTGTTGGAATAATGGGAATTATTTCGGAAGAAGTATTAAACCGTAAAGGATTGGTGACAGGAGTAATTCCGCAGTTCTTGCTGGATAAAGAGGTTGGGAATCTGGAGGTTACTGAACTGATTGTTACGGAGAACATGCATCAGCGGAAGCAAAAAATGGCCGATCTTTCGGATGGATTTATTATTCTGCCTGGTGGCTTCGGGACTCTGGAAGAGTTTTTTGAAGTGTTGACCTGGTTACAGTTAGGTTTGCATAATAAAGCCATTGGTGTATTGAATGTTGGTGGTTTTTATGATCATCTATTTGCACAACTGGATGTGATGGTTGCGCATAAATTGTTGACACCAAATAACAGAAAGCTGGTCATTGATGCGACTGAGCCAGTGGAGTTAATACAAAAAATGATGGACTTTAAAGCGACACCTGATTCGGTATGGTTTGAGGATAGAAATCTGAGCTGATCACCCAATATATAATGTGTCTTATTGACAATAAGAGTGATTTTATCTTGTAAAATTTGTATTTCTCTTTCTATAATTTGGTAGAATGGCTTATCTTGCCCGAATGAACATCGAATTTAACAAAAACGAAGATATTAATAAGCAGCTGGTATATGAACTTAAAACAAAGCTGAAGAAAATATTTGCTGGAGGGGGAGAAAAGAGTGCGGCGAAGCAAAAAGAAAAAGGTAAAATGCTGGCCAGGGAAAGAGTAGCTTACCTGATCGATAAAGAAACAGAATTTTTAGAGATAGGGGCCTTTGCTGCGGACGGTATGTACGCAGAACAGGGAGGCTGTCCGTCTGCCGGAGTAATTTGTGGGATTGGTTATGTATCGGGACGTCAGTGTATGATTGTCGCCAATGATGCTACTGTGAAAGCGGGGGCGTGGTTTCCAATGACTGCCAAGAAAAATCTTCGTGCGCAGGAAATTGCGATGGAA
This sequence comes from Pedobacter sp. WC2423, assembly GCF_040822065.1. Lineage (NCBI taxonomy): Bacteria > Pseudomonadati > Bacteroidota > Sphingobacteriia > Sphingobacteriales > Sphingobacteriaceae > Pedobacter > Pedobacter sp. WC2423. The sequence goes on from NZ_CP162005.1 coordinate 5,823,418, forward strand.
AACAGACTTCCGGTGATCTACCTGGTAGATAGTGCCGGGGTTTATCTGCCGATGCAGGACGAAATATTTCCTGATAAGGAACACTTTGGAAGAATGTTCAGGAATAATGCAATGATGTCTGCTGACGGAATTGTACAGATTTCAGCAATCATGGGTTCTTGTGTTGCCGGTGGGGCATACTTGCCGATCATGAGTGATGAAGCTATGATTGTGGAGGGAACTGGTTCTGTTTTTCTTGCGGGCTCTTATCTGGTAAAGTCTGCAATTGGTGAAGAGGTTGACAATGAAACATTGGGTGGAGCAACCACACATTGCGAAATATCTGGCGTTACAGATTACAAACAACCGAATGACCAGGCTGCGCTGGATAGTATCCGTAATATGATGAGTATGCTTGGGGAACCTCAATCGGCTGGTTTTAGCCGTGTGAAGCCTCAGGAACCGAAATTAAATCCTGAAGATATATTTGGAATCCTGCCTGAAAACAGAGAGAAACAATATGATATGCACGAAATCATTTACCGCCTGGTAGACAATTCGGAATTTGAAGAATATAAAAAAGAATATGGTCAGAGTATTATTTGTGGTTTAGGCAGGGTAGATGGCTGGGCTGTTGGTATTGTCGCCAATCAGCGTAAAGTCGTCAAGTCTAAAAAAGGCGAAATGCAGTTTGGCGGTGTAATCTATTCTGACAGTGCTGATAAAGCGGCGCGTTTCATTATGAATTGTAACCAGAAGAAAATTCCTTTGGTTTTTTTACAGGATGTGACTGGTTTTATGGTGGGCAGCAGATCGGAGCAAGGCGGGATTATTAAGGATGGTGCAAAAATGGTGAACGCGGTAGCTAATTCAGTGGTCCCTAAATTCACGATTGTTATTGGTAATTCTTATGGTGCTGGTAATTATGCAATGTGCGGTAAGGCCTATGATCCACGATTGATTTATGCATGGCCAAGTGCCAAAATTGCTGTCATGGGTGGTTCTCAGGCTGCAAAGACTTTGTTACAAATTCAGGCCGCTTCACTTAAATCGAAGGGGGAAACAATTACTCCGGAGAAGGAAGCTGAATTGCTGAAAGAGATTACTGACCGTTATGATAGCCAGACGACTCCTTTTTATGCAGCTTCCAGGTTATGGGTAGATGGAATTATTAATCCACTGGAAACACGTAAGGTGATTTCTATGGGAATTGAAGCGGCGAATCAGTCGCCAATAAAAAGACAATTCAATGTTGGAATTATCCAGACCTAGTCCCTAACTTTGTGTTACAATGAAACGGATACTTGTTTGTTTTTTTCTGCTGTTCGCGGGATTTAGTACTTATGCCCAGATCAAAAAGGTTTTACTTGATGATAAGGATCAGCTTACGCTGGACTCTACTCAGGCAGTAACTTATGGTGTGCTGGGTAAAATCAGCGGAGACAGCGTCTATACTTTTAAAAAGTATGATTTTAGCGGTGTACTATTAGCTTCTGGTTCTTTCAGGGATGATGATATGGAAATACCTGTAGGTAAATTCGTTTATTACAGCTGGATTACGCCCGAAAATAACAATCGGAATGACGGCTTTGAGATCAACGGAAAGGAAAGATATATTGAACTGATTGGTTCTTATCAGAATGGAAGACGTGATGGCCGCTGGATTACTTTTTATCCGGACGGAAAAATGAAACAGATCATTACTTTTTCGCAGGGTATTATCCATGGACCTTATAAAGCTTTTGACAGCAGAGGTGTGGAGCAGGTTTCTGGTTTGTATACTAATGGAAAAAAAGAAGGCACCTGGACGCTTAGTGACGGTAAACAGGAAAATGAATATGTCAATGATCAGCTGGTTTCTACTTTAAAAGGTAAAAAACTCCGCGAAAAGCAGGCAGAGCGCACAAAGACAAATTAGCCGTTTTTAATCTTTTGCGCATCCCGCTTTAAATCTTAATTTTGTACATTAAAAAGAATATAAGATCATCTGTAGTTGTACAGGTGTATAGCTATAATAGAAAATATTAATAAATAAATAGATGAATACTTCTCAAGAAATAGAACACGTTCAGTGTCTGATCATAGGTTCGGGTCCAGCAGGTTATACTGCTGCAATTTATGCTGCCAGAGCAGATTTGAAACCAGTGTTGTATACCGGAATGGAAGCTGGAGGACAATTGACGCAGACTACTGATGTTGACAATTTCCCAGGTTATCCTAATGGCATCATGGGCCCTGAAATGATGGAAGATTTCCGCAAGCAAGCAGAACGTTTTGGTGCAGATATCCGTTTTGGTTATGTAAGTTCAGTAGATTTTTCAGCTACACCACATCAGGTTGTGGTAGATGAGATTAAAACAATTACTGCTGATACAGTCATTATCTCTACTGGTGCTACTGCGAAATGGCTGGGCTTACCTAGTGAGCAGCATTACAATGGTTTTGGAGTTTCGGCTTGTGCGGTATGTGATGGTTTCTTCTTCAAAAATCAGGATGTGGCTATTGTTGGTGCAGGAGATACTGCAGCAGAAGAAGCAACTTATCTGGCTAAATTATGTAAGAAAGTATATATGCTGGTACGTCGTGATGAATTCAGAGCTTCTAAAGCAATGGTTCACCGTGTATTAAATACGCCTAATATTGAAGTAATCTATAATTCTGAAGCTAAAGAGGTTTTAGGAAATGGTAAAAATGTAACTGGTCTGAAGATTTTAAATAACAAAACTGGTGAAGAAAAAGATCTGGAAGTAGAGGGATTCTTTGTGGCTATCGGTCATAAACCAAATACTGACATTTTTAAAGGCTGGTTGGATATGGATGATACTGGTTATCTGAAAACTATTCCTGGTACTACAAAAACAAATATTGAAGGTGTTTTTGCAGCTGGTGATGTACAGGATCATTACTACCGTCAGGCAGTAACTGCTGCGGGTTCAGGCTGTATGGCAGCATTGGATGCAGAGCGTTATCTTGCTGCTAAAGAACATGAAGTGAAAGCTGTTTCTTAAAATACAATAGGATATGGAGCCCCGTTAGTTTTACTGACGGGGCTTTTTGCATTAAAACTAAATTTGTGTGAAGAAATGGGATTGATTAATTGCTATAATCATATTACACGGTTTTGTATTCTCCATATTTTATTATAATTTCATCAATTAATAAGCTAAACCGATTTAACATATTATTTGATGTTAGATTTTTAAATAATTTTTAGGGTATTAAGGTACTTAAGTTACTGTTAATATAAAATGAAATTCTTTTAATGACCAGCTTCTTCATTTTTTGAATGATCTTCTGTCTGGTTACGTTCTTTCTGCTATACGACTCCTTGTTTAATAGCAATCTTTCATCCTGTCAAAAAAATTGAACATATTTATACCATTATTTTAAAAACCCAAATAAATACACAAATTCGTAATGTCTAAAACCACCAAATTCCGATTGCTCAAAATGCTGTTTTCTTTGCTGATGGTCATGGCAACATTCAATCAGTCATCAGCTCAAGATCAATATGAACTCAATTCGGGCTGGCTATGTATGCCATCTACTCAAGTAAAAGCAAAGGGTACTGAAATTTCTAATGCTAGCTTCTCTTTGTCAGGCTGGAAAAAAGCTGTAGTTCCTGGAACAGTACTGACCACTATGCTGGAAAATAAAGAGGTACCGGATCCTTTTTTTGGAATGAATAATAAACTGATTCCTGATATTTATGATACAGGAAGGGATTATTATACTTACTGGTTCTCTAAAGATTTTAAGGAAGCAATTCCCGGAGCTGATGGCCAGGTATGGTTGAAATTCAGAGGAATTAACTATAGTTGTGATATCTTTCTGAATGGTAAAAAAGTAAATGATAAACCTTTCAAAGGAATGTACCTGAGGAAAACGTTTAACATTACTGCATTGCTTTCAAAAAGCGGAATAAACAGACTGGCTGTAATTGTTTACCCTCCTGATGAAGTAGGTAACCCGAACGGCGGACAAGGTGGTGATGGAACGATTGCAAAAGGAGTAGCACATCAGTATACTGCCGGATGGGACTGGATTCGTCCGATCAGAGATAGAAATACCGGAATCTGGGATAAAGTATATATTGAAAGAACTGGTGGTGTAAGCCTGGATAATCCGCATGTAGTTACTCTTGTACCTGGAAAACGTGAGGCTTCAGGACAACAGCAGCCTGCAATTATTAAAGTTTCTGCTGAACTTAAAAATACAACTGGCAAACCCGTAACGGGAAACCTGGTTTACACGATGGGAGGGCAGAAGGTCAGCAAATCGGTTACGCTGAAACCTAACAGTACGAATGAAATCAGCCTTCCGGAATTAAGCTTTGTAAATCCTAAGTTATGGTGGCCTGCTGGTTATGGTAAACAAGATCTATATGCTTTAAAAATCAGCTTTTTAGAAAAGGGAACCAAACTTTGTGATAGTCAGACGGTCAATGTAGGAATCAGAGAGATTCAGACAGAATGGAATGTGACCACTAAGAGCAAAGAGGTTTTGGTCAACGGACAAAAGATATTTATTAAAGGAGGTAACTGGATCATTTCTGATGCGATGCTTCGTTTTACGGATGCCAGGTATGATACGGAAATCAGATATCACCGCGATATGAACCTGAATCTGATCAGGATCTGGGGTGGTGCTTTGATTGAACGTCCTGAGTTTTATCAGGCTTGTGATAAATACGGAATGCTGGTTTTACAGGATTTCTGGATGTCGGGAGATTGCAATGGGAGATGGGAAGATCCAATGAAACTGGAAGATCAATGGAAACGCAGAAAATATCCGGATGACCATCATTTATTCCTTGAATCGGCTACTGATATGATTAAAATGGTACGTAACCATGCTTCATTAGCGATTTGGTGCGGAGGAAATGAAATTACTCCGCCAGATGATATTCTGATTCCGTTACGTGATTCAATTTTACCAAAACTGGATGGTACGCGCTGGTTTATTGACTATTCGAATTCAGACAGTATGTCACTGAATACGATTGGTGGAAATGGTGACGGGCCTTATACGATTCAGGAGGTAAGTACTTTCTGGAAAGACCGGACTTTCCCATTCAATTCTGAAGTAGGTTCTGTTGGAGTTGGTGATCTGGAGTCTCTGGAAAGATTTATTCCCAAGGCTAATTTAATCGCTCCTGTTTATGTAGCTCCGGAAAAGCGTGAAGCAAAAGGCCCATCTGAAAAAGTGGATTCTGTATGGGATTATCACAATTATCTGGGAGTAGGTTATGAGCAGCATATTCTGCCTTATGGTAAACCTGCTGATATTGCTGATTTTGCCAAGAAGGCACAATTGGTCAACTATGATCAGTACAGAGGCTTAATGGAAGGCTTCAGTTCTCATATGTGGGAATGGTATACTGGTGTAATTATCTGGAAAACACAGAATCCATGGACTTCCATGCGTGGACAGATGTATGATTATTACCTGGATCCTAATGCTTGTTTATTTGGTTTACGTTCTGGAAGTGAGCCTTTACATGCAATGTATAATCCTGTAGATGGAATGCTGATGGTCGTTAACAATGGCTTTAAGGGCAGACAAAACATCATGCTGGATGCCAGGGTATTTGATATGGATGGAAAAGAGACCTCTTTAACCAGGGTATTCTGTTTCCTTGATCCGGCAAGTACTAAAAAAGTTATGTCAGTTAAAAAGATCGTAGATGAGCTTTCAGCAAAAAAGGGTTCCTTTCTTTCTTTACAGTTGTCAGATGAAAATAAAAACTTATTGAGTAATAACTTATACTGGTTAGCTGATAGTAAAGGCGGTTATTCGGGACTAAATTCACTGAAAGGTTCTGCCCTTAAAATGACTGCAAAACAGTTGAAAAGCGGACAGATTGAAGTTTCTTTAAGCAACCCGGCCAATGGCCCTGTCAGTTTCTTCAACAGAGTCTCCCTGGTGAATGCACAAACTAAAAAAAGAGTTTTACCGGTATTTTATGATGATAACTATTTCTCTATCCTTCCGGGGGCAGACAAAAAGATCATTATAGATTATCAGCCTGAAAAAGGTGTTTCACTGCCAATGATCACTTTAACCAACTATGTTGGACAGGAACAAACCATCCAGATTAATCCCTAGAACCAAACCTCACAAATATAAAATGTCAAGATTAAATTTATTAGAAGAGACGAGATACGAAAAATTGCCGGTCAGTGTCTACACTGATGAACAAACTGCAAGTATTGAAGTGGCAAAAAGAATTTCATCTCTTATTCTGTCAAAACAGGAAAAAGGAGAACAGGCTGTTTTAGGCCTTGCTACCGGAGCCACTCCTGTGAAAGTATATAAAGAGCTGATCCGCCTGCATAAAGAAGAAGGACTTAGCTTCAGCAATGTGGTGACTTTTAATCTGGATGAATATTATCCGATGAAACCTGGATCGAATCAAAGTTATGTTCGTTTCATGAATGAAAATCTTTTTGATCATATTGATATTAAAAGGGAAAATATAAATATTCCGGATGGTGAATTGAAAAGAGAAGATATTGAGGATTTTTGTTTGAAATATGAACAGAAAATCAGTGGTTTCGGGGGGATTGATTTACAAGTGCTCGGGATAGGAAGAACGGGGCACATTGGTTTTAACGAGCCGGGATCTGCGCCTAATTCGGGAACAAGATTAGTAACATTAGATGAACTGACCAGAAGAGATGCTTCCCGTGATTTTGGAGGAGTAGCGAACGTACCTACCAAAGCGATTACTATGGGTATAGGTACTATTTTCAAGGCTAAGGAAATTATCCTGATGGCCTGGAATGAAAAGAAAGCATCAATCGTAAAAAAAGCAGTAGAAGGTGAAATGTCTGCAGATGTACCAGCTACTTATTTACAATTATCTCCTCATGTAGAATTTATTCTGGACCAGGATGCAGCCTCTTCACTGACACGTTTTGATACGCCATGGTTAGTTAAGGATTGCCCATGGACTGAGGAGCAGGTTACTAAAGCAGTTATCTGGTTGGCAAAAACATTAAATAAGCCTATCCTTAAGTTAACGGAAGACAACTATAATAATAATGGTATGGCACAACTGGCTATTTTACGTGGCCCGGTTTATCAGATCAATATTCATATTTTTAATAAACTACAGCATACCATTACTGGCTGGCCGGGTGGTAAACCAAACGCAGATGATAGTCAGCGTCCGGAACGTGCAGAACCTGCATTGAAACGGGTGATCGTTTTCTCTCCGCATCCGGATGATGACGTAATTTCTATGGGGGGTACTTTTATCCGCCTGGCAGATCAGGGACATCAGGTGCATGTGGCTTACCAGACCTCAGGTAATACCGCGGTTTGGGATGATGATGTATTGCGTTTCATGGAATTCAATATAGATTTTGCAGAGTCCAAAGGTGAAGATGCGAAAGCTTTAAGAGATACTTATGATAGCATGCGTAGTTTTATCAGTACAAAATTACCTAACCAGACTGATCCGGAAGAAATTCGTACGGTCAAAAAACTGATCCGTAAAGGTGAGGCTATTGCAGGGGCAAGATTTGCTGGTGTAATCGATGAGCGTATCCATTTTATGGATCTCCCTTTTTATGACAGAAGTAAGTTCCAGAAAGAGGTAAGCTTTGAAGATGATATTGTGCAAACGATGGAGTTGTTACAGGAAGTAAAGCCGCACCAGGTTTTTGCTGCGGGTGATTTTGCAGATCCGCATGGTACCCATAAAGTGTGTTTCAATATTTTAGTGGAAGCGATGACCCGTTTGAGAAAAACTGAAAGCTGGACAAAAGATTGTTGGTTGTGGTTATACAGAGGAGCATGGCATGAGTTTGAAACCCATGAAATTGAAATGGCTGTACCACTTTCACCACAAGAAGTGGAAAGAAAAAAACTTGCGATCTTCAAACATCAGTCGCAAAAGGACCTGCCTGTTTTTCCGGGTGAAGATTCAAGAGAGTTCTGGGTAAGGGCAGAGGCACGTACGCAGGAAACTGCCAGGGCTTATGATCAACTCGGGCTGGCTGAATATGAAGCTATGGAAGCATTTGTGAAGTGGAAGTTTTAATTGCTTAAACCTAAACCCTAATATTCAATGACAACAACAGCTAAAAAAGGAATGCCACCTATTATTATAATCGGTGCACTATTCTTTATTTTCGGATTTGTAACCTGGTTAAATTCAGTGTTGATCCCTTATTTGAAACTCGCTTGTGAGCTCAATAATTTTGAGTCTTACCTGGTTGCGTTCGCATTTTATATCAGTTATCTCGTGATGGCTATCCCATCTGCCAGTGTGCTTAAAGTTACGGGCTATAAAAAGGGAATGGCTTTGGGGCTTGTCGTCATGGGGATTGGTGCACTGGTTTTTATTCCGGCAGCATTGACCCGCACTTACAGTTTGTTTTTACTGGGGTTATTTATCCAGGGAACAGGGCTTGCTTTATTACAAACAGCTTCTAATCCTTATATCACGATACTGGGGCCTGCTGAAAGTGCAGCCAAAAGGATCAGTATTATGGGGATTTGTAATAAAGTGGCTGGTGCAATTGCACCGATCGTTTTGGGCGCAATTGCTTTAAAGGATGCCGATGGTTTTCATGACCGCCTGATTTTGATGAGCCCGGCAGAGAAAATCGCTGAACTGAATGCGCTGGCATCAAGAGTAATCCTGCCTTATGTAATCATTATTATTGTACTGATTATTTTAGCTGTACTGATCTACTTTTCAACTTTACCGGAAATAGATACAGATCAGGAAGATGAAGCTGTTTCACAGGCTACTGCCGGCAAAACAAGTATTCTTCAGTTTCCTCACTTGTTGTTAGGTGTAATGACTGTGTTCCTTTATGTAGGAGTAGAAGTAATGGCTGGTGATACCATTATCAGTTATGCGCATTATCAGGGTATTCCACTTTCTACGGCTAAGTTTTTTACCACTTTTACTTTAATGGGAATGATCCTCGGTTATCTGATCGGTATCATTTGTATCCCAAGGTATATCAGCCAGGAAAATGCGATGAAATGGTTTGCGGTACTGGGTATTGTCTTGACTGTAATTTCAATTTTTACTACAGGCTATACTTCAGTTTTATTTATCGCTTTGCTGGGACTGGCAAATTCACTGGTCTGGCCGGCAATCTGGCCGCTGGCGCTTTCAGGGCTGGGCAGATTTACTAAAATAGCCTCTTCTTTATTAATTATGGGTATCGCGGGGGGAGCAATCATTCCGCTTTGTTATGGTGCGCTTGCAGATGCGTTAAATGCACAGCAAGCTTACTGGATCATGGTTCCTTGTTATGCATTTATCTTTTATTATGCAGCGGCAGGGTATAAAGTAAAGAGCAAAACATATTAAATTATAATAAGCGCCTGCCTGGAGGCAGGCGTAATAACACCAAATATAGATGAACAGAAAAGATTTCATTACCAGCACAGGTTTGCTGACTGCCGGTTTGTTTTTGAGTAAAGATTTAAGCGCATTTGAGTTAGCTTATCCAAATGTAAGAGTACCGTTGAACAAGAGAAAATTCAGTAGTCCGGCGGTAGAGAAAGCTATCCTTAAATTCCAGCAGAAAGTTTCGGATAAAGAGTTAGGCTGGTTATTTAATAACTGTTTGCCGAATACCCTGGATACGACAGTTTCATTTGCAATGAAAGATGGCAAGCCTGATACTTATGTGATTACCGGAGATATTGATGCGATGTGGCTCAGAGATAGTTCTGCGCAGGTCTGGCCTTATCTTGCCTTTATGAAAGAGGATAAAAAACTACAGCAGTTAGTTGCAGGGATTATCCACCGTCAGGCACATTATGTGATTAAGGATCCTTATGCGAATGCATTTTACAAGGATGGAGAACAGAAAAGTGAATGGGCAGGTGACCATACTGATATGCAGCCTGGTGTTCATGAACGTAAATGGGAAATAGATTCACTTTGTTATCCGATGCGTCTGGCTTATAATTACTGGAAAATGACTGGTGATGCCACCCCGTTTGATGAGGAATGGAAAACAGCTGTTCATACGATCCTGAAAACTTTTAAAGAGCAGCAACGTAAAACAGGTTTGGGTCCATATCATTTTCAGCGTGATACCGCTAAACCAACAGATAGTTTACCAATGGCGGGTTATGGCTTTCCGGTAAAACCAGTTGGTTTGATCTGTTCGATGTTCAGACCAAGTGATGATGCCACGATCTTCCCTTTCCTGATCCCGTCTAACTTTTTTGCTGTCGTGAGTTTGAAACAAATGGCAGAAATGTTCAGGGCAATTTTCAAGGAAGAAGCTTTTGCTGCTGAACTGAGTGCTTTGGCAACAGAAGTGGAAACTGCAATTCAGAAATATGCAGTTGTTGAACACCCTGTTTATGGAAAAATCTATGCTTTTGAAGTGGATGGATTTGGCAACGTAAACCTGATGGATGATTCCAATGTGCCAAGTTTGCTTTCTCTTCCTTACCTGAATGCAGTACCTGTAACAGATCCTGTTTATCAGAATACCCGGAAATTTGCACTATCAGAACATAATCCATATTTTTATAAAGGGAAGGATATAGAAGGAATCGGAGGTCCGCACGTGGAGCAGCAGGACATGATCTGGCCGCTGAGTATCATTTGCAGAGGATTGACCAGTACAGATGACGAAGAGATTAAACAATGTATTGCTGCCTTGAAAAAAACGCATGCCGGTACTGGTTTTATGCATGAGTCTTTTAAAAAGGACCATCCCGAAATCTTTACAAGACCATGGTTTGCCTGGACAAATACGATCTTCGGCGAGTTTTTATGGGAAGTGTTTTTAGCACGCCCGCATTTATTGAGCTAACTAACAATGAACCAAATATAAACTTTAATCAAAATCATGAAGAAAATCATTTCAGGGCTTATTCTGGCCTGTGTTACGCTGAGTGTAAGCGCACAGACGGATGAAAACTTAGGCATTATACCTGCGCCGGTATCTGTAGAAAAAAAGGCTGGCGTTTTTAAACTGGACAAAACTGTAGTGCTGGTCTCCAATGAAACAGCAAATGCAGGGACAGCTGATATTTTGAATGCCTATATCGCCAGTCAGGGTGGCTTTGCATTGAGACCCTCTAAAACAGCAGCAACCAATGAGCGTGCAATTGTATTAAGCTCTGCTGGAGCTGAAAAATTGCCTGCTGAAGGTTATGAGATCCAGGTTACTGCCCGGAATATTACCGTTACCGGAAAGGGTGCTGGCCTTTTTTATGGGGTGCAGTCACTGATGCAGATGATGCCTGAGAAAAAAGGACAGGAAATTGATGTACCTGCCAGTATCATCAATGATTATCCAAGATTCCAGTACAGAGGGATGCACCTGGATGTAGGAAGACATACTTTCCCTGTTTCTTTCATCAAGAAGTATATTGACCTGATGGCAGCTTATAAACTGAATAATTTCCACTGGCACCTGACAGAAGATCAGGGCTGGAGAATAGAGATTAAAAAGTATCCTAAGCTGACCACTATCGGCGCAGAAAGAAATGGTACAGTTGTAGGCCACCATCCCGGAGTAACGAATGATAATACGCCTTACAAAGGTTTTTATACACAAAATGAAGTGAAAGAAGTAGTTGCTTATGCCACAAGAAAGTTTGTGACTGTAATTCCCGAAATTGAATTACCAGGACACAGTTCTGCGGCAATTGCAGCTTATCCTCAGCTGAGCTGTTTTCCTGACAGAGATACTTTCATTGATCCTAAAACACCTTGGGCAGGATCAAGAAAAGGTAAACAGGTACAGCAGCAGTGGGGCGTTTTTGACGACGTATTTGCGCCAACTGAATATACTTTTAAATTCTTAGAAGATGTTCTGGATGAGGTAATGGTCTTGTTTCCTTCGAAATATATCCATATTGGCGGGGATGAAAGTCCAAAAGAATACTGGAAACAATCACCTTTCTGCCAGCAGCTGATTAAAGAAAAAGGTTTAAAAGATGAGCATGAACTGCAAAGTTATTTCATTCAGCGCATAGAGAAATATATCAATTCTAAAGGAAGATCTATTATTGGATGGGATGAGATTTTAGAAGGTGGATTAGCACCAAATGCGACAGTGATGTCATGGCGTGGGGTTGAAGGTGGTATTGCTGCGGCAAAACTTAACCATGATGTGATTATGACGCCTGGAAATCAAGGCTTATATTTTGACCATGCACAGTCAAAATCAAGCGGTGAGCCTGTTAATATTGGTGGAAATTCACCTTATTCGGTGGCTTATGCTTATGATCCTGTTCCAGAAGTTTTATCAGCAGATCAAAAGAAATATATTAAAGGTGTACAAGCTAATTTATGGACAGAATATATTGAAAGTCCTGAGAAAGCAGAGTACATGATTCTACCAAGAATGTTCGCTTTAGCAGAAATTGCATGGTCCCCATTGGCTAAAAAGAACTTTAAGAATTTTTCTGAAGAAAGAATCCCATTGCATTTAGCTCGTCTGGATAAAACCAACACCAATTACTGGGTTCCGGTTCCAGTTGGTCAGTCTGATCAACAGATTGATGGAGAGGATGTTACTGTTGATTTGAAAGTGCCTGTTCAGGGTGCTAAAATCTATTATACTTTAGATGGTACCACTCCTTCTGATGTTTCTAATCAATATCGTCCTGGTTTAAAAGTCAATGTACCTAAGGGCAGTAAACTTTTATTGAAGACTATTGTGATCACGCCAAAAGGAAAACGTAGTGTGATCTCAGAAACTCCTTTAAATAACGGAGCGAAGTAATTTCTTTATTATTCCTTACTATATGAGCCTGTTTGAAATTCATCATTTGAATTTTAAACAGGCTTTATATTTGGTTAAAATGCTTTTTTAGTATAAATTGCTAAAATAAAATGAACCAGATGAAACGAAAACTATATATTTTACAGCAGTCTGCACTCTGTGTGGGATTGTTGTTTTTGTTTGCTTGTCAACAGAATCAGCCGGTTAAAATTTCTCCTTCAGCCGATGTGAAGGCTGTGGCTAAAAACACTGCAGGAACTTTTCCTTTTCATAAAGATATTGTGATCAAACCAGGGCTTCACTTTGAAGTATTAAGCTGGGGAAGGGGAGTGGACAGCCTTGGTGGTTATCTGATCCTGATGTCTGATTCAACAAAAAATAATTACAAATCTTTATCTGTAGAACGTGCTGGTATAATTACCGATGCATGGAATATGGATATGGACAATGATGGTAATCCGGAACTGTATATAGAATTGCTGAGTAAAAAGAACGTCAGAGATCTTAACGTTTATGAATACAATGGTGGCTTTAATAAAATCAGCTTCCCGCCTTTAAGTGCTAAAATGAAGAAGATTTATGGTGGGAATGATAAATTTATTCAGAAAAACGGGGAGTTGTTCAGGTCATTTCCTATTGTCAATTCTTCGGATAGTACACAAAAGAATGGAGCAACGAAAATGCTGCATTACAGCCTGAGAGGAAATAGCTTCTCTGTAGATGAAGTTAAAGAACAAGAGTAATACCCTTGTTCTTTAAGCTAATTTAAACAGACTCTTTAAACTGTGCACTGATTCTTTCAAATTTCTCAATTAAAAGGTCAATACGCTCTTTTTCTTTATTCATATATGATTTACGAAGGATGGTTGCACAGAAAGCCATCCAGATTATTGTAAACAGGACGATTGCGATTTGTATCCAGGTATTCAGATGGTTCAGCGTTTCAAAGAAGAAAAGAATGAAACCAACTGATATGGCTGCGGCATAAAACCAGTAAAGCTTATGGTACAAATTAAATCTGCTCAGCTGGTATTCATGAAGTTTTTTCAGAAATGCGCCAGGATGTTCCGTGAAATCATTCCGTGAAATCAACCGGTGTTCTCTATATAATAAAATCGTATAGATCGCTACGGCTAATACAATGATTCCGATTCCTAAAAACGTTGCCCAGGAGCTGAAATCAAAATAAACCAGTAAGGAACTGATAGCGAGGAATGAGATAACCATGCCCCCGATATTAAAGAGCGATTTGGTACGAATGGAATTCACCTCTTTTTTTGCCTGATCCAGCATCTCTTCTGAAGTGATTTTTACCTCCACAGAATGAGATTGCCAAAGAGACTGTATATGTTCAAATTCTTGCATGATGATTGTATAATTCGGTGAGTTTTTGTTTAATACGGTGAATCTTAACTCTAAGATTTCCTTCGCTGATTCCTGAAATATCGGCTATCTCATGATAGGGCAGTTCGTCAAGAACCATAGTAATAATTAAACGGTCGTTTTCTTCTAATTTGGATATTGATTTATATAAAAGAGCCACCTGCTCATTTTTTTCAGAGAATTCCTCCACTCTGTTCTCAATAATATTTTCCGTTAGTTCGTCTTTAGCCTGTCTTTTCTCCGAACGAAGATAAGTTAAACAGGTATTTACTGCGATCCGGTAAATCCAGGTCGAAATTAGTGATTTCTGTCTGAATTTATCAAGATTTTGCCAAACCTTAAGAAAAGTCTCCTGTAACAGATCATTCGCAGACTCAGCATCACCTGTATAGCCATAGCACAAATGGAATATTTTCTTGGAGTTAGTGTCGAAGATTTGCTTAAATAAGATGTCTTTCTGATCCAATTGAGTCGTTATTTTTGTTGTTTGACACGGTTAATAGTAAATTGTTACAGTGCTAAAATGTTTTTTACATTTCCAGAATACTACAAAAACGGAATAGCTGATTCTGAAAATAAGTTTATTATTGTAGTTTTACGCTCGGAAAAAACACTCAACCAAATATAATGTCAAAAAACAACAGATTAACATTCTTTATATTTTTAGCACTGATACTAGGAGTTATCTTAGGTTACGTATTAAATGTAAATTCATTTGATACCTATAATACCAAGATTACCAATGCTGATGCTCAAATTAAAACCTTAGCTATAAAGATGGGTGAAAGAACTGATACAGCCTCTGTACAGTATTTGCAACTGAAGACACAAAGAGCGGAAAATGTTAAAATCAGAAGAGATAACGAGACTGAAAGAGAGAAAAAACTGGAACCACTTACTTTATTAAGTGATATCTTTCTAAGATTAATTAAAATGATTGTTGCCCCTTTAGTTTTTACCACACTGGTCGTTGGGGTAGCTAAAGTAGGTGATATTAAAGCGGTAGGAAGAATTGGTGGTAAAACCATGCTTTGGTTTATGAGTGCCTCTTTATTATCATTATTCCTGGGTATGATTATGGTGAATATTTTCAGACCGGGCGAGGCGATGAATTTGCCGCTTCCAAGCAGTCATGAAGATACAGGAATTCATAAAGTTGCTTTATCCATGAAAGACTTTATCGCGCATATCATACCTAAAAGTATGACCGAAGCGATGGCAACCAATGAAATCCTTCAGATTGTAGCTTTTTCCCTGTTTTTTGGAGTAGCCACTGCTGCTATTGGTGAAAAAGGTAAAATTATTATTGAGTTTTTTGATGCAGTTGCGCATGTCATTTTAAAAGTGACAGGGTATGTAATGAATTTTGCTCCTTTTGCGGTATTTGGTGCGATGGCAGCCATTATTGCGAAACAAGGTTTAAGTGTCCTTTCAACCTATGCCTTATTTATCGGAGAATTCTATTCCACGATGCTGCTGTTATGGCTACTATTGATATTTATTGGTTATCTTATTCTGAAAGGCAGGGTTTTCAACCTGATGAACAGGATGAAAGAGCCGGTAATCGTTGCTTTTAGTACGGCGAGCAGTGAAGCGGCTTATCCGAAAACAATGTTGCAGCTGGAGCGCTTTGGCTGTAAAGATAAAATTGTGAGTTTCGTATTACCATTAGGATACTCGTTTAATTTGGATGGTTCAATGTTATATATGACCTTTGCATCCTTATTTATTGCACAGTCTTACGGGATTCATTTATCGTTTCAACAGCAGATTACTATGCTGCTGATCCTGATGCTGACCAGTAAGGGGATTGCAGGTGTTCCAAGAGCTTCGCTGGTAGTCATTGCAGGTACGATTGCAACTTTTAATATTCCTGAAGCAGGACTGGCCTTATTGATTGGTATTGATCCTTTGCTGGATATGGGCAGGTCAGCGACTAATGTAATTGGTAACAGTCTGGCAACAGCTGTGGTCAGCAAGTGGGAGGGAGAGCTTACAGGGCCTCTGGATTAGATGATAAGTTATGAATGCAAGACCAATTTATATAGATTAAAATGATGAGTACCAACGCGAAAAAAATATTTTTACTGCTCACTATCGTAGTTCCTTTTCTGGCCTACTGTGTGTTTTATTATATGCCTATTATTAAAAATGCACCTTTCAGATCGGATGAGTTTGTCTCTTTCCAGTTCAAATGGGGAGCAGGTAATGACCTGGTGAATTCTTATGATTCTGCTACAGGAGACTATCAGTACCTGAATGCAAAAGATTCGCTGATCAAAACCAATGTGAAGTTAAGACAGAATGATATCATTTATATTCATAACAAGGCGAGCGAGATTGGATTCTGGAATTTTCCTGATGTAATTGCCAATGCCGGAACTGACCTTAATCAATCTAAAGTACTGCGTTATGTGATGCAGTTTAACTATAAACGTAAAACTAAAAAGGTGATTTTTGTTACTGATTATAACGATATCGCCAAATTACGGGATGTAGCCAAGCAAATGAAGACCCTTTTGGAACAGAGTATCAATGATGCTGAAGAAAGATATACTAAGAAAAAGTAAATCATTATGAATTTATAAATATATATTCTATATTTGCACCTCGATAAAAAAATAAACAATTTAAAATACTAATTATTTAACAATGTACGCAATAGTAAATATAGCAGGACAGCAATTCAAAGTTGCAAAAGACCAGCACCTTTTTGTACACCGTTTGCAAGGAGATGAAGGCGCTAGTATTGAATTTGACAATGTATTGTTGGTTGAAGACGGAGGTAATATCTCTGTTGGTGCCCCTTTATTATCAGGAGCTATCGTTTCAGCTAAAATCGTGTCTCATTTAAAAGGCGATAAAGTAATCGTTTTCAAAAAGAAACGTAGAAAAGGTTACAAAAAGAAAAATGGCCACCGCCAGTATTTCACAAAAATCCAGATCTCTGGTATCAGTTTATAATTAGTTGTTAAACAAAAATTATCAGTTTTATAACTGTTAGTTGATAAAATATAAAACAAAATGGCACATAAAAAAGGAGCCGGTAGTTCGAGAAACGGACGTGAGTCTCATAGTAAACGCTTAGGTATCAAAATTTTTGGTGGTCAGGAAGCAATTGCAGGAAACATCTTAGTACGTCAACGCGGAACTAAACACCATCCTGATAAAGGCGTAGGTATTGGTAAAGACCATACTTTATTCGCTCTTGTTGCTGGTACTGTAGTTTTCAGAAAGAAACAAGATAACAAATCTTATGTTTCTATCTTACCTGCAAGTGTAATTAGCGAAGTTGTTGAAAAAGCTGTTCCTGCTAAAAAAGTAGCAGAAGCTGCTGCTCCGGTAGCTGAGGCACCTGTTAAAAAAGCACCAGCTAAAAAAGCTGTTAAAGCTGAAACTGAAGCTGAAGCTGCTCCGGCAGAATAATCTTTAAAAAAAATAGTTAAAAAAGCCGCAACGAATACGTTGCGGCTTTTTTATTGACCTTTATTTTTAAGATACGTCAATTTTTATTTTAAGACTTTGAAGTTCGTTTTCCAGTTTTTCTAAACACAAAGAGAAATTTTTAAGCGTGGTCTCCAGTTCATTCATTAAGCTTGCTACCGGAAGTACTGCCTGTGGTTTGTTATGATCTTCTCCATGTAAAAGCCATTCATAACTTTTATTATAGTGTCTTGAAAGGGCGAAAAGCGTATGAAATGTGGGATATTGGTTACCAAGCTCAATCTGAGAATAATTACTCCTGGACAGATTCAATAAATTTGCTACATCAATCTGAGCATAAGCTCTTTCTAGTCTTAATGACTTAATCCTCTTCCCTAATATTTTCTTTGATAGAATTTCTTGCATAAATAATATTTTTTTTGTTGGTTTGTGACTTTATTCTATGGTGTAAAAAAGACAATTATCGATCCATTACGTCTGCAGACATAATTTGTTTATCTTTATACGAGGATTTCGAGTTTAAAGTAGGATGTTAAATGTTAAAAAGAAATTAAATGAGTGCTTGTATTTGTGTCATGCTAAAAAAAATCAACTATGAAGCTTAGTGCTTACTGTGATTGTTACACAGATAACTCTTATTTTCTTTTTAATAAAAAAAATCACATTACTTTTTTTAATATTCATTCGATAGAAAAAATAGGGTATTTTTTAGCCAAAAATCCCACTATTGGGGAATCTTTTGTGGAAATCATTTCACAAAAATACGAAAGGATGTTTTCTAAGCTTGTAGCAGAGTGCTTTGAAGGGAAGGTTTTCAGTATAGAAAAGCGTTTGAAGGTAAAAGGTATGGATGATGTCTTGCTGCAAATCATCCTTACACCGGTTTTTACTGATCCTGAGCATCCGCAGGTGGCTTGTACTATTATTGACAGCAACAGAAAATCTAACCAGATGAAACTGCTCGATGAGTACTCACACCTTGCTTCACATGATCTGCGCGCTCCGATAACAAATATCTTAAGTCTGTCGAGCCTGATGAATTTTCCGGATATGGAATTGTTTGATACGAGAAAGATCAAAGAATTATTAAGAGATATTAACTTTCAGGCAGAAAAACTGGATGATATTATCAAAATGCTGAATAGTCTGATCAATAAAGAACAGGAGACTGATGATTTTATTGCAGAATCTACCAAAATAGATTCCAAACATATCATGCTGATCGATGATGACTCACTGACCAATAAGCTGCATCATATGATTATTACTAAACACAATAAGAATAAAAGGGTGGTACAGTTCGGGAGCTCCATACGTGCACTTGATTATCTGAAGGAAAACAGGCCTGATTTAATTTTACTTGACCTGAACATGCCAGAGATAGATGGCTGGATGTTTTTAAAGCTCCTGGAGGAACAAAAGCCTGGAGTAGACGTCGTGATCATCTCTTCTACAATTGATCCCGCAGAACGCACCAGAGCCCAGTCCTATAAGTCAGTTAAGGATTTCCTGACGAAACCCTTAACCTATGAGAAAATTAAACATCTGGTAGACAACTAATACCTGATGTAAATGTTAGTGTTCTCTATCAAGCAGTGATTCGGCAAGCTGAATCAGTTCATTCTTTTTGGCTGGCTCAGTACTTACTTTTTCCAATGCTGTAAAAGCAATGTCCAGGCTGTGTTTCATTTCAGTAGCTGCAAGCGCTCTGATGTTGTAGTGGCTATACAAATTGGTAATGGCTTCAATTTTTGCAGGATAGTCTGTATTTGAATATTGTGATTCCAGTAATTTCAGGTCATTGCTATTCACTAATTCTTTTAATTTAAGTAAAAGGAAGGTCTGTTTGTTGGAGATAATATCGCCGCCAACCTGTTTACCAAATTTAACCGGATCGCCGTATACATCAAGGATATCATCCTGCAGCTGAAAAGCAATACCGAAATTTTCCCCGAAGTCATACAAATGTTGGGCATCCTGTTCACTTGCACCACCTACAATTGCACCGAGCTTCATCGCTCCGCCTACCAGTACTGCCGTTTTTAAACGGATCATATTGATATACTCTACGATACTTACGTCAGTTCGCTGTTCGAATTCCATATCCAGCTGCTGACCTTCACAAACTCCTTGTGCGGTAGCATTGAAACAATGCAAAGCTTTTTTAAGAATGCTGGCATCCAGATTTGTCAAATGTTTATTAGCTTCAACCATCATGACATCACCACTCAGAATCGCATTATTTACTCCCCATTTAATATGAACAGTATCCTGGCCTCTGCGTAAAGGAGCATTGTCCATAATATCATCATGGATCAGTGTAAAATTGTGGAAGGTTTCAATGGCCAGTGCTGCCTCTATGGCTTTGGTGGCATCAGTATTAAACAATTCACTGGAAAGCAAAAGCAATACCGGTCTGATCCGTTTGCCGCCAAGGCGCATAATATAGCTTATTGGCTCGTATAGCCTGGAAGGAACCTCTGGATATCCGACCTTTTTGATCGCTGTTTCAATTAATTGCTGTAACTCAAAAATGGTATGCATTATTTTCTTAATGTGGTGTTTTTTTCTAAAATTTCTATTGCTGCCTGTTCCTTTGCAGTTCTTTTAATTCCCGGATTCTTTTTCCAGAAATCTTCATTATAAGTCATTGCTTTGACCAGATTGCTATCATTGATCTTCAAACTTACTTCTTCCAGGTTACTTTGATCTATCGTATCATCATCGATCATGTATAGCGTGGAATAAAGAGCTGTATTCTGCACTCCAAGCCCCATCATTTTTAACCTGTTCGAAGTATTGAAAACTGAGTAATCCAGTACATTGTCTCCCTGTTTATTCAATCTGTATTGTGCGATAAATGCGGTTTCTTTATTCTTGATACTTACAGACCCGTTACTCTTGAAAAACATACCTTTAATTACACCTTCAATTTTGAGGACATTATTGGTGACTGTATTCACATAATAGGCCCCTTCAAATCTTTTCTCTTTCAGTGCCCGTTTAGGCGTGCAGATGATCTTTGCAATCTCTTCGCCATCCTGCAGATAAGTACCCGCGAGTTTGAAAGTATACAAAGAATCTACTTTTTTCAGTAAGGGTTTTTTATGAAATGTATTGGCCAGATAACCCGAAAAAATAAAGGAAAAGAAGCTTGTATTGGTATAAGAGATGCCTTTTTTGCCTTGCAGATGACGCGCCTCGGTAGGGTGCCAGCCAATCAGTCCATAAGGTTTCCATGCTGCATTCAGCCAGATCTCATTCAGGTATACAGGTTCGTCCCCTTCATAAGCAATCTGTCTTAAAAAAGCTTTACCGAGATTCGGTTTATTGTAAGTTTTCAGCGCTTTATCTGTTGCATCCTGCATAATAGCCGTTGCCGGATTTCCAATAGTTACTTCTTTTAAAGTCATCACCTGCGGATCAAGCACTATTTTCAATTGCTCATCTGTGGTTTTAACTTCAAAACTGCCGCCAGCATAATTCAGGTGAGTAATCAGCAGGCTAACAGGTAATGATGGGACAGTAAGATCGAATTCACCGTTTTCATTGGTTAAAGTACTCTTCTGATTTTTAACCTGTACAGTAGCAAAAACAACAGGGTTACCTGTACTTTTTTCTACTACTATACCTGAAATTCTTTGCTGCGCTAAAACGCATACAGAAGAAAACAACAGTAACAAAAGGAGAACGGAGCCTGATTTATACATGTTATCCTTTAGTCCTGTACCAGTGAAAAGTCAATCTGGCGTTTAGACAGATCTACTCTTTTTACTTTCACTTTGACTTCATCACCTAATTGATATTTCTTTTTCTTGCGCTGGCCTACTATACAGTAGTTTTTCTCGTCCAGTACATAAAAATCATCAGCTATGTCTTTTAGCCTGATCATTCCTTCACATTTGTTCTCAATCAGTTCTACATACATTCCCCACTCAGTAACGCCGGAAATAATTCCCATAAAGAGCTTGCCTACATTCTCTTCCAGGTATTCTACCTGTTTGTATTTAATAGAAGCACGTTCCGCATCAGCAGCACGTTTTTCCATAGCAGAAGAATGGGAAGCAGCAGTTTCATATTCATCCTCATTGGCAGAGCGTTCTCCGTTAAGATAAGCAGCCAGCAGGCGATGAACCATTACATCAGGATAACGGCGGATCGGAGAGGTAAAGTGGGTATAATGGTCAAAAGCCAGTCCATAATGGCTGGTTTTTTTAGTTGTATAAACTGCTTTGGCCATCGAACGGATAGCCAGCTGTGTTAATACATTCTGTTCTTTTTTACCTTCCACATCTTCCATCAGGAAATTTAGTGATTTGGCAATGTCCTTATCCGATTTCATGTTGATTTTGTAACCAAAACGAGCAGCAAATAAAGCAAAGTTCCCCAGGTTTTCCAGGTTTGGAGAATCATGAGAACGGTATACGAAAGTATATTTAGCTTTTCCTTTACCTTTTTTAGCAATAAATTCAGCCACCTTTTTATTGGCCAGCAACATAAAGTCTTCAATCAGTTTATGGGCATCCTTACGCTCTTTGACGTAAACACCAACTGGTTTTCCTTTTTCATCCAGTCTGAATTTCACTTCAGTACTCTCAAAACTTATCGCTCCGTTTTTAAACTTCCTGTCTCTTAAAATGTAAGCAAGCTCATTCAGCTTCAGGATTTCCTGTGCATAGTCACCTTCTTTATTTTCTATAACTTCCTGAGCTTCTTCATAACTGAAGCGCCTGTCGGAGTGAATCACAGTTCTGCCGAACCATTCCTCTACTACATTAGCCGCTTCATCCAGTTCAAAAACAGCTGCAAAGCAGAGTTTGTCTTCGTTTGGACGAAGTGAGCAAACACCGTTACTCAATCTTTCGGGAAGCATAGGGATTACCCGGTCTACCAGGTAAACAGAAGTAGCTCTGGAATAAGCCTCTTTATCCAGATAGGTTTTAGGCTGTACATAATGCGACACATCCGCAATGTGTACCCCAACTTCATAATTGCCGTTTGGTAGTTTTCTGAAAGATATCGCATCATCAAAATCTTTTGCATCTGCCGGGTCAATCGTAAAGGTGACCGTATCGCGGAAGTCGCGGCGGTTTTTCAACTCCTCTTCAGAAATGGCTTCCGGAATTTCATTGGCTTCTTTCTCTACTTCAGCAGGGAAAGACAAAGGAAAACCATATTGTGCAAGGATCGCATTCATTTCTGTGTTATTCTCTCCTTGTGTACCCAGGATATTGATGATTTTTCCAATAGGATTTTTTGCGCCCTCTGGCCAGTCCGTAATCGCTACTTGTACTTTTTGTCCATTTTTAGCACCATGAAGGTCACTTAAAGGGACAAAAATGTCATGGAGCATTTTTTTGTCGTCGATAGTGACGAATGCAAAGCGATCAGATATTTTGATTACCCCTATAAAATCAGTTTTTAAGCGTTGTATAATTTCAACGACTTCACCCTCATTTTTTCTGCCTCTTTTTTTAGCGTAGATATAAACTTTTACTTTATCGCCGTTTAATGCATTGTGCAGTTTACGGGCCGATACGAATACGTCTTTTTCAAACTCATCATCAGGAATGATAAAAGCTGCGCCATCGGCAGTCATATCTACTTTTCCGGTGATAAAGGTCTTTAAATCTTTAAGCTTGAACTTTCCTTTTTCGGGTTCCGAAAAAACACCTTTTTGTGCTTGTTCTTTCAGAATCTCTAAAATGGTTTCCCTAGCTTCTTCATCTTTTATGTTGAGTTTGGCTGAAACCTGTTTATAATTCAAGGCTTCATTATTGCTATTCTCTAAAACATCACTAATTAACTGAGTTAAGACGAGTTTTATTTGAGAAGATTTCTTTTTTGCCATAGTATATTTGTCAATATTCCGAAGGTAACACTTTGAAATGATTTATGAAGCTTTAAGGCCTATAAATCCAATATTAAAGGCCTTAAAACGTATTGGAGATTTGTATAATTGTAATTTTTACCAGAGCTTAGGGACAGTTCAAATTCAGATGACTAATATTAAAATTGATCTGATTACAGGAGAAAATTTAAAATGATAGAAGAAAAACAGCGGAGTACAAGAAAGGAATTTCTGATGATTATCATTAAGATTATCGTTCTCTTTATGCTGGCATATTTTGAGACTTATCAGCCAGTAATATTTACCGATTTCCCTTTTATAGCATTAACTGCACATGCATTTATGGTATTTCTCGGGCCAAGTGTTGCAGTCTCATTTCTCCGCCTGGTTGTCATTTACTGGTATATTAAGAAACATCGTTTTAAGTCTACGATCAAGGATAACTTTATTTTAGGCATTAACAGGATCGTTTCTATTCTCAATACCGTATTTGGGGTAATTGCAATCATGATCTGGATGGGTATTCAACCTCTTGAATTCTTAACCAGCATTACGATTGTTGCTGCTGCAATTGCAGTTACTTTTAAAGATTATATTACCAATATGATCAATGGACTGATCATTATGTTTTCAGACCGTTTATCATTAGGTGATCATATCCGTGTAAATGATAATGAAGGTAAAATACTGGACATCACTTTAATTAACATGATTCTTCAGAATGAAGATAATGATATGGTAATTATTCCAAACTCTGTGGTATTCAGCTCCGTTATTATCAACCAGTCCAAACAGAATATTAAGAAATTAAGTATAGAGTTTGAAATGGCAATACAATTTGGATATACCCCTGATTTCCTGGAAAAGCATTTATACCGGGCCGTGGATAGTTTTAAAGATAATATTGTGTCCAGTGGGCTGACGATCAAAACGCTGGCTATTCATAAAGATATTGCCAGATTTAAAGCGCAGGTATTATTGAATAACTATGATAAGCTCAAAGAAAGAGAAATCAGGAGAGCATTGAATACCGCGATTATCAAACTGACTGTTCCAAAGCAGGAGTTACCTGGTCAGGCTTAGTTTTCCTGGTATCGCAGCAATTAGTTTTTGCGTGTAAGCGGTTTGCGGATGTTCATATATAATCTCCGGAAAATCTTCTTCCTCTATTTTTCCTTTATTCATGACAATCATTCTATCCGACAAATGTTTAACAACAGCCAGATCATGAGAAATAAAGATATAAGTCAGGCCCATGTCCTGCTGTAATCTTCTGAGTAAATTTAGGACCTGAGCCTGTACGGAAACATCCAGTGCAGAGACAGATTCATCACATATAATGAGTTTAGGCTGAAGCGCGAGTGCGCGTGCAATCACTATACGCTGCCGCTGACCTCCTGAAAATTCATGCGGATATCGATTAAAATGTTCAGGTTTCAGATCTACAAGTTCCAGTAAATGCTGTACATGTGCTTTGCGTTCAGCATTGCTGTTAAATACACCATGAACCTGTAAAGGTTCCATTAATGCATTTCCTACAGTAAGCTGTGAATTTAAGGAAGAATAAGGGTCCTGAAAAATGAGTTGTATATCTTTTCGCAATGCACGGAGTTTTTCCTTCTTTAAATGTGTAATGTCTTGTCCATCAAATGAAATTGATCCGGAAGAAGGTTCTATCAGGCGGAGAATTGTTCTGCCCAGTGTAGTTTTACCGCAACCTGATTCGCCTACCAGGCCCAGCGTTTCTCCCGGATATAATTTAAAACTAACATCATCAACGGCTTTGATTACGGTTTTAGAGGATCCGAATAATCCGTTGCTGACCGGAAACCAGGTGCAAATATTTTTTACTTCAAGCAAGGGAGCCGTTTCATATAAAACTGCTCTTCTGCTGTCAATTTCCTGTGGTGTATAACTGTTTATAGCCAGTAAATGAGCAATCGGCTGGTCTGTACCTTGTTTTAAAAAGTCGGCTACTACCGGCAGTTTTTTCAAGCGGTATAAAGGAGAGGGCCTGCAGGCCAGCAAACCTTTGGTGTAAGGGTGTTTTGGTTGTTTAAATAGTTGTTCCACAGAACCTTGCTCCACAATTGTTCCTTTGTACATCACAGCTACATCATCGGCAATTTCACTGATCACTGCCAGATCGTGGGAGATGAAAATCATCCCCATATTCCGTTGTTCCTTGATCTTCAGCAGTAATTGCAGAATTGTTTGCTGTACCGTTACATCCAATGCTGTGGTTGGTTCATCGGCAATCAGAAATTCAGGGTTGCAACTTAAAGCCATTGCAATCATTACCCTTTGTTTTTGTCCTCCTGAAAGCTGATGCGGGTAAGTATCGAAGATAGTTTCCGGGCGGGGCAGCTGCACTTCTTTGAAAAGTTCATTGGTTTTTTCTTTTGCAGCTTGTTTACTGAGGTTCTGATGCAGCATAATGGCTTCCTGAACCTGATCGCCACAAGTGAAAACAGGATTCAGCGAGGTCATGGGTTCCTGAAAAATCATTGCAATTTTATTACCTCTGTAGGTATTCATTTCCTTATCGGATAAGGAGAGCAGGCTGATCTCATTGAAAAGAATGTCTCCACTAATTTTAGTGTACGCCAGATCATGTAAACGCATGATGGCAAATGAGGTCACAGACTTTCCAGAGCCTGATTCTCCGACTATTCCTAAAACCCGTCCTCTTTCAGCCTTGAAGCTGATCTGGTTAACCGCGGTTTGCCAGGAGCGGTCTTCCTGATTAAAAAACTGGATATTCAGATCAATTACGTTTAACATCAGAGGCCCAATATAAAGAAAAATACCTTAAATTAAGAAGCAGTTTAAAATCCATCTAAATAAGCTGTAAACAATTTTATCACCTAAATTTAATCTCCTTCTTCGCATTTTCTGCTATTTTTGCAGAATGGAAAGAGAAATTCTTGATACCAAGCGTAAAGCCCTGAATATTAATCTAAACCCTGATATTTATGGAACTTTTGCTGAGATCGGAGCGGGACAGGAAGTAGCGCGCAATTTTTTTACTGCGGGTGCGGCTTCAGGAACAGTAGCTAAAACCATGTCTGCCTATGACATGACTTTTAGTGATGCAATTTACGGGGTAGAAGAAACCGGAAGATACGTGAGTCAATCCAGGCTGACGAAAATGCTGAACCATGAATTTGGTTTGCTGACTGAAAGACTATATGGTGAAAAATATGAAACAAGGAGTTTTTTCGCTTTTGCAGATACAGTTACTACCCTGAACTATAATAAATCAAATGATCCGCATGGGTGGATTGGTATTAAATTTCAGACTGAACCCGGTGGTGAGCCTAATGAGATCTTTTTCCATGTGCGTTTACTGGATACCGATGCTGCACTTCAGCAAAACGTACTGGGTATAATTGGCGTGAACCTGGTTTATGCAGCTTTCTATTACCATACTGATCCAAAAAGAATGATTGAATCGCTTGCAGATAACCTGACTGTAGGTTCTGTAGAGATAGATCTGATTTCTGTAAATGGCCCGGCTTTTAAAAACATCAATAATATCCTGCTGAATCTTTACCTGATTGTAAAGGATTTCTCAGATGCGGCCATTTTTGATTCCCTTGGAAATCCATGCCTGCCTAAAGATCTTTTGTACAAAAAGGATATTATGATTTTGCGGACAAAATATGCGCAGAAATCTTTACCTAACTTTAGTATGTTCAACAAAGCTGTAGATCAGTTTAAAAGGACAGAAGCTGTAAAGAAAGACAACCTGAGTGTGCTAATTGAGGTCCTGTTGTCAAACGTTCTGACCGCTGATGAAGAAATTCCTGAAGATATTGATCTGGAAGCAGTAGCGCTAAGGGCTGAAGAGTTATGTAAAACAGGCAACCTGGTGATTGTTTCCAACTTTGCGAGACATAATAAATTAGCTAAATATCTGGACAGGTGTAAACCGAAAAGTGTAGGTATTTCAACAAACATCAATAACCTGAAATTTGTATTCAACTCTTATAATTTCGGGGAGAACTATTCCAGCATGCTGTTAAGTTACGTAAGCGATATGTTTACCAAAAATGTAAAACTGTTTGCTTACCCTTTCCTGGATAAAAAATCTAATCAAGTAATTACCACAGTAAATATGCCGGTGACACCGGAGGCCAAACCACTTTTTGACTTCCTGATCCTGAACGGATATATTACAGATATCAAAGAATACAGTGAAACAGATGTGAAGACCGTTTAAAGTCTTCACAATACCTGCTTATTTTTTTAATGCTTCACGAACTTTCGGAGCGATTTTAGTTCCGAAAATCTCGATAGACTTCATCATATCATTGTGTGCAGGAGCGCCAACATCCATATGTGCTGCAAAGCGTGTCAGACCAAACATCTCCTGTGCATATAAAATCTTGTCAATTGCTGCTTCAGCATCGCCTACAAATAATGCTCCCTCTTTTTGTCTGCCATAATCAAACTGGTATTTAGTATAAGGCGGCCATCCGCGTGATTTCCCTATTCTGTCCATTTGTGCCGCATATAACGGATAATAGTTAGCAGCTACCTCATCCGCATTTTCCCCAAAGAATGCATGCGCATGTATGCCCACCTGAAACTTAGCCATATCGTGACCGGCCTTTTGATATTCTTCTCTATATAAGTTAAATAAAGGTTTAAACTGGCTTGGGGAGCCGCCAATGATAGCGATCATTAAAGGCAAGCCTAATTTACCAGCCCTGATCACAGACTCCGGAGTACCACCCACAGCAATCCAGATTGGTAAATTGTTATCGACCGCTCTTGGCAAAACCTGCTGATTAACCAGTTCCGGTCTGAATTTTCCCTTCCAGGTAATGGTTTCTTCTTTATTTATTTTTAATAATAAGTCTAGCTTTTCTGTAAACAATTCATTGTAATCATTCAGATTATTTCCGAATAAAGGGAACGATTCGATAAAACTTCCACGGCCTGCCATCAGTTCTGCACGACCATTGGACAATAAATCAACCATCGCAAAGTTTTGATACAACTTTACCGGATCAGCAGAACTTAATACACTTACTGCACTACCTAATTTGATGTTTTTAGTTACCACAGCCGCTGCTGCCAATAATATTTCAGGACTTGAAACTGAAAAATCAGGACGGTGATGTTCTCCGATACCGAAATAATCCAGCCCCAGTTCGTCCATTAATTTGATCTCTTCAATAATCTCACCCAGTCGTTGCCGGGCAGGTTGAAATTTATTTGTTATTGGATCAACACGTAAATCCCCGAACATACTAATACCTAATTCCATAATTACCTTGTTTTAATCTGATACAAAGTTAAGCGGGAAACTAAAATTTCCCGTTAACCTATGATAAGTAATGTTTTTTGCTGGATTTTTACTTGCATGCTTTGGCTAAATCCACCAAAAGCGTCTTATCGAAAGCAGCAGGTATTAGAGAATCTTGTGCTACATTATATTCAAATAGCTGCTTCTTCGCAGGATCAAAAGTGAAACTTGCGATTAAGGGTGCATGATCAGGATAGTTTTCATGAATACTATAATCAAACGTTTTGGAGTAATTCATGGCACTATCTATTTTTGGATAGGGGCTGCCATCATAAGAAATATAGAATGAAGTACCACCATTTTTGATGATTCTTTCCCTCAATCCATTGGTTAAACTTTGGTAACGGGGAGAAGTGGTCAGTATCAGATAGGCAAGCTGACTGCATGTTTTTGTGGAGCCGGATTTCAGTGTATCCTGTTCGGGAGTTTTAGATTGTGCAACTGCAACTGCAACTTTGTCTATAGTATCTTGCTGGGGTGCCTTGTTTTTTGTTTGCTGTGTACAGGAAGCAGTGAATAACAGGCCTGCCAGTACTAAGCTGTAGAATTGAAATCTTTTCATGGTCAGTAGATTAATTTGATTGTGCAATAAAAAGCAGGGAAATTAATCTTCCTGCTTTTTATAAATGTCTTTGACCGTAACCGCCATTATATTTTCTGGTGTTTCCAGTGGCTCAAAACCATATTGACTGTAAAGACTATGTGCGTCCCTTGTGGCCAGCATGTACCTTCTCAGACCCTGAAGATCAGGATGGAAAAGCATAAGCGACATTAGTTTTTTCGAGAGTCCAATACCACGGAACTCTTCCTCCACATATACATCTGCCAGGTAAGCGAACGTAGCACGGTCAGTAATCCATCTGGCAAATCCTATTTGCCGGGTTTCTTTATAGATTCCAAAGCAAAGAGAGTTATCAATAGATCTTTTGACTGTTTCTAATGGAATTCCCTCAGCCCAGTAAGATTTGGTACTCAGGAAAAGATGAACAGCAACTGCGTTGATTTTGCTTTTGTCGTCCGAAAAAATAAAGCCGTTATCAGCAATTTCCATTAGTTACGCATGTTGATATATTGAAGCGGCTGTCCGAAATCTTCACTTTTACAAAGCGAAATAACCTTTTGAAGATCATCAATGTTTTTGCTTTGTACACGCAACTGATCGTCCATTACAGAAGCCTGGACTTTAAGGCCGCTGGCTTTGATTTTTGCAACTATCTTTTTGGCGACATCTTTGTCAATTCCTTCTTTGATAGAAACTTCTTTCCTGATCATATTACCAGAAGCATATTGTTCCTTTCCAAAGTCAAGACTTTTAGGATCCAGATTTTGTTTCACCATACGGGAAATAATGGAATCTTCAATGGCTTTCAGACGCATGTCATCTTCAGTAACAATGGTGATCACATTTGTTTTCTTGTCATGGTCAATAGTACTCTGAGAGGTAGAGAAATCATAACGGTTAAGAATCTCTTTTTTTGCGTTGTTCATTGCATTATCCAATGTCTGCGCGTCAACTTTACTTACGATATCGAAAGTGGGCATGATTATAGCTTTAGTATAAAAAATATATTAGATTTAGATATTAATATTTAACGTTCTTGCTAAAAAAATTATTATGAAAACCAATAAATCAAAAGTGCAAAAAAATAATGCTAAAAAAGCAGTTAAAAAAGAATTGGAGCAGACTCTTTCGCAAAAATTTTTTGAAGCAGTTTCTCATTTGGGTCATGATGCAGAAAAAATTGGTGAAGAATTAGCACATGCAGCTAAAGCTGTGGCTAGTAAATTAGCCAGTAAGTTTAGTGCGGTGAAAGCAGAAACTACTAAAAAAACAAAATCAACTAAAAAGGAAATAGAAAAGACCGCAAAAAAACTTAAAAAAGTAGCTGCTAAAGATGCTAAAAAGGTCAAAAAGGAAGTTAAAAAAGCAGGTTCAAGTATTAAACCATCGGTAAACAGCATTAAAGTTCCGGTGATTGCCAGTGAAGAAAAGGCAGCTACTTTAATCGCTAAGCCCGTTAAAAAAGCGGCAACAGTGGTGAAAAAATCTGCTTCAGCAGTTAAAAAAGCGGTTCCTGAGGTTAAAAATGAAGTAAAAAAAGATGTTGCAGCAGTGAAAAAGGCAGCTACAACAGCGAAAGATAAAACAACTACAGCAGCAACGAGTGCAGCTAAGAAAGTTGTAAATACAGCAGCCGCCAAAACTGCCCCAGTAAAGAAAGCAGTTGTTAAACGTGTTCCAGCCAAAGCTGCTGTTACTCCGGTTAAACCTGCTGCAACTCCTGCTAAAGCTACGCTAACAGCTGTTCAACCTGTCGTGACTTCAGAAAAAACTGGTGAAAAGACTACAGACGAAAGTTAATTCAATTGCAATTTGAGGTTAATTTAGCACTGTTTTAGTGAAGATTAATGCTTAAATAATTAACATGGAATTAACAATAGAATTCGCAGTTTTGAGCATCCGGTCCCACCAGGGATTTTTTGATATTAACCCCCATGACAAAGAAGAAGGTCCCATTTTTAAATAGAGAACTCAGCTGGTTATATTTCAATGAACGGGTTTTACAGGAGGCAACAGATGAAACTGTTCCGCTAATTGAAAGAATTAAATTTTTGTCTATTTTCTCTTCTAACCTGGAAGAATTTTACCGGGTACGTGTAGCTACATTGACCAGGTTGTCTAATTTAAACGACAAGGCCAAAGAACTTTTAGGGTTTAATCCTAAAAAGGTACTGAACGAGATTAAAAATATCGTCGTTAAACAAGAGCGTAAGTTTGAACAATTATTTCAGGCTACGCTGATTAACGAACTTGCACAGAACAGGATTTTTATTCTGAACGATACACAACTCAATGTGGCCAGGGGAGAGTTTGTAAAAGAACATTTCCGGGATAAGATACTTTCCAACCTGGTACCGATCATGATTGATATGGAAAAACCATTTCCAGAACTCAGAGACCGGTACCTGTACTTTTTTGTAAGGCTTAAAAAGAAAACCGGCAGAAAAGATGAAAAGTATGCATTGATAGAATTACCTCCCGATCTGCCAAGGTTTCTGGTACTGCCGGAGACTAACGGATTAAAATTTATTATCCTCGCTGAAGATATTATCAAATACTGTCTGGATGACATCTTTTACGTATTCAGATATGATGAAATGGATGCTTATTCCATTCAGCTCACCAGAGACGCTGAACTTGATATCGATAAAAATGTAAGTGATAAGTTTATTGATGAATTAAAGACCAGCCTTGATAAGCGTAAAAAAGGTAAACCTATGCGTTTACTTTATGATACAGAAATGCCATTTGATATGTTAGGTGTGCTGGTGGCTAAAATGAAAATTGAAGCAGAAAGCCTGATTCCCGGTAACCGTTATCATAAATTTGGCGATTTTATCCGTTTTCCGAATGTCGGAGATAAAAGTCTGGAATATCCAGCAAACGTACCACTGAAGGTTTTCGGTTTACACCGTACCCAGAGTATCTTTAACAAACTTGCAGAGAGAGATTACCTGGTGAATTTGCCCTATCAATCTTACGATTATATCATTCTTTTTCTTCGGGAAGCAGCGATTGATCCTAAAGTTACTGCGATCAATATTACACTTTACCGTCTGGCTGAGAATTCAAGGGTGATTAATGCGCTGATTAACGCGGCAAAAAATGGTAAGAAAGTTAACTGTCTGGTGGAGCTTAAAGCACGATTTGATGAAAGAGCGAATATCTTCTGGACCAACAGGCTGGAAGAAGAAGGTGTGCATGTAAACTATGGTTTAACTGATTATAAGGTCCATTCTAAAATCTGCCTGGTTACCCGTATAGAAAAAGGCCGCCCCGTTTATTATGCGAATCTGGCAACTGGTAATTTCAATGAGAAAACCGCTAAATTATATTGTGACCATAGTATTTTTACGGCTAAAAAAGAGATTACCCACGATCTGATTAAGCTCTTTGCTGCCTTAAACAAGCGCACAGTAGCTACAGGATTTAAATACCTGATTGTTTCTCCGCTGGAATCCAGAACTAAGTTTTATACTTTGATAGACCGGGAAATTAAGATCGCGAAATCCGGTAAACCAGCTTATCTTATTTTCAAAGTCAATAGTCTTGCCGATGAAGGGATCGTAGAGAAACTTTATGACGCAAGTAATGCAGGAGTGAAGATTAAACTGATTGTACGCGGTATTTGCTGCCTTGTTCCGGGAGTAAAAGACTTCAGTGAAAATATTACAGTCATCAGTATCATTGATAAGTTTCTGGAGCATGCACGTGTGTTCATTTTTGGGAATAACGGTAAAGAAGAAATGTTTCTTTCTTCAGGTGATTTAATGAGCCGGAATTTTGAACACCGTGTAGAAGTTGGCTTTCCGGTACTGGACGAAGACGTTAAACAAGAGATCAGGGATATTATAGATTTTCAGTTACAGGATAACGTGAAAGCCAGGGATATTACCCGGTTAAATAACAATAAATATCATAAAAACAGGCTTAGCACTAAGGTGAGGGCACAGGTTCAAACTTATAATTACTTAAAAAACAAACACCAGTAGAAGATTATGCTCAGATATGCAGCAATTGACGTTGGCTCTAATGCCGTTAGACTGCTTATTGCAGATATAACACACAATGATAATGGGTTTGGTTTTAAAAAGAATACCCTGGTCAGGGTTCCTTTAAGATTAGGTGATGATGCCTTTTTAGACCATAAAATATCTGCACGCAAAATCGAAGACCTGATCAAAACTATGCAGGCCTTTAAAAATCTGATGGAAGTGTATCAGGTGACTAAATACCTGGCTTGTGCAACCTCTTCGATGAGGGAAGCACAAAACGGACTTGAAATCATTAAAATGATCAAAGAGAAGGCCAATATAGATCTGGAGATTATTGAAGGGCAGAGAGAGGCCAATATCATTTATGCCAACCATATTGAAGATGATCTTGATATCAAGAAAAACTATCTTTACATAGATGTAGGTGGTGGTAGTACAGAACTATCAGTATTTGTCAATAAAGTGCCAGTTGCTTCTAAATCATTTGATATCGGGACAATCAGAATCCTGGACAATCAGGATAAAGAAGAAACCTGGGAAGAAATGAGACTCTGGGTGAAAGATCAGACTAAATATCATAAAAACCTTGCCGGAATAGGAACCGGAGGAAATATCAATAAATTGTATAAAATGGCGAATGAAAAAGAGGGGATGCCGCTGACTTTTCTGAAGCTGAAATCTCTTTACAACCAGTTGAACAGCCATTCTTTAAAAGAACGTATCCAGATTTTTAACCTGAATCCTGATCGTGCCGATGTAATCATTCCAGCGAGTGAAATCTTTATCACCCTGATGAAATGGACGGGTATCAAGCAGATCCATGTACCAAGAGTTGGTATGGCTGACGGAATTATTAATCTGTTAATAGAAGAGAATCTGAATAAATAACAGCCAGATAGTCACCATGGTGACTGATGGAAACAGCATGCTTCCGGCCGGTAATCTGATGGGTTAACTCCGGGATCCCTGAAGGAGTACCGGCCAGCTGATAAAGAAGACCTGAATTATTAAATGCTGCCTTGTAACCAGTACCAGGCTTTAGATAGTGTAAATGGAGCCGTTCAAAATCCACCATCGCTGACACCGCAACAGAATGGATGAATGTGCTTTTGACTTCACTTCTGATCAGAAAACTATCTTTAAAATAGCTGACCATTCCTGAAGCCTTCGTCTGCCCGATATTCAGCGAACCGCAACAAAAGTTCAAAGGTTCATAACTTCTGATGCCTGTTTTGCGCTGAACAATTTTACAGGCCGCTTCTTTCATCGTCCAGATCAACCATAACATTTTATCGGGCTGTACAGCCTCCGCAACGAGCAGCTGTTCTTCAGGCGTACAGATTTTAGACAGGTAACCTTTGCGCTTCCAGTTACTCTCTATGGCAGCCTGGCGGAGATCTACCAGATCATTGCCTATCATTTTTCAGCTAGTTTATCTTCAATAACATCGAGTGTTGATTTAACATCCAGCATTTTTGACATGGAATCATTATCGATCTCTATGCCGAACTTTTCTTCCAGGTCCAGCACAATATCTACCAGGTTGGCAGAGTTGATTTTCAGGTCTGTAATGAAACTTGTAGTCTCACTGAGCTGATCCAATGCTTCCTTGTCCTGAGTATAAGGCGCTGCAACTTCTTTAATAGCGGAAATGATAACTTCTCTATCCATCATTATATTTTTTTAAAACTAAACAGGCATTGACATCGCCAAAACCAAAACTTGCTTTGACGAGTATATTAAAATCTTTTTGGAGACAAATACGGGGGATGCGCTCCGGATCTACCAGCATTTCAATAGCCGGATGGAGGTCCTCACAGTTTACATTAGGAAAAATAAACCCTTCATGTAGTTGTAAAACAGCAGCAACGCATTCAATACTCCCGGCCGCAGAAATGCAGTGACCGATCATTCCTTTAACCGAATTGATATAAGGGAAATCCTTACCTGAACGCCCTAATGCGGTTACCCAGTTCTGTATTTCAAGTGTATCCTTTACCGTGGCAGTGAGATGGCCATTGATCACCTCAACTTCAGAAGCTTGTATGCCAGCATTCCTGAAGGCCATAGACAAGCATCTTTGTACCGCTAATGGATTAGGCGCAGTCATGGTACCTTCACCGCGCTGTCCTCCGGAATTAAGATGTCCGCCCAGTATTTCGGCATAAATCTTAGCACCCCTTGCTAAAGCGCTGTCCAGGCTCTCTAAAACCAAAGCTCCGGCACCGCTTCCGGGAACAAAACCACTTGCGGTGGCACTCATCGGCCGGCTTCCTTTTCCGGGGTTTGTATTGTGCTTATACGTGCAAACCTTCATTGCATCAAAACCAGCCCAGATATACGGGCCGCTGTCACTTGTACTGCCGGCCAGCATAATCGTTGCCTGACCTGATTTAATACGCTCATAAGCCATTAAAATACTTTCGGTTCCAGTTGCACAAGCAGACGAATTCGTGGTTACCTGATTCCCTAAGCCAAGCTTTCCGGCCAGCAATGCACTTACCCCGCTCGCCATAGTCTGGGCGACTACAGTACTGCCCAGTTTACGGATTTGCAGGTTATCTAATTTATAAATGGCACCTCTGAACTTATCAATACCAGAAGTGCCTGTACCGAAAACAGTTCCACTTTCCCAATCCGGTGTTTCATCCGGAGCAGGTTGAAGTCCTGCGTCTTTCCATGCATCCAAACCTGCAATTACACCGTATACAATTCCCGTGCTTTCCAGGTTCCGGATTTCAAGTTCAGTGAAATACTGGCTGATCCGGGCAGTATCAATCACTGGTTTTCCTGCAATCTGACAGGAGAAAAGAAGTTGTTCCAGCTGCGGATCATGCTGAATTCCGGACACCCCATTTTTAAGCGCATCCCTGAATTGCGTGATGTCTGCACCATTTGGTGAAACAACCCCTAAGCCAGTGATTACAACACGCTTAGTCATTCATTTTTGTAGTTACCATTCCAGATATATTTCCTTTGCAGACGGTTTCTCCGGCTTCATTTTTCATGACTACATTACAATTCAGTTTTTTAAACCTGAAGTATACTTTTTCAGCAGTTACTGTAACCTTTTCACCCGGAAAAACAGGTTTCATAAAATCCATTGCTGTTGAGGTCAGCATCACATGCGCTTTCAGCTCCGTATTTGCATTTCCGGAAAGATAGATACCCAGGCAAACCAGTCCGATCTGTGCCATTGTTTCTGTTAATATTACCCCTGGTGTAACCGGGGCATCTTTGAAATGTCCTTTATAGAAATCAAGGTCTTTATCAAAAGTATAAGTTCCGGCTGATCCGTTTTCATCAATTTGTAATAACTCATCAACAAATAAAAAAGGTTTGCTGTAAGGTAATTTTGCTAGTATTTCTTGTGCGTTCATTGTTATAAGATTATCAATTTTAAGGTGTAAAGTAAATACAAAAAACGCTTACCACTGCAATAAAATTCGCTGTGCGGAAAATCCGGGGCCAAAACTGAGCATCAAACCTTTGTCTCCCGGCTTAGGTTTGGCATCCATAATCCGCTCAAGCACATAGAGTACGGTAACGCTTGACATATTTCCATATAATCTTAAAATCGCTTTAGTATCGTTTATATTTTTACCAAGCTCACCAAATAAGGCTTCTACAATTTCGATGATTTTTTTTCCGCCCGGATGAAAAACCAGGTGGTCTATTTCCTGAATGTTTAATCCGTTCTTTTCCAGAAAAGGGTGAATAATAGCAGGGAAATGTGTGGCAATAGTTTCAGGTACAGTAACGTCCAGTACCATTTGTAAACCTGTATTGGTCATTTTAAAGCCCATCATTTCTTCTGCATCATAAAAGTGATACATTTCTTCCGCCAGTATTTCCGGACCGCTGTCATCGGGATGTGAAGACAAAAGAACGCAGGCTGCGCCATCTCCAAAAATAGCAGCACTTACAATATTGGCCATCGAGAAGTCATTGCGCTGGAAAGTTGCTGTTGGAGATTCTACAGCAATTACTGCTGCTCTTTTACCAGGATTGGATTTTAAGAAGTTTTTGGCATAAATGATTCCGGATACGCCGGCTGCACAGCCCATTTCTGTGACCGGAAGACGCACGATATCCTGACGCAGCTTTAATGCATTGATCAGATAGGCATCTAAAGAAGGGATCATAATCCCCGTACAGCTTACGGTAATGATATAATCAAGCTCTTCATTTTTCCAGCCAGCCTTATCAATTGCATCAGTGAGGCATTTTGTCCCTAATTTAATACCTTCTCTGCAATAGATGTTATTCCGCTGCTCAAACGTAAGATCGCTGAAAACCTCTTCCGGAGACATAAATGAATAACGTTTATCTACTGCTGCATTTTCAAATATCTTTTTAACCTTACGGATAAACCGGTCTTCCTGCCCATGCAGCCATCCATCCAGAAAAGGGATGATTTCGGCTGTGTTCCTTGAATATTCAGGCAACGCTTTGCTGATACTTTTTATGATTACACTCATGCTGTTTTAACTATCCATTGGTAGCGGAATGCCCATTTCCATTTAATAAAGTAATACTTAAGACCTAATGTTTTTGAAAACGACATTAAATCATTTCTTTTAAATCCGCGGAGAATAGAAACCAGTCCATCTTCGCGCGACATTTCATTCAGCCGGAATACAAAACATAATCCCAAAAACAGGTAATAAGCGATTGCACTCCGTTGTAAATCATTAATCACAAAACCAAGCTTTGCCGTTCGCTGAAAACTTTGCAGCAATGCAATGATCTCCTGATCTTTAAAATGATGCAGGGTTAAAGTACAAAGTATAATATCTGCTGATTTTTGCTGATTGAGCTCCTCAAATATATCAATGCATTCATAACTTATATTTTTATATCCTGATGATAAACTCCGGGCATGTTCAATGGTGAAATTGTTAGCATCTATACCGGTGAGCATAAAGTTCAGCTCATTTTTCTCTGCATAGTCTGCGAGTGCTCTTAACATATCGCCATTTCCACATCCTACATCAGTAATACGTATAAGTGTAGATTTTGGTTGTGCACGGAGTAAATAAATAATTCCTTCGAGCGTGACCTTGTTTCCGCCAAGCAGGCGGTTGATGCTGGCAATTTTATCGAGTGCGTCTCTGAGTATTTCTCCTTCCATCTGGAAATTATCCATAATTTCAGGCGCATCGCTTCTATGTGTGGTGTCTACAAACATTATTCAGGAACAGTTAAAGTATGGCCGTGTGTTTTTTTGATGATCAAAGGTAGCAGGAATGGCAGCCGAACCATCCCGGCTAATAATTTTTCCGTTAAATATTCCTTTTCGAACAGGGCTGATAAAGTCCTTCCCATCCATAATCTGGATCTGAAGTGTTGATTCCACGCTATAAGATAGCGTTTTTCCATGGCAGTTCTGTCGGGGATCTCTCCTTTAAAAAACAAAAGCAATAATTCTGAGCAAATCCTGGCGCTGTGTATGGCCATGGCCATACCGTTTCCACACAAAGGATGTATCAATGCCGCAGTGTCGCCAATCATCAGGATATGATCAACCACTGCTTCTC
This sequence comes from Pedobacter sp. WC2423, assembly GCF_040822065.1. Taxonomy (NCBI): domain Bacteria; kingdom Pseudomonadati; phylum Bacteroidota; class Sphingobacteriia; order Sphingobacteriales; family Sphingobacteriaceae; genus Pedobacter; species Pedobacter sp. WC2423. The sequence continues at coordinate 5,862,220 of NZ_CP162005.1, forward strand.
TGGCACCAAAAGAGAGTTGACTGATCGTTATTGGTGTATCAAACAGTGGTTCTGAGTTTTCAAAAAGACTTTTTAAGTGTTTATTCTGATACAGTACATTTTCCTGGTAAGCTGCGATATTTTTGTGTGTTTTGAAGGTTTCATAATTTGCCAGGTAACAGATATTGATTTTTTGCCCTTCAATTTTAGAAGCACCGCAATAGCCTCCTTTAAAATTATGCAATGCAACAAGCCCGTCTTCAAATTTACCAGCGTAATGTCCTTTTACAGCCAGAAATGGCGATTTATGCTGTATAAACTTTCTTTTTAATTTGAGGTCAATAGCAGAACGTTTGCCATAAGCACCAATCACCTGTCTGGCTATATATTGGTTTTCACTTTGCGTAGACACCAGGAAAGTATCTTTTTCATAAACTACACTGCTTACTGTATCCTGTATTACCCGGCCTCCTCTGGCCAGAAATTTTTGATAGAGAAAATGATCCAGCTGATAGCGGCTCACTCCAAATCCGCCCAGAGGTAACCGGGTAGAAATACGACGTCCTGAAACTGTAGAAAATTGCATTTTAGAAATTACCGAAGGATGCAGTACTGCCGGATCAGCATCCAGCCATTTTAAATAGGGGAGAACCTCATTAGAAATATATTCACCACAAACTTTATGATGAGGATAGGTATCCTTTTCAATCAGGATTACCTCAATCCCTGCTTGCTGAAGATGTAATGCTGCGGTTAATCCGGCTAATCCGCCACCTATAATAAGAATATCAGTTTGAACAGGCATAAATAACATGGGGAATAAGAAGCGTAATCTTACAACAGCTTACCGGACTATTTGTTTAAGACTAAAAAGGAGCAATGATTTATTTCTGTTGTTTTTAGTAAAAGTTACTTAGGAGGCTTTCTGTCTTTTTGTCGATTTCGGCAATGTGTGAAAAGCCATTGACCAAAACCTCACAAAAAAACCCTGTTCCTATCCGGAACAGGGTTTTTTACAGGATAGATTATTGGTTAGTTATCCAGCAATTTTGCTGCTTCACTATCCAGGAACCAGGTCAGGCTTCCGTCAATCGGATCAATCAATTGTGATGGATACAATTCAGGAGTCTTAGGATCATCCTCAATGACATGTTTTAATGCATCGGCTTTAGCCTCACCAAATACAAGGAAGGCAACATTTTTAGCCTTATTGATCAATGGCGCTGTAAAACTGATTCTGTAGGTCGCTAATTTCTCTACATATACACTTTCTACAGTTACTACTTTACTGTCTAAAATATCAGTTCCAGGGAACAATGAAGCCGTATGTCCATCATCACCCATACCTAATAAAATAAGATCAAAAGCAAGGTCAGCACCACCAAAATGAGTAGTGATTGCTTTAGCATATTCGATTGCAGCCTTTTCAGGAGCTAATGTGGTATCTACAAAAAAGATATGGTCTGCAGCGATATTCAAAGGGGCTAATATTGATTTATTTGCCATTAAGCCATTATAGCTCTCATGCCCGGGCGGAACATTACGTTCATCGCCGATGAAGAAAAATACCTTGGACCAATCTAACTTTTCACGATAAGTTGTTGACAGCATCTCATATAATTCTTTAGGAGAATTACCGCCGGTAAGCACAAAATTAAAACAATCCTTTTCTGCAATCGCTTTTTCAGCAATTGCGATCACGTAATCTGCCAAATCTTTCAGCAGCTCACTTTTTGTTTTATATATCAGTAAGTTCATGCTAGTCTTTATTTTTTAAAGGTAAGGTGAACCAGTGGAAACCGTCTCTGGCAATCAGTGCTTCGGCATCTTCAGGGCCCCATGAATCAGCAGGGTAATTAGGGAAACTTAATGAAGTTTTACTTTCCCATGCGTTGATGACAGGCATTAATAATTCCCATGCACTTTCTACCTGATCTGCACGCATAAATTGCGTCTGATCTGCAATCATTACATCCAGTAATAAAGTCTCGTAGGCCTCTGGTGCTTCAGCACTATAAGTTCCTTTATAGTCAAAAACCATGTCAACTGGATTCAGTACCATGTCCAGTCCAGGTCTTTTTGCCTGTACCTGTAAACGGATACTCATTTCTGGCTGAATACTGATGATCAGCCTGTTTTGCTGCCAGTGTTCAGTTACACCCGCAGGGAAAACCTGGTGAGGAACATCCTTAAACTGTATCGTAATCAGAGAAGAAGTCTGGAACAGACGTTTACCTGTACGTACATAGAAAGGAATTCCCTGCCAGCGCCAGTTATCCACGAAGAATTTGGCTGCTGCAAAAGTTTCTGTATTAGACTCAGGTGCCACATCTTTTTCAGAACGGTAACCAGGAACTTCTTTACCCTCAACCCATCCTTTAGAATACTGTCCGCGAACAGTGCTCATACGGATATCATCAGGCCCAAAAGGACGCATAGCTTTCAATACATCAACTTTCTTATTTCTGATTTCGTCAGCATCAAAATTGATAGGCGTTTCCATACCAATTAAACAAAGAAGCTGTAAAATATGATTCTGGATCATATCTCTTAAAGCACCGGCACCATCATAATAACCACCACGATCTCCAACACCCAATTGCTCGGTTACAGAAATCTGTACGTGATCAATATAAGTACGGTTCCAGAGTGGTTCAAGGAATGAATTGGCAAAGCGGAAAGCCATAATATTCTGAACAGTTTCCTTACCCAGATAATGGTCAATTCTGTAGATCTGTTTCTCCGTGAAAATTCCGGTTAACAATTTATTTAATTCCTTTGCAGTTTCTAAATCACGACCGAAAGGCTTTTCAATTACGATACGGCAATTGTCTTCATTACCAGCAAGATCATATTTAGCAATACATTCTGCGATTAACGGGAATAAATTTGGTGCTACTGCCAGGTAATAAATCACCTGCGTTTTAGGGCCGAATTTTTTCCTGAGCTTTTCAATGCTTATTTTAAGATCCTGGAAAGTTTCAGGAGCAGATACATCTACAGGGTTGTAGTATACATTTTCTGCAAAACCATCCCATTTTTCTTTTTTAACCTTACCGGCACGGGAGAAACTATTTACCCCCTCCATAATCGTGTTACGGAACTGTACATCAGTGAGCTTGCTTCTCGCTGTTCCGATGATTGCATAATCTTTAGGCATATAGCCATCAGAATACAAGTTATAAAGTGCTGGCGCAAGTTTGCGCATATTTAAATCCCCAGTGCCACCAAAGATGACAAAAACGGTTGGGTTAAGGCATTGACTTGTTTTCATTAGTGCATATTTTATTTATCGGTGATGAAGCCTGAATGAGCTGATAATGGCTTTCCTGCTTTTGTAAGCTCATCCAGGTTTCATTTCTTTTATATTACGATTTTACTGGATTCCAGATAGCATGAAACGTTCCTTCTGCATCAGTACGTTCAAACTGGTGTGCACCAAAAAAGTCTCTTTGTGCCTGAATTAAATTAGAAGGCATTCTTTCTGTTTTTAACGAATCGAAATAGGTCAGGGCAGAAGCAAATGCGGGAACAGCTAATCCTGTTAATACCGTGTGGCTAACTACAGATCTCATGCCCGGAAGGATTTCTTCTAATTTTTTTGCGATACCTGCATCAGCATAAAGATGCTCCAGATCTGGTTGTTTTTTATAAGCCTGGTAAATATCTTCTAAGAATTCAGCTCTGATGATACATCCACCACGCCAGATTTGTGCGATTTCATGTAAATTCAGTTCATATTCATAAGTAATAGATGCCTGCCATAATAAATGAAGACCTTGCGCATAAGAAGAAATTACAGCAAAATATAAAGCCTGTTCCAGCTCAACAATAAATTGATCTTTATCTCCAACAGCATATTTGCCCTGAGTATAAGTTTTAGATAACGCAGTACGTAAGCTTTTGAATTTCGATAAATCTCTTGTACTTACCGCTTCATTGATAGAAGGAATTGGTAACTGTAAATCCATCGATACTTGTGATGTCCATTTTCCAGTACCTTTGGATTTCGCTTCATCTTTGATGTAATCAACCAGGTAACCACCAGTTTTTTCATCTTTGAAAGCAAAGATATCTTTAGTCACTTCTAATAAGAAAGACTGTAAACGACCATTGTTCCACTGCTCAAATACATCATGAATCTGCTCATTTGAATATTCAAGTGCATTTTTCATAATGTCATAAGCCTCAGCCAACAACTGCATCATGGCATATTCTATACCATTATGTACCATTTTTACAAAGTGACCTGAAGCTCCGGGGCCAATATAAGCCACACACGGATCACCATTTACTTTAGCAGAAACAGCTTCGAGAATCTCTTGCATCACCCCATAAGCAGTCTTATCGCCACCTGGCATAATGCTCGGGCCAAAACGTGCACCTTCTTCACCACCAGAAATACCCATGCCGAAGAAGTGGATTCCATGACCAGAAAGATCAACTGCTCTTTTGCTGGTATCTGTAAAATGAGAGTTTCCACTATCAATAATAATATCACCTTTATCCAGTAAAGGTAAAAGCTCCTCAATAACACTGTCAACAATTGGTCCTGCAGGTACAAGAAGCATAATTCTTCTTGGTAACTCCAGACTTCCAATAAAATCTTCTAATGAGCCGTAGGCCGTCAGATTGTGCTTTGCACCATCTTCCTTAAGTTTCTGGATCATTTTCGGATCCTTGTCATAACCTGTTACTGCAAAGCCTTTATCGGCCATATTCAGTAATAAATTGCGGCCCATTGTACCAAGGCCTATCATTCCTAATGTGAATTTACTTTCCATTTGTTGTATTTGATTTTGGATAGGTAGTGAAAACGTGATATTTTTCCCTGGCAGCCCATAATTTTGCACCGCCTTTTATCCCATCCCTGTTAGAAACAAGGTGAATATTGTGCTCTAGTTCAAAATTGATGTGTTTAGAATTTCCGCCTCCAAGATAAAGTACATCATAGTTAAACACTGTTTTATAAATTTCTATAATTCGTTTTAGTCTTTCGTTCCATTTTTTGTCGCCTTCTTTCTGGAAAGCTTTCTCACCTATATAATCATCATAATCCTTGTTTTTAGTTACCGGAAGATGAGAAAGTTCAAGGTGCGGAAGTAATTCTCCGTCAAAAGTTAAGGCCGTACCAAAACCTGTACCTAAGGTAAGTACGATTTCAAAACCCTTACCTGATATAATGCCCAGTGCCTGTTGATCCGCATCGTTAATTAACCGGACAGGTTTGCCTAAAGTATCACTGATATGCTGTGCAAGCGGATAACCTGCCCATTGGTTTTTCGCTAAGTTAGGGGCCGTTTCCACGATACCACATTTTACATAACCGGGAAAACCAATGGCAATTTTACTGTAAGGGGTAAGCGGGGCAACCAATTCATGAATAACTTTGATTACATTTTCAGGAGTTGAATCCTTTGGTGTTGGCAGTTTTGTATATTCAGAGAATAGTTCGCCATTTTCTTTTAAGATACAGGCCTTGATACCGGTCCCGCCAATATCAATTGATAAAATATTGGTACTCTCTTTTTCTTGCTCGTTGTTGGCCATATTTCTTTTTTTATGAATATTGCTTTTTATGCCTTGCTGCCAATGTTTGACGACTCAAATTAACAAATTTCCAGCCATATAAAACCAGAAACCAGGTAAGAATATCCAATTATCGGGCTTAATTGATGAAAAACTCAGCAAAGCGTATTTAAACGTGAATTTAGCGGTTAATTTGATATCTCTATGACTTTTTAACTATTTATACAGTTATTTTTTTTGCCCTAAAATATCAATTTTATCAGATAAAGAGATGCCGCCTGGGTTACATCCGGGTTTACCTTCAGGAACTTCCATGTTTAAGTGTCCAAAGTACACTTTCCATACCGGAAAATAAGCACCCGAACCCGGTTCTTTGTAAGTCATCGGGAATAATTTGAAAAAAGGTTTATTCTTGTTGGCCGCTTTGAAGGCATCATATATCAATTCAGAACAATAGTATTTTCCATTGTTATATAAGTACTGATCATCGTACAGCACACCCATCTGTGCCATTGAAAATGCCAGTGCTGCTGGGATTACCTTTTGATAAGCAGGTTTTAATCTCCCCACATAATGCGGATGTGCAGATTTGGACAAAAATGTTTGGAGTGGCGTAAGGTGTACATTTTTTCCGGAGGCTTCAATGATCAGCACACTATCGTTTCTTAGCAGCACCATTCCCATATGACTGAATTTATTTCCCTCATAGCCTTGCGTAACTGCATTGATCGCATCGCACAAAGGGCCGCAGTCTAAATTCTGGAAAATCAGATCACCGGATTTTAATTGAATATTTTCCTGTGCTTTTGCATAAAAAGATAAAAGCAAGGCTGATAAAATACAAATCAATAATTTACGCATGGTTGATTTAGTAAGACATTTCTTCATTAATAGTATAAGCTGGCGGGGGAATGAAAAAGCGCTCCGTTAAAGTTACCTGTTCGATCAGGTTCGCTTTAATACCGATGTTCAAACCTCTGGATAATGTTCCAATAGATAATGCACAGCCGGGTACACTTTTTAAATAACTGTATTGCTGCCAATATAAACGGGGAAGTTCAGGCGCATACCAAACTGTGATTACATTTTCCGGAGAATGAGGATTAACAAAAACTGCTTTTTTACAAGCTTTTCCCGCAATAACCATGGTGCCTTCTTTCAACTGCATCACAAAATCAGCAGAGCTGATTACCATCATAGAGTCTCCGGCCATAGCAGTTTGTATATTAGGCATTTCAGCAGGATATTTCATCGCTGTTTTAGCCACAGTATCCAGTAAATAGCTTACGGTATCTCTTTTATCGGCTATAGTGATCCCTCCGCCTAAACCTCTTTGCTCTACCCTGATATATTCAGGGCTCAGGTAACAAATTAAAGAAGGGCCGTCATCCGGATATCCGGATACAGACATAGCCAGATCCATCATGGCCAGTTCTCCCCGGTCTTGTTTTGAAGAAGTTCCTTTTTGCTGCGGCTGACCGAAGTCCAGCGCATAGCTTATTTTCCATGCAGCAACACTTTTTACTTTCTTTAACTGCTGTCCGTTAACGAAAATAGCCGATGTCAGGAACAGCAGCAGGAGGTAACTCTTTTTATAATTCAAAATAAGTTGTGTTTATTATACAATGGTACAAAAAAAAGAGGTACTGTTTGATATTCACTGTGACCGGTTTGCTATTATCTTAATTTTTTACATTGCTGTTTCTTTTTTTTAGTTTATGCTGCAGTTTTTTTATAAAAAAGATTAATCTGAATAAAATATAGTTGCTTTTTTTTTAGATTACTTTTCCAAATATGCTGGTGTTGAATCGATATAGTATTTATTTATGATGTTTTTATAGTTGTGGATTATTTTTTCTCTGAATATTCTTAATTAATAGATTTTAATTAGGTTTACTTATAGTGTTTAGGTAAGGTCAGCTGTTTTTTAAAAGAAAAGGTCTTCAATTATATCCTTCAGATAAAATTTGTTGTAATTATTGTTTGATTGTTATAAATTCATAGTTTATGGGCATGTATAGTGAGTATTCAGATGGTGAACTAACTGAATTATTGAAATCTGGTGATCGTTTTGCATTTACTGAAATTTATAATCGGTACTGGAGTGTCTTATATGCACAGGTTTATAAGATGCTCAGAGATGAAGATGATGCTAAAGACGTAATTCAGGAAATATTCAGTAAACTTTGGATAAATGCAGCAGCAATTAAATCCAATCATAATTTAGGTGGCCTGTTATATACTGCCGCAAGAAATAAGGTGCTTAACAGTATAGAGAAAAGTAAAGTCCGCCATGACTATGCAAAATCTATTGCTGCTTTTGTCTCAGAAACAGATCCTGATACTATAGATAAACTGGATGAAAAAAGACTCAGTAAAATTATTGAGCGCGAAATCCAGAGTCTGCCCCCAAAGATGCGGGAGATTTTTGAACTGAGCCGCAAAGAAAATCTTTCCCATAAAGAGATTGCCGAAAAGCTGAATTTATCAGACCAGACAGTGAAAAAGCAAGTGCAAAATGCCCTGAAAATTATCAGGCCCAGGATTGAACAAATAGGTTTTAGCTTAATTGTTTTAATTATTTTCAGATAATTACTGATTCGTCTACCCCCTGATTCATCCTGAGCGGTTATTGTTATAAATAAGCACTCCAGATGATGATCAATGAGAAAGAAGCACTCACTCTTCTTAGCAAATATAATTCGGGCACAGCTACAGATACGGAAGTCAAACTATTAGAAAGCTGGTATAGTGCAGAAATTCTGAAACAAAATCTTTCTGAAACCGAAGAAGATTTCAGCCACTTGAAAGATGAAATCTGGGCAGGGACATTGCAGCGTGCGAACCTGGTTGAAGAAGAAGTGTTTATTGCTGAAAAAAGGCCTGCCAGATCAATCAAACGCTGGTATCAATTGACTGCGGCAGCAGCTGTATTCATTATAGGTTCCGTTTATTTAATAAACAGACAGCAGACAGCAGAAAATAGTCTTTCAAAAAACCTTGAAATGGCTAACCATATTACAGCAGGGAAAAATAAGGCAACCCTGACACTCGCTAACGGACATCAGATCATTTTATCTGATGATGTAAAGGGAAAACTGGCAGAAGAGGCTGGGGTATGTATTACTAAAACAAAAAATGGAGAACTCCTCTATACCATAATTTCAAAACCTGGTCATGCAGCTTCACCGGGTTCTGCATATAATACAATTTCCACTGCTGCCGGAGAAAACTATCAGGTAGTTTTACCGGATGGTTCAAAAATCAAACTCAATGCGGCATCTTCTTTAAAATATCCTGCATCATTTACTTTTCAAAAAGAGCGCAGGGTTGAACTTATTGGCGAAGCCTACTTTGAAGTGGCCAAAGATAAAAATCATCCTTTTAAAGTCAAAACAAAGGGGCAGGAAGTGGAAGTGCTGGGTACTCATTTTAACATCAGCAGTTATGCGGATTGTGCCATTACGCATACCACCTTATTAGAGGGGTCAGTCAAAGTTTCTTTATCAGGTTATGCCGGGGAAAAAGACAGGGCTGCGCATACCATTTTATTGAAACCAGGAGAACAAGCTATACAGAAAGCAAATAACATTACTATGCTACCTGCTGATATTGAACAAGCTACAGCCTGGAAAGAAGGCTGGTTCTGCTTTAAAAGTACAAAGCTGCAAGATGTATTAAGTGAGGCTGCAAAATGGTACGACCTGGAAATTGTTTACAAGGGGGCTATACCAACCGACCGTTTTACAGGAAAGATACCGAAAGCTGCCAGTCTTGGCAAATTCATCAAGCTATTACAGCTGAGCGATATTAAATTCAGTATCGAAGGCAGAAAAATGATAATCAACTAATCAATCAACCACCAACCAAACTTACATGAAAAAAATCTACAGAGACGACGGGCCATATTAAACAACTGGGTACCCTTTGAAAACAGAAACCCCGATGGCGATCGGAGCTTCTGAAATGACCGGGCCAACCCTTTAACAATTTCTGCAAACAGTTTAATCATCAACCCAATCCAAACAAAAATATGAATAATATTATTCATTGCCCCCTGCTGTCCAAAAATTGGCAGGGCCGTAACCTAATTTGGCGAACCATGAAGGTAACCTTCGTTCTTCTATTCTCGGTATTAATGCATGTAAGTGCAGCCGGATTAGCCCAAAAGATCAATCTTAATAAGAAAAACAGCGCATTGCCAGAAATCTTCAATGATTTGGGTAAACAAAGCGGATACCAGTTTTTTTATAATGAACGTTTGCTTGAAAGAGCAAAAAAGGTAGATATAAAGATTCAGAATGGAACTTTAGATGAAGCATTGAAATTATGTTTCAAAGATCAGCCCTTTTCTTATGAGATTGTCGATCAAACTGTTGTCATTAAAGAAAAAGAGAGATCCTTTATCGAAGCGCTTACCAGCCGTGCTCCTGACCCTGTTACAGTGAAAGGATCTGTAACCTTTACGCAGAATGATGGAAGGAGTGAAACTGTTTTTGGCGTGAACATTACTGAGAAAGGAACCAATAACACCAGGCAAACAGATGCCGATGGTAAATTTACCATCAATGTTCAGAAAGGTGCCATACTGGTTTTTACAAAAATAGGTTTTAAACCACATGAAGTCAAAGTCTCAGATAATAATCCGGTTTTAGCTATTAAACTGGAAGAGAGCTCAACGAACCTGAAAGAAACAGTCATCACTGGTTATCAGCAGTTAGATAAGAAGAAGTTCACCGGTTCGTCGGTAAAACTAAAAGGTGATGAACTCAGACAGACCGGATCTTTAGATATAGGCCGTGCCCTGGAAGGTAAAGTAGCGGGGGTTTCTATTCAGAACGTATCAGGTACTTTTGGTTCTGCTCCAAAAATCAGGATCCGTGGTGTTACTTCACTGACCGGTTCAAACAAGCCTTTATGGGTAGTAGATGGTATTGCACTCGAAGATGTAATCGATGTGACGAATGATCAGCTTTCCAGTGGTGATGCGACTACGCTGCTGGGATCTTCCGTAGCAGGAATTAACATGAATGACGTGGAAGACATTTATGTTTTAAAAGATGTTGCAGCTACTTCTCTTTATGGGGCAAGAGCGATGAACGGAGTAGTCGTAATTACTACTAAAAAAGGGAAAAATGGGAATTTGCAAATCAACTATACGGGTAATTTCAGTTCACAATTGCGTCCCACCTATGGTAGTTTCAATATCTCAAATTCAGCAGATCAGATGTCTATTTATTCTGAAATGTATGGGAAGGGTATGCTTAACCTGAAAGATCTTGGAAACCGGTCAAATGTAGGTGTATTTGGTAAAATGTACAATGACCTTCAGACTGTTGACCCCAAAACAGGTAAGTTTCTTCTGGAGAATACGCCTGATGCGCGGAACGCGTTTTTAAGCAGATATGCAAATGCAAATACAGACTGGTTTCATTTGTTATTCCGTAACACTTTAACACAAGAGCACTCTATCAGTATTTCCAGCGGAACTGATAAAGCACAACATTATACTTCAATAAGTTATTACGATGATAATGGGTGGACCATTGCTGATAAAGTAAAACGCTATACTTTTAATTCACAGAATACTTATAATTTTTCCAAAAAACTTAGCGGAGGCATTATCACCACAGCATCCTTCAGAGATCAGCAGGCACCAGGTACGATTAACCGTTCAGCTGATCCTGTTTTTGGAAAATTTAACAGGGAGTTTGATATCAATCCTTATAGCTATGCTTTAAATACAAGTCGTGCCTTAACTCCTTATGATGACCAAGGTAACCTGGAATATTTCAGAATGAATTATGCACCATTCAATATTATCAATGAGTTGCAAAATAACAAGATCAAATTGACAGATCTTGATGTGAAATTGCAGTTGAATCTGGCTTATAAAGTAGATCCTTATCTGAAGTATGAATTTCTTGGTGCTGTCCGTTATGCTAAAACGACTCAGGAAAACCTGGTCAATGAAAACTCCAACAGAGCAAATGCATACCGGGCTAATTATAACTCGCAGATTGCTAATTCGAATATTTATTTATACAAAGACTCAGATAATCCAAATGCTTTGCCAGAAGTGGTTATGGCTGCCGGAGGTTTATATAATCGTACAGATAACTCATTAGGTACCTATAACTTAAGAAATAACCTGACTTATATCAGAAGTTTTGGTAAACACGATCTGAATGTCCTTGTAGGCCAGGAACTCAGATCGGCCGACAGACAAAATGCGTTTAACAATGGTTTCGGTTATCAATATGAAAATGGTGGAATTCCATTGGTTAATTATAAGATTATCAAGCAGGGAGTAGAGCAGAACAGACAATATTACGGGATGGGTAAAACGTATGATCGTTTTGCTTCCTTTTACGCAACAGCTGGCTATACTTTTGACGGCCGTTATAACTTGAGTGCAGCAGCCAGATATGATGGTTCTAATCAATTAGGTCAATCACCACAGGCAAGATGGTTGCCAACATGGAGTGTGAGTGGTTCGTGGAATATTGATCAGGAAGCATTTATAAAAGATGTAACGGCGATCAGTAACCTGAAACTAAGAGCGAGTTATGGTCTGTCTGCCAGTACGGGTAATGCAACAAATTCAGCATTAGTATTGCAGACTTTCAATACACTCAGACCTTATTCCTCAGAAATTGAGTCTGGTATCAGAATACAAGATCTGGAGAATTCGGACTTGACTTATGAAAAACAATATTCAGGTAATATTGGTGTGGATGCAGGGTTTTTCAGTAACAGACTTAACATTACAGCTGATATATACAATAAAAAAGGTTTCGACCTGATTGGAAACTTAAGAAGCAGCGGAATTGGCGGACAGGTTGTAAAAACCGGAAACTATGCTAATTTAAAATCACATGGAATTGAGTTTTCTGTTTCTGGTGAAATCATCAGACAAAAAGACTGGGGCTGGAGATCTACATTGATATTCTCTTATGCAGCTAATAAGATTACCAATACCAAAGACCAGCCCGTTATTTTTGATATGTTAGTACCAACAGGTGCCAACAGACTGGGGCTTCCTGTGAGTTCCTTATATTCTCTTGATTTCCAGGGATTAGATCATAATACAGGTGTTCCTCTTTTCATCAACGAGCAAGGAGAGGTTAGCCAGAGGGTTAATTTACAGGATATTGAAACTAAATACCTGAAATATGAAGGGCCGGTAGATCCTCCGTATTCGGGAGGTTTTAGCAATAGCTTTCGCTATAAAGCTTTCACCTTAACTGCACAGATCACCTACCAGGCTGGTAATAAAGTAAGGTTAAATCCTTCATTCAAACCACAATACTCGGATCTGGATGCAATGCCAACAGAATTCAGAAACAGATGGATGTTGCCTGGAGATGAAACAAAAACGAATATTCCGTCTATTCTGGATGCTATCAATAATTACAACATGCCATCAGGAACCTATCCATATAATAATTATGACCTCTCTTCAGCAAGAGTTGCCAATGGTGGTTTTGCCAGATTAAAATATCTGTCACTGGCCTATCAATTACCTGTAAAATTTGCCAACGCGATAGGGATGAACAACATGTCGCTGACAGCTGCCGGTACTAATTTAATGTTGTTTTTTGCGGATAAGAGACTGGAAGGACAAGATCCGGAATTTTTCAACGCTGGAGGTGTAGCCCAGCCTTTACAAAAGCAGGTGATTATTTCTTTAAAAATTGGATTATAAAAGATGAAACTTGACATGAAAATAAAACATATTCATAATAAAATAGCGGTCATCATCATGGGTGCATTAATTTGCTCCGCTTCCTTATCAGGATGTAAAAAAATGCTCGATACTGCACCAGATAACAGAGCTGAGCTTGATAGTCCGGATAAAGTATCTCAATTGCTTACTGCTGCTTATCCGAGTGAAGATTATATTACTTTTTGCGAATCGATGACGGATAATGCAGCAGACAGGGGATATAAAACTGTGTATAACAATGCATTGCTTAATGATAATCCATACCGGTTTAAAGATTTTTCATCATCAGATGATGGAGCAGTTGATACTTACTGGGGTGCTTGTTATAGTGCGATTTCAGCAGCTAATCAAGCCTTGCAAGCCATTAATACTGCGAATAATCCTGCAGCATACAGTGCCTATAAAGGAGAGGCATTAATAGCACGTGCCTATTCTCATTTTATGCTGGTTTCTCTTTTTTCAAAAAGCTACGATCCTGCTACTGCAGCAACTGATCCGGGCATACCTTATGTAACCGAGCCTGAGAAAACCTTGTATAAGTCTTATGAACGTAAAACGGTAGCTTATGTTTATGAGATGATTGAAAAGGATTTAACAGAAGGACTGCCTTTATTAAATGATAATGCTTATAAAGTTCCTGCTTATCGTTTTACAAAAGCTGCTGCTCATGCTTTTGCAAGCCGGGTTTACCTGTTTAAAAAGCAATACGATAAAGTCATTGAACAGGCAAATCTTACCTTTCCAACCAATATAGGCAATTATTTAAGACCCTGGAATTCAACTTATTTAAGTTTGACAGATGCCGGAAAAGCAGCAATCTATACCAGTTCTGCTGAAAAATCCAACCTGTTGCTGGCAACTACTGCCTCGATCTGGAATAACGGATGGCAATTGTACAGGTATGGATTGAATTCAAAACTTCAGCAGCAAATTTATACGCAGCCTAATGTGACAGGCGGCAGCTGGGCTAATCAAGCCGTAGGATACGGTTCAAGCGGTGAGATGATGGGGATTAATAAATGGCGTGGTAATTTTATTTATACAACTCCATTAATTGGTAATAATTATATATATATCCCTTTATTAAGCGCAGAAGAAGTTTTGTTTAACAAAGCTGAAGCTTTAGTGATGCAAGGAAACAATGCAGCTGCAATTACCGATCTTAATACTTATTTAAGTACAAGAATCAGCAATTACAGCGCATCGGCCAATAATATAACCGAGGCTAAAGTAACTGCTTTTTATAAAACCGGCGATGTGAAACAGGCGCTGATCAATACCATTCTTGATTTTAAAAGAGCTGAATTTATGCAGGAGGGATTAAGATGGTTTGATATTCTTCGTTATAATCTGCCAGTGGTTCACGTGGATGAAAATAAGGATGAGTTCTCTTTGAAGCCAGGCGATCTGAGAAGAGTATTACAAATTCCCCAAACAGCACAAACAGCCGGAGGATTGCCAGCAAATCCAAGATAGTATAACTGGATTTATTTATAAAATATAACATTCTTAATTATAATATATTATGAAAACTATCATAAACATCACACCAGGAAAACTGCTCCTGCTTGTGCTGATTGCAATCTCTGCATTTTCTTGTAAAAAGAGTGAGAAACTGGTTCTTCAGGATAATTACCTTGGCGGGGAAGTATCAGGAACCACGCCTTTAGACCTGAATCTTTACAATCTCCTGGTTAAGCCTTATAATATTGAGGTGAAATATAAATGGGATCAGTCAGAATTTAATATGCAGTATACATTGGTACCTCCGCAGGCAGCAAAAGTTTTGCCGGTGGCCACTGCTTTAAAGCAGATATGGATAGATCCATACAATGCCGAAACCGGGAGTGATGTGTTCATGAAAACATATTCTCCTAAGCAATTGATTTTATCTGGTAGTCCGCAAATGAATAATGATGGAACCATTACTGCCGGTGTAGCTGAAGGTGGCCTTGATATTTTACTGACAAATATCAACAAAATAGATCCTAAAAAACCAGCTGATGTTCAGGGATTAGTACAATTAATCCATCATGAATTTACACATATCCTGAATCAGAAAAAAGCATATACCACTGATTACAATAAAGTAACCCCATCAGATTATATTGCTGAATGGTATAATTCTTCAGTGAACCCACTTTCATTGGGATTTATCTCAGGATATGCAAGAAAAGCTCCGGAAGAAGATTTTGCAGAAATGGTTTCATGGATGCTGACCTGGGGCAGGGATTATTATGAAAATACCTATCTGAAACAAGGTGTTCCGGTTCCAAATCCGGCTGTATATCCTGATGGATCTTATGGGACAATCTTCGGACAATTCTATAAGATATCAGACATTCCGGAAATTAACAAAGTCTATGATGGTACTGCGGCTTCAATAGCTTCTTTTTTTATCAAGGATCTTGTTAAACCAGATTATTCAGCTGGAATAGCGAAAATCAGAAAAAAAGAAGCTATTGTGGTGGCTTACTTTAAATCAGCCTACAACATTGATTTTTATAGTTTGCAGACCAACGTACAAAAGTCTATGGCTAACGCGGTTAAATAAAGGCAGAACGGATTTTGATATATCCGGAAATATATCCTGAACAATTAATGATAACCTGTATACAGATGAAAAAATATTTAGTCCATATAACTATATTGCTGCTTATTGCTGGTTTAGCCGGCTGCAGCAAAAAGGAAGAGGCATCGCTTTTTGGTGATACACCAGAGCAGCGGGCAGCAGCCGAGGTCAAAAAAAACCAGGCATTTTTAACAGCGGCCCCATATGGCTGGAAAGCAGTCATTTTTCCCGGACTTTTTAGAGGAAGAGGTTTCTTCTTTAAGTTCGATGAGAAAAACCAGGTGCAAACCTATGCGGATCCATCTCTAAAGCTAATCTCCCCGACGTTTGGCGGGCCGGGATCCAGCGGATATCAAGTGAAAGCTTTGCAAAGACCATCACTGATCTTCGATACATATTCTCCATTACATGTACTTTCTGATCCTTCAAACGGAACTGTGGGAGTAGGCTATAAATCAGATTTTGAGTTTTCTTTTGTGAGTGCTTCACCTGATACGATTAAACTGGACGGGAACTTTAATCATTCACCAATGATTTTGATTAAAGCAACACAGGCAGAATACACCGCTTATCAAAATAAAGGATTTGATGCGATAAAGGCTGCTTTGATTAGCTACGCAATCGCTACGAAAGGAAAAAAGATAACCCTGGTAATTGATGCTGCACATCAGCCGGAATGTAAAATTGTGACCGATCAGGACAATGACAGAACGTTTACGCTGTCTTATCCGGATGATAAAGGGGTGGTGCAAACTCAAACCACTAAGTGGGGACCAACTGTTAACAGTATCTTTTTTCAAAATACTATTGTTTACAATGGCATCGTCATTAACGAAGTGTTTTATGATAGTGCAAAATTATCATTGTACATACAGTGGCAAGGGAAACGATACGATCTGGTTGTTGCCCCTTAATCATCTTTGGCCCTATACCTACCTGTAAAGAGTTGCCAACCTTCCCGGGAAACCGGGTTTTACCAAAAAAAGGCTGATCATTGTTAAAAATGATCAGCCTTTTTTATGATACTATTGCTTTTGCGCTTACCTGCCTTTTGCGTTTTGCATCGGGTTGCCACCTGCAGACTGTCCGCGTGTAGCAATGGATTTTTGTTTAAATAACTGGAATTTAGAAGTCTGTGCTTTTCCTCCCCAGCTATTATTGCTTTCATCAATGTCAGCTGTTTCACGCATAGGATCTAATTTGATAGCTGTTACTTCTTTATCCTGCACATAGAATTTTGAAGCCTGTAATTCATTATGTCTCCAAATCTGCGCAGGAATTCTATCTATTTTTTTACTGCCATCAGCATAAGTAAATTCAACGATAACAGGCATGATCAAACCACCCTTATTGCTGAATGATAGTTCGTAAAAGAATTTACCGGCATATTTCGCCTGATCTTCTGAAGACAAAGCTTCTACGAGTTCAGGGATTTCCTGTCTATGTTCTTTGTCATCATATTTCTCCATTCCACGGTCATATCTCCAGTAGAAATCCTGTGTTGATTTGTCCTGATCAGTATAAAACCTGATATTCTTATCTTCCCTGTTTCTCACTTTAGAAATATCATCAAAAGCATTGACCATTGGGCGATCCAGTTTAACCATCGCTACTCTTGAAACCGGAACTTTAGAAGTTACATCTGCTTTGGCAAATTTCACTGCATCCAGAGCAATGTCGCAAGGATCTGTCGTATAAAACCATCCTCTCCAGAACCAGTCCAGATCTTCACCACTTGCATCTTCCATCGTTCTGAATAAGTCTGCTGGTGTAGGATGTTTAAAAGCCCATCGTCTGGCATATTCTTTAAAAGCATAATCAAATAATTCTCTGCCCATAATGGTTTCTCTCAGGATATTTAAAGCCGTCGCAGGTTTAGAATAAGCATTAGGGCCAAAACGTTCAATGTTTTCAGAATTGGTCATAATCGGTTCCAGCTGATCTTTCGGTAATTTCATGTAATCAACTATCGTATAAGCCGGGCCTTTTTTTACCGGGAATTTATTGTCCCAAAGCTCTTCGGTCAGGTATTCCAGGAATGAATTCAATCCTTCATCCATCCATGTCCATTGCCGTTCATCACTATTCACAATCATCGGGAAAAAATTATGTCCCACTTCATGAATAATTACACCGATCATTCCATTTTTAGAACCCTCACTATAAGTACCATCTTTTTCAGTCCGTCCGAAATTGAAACAGATCATTGGATATTCCATTCCATTGGCGGCTTCTACGCTTTGTGCAACAGGATAAGGATAGGGGATGGTAAAGTGCGAATAGGTTTTAACCGTGTGGGCAATCGCTTTGGTCGAATAAGGTCTGTATAAATTATAGGCCTCTTTACCATAAAAGCTCATACACATCACTGACTTATCCTCAACTTTTTCTGCCATGGCATCCCAGATAAATTTCCTGGAAGAGGTCCAGGCGAAGTCGCGGACATTGTTTGCCTGGAAAACCCATGTTTTTGTTGCATTACTTTTGGTAACCTCTGCTTTTTTAGCTTCATCCAGCGTAACAATTTCTACAGGTTCAGCAGCTGTTTTCGCTTTGTTATACCTGGCCAGTTCTGCCGGAGAAAGTACAGCGCTATAATTGATACATTCTCCTGTACCGCCAATCACATGATCAGCAGGGACAGTCATTTGTACTTTGAAATTTCCGAACGTTAAAGCAAATTCTCCTCTGCCGGTAAACTGGTGGTTCTGCCAGCCCTGAAAATCACTGTATACACATAATCTTGGATACCATTGTGCCATGGTGAACAGGTAATTGCCATCTTCAGGGAAGAATTCATAACCACCACGGCCACCAACAGCAATCCTGTCAGTAATTTTATATTTCCAGGTCACGTTAAAGATAAACTGCTGGCCTGATTTTAAAGGGGCAGGTATTTCTACACGCATCATGGTTTTGTTGATCGTATATTTTAATTCTTTTCCTGCAGCATCAGTGATTTTCTGAATAGTAACCCCATTTCCATTGTCGGGCAAATCTAATGCAGCTTTATCTATTTCGTTGGTTGTTGCAGTAGCGGGAATCTTTGTACTGGTCTGATAACCTGCATTTCTGATGTTACTGTGCTCATTCTCATCCAGCTGTAGCCAGATATAAGTCAGTACATCTGGTGAGTTGTTGAAATAAGTTACTTTTTCTGCACCTGTAAGTTCGAGTTTCTTTTCATCCAGCGTACACCTGATGTCGTAATCTGCCCGCTGCTGCCAGTATTTTACACCGGGCGCACCACTTGCAGTCCGCTGTTCATTTGGCGTAGAAAGAATAGTACCGAGTTGTTCAAATTTATTTCCATGATTACTCCCCGGATTATATTGAATATTCTGGGCATAAGAAATTTGCAGGCCGGAGCACAGCAGCAGGGTGGCAGTTAATAATTTAGTCATTTGGTGTTTAGTAGTAGGAAGTCTAAATTTAAACCGTTTTTTTGTAAAGCAAAAATTATATTAGCCTCATGTTATCTTTCCTTCACCATTCTCTATTAATTTGTTACGTAATTACTACCGGTATGTTTAAACCACTGGCAACTGCCAATGCCGGGAATAGTCTTAAACATCCTTTACACCTGAGCTCTACAGAATTAAATTATAACCTGAAAGAGAGTACGATGGAAGTGAGCTGCCGGATATTTACGGATGATTTTGAAGATATCCTCAGCAAAAAATATAAAGTTAAAGCAGATCTGTCTCTGGAGGCGAAGCATAAAGAAATGGATCAGCTGGTGAGTAAATACATCACAGCTCATTTACAATTGGCAGCGAATGGAAAAGTATTGCCCCTGAATTATATTGGTTTTGAGAAAGACAATGAAGCCATTGTGGTTTATCTGGAATCGGCAAAAGTTAAGAATATAGTTAAGCTGGAAACCACCAGTACCGTGTTATATGATCTTTTTGATGATCAGACGAATATCTTTCATTTAACCTTTAAAGGCAACAGGCACAGTTTTAAACTGACTTTTCCGGATAAAAAGGTTGCCTCTTTGTTATAACATCTTCATACTATCAATGTGCTTTACCGGTGCGGTTTCAAAAGTTGAAATTGCTAATTACGCAGTATCCGCGGTGAATGAACTGAACCTGGTAAGCTTCAGCCTGTGTTATTGATGTGGTAAGTTTTAATATAATTCTGATTGTGTATCCCTGGAAATATTTTACTATTTATTTGGCTGAATTACTTAACATTTTTTTTAATTGATAATCATTTGCGTCGGCTTCCCTTACTGCTCAGCCTATATTAAATACTGCACCAGAGTCATCCTTCGATTTGTTTCATCGTAATGAAAATTATTTAAGGTAAAGCCTTTCCGTTTTCGAGATACAGTGCTTGCTGCTTTAACGAAACCTCTCTGATGTCTTTCGGTTTCCATTGTTTGTTCCCTTTTGCCCGGTACAGAACTTTTGAAACAACCTGTACGCCAAACTGCTGCTTTAAAAATGAAATCGTCCTGGACTCCCTTTGAAAATTTACCCGTTAAACTTCCCATAATAAATATCTTTTCACCAATGTAAGCCATTAGCGTTAAAGATTATCCTGATACGTAAAAAATGTCCGTAATTGTCCGCAGCTGTCTGCAATTGTCCGCTTTGTCCGTGGGTTAGTCAAAGGGAAAATTATAATTTCATTAATCTTCATCCGGTTATGATTGAGTTGTGCCTGAGTGGTGGTCGGGGTGACACCAGGTTGTAAACGGGCTGTAAGCATGCCAGGTCTAAGTCATTTCAACTAGTTGTTTTGACTTAGAGTTGCCATGCTCTCGCGTTACTTTAGCACTGCTCTTACCCTAACGAGTACTCAGGCAGTACTCAGGCAGTACCCGGCTGATATAGCTTTATGATTTAGCTATTTTGAATTATTTACGAACAGCCCGGCCTTGTTTCCCCCTGAGTCATTCCCAGGCAAATTGAAAGCTTTCAGCGCGCGATACCCGTATCAAACTGCAAGAGAACACAAGCAGTATAGTTCGTGAAATATGTCACAATACTTACTCAAACATCAGTTGTCATTATTTTAAATCCTTGTTTAATGGCCAATTACTCGCCTTTTCAGAGTTGTGACAATATTCTGATATAGATTTTTAAAACTAGTTATACATTTGTTTAACACTGTTAGATTATTTACACAGTAGCAAGATTACCATGGGTAGTAAAGAAAGAATTCAAAGGGTTAAGGAAGAAACAAGAGCTAATATACTTGATGCTGCCTTAGAAATCGTCAAAGAAGACGGTTGGCAAGCCTTAAGTATGCGCAAAATCGCAGATAAAATTGAATACACTGCGCCGATTATTTATGAATATTTTGCCAATAAAGAAGGTATTCTGCTGGAATTAACGAGAAAAGGAAATTTATTTCTGTTAATTGACCTGAAAAACGCGAAAGCAAAATACGACAATCCGAAAGAACAACTGGCAGCAATGTGGCTGGCTTATTGGGATTTCGCATTTGAGCATACCCATTTATATCAGGTTATGTTTGGCGTAGACATGATGTGTTGTGAGCAGCAAAAAGCATTACCAGAGGCAGAAGCTTCCCGTAAACTCATTACAGATACCATTGTAGAAATCATGAATGCTGAAACTTTCTGTGAGGATAGGGTTTGCAGAAAGTATTATACTTTCTGGTCTGTTATCCACGGATTGATTTCTATTAACCTGGTTAGAAGAGGCACTAACGATGAAATGAATCAGCATATTCTAAAAGATGCAATTCACGGAATTATACAAACAATTAACGATTAAAATTTTTTTTATGGAGTACTTAACACTGTTAGATTATCTATACGTAATTAGCTCACCGCTAAGGAGGAAATCTGTCCGGACTATTTCGTTTTTTTTGCCTCATAACTTAACAGTGTTAAATAACCTATTTACGTTAAAAAAGCATTATCCTAATATTAATAAATAATACATTTTACCTCTAACACACAACAAGTTAAACAACAGATTAACGTTATGAAAATTTCAATTTTACTTCTCGCCGTTTTATTCATTGGCTGTTCCAGCGATAAAGTTCAGGTAGCTGCTCCTGTAATACAATCCCTTCCGGTTATTGCGTTACACAATAGTTCAGAAACCACTTTTACCGAATATCCAGCTTCCATTCAGGGAGCCGTTGATTTGGAAATACGCCCACAGGTATCGGGTTCATTAGATAAGATCTATGTGAACGAAGGCGCTCTTGTTCAAAAAGGACAACCACTTTTTAAAATTAATGAACTTCCATTCAAAGAAGCAGTAAACAACGCTAAAGCTTTATTACATGCAGCGCAGGCAGCAGTAACCAATGCACAGCTTGAAGTAGATAAACTTACCCCTTTGGTCGCAAACAAAGTGGTATCTGATTTCCAGCTTAAAAGCGCTAAAGCTACCCTTCAATCTGCACAGGCCAGCGTAGAGCAGGCAAGAGCAGGTGTAGCTACAGCAAATATCAACCTGGGTTATACTTTGATTAAAGCACCTGTAACAGGTTATGTAGGCCGGTTACCTAGAAAGCAAGGAAGTTTAGTCGGTACTACAGATGCAGTTCCGCTTACTCAGCTTTCAGATGCACACGAAGTTCATGTTTACTTCTCTTTAGGAGAGGATGACTTTATCAATTTCAATGCAACTTATCCTGGTAAAACAATTGCCGACAGACTTAAAAAACTACCAGGTGTTGCTTTAGTTTTAGCAGACCGTACAGTTTATGCACAAGAAGGTAAAATAGACATGGTTGATGGCCAGTTTGATAAACAAACAGGTTCCATTGCTTTAAGAGCTACTTTTCCAAATACACAGGGACTGTTAAGATCTGGTAATACTGGTAAATTAAGACTGAGCATTAATCACCCGGATGCGATTCTTGTTCCACAATCATCTACCATAGAAGTTCAGGACAAAATGTTCGTGTATACGGTTGATGCTGGAAATAAAGTGAGCAAAACTCCGATTACAATTCTTGGAACTACAGGGATCAATTACCTGGTTAAAGAAGGTGTAAAAGCAGGAGACAAAATTGTTTTTGATGGTATTGATAAATTAAAAGAAGGTGAAGTTATCAAACCTGAAAAACTAAAAGAAGAACCTATTAAAACTGCATTAAGATAATTTAACATATCATGTTTAAGAAATTCATAGACAGACCTGTCTTAGCCACTGTTATTTCCATATTATTGGTGATTCTGGGGGTATTGGGACTCACTAAATTGCCTTTACAGCAATTTCCGGATATTGCACCTCCTGCCGTACAGGTAACTGCACTTTATCCAGGAGCAAATGCCGAAACTGTATTACGTTCTGTAGCGCCTTCTCTGGAAGAATCAATCAATGGGGTTGAAAACATGAGCTACATGAGCTCAACAGCGAGTAATGATGGTTCACTGGTCATCTCAGTTTACTTTAAACTGGGTACTGATCCGGATCAGGCAGCGGTAAACGTACAAAATCGTGTAGCACAAGCTACGAGTCAGCTGCCAGCTGAGGTTGTACAGGCAGGGGTAACCACTGCAAAACAACAAAACAGCTTAATCATGGTGGTAGATTTACACACCGATAATGAGAAAAGCTATGATCAGACGTTTTTAGCCAACTATGCGCAGATCAACTTAATTCCTGAGTTAAAAAGGATTCAGGGGGTAGGTCAGGCAAATATATTTGGCGGAAGCAGGGATTATTCGATGCGTGTATGGTTAAATCCTGCACAAATGGCAACTTATAATCTAACGCCAAATGAAGTGATGGCGGTTATTAAAGATAAAAATTTAGAAGCTGCTCCGGGTAAATTCGGGGAGAGCAGTAAGAATGCTTTTGAATATGTACTGAAATATAAAGGTAAATTAACCAAACCAGAAGAGTATCAGAACATGATTATCCGTTCTAATGCTGATGGTTCATTTTTACGTCTTAAAGATGTAGCAAGAGTAGAGTTAGGCTCTTATACCTATTCGAATTTAACCCGTGTAAATGGTAAAGCAGGTCTGAATATTGCAGTTCAGCAGTTGAGTGGATCAAATGCAAATGAGATTCAGATAGCGATCACAAAATTCATGAAAAAAGCTGAAAAGGAATTTCCTAAAGGCGTTTCTTATGATGTGGTTTACAGTACTAAAACTTCTCTGGATCAATCTATTGACCAGGTAATCCATACTTTGATTGAAGCATTTATCCTTGTATTTATTGTTGTATTTATCTTCTTACAGGATTTCCGTTCTACCTTAATTCCAGCGATTGCTGTTCCGGTAGCGATTTTAGGTACTTTCTTTTTCATGAAGCTTTTTGGTTTCTCGATTAATTTGTTAACCTTATTTGCACTGGTACTGGCCATTGGTATTGTGGTCGATGATGCGATTGTGGTGGTCGAGGCTGTCCATGCGAAAATGGAGCATAAAAAAATGGGTCCAAAACCGGCAACAGCAGCTGCAATGCATGAGATTACAGGAGCAATTATTTCAATTACTCTTGTCATGAGTGCGGTGTTCTTACCAGTTGGTTTTATGGAAGGCTCTACCGGAGTGTTCTACAGGCAGTTTGCTTTTACACTGGCCATTGCGATTGTAATTTCGGCTGTGAACGCATTAACATTGAGTCCTGCATTATGTGCTTTGTTCTTAAAAGAAACACATACAGCGGATCATGGTGCTGCTGCTGCTCCAACTAGTTTTAAACAACGTTTCTTTAAAGGTTTCAATACTAGTTTTGAATCTTTAACTAACAGATATGTAGGTAGCCTGAAATTCCTGATCCGTACTAAATGGGTAGGTTTAGCTGGTTTATTAATCGTTATCCTTGCGACCGTATGGATGGTGAAAAGAACACCAACAGGATTTATTCCTTCGGAAGATCAGGGCTTCATCGCGGTTTCGATGTCATTGCCAGCTGGTGCCTCACTGGAAAGAAGTACACAGGTATTGAAAGAAACAGAGGTCTTATTAAGACCATTGGCTTTCACCAAACTGTTTAACGTGCTGGGTGGTTTTAACTTGCTTACGCAGTCAAACAGTCCATCTGCTGGTGCAATGTTCGTGTTATTGAAACCGACAGCAGAACGTGGAGAGGTCAAAGATATCAATGCGATTATGAACATCATCAGAGGTAAACTTGCAGGTGTTAAAGGTGCAAATTTCTTCGTGTTTACTTTCCCTACAGTTCCTGGTTTCAGTAACGTTGACGGTTTGGATATGGTTTTACAAGATAAAACAGGAGGTAACATTGGTAAATTCAGTGGTGTAGCCTACAACTTTATCGGTGAACTGATGAAACGCCCTGAGATTGCAGTAGCTTTTACTAGTTTCAGAGCGGATTATCCGCAGTTAGAACTTCAACTGGACGAAGCTAAAGCTGAACAGTTAGGCGTTTCTGTGAGAGATGTTTTAACGACAATGCAGGCCTATTTTGGTAGTGCGCAGGCTTCAGATTTTAACAGGTTTGGAAAGTACTACAGGGTAATGGTTCAGGCAGATGTTGCTGACCGTGCAGATCCTTCTTCGATGGATAATGTATTTGTGAAAAACAAGGCTGGTGAAAATGTGCCGATCAATACTTTGGTGAAATTGCAAAGAGTTTATGGCCCGGAAACAGTGTCCCGTTACAACTTGTTTAACTCTATTGGTGTGAATGCAATGGCTAAACCAGGTTATAGTTCTGGTGATGCGATCAGGGCGGTAGAAGAAGTGGCTGCAAAGCAGTTACCTTCGGGATTCTCTTATGAGTTTACTGGTTTAACTAAGGAAGAGATTACTTCTGGCGGGCAGTCTGTAATCATCTTTGGATTGTGTTTAGTGTTTGTGTATTTCCTTTTATCTGCGCAATATGAAAGTTACATCCTGCCATTAGCTGTTATTTTATCTATTCCTACTGGTATATTCGGCGTGTTTGTTGCCATCGGTTTAACCGGAATTGAAAATAACATCTATGTGCAGGTGGCACTGGTCATGCTGATTGGATTGCTTGCGAAGAATGCGATTCTGATTGTGGAGTTTGCAGTTCAGCGAAGAAGAGCGGGTAACACTTTAGTTTCTTCAGCTTTAGAAGCTGCTAAGTTAAGGCTTCGTCCGATTATCATGACTTCACTTGCTTTTGTGGTTGGATTGATCCCGATGATGCGTGCAAGTGGTCCTTCTGCTTTAGGTAACCACTCGATTAGTATTGGTGCTGCTGGCGGGATGATCACAGGGGTTATCCTTGGATTGTTCATCATTCCTGTCCTGTTCGTGATCTTCCAGTTTTTACAGGAAAAAGTTACCGGTAAACCTCAGGATACTGCTGTAGTAGAACATGAAGAACCTATTAATATTAATGAATATGAAATCGTATAAAAGTATATATACTGCTCTTTTACTTGTACTCGTGCTGGGTGCTTGTAAAGTATCTAAAGATATTCCCTTACCAGTAAATGCTGCTCCTGAAAAATTCAGGGGTAGTGTTTCAGCTGATACGGCGAGTATTGCAGCACTGCCTTATAAAGATTTTTTTAAGGAACAAACGATCAGGAATCTGATTGATACTGCAATCGTGAATAATTACGATATGCAGATTGCACTGAAAAATATGGAAGCTGCTGCTTTGTTATTTAGTCAGTCGAAATTGGGTAATTTACCAGAATTGAATCTGAAAGTAGCGGCAAGTTCAAGCCGTCCTTCAGACAATAGTTTGAATGGTCTGCAGATTGGCCAGTTTTCTCAGTCTAAACATATTGAGGATTATAGTGTAACTGGTGGATTAAGCTGGGAGGCAGACATCTGGCGCAAAATTGCGAATCAGAGAAACGCAGCAGGTGCGGCTTTTATGCAGTCTGCTGAGGTTAAAAAAGCTGTTCAAACCAGATTAGTATCAAATATTGCACAGAGTTTTTACAGATTGATCATGCTGGATACTCAGCTGGAAATCGCTAAGAAAAACTTGTCTTTAAATGACAGTACGTTAAATATTATCAGGTTACAGTTTGATGCGGGTCAGGTGACTTCATTGGCCATTCAGCAAGCTGAGGCGCAACAGTTGGTTGCTGCTGGCCTGGTTCCTCAACTGGAGCAAAGAATCGCTTTGGAAGAGAATGCTTTAAGTATTTTAACGGGTGCTTTCCCTAAAACTATTGCAAGAATAGGAACTTTAAATTCGATCAATGTTCAAGATCAGGTAAGTAGTGGTATTCCTTCCCGCATGTTAAGTTTAAGACCTGATGTGAAAAGTGCAGAGCTGGAGTTAGTGAAAGCGAATGCGAAGGTTGGGATTGCGAAAGCAAGTTTATATCCTTCATTAGTGATTACTGCAAATGGTGGTTTGAATTCGTTTAAAGCGAGTAACTGGTTTAATATTCCAGGCTCATTGTTTGGTGTGGTTGCTGGTGGGATTACGCAGCCGATTTTTCAACGTAAACAGTTAAGGACTCAGTATGAGGTTGCTTTAGTTGACCGTGAGAAATCAGTGATCCAGTTCAGATCTTCGGTTTTGACTGCGGTTGGTGAGGTTTCTGATGAACTGGTTAAAATTGAGAAATTGAAAGAACAGTATGTGATTGCTGATAAAAGAGTCAGAACTGTGCAGAATAGTTTGAGTAATGCGAATATGTTGTTTAAAAGCGGCATGGCGAATTATTTAGAAGTGATTAATGCACAGAGTAATGCGTTACAGAGTGAGCTGGATTTAGCGACTGTAAAAACTGCACAGTTGAATGCGGTAGTTGAATTGTACAGAGCTTTAGGCGGGGGTTGGAAGTAAACTCTGAAAAATTTCAAAAGGGATACATTACTTTGGTAGTGTATCCCTTTTTTATTTTATAGCGGTTTATGGTTAGAGAAATTATCCTGATTAATTGAATGTTGTATTGGTTTTCAGGACATGTTTTGAAGGCATTATCCGCGTTCAATTGATTAGGAGAGGGTTGGAACATCAAAAAATGATTATGGAACAGTTGTTGATTACCGACATAGAAAACATCTTCTATGGAAAATACAAATACTCCTCCGCAAAAAAAGTCAAGAAGTAAATTCTGGACTATATTAATACTGATTGTTGTTTTATTTCTGGCCGGTTTTGGCTATTATAGATATTTCTTTGTTTTTGGTGAAGGTGTAAAGGCTGGTCAGCTGAATTACTTCGTGAAAAAAGGCTATATGTTCAAGACAAATGAAGGACGTCTCATTCAGACCGGAATACGTTCTCAGGCTCCGGGTAATATAGCTTCTAATGAGTTTATGTTTTCGGTAACAGACCCAAAGGTTGCTGAACAGCTGAATAAAAATGCAGGTTCAAATATTGAAGTGCATTATAAAGAATATATCAGTCCATTGCCGTGGAGAGGGGTAAGTGTGTTTGTGGTAGATAGTTTGATTTCTGCTGTACCGGGTAATGGAGTGAATACACAAAACTAATGGAACAGAGGCTTTGCCTAAATTAAACAATTGTCTGGGCAATTGTTTAATTTAGCAGGCAATGAGAATTCTTCATACGGCCGACTGGCACCTGGGAAAAAGACTGGAACAAAGTGAACGTACGGATGAGCATCAGGCTTTTCTGGACTGGCTGATACTGACTTTACAAACCGAAAATATAGATGTTTTAATCGTTGCTGGTGATGTTTTTGACACCGGAAGTCCCTCTAATACAGCCTTTGAACAGTATTATGGTTTTTTGAGACGGGTTAAGGATACGAATTGCCGGGAAGTCATCATTATTGGGGGCAATCATGATTCTATCAGTACACTAAATGCCCCATCTACACTGCTGAAGTACTTTAATGTACATATTATTGGCGGTGTCCCTGAAGAATTTACAGATCAGATTATTGAAATACACAGCCCTTCTGGTGAACTGGAACTGGTAGTTTGTGCCGTTCCTTTTCTGCGTGACCGCGATATCAGACTTTCTGTTTCGGGCGAAACTGCTGAAGAAAGAGAAGCCAGGATCAAACAGGGAATTTGTGATCACTATCATCGTTTCAAAGAATATATAGGAGAATATAAGGCTAATCACATTCCGGTCATTGCTACAGGACATCTTTTTGCTGCGGGGTCGAGTACTTCGGATAGTGAAAAAGAGATCCATGTAGGTAACCTCGGGCAGGTTGGAGGAGATCAGTTCCCGGCAGAGTTTGATTATGTGGCATTGGGACATATCCATCGCCCGCAGGTCATCAATCAAATGAATCATATCCGGTATTCAGGTTCGCCAATTCCATTGAGTTTTTCTGAAACTGATGATAGAAAACAGGTTATTGTTCTTGAATTTGAAGCAGGAGAGCTGATGAGCCTGGTAGAAGTTGAAGTACCTGGTTACCGGAAACTGATCAGGATTAAAGGGGACTTTGAGAAAGTGAAGACTAAATTAGTTTTGCTGGAAGATCCTGGAACATTATATCCGGCATGGGTAGAGGTTCAGGTAGAAACAGAAACTTTCATTTTCGATCTGGAAGAGCAGTTAAATACGCTGATCGTTAATAAGCCTTTTATAGAACGGTTATTTCCCCGTCAGCTCAGAACAAGAGCGGTCCGGAATCTGGATGAACAAACACATGAGGCAATGGCATTGACAGATCTTGATCCGAAGACGGTGTTTTTAAAGCGCTGTGAGGCAGAATATCCGGAAGAGAATCATGCAGAACTGCTGCTTACTTTTAAAGAAGTTTTGGAATATATGGCGCAAAAGGAGAATAAAGGATGAAAATTATAAGTATCAGATTTTTAAATCTTAATTCCCTTAAAGGGCAGCATGAGATTCGTTTTGATCAGCCTCCTTTTACAGAAAGCGGGATCTTTGCAATTACCGGGCCTACTGGTGCCGGGAAAACAACCATACTTGATGCAATTACAGTTGCTTTATATGGAAGGGTTCACCGCCATACCAGGGATGTATTTGAGATTATGACCCGGCATACGGGGGAATCCTTTGCAGAGGTTGAGTTTGAGGTTAAAGATAGATTATACAGGGCCAAATGGTCAATCAGGCGCAGCCGCGGTAAAGCGGAAGGCCAATTGCAAACACAAAAGATGGAACTGGCCGAGGCGGTTAGCGGTACCATCATTATTGAGCATCCTTTGCAGGATGTCAGAGATAAGATTGTAGAGCTATGTGGCCTGGATTATAACCAGTTTTTACGGTCAGTGATTTTATCACAGGGCGATTTTACACGCTTTTTAAAAGCAGATGAGAATGAAAGAAGTGAGCTGCTGGAAAGGATAACCGATACAGGTATTTATTCGCAGATTTCTATGGATGCTTACGAAAAAGCAAAAGAGGAACGCGCGAGGCTGGATCAGTTAAGAGGGCAGCTGGATCATGTGGTTTTACTCGCTGCTGAAGAAAGGACGATTTATCAGGATAATTTATTGGCACTTTCTACTCAGGAAAGTGAACTGAAAGCACAAGAAGGTTTACTAAGAGCCAAAATTGACTGGCTGAACACGCTGGGGAAACTAGAAGCCCGTAAAGCTGAATTGCTCGAAAGTTTAGCTGCGGATGAGCTTTTCTATACTGCACATGAGGACAGGTTCTTTCGGCTTCAAAAGCACTTATCGGCATTGGTACATCGCCCTGCATTAGCGGAATTAGCTACTATAGAGAGTCAGCAGCTTAAAATTAAACATGATTTACAGCAGGCAGAAGCAGCGCATCCGGATTTGGTTAAAGAGGAATCTGTGATGAAGATTGCTTTGCAACAGGCGAAGCAGAAAATTGAGTTAACAGAGCAAACTATTACAGAATCGGAACCGGTTTTTGAAGCAGTGGCTAAGAAAGATCTGTTGATTGAACAGGCTAAAAGTGAGCTGGATAAAACAAAGAAATCTTTTGAGGCTGCGCAGACGAACCTCCAGACCATTACCACCGCCCGGTTGCAGATGGATCAGCAGTTAAAAGCACTGCAGCAGCGGATTGATATACACTCACAGTGGCTGCAAAGTAATGTCAAAGAGCGTGAACTGGATAAAGAAGTGATCGTATTCAGCCAGTTGGTACAGCAACTGAAGAGTTTAGAAATGAGTGTCACCGGTAAGCAGAAATATTTGCTGGATTATAAAACACAGGCTGAAAAAGAGAAGCTCATTGTTGCTGGCGCTCAAAAGAACAGCTCCTTACTGGAACTGAAACTGGTTGAGCTTCAGACAGCAATTGCGCGCTTCACTCAGGATTTACAGACCGCTTTGGCAGGGAAATCTGCAGAAGAACTGGAGGCGGATTTTAGTGTACTACCTTTACTGATTCAGACTTCCGAACAGCAATTGCGCCTGGCTGGTCAATACCATAAGGTTTTGGCAGAACAAACCGCCTTGACCGCTGTTTTAGCTACCTACCAGAAGCAAAAGATTTCAGCAGCACAGACGGTAGCTGCATTGGAATTGGAGAATGCAGAAGCGGTAACTCAACTGGACTATTTGCAGCAAATTTATGAGCTGGAAGTGAAAGTTCAGAAATATGATGCAGATCGTTTGCAGTTGGAGTCAGAAAAACCCTGTCCGCTTTGCGGCTCTGTGCATCATCCATTTGTGGAAGGGAAATATACCAGTAAATTAACCGAATCTGCAGCCAGGCGTAATCAGCAGCTGGAGAAAGTTGATTTGCTGAAAAAGAATTTAAATCAACAGCTGATCGGGCTGAATACATTAGATCATCAGGTACAGACCAGTGAGAAATCTCTGTTGGTTTTACAGGAAGCTATCGCACAAAGCCTTTTGGAGTTTAATGCAAATAATGAGAAGTTACCCAAGCCTTTAGACCTGAGTAAACCAGGGATTATTGTGGCAGTGATCAACAGAAAGAGATTACAACAGCAGGCTTTGGAGATTCAGCTAAAAGCAGTAAAGCATGCACAGCTGCAAATCAGTACATTGGAGCTACAGGTTACTGCACAAAAAGAGGCTTTAAATCTGGAGCGAAATAAGGTTGAGCAAGCAGGCTTAACGATTAGTTTTGCTGAAAAACAACTGGATTTAACCGGTCAGGAGCTGGCAGCAACTGAGCAGGAAATTAAAGTGGTTGTGGCTAATGCTGCTCAATTGACAAAGCCATTCGGGATTCTTTTTGAGGCAGAACGTGCTGAGGAAATCAGCGCAGAAATGAAGCAAAGGTTTGAGCGTTATCAAACTTTTGAAAAAGAACTCAATCAGTTGCAGCCTGATCTTCGGCAGCAGGAAACGGAACTTAAAAATAGCCTTTTGGTATGGAATGAGAAAAAGGATCAGATAGAGCTGCTGACCGGACAATTGAAGGAAGAAGAAAAGCTTTATCAGCAAATGCAGGAAGACCGTATTGAACTTTTTGGCTCAAAAGATCCTGCGCAGGAAAAAATGCAATTGGTCAATGCTTTAAAGAAATCCAGGGAAGAAGCCGAGAATTTTCAGCGTGCATTACAAGAGAAGCAGGCAAAGGTGCGCATTATTGAAGACCGGAAGGCAACACTTCATGTTTCTTATTTGTCAACTAAAGAATTGTTTAATACCCATTTAGAAAAGCTGATGGGTAAGCTTACCAGCGAGGGATTACAGAGCTTAACAGCGTTAAAGGAGTTATATTTACCTGAGGAGGAAGCAAAGGCTGCTGATGAATTGCAGAAAGAAGCTTTACAGAAAATTGCATCGGGCAAAAGCCTTTTGCTGGCTGCTGAAAAGGATCTGGAAATTGAAAAACAAAAAGCTTTAACGGAAGAAACTGTTGAGCTCATCAGTCCTCAGCTGGAAGAATATAGTCAGCAATTGAGAACTTTAGTAGAGCAGATGGTCAGATTGAGACATCAGCTTGCCGAAGATGATCTGCTGAAATTGAAGCATAGTGAGGTTGCTGAGCAAATTGCTGAGCAGCAGAAACAGTCAGATCGTTTCCAGAAACTGGCTGCTTTGATTGGATCTGCTGATGGTAAAAAGTTTAGCCGCTTTGCACAGGGGCTTACTTTAGCACGGTTAACAGAATTGGCAAACCGCCATTTGCTGCGGTTAAGTGATCGGTACAGTATTCTGAAAAGTCCTGAAAAGGATCTGGATTTACAGATCATTGATGGCTATCAGGCAGATGTGATTAGGCCCATGTCTACGCTTTCTGGTGGAGAGAGTTTCCTGGTCAGCCTTTCGCTGGCTTTAGGTTTATCAGATCTGGCAAGTCGTAAAGTACAAATCAATTCGTTGTTTATTGATGAAGGGTTTGGTACACTTGACGCAGAAACGCTGGATGTTGCGATTACAGCATTGGAGAATTTGCAGGCGAACGGTAAGAGTATTGGTATTATCTCACATGTGGAAACTTTGAAGGAGCGGATAGGTACACAGATACAATTGAGCAGACAACCGGGAGGATCAAGCAAAATAGCCTTGTTTAGCTATGGTGAACTAATAGAGGTTTCTTGAAAGACTTTGCAAATTTAAAAGGTTTGGCCTGTTGAATCAGGAAATAGCTGAGCAGGGCAAATATACAACCGGTAATTCCGCCGGCAATTACATCCTGCAAAAAATGCTGACCGAGGTATATCCTGGAATAGCCCACCAGTGCTGCAGTCAGTAAACAAAGCAGACTGATTTTCTTCTTTTTCAGGCACAGTACCAGTACTGTTGCCATGGCGAATGCCGAAGCGGTATGTCCGGAAGGAAAAGATCCTGAACGCAGCGGCTCTGTTCCAGTTACGAAATGGTGATAATGAAAGGAAATCTGATCAAAGTAAAGAGAAGGTCTGGGCTGGTTGATGCTTCTTTTTAAGAGCTGAACAATCACGCCGGAAGTTAAATAAGCTATAAAAAGGGTTAATGCTGCTTTCTTCTTTTTAAAGAAAAATAAGAGTAAAACGGTGAGCATACAGATAAGACCGTCGCCCATCAATGTATAATAAGAAAAGAAATGATCAAGCCAGGCCGGATGATATAAATTAAGGCTGGTAAAACTTTCTAATTTAGAAGTTGCTATGCAAAAACTGATCGCTGTAATAAACAGTAAAACCAGAAAGATGAAAAACACGGGGCAGCGTCTGATTGATTTGAGCATATGGTGGTAATTCCTGAATGCTCAAAAGTACTATGACAATGTAATGACAATATTAAGGCATGATGATCAATAAAAATAATTGAGCACCATGCCTCTGGTCAGATCCTGTTATTGAAATTATATACGGGCAATTAAACTGCTATCTTGCATGGGTACAACGATATTTGCTGCAAGATGTACATCAAGATACTTTGAAAAATAGGATTGATGTGTTCCATTGATAAAAATAACCGTCTTGCCTTCAATCGTGTTGATTACTTTATCGGACAGCTCTGCTGGCACTGCCGGGCAACCCTGGCTGCGGCCTAGTCTGCCTAATTCATTAATTGTTCCCTGGCTTACATAAGGTGCACCATGAACCACAATAGAACGTTTTCTGGCATTGGAATTATAACCTTCATCCATACCATCCAAACGCAGTGAACGTCCATGTTTACCGTTATAAACTTCGGCGGTCACATAAAATCCAAGACTGCTTTCATAAGAATCAGAGGCATCAGAAAAACGGGTGGCTAAATCATCACCGCTGCGCTGACCATGTGCTACCCAGGTATTTAAAAGAAGGGAGTCTATAGAAAGATCTATAATCCAGAGCCGCTTTTTTGTGCTGTTCTGATCAAAATCTGCAATGGTTAAAATAGATTTTTCACTGGAAACCTTACCAACATTCTTAAGGTTGTAAAATCCTGTCAGTGCTTTTTCAAAAACCTGATGACTAAGGCCTGTTTGTTCCAGATGTGCTGCATTGTAGATTTTGGTCACATGCAGATTGTAAAGAGAGTCTTGTGTAACAACTTTGTCCGGTAAATTCCGGTTTGAACAAGGTATCCAGCTAATTAGAATGGTCAGGGCAAGTATGCTAAATGTTATTCCTGCTCCGCCTAAAAGGTATTTTCTCATAGAATGGGGTTTAAGTGCTATGTTTGATACGATTAATTAGGTAGTCTTTTTCTTCAGATGCTTCTGGTTTTGGAGAGGTTTTTTAGAGTTTAATTAAACAAATGTACTGAAATCTAAACGGTTAGAGCAAAATTGTAGTATAATTACTTCATGATGACTGATATAAATATATAAAAATAGTCCTGTAAATACGATTTATGTATTTTTACTGCCTTGTTAAAATATCTTTTTATGCGGCAGCTTTTTATGTCAAAGTTCACCTGTTCTCCTCTCTTGATTTTTTCTTTTATCTTATTTTTTACAGGTCAGAATCTGGCCTCAGCCCAGGAAAAATGGACTTTATCTGTAAATAAGGAAGGTATCCAGGTTTATACCCGACCGATTGAAAATTCTAAAATCAAAGCTATAAAAGTAGTCACCAATATTCCCGCTGCTTCTTCACAACTGCTGGCTGCGATTATGGATATACAAACTTGTGGTGAATGGGTTTACCATAGCAAAGAAAATGTGCTGATTAAACAAGTTTCTCCACTGGATCTGATCTATTACTCTCTTGTTGATGTCCCATGGCCAGCAGAAGACCGTGATTATGTAGTCCATATTCAAGCAGAACAAGATCCTCAGACTAAAGTAATCACGGTAAATTCCCCCTGTATTCCAGGATATGTCGCGGAAAAGAAGGATATAGTCAGAATCAGCCATTCGGTTGGAAAATGGACGATTACTCCAGTGAGTAAAAATCTGGTCAGAGCGGAATATGTATTGGAAGTTGATCCTATGGGAAATATACCGGCCTGGTTAATCAATCTTTTTGCTACCAAAGGACCGCTGGAAACCTTTAGAAACCTGAAAGCACACGTGCAAAAGGAAACTTACAAAAAGGCCAGATTTAAGCTAATTAGTGATTAAAGAAAATATATTATCGCGGCTGTAAAACATTTAGTCATATTTGGAGTTATACTTATAAACGAAAAACTACAAGTATAAATGAGAATCGAAAGTGAAATTGTAAGTGCAATCCAATCCAGAGACTTTGAAAAAGCGAAATCCTTACTCCATAGCGGTGAAAAAATCCCTAAAGAAGTAACCAGTCAACCCAATTTCACCCTTCCTTTCAGTCAGGTCATCAAAGCTAAAGAATTTGAAATTATTGACCTTTGGGTGGCTGATAAAACTATTGAAACGGATATTTACGAATACGATTCTTTCCGGAAGACAATTTTCGAAACTATAATCAACGAATTTCCGGCAGATGAAGAATCAATTGAATGGTTGTCCGGCTTTTTGGGGAAACTGGATAATATCAATGACGAAATAGTGGATGTAACCTTATTGAGTTATGCGTTTGAAAATGGCGCTGACGTTAAGGTTATTCAGGCGCTGATTGATGCAGGCTGTGATGTAAATTATACGAATAACGCAGAGCAAAGTCTGCTTTATGAAGTTGTTAATAAAAGAATGATGGCCCCTGAAAAAGCAATCGCTTATATGGAGGTCTTAATTGAGGCCGGTTTAGATGTTAATAAGGGCAATGTAGTCGGAGAAACACCACTCATGGCAGCTATTAATAATAACAAGATTGATTATCTGGATTTGCTTTTAGAAAATGGAGCAGATGCAAATGTGCAGGATCAAAAGGGTAAAACAGCTTTTACACGCGCAGTTGTAGATCAGTTCAGTGAAAAACTATATGATAAACTGGCTACTTATACCACGCCGGATTTTGATCAGGCAGATGATACCGGAAATACACTTTTATCTTTTTATTTAAGCCGTCTGAATAACAATTCCTATATCAGCATTTTGCCAAAACTGTTAGAAGCAGGCGCAGACATCAATCAGAAAGCACCACACTATGACCAGCAAAAATCCGGTTTGGACTGGTTAGCGGAAAAATCTTTCGAAACTTTAGAAATAGCGTTGGCAACAGGTAAAATAGAAATTAATGAGCAGGATGATCTGGGCGAAACGATCTTGCATAAGGTATGCAAGTATAATATCGTGCTGGATGAACAAAAAGCAAAGGATATTTATAAAAAAGTAAAGTTGCTGATTGAATCGGGGGCAGATGTAAATGTGGTCAACAGTAATGAAGAAACGCCTTTGATGCTGGCATCCAACAACAATATCAAAATTAAAACAGTACAATTATTAATGTCCAATTCAGCAAAATAATTAACGTATCAAATGTCAATGTCATTCCTGATTGCCTGTGAAAATGGCAATAGAAAAATAGCAGAGTTATTGCTTTCTTCCGATGAAACGGATGTTAAATATACAGATGAAAGAGGCCGGACTGCTTTACATTATGCAGCCTACAGGGGTTATCTGGATATCGTGAAAATACTGGCCGACAAAGGCTCCAATATAGATTATGAAGACCATAATGGAGAAACACCGCTTTATTTTGCGCTGATTCAGAAGCAGAAGCAAACTGCGCTTTTTCTGATTGAAAAAGGTGCTAAGATTGATATCAATGATAATCAAGGCAATAGTTTCGCTCATATTACAGCCAGAACAGCACAGATTGAAGTGCTCAAAAAACTGATAGATCTTGGACTGGAAGCCGATTCAGAGAATAATGATGCGGAAACTCCTTTACTGATTGCTGCGGGTTGCAGTAACAGAGAGATTGTCAAAACACTTTTGGAGCATGGTGCGGATATTCATCAAACAAATAACCTGGGAGATAATGCCTTAGTGATTGCTGCAAAGGCTAAAAATAGCCAGATGGCAGAACTATTAATTGATAGTGGTGCAGAGGTTAATCATATCAATGATGCAGGGGAGAGCGCATTATTGGTGGCTTGTTACGATAATAATCAGTTGATAGTTAAATTGCTGGTCAAAAGAGGTGCAGATATTTTTATTGCTTCAAAAACCGGAATGTCACCAATCTGGTATGCAGTTGCGCACAATCAGAAAGAAACTGTTAAATTATTTATTGAAAATGGACTGGATTCTAATTATGCCAGACCATTTAATAAAGCAGACGGGGCTATGGATTCTTACCTGGATTGGGTGGAAAGCGCAGTGGAGACCACTCTTGATAGTAACTTTACGCTGAATAATGAGGTTTGCAGTGGGGAGAGTTTGCTGCAATTGGCGGTGAAGTGCGGTACGTTGAGCATGGTGAAATTGCTGGTAGAGAAAGACGCCGCTGTAAATTACCAGGATGAATCGGGCAATACTGCTTTACATTATGCGGCTTCGAATGGTAAAAAAGATATTGCTAAATTCCTGTTGGAGAATGGCGCTGATGTTAACGTTGTCAATGTCAAAGAACAAAAGGCTATCGACTATTCTAATATCAAGGGATATAATGAGATTACAGAGCTGATTATGAAATTCAGTGCTCCTGGAACTGTTGTGACTCCTGTAATTAAGGCTGATGTACCTGCCTCTGCTCCGGTAAATGACCTGGCTTCTAAAAAGCAGGCTTTAATGGATCTGAAAGAATTACTCGACGCGGGTATACTTACGCAAGAGGAATTTGATGCAGAAAAGAGTAAGATTTTAAAAGGATAATATAAAAAAACGGGCTGGTTCCTATGTTGGAAACCGGCCCGTTCATTAAACTCAGATGGACGAATTTAGTATCAGGTTTTTGCACCATACAGTTACTGTTACTTCTGCAGATAACGGGCAGTATATTGTTTCTTATGATGAAACGGTAAATGGTGTCGTTGTTCCGTTAGTGCTTGGTGTTATCTACCCTAAAGAGGGTATTGAGCCGGGTACCCGGTGGATTACTGACGATGATTTATCTGAGGAATTAGTGCAGCTGCTGGGCGAGATGATCCAGGACAGGGGGATGTAAAGGGTTAGCTCCTAAACCGCTGTTGCTCCTTTCATTAATTCTCTGTGTTTTGCTCCCCATTGACTGAGCTGTTTCCAAATCGGGATCAGCTCTATTCCTATAGTTGTTAGTTCGTACTCCACTCTTGGTGGTACTTCTGCGTAAACAGTGCGTTTAATAATTCCGTCATTCTCCAGTTCTCTTAAATGTAAAGTCAGCATGCGCTCGGTAATGTTGCAGATTTCTCTTTTGAGCTCACTGAACCTGAGTTTCCCCGGTTCCAGTTTACAAAGTATTAACAGTTTCCACCTTCCACCTACCATGCAAATTGAATAGGTTAAGTCACAGTCATTTGTGATGTATTTTCTATTTAAGTTATTCGTTGAATTCTCCTTGATATTTCCCATTACTTACTTTTTTGTATGTACCATACAATAGGCGCATTGGCTGTAAAAGTAAGGGTTACCATTTAATTTAGCCAGCTCAATTTAAATAAGTCGAGATGATTAAATATCCATTAATGTTAACTATGATACTATCCGGAACAAATTTACAGGCACAAAAACCTTCAATTACCAATGAAAAATTATATCATATTGATAATTTAGCACAACAATTAATTCAAACTGGTCAAATTGCTGGTGCGAGCATACTGCTCT
This sequence comes from Pedobacter sp. WC2423, assembly GCF_040822065.1. Classification (NCBI taxonomy): domain Bacteria; kingdom Pseudomonadati; phylum Bacteroidota; class Sphingobacteriia; order Sphingobacteriales; family Sphingobacteriaceae; genus Pedobacter; species Pedobacter sp. WC2423. The sequence continues at coordinate 5,901,335 of NZ_CP162005.1, forward strand.
TTAAAGATGGGCAGACCATTTACAATAAAGCATTTGGTTATGCAGATCCTGAAACTAAAAAGGCAATGCAAACCAACAGTATTTTTAGAATTGCTTCACAAACGAAGGCGATTACTAGTATTGCAGCAATGATGCTTTGGGAACAGGGGAAGTTCTTACTGGATGAACCTGTTTCTAAATATATCCCTGAATTTAAGAAAACAGCCGTACTTAAAAATTTCAACCCGGCAGATAGCAGTTATACGACTCAGCCGGTCGTCCGGGAAATTACGATCCGTGATTTGTTACGCCATACTTCCGGGCTGAGTTATCCTGTGTTTTCTATCGATGAAAGACTTAACGCAATTTATGCTAAAGCAGGTGTTTCTACTGGTCTGGGTAGCAAGGGGGTATTAAAGGAAAGGATAGAACTTCTGGCTGAACAGCCTCTATTACATCAGCCAGGAGAAGCTTTTACTTATGGATTGAATACAGATGTACTGGGGAGGCTAGTAGAGGTCTGGAGCGGATTAAGTTTACAAGACTTCCTAAAGATCAGGATTTTTGATCCGCTGGAAATGGAAGACACTTATTTTCATTTGCCAAAAGGGAAAATTGACAGGCTGGTTGCACTGGATCAAAAGGTGGATGGTAAGCTAAAGAAACGAAAAGAGTTGATTTATGAAGGGAATGAGGTAAACTATCCGGCTGCCGGTGGAATTTATGTATCTGGTGGTGCTGGTTTAAGTTCAACAACGTCTGATTACTTAAAGTTTCTTCAAATGGTATTGAATAAAGGGATTTATAAAGGGAAAAGGCTGATCGGGGAGAAGACTATTGAGCTGATGCTGAAGAATCAGCTTACTGAAAGTATGAAAATAAACGGACAAGAGGAAAACTTTCAATTTGGTTTAGGCTGGGGATTAGTGAATAAGCGAAATGGTTACCTGCATCCGTTAAGCAAGGGTTCTTTCTTTTGGGGTGGTGCTTATAATACGCATTACTGGGTAGATCCGAAAGAACAGTTGATCGGGCTTGTTTTTACACAGGAATATATGCCTGATTCTTATTGGGATTTGGGTTATTTATTCAAAAATGTGTTTTATTCTCTGATAGAAAGTAAATAAGTCATGATTGTAAACAAAAAAACAGCTTATATCGGGTGCCTGGGAATGATTGGCATCATCAGTACGGAGTTTGGCGTAATTGGTGTATTGCCTCAAATTGCTGAGCATTATCAGATTACTATTGATAAAGCGGGTATTCTGCTCAGTGCATTTGCGCTGGTTATTGCATTAACCGGCCCTTTTATGACTTTAATGGCCTCTGGTTTCGACCGTAAAAAAGTGATGGTAGCTGCGATTGCTATATTTTTAGTGACCGGTATGGTCTCCTCTTTTGCACCTCCTTTCTGGTTGCTGCTTACGGTACGTATATTACCGGCATTCTTACAGCCAGTTTATATCTCAACAGCTATTGCAGCCGCTGTAGCTTCTGGTCAGCAAAAGGATGAGCATCGGTTAATGGGTATTGTATTAGGCGGAATTGCTATTGCAATGGTGACTACTGTTCCTCTGGCAACTTATCTGGCCGGAATATTTACCTGGAAAGCGTCATTTATGGTGCAAACTGCGGTAAGCGGGCTTGCACTCATTGGTATATTGAAAATGCTGCCCCCTATGCCAGTTTTAACCCGAAAATCATTTGGCAGCCAATTACAAATTCTGAGACGTCCTGCTTTTCTGATTAGTATAGCAATGAATTTCTTTATGATTGCAGCCTGGTTTTCTACTTATAGCTATTTCGCTGATTATCTGGGTAAGGTCAAACAGATGGATGAAAAAATGATCAGTTATATGCTATTCTTATTTGGGATTACTGGAATTATTTCCAATTGGATTTCCGGAAAGATGCTGAGTAAAAGTATTCCATTAACCACAGCAGTATTTTTATCCGGTACGCTATTGATCCCTTTCGCTTTGCAATATTCAGGTGGAAATACGGGAATGACTATTTTGGTTGTTGCGGTTTGGGGGTTTCTGTATGCTCCTTGTTTTCTTAACGCTTCTGCTTATATGATTTCTGCTGCACCACAAGCGCTGGAGTTTGCCAATAGCCTGGCTACTTCTTTTGGGAATCTTGGCGTGTCTGTGGGAACCATTGTGAGCGGATGGGTTATTGCGACCAGTGGAATAGCGATGTCTCCATGGGTTGGGATGAGCTTTGGTCTGTTGTCTTTGGCGATGATCGGACTGAGAAGCCTGATCGAAAGCCGGCAGGGAAAAGTCAAATGCTACTCTTAATATTTAAATTTATCGCTTAAATTAAATGGCTTCTTCCTATATTACAGTTATGAAATGGTTCAATCAGCCCGGCACATGGAATGGAGATGCTGCCCTTTTAAATTTTACGGTAGATCCGGATACGGATTACTGGCAAGTAACACATTATGGCTTTAAACGTGATAATGGCCCGTTTTATTATCAGGAAGTTACTGGCGATTTCCAGGCAAGCGTAAAAATTAGCGGTCAGTATCAGGAACTTTTCCATCAGGCCGGATTAATGATCAGGATAGATGAAAAGAACTGGATTAAAACCGGGATAGAATATGTAGATGGTGTTCAGAATATCAGTGCAGTAGTGACCAGGGAGGTTTCGGACTGGTCGGTAGTACCACGTCATGATAGTCCTGAATCCGTTTGGTTAAAATTACTGCGCAAAGGTGATTATGTAGAGATTAAATATTCATTTGATCAAAAGAATTATGATATGCTGCGTCTGGCTTATTTTCCTCCTGGTGTAAAAGTGCAGATCGGTATGGTTGCTGCGGCGCCTGGGAAAGAGAGTTTCCCGGTGACATTTGAAGATTTTAAAGTAGAGGCTGTATAAACAGATATAAATTAAGGGAGCTTTTTCCAGAGGCTCCCTTAATTGTTTATAATTTGGGTTTACTCGCCACAAAAGGGGCTTTTTTAATATAAGTTTTATCCGTAATCTGATCGATCAGGAAATCAGCAAGGTCTGTTGTACTGATGAGCTCTTCCAGACAATCTTTCAAATCAACTACCAGGCCCCGTCTTTCTGTAGTTTTCTCAATCCATGGTAATCTGACAATTGTCCAGTCTATTGAACTGGCGGTAAGGATTTCATAAGCTTTTTGTTTATCTGCCACAATCAAGGGGAAAGTTGTTTTCATCCAGGTTGTGCCTGTTAAATTTTTGTCGCTTTTCTGATCTCCTGGAACTTCGAGATTAGAACCGGTTAACAGGATGTACCTCCTGAGTTTAAACTTCTCCATAGCTTTGATGATATTTTCAGTAGCCAGGCTTGAAATCAATACCTCGTCTTTATTCTGACCGATTGCACTGATGACAACGTCACAGCCGTCTATCAATTGATTTGCGGTTGTGAGGTCTTTGATGTCGCCTGCTACGAGTTCCATGGCAGGATGTGACAGGGTGTAGTTTTTTGGTTTTCTGATCAGAGATTTTACCTGATATCCATTATTTAGTAATTCCTGAAGCAGGTATTGACCCGCTTTTCCTGTTGCGCCTAACAGCGCAACTTTTATAGCTTGTTTCATTGATTTCTTTATAAAATTATTGAAAATATTGTGCCTTCACCATTAGTCAGCTGACCTGGTGAATACACGGATTTTGGGGAATCCGCTTGACTAAGCGATATTTTATAAAGACAGTAGAATAGGTTAAATTTACATAATTTATCAATCAATTGTACATGAAGTTTCATCAATCAGAGCCGGTTACTAAAGGCGGATTCCATTTAACAATTAATGAGGCTGGTTTACAGGAATTCTATACAGCCAGTTATACTGAAGGAAACCTGGTTGAGATGGTGATGGTCATTGGGGATAAAGTAATTACCAATTACCTGCATGCTTTAACTGAAGTTCCTGTAGACTGCCTTTAGCACCTGTTTTGTAATAAACGATTCTGCATTGATAATATTAAAATATTAATCTATTTTTATAATAGAATAAAAGATTAATAATGAAGATATTATCAATGTTTTTTTACTTCTTAGCGCATCATGGAGCCTGGTCATTCTTTTTAATCCTGATCACGGGTGTTGTTATTTCCTTTTGGCGTAGTCGTGTTTTTTACGTGGTTCTGAGCTTTGTTTTAGCGCTGGCTAATGTTTTTACTGGTCAATTCGTCAATGCAACTTTTCTGGCACATTTTGGCGTGAGAGGATCTGCGGTTGTGACACTGGAGCAGGAAACCAGTTCCACCTTAAATGATTCCCCGATCTGGGATTATGATGCCGTTGTTCAAACTGCCGATGGAAAAGATGTGGTTACGGATTTTTCTACCACTACCGCCTCGATTTATCCGATTCGAAATGAGATTATTATTCCACCACGGGGGGAACGTTTTATCGTTAAGTATATACCTGGTTTTGAAAGGAATATTGTGATTATGAGAGATGAGTCACCTTATGGCATTCAAAGGAAAATTGCCGAAAATTTACAGCCATTATATAAAGCACAAGGCGAGTACAATTCCAATACGAAGAATGAGTCTTTCCGTAAAGCATATGTACAAGCCCTCAAAGATTATATAGACAATCCGGAAAATGCAAGAGACAGTCTTCATGTTAAGACTTTCAAATCAATTATCCAGGATTTAACTAATCCTTCATCAGTAAATCAACCGTAGCATTGGCATCAGCAATCACCGCTGCCGGATAATTATTAATTTCCAGTATTCTGATTGCATTCCTTGTTTTTAAAGGGCCTTTTTTAATAGTATGGTCAAAGATCAGTTCTTCTTCTGCAATAGTTTCAGAGAAATGATAATGTTCATATTGTGTTTTCAGCAACTCATTAAGTTCGGTATCATGAGTGGAAACGAAAACCTGGTTATTGTTTTTGGCAAGATAGGAGAGGATCGCTTTTCCGGCCGAAACCCGCTCAATCGTGTTTGTTCCTTTGAAAATCTCATCCAGGATGAAGAAACACGGTTCTTCGCTCACTGATTCTTCAATGAAGTTCTTGATGATTCTCATTTCTTCAAAATAATAACTCTTTTCTTCCAGTAAGCTATCCGAAATGGTAATAGAAGAGAAGATTTTTGAATAAGGCATGCTGAATTCTTTAGCCATACAAGTAAATAAGGTTTGACCAAGAATCAGGTTTACGCCAACAGACCTGATAAAAGTTGTTTTACCAGACATATTGGAACCTGTCAGCAACAGATTTTTATGCTGTAATTCAAGATCATTCGGAACACAGTTTACAACCAGCGGATGTTTGACACCTGAAATATGGATACAATTTTCCTCGTTAAATACTGGTTTACAATATTCCCCATCCCACGAATGTCTTAGTGAAGCAATTGAGATCGCAGTATCAACTGTTCCTATGAATTTGAAAAGCCTTTTTAGCAGATCTTTTTGTGATCTCAGGGAATCAATGATAGAATAGAAAAGGATGATTTCTACATTAAAGGCGATTTTTAACAACTCGAACAGCATATAACCAATCATGACTGTATCTGCTTCGGCCAGATTATCCAGCTTTACCCCAAGCATTTTTCTTTTCAGTGGAGTCAGTTCTTTGATGAGGTTGGTAACTTCTGGAAACTGTGCATTGATCTTTACATCTGCGTCTAATTTTTTAGCGGTATCAAATGCTTTTAGAAATTCACCAAGAGAAGAAGTATGTACACTGACCTTGTTTTTGTTCCAGTAATGAATTCCGGAATTGATGATAAATATGCCAAAAAAGACAAGCAGGAAGCCCGGATGGAATATTGCAGCAATAAGGGAAAGTACATTTAGAATGGAAAGGATATACACGATAGGCATAAACGAGGGTGCCTCTATTTTCTTCGCATAAATCAGATCCTGGAAGTAATAAGAATCATTTTTCTCCAGTATTTGTAAGGTGGCTTGTGTATCGAGTCTTAGTTTTTCATCCGCGGTAATCAGCTCTGCAAACTTATCCAGAAAAATCAGGTCTTTTTGTTCTTTATCAATTGTTCTGAGCCTGGCATATAAAAACTGCTGCCCTACTCTGGATATTGTTCTGTCAATCAGTTTAAAAACGTCATTGATATATAAATCATCAGCTATTTTATCAGAGATCAGCTGTAGTTTCTCTGAAGATTCAGTAATCGTATTTAAAAAGTAGTTTTCTATTAAATCGATGTCTATATATCTGCTGTTTTTGGCGCTTCCCCAATCGCGTTTAAGTTCCTCTCGTTGTGTTTGAACAGCAAAGTTCTTTTTATAAAGATAAACAAGAAGGTAAAGTGCTACCAGGGCAAGGATAATATAAGCTAAAATCAGCATGGAGTGTAGGATAGTATGAAAAGATGCGAAATTTAAATAAAAATAAGAGCATTACGAACAGGTTATCCAATTTTAACGTTTTTAGAGATATTCTATAATCATGTTTTAATGTACCTTGTTATTGTATTCTAGTTGTTCTTCATTTTATAAATCAAAATATGATAGTCTAACTTTCTGCGAAGTATTGAAATTTATTGGAAGTCGAATTTTTATGAGTAAATTAAAGGCATAGTTATTGATATTTTTTTTATACAAAATAAATAATTTTTCCAAGAAAAATAAAATGGGTATAGTAACTATTTATGGTAAAACTGGTGATGTAGAAGGTAGGCGTGGAAGAGAAGAGGAAACACAAAGCCATAAGGGAATGCAACCAAAAGGAAGACTAGCGAAAGCGTTTTTGTTATCTTGGAGTTTTGCACAAATGACAGATAACAGCTTATTAGATATCGCTTTTCAACCTTTAAGTCATTCAGATTATGGCAACCAAATAAGATCATATTTTGTCAACAGAAAGGGAAGGACAAACGATATGGTAATGCAGAGATGGGTATCTGAATTTACCAACAAAAATGATATGTTTGAGGCAATTGCTAGAAATATAAAAAATAACCACAATATGTTTCATGATACGAAAGGAGGAATGATAAACATATCTCACGCAATTGAGCTTAATAAACCTAATTTCAGGGTATCACCAATAAATTTATCAGAAATGATAGCTATAGGTGGTGTGCAAGAGGTAGAAATCAGGAATAATTCGATTAGGGAAAGTATAGAACAAAGCACTATTGATCGTTTTGGAAAAGGACATAATAAGCCACATAGTGCTACAGTTAAGCTAGATATTTTAATTAAAGACTGGTATGGTGTAGATGAAGATGATTTCATGAATCTCAGACCAGCAGCACTTCTTGGACGAAAGGCAATTGCTGCTTTATGGGTGCTGCAACACCAAAGAGGTTACAAACCATTTATAAATGTTTATCATTATACTCACGATCTTAAAATTGTATTCTAATGCGAAAAATAATCTTCTCATTTGTTTTATTAGCGGGATATATTTTTGGATGTAAAAATAATGAGCCCGTTAAATTTATCAATGTTTATAAGGATTCTGGTTTTGATAATGATGCTGATTCATTAAAAAAAACAGGTTCTAAATTTGACATTTATTACGCTTATAATTATAATGATACTGATCTTAAACAGCTTGTTAGGATGCTGGATACGTTAAGTTTCGACACAACATATAGTTTTCATAATTATAGATTTTTAAAATATAATTCGAGTTTGCCTGATACAGCTAAATTAAAAAAAGCTATGAACAGGAAAACTAATAATGTTCAATTGGATATTGAGAGTCCTGGAAGTGCAAAATTCTACAAATATCAAATTTTGGATTTTATGTTTGTGAAACATTATATAAGTGAAGGGAGATCTTTTCCAGACAGCTATACGCTCACATTTAATGATAAAGGAACTATACACGCTGATCGAAAATATTTCTTGCGGGACGGTATTACTAAAAAACTAGTTGAAGTACAGCAAGATGTTGTAATGCCTGCACCAGTTATTCCTTAATTAGACTTAGGAAAAGGGCGTAAAATAAACTATGTCTACTTTGTTTTTTTTGACTTTCTGTTAATAGATAATATAAATTCTAAAATGCACTTATTTGGTGTAATATGGCAGTTTTAATAATATATCATTCATTTACTCTTAACATTGGAAAACTACTTTTGCCTCAGTAAAATATTTGGTTAGTATTTTATAGTTAGGTTTAGTTGATAAAAGAAATACCCGGGTGGATGTCCGGGTTTTTTTGTGCCTTTTTTTCTGGTAAAATATATTTAAACGGTGTGAGCATTAGCTGTTGTCAGCTAGTACATCTTTTTCCCTGAATGGTAAAGTCGTACAAATAATTAAACAGATTTTAGCCTCTTAAAATCAAAATAACCATTTAATGTACTTTGAATGAGCATAGTTAGTCTTTTTTTATATTTAATACTACTATTTCTATCTATAATATATATCTTTGAAATAAGAGACCCTGAAAACGTCTTTTAAACAAAACAATCCTTAACCAAGATTTATTGACATGCAAAGTTTTAGAACGGAGCTGGAGAACCCGGTAGTAGAAAAAGATATCATAGATCTTGAACAAAAGATCCGTGCCTTCCGTGAAGGAAAAATACACGACGAAAAGTTTCGCAGTCTGCGGCTTGCACGTGGTGTTTATGGTCAGCGGCAGCCGGGTGTACAAATGGTGCGTATTAAATTACCATTCGGAAAAGTCACCTTTAAACAATTATTGCGCATTGCCGATGTTTCTGATGAATACGGTAGCGGAAATTTGCATTTAACTACCAGGCAGGACATTCAGATTCACTATGTAAGTCTGGATCGTACACCTGAACTGTGGGCAGAACTGGAACGTGATGATATTACTTTACGTGAAGCTTGTGGTAATACGGTTAGAAATGTAACTTCTTCGCCTGATGCAGGAATCAACCCTGAAGAACTTTTCGATGTTTCTCCTTATGCACAGGCTGTATTTAAATATTTTTTAAGAAATCCTATTTGTCAGGAAATGGGCAGAAAGATCAAGATATCTTTTTCAGCAACAGAGAAAGATACCGCTTTCAGTTATATTCATGATTTAGGTTTCATTCCAAAACTGAATGAAAAAGGAGAGCGCGGATTTAAAGTCATGTTTGCTGGTGGTTTAGGTGCACAACCTTTTCTGGCCAGTGTAGTACATGATTTTTTGCCTGAAGATCAATTAATCCCTTATTCGGAATCTGTGTTAAGAGTCTTTGACCGGCATGGAGAAAGAACCAACAGAAATAAAGCAAGGCTGAAATATCTGGTTCAAAAACTGGGATTGGAAGAAGTAACCCGCTTAATTGCTGAAGAAGTTATTGCCAATAAATCAAAATCTTTTGAGGTTGATCTGGGTACAGTACCGCTTCCGGCTTTGCCAGAAGCTATTGCTGCAACTGATCAGCGTCCGGCAGATGAAACGCATTATAAACGATGGTTGGATACCAATGTATTCCCGCAAAAACAAAGTGGTTTTTATGGCGTATATATCAAAGTCCCGGTAGGTGATATCAAAACTGATAAAGCCCGGTTATTTGTGGCGGCTATACGTCCTTATGTAGCGGATGAAATCAGAATTACCCAGAACCAGGGTTTGTTATTAAAATTTGTCAGCGCAGAAGCATTGATCCCCTTGTACACCGTATTAAATGAGCTGGACTTTGCTGTTCCTGGATTTGATAGTGTGGGTGATATTACAACCTGCCCGGGTACAGATACTTGTAATCTGGGAATTGCAAACAGTATGTCTCTTGCGGCGGTGCTGGAAGGGGTAATTCACGAAGAATATCCTGATCTGATTTACGATAAAGATATTAAGATTAAAATTAGTGGCTGTATGAATTCATGTGGTCAGCACGGTCTGGCACACATTGGATTTCATGGAAGCTCTGTCAAAGCTAACGGAAAAGTTGTGCCTGCGGTACAGGTGATGATTGGTGGCGGAACAGTAGGCGATGGTGAAGGCCGGGTCGCTGAACGTGTAATCAAAGCGCCAACTAAACGTGCACCAGCTATTCTGCGCACAGTCTTGGATGACTATAGCACGAATTCCGGTGAGAATGAAAGTTTCCATCAGTATTACGATGCTAAGGGTAAAGATCATTTTTACCAGTTATTGAAACCACTGGCAGACCTTACTGCTTTAAAAGATGAAGAATATGTTGACTGGGGTCATGAAGAAACTTTTGTGACTGCGATTGGCGTAGGTGAATGTGCCGGTGTAGTGATTGATTTGGTAGCTACACTTTTACTCGAAGGAGAAGAAAAATTACTATGGGCAGATGCGGCTTTTGAAGGCAAAGCCTGGTCTGATGCGATTTATCATTCTTACAGTGTATTTGTGAATACTGCAAAAGCATTGTTACTGGATAAAAGTATCAGTAGTAGTACACAAACAGGTGTAATCAGAGAGTTTGATACCAATTTTGTAGAAACAGGTGAGGTAGTTTTACCTTCAACTTTTAACGAACTGGTATTGCAAATTAATAAAAATGAGCCTGCAGAAGAGTTTGCAACAGCTTATCTGGAACAGGCTAGACAATTTTATTCAGCAATGAGAGCGAAGAGGGAGGCGCAGGTAAATGTTAATTAATTCAGGAACAAAAAGAGAAATCAGAGAACCAAGAATTACGCTGGTGGGTGCAGGGCCGGGAGATCCGGAGCTGATCACCATGAAAGGTGCAAATGCATTGAAAGATGCAGATGTGGTTTTATATGATGCGTTGGTAAATGAAAAAGTATTAGCATACGCTGCTGCTGATGCTATCAAAGTATATGTTGGAAAACGTTCTGGTGAACATTCTTATTCACAAGAAGCGATCAATAAACTGATGGTGGACTATGCAATCAATTACGGGCATGTAGTACGTTTGAAAGGTGGCGATCCATTTGTATTTGGCCGTGGATATGAAGAGTTGAATTTTGCAGCAGGCTATAATATCCCGGCGCAAATGATTCCCGGATTGTCGAGTTCGATTGCTGTACCCGGTTTACAGCAGATCCCGGTTACACACCGCGGGTTAAGTGAAAGCTTTTGGGTAGTTACAGGATCTACGGCTTCCGGAGCAATCTCCAATGATCTTTATGAGGCTGTTCGCACTAAAGCAACAGTCGTTGTGTTGATGGGGCTGAACAAACTAAAGGAAATCGTCAAACTTTACAAGCAAGAGGGAAAAGCAAATTTACCTGTTGCTGTGATCCAAAGCGGTTCTACTGAAGAAGAAAAACTGGCCATCGGTATTGTGGATACGATTGAAGAAGTTGTACTGGAAAAAGGAATCGGGGCACCAGCCATTTTAGTATTTGGTGAAGTAGTTTCTTTACATCCTCAATTTCAGCCCATCAAGGATTTTTTTGCAGCCATTAAAGAAGAATCATAAACTGTGGAAGAATTAAAAGGCAATCAGCTATTTCCTGTTTTTTTAAAGCTCAACCAGTTGCATACGGTCATTATCGGAGCAGGGCCTGTAGGTCTTGAAAAGATGAATGCAGTGCTTGGTCAGAGTGAAAAGGCAGAAATTACCGTAATTGCTGAAGAGATAACAGGGGAAGTTTATGAACTCGCTAAACGGTTACCACAGGTTAAACTTTTGAAAAAAAGTTATGCAGCGACCGATCTCCATCAGGCAGATATTGTGATTGCTGCCACTAATAATAACGGATTAAATGAAGAAATCATACGTGATGCCCATGCGTTGAAATTACTGGTGAATGTGGCTGATAAGCCCGATTTATGTGATTTCTACCTGGGTTCTATCGTAAAAAAAGGAGATCTGAAAATTGCAATCTCTACCAATGGCAAATCACCAACCATTGCTAAAAGATTAAAAGAATTGTTTAATGATAACCTGCCAGCAGAACTGGATATTACTTTACAGCAAATGAGTTCATTTCGTAATACTTTACAAGGAGATTTCAGTTCGAAAGTAAAGAAGCTGAATGAAGTTAGTGCGGTACTGGTAGAACCTGCTGCCGGCAAATCTGTGGAAACTGGTCTCCAGAAAACTCCTTATCCTAAGTTCAAATGGCTGATCTGGTTAACAATTGTCTTATCAATTGCTGTGCTGATTGCTGTTTTCTGGCAAAGAGAACCTGAGTTTCAGGCTTATGTAGCGGAGATTAATCCGATGTTTTACTGGTTTTTAGCGGGAGGATTCATTTTTGCCATGGTAGATGGGGCTATAGGAATGTCTTATGGCGTTACTTCTACAGCTTTTTCATTGTCTATGGGGATTCCGCCAGCTTCGGCCAGTATGGGGGTCCACTTGTCTGAAGTATTGAGTAACGGAATAGCAGGCTGGATGCATTACCGGATGGGTAATATCAACTGGAAGCTGTTTAAATTACTGATTATTCCGGGAATCCTGGGTGCGGTAGCGGGTGCTTATTTATTGTCTTCATTGGAGCATTACGGGGCTTATATCAAACCATTTATCTCTTTATATACTTTAATACTGGGTGGGGTGATCCTTTCCAAAGCCTTTAACGTATCCAGAAAGAGGGTTGGCGGAAAGATTAAGAAGATTACTTTATTAGGTCTTTTCGGTGGTTTTATTGATGCAGTAGGTGGCGGCGGATGGGGTTCTATTGTTTTATCCAGCCTGATTGCTGGTGGCAGAAATGCCAGGTTCTCTCTGGGAACAGTAAAATTAACCCGTTTTTTTATCGCACTGATGAGCTCACTGACTTTTATCACCATGCTGAAGTCTGCACATTGGGAAGCAGTAGCGGGGTTGGTGATCGGCAGTGCCTTAGCTGCGCCGATAGCGGCAAAAGTTTCTAACCGTATTTCGGTTAAGAGCATTATGGTTGCTGTAGGGATTATCGTCATTGCCGTGAGTTTAAGAAGTATTATTATGTTTATTTTAAAAGTTATATAAAATGAAAGCGTACCTGGAAGAAATAGCTGTGCAGATTAAAGACATGGGCCCTGTGGAAACCCTGACTTTCCTTTCGCAGAAATTTGCGGGACAGATTACCTTTTCTACGAGTTTTGGATGGGAAGATCAGGTCATCACAGATTTGATATTTGCCAATGACCTGCCTATAAAGGTATTTACACTGGAAACCGGCCGTCTGTTTCCTGAAACGTATTATGTATGGAACAGAACGCTGGAAAACTATCAAAAGCCTATTCATGCTTATTATCCGGACGAAACGGCGCTGGAAGCTATGGTTTCTAAAAAGGGACCGAATAGTTTTTATGAATCCGTTGAAAATAGAAAAGAGTGCTGTTCCATCCGGAAGATCGTGCCGTTAAAAAGAGCACTCAAAGGCAATCAATGCTGGGTAACCGGGATCAGAGCAGAACAATCTTTAAACCGTACAGACATGTCAAATCTGGAATGGGATGAAGAAAATCAGCTGATTAAGTTTCATCCGATTTTTTATTGGAGTCTGGATGAGGTCAAAGCCTATATTAAAAAGAACAACATTGTATACAATACCCTTCATGACAAAGGATTTCCAAGCATTGGTTGTGCTCCCTGTACCAGGGCAGTTCAGGAAGGAGAAGATTTCCGGGCAGGAAGATGGTGGTGGGAAGATCAGTCAAAGAAAGAGTGTGGTTTGCACGCCACAAAATAAAGAGAAGCACATGAGTAAATATAATTTAGATTATTTAGACGAATTAGAAGCAGAAGCTATTCATATTCTGCGTGAAGTAGCGGGGCAGTTTGAAAAACCGGCATTGCTTTTCTCTGGTGGAAAAGATTCTATTACGCTGGTCAGGCTTGCTGAAAAGGCTTTCCGTCCGGGTAAATTCCCTTTTCCGCTGGTACATATCGATACGGGGCATAACTTTCAGGAAACGATTGACTACCGCGATGAGATGGTAGAACGTTTAGGTGAAAAACTGATCGTAGGTTATGTACAGGAATCAATTGATAACGGCAAAGTAATCGAGCAGAAAGGTAAAAATGCAAGCAGAAATGCTTTGCAGACTGTTACTTTACTGGATACCATTGCGCAACATGGTTTTGATGCTTGTATCGGCGGTGCCAGAAGAGATGAAGAAAAAGCGAGAGCTAAAGAACGTATTTTCTCTGTAAGGGACGAATTTGGCCAGTGGGATCCTAAACGTCAGCGTCCTGAACTTTGGAATATCTATAATGGCAGAATCCATAAAGGTGAAAATGTAAGGGTATTCCCTATCAGTAACTGGACGGAGCTTGACGTATGGAATTATATCCGCAGAGAAAAAATGAGTTTGCCGTCTATTTATTTTGCACATCACAGAGATTGCATTACCAGAAACGGACAATTAATGGCTGCATCACCTTTCCTGAATATGGATGACGCAGATATGGTGACGCACCGTAAAGTGAGGTTCCGTACTGTAGGAGATATGAGCTGTACTGCGGCAGTAGAATCTGATGCTGATCAGATAGATGATATTATAGATGAAATCAGCGCATCAAAAATAAGTGAACGTGGTGCCCGCCTGGACGATAAAGTGTCTGAAGCAGCGATGGAAGACCGCAAAAAAGGAGGATACTTTTAATGAATATACTTAAGTTTTTTACAGCAGGAAGTGTTGATGATGGGAAAAGTACCCTGATCGGCAGATTATTATATGATACAGGCTCTATTCTGGCAGATCAGCTGGAGGCTTTACAGCAATCGAACCGTAAAAACGATGATGGTACAATTGATCTGGCTATTTTAACCGATGGGCTGCGGGCAGAAAGGGAACAGGGGATCACTATTGATGTGGCTTACAAGTACTTTCAGACTGAAAAAAGAAAGTTTATTATTGCAGATACACCCGGTCATATTCAGTATACCCGCAATATGGTTACTGGCGCATCTACAGCAAATCTGGCTATTATTCTGGTAGATGCAAGAAATGGTGTGGTAGAACAAACCATCAGGCATTCTTACCTGGTTTCTCTGCTTGGGGTAAGCCATGTGGTGATCTGTATCAATAAAATGGATATGGAAGGTTACAGTGAAGAGGTTTTTAATACGATCACTGAAAACTATAAAAAAATGGCTGCAAAGCTGAATTTACAGGAGATTACTTTCATCCCGGTGAGTGCTTTAAAAGGTGATAATATTGTCCATAATTCTGAGCATATGCCTTGGTATAAAGGGACTAGTTTGCTGGATTTTCTGGAAACAGTAGAAGTTATTGTGAACCAGGATCTGCATTATGCAAGGATGCCTGTGCAATGGGTTATCCGTCCTCAAACTGAAGCGCTGCATGATTACAGAGGTTATGCCGGCCGGATTTTGAGTGGTGCTTTTAAGGTAAATGATAAAGTTACTGTTTTACCTTCGGGCAATAGTTCTGTAATTGACAGCATTGAAATCTTTGAGCAGACCCCTGAAGAGGCGACCGCCGGGCAGTCTGTGACGCTGCACCTGAAAGATAATATTGATATCAGCAGGGGAGATGTACTGGTAAATTCAAGCTATTTGCCACAGCGTTCTCAATTGATAGAGGCCGATTTATGCTGGATGGATAATAAGCCGATGGATGATTCTATTACTTATTTTTTACAGCATAACAGTAAACTGACCAAGTGTAAGATCAGGGAGATCCTGCATAAGGTAAATATTAATACTTTAGAAAAAGAGGAAACTCACGAATTCAGATTAAATGATATAGGCCGTGTGGTCATTAAAACGGCTGATGAACTGGCTTTCGATTTATATACTGAAAACAAAGCCAATGGTTCAGCCATATTGATTGATGGACGTACAAATTTAACCGTAGGCGCATTGATGTTCAGAGCTGTAGTTGAATAAAAATGAATAACATTCAATGATAAATAAGAAGGGATAAACCAGGGCGTTTGTCCCTTTTTTGATAGAAAAGGATTTTATAGTCAGATAGTGAGAAACTGGCATTATATTTAGCTATTGTTACAAGGATGGATTTTAAATTATTTAAAGAAATGTTAAAAAGAATATTAGTGGCAACTTTTACCGCAGCCGTTCTGGCCTGCCAGGCTACTCCAAAACCACAGCAGGTGGTTGAGGGTATTCCAAATATTATGCCTGATGAGAAGCAAAGCCTGGTGGCCAGGCAAGTCGTTGCATTGATAGAAAATTACAACTATAAAAAGATAGTGGTCAATGATTCTATCTCTTCGATTGTACTGGATAAATATATCAAGGCGCTGGATCCTTACCGGAATTATTTCCTGGCTTCAGATATTAAAGACTTTGAACAGTTCAGGACCACACTGGACGATTCTTTCAGAGACGGCGATCTGAGTGCCCCATTTTACATCTTTAATGTTTATTCCAAAAGATATAATGAAACGCTGGACTATGCGATGGCGCATATCAAAGATAAGTATGACTTTAATCAGCAGGATACCTATGTTTTTAACCGGGAGAAAATGCCCTGGGTAACTTCAATTGCGACACTGAATGATATCTGGAAGAAGAAAGTTAAATATGAACTGGTTAATTTAAAGCTGGCGGGAACTTCTGATGTTAAAAATGCGGAAACCTTAACCAAGAGATACAAGAACCTGAAATTACAGTCTTCTAAATTAAATAATCAGGACGTATTTCAATTACTGATGGATGCTTTTACAGGTGCTATAGATCCGCATACCAACTATTTTAATCCATCCAATGCCAGCCAGTTTAATGAGCAAATGTCCCGTTCGATAGAAGGAATCGGTGCTTATCTGCAATCAGAAAATGATGTGCTGAAAATTGCAGAAGTGACACCAGGCGGGCCGGCCTACAAAAGTAAACAATTGCATGCAGGAGACCGGATTATTGGAGTTGCACAGGCAGATGGTGATTTTGAAGATATTATTGGCTGGAGACTGGATAATGCTGTTGCAAAAATCAAAGGACCTAAAGGAACTGTAGTGCGGTTGAAAATAATCCCTGCAGGTCATGATATGTCTTCAAAGCCTGTGATTATAGAAATTACCAGAGAGAAGATCGTGATGGAAGATCAGTCGGCTAAAAAGGAGGTGAAAACGATACATGCGAATGGTAAACCTTATAAAGTAGGAATCATTAGTGTGCCTGCGTTTTATATAGATTCTAAAGCTGCAATGGCTAAAGAAGCTAATTACAAAAGTACAACACGTGATGTCAGACTATTAATTGATACACTGAAAAATAAAGATAAAGTGGATGCGATCGTGATGGATCTTCGCGGTAATGGCGGAGGATCTTTGCTGGAAGCTATTGACCTGACAGGTCTGTTTATTGACCAGGGACCTGTTGTTCAGGTAAAGGATCAAAAAGGAGAAGTTGAAGTGGATAGCGATCAGAACGCAGGCGTAGCCTGGAGCGGCCCGTTTGGTGTACTTGTAGACCGTACAACAGCTTCTGCTTCTGAGATCTTTGCAGGTGCCATACAAGATTATGGAAGAGGGGTGATTATCGGTACACAGACTTACGGTAAAGGAACTGTACAGCAGCCAATTGATCTGAATAAACTGGTTAATCCTTCAATTTTAGAGCGTTTGGCCAGCCTGGTGAAGCTGGATAGTGCAGGCAAGCCTGTTCAAAAAGCTGAAGTTCCTCAATTAGGACAGATCAATTTAACCATTGCTAAGTTTTATCGTGTAAATGGTAGCAGTACACAGCATAAAGGGGTGATGCCGGATATTACTTTACCTTCTTTTTATCCAATGGATAAAGTAGGTGAAGATACAGAAGCTTCTGCTTTACCATGGGATGAGATTCAAAAATCGAATTTTGCACCGGTAGCGAACCTGGCCACACTGAAAACAGAACTGGCTAAATTGCATGCAACAAGAATGGAGAAATCACTGGATTACAAGATTCTTGTTCAGGACATTACAGACATGAAAAAACGTAATCTGGAAACCTCAGTTACTTTGAATGAAAATAAATTGAAGTCTGAAAGGGATGTGCTGGAGGTTAAAGCTTTAGAAAAAATCAATAAATTGAGGGCGACAAGAGGATTGGCACCTGTTAAAAAGGGTGACAAAATCAAGAAGAGTGAGAATTTTGATTTCCTGGAAGATGAAACTTTAAGAGTAATGGCTGATTATATTCAATTGAAGCCCACAGTTTAATCATAAAATACTATCTTAAGAAGCCGTTTAAAATTCATTTTAAACGGCTTCTTACATTTTAACTATTACTGAACAAGAATAACCGAATGACTATGGACTTATTACTCGTACTATTTGGGATAATTATCCTGCTGATCCTGATCCTTAAGAAAGTAAGCCCTATGCTTGCGCTGCTGATCGTAGCAGTTGCTACGGGGCTGATGCTGGGCTTACCCGTAGAAAAGGTAATGGCTTCTGTGAGCAAAGGTATTGGCAGTACGATGGGTGATATGGTCATGGTACTGGCACTGGGGGCAATGGTTGGCAAGCTGGCTGAAGATAGTGGCGCGGCAAAGAAAATTGTATTCGTACTGGTCAGGATTTTCGGAATTCAAAATATTCAATGGGCTGTCCTGCTGACAGGTATTCTGGTGGGCATTCCTTTATTTTATAATGCGGGTTTTGTGGTATTGATTCCATTGGTATTTACAATTGCCTCGGCTGCTAAGCTTCCTAAATTATATGTAGGTATACCCATGGCGGCGGCACTGTCTGTAACCCATGGTTTCCTTCCGCCTCATCCCGGCCCGGTTGCTTTAGCGAGTATTTTTCATGCAGATATTGGCCGTACCTTGATTTATGGTTTAATCATTAGTATTCCTGTAGCTATTATCGCTGGTATCTTTTTTCCAAGAGCGATTATCAAATTACCTAAAGCAGACCGGGCGCATCAGCAACTGGATTTACAGGGGGAAGAAAACTTACCGTCTGCACTAAAAAGTTTTATCATTGCACTTTCCCCGATATTCTTTATTGTGGTGGGAACAGTTGGTGTGCTGATCACTCAAAATCCTTCGGCGCAGCATCTGTTGACTTTTATTGCAAATCCAACAGTAGCGTTAACTATGGCTGTTCTGATCACGATTGCTATTCAGCGTATGCCGATGCAAAAAGCAATGGATTCTTGTGTAGAAGGAGTGAAGAGCATCGCGATGATTATCCTGATTATAGCTGCGGGCGGTGCTTTCAAGCAAATTCTGGTAGACAGTGGAATTGGAGAACAGGTGAAAACATTAACCGGTGATCTGCATGTTTCACCCTTAATTCTAGGCTGGCTGATCGCTGCATTGTTGCGGGTTACATTAGGTTCTGCTACAGTAGCCGCATTAACGGCATCGGGCATGGTCATCCCTTTTATTACCGCAGGAGCTTCACCAGAACTCATGGTACTTGCGGTGGGGGCAGGAAGTTTAATGCTTTCTCATGTAAATGATACAGGTTTCTGGATGTTCAAAGAGTATTTTAACCTGAGTTTGAAAGAGACTTTTAAAACCTGGACAGTGATGGAGAGTCTGGTCTCTGTACTGGGCCTGATCGGAGTGATGCTGATGAGTCAGTTTATATAAATTAACTGCGAGAGGCATTGATAAGCCCTGTTTAGATGAACCATTAACCAGAGTAATCTAAACAGGGCTTTGATTTAAAACCGGGTATATATTGCAAATTGAATGACGTTGTTTACCGAATTTGTACTTGCTCCTTTTACGGCCTGGTTTAAATATCCTGCTTCCAGATCGAATTTCTTACTGAAACGATAGCCTAGTGCTGCATAAGCCCTGTTCTGATCAAAAAAATGACCACTCAATTTATCTTTATGCTGAACATTAAAGAAAAGTTCATTTTGCAGGGCTGTAAACAGACCTTCTTCAAACTGCTGCGCTCCCTTCTTTAAAGGGATAAGGAAACGGACAAAATATCTAAAACGTTGTGCAAATACATCCTGATCACGTATTTTTTCTACAAACCGCTGTTCTAACCTGAATCTGTGGCTCACATTGACTGTACTGATCTTATGCTTGTGAATGTATTGTTGCCAGATCCGGTGCTCCACAAGTTTATGTTCGCCAAGATCATCGATCTGATGATGAGTCTCACTTAATAAATAACCGAGCGTCACATCATTTTGAGGGTTGATAAAATAAGTTATACCCGGTCTGAACAAGAAGTTTTTTACGTTATTCCAATTATCTGAAGACCTGACCTGAACATCGAGGTGAGTCCCCCATTTTTCATTGATTTTAGTATTATTAAGTAAGAATAACCAGCCACTATGCTGAGAATTGGTCTGGGCCATGACAGTGGTCCCCAAAAAGCAGAGGGCTGTCAGCAAGAAAATGTAAATACGGATCATCTGATTTTATTTGTGTGTGTCGCTAAAATAACAACAATATTGAAAATACCCCATAAAAAACGGGATTAAGTATAAGCTTAATCCCGTTCAATTGAAAATTCTTTCTATTTCGTAGTCAGACCACGGTTTTTCTCCATAGGGCCAATTTTTGGATCATGCCCTCTGAATTCGCGGAACATCTTTCCATAATCTGCTGTATTTCCTTTGGATAAGATCATATCGCGGAAGCGCTGACCATTTACTCTGTTTAAGCCTCCGTTTTCTTCAAACCATGAATAAGCATCATCATCCAGCATTTCAGTCCATAAGTAGGCATAATAACCTGCACCATAACCTCCGCCCCAGATATGAGAGAAATAGCTGGTCCGGTAACGCGGTGGAACTTCAGCAAGATCCAGTTTCAACTGCTGTAATGAAGCCTTTTCAAATTCATCCGTGTTTTTTAGCGGTGCACTGGCCGGGATTTTATGCCATGCCAGATCTAAAGAAGCTGCGGCAAGAATCTCAGTCAGGTTATATCCCTGGTTAAAGGTGGCCGCTTTCTTAATTTTATCAACTAAAACTTGTGGCATTAACTCTCCTGTTTTATAGTGAACAGCGTAGTTTTTAAATACCTGCGGATTTAATGCCCAATGTTCGTTAAACTGCGAAGGGAACTCTACAAAGTCACGTGCTACATTTGTGCCTGATAAGCCTGGATATTGCTGATTGGCAAATAAACCATGCAAGCCATGTCCAAATTCGTGGAACATCGTTGTTACATCGCTGAAACTGATCAAAGCGGGCTGCCCTTCAGCAGGTTTGGTAAAATTACATACATTGTAAATTACTGGTTTAGTACCTAATAATTTAGACTGTCCAACAAAATTAGACATCCATGCACCTCCTGATTTATTGTCGCGTTTAAAATAATCACAGTAGAACAGGCCGATTGTAGATTTATCTTTGTCAAATACTTCAAAAACTCTGACATCTTTCTGGTAAACCGGAAGGTCATGACGTTCTGTGAAAGTAATTCCATACAATAAGTTTGCAGCATAGAAAACACCATTTTCTAAAACCTTATTCAATTCAAAATATGGTTTAACCTGGTTTTCATCCAGGTCATATTTTTGCTTTCTGACTTTCTCTGCGTAATAATCCCAATCCCATGGCTGGATTTTAAAACCTCCTTTTTCCAGATCTGCCTGAGCTTGAATAGCTGCGGCCTCAACTTTGGCTTTAGCAGTTGCAGCAGGAACTAACTGGGCGAAAAAAGCATCAACAGCTGCTGGTGTTTTAGCCATCTGGTCTTGCAGTTTCCAGCTTGCATAATCGGCAAAGCCTAACAGTTTAGCTTTATCAGCTCTTATTTTCGCAATACGTACAATCGTGCTGCGCGTATCATTGGCGTCTTGTTTTTCTGTACGGTTCCAGGAAGCCTTGAATATCTTCTCGCGTGTTGCACGGTTGGTTAGAGATTGTAAAATAGGCTGCTGCGTAGTGTTTTGTAAGGAAATTAACCATTTGCCTGGTTGTTTATTTGCTTTTGCATTTTGTGCTGCCGCATCCAATTCTCCTTGTGAAAGTCCGGCCAGCTCTGCCTGGTCTGAAAATAAAATTGCGCCTGCTTTGTTTGCTGCCAATAACAGGTTGGAGAATTTTGTACTTAAGGAAGCTTCTTCTTCATTCAGCTTTTTAAGTTTGGTTTTATCGGCGTCAGATAGTTTAGCGCCTGCTAATTCAAATTGCTGTTCGTAATACTCAATCAGCCTTTCAGACTCCTGATCAAGTTTCAATTGTCCGCGTTTCTCATAAATTGCCTGTACACGTTTGAATAATTTGGAATTCAGATAAATAGCATCCTGATGGGCTGCTTGTTTTGGCGCAATTGCTTCTTGTACTTTTTGCAGTTCAGGATTTGTATTCCCGCTTGTTAAGGCACTAAATACATTGTTTGTCCTGGTTAGCATCTGTCCGGTTTTTTCCATAGCCACCAAAGTGTTTTCAAAAGTCGGAGCAGCTGGATTATCTGCAATTTTTTGCATTTCTTCTAACTGAATTTTCATTCCCTGCTCTAAAGCAGGTTGAAAATCGTCATCCTTAATCTGATCAAAAGCTGGTGCCTGATAAGCAAGTTTACTCGCCCCGGAAAAAGGATTAGCAGAGGAGCCTGTTCGTGCATTACCGGATTTCTCCTTGTTATTTCCGCAGGATGCTGTCACTGCAATGATGGCCAAAAATGGCATGATGAATATTTTATTCATATTCTATGATAAATAGTTTGGCCTAATTTACGTAAAATATCAGATCATCATTTGTAATGAAGCAGAATCAAATTTTTTCACGTATATTTTGTCCTCATTTAAAGAAAAACTGATACGCTATGCCTGAATTACCAGATTTAGAAATTTTCAGCCGCAATCTTGAACAGCAACTGAGCGGCAAACTGCTGAAAGAAGTTATTGTTAAAAATGGTAAGAAACTGAATGTTTCTGTAAAAGAATTAAAGTCTGCTATTGAAGATCAAAAGCTTAGCCAGGTATCCCGTGCTGGAAAAGAATTGTATTTCGGGTTTGAGAATAAGGCAGTACTCAGTATACATATGATGCTGAAAGGCGAACTTCACCTGTCTAAACAAGAAATAGTTCCAAAACATGCTATTATTGAACTGCTTTTTAAAGATGGCACTCAATTTTGTCTGACTGATTTCCAGGGAATGGCCAAAGCGACTTTAAATCCTGCTGCTGATGAAACTCCGGATGCTTTAGCTCCGGAAGTCGATGCTGGTTTCTTTAAAAAAATCTTTGCGGCTAAAAAAGCAGCTGTTAAAAATGTATTACTGGATCAGCACATCATCCGCGGAATCGGCAATGCTTATGCAGATGAGATTTTATGGGAAGCGGGAATTTCGCCCTTTTCTCCCGCAAATAAAATTCCCGATGAAAAACTGAAAGACCTTTCCAAAGCGGTGAGGCATGTGCTGGAAAACGCAGTGAAACAGATTGCTAAAACTCACCCGGACATTATCAGTGGAGAAGTCAGAGATTTCCTGAAAATCCATAGTACGAAGAAAACTCACAGTCCGTCTGGTGTACCTATTCTGATGGTAAAAACAGGAGCGAGGAAGACTTATTATACAGAAGAACAAGAGGTCTTTAACTAAACTGGCCGGTCTGAGCAGCCCATTTACCGTTAAAATATGATTAAAACAGGATTGCCGATAAATTATTCCTGTAAAAATTTATAACTTCATCAGCTCAATAAACCAATGGCTATGGATTGGGATTGAAGGAATAATTTTTAAAAATGAAAGAACAAATCGGTACTGATCAAAAGAGCCCTCCGGGAATATTCAGCCTGTTAAAACCCTATAGGGCAATGGTCATCATGCTCATTCTATTTGCACTTTTTAGCAATGGACTGAATTTATGGCTGCCCCGGATGATTGGTCATGGAATTGACGCTTATAATAGTGGAAACTTTTCCTATAAAGCCATTATTATAGAATTTACGGTAGTCGCACTGATTATTTTTATATTCAGTTACCTGCAGGGAATTGTGCAGACTTATGCGTCAGAGCGTGTTGCTTGCGATCTGCGAACCAGGATTACTAAAAAAATCTCAGAACAGAGTTTTGTCTTTATTGAGAAAACCAATCCTTCAAAATTATTAACCAACCTGACCTCGGATGTAGATTCAGTGAAGTTGTTTATTTCTCAGGCTATCGTTTCTATAGTCTCTTCTATCTTTATTATCATTGGTGCTACCATTTTGCTGCTGAGTATTAACTGGAGACTGGGTTTAACTACAATTTGTATCATTCCCATTATTGGCGGCGCATATTATATGGTATTGGGTAAAGTAAAAGTGCTGTTCAAAAAGAGCAGGGAAGTTATTGACTGGTTAAACAAAGTTATCAATGAAAGTATTCTTGGTGCTGCGCTGATCCGTGTCATCAATTCTCAGCAACTGGAATATGAGAAGTTTTTTAATGCCAGTACACAGGCAAAAAATATTGGTATTTCTATTCTCCGGTTATTTGCATGGCTGATTCCAATCATTGTTTTTACAGCGAATATGGCTGGATTAATGATTCTTGCTTTAGGTGGGCATTATGTGATTAAAGGGAGCATGACCATCGGGGATTTTGCTGCTTTCAACAGTTATCTTGCCTTATTGATTTTCCCGATCCTGGTCATTGGCTTTATGAGTAACGTGATTGCACAGGCTACAGCATCTTTTGGCAGGATCAGCCAGGTGCTGAATGCAGAAGATCCTGCAGAAACGGGTACATTAACCACGAGCCTGGCCGGTGCAATTGAGGTAGAAGCTGTAAGTATTAGTTATGGGGAGAAATCGTCACTGAAAGACATTTCTTTTAAAGTGGAACCTGGTTCAAAGATTGCAATCATTGGCCCTACTGCTGCGGGAAAATCTCAATTGCTTTACTTGTTGACCGGACTCATACAGGCGGATTCAGGGAAAGTGCTATATGATGGCAAGCCTATTGAAGAATATCAATCTGAGGCTTTTCATGCCCAGGTAGGGTTTGTATTTCAGGATAGTATCATGTTTAACATGAGTATCCGTGAAAACATTGCTTTTAGTGACCTGGTTACCGATGAGTCACTGGAGAAGTCTATTGCTACAGCTGAGTTGAAAGACTTTATAGACGCCATGCCCGATGGATTGAATACCAAAGTTTCTGAACGTGGACTGAGTCTTTCTGGGGGTCAAAAACAACGGATTATGCTGGCCCGCGCATTAGCTTTAAATCCTAAAATATTATTACTTGACGATTTTACAGCAAGGGTTGACCCGCAAACGGAACAAAAAATACTGGCTAATATTACTGCAAATTATCCCGGGCTTACCTTGATCTCTGTGACACAGAAGATCGCAGCAGTACAGCATTATGAAAAGATTATTCTGCTGATGCAGGGTGAATTGCTGGCTGAAGGAACGCATGAAGAGCTGATGCAAAAAAGCCCGGAATATATTCAGATTCTTAACTCTCAACAAAGTACAAGCAATTATGAATTATAACCTGAACAGTCTGCCTGACGGGGCAGCAAAAAGTTCTGCCTGGTCGGGTGTAAAGAGCTTGTTAAAGCTGGTAGAGCAGGAAAGAAAAACATTAATTATTGCACTCTGTACAGTACTGCTGAATGCTTCCCTGAACTTATTAGGCCCTTTTTTAATCGGGCATACCATTGATAAATATATCCTGACTAAACAGTATCATGGTGTACTGGTATTTTCGGGCATCCTGTTGGCCATGTATATTACTGCATTTGTGAGCAGTTATTTTCAGACCAAGTTAATGGGAGGATTAGGACAGCGTATTATTTTCGAATTGAGAAATACCATCTTTAATAAAATTCAACAGCTTCCACTTGCTTTTTTTAATGAAAATAAAGCGGGAGACCTGATTTCCAGAGTTAATAATGATACGGATAAACTTAGCCAGTTCTTTTCACAGGCACTGATGCAGTTTATTAGTAATATTGTGATCATGGTCGGAGCAGGGATATTTTTGCTGATCATCAATATCAAATTGGGAATGGCTGCTTTAGTACCAGCCGCTTTTATCCTGATTTTTACTAAATTAATCTCTCCCTGGATTAAGAAGAAAAATGCATTAAACCTGAAGAGCACTGGTGCAATGAGTGCAGAAATTCAGGAAAGTCTGAATAACTTTAAAGTGATCATCGCTTTTAACAGACGTGATTATTTCAGAAAGCGGTTTGATCAGG
Organism: Pedobacter sp. WC2423; assembly: GCF_040822065.1. Lineage (NCBI taxonomy): Bacteria > Pseudomonadati > Bacteroidota > Sphingobacteriia > Sphingobacteriales > Sphingobacteriaceae > Pedobacter > Pedobacter sp. WC2423. Next base: position 5,927,167 of record NZ_CP162005.1, read on the forward strand.
CGAACCAGAAGAATTATAAGACTGCGATTGGTGCAGGTCTGGCTAACAATATTTTCCTTCCTGTGTTTGGGTTATTTTCTTCCATTGCCCAGCTGACGGTCTTGTCTTTTGGTATTTACCTGATTACACAGGGGAATTTTACCATTGGTTTATTAGTGAGTTACCTTTCTTATGCAACCAACTTTTATAATCCGCTGCGCCAGTTAGCAGCTTTATGGACAAGTTTCCAGCTGGCTTTAGCGGGATGGGACAGGATCGGTCAGATTTTATCGCTGAACAACAACCTGGTGACTATTTCGTATGATGATACTGCAAATCCGACTGATGCGGTTCTTGAATTCAGAAATGTACATTTTGGTTATCCTGGTGGTTATGAGATTCTCCATAATATCAGCTTTGCGATGGAACGGGGTAAAACTTATGCGCTGGTAGGTCCAACAGGAGGTGGTAAAACAACGACAGCCTCATTAATGGCCCGTTTATATGATCCGCTGGAAGGGACAATTTTATTAAGCGGCAGAGATATCCGGACTTACAGTGCAGAAGAACGTGCAGCGAAAATAGGTTTTATCTTGCAGGAGCCTTTCTTATTTACAGGAACGGTACGTGAAAATATTCTCTATAGTAATTCACGTTATCATAAATTCAGCAATGAACAATTCCTGAATGTATTGAAAGAGGCGAAATTAGAAGGATTACTGGCTACCTTTGAGGATGGCCTGGATACGGCAATTTTATCAGGCGGGAATAGTTTAAGTATCGGACAGAAGCAACTGATTGCTTTTATGCGGGCAGTTTTGCGTAAACCAGAGTTGTTGATCCTGGATGAAGCTACTGCTAATATTGATACGATAACTGAGCAGCTGCTTGGGCAGATTCTGGCTAATTTGCCGAAAGAAACAACTTTAGTCGTCATTGCACACCGGTTAAATACGATTGAAAATGCAGATGAGATTTTCTTTATTAACTCAGGAGAAGTGACCAGGGCAGGCTCGTTCAAAGAAGCTGTTGACAGATTGATGCATGGGAAAAGATTGAGTTAGTTTTATTGGAGAAAAATAGTATGTTTATCTGGTTTTTTAATCCTTAAATAACTGATAATCTGAAAAATATAATAAAGAAAAAAGGAGCTATTTAGGCTCCTTTTTGCAGTTGACGGGTGCATAGGTAAATCTACCCTGCGTGAAGTCTATCGGGATGTCTTTCCTGAAATAGATCCTGCCCAGTACCCCTTCCATCTTTCCAATACCCATTATTAATTTGTCCTCTTTTTTCAGGAAGGCAAGCGGATTTTTATAACCGGTAGAGTTTTTGCCAATTTTAAAGGAATAAATAACGAATAAGGTGTCACCTTTAAATGCCCCCTCAAATTCTCCGTGATTGTTATCTTTTTTATAATAATTAACCACCAGGTTTCCGCTAACTCTTCCCTTGCTGAAAGATTGAAGTTCCATTTTGGCGGTATCTCTGCCGTCTACAGCCATATAGCAGGTTGTAGCGATTGGTTTCTCCGGGTTTTTACCATTATCCTGGCGGCAACTGTATAAAATTGTTGATACCAGAGCTAAACAAATAAGCATGGGATTTTTCATAAGCGCTGTTATTTAATATACAAACAGGATGCGCTCAAAGCGTTAATTCCATAACGATAGGGTTATTTGTTTTGTTTTTTTAACCATTCATCTACTTTTCGCTGCAATACCGTATCTGCTTTGTTGTACATCATGGCTTTAGCATAAGCAGGGCTGAGCTGTTCTGTTAATTTGATCCAGTAGAGTTCCGGATGTTTCTTCTGCTGATATTTCGCTTCTGTCTCATCCGTAAACATCACATCTGCCTCCAGGTTTAACAGGGTTTTAAAAGCCTGCTGGTTGTCAGGAATAACTTTTATCGTTGCGCTTTGTATATTCTTTCTGGCAAATATTTCATTCGTTCCTCCTATATTCTCAATGATCCTGACGGCCGGTTGATCTATTGTATTAAAGTCTATGAATTTTGAACGGTCTGCTAAGCGGAAAACGGCCACTTTACGATCTATAAGTAACGGGACAGAGAAGTTGAATAGTTTTGCCCTTGTTGCATTTACTGAAATCCCACCTGCAGCGATATCAAATTTCCTGTCCAGCAGGTCTGTGCTCAGGTCTTTCCAGGTGGTTTTAACAAAAACTACCTGCTTGCCTAAGTGTTTCCCTAAACGTAAAGCCAGTTCAATATCCTCCCCATGAAATTGATGTGTAACCGTATCAAAACTGGTCAATGGAGGATAGTCACCCGTAGATCCAACCCGGAGCACTGAATGAATTGATGTTTTAGGACTACAGGCAAAGGCCAGCACCAAGGTTAAACAGGATAAAAGATAGCGGTGGAATTTAGATCTCATCTTATGAATATCAGCAATTTATCCTGAAAAAGAAACGGTTAAAAAGAAGCCGGCTCTTGATTTTTCAAGAGCCGGCTTCTTTTTAAAATGTTTTATAAATTAGTTCACTCCACCTTTACGGGTAGGTTTCACAACCGGAGGCCAGGCGCCCGGTTCACCGGTTTTAGGATTAACAGGTAATACAACTCTGTCTCTGGATGTCTTTTCGGGATCTTCACTAGCCATATAAGCAAGGATTGCGGTCAGTGTAGCATTGTTGCGTACATCATCAAATACAATTTTATCATAAGTATCTCTGTTGGTATGCCAGGTGTAAGTTCCGTAAGACCAACTGTTAGAACTTAAAGAGAATGCAGGTGCACCTGCAGCAACGAAGGATGCAAAATCAGAACCGCCACCACCCGGAGCACCAGGGAAGCTGGTTGTAATATGTTTTTTGATACTTTCGGGTACGTTTGATAACCAGCGGCCCAGGTAATCATAAGAATTCAGGAAACCTTGTCCTGCAAGATTAACCACCCTTCCGGTACCGTTGTCCTGGTTAAATACTACTTGTATATTTTTCACAATTTCAGGATGATCTTCTACAAAAGCTCTGGAGCCATTTAAGCCTTGCTCTTCGCTTCCCCAATGTCCAATTAAAATGGTCCTTTTAGGATTTGGGTACATCTTTTTAAGAATCCTTGCAGCCTCCATCATGGTAATTGTTCCTGTACCATTATCAGTTGCACCAGTTCCACCATCCCATGAATCAAAATGCGCAGATAAAATCACATATTCATCAGGTTTCTCTGTGCCTTTAATTTCGGCAATTGTATTGAAAACCGGGACCAGGCCTTGTTCTTTAGATGCTGCATGAACACTGATTTTAGGCTTGTTTCCAGACTCGGTTAATCTATATAATAGTCCAAAATCTTCTAAAGAGATATCTACTGTGGGAATTGTTTTTGTATTTGCCCCGAATATCTTATTGGAGCCGAAGCCATTCGACCAGTTACAAGTCACTACACCCAGTGCACCTGCTTTTTCAAATGCAGCAGGCAGTGTTTTTAAAGTTAAACCTGTTTTTTTTATGTTGGCAAACCACGCTGTAGTCTGTGCAGCTCTGCTGGTTTTCATTTTCTCAAAAGATTCAGGAGTGGCAAATTCTGCCCAGTTATAATCAGGTCTTCCTGTTGGCTGGTTCATCGAAAACAAGACGAATTTTCCTTTAACTGCTGGCAGCCAGTTCTTAAAAGCAACTGAATCAGCAAAAGATGGAAGAACAACTGTCTCTGCAACTACAGATTTTCCTTTGGTATCCGGACTCCAGGCCAACTGCATTCCTTCTAAAGATTTTACGCGGGGATAAACCATGTCAATATGGGAGATTCCTCTTTCCCAACCGCGCCATTCACCCCATTTCTCATTTTTCGCTGTAATTCCCCAGCCCGCATATTTTGTTACTGCCCAGTCATTGGCTTGTTTCATTTGCGGTGAACCTACTAAACGGGGTCCGACTACGTCCAGTAATTCATGTGCAAGGTTCTCTAACTGAGAATTTTCAGTAGCTTCTTTTACAATATTGTCAATAACCTGGTTTTTTGTTTGCGCATAGCTGATATTTCCAGTGAGCAGCAGGGAAATAACCAAAGCTTTTGTGCTATGCTTTAAATAAGAGTGGTTTTGGATAGCTTTCATTAATTTAGGGTTGATATAATAAATCTAAATTAAAGATAGCCATAAAAGGTTTTATCCTCCGGATGGTAACAAAATTGTGTCCTGCACCGAGCTGATTGCTGATCAGGTTTTTTATACTGCCGATCAGGTTTACTTATTGCTGATCAGGCTCAAATTCAAGTGAAACAGAATTCATACAAAATCTCTGATGCGTTGGCGCAGGGCCGTCATTGAAAATATGCCCCAGGTGAGAATCGCAACGGCCACAGGTTACTTCAACTCTGCGCATGCCATAGCTGATATCTTCTTTATAAATTACACTGCTTGGTTTAATGGTTTCAAAGAAACTCGGCCATCCACAACTGCTGGCAAATTTAGCATCAGATTTGAACAATACATTTCCGCAAACAGCACAGTAATAAGTACCTGTTTCTTCGCTATCCCAATACTTTCCTGCAAATGCACGTTCAGTACCCTGTTCTCTTGCAACATGGTATAAATCAGCTGGCAGTATCTTTTTCCATTCTATATTGGAAACCTCTAATTTGGTGTCGTTCGTTCTGGAATAGTATGGGTTGTTTATTGAATTCGTGTTCATAGCCTAAAGATAAGCAATACAATTAAAAAAACAGGCTGCAAAAACTACCCGAAAGTAATCTTTGCAGCTGTGTGAACAATCTAATTCCACCCGCCACCTAATGCGCGGTATAAATTGACCACTGCATGTAATTTCTGACTCTGATCATTGATACCTTTGAGTTCTGCAGTCAGCAGATGCTGTTCAGCAGTCAGTACATCTGTATAATTTGTGTTTTTACTGTAATTCAGCAGTTCCTTATTAAAGGATAATGCTTTCGTTAAAGCGGTTAACTGTTTTTGCCGCTTACCAGCTTTTTGTGTGGCAGACTGGTAAACAGCTAATGCATCGGATACCTCCTGACTTGCTTTTAAAAGAGATAATTCAAAATTATACAGCGCTTGATTTTGCTGCGATTGTGCAGTCTTTAACTTTGCCTTATTGATGCCTCTGTTGAAAAGTGGTTGGGTCAGGCCACCAGCAATATTCGCAAATAAACCTGCACTATTAATCCACTCCTTAAGGGTAAGGCTGGAAAAACCTCCTGCTGCGGTAATGGTTAAAGCAGGATAGAAATTGGTCTTTGCGACATTAGTACGTTCAAATGCAGCTCTGAAAACATACTCTGCCTGTTGCACGTCTGGTCTGTTGGCTAACAACTGAGCAGGAATACCGGGCTTTAAATCATAATCCAGTTTTTGCTGATGTAATGATGTTCTTTCAACTTTCCCTGGTGCTCTGGCAAGTAATACGCTTAACGCATGTTCTGTTTCTTTGATTTTTTGCTCGATATCAGGAATAGCCAGATCTGCCTCATAATAATTAGCTTCACTTTGTACAACTGCGACCCCGTTTAATACAGAGCTTTCAAAAAGAAGTTGAATAGCTTCTGCATCAGCCTTTCTGTTTAAGGCCGTTTTTTGTGTCACAGCCAGCTGTTCGTCCAGCGTTAGCAAATCATAATAGTAATTAGCAATGTTGGCTATCAGTTGTGTTTGTATTGCTCTTTTCGCCGCATCAGAAGCTAGCAGTTCCGCTAATGATGCCCGTTTTTCACTGCTTAATTTACCCCAGACATCAATTTCCCAGGCCGTTGTAATCCCGAAATCATACTGCGTAGAATTGTCGAAAATTCCAAAGCTCTGCGGATAGGCAAGCTTGGATTGCTTTACCGAAACATTGGTATTAACCTCAGGCAAAAAAGCAGCTTTACTCATTCTTAAATTTGCCTTTGCTTCATTGATCCGCTCAATCGCGATCTTCAAATCAAAATTCGCTTGTAAACCTTGTAAAATTAAATGGTTTAATACGGTATCAGTGAATATGGCTGACCACTTTAAAGCTGCCATACTTGTCGTATCTGAAAGACCTGCATCGCGGTAAGCCGGCGCAGTAGAAATTGCGGGTTTGCTATAAGGCCTGGTTACCTTACAAGAACTCCATAAGCCTGAAACGATCACTAAAGGAATCAGGAAAGAGTGATATATTTTTTTCATCTGTTTATCTGTTTTTACTTTGTCAGCTGAACCCGACATGATTAAATAATTTCCGGAAGCGGTGAAGGGGCATGTTCAGGCAGGTGTACGCCTGATATTTTTTCATGTAAACCCTGGAAAAGAATAAATAATACAGGAATTACAAATACACCAAACAGGGTACCGATCAGCATTCCACCAACAGCGGCTGTTCCGATTGATTGATTACTTAATGCACCAGCGCCCGTAGCCAGCATTAATGGAATCAGTCCGAAAATGAAGGCAAAAGAGGTCATCAGGATCGGTCTTAACCTGGCCTTTGCACCATAAATAGCGGATTGGGTAATGCTTCTGCCGCTTAATCTGTGCATTAAAGCAAATTCAACGATCAAAATGGCATTTTTTGCCAGTAGTCCAATCAGCATAATTAAACTGATCTGCAGGAAGATATTGTTATCTATACCGAATAGCTTAGCAAAGATAAATGCACCTGCTAATCCTATCGGTAAAGACAATAATACCGCCATTGGCAGGATATAGCTCTTATATTGTGCACTTAACAGAAAATAGATAAAGATCAGACACAATGCAAATATTAAGGTCGTCTGGCTGCCACTGGAAAGTTCTTCTTTAGTCAGTCCGGAGAATTCATGAGAATAACCACGACCTAAAGTCTGCGCAGCAACTTCATTGATTGCCCTGATCGCATCTCCGGAACTGTAACCTTTTTTAGGCGTTCCGGTTACTGTAGTGGAGGTAAACAAGTTAAAACGATTGATAAACTCAGGGCCATAAGTCTTTTTAAGAGTTACGAACTCTGTAATTGGCGCCATTAATCCTTTATCTGTTCTTACAAACACTTTATTAATATCTGCTTCCTTACCTCTGGAATCGGGGTGAGACTGCATCATCACCCGGTATTGTTTACCAAATTTGTTGAAATCTGAAGCGTATAATCCACCATAATATCCTTGAAGTGTATTCAATACAGTCTTTACATTGACGCCGGCATCTTTACATTTAGCGACATTTACATTCACTTCCAATTCAGGGAAGCCGATATTAAATGGTGTTGCTGCATACATGATTTCCGGACGCTGATTCAATGCAGTCATGAACTTCCCTATGTTTTCCGAGAAATTTGCATAACTGCCACCTGTTTTGTCCTGAAGCTGAACTTCAAAACCATTGTTATTTCCAAAGCCCTGCAAGGTCGGTGAAGCAAAGAAAATAACCGTAGCACCTTTAATATGGCCTGTTTTGGCAAACAACTGATTGACGATACTGGTCACATCCTGATTTTTACCTTTTCTTTCTTTCCATGGTTTCAGGCGGATAAACAATGCGCCATAAGAACCACCAAATCCATTAATTAAATCCATTCCTGCTAACCTCGAAGAAAGTTCTACTTCAGGTATAGACCTGGCTATACTATCCACCAGATTGGTGATTTCTTCTGTACGTTTTAATGTCGAGGCAGGGGGAAGAATGATATCTCCGAAAATAGCTCCACTGTCTTCATTAGGAACAAATCCAGTAGGGGTGGTCTTGATCAGGAAATAAAATATACCTGAAAATACAGCGATCCCGGCTATAGAAATCCATTTTCTGCGGATCAAAAACCGGACTCCTCCAATATATTTATTGGTCACCGCTTCGAATGCAGTATTAAAGCCAGCATAGAATTTAGGTAAGAATCCAGTTGGGCGCGTATGCGCTTCTGGCCCGTGTGGTTTCAAAAATATAGCGCATAAAGCAGGACTTAGCGTTAAAGCATTGACTGCTGAAATCAGGATAGCCACTGCAAGTGTTAGTCCGAATTGCTTGTAAAATACTCCTGCGGAACCTGTAATAAAAGTTACAGGCAGGAATACCGCCGACATAATCAGGGTGATCGAAATGATCGCCCCACTGATTTCACTCATCGCATGCATGGTGGCTTTTTTAGCAGATTTTGCGCCCTGATCCAGTTTAGCATGAACTGCTTCGACAACTACAATTGCATCATCGACCACAATTCCAATCGCCAGTACTAAAGCGAATAAAGTAAGTAAGTTGATCGTGAAACCAAAAAGCTTCAGGAAAAAGAACGTTCCGATAATGGCTACCGGTACTGCAATAGCAGGAATTAAAGTCGATCTTAAATCCTGAAGGAAGATAAATACAACAATAAAAACCAGGATAAATGCTTCTGCAAGGGTGGAAATTACTTTCTCAATCGAAGCGTCAAGGAAATCGTTGGCATTTAAAAAGGTGTGGTAAGTTATACCTGGAGGGAAGTCTTTCGAAGCCTCCTTTAAGATATTTTCACAGGCAATAATCAATTCTCTTGCATTTGCACCAGAAGTCTGACTAATTGCACCACCAGAAGAAACTTTTCCTTGCGTCATCAAAGAAGTCGTATAATCCTGTGCACCGAATTCTATGTCTGCTACATCTTTAAGACGTAATAAACCACCTTGTTTAGCACTCCGAAGAATGATGTCTTCAAACTGTTTAACTTCTTGTAAACGGCCGGTATATTTCAAGGTATACTGGACAGACTGATTGCTGTTTTCTCCCAATTTACCAGGTGCAGCTTCAATGTTCTGTTCCTTCAGCGCAGCTACAATATCATCCGGGACTAAGCCCTGATTAGCCATCGCATCCGGTTTTAACCAGATTCTCATAGCATATTCCTGCATGCCGTAAATTTGTGTACTTCCCACACCATTTACCCTTTTCATTTGAGGCATAATGTTTATCCTCAGATAATTGTCAAGGAATTTCTGGTCGTAGGCCGGGTTGCTGCTGAATAATAAAAAACTATAGGCTTGACTACTCAGCTCTTTACTCGTTGTGATCCCAGCTTTAATTACCTCTTCAGGTAGTAAGCTGGTTGCTTTAGTTACCCTGTTTTGTACGTTGATCGCTGCCTGATCAGGATCTGTTCCCTGTTTAAAAAAGATTGTAATCGTCGCACTTCCGTTATTACTCGCCGTAGAGGTCATGTAAGTCATGTGCTCTACGCCGTTAATCTGCTCCTCCAGGGGAACAATGACGCTTTTCATCACTACATTGGCATTGGCGCCCTGGTATGCGGCCGTTACAGAAACCGTGGGTGGGGCAATATCAGGATATTGGGAGATGGGTAAGGAAATTAATCCTAATATTCCCAGGATGACTATAATGATCGATATGACCGTAGACAATACCGGGTTTTCAATAAATTTCTTTAACATGTTTATGCTTATTTCGGGGTTGAAGGATTGGTTTTGATTTTCATACCGTCTTTTAAATTACCAAGGCCTTCGGTAACGATCTGGTCGCCTGCGGTCAGTCCTTTGGTGACCACATAGTTTTTATCTGTAACAGCTTCCATAATGTCAATTGCTGTATGGTGAACGATGTTTTTCTGGTCAACTTTAAAGACAAAGTATTTACCCTGCAATTCGAATGTTGCAGACTTAGGTATCATAATCGCATTGTTTAACTGGGTTGGGATCCTGATAGCCGCACTTGCGCCACTCCATAATTTACCTTCTGGATTAGGAAATACTGCTTTGAAATTTGCAGCACCTGTTGAAGCGTTCAGTACACCACTCAGTGTTTCAATTTTACCTTTTGTGCCGTACATTTCACCGTCCTGCATCAATAGGGATACCTGCGGCATATGCTTGAACTTTTCATTGACTTTCTGACCATCGTACTGTTTTAAGAATGCGCCTAACTGCTGCTGACTCAGAGAAAAGTAGGCGTAGATCTGTTTGGTATTGGCAATAGTGGTTAGGGCAGTTTCGGAGGTACTGCTCACCAGGCTGCCTATTTTATAAGGCAGGCTTCCTACAACCCCGTTAATAGGACTTACAATATTGGTATAAGCAAGTTTGGACTTCGCTGCCGACAGATCTGCTTTTGCCTGGTTAAACTCTGCTTTTTTTACCTGCTCTGCATTTTTAGCAGAAGTAAGCTCAAAGGAGTTTACAATTTTCTTTTCTACCAGTATTGTTGTCCTTTGTGTTTGAATGCTGGCAGTTTCCAGGTTAGCTGCAGCGGCAAGCACGGCTGCATTTTTATTATTCATTTCCTGCTGGAAGCTATTGGCATCTATTTTAAATAAAGGTTGTCCTTTACTCACGATTGTTCCTTCTGCTACATAAACTTGTTCTATGTAACCATCTACTTTGGAACGGATTTCTACGGTTTGTTCTCCTTGCAGGGTAGTCGGATATTCTGCAAAAAGATCGGCCTTTTGCGGTGTAAGAGATAAAACGGGGAATTCTTGTATATGCTCCTTTTGCTGCGGGTTTTTAGAATTTCCACAGGAAGATAAAATCAGGCAGGCTGAAAGGCAGGAGTAAATTAGCGTTGTTTTCATCAGTATATAATTGTTGTTTAATGGAGATGAAGCTATCATGTGCTACGCGATTTTGTTCATTTTGGTTGGTGTTCTGCTGCACATGATGGTTTCATTATGGGGTTTTTATAAGTTTTTTTTCTTTTTATAAATCATGACAGGAGAGCCGGCTTCTCCCCACATCAGGCTTTGTACGTGTTCCATCAGGTAGCCTGTAGCACAGACGTAGATTTCAGGGGGGACTATAGTACTCGCTTTGAGCACCACTTTTTGCTCGTGGAATGTGCTATAGTCTATGTTTTTTACTCTTTCCATCCAGATCAGCTCTGCATGATCCTGCTGATTGGCAAAGTAAACCTTGTTAGTAAAAGGCTTAAGCAATGAAGTGATATATACATAAGCCCAGTAAGGGACAATCGCATCATTTGAACAGAAAAGGATCACTTCTTTTCCCGTAAACTGACTCCAGTTGATCTGGATCATGTCTACTCTGAATACTTTCTCCTTTAACAGGTATTTCTGGAATAAATAAGGGACAAGATCAAAAACTATGTATTCTTGTTTGAGGGGTTTGTAATTAATCAGATCAAGCGTAACAATACCACTCAATTCTACTTTATTAATAATTTCTTCCATTTTGTTTGTGATTGTGTGGGCAGCTTCATTTTATTTTGGGCATAAGAATCCCTGCCCGCATAAAACATTTGTTAAGGGGTGAAGAATAAACAGGCTGATGAGGGCCTTTTATTGCTTAATTATGGTTTTTTAAAAAAATCAGATGCAGCAGCAAATGATCAGGAAGTTTTTCGCATCAGCACGTTCCAATAGGGAACAAGAAATACTGGTTGCTTTTCCGAAGAAGAGAGGACTATAATCGTATGTAATTTTAAAGGCATAACTATGATTTAAAATATGAATAAGTTCAGCAAAGTTAGTACTTTTGTTAATAAAACAACTAAACACTTGTTTTATTAATTTATGATGACAAACAGATTCCTGATGCTGCTTAAAACCCGTGGTGCCCTAACTGCTTCCGCAATCGCGCAAGAACTTGGCATGACAAAGGAAGGCGCGAGGTTACAATTATTAAAATATACAGAGGAAGGATTAATCGAAGCTACAAACGAATCCGGTGGGGTAGGCAGACCTAAGCAATTTTTTAGTTTAACAGCCTCAGGGCATGATAAATTTCCCGATACGCATGCTGAACTTACTGTAAAGCTGATCAATACGATCAGAAATACTTTAGGAGATCATGCATTACAAAGTGTAATGGATGCTAACGAGCAGACAGGCAGAGATAAGTATATGCAGGAATTAGCTGCTTTTGATACGCTGGAAGAAAGGATTGCAAAGCTAACAGAAATCAGAAGCCGGGAGGGATATATGGCTGAATACAGTAAGGATGAGGATGGCTATTTATTCGTTGAAAATCATTGCCCTATCTGCGCTGCTGCAACTTCCTGCCAGGGATTTTGCTCCGGGGAACTGAATGTATTCAGGTTCGTATTGGGAGAAAAGGTAGCTATTAACCGGTTAGATCATATCGTTTCCGGAGATCGGAGATGTTCTTACCGGATTGCACTTCAATAGCCTGAGGTTTCTCAGGCATCTATAGCGTCATAAACAATAACCTTTTCCCATAAGTGACTGCAATTTTTAATGAATTCCAGGTGTATCGGGTGGGTCTGATAAACAGCCTGTCCGGCCAGGTCTTTAAAGAAAATCAGTTCAGATACAGCCCAGCTGTTATCTACTACATCACGTTTTTCTGTACTGGCTACGATACCTACTTTAAGATGATTTACTGTTTCTATAGCTGAAAGCGTTTTTACGCCGGCAACCAGCTGATCCCGATCTGCTTTTGAAGCTGGGTTTTTCAACCAGAAAAAAACATGATGCACTACTGGAAATTCTTCTTTGTTTTTCATTTCTTTATGATTTTCGGCTAACACAGGCATGGCTGCTGCAACTGCGGTTCCCGCAACAAGAACAGCAGCTGTCCCGATAAATTTTCTTCTGTTTGATTTGTTCATTACTTATCATGTAAGTTTACTTCTACTAAGATAGGAAAATGGTCTGAAGGATACTTACCTTGATAAGAATCAGTTAAAATACCCCATCTGTCTGCCTTAAATTCTTTCGTTACAAATACATGGTCTATAATTTCAAATCCATCCAGGTGTTTGCCGAATTCGTTGAAAGAAGGATTGTTTACATAAGGATATTTAACCTGGCCATAGGTATCTTTCAGGTAACCGGATTTAGCTAAGGTTAAATACCATTCGCTGTCTTGTCCGCCATTTAAATCGCCTGTAAATACAGCTGGCTCATTTCCTGCAATTTCTTTCATTTTACGGACGATCAGTTTACTGCTTTCTACTCTTGCAATCTTTCCCTGGTGGTCAAAATGTGCATTGAAATAATAGAACTTGCTGCCGGTTTTTATATCCTGTAATTCAACCCATGTGCAAATCCGGTTACAACAAGTGGCATCCCAGCCTAAACCCGGTTGATCAGGAGTTTCTGACAGCCAGAAGTCTCCCTTTTTTAAAAGCTTGAACTTATCTTTTTTGTAAAAAATTGAAGAGTGCTCCCCGCCGTCTTTTCCATCATCACGTCCACGGCCATAATGTGCATATTCCGGTAAAGCATTGTTAATGTCATCCAGCTGGTTTTTAAATCCTTCCTGGATCCCAAAAATGTCATATTGATGAAAGCGTAACAGGTTAGCAACAATCGGGGCTCTTTGTACCCATAGATTTCCTATGTCGTCTTTGTTATCATTACGCAGATTATAAGTTCCGATAATGAGTCGCTGTGCAAAAAGTTGTGGGCTTAAAAATAAAAGGAAAAGGGCTGTGATACTTGTTTTTCTAATCATGATCTAAATAAATGTGTCTAATATAATGATAGTTTTACTAACTGGGGAGTGTAATTACTTTTCACAGCATTATATGTTTTTATCTTAATATAAACTTTATACAGAGCAGCTAATTTTACCGCGTACCGATATAAACGTTTTTATGAAGACATGCTCTCTGTTGATCAAAACGCTGCTGTTATCTCTGTTTTTTTTCTCCGTTACCAGTTGCCGGAAACCGGAAGACAAGCCGGACTATCCTGCCGGCAGCCAGGAAAGTATCAATTCCTGGGTGCTGGATAGTATGAAAGTATACTATTACTGGAATAACAGTTTACCAGGAAAACCTGATCTGAATACTGATCCTTCGACTTTTTTTAAGGGGATACGAAATGGTGCTGACCGTTTTTCTGCGCTGGTCAATCCGGATCTTCCGGAAAGCTATCCGCCATCTTTAGCACATATTTTAGGATTTGACTGGATTACATTGCAGACTGGTGGTGGACAGGTGCAAACGGTAATCAGCCTGGTCGTTCCTGGTTCAAGAGGTGCAGAGAAAGGATTGACACGAGGTGATGTTATTCAGACTATTAATGGAACGGTGCCATCCGCAGCTAATATTGCAGGGCTGACAACCGCCAGTATTATACAACAAAGTGCCGAGCTCGAATTGGCCGGGAAAACCGGAACAATCAAAATCTCCAGATTAATCAATTCTGAAGATCCGGTATATACTTATAAAGTGTTTGAATCTGGTGGTCAGATTTATGGCTACCTGTTTTTAAATTCCTTCGAAGAAAGTGCTTTAGCGCAATTAAAAAAGGCTTTTACTTATTTTAGGCAGGAGCAAGTACAGGAGCTGATTGTTGACCTGCGCTATAATCCCGGAGGGAGTGTACCAGTTGCGGCTACCTTAGCAGCACTGATCTCTTCAAATGTTACCGAAGGAGCTACTTTTGTAGAATATAGGGGGAATTCAAATGCAGGTTCCAGGAAAAGTAGTTTTGGAGCAGAAATGGGTAAGGTTCAGACCGTTCAGAAAGTCAGTTTTTCCGGAATTGCCAATTACCGTTTGAACCTCAGCAGAGTTTATGTGCTGACAGGCGGCCATACTGCATCTGCGGCCGAACTGCTGATCAATTCACTAAGACCTTATCTTACTGTTATTCAATCCGGGCAGCAAACACTAGGAAAGGATATGGCCAGTTTTGTGATTAAAGACTACAGGAATCCGCAGATCGTTCCGAAATGGGAAATCTATCCTATGATTTTTAAATTATACAATGCAGCCGGAAAAGGTGATTACAGTAATGGATTAATACCAGATCAGACAGCGGATGAATTGTCAATACTTCCCTTGAAACCTTTTGGTGATATTTCAGATCCACTGATCCAGAGTTGTCTTGGAAAAAGCTTTGCTGGTACCAGTCAGGTCAGAACTGAAGCAGTCAGTGAAAAATCCAAAGTTCTTTATGATTCCAGGATTCCGGTTGATTTGAAATCAAACCTGACGATCATCAGGCCGGAATAGTAGTTATTTCATTTAAGTTAACATTTAATTAATCTGTAGTTTATATACTACATCATTCTGAAACTTAAATTTGTAAGGTATGACAGTATTAACAAAAGGTATCATTCAGGATTTCATAAATGGTGATGAATATGCTTTTACCCAGGTTTATCAGCTGTATTATAAAGATATCAGATCTTATTGTTTTCAACATACACGTGCTGCTGAAATTGCAGACGAGCTAACCAGCGATGTTTTTCTGCGTCTTTGGGAAGCAAGGGCAAATCTGGATCCGGACCGGGAGATTAAACCCTATCTTTTTACGATTACAAAAAATGTAACCTTTAGCTGGTTAAAGCGTGTACTTTCGGATCAGAAGATGAAGAATGTATTTCGTGGAAGATATTTGTCTGCTCAGGAAGAAGCGAGCCAGCATATTGCAATTACTGCGGCTATGGATCTCGCTTTACTCCGTAAAATTATGGGGCGTATTCCTGCTAAGCGGAGACAGACCTTTGAATTGTGTAAAATTGACGGATTCACCTATGCTGAAGCTGCTAATATGCTGTCTGTTAGCAAAGAAACTATTAAAGAGCATATGAGTTTAGCCAAGAGAGATCTGAGTAAACTTGCAGATGCAGCTGATTATCTTTACTTCTTTTTACCGCTTCTTTTTTCTCTGGATAATTTATTTTAATTCCATCCCCCCTAAAGGGATCACCCGATAGTATATAGTAGTATGAAGTCGAGTGAGAAAAAGAATCTATACCGTAGGTTTCTTGAAAAAGAATTAAATGCAGCAGAGCTGGATGAGTTTTTCCTGTTAGTAGAAAATGGAGAATTTGATCTGGACTACCTGGATATGATGCCAGCAGTTAAAGAAGAGCTGGTCATTGATTCGCCGGTTAAAATAAGACCTGTATTCAAACTTTTTATCAAGATAAGCATTGCGGCTTCCTTAGTGCTGATTTCTGCTTTAGCCTATTTAGCACAACGCAAGGCTGAAAACCTGAAACAACAAACTTCGTTTACCACCGTCATTGTTCCTGTAGGATCAATTAAAATTATTACACTCACAGATCACTCTGTAGTTACGCTTAACTCAGGTTCCGTATTTAAATATCCGGCCGCATTCGCCTCTGGTAGCCGTAAAGTATTCCTGATTAAGGGAAAAGGCTTTTTTGAGATCGCTAAAGATAAGCACAGGCCTTTTACTGTGTATTCGGCAAAATTATCAACTACAGCTTTAGGAACTTCTTTCACGGTAGAAAATTATAAAAACTATCAGCTGGAAAAAATACGCTTATATACAGGGAAGGTTGAAATAGGCAGTCAGCAAAAAGGCTTTACAGCTTTAAAACTGATCCCCGGGCAGCAGTACAGCCAGGTTGGAGATGCAGGGGAGAAATCAGTATTTGATAATGAAAATCAGCTTAAATCTTATATAGAAGAGGGTACACTGGAATTTAACAATACAAGCTTAACAGAGGCTTTAGCACAAGTAGCCTCTTACTATAATACTACACTGCAATTCGAAAAGCAAGATTTAAAAGGCTTTGCCATTAGCGGCAGGTTCAGAAATGAACCTCTTAAAGATGTACTTAAAACACTCTTATTTACACACCATTTAAAGTTTAAAAAAATCCCTGAGGGGTATGTTATTATGAATTGAGCGCTCGATAAACCAGGTACGTTGTACCAACAAAAAAAGAGCAGTACCGCTGGCGGCAGTACTGCTCTTAATTACCGGTCAGACCGGAAAAAAACAATGATAAATTACGATTCACAGGCGCAATAAACCATTCCAAAAGTATGATTATATATTTACTGTCCAAAAAAAAATATACAGTATATCCTATTCAACCCTTACTACTCTTCAGTTTTTTGATTATTTTCTTATCATTTTACCGTATTTCCAAAGCGCAGGGGCAGACTGGGACAATCACCCTGATGTATAAAAATTGTACCGCTCAGACCTTATTAAAGGATTTAGATAAACAATCGTCTTTTACTTTTGTGTTTGATCCGGCTCAGATGAGCGAGGTTAAACTTCAAAATATTAATTACAATCATCTGCCACTAAAACTTGTACTGGATGACCTGGAAAAGAAGACTAATCTTAATTTTTCCATGTTAAATTCAAATATTTCAGTCCGCTTAACGGTAAAGCCTCCCGTAAAAAAGCCAGAGCCGGGAAAAATAACCGGCACAATCAGCGATGAAAAAGGAGAAACTTTTCCAAGCGCAAGTATCAGGGTTATCGAACTGGGATCTGGTATGCAGAGTGCTGTTGATGGAACTTATGTAATGTCCCTTCCTCCAGGAACCTATACACTGGAAATCAGTTATATTTCTTATCAGACGCAAAAAATAACTGGCGTACAAATTAAGGCAGGTGCAATAACCAAGCTGGATATTTCTATGAAGCCTGCTGCAAATGCATTAAAGGAAGTGGTGGTAACTTCTGGTTATCAAAAAGCTTCCACAGCCGGATTATATGCAAGGCAGAAAACTGCTGCCGGGATTACTGACGGGATTTCTGCGGCGCAGATAACGCGTACACCTGATAATAATGTAGGTGCTATTTTAAAGCGTGTAAGTGGTTTAAATGTAGTTGATAACCGTTATGTAGTGGTTCGCGGATTGAGCGACAGGTATAATCAGGCTCAGATAGATGGGGTTACTCAGCCAAGTACAGATATGAGCCAGAAGAATTTTGCTTTTGATGCGATACCTGCTGAAATGGTGAGTAGCATTGTAGTAAACAAAACTGCAACCCCAGATCTTTCTTCGGAGTTTGCTGGTGGACAGGTTATTGTAAATACACTGGACATCCCGGTTCAGAATTTTACGCAGTTCCAGATAGGTTCTGGTTATAACAGCAATACCATTGGCAAAGACTTTATACAGGCAGGAAAACGGGGAAATGCAGAGTTTTTAGGTTTTATGGGCGATGGACACCAATTGCCAAATGGATTGCGTAGCTGGGTAAATAGTAACCAGGGAGGCGTTCCTGATTATGTGGCAGTGCAAAGCAAGGCTTTTGATCCTGAAGGTTTCAGGTTTTACCGGTATGGATTTACACCTAATCAAAATTACAGGTTTTCTCTGGGCCGGACTTATCCTTTGAAAAATGGAGTGACCTTCGGTTTTGTAGGTGGCGTAACTTTACGTAATAGTCAGGAAATCAGTGATTATATCAGTACCAGAGCTGGTTTCACAGTGCAGGCAATTGATAGTGCAAAAATACGTCAGAACGGAAATATTTATCAATATAACGCTACGATAAGCGGACTCTTAAATTTTGGTCTTCAGGGAAAGGGATTTAAAATCAGCCTGAGAAATATGTATTCTCATGTGTATAAAAACGATTATTACACTTATACCAGCAGACAGCCTAATGATGAGCTGGACACTTTAGAAAGCCGTCGGATCAAATTTAATCTTCAGGCTCCGGAAAGTACGACAGTGCTGCAGCATAAACTGGAGGGGGAGCATACGCTGGATGAATCTGGTATTAAATTAACCTGGAATGGTTCCTATACC
This sequence comes from Pedobacter sp. WC2423, assembly GCF_040822065.1. Lineage (NCBI taxonomy): Bacteria > Pseudomonadati > Bacteroidota > Sphingobacteriia > Sphingobacteriales > Sphingobacteriaceae > Pedobacter > Pedobacter sp. WC2423. The sequence continues at coordinate 5,945,513 of NZ_CP162005.1, forward strand.
AGCGTGGGGCAGCAGCTTAATGATCAGCGGAAATTCACAGCTTTTAATTCAGGAACTATAAATGGTCAGTCGTATTATCAGCGTTATCTGGTCGCTAATCCTTATCAGAATGATGGTAATCCTGATTATCGGTTGTATACCGATACCAAAGAAAAAGATTATAACTGGGGACTGAATCTTTCCAGATCTTTTGATTTTATGCAAGACAAAACACTGGTGAAAATAGGGTATAGTGGTTTTTATAAGAAAAGGGATTTATCAAGTGTGATTGCTGAAATTTATAATGATTCACATGATATTCTGGAGGTTGCGCCTTATGAATATAGTTTGCGCCCGGAAATTTTAGGTACAGGGCCGGGGCAGGTATTTTATAACATCCCTGCTGAATTCGGATCACAATTTAGTGGTCAATCAAATTCACACAGTGCTTATGCAATGCTGGATCAGCGGTTGTTCAGGAAATTGAGAGTAGTTTATGGAGTAAGGTATGAAACCTATAAACTGACCAATTTGCAGCTTAAAAGAAAGAGTGGAGATGAGCCGGCCAATAAAGATGATAACACGAATTTTCTTCCTTCGGCAAATATTACCTACAGTTTAACTGAAAATCTGAATTTCAGAGCTTCTTATGCAACAACGATTATCAGACCAGATTTTAGAGAAACTTCTGATTTTAACTCTTATGATCCGCGCAGGGATATCAGAATAAGGGGTGGTGATTTAAAAAGTACAAAGGTGAACAATGCGGATGTCAGGTTTGAATGGTATCCGGCTGCTGGTGAAATCATCTCCTTATCAGGATTCTATAAGAAATTTGATAAGCCAATTGAATTGGTCTTTATCCAGGAAATGGCCGTGGATCAATATGCTTTTCAGAATCAGAAATCGGCCATTAATTATGGTCTGGAACTGGAAGTCAGAAAATCATTGAGTTTTATTGCTGACCGCTCCTGGCTGCGTAATCTTTCTGTTTTTGGAAATGGAACCATCATCAGATCAAAAGTAAAAGCTATTCAATATGGAGGGACTGATAATAAAGTACCTAAAGAAGTCCAGACTACCAGACCGCTTTTTGGTCAGTCTCCGTGGATAGCCAATGTTGGGCTTTCTTATACAAAAGATCAGTATGGTGTCAATGTAGTTTATAATAAATCGGGGTACCGTACCAATACTATTAATGACAATCCTCAGTCTGTTGAATTTGAAATGGGACGTGATCTGGTGGATTTACAGTTGTTTACCCGCCTTTTTAAACAAAAAGGAGAACTCAAATTGAATATAGCCAATCTGCTGAATTCGAAAACCACTTTTTATAAGAACTGGGAAGGATATACTGGGGGGGGCGAGGGTGGATTTGCGCCTGTACCCGGAAAATCCGAACGCTATAATAAAGATGAAGGGGATTTTATTACTTACCAGGCTAAAAACGGGACGAATGTAAGTATGGCATTTACTTATAGATTTTAAATGTGTTTTTATGAGAACTGTTTATTTATATAATTACAGTAAACTACTTATAATCAAATAATTATTAATATAAACTTAACATAAAATATCTTTTATCAAAACATAAGACTATTAACTTTATGATTATAAATAATAACCCAAAAACCAATTAAAAAAACGATGAAAAAATTCACAAAACAGGCGCTTGCAATTGTTACAATTGCAGCATTCGCAGTCGCTGGCTGTAAAAAAGGATCTGATGGAAGCTTTGACCGTTCAACTGGGGCTGGCGGCCCTTTTACAGGAGCTGATTCTGTAATCGTTGGAAACATTTCTGCAAGCAGAACATTAAGTCCGGGTAAAGTGTACAAATTAAAAGGTGTTGTTTATGTGACTGGCGGAGCTAAACTAACCATTAAACCAGGTACTGTATTAACTACAGGTGATGCTGTAAATTACAAAGTTGATCCTTCATCTGCAGTAGTAAATGCTATTGCCGGAGTATTAGTGATCACAAAAGGAGCTTCAATTGATGCAGTTGGAACACCTTCACAACCAATCGTATTCACTTCACCAAAAGCAAGTGGTTCACGTGTTGCTGGTGATTTTGGAGGTCTGATTGTATTAGGACAATCAACTACAAACAGAGCTACTGCTCCTCAGATTGAAGGCTTACCAAAGTATGATGCAAATGGAGTTGCACTAGGTGTTGATATCACTTATGGTGGTTCTATTCCGGCCGATAACTCTGGTAAAATTCAGTATGTACGTATTGAATACGCAGGTTACAAATTAGCGATTGACAATGAAATTAATGGTTTAACACTTGGTGGTGTTGGTTCAGGTACAACTCTTGATCATATCCAGGTTTCTTATGGAGCTGATGATGCGTTCGAATTTTTCGGAGGTACTGTAAACGCAAAATATCTGTTAGCAGTTGGTAATGATGATGATGATTTTGATACTGATTTCGGATTTAGCGGAAATATCCAGTATGCAATTGGTCTGAAAGATCCTAGCTCAACACATAGTACAAGTGGTGGTGTTTCGGATTCTAACGGTATTGAATCAGATAACGATGGTACAGGTACAACTGCTTCTCCAAGAACTAAACCTACTTATTCAAACTTCACTTTATTAGGATATTCAACTACAAGCACAGGATTACGTGCAGGAAACCGCTGGAGAAGAAACAGTGATCTTGCTATCACTAATTCAATCATTGCTGGTTATAACACCGCAGCTGAATTCCAAAGTGGTACTGAAACCAGTGCAACTCCAGGTGGATTCAACAATAATAATGTTCACGCATTTACAACTGTATTCAGCCCTGCAACTGCTGTTTCTCTGACGGGAAGTACAAATGCAACTTCAACTGATGCTAATCCGGATGCATTTGTTGCATTAGGTATCAGAGGTACAAGAACTTTAAGTCCTTTCTACACAACTGCTGTAGCAGGAACTTATAACTTCACCAACCTGACTCCAAGAGTTGCGGGTAGTACAAAAGGTGCAGTACTTACTGCTAACCTTGGCGAGTGGACTTCTGGATGGGTACAATTTGCGCCTCAGACTTCTGTAGACTAATTTATAATTTTCTCTTTTTTGAAAAAGCAGTGTCCCTTATATGGGGGGCTGCTTTTTCCTTATTCCAACGCTAATGAGAATAATTTTCTACTCTATTTTATCTGTATTAAGTCTCTTTTGTTTTTTATCCTGTTCTAAAGGGGAGCCAGTGAAAGACTTGTTGTTTGGTAAACTCGCTATGATGGATTTTACTCTTGGGGGAATCACCATTGTAGAAGGCGGAGCTAATAAATTGCTTCCTCCGGTAAATAATGTAAGCCTGGTTTCGGGCGGGAACAGGTTTAGGTTCTATGCTCAAAACAATTTATTATTAGATACCTCATTGATGGTGGAGGCTTATAAAAAACATACTTATTTTATGTTTAAGCCGAATGTAAATACACCACTTCGTGTTTTTGATGAATCATTGAATGGTTTTGATCAGGAAACTTTACCAGATGCCTTGTCAGTGAAAATCAGTATGGCTAATTTTTCTGGTACACTGCCTGACCTGGTCAATATTTATGTAAGAACAAATACCTATAAAATTCCAGTTTCCCAGCAAATACAAATTGGTGAATTTCTGAATGTTTCAACTTCATTCTCTGGATTTAAAAAGCTGACCCTTGGGTTGAACTCTTCCTCGCTGCCTGAAAATGCAATTGTACTGGTTATTAAAGATCCGGTTAGTCAGCAAGTACTTAAAACGATCAATTTTACTTTACCAAAAGTTATCAATTCAGATCAATTGGTTGACAATGTTTATTTACTCTACGTAAACGACCAGAATGGCGTTACGACACTGATGAGCAAATAAGCTCCAAAAAAGAATGATTTTAATATTCATATAAATGAAAAAGCTCTTATTATTCCTATTAACCCTATTTTCTGCATCGGTGTTTGGACAGGGCCAGCCAGCTTTGGAAATGCTTATTTTTCCAAAACATATCGAAGGAGGCGCTTTTGGACGTAATGGAATTCCTTATGTTTACCGTGCAAAAATCACTGGTTTGAAAGCAGGTCAAACTTATAGATATTCAAATTCAATTGTTGCTGCAACTACTGCCTCCGAAAATGCAGTAAGTTATATATACCTGCTTCCTCCAGCTAATGTAATCGCTGGGACCCCTGGTTATAAAACAGGAGATTTTTACCGGCCTGCTATTGGCAGCGGAGAAGCAGAAACTAAAAATGGAGCTTCTTTAAAAGCGGATCTTTCCATTGATTATGGCGTTTTAAAAGCTGATCAGAATGGCAGTTATACAGGTTGGTTTATTTTAGAAACCGTTAAGTCTCTTTTCGCAGGTAATAAATTGCATTTAAGAATATCATTGAACGATCCTGAATCTGCAAATCCGGCTACAATTGCTTATCGGTTACATCCTCCCGAATCTGATGTGCTGACTATTCTTAGTATGGACGTGAATGATCAGGGGTTTCCCGGAGAGTCAGGAACTGCTATCCGAAGTACAGGTGCAACAGGAGGAATTGCTAAGAATTTTGTATTTCTCTATGACAATGTGGAGGGAACGGGGCGGCCAATTGCAGGAACATACATTGAAGATGATGGGGTAGTAGCTTCCAGAGCAGACATTGAAGGACGATCTGGTCTTGCCCCATTTTATTTTGACAATGTAAATGGAACAGCGGGTGCCTGGGGTTCAATGATTGTAAGTGATGATGCTAATGGTATTCGCCGTATTGAACAACGTAGCTTAGCAGATGGATCACTAGTTGGATACAATACTTCTGCAAATGGTTCCTGGGCTGATGGAGAGAAAGACGGAGGAACAGTTTCAACTGCGCTGTCTAGTTTGGGATCAGGAGATGATGGTACTAAAGCCATTGTTCTGGACGGAACCAAAGTTACCCTTGCACTGCCTAAAACACCACAGACCGTTTCGTTTACCAATACTTTTCCAACTACCTTCAAAGTAGGAGATCCGGATTTTACGCTATCAGCAAGCAGTACCGCTGGCTTAACTGCTTTTCAATATACAGTAGCCCCAGCAGGGATTCTTCAGCTTACAGGTAATACCGTAAAAATAACAGGCGGAGGAACAGCTGTAATTACCGTGACTGAACCTGGAAATACAAGCTTTGATCCGGGAACAGCGACCAAAACCATTACGGTAACTGCAACCCCGCAAACCATCACAGGTTTACCAGCTACAATAGCAGCAGTTTATGGCGATGGAAATATAACCTTATCAGCTAAAGGTGGTTCAAGTGGTAACGCGGTCACCTATACTTCAGACAATCCTGCGATTGCAGAGATCACTTCAGCTAATCAGGTGCTGATCAAAAAATCGGGTACTGTCCTGATTAAAGCCAATCAGGCAGGAGGTGCAAATTATTCTCCAGCTGCCGAGGTTACCAGTACATTGACTATTACAAAAGCAAGCTTAAATGTAACCGCAGAAGATAAAATTAAAACGCAGGGAAGTGCAAATCCGATAGCTACATTCACCTATGGCCCTTTTTTAGGTGCAGATGATGCAACCTCGCTCACAGGAACTCCAATTTTAACTATTCAGGCAGATGCTACATCTGTAGCAGGTGTATATGATATCCTGGTGGATGTTTCCAGCCTGACTTCAGAGAAATACAGCTTCAATCCAATAAAAGGAAAGCTAACGGTCGAAACTAAAAAAGATCAGCTGATTACCCTGAGTAATCTTCCTGCTACTGCTGCTTATGGAGATCAGCCGTTGATTTTTCAGGCGGCCAGTAATACTGCAAACCCAATTACTTTTACCAGTTCCAATCCAGCTATTGCGATAGTTGAAAAAGATATAGCAGGAGAGTGGACAGTCAGGATTATTGGTGCTGGCCAGGTAAACATCACAGCTTTGCAGGCGGAAGATGCGGTATATGGCCCTGGGATTGCAACTCAGCAACTCAATATCGCCACAGTACCTTTAAAAGTCATTGCTGATGATAAATCTAAATTAACGGGAGAAAATGATCCTGTATTTACAGCGCGTTATGAAGGTTTTGTGAATACAGATGATGTCAGTAAACTCACAGGTGCTCTTACGTTTACTAAACAAGCTGATGGAGCCGGTTTTCTGATTATTCCCGGCGGCTTAAGTTCAACTAATTATAACATCACTTTTGTAAATGGAAAATTAACAGAGGGGAGCGTGGCTTTTTCACCACTAAATAAAATTTATGGTGATGCCCCATTTGATTCTGGTGCAATCAGTGCCAGTGGCAAACCTGTCTATACTGTTGCCAATCCAGCCATTGCGACTGTAAATTCAACAGGCTTACTGGAAATAAAAGGGACTGGCTCTACAACTGTGACGGCAACATTCATTTCTGGTGCTTCTGCAACAACGACACTTAAAGTAGATCCGAAAGCTGTAGTCATTACTGCTAATCCGCAAAGCAGGATGTATGCACAGGAAAACCCGGTGTTATCCGTTAATTATACCGGTCTTGCTTACGGGGAAAATGAAAGTGTTTTAACTGCAAAACCACAAATCTCCACGCTGGCTACTATAAATTCTGGTGCGGGCACTTATGCAATCAATGTAAGTGCAGCTGCTGCCCCGAATTATAAATTCAGCTATCAGCAAGGCTTACTCACTGTTACCAGAGCAGCCCTTTTAGTGAAGGCTGAAAATAAGTCCAGATTATATGGACAGGAAAATCCCGTATTTACCTTAGCTTATACAGGTTTAGCCGCTCAGGATAATATAGGTAACTTAAACCTGAATGCAGTTGTGACAACAGCAGCAACAGTGGCTTCAACCGTAGCAACCTACCCGTTAACACCTTCGGGCTTGACGGTAACTACAAATTATACGGTTAGTTACCAACCAGGTTTATTAACTATCAATCCTGCGCCATTAAATATCAAAGCTGATGATGCGGAACGCGCAGCAGGACAAGCAAATCCAGCGTTTACTTTTACCTATACAGGTTTCCTCAACGGAGATCAGGCTGCTAATTTAACAACGGCTCCTTTAGCGGTAACTACGGCTACAGCTTCATCAGGAAAAGGAACTTATCCAATTACAGTCAGTAACGCTACTGCTGCAAATTATACCATTACTTATACTGCAGGTCAATTATTCATCAGAGATTTACCAACAGTTACCTATGCTGATTTACCGGCTGTAAGTTACGGAGATGCGAACTTTGACCCCGCTGCATTATCAGATTCGGGTGTACAGCCAGTTTATTCTTCTGATAACCTGAATGTTGCTGTGATTGAAAATGGAAAAGTAAAGATTACAGGTACGGGTACAGCAAATATTACCGCATCTTTTGCTGCATCGTCCGATTTTGTGGCAACCACAGTCACTAAACCATTAATAGTTGCTAAAAGAGCCTTAATTGTTAGAGTTGACAATAAAACAAGATTATACGGACAGGCAAATCCAGTTTTAACAGCTACCTATGACGGCTTTGTCAATGGAGAAACTATCGCTACGGCGATTTCTGCACCAGCTTTACTAACTACAGTTGCCAAACCATTATCCCCTTCAGGTACTTATATCATTTCTGGAAGCGCAGCATCTGCCTCAAATTATAATATCAGTTATGAACCCGGGGTTTTATCAATTGATAAAGCTATACTCGTAGTGACTGCAGATAATAAAACCAGGATCTTTGGAATTGATAATCCGGTTTTCACTTTTAAATACAGTGGTTTTGTAAATGCTGAAGGCGAATCAGTGATACAGAATCCACCATTAGCTTCCACCGAAGCTATAAAAAGTTCTGCTGCGGGGACTTATCCGATTGTCCTTTCTGGAGGTTCAGCAGATAACTATACCTTTAGTTATGTGAACGGAACTTTAACCATTACCTCTACCACCAGAACCATTACCATGGATGTAATGAATTCAAAAGCGGTAGGTGATCCTGATTTTACGCCTGATGTAACCCTGAGTAGTGGCGAAACACCAGTTTTTAGTAGTGGTGATCCGGCAATTGCAACTATCGTAGACAATAAAGTTCATTTGGTTAGTGCTGGAAATGTGATGATCACAGCAACGGCACCGGTTAATTCTAACTACGCGATTACACCAGCTGCAAGTCGCTTATTAGTGGTTAATAAATTACAACAGACCATTACTTTTGAAAAAATCCCTGTATTGCAGATTAACGGGACCTATACCTTAAAAGCAATATCAAGTTCGGGATTGCCTGTAACTTTTAAGGTAACGAGTCCGGATTACGCCATATTGACCGGCACCGAACTCAAAGGATTAAGGATTGGTAAAACGCAAATTACGGCTATTCAGGCAGGGGACAACCGCTATGCGGCTGCTCAAATGATTGTTCAGGAGCTTCAAATTACAGATGCAGCAGGTGAAGCAATCAGAGTTCACCCCGCGCTGTCAATTAATGGAGATGGAGTGAATGAATTTCTTTCTATTGATGGAATCAGGGATTTCCCACTGAATAAAGTGACAATTATTAACAGGAATGGCCTTAAGGTATTTGACATAGAAGGTTATGACAATGAACAGCATGTATTCCTGGGAAAATCAAAATCCGGAGAAAGCTTGCCACAGGGTACCTATTTCTGTCTGATTGAATACCAGACTGATAGTCATGTGAAGCGCAAAACGGGCTATTTTATCCTTAAATACTAATTCTTAACAGGCCGGGATTTAGTTCCGGCCTTATCAAAATATAAAACAGAAATATGAAACTCTTTAAACAGGCATTGTTAACCAGTGCGCTCGTCCTGATGCTGAGCGTAAGCCAGGCACAGCAATCGACTTCTTTTACCCAATATCAAGATAACCAGGTTCCATTTAATTCTGCCTATTCATTATTAGATAAAGCAGGTTCAGTGAATCTGAACAGCAGAAAGCAATGGGCGGGAATAGAAGGAGCACCCTATACTTTCCAGCTCAATGGAAGCTTACCTATAGAAAAGATCAATGGAGCTGCAGGTTTGTCCCTGACTTATGATAAGTTTAATATCGAGAAACTGACCGAAGTATCTGCCTTTTTTGCCAAAGCAGTGCAGCTTTCTGATCAGAATTTTTTTGCAGCCTCTTTTAATGCAGGATTCAGAAATTATATTGCAAGTTATACAGAAGTTGATCCGAACGATGTGAGTTTTCGTAACGATATCAGGGAAACCGTTGGAACAGTAGGCTTAGGTGTGATGTTATATAGCCCGGAAAAGTATTATATAGGTGCTTCTTTGCCAAGATTGAGTTTCCGAAGCCTGGGTAATGCCTCTGCTGATGAAAAAAGAAACTATAGTAATACCTATTATTTTAGCGGCGCATACCTGTTCAATTTGAATGAAGAAGTGAAATTTAAACCTGCTACCATGGTATCCTATAGCAGAACTTATAATACAGAGGCCGATTTTTCGGCAACTGTATATTTAAAAGATAAATTCGGGCTTGGGGTTAACTATAAGACTACAAGTGAGGTTGCAGGAATTATATCAGTCATCTTTAATACTAATGTGAAATTGGGATATAGTTATCAAACTGGCTTTGGTAATGCTAATATCGGGAAGATCAGCAAAGGGTCTCATGAAATTTCTGTAGGCATCCGCTTTGGTGGTAAAGGTCCATTGCAACCAAAATTGTTATAAATGTGTGTTTTTTGGAATCAATGTGCAGCCTGCCAAAAGCAGGTTGTACAAGATTTCTAATTCCGTTCAGCCAAATATTTTATCCAGTCCCATCTGGAACTGAATTAATTCTCTGTTAATTCTGCTCAAACGGGTTTACTATAGCTAAATATAAATACTTATTATTACTTTAAACGGTATCTTCTCTATTTTAAATAATAAAGATAAAGTTATTTTTAATTTATTTTAATTACTCTCGTAAACTTATTAAAACATTTTAGTAAGTTTATTAAAGTAATCAAATATATAATGGAAGTAACAGAAAAGCTAGTTAAAAGCACTGAGCTCAAAAGTGAGATCTTAAAGCAATTGTACTTGGAGAAGTCACTTTCTTGTGCTGAAATGAGCGTTTTATTTAATAAAAGCATCCCAATTATAACTAAAACAATAAATGAGTTAATTCATGAGGGCTTTAGTATTGAGGTTGGTTATGCACCGTCGAGCGGGGGCCGCCGGCCGTTAATGTATGCTATAAAACCAGATGCGATGCATATGATGGCGATAGCAATGGATCAGCTTTCCACCCGGATCGCTATTGTTGATCTGAACAATAAGCCAATAGCTGAAATTGAAACAGTAGAGCTGATGTTGGATAACAATACCGCAGCGCTATCTCAATTAATCACTTACATAGAAAGTCATATCCTGAAATCCGGAATCAATAAACAAAGTATCCTGGGGATAGGTATAGGAATGCCTGGTTTTGTCAGTGTAAAAGATGGGAAGAATTATTCTTATCTGGATGCAGAAGGCGAAAAACTGACCGTATACATTTCCAATGCTACAGGATTAACTACTTATATCGATAATGATTCCAGTGTGATCGCATTAGCCGAACAACGATTCGGAGTCGCTAAGTCTCTTAAAGAGGTCATGGTGATTAACCTGGGTTGGGGAATCGGCCTTGGGATGATCGTAAATGGAGATATTTTCAGAGGTTACAGTGGTTTTGCAGGTGAATTCAGTCATATCCCCTTATTTGAAGACGGAGAATTATGTATCTGTGGTAAACAAGGTTGTCTTGAAGCAGAAGCATCAATGCTTGTTGTAGTTAAAAAAGCCATTGAAGGGATCAAACAAGGACGCTTATCTACTTTAAATTCCTTTATAGATAGTTCGTTGAAAGTGATGAGTGATGCGATTTTTGAAGCTGCCAATAATGGAGATCAGTTTGTAATTGAATTACTTTCAGATGCTGGTTATAAAATTGGTAAAGCACTTTCTATTCTCATTCATATTATGAATCCGCAAACCATTGTATTAAGTGGGAGAGGAGCAAAAGCGAGTAAAATAATGATGGCTCCTATGCAGCAGGCTTTAAATAAATACTGTATTCCAAGACTAGCTGCCAATACAGAACTATTAATCTCCAAACTAGGCTTTGATGGTGAAATTATTGGTGCTGCGGCGCTGGTTATGGAGAATTTTGACAATGAACAATTAATGCTGAACACTAAACGATTAAATCTAAACTTAAAAAAAACCAAAACATGAAAAAATTACTACTCTTCACTTTATTGATGCCAGGCCTGGCAATGGGAGCAAATCTCAGCAACGCAGGCAACTCGGTATTAATTAGCTGGCCTGCGCACAAGGCCAGTTCTTTAAATGCGTTAAAAGTAGCAGCGACCATTAAAGGAACAGTAAAAGATGCAAGCGGATTACCTTTAGTTGGGGTAAGCGTGCAAGTTAAAGGCACAAAATTAAGTACACAGACAGATTCAAATGGTAATTTTGCCATACAGGCTGCTGCTGGTGACGTCTTGATTTTCTCTTACATTGGCTTTGCACGTCAGGAAGCTACAGTAGGTTCTGGAACTGTGCAAATTACCCTGTTGGAAGATTCAAAACAACTTGGAGAGGTTGTGGTTACTGCCCTGGGTATTAAAAAGTCGGAAAAAACGATTACTTATTCCACGCAGCAGGTATCAGGATCAGAACTGACCAGGGTAAAAAGTGATAACTTAATGAACTCACTGAATGGTAAAGTTTCTGGTGTAACGATTTCACCCAGTGCTTCCGGAGTAGGAGGTTCAGCAAAAGTTATTTTAAGAGGTAACAAATCAGCTGGTGGAAATAACCAGCCTCTGTATGTAATTGATGGAGTTCCGATTTCAAACGGCTCAAACGCTAACGGACAACCTAACAATACTTTTGGAAGTAACGTAGGACAAGGTGGGGGCGGAACTACAGCAGTAAGTGCAAGTCAGGACGGTGGTGATGGTATATCCAACCTTAATCCGGAAGACATTGAAACACTGACTATTTTGAAAGGGGCATCAGCTTCTGCCTTATATGGCAGCCAGGCGCAAAATGGTGTAATCTTAATTACTACTAAAAAAGGAAAAGCCGGAAAAACTCAAATCAGCTTTTCTTCATCGATTACACTTGACCGCGTAGCCTACAAACCTGAATTTCAGGATAGCTATGGTCAGACAACTGGTGGAGCAGACAGCTGGGGTGATAAAATACCATCAGCACAAGACAATGTAAGCTCATTCTTTCAGACAGGTACAAATTTAACCAACTCAATCAGTCTTTCTGGTGGAAATGATGTAGCACAATCCTATTTCTCTTATGCCAATACAGCAGCCAGAGGAGTAGAGCCAACCAACAAACTGGCCCGCCATAATCTTAACTTCCGTGAAACAGGCCGTTTTCTGGATAATAAGCTAACCGTAGATGCGAATGTAAATTATATCTCTCAAAAAGTTAACAACAGTCCTGGTCTGGGCCTTTACCTAAATCCTTTAACCGGATTATATTTATTCCCAAGAGGGCGGGATATTTCTTCTTACAAAACTCAGTTTGAAGTACCAGGATCAGTGGAAGGTGTTTCAGTGCCACAGCAAAACTGGCCATTTAACGAAGACGTACAGCAAAATCCATGGTGGGTACTTAACCGTAACCTGAATGAAGCTAAGCGTAACCGTATCCTGTTGAATGCAAGTGCTAAATATGACTTTACAAGCTGGTTAAGTATCCAGGCACGTGGAAATATTGACCGTTACACAGATATTTACGAGCAGGATTTATATGCCAGTACCAATGCGGTACTTGCTAAAAAGAACGGACAATTATTATTAAGCAACCAGACTACTGAGCAGAAATATGCAGATTTATTACTGACTTTCTCTATACCTTCTAAGTCTGATTTTAAAGTAGACGGTGTATTAGGTACGAGTATTACTGATGCCAATGCTTTTGGTACATTGATTGGCCCTGATGCAAGCAACGGCTATACACAACCAGGTTTAACCATTCCAAATATCTTTCTTCCGGAAAATATCACAACAGTTGCCGGCGGACCTCCGGTTACGACCTTACCAAATAACCATAACCAGATACAATCGGTATTTGCCAATGCAAACATTGGGTATAAAAACTGGGCATTCTTAACTGTTACAGCAAGAAATGACTGGTCCTCAAACCTGGCATTTACACCAAATAACTCTTATTTTTATCCATCAGCAGGTTTGTCTTTTATCCTGAACCAGATGTTTAAATTGCCTGAAGTGATTTCTTACGCAAAATTAAGAGGTACTTTTGCGCAGGTAGGTAACACTGTTCCGAATTATGTAACCAATCCATTAACGCACTTTAGTACTGGCGGTGGTGTCTTGCTAAACTCTGTAGCTCCTTTTCCGGAATTGAAGCCAGAGAAGACAACCTCTTTTGAGTTAGGAACAGACTTGCGTTTTTTAGGTGACAGACTTAACCTGAGTTTCACTTACTATAAATCTAACACCAAGAATCAATTTATCCGCGTTCTTCCTTCCTTCGTAACTACTTTCTCGCAAGGTTATGTCAATGCAGGAAATATTCAGAACTCAGGTATCGAGTTTAATTTAGGTTACGATGTGATCAAGAATACAAACCTGACGTGGAATTCATCTTTCAACGGATCAGCTAATAAAAACAAAGTAATTGACGTCGATTCAAAAGATGGTATTAATCAATTTATATTAACGCCAAACCGTAACAATACTTATCAGTCAGAATTAAGGACAGGCGGTTCATTTGGTGATATTTATGGGGTAACCTTTAAACGTGATGATCAGAACCGTATGATGATTGGTGCTGATGGCAAACCGTTGGTTAATGATGGCTACAATTTTATTGGAAACGCAAACCCTAAGTTCCAATTGGGATGGAGCAACAGTTTTGATTACAAAAGATTCAGAGTAAGCTTCCTTGTGGATGGTAAATTCGGCGGGCAGGTATTATCACTTACTGAAGCTGTACTTGATAAATATGGTGTTTCAAAAGTATCTGGTGATGCCAGAAATCAAGGTGGTGTAAATATCAATGGCGTAGATGCAGTTACAGGTAAGCCAATTAACAGTGCCGATCCTAAAACATGGTATACTTCTGTAGGTGGTCGTGATGGTATTACAGAAAATTACATCTACAGTGCAACGGTAGTTCGCTTACGTGAAGCTTCTGTAGGTTATACAGTTCCATTTACTAAAGGGGCTGTTAAAAGCTTAAGACTCTCTTTAATCGGAAGAAATCTTCTATACTTTTATAAAAAAGCACCATTTGATCCTGAGGTTACGATGTCAACAGGTAACGGATTATCTGGTGTAGACGTATTCAGCCAGCCAGCAACACGTAATTTCGGTTTCAACCTGAATGTTACTTTCTAAAATGTTCACTATTAAAATTAAAAAGATGAAAACTCAATATATGATACGCAATGGTTATAAGTATGCACTGTCTGCTTTTCTTGCACTAACTGTACTTACGTTTGCCGGTTGTAAAAAGGATTTTGAAAAATATAACACTGATAATACAGGTATTGGCAATGGGAAGTTCCAGATTGGATTGGTATATCCGGGAATCCAGGCTTCTGTTTTTGGTGGAGAAGGTGATTATCAGCTGAATCAAAACTTAAATGCTGACTGTTACTCAGGTTATATGATGTCTCCAAACCCATTCAGAGGAAATATCAATAACTTAAATTACAGCCTGGTAGACGGATGGAATCAGAATATCTTTGTGACTTCTTATACCAATTCATTGTTTGCCATCAATTCCATAGGAAAAGCAGGAACAAGAACTACACTTCCTGACTTCTGGGCTATTGCCTTAATCCTTAAAGTGGAGATTATGAACAGAGTGACTGATAAATTTGGCCCTGTTGCTTATAGTGCAGCAGGAAAAACTTTAATGGGAACACCTTATGATGCTCAGCAAGCCGTTTACAAGCAGTTTTTCCTTGAACTGGATACAGCGGTAACAAACCTGAATACTTATATCAAAGCTAATCCTGCACAAACTCCATTCAAACAATACGATTTGGTTTATGGCGGTGACTATACTAAATGGTTGAAATTTGCTAATTCGCTACGTTTACGCTTAGCTATGCATATCGTGAAAGCTGATGCTGCAACAGCGCAGGCACAAGCTCAAAAGGCTTTAGATCCAGCCAGCGGAGGTGTACTGACAATAAATGCAGACAATGCTGGTATTTCTGGTGGTGGAACGCACAATCCATTGGAGGTTATTACTTCCAGCTGGACAGATATTGCTTTAGGAGCCCCGATAGAAACCTATCTGGTTGGTTACAAAGATCCTCGTTTACCAGTATATGCAACTCCAGCAACGGATACACGTTTTGCAGGTCAGTATAAAGGTATCCGTATCGGATCAATTGTAACTGCCAAGCCTGGTTATAGTGGCTACTCTTTGTTAAATAGCAAAACTATTGTGACGAGTAACTCGCCAATGATAATGATGACTGCTGCTGAAGTTTGGTTCCTTAAAGCAGAAGCAGCGTTACGCGGATGGACTGGCGCAGGTGATGCACAAACGAATTATAATACTGGTATTCAAACTTCATTAGCGCAATGGAATGTATCTAACGGTACTTATGTTAATGATGACACAAGTTTACCAATTGCTTATGTTGATCCTGGGAATGCAGCGAACAACTCACCAGCTGTTTCAACTATTACTGTTAAATGGGATGGTGGAGCTGCTAATGAGCAGAAACTTGAACGTATTATTACTCAGAAATGGATTGCAATGTTCCCTGAAGGTCAGGAAGCCTGGACAGAATACCGCCGTACAGGGTATCCTAAACTGTTCCCGGTAGTTACTAACAACAGTAATGGGACTATTGATAGCAAAATCCAGATCCGCAGATTACCTTTCCCTCAAAATGAATATTCAACCAATGGGCCGGAAATTGCGAAAGCTGTTCAATTATTGAATGGAGCGGATAATGGTGGAACAAGGTTATGGTGGGATGTAAATAAGGCAAATTTTTAAACCTCTGGATTTAATAATAACGCGCTGATCAACGTCTTAAGCAGCTGCTTAAGACGTTTTTTTTTAATTAATTTGAGGAGCTGAAATTCTCAGATCTGATTGTTTTTGTGTGTTTTTTGCACCAGAACCAAATATATTGTTTGATGGAGATGTGTTTTGAAATTTCTATGTAAGTGGTTGAGGATAAAACAAGTACAACCAAACATAATTTTGTTATATTTGTTCATCAATTAATAATTTCGAGTTATAATTAGATATTATTCAATAATCATGGAGAACAAATCGGCAGAAAAAACGGTGAGTAAATTAGCAAAAGAGCCTCACTTGGTTAAAACCATAGTAAATATTCTTTCTAAAGATCTGGAAGCTATTAAAGAGCTTTTAAACCGTAAAGATTTAACCCAAAAAAGGTAGTCGGAAATTTTATTCTTTTCAAAGAATCTCCCTCTTTGAACCTGTTAAATTTGTTTTTCCAAGGCTATTCAGGTTCAAAGATGGTTTTTCCGATTAATCAGTTTGTATCTGTTTCTTTTACCACAGGAAGATTTGATTACATCAATTTTATCTTTTCTGGTTCCACGGCTTAATATATCAGCAATACGGGAAGGAGTTATTTCCAGTTCGTATTCATTTTTATATTTTTCAGCTATCTCTTTGGTGGTCTTCGGTTCATTAAGGAATCCGGATTGCAGCAATTCATCCATATATTTTACATAATCAGGCAGTTTGTCTTTCAGACAGGCCGGATCAATGTTTTTTGCTGTAATATAACGCCTGATGTTTTCTCTTAAGATATTTTTTGGAGGAATTGGAAAATCAGGGTCTGATAGTTGATAATGCTTCACTCCAAAAGTATTACTTAGCGTCTGCTGCGCCAAAATCCCAATATTTACATCCCCTTTTTCAATAGAAGCAATATAAGATTGATACAATTGAGCAAAAGTAGCCAATGCTTCCTGCGAAATATTAGCTTCTTTCCTGAAGGTCCTCACCCTGTTTCCGTATTCTTTTAATGCGCTTTTATCGTTTTCTGCCACAATTGCAAGGTGATAATTATTAATTGTCTTAAATCATGTATAATGTTATTTTTATGTAAAATAAATGTTTATTTGAATTATAAATTATTCTGATTAAATATTAAAAATATCTAAATGTAAAAATTAGTGCTATAGTGAATAGTCTAACAGACAGAACTTTAGGGATTATGGATTACACCTATAGACGTAAATATTAAAATGGCATAGGAGAGTACCCGGTTTTTTACTACTGTAACTAATATGCGGAAGATAATTGTCCATTCTAATCAACTGATTAAAGAGCCTCCGGATTAACGCCGGCGAAAAGGAATCAGCAGACCCAAATTAAACAGGTTAATACTCATGGGGTCTGCTGCTTTCCATAACACAACACTAATCCAGTACGAAAGCAGTTTGATATTTGATTTCTGTCATCACAAATGAACTCTGGACATGAGCAATATTTTCGATGGTTGCGAGTTTATTGGATAGGAAATTCTGATAACTATTCATGTCTTTGACGACAACTTTCAGCAGGTAGTCAAAATTACCAGCTACATGGAAACATTCCATCACTTCAGGAACCTTAACAATTGCCCGTTCAAACGCGTTAATTAGTGGCTTGGAATGCAGCTGTAAAGAAACATTAATGAAAGCCACAATAGTTTTACCGATTTTTTCCCTGTCCAGTAAGGCTACGTACTCCTTAACCACACCACTTTGCTCAATTTTTTTGAGCCTTTCATAAGTAGGTGTAACCGTTAAACCTATTTTGCCAGCAATCTGTTTGGTATTCAGACGGGCGTCTGCCTGTAAAACTTTTAAAATCTTCTTGTCAATCGGGTCAAACGTTTCCATGGTAGTTTTTTTATACTGAATTAATTAATTTCTCACCTCTCAAAAGGTTTAAAAAGTCTGTTAATATCCATATAATAGTGTTTGTTTTCTAATTTATACCAAATAATAGTTTTAAAGAATCAGGTTTACTTAATTTACATCTCATTTAAACCAATTGTATTTGTAAATGGAACAGCATAACTTATCAGCGGAAAACGCAGGGAGATTGAAGGATTTACTGGAAAAATTGACGGCTGATTCGGAGTTAATGCTCGGATACCCGGTATCGAAAGATTTTGATTATTCTGAACTGGCAAAATTTCTGAACTTTCCAATTAATAACCTTGGAGATCCTTTTGTGGCTTCCACCTATACTATAGGTACACGTGAAATGGAAAAGGAAGTATTGGAATTCTTTGCGTTATTGTTCAGGGCGCCGGTCAATAACTGGTGGGGATATGTGACTAATGGAGGCTCAGAAGGAAATCTTTATGGTTTATACCTCGCCAGGGAAATTCATCCTAAAGGGATGGTTTATTTTTCACAGGCTACACACTATAGCGTGCAGAAAAACCTGCACTTGTTAAATATGCCTAACATCGTAATCCGTACCCAGGCAAGCGGCGAGATTGATTATGAGGATCTCAGGGATACGATTAAAATGAACAGGCATATGCCTGTGATTATCTTTGCAAACATCGGAACTACCATGACCGAAGCCCGTGATGATGTCAGCAAAATCAGAAGTATTTTGCAGGATTTAGCTATACAACATTATTATATTCATGCAGATGGAGCGCTTTCAGGTAGCTATAGCGCATTTATAGAACCACGCCCGGCATTTGATTTCTCTGATGGCGCAGATAGTATCGCGATTAGCGGACATAAATTTATTGGCTCTCCGATTCCTTGTGGGGTAGTGGTAGTGAAAAAAAATAACCGCGACCGTATTGCCCGTTCGGTATCTTATACAGGCAGCATGGATACGACGATCACAGGATCGAGAAACGGGCATACACCTTTATTTTTATGGTATATGATTAAAAGCCTGGGATTGGAAGGGTTTAAAAAAAGGGCCTTACATAGTCTTGAAGTGGCTGCTTATGCAGAGATGAGGTTAAAAGAGATCGGTATCAATGCCTGGAGAAATCCGGATTCGATTACTGTTAATTTACCTGAACCAGCGGCAAAGATAAGGATCAAATGGCAGCTGGCTTTAGAGAATGGCTGGTGCCATATTATTTGTATGCCTAATGTAACTAAACATCAGGTTGATCAGTTGATAGGAGAAATAGCAGAAACTAATGTAATGTTATCTGTTTCTTAATTCTGAACAGGATATCATTCAAATCGAAAGGCTTACTGATAAAGTCGTCTGCATTACATTGCTGAAAAACGGTATCTGCCGAAGCATGTGCAGACATCACGATAATCGGTACGTCTTTGGTTTGCTGAGAAGTCCTGATTTCTTTGCATAATTCCAGACCATTTCCATCGGGAAGCATCACGTCCAGTAAATATAAATCAGGGATGCCATCTTTCATAGCAGCATGGAAGGAAGAAATATCCGGGAAAAGACGCACTTTATAACCTTCATCTTCTAATATGAACTCTATGATCTGTCTGATATCCTGATCATCTTCTACAACATGTATTTGCTTCATCATTTCTCAATAGGTTTCTAATAGAAATAGGCCCGCTTTTGTCCAATAGACTGAAACAGGCTGGCAGAGTATACTATTGATAGATTAGATGGCAAACCTTGTACCAAATAAGTGTTTTTCTTAAATTAAAAATTAAGGGGGTTGAACTTCCCGGTAAAACCCCCTTAATGAGAGCCGGCATCCACCGGTATGGAATAAATTATCTGCCCAAATATAAAACTGTCTCTCAGACTAAAAAATGACAAGGATCACTATTCAATTAATCGCATCTGTGTGGCTTTTTCTTAACTTTGCGCTAAGGCGACAGGGGAAACTCTAGTCTTCAGACAAAATCAAGACCAATGAAGATAATAACCATTTTAGGCTCCTGTTTGCTGTTTACAGCATTCAGTCTGATGAAAGTGAATGCTCAGCCTGCGCGCGAATTGTCAGAATTTCCATTACATGCACATTTTGTGCGCTCCAGTAAACCGATGCTCGTTTTTTTGACCGGCGATGGTGGGTGGAACAATTTTTCAGAATCAACGGTAAAAGAACTGGTTAGAAACGGATATCCAACGCTCGTATTGGATACCCGCAAATATTTCTGGACGCAGAAAACACCAGATCAGTTTGCAAAAGATATGCAGGTGATCCTGTCTTCTTATTTGAAAACGTGGAATAAAGCTTCTTTTTCTATGATTGGTTATTCTTTTGGGGCGGATGTTGCCGCTTTTGTCCCTTCCCGTTTACCCAGTCAGTTAGCAGAAAAACAAAATTCGCTGGTTTTGCTTTCTCCGGGTTTTTCTACCGGGTATGTAGTTAAGCTGAAAAACCTGCTGAATTTTGGTTCTACCGACAAAGAGAAATATAAAGTAAATCCGGAATTGTTGAAATCAGTAATTCCTGTATGGTGTATTTTTGGTAAGGAGGAAGAGAGTGAGTTTTATAAGGCTTTAAAGCCAACAGATAAAATACATAAAGTTACGATTCCTGGCTCGCATCGTTTTGATGATGATATTCCGCAGGTGATCAGAGCTATTATAAAAGGTCTGTAAAAAAGAAACGGGGATAAGTCTCCGACTCATCCCCGCTATCTAAATTAACGCTCTCATATATACAGACGCTCATATTTAAGCTTTATTGTATAAACCCAAAAATAAATCTGTTATTATTTTATAAGTCAAATCACAGATGAAACGTTAATTTAGCCACCAAATCCTATCATTATGAAGTTATATAGTCGTATCCTGTTTTTATCTGGCGCATTTTTACTAAGCCA
Organism: Pedobacter sp. WC2423; assembly: GCF_040822065.1. NCBI lineage: Bacteria > Pseudomonadati > Bacteroidota > Sphingobacteriia > Sphingobacteriales > Sphingobacteriaceae > Pedobacter > Pedobacter sp. WC2423. The sequence goes on from NZ_CP162005.1 coordinate 5,966,201, forward strand.
TTCGATGTTATTTGCACAACAAACTCCTGCGAAAGCACCGGATAGCAGCCTGAATACTTTGCAAATCAACAGAAAGAAGATCGATTCTCTGGACAAAAAGCTCATGCAGCTAATTGGCGAAAGGGAAAGAGCAGTCAAAGCAATAGGAGTTTACAAAGCCAAAAATAATATGCCGGCACTGCAGGCAGGACGCTTTAAACAAGTATTGGAAAAAAGTGTCATCGCAGGTGAAAAGGAAGGGTTATCTGCTACCTTTATTACCGAAATGATGAATGCCATCCATAAAGAAAGTCTGAGGATTGAAGATGAAATTAAATTAAACTTCCATGGCAAATAATGTAAATATCACTTCCAGCGGCATACAAAAGGTTTTGCGAAATTACAATGAAAAACAGGCGCTGGCTGAGTATATCTGGAATGGTTTTGATGCGAATGCCTATACTGTAGAAATCAACTATACCGCCAATGAACTTGGATTCATGGATCATCTGGAGATTTATGACAATGGTTATGGAATAAATTTTAAAAACCTGAAATTTAAGTTTGACCCTTTTTATGAATCGGAAAAGGCATTACAGCTTGCTGTGAACAGAAACCGTTCAGCAATGCACGGTAAAAACGGGGTGGGCAGGTTAACCTTTTTTAAATTCGCCAACGATGCCGAGTGGCAAACTACCTTTTTGCATAATAATGTGCTTAAAAGCGGCAGGATTATGATTGGGGTATCTACGCTGAATAATTATCAGGCTAATTTGCTGGATATACCTTTAAGTGAAAAGACGGGTACCAGGGTATTGTTCTCTAATATCAAGATTTTACGCGAGAATATGGAACAGGAGATCATTTCTTTTCTAAAAGCAGAGTTTTGCTGGTTTCTGGAATTGAATAAGAAAAGGAACTATGCCATTTTAATCAATGGTGTTCCGCTGGATTATTCTGATAACATTCAATATTATGAAGAGGATATTCTGTTAAAGGATGAAAGGACACAGACGCTGTTTAAATTGAAATTTGTTCAGTGGAAAGAGTCTTTGCATAAAGAACTATCAAAAGTCTATTATATCAATGAAAGGGGTGAGGAGAAATTTAAAGAATATACGACCCTGAATAAAAAAGCTGACGAATATTTTCACAGCGTATATATAGAAAGTGAATTCTTTACCGATTTCGATTTCAGCGGAACGGAGTTTGATACGCAGGTGAAATTATATAACCGGTCAAAATCATCACCGGAATACAAATTATTAAGCAAAAGAGTGAATGAGCTCCTGCGTGCTAAAAGAAAGTTTTTTCTGAAAGAATATTCCAGCAAACTGCTTCAGCGCTTTGAAAATGAAGGTGTACTTTCATTAAATGACAAAGAACCACTCAATCCAAAAAGAAAAGAAGATTTGCTGAATACATTAAAATCCATGTACGAAATTCAGCCTAAAATATTCAGCAACCTGAGTATAGACCAGAAAAAGACATTTATTGCGCTTATTAATGCTTTACTGGTTTCTGATCAGCGGGGTAGCCTGCTGCACCTGCTGGAAAATATCGTTGACCTGGAAGAGGAAGAAAGAACTGAGCTTACTGCCTTATTACTGCTTAAGCAGTAATTGTTTTTTAAGGCCTGGCAATTTTGCTGATTTCCTTTTTGCTCAGGATATGAATACTAAAAGCTTCTTTTTTGAGCGGGTGATCATTCTTATCTGTAGCCACATTGTTAATTGCTTTGGCTACTTCTATTCCCGATACTATTTCTCCAAATACTGTGTAATCCTGATCAAGGCGCGGGATACCACCTATAGTTTTATAAGTTTCCCTTTGCAAAGCAGAAAACTTTATGCCTTTTTTTAGTTCCAGTTCATCCAGTTGCGCATCAGTCTGTATTTTCCCTTCTACCAGGTAAATCTGATCGAGATAGGAACTCTTTTCAGGATTATCATTTCTGCCAGCGCCCAAAGCTCCTTTTTTATGGAATAGTTCTGGTCTTATTTCTGCTTCCAGCCGCTGAACAGGAGCTTGTAGATTGAGTTTTTCTCTATCCAGTATCGTCTCATCCAGTTCACCGCCCTGACTTACAAAATTTCGGATAACCCTGTTAAATTCCTGATCTTTAAAAAGTCCTTTTTTAGCCAGGTTGATGAAGTTATCCCGGTGATGCGGAGTGGCATCATAAAGCATGATCAGGATATTGCCTTTGGAAGTAGTAAGGCGCACATAATTGGTTTGTGCCTGAACTGTGCAAATCAGGAAAGATAAAATGATAGTCAGGATTGATATTTTCATGAATATAATTTTAAGTAAATTGAAGTGTCCGCTTAACATATAAATGTATAACCAGCATAATCATCCCGATCATAATGGAAACATCTGCAAGATTGAAAATGCCGGTCTTCAGTATATAAAAATCTATATGCAGAAAATCCGTTACCGAACCATACAGGAGTCTGTCATATAAATTTCCTAAACCTCCGCCAATTACAAAACAGACACCCAGCACCAGTAAGTTATTCAGCTGACTGTTTTTAAGCAGATAATAGATTCCATAACAAAGCGCAAGCAACGGGATCAAGGACAAAAATATAAACTTTGCAGAGTCTGTCATGGAGTCTCCGGTACTTAAAAAAGCACCTGAGTTTTCAACTTTGGTTAATATGAAATGATTTCCAATCACATTGATTGTTTCATGGTACGCTATGTTTTGACGGGCTGCATTTTTAGAAAGCTGATCGCATCCTGCATTAGCCAGTACAATGAGTAAAATAGATATATTTCTTAAGATAAGTTTCATCCGGAAATTGATTTTCGGCATAAACTTAATCCGTTTAGTTTGTAATCTCAAATTTAAAAGATTTCTGATGCGCTAAGACTGATTATATAATAGCAGTCAAAACAGAAGTCCAATCTTATTGTTATATCCCGCATAAATCAAATTATAACGTTCATGGAAAAGAAGAAAGAATCCTTTTTTGAAAAAATAGCGACAAAGATTACTTGCTGGACAGGGAGCTCAGCCGCATTCGGTATTGCTTTGGCTATTGTGATTATATGGGGAATCAGCGGGCCGGTCTTTAAATATTCTGATACCTGGCAGCTGGTCATTAATACCGGAACTACTATTATCACCTTTATGATGGTCTTTTTAATCCAGAAATCTCAGAATAAAGATTCCAAAGCTATCCAGTTAAAATTAAATGAATTGATTGCTGCCAGCAGGCATGCGAGCAACAGAATGGTTGACATTGAAGATCTGACCGAGCAGGAGCTGGATGTACTGCATAAGTATTACCAGAAGCTGTCTGATATTTCTGAAGAAGATGATGATATCCATAAGTCTCACTCTATAGACGCAGCAAATAACCTGCAAAAAGAGAAAATTGAGGATCGGAAAAAACATCACAACGGTTAGCACTATAAAAATAAACACTATAAAAAAGCCTGAACAGCAAATTTGCTGTTCAGGCTTTTTTATAGTCAATGCTTAACATCTTACTCTGCTGCAGCTTCTTCGTTTACATAAGCAGTTGCAATCTCAGTTAAGGCCACATCAGTCGCTTTTTCATTGTCAAGTGTCTGCTGCAACAGGCTGGCCACATCAGTATGTCCCATGTTTTGTGCAAATACAGCCAGTGTGCCATAAGTCGCGATTTCATAATGCTCCACTTTCTGCGCGGCCAGGATCAAACCTGCATCTCTTGTTAGTGTACCTTTATCTGTATCAGCAATGATAGAATCAGCTTCTTCCAATAAACCAGCCATTGCATCACACTTTTTAGCTGCCGGTTTTGTATCCAGTAAGGCAAATACCTCTTCCAGTGTAGCAATGTGTGTTTGAGTTTCCTGTGTATGTTTCTCAAAAGCTGCTGCAAGCTCCGGACTTGTTGCTGCTTTCTTCATTTTTGGAAGTGCTTTAACCAGGTGTTTCTCTGCCCAGTAAATATCTTTCAATTCATCTACAAAGAATTCATGGAATTCAGAATCCTTCATTTTACCTGTTTGACCAGTCGTCTTTTTTGAACTCGCTTTTGTAGCTGTGCTAGTTTTTTTTGTTGTAGTTGCCATGTGCTATTGATTTTGAGTAGCCATAACCGCTCATCTATAGAAAGGTTTACATTATTTTATTATTTTGCTGGAAACAACTGTGCGGCCATTTTCTGATCGTGGCCATAAATGTCCTCCCTGAAATTAATCAGCCCGTTTTTATCTACCCAGCTGGTAAAATAAGCAATGATTACAGGTACAGGAGTTTTCATGGTTACCCACACCTCTTTTTTGGAATTCATTGCCTTGTCAATTTTTTCGGATGTCCATTCTGGTCTGTCCGTCAGTAAATATTCAGCTAATGTTTTTGGCTTTGCTAAACGGATACAACCATGGCTAAATGCACGCTTGTCTTCCGAAAACAAAGATTTTGCCGGTGTATCGTGCAGATAGATATTATAACTGTTTGGAAATAAGAATTTGACACGGCCCAGAGAATTGGTGTTCCCTGGTTTTTGACGGATGAGCGGCAGACCATCACTAAAACCATACTGTTCCATATTTTTTTGAGCCAGGTAATTCCGGTTTTTACGCATGGCAGGTTGAACTTCTGCACGCACAATACTTGGGGGAATATTCCAATACGGGCTAAAAACGATGTTTTTTAAGGTATTGCTGAAAATAACGGTCTTGTTCGCTGCTTTTCCAACTACAATACCCATGTTCAGCACTTCTTTTTTTGCTTCAAATACATGTAACTTATATTCAGGGATATTCACTAAAATCAGCTTACCATCAGGCATCAGCGGTGACCATCTGATTCTTTCGAGGTTGATCAGCATCTGCTGGATACGGGATTCAACGGTTGCATTTAAAGCTGCCAGTAATAAACGATCTGGTTTCCCGGTTGGTCTGTGTCCAAATTGCAATTGTGCTTTTTTAATTGCTGTAGTTACCTCAGCGGTATAAACTGCAGTTGAATCTTTAGCATCCAGATCTCCAAAATCAATCAGCCGCTGTTTGAATTGTAAAACTACAGCGCCTGAATCACCTTCTTTTATTGGTTTAAGCGCAGCAACATCAAGTTGCGGCCAGCTACCTCTTTTTTGAATACTATACCAGCGGATCAGCTCTTTGTTCAGTGTTTTATAATAATTATTTACAGGTTCCCATTCCGCTACGCCAGCACCTTTTTTAGCTACTAATGAATCCAGCAAAGCAACCGCATTGATTTTTTTCCTGGGAATGTACCATTGCAATGCTGCAGGGTCTACTTTTCCGGCATAGGTATTCATTACAAAATTGAAGAAGTGCTGGGTCAGCTCCAATTCCAGCTTAACCAAAGCCGGGCTCACTGCAATAATAGTGGTGTCTTTAGTCATCAATCCACTAAGCTGATTGCGTAACAACAGCTCGTTTTTAGCACTATCTCTGGAAGTGGAATCATAGCTTTTATCCAGTGCATAGAATACCCTGGTATGTTCTGCCAGTCCTTTTTCTGTTAACCAGGCGAACTGAAAGTTCCGGCTATTGTAAAAATTCCTCAGCCTTAATGCTGAACTATCTTCTAATTTTGCCCCAATGATATATTTTTCCAGTTCCATACTATCAATTAATAGTTTGGTCACTGCATTTTTAGGTGTAATGGTCACATCTCTGGCTATTTTCTTCCCCTCTTTTCGCTGACACTGTATAAAAAATAAAGAAGTCAGGATGACCAGTAATAAAGCAGAGAACTTTACTATTGGAAAATTGGAGCGTAACTTTAGTTTCATAGCTATGAATATAAGTAAAACGATGGAAATTAAATTATTGCGGATCAGGGGTTAGAAAGAACTCATCAACTTTGTGGTTAAATTCATCTTTATGCTCGATCAAAGTAGCATGACCTGATTTAGGAACAATCCACAACTGGCCTTCGGGAATATTTTTCGCAATCAAAACCGTATGTTCCGTATGAATTAAATCATGGTCACCACCAATAATAAGCGCGGGGCATTTGATCTGTTTTAATGCTGTTAAAGGGATGTTGGGCTGATTCCAGTCGAGTAAAAATATCTTCCAGTCATTCTTTTCCTTTGCAGTGGCAAAAGCTTTGTCTTTACCTGACAAGAAAGTTTCCTGTTCAGATTTCCAGAATTCTGGTTTCAAAGCTGTGGAATCAGGCCATAAATTAGCTCCTGTAGAAGCGAGTTTAATGACTTTATCCGGGTGACGCATCGCCAGCAGTAAAGCATTGATCCCGCCATCACTCCAGCCTATCACATAAGCGGATTTTACGTGAATAGAATCCAGCAACGCTGCATAATCATCAGCCATCATCTCAAAGCTAAGCGAATCCTGAAGGTCTTCAGATTTACCATGGGCACGGCTGTCCGCCACAATAACCTGGTATTTTTTTGAGAAGTAAGGAATATTGCCTGCAAAAGAGCTGATGTTCCCGCCATTGCCATGAATCATCAGTAATGGTTTGCCCGAACCATAAATTTCATAGTACATTTTAAAACCTCTGATATTGAAGTATTTTCCTGTTTTTTGATTACTCCCGTAATTGATAACCTGGCTTTGGCAGGCATTGATCAGCAAGGTCAATACACAGGCAGCACAGATAATGATGTCTTTTATACGCATGATATTTTAGTATTTATTGTATTTCTGTTCTGAAACACAATAATCAAATATTGCGATTAATTAGTTAAAAACAGGATTTTTACCTGTTTATGTTCGTATGTTGATCAATATTTTCGTCAAAAATATAAAGACGGGAAAAGTAATATTATATTTGCCGCGACAAAATCTAACCTGATTTATATTAATGCAAACTAAACAGCTGACCTGGCAGTTCGCCTGGGCGTATCCTGCCTTTAGGGTGAAATTTATATTGGGCATCTTAATGATGATCCTGATACTTTTTTACATACAGGATTTTTTCTTGTTTATACAGGCCAGAAATGGAGTGCTGATGGATGACTGGGTATTGAGCCGTTTACCAGCCCGGGATGTATCCCGCTATATCTTCTTGATCATTAATCCGGCGGTGGGTTTTTTCATCTGGAGAATAATCAGAAATTCTTCGATGTGCATCACTGCATTGTGGGGGTATATTTTTTTCTGCCTGGCCAGGATGATTACGATTTTGCTGATCCCGCTCGATCCGCCGGTCAATCTTGTTCATCTCACAGATCCTTTTTTAGCCCTCATTTACGGATCAAATATGATTACTAAAGATCTGTTCTTTTCCGGCCATACAGCTACCTTATGTCTTATCGGGCTTTGTCTGGAAAATAAAACCGAAAAAATGATCATTTTCTTTGCTACGGCCATATTAGCTGTTTTATTATTAATTCAGCATGTACATTATACCGCAGATGTGATTGCAGCACCAGTATTCAGTTACCTGTTCTGGTATCTTGGCAAAACAATAGCAAAGATATAATTTTGGTAATCCTTAAATTTGCCGCTCTTTAAAGCCGTTTAGTTTTAAACGGTTTATATCTTTACATATAATTTTAACCAGGGAATTTGCCATAAAGGCTTATTTCATATCCCCTTTTGAATGGAAGTTGAAAATTTAGAACCTCAGGAACTCTGGAGTAGCTTTGTGAAGCTGAACGCTGTGCCGCGTGCTTCAAAAAAAGAAGAACGTGTCATTGCATTTATGGTCAGCTTTGGAAATGACCTTGGTCTTGAAACTGTGACCGACCGTACCGGGAATGTAGTCATCAAAAAACCTGCAACTCCAGGCATGGAAGATCGTAAAACAGTGATTTTACAGTCTCACCTTGACATGGTACACCAAAAAAACAGCGATACTGTGTTTAATTTTGACGAACAGGGAATTGAAATGTTTGTGGACGAAGACTGGGTAAAAGCGAAAGGTACCACTTTAGGTGCTGACAATGGTATCGGAGTGGCGGCAATCATGGCTTTATTAGCCTCAACAACGATTCCGCACCCTGCATTGGAAGCTATGTTCACCATTGATGAAGAAACTGGCATGACGGGTGCTAAGGAGCTTGATCCTGCTAATTTTTCCGGAACTATCCTGTTGAACCTGGATACCGAAGAAGATGATGAACTCACCATCGGCTGCGCCGGAGGAATAGATACCAATACAAATTACATTTATCAGCAAGAATCAGTAAAAGCATTAAGTACAGCTTTTGAAATCACCATTAAAGGATTAAAAGGCGGACATTCAGGAATGGATATCCATAAAGGCAGAGCAAATGCAAATAAGTTGATGAACCGTTTATTTTTTACAGCGGCTCAGACTATCAGTTTGCAACTCAGTGCTGTTAATGGTGGAAGTTTAAGAAATGCAATACCAAGAGAATCTGCTGCTGTAGTAGTAGTTTCCAATACTGAAAAGGCAGTATTTGAAGATTTTGTCAAAGAATATACTGCTTTGCTTCAGGAAGAATACCAGACTGTAGAGCCAGCACTGACTGTGGTGATCAGCGAAACTGCTTTACCTGCACAGGTGATGGTGAATGCTGACTTTAAAAAGATCATCAATACAATTTACGCAATGCCAAATGGTGTTTTCAGAATGAGTCCTGATATTAAGGATTTGGTAGAAGCCTCAAGTAACCTGGCCAGAGTGATTGTTAAAGATGGTGAATTTATTACGCAATCTTTACAGCGCAGCAGTGTAGAAAGTACTAAAACAGATGTTTCCAATGCAATCCGTGCTGCTTTTGAAAATATGGGCAGTCATGTTGCTCAGGACGGAGATTATCCTGGATGGAAACCAAACCCTGATTCAGATATTTTACGGTTAATGGTGCGCATGTATGAGACTGCTTTTGGTAAAGCGCCTAAAGTTGATGCTTGTCATGCAGGTCTGGAATGTGGTATTCTTGGTGGTCATTTACCTGGAATGGACATGATTTCCTTTGGTCCGACGATCAGAGGGGCGCATTCTCCGGATGAAAGCGTGCAGATTTCTTCAGTTCAGAAATTCTGGGGCTTCCTGTTAAGCGTATTGAAAGAGATTCCCAAAAACATTAAATAGAAAAGAATTAATTATTTTAGACCTTCTTTAAAGAACAATTTATGATTATTGCACCAAGAATACGTGGTTTTATCTGCCTGACTGCTCATCCTCAGGGATGTGAGCAAAATGTTGTCAATCAAATTAATTACGTGAAATCAAAAGGAGCTATTGCCGGCCCTAAACGTGTGCTGGTTATTGGCGCGTCTACAGGATTTGGACTGGCATCAAGAATTACAAGTGCCTTTGGATCGGATGCATCTACCATAGGTGTGTATTTCGAAAAACCACCTGCACCAGGAAAAACCGCTTCACCAGGCTGGTATAACACCGCTGCTTTTGAAACTAAAGCTCAGGAAGCTGGTTTATATGCTAAAAGTATCAATGGTGATGCTTTTTCTGATGAAATCAAACAAAAAACATTAGACTTGATTAAAGCTGATTTAGGTCAGATTGATTTAGTAATCTATAGCCTGGCTTCACCACGCAGAACACATCCTAAAACAGGAGTTGTATACAATTCTGTATTGAAACCAATCGGTCAGGGTTTCACGAATAAAACAGTAGATTTTCATACTGGAGTAGTAACTGATATCTCTATTCAGCCTGCAAACGAAGAAGAAATAGAAAATACTGTTGCGGTAATGGGAGGGGAGGACTGGGGTTTCTGGATCGAAGATCTTAAGGCTGCTGGTTTACTGGCTGAAGGCGCAACTACAGTTGCTTATTCTTATATAGGCCCATCTGTAACTGAAGCGGTTTACCGTAAAGGAACAATCGGACGTGCTAAAGATGACCTGGAGGCTACTGCTTTTCAGATCACTGAAAAATTAAAAGACCTGAACGGAAAGGCATATGTTTCTGTAAACAAAGCTTTGGTAACTCAGGCAAGTTCCGCTATTCCAGTGATTCCATTGTACATTTCATTGCTTTATCAAGTGATGAAAGCAAGAGGAACTCATGAAGGATGTATCGAGCAGATCCAGCGTTTATTCCAGGACAGACTTTATACTGGCGGTGCCATCCCAACTGATGAGAAAGGAAGGATCCGTGTCGATGATCTAGAGATGGATGCTGCAACACAAGCAGAAGTTGCTGAATTATGGGCTGGCATTTCTACAGAAAGTTTACCGGAACTTGGTGACCTTGCTGGTTACAAACATGACTTCCTTAATCTGTTTGGTTTTGATGTAGCCGGAATTGATTATGAAGCTGAAACTAATGAGATGGTAGAAGTGCCGGGATTAGTTTAATTTCGGTCTCAAACCTGTTTAAAATAGGGCTTCCATTAATTTGGGAGCCCTATTTTTGTAGATATATTATTTTTAATTTATTGATATTCAATTTGTTGTAATTTATATTTTGTAAAATTGTATTGTGCACAATATAAGCATATAGTACTCGTTTATATAGGCATGGAAATGCTTAAACTGGAGCAGCAGCTCTGCTTCCCGATCTACGCTTTGTCAAGACAGATCACCGCTTTGTATCGTCCTTTGCTGGAGAAACTGGATCTCACTTATCCTCAATATTTAGTGATGCTGTTGCTTTGGGAGACCAATAAAATCAGCATTAAGGAAATTGGTGAAAAGCTTTTGCTGGATACCGGAACTTTAACGCCGTTATTGAAAAGACTGGAACAAAAAAAATATCTGACCAGGAAAAGAAGTGAAGAAGATGAGCGGATTGTAGTGATAGAGCTGACCGGTGGCGGATTGAAATTGAAGTATGCTGCGGCCGGAATCCCGGGTGCTTTGTTTTGCGCTCTGGATATTACAGAAGGCGAAATGGTCAGTCTTCAACAAAAACTAACAGGAATTTTAAATACAATAAATAAACATCATGGATAAAATTGAAAAATTATATACTGCTGAAGCGAGTGCTACGGGTGGTAGAAATGGAAATGTAAAATCATCGGACGGCGTTTTAGATCTGGAAGTAAGAATGCCCAAAGAACTTGGAGGCGGGGCTGGAGCTTATACAAATCCTGAACAGCTTTTTGCAGCAGGTTATGCAGCTTGTTTTGATAGTGCTTTGAATTTAGTGATCAAAATGGATAAGGTTCAGACTGGTGAAACTAAAGTAACCGCTAAGGTCAGTATCGGAAAGAACAGTACAGGGGGCTTTCAGCTGGCTGTAAAGCTTTCAGTAGCCATTCCGGGGGTAGATGCTGAAGTTGCGAAAACATTGACGGAGAAAGCACATCAGGTATGTCCTTACTCAAATGCTACCCGTGGCAACATTGAGGTTGAACTTGAAAATGTTTAAATAAGTATAACTGCGACCCTTGAATTATAGAACAATAGGGTCGTAGTTATCTATTAAAACGACGTTGAAGAGATATTGCAATGAGGTTGGAATGACTGTAGTCATTGCAAGGTCATTGGAAGGTCATTCCAACGTCATTACAACCTCACTCCAACACACTGTCAGGGCTCTTTTTAACCTGCTTTCTTATACTTTTTTTCGGGCCAAAGGCATATTTTGTAAAAACCTCATCATCCGGGTCCTTAATTTTCTCCTGATTAACTTAATTTTACAGTTAGTGTCAGTAGGCATAATCTCGTTTCTGCGGGACGATCTGGCTGTTTGTGGGTATCTTCTTTAGAGCCTTGGAAATGTCATTTACAGGTGTCTTATTTTGCTTAAACTGATCTGCTGCGGCTTATCAATTTAAAGGAATGTGTAAAACGTCACTGATTTTTTCTCTTCTCTTTTTTATTGCTGGTGACCCGGGCAATCGCTACTGCGCTGCACACTGAGCTAACTGTTCACTTTGTTCAATAATCTTTAGCTATTTTAGCTGTAAGCTTGGTCTTTTTAATTATTCGATTGTTGTATTTTATTTAAAATGAGTTATATATGTGTTTTATATAAACATTTAGTGAATGACAAGTTGTCGCTTCTCACTTTTTTGATTTTAAATATAGTTTGCAGAAAGGTCTGAAATAGCCGGTTTTTTTTGGTAATATTGTCCTGTATTAAGGAATGAAAACCGTTAGTTTGAGCAATAGTTATAAACACTGAATTTTCAATGTGGATAAGTTATCCACAAAAAAGACGCTTTTTTCCAGGCTATCGTTTTGCCTGTTAGCGACTTACAAATTAGGTGAGATTTTATGATTTTTTGTTGGTAATTTTTAGGATCTTCGCCCTCCCAAAACGGCAGAGTATTTGGTCGTTGTTTAAGTAGAATACCATTAATTTATAGAATAACT